>NZ_JAINZT010000009.1 GCF_020166515.1 Robertkochia flava | reverse complement strand
TCCTCCTTCTTTATTTAAACAGCAATGTCAACATACAAAGAAAGAAGAACGGGAAGTAATCACTATTTTTAATAATGAAAATTTAAGTCAAAAACCGGTCAACACTATTTAGGGATGTTCAATGAATGATGAATGGTTCGTCTTTGCGAGCTCCGCGCATGCGGGGCGTGGCAATCTCCCAGGGCAGGGTGGAGGCTTTTTAGAAGGGGGATACCTTAAAAAGTTCGCTATGGTCTCCCGAAGTATCGGGATCCCCTTGCCTTCGGCAGGCAAGCTCGCGAAGACAATTTGAATCGTCTTTGCGAGCTCCGCGAATGCGGGGCGTGGCAATCTCCCCGGGCAGGGTGGATGCTTTTTAGAAGAGCGATGCCTTAAAAAGTTCGCTGTGGTCTCAAGAAGTATTGGGATCCCCTTGCCTTCGGCAGGCAAGCTCGCGAAGATAACTTGAATCGTCTTTGCGAGCTCTGCGCATGCGGGGCGTGGCAATCTCCCCGGGCAGGGTGGATGCTTTTTAGAAGAGCGATGCCTTAAAAAGTTCGCTGTGGTCTCAAGAAGTATCGGGATCCCCTTGCCTTTGGCAGGCAAGCTCGCGAAGACAACTTGAATCGTCTTTGCGAGCTCTGCGCATGCGGGGCGTGGTAATCTCCCCGGGTAGGGTGGAGGCTTTTTTAGAGAGAGCGATACCTTAAAAAGTTCGCTGTGGTCTCAAGAAGTATCGGGATCCCCTTGCCTTTGGCAGGCAAGCTCGCGAAGACAACTTGAATCGTCTTTGCGAGCTCTGCGCATGCGGGGCGTGGTCATCTCACCGGGCAGGGTGGAGGCTTTTTAGAAGAGCGATGCCTTAAAAAGATCGCTGTGGTCTCCCGAAGTATCGGGATCCCCTTGCCTTCGGCAGGCAAGCTCGCGAAGACATTTACTTTGTAACCCGTTCCTCGTCCCTCGTCCCTCGTCCCTCGTCCCTCGTCACTCATCACTCGTCCCTCTTCACTCGTCACCCCGTCACTTCACCATATACTTCTCCGGATCCTTCTCAAAACTCACCTTACAACCATCACAACAGAAATACACCTTTTCATTCCTGTATTCGATCACGTGCTTCGGGTTCTTTTTGGAAACGGGAACCCCGCAAACGGGATTGATGTAGTAGTCTTCTGCGAACTGCTCATTCGCAGGTGCTTCGGTGGCTTCCACATCCTCGCTTTCGCAGCGGGAGCCATAACCGGAATTTGCTTTACGGAAATCGGCCACCACTTCGGCCAGGATGCTTATAGCTACCTCGCTGGCGAGTTTGGCATTGATGTCAAGTCCCACCGGGCTTCGTAATTGGGAAATCCGGTCTTCCCGGATGCCGGCATCTGCCAGATAGGTCTTGATGTCTTCAGACTTTTTGGCGCTGGCTACAAAGCCTACGTACCTGGCGGGGGTTTCCATGGCCTTTTTTACAGAGAGTTCATCGTCTTCTCCCTGGGTGGTAACAATAATATAAGTATTGGCAAAGCGTTTGACCGGACCGAAATCGACATGGTCTGAAACGCTTTGAGCCGAGGGGAACATTTGTACATCGGCATCGGAGGCCATGACGGTTACTCTGAAGTCGGCGGCTGAAGCCAACTGTACCAGTTTCCGGGCGATATTGCTTTTGCCTACCACAATGAGTTCAGGCTGGGGTATTACGGGTTCTATCATAACTTCTATGGTTCCTTTACTTTGACAGGACATGACGTATTGTTTAAAAGTAGGGGTTTCCAGCGTGCCGCCTTCAGGGGAAATACGCACACGGCGGTAACGTTTGGTTTTGATCACTTCGAGGGCTTCTTTAATGACAATGCCCCGCACACAACCCCCGCCGATCCACCCGATAAGCTCTCCGGTTTCCAGGATAAGGGCTTTGTCACCCACCTTTCCGGAGCTGGGTGCAATGCGGTCTACGACCTGGGCAATGGCAAAATCGGCACCTTTGGCCAGTTGTTTTTCTATTTGTAAAGCGAGTTCGTTAAACATCCATTAATAGTTTTTCAAGTTTTAGAAGGCTGTCCAGGTTGTGAGCAGATTCGAAAGCATCCAGATGCGGCATCACATTAACGATCCCTTTTTGAATGGGCTGATAGCCCTCCATGCCCTTTAGCGGATTTAGCCAGACAAGGGTCTTGCATTTTCTTTGTATGGTGCGCACGGCTTCCTTTAATACTGTAACATTCCCGGTTTCCAGTCCGTCGCTCAGGATCACCACCACGTGCTTCTGACTTAAGAACTTACTGCCGTATACCGACAGGAACTCCTGGAGGGAATCCCCGATCTTGGTTCCACTGGACCATGAGTGCACATTTTTTCCGATCGCTTTCAGGATCTCCAGTTCATTATTCTGCCGAAGCATGGGGGTGATATGGGTGAGCTCTGTACTAAAGGTAAAGAACTCCAGGCTTTTAAAATACTTTTTTAACACCAGGATATACCGCAGCAGGTAATAGCTGTAGGTATCCATGGATCCGCTTACATCGAGGATAAAAACCACTTTTCGTTTTTCCTTTCGCTTACGTTTATGTGACAGGTCCAGCAGGAGTCCGCCTTTTGAAATGCCATGGCGAATGGTCTTACGGATATCGATACTTCCCTTATTGGCGCTCTCCAGCCTGCGCTTGAAACGCATGCTCATCTGGTGGAACAGTTCTTCCGCCAATTCTTCAAATTTTTCCTTATCGGCAACCTCCACCTTGGAAAAATCGGTCATTCGAAGTCGCAGGTTTTCGTTCGCACCCACGGTTTGTTTCGCCTCCTCCTCCTGGACCTGTTTCCTGGGTATCTTAAATTCGGTTCCTAAGAAAATAACCGTATCTACATCTTTCTCCTTCTTAAGCTGCTTGACCTTTTTCTGACGGGCTTCTAGCTGTTCCTCGTAATACCTGCTCCAGAAGCGGTCGAACATCTCGTCGAAACGGTCAAAATGTTCCTTGCGTTTGCAGTAAATAGCCTTAAGACTGTATTGAAAAAGTTTACGGTCCAGGGCATATCCCCGCCTGGCGATCTCAAAAGCCTCCCTTGTTTCCTGGGGACCAAGCATAAACTGGCGTTCCCGACAATACATGGTAAAGTCGATAAGACGTTCCTTGAATGTTTTTTCTACAGCTTGCAAGTCATGCAGGTTTTGGAAGGTTTCGTGTTCACTCGACCGGGTATAGGAATTCCTGAACCGTTTTGTTTCTTACGAATTCCACATCGTCTTTGTGTTTGAGTACACAACCTATGGTTGTTTTTACGATCTCGTCTGTTATGTTCTTCTGGTTCATCAGCAGGAGGGTCTTGGCCCAATCCAGGGATTCGGCAATGCCCGGGGGTTTGTGTAAGCTCGATTTACGCAGGTTGTGAATAAAGGTCACTACCTGAGTGGCCAGTTCCTCTTCAATGCCAGGTAATTTCTTCGCGATAATATCGATCTCTCCCGCCTTGGTAGGGAATTCTACCCATTGGTAAAGACAACGTCTCCTCAGGGCGTCACTAAGTTCCCGGGTACGGTTGGAGGTGAGAATCACCAGGGGTTTAGAGCGGGCCTGTATGGTGCCCAGTTCGGGTATGCTGATCTGGAAATCGGATAGGAGTTCCAGTAAATAAGCTTCGAATTCTTCATCGGCCCGGTCGATCTCATCAATAAGGAGGACTACCGGTTTTTCCGCACTTATGGATTGGAGCAGGGGGCGTTGTAAAACATAGTCCATCCCAAAGATCTCTTTGCCAAGGGTCTTTTTGTCCTGTTCCTGCTCGAACAATTTGATATGGAGCAATTGTTTTTGGTAATTCCACTCGTAAATGGTGGTGCTCACATCCAGTCCTTCATAGCATTGTAACCGGATCAGGTGGGTATTTAAATGCTGTGCCAGGGTATTTGCCAACACCGTTTTTCCCACCCCTGGGTTGCCTTCCAACAGGAGGGGTTTTCCCAGGTTTTTCAGGAGAAAAACGGAGGTTGCCAGGGCTTCGTTCAGGATGTAATCGAGCCTGTAAAAATCTTTGGTAATATCTTCAATTTCTTTATTCAATTCCCATAAGTTAGAAAAGCTATGCCGGGGTTGGCATAGCTTCAGGATTAATGATCATGCAAGAGCCTAGGCTGTGGCCTCGGCTTCTGCCAGTTTCTTTGAAAAGTTCGAAGCGAATTGCTTAAAGAGTTGGTTAGACACCGTAGTGATCAAGCGCGATCCGAACTGGGCAATCTTTCCGTTAATGGTGACATCCATAACAGAATCCAGTTTGACCCCTCCGTCTTCAGCATCAGAAAGGTTGATGGTCATGACCATTTCTGCATTCCCTGTTCCCTTGGAATCAACGCCATCTCCTGCAATAATGATCTTTCGGTTTTCCTTGTCAATTTCCTTGTACAGGATATCGGCATCGTACTGCACCCCCATCGGGCCAAATTTCATGCCTACCTTTCCCTTGTAGTGGTTCTCTCCCACCTTTTCTTCTACAGTTACCCCGGGTACACAGTCCATGACTTTAGACGGATCGATCAGGTGTTCCCAGACCAACTCCGTATTTTGAGGTACCTCAAAGGATTTTTCCAATTGTGTTTTCATCGTGTTTTATTTTCTCCCCCTGAGCAGGGGTGTTTTTGTTGGGTAAAGATTTTGTGTTGCTACAGGACTTCTATTGAAAGCACTGTTATAAAAGTCATCCTCACTTTAATAGCCAAAGTGAAGATGACTTCCGTCAATGTATGTTCAATCTTCCAATATCACTTCTTGTGTGCCTGGATGGCATCCCAAACCTTGGATGGCGTGATCGGAATGTCCAGGTGTTTGATTCCAAGAGGCGACAGGGCGTCAATGATCGCGTTGGCGATGGCCGGTGGTGCTCCTACCGTAGGAGATTCTGCCACTCCTTTGGCTCCAAGCGGGTGGTGTGGAGATGGGGTGATGGTATGCCCGGTCTCCCAGTGGGGTGATTCCACCGCTGTGGGCACCAGGTAATCCATGAAGGTCCCGTTGAGTACATTCCCTTCGTCGTCATACTGAATACCTTCGTACATGGCAGGGGCAATTCCCTGGGTGAGTCCGCCGTGAACCTGACCTTCCACGATCATCGGATTGATGATGTTTCCACAGTCGTCAATAGCCACAAAGCGTTTCACGTCAATGGCTCCGGTTTCCTCATCGATCTCCACTACACAGATATAGGCCCCGTTAGGGAAGGTGAGGTTTGGTGGATCGTAATAATGAGTAGCCTCAAAGCCGGGTTCCATTCCCGGAGGGATATTGGTATAGGCCGCGAAGACCACCTCCTGAATGGTTTTTGATTTCTCAGGAGCTCCCTTCACAAAGTATTTCCCTACTTCCCAATCGATGTCTTCTTCACTTACTTCCAGCAGGTAGGCCGCTATTTTCTTCCCTTTGTCCCGCAGTTTACGCGCTGCGATCGCTGCTGCAGCACCCGCCGTCGGGGTACTCCTACTGGCGTAAGTTCCCAGTCCGTAAGGAGCAGTGTCGGTATCCCCTTCTTCGATCTCTATATCCGAATACGGGATCCCTAATTCTTCTGCCAGGATCTGGGCATAGGTGGTTTCGTGCCCCTGTCCCTGTGACTTAGTCCCGAAGCGGGCCAGCGCCTTTCCTGTGGGGTGTACCCGGATCTCCGCACTGTCGAACATGGCTATCCCCAGGATGTCAAAGTCTTTTGATGGTCCGGCTCCAACCACTTCGGTGAAGGTGCTGATCCCGATCCCCATGAGTTTTCCCTGGGCGCGTTTCTCTGCCTGTTCTTTTTTGTATTTCTCATAACCCAGCATGTCCATGGCTTTCTTGAGCGTTGCCTCATAGTCGCCACTGTCATAACTCCATCCAAGTGGGGAGGAGTACGGGAACTGATCCTTTTTAATAAAGTTTTCCAGGCGCAGCTGGGCCGGGTCTTTCCCGATCTCTGCGGCGAGCTTATCCACCATACGCTCTATGGCGTGTACCGCCTCTGTTACCCGGAAGGAACAACGGTAGGCCACCCCACCCGGAGCTTTGTTGGTATATACCGCATCGAGCTCGGCAAAGGCGTGTTGGTAATCGTAAGATCCGGTACAGATCGAGAACATACCGGTAGGATATTTAGACGGGTTGGCCGAAGAATCGGTATACCCGTGGTCTGCCAGGGTAGATACTTTAAAGGCCTGGATCTTTCCGTCTTTGGTAGCCGCCAGTTCACAGTCCATATGATAGTCGCGTGCAAACCCGTTCACCAGGTTTTCTGAACGGTCTTCGATCCATTTTACCGGTTTCCCGATCAGGAAGGTGGCAGCAATGGCCACTACATAGCCCGGGTATACGGGTACCTTTCCTCCAAATCCTCCCCCGATATCGGGAGAAATGATGCGGATCTTTTCTTCAGACAGGCCCACATGACCGGCTACCAGAGCCAGTACCGTACGAATAGCGTGGGGTGCCTGGGAGGTCAGGTAGATAAGCATCTTTTCGGTATCCTTATCATATGAGGCCACCACCCCGCAGGTCTCAATGGAAGCTACATGAATTCTGGGTAAATGGATACGTTCCTTTACCACCACATCGGCCTTGGCGATAACTTCCTCGGTCTTGGCTTTGTCGCCACGTTCCCAGTGATAGATATGATTGTCTTTCTGTCCTTCCTTGTCAGGTCGTAACAGGGGAGCATCTTTATCCAGGGCTTTATAGGGGTCTACGATGGCATCCATGGGCTCGTAGTCCACTTCCACAGCCTCTGCTCCGTCTGCTGCGATGTACCGGTCTGTGGCAATTACAGCGCAAACTTCCTGAGATTGGTGCATGACCGTATCGGTGGGAAGCACCATTTGGGTGTCTGAAAGCAGGGTAGGCATCCAGTGCAGATTGTATTGTGCCAGGTCTTCTCCGGTGATCACTGCCAATACTCCGTCAATGGCCAGTGCCTTTTCCTTGTTGATATTTTTGATCCTGGCATAGGCATACGGACTGCGTACCATGACCATATGGAGCATTCCCGGTAGCTTCACGTCATCGGTATATTTACCCTTCCCGTGTAAAAACCGGGCATCTTCTTTTCGCTTAACAGAGTGGCCCATTCCGCCTACCTCTGGTGATGTTTTACATTTAAACATAATTTCTTTTTTATGAGGTTAGACAGTGGTTTCTTTCTTCTGCATTTCTTCTGCAGCCTGCTGTATGGCTTTTACAATATTGTTGTAGCCGGTGCACCTGCAAAGGTTGCCCGAGATCCCCCAGCGAATCTCTTCCTCTGTTGGGTTGGGGTTGTTGTTCAGAAGGTCGATGGACCTCATGATCATCCCGGGAGTGCAGAAACCGCAGTGCAAACCGTGCTGGTCGTGGAATCCTTGTTGCAGGGGATGGTTGGTGCCTTCTGCGGCTACCCCTTCTATGGTGGTGATCTCAGCCCCGTCTGCCCTTACGGCCAGATAGGTGCAGGATTTGATCGATTTTCCGTCCAGTAAAATAGTGCAGGCCCCGCAGTTGGAGGTGTCGCAGCCAATATGGGTGCCGGTAAGGCTCAGGTTTTCACGGATGAAATGGACAAGGAGCAGACGGGAGTCTACCTCGGCCGTAACAGGCTGTCCGTTTATAGTCATTGATATCGTATGCTTAGCCATAATTCTTTATTTTCTTGCTCTTTCCAGGGCTTTGTTCAACATTCTTTTGGTAATGGTATTAACGATGGCGCGTTTATACGCTTCCGAACCTCGCAGATCGGAATCCGGCTCACAGTCTTCACTGGCAATTAACCCCACCTGTGCAATAAGTTCATCGGTGATCTTCTTGCCGCGCAATACTTCCTCGCCTCGCTCGAGTCGCATGGGCATCGGACTGAGATTGGTGAGTCCGATTCCTACTTCCCGGCAAACGCCGTCATCATCCAGTTCCAGATGTACCGCTACCCCGGCAGTGGCATAATCTCCCACCTTTCGTTCTACCTTGTGGTAAGCTCCTCCGCTGTTTTTCTTTGCTTTAGGTATCTGTATCTCTGTAAGGATATCCCCGGGTTCCAGGGCGGTCATATAAAAGCCGTGGAAGAATTCATCGATCGGAATCGATTTTTCGCCATCCGCCCCTTGTGCGATAATGGTTGCCCGCATGGCGATCATTAATGCGGGTTGATCGTTGGCCGCATCCCCGTGAGCAATATTGCCACCAATGGTACCGCAGTTACGTACCGAAGGATCGGCAGTGAGCCAGATCGCATCTCCGAATATGGGATATTTGCTTTTCAGCAACTCGTTGTGCTCCATTTCCGATTGGGTGGTGAGTCCTCCGATCTTCAGCAGATCACCTTCTTCCTTAATATAGGACAGGCCTTCGAGCTTGCTGATGTCGATAATGTGTTCCGGGGTGGCAAAGCGAAGCTTCATCATGGGTAGCAAACTTTGTCCGCCAGACATGTATTTCGCTTCCTCGCCTAATTCCTGAGACAAAGCAATAGCCTGTTGCAGGGATGTTGCTTTGTGATAATTGAATTTAGCAGGGATCATAGAGGTTTATAAATTAATGTGAATAAGAAAATTTTATAACGAATTGATCTCTAAGTTATTAAGAAAAATACCAATCATTTAATTTTTTCTATAAAAAAATCATAATTCCTTATTGATTTTAACTATAGATTATTAATCTGATAAATTCAGAGATTACTTATTTTTCGCGCCAGCGCCGCATCAGGGTTGTTTTCCTGCTGTTTTTTGGCAGTACAGTGCTGGTTTATCCCGGGGTTTTAGACAGGCCTGATGCCATGAAACTCAAAGAAAAATCGGGGATATCCCCGCCAACGCCAGACCCGGAGACCTGTGATCCGGTATTTTTTTCAATAATATTCAATACCTTTCTGATATGGAATCTCGGTACGCTCAGATATACCTCGACTATAACGCCACCACTCCCTGCGATTCTAGGGTAGCAGAGTCGATGTGGCCTTATTTTACCGAGCATTTCGGCAATGCCTCCAGCAGTCATCATCCTTACGGTTGGCTGGCGAAAGACGCCCTTGAAGAGGCTACAGGTGTCATAGCGGCGGCACTGGGAGTACAAGCAAGGGAATTGGTGTTTACTTCCGGGTCTACCGAAAGCATTAACAGCGTTCTTAAAGGTGTTTTCCGAAAATCCGGTGCTGAACGCAATCACATCATTACCTCTAAGGCCGAGCATAAGGCGGTGCTTGATGTTTGTGCATACCTGGAAACCCAGGGCGCGAAGGTGACCTACCTCGATGTGACCCCAAAAGGGTTGATTGATATGGAGCAGTTGGAGCAGACCATCTCAGAAAATACCCTGATCGTAGCTGTGATGCTGGCTAATAATGAAACGGGAGTGATCCAGGAATTGGATCAGATCGCAGCCCTATGTAAAACCTGCGGTAGTTTGTTGTTTTCTGATGCCACCCAGGCCCTGGGAAAGATCGGGTTGGGAAACTTTTTTGACCTTGTTGATTTTGCATGTTTCTCCGGACACAAGCTTTATGGTCCCAAAGGCATTGGGCTTACCTATATCAGTGAAGAACGGAAAGACGTATTGGATCCTTTTATTCATGGAGGCGGTCAGCAAAGCGGATGGAGGGGTGGAACCTATAATACCCCGGCCATAGTGGGCCTGGCCAAAGCAGTAAGGTTGGCTGTGGATCAACAGGTAGAAGAGGGAAAACGTTTAGGGGAATTGAGAGATCAACTGGAGCATGGCCTCCTGGGTATAGAGGAAACTGTGATCAATGGCAGCCATGTAAACCGCTTGCCCAATACGCTGAATATATCTTTTAAATATGTGGACGGGGAGGCGCTGCTCCGGGCACTGAGTACTCACATGGCAGTGTCTAATGGTTCTGCCTGTAATTCCGCCAGCGTTAATCCTTCTCATGTCTTAAAAGCAATGGGCCTTGCGACAGATCTGGCATTTTCCAGTCTTCGGTTTAGCCTGGGGCGCTATACCACCCCTCAGGATGTAGAAAAGGTGATCGATCTGGTTATCCGGGAAGTATCCGGCCAGCGCGCTTCAAATATTCTTTGGGAGCGACGTTCCCGTTAAATTAGTAGCGTTCGTGTATAGGGTCTTCCTTTTTTCTTAACATCCCCCCTTTTTTATTGGAAAAAACAGCCAGGATCTCCGCGAAGATACTCGCAGCGATCTCTTCCGGAGTATTGGCACCGATCTCCAGTCCGCAAGGAGCATAAATGCGATCCAGTTGTTCCGGGGTCAAAGGATTTCCAAAAGATTCGAATTCATCCTTCATCTTTTCGAACCTCTTTTTTGGGCCCAGGCTTGCAATATAGGGGGCCGGGGAATTCAGGCAATGCTTAAGGTTTTTCAGGTCGGTCTTATAATCGTGCGCCATCAGAACAACGGCGGTACGTGAGTCAATTTTCGGGTGGGTCTCCTCGTATTTACTGTAGAGGTGTTGCACGAACCCGAGCCGTTCCTTTTTCAGTTTTTGAAGATTTCCAACCAGGCTCACCTCCCAGTCCATTACCTGTGCCAGGTCGATCATCGGGTATACGTCGTAATTGTCTCCGTAGATGGCCAGATGGAACCGGGGAGGGATGAGTTCGATAAAAACACTCAGCTCCAGCCCTTCCAGGGTGTAGTGGTAAATCCTTGATTTATTGCTGTTCAGTACCGAAGCGATATCGTTGTGAAGTAATTTTTCCAGTTCGGCATGACCGCAGTTGTCCAGGGTTTGGGTTTCTGTATCGTAGTAAAACGTTTGCCCCAGGGAAAGATGGCTCTCCTTGTTATTGATAGCGGTTACCGTAGCCAGGACATGTGATTTTCTCGAGTTGATGCACCGCTCCAGGAAGTTCAGGGTATTGCCTTCCGGGGTAATGGGGGAGATAAGGACGTCTATGACCCCGTTACAGCCCAGTCCGACTCCGATCTGGTTCTCGTCATCTTTTGAGGTGTCGTAGGTAACAATGGAAGGTTCTTTTTTAAGAATGGCGATCTGGGATCGTTTAAGGGCATCCCCTTCCAGGCACCCCCCGCTGATGCCGCCCTCGAAAACTCCGGATTGGAAAACCAGCATGCGGGCCCCCTCTCTTCGATAGGAAGATTCCTCCACACGTACCACCTGTGCAATGGCACATTTTTGGGAGGTGGATTTAAAATCGTTGTACAATTTTAAGATCGCCTTTATTTCTTTCATGGTGCTCAGGGATTTAAATCCGGGAATCGATATTATTTATAATCCGTTTCCGATAATTCATTATAAATGTTTTATCTTCAACTTATTAAGATTTTCATTGTAAAATTAGAAAAATAATCCTGAAAGTATACGTGTAATGGGAGTGAAGGACGGATTTAACAGAACGATCGATTATGTGCGTATCGGGGTCACCGACCGTTGTAACCTCAGGTGCTTTTACTGCATGCCGGAACATGGCATACCTTATGAGCCCAGGGCCGAATTATTGAGTTACGAAGAGATCGTTCGTTTGTTGGATGTTCTGGGTAGACTGGGCTTTACAAAAGTGAGGTTCACCGGCGGAGAACCCTTTTTGAGAAAAGATTTTATTACCCTGCTGGAAAAATCCCATGCCCTCTCCTACTACAGGGACATTCGTATCACGACCAACGGTACCCTGATGGTGAAGCATATTGAGAAACTCAGGGAGCTGGGTATTCAAACCATAAACCTGAGCCTGGACACGCTGGACCCGGAACGGTTCAAACAGATTACCCGCCGCGATGATTTCAATAAGGTGATGGAAGCCTTTCATACCTTGCTGGAGAATGGGTTTTACCTGAAGATCAATGCGGTTGTGATGAATGGCATCAATACCGGGGATATTCTTCCCCTGGTAGCCCTGGCAGAACAACACCCGGTGAGCATTAGGTTTATTGAAGAAATGCCATTTAACGGGGGGTATAAGAAAAATGAAGCGGTTTTTAAGGCGGGAGATATCTTAAACACGATCAGACAAACCTACCCTGGTATCAGGGAAAAAACAGGGAAGCACGGAGACACTTCCACCAATTACGCCATTGACGGATTTCAGGGAGATGTGGGCATCATCCCGGCGTTTTCGAGAACCTTTTGTAATACCTGTAATCGCTTACGCATCACTCCAAAAGGAGAGATCAAGACCTGTTTGTATGATGGAGGGGTTTTTAGTATCAGGGATTTTATGCGTTCAGGAGTATCCGACCAGGATCTGGCGGAAAAATTTAAAGAACTGATCAGGCTGAAACCAAAGGATGGTTTTGAAGCGGAGCAGGGAAAACAGCAATCTACGGTTCGTAAAGAGAGTATGAGTACCATAGGCGGTTAAGATGAGTAAAACGTTCATAACATACCGGGAAGCATTGGATATACTGGAAGCGCATAAGGCCTCATTTCCTGAGGTTCCGCTTGCTCTTGACGATTGCGGGGGGCAGTTTCTGGCCGAGGATCTGATTGCAGACCGCGACTTTCCGCCCTATCACCGGGTTACTATGGATGGTATTGCGATCCGACACCGAACCTTTGAGAACGGTATCGATACCTTTTCTATACAGGATGTGGCTCCTGCCGGTGCCCCTCAAAAAACACTGAACGATGTAAACGCCTGTATCGAGGTGATGACCGGGGCGATACTCCCGAAAAGCACTGATACGGTAATCCGGTATGAAGATCTGGAAATTCAGGATGGCCGGGCCCGTATTATGGTGGATGCTGTCACCAAAAGACAAAACATACATTTCAAAGGCATAGATATTACAGCAGATACCATTATTAAAAAAGCCGGTGGCCGCATCTCCAGTGCCGAGATCAACGTGGCGGCGGCTGTGGGTAAGGATAAGCTCCTGGTGCGTAAAATGCCCAGGGTGGTTATTGTATCCTCCGGGGATGAACTGGTGGATGTGCATGAAAAACCCCTGGCGCAGCAGATCAGGCGGTCCAATGTCTATGGGATTAAAAATACACTAAGGGAGTGGGGGATCACAGCAGAGTTAAGACACCTTCCTGATGATAAGCCTGAGATGGAAGAGATTCTGTCAGGATTACTGGAGGATTTTGATATGCTGGTGATCACCGGCGGTGTTTCCAAAGGAAAGTTTGATTTTTTACCCGATGTTTTGGATACCCTGGGGGTGGAGAAGCATTTCCATAAGATACAGCAGCGCCCCGGAAAACCCTTCTGGTTCGGTACCAAAGGGCAAGACACCCATATTTTTGCCTTGCCGGGTAATCCGGTGTCGGCTTTTGTGTGCTTGTATGTCTATATACGTTTCTGGCTTCAGAAATCCCTGGAGGTAGAAGATCAACCGATTTATGCCAGGCTTGCGGAAGATGTGGTCTTTCAGCCTGATCTGATCTTTTTTACAGAGGCTAAACTGCACGCTGAACCGGATGGCAGCCTGGTGGCATCCCCGGTATTTGGAAACGGTTCAGGAGACTTTGTCAATCTGGTCTATACAGACGGATTCTTAGTGCTGCCCCAGGATAAAAACGTGTTTAAAAAGGGGGAAGTTTACCCATTTATACCCTACAGAATGAAATTATAAGGTCATGAAAGCCGAAAAGACATCTTGTTGTAATGCAGAAAAGGTGGTGGCGGTTAAGAAGGCGCCTTCCTTTAAAAGCGGGTTCATGTCTTTTTTGTCTACGGCCCTGATCATTATTATACCTAAATGTCCGTTTTGTATTGCCGCCTATGCGGGATCGCTCCTGTTGTTCTTCGATATCGAGATCATGGCCTTGCAGCCCGTTGTCGATCATGGAAAGCCGGTGCTGGGTTTGATCATTATTTGCCTGATCGCTTTTAACTATAATGTAAAAAAGTCGAAGGTGGCCCTGGGTATTGCCATTACGGCATTCGCCATTCTGCTGCTGGCTACCTATGCCAATATTCATTTACTCCCTGAATGGCTCATCTACCTGGCCTTTTTCTTTGCCGCCTGGTACAATGGGAATTTCAAGTATTTCTATAGTTTTTTGAAGTCGGGGAAACAGGGAAACAGGGAAGCAGTGAGGCCGGTAGACCGGTAAGTTGATATACCGGTAATTAAGGAGATGAGCAGCATAATTAATTTGGCATGACCTCCAACTCCAACTCAACCTCATTACTTCAAAAAAAACCGGGCCTGAGCCCGGTTTTTTTATTCTGCGCTATACCAGATAGGAGAGGAGTACACCCGCTCCTGTATGGTTGCCGGGTGACCTGTTTCCTTAACATCAATACCCAGTTCCAGGGCTCCCAGCAGGGAATACCTGGGGGTAGGGATCTCCAAAGCCCTAACGTAATAGAATGCATTTTGCGTGGCATCGAATTCAGGGTCGGTCCATACCACAGAGAGTTCGGGGGCGCCAATGGAATTGGTGTATTTTCCGGTGGTCAGGTCGACCGTATTGCCCACCTTTTGGCTGCCGTCGGTGCGATCTCCGGAGAGGGCTACATCAAAAACCTTTTCCTGTGATTTCCCATTGGCATCAAGCCATCCTTTAATGATCTGTATTCTGTCGAGGTTGGCTCCGTCCGGATCCTTCATAACTGCTACCATAAAGGTAGGGGCTTTTCCATCGGTGTTTTTAAGGTCGCCTCCCATGGGTACGCCTTTGTTATACCCTGTTTGCACCATGTTGTCGCCTGCCAGGTCGTTATCGGTATAATCAAATCCGCCGAAGAATCTCAGGGTAATGCGCGGCCCGGTGGTGGCATAGACTTCTTTTCTTTTGAAAGCGTCAACCAGGGCCTGCCGGGTATTTGATTCGGCCCAGACACCTACCCATCCGGCTGCCCCCATATCCCAGCCTTTGGATGATCCTATTCCGGTAGGATGCGGACGTTTTTCATTCGTGGCATCATGCTGTCCTTTCCCTGCAAAATTGGTTTCTTCGATAGCCGACATTCCGGTGTGGGAATCACTGCTTCCGATCATACCCATTTTATAAGGGTTCGTACCAAGTTTAGCTTCCATTTCGAGTCCTCTCATCAGGCCGGTTCTCACATAATCTGCAAGGGTAGGTGGTGGTCGGGTCCCGTCAGGTGTAAGGGCAAAATCATAGGTTTCATAATCGGCGAATTCGTCGTTAGGAGACAAGGCCGGGTGTGTTTCGGAGTCTCCCTTGATCTGGGTGACCTCCACGGCGGGCTCCCATTGCATACGTTTTTTCGCATAGGCCTCATCCACGGGTTCCCCGTTTAGGCGTACTTCCGGAAACATTAGCCCGATACTGATATTGGGATTGTGGGGAATGGCCACAAAATCGGCGCCTGTCCTTGCGCTCGTTTCGTCAAGCCAGGTCCACAGATCCTCCGGATTGTCGCTGTCAAGGGCGCTGTACGGGATAAATTTTTTGGCTGTTTCTCCTCCCTGTGGCATAAAAACGACCCGGTGTAAATTTGCGCCGCTATTGTTGGAGCTCCATTCCCATCCGATTAGAGTAGTGAACTTACCGGGGTCATTGAATTTTTCTGCATCCGCAATATTTCGTTTCCATGCTTCAGCAACCTTCTCGCCTCCGAAATCCTCAACGAGGTCCTTAGCTGTTAAATTAGCTTCATTAGGTTGGTCAAAAGCCGCGAAATTCAGGATGTCGTAGATTTTTTGCATCCCTTCATCATCTGCATCCGGGGATATTTCCAAAAAGGCTTTTCCTGTTTTGGTGTCTGTGATTCCCGGAGTATTCTGATACATCAGAGCCACAGAACCCAATAACTCTGCATGATCGGCAATGACAATAAAATCCAGAGGTTTTGTCAGCTTCCAGGGTTTACCGGTAGTGGGACTGGTGACCTCCTCACCCCGGGCGAACCGGTATGCGATCTCCGGAGTGGAATTGGGAGTTCCGAACAGGTACACATCGAAGGAATTCCCCGTATGCTGGTGCGTATCGCCCCAGTAAACCTCCTTAAGGGGATTTTGTGGGATCTCAGGAGTTGGCTCCTCAGCAGTCTTTTCGGCACCTGAAGATACAGTATTCTTATTATCGGTTTTGCAGGAAATAAAAAGGATCAGGGCAAAGAGGAGGGTTATGATCCGAAACATAATGAATTGTTTTATTATGAATGCATCTAAGATACTGATTATTAATGTCTTGTAGGGAAAATCAAGTGTTTTTGGAGAAGGAGAAGGGAATTCTAGGTATTTCTATAAGTTTTTTGACGTAGGGGGGAGTCGGGGAGACAGGGAGACAGGGAGACAGGGAAGCCGGTAAACAGGGAAACAGGGAAACAGGGAAGCAGGGAAGCAGTGAGGCCGGTAGACCGGTAAGTCGGTATACCGGTAATTAAGGAAATGAGCAGTATAATTAATTTGGCAAAACCTCCAACTCCAACTCAACCTCATTACTTCAAAAAAAAACCGGGCCTGAGCCCGGTTCTTTGATCAGTCTGATACGGCCGATTTGAGTAATGCATTGAAATCGTCTAATTGTACCGAAAAGCTTTCCTGGCTGGGAGGGAATTCCTTAAAAGTTTCCAGGAAGGCCGACATATGACCGCCGATCTGTCCCAGTACCCAACTTCTGTTTTCCGCCCATTCGTCATAGCCCCTGGCTTCGTGGAACCGCTCAAAAGGATCTAATTTCAAATTCGTTACAATGGGGGTGGATAATACGGGTTGGGGCGATCTGAACCACCTTTTCTGATCTCTGAACAATACCTTCCAATCGCCATACCGCATCCCGTGAAGGGTGGTTTCCGTAAAATAAAAGAACTCCTTGCGATTGCTTTTACCATTGTTTAACAACAGATCGCTTTGGTCGTACCCGTCCAGGTGTACCTTGAAGCTTTTACCTGCTGCCTTATGGCCGGTAAGCAGGTCTTCCTTGATATTCACATCCCCAACCCAGGACATCAGGGTGGGAACCCAGTCTTCCATGGTCATGAATTCTCCGGTTACGGTGCCAGCAGGAATATGGCCATCCCACTTTACCAGCATGGGAACCCGGAAGCCGCCTTCCCAGCCACCAACACCTTTCTGTCCGTGAAAGGGGTGGTTACCGCCATCGGGCCAGCTGTTCGAGGCAGCCCCATTATCGGTCGAGAACATGACGATGGTATTTTCGTCAACTCCAAGTTCTTCCAGGAGGTCCAATAGTTCACCTACATCGTCATCCAGCTCCATCATTCCATCGGCGTAGAGTCCGTAGCCGCTCTTCCCCTGGTATTCGTCGTTGAGGTTGGTTCGGTAATGCATTCGGGTGGTATTATGCCAAACGAAAAATGGTTTGTCATCGGCAACGGCCTCCCTGATGAATTCTTTAGAATGCTCAAGGACATCCTGGTCGAGGTTACGCTGCACCTCTGTGCCCCAGGGGCCAAGGTCCTTAACTTCCTGCTTTCCGTTAGCCAGCGCTTTGGAATGAATAATACCACGTTCTTTGAGATTCAATCTTTCCTGTACTTCTTCGTCTTTAGGGAAATCGTACTGCTCGGGATACTCTCCGGCATTCAGGTGATAAAGGATCCCGTAGAATTCATCAAAGCCGTGAGCGGTGGGCAGGTGTTCATCCCGGTCTCCAAGGTGATTTTTTCCAAACTGCCCTGTGGCATATCCGTAGGGTTTAAGAAGCTCGGCCAGGGTGGGGTCGCTGGCCTGCAATCCCTGCGGTGCACCCGGGAGCCCTACCGTACTTAGTCCGGTACGCATGGGATACTGTCCGGTAATAAACGCTGCCCGGCCTGCGGTACAGGAAGCATGTGCATAGTGGTCCATAAAGATCATGCCCTCTTTTCCGATACGGTCGATGTTTGGAGTTTCTCCCCCCATCATCCCACGGTGGTAGGCGCTGATGTTCCACATGCCGATATCATCTCCCCAGATGATAAGGATGTTGGGTTTGTCCTGTGCCAACAAGGAAAGACTCCAAAGTAATGTCAATACAGAAATAAAACCCAGAGTCGTTACTTTCTTTTTCATAATGAATTCGTTTTAAGGGTTGAAATATCATAACTCAGAAGAGAAAGCATGAGATAATAGGATCTGGATTATAAATATATGAAAATCAATCATTTCTGTAAAAAAACACTTTCGGTAAAGGATTTTGGTAAGACCGATATGCCGGAATGAATCTTCGTGCATCGTATTTGGAATCTTCTTCATTCCGGGATCCCAATATCAAACCCGGGGTGATCGATATGCTGTGAATTAAAACGCTGATTTCAAGCGAATTGAATGGATTTGATCTGTTAAAATTGACCTGTGACTAAAAATTACATTCCTTAAAATACCTATCTTTAACTTCGTAAAAATGCTGAATTACTACATTTATAAAAATCAGGAAGATGCCGAATGGGTGACATTCGTGCATGGTGCAGGGGGCAGTTCGAGTATCTGGTTCAGGCAAATTCGCTCTTTTAAAGAGCACTACAATGTTTTGGTATTGGATCTGAGGGGGCACGGCAGGAGCAAGCCTAAACTCAGCGATGCCCTGAAGAGCAATTATACCTTTCACGCCATAACCAAGGATATTATTGAGGTGCTGGATCATCTGAAGATCGAAAGATCTCATTTTGTGGGGATCTCATTGGGTACCATTTTGATTCGTAATCTTGCTGAAATTCACCCGGAACGGGTGCAAAGCATGATCATGGGAGGAGCCATTCTAAAACTCAATTTCAGATCCCAGCTTCTGATGCGGTTTGGGGTGGTGTTCAAATCGGTGATCCCATATATGTATCTCTACAAGCTCTTTGCCTTCATTATCATGCCGAGAAAATCGCATAGAGAATCCAGGATCCTCTTTGTGAATGAGGCCAAGAAACTGTACCAGAAAGAATTTATGCGTTGGTTCAAGCTGGCTTCAGAGATCAATCCGCTACTTCGGTTCTTCAGGCTTAATGATATTGCGATTCCCACCATGTACATCATGGGCGATCAGGATCATTTGTTCCTCCCGAATGTCAGGAAGGTGGTGCAGCAACACCGGTTAGCTTCCTTGCTGATTATTCCTGATTGCGGCCATGTGGTCAATGTGCAGAAACCGCATTTATTCAACGAGGAAAGTTTGTCCTTTCTCAGGGGCTTAAAGGGATAAGGTGCTTCTTTCCGGATTCATTTTTTAGACTTATAAAGTATACTTTATTCCCGGTAAACCTGCCGGCAACTTCAATAGCGTTTCATTCTCTTACGGAAGGAGAGGAATTTCGTGTTTTTAATGGGCAGGTATCCGAAATGCCTGTTCTGAAAAACGTAGCGTACTCCACCATACAAGAATAGCCACCCTGCCCGTCGGTAATGACAGGCAGGGTGGCAACACCTCGTGCGTTATATAAGCTGGTTTCTATCCTGGCTCTTTCGTCTTTACGCTTTCATCTTATTCCGAAGGCGTATACCATATGGGCGAGCCCCATGCTCTTTCCACTATGGTTTTCGGAATGCGGTCCGGAAATTTCACATCGTGCCGGATCTCGTCGAACAAATTCCACCGTGCAGTAGCTAATTGAAGCGCACGTACGTAGTAATAGGCGTATTGCGAAGGGTCAAAATCGGGATCGGTCCATACCGCAAGTAATTCCGGGTCTCCTTTTTCTGTATTGAAATCTCCTGTTTCAAGATTTACAGGAGCATCGATGGGCTCCACCGAGCCGTCTTCCTTTAAACGTTCTCCCGAGGCAACCACATTATAGATCTTGTCTTTAAGCTCTCCGTTCTCCACCCATCCTTTGATGATCTGGATACGATCCAGGTTAGGGCCTATAGGGTCTTTCTGTGCCCAGACAAGGATCTGAGGTGCCGTAGTTCCTTTATAATCCTGACCCATGGGAACTCCTTTCTTATAGGCGTCGGCAATGATTTCCTGGTAAGACTCCAGGGAAGTATCAAAGCCCTGTCCGGCAAAAGCCCTTACTTTCAGACGGGGTCCGCTGGTGGCGAAGGTTTCCTTGTTATACATTCCGTCCCAGATGGCTTCTCTGGTATTGGAGGTTGCCCATACACCGGTAATGGCTCCGGGATTCATGTCGGCTACCGTCATCTCTCCATCCATATCATTTTTAGCCCTGTCTTCAGCCGTCCTGTCTGCCAGGCCATGACCTCCGACAAGCCAGTTGTCTTCTTCTACATTGGAAGGGGAGCCGTTGTGACTGTCGGTTCCACCGGCAAAACCATATTTAAACGGATTGGTACCCAGGTCCATCTGATATTTAAGTCCCCTGGTGAGTCCGTATCTGATGAAATTCCTTTTTTCAAAAACACGATTGTTGAACTTGGCAATGGAGGGGGCATTCTCAAAATCAGCAAATTCATCGGTTTGCCAGAATTGAGAAACGACTTCAGAATTTCCCTTGATCTGCATCATCTCGATAAGAGGCTCCATGCTGGCTCTGGTTTCCACATACTCTTTGGTGATGGGGCCACCACTCAGGGTTTGTTCAGGAAAATCGAGGCCCTTGCTTTCATTGGCATTATGCGGGATGGCAAATACTTTTTTTCCTTCATTGCGCTGTTCCTGCATCCAGGCCCAGAGATCTTCCGGATCTTTACTTTCATTGGATGAGAAAGGGATGTCGGGAACTATGGTGTCGCGAAAGAATACGTTTCTGTGAGAATTTCCCTCATTAGGGGCTGAGGACCATTCGTATGCGTGGATGGTAGTGAATTTTCCGGGTTCGTAATGTTTTTCGGTGGCCTCAAAATTGGATCTCCAGGTCGACTTTACAGCCTCCCAGCCTTCCCAGAATTCCGCATGTGGATTGTCTCCCCCTGCCAGAACGTCAAGAACGTATTTTTTGTAAAGTCCCAGGGCTTCCTGGTAATTGGAAGCTTCCCTGAACTGTGTCGGAATCTCACTGTTATAACCTTCAGATTCCGGATTTCTTAAGGTATAGGCTTCTCCCATAAATTCAGAATGGTCGGTTACCGCACACCAGTCAAGAGGTCTTTTTATCTTGTGCTTCATCCCGTTAACCATAACCTCTTCCCCCTTGGCAAAGCGGTAAGCCTCATCCGGCCCGATTCGGGTTCCTGCTATAAAGGCATCCATGGACACCCCGGTATGCAGGTGTTCCTCTCCGAAATAGGCATCCTTTAGTGGGTTTTCCGCGACCTGAGGTGTTACACTTTCCGTGTTTTCCTCGGTCATGGTACTGGTATCTTCTTTTTTATCGGTCTTGCAGGCAACAAAAATCATCAGGGCAAATACGAATATTAGAATGCGCATCATTTTGTGTGATTTTAACTTATGAGCATCTAAGATACTGATTATTAATGTTTTGTAAAAAAAATATGAAGGGAGGGGAACCAGGGAACCAGGGAGACAGGGAGACAGGGAGACAGGGGTGCAGGGATGTAGGGAGGTGGGGAGGTGGGGAGGCGGGGATGTGGGGATATGGGGATGTGGGGAGGAAGTTGCGAAGGTATGAGTCTGCCTGCCCTAACGGGAGGGAACGCCTTTGGCTTTGACAGGATGGATGTTCTATGTGACGTTCCCGTGAGGTACCGCTATAATTTCTGGCAACCCCATCCGTCAGCGCGATTCCGCGCTGACACCTTCCCCTCCCAGGGGAAGGGCTTAATCGGATCAATGGTGTCTACAAATTGAATCCCTTATGCAATACTTCAGGGTATGAATTTCTCCTCCCCCTTGGCAAGGGGGAGGTGCCCGCAGGGCGGAGGGGAGGACCAAGCGTAAAGAAAACAGCCAGTGGCTGTTTTTAGCGCCGGGGCCTGCTGGCGCGTGGGCTATCATGGTAAGGCCATGAGACGGGTTGGTGTTCCGGTGAAGCACCGTTAAAATTTCAGGATACCCCTCCGTCAACGCCAAAGGCGTTGCCACCTCCCCTTGCGAGGGGAGGATCAAGTCGTTGCTAGAATTAGCAGCTTTGTAAACAACCCGGTTTTAAAACGAACTGATCCCCTCATTTTGAAAAGCATGTAGTTCACCTCCCCCTTGGCAAGGGGGAGGTGCCCGCAGGGCGGAGGGGGTAAAAACAAAAAACCCAAGCGTTTGCTTGGGTTTTTTTGTGGTACCTCCAGGAATCGAACCAGGGACACACGGATTTTCAGTCCGTTGCTCTACCAACTGAGCTAAGGTACCAGTTGCCTGCAGTATTACTGCGATTGCGGGTGCAAATATAAAGGCATTATTGATATTTGCAAAAAGAAACTTTAAAAAAAATCGCTTTCGTAAATTTACAACTTAAAATCTAAAACATGAACCTGGTAACAGACGTTGGGAATTCCTTTGTTAAACTGGCTGTCTTTGAAGGAGAAAGGTTGCTGCATCTTGAAAAAACCACCCATGAGAACTTTCTTCAGGGGGTGGAAAAACTTTTTTTGGAATACCCGGATATCCATCAGAGTATTGTCTCTTCTGTGGGGAGGCTCGACCAAAAAGACCTCCTGGCCTTAAAAGTCTTTTCGCCGGTACATGAGCTGACTTCTTCCTCACGTGTCCCTTTTGTGAACGATTATAAAACACCTGCAACCCTTGGGGTCGACCGCATGGCACTGGTAACGGCTGCCTATTCCGGGTATCCCAAGCAAAATTGCCTGGTTATCGATGCCGGCAGCTGTATCACCTACGACCTTCTGAAAGCAGACGGGCATTACCTCGGGGGAGCCATCTCCCCGGGCCTGGAAATGCGGTTTAAGGCACTGAATCATTTTACCGAAAAACTCCCCTATGTTGAAGGCCGTGAATACGATGATCTGATAGGAAGTTCTACGGAAACTTCAATAATTTCCGGGGTTGTTCACGGAATGGTTAATGAGATCGACGGAATCATTGCGGCCTATTCAAAAAACTTTAAAGATTTAACAGTTATTTTAACAGGAGGCGATTGCCTATTTTTGTCAAAAAGATTAAAAAGTACCATATTTGCCCATTCTAATTTCCTCCTGGAGGGACTGAATTACATTTTGGAACTTAATAAGCATAATGATTAAAAAGATTTTTGTTGTGGTGGCATTTCTGGCTGTTTCGGTTGGTTTTGCCCAGGATGCAAGTGTTTCGCCCTATTCTTACTTTGGTACCGGTGACCTTCGGTTTAAAGGCATGGTGGAAAACCGCCTTATGGGTGGTTTGAGCGTGTTTGCCGACAGTATTCATATGAATATTAAGAACCCTGCTGCCTTGTCTAAATTGCGTTTAACCAATTTTACAGCTGCGGGATCGGCGAGAACCCTTACCCTGAAGACGGAGGAGGCCAGTGAAAGTGCAGGTCAGGCGAATTTTGATTATATTTCTTTAGGATTTCCCCTTGCTCGCCGGTTGGCAGTGCAATTCGGAGTGATGCCGTATACTACCGTAGATTACAGTCTTGAGAATTACAATCAGGATCTGACCCCGGAAGAACTTACCCGCTATACCGGGAACGGAGGGGTAAACAAGGTGTTTCTCTCTGCAGGATGGGGGATTACAAAGAATTTAAGTGTCGGGGCAACGGCCAATTATAATTTTGGTTCCATACAGCGCAGTGTGCTTTTCCGGGTAGGTGATGTGCAATACGGTACCCGTGAGCGAACGGCTTCCGAATACAGTGGCTGGGATTATAATTTTGCTGTGCACTACCAGGGGAAGATCTCAGAGAATCTCGAGTTACAAAGTGCCTTCACCTTTGCGCCGGAAGCATCTCTGGATTCCGATAACTTTACAGAAATATCTACTATCTTTGTAGATGCCAGTGGCAGGGAGATTCCGCAGGATCGTATTGAGGTGGATCTCGATGAGAGCGGGCAGAGAACCACTCAGGTTAATAAGCCCTACTCCTACACTGCGGGACTCGGAATAGGAAAGCCTTTTTCCTGGTTCGTTGGTGGGCAGTATGAATTCACTCAAAGCAGTGCATTTATGATGGAGTACCCTGTTACGACCCTTGGGAACTACGAAGACGGTAACCGGATCTCGGTTGGTGGATTCTGGATCCCGGAATACAATTCCCTTACTTCTTACTGGAAACGAGCTACTTATCGATTGGGGGTGAAGACCGAAGAGACCGGATTGATGGTGAACGGTAACACCTTGAAAGATTTTGGCATGACTCTTGGAGTAGGATTGCCAGTGGGAGGTTTCTCCAATGTTAACTTGGGAGCGGAGATAGGCAGAAGAGGAGAGATTTCTAACGGAGGAGTTCAGGAAAATTACGTAAATATTTATATTAGCCTGTCCTTAAATGACAGGTGGTTCGTTAAGAATTTAATTAGATAACTAAAACTGAAAAGATGAAAAAGAGACTTTCAATGGTGTTAGGCCTTTTAGCGGCAGCTTCTTTTGCTTATGGTCAGGCTCAGAATCCTGAATGTATGCAGAACCTGTCTATTTTCGCCGAGCATGCAAAGGTTAAAAATTACGAAGCGGCCTACGAGCCCTGGAAAATGGTATTTGAGAATTGCCCGGACCTGCATTATGCAACCTATGCATACGGGGAGCCTATTCTTAAAGATCGTATAAAAAATGATGAGGCCAACAAGCCGGAGTACATCAATACCCTTATGGAGGTTTACGATAAAGGGCCACAGTATTTTCCAAAGCGATACACCAAGGCGGGAAGTATGATCGATATCGCACTGTTGAAATTCGATAACGACATGGCTACGGATGAAGAGCTTTATGAGCTGCTCGATAAGGCGTTCAAAGAAGATCAGGAGAACTTTAAGAATCCTAAGGCCATGTACCTGTATTTCTCTACCCTGGTAGACCTTCACGGTGCCGGGAAGAAAGATCTTCAGGAGGTGTTTGATACCTATGATGCTGTAACCGGAAAGATCGAGTCAGAGAACCGCGAGCTCGCAGAGATCATACTAAAGTATGTGGAGAAGGATTCTGCCGGAACCCTGACAGCTAAAGAAAAAAGAGCACTTAAGAATGCCCGTATAAACGGAGAGTCTTACGAGAAGATCAGCGGAAGTATCGACAGTAAGCTGGGAGCCCTTGCAGACTGTGATAACCTGATCCCGTTATACCAGAAGAATTTCGAAGAGCGTAAAGGAGATGCCGATTGGTTAAGAGGTGCTGCAGGACGTATGGACGCAAAAGGATGTACCAGTGATCCGATGTTCGTAAAGCTGGTGGAAGCTCTTGATGCCATTGAACCATCTGCTTCCTCAAAATATTTCCTCGGGTCTCTTTATGAGGAAAAAGGAGATAACTCAAAGGCTTTGGATTACTTTAAGCAATCTGTGGACCTGGAAACAGATAAGTATAAGAAGGCCAACAAGCTGTTGAGTATTGCCTCTAAGGCGAGAAACAGAGGTCAGAAAACCACTGCTTATAAATATGCAAGACAAGCCATTGATGTGAATCCATCTGAGGGAAGAGCTTATATGATGATCGCCGGTCTGTATGCAGACAGTGCCAATGAATGTGGATCTACAACTTTTGAGAAAAAAGCGGTTTACTGGAAGGCTGCAGAAATGGCCAGAAAGGCAGGTCAGGTAGACCCTTCTATGGGTAACAGTGCTTCAAGTGCTGCCAGTGCCTACGAAGGACGTGCGCCCAGCCGATCTGAGATCTTTAATTCCGGACTTCAGGGGCAAACTATCAGGTTTAACTGTTGGGTAGGCGGAAGCGTTAAGGTTCCATCACTATAAGATGAAAGCATTTTTTAGATACATCTTTTTAAACATTGTCACAGTTTTCACTGTGACAATGTTTTTTTCATGCAAGGGTGACAACCTGGAAGAGGTGAGACGCATGTCGGAATACAGGCAGGTTCCCGTTGGGGAGGCTTCCAATTTCGAGCTGCGGTACACAGATTCTCTTGAGTTGCGCGCTATTGTAAAAGGGAAGGTGTATCGTGATTTTACCAATCAGGATTTTCCATACCAGGAATTTCCGGAGGGGGTAAGGGTCGATTATTTTAGCGAGACCGGAGATACCAGTACGGTGACGGCCAACTATGGAGTGATCTACTCTAATACCAAATTGATCGACCTGCAGGGGGATGTGAATCTCATTACCTCCGACGGGAAGCACCTGCAGTCTCCGCAGTTGTATTTTGACCAGGTGAATAACTGGATCTTTACGGAAAAGGACTTTGAATTTACCAGCCAGGATTACGATATGACGGGAACGGGGATCGACTTTAATAAGGATTTCACCCAGGTTCGCTTTCGCGGAAAGAAGGGGAGTGCAGTGCTCAAGGAATGATGCCCGGTGCTGATTCTGATAAAAAAGTTATGTTAAGGTCTCTTTGCAGAGGCCTTTTTTGATTCAGATAGGAAGCAGGCTGTAAACACTAACAAGTTTTGTTTATTTTTGACTAAGCGTAAGATGAAAAATTCAATGAAATACTTTAAGATTTTTGAGGTCGCCTACCTGGTGATCGCAGTGGTTTCCATATATGAGGTGGTGATGGAGTGGAACAATGAAAGGAACAGGGCATATCTTTTTCTGTTCTTCGCCGTTTTTTCTCTGTTCATGTTCTTTTTCAGGAGAAGGTATCGCAAGAAATTCGAAAACAGGAATAAAAAGTAAGCATGACGCTAAGTATCGTCATAATCATTATTTCCCTGATCTTATCGGCCTTTTTTTCCGGCATGGAGATCGCCTATGTCTCTGCCAATAAGATTCATATCGAGATCGAAAAGAAACAGGAAGGTCTGCTTGCACGCACCCTGACCCGGCTTACCAAAAAGCCGTCCAAGTTTATTGCGACCATGCTGGTGGGTAATAATATTGCCCTGGTAGTCTATGGGATCTATATGGGAGAGCTTATTGTTTGGTTGTTGTATCCGGAGTACAAAGAGGTGCGTTCGCTTCCCTTTAACATCATCCTGGTACAAACGGTGATCTCCACCCTGATCATCCTTCTTACCGCAGAGTTTCTTCCCAAGGTATTTTTTCAGATCTATTCCAACAAACTGGTTAAGGTTTTTGCCTTCCCGGCCTATCTGTTCTATCTCCTCTTTTCGCTGATATCGGAGTTTGTGATGTGGATCTCGGATATGATCCTGAAATACATTTTCAAGACCGATGGTGATGAGGTGCAACTCGCTTTTTCCAAGGTAGAGCTGGGCGATTATATCTCTGAGCAGGTCGAGGCAGCCGATGAACAGGAAGAGCTGGATACCGAGATCCAGATCTTTCAGAATGCCCTTGAATTCTCGGAAGTGAAAGCTCGGGAAGTAATGATACCCCGAACCGAGATCACCGCTGTGGAGCTTCATGAGAGCCCGAGAGCACTTTCCCGGATCTTTACCGATACCGGTTATTCCAAGATCCTGGTTTTTAAGGATACCATAGACGATATTATCGGGTATGTGCATTCGTTTGAAATGTTCAAGCTGCCGAAAACCATCAAAAGTGTGATGCTGCCGGTAGAGTATGTGCCGGAAACGATGCTGATCAGTGATGTTCTGGAATCGCTTACCAAAAAGCGAAAGAGTATCGCAGTTGTCCTGGATGAATACGGGGGTACCTCAGGGATCATAACCGTTGAGGATATTGTGGAAGAGCTCTTTGGAGAGATCCAGGATGAACATGACAGCGTGGAGTTGGAAGAGGTGCAAATAGCAGAAAATAAGTACCGCTTCTCTGCCCGCCTGGAGGTCGACTACCTCAATGAGGAATACCGACTGAACCTTCCTGAAAGTGAAAACTATGAAACCCTGGGTGGACTGATCGTGAATCATCTCGGGGATATTCCCGAAAAGGGGGAAGTGCTGCGTATCGAGCCCTATGAATTTACCATTCTCGACGTGACAAATACCAAAATCAACCTGCTTCAACTCAAAGTTCTCGGAGAGGCGTAAATAAAGCCTAAGAATTGTTTTTACAGGTTTTGTTTATTGCAAAAAAATGGTATTTTCGCCCTCACTAATTTGATAAATTGATTGATAGATGGCAATTCTAGAGAAAATAAGAAGCCGTTCCCTTTTCCTTATCCTGGTAATAGGGCTGGCTCTTTTTGCATTTGTGATTTCCGGCGTATTTACCAGTGATACGGGAGCCGGGAAGTCTGTGGTAGGAGAAGTTAACGGAGATCCGATCTCCAGGGAAGATTTTGCCTTGAAGGTAGAGAACGCATCCCGTAGATTCGGAGCTGGTGCCACTACAGTACAGGTAGTAAACCAGGTTTGGAACCAGGAGGTAAGAAGCCGAATCCTGGCACAGCAATTTGAACACCTGGGTATCAGCATCGAAAAAGGACAGATCCTTGAGGTGGTAAAAGCCAATCCGGCCTTCGCGAACGATCCTAACTTTTTGAATGAAGCAGGGGTCTTTGACGAGCAAAAATTCATCGACTTCATTTATCAATTAAAAACCAATAGTCCGGGAGCTTACCAGCAGTGGCAGGCTCAGGAGGATGCGCTTATCCGTGCTGCAGAAGAAGGTTCTTATTTTAACCTGATCAAAGCCGGCGTGGGAAGTACCCTTAAGGAAGGAGAATTGAATTACCATATCGAAAATGATAAGGTAAATATCACCTATGTAAAAGTGCCTTACACTGCGGTTTCAGATTCTGCTATTACGGTTTCTGAAGGCGATATTAAAAATTATATCAACGATCACAAGGAGCAGTTTACAGAAGAAGCTTCCAGAAGTGTGCGTTATGTATTCTTCTCAGAGGAAGCCTCTGAGGAAGATATTCAGAATATCCAGGACGAACTTTCTGCACTGCTTGCAGACAGAGAGGTATTTAACGAGGCTGTAGGAGCTAAGGAAACCCTTCCTGGTTTTGGTAATGTGGAAGATGTTGCCGCTTTCGTTAATGAATATTCTGATGTAAAATACGATACCCTTTTCGTAGCCAAGCAAAACCTTTCTGCCTCCCATGCAGACCAATTGTTCGCTCTGGAGGAAGGAGCGGTATACGGACCGTATGAAGATAACGGATCTTACAAGATCTCCCGTATGATGGCTAAAAAGGCCAACGGATCTGTAAAGGCAAGCCACATCCTGGTTTCTTTCGACGGGTCTCAGGCACAGCCAAAGGAATCGCGTACCAAGGAAGAAGCAGAAGCCAAGGCAAAGGAACTCCTTGCTGAAGTAAAGGCTGATCCGGAAAAATTTGCAGCACTAGCCCTGGAGCACTCGGAAGATCCGGGATCTGCAACCCGTGGAGGAACTTATGACAATATCACTCCAGGACAAATGGTGAAGCCATTTAACGATTATATCTTCAACAATGAGATTGGTGCTGTTGGTCTGGTGGAAACAGACTTTGGATTTCACGTGATCAAGATTGATGATAAATACGATGCGGTTCAGCTGGCTACCATCTCCAGAAAGATTGAGCCTTCTGAAAAGACCTTGAGCGATGTCTTTACAGAGACTACCAAATTTGAGATGGCTGCAGGAGAAGGTGATTTTGCTGAAGTGGCAAAAGCTTCTGAATACGTAGTAAGACCGGTGAACAGGCTGGAGGCCATGGATGAGAATATTCCCGGGATCGGAAATCAGCGTTCTTTGGTACAGTGGACCTTTAACGAGGATACTGAAGTGGGAGATGTAAGACGATTTGATACGCCTTCAGGGTACGTGGTGGCCCAGCTTACTGCCAAGCGTAAAGCAGGTCTGGCCAGTGTAAATGACGCTGCAGCACGAGTTACTCCTATCATTAAAAGACAAAAGAAGGCTGCCATTATCATGGAAGAGAGCGCCGGAAAATCAATGGATGATCTGGCAAAGGCATACGGTGCTTCTGTAAAGACTGCCAACGGACTTACCATGAAAACTCCAACGATTCCCGGGGCAGGAAGAGAACCTATGGTTGTAGGTACTGCTCTTGGTATGGGAGAAGGTGAGGTTTCCGGTCTTATAGAAGGTGACGGTGGTGTGTATAAGATCGAGGTGGTGGCTAAGGATATTGCACCCTCACTTGACAACTACAGTACATACGCCAATACTCAGAAGACCCTGAACAGAAACCGTGTATTCTCTGCCGCATACAATGCGCTTAAGGAGAATGCGGAGATCGAAGACGAAAGAGCTACCATTTATTAATGGAATAAAGCATATCATTCAAAATAAAAAGGCCTCCATGCGGAGGCCTTTTTTATTGAAATAGTGTTGGTTTCAAAGTATCATTTTTTCAAAGGGGATGATGGTGTGGTATCCTTTTGATCTGAAGTAGGGTTCCGGGTTGTTTCGCGTTGCAGCGAGGATAAAATCTCCGCCCCAGGCACCAAGACTCTTAAGTTGACCGTCGAAATCCGGGAAAAGCTCCTCCTGAACGCTAGGGATGCCGAGCAGGCTGCTGATAAGTTCCTCGTGTTCTGCCATGAGGCTGCTGAAAAGCTCCAGGGTTTGCGATGTGGCAAAATCACGGCTCAAGCTGCCTGCCTTTTGAATTTCCTGTTCTGGACGTTGTTTAAGGCTGCGGTAACGCCTGATACCTTCCCTGCTGTTCTGCTTCCTGTTCAGGTGTATAAAGTACAGATGCTCCTTAAAATTTGGGTTAAAGTTAACCTTGTTTGCCAGGGGTCTGGATGCTGTGCGATTGTAGAATAAGGGTGCATCAGAGCCTGCACAGGCAATGTCGTACCCGCTGCCGCCTAAACTCTCGGCCAGCAGGCGGTATGGGTCTGTTTTACTCCATAGCGCCAGGTTGTGGATGAAAGTGGAAGAGGACCCTAGTCCCCAGTCTCTTTCGAATTCCAGAAAGGAGCTTAGTGAAAGCCCACCCGTGTCCTCAAGTAAGGAAGGGTTTTGGGTGTGGATGGACTGGAGTATTTTTAAAAGAGTGCCCGTTACAGGCCCTTTGTCTCCGGCGGCGATGATTCGCTCCGGATCCATGGCTTCAGTTCCTACTTCGTTTAAAAATGCTCCCAGGTGGATGCTGGTCTCAAACCAGGCTTTTCCATTCGGTTCATAGCTTGTGAAATGAAGCATCCCACCGGATCGTGTGCTTACCTCCAGGCGTTGTCCCTTTTTGGTTGGCAGGGCCAGGCCTGTAGCTCCGTCAAGTATTAGATATTCCCCGGAGAGGAGCACTTTTCCGTGGCTGTAGTATGTGGATTTTCCTTCCCCCATCTTATCCCTGTTGTGCGCGGTATTCCTCAACCGCCCTGGTAACATCGCGGTGGGTAACCACTTTATCTTTAAAGTAGGAGGTGAAATGCGTTTTCTCCTCTTTTGATGCTTCCAACTGGTTGAGAATATTGAGCAGGTGCATTTTCATGTGTCCCTTTTGGATACCGGTGGTAATAAGGGAGCGCACAGCAGCGAAGTTCTGTGCCAGGCCGGCAACGGCCACGATTTGCATCAGGTCTTTAGCTCCCGGATAGTCCAGGATCTCCAGGGAAAGTTTTACAAGGGGATGGAGGTTGGTAAGGCCGCCTACCGTTCCAAGGGCCAGGGGGATCTCTATACTGAAGATAAATTCATCTTCTTTGATTTCTGCCTTGCTCAGGCTTCGGTATTGTCCGTCTCTCGACGCATAGGCATGTATTCCGGCCTCCACGGCTCTGAAATCGTTACCGGTTGCCAGGACTACCGCATCGATACCGTTCATGATCCCTTTGTTATGGGTAACCGCCCGGAAGGGTTCTGCATTGGCGATGGCTACGGCCTGTACGAATTTTTTAGCAAAACTCGATGGGGTGAGCTCCGGATCTTCGTTCAGCTCGCTGATCGGGCAGCGAACTTCGGCACGTACCCGGCAGTTGGGTACATAATTAGAGAGGATGCTCATAACCACCTGTATGTCTTTCTCGTCGTCTGAGAAATCGGAGTATGCGTCGGCTTCTTCCTGTAGCACCTCGGCCAGTCGTTCCAGGCAGGAGTTGATAAAGTTAGCTCCCATGGCATCCAGTGTTTCAAAGGTGCAATGCAGCTGGTAGTAGTGCTCCAGGGCCTGGGTTTTGTCAACCAGTTCTATTCCGGTAATACCACCGCCTCGTTTGCGCATATTAGCGGTAAGGTCTTCCAGGGATGAAAATAAAGTGGGTTTGATCCTGATGAAGAATTGCCGTAACTTCTGCGGGTCTCCGGTATAGATAAAATGTACCTGTCCGATCTTTTCGGTTGCGATCACCTCGGCGTGAAATCCGCCACGGTCCATCCAGAATTTGGCGGCGCGACTGGCGGCAGCTACCACCGAGCTCTCTTCTATGGCCATGGGAATGGTGTACAGCTTATTGTTGATCAGGAAATTGGGCGCTATACCCAGGGGCAGATAGTAGTTAGAGATGGTGTTTTCGATAAATTCGTCGTGCAACTGCTGCAAACGCTCATCTCGGTTCCAGTATTTTTTCAGGATGTCGACACCTTTTTCCTTATCGGCAAAATAGTGTTCAGATAACCAGGTTATTTTTTCCTCTTTAGAGAGTTTGGAAAATCCTTTAACGGGTTTACTCATGTTCGAAACAGATCAATATTCTCAGGCAAAGATAAGAATTAACACTTCTTCTGAAGGGGTCACGGTTTAATGATGTGCAGCCCTTATCAGGCCTAACCTTTAACAAAATTTACAGGGATTTATGGGAATAATTTAGTAAACTTGGGCGCTTTCAAATAAAAATTCAATTAATGAGAAAAATCAGCTTAACCTTTTTGCTGTTTTTAGGTCTGTCGACCTTTGTTTTTGCACAGGATCAAAAGTTTACTTTAGAGGAAATATGGGGGGGTGCTTTCAGTACAGAAGGCATGGATGCCCTGCACTCCATGGATAATGGAAGGCAGTATACCGTGCTTAACTTTGACCGTGCAACCCGAAGCAGTTCGGTGGATAAATACGATTACGAAACCCTGGAAAAGATCGAAACCATAGTGAGTTCTGCCGATCTTGACGGGATCGCCTATTTTACTTCCTATGAGTTTAGTGCGGGGGAAGATAAACTGATGCTTGCCACCGATATGGAGTCGGTATACAGAAGATCTACCCTTGGAGTGTACTTCGTCTACGACCTTAACGATAAATCCCTTACCCCTGTTTCTGAGCATAAGATACAGGAGCCCACCTTTTCTCCGGACGGAACCAAAGTGGCATTTGTTTTTGAAAACAATATTTACATTAAGGACCTCCAAAGCGGGACCACCACCCCTGTCACTGCAGACGGGAAGGAAAATGAGATCATAAATGGGGTCACAGACTGGGTTTATGAAGAAGAATTTTCTTTTGTCCGGGCCTTCGACTGGAGTCAAGACGGGGAGAAGATCGCATATATTCGTTTCGACGAGCGGGAGGTTCCTGAGTTCTCTATGGATGTATTCGGCCAAAGTCTTTATCCCGATCAGCAGGTATTTAAATATCCCAAGGCAGGAGAAGATAACTCAGAGGTAAGTTTGCATGTCTATGAATTGTCTGCAAAGGAAACACGGGATATTACGCCTGCGGATGCTTATTATATTCCCAGGATAGCCTGGACCTCTCATGAAGATGTGCTAAGCGTACAAACTGTAAACAGGCATCAGAACGACCTGAAACTTTATTTTTACAACCACGCATCAAATGAAACTGCTCTGGTATTGAACGAGACAGACGATGCCTATGTGGATGTTACCGATAACCTGACCTTTCTGGAGGATAACAGCTTTATCTGGACCAGTGAGCGCGACGGGTTTAACCATATTTACTATTACGATAAGAACGGGAAGCAGAAAACCCAGGTAACCAGTGGTCCCTGGGAGGTTACGGATTACTATGGTTACGATCCGGAGACGAAGCGAATTTTTTACCAATCGGTTGAAAATGGTTCTGTTAACCGGGATATCTACAGTATTCGCCTGAATGGAAAAGGGAAAAAGCGCTTGTCTTCTGAAGCGGGAACCCACCACGCTACCTTCAGTGCTGATTTCACCTATTACATCAATACTTTTTCCAGCGCAACCACTCCGTATCGCTACACCCTGAATACGGCAAAAACGGGAGAGGTGATCAAGGAGATCGTGAATAACGAACAGTTAGAAAACGATCTGGAGGCTTATGAGATGTCAGAAAAGGAATTTTCCACCATTGAAGTAAACGGAAACGACCTCAATATGTGGATGATCAAGCCTGCCGATTTTGATCCTGCCCGGGAATATCCGATGCTGATGTACCAGTATTCAGGTCCGGGGTCCCAGATGGTGGCTAACCGCTGGCATGCGGCTAATGATTACTGGTACCAGATGCTTGCCCAGAAGGGCTATGTAGTCGTGTGTATTGACGGCAGAGGAACCGGATTCAAAGGAGCCGATTTTAAAAAGGTGACCTACAAGGAGCTTGGAAAATACGAGGTGGAAGACCAGATCGAGGCGGCCAGGAAACTGGGAGCACTTTCTTATATCGATGCCGAAAGGATCGGGATCTGGGGATGGAGCTTCGGAGGGTTTATGAGCTCGAATGCCATTCTTAAAGGGAACGATGTGTTTAAAATGGCCATTGCTGTAGCTCCGGTTACCAGCTGGAGATTCTACGATACCATCTATACCGAGCGCTACATGCGAACCCCTCAGGAAAATGCTTCCGGATACGACGATAATTCTCCTATCAATTATGTGGATAACCTTAAGGGCGATTACCTCTTGATTCACGGCTCTGCAGATGACAACGTACATGTACAGAATACCATGCGAATGGTGGAGGCCCTGGTACAGGCAAATAAGCAATTTGACTGGGCCATCTATCCGGATAAAAACCATGGAATATACGGGGGAAAAACCAGGCTGCAGCTTTATACAAAAATGACTAACTTCATTGACGAAAACCTTGGAGACAGGATTCATGCACAGCAGGCGGAGAAACAAATAATAGACTAACTCTAAACTACAACTATATGGAATTTAAATACGGCGGTTCTGAAACGAATCAGCGTACGGTACTAGGGCATCCTTCGGGCTTGTTCGTGCTGTTCTTTACCGAAATGTGGGAGCGTTTCTCCTATTATGGTATGCGCGCTTTACTGGTGCTATTTTTGACATCGGCCTTACTCGACGGAGGCTGGGAATGGAGCAATGCCGATGCGCTTAAGCTTTACGGTGTTTATACCGGACTGGTGTACCTGACTCCGATTCTGGGTGGATTGATAGCCGATAAATTACTTGGCTATCGAAAAGCCGTGGCCCTGGGAGCACTGATCATGACGCTTGGTCACGCATCTATGGCCCTTGAAGGGGTTACCGGGATCTTCTTTTACCTCGGACTGGCCCTGCTGATCATCGGTAACGGATTATTCAAGCCGAATATTTCATCCATTGTAGGACAATTGTATAAGACCCAGGGGAAAGAGAAAGATGCCGGATATACTGTGTTTTACATGGGTATTAATGCCGGGGCCTTCCTGGGGATTCTCTTGTGCGGTTATATCGGGGAGCAGGTCGGATGGCATTACGGTTTCGGACTGGCCGGGATCTTTATGTTTTTCGGGATGCTGCAGTTCTGGTATGCACAGGGCATATTTGGAAATATAGGACTTAAGCCCGTGAAAGGAGATGTGGCCATGGTTGGTGATGTTTCTGAAGAGGAGGCTGAGCACCCGGAACACGTTTACCGCGACAGGGGTATCGTAATTGCCGTTTTTGCTTTGTTCACCGTGTTCTTCTGGTGGGCCTTTGAGCAGGCCGGTGGTTCCATGACCATTTTTGCAAATAATTATACCAACAGGGTGCTGGAAGGAAATGCCGGGATGACTTTCAAGATCGTCAATTCCCTGATCGCCATTATTCCTATGGGTATTATTACCTGGGTACTGGCCTTACTTTTTTAACAAACCTTTAAAAAATACTCGCTCTCCAACATTCTTCTCGCTACCAGTTTTGTGATCATCTGGGGGATCGTGCTCTGGATGCTGGGCAGACAATTCCAGGATGATGCACCCGAAGTTCCGGCTTCCTGGTTCTCTGTTTTGAACTCCTTGTTTATCATCCTTTTTGCACCGCTGTTTTCAAAACTGTGGCAGAATGTGGTGAATCCATCCGGTCCTGTAAAGTTCGCGATCGGGTTGTTCCTGGTAGGTGTGGGATTTGCTTTCCTCGCTTACGGAGCGTCTAATATTCCCCAAGGTGCCGAGACGGCGGCGGTAAGCATGATCTGGTTGATCCTGGCTTACCTTTTCCATACCCTTGGAGAACTTTGTGTATCGCCGGTGGGACTGTCCTATGTGAGTAAACTTGCTGCTCCCAAGCTGGTAGGATTGATGTTTGGTATCTGGTTTATCGCCAACTTCATCGCCAATACCCTGGGAGGGTTTACAGGAAGCTATATCGATCAGATCTCTGAAGAGTACGGTTTATCTACCTTCTTCATGATCTTTACCCTGATCCCAATGGGTGCTGCGGTAGTGATGTTGCTTATTACCCCTATCCTGAAAAAGAAAATGCACGGCATCCACTAATCAGTCGATTGCGGTTTTAACATATAATATCCCTTTTCACCGGTGTAGTGGAAAGGGATATTTTTTTTCCGGCATGTTGCGGCCCATACAGCTACCAGGGAAGGGTAGTTACTGCCGTCGGCAATAACGATCTCAGGATCTAAGCGGGCGGTGAGACGCTCCAGATTTACCTGTGCAGAGTTGATCAGTAAGAGGGCAGGTCGGGAATCCATGTCAGGTATATAATCGCCCTTACCTTCTACAACAATAAGGTCCCTGCCGGCTGCCGTTAAAAAGAACGGAGGGTGTTTCCGGGGGGTGTTGCGGTGGTCCTGGGGAGTGGTGACTTTATCTGGTTTCCGGGTGTAATTATTATATGTGAGTTGCGTTCCGGAGGAGATCCGGACTATACTTTGACGGTAGTTGTGGGTAATCACCAGTGTTTTTTCGGATACCGGCTCGCCCGAAACGATAACAGCACCCTGTATGATGAGTATGGCAAGAGGAAGTCCGGGGACAAAGCTTCGGCGGTAAAAGGATGCCACAAGAATGCAAATGAAAATGTAAATGGATACAAGGGTAAAGGTGTTGGGAAGGGTAACTGCTTTAAGTAAAAACATATCGGCCGGGATGAGATCTGCAGTACGCTCCAAAACCGTGGTGCCGAATTGGGCCAGGGTTACCATAAAACCTGGAGGGGGTAAAATGATGGAGATGGCAAGTAGGACGTAACCGCATATTAAGATAAAACTGATAATGGGGGTAAGTAGCAGGTTGGTGATCAGGAATGTGCCCGGAAATTGGTTAAAGTAGAATACAGCCAGGGGTGCTGTAAACAACTGGGCGGCCAGGCTAACCCCGGTAAGTGCCCAAAAGAATTTCAAAAGGCGGTTTCCAGGGCTTCTGAACTTAGATAATAAAGGACTTGTAACGAGTATTCCGGATACTGCAAGGTAGCTGAGCTGAAAACCCGGGTCAAATAGGTAGAGCGGACGAAAAAGCAATAGGACGAATGCGGATAAGATGAGGGTGTTGATGGCGCTCTGCCGCTGTTGAAGCAACATTCCTGCCGAAAGAAATCCGAACATGACGGCAGCCCTGACCACCGAAGGAGGAGCGCCGGTTAAAAGTACATATGCGGTAAGGAAGGTGAGCAGAAAAAACAGGTGTAATCGCTTACCAGAAGGTAACCACCTTAGAGGCCATAAAAAGAATCCTATTACCGTAGTGAAGATCCCGATGTGTAAGCCTGAAAGGGCTACCAGGTGGGCTCCTCCCGAGTCCCTTAGTTGATTCATCAGCCCTTCATCCAGGAGATCCCGGTTTCCCAGCACCAGGGCTTTTAAAACCCCGCCAGCGAATGCACTCATCCCTGAAGCCTGGAGATTGAGCGAGATCTTTTCTCTTATCCGGAAAAAGAAGGTTCTCCAATTGCCTTTGCTATTGGTGATCTGGATGGTTCTCGGATGAATATTTACAATATGGGCAATTCCCTGTTTGTTCAGATAAGCGCGGTAATTAAAACTTTCCGGGGTGGCACGGGGTAGAACTGGTCTGATCTCGGCCAGGGCCCGGTAACCAAAACCCGGGTAGAGGGGAGTGCAAAACGGGTCGGCTGCAGGAAGGCGCGCAATGGCAATTTCCGTTGATTTGGGGGACCCGGCGAAACGAATCTTTACAAGGAAACGGTTGTAATAGTCCGTAGTTTTAAGAACTTCCGCAACTGTAAAATTCACCGCTATGACAGGTGAACTCTCTTGATGTCGGTGCGGTTTTGTTTTTGAACTGAAGGATGTTGTGGCCGTATATCCCAGGAGTAAAAAGAAGGACAGTGTGTGCAGTTCAAAGAATATCCTATTATTTCCTCCCAGAGCAAGCAGAAGGGAAAAAGTACTTATACACCATAAGAAGGAAAGGACCGGTAAGGGGATAGCCTCCGGAAAATAAAACCCGAGAAGGATACCGGGGATCAGGTATGTAAGGAGTTTTAAAATGGCAATATTCAGTAACCTCATAATTAAAGTTACTGAAAAATATAGAAAATAATCTATAAAATTCTTCTGGCGTGATGGAAGGCATGGTTCCAGTACCCTTCTCTTAGAGAGGAAACCAGAACACCCCTGGAGCTGGTGGAATGTATAAATTGAATTTCCCCTTCTTCCACTTCTACCACCAGGCCTACATGATTGATCCTGGAAGAATTTCTGCCGGTGGTGAAAAAGAGCAGGTCACCTTGCTTTACTTCCTCCAGGGGGATTTGCATTCCCTGGGTTGCCATAGCAGAAGATGTACGTTGTAAGGAAATGTCTACGGTTTCAAAGCTGGTATAAATAAGTCCGGAGCAGTCCATACCCTTCCTGTTGGTACCTCCGTATTTATATCGGGTACCGTGGTAAGACATTGCGGCACGAATAACCTCTTTTACAATGGGGGAGAACTCAGGCATCTCCTCAGTTTCAACGGCGGTGGTATCCGGTACGTTAGCCTCAGGAGTTTCTGCAGGCGTATTTGCCGAGATGTGTATCCTTGTAGGTGTGACTGATTTTGCAGTCTTCCTGGATCCTCCGCAGGATGTTAGCACGAGGGTAAGTAAAAGGTATAAATAAGGCGTTTTCATAGTATCGGGACTTGTCGAAAATTATGAAATTTTTTCATAAATGAGTTTGGCCGCCTTTTCACTGGCACCTTTTCCACCCAGTTTTTGTTCCAGTTCTTCGTAATCTGAAAGGATTCGCGAACGCACTTCCGGATCCAGGATATGGTCAAGTTCTTCCTTCAGGCGTTTTTCGTTAAAATCGTCCTGAATGAGTTCGGTAACCACCTCCCTGTCCATGATCAGGTTAACAAGGGAAATGAATTTCAGGGTAATGATCCTTTTAGCGATCTGGTAACTGATCCAGTTGGCCTTATAGCAAACCACCTGGGGAATTTTAAGTAAGGCGGTTTCCAGGGTAGCTGTTCCACTGGTTACCAGGGCCGCTTTTGAAGCGTGCAAGAGGTCGTATGTTCTCCCGGGAATAAAGGAAACATGACTGGAACCAATAAATTGACGATAGAAGTCGAAATCCTGGCTTGGAGCTCCTGCGATCACAAACTGGTACTGTTTGTATCCCGCGGCCACCTTTAGCATGACCTCCAGCATATTAGTGATCTCCTGTTTCCGGCTACCGGGCAATAAGGCAATGATCTCTCGTTCATCCAGGTTAAACTCTTTTCGGAATGCATCGGGCTGGGTTCTCTTTTGCTGGTCCAGGGCATCCAGTAGCGGGTGTCCTGTAAAGTTTACAGGAAACTGATGTTTCTTCTCGTAAAATTCCTTTTCAAACGGCAGAATGACGAACATTTCATCGATATCTCGTTTTATAGCCTTGATCCTTCCCTCCCGGGAGGCCCATACCTGCGGAGAAACATAATAAAAGGTCCTGAAGCTATTTTCTTTTGCCCATTTCGCTATACGGAGGTTAAATCCGGAGTAGTCAATAAATATAATAACATCGGGCTTGTAGGCTTCGATATCTTCCTTGCAGCTGGTGATGTTCCTGAAGATAGCAGGCAGGTTTTTTAGTACCTCAAAAAATCCCATGAACGACTGCTCCTTATAATGCCTTACCAGGGTGGCCCCTGCGGCCTGCATAAGGTCTCCGCCCCAGCACCTGAAGTTGGCGTCCGGGTCGGTCTTTGCGAGTGCTTTGATCAGGTTGGAACCATGAAGGTCTCCGGAGGCTTCACCTGCTATGAGGTAGTATTTCATTGGACTTCGGGTTAAAAGATTTTAAGCAAAAGGATGATAAATGCACTGAACAAGGTGGCAATCAGGACCCCTTTGGCCCTATGGTCTCGTTTTAATTTCAGGAAGCCGAAAAATGCGGCCATATTTAACAAGGCCCCAAGGGCAACCAGGCTACCCAGGTGTCCTTGCTGCCGGGCAGCTTTAAGGCTTTCTTCAACACCAAGTTCAGAGAACAAAAGCAGGTAAAGTATGATTCCGATAGCGTTGGCAATGAGGCCAACTGCTATTCCGGTGGCAATTTCTTTCTTAATCATTGAGGTTCCATGTGTTTAGGTCTTGTATGCTATGATGGGCCGTGAGGTCAAACTGTACCGGGACAACAGAGGCATAGCCGTGTTCCAAAGCCCATTCGTCTGTATCCTCTCCTTTGTCAAGGTTGACAAACTTACCGGTAAGCCAGTAATAATCTTTGCCCATGGGATTGGTGCGTTTATCGAACTCCTCAACCCAGTTGGCTTTAGCCTGTCGGCATACCTTGATGCCTTTAATGCCTGAGTCTGGCAGATCCGGGAAATTTACGTTTAAAACCACCCCTTTTGGTATACCATTGGCCAGGGCTTCCCTGGTGATGGTTTCCACAAGGGATTCCACGGGCTCAAAATTGGCGTCCCAGGAATAATCGCAGAGGGAAAACCCGATGGCGGGAATACCTTCGATACCGGCTTCAACGGCTGCACTCATGGTTCCGGAATAGATGACATTGATGGATGAGTTCGAGCCATGGTTGATGCCGCTTACACAGATGTCGGGTGTTCGTGGTAGGATCTCGCGAACGGCAAGCTTCACGCAGTCTGCCGGAGTGCCACTGCAACTGAATTCCTTGTGGGTTTCTCCGGTGTTGTAAGGGGTGCAGTAGAGGGTTGAATTTACCGTAATGGCATGCCCCATGGCACTTTGCGGCTTGTCGGGTGCCACTACCACTACCTCCCCGATCTTTTTCATGATCCTGATCAGGGTACGTAATCCTGGAGCAGTTATGCCATCGTCGTTGGTTACCAGTATCAGTGGTTTCTTCTTCATTGCTTTATCCGTAATTAAGGTGCTAAATTAAGGATTTTATGCCTTATGCATTCGCCCCGGGGCATTTAACAAAAAATTAGAAGCGCCGGAAAGGTATGGCATGATTTTTTCCTTATTTTAGATGTTCTCAAGTCCAATCTGAGACCTCCGGTAGCGGACTTTTTGGCGTGGAACTATGAAATTGAAAGAATTACCAGGGAACCTTACCGTTTCCGAATAAAACCTCCCCCGCTGTATGCGGGTCAAAAACGAAATCTATGAAAAGGAAGTTTGTTTATTTTTTGGCAGCGATGCTCATCTCTGCCGCATCCTGCAGTTTTACCAATAAAACCTTTGATAATCCGGATAAGGATAAGCTGCTGATCGATCTTATTACTTATGTCCTTGAGAAGGGGCATTACAATCCGCAGGATCTGGATGACGATTTTTCATCCCGGGTATTCGACCGGTATATCGAAGCGTTGGATCCCATGAAACGATTTTTTCTTCAGGAGGATATCGAGGAATTTGAATCTTACAGAAACGCTATTGACGACCAGTTGAAAACCTCTGACCTTACATTTTTTAACCTTACCCATGAGCGTATCATCAAGCGTATGGATGAGGCCAATGTGATGTACAAGAAAGTATTGGAGGAACCATTTGATTATTCTGCCGATGAAACCATAAGCGTGGATTATGATAACCTGGACTATGTGGCAAGTCGTGACGAGCTCTGGGACAGGTGGAAGAAACAACTTAAATTATACAGCCTCGAGCGGGTAGTATCCGCGAAGAAGGAGAAGGAAGAAACCAATGCTTCTTACGATATTGCCGAGCTTGAAAAGAACGCAAGGGAAAGTATTGGGGAGACCTTTTCTGAAAATTTTGATATTTATGACGATCTGGAAAGAAGAGATTGGTTCGAGTTGTTCCTGAATTCGGTGGTGGAAGAATTTGACCCCCATACATACTACTTTGCTCCGGAAGATAAAGACCGGTTTGATATGAGTATGTCTGGTAAGTTTGAAGGGATCGGGGCCAGGCTTGAAAAACGAAGTGATAATATCCGAGTGGTGGAAGTGATCTCAGGCGGTCCTGCCTGGAGAGGAGAAAAGTTAGAAGTGGGAGATGTGATCACCAAGGTGGCCCAGGGCAATGAAACTCCGGTGAGCATTGTGGGGATGCGTCTGGATGATGCAGTAAAGCTGATCAAAGGCCCTAAAGGTTCTGAAGTTCGCTTAACCTTGAGAAGGGTAGACGGAACCATTGAGGTGGTTTCCATTACCCGAGATGTGGTAGAGATCGAGGAAACCTATGCCAAATCAACCATTATTGAGCGCAATGGTCATACGTATGGTCTGATCAATCTGCCGAAGTTTTATATCGATTTCCAGGATTACGAAGAAAGAAACGCTGCAACCGATGTGGCTTTGGAAATTGAAAGGCTCAAGGAAAGTGGCGCTGAAGGGCTTGTAATGGATCTTAGAAATAACGGTGGAGGATCCTTAAAAACCGTGGTGGATATCGCAGGATTGTTCATAAAAGAAGGTCCCGTGGTACAGGTACGCTCTACCGGAAGAGGTAAGGAAGTACTGGCTGATGAAGATGACCGGATCCAGTGGGAAGGTCCGCTGGTGATCCTGGTAAACGAATTGTCGGCTTCGGCTTCAGAAATTCTTGCTGCTGCCATGCAGGACTATGAAAGAGCTATCATTATTGGTAGTAAGCAAACCTATGGAAAGGGTACGGTTCAAAACCTGATCGACCTGAACCAGTTCTTAAGAGGGAATCAGGAATTCGGAGATGTGGGAGCCTTAAAACTGACCACTCAGAAGTTCTACAGGATCAATGGAGGATCCACCCAGCTTGAAGGGGTAAAGAGCGACGTTGTTGTTCCGGATAAATACAGTTATAGCCCGATAGGAGAAAGAGATCAGAAAAATCCGCTTCCCTGGGATAAGATCGATGCAGTACCTTATAAGAAATGGGAGAGCTCTATAGATTTTGAAGCCACAATTGAGAAGTCTAAGGAAAGAATGGCCAACAACGAGCAGCTTAAGCTTATCGATGAGAATGCCAAATGGATCAAAGAGCGCAGGGAAGAGAAGGAGATCCCTTTAAATCTGGCCGCTTATGAGGCCGATGTAGAGCAGGACGAGGCCGTAGCCAAGAAATACAATGTTATTGCCAAGTATGAAACCGGTCTTAAATTCCAGCCATTGCCATATGAATTGCCTATCATGGACAAGGATTCTACATACAAGCAAAAGCGCGAGCGCTGGTATGAAGATCTTGCCGGAGATGTTTATATGGAGGAAGCCATCAATGTGCTTCAGGATATTAAACTGAACAGTATCAAACAAGGGAAACTGGCGGATGTAAAGAATTGATTCTGCACAGCAGGTAACAAGGAAATAAAATGATACAACCCTGTGATCTTTTGATCACAGGGTTTTTTATGCAATAAACACAGGGTGATAAATGCGTGATGGTGCAGTTGTAGCTCTATTTCTTTTTTGGCAGTTGTTAAAGGATGCAAAAGCATCATATTTCTTTTTGTCTGCGGATACTTGGCTGTGTGATGTAGGTCTTTAGATCAACTTCTGAATTGATCAGGAGGGCTGGTAAGTTAATCTTAGGTAGAAGTGTGTGTACTTCTTAAAAGCAGATCACAGCCATTCGTTGATCCTGTTAGCGTCCAGTTTGAGGAAGATGAACAGCAACAGGGTGAAGCCGAGCAATCCGGAACCCCCGTAACTAAAGAACGGAAGTGGGATCCCAATAGTAGGCAGCAATCCGATTACCATGCCGATATTGATGGCAAAATGGAAGAAAAGTATGGAGGCCACCCCATAGCCATACATTCGGCTGAAGGATGTTTTTTGACGTTCAGCCAGGTAAATGAGTCGGAGGATAAGCAGGGAAAATAACATGACCACTGCCGCCGAACCTATGAAACCCCATTCTTCCCCGACAGTACTGAAAATATAGTCCGTATGCTGTTCGGGTACGAAGTCGCCCTTGGTTCGGGTGCCTTCCAGGAAGCCTTTCCCATGGAGTCCGCCGGAACCGATCGCCGCTTCACTTTGATAGGTATTGTAGCCTATGGTCTTTCTGATCTCTTCGAGTTTGGTCGGGTCGTCTTCCAGGCGGAGCCACAGACTGAATCGGTCGCGGTGGCGCTGTTCAAAGATGTTTTCGAAAATAAAATCGACCGAAAATGACATGAGTCCGGTAACCACAACGATGGTGACAAGGGTGATGAGTTTAAGTCTTTTTTTCTTTCGGTTCATGAAATAATACAAGAATCCAAGCAGTGTGCTCATCCCGAGTATGATCCATACAGGCCCATAGATAAGCGTTAATGCGAATAGAACCACCCCGAAGAACCCAAGATAAAGGTAGAGGGGGGAAACACCTTCCCGGTGCAGGACAAAGAACAGTGAGGCATAAACCAGTGCGCTCCCGGGATCGGGCTGGGGAATGATGAGCAGGGCCGGAAGGATCATGATCCCGATAGCCTTTAGCAGGTCTTTTGTGTCGGTAATATTGGTTTGTATGTCACTCAGGTATTTGGCCAGGGCTAGTGCTGTGGCAGCCTTTGCGAACTCGGAAGGCTGCAGGGTCATGCCTCCAATGGCATACCAGGAGGTAGCCCCGTTAACGTTCTTTCCGAACACGAATAGCCCGAGCAGGGAAAGAATAGACATCAGGTAGATCACTCCTGCAAATCGCTCGTAGAACTTAGCTTCGATAGATACCAGAATTACTGCGAGCGCAAGGCTTACCCCGATAAAAAGCATCTGCTTCCCGTACAGGGTATCGAGATCGAAGATGGAGCCACCGTCTCCGCTATAGGTGGCAGAATAGATGTTGATCCATCCCATAGCCACCAGAATGAGGTATATGATAATGCTTATCCAGTCTAATTTTCTGCTCATTCCGTAGATTTAGGTTCTGTTGACTTGGGTTCTGTCGTTTTGGGTACTATTGATTTTGATGCTGTACCCGTTTTGGGTTTATAAGGGCCATATCCGGGAGGATACATCATTTTAGAGCCGTCATTAATACTGAAAGGCTTTCCGCTAAGAGGTTTCTCGTATTCTTCCTCAAGGCTGCCTTCGAGTACAAATTGTTCCATGCGTTCGCTTTCCACTTCCCCCTTAAGGTATTTTTCGATCATCAACCCTGCAATTCTTCCTGCCCACCGACTTCCCCAGTACCCGTTCTCCACAAATACCGCCATGGCGATCTTTGGGTTGTCTACAGGAGCGAAGGCTACAAAAATAGAGTGGTCGGTAAGCTGCACCCTTACACTGTCGATCTTTGTGAAGTTCTCGGCCGTTCCGGTTTTTCCTGCGATCTCAATGCCTGGAATTTTGATCCACTTGGCCGTACCCTTGTTGTACACATCGTTCATCCCTTCGATCACCGGTTCATAGTGTTCGGCGTCGATGGTGGTATAATGTTTTGTCTTGTATTTGGACTGATCTATGGTGTCATTCTCTATATTCTTGATAATATGAGGCGTATAGTAGTACCCCCTGTTGGCAATAATAGCGGTTAGATTGGCCAGCTGTATTGGCGTAGTAAGCACTTCTCCCTGTCCAATCGCATTCGACAGGGTGTTGGTGGCAAACCACCGGTTTTCCCCATAATACCTGTCGTATAGTTCCGGAGAAGGTACTTTTCCGGGTTTCCCGTTAGGGAGGTCGTAACCGAGGTAGCTTCCGAGCCCGAAACTGCGAACATGATTTTCCCATTTTGCCATACCTTCTTCTGCGTCCGGATATTTTTCAATGATCCTCCGGTATACATTTGCGAAATAGGCATTACAGGATTCGTAGATCCCCCTGTTCAGGTTGTTTCGCGCCCCGCTGTTACAGTGACACCCCATAAAGGAATTCCGGCCATAGCGGTAGCCGTGATAGCAGGTAAATGTGGTATTCTCGTCTATAACTCCTTCCTGAAGTCCGATAAGGGCGTTCAGAGTTTTAAAAGGAGATCCGGGCGGGTATTGTGCAATGAGGCCGCGGTCGTATAGGGGTTTCGCAATGGAATCGTAGTACAGGCGTGTGTAATTTTCAGACCTTTCCCTTCCTACCAGCAGGGCGGGGTCGTAGGTGGGTGCAGAGATCAGGGCCAGGATCTCTCCCGAATCCGGCTCCAAAGCAACAATACCGCCTCTTTTGTTTTGCATGAGCCTTTCCCCGTATTCCTGCAGGTCCTGGTCTATGGTGAGGTAGATGTCTTTGCCCTGAACCGGAAGGGTGTCGAAAATACCTTCCTTATACGGGCCTATCACCCTGTTAAACCGGTCTTTCTGGATAAATTTCACCCCTTTCTGGCCTCTGAGGACTTCCTCGTATTGCTGTTCCACCCCCTGGCGGCCTATGAGCTCCCCGGACTGATAGTAAGGGTTTCTCTGCAGATCACGCTCGTTAACCTCACTGATATAGCCCAGGAAATTTGCACCTACGTCGGTCTGGTAATGGCGCAGGGAACGCTTCTGAATGTAGAAGCCTTCGTATTTTCTCATTTTTTCCTGCAACCTGGCATACTCTTTCTTGGAAAGTTGAGGGACAAATACCGAAGGGAGTCGTGGGGAATACGTATGGGCCTTTTTGAATTTCCTTTTAAAGTCTTCCTCTGTAATTCGCAGTAAATTGCAGAACTCCAGGGTATCGAGTGGTTTTACATCCCTGGGAATCACCATGACGTCATAAGAGGGCTGGTTGGCCACCAGCAATTCTCCGTGGCGGTCATAGATATGGCCCCGTTCCGGGTAGTCGTATTCAGCCTTGATGGCAGTATCTTCCAGTGGATTCTGATTACTGCTGTCAAGAAGTTGTAAATACGAAAGCCGCCCCAAAAAAATAATGGCGGTAATCAGGATAATGGATGATAGCAGTAGTTTCTTCATGTTTTCTTTTTACTGAACAGCGATATGAAGATCAAACTCAAAACAAGCGTGAAAATTGCTGAGAAAATAGTTTTTTTCACAATAATGACCAAGTGGGCAAAACTAAATATCTCGAGGCTGAAAAGCACTAAATGATGTGTTAAAATTAATAGCGACAGATAGTTAATTCGCTGACCGTAAGTGGTCTTGCTTATTTTGATGGTCTGGTAGTCATAGCTTACTCCGAAAGCCCAGCGCATCATCACCGGTCTCAGGAAAGCTGCCGTCAGGGTTGCCGCAGCATGTACCCCTCCGCTGTCACTGAAAATGTCAATGCTCAGCCCCAGTAAAAAAGATAAAAAGATAAACGGGATGGTGTTTTCCCTGTCATAAGGGTAATACACCAGGAATAAAATGTATATGTATGGGTTGATGTATCCCAGGAAGTTGATATGATTGAACAGGGTAACCTGAATCAGTACCAGAAAGATAAATAAGATGGTATTTGTGAGGCCGCTGTTATTCATCAGTTTGTTTTTCCAGTTCCAGGATCTCTTCCCGGTCGAGGTTTTCTATGACATAAACATGGTCAAGGGTGGCCATGTCATTAAAAAGCTCCACATTGATGATATAGTAGTTCTCAGAAACATCCAGTTCAAAATCCCTGATCTTTCCGATAGGGATCCCTTTAGGGAAAATACTGGACATTCCCCCGGTAATAATGGTGTCTCCGGCTTTAATAGGGGCCGCCCGAAGAATATCGACGAGTTGAACCACGTTAAGGGTCTTTCCATCCCACTGCAGGGAGCCGAAGTTATTCGTGTGTTTTACGCTGGCATTGATCTCTGAAAGGGTGTTTAAAACGGACTGCACCGTGGCGTATCCGGAAGAGGTGTTCTCGACAATACCTACCAGGCCATGACTGCTTATTACACCCATATCCTGCCCTATATTGTTATCCTTCCCCTGGTCTATGAGCAGGTAGTTGCGTTCCTTGGAGTAGGAGTTTTTGACCACAGTGGCCGGATAGATCCTGTAGTTTCGCAACAGGCTGTCTGCAGGGAAGAGGGAGTCTCCGGAGGTAATTATTTCAGGTTGATTCACCAACAGAGAGCGGAGTCTCAGATTCTCTTCTACCAGTTGCTGGTTGTATTCCCGCAAGTGGAAATAATCTGAGACCCCGTCTGAAAGGTTGTATACTCCGCCGGTGATCCAATTGGCCGAGTTTACAAATTTGGTATTGTGATAGGAATGGGCATTAAAAGTGAGTCCCAAGGCAACAGACAGAAGCACCAAGTATGTAATAAAGGTTTTGTTCCTTATTAAGAAATTGATGATCTGTTGCATGTTTCAGCCTTCTCCTATTTGATAAGTATGGGTTTGTATTTTTCAAGGTTCTTAAGAGCGATCCCGGTTCCTCTTACCACAGCCCTTAACGGGTCTTCAGCGATATAAACGGGGAGATCGGTCTTTTGGGAGATACGTTTATCCAATCCTCTGAGCATAGAACCTCCACCAGCGAGATAGATACCTGTGTTGTAGATATCGGCAGCCAGTTCCGGTGGGGTTTGAGACAGGGTTTCCATAACGGCATCTTCAATTCGCAGGATGGATTTGTCAAGGGCCTTAGCGATCTCCCGGTAGGAGATCTGTACCTGTTTCGGTTTTCCGGTAAGCAGGTCACGTCCCTGTACGCTCATTTCCTCCGGCGGAACCTCCAGGTCTTCTGTTGCCGCTCCAATAGCGATCTTGATATTCTCGGCAGTGGTTTCCCCAACGTAAAGGTTGTGCTGGGTACGCATGTAGTAGATGATATCATTGGTGAAAACATCTCCTGCGATCTTCACTGATTTATCACAAACAATACCCCCCAGGGCGATCACCGCGATCTCGGTGGTTCCCCCACCTATATCTACGATCATATTTCCTTTGGGCTGCATGATGTCCAGACCGATACCAATAGCAGCTGCCATAGGTTCATGAATCAGGTAGACTTCTTTTCCGTTTACGCGTTCTGCCGATTCCTTAACCGCTCTCATCTCTACCTCTGTGATCCCTGAAGGGATGCAGATAACCATTCTGAGGGTGGGTTGAAGGAATTTCTTCTTCAGAGCAGGAATGCCTTTGATGAACATGTTGATCATCTTTTCGGAGGCATCAAAGTCTGCGATCACTCCGTCTTTGAGTGGACGGATGGTCTTGATGTTCTCATGGGTTTTCCCCTGCATCATGTTCGCCTCTTTTCCTACGGCAATAATTTTTCCGGAAATACGGTCCCGGGCAACAATGGAAGGGCTGTCTACCACCACTTTATCGTTGTGGATGATCAGGGTATTGGCAGTACCCAGATCTATAGCAATTTCTTCGGTCAGGAAGTCAAAAAATCCCATGGGTAAAATTTGGTATTAATTTGGATAAAATCTAATCTTCCAAATGTAATAAATTAATGTTTAAAATGACGGGTTCCGGTAAATACCATGGCCATATTATTTTCATTGCAGTAATCCACACTTAATTGGTCCTTAATGGAACCTCCGGGTTGGATCACTGTAGTAATTCCGGCCTTATCTGCGATCTCCACGCAATCGGGGAAAGGGAAGAAAGCATCACTGGCCATAGCGGCTCCGTTAAGGTCAAATTTGAACGATTCTGCTTTTTCAATAGCTTGTCTTAGCGCATCCACCCGGCTGGTTTGTCCTGTACCACTGGCACAGAGCTGTTTGTTCTTGGCCAGTACAATGGTATTGGATTTCGTGTGCTTACAGATCTTGGAAGCAAATAGGAGGTCTTCCAGCTCTGCTGCATTGGGCTTGTTCCCGGTCACATAGTCCAGGTCTTCCAGGGTGTCGGTCTTCAGATCTTTGTCCTGAACCAATACACCGTTAAGACAGGTTCTTACTGTTTGCTGCGGAAGGGTGGTTTCTTTTTGAACAAGAATGATCCTGTTCTTTTTCCCTTTAAGGATTTCCAGAGCCTTCTCTGTATATGCGGGAGCAATAACCACTTCACAGAAAAGCTTGTGTATTTCTTCTGCGGTAGCTTCGTCGATGTCGGTATTGGATATGAGGATGCCTCCAAAGGCAGATACAGGGTCTCCGGCAAGGGCGTCCAGGTAAGCTTCTTTTACCGTTGGTCGGGTGGCAATACCACAGGCATTATTGTGTTTTAAAATGGCGAAAGTCGGATCGTCATTGCGGAATTCTCCAATCAGGTTTACTGCGGCATCCACATCCAGGAGGTTGTTGTAGGAGAGCTCTTTTCCATGCAGTTTATCAAACATTTCTTCCAGGTCGCCATAGAAATACCCTTTTTGATGGGGGTTTTCTCCATAGCGAAGTTCCTGTCCCTGTTGCTCACTTACCTTAAAGACGGTCTCCTTACCATCCTGGTTAAAATAATTAAAAATGGCAGTGTCGTAATGCGAAGAAACATTAAAAGCTTTTGCCGCAAAGCGCTTGCGATCTTTCAGGGTAGTGGCTCCGTCTCCTTCATTTAGGATCTCCAGTACTTCGGCGTACTGGTCCATGGATGAAACGCACCATACATCCTTGAAGTTCTTGGCGGCTGCCCGGATCAGGGAAATTCCACCGATATCAATTTTTTCAATGATGTCCTGCTCTGCTGCACCACTGGCAACGGTTTTTTCAAAAGGGTAAAGGTCAACGATAACGATATCCAGTTGCGGGATTTCATATTGTTGCATTTCAGTGACGTCTCCGGGGTTGTCCTGTCTGTTCAGGATACCGCCGAATACCTTTGGGTGGAGGGTTTTTACCCTGCCGCCTAAGATAGAGGGGTAGCTGGTTACGTCCTCTACAGCGATCACATCAACGCCCAGGTCGCGAATAAAGGTTTCGGTACCACCGGTAGAATAGATGGTTACTCCCAGTGCGTCAAGTTTTTTAACAATAGGTTCTAATCCTTCTTTACTGAATACGGAAATCAAGGCTGATTTAGCCCTTTTTAATTCGCTCATTTTTACTGTGTTGTTTAAAGCTGCAAAAATATATCTTTTGTCCAGAATACCCGTAAGGCACCCGGATAAAATATTTCTTTTTTAACGGAATAAAATAGATTTACAGGAGGGTAGCCACTTTTTTGTTGATATACTCCAAAAAGCGTTCGTCAGCTTCTGTAAAAGGGTCCGGGGTGTGAGAGTCAATATCGATCTGTCCGATATTTTCTCCGTTCACAAATAAGGGAATTACCACCTCTGCCTTTACATTGATACTGCAGGCGATATAATTGTCCTGGGCCGCGACATCGGGAACCACGAAATTCTCATTGGAAACGGCTACCTGTCCGCAAATGCCCTTGCCAAATGGGATAATGGTATGGTCTGTGGGTTCTCCGGCGAAGGCACGCAATTTAAGTTCGTTCTTATCGCCGTTTTTAAAGTAAAAGCCCACCCAGTCATAATGCGCAACAGAAGTTTGCAAAAGCTCACAAATGGCTTCCATTTTCTGGTCAGGAGTGCGTTCTGTGTCGGCAATGATCTGATCAATCTGAGGTTTTAAAAGGTCTAGTTCCATAGCTTATAATTAACTTTCGCGAAGGTAGTCTATATCTCTTATAATACCTTACGTCATAGGGGTATTTCTTTAGATTCAGTTTACGATGATCACCGAATTCACATGGCCTTCGTCGTCGTATTCCTGAACCGGATTTGTCGGGTCGGTTATCCATGCGTCGTCTACCACAAACCTGTAATAATGTTTGCCCTCCGGGAGTTCGAGCTTGATCTCCCAGCCGTCTTCGGTTTTTTCCATAAGGTCGAGGTCGGGTTGCCAGTTGTTGAAGGTTCCTGCAACAGCGACATTTTGCGCACTTAGGTGGGTGTTCAGGAAAAAGCGCACTTCCTTGGTGACTTTAATTACCGAAACCGGTCCCAGTTGATCGTGGCGCACCAGGTCGTCGTTCAGGGGGTCCTCGATCATCACCCCATCCACAATGAATTTGTATTGATAGAAGCCGGGTTCCAGGTCCAGAGCGAGTCTCCATCCTGTAGCGGTCTTTTCCATGGGCAGGGTGTGATTGTTCCAGCTGTTAAAGGTGCCGGTAAGAATCACTTCCCTGGCATCGGTATGTCCCGGGAGTCGGAAAAGGGTGTTGCCCATAATGTCCGGCCGGAAGGTGTTGAGTTGCAGGAAGTAGCTGGTGTCTCCGTTGGGAAAGGTGCCGGCCACCACGTTATCGCGAAAAGATGCGTCGGGTTCTGCCCAGTATTTGCCATTGACCAGGTATTTGAAATCCCAGGTGAGTTCATCCTTAAAAATACTAAGGGGTTGGGATAGCACAAATACCCCGTCTCCGAGCGGGTCCATGGGAACTCCGTCTTTATCCCAGTTATTGAAATTTCCTGAGATGCATACCCGTTTTACTTTTACCCGTGCCGGATCTTTGGTTCTTCCGTTCTTAAGCCGGGTAAAGGTCTCATAATCCTGGGGGGAGAATACGAAAATTACCTGGTCTCCCTTGAGGTAGTGCCCCAGTTTTTGGGCAGAAGCAGTCAGGGGGGTGATAATTAGCACGAGGCTTATCAACCACCAGGTTTTAGGAATACTATAGCTGTTTTCGCTCATGTACCAATGGGATTGAACATCCAAACATTACATGAGGTATTAGCAATGGTTTAGGGGGGTAGCAGTAGCGGTTTTTTCTGGAGACGATGAGGGCTGTGTAGGAATAGTTAGTGAAATTACCAATTTAAGGTGATATCGAAAAGAAATCTTTTATAAACTTAGTTGTAATTTACTAATAGCCAGTTGACAAGCGTTATTTGACCATGATCACGGAGTTAAGGTGAACAAACTGGTCGTATTCCAGGACCTGGTTCCTGGGGTCTGTGATCCATTTTCCGTCTACAATAAATTTATAATGGTGCTTCCCGCCCGAAAGGTTTACGGTAATTTTCCATGTATCATCTACCCGTTTCATCAGGAGGTCATGCGTTGCCCAGTTGTTGAAGGTGCCTGCCAGAACTACTTCTCCGGCGCTGGGGTATGATGTAAGTTCAAAAGTGATGGGGGTAGTTACCCGGACCACCGAGTTGTACCCTCCGAATTCGTTATGAGTCTTATTCGGGTTCGCAGGATCGTGGAGCCATTCCCCGTCTGCAATGAACTTATAGGAGTGGTCTCCGGGGGGCAGGTCCAGAGTGATCTTCCATCCAGAATCCGTTCTATTCATTTTAAGGGCCTCTTCATTCCATTTGTTAAAGCTGCCGGTAAGGATCACTGCTTTAGCCTTTTCGTGTCCTGAAAGGTAGAAGGTAGTATTTCCGTGCTCATTATGGGTGAGGGGGTAGAAATCAAGATTGTATACATCCAGCCAGAAATTCCCCTTTCGGGATTCGGTGATATTCCGGAAGGAAGTGTCGGGCTCTGCCCAGAATGAATGATTTACAACGTACTTGAATTCCCATTTGACCCGGGAATCAAAATCTTTCAGATCCTTTGTCAATTCATATTCATAGGGGGAGACCTGTTTCAATTCCCAGTCATCCATTATCCAGTCGTTGAATTCACCCGAAAGGGACACGTTATCAATGCGTATTTCACCTGCATTCAATTTTTCTCCGGTACTGTCCCGGGTGAGAATATTGTAGTCCCTGATGTCAAAAGTGAATATCACGCGTTCCCCCTCGATCCGGTATCCTTCCTGCTGGGAGTGTCCTGCGAAGATTCCTGCTATAGTGAACCATATAATAAAACAGACGATTCTCATGGCGTTTTCCCGGTGTAAGGTAGTTTAACAAATATAACTGCTTTCTTTTTGTAGTTGATCAGGAATCGGCGCATGCCTATAAATTCATAACCCAGGACACCGTCTATAGAAGTGCCAAAGGCCTTTGACATGCCGTCCAGGTTAGCAAGGATGGTTCTCATGATGCCAACAGGGAGATCTTTTTCCAGTCGGAGGCCGTATAGTTTTCCGGCAAAGGCCTCTGTCTTTTTATTTGCAATGCCCTTAAAATGAATTCTCTTGATGATCCTGAAGTTCTCCAGGGCTTTTTCCGGAATACCAGAATCAAGGAAGTTGATCTCTGAAGCTGTGTCCAGGACCATTCGTAAGGGGGTATTGTTAATCCTGGTATGCAGAACGATGCTGTGTCCCTCAAGGGAGAAAGGGATGCTGTCTGCAGGGGTGTCCAGGAAGAAGTGGTTGTCGATCCGGTCTCCGTCAGGATTCAGTTTGAACAGGGTAACCTGCCTGAGGAAGAAATCTATATATACCTCAAATTCACAGATAACCTCCTTCCCTATGATCCCGATAATTTTTTGTTTTTTCTCTGTTTCAATATGGGAAAGGTCTACGATGTCGGCGAGATGACCGGGTAGCCGGAAGGTATCGAAGGCGAAATCCAAAACCCTGTGGGCAGGGATATTCTCGAGTACTCCGTTTACGCCATATCCTGTGGTTACGTCCACATGGGGTTTACTGGTTCGGAAATGAACTTTATTCAGGACGAGATTTTTCGCTCCGGTATCCAGGATGAGGTTGCCGTATTGTCCGTTTATGGTTGCTTTAAGAAGAATCAGGTGATCTGCCAGGTCAAAGGGGATTCGGACCGTATTTTCAGAAAGTACTTCCGCATTTGGGAAGCCGATCGTGGCGGGTTGGTTTTCCACAGTCGTGGCAGGGAGTCTGAATACAGCCAGCGTAAAGATGATATATGTGAAGAGGTGTTTCAAGAATTCCCTTTTTAGAAAGACGAGCAACCTCTGAAGACGTTACAAATTAAAAAGAGCCGCATTATGCGGCTCTTTTTCGATTAGGGTGTATATGTTCTTGGAATTACATCATTCCGGGCATTCCGCCTCCACCCATTGGTGGCATTGCAGGCTGGTCTTCCTTGATGTCAACCAGCGAGCACTCGGTAGTCAGGATCATTCCTGAAACGGAAGCGGCATTTTCCAGTGCAATTCGCGTTACCTTAGTCGGGTCAATAATTCCCGCCTTGAGCATGTGTACGTATTCGTCTGTTTTGGCGTTGTAACCAAAATCATCCTTGCCTTCGTATACCTTGGCAACTACCACAGAACCTTCCTTACCGGAGTTCTCTACGATGGTTCTCAGGGGTGCTTCGATAGCTCTGGCAACGATCTGCATTCCGGTAGCCTCATCGTCGTTCTCAGGGGTTACCTTGTCAAGGGCGCTCTTGGCGCGAAGCAGAGCAACACCTCCACCGGCAACGATTCCTTCTTCCACGGCAGCTCTTGTAGCGTGCAGGGCATCATCAACGCGGTCTTTTTTCTCCTTCATTTCTACTTCCGAAGCAGCTCCTACGTAAAGTACAGCAACTCCACCGGCCAGTTTTGCAAGTCGCTCCTGAAGCTTTTCCCTGTCGTAGTCAGAGGTGGTAGCTTCGATCTGTGCCTTGATCTGGTTTACGCGGTTCTGGATGTTCTCTGCAGCACCGCTACCGTTTACGATAGTAGTGTTGTCCTTGTCTATGGTTACCGTCTCTGCGGTTCCCAGCATATCCAGGGAAGCATTTTCCAGGGAAAATCCTCTTTCCTCAGAAATTACGGTTCCTCCTGTAAGGATGGCGATGTCTTCCAGCATGGCCTTTCTTCTGTCTCCAAATCCTGGAGCTTTTACTGCTGCGATCTTAAGTCCGCCGCGCAGTTTGTTCACTACCAGGGTAGCCAGGGCCTGACCGTCAACATCTTCAGCAATGATAAGAAGAGGTCTTCCTGATTGGGCTACAGGCTCCAGTACCGGCAGGATTTCCTGAAGGTTAGAGATCTTCTTGTCAAACAACAGAATGTATGGGTTATCGAAGGAAGTGATCATTTTTTCTGAATCCGTAACGAAGTAGGGAGACAGGTATCCACGGTCGAACTGCATTCCTTCAACCACATCCACATAGGTGTCTGTTCCTTTTGCTTCCTCTACGGTAATAACCCCTTCTTTTCCAACTTTTTCGAATGCCTTGGCGATAAGGTCTCCGATGGTTTCGTCGTTGTTGGCAGAGATCGCAGCAACTTGCTTGATCTTCTCAGAGGAGTCACCAACTTCGGCGGCTTGCTTATTCAGGTCGGCAACAATAGCCTCAACAGCCTTGTCAATACCTCTTTTCAGGTCCATAGGATTGGCTCCTGCTGCAACGTTCTTGAGTCCTTCCTTAACTATGGACTGCGCCAGAACGGTTGCTGTAGTAGTACCGTCACCGGCCAGGTCGTTGGTTTTGGAGGCTACTTCCTTCACCATTTGAGCACCCATGTTCTCAAGGGCGTCTTCCAGTTCGATTTCCTTGGCAACCGAAACCCCGTCTTTGGTTACATGAGGAGCTCCGAACGATTTATTGATAATAACGTTTCTACCCTTTGGTCCAAGAGTAACTTTTACCGCGTTAGCCAGTGCGTCTACACCTCTTTTGAGGCCGTCGCGAGCTTCGATATCAAATTTTATGTCTTTAGCCATTTTTGTGAATTTTGTTTTTAGTGTTTCAGTGAAACTTTGTTTTAATGATCGGTTGTAGTACCTGTTATACGATGGCGAGTATATCGCTCTCGCGCATCATCAGGTAATCGGCACCTTCCAGCTTAAGTTCGGTACCTGAATATTTTCCGTAAAGCACGGTATCTCCAACTTTCACAGTCATCTTTTCATCTTTTGTTCCCGGACCAACGGCCACAACAGTGCCTTTTTGTGGTTTTTCCTTGGCGGTGTCAGGAATAATAATACCTGAAGCAGTTTTGGTCTCTGCTTCCATAGGCGCTACCAGAACCCTGTCTGCTAGTGGTTGAATGTTTACTTTAGACATATGCTTTATTTTAGTTAATGAATTCTTTTGAAAATCACACCCTGCTATCAGGCAGAAATTATGCCAACCGGCAGCTCCTGACAAAATGCAAAAAAAAATGCCAGCTTTCTGACAAGCTGGCATTTCAAATGAAATATCTTCTGACCTTACTCTGCTCCGGTAGAATCTTCACCTGAAGTTGTGGCAGGTGTTTCGGCCGGAACCGTTTCAGGAACTGTAGTCTCGATCTGTGAATCTTCAAGAAGTTTTGAATCGTCACTCATTCCATTGTTTGAAACAAGGGTGATGTTTGAGAGGAGGATCAGCACTACCAATACAGTAGCCAGGGTCCAGGTACTTTTGTCGAGGAAGTCTCCTGTTTTTTTAACTCCACCTACAACCTGGTTTCCACCACCTCCGAAAGAGGAAGAAAGTCCGCCTCCTTTAGGATTTTGAACCATGATCACCAACACCAACAGGAATGCTACTATAATAATGAGCAGCATGAAAATTGAAAAAGTACTCATATCTCTCTATTTATTTCCGTCTTTTAATTTCTTTATTGCTTTGATTTGGTCTGCAAATAAACCACTTTTTTCCGGATATTTCAAACTTAAAATTTTATAAGCCTGTATGGCCTTTTTGTACTTCTTTTGTTCCAGGTAAACCCGTGCCAGGGTTTCGGTCATTAAGGCGTGACTCGGGGCTTCGTAATCGGTAACCAGGTTCATGGCAGGAGCATCCTTACTCACCGGGGGGATCTTTGGGTTGTTCTCCAGGAACCTGTCGATAAGGCTTAGCTTGTTGCCCAGTCCTGCCGATTCTTCCTTCGAAGCTGTCTTTTCCTCAGCTGCAGGGGCTGCTTCCTCACTTTCGGAATTCGCACTCTCGGTATCCGGTATGGGGGCTGTTGTTTTCGTTGTTTCCCGGTCTATGGGTTTTAACCTGTCAGACAGTTTGAGCCATTCGGTGAACGAGTGGGTTTCTGACCGGTCAAATTCCAGGGGCGCGCCCAGGTTGAGGGGTGCTTCAGGAGCTGCTGTTATGCTGCCTTTCTCTTGTTTTTTAACGGTTTCCTGCATTTCCGGGGATGCCGATGAGGGACTTTTACCCGGGGTTTTGGGTTGAAACAACTCGGGATCCATCACCGATTCTGCATCCACCTTGTTGAAATCAAAGGTGGTCTTGTTGTCCTTTACAATAACTTCTTCCTGGTCTTCCACCTCGAGCTCGGAGACCTCCATGCCGCTGGCCAGCTCCATGATCTTATTGGCTACCCTGTTTTGGGTGAATTCTTTAGAGGTGATGAACTCGAAAAGAATGGACCGGTCTCTGGTATGAGCCGCCACAACCTTCAGGGTGTCATTGTATTTAAAGCTTTTTTCCTGTTTAAGTCCTTTGAGCTGCAATGCCCTGGCAGGCTGAAAATAGGGGAACTCCTCTATAATCTTTTCCAATTCAGAGGTATGCCCGGAGGCGATCTTCTCGGGTTTATGCAGTAAGAATGAAAAGCTTGATACGTTCATAGGTTACCAGTTGGCCAGTGAGGCATTAAAAATATCCTGGGTGATCCGCTCAAAGATCTCTTCGTGAGCGGTGCCCCTGATGGCTGTGAGCTGCGTATTGGCCGGGTAATCGTAGAAAAAGGAGAAGCTGCGTTCAAAATTCTCCTCTTCATTGTCGGTATTGGTGAACCGCACCCTTACGCCAATGGTCAGCCGGTTTTGTGCCGCGCGCTGATCGGCCGTCGCAGACATGGGGGAAACCCTGTATTCTGTGATCTCTCCTTCATATATAAGGTCTCCGCCTGAGTTTACCAGTTGCAGGTTGGTCTGATTCAGGATCAGGTCCTGCAGGGTACGGGTAAACAAAATATCCAGTCCGGGCTCTACAATGGGAGCATTGTTCTGGAAAAAGTTTACCTGGTAGGTTTCGGCGGTGGTGTTTACTCCCGTAAAAGAGTAAGGGCCGCAACCACTGAGCAGTGCACTTAGAATAAATAAACAAAAAAATCTTTTCATCAGGGTCATGGATAAGTTCAAATGAACGAAAAAAATTATAAATCGTATTGTTTGATTTTTCGGTAGAGGGTGCGCTCTGAAATGCCGAGCTCGTTGGCGGCGGCCTTTCGCTTTCCTTTATTGCGCTCCAGGGCCTTTTTGATCAGTTCGAGTTCCTTGTCCTGGAGGGAGAGCGTTTCTTCTTCTTCGATCTCTTCCGCGAAGTGGTATTTGTCGCTCAAAACGGATGGCTGTGGAGCTGCAGGCGCACTTTTGGGTTCGTCCAGTTCCAGGATAGCTAAGGCGCTGGACTCCTCCTCGGGGTAATCAACCACTTCTTCGTTTCCGTAGATCTTTTTAATGAGGTTCTCGTTGTCGCGTTGTACTTTTTCCTTGTTCCCCTCCTTCATCAGCTCCATGGTAAGTTTTTTCAGGTCGTTCAGGTCGCTTTTCATATCGAAGAGGATCTTGTAGAGGATCTCCCGTTCACTGCTGAAATCACTTTCCTTTTTCTCTTTTCTAACCACGGCCGGAAGGTTGGTTCCGGAATTGGGCAGGTAGCCCGAAAGGGTGGAGATGCTGATGCTCCGGTTTTGTTCGAGCACAGAGATCTGTTCGGCCACGTTGCGAAGTTGCCTGATGTTGCCCGGCCATCGATAGTTGTTCAGTATGTGTACAGCATCGTCTTCGAGACGTATGGTGGGCATTTTGTATTTCTGTGCAAAATCGGCCGCAAATTTCCGGAAGAGAAGGTGGATGTCGTCTTTCCTGTCGCGAAGCGGCGGCAGGTGGATCTCCACCGTACTTAAGCGGTAATAAAGGTCTTCCCGGAACTTCTCTTTTTTGATGGCTTCGAACATATCGATGTTCGTGGCCGCAACAATGCGTACATTCGTTTTCTGCACCTTGGAAGATCCCACTTTCAGGAATTCCCCGTTTTCCAGCACCCTTAGCAGACGAACCTGGGTGGTAAGGGGAAGTTCCCCGACCTCATCCAGGAAGATGGTGCCGCCGTCGGCCTCTTCGAAATATCCGCTTCGGGTTTGGGTGGCTCCGGTAAATGAGCCCTTTTCGTGTCCGAAAAGTTCCGAGTCGATGGTGCCTTCAGGGATGGCTCCGCAGTTTACGGCGATGAACTTGCCGTGTTTGCGGTGAGAGAGGGCGTGGATGATCTTTGGGATCGATTCTTTTCCGACTCCGCTTTCCCCCGTTACAAGCACCGAAATATCGGTAGGGGCTACCTGTATGGCTTTTTCTATGGCACGGTTGAGTTTAATATCATTACCGATAATGCCAAATCGTTGTTTGATAGCCTGTACAGATTCCATGGTATTAGCGTTAAAAACTGAGGTTATTATGCGTTGTTCTCACTGTATCCTACCGCCTCTCCCAGAAGGGTGGCCGAGGTGCAGTCGTTAATTTTTACATTGACAAATTCGCCTACCTTGTAGTGTTCCTTAGGAAATACCACTACGGTGTTCTGGGTGTTTCTCCCCATCCAGTGTGCATCCGATTTTTTGGAGGGACCCTCAATAAGCACTTCCTCGACCTTGCCCAGGTGTTGTTGGGTGCGGTAAAGGCTGTGTTTTTGCTGCATATTGATGATCTCTGTAAGTCGGCGCTTCTTGATGTCTTCCGGTACGTCGTCTTCCAGTTTCCGGGCGGCCAGGGTTCCCGGGCGCTCGGAATAGGCGAACATAAATCCGAAATCATACTTTACGTATTCCATCAGCGACAAGGTATCCTGGTGATCTTCCTCGGTTTCAGTAGGGAAACCGGCGATCATGTCCTGGGAGATCGCACATTCCGGAAGGATCCTTCTGATGTTGTCAATAAGTTCGAAATACTCTTCCCTGGTGTGTAGCCTGTTCATGGCCTTAAGAATGCGGTTGCTTCCGCTTTGCACCGGCAGGTGGATGTATTTACAGATGTTTTTATGCTTCGCCATAGCCTCGATCACGTCCAGGGTCATGTCCTGGGGATTGGAGGTGGAGAAGCGAAATCGCATTTTCGGAAAGGCGGTTGCGGCCATGTCAAGCAGACCTGCAAAGTTTACAGCAGTAGCTTTTTGCATTTCGCTGGCTTTTTCAAAATCCTTTTTGAGTCCGCCTCCGTACCAGAGGTAGCTGTCTACGTTTTGCCCCAGCAGGGTCACCTCCTTGAAACCTCGGTTCCAAAGATCGCCGATCTCTTCGATGATGCTTTGGGGGTCCCTGCTGCGTTCGCGCCCGCGGGTAAAGGGAACCACGCAGAAGGTACACATGTTATCGCAGCCACGGGTAATGGAAACAAAGGCACTTACCCCATTGCTGTTCAGTCGTACCGGGGCCACATCCCCATAGGTTTCTTCCTTGGAGAGAATCACGTTAACAGCATCCCGTCCCTCGTCGATCTCGGCCACCAGGTTGGGCAGGTCCTTGTAGGCATCTGGTCCTACAACCATATCAACGATCTTCTCTTCTTCGAGGAATTTGCTTTTTAGGCGTTCGGCCATACAGCCCAGCACCCCGACCTTCATCTTTGGATTGATCCTTTTTACGGCGTTAAAATGCTCGAGGCGCTTTCGCACCGTTTGCTCGGCCTTTTCGCGTATAGAGCAGGTGTTTACCAAAACGAGATCGGCCTCTTCCATTTGCTGGGTGGTATTAAACCCCTCCTTCGCCAGGATGGATGCCACGATCTCACTGTCAGAAAAATTCATCTGACAGCCATAGCTTTCTATATATAACTTTCTCTGGTTGTCTTTTTTCTGATCAAGCACCAGGGAATCCCCTTGCTTGTTTTCATCTATGATCTTCTCCATAACCCCTTAAGTTCAATTAGAGTGCAAAGATAAAATTAATTCTGAAGTAGTGACAAATTGGCAGGAATTATTAAGTGATGAAGTGGTAGGGGGTGTAGGGATGTGGGGATATAGGGAGGTGGGGTTATAAGGGTAAGGAGAATCTATCATTAAAAACTGCCTGCTATGTTAAAGCAGGTTGCCGCTTCGGGCCGTGGCCCTCCCTCCCTCCCTACCTCCCCGCCTCCCCATCTCCCTGCTTCCGGCAGGGTCTATATGCATGAGGGGAGGGGGGTATAATGCCGGGCTAATAATTATTGCGATGGATTGCCTGTAAAAATCCGATGGTATTTAAACTAATTCAAATAAAAAACCCCGGTTGCCCGGGGTGATTAAAGAAGTTATTGGTCTGATGCTGTTATGGGGTACAGTTGGTGAAAGTGGGCTTGGGCAGGGTCCAGTTGGTAGTATCGAATGCAAAGGCTGAACATTCGATGACATTGCTAACATTCCAGTTGTCCAAGGATTGGTTAAAGGCGGAAGCAGAATGGAACATGGCGTACATGTCAGTTACCTTGCCCACGTCCCAGGAGCTTAGATCCTGATTAAAGGAGGATGCCTCCCAGAAAACTGCTCTCATCCGGGTAATATTGCTGACATCCCAATTGCTGATGTCCTTATTAAACGAAGTTGCACCGTAAAACATAAAGGAAATGTCAGTGATATTGCCTAGATTCCAGGAATTGAGGTCCTGATTAAAAGAAATTGCATCTCCAAACATGCCGAAAATTTCGGTGACCTGGCTAACATTCCAGGAATTCAGGGGTTGGTTAAAACTTGAGGCAAAGCGGAACATTTGGTTCATATCAGTAACCTTGCTAACATCCCATTTGCTTATGTCACGGTTAAAGGAAGAAGCTTCCCAAAAGCTCCACTTCATGCTTGTTACATTACTTACGTCCCAGCTGCTGATGTCCTGGTTAAAATCAGTTTGGTTCATAAATAGTTCGCTCATATCGGTTACCAGTGTTGTAACTGCCCTGGAAACATCCTCGCCGTTCTGTATTAATTGTCTTAAGGAGGCTTCATCCAACACTTTATATGTGATGTTGTTTATAATTCCTGTATCTCCCGGCTTTGCCCATGCTCTTGCTTTGATCGTAATCCCGTTAGCGTCCAGGTAAATAAGAGGCAGGTCACATCCGTTTTCATCAACTTCCTTTCCGGGGGCAGTATCATTACACTGGTCAAGATCGTCTGTGATGCCATCCTCATCTGTGTCTTTCTGAGACGGGGCACATCCGTTTTCGTCGGTGGGTTCACCCTCAGGTGTATTCGGGCAGGTATCCTTGTCGTCGGTTACCCCGTCTCCATCGGTGTCCGGTTTAGCAAAATGAGCGGTTACCGATTTATCACCGTCCATTTTAAAGCTCAATGGATTGCTGGTTCCGGTTATGTCGCCGGTCCATCCGGTAAATTCGTAGTTTTCATCTGCTGTTGCGCTGATGGTGGCCGTTTGTCCGTCCTTAAAAACTTTTTCAATTGGGGTGGCTACTCCGCCTTCGGTGCTGTTGACATTCAGGGTGTAGTTCGGGATCTCTTCCTTCTTGCAGGCGGTAAGCCCCAAAAAAAGGAAAATTGCGGGAAGTAGTTGGAATTTCATTAGGTATAGGTTGAATATTTGGGGGCTAAAAGTAGAGCATTCAGGTAAAAGAAGTCTCTCTTTTTTGGAGGTTTAAGTTCTTAATTTTCGGGAAAGGAATCTAAGGGATTCAAGGTTAGTCCGTTAGGCATAGCTGGATTTCAGCGTGAAATGCGTTTTTGGTGATGGAGGGAGAAGCTGTCATTTTATGCTGCCTGCTATGCTAAAAGAGATTACCGCTTCGGGCCGTGGTTCTCCAGGCCTGACTGGATGCGGGCAGGATTTGCTGCCGTTAGGGATAGTAGGCTCGCAAAGACATCTTTTACCGGCTTCCCCGCCTGCCCGTCTCCCCGTCTCCCCACTTCCCTACATCCCCACATCCCCACATCCCCAATCACTTTTTCTTCCTCCCTTCCAAATTATTTCTACATTTATACCAACTAAACCAACCAAAAATGACTTACAATCAACTCATTGAGAAAATCGCATCGGGAAAGGTGCCTGATCTGGGAGACGTCCTGGGGAATGCTTTCGAACTTTTTAAAAAGGCCTGGTTACAGGGGTTTTTATACGTGATCCTTAGTGTCGTGTTGGTATTGCCGGCGATCTTTATCATGTATATCCCCATGGTGGGGGTGGCTGTTTCCGAATCCCAGGGGATGGACCCTTTTGAGCAATTCGGGGAGATGGCCTGGTTGCCTTTGTTGCCGTTTTTTCTGTTGTTCTTTATTGTGATCCTGCTGGCTCAGGCCATTGTGATGGCCCTGCAGGCAGGTCTCTACCGCTCTTTTGAGATCCTGGAAAGGGGTGAGGAGGTGAAGCCGGGGGTGCTGTTTATGTTCTTAAAAGGCAGGTATATCGGAAAAACCTTTGTGCTGGCATTATATGCTATCGGGATCGCACTTCTGGCTACAGCGCTTTGTGTTTTACCCGTGATCTATGTCTCGGTGCCTATTTATTTTTTCGGGGTTATCTTCGCTTTTAATCCTGAACTCAGAGCAATTGAAGTGGTCAGGGCTGCATTTAAATTAGGAAATAAGACTTGGTTTGTTAGCTTTGTCCTCATTATACTCTCATCGCTTCTGGCACAATTCGTAGGCGTACTGGCATGTGGTATCGGGTTGTTGTTTACCGCTGCTTTTGTTTATATGACTATTTATCATATATATAAGGACACCACCGAAGAGGGGTATGCTGATGGGGTGCCTGAAGTAATACAGGAATAGCCCGGAGGATAAAAGCGGAGGCTGAAGGGTGTTATGCCCTTGCTGGAAGCGGCCGTATCTCAGGGCTCATCGGGGGAAATAAAAAAATCTGTATACTTTTGTATACGTAACAAAAAAGAGCTTATGGCAAAGAATTTGGTTATAGTGGAGTCGCCAGCCAAAGCGAAGACCATCGAAAAATTTCTGGGTAAGGATTATCGGGTGGAATCTAGTTTTGGCCATATTGCAGATCTTCCTGCAAGGGAGTTGGGCGTAAATGTGGAGAAGGATTTTAAACCAAAATACGTAGTGTCCAGCGACAAGAAATCGGTGGTCAAAAAATTAAAGGATCTGGCTAAAAAGGCGGAATTGGTCTGGCTCGCCAGTGATGAGGACCGGGAGGGAGAGGCAATTGCCTGGCACCTGGCCGAAGAGCTGAAGCTGGATAAGGACAAGACCCGGCGAATTGTTTTTAACTCGATCACTAAAAATGCCATTCAAAGGGCTATAGAGAATCCCAGAACCATCGATTACAATCTCGTGAATGCGCAGCAGGCGCGACGTGTGCTGGATCGTTTGGTGGGGTATGAGTTGTCTCCCGTGCTCTGGAAAAAGATCAAGACCGGTCTTTCAGCCGGAAGGGTGCAGTCTGTGGCTGTGCGTTTGATCGTAGAGCGGGAAAGAGAGATCAAGGATTTTAATCCGGAGGCATCCTTTAAAGTTGCAGCCGTTTTCGCCACCGAAGACGGGAAGTCGTTTAAAGCCCGTTTGGGTAAGTCGTTTACCACCGAGGCAGAGGCCAGAGGCTTTCTGAAGAAAAATCTCGGAGCCGGTTTTAAGATTGCCTCTTTGGATACCAAGCCGGCAAAAAAATCTCCGGCGCCACCTTTTACCACCTCTACGCTACAACAGGAGGCTTCCCGTAAGCTTTATTTTTCTGTAGCCAAGACCATGAATATGGCACAACGCCTGTATGAAGCCGGACTCATAACCTATATGAGAACCGATAGTGTGAACCTGTCTCCGGAGGCCATCAGTGCTGCCCAAAAGGAGGTGGAGAGCTACTACGGGGAAGAATACAGCAAGCCGAGAAATTTCAGCAGTAAAAGCAAAGGAGCCCAGGAGGCTCACGAAGCCATACGTCCTACAGATATGAGCAGGCACAGTGTTCAGATAGAACGCGACCAGGCCAGGCTCTATGAATTGATATGGAAACGAACCCTGGCCTCGCAGATGAGCGATGCACAGCTGGAGCGCACCAATGTGCGGATAGAGGCCGATACCCACAAAGAGCAGTTCCTGGCCAATGGAGAGGTGTTGAAGTTTGATGGGTTTCTTAAGGTGTACCTTGAGGGTACCGATGATGAGGATGAAGAACAAAGCGGTATGTTGCCGCCGCTAAAAGAAGGGCAGAAGGTTGTTGATCGTGTGATAACCGCAACCGAACGCTTTACTCGGCCGCCTTATCGCTATACCGAGGCCTCCCTGGTGAAAAAGCTGGAAGAGCTTGGTATTGGCCGGCCATCTACCTATGCGCCAACCATTTCTACCATCCAGAACAGGGGGTATGTGGAGCGCGGTACCATTGAAGGCGAGGCCCGTGCATATAAAGAACTAACCCTTTCCAAAGGAGAGGTAAGTGAAAAGGAGCTTACTGAAATGGTGGGCTCTGACAAAGGGAAACTGGTACCAACCGATATCGGATCCATCGTGAACGATTTTCTTGTTAACCACTTTTCCGGGATTTTAGATTACCACTTTACTGCCCGGGTAGAGGAGAGTTTTGATAATATCGCCTCCGGGGAGGAAGACTGGACACAGATGATGAAGGAGTTTTACAAAGACTTTCATCCCAATGTGAAGGATGTGGAAGAGAATGCCGAACGGGAGAGTGGAGAACGCGTGCTGGGAACAGATCCGGAATCCGGAAGGCAGCTCAGTGTTCGCCTCGGCCGCTTTGGTCCCATGGTTCAGATCGGTACGGCCGACGAAGAGGAAAAACCGAAGTTCGCCAGTTTGCTGCCCGATCAGTCCATAGACAGTATTACCTTCGAAGAAGCGCTGGACCTCTTTAAACTTCCCAGGAAACTTGGGGTTTTTGAAGGAGAGGAAGTTGAGGTGAACGTGGGGCGTTACGGGCCTTATGTTCGTTTAGGAAAAACTTTTATTTCCCTGGATAAGGGGGAGGATGTGTTTTCTGTGGATATGGAAAGGGCTGCAGAGCTGATAAAGCAGAAAAAACAGGCCGATGCACCCATCGCTTCGTATCAGGGGAAAGACGTGACCCGCGGAAAAGGCCGCTTTGGTCCGTTCATCAAATGGGATGGTATGTTTATCAACGTGAATAAGAAGTACGACTTTGATAACCTGAGCCAAAGTGATATTGAGGCCCTTATAGAAGATAAGCTCCAAAAGGAGCGCGATAAGCTGATCCAGAGCTGGGATGACGAAGGTATTCGCATCGAAAAAGCCCGCTGGGGTCGGTCTAATATTATAAAGGGGAAGGTCAAGGTGGAGTTGTCCAAGGATGTGGATGCCACAAAGATCACCCTGGAGGAAGCGAAAGAGCTTCTGGAGAAAAAGGCCCCTGCCAAAAAGAAAACCGGAAAAACCAAAGCTAAAAAATAACCTATGAACACCGACTTTCTCTCTCCTGTAGAGAGTGTGGTCCTCGCCCACAATGAATTGTTGCCGCCCCAGGCTATTGGCAGAAGCATTCGTATTCACTCTGAAAAAGAAGGGTTTCCCGAGCTTGAAGGCGTTAAGATCGCCCTGATCGGGGTCGATGAATTCAGGAATGCCAAGGTCCAGCGGCAGGACCATTTGAAACTTAAGGAATTGCGCAAGCAATTCTATCAGCTGTTCATGGGGAACTGGGGCTATGCCATTGCCGACCTTGGGGATCTTCACCCGGGGGCATCTGTAGAGGATACTTATTTTGCCCTGAACGATATTACCTCCGGGTTGCTTAAGCGTAACATTATACCTGTAGTTTTCGGGGGTAGTCAGGATCTTACCTATGCCATGTACAGAGCTTATGATACCATGGAGCAAATGGTGAACCTGGTATCTGTAGACAGTAAATTCGATTTTGGTGAGGCCGATGAGTTGATCTCCTCCGGGTCGTACCTGAGTAAGATCATCGTGAATCCGCCAAACAACCTGTTAAATTTTTCCAATATCGGCTACCAGACCTATTATAATGCCCAGGAAGAGATCGACCTGATGGAGCGGTTGTTCTTTGATGCCTATCGTCTGGGGGAAGTTATTGCTGATATTACGGTAGTAGAGCCGGTATTTCGGGATGCAGACCTGGTGAGTGTGGACCTCACTGCGGTACGTGCTGCCGATCTCGGGTCTTTACCTCATGCCAATCCGAACGGATTTGATGGCAGGGAGATCTGTGCTATCGCCAGGTATGCCGGGATCAGCGATAAAGTTAGTGCTTTCGGACTCTTCGAGTGTGAGGCTACCTCCCAGGGGGCTCAGCTTGCAGCCCAGCTTATCTGGTATTTTATAGAAGGGGTTAATATTCGTAAAAACGACTACCCGTTTGCACCGGTGGAAAACTTCACCAAATATATTGTTCCTATTGAGGATATGGATATACACTTCTTTAAGAGTAATATCTCCGGAAGATGGTGGATAGAGGTGCCTAAAAATGAAGACCTGCATAATAATATCCAAAGACAGACGTTATTACCCTGTACGCATGAGGAATATCTGCGTGCGAGTGAAGGGGTCGTCCCTGAAAGATGGTGGAAGGCCTGCAAGAAAATGTTGGTGTAATGTGCTAGAAAATAACAGCTTAATATTTATACACTGTGTTTTGTAGGCATTTGACAACAAAAACTATACGTTTATTGTTTTTTTGGAATTTATTAGATAGGTTTACCATCCTGAATTTATGAATGTAATTTAACCTCGTTTATGCATATGAAAAAGCTATTTCTATTAGCATCTGTTACATTATTATTGGCCAGTTGTGGGTCAAATGACAGAGGAGAACTAGTTGGTGTAAGTGGTAAGAGCTGGCATCCTGAGAAGCCCTATGGAATGTCGCTGGTGCCCGGAGGGTCCTTTATTATGGGGAAATCCGACGATGATGTCGCCAATGTTCTCAATGCTCCGACCAAAACAGTTACGGTTCGTTCCTTTTATATGGACGAGACCGAGATCACAAACAGCGAGTATCGCCAGTTTGTGGATTGGGTAAAAGATTCGATCGTTCGAACCCGCCTAGCCATTCTCGCAGAAGAACTGGGAGAAGTTCCCGGAAACGGAGGGATAGGAGAGTTTGCCTTCAAAGACGCCGATACCAGTAATTTATCTGAATACGACAAATACATGCTGTTTAATTACGGTGGTATGGATGAGGAAAGTTACAGGGGGCGCAGACTCAATAAGAATGTTGATCTGATCTGGGATACCAGCAGATATCCGGATCAGTACTATGCAGAGGTTATGGATTCCATGTACATTCCTGAGGACGAGGCTTACAACGGACGCAGAACTATAGACGTTACCAAATTAAAATATTCATACAACTGGATGGATATCCAGGCAGCTGCCCGTGCAAAAGGGCAGGGGAACCGTAAGGACTTCATCCGTAAGGAAGAAACCCTGGTTTATCCCGATACTACTGTATGGATCAAAGACTTCAGCTATTCTTACAACGAACCTATGCATAACGACTACTTCTGGAGTGAAGCTTACAGCGAATACCCAGTAGTGGGGGTAAGCTGGCATCAGGCCAAGGCGTTTTGTGCGTGGAGAACCAAATACAAGAATGACTTTCAGAAAGATAAAGGGAAGCAGCCTGTAAATCAGTTCAGACTGCCAACCGAGGCCGAATGGGAATACGCCGCCAGAGGTGGTATCGAGTCTGGTACCTACCCATGGGGTGGACCTTACATCCTGAACGACAGAGGATGTTTTATGGCCAACTTCAAACCGCTTCGTGGTGACTACGCTGCAGACCAGGCATTGTACACCGTAGAAGCCAAATCCTACGACCCTAACGATTACAACCTGTACAACATGGCAGGAAACGTTTCGGAGTGGACCAATTCATCTTATGACCCCAACTCTTATGAATATGTTTCTACCATGAACCCAAATACCTATGATGGTGACAATAAACGTCGAGTTATTAGAGGTGGTTCATGGAAGGATGTAGCTTACTTCCTGCAAGTAAGTACCAGAGATTATGAATACCAGGACTCTGCCAGAAGTTATATTGGCTTCAGGACTGTTCAGGACTACATGGGTACCGAAGCTACCCAGAACTAAACCACCAAATTAATAACTTAACTTAACTAAAATTAGTAACTATGGCACAATCAAAATCACAAAAAAAGCTATTTAACATGGCCTACGGGCTGGGTGCATCGGTTGTAATCCTCGGTGCTTTGTTTAAGATCCTTCACTGGGAATTCGGACCGGTAGACGGAGGAGTACTTCTTGCTTTCGGACTTATTACCGAAGCTGCGATCTTCGCAATTTCTGCTTTCGAACCTGTAGATGATGATCTGGACTGGTCTTTGGTATATCCAGAACTGGCCGGAGGTGAGTCTACCGGAGTAAGAAAGAATGATGCTGCTGAAGCTAAGGAGGCAGAAGGACTGCTTTCCAAAAAGCTTGACGATATGCTGAAAGAGGCCAAGGTAGATGCTCAACTTATGGCCAGCCTTGGAGAAAGCATCAAGAACTTCGAAGGTGCTGCCAAGAGCATTTCTCCTACTGCAGAGGCTATGACTTCTACCAAGAAATACAGTGAAGAGCTTTCGCTTGCAGCTGCTCAGATGGAATCTCTTAACAGTCTGTATAAAGTACAGCTGGAGAGTGCAAGCCGTCAGGCTAACATCCAGGAAGAGGTGGCTCAAAATGCCGACGCCCTTAAAGATCAGATGCAATCACTTGCTAATAACCTTTCTTCACTGAACAACGTATATGGTGGAATGCTTTCTGCTATGAACAAGAGCTAATTAGTGTATTATAACTATTAACCTTAAAACCTAATTAGAAATGGCAGGAGGAAATTTATCACCACGTCAGAAGATGATTAACCTGATGTACCTGGTTTTCATCGCGATGCTGGCGCTGAACATGAGTAAGGAGGTACTTTCGGCTTTCGGACTACTGAACGAAAAACTGGAAGTGTCTAACGAAAAAGCGACACTTAATAACGAAATGGCATATAACGGGCTGAAGCAAAAAGCGAATGACCAGCCGGAGAAGTATGCCGTAATGTTAGAGAAATACGACGGTATTAATTCATTGTCTGATGAATTCTATACCTATATCGAAGGGATCAAGACCAATATTACGTCTAATGTAAAGGAGGCAGATCTCGAGAGCGGAAATTACGAGGTAATGGACAAGGCCGACGAACTTGACCAGTTCTTTTTCCAGGGAGATAATTACTCTAAAGAAGGACAAAAGTTTGTAGACTATATCCATTCCTACAAGAAACAAGCGATTGAAACGATTAACAGCATTCCGGATTCCCTGATCAAAGCAGAGCAGAAAGAATCTTTGGCGGCTACTATTGAAGAGCGTTTCAAAACCGGAGACGAGAATGGAGAGGTAAAGAACCAGGCCTGGTTGAACTACCACTTTGAAGGTTTTCCATTGATCGCCTCGCTTACCAAGCTAACCAATATCCAGTCTGATATTAAAACGACTCAAGAGGATGTTCTTTCAGCTATGGTACAAGGTCAGCTTACTTCTGATGTTTCCTATAGTAATTACTCGACCCTTTTAGAGCAGCCTAAATCTGCTTACTATTCGGGAGAAGAGTTCGATGGAGCTATTGTTCTTGGTAGGGTAGATGCCTCTACTGTTCCGGACAGAGCCGAACTTACCCTGGATGGAAGAGAGCTTAAGGAAGGAGAAGATTATGAGTTTGCCGGTGGTCAGGTTAAAATGAAAGTCAGTGCCGGTCGTCCGGGAGATCATACCCTTGAAGGGAAGCTGATCTTTAAGGAAGACGGGAAGGAGATCGAAGTACCGGTTAGCCAGACTTTCGCTACCATCAGTAAGCCTAATGCAGCGGTTATTTCTGCTGATAAGATGAACGTGGTATATCGCGGGGTTTCTAACCCGTTAACCATTTCCATCCCTGGTATCCCTGATAACAAAGTAAGTGCTAGCGCTCCCGGTCTTAGCCGTGCATCCGGAAGTAAGTATACCATGAACCCGGGAACAGGTCGTACCGTGAAGATCACGGCCAGTGGTACCCTTCCTGACGGACAGCGTGTTGCTTCGTCTTCAGAATTCCGTATCAAGGATATCCCAAGACCTTCAGGTACCGTACGTGGAGAGTTCGGGGAGATCAAGATGCCAAGAGCCAACCTGGAGATCTCAACCATCGGCGCTATGCTGGAAGACTTTGATTTTGACCTGAACATCGCGGTGAGCGGATTTAAATTCAAAGTACCCGGTCAGCCTACTGTACAGGTTAATGGTAACAAACTTGATGGAAGAGCCAAAGCTGCCCTTAAACGTGCAGGAAGAGGTGAATCCGTACAGATTTTTGATATTGAAGCTTACATCACCAACAACAGATCTTATAAACTCAAGAAAGTATCTCCTGTTGTTGTTGAGTTAACGAACTAATAAAGACTTATGTTTATGAATTGGAAAGGAATAATTGTAACGATTTCAGCCCTGTTTGTTTCGGGGTCGGCATTAGCGCAGGCCAACCTGCTTAACGCCAAGACTCCTGAAATGGTTGGGGTGAAGACCGAACAGCAGATCGAAGCTGATAACGATCAGCCCCTGCCTTACGGTTATGTAGATGATCGCGATATCCTATGGTCTAAAACCGTTTGGGAACGTATTGACCTGGATGAAAGAGTGAACTTTCCCTTCTATTATCCCATCGATACCGTGGGTATTGGTAAGGACAGAAGGTCGCTTTACGATGTGATCATGAAGAACGCAAGACTCGGGAATATCGACCTCTATGCAGATTCGTATTTTACCGATAAGCGTACCCTGAAGGATCTCGAGGCTACCCTGAAAAAGGTAGATACCACAGACCTCGGTTATGAGCAGTTAAATGCGGGGGAGCAGATTTCTCCGGAATATATCAATAAAAGAGATATTACTGCAGCAGAGATCGAGGAGTGGCGTATCAAAGGGGTTTGGTATTTCGACAAGCGCCAGGGAGAACTTAAATACAGGTTGCTTGGAATCGCACCTGTGGCTCCGGACGTTAACTTTATCGATTCAGGAAATGCGGATCTTGTAGAGTTATTCTGGATCTGGTTTCCAAGTGTGAGGGGAATCCTGCACGAGGCCAAAGCCTTTAATAACCAGAATTCTTCAAGGCCGATCTCCTTTGATCAGTTGCTGAATGCCAGAAGGTTCAACGCCTATATTTACAAGGAAGAGAACGTTCAGGAAGACCGCAAGATCAAGGATTACATTCCAGACAATGCCTTGTTCCAGCTGCTGGAAGCCCAGCGCATCAAGGAGAATATCCGCGACAAGGAACAGGATATGTGGAGTTACTAAGTCCTGTACATCCAATTCAGAACACATAACAACAAAGAAGCGCCCGGAATTTCCGGGCGTTTTTTGTTTGTTCCATTGTTGTTAAGGGCTTGGATATTCCGGAGTGGCTGTTTTTAATACGGCAACCCTGATGTGATGCCTTCAGCCCCTGCCTGTCTGGCTGTAAGCAGGTATTTCTCCCTGTTAGGGATGGCAGGCTGACAAAGACGTGAGTATTTAAATTCATCTCCTTCTCCAAACTCAAACTCAAACTCAAACTCAAACTCAAACTCAAACTCGTACCTCCGTACCCCTGCCTGCTGCAGGCAGGCTCGTACCTCATAACTCGTACCTCGTACCCCGGCACATTTATTATTTTTAATTATCCATTCATAATTACATCCTAACCTCGTAACCTTGTAACTTCGTAACTTTGAATCATGATCGACTATATCATTGTTGGATGTGGGCTTGCCGGTATCGCCTTTGCTGAAGAACTGGAGAAACAGGGGAAAAACTACCTGGTTTTTGATAACCGGTCCCAGGTGTCATCTCATGTGGCCGGAGGGATGTATAATCCTGTGATATTAAAACGTTTTACCCCGGTTTGGCGTGCTTCAGAACAATTAGCGGTACTTGATAGCTATTATTCCGGGCTTGAAAAGAAACTGGGGGTGCAGTTAAATAGCCCCATGCGATTATTGCGAAAGTTTGCTACCATTGAAGAGCAGAATAACTGGTTTCAGGCAACAGACCATCCTTTGCTTTCACCTTTTATGAATACCCGGTTACATCATTTGAATTTGGAAGGTATCCATGATCCGCACGGGTATGGGGAGGTGTTGAATGCCGGTTGGGTGAATACTGCAAAGCTGCAGGAATGTTATATGGCACACCTTGAGCAATCGGGTAATTTGAAGCGCGAGACCTTTGATTACAACAGGTTATCACGGGAAGATGGAGGATGGCGATATGGCGCTATGGAGGTAAAGCATGTTGTATTTTGTGAAGGGTATGGAATTAAAAATAATCCGTTTTTTGACTTTTTACCCCTGAACGGTACCAAAGGGGAATTACTTGAGGTGGAGATTCCCGATCTGGACATCGATTTTATTCTTAAGTCTTCGGTGTTTCTGCTTCCTCTGGGCGATCACAGGTATAAGGTAGGGGCTACCTATAAGTGGCAGGATAAAACCAATACGCCTACCCAGGCCTCTCGGGAAGAACTCACCGAAAAACTTGAGAAATTTTTAAAACTCCCTTATACGGTTAAAGAACATCTAGCGGGAATAAGACCCACGGTAGCCGACAGAAAACCGCTTTTCGGCTCTCATCCGGAATATTCTAATTTGTTTGTCTTTAATGGTTTGGGCAGTCGGGGGGTGATGATCGCTCCATGGGCTGCGCCCTTGCTTTTCCGGCATATTGAGTCGGGAGAGGGATTGCCTGCGGAGACCGATGCCTTACGATTTAAGAAACGATGGTATAAACGTGCTTAGGACTTGCCTGCGTTGGCATCGTATTTAAAGAAGAAATTGATCCAGATATTTCTGGATAGCCTCATAATAACGGGCATGAAAACGACCAAGGTGCCAACGATGCTGATAAATGCTGTTTTCAGGGAACTGTTCAGCAATAAAAAGGAAATGACAAAGGCCGCCACTGCAAATGCAATTCCCACAGCATAACTTACGTACATGGCCCCGTAAAAAAAGGAGGGCTCCATCTTGTATTTCAGGCCACAGGACGAACAATTTTCATTCATTTTCAGGGTCTGGGAGGGTATGTAAGGATTTTTGTACGTATACATGATCTCTTCATGACAGCGGGGACAAGTTCCTGTTAAAATGCTGTATAGTTTTGATCCTTTTTTTAACATTTGCAGAAATTTTCCATAAAATTAGTGCTTTCCAATAAAGTGCTAGGTAACCTTAGTCACAAAATATGCTTAACGTACATAATCTTTCTATAACCTTTGGCGGGGAATATCTTTTTGAAGGGGTTTCCTTTAAATTGAATCCCGGAGACCGGGTAGGTCTTATCGGCAAGAACGGTGCCGGGAAATCGACCATGCTCAAGGTGCTTTCCGGAGAAATGGCACCGGATGAGGGAGCCCTCGCCACCGATAAGGAAGTGCGGATTGGATTCCTGAAGCAGGATATCGACTTTGAGCAGGGGTGTACCGTTCTTGAAGAGGCCTATAAGGCTTTTGAGGCCATCAAGGCCCTGGAAGCGCGAATGGATGAAATTAATAATGCCCTGGCCCAACGAACCGATTACGAAAGTGAGGCCTATCACGACCTTATGGTGGAACTGAGTGATAATACGCATCAATACGAAGTTTTAGGGGGCTATAGTTATCAGGGTGATACAGAGAAAGTGCTCCAGGGGCTCGGGTTTAAACGGGAAGACTTTGACAAGCGTACCGATACCTTCTCAGGAGGGTGGCGGATGCGGATCGAACTCGCGAAGCTGTTGTTGCAGAATAATGATGTATTGCTGCTGGATGAGCCTACAAACCACCTCGATATCGAATCGATCATCTGGCTGGAGGATTTTCTTAAGTCCTATCCCGGGGCCGTGGTGATCGTCTCTCACGATAAAATGTTCCTCGATAATGTGACCAACAGAACCATTGAGATCTCTCTGGGGAAGATCTATGATTATAGAAAACCATATTCTGAATACCTGGAACTGCGCAATGAGATGCGGGAGCTGCAACTGAATGCCCAGAAGAACCAGGAAAAGCAGATCCAGCAAACCGAAAAGCTGATCGAGAAATTCCGGGCGAAGGCCAGTAAGGCTTCCATGGCCCAGTCACTGATCAAGAAGCTGGAGCGTACCGAGCGTATTGAGGTTGATGAAGAAGATAATGCGGTGATGAATGTGCGTTTCCCTGTTTCAGTGAGGCCCGGAAAGGTGGTGATTGAGGCCGAAGGGGTGTCAAAGGCGTATGGGGAGAAGCAGGTCTTGAAAGGGATCGATCTCCTGGTCGAGCGCGAAAGTAAGGTGGCTTTCGTAGGCCAGAACGGACAGGGGAAAACTACCCTGGCCAAGATCATCGTTGGGGAGCTTTCTCATGGCGGTAAACTCAACCTGGGGCATAATGTGCAGATCGGCTATTTTGCCCAGAACCAGGCCGAATATCTCGATGGGGAAAAAACCGTTCTCGATACCATGCTGGATGCAGCCAATGATGGAAACAGGGTTAAGGTCAGGGATATGCTGGGGTCATTTCTTTTCAGGGGAGAGGAAGTGGATAAGAAGGTAAAGGTGCTTTCCGGAGGAGAGCGAAACCGGCTGGCCCTGTGTAAGATGTTGCTGGAGCCTTTTAATGTGTTGGTAATGGATGAGCCCACCAACCACCTCGATATAAAGTCGAAGAATGTACTGAAGGAAGCTTTGAATGAGTTTGAAGGCACCTTATTGCTGGTGTCTCACGACCGGGATTTCCTGCAGGGGCTTACTAACAGGGTGTATGAGTTCCGCGATGGGGATATCAGGGAATACCTTGGAGATATTAATTACTACCTCGACGAAAGGAAGGCGGCGGATTTCCGCCAGATTGAAAAAGGTGATCATCCTAAAAAGGCGAAGCAGCAAAAAGAGGAAGCCCCTGAAAAGCTTAGTTACGAAGAACAAAAAAAGCTAAAATCCCTGAAGAATAAGGTGAGCAAGGCAGAGAGTCGCATGGTTCAGCTCGAAAAACAGATAAAAGCAAGGGATAAGGAGCTGGCGGAGAACTACGACAAGCTGGCTCAAGACGCCGATTTCTTTCAAAAATATGAGAAGCTTAAAAAGGAGCTCGAAGAAGTCACCGAAGAGTGGTTTCTTTTAAATGAAGAGCTTGGGGGTAGTATCTAACGTTGTATTCGGGAACGGTTGTTATTGTGGGCATTCGGAGGAGGCCCGGGAATAATACGTGTACTCTTCATATTTAAGAAAGTTTTAACCTGTTAAAGCCGTTCATATAGATAGCTTTGCATATCATCAACTAAAATTGCTATGAATCATAAATACGTCTCTGCGATTCTGGGGCTTGCCCTGATTGCTCTTGGTGGATACGGGGCTTCTTACCTGATCTCAAACAAGAAAAAACCGGAGTCTGTAGTCCAGAAAGTGGTCAAAACCGTTTATGTGGATACGGTGCAGAATGGAGAAGTTCCTGTAATTATTAATGCAAACGGTACGCTGGTAGCGAAAAGACGTATTGAGTTATATTCCGAAGTTCAGGGGGTACTGCTTAACAGTGCGAAATTATTCAAGGAGGGGCAGGAGTACCGGAAAGGAGAGGTATTGATGCAGATCGATGACGAGGAATTTTTTGCCTCCGTACAATCTCAGAAAAGTACCCTTATCAATCTGGTAACAGGCATCATGCCGGACCTTCGCCTGGATTATCCTGAGGCCTTTCCTGCCTGGGAAACTTACTTACAAAACTTCAATATGAAAGGGCTTACTCCCGAATTACCAGAGCCGTCATCGGTTCAGGTGAAGAACTTTTTAATAGGGCGGGGGGTTTATGCGGCATACTATAACCTTAAGAATCTCGAAAAAAGACTTTCCAAGCATATCCTTAGGGCGCCTTTTAACGGCATCCTTACCGAGGCCCTCGTTAACGAGGGTACGCTTATAAGGAATGGCCAGAAACTGGGGGAGTTTATTGATCCCAGTGTCTATGAAGTGGAGGTTGCGGTGAATAAATCATTTGCCCCCTATTTAAAGGAGGGCGAGGAAGTCTTGTTGAATAACCTGGACAATACCGAATCCTGGAAGGGGACCGTTTCCAGGGTAAATGGAAAGATCGATCAGTCTACCCAGACCATAACGGCCTTTGTAGAGGTAACCGCTGACGAATTGAAAGAAGGGATGTACCTGGAGGCGCATATTCACGCCCGTGACGCCCAGAACGCCTATCAGATCGAGCGCTCCCTCCTTGTAGATCAGTCCAGGGTGTATGCTGTTAAGGATACGGTCCTGGAATTGCTTCCGGTGAAACCGGTTTTCTTTTCTGAAAAACATGTTATTGTAGAAGGGCTTAAAGACGGGGCAAGGGTGTTGTCGCGCTCTGTGCCCGGAGCTTATCCCGGAATGGTGGTTAAGATTTCTGGAGACAGGGATGTGAGCATGAATGATACCAAACCTAACGTAGCCGCCCAATGAGAAAAATACTCGCTTACTTCATCAAATACGATGTCGCGGTAAATGTTGTTATTATCGCATTCTTTATTTTCGGGATCATTGGGGCATTCTCGCTGCGATCTTCATTTTTCCCATTAGTAGACTCCAAGATTATTTCTATAAATGTAGCATATCCCGGCGCTGCTCCCCAGGAGATCGAAGAAGGTATTATCATTAAGATCGAAGACAATCTTAAAGGGATCGAAGGGGTTGACCGGGTGACTTCAACATCCCGGGAGAACGGGGGTAGCATTACAGTGGAGATCCTTAAGGGATACGATATTGATTTTATGCTCCTCGAGGTAAAGAATGCAGTAGACCAGGTGCCCAGCTTTCCCACCGGAATGGAGCCCCTGGTGGTAGGGAAACAAAAGGCGATACGGGAAACCATAACCTTTAACGTGAGTGGAGACGAGGTAGCCCTGTCTACTTTAAAACAGATCGCCCGCCAGGTGGAACGCGACCTGAGGGGTTTTGACGGGATCTCCCAGATCGAGATCACCGGGTTTCCCCGGGAGGAGATCGAGATCGCTGTGCGCGAAAAGGATTTACAGGCCTTTGATCTCACTTTTTCTGAAGTGGCTCAGGCAGTTTCGGAGACCAACCTGCTGATTACAGGAGGAAATATAAAAACAGATTCTGAGGATTACCTGATACGGGCCAACAACAGGTCCTACTTCGGCGACCAGTTGAATAACGTGGTGGTAACGGCTTTGCCCAACGGTACTAACGTAAGGCTTAGGGACGTGGCTGATATCCGGGACCGGTTCGAAGAAAATCCAAATGCCTCTTACTTTAACGGGAATCTGGCAGTAAACCTTTCCATTAGTAATACCAACAGTGAAGACCTGATTCCTACAGCAGAAAAGGTCAAGGAATATATTGATGATTTTAATAGTAAATATAATAATGTCCGGCTGGATATAGAGTCTGACCGTTCTATAACCCTGAAACAGCGAACCGCTTTACTATTTAAGAATGCCTGGCAGGGTATTCTGCTGGTACTGGTGTTCCTGTCCATATTCCTCAATTCCAGGATGGCCTTTTGGGTGGCCTTCGGACTTCCTATATCCTTCCTTGGACTTTTTATTTTCGGAGGGATGTTCGGGATCACCATCAATGTACTGTCCCTTTTCGGAATGATCATCGTGATCGGGATCCTGGTAGACGATGGTATCGTGATCGCGGAGAATATATACCAGCATTATGAAAAAGGTGCCACTCCGGTTCAGGCAGCCATTAACGGAACCATGGAGGTGTTGCCGGCCATTATATCGGCTATTATTACCACCATACTCGCCTTTTCCACCTTCCTGTTTCTGGATAGCCGTATCGGGGAGTTCTTCGGGGAGGTATCTACCGTAGTTATTATTACACTGACCATATCCCTGATTGAGGCGCTCATCATATTGCCCTCACATATTGCCCATTCCAAGGCGTTACATAAGCTCGAGGATAAGGAGAAAGGCAAGCAGAACCTGATTCAGAAGTTCTTTGCCGGGATGCGTAATATTAACGTTTACGGAGACCGTCTTATGGATTATATGAGGGACCGGTTGTATTCTCCCACACTGAAATTCTGTTTAAGGCACCAGGTGCTTACCATGGGGCTTTTCATTATGGCTTTGGTGCTTACCTTTGGATCTATCGGCGGCGGGATCATAGGAACCACCCTGTTCCCTTCCATAGCCAGTGATCAGGTGTCCGTGAACCTGTTAATGCCTGAAGGGACTTCTCCAAGGGTAACCGACTCTATTATAACCATGGTAGAGGAGAATGCCTGGAAAGTCAACGAGAAATTTACCGCCCGGCAAACCGGGAAAAAGCCGGTAATTGAAAATATTGTGAAAAGAGTGGGGCCGGGAACCAATAAGGCGTCCCTTAATATCAACCTGCTACCAGGAGAAGAAAGGGATTTCGAATCCTTCCTGATTTCCAATGCCCTTAGGGATACTACGGGAGCTGTTTACGGCGTAGAGCGATTGACCTTTAATTCCGGAGGTAACTTCGGAGGAAGTCCGGTTTCGGTTTCTCTGCTCAGTAATAATACACAGGAATTGAAATCTGCCAAGGATTACTTTCGGGCGGAACTGGAAAAGGATCCAAGACTAAAGGATATCGTCGATACCGACCCGGAAGGGATCAAGGAGATCCGTATCGAATTAAAAGAAAATGCCTATGCCCTTGGCCTGGACCTGAGAACGGTAATGAGCCAGGTTAGAAGTGGATTCTTCGGGTTTCAGGCACAGCGTTTTCAGAGAGGTCAGGATGAGATCCGGGTCTGGGTGCGATACGACCTGGCAGACCGGGGTTCTATAAAAGACCTGGATGAGATGCGAATCCTTACCCCCTCGGGAGAACGGGTTCCTTTTACAGAGATCGCAACCTATGATATCGCAAGAGGAGACGAATCTATCCAGCACCTCGATGGCGTACGGGAGATTCGTGTGGAGGCAGACCTGGTGAATCCTAATGCCTCTTCTACAGATGTTCTTGCCGATATCCGCAACAATATCGTGCCGGAATTGCAATCGTTATATTCTACCGTCAGGGTGTCTTATGACAGTGGGCAAAACCGGGAGGCAGGTAAGCTGTCCAGCTCTGCAGGAAAGGTTTTTCCAATTGTCATATTCCTGATCTACGCGGTAATTGCATTTACATTCAGAAGCTATAGTCAGCCTTTATTGCTCATTCTGATGATACCGTTCAGTTTGATCGGGATCGGCTGGGGGCACTGGCTCATGGGCTTCCCTATTAACGTGTTGTCCATGCTGGGTATCATAGCCTTGATCGGGATTATGGTAAACGACGGATTGGTATTAATAGGTAAGTTTAATAGTTACCTTAAGGAAGGAGCGAGCTATGCAGAGGCCATTTTACTGGCTGGAAAATCCAGGTTCAGAGCGATCTTTCTGACCTCCCTGACCACGGTAGCCGGATTGGCGCCACTGTTGTTTGAGAAGAGCAGACAGGCGCAATTCCTGAAGCCTATGGCTATTTCCATATCCTTTGGAATTGCCATTGCAACTTTCCTGACCCTGCTCATGTTACCCGTATTGCTTACCATAAGTAATCAGATAAAAATGGGAACCTTCTGGTTGAGAAAAGGGGAGTTGCCTAACCCAAGAGAAGTAGAACGCGCTGTTAAAGAACAAAAGGTTGAAGAGCATGAAGTTTACTAATACCCTGGTTGTATTTTCACTTACTTTTATAATGACCGCCACTGCCTGGTCTCAGGATATCCTGGAAAAGCAGGAGGCCATTTCTTATACCCTGACCAATAACCTGGGCATCGAGATCGCCAAGAACAATACAGAGATCGCAGAGAATAATGCCAGTGTACTTAACTCCAGGTTTCTACCTACCTTAACGGGGAATGCGGGAGCAAGTATTGACCGTACCTCCACAGAAGGTCAGCTGGCCAACGGAGAAGTGCGTTCGGCCGACGGGGTGGAAACCACCAGGTATAATGCTTCTGTGGATCTTAATTTTGTGCTGTTTGATGGCCTCGGAAGGCTTTACAATTACAAGGCCCTGAAAGAAGAACGCAACCTTACCCAATTACAGGCCAGGGAAACCATTGAAACCACCATGCTGCAGCTGTTTTCTGTGTATTATGAGGTGGCGCGGTTAAGTGAAAATGTGGGGAATCTCAAACAAGCCCTGGAGATCTCCAAGGATCGTCTGGACCGGGCTAAATACCAGTTCGAATACGGTCAGAATACCGGTTTGGATGTACTCAATGCAGAGGTGGATGTAAATACCGACAGCATTAACCTGATCAATGCACAACGAATCCTTAAAAATACCAAAAGAGATTTGAACCTGATCATGAACCGGGATCTGGAGACGGATTTCCAGGTAGATACCCTGGTAACCTTTATGCCCGGTCTTCTAATGGAAGACATGTTAAGTGATGCCCGTGAGAATAACGTAAACCTCCTGCAGGCCCGTTCCGGAGAACAGATCAATGAGTACGGTATTAAGTCGGTACGAAGCGGTTTTCTGCCTACCGTAGGGTTGTTTGGATCTTATGGTTGGAACAGGTCTGAAAACAATAACCCACTGGCCTTCCTTTTGGAAAATACTTCTACCGGACTGTCCGGAGGTATTAATCTGTCGTGGAGCCTGTTTGATGGGGGAGGTACCATTACCCAGTATAAGAATTCCAAGATAACTTACGAGAATCAGGAGTTAAGCAAGCAACAGGTAGAGCTCAATGTGGAGCGTGATATTCGTAACGCATGGGAGACCTATAAAAATGCACTCTTCATTTATGAAGCCCAGAAGCAAAACGTGGCAACCACAGAAAATAACTTCAACCGAACTGAAGAGCGTTATAAGTTTGGGAGGGCAACCTCCCTGGAATTCAGGCAGGCGCAGATCAACCTGTTAACTGCCATCCTGAATAAGAACCAGGCCAAGTATACGGCTAAACTTGCCGAACTGGCGGTGTTACAGGTGAGCGGACAGTTGCTGAATGTAGATTTTTAATTGAATGTCGTGATCGAGCATTTTTTTCAATGCCCTTATTGCTGGGAGGAAATATCCATGCTGCTGGACCCATCCCAGAGCCAGACCTATGTGGAAGACTGTGAAGTGTGTTGTAATCCTGTAGAACTTACAGTGGAGTTTGAAGCGGGGGAATTGCGTTCATTCAGTGCTGCCAGCCTGGAACAGTAGTTATTTCTTTAAGGCTTCGATATCTCTTCTGATCTCAGTAATGGCCTGATGGATCTGTTCTATGGATGCATTTCCGGGGTCCTTATCGATCTCCATGCTAATCTTACTGTTTACCTGCCATATCTCCTGGATCTCATTTGCATTTACAGTAACAGGAGGGTATTCCTTATTGAGTGAGATCAGCGAGAGTCTGTCGTTATCCGGATGCTTCTGGATCTTTTTAACAAGAACACTATCCTGGAGTACGATCACACAGATGGAGTGGTTGTCCAGCAAACTGAGATTTTCTACCGCACGGCCCAGAACCCATTCTCCTGGGTAGAGGGAAGGGAGCATACTGTCGCCTTCCACCTGGAAGCCGCGATAGGTAGCATTCCGGTATTCATTAAGCGGGAGCTGAAAAGCGGGGAGCTCATCATACCAGTCGACATCCTGGAGGTTGTGCGGATATCCGGCTGCAGCCTTCACATTGACCATAACAATATTGTCATTATTTGCGCTGTCTACGGTAACCACCTTAGGGGTGGTATTTACGGTAAGCTCAATGGTCTTACGGTGACTTTTACCATAAAGCCAGAGCGGATTAATGTCGTATTGCTGTAGCAGCTCTGCCACCACCGCGCCGGAAATCTTGCTCTTTCCGCGTTCAATATCGGCTGTAGAATTCTTAATGCCCAAGGCTTCTGCAAAGGATTGCTGGGTCATGTTTAAGGCTTCGCGGATCTCCTTGAATCGGATTACCTCTATTGGCAGGTCAGACTTCATATGGTAAATATAAATAAAAAAATGGAATAATTCCTTTTTATTGGAAATAATCCTATTTTTGAATTCTCATCAGGTAAATATAATTAACCTGTTTGGATTTCAGAGGTGCCCTTTGTGTTTTGCATCTTATCAACCATTCCAAAATCAACAATATGACGAAAACCTGCTTACTTTATGATGGTAGTTTCAAAGGATTGATGACTGCTGTTTATCTCGTTCTGGACAGAAACCTTTCAGAGGTAACCATTCTTTGTAATAATAAGTACAGTACCGGGGCCGGTGGCTGTAAAATAGAGGTGCAATCCCGTGACCTTTGCCTGGCCGATGTGCGAAGAATGATCAGGGTCAAAGCCGGAGAAGCGTACTGGCAACTTATTTTCAGGGCGTTTTTAAGTGAACTGAAGGGTGCTGAAGACTGTATTTTGGAATTCGTCCAGCTGGTGGCCGACTCAGAATGCTTTGTTCCCCGGATGGAGAAGCAAACCTGTATCCGGAATATCAGGCATGCTGCGGGGATGGTGCAAAGAGCGGAAGAGCGGTTCTACGAGATCACCAGGACGCGACTTGAGAATAAGAAGGAGAAATGGATCAGCCTGCAGCCAACCTTTGACCTGGTGCCACTTCTGGCTTCCAGGTTATCTGAGGAATTTCCGGAAAAACGTTGGGTTTTGTGGGATAACAGGCGCAATTCCGGTTGGTGTTTTAACGGCGAATTCCTGGAGCCGGTAAACCCGGCTTTTAACCCAGAAAGGGCTATTCAATCTTCCGGTCGTTCGATCGGGACTTTGGGAGCCAGGTAATAATATTTAACCCCAGTTTTTCCCGACAGGTGTTTTTGATTTTATAACCTTATCGGTTTCAATAAGGGTTCTGGTATAATGGGAAGCGTCTGCCGTTGAAGGATTGCCGGAGCGTTGTTGTATTTTCTTTGCCTCCGGTATGCAATAACTCATTAAAATTCCAGTTTTTGTCTTAAGATTTCAAAGGTAGGGGTCCTTGAAAGGGGAGTATTTCCCTTAAAGGGTCATGGCCATTTGATATCGGTATGCGATACGAAAGGACCTTTAACAATTAACCAGGGTCCGGGTTCATGTTTGGCAGTATTAATTTTTTAAATTGCAAAACATCTGGAAAATGTGATTTATGAATCCTAAGAAGATTAGTGTGTTTATTATTTCATCACTCCTGGTGATGTTTGCCTTTACGTATATAAGTGAGGCACATCCCGATGGGGAAGGACAAACCCAGGACGGTTTTTCGTTTTTTGATGAAGTGATAAAATATCCTACTACTGCCTCCTTTCTGATGTCTGGTGCTCTTGATCAGGGGGATACCAGGGCCATAGACAGCATTGTGGCCAATATTGAGCAGGTCGTGCTGGAGGAGGGTCCTGAAGCACCTGGTCCGGAGGCCCCGGAAGTGGATTACCGCAGGATTGATACCTCAAGGATACGCAGGCTGGACTGGCCTAAGGATAAAGACAAAGTTATTGGGCAGCTCAGGGAACACTTGAATTCCGGATCCTGCAGGATCATACACTACGGAGATTCCCAGCTCGAAGGCGACCGGATCTCGGCCTATGTCCGAAACCGGCTCCAGGTACTTTACGGGGGCGAAGGCCCCGGGTTTGTTCCGGTAAAACAATTGTATCATCAGCTAAAGGCAAAGGTGACTCCCTCTGAGAACTGGTTGCGGTTCGCCGCTTTTGACCCCAACCACGAGAAATTCGATCATAAAAAGTACGGAGCCTTTACCTCCATTTCCCGTTTTACCCCTTATGTCAGTAAAGACAGTGTGTCCCTGGATACCATCCCGGTTACCGAAGCCTCTATTGCTATTGCAGCCACAAGGATGTCGTATAAGCGACTACGGAGGTTTACCCGGGTGAATCTTCATTTTGGTCATGCGCAGACCCCGCTAAAGATCGAAGTGTTTAATGAAGGTGTCCTGATCCAGGAAGACAGTTTAGCTGCCGATCTCGGATACAGGAATTACCGGATAGCACTGGATGCTCCGCCTGCCGACCTAAAGGTGGTTTTGCGATCAAAGATCAGTCCCGACTTCTACGGCCTTACCCTCGATGGTACCGGTGGAATTTCCCTGGATAACGTTGCCATGAGAGGCGCTTCGGGAACGGTGTTTACCAAACTGGATAAACAGAATTTCCGGGCAATGCTTTCGGACCTGGATCCCGGGATCTTTATCTTTCAGTACGGGGGGAATTCTGTTCCTTACCTGAAAAGCCAGAAGGCCATAGATAACTACGCCAATTATGTGCTGGCCAACCTGAACTGGGTACGAAGAATGCAACCGGATGCCAGTGTTATCTTTATCGGTCCCTCAGACATGTCGACCCTCGAGAACGGAGATTATATAAGTTACCGGCACCTGCCATACCTGAACGATAAGCTCAGGGAAGTTTGTGTGAACAACGGGATCGCTTACTGGAGTATGTTCGATGCCATGGGAGGAGCCAATTCCATGCAGCATTGGGTAGACCAGGAGCTTGCTAAATCCGATTATACCCACTTTTCGCCTTCCGGAACCAAGGTGATCTCCGAACTATTTTTTACCGCCCTTTACCTGGACTTAAACGAATAATGTATGAAGAGACTTTTATCGCTGCTTGTCGTGATCCTTTTGGGAGTGTATGCCAGTGCCCAGGAGTATGTGTTGGATAGTTTACTCAGGGTACATCCGGGGCTCGTAAAACAGGAAGCCAATACCCTTTATTACGCTGAGGATTCCCCGGCATTTCATCATTTTTTTACCCAGCTCGACAGTGTCTACCAGGGAAAAAAGGAAAAACTGCATATTATGCATATCGGGGGGTCTCATATCCAGGCCGACTTTTATTCCAATAAATTGCGTACGTATTTGCAGAATATGAACGAGGTGGCCACCAGTCAGCGTGGCTTCGTATTTCCATACCATCTGGCCCATACCAATAATCCGTTGAACTACCGGGTGGAGGCTAACAATGACCTCTGGGAAGGCTATCGCTGTTCGGTGAGTTCTCACGAAACCACCTGGGGGCTCGCAGGGGTTACCGCGGCTTTTCGCGAAGCGGTAGATACCATTACCATTCGCAGTAACTACAAGAACGATGACCTGCGAACGCGGTATTGCTTCAACCGGCTGAGGATATTTTATGATACCTGGACAGACGATTACCAGGTGCGGGTTATTGACTCATCCCTGGTATTGTCAGACAGTCTTGTGGATAGGGGGAAATTCAGGGAGTTCCGGTTTGGTGGTGACCTGGAAGAGATCTCCATTGAGGTCAGACGCTCAGAAGGTGCCGGAAAAGATTCCGAGTTTTTACTGATGGGACTTGAGATGATGAATGACGAGCCCGGAATAGAATACACCTCTATTGGCGCAAACGGAGCAAAATTTGATTCCTATTTTCGATGTGAGCTCTTTGAAGAGCAGCTTAGCCTGTATCGCCCGGATCTCTTTATCGTATCTATAGGTACCAACGATGCCTATACGCCAAATTTCAAACCGGAAAAGTACGAACGGCAGTATGAGGAATTCATTGAGATGGTGCAGCGGGTTAACCCCGATTGTGCGCTGTTGCTAACCGTGCCTAATGACTCCTATTATAAAAGACGTTATCCGAACCGGAATACAGAGCAGCAACAACAGATCATACATAAACTCGCCAGGAAGCATCAGATGGCGGTTTGGGATTTTTACGAGATTATGGGCGGACTTGGTGCCTCCGGACAGTGGTATGAGAATGAATTGATGCCTAAAGACCGAATTCATTTCACCCTTTTCGGATACAGCGTTAAGGCCGACCTCCTGCTGGATGCCCTGGTAAAACAATGGGAGCACTTTACCTCAAGACCCGTGAACAGTATATTAACTCATTTTAAGGCTATAGGTGAATAGAATAAAAGATATTTTTACGTTTACAGAAGACTTCCCCCTGATCTTTACCCAGGTCAATTTCTGGATCTTTTTTGGGGTGATTTATCTCTTGTTTTCCTTTCTTTATAAAAGAATCCGGGTAAGAAATGTATACCTTTTCCTGATTTCTCTTTTCTTTTATTACAAGACCAGCGGTATGTTCGTGGGCTTGCTGATCTTCTCGACCATAGTCGATTATTTTATTGGCAAAAACATTTACAAAAGTGACGATCCGGTACGTAGAAAAATACTGGTTACCCTTAGTGTTGTGATTAACCTGTGTACCCTGTGCTATTTTAAATACGCTTACTTCTTCACCGATTCTTTTAATTACCTCTTTCATACCCAGTATGAGGTGGTGAACTGGCTGGCACAATGGAGTAATAGTTTTACCACGGTAAATTATTTTACGGTGGATAAGATTATCCTTCCGGTAGGTATCTCTTTCTTTACTTTTCAGACCATAAGCTATAGTGTGGATATCTACCGGAAAAAGGTAAAACCCCTGGATTCTATCCTCGATTTTGGATTCTATGTGAGTTTCTTTCCGCAGCTGGTTGCCGGACCTATCGTAAGGGCAGAGAATTTCGTGCCCCAGATCGATGCCCCTACCCGGGTAACGAAAACAGACTTCAACCAAGGGAGTTTTATGATCCTGAAAGGACTGATCAAAAAAATGATCTTTGCCGATTATATTGCCATGCATTTCCTCGACCGGGTATTTGATGCTCCAGATATGTATTCGGGCTTTACCAATATCATGGCCATGATCGGATATTCCCTGCAGATCTACGGCGACTTCTCGGGATATACCGATATCGCTATCGGACTGGCGCTGTTGATGGGCTTTAAACTGCCGACAAACTTTAACTCGCCCTACAAGGCAGAGAACTGTGGGAACTTCTGGAAACGCTGGCATATTTCCCTGTCTACCTGGTTAAGAGATTATCTCTATATCCCTTTGGGTGGAAACCGGGAAGGAACACGCGCTTCTTATATTATCCTGGGCATTATCCTGCTGGGCGTCATGCTCGCCTTTGGCAACCTTTGGACCTATATTCTGATCCCCGCCCTGGTTGGAGGGGCTGTGGTGGCGGCCCGGGTATCCCCTGTTGTAAAGAACCAAATCAACACCAATATCAACCTGATGTTAACCATGCTTATCGGCGGACTCTGGCATGGGGCCTCCTGGAAGTTCGCCATCTGGGGCGGACTTAATGGGCTTGGTATTGTGGTCTATAAGTTCTGGCGAAAGGTAAGTCCTTGGGAAAACAAGACCGGATGGCTGGTGCACGCCTGGAAAATCCTGGTGACGTTCATCTTTATCACCTTTACCCGGATCTATTTCCGCGGGGAAAGTATGGAGCAGATCGGTATGCTCTATGATCAGATCTGGAATAATATGGACTGGGCAGGGGCCGGAACTGTGTTAAGTGCTTATAGCTCGGTATTCTGGGTCATGTTACTGGGGTATATCACCCACTGGCTTCCTCAATCCACAAAAGATGGTATACAGGGACTGTATGGCCGAAGCCCGATGCCTGTAAAGGTAGCCACCGTTGCGGTGGTAGGGGTGTTGTGTTACCAGGCGTTTTCATCGGACTTCCAGCCGTTTATTTATTTCCAATTCTAGGGGAGAAGCAAGATTCAAGAACCAGGATTCAGGATGCTACCCGTCTTCGCGAAGTTTGTTTTGAAACTTTGGCGATCTCCCCATTACAGGAACGAGTTTGAGTTTGAGTTTGGGTTTGGGTTTGGAAATGAAGATGAATTTGAATACTCACGTCTTTGCGAGGCCATGCAGTGGCCGTGGCAATCTCCCCATTACAGGTACGAGTTTGAGTTTGAGTTTGGAGATGAATTTGAATACTCACGTCTTTGCGAGGCCATGAAGTGGCCGTGGCGATCTCGCCATTACAGGTACGAGTTTGAGTTTGAGTTTGGAGATAAATTTGAATACTCACGTCTTTGCGAGGCCATGAAGTGGCCGTGGCAATCTCCTTATTGCAGGAACGAGTTTGAGTTTGAGTTTGGGTTTGGAAATGAAGATGAATTTGAATATTCACGTATTCAGGGGTTTATCTGTCAAAGTAAGGGAGCGATGCGACGTGGCGATCTCTCCATTGCAGGAACGAGTTTGAGTTTGAGTTTGGGTTTTGAGTTCGGATTGATTTTCTAGGAAATTGACCTTTTGGAATTTGATCATTTGAAATTACAGACAAGTATCTCACTCACCACTAACCACTCACTACTAACCACTAACGACTCCCGACTCCCGACTCCCGACTCACAATTCACTCCAAAGGCGTTCCAAAGCTTACCATCCAGTGTACGCCATATTTATCGGTGAGCATTCCGAAATAGGCCCCCCAGAAAGTATCGGCCATGGGCATTTTTATAGTGCCACCATCCGAGAGTCCGTTGAAGACCTGGTCGGCCTCCTCCCGGCTATCGGTTTCCAGGGAAATTGAATAATTGTTGCCTGCCTTTAGCCCCGGTTCCATATTGGAGGGATAATCACACCCCATCAGGGTGGCATTCCCCAGGGGAAGGTCCATATGCATGATCTTATCCTTGTCCGATTCCGGTACAGGATACTCCTCGGAAGGAGGCATCTCTGAAAACCTGCTGATGTTGCCAAAGTCGCCTCCAAAAACATCCTGGTAGAAAGTAAAGGCCTCCATGCAGTTCCCGTCAAAATTCAAATAGATATTAAAACCTTTCATGATCTGTTTATTTATTATCGATGGTAATATCATGGTTTTAAGGCTTGTATAAAATTACGTAATATTTGGATTGCAAGCCCTTGTATAAATGCCTTTAAATACGTTTCCCGAGGTTAGACTTGGATATGAAAAGGAGTTACAGGTTACACGTTACAGGTTACGAGTTACACGTGATAGGTGAAGAGTTAGAAGTGAGAGGTAAGAGGTAGGAGGTAGGAGGGGTAGAATGATGATTACATAAAGACAAAAAATCAATAATCTATAATCCATAATCTATAATCCATAACCCATAATCCCCACACCCTACTAACGACTCCCCACTAACCTAAAATAAAATCTGCTGCCATACGCGCGTGGAGTTCGGTGGTGTGAAGCAGGGGAATATCCGCCTTTTCTGTTTCCAGTAAGATGGGCAGTTCCGTACAACCCAGTATGATCCCATCAGCGCCACGTTGTCTCAGCGCCTCGATCTGATTGCGGTAAAAATCCCTGGCCTGCTCGGTAAATTCGCCCCTGGTAAGTTCTTTGCTTACGAAATAATGCGACTTATTAATACTGCCCTCGCTGTCGGGGATAATGGTTTCAATACCGAATTCCTTCTGCAATACCTCCGGGATATACCCCAGGGTCATCGTAGGTCTGTTGCCCAGTAACCCCAGCTTTTTCAGCGATCGGTTTTTCGCCTCCCTTCCCGTTGCTCTGGCAATATGAAGGATGGGTATGCCTATCTTAGGTTGCACATAATTATAGACCTTGTGCGGGGTATTGGCACAGATCAGAATACCTTCGGCTCCTGCTTTTTCCAGTTTTTTTGCCACATCCAGGTATTTTTTGTTGATCCGTTCCCAGTCCTGCGAACGCATGACCTCAATATTGATGCTGTAAATGATAAGTTCAGGATTGCTGTGGGTGCCGAGTTCCTCAGCCACCATTTCATTGATGAGCTTGTAGTATTCAAGGGTGGAGAACCAGGAGGTGCCTCCGATCATTCCCAGTGTTTTCATAATTGTATTTTACTTTGGTTGATTGCTTTTCATTTCCTTTCCTTTATGAGGATTACGACTTCCAAAATACAGTTGATCACCCGTCATAGTTGTACAACTTTTTCAGATGGCGTTTAACATAAAAGAACCTGATGGTCCCTATAACCAGCATGACCGGACCGACAATGGTGAGTAGTATACCCAGCCATTTGATATCTTCCAGTATGTCGAGTTTCACGATGGCAAGTCCGGAACTGATAAATACAATGAACGTCCTGAAATAGGCCAGGAAAGTCCGTTCATTTGCCAGCCGGGTCCGGTCGAGCGCGAGTAGGTCGGTAAGACTTAATTTAGTATCTGTTTTCAAAGCGTGGTATGTTTAATCTTGCGTATCCCTGATGCCCATGTACCTCGGGATAAAGGGCTAAGTTAAGGCATAACCGGCAGTAAAAAAGTAACATAGGTTGCAATGGAATTACGCCTCCTTTCCATTAAATTTACGAATAAACCTAAAAAGAAAGCTTCCTCATTTTGGAGTATACCCTTTGAAGCATTGTGCTTTTTGCATTGATCCTATGAGGAGCAACTTGCTGTGAAAGACTACATTTGTGCTTATCAAATAAACCTGTCCCATGGCTAACGTGATACTTATTGGTATCGTCTTGCTGTCCCTGATGCTCGGGTGGCAGTTCAGGCTGGAAAATGATTTCCTAGGTTTGCGGCCGGGTGCTCTGCGAACCCTGGATCTGCTGGTAGGATTTGTGGCCTCCGCCGTTGCCTGTGCCCTTTGTTTCCTTTTGCTGATCTGGTTTACCGATGCAAGGATCAATGCGAATTCCTATTCCGGCAACCTCTTCTTTAATGCTTTCTGGTGGACCCTCAGGTCGGTGCTTACCGAAGAATTGATCTTCCGGGGGATATTGTTGGTATTGCTCATCCGTTATCTTGGTATTCCAAGAGCCTGTGTGGTCTCTTCCGTCGCTTTCGGGCTATATCACTGGGGAAGTTACGGGGTGTTCGGAGACCTTTCCCGTATGGCGGAGGTTTTTGTGCTCACAGCTGTTGGCGGCCTGATGTTTGCCTTTGCATTTGCCCTGACAAAGTCGCTTTATCTGCCCATAGGCTTGCACCTGGGGTGGAACCTGGTGAGTGTAGTGGTTTTTTCGGAAGGTCCGCTTGGGATGCAGTGGCTGGAGGTGGTGCCCCGAAACGATCTGAGCACGCTGATGACCGTGCTCATCTTTACTTACCAGGTCACGGTATTGCCCGTTATTGCGTACGTATATCTAAAAAACAGGGCAAACTTGCTGCTATGACCGTTATTTTCTTTTTGACCACACCTCGTGGATCGGATCTCCCTTACTGCTCTTTCCGGAGTGATGCCAGTTGCCGTCTTCCAGTTTGTAATTAAATTCCAGGGTGGCCCCAACGCGGGAATTGTCGCGGGAGAAGAAGGCTATATTTTCAGTGTATTTTCCTTTTTTGGTGGTGTAGGTACCACCTCCGGTTCCCATAAATTCGCGGGTTTCCGTATTGTAGGCAATCCATTGAAAACGGGTTCCCGACAGGATCTTCATGGTTTTTCTGGGTTGGTCTGTATCCCGCATCTGAATCTCCCCATCGCGTTCCCTGCCTGAGATCAGCCAGGCCCCGGCCAGGTCACCTTCCTTCCCTTCATCGATCCTGGTAAATTCCAGGTCGCCTCCTACGACTTTTAAGGTCGAATCGGTTATTTCGATCTCGAAAGAGGTGGTGTTGCCTACCCGAAGCGGTACAGCACTGTCGTATTCCACCGTTTCTGTCATGGTATTGCCGTTTAACGACCAGCTACCTCCGTTGGTTCTCAGGAATTCTCCTGTTTCTGCCAGGTAATAAGCAATAGACTGATATTTTTCTGAGAAGATCACCACAGCGCGAACCTGCTCTCCATGTTGATTGGTTGCCATAGCTTCCCAGGCGCCAACAGGCGATTGGGCCCATAACGATGTTGTGATGCAAAACAGGGCGATGAAAAGAATGAATGGTTTCATAATGTATTGGTTTCGTTGTGTTTATTAAAAATACGAAATAGAATATGATTTATTGTGTGGAGGATGTTTTAAGTGATGAGGTGATGTATTAATGTAATGATGAAGGGATATGGGGATGTGGGGATGTGGGGATATGGGGATTCGGATGGTTCGATCTGGCGGCCCCGCAAGAAAGCCTGGTTGTGGCCTCCCTGCCACTGTAAACTCAAACTCCAACTCGTCCCTCGAACTGAAGAAAGGAGTACTTCGCCTTGCTCAGTCAACCTTTTAGGGGGACGCTTTACCCATCACCCCGGGGCTGCTAATCTACCTTTCAGGAAATTTCAAATTTCAAATCCCACGTTTGTATTGCAGAAAAGGGCTAAAGGATAAGGCTCAGTTTGACCACTGACTGCGGACTTCCAACCATTTGTAAACCTAAACTCAAACTCCAACTCGTCCCTCGAACTGAAGAAAGGAGTACTTCGCCTTGCTCAGTCAGCCTTGGAGGGGGTGCTTTACCCATCATCCCGGGCCTGCTGTCGCAGGCCTCAGAATTTTTTATTTCCTGTCTTACGCCAGCCAGCTGCCGACGTCCGGAAATAAAAAATCCCGATCAACTTTGTTGACCGGGATTGATGTGCACATGAGAGGAGTCGAACCTCCACACCCGAAGGCACTGCCACCTGAAGACAGCGTGTCTACCATTTCACCACATGTGCGTGTTGCCTTGTAAAGAACGTTTCTTGCTTTTAGGCGGGGGCAAATCTAAATAAATTGTTTGAAATGGGAAAGGAAATTTACAGAAAGTAAAATTGTGAGATCGAGGATTTGTAAAACTGTCTTTTTAGTATAAACGACAACTTTTGGTATTCATGTCAAGTCAATGATTTATGTAGAGCGTTTAATTGATTGGTAATTAGCTGTAGATCTTTCCGAAGGTTAATGTATTCCTGTTCACTCAAGTATTCAAGATCCTTGGCAAGGATTAAATGATTAATGGTTTCCATCGCCGAACCGAACGCCAAAACCATGAACCTAGCTTTGTCTTTTTTTGTATACCTCGAAACTCCCTCCGATATGTTGGAAGCAATGCTCATGGAAGATCTTCTGATCTGAGAGGTTATGCCAAACTGTTCAGCCTTTGGGAAGAATCGACTAACCGAATAAACAGATTTAACCAAGCCTCTGGCATTCTGCCATACCTCAAGTTTTTCAAAATAGAATTGATACATTTTTTAATTTATTTTGATAAATATAGTAAATAATCGATTTTATTCCTCAATTCCTCAATTCCTCAATTCCTCAAACTCACTTAACCTGATATTATTCAGAAGTTTACAATTCTGTATTGCATTTCTATTCTTTGAAATCTCATAAAAAAACGTATTTTTGCAACCGCAAAATTTTTATGCTATGACCGAATCGGGAAAGATCGAATTAATGGCGCCGGCCGGAAACTTTGAATCATTGCAGGCTGCACTGGATAATGGGGCAGACTCTGTTTATTTTGGAGTGGAACAGCTTAACATGCGGGCCAGGGCCAGCATTAATTTTACCATGGACGACCTTCAGGAGATCACCAGAAGATGCCGTGAGAAAAACGTGCGTACCTACCTTACCCTGAATACCATTATTTACGATCATGACCTCACCCTGATCAAGACCTTGCTGGATAAGGCAAAGCAGGCAGAGATCACCGCGGTTATAGCCATGGACCAGGCGGTAATTGCCTACGCCAGACAGATCGGTATGGAGGTGCATATTTCTACCCAGATCAATATCACCAACATTGAGACGGTCCGGTTCTACGCAATGTTTGCAGATACTATGGTGATGAGCCGGGAATTAAGCCTGCGCCAGGTAAAGAAGATCTGTGAACAGATCGAAAAAGAAGAGATCAAAGGGCCTTCGGGAAACCTGGTGGAGATCGAGATCTTTGGGCATGGTGCCCTTTGTATGGCGGTATCAGGTAAGTGCTACCTGAGCCTGCATTCTCATAACTCTTCAGCGAACCGCGGGGCTTGTAAGCAGAATTGCCGTAAGAAATATACAGTGATCGACCAGGAAAGCGGATTCGAGATCGAGCTCGATAACGAATATATGATGTCTCCCAAAGACCTGTGTACCCTGGATATCCTGGATCAGGTGATCGAATCAGGAGCAAAAGTACTAAAGATCGAAGGACGCGGACGTGCTCCTGAGTATGTAGCCAGGGTGATCAAGACCTACAGGGATGCCATTGATGCGTATCATGAAGGTACATACACCAAAGAAAAGGTGACAGCCTGGATGGAGGAGCTCAGCACCGTATACAACCGCGGATTCTGGAATGGGTATTACCTGGGACAAAAGCTCGGCGAGTGGAGCGATGGCCCCGGGTCTCAGGCGACCCAGAAAAAGGTTTATATAGGAAAAGGAGAGCACTTCTTTCCCAAGGCCGGTATCGCCCAGTTTAAGATCGAAGCCTATGATATCAAAGTAGGTGATAAACTGCTCATTACCGGTCCTACCACCGGGGTGAAGGAGTTCGAACTCACAGAGATGATGGTAGACGATCAAAAGGCGGAAGCCGCTAAAAAAGGAGATTCAGCTACCATAAAAACCGACTTCAGAGTGCGCCTCTCCGATAAACTTTATAAAATTGTTTCTGCCTAGTGGTTGTAGTTACCTTACAGCGCGAAAAATGCATCGGGTGCAACTATTGTGTGGAGCTGGCCCCCGGACAATTCCAGATGTCCAAAAAGGATGGGAAAAGCGTCCTGCTCCATTCAAAGGATAAGAAGGGTTTTTTTACCATTAAGTCACATGACAACAGCATTTTTGATCCCTGTATGGAGGCCCAGAAAGCCTGTCCGGTGAAGATCATTACTACCAAGATGATCTAAGGTAGGGAGCCAAGAGCCGGGAATCAAGACTCAGGAGTATGGAAGTAAAAGCCTGAACCTCCATGTCAGTAAAACGACTTGGAACAAGGATCAACTTCATCTCCAAACCCAAACTCGAACTCAAACTCGTACCTGCATTAGGGAGATCGCCACGTCGCATCCGCGGATGCTCCTCGCGAAGACGAACTCGTCATATTACGCATCCCTGGATGCTCCTCGCGAAGACGTGAGTATTCAAATTCCTCTTCATGTCCAAACTCAAACTCAAACTCAAACTGGTACCTGCATTAGGGAGATTGCCACGTCGCTTCGTTCCCTGCCTTTGGCAGGTATACTCGCAAAGACGTGAGTATTCAAATTCATCTTCATGTTCAAACTCAAACTCAAACTCGTTCCTGTAATGGGGAGATCGCCACGTCGCATCCCTGGATGCTCCTCGCAAAGACGTGAGTATTCAAATTCATCTTCATGTTCAAACTCAAACTCAAACTCAAACTCAAACTCGTTCCTGTAACGGGGAGATCGCCACGTCGCATCCCTGGATGCTCCTCGCGAAGACGAATGCGTCATATTACGCATCCCGTACCTCCGTACCCTTGTACCTTATCACCTCACCACCCCATAAAAAAACCGCCCCGGTTTCCCGAAGCGGTTGGAGAATTCAATAAGGATAGGGAGAATTAATTCCCATCCTCGTCATCATCATAGTAGTGATTGTCGTCATCGTATTTTTCGAATTCACCGCAGACCTCCGCATGGGCGATCAGGTAAATATCTCCATCCAGCCCTCCAACAGTATAGCTGTCTGAGGAGGCATAATCCAGTTTTTCATTTTTATAAGGGTATTGTCCCGGAGCAACAGTGGGTGTGCCCATCTTTTCAGGATACATGTCAGTACCTGCATAGAAATGTGTTTCTGTGAGATAGAAACCATTCATCATTTCATATTCCACTTCCAAAGTGCCTTCGAGGTAGCTGTAGTTGAGGTATCCCACCAGGGTTCCTTTCCCGGTGTTACACTGGGCTGCACCTGCCCATAGTTCCATGGTGCCCGAATCACCCTCAGAGAGCATATTGGTCCATCCCCATCGGGAGAAATTGTCGGGTTCGGTATTATTAAAACATAAGGCGTCGGCTCCTTTGGCAAAAAGGGTTTCGCAGGAAACGTCTTCCAGTTCCCTTTCACAGTGGAAGCGGATATCATCGATGGCCCCCGAATTATTCAGTTCCAGGACCATTTTTACCACTCCCGGGGTATTTTCCAGGTCTACGGTTTGAACCCCGTTGTCATTCATAGGCATGATCTCTTTTTCAAAGATCAAGGCATCGTCTTTGTCGTAAAGTTTTACAAATGTGCCATCCGCTTTACTTTCCCCGTCGAGATCGATCATCAGAAAAGAAGTCATGTTAACCTCTCCATTTCCATAGCCACTAAAATCGAATTCGAAGTAGGATCCCGCAACGTAACTGTCATCGGGATCTTCACTGTCAAAGTCCTCCGTGATGATAAGAACGTTATTCTGAGCGGTATCATTTGTAGGTTCAAATCCGTTCTCGCTGTCTTCCGATTCCCCGGGCCCCCCGTATTGAATGTTCGGAGTGCCCAGATCGATATCGCCCCCCGTAGGAGCATTGGAATCAAAGATCATGGCAGCGTTTACTCCGGGGTTCGCCTCCGGGTTTTCGGCATAGATCCTTACCTCTCCGCCACAGCCATCCGGCATGGTGGATGAAATAATATCGCCTGCCATGTAACCCTCTGAAGGTTCGTCAAAAGTAATTACAACGGCCTCTTTTACCGTTAGCATGGAATTGGTTTCCAGTAGTTTTTGATCTTCCATCAGGTCGTTCTGGCAGGAAAACAGGGCCAGTACCAGAATTACTCCGATGAGGTGAACTTGTTTCATTTTTTTTCGTTATGTTGATTATTAGTGTCACTAATCTAGCTAAATGCCTGGTAATAAAATACTTATATTCGTTGTGCGCCTTTTTATATCGATAACAATATTTTGTAGGAATTCATGACCTGTTTCTTGAATCAGACCCATGACTTACGGGTGAGCCGAGGGTATATAGGTTCGGTAAATGGTGGTGAATAATAGCAAAGCCTGCCCGTAGTTGTTGTGTTTCATATTGTAACAATGTTAGACAAATGAAGACTGATCTTCTGAAGTATATGCAAACCAATCAAAATATTATGAAGCAACTTATTACACTCATTTTTGTACTTGGTTCTTACCTGGGTGGCATCGCTCAGGAAGAGGTGAACTGGAAAAGCGACCTGGAATTTCTTAAGACAACCATAGATACAGAATACCCTTTTCTCTATAAAAAGATCAGCAGGGAAGATTTCAACAAGCGTTATAATGAGTTATACGCTCAGGTGGAGTCCATGGAAGATTATGAGGCGGTTTGCGGAATAATGGAGCTGGTGTCTTCCTTCGAATACGGACACACATCGGTAGGCTTAAGGGGAACTGATTTTGAACTCAGGCAGCTTCCGGTTAACCTTATGGAATTCAAGGATGGAATTTTTATAGAAGGAATTTCGGAGGAATATAAGGAGGATGCAGGTGCGAGGGTCCTGAAGATTGCTGGTGAGGATGTCATGGATGTGTACAGACAGGTCTATCCTTATTTTCCTGCAGAAAACTCCCAGTTCTTTAAGGCATATGGAATGAATTTCCTGGTGTATACCGAGCTACTTGCAAAGGAAGGTCTGATCCCTGACCCCGAAGCTGGAGTAACCCTTACGCTGGAAAAGAACGGGAAGTCGTATGAGCGCACTTTGAAGCCCATGGAAAAAGGGAAGCGCCCACCAACAGATTACGGATACACGAAAAATGAAGCGGGTTGGATAAGTGCCCGCGATCAGGGTTTTACACCTAATTACCTCAAACATCTCGACAGGATCTATTATTCTGAATTTCTCAATGACAATAATGCCATGTACGTGCGCCAGAGCCAGATCCAGGACGATTCCCTGGTGCCCATCCCGGAATTCTACGATAAGGTGTTTGAAGAGATCAGGGAGAAGCATATAGATAAACTGGTTATTGATGTGCGCCTGAATGGGGGAGGGAATAATTATAAGAATAAGGCGGTGATCAAGGACATTATTGCACACCCTGAGATTGATCGGGTAGGACATCTTTTCGTGATCCTGGGTGATCGTACCTTTTCAGCCTGCCAGAACCTGGTGAATGAACTCGATAATTATACCAACGCCATCTTTATTGGTGAACCTACTGGGGAAAATATCAACTTCTACGGGGATAATAATAAGGTGGTGCTTCCGGAAAGCGAAATTCCGGTGTACCTAAGTTTTGCCTGGTGGCAGGATAAACCCCAATGGGAGAACCAGCAGTGGCTGCCACCCCATATAGCTGTGCAGCTAAGCTTTGAAGATTACCTGGAAAACCGGGACCCCGTGCTGGATGCAGCTCTAAATTTCAGGGATGATGATTTTATTCTTGACCCTATGGACCACCTTACAGCCCTGTTTATGAAGGGGGATGTTGAAACCCTTAAATCGGAAGCCTTCAGGCTTTCAAGGGACGACAGATACGTATTCTTTGATTTTGAAAATCGATTCGCTGAGGTGGCAGAGCGGTTATTGTCTTCAGGGCAGGTCAATGAAGCCATGTTCGTGGGGCAGCTCAATACGGAGCTCTATCCGGAGGCTGCCGTCTCCTGGGCAGGTCTGGCTAAGGCACTGAAGCAATCCGGAAGGGAACAGGAAGCGAGGGAGGCGGCAGAAAAGGCTATGCAGCTTTGCGGAGACTCCTGCGGGATCCGGCAGGAATTAGCGTCTTTACTGAGTTCACTGGAGGAATAAGGCCCAGGTTGATTTTGTTAAGATGTTATTAAAACACTTTTATTTAATTGACATATCAATTAAATTTGAATAACAAATCAATCATCATCAAAAAATGAACACACTAATCAAAATCCTGACGGCGTTCTTGTTATCGATTTTTATCAGTACTCATGCCCAGGAGAAGCCTGTAGATTCAACCCTGACAAATCAACAAATCGAGGCGGCAGTAGATTCGCTTTCCAGGGCGCTTAAACAGGTTTATGTATTTCCGGACATGGCCATTAAAATGGCAGATCACATTAGTGCTCAACAGAAAAAAGGGGTGTATGCCGGTCTTGGAAATGGAAGGAAGGTTGCCGAGCAGCTCACTGCCGACCTGCAGTCCGTGAGTAAGGATAAGCACCTGAATGTACGTTTTAATCCGGAACGCATCGCTCAATACATGTCTGTAGCTTCACCAGAGGACAGCGTGGCCCGAAGGGAACGATGGGTAGGTGAAATGAGATCCCAAAACTTCGGGTTTCATAAGATAAGTGTGCTGGAAGGCAATATAGGGTATCTCGATCTCAGGGCATTTATGAACCCTGAATTTGCAGGGGAAACCGCTGCAGCGGCCATGAACTTTCTGGCTAATGCCGATGCTCTTATAATTGATCTTCGGAGAAATGGAGGAGGCTCCCCGGGCATGATACAGTTGCTAACCAGTTATTTGTACGACAGCGATCCTGTGCATCTCAATAATTTTTACTGGCGTCCCACCGACACCCGAACCCAGACCTGGACCCTCCCTTATGTTCCCGGTAAGCGGCGTCCTGATATCCCGGTTTATGTGCTCACCAGTAGTGATACTTTTTCTGCAGCCGAGGAGTTTACCTATAACCTGAAGAACCTGGAACGGGCTACGGTCATAGGAGAAACCACCGGAGGAGGAGCCCATCCCGGAGGCCCCTATCCCCTGGATGAAAACCTGGTTGTCTTCATTCCTTCCGGCAGGGCCATTAACCCGGTGACCCAATCGAACTGGGAAGGCACAGGGGTAAAACCGCATATAGAAGTACCATCTGACGAGGCGTTGAAGGTGGCCGTTACAAAGGCCGTTGAAAACCTGATGACGGGATCAGACAATGATGGGGAAAGGCGATATTATGAACAACTGCTACTGGATCTTAAATCCGGAAAATTAGATATCAAAGGATAATCAGCAACTATTCCAACCAATGAAAAGCTCCCCGTGTTTTTAGCAGGGAGCTTTTCTTTTTTCCGGAGGTCTCAATACCCCTGACTTTTTGTGCTTAAGGCTTCAGGAGATTCAGAACCGACGCTACTTCTTCCGGATATGGTGCATTATAAGAGACGATCTTTCCGTTTTTTGCTATTAGATAATGTGGGTAGCCTGCGGTGAATCCTGGATGGAGTTCCCGTGTTATTTCATCCCAGTAGCCCTGAGCCTTTTCTTTAACAAAATAGTAATGCCAACCCTTGAGTTCGTATTTCTCTATTGCATTTCGCCACCGTTGCTTAGAATCCGGATGACTGGTTTCGCGCGCCAGGTAAATATATTCCACCGATACTCCCTGTTTCGTTATTTCTTTCTTCAATTGCGGAAGATACTCCTTGAATTGTTTAACACAAGGAGAACAACTGCTGTACCATAGATCTATATACAGGGTCTTGTCTTTAAATTGAGGTTGTTTGATCAATGCATCGATAGATTGAACTTCCTGTGTGATGATGTGGTAATTTTCATTTTTTGCAAGGCGGTCTTCAACCGGAATGTTGAGGTATATAAATCCTGATATAAGCAGGACAGCAACAGCGGCCAGGGTTACCTTAACGGCTTTCATATGGGGACGCAGATAACCGTAGAACAGTCCAAGTGTATACAAGACCGGAAGCATTGCAGATTCCTTGTGAGGAAATGACTCCAGCAGATAACGCCATTTAAAACTGGCATCAGGAGAAAAGCTCATCCAATACCATACGTTCAGGAGTAGCGCGACACCATAGCAAACCAGGAAAGGAAGCAGGTTTTGCAGGAAGAAGTTACTTCCCTTTCTTTGGGAGAGTAGGCAAATTCCCTTTTGGGTATTTAATGCAAAGAACAGCATTCCTGACAGTACCGTAAATGCAGAGGCACAGAAAGCCGGGAAGCTGGAAGTATTGGGGTAAATAATAAGTAGTGTGACTCCCAAAAGAAGGAACACTATCTTTTCTGTACGTTTCATGAATTTAATTTTTGATTGATGATTGATTGCATTTATAGGTATTTATTGTAAGCTTTTCGTTACAATTTAAAGAATGAAAACAGGAATATGCAGATTTTCTTGCAATTACGATTAACCGGAATGTCTGGAACGTTACGCATGTTTATCCAATCCGGATGACCGATAATAGATCGTTTCACCGCATTGTAAACCTTCATGATTTTGGACCTGAAGACAAGGGCAGGGGTACTGCACTGGCCATATGGGCTGAGGTAACAATATGACATCCCTTCATTCAATTGAAAATTTGTTTTGTGCGAGTTATTTAAGTAACGGGATGGGTTTGCATTTTTGATCTTTCCGGATAAGGGGAATTTAAGGCTGCCGTATCCAGGGAGGTCCGTATGCCCTGGTTCAGACTGCCAAAATATAGAAGAAAAGGTTGTATCTAACTGTTATTCAGGTAAAAAGAAATTTAAACCTCGTTTTTTACAAGATAAATCCTATGCATGCATAGTATATTTGCACTGTTGAAATTTTGAAAAAGAGCAAAGAGTCAGGAGCAAAGAACAAAGACGAAAGTTTTTTAAAGGATGCTTCTCTCGATTGCATAAAGATATCACTTATCCTACTTGAGGTAAGAAACCGGTTCCTGCCCCCCTTTGGAACCGGGGATACGATCTCATAATTTGAAGTTGATTTTGATTATTTAAGTTTATTGGTTGGTTAGTGAAAAAGGTCGCTCATTTGGGTGGCCTTTTTTTATTGGGCAGGATGAAGGATCAAAGTCAAAAAAAACAAAGATGTAAGATCAACTCCTCTGGTGAAATTTTAGTTGTAACCGGATCTTTGATGTACTACGGGTGTTTCTGGTACAAATGGGATTTCTGTGTTATCTATCATCATCCATCCTTAATCGTCTGTTTCTCAGCTATTACCGTATGCACCAAAAAAATATAAATCATATACAGATGATTTGTAAAGGACACATAATCAGCAATTTAATCTTTGTTTTTTACAAGTATTAAACTGTGCATGCATAGTATATTTGCACTGTTGAAATTTTGAAAAAGAGCAAAGAGTCAGGAGCAAAGAACAAAGACGAAAGTTTTTTAAAGGATGCTTCTCTCGATTGCATAAAGATATCACTTATCCTACTTGAGGTAAGAAACCGGTTCCTGCCCCCCTTTGGAACCGGGGATACGATCTCATAATTTGAAGTTGATTTTGATTATTTAAGTTTATTGGTTGGTTAGTGAAAAGGTCGCTCATTCGGGTGGCCTTTTTTTATGGTACAGAATGAAGTTAGAAAAAGCAACGACAAAATGTAGCTGCTTTGGGAAGAGGTAAAGATTTTAAACCGTTAGGACTAAACGGTCTTCGGATCATTTGCCAAATCATTTGAACGGATGGTGACTGAGAAACGACTGCAGATGCATGATGGGCCAGAAATGAGGGATGGGGCTGATAATCACTATTCGATCCAGAGGTGTTTTGGTGAAACTGGCAGAGGTTCGATACGTTTAAGGTTCCCTTCAAAATCTCCATAGATAACTCCACCGGAGTATCCTTCATTATTAAGTTGATTGTAACCAACTACTACGGTTTGTGATAGGGGGTCATAGGTGTAACTTGTGAAGTTAATCCCGGCCATAAGCTCTTCTTCGGCTTTTCGAAGAAGATCGTACATGAATCCATTTTCTCCTCTTGACAGACTCAGGTCTGATAATTCCAATATTGCCGGTCCATCACTCAGCGCACCTGGTGAGGGGTAAGGAATACTATTTTTGATCAGCGCCTGGTCCGGGGTGAGAAGTTTGACTTCCGTAAACCCTGGTGCAAGAACCCTTTCTGCGCCGGAGGTGTAGGATGCAGCATTTGAAACCGTGAACGCGTCTGTGGAAATGGTTTTGTGCACTCCGTTATCGAGGTAGAGGTGAATCATTTCTTTTGTAATGATACCCCGGAATGGTCTTTCAATTTCAATGCTGTTCGTGATAGCAGCATTTTGCAGGTCGATCTGTGTGAGTCTCCTGCTGGTATCGCTATCAGGATAATAGAAGTAGAACTTTTCGTCTATGGATTGAAAATGGTAGTCGTTTACCACCCCGGAGGCCTGGCCCATAAAAATTCGTTCGCAGGATTCGTCCCCTCTCATGATATTAAGGTAAAAATGATAGGAACCATCAATGGTTTCGTGAGTGATATGGATTGTGTTTTCCAGGGATGCCAAAGGATAAAAGTCAGAACTGGCAATTGGAGCACTGCTGCAGATCTGGTCATACCAGTTCACCTTACCTGAGTCGCAGAAATATTCTGAAAACCGGTAATTATCCGGGAATGCTGAGTTCCGGTAAAAAAAAGTCAGTTTGTCGTCATTCCTCCTCAGATGCAGGTAATCTGCTCCAATATCAAAATTTGTATTAAGGGGTTCAGTAACCTCTGCCTGGCCATTCGCGCTTAGCGTGTAATGATAAACTTCCTTTTCTGAATTCGGTATATTTTGATCTGACGTATACGCAATAGCCGATACAACGGGAAGCCTCGTAGAATTTCCATCAAGGTTTTCCCCCTCACTTTTTGAACAACCGGTAAATAAGAGAAGCAGGTAAAAAGGGTATAAAAATTTCATTTTGTAGATTTATTACTACAATTTTAATAAAAATTATATAAAACGAGTGTTTAGGCTTTTCTTCAGGCCATGGTATCATCCTAGTGGGCTGAAATCATTTTCAAGTGGTCGTTATTTCCTGTCATTTCCCATTGTCCCAGGCTTATCGGGATGTTTCCTATGGTGTTCAGGGTATCGAAGAAGGTTTTAAGTTCAAAGGGTTCATTCTCGCTTTCCTTTAACTTGGCATATTCCTTCAGCGCCTCCTCTACGAGGTATTTCCCGGTGATGTAGCTGGTGCCGTACCCGGGTTGCCTCAGGTACAGGTGCTGTTCAAAGATCAGCAGCTCTTTTTCAGTTTTCATCCAGCCTCGGGGGGTATATTCCGAATGGATGGTTCCGGCCTCTTCCATGGTCATTTCATTGGCATGGGCATAAAGGGACCCCAGTCCCCTGGCAGCCCGCTGGGCGATCATGATATAAACAATTTCCCGCGATCTGGGATTCTCATTGTACAATCCGGCCTGCATAAACATTTCCTCCACTGCTGTAGCCATTCCTTCATTACGGGAATCAAAAATATTGTACAAGAGCGCATTCGTTCGAATAGGATTCGGGTTCGGGTCCTGGTCCATTCGGGCCAGTTCGAACCAATGGTAAAAATGAGAGTAGAGGGGTTTGGGGTCGAGGTGGGCGGTGATCCAGAAGAAGTTCCTGGTTTCTTCCGGCACAAAGGCTCCCAAATGGGCATTGAGGGCGGGCTCAAAATAGTCTTTAACCGTTACGATGTCGTTTTCCTCTAAAAATCGCAGCAACTCCTTTGCCGATCTTTCGGCGAGGGCGTCATAGGCTTCCGGATTCGCTGCGGGTTCTAATGGCGGCAGATCCCTGTTTCGGTGTTCCTCCAGCTTAAGGGCCGCCCATGCCCGGGCCAGTTCCCTTTTCAAAAGCATAACCTCGTCGTCCCAGGTAAGGGGTACCAGGTGCACATTTTGCTGGTACCAGGTATATTGCTCTTTTCCGATCCCGGAAGGACCGGTTTTCATTGAGGCCTCCTTCTGCAGCCAGCGCACCAGGTCTTCGGTGGCTGTTTTAGCCTCATCAATGGATTCAAGGAGCTGCGGGTCTTCGGAAACTCCCGGCATATCTTTCAGGCTTTCAAGGTCGGATGCCTGGGTTTGGATATCTCTTATTCCGGCTATCCATAAGTCTCTGGCATTACCGGTAAGATTTATTTTTGCCTGGCGGTTTAATGGCGGAATGATTTTCAGGTCGGAGATAAAACTTTTCCTTTGATCTTCACTCAGGGGGAAGGTGTATTGCCATACCTCGGTAACTGCGTGGTGGGTTGGTCCTTCATGGGCGGGGACATCACTTCTGTCCATCCAGATGGTTTTGTAGAAGGCCGGGTCCCTTTGCCATGGTTTCAATATCCGGTGGTTGAACGAATACCCATTCATTTCTGCCCAAACGATATACCAGTCGACCTGCTGTGCGGTCGTCCACGTCTCCTTGTCAAACGACTCCAATTCGGATTTCAGACTGAGAAATTCGGGCCATCGCTTTTCAAAGGTCTCCCTGCGATAATCAGGGGCGCCATCAAATAGGGGTGGCATTTCAAAGACCCGCCAATTCCGGAATAGCTCGACCAGCTGAGGGTGGCTGTCTGAACCAATAGTTTTGTTTTGAGCATGAATCACCTGGAGAAGTGAAAAGAAGAGGAATCCCGTATAAACAATGGATGCAATTTTATTCTTCATGGAGGGTGAATTTAGTCTTTAGCTTGCAACCGGTATCCTTGCAAAACAATTTCAGGAGTCATGGTTGAACGAAAAATTTTACTTTCTATCAAAGAAACGAATTTTTAAATACATTGCATCTTAAAGTACAAAACCCAGGAATTATGCGTCTTACCCTCCTTCTTCTTATCGGCTTTACCATTGGTGTCAAAGCTCAGGCCCTTGATTTTGGAAAACTTGAAAACCTGAAGATCCGAAATGTAGGACCTGCCAATATGAGCGGAAGGATCACAGCTATAGATGTAGACCTCTCCAACCCTAAGATGATTTTTGTGGGCGCTGCCTCCGGAGGGGTTTGGAGATCGGTAAACGGCGGGTCGGCCTGGAGTCCTGTCTTTGATGACCAGCCTACACAGAATATTGGGGCCATCGCGATCGATCAAAACAATCCGGAAATTATCTGGGTAGGTACCGGAGAAGGGAATCCCCGGAATTCCATGAACCTGGGCATGGGGATCTTTAAAAGCGAGGATGGCGGGAAGACCTGGCAGCATATGGGACTGGAAGGCACCAGGTCTATCCACAGGATCATCGTACACCCCGATAGCAGTAATATCATTTATGTTGGGGCCATGGGCGACCCTTTTACCCCCGGGGAGCATCGCGGACTTTACCGGTCTGCAGACGGAGGGGAGCATTGGGAAAAGATCCTTTACAGCAATACCACCTCCGGGATCGGAGATATGGTCATGGATCGGCAGAATCCGGATAAGATCATAGCGGCTCTTTATGAGCACCGTCGCACACCTTATTCTTTTACTTCAGGGGGTCCCGGTTCGGGTTTATACCTTACTCTTGATGGGGGAGATACCTGGAAAAGAATTGGCCCCGAAAATGGGTTGCCCGAAGGTGACCTCGGTAGGATCGGGGTGGCTATAGCTCCCAGCGATCCCCAACGGGTGTATGCGAAGATCGAGGCGGTAAAAAATGCCCTGTACCGAAGTAACGATGGAGGACTTTCCTGGGAATTGGTGAATGATGATCCGAAGTTTACCAATAACAGACCGTTCTACTTTCAGGACCTGGCTGTGGATTCAAAAGATCCGGACAGGCTCTATAATATTTACCAGCCATTGTCGGTGAGCTACGACGGAGGGGTAAGCTTTGATCCTGCTCCAATGATCCCTGCCGATGAAACCAAAGGTATCCATGCCGATTTTCACGCTTTTTGGGTAAACCCGGAGGATCCGCAGCATTTTATGATCGGGGGTGATGGGGGATTAGGGATCACCTATGACCATGGCAAGAGCTGGTATTTCCCGGAAACTATACCCGTAGCCCAGTTTTATCACGTAAATGCCGATCATGATACGCCGTTTAATGTGTACGGGGGAATGCAGGACAATGGGAACTGGTCGGGGCCTGCATATACCTGGAAAAGGGGAGGTATCCGAACGCTCTACTGGCAGTACCTGGTGGGTGGCGATGGATTTTACATCGCTCCCGATGAGGATAACTCCCGGTTTGGATATGGAACTTCGCAAAACGGGGATCTTTACCGGTACGACAAGCTAACGGGCTATTACGTGAGCATCGCCCCTCAGCCTCCTTCTCCGGATACTCCCTTGCGGTTTAACTGGAATGCGGCTTTTGCAAAGGATCCATGGAACGAGAGCGGGGCCTATTACGGATCTCAATATGTACATAAGACTTCCGACAAGGGAGCCAGCTGGGAGATCATTTCTCCCGACCTGAGCACCAACAACCCTGCCCACCAGAAAGGCGACTATGGTGGACTCACCCTCGACGTTTCCGGGGCAGAGAATTACAATAGTATCCTGACCATATCCCCAAGTGCTATAGAAGCGCAGGTGATCTGGGCAGGAACCGACGACGGACAGGTACACCTGACCCGTGATGGAGGCCGATCCTGGAAAAACCTTACCGCCAATATCGATGGCCTGCCACAAGGAGCCTGGATCACCCGGATCTACGCCTCCCGATATGAGAAGGGTGCAGCCTGGATGGTGGTTAACAATTACAGGAAAGGCGATTATGCTCCTTATTTATTTAAGACCACCGATTTTGGGAAGCAATGGCAACGAATGGCCGACGAACAGGATGTGCGGGGGTATGCGCTTTCCTTTATCCAGGACCCGGTGGAAAAGGGACTTGTTTTCCTGGGAACGGAGCACGGCCTTTGGGTGAGTATCAATGAAGGGGAAGACTGGACTGCTGTTCCAAACGGTTTTCCATCAGTAGCCACCACCGATCTGGTGATACAGGAAAGAGAATCGGCATTGATCATTGGAACCTTTGGAAGGGCCATCTGGGTCCTGGATGATCTGCTGAGCCTGCGGGAGATTGCCGCGGGGCGTACGAACAAACCGATCACGGCTCTCCCCATGAACCCTGTGGTACAGGTCAAAGGCCTTTTTATAGCGCCTCCGGGGAATATCTGGACCGGCTTCCACACCACATTTGAGGGGGAGAACAGGAGTTTTCAGAAAGCAGAGATCCCCTTTTATATCAACCGGTTATCTCAAACCGATAGCGTGGTTAGCGCGGTGGTTTACAATGCCCAAGGTGCGATCGTAAATGAGGTGGAGCAAACTCAACTCAAGGAAGGACTTAATTACATCACCTGGAAGCTGGATGAAAGGGCTACCGTATTACCCGGAACCTGGATCACGGAAGAATCCAGGGGCATCCCGGTGGTACCCGGAAATTATAAGGTGGAGCTTCGGTATGGGGAGTACCGCGATAACGTTGAGGTAAAGGTAGTGGCTGATCCCCGATTTGAACTTCCTGCAGCGGTTGATGAGGCCCTGTATCAGTATCAAAAGGCCGTAGACACCCAGGTGTCCAGGTTGTCTGCACTCATGCAACAAATGTCAAAGCAGCGGGAAGCTTTAGGTAAGATGGAGGCCCATTATAAAAAATCTGGAACTCCGGGTATTCCGGAAGAGGTCAGGGATTTGAGCAAGGCATTGGAGGCGCTGGAACAGACCTTAAAACCCGGTCCCGGAGACCGTCAGGTGGGGGCATGGCAAACCAATAAGGTCTCGGCCTACAGCAGTACCGTTGCGGCTCAAAAAGCCGCCATAGCAAGAACTACCCTTCCTTCTGAACAGGATTGGAAACGACTGGATATGGCCGAAAATCTCACCACCATTTTCGAGGAGAAATACCATAGTTTTAATAAGGACCTCTGGGAGCCCTTTAAAACACGATACCAGGAGGTTAACAGGGAATGGTTCGAATAATGATTAGTCTACCCGCGCTTCCGCTTCGATCTCTACCAGGTATCCATCCCCAACCAGTTTGCCCTCTACAAGGGTGTTGGCGGGGTTGATGCCGTGGAAACGCTTTCCGTGCGCCCTGGCGACTTCTTCCCAATGCCGGAGGTCGTGTACGAAGATCCGGGTACGTACCACATCTGCCAGGGTTCCTCCGAGCGATTCGATGGCTCCTTCGATCTTATCGATAATAAAATGCGCCTGGGCTTCAGGGTCGTGGCCACCGATTCGCAGGTCGCCATGGGTGGCCGTGGTTCCGGCAACGTAAATAGTATCTTTTTTTCTTACTGCCCTGGAGTATCCCGCAAACCATTCCCAGGGAGTGCCACTAAACACCTGACGTCTGTCGTGCCCAGTGGTAATGCTGTTAAAAGCATGGGGGATGTCTTCCAGGTGATGGCTCAGATCTCCGGAGGCGGTTAAATAAGGCGGTTTCCGGTATTCATCTCCGCAATCGCCCGGCAGGGGTTTTAGATCGTCCTGAGCGCTTCTGATGCGATCCAGGTCTTCCTGGTCAAGGGTGATGTCGAGCATGGCCTTATGGTCGTCGATGTGGGCATTCTCCCCCAACCGGGCTCCAATGATCACGGCGGCCACATGGGGATTTTCGAGCATATACCGGCTGGCAATATTAGCGATGCTTGTTTTGTGTTTTTCGGCAACCTCGTTCAGGGCCCTTAAGATCTCCTGAAAGACGTCCCATCCACCCACAGTATCTATAAACCGTTTGTATTTCATCTGGGACCAGGTAGATAGGGTAGTTGGGTCGGGTTCCGGTTTCCCCAGCCATTTATCAGAAAGAAACCCACCGGCAAGCGTACCATATGCAAGCAATTTTACGCCGTACTGGGAACAAACCTCTGCCATATCTTTCCTGGCCCTGCAATCGATCACAGAGTGGGAAACCTGGTTGCTCACAATTGGAATGCCGCTTGCCAGGGCGATCCTCAGGTGGGCTGCATCAAAATTGGTAACCCCAATATTTTTGATAAGTCCCTCTTCCTTTAATTCTTTCAGGTAAAACAAGGCGTCCAGCCAGCTCGGGTCGGGGTAGTACCAGGCGTGGAATTGCATCAGGTCGATCGTACTTTGTTTCATGCGGTCCAGGGCGGTTTGAACAGCCTGCCTTACATCCTGCCTGTTAATTTTTCCGGGCCTGGGTACCCACTTGGTAAACAAACGGATCGTCTCAGGATCGTCTGCAAGGTTTTTAAAGGTGCCGGCAATGATCTCGCTCGACCCGTAATGATCGGCCATATCAAAGGCGGTAAACCCTGCATCGGCATAGGCCTGCATATAAGTTGCAGTGACCCCGGGGTCGAGGATGTCCCCGTGTCGTTCCATATCGGCGATCTGCCAGAGGCCGATGACTACCCTGGGGATTTCGAGATTTTCGGAAAGTTGTGAATGCGTTTTCATATTTATTGGTTTGGGAGTGTTTTAAAAATGTTTTTAGCCTGCTCCGGGCCGTGACTGAGTTGTCGCCAATGGTAGTAAAATACCAGGCTTCCAAGGGCCATGACCAGGAGCCAAACGTAGGTCGAATGAAAATACCAGGCTTCCAGCTCTTTGGAAAGGTCCTTGTAAACATGGGTGATTAAAAATATCGAGATCAGGATGATGCCTGATACCCCGGTGATCAGTTGGAGTCTTCTGCTTCGAAACACGCTGATCCTTTGGGCAAGGTTGACGTTGACCCTGGGGATGCTTAATACCGTAACAGACATTAACAGGAAATTGACCAGCATAGCAATCACCATAATATCGATCCCCAGGAAAAAGTCGCCTGCAAAATGTGATCCGAGAACCCCGATGCTTGCAATAATTCCTGCGATGATCAGAGCTATATACGGGGTGTGATTCTTCGGGTGTACCCGGGTGATGGCCTGAGGGAAAATCCCATCTCTGGCCCATGCGAACATAAGTCGGGAAACCGAGAGCAGCATAGCCGGCAGATCGTTGATCAACGCGATGGCTGCACCAGCCAGGATGGCGATATCCCATCCGGATGGCAGGATCAGGCTCAGCATTCCCGGAGCGGTAATATCCGCAGACTGTGCCTGAAGGGCAATATAACTCCAGGGTACCATATGGTAGACGGAAGCGGTAAACAAAAAGTAAAAAACACCCACCCCAAGGATGGCCAAAAGGATGGCCAGTGGAAGGTTGCGTGTGGGGTTTTTAGCCTCACTCCCCGTTTGTGCGATAGCATCGAACCCTATAAAACTGGAAAAGAGGACCGCCGCTGCCGATAAAAATGTGATCCAGTTAAAAGGCATGTCGCTCACAGGGGTAAACGGTGTGGTGGACGTGGTCTCCAGGGCAGCCAGATAGTCATTGGTGTCGTAGATCAACCCGGAGGCAATGACGATACCACCAAGAGCGAAGATCAGGACTACCATGGGCAGCAATAAACGGGAGTAGGTTTGTATTCCCTTAAAATTGATCCAAACGAAAAACCAGATCATGGCCAGGCTGAGTCCGACCCTGACCCAGGGGATGCTCAGAACATTTGCAAGCCATTCCATATGGGCCACAAGGGCGATATCGCGAACAAAAGGTACGGTCAGATAAGCTATGACCCCGATCACGATCGAGAGGCCGAACCATTGCGAAAAACTGGCCACAAACCCCAGGTATGGATGGAGGCCGCGACTCGCATAGAGGTAACTTCCCCCGGCATGCGGCATGGCAGAGGATAGGATGGCAAAGGCAAATCCGGCCATCAACGCAGGCAGGGCAGCGAATACGAAAGCCCATAATACATAGGAGCCGATCTCCGGAACGCTGCGGTGGATCATAAAGGGGACGATATTGATGGATGCCCCAACCATGGAAGACACTCCGGTGGCGGTAACCACGAGAAGCCCCATCTGCCTGGTTAGTGTAGCTTTAGCAGGTTTTTTCATGGACCCGTAAATTACAAATCATTCCTGTAAGTAAGTATTTTATTACGTGTTAAATTGTTTGCTAAGTTGTATAGTCACGAGCCGGGAACACCTACCTTATTGGTTTTTTGCCTGTGTATCTTAATTTTTATGGGGAAAATACAGACTTGGATTCCCCTTCATTATTTGGCCGCATTAAACTTAAATTCACTGGAGTCGGTATATTTTCTTTAATTTACCATGTGATGCTACCGTCCGGAGGGATCCGGATCTGGTTGACTTTTGACCTATTAATAAACTCCGATCAGCAATGAAAAACCTTATCCTCTTTTCGTCTTTCGCCTGTTGCCTGCTTTCCTGCGCAGGAAAGCCTAAATTGAAAGAGGCTGCTTTTTCTCCTGAGATCCCGCTATCCACTCTTAATGAAAAGGGCATCGCGGCTTACAGAGAAAATTATAAAAGTTCGTACTACGATATCCTGCCTTATTTGTACTATAATGAAAAAGGCAGGTTTAACGGGATACAGGGTGATTTCTATAATCTGAAATTTCACCCTAACTCGGACCTGAATGTGATGCCGGGATTTTTTGGTAAAATCGGGAAGCATCGCAATGCCCTTGTGGTTTTAATATCCCTGAGTGCTACCTCATCTTTATCCTTAAAAGATGTACCGGTTTCGGTATCGTCTCTTAACCATGGCGAATTTTCCAGAAGTGAAGAATTATGGGGAATAGCCGGAGTTAACAAGGATCAGCAACGTATCCTTTTCCTAAAGCCCCTGGAACTTCAGGATAAATATGATGTTTTAAATAAGGTAAAGGATGATGTGATAACGGTAACGGTGGATGGGGAAAAGTATGTTTTTTTAAATCCGGAAGTGCATTTTGAAGAATAATATGGACGTGACAAATTAGTATACAATGAATTTAAACCAGGTTACAGTGCCCTCATCAGATCTTAGTATTTCGGTCCCTTTTTATGAAAAACTCGGACTTAAACTGATCGTTAGCGCTCTGCCGCACTACGCAAGGTTTGAATGTCCGGTGGGAGGCTCCACCTTTTCCATTCACCAGGTCACACAATTGCCCACAGGCGACCGGGTTTGTGTGTATTTCGAATGTGATGATCTCGATACCCGGGTAGATACCCTGAAAGATTTGGGAATCATATTTGATCTGCCTCCTACTGACCAGCCATGGCTGTGGAGGGAAGCCCGGCTTAAGGATCCCGATGGTAACCCAATTATCCTGTATTATGCCGGGGAGAACAGACTTAACCCTCCATGGAGGCTACAGGAAAATACATGATGAGCACTTTGGCAGTGCAGCTAGGTATGATCGCTCCCGCTTTCGGGTTTCACTTTCCGCTATCCGGGAATGATTTTAAAATAATTCGTATGATCGGCATGGGAAATACCGTGGGCTACAGGCTGTAAATAAACCTGAAGGTGATAAAGCGGGGCTGAATAAAGGATTCGGAAACAAAGACCGATACGTTATTGGCACTGTTTCTCACCTGTGCATCGATGTTCAGAATATTGGTAGCTCTTACCTCGTATTCCCATTTAGCATCCCTGTCTTTTCGGTAAGAGAGGGTAGCATCCCAGTTTTGAAATGATTGCGAATTTCCATTGCCCAGATCCTGGTCGGTGTAGGTATAGTTGGTTCTGAAGGTGAGCTTTTTCCATAGGTACACATCCAGCTCTGCCGATGGGGCGTTGGTCACGAACCTGGTTTTTCGGTTACCCTGGTTGTTGTTGGTGACACTGTAACGGTACCTTAGGTTGAGGTTGGGCGCCACCTTAAAGTTGGTACGTAAACCAGGCGTATAGGTCTGTGTATAGCCCTCATTAACCGAACGCTGTCCCTGTATGAACTGGTTGAGTTTGCTGTAATTAAAATTGGCGTTCAGGCTGGCCTGGACCTTTCCGAAAGTACGTTGTACTCTTCCGAAAACATTCACATTTTCATCTGCAAACTGGGAATTGAAAAACGTGCTGGTACGGATCACATTTTCAAAATTGGTCAGACTCCGGATCTGATCTATGGTATTCGAATAGGTGGCCCTAACAAATACATTCGTATAATTAAACAGGTTGAAGCTACTGTACAATAAACTTATATTGTGCGACAATGCATTCTGTAGTTCGGGCGCGCCGAATTGGATATTGTCGTAGTTGTTTAGGACGAGCCCTGCGGCCAGGCGGGTAACATCCGTAAACTGGTTACGCATTTCATATCTCAGAGTTAGGGATTCACTCTTTTTGAGCTGGATTCGGGTTTCGAAATCGGGGAGAAAGCGGAAGAAATTGTCCTCGTATACTTCCCCGAATTGTTCATTCCTGTTGCCATAAGCATGGAGAGAGAATCCCGGGGTGATGGTAAAGATACCGCTTCGAAAACGGTAGTGCACCCCCAGGTAGACATCACTGAAATTATATTCGGTGTCATTGGTGGCCCGACCCTCATTAAAGGTGGGGGTAGGATCGAACCGATTGCCATCTTCCAGGAACTGAAATAAACTGGAGTTAAACTTCTGATTGCTCAGGATGGTGCCAAAGGTAAAGTTAAAATTGCTTTTTGCGTTGATAATGTTGAAGTAATCAATTTTAGCATCTAATTGATTCGATTTGATCCTCCTGTCCTGGGCGATATCGTAGGAATTCAGGGAGGTATCGAGACCCAGAGATTCAGCCGTAGCGTCGTAATTGTTATCTCCGTCCGGATCGTTCACCAGGATGGCATTGTAAAAAGGGTCTTCATTGCGATACAGGTGCTGGGCCTCTACAGCAAAGATGTTATTCTCATTAAGCGTATAGTAATAATTAAAGTTTTGATTGATACTGTAGGAGGTAACTTCATCCAGCTGATCGGTGTTTCCGATCACATTCGAAAATACGTTCTGCAATTGTGTGTCATCATTGATACGCCCCAGAATATCGTAGTCTAGTTGATTGTTTACATTGGGCTGATAGGATGCACTGAGTTTAATGATCCCCTGGTTAGAGCGTTCATTACTCGATTGCTGGGTGATCTCGTCTGGTATACCCAGCTCCGGATCGGTATAGGCAATAGCATTATTCTCCCTCGAAAGGATTTTACTGGTATTGTAGATAAGGAATCCGCTGAGGTCCAGCCCGGGATTCGGAGAATAACTGAAATTTCCGGAAGCTAATTTGTTTTCAATGCTCAGGGCATTGTTCTGGTTGGTCAGGAAATCCAAACTGTTATCGCCCAGGTTCAGGTTGGTACCACTGCTGTTGCTGGGGGGTTGAAAGCCACCACCAAACCCGCGGATGTCTCTGCGGGTGAGGGCAACCTCCCCGGTGTTGTTTAGATCACCAATAAAGTTGAGGGTATATTTCGGACTGTAGTAAAACAATTTTGGCTGGGCGAGGTATAATTCATTATCGGGTGAAGCCCCTGCGCCGGCAGTTATATTACCAAACCAGAAATTCTCTTTGCCTTCCTTGAGTTTGATGTTGATAGCAACATTATCCTGGTTGTTGCGAACACTGCTGAGCTGGGAGACTTCAGAATAATTGCGGAGGACCTGCACCTTGTCTACAGCCTTCGAAGGGATGTTTTGAGTGGCCAGTTTGGTGTCGCCGTCAAAGAAATCCTTCCCGTTAACCATGAGTTTGTTCACCACCTTGCCTTCAACCTCGATCTGTCCGTTTTCATTGATCTGCACCCCTGGGAGATTTTCCAGGACGTCCTCCAGTTTTCGCTCTGTTCCTGTGTTAAAAGAATCGGCATTGTAGACTACCGTGTCGCCTTTTACGGTGACGGGCATTTCATAGACCACTTCTACTTCATCAAGTACATTGTCGGCTTCCAGGATGAAATTTTTGGTGAAATCGGTTTCTTTTGAGGTTATGACCTCCTCCAGGGTTTTCATGCCCACATAACTGATCTGAATCTTATAGGATGTGTTTTTTTTCAGGTCGAGCTGGTATCTGCCTTCGGCACTGGTAATGCCATATGACTCCAGGGTGTTTGATTCCTGTTCAATGGCTATAACATTGGCCAGTTCCAGAGGAGTGTTCAGACTGTCGGTAACAATGCCTTCCAGTTTCACCTGTCCGTAAGTTAAGGTAACAGCCAAAAGAAGGGTAAGGGTCAGGATATTTTTCATGGTAATGAATGGATTGTGTTTTGGGTATGTGAAATCCCGGTGCTTTACCCGCGTCTTCTTCCCCGGTTATCCCTCATTTCCATCATTTTTTTCTGTACCGTGTTCTGGTATTCCTCCTTGGTAATTTCCTGTCCTCTTTTCGGGGCTTGAATTTCAAGTACTTCTTTCGGATTTAAAATTACTTTAGAGCAGAGCATAGTGGTGTTTCCTGCGCTGACTTCCAGGATAAGTCCGGGTAAGCCCCAGTATTCTCCAGGTCCGTGACTCACCGGAATTTGCGGGGTATACCAGGCTTCTATATTGGTCATTTTAATCTCGGGTTCCCCGGAACCCTCTGCTCCCTGATCTGCACTAGGCAGATCGCTCCATGAGAAATCGTACCAGCTTAACTCCCTTGTAGGTACGATAGCGTTGGCTTTAAAGCAGGTATATTGCCCGATCTGTTTGGTTTCCTTGCCCATAACCCATTTGATCTCCTGTAACTTATCCTTTACAAGGAAGCGCTTTCCATAGAACTCCTGACTTTGAACGAGGGCGTTGTCTTTGACATTTTTATACTGGACTCCGCGAGAAAAATTATCACCCCAGGAATCCGTCGCTCCTGAGATAGCGTCGAGTTTTTCATCTTCCGTGAAAAGGGATTCCTGTTTGTTGAAATTCCGCGTATAGGTTTTTTCCAGTCGATTTTTTAACCTGGCTTCGATCTGTTTTTTCTGGGCTTCGCTCATGCGTGCACCAAAACTACCCAACTCCATTTTGGATTTGGAATAATAAACAGCCTGTCCCTGAAACTCCTGGACAGAGGGGCGAAATGAAAACAGGACCCATACAGCAAGGAAGAGGATTTTATAGTAAAGCGATTTCATAACTAATGATGCTTAATGTGTTTAACAAATATAGTAAAAGGTTAAACAGAAGAGCTGTTTTATACGAATATTAACATTACTTAACGCTCAGGGCTTAGGAAGCGGTTGGCATCATGAGGGGAATTGGCCCAAATTGTTTAACTCCGGAAGGAATGGCTAATGGCCCTTCACCGGGCCGGGATGCCCCTGCCTGAACCTCAAGTGTATCTGCAAACATCCCTGGCCTTTAAAACATATGCTGTGAGAATTTTTTTCAACATGGCCGGTGGGTGATCAGTATCTTACTTACCACAACTAAAGAGTATTACAATAAGAAGAACGTATGGAATGTGTGGAAGATACGAAAAGTATAAATGGCTTAATTTTAGGGGAATATTCCTTATTTTTAGGTTCACTAACACCCTTGGACTCATGTATATCAGACTATTTCTTCCCGCCTTACTGCTCTTATTATTTCAAAGCCTGACAGCCCAGAAAGAGGTCTATGAATTGAGGACTTATGAACTTGAATTTTTTCGATCGGCTGATGTGCTTCACAAGTATTTTGAAGCCGCGCTTATTCCGGCTTTAAACCGACAGGGCATCAGGCATGTGGGGGTTTTTGAGGTGGCTGGAGAGGCCTTGCCTAAGAAGATCTATCTCCTGGTTCCATATGGTGATATGCAGGCTTTTCTGGATAGTCAGCAAAACTTATTGAAGGATGAGGCCTATTTGGATACTGCCACCCCTTATTTAGAGGCCCCTGAAACCGCAATTCCCTACAATGAATATACAACCAACCTGATTCGATCCACCTATGGATTCCCTAACCTGGTGAAGCCGGATGCCGATGCACAACTTTTTGAACTCCGTATTTATCACAGCCATAATGAGGATGGATTGCGCAGAAAGGTGAAAATGTTTAATGATGCTGAATTTCCGATTTTCGAGGATGCCGGCCTGCCTATGGTATTCTTTGGGGTGGATATTGCCGGGAACCATATGCCTTGCCTGACGTATATGCTCGCCTCAAAAGATAAGGAGGCCAATGCAAAGGGGTGGTCTGCTTTTATAGAACATCCCGAATGGAAGCGAATCACCGAAATTGAGGAATATGCCAATTCCATGAACGATATTACCCGGGTTTTCCTGAAAAGACTTCCGTATTCGCAGTTGTAGTCAGGACCGGGTGGATCTTCTCGACATCACATGAGCGGTAGTGCTTATGCCATCTCACAATTTTATAATCCCTCAACCTCAACCTCAAACCCAAACCTACCGTGCTTCGCACAGGCAGGATTTCCTCCCGTGAGGGATGGCAAGCTCAACCTCAAACCCAAACCCAAACCCAAACCCAAACCCAAACCCAAACTCTCCTTACTACTTTATCATTTAAATATTGGAGCTTTACAAAGCTTTGGCCGGTTGATGAAATTTGGTCGCACTCATTTCATGAATCATCATTGGGGTGGTATTAAAATGATAATGATTACTGTACCCTCCCTATTCCAGGTAGGCACTCCGGATCAGGAAATCTTCGGCATTTTCCATCTTTAGAATGGCCTTCAGGGCGTCTTTTTTATTTTCGGCTGCATCGTAATAGGCCGCACATATTTTATAGCCCATTACATAGCCGAGAAGTGGTGGGTGGTCTTGCTGATCTAAAGAGTTCCACATCCAGTAATTCATATCCTGGGAATTCAGGTCTGCCTTGAATTTCGTCTTCAGGTCTTTTTCATTTTGCTCGAGAAAAGCGAGTGATTTGGTTTGAGTGATATCGCTTAATACCAGGGAGGTAATGAACTCAGCTCCGCCTTCACGAAGGCATAGGCCTAGCATATTGTTAGGGGTGCTGTACAGAGCTCCGTATTTTTGGGGGCCCATAGCCATGGCTTGCTGAAAATGAGAGAGCTCATGGGTCATTAGTTTTTCCAATTTATTCAGGTCGTCTGTCACGCGGGTTACAGTGATCAACTGGCCGACCCTGGAGGCCTGACCAATACCCCTGTTGGCTCCTACCAGCAGCCAGGTGGGGGCATACATCGCACCGGGCAATACGGTGGCATATTTTTTCATCAGGGCTTTGTGTGTCCTTTGCAGTTCTTCGATATTTTCCAGGAGCCCGGGAATGAGTGCATAGCGTTCCGGATGGGCTTCAATGGCATCCTTCAGTAATTCCGGGGTAAGCTGGTGTTTGCTTATGAACTCCCGGAGTCCGGGTGTGGCCCGGTCAAAATACATCGTTTGTAAAACTTCCAGGGTATCATTGGCAGATTGAAGGGCGTGGTAGGCCTCCGTGAAATGTTCCAGGTCGGTATAGTGGAGTTCCGCCAGGTCCGGGTCGGTGGGGTAGGAAGGCTGAGCATAGGTTGCGGTAAAAAAGAGAAGGAAAAAAACACAGGTCAGTGGGGCCGACTGCAAACGGTATACTCGTGACTTCATAGTGTAACTGGATTGATGGTTGTATATGATTGAAGACGAGTGAATTGGTGTTTTGTTACAGTAGTAAAGACCAGGCTGAGGTTCGGGGTTGTTCAGGGAATAACCCCGAACCGATACCCCTGTCTGGTGGTTCACTTGCCTGCCTGTATGTCCTTTTGCATGTAGATTTGGCAGCATTTTTTCCGGATGACTTTATTTTACCTTGATTATCCGATAAGCAAGTACTTCTTTGTTATGGCTGTAAATGGAGAGCGCCTTTGGGGAAATGACAGATTCCATGTTACACCAAGGTTTCATCAAGTTCCGGGCTAATCCAGCTTTAATTTTTTCGCATCCTCCATTTTTAGCGTTTTATCCCATATAATATCAATCCCCGTGCTGTCTTTAGCTATTGCCAGATATTTCTCCATGTTGGGCAGACCTACAGAATCTCTTCTATGAGGTAATTGTTCGGGGTTGGAGATGGGCCAGATATAATTTTTTTTGTCTGTTCCCTGAAAGGTCTGGGAGCCAAACAATTGTGCTTCTCCCTGGTACATCAGGCGTCTGTCTAACATAATAGCATAATCATCCTTATCCAATAATCCCAGCTCCGATTTTTTTCGGACCTCTTCAATATAGGTGTTCATGAATTCCAGGTCTGCGTGCTGGATGATCATGAAAATGGCGTTATGTGCTTGCCGACTTAAATTATCTTGCCAGCCACAAGAGGTGAATAATTTTTCGAGATATTCCTGGTTGTCGGAATCGATGCGTTCCATCCTGTTGGCTAATTTTAATAGTTTGAAGGCACCCTTACCGCTTTTCTGATATTCCATGGCTACCGGAATCAGCTCATTCCTGATTTCCTGATCTTTGTTATAGCGGGTAAGCAGCTCATTTTCCATTACTGAAAGTTCGCAGTCAAAACGTTGTGAATGACATGATAACAAGCTGATTAATCCGATGCATCCTGTTAAAATTCCTTTTAAGGTTTTTGTTTTCATGATTTTACTTTTTATTATATTCTAAAATATCTCCAGGTTGACAATTCAGGATATCACATATGCTTTCCAGGGTTGAAAACCTGATCGCCTTTGCTTTTCCGGTCTTTAATATCGATAAGTTAGCTTCGGTTATTCCTAAGGCTTCGGCAAGGTCTTTTGACCTCATTTTACGCTTGGCCATTATCACGTCAAGGTTAACTACTATTGGCATGGCTTAAATGGTTAATTGATTTTCTTCCCATAAATTATTTCCTTCCTTAAAGACTTCTGCCAGCATGAGTGCTACACAAGCAAAAAGCAGGTATTGAAATTCGAAGGATATTTTAAGGGAGAAGACCTGTTCAACATATTGTGGTTTTACCAGGGTGATAAGAAAACATAGGAAGGTATACACTCCGATTCTTCTGAACTTTATAATCGAATCTGACTTAAACGCAGTTAAGCTTCTTATGGAGTATATGATCTGAATCAGGGCCTCTAACGATAACAGAATTAAGGTGGCCAGGACAGTGCCCTGAACGGCATAATAAACCTGGTTAAATGAACTTTGGAAGATCTCGTTTTCTCCGAAATCTATGGTAAACCAGTGAGGAAGATGATTAAAAACCATTTCCGGGTAGGTCCAGTTAAAATAAGTAGCAAGGAGAAGATAAAGCATTAGAATGACCATCAGCAGGTATCCGAGCTGTAATAAACGGATGACGTAAATGGCTGTTTTTAAAGTCCTGTTATTCATAAGTAATGATATATAATTATTGTAAAAGTATAAATAATTATCGAAAAACAATAATTTTATGATTTTTAAGCGGTACGATCCTGTCTACAGGCATACGGGTAATTTTAAAAGCAAGTTTGCCTCTGTGCTTCTTTACTCTTTCGAAGTTTGGATTTGAAAATTGGAATTTGTTTTAGCAGGATTATAAAATTCGCTTCGCTCTTCCATTATCCCGTGGAGTTGATTTGTGAGGAAGCTGAATAGCTTCGCCTTTCTCGGCGGACCAAGGGTTATAGCTTTACTCTATAAACCGGTTACGCTTTTTTGTTAATTGAAATTCCCGAACTAGTCCTTAAGCTCCAACCTACCGTGCTTCGCACAGGCAGGATTTCCTCCCGTGAGGGATGGCAAGCTCAAACTCAACCTCAAACTCAAACTGATCCCCCCTGGATTGCCTCGCTTTGCTCGGCGCATCCTGAGGAGGGGTCGGGCGGGGCGCTGCCACTCCCAACCCTGATATATCAGTCGCCGACTTTTTTATGTCCCTTATTGGTGCTAAGGTAGATTTTGAGATGTCATGGATTCACAATTCCAATGCTTAAAGTAAAACCATAAAGGTTCAAGAGCAATAAATAAGAAAATAGAAAAAGAAGGGTCTGTTATCCTTGAATCCTGTTGGGAAATCAGCCCAACCTCGATGAAACCTTAGTTGACTGTTTAGCCCTGGTTTTATTCGGCTTTTAAGTAAGAATAAAACCGCCATATAGCACTAAGAGAATAAATGATAAAAATGATTTAAATTGTAATTGAATTCCGGCATTAAAAGGAAAATCACTGGATTTATGGTGTCCTTTTAAAGTTGATCTCCAATTATTACAATATGTATACAAAAAGAAATTATGGGTTCTGGATGACCTTTCTCTGGTCAAAAAAAGCCTTTTTTACCGGATTTATTTATTCCATTTCCGTTTATATTTTACAGTACCTTTTGGATATTAAATTCTCCATACCATGGCAGCCTATAAGTGTGGTTGGTGTTGCGGTGGCCTTTTATCTGGGCTTTAAGAACAACAGTTCTTACGACCGAACATGGGAAGCTCGTAAAATATGGGGTGCGATCGTGAACAGCAGTCGTTCCTTCGGAGCGGGGGTTGTGGCATTTGTAAAGGGAGAGAATGATCATCAGATTAAAAAGGAACTGCTTTACCGGCATATTGGCTGGTTGACAGCCCTCCGACATCAACTCAGGGTGGGAAAACCGTGGGAGCATAGGAATGAACGGGTTAAGAGTAATTCGCTGCCTGTCGCACCGGAACAGGTTGCCGAATCTATTTTGACGGAATTAAAAGGCTATCTGCCCGACGCAGAAATAGAACAGCTGGCTTCTAAGACCAATATAGCGACCCAGATCCTGTTAAATCAGTCTGTGAGACTTCAAATATTAAGAGACCAGGGGTATTTTGAAGACTTTCGGCACATGGAGTTTCATCATCATATTACAAGTTTTTATACCGATCAGGGAAAGTCGGAGAGAATAAAGAACTTTCCACTTCCACGACAATATGCTTCAACTGCCCTGTGGTTAACTTTTGTTTTTTGTGCCATGGTTCCTCTTGGAATGAACGATATTTTTGAATCCTACGAAAATTGGGTACGGTGGCTCGCGCCCCTGCTCTCCGCTTTGCTGATCTGGGTATTTTTCCTGATGGAGAAAATTGGAGATTATTCCGAGAATCCTTTTGAAGGCTCTTATAACGACGTGCCCATCACCACTATTGCCAGAGGTATTGAGATCGATCTTCGGGAAATGATCGACGACTCCGACATTCCCGGACCTGTGGTGGATGAGAATGGGTTTTTAATGTGATCGTGTTACGAATGTAGACGGCGTATTTGAGCTTGCCGAGACGAAATTAAGACTTCAAGAGCATAACTTCTCCTATCTGTACAATAAGAATCAGGGGGAAGGTACCAACGCCATTGGCGTTGACGGAAGGGGTTGCGGGCAGGATGAACTCCTTCACTGCGTTCAGTCGTTGGACCGGAAAGGGGGGCTTTACTCCCAAAATCAGTTATGCTTTTTTGCCAATTGAATTTCCGGACCTAGTACTCAAACTCCAACCTACCGTGCTTCGCACAGGCAGACAAGCTCAAACTCCAACTCCAACTCAAACTGATTCCCCGGCACCCCGCACCTGTCTGTCATATCGCCTGTAAGCAGGGAGGGATGTGGCGAACTGTCTGGGCCAAAAACCGGGTATTGCTTTACGCATAGGCGGCAATCCATATGAAAATCTGAAAGTTAAATTTTACTAATTAACAAGTTTTAACCTTTTTAAAATAGAAAATATTCTACTTTAGGCGCATCAATCTAAACCAATGTTCTGATGAAAAAGTCTATACATTTTGCTTCTATTCTGTTAGCAGCAACTTTGTTTACTTCCTGTTCTAATGATGATGAGAATTATCCCGAGCAACATAAATTACTAAACACCGTAATCGAAAATGATGGGGAAAGTCTGCTTTCTTTCGGTTATAGTAGGGGTCTTAGTGTATTTGCCGATAACAATAGTTTTTATGAATTCATTTATGAGGAAGATAGTTACAATATCATAGGGGCTATTGATACAGAAAGAGGGGTGGAAATAAGTTATAATACCCCTTTTGAGAACGTAACAAGTATGGTTATAAATGATGGACTCAAAGAAATAACGAAAGACTATGACTTTAACCAGTATACTTCTGAAAAGGAAGCCCGCTTAAGGATAATGGAAAACGGGGAGGATAAGGGAGCTATCTTTTATCATTGGTCTGTTGAAGATCAGTTGACAATTCAGTATTTGTTTAATGACGGAACTAGAACCATGTATTATGTAAGACTCGATAATAAAAAAAATCCATTCTGGGCTTTTTGGGATTCCTACAAGATAGATTTCAATGTTGACCTTACATCCTACACCGATATGCCCTTTTTTCTTAAGCATAATCCTGTTTTGATTATAAAGGATGATGTTCTGATCATGCAGGCGAATTACATTTATGATGAAGATGGTTATCCCATTGAGTGTAATTACCGAACCCAAGCGGGAACTGGGACAATAAACTATTTTTATAACTAAACCATTTCTTGTCTAAGCAAAAGAATCTGTTGTAGCTAATGTCGTGGGTCTGATATGGGGGCTTGCTGACTGCGTGGACTGGCTTAGGTCCATACACCCGTATTCCCAATACTGGCGCGGTCTTTATTTACTGCATTTATTTAAGATTTAGAAATGGCTCCTTCTCTGACCAGGGGAAGGTGGCACCGCCATTGGCGTTGACGGAAGGGGTTGCTTGCTGGATTAACTCCCTCGTTTCCCTCGGTCGTTGGACCAGAGTGGAGGTGGCCTTACTCCCAAAACTGGGGCTTGCTGCGCAAGGCCTGGTTTTTTTATGCCCTACCGTTTCGCTCAAGCAGGTAATGATCAGGATAATCAGAATGGGGTTCCTTCCCCTGGTCAGGGGAAGGTGGCAACGCCATTGGCGTTGACGGAAGGGGTTGCTGGCTGGATTAACTCCCTCGTTGCACTCGGTCGTTGGACCTTTGGGGGGAGCTTTACTCCCAAAACCGGGGCTTGCTGCGCACGGCCTGGTTTTTTTATGCCCTGCCGTTTCGCTCAAGCAAGTATTGATCAGGATAATCAGAATGGGTTCCTTCCCCAGGTCAGGGGAAGGTGGCACCGCCATTGGCGTTGACGGAAGGGGTTGCTTGCTGGATTAACTCCCTCGTTTCCCTCGGTCGTTGGACCAAAGTGGGGTGGCTTTACTCCCAAAACCGGGGCTTGCTGCGCAAGACCTGGTTTTTTTATGCCCGCCATCCGGCTGAAACAAGTTTCGCCGTCTTTCGGGCATAAAAAAACCGGTTTCTTTCGAAACCGGTTTTGGTAGTAGCGGGAGCTGGACTCGAACCAGCGACCTTCGGGTTATGAGCCCGACGAGCTACCTACTGCTCTATCCCGCGATCTTGGACTGCAAATATACAACCATTTTTAGAACGTGCAAGTGCTCCTGTAATTTTTTTTTGGGGGGCCTTATTTTCTCTTAAATTGACTATTTTAACCCACCGTAACCCGGTTTTTTACCTCAAAACTTTGAATGAATTATGATCGAATTTCTGGAAGGCCTTACCAGCCAGCTTATTGGAGTTGCCGAATGGCTGATGCTTATTTTTGTAATTGGAGGTGGAATCTTCCTGATGTTCTATTCCCGCTTTACTCCTTACCGGTATTTTAAGCATGCCTTGCAGATTACCGCAGGGAAATATGACCATAAAGGCGATCCGGGAGATGTGAGTCATTACCAGGCCCTGGCTGCTGCTGTGGCTGCCACTGTGGGGTTGGGAAATATCTCCGGGGTGGCTATTGCCATTCACCACGGAGGACCCGGGGTGGTATTCTGGATGTGGATGACGGCTTTGATCGGGATGTGTATTAAATTTTATTCCTGCGGACTTGCGGTCATGTTCCGCTCCACCGATCCCGATGGAGGGGTGTTAGGAGGACCTATGTATTATATGGTCAATGGAATGGGAAAGTATGGAAAGCCACTGGCGGTAGTCTTCTCGGTGGCCGGACTTATCGGAGTGTTACCGGCCTTTACCACCAACCAGCTTACAGAAACCCTGATCGCCGTAGTACAGCCCGACCAGAATATTGCGGCTATAGGAGAATTCGGATGGAGAGCCATCATCGGGGTAACCCTGGTGGTGATCACTTCCCTGGTGATCTTTGGCGGACTAAAAAATATCGCCAAGGCATCAGCATCCCTGGTGCCGTGGATGGTGGCCCTGTACCTTTTGGCGGCCGTGCTCATTATTGTGACTAACTTTGACCAGATCCTCCCGTCGCTTAAACTGATCTTTACCGAGGCCTTTAACCTGAACACCATGGTACAAGGCGGACTCTGGGGGATGATCCTCCTGGGGATTCGTAGAGCCGTGTTTTCCAGTGAGTCCGGGGTGGGTAATGCTCCCATGTATCACGGGCAATCGAAAACCAATGAACCCACACAGGAAGGCCTGGTAGCCATGCTGGGTCCATTTATAGATACCATTATTATCTGTACCATAACGGCCCTGATCATTATTGTAAGCGGGGTATATTTGGAGACGGAAAGCAATGGTATCGCCTTAACCCTGATGGCCTTTGAAAAATCGTTGTTTGGCTGGGGGGCAGAATTCCTTATGGTACTGGTGGTGGTATTCGCCATTTCCACGCTATTTACCTATTCTTATTATGGTACCAAATGTCTTGCCTTTCTGAGTAACAGTAAAAAGATAGGAGGGTACTACAACTATATTTATATAATTAGTATTATTTTTGCTGCAATAGCCTCCCTGGACCTGGTGATCAATATGATCGACCTGGCCTTTGCGGTGATGAGTATTCCGAATATGATCGCCGTTCTTTATCTCGCGCCCCATTTGAATGCCAGTATGAAGGCCTATTTCACAAAAACAACACATGAGCAAGCAGCATAGAGCAGGATTTGTAAACATCATTGGTAATCCAAACGTTGGAAAGTCTACCCTGATGAATGCCTTCGTAGGAGAGAAACTTTCCATCATCACTTCCAAAGCACAAACCACCCGGCACCGGATCTTCGGGATCGTTAACGGGGACGATTTTCAGATGATCATCTCCGATACCCCCGGGGTGATCAAACCGGCCTATGAACTTCAGAAATCCATGATGGAGTTTGTAAGGTCTGCCTTTGATGATGCCGATGTGCTGCTCTATATGGTTGAAGTAGGAGAGAAGGCATTAAAAGATGAATCGTTCTTTAAAAAGCTGGAGTCTACAAAAGTACCGGTGCTTTTGTTGCTGAATAAGATCGATAAATCAGACCAGGAAACCCTGGAGGAACAGGTGGGGTACTGGAAGGAGCAATTGCCCGGAGTGGAGATCTATCCTATTTCGGCCCTGGAGAACTTTAATGTTCAGGAGGTTTTTTCAAGGATACTGGAATTATTACCGGAATCGCCACCGTTCTATCCAAAGGATCAGTTAACGGATAAACCGGAACGGTTTTTTGTGAATGAGACCATTCGCGAAAAGATCCTGATGAATTATAAAAAGGAAATTCCTTATGCGGTGGAAGTGGAGACCGAGGAATTCCTGGAAGACGAAAAGATCATCCGGATCCGGTCGGTCATCATGGTGGAAAGAGACACCCAGAAGGGGATAATCATTGGTCATAAAGGCGCTGCCTTAAAAAAGGTGGGGATTCAGGCCCGGGAAGACCTTGAGAAATTCTTTGGAAAACAGGTTCACCTGGAAATGTATGTCAAGGTAAATAAGAACTGGAGATCAGATCAAAGGCAGTTGCGAAGGTTTGGTTACGACCAGAAATGATAAACCCGGCCGGAGCCGGGAATCATCGCTTTTCTCTTTCATAAATAAATTCCTGAATGCTTTATTGCTCAAAGGGGGTGTATTTAAACTTTTGCCCTCCAACAGAAACGTCGGCCATCAATCCACCTTTGGAATGGGTTACTACGGCAACCCCTTCAGAATAGGCGGGAGAATAGGATTCTCCGTCCTGGATGGCCACCGCCGAGGCGCCGGCATCAAACTTGAATTTCCCCTTTTTAAATTCTTCCAATTCGTTCGGTGTCTCGAAAAAGATGACCTCGATAAGGGCCTGGGCACCTGCCTGCAACCCAATATTCACCTTGGTTAACTGGGCAGACCCTATAGGTTTATTGCCTTCGTAAACCACCCCGTGGCCGGAGGCTCCTCCAACGACCAGGCCGCCTTTCCCGACGTTCGGGAAAATGACATAACCCACAGAATTTTTAAACATATCTTCTATGCCCGGATCTTCGGCAATCAGCGTGTTCTTAGCATCTTCTGCATCCAGCATGATCTTTTTGTCCTTGGTGGTTTGTCCCATTGCGGTGAGGGTAAAAACTCCCATAAAAAGAACCAGCAACATCTTCTTTGAATTGTACATAATGATTTTAATTTTAGATAAGTCGATTTCTTATTGAATCCAAATTTAATAAATCATAAGTAATTGGTAATCAGATTAATACATTATTTTTGATGTGTATTCATAAAATTCGCATTAAAGTCATCTTTTTGGGAAGGGATTGTTTTTGGGTATTTCGTGTAGAATCGGAATGCTTTTTAACAGTAGAAGTATTATTTGTTTCAACTTAAAGTCTTTGTGTGTACCTTTGCCAACCAAATAAATAGATATGAGCGGAATCGTTGCCATAGTAGGACGTCCCAATGTGGGTAAATCCACGCTGTTTAACCGAATGATCAAGCGCAGGGATGCCATTGTGGATGAAATCAGCGGGGTGACCCGGGATCGCCATTATGGACGAAGCGACTGGAATGGAAGGGAGTTTTCCCTGATCGATACAGGAGGATATGTGGTTGGAAGTGATGACATCTTTGAACAGGAGATCGATAAGCAGGTAGAGCTGGCTATAGATGAAGCCGATGTTATAATATTCGTGGTGGATGTAGCCACCGGGGTTACCGGGATGGATGAAGAGGTTGCCCGATTGTTGCGACAGGTGAATAAACCTGTTTTGCTTGCTGTAAATAAGGTAGACAGCGCCTTGAGGGAATCTGATGCTGTGGAATTCTACTCCCTCGGCCTGGGAGAGTACTATACTATCTCCAGTATCAATGGAAGCGGAACCGGCGAGCTCATGGATGCCCTGGTGGAAAAACTACCGGAGGATGTGGAGGAAGTGCAGGATGATCTGCCGAGGTTCGCCGTGGTAGGAAGACCTAATGCGGGTAAATCTTCATTTATCAATGCGCTATTGGGAGAAGACCGCTATATCGTTACCGATATTGCCGGAACCACCCGCGACAGCGTAGACACGAGGTACAAACGATTCGGATTTGAATTTAACCTGGTGGATACTGCCGGGATACGCCGCAAGGCCAAAGTAAAGGAAGATCTCGAGTTCTATACGGTAATGCGATCGGTACGAGCCATTGAGCACAGCGATGTGATTTTGCTGATGGTAGATGCTACGAGAGGTTTTGAAAAACAGGATCTGAATATCTTCTGGCTTGCAGAGCGCAATCGCAAAGGGGTGGTTATTCTCATCAATAAATGGGACCTGGTAGATAAGGAAACCAATACCATGCGCGATTTTGAGAATCATATCCGCAAACAGATAGAGCCTTTTACCGACGTGCCTGTCATCTTTATATCTGCCTTAACCAAGCAACGGATCTTTAAAGCCATAGAAACTGCGGTAGAGGTTTATAACAATAAGACCAAAAGGGTCCCCACATCCAAACTTAACGATGTGATGCTTCCCATCATTGATCACCAGCCACCGCCGGCATACAAAGGGAAATACGTTAAGATCAAATTCTGTACGCAATTGCCTACTCCCACCCCGCAGTTTGCTTTCTTTGCCAATCTGCCGCAGTATGTCCGGGAGCCGTACAGACGATTCCTGGAAAACAAACTTCGCCAGAATTTTGATTTTCACGGGGTTCCTGTACAGGTATACCTTCGAAAGAAATAGGAGAATCTTTATAAAGTATTGCGAATAATTTAACATTACCCAAAGGGGCAGGTGTTTATCTTCGGGGCCTTTATCCGGAGAGGAGAACGAGCGCAGGGGAGATGAATTTTCATTTAGGATGAATTTAACATTTCCCATTTAAACTTCCTTTTGCTCTCCCGGTCTAAACCAAACTAATACCCGACTGATGAACAAACTTTACCTGCTGATCTTTTTGCTGGGACTTCAACCTGTGCTTGCCCAGGACTTTCATATTACCGGAAAGGTAATGGACGCCAATACCCGTGAAGGCCTGGAAGCTTCGACCATTTATGCTGAACGCCTTCAGGATTCTACCATGATATCCTATAGTATTACCGACAAGTCGGGTGCTTTTGACCTGGCTTTTAATACAAAAGAAAAGGAGGTGAATCTTTATGTATCCTATACCGGATACCAGACCCAAAAAAGAACGATTACCCTGGATAAGCGAACTTTGGCCCTGGGCGAGATCCGGTTGGAGGTTCAGGCCGAGGAGCTGGAAGGCGTTGATGTGGTAGCCGACCGTATCCCTGTGCAGATCAAGAAAGATACCCTGGAGTTTAATACCTCCTCCTTTAAGACCAGGCCCGATGCCTCGGTGGAGGATGTCCTTAAAAAGCTTCCCGGCGTAGAGGTGGATCTCAATGGAAATATTACTGTTAATGGTAAGCCCGTAAACCGCGTTTTGGTCAATGGGCAGGTATTTTTTGACAGTGATCCCAAAGTAGCCACCCGTAGTCTCCCGAAGGACGTGGTAGATAAGATCCAGATCACCGATACCAAATCACGAACCGAGGAATTTACAGGAGATCAGGCCGATGGGGAAAATAAGACCATCAACCTTACCATAAGAAAAGACCGTAACAAAGGCGTGTTCGGAAGGCTGGCAGCGGGATACGGTACAGACGACAGGTACCAAGCCAGCGGATTGCTGAATTATTTCAATAATACAGAACGTATCAGCGTGCTGGCGGCGTCAAATAATATCAATAGTCCCGGTTTCTCCACCGATGAGGTTTTTGAGGCCGTTGGCGGAAATGTAAGGAATGTTTCTGTTTCCGGAGGTCGTTCCGGCCGTGGAAATGGAGGTTTCAGTATCAATGGGATCAATTTCGGAGGCAATAACCAGGGGATCACCACTTCTACCAATGCAGGGGGGAGTTACGCCAACGCCAAAAAAGGAGAATACGAACTGGCTGCCAATTATTTTTATGGGAATAGTGAGAGCTTTAATGATCAGCGTACCCTGAGAGAAAATATTTTACCCGATGCGCGCTTCTTCACCGAGAATACATCGTCGTCAAATAACAGTTCCAATTCACATAGGGTGAACGGCAATTTGGAATACGATCTTTCTGAAACCCTGCAGATCTCAGTTCAGCCGGTGGTGAACGTGAACGCTACCAAGGCGTTTGGAGAAAATACCACCCGATCCTTTGATGAATTTGAAAATGTGGTGAATGCGAATGAAAACAGTAATTATACTGAAGGGGAAAGCAGGAATTTTAACAACAGGGTAGACGTATTAAAGCGTCTGGATACCCTTGGGCAATTCGCAAGAATCTCCTTTTCAAACAATAACAGTACTTCGATAAGCCAAAACCGGCAGCGCAGCCGCCGGGAGGTTTTTGGTGCAAATCCCGGGGTGGAAACCCTCGATCAGGAAACAAACGCTGATAATTCCCTGGATCAGTACAGTATCGAGTTAACCTATCGATACCCTGTTCTGAATAATCTGTTGCTGGAATTCGAATATGAATACGAGGCCACGGAGGAGAAAAATGAACGCCGGGTTTTTGATTTTGATCCTGACACCGGAACTTATAGCAATTTTAACACGGTACAAAGCTCCGATTTTGAATTCCGTAATATCAGGCAAAGTCCGAGTCTGGGGCTTTCTTACAGAAACAAGAGAAATTTTGTGAGTGTCGACGGGGTGTTTCAGCAAAATGACCTGCGAAACCTGGATTTCCTTCAGGGGACCTCCTTTTCCAGACGTTACGAAAACTTCCTACTGCAATTCAGAGGGCGGTTGTCCTTAGGAAAGAACGCATCGATCTTTGCCGGGTATTTTCCAAATGTCAATGTGCCTTCAGTAACTCAGTTGCAGCCGGTTCCTAATGTGAGTGATCCGTTGAATATTGTGATCGGTAATCCGAATCTGGATCCTGAAATTGCACACCGGTATGCCATGAGCTTTAGTAATTACGACTGGAAAAGCGGACAAGGCTTCTTTGTTTATGTTAACGGTTCTTACAGTGAAGACCAGGTGGTGGCCAGAACCACCACTGATGAGAATTTTTTAAGAACCACGGAATTTACCAATGTGACCGGATCGTATAATTTTAATGTAGGTGTCGGGTATAATAAGCAATTAAAAAAGAACGATAAGTATACCTTAAGCCTGCGGTTTGACCCAAACTATAACCTTAGCCGAAATATTAACTTTTCCAATGGAGTGCAGCTGGAAACCGAGACCTCTGCTCCCGGGCTAAGGGCTTCGACCACCTTTGTCAGAAACGAGTTGTTTGAGATCGAGCCGCAGTATACCATCAGTTATAATGATATTCGTTACAGTCTTGATAATTTTGAAGATGTCAATTTTATCAGCCAGAGTGCCGGATTAAGAACGACCACGTACTGGCCAGAGAATATCATCTGGGGTAATGATATTACCTATACCTACAACGGAAATGTAAGTGAATCCTTTGATAAGGATGCGCTTTTCTGGAATATGACCCTGGGGGTGGAACTGTTTAAGAAGCAGGCAAGTCTTAAGGTAATGGCCTACGACCTGCTCAACCAGAATATCAATACCCAGAGAACCGCAGGGGTCGACTTCGTGCAGGATTCCCAGGGGACGGTGCTTACGCAGTACTTTATGGTTACACTTACCTGGAAGTTTGATCAGTTTGGCGGAAAGCGTCCGGCTTCGGGAGGCGGCAGAATGCGGTATTACAGAAGGTAATTTGGTAAGCCGGCAGGCCGGTAATCCGTTAAGTGGGTGCGGGCATATTCTGGGGTAAACAGTGCAGGGGTTGCAGCACCTTCGCAACCCTGTCTGGCGAGTAGGGTTTTCGCCCTGCCTGGCGGCAGGTCTGCTTACTTATTTGCCTAATTTCAAGATCCTTATCGCTCCCTGAATAACCAGAACGAACACTACTGCGCCTATGATCAGGTCAGGAGTATTTGTATCCGTGATATGCACCAGGGTACCGGCCAGGATCACACCTAGATTAATGATCACATCATTCGATGTGAAGATCATGCTTGCTTTCATATGAGCCTCTTCCTTGCTTTTGGATTTCTGCAGCAGGTACAGGCAAATGGCGTTGGCGATCAGGGCGAGCACTGAAACAATGATCATGGTTTTAAAATCAGCGATCTTTTCTGTTTCGAAAAATCTTCTCAGCACTTCTGTAAATCCAATTACAGCCAGTGCGATCTGGAAGTACCCTGCCAGTTTTGCAATTTTTTTCTTTTTGATCAGGGATCCCCCGACCGCAAAAAGACTCAGGCCGTAAACGAAAGAATCGGCAAGCATATCAAGGCTGTCTGCCACCAATCCCATGGATCTCGACAGCAGGCCGGAGGTCATCTCAATGATAAAAAAGAGGAAGTTGATCCCGAGAACTGCCCACAACAGTTTCCGTTGATCTGTGGCATCCTTTGATGCAATAGCTCCGGTTTCCTCTGTATTTATCTTATGGCCGCTAAGATTCAATTCCATCACCGATCGCTCGATAAGAGCGGTATTTCCATCGTGAAAAACAGTGAGCATCCGGTTCGGTAAGTCAAATTTAAGCTGGGCTATTTCATCAATTTCTCCCAGTTTTATTCGTATCAGATTTTCCTCTGATGGGCAATCCATCTTTGATATTTTAAAAGTGGATTTCAACATAAATTTCGTCAGATTTTTTGGTGATAGCTCTTATGTCGTAGTTATTCATTGCTCTGTAACAGGGGTGGAGGTATGTCGGTAAATCCCAAAACCGGCAATGGTAAATTGGTAAAACAGGAGGCGAAAGATCATCGATACCGGAATATAGGTGAAATGGAAAGATGAGGGAACACGACTTGGTTTGCACCTACCCGCCCTTGACTGTCTGCAGGTTCGCATTTTCTTCATCTTTATGTGCTGTGCCGTAAGAAGTACAGATCACTAAGCCGATTGTCCTACCAACCCCCGGAAGCACCGCCACCGCCAAAGCCACCCCCTCCGAAGCCACCGCCAAAACCACCTCCGCCAAAGCCTCCGCCTCCGCCGAATCCACCTCCGAATCCTCCGGAACTGCGTCGCCCCATATTGCTGAGGATGATTATGTCCAGCGGACTTAAGCCTCCGCGACGACCACCGGGCCCTTTGCCTCCTCGCCCCCCTTTATTCCGGGATAGTACAATGAGTATCATGAAAATGATAAAGGCCAGGAAAATGAAATTTGAAAAGTCAAATGACGGGCCTTCAGAAGGTCTGCTGCCCTGGTATTCTCCCTGTAAAACCTGGAATATCACATCGGCACCCCTGTCAAGGCCCCCGTAATAATCGCCATTTCGGAACTCCGGAATGATCACGTTCTCTATGATCCGCTTTGAAAGGGCATCGGTTAGCAGGTGCTCTACTCCGTAACCGGTGTTAATAGCGATTCTTCGATCGTCCCTCGCCAGCAGGATAAGTACCCCGTTATCTTCTTTGGCTTGTCCAATACCCCATTCCTGACCCCATTGTGCACCCAGGTAGTTGATGTTTTCCCCTTCGGTGGTGCCGATGATCGCCACCACGATCTGGGTGGAGGTGGTGTCGGAATAGCGAATCAGTTTCTGTTCTAAACTGCTTTTCTGAGCGGAAGAAAGCAGGTTGATATAATCGTAAACACTGGTTTGAAAATCCGGCTTTGGAGGAATCTTGAACTGGGCCCATAGAGCATGTCCTGCAAACAGCAAGAGCAGGAGGGTGATGGTCTTTATTGGTTTTATGAGGGTGCTTAAATTCATCCTTTAGAAACTTCATCGGGGAGTTCGTTAATATCGTCACGCTGCCATGGGAAATATTTCTGCAGCTGTTCCCCTGCACTTAATACTCCGGCAATGATCCCTTGTTTGAACCGGCCCTCTTTAAAGTATCGCTGCATTTCATCCCGGGTAATTTCCCAGAAATCATGGGGTACCTTTTCGTAGATGCCTTTATCGCCGTAGATCACAAATTTATGCGCCACCACGGCGATATAGATCAATACCCCGTTTCGCGCTTCGGTGCGGTCCATGCCCAGGTGGTGGAAAATGTCTGCGGCGTGCTTTAACGGGTCTTCTTCTGTTGCGGGCTCCAGGTGAACCCTGATCTCGCCGGAGGTAAATTTTTCCGCGATACGGATGGCTTCTACGATCTCCTTTTCATCATCGGCAGACAGGAAAGACTCTACTTTAGATCTGGACATAACTAGTTTTGAAAATCAAATTCCACTTCAGGCGCATTTTCCGCTCCCGGATCGGCCTCGAAGGGTGTTCTCTTATCAAATCCAAGCATACCGGCCACCAGGCTGTTCGGGAAGATCCGGATGTGTCGGTTATAAATGTTTACCGATTCGTTATAGCGGTCCCTGGCTACATTGATCCTGTTTTCCGTCCCCTCCAGTTGCGACTGCAATTCCAGGAAGTTCTGGTTGGCCTTGAGTTCCGGGTAGCGCTCTACGGTAACCAGTAACCGGGAAAGGGCAGAGGATACCCCTGTTTGTGCCTGTTGAAATTCTGCGAGTTTCTCCGGGGTAAGGTTGTCCGGGTCTACCTGTACCTGGGTCGCTTTGGAACGGGCCTCGATAACATCGGTTAGGGTTCCCCTTTCAAAGTCGGCAGCTCCCTGAACGGTTTTTACCAGGTTCCCGATAAGGTCGTTTCGCCTTTGATAGGAACTCTCCACGTTTGCCCATGCCTGTTTCACGTTTTCGTCATATTCAACAGCGGTATTGTTAATTCCGGCGATCCAGCTACCTATTGCAAATACCAGAACCCCGATAATGATCAGGGGAATTAGCCATTTTTTCATAAGATGTTTTTTAAAGTTGGTTTTTGATCTTTAAAAGCTCAGCTTTTATAGACTCCAATTTACGAATAATCTCGTAATTGTTGAGGGTTTGCTGGCGGTGTTCGCGGAGGTGGATCTTAGCACCCTCCAGGGTGAAGCCACGCTCTTTGACCAGGTGGTAGATGAGCTGGAGGGTTTCGATGTCTTCTTTGCTGAATCTGCGGTCGCCCTTGGCATTTTTCCTGGGGTTTATTTCCTTAAATTCCTTTTCCCAAAAGCGGATCAGGGAGGTATTTACCTCAAAGGCGGCAGCAACTTCTCCGATGCTGTAGTAGAGTTTGTCAGGAAGGTTAAGGTGCATTAATCCAGCGATTGGTTTTCCTGTGAAGCAGCTTTCAACAAGGCCTCAAACTCGGCAGCAGATAAACTTCCGTAATAGAAATTGATCGGGTTGATTCGTTTCTCGTCCTTCCAAACCTCGTAATGTAGGTGAGGTGCCTGTGAGCGCCCTGTACTGCCAACGTATCCGATAATGTCTCCGCGTTTTACCTGTTGTCCCTTGCGAACCTTGTATTTACTCAGGTGAGCGTAAATGGTGATATAGCCAAATCCATGGTCTATTCTGATGTGTTCTCCGTAACCTGTGGCCCGGTTGTCGGCCCGGATCACTTTCCCGTCTCCGGTGGCGTAGATCGGGGTACCCCTGGGCGCTGTAAAGTCCATTCCGTAATGAAACTTCCTCACCTTGGTAAAAGGGTCTGATCGCCATCCGTAACCCGAGGCCATCCGCTTCAGATCTTTATTTCTTACAGGTTGTATAGCCGGAATAGAAGTGAGCAGTTTTGCCTTTTCTTCGGCCAGCTCGGTGATCTCATCCAGAGACTTGGATTGAATCACTAAGCGTTTTTGAAGTTTTTCAAGCCTTTTGGTAGCCCCGATGATCAGGTCAGAGTTGTTGTAGCCCTCCAGGTCCTTGTATCGGTTTACCCCACCAAAACCTGCAGTTCGTTGCTCATTGGGTATAGGGTCGGCCTCAAAATACAAACGGTAAATATTGTTGTCCCGGTCTTCCACATTGGCCAGTACCTCTTCGATCTGGGCCATTTTCTTATTCAGTAACTGAAACTGGAGCTCGTAATTCTTAAGCTCCCTGGCCTGGGATAATTCCTTAGGAGTATTCACCAGACTGGTGTTGAGTAAAACGATAAGCCCAAGGGTGCCAAAAAGGAAAGAGGCAAACATGAAAAGAAAGACATTCAGTACTTTTTTGCCTTTTTTGGGCTCGATGCGCCTGTAGGATAAAGTGTCTGAATCGTAATAATATTTTACCTTCGCCATTCGCTTAAATGTTCTATTTTTGCCCTTTGAAAAGGAAGCAAAAAGTGTTGCAAAGCAAACAAATATAAAAATTGTTTTGCAGTTGGATGCAATTTGGCAAAAAGTTAAGACTTTATGATGACATCAAAGGAGATACGACAGGAATTTCTGAAGTTTTTTGAAAACCGCAAACACCAGGTGGTCCCATCGGCTCCTATGGTGATTAAGGATGACCCGACCCTGATGTTCACCAATGCCGGGATGAACCAGTTTAAGGAATACTTTCTCGGGAATAAAAAACCGCAGTTTCCAAGGGTGTGTGATACGCAGAAATGTCTCCGTGTAAGCGGAAAGCATAATGACCTGGAGGAAGTAGGGAAAGACACCTATCACCATACCATGTTTGAAATGCTGGGCAACTGGAGTTTTGGGGATTACTTTAAGAAGGAAGCCATCTCCTGGGCCTGGGAATTGCTTACCGAAGTTTATAAGATCGATAAGGATAAACTGTATGTGACCGTTTTTGAGGGAGCAGATTCGGACGGACTGGAAATGGATAAGGAGGCTTTTGACCTCTGGAAGGAGATCGTTCCTGAAGAACGCATCCTGATGGGGAATAAAAAGGATAATTTCTGGGAAATGGGAGACCAGGGTCCCTGTGGTCCGTGTTCTGAGATCCATGTGGATATCCGTTCTGAGTCAGAACGCAAAAAAGTTTCCGGGGCTTCCCTGGTCAACCAGGATCACCCCCAGGTGGTGGAGATCTGGAACCTCGTGTTTATGGAGTTCAACCGTAAGGCAGATGGCAGCCTGGAGAAACTTCCTGCACAGCATGTGGATACCGGAATGGGGTTTGAGCGTCTGTGCATGGTCCTGCAGGGGGTTCAAAGTAACTATGACACCGATGTCTTTACTCCGTTGATCGCACAAATTGAAAAGGCATGTGGGGTGCAGTACGGGAAAAATGAGGAGACCGATATTGCGGTAAGGGTAATTGCCGATCACGTACGCGCCGTGGCTTTTGCTATTGCCGATGGCCAGTTGCCTTCAAATACGGGGGCCGGATATGTGATCAGAAGGATCTTAAGAAGAGCGATCCGTTATGGATTCACCTTTTTGGATAAGAAGGAGCCCTTTATATATGATTTGGTACGTATTCTTAGTGAACAGATGAAGGATTTCTTTCCTGAGATCGGAGCCCAGGCTGAGCTCGTGGGAAAGGTGATTCGCGAAGAGGAAGCCGGATTCCTGAGAACCCTGGAGCAGGGGCTGCAATTACTCGATCAGATCATTGCAAATACCAAAGGCGATACCGTTGAAGGTGCCAAAGCCTTTGAACTATATGATACCTACGGATTTCCGATAGACCTTACCGCCCTGATTCTCGGGGAGCGTCAGATGAAACTTGACGAGGCCGGATTTCACAAGGAATTGAAAAAACAAAAGGACCGCTCCAGAGCGGCAACCAAGATAGAAACCGGAGATTGGACCATGCTTGACGGTATGGCGGGAGAGGAGTTCGTAGGATACGACACCCTGGAAGCAAAAGCCAGGATCACCCGTTACCGCAAAGTGGAACGCAAAAAAGGCGGGGCCATGTACCAGATGGTGCTTGACCGTACTCCTTTCTATCCGGAAGGTGGCGGACAGGTAGGAGACCAGGGATACCTGGAAGATCAGGACGGAAATAAGATCTCCATAACCAATACGAAAAGGGAAAATAACCTTATTATCCATTTTTCAAAGTCACTGCCCAAGAACCCGGAGTCGGAAATGAATGCGGTGGTAAGCCGTGAAAAACGTCTGATGACCCAGTCCAATCACTCAGCCACCCATTTGCTGCACCAGGCCCTAAGGGAAGTTCTGGGAACGCATGTGGAGCAAAAGGGAAGTATGGTGAACAGTGAGGGACTTCGTTTTGATTTCTCTCACTTCAGTAAACTTACAAAAGAGGAATTGCAGGCCGTTGAAGACCGGGTGAATCAACGTATTCTCAAGCAGCTTCCCAAAGTGGAAAAAAGAGCTGTGGCCTATGAACAGGCCATTGCCGATGGTGCCATCGCACTTTTTGGAGAAAAGTATGGCGATGAAGTACGGACCATAACCTTTGGGGAGAGCACCGAACTGTGCGGGGGTACCCACGTTCAGAATACAGGCGATATCTGGTATTTTATCATAACCTCAGAAAGTGCCGTTGCTGCCGGTATAAGGCGAATTGAAGCCATCACCGGTAAAAAGGCCATGGAGTATTTTAAATCCCGTTCCAGTGCCCTGGAACAAGTGCAGCAAACCCTGAAGAATCCTGCCGATACCCTTAAAGCCATCTCAGGCCTGCAGGAGGAAAATGCTGAACTCCGAAAACAACTGGAGGTATTACTAAAGGAAAAGGCGGGCCACCTGAAACAGGATCTCAAGGCACGGGTAACCGAAGTAAATGGGATCAAATTCCTCGCAGAAAAGGTAGATCTCAACCAGGGAGGTATTAAAGATCTTTGTTTTGAGCTTGGTGGAGAATTGGATAACCTCTTTCTTTTATTTGGTTCAGAAGAAAAAGGCAAGGCCATGCTTACCTGCTATATCTCCAAAGATCTCGCTACCGGTCGAAATCTTAATGCCGGGCAGATCGTCAGAGAGCTGGGTAAATATATCCAGGGCGGCGGGGGAGGACAACCCTTCTTTGCAACAGCCGGAGGGAAGAATCCTTCCGGAATACCGGAAGCCCTCGAAAAGGTAAAGACCTATTTACAATCGTAATAAAAGATCCCGCATTCGTGCGGGATTTTTATTTTTAAGGTAAATTAGATGTCATGAAATTCCAGACCCCTGTACCTGTAAACAAGCAATATCCGGAAATAGGGTATGATTCCAGCGTGGTGCTTTTAGGTTCCTGTTTTGTCGAGCATATGGGGGATAAGCTGGGGTACTACAATTTTCGATCCTGTACCAATCCCTTTGGGGTGCTGTTCAACCCGTATGCCATCGCTAATCTTGTGGAAAGAGCGGTTGCTCAAAGGGGGTTTATCCCGGACGATACTTTTTATGCTGATGAACGCTGGAATTCGTTTGAGGTGCATTCGCAATGCAGCAGGGCTCAGCAGGAGGTATTTCTCGATATCCTCAATACAGGCCTTTCTCAATTACACGAAGCGCTTCATGCAGCCAGCCACCTTGTAATTACCCTGGGTACAGCCTGGGTGTACAGGCATGTGGAAACTAATAGGGTAGTGGCCAATTGCCATAAGGTACCCCAGAAGGCGTTTGTAAAGGAATTGCTGGATGTTCAGGAGATTCGCCTGCAACTGGAGCGAATAGAGCACCTGGTGAGAGGTATCAATACGGGTTGCCGGGTAATTGTTACGGTGTCTCCGGTTCGGCATATCAAAGATGGCGTTACAGAAAATCAGCGCAGTAAGGCCCACCTCATAGCAGCCCTGCACGATTTTCTTGAGGATACCTCCGATTGGGTTTACTTTCCCTCTTATGAGATTCTGATGGATGAGTTAAGGGATTACCGTTTTTACGCAGACGACATGCTGCATCCTTCCGAAATGGCGGTAGAGGTGGTCTGGGACAGGTTTGTCGGTTCGTGGATGTCTTCCGAAACCCTGGAGGTTATGAAAAGGGTAGGGGGTATTCGCAAAGGACTGGCACACCGGCCTTTTAATCCGGAAGGTAAGGCGCATCTCGCTTTTCGGGAAAAGCTCCGGCTTGAAATTCAGGATCTTACTTCACGCTATCCTCACATGCAATTTCCGGATTTCCCCTAAATTTTTATATCCCTTTTACTGAGCATTTTCCCGGGTCAGAATCCATTGAATCAGGGTGTTCTTAAGGTTTGATTCTACCACAGGGAGGCTGTCCGGGAGAGGCGATTGCTTTTCGATGACCGCATTGTTCAGCATTTTTTGATAATGCAATCTCGGGGCCTTTTCATCACCTGTGGTCCAATAGATCTCCTTGCTGCCTTTCCCTTTTTCTCCGGGATGAACAATGCTCACACTTAAGTGGCCACTGCCGATATATCCAGGGTATAAGAGCCTTTGGTTGGTGGGATCTGTGATGATCTTTCCGTCTGCAGATACCCCGTCCAGTTCCGGGGTTCGTTTAAACCTTCCTGATGTTTTGTCATACAGGTAAACCACGAGGGTCGGATTTCCGTTGTTATCTGTGCCCTTGGTGAAGCTCAGGTCTGTTGCCCCGTCAAAATTAAGGTCCTCTGTCGGGAAGATCGCTTCGGGATAGAGCAGGTTGCGCAGGGTACTCTTTGAAGGGGTTCCAAACTGGGGTAACCTGAAAATGAGTCGACTGTTGTCTTCGTCCATCAGGTCCTTGTAGTACACCTTTACTCCCACCCTGCTGGTGGGGTTTGAAGCCTTATCATAAGCTATTGTATATCTCCAGAAAGCCTTTCTGCCATTCATTTCGAAGACAGCAGAGGTTATTTCAAAGATGGAATCTGCCAGGGCAGGATATCGCTGGGGGTAATCGTGTAGTGTGCGAACGGTGTCTGAGCTTAATCGGTTAAAGGTGAAAGCCCTGTCGTAGGCAAAGGTGTTTGTTACGGAGTCTTTTTGATATACCACCAGGTGTGGATCATCCAGGACAAGGCTGTCTGTTACCTTGTATTGCTTAAATACAGAGTCGTTAACGAACCGGGAGTGGGTCCAGGTAAGTGCACCTTTACTGTGGGATTTACCACTCAGGGTAATTGCACTGACAGCACTGTCGCCCGATTCGGAAAACAAAATGTTTCGGGTACCCTGATCGGAGCGGATCCAGAAAAGTCTGAAAGGAGAACGAAGGTCTGCTGGCAGTATTTGGTTCGGGTCGTTGTACACTTCAGCTTTTTGGAAAATGGAGTCAATTACACTGTCTTTCGTAACCTGGTGAGCTTTCAGGGTTCTGAAAAACCGGTCTTCCTCCTCGATGTCGAATTTAAAGGTGTTTTGTTTGAGCAGGTTGAAGTAATAGTTGATCTCAGGAGCCATGGGGCGCAGAGATAGCTTTTTCTCAGCGGTATTCAGTGTATAGGCATTTACTTTTCCGGCCGTAGTGTCCAGACTGTATATGTTAAAGAGATCAGGGGCAGGGTTATCCATACGGAAATACCGTCCTTTCATTTCTCCTTCAGCCAGGTTGCCGTCGTAGGTAACCATAGTTTTTGTAAAGGACAGGATCTTACCATTTTGATTGACCTTTCCAAAGAGATTTATGGCGTACATAAGAGAGTCCGGAAGCTGCAGTACCCGAGCATTGTAAAAAACAGAATCGGTAGACTTCATGTTCCTGTTCATCATACGCCGGATGCGCTCTGCGAGCTCTTCTTCGGTTTCCAGTCTTTTCTGGTTCTCCATGGATGCCCGCATCAGGGAATCTACCCTTTGTCTTTGTTTTTCTACAGCTTCAGAATGTACGTCTTTCTTACATCCTGTGAGCAGGGAAAAAAGGGTTAGGAGGAGAATCTTGAAAACAGGCGATACGACAGGAAATGGCCTGTGAGGTGTTTTGTCCATGAGCGCAGGTCTTAAGAATCGACTTCAGATAGTTTTACCAGGGCGATCCCGTCATCGATTAGATGCCCCACTTCAGGTTTTTCCAGCTTAATAGATTCCAGGTGAGCCAGGATCTCTTCTGCAAAATCCTGGTCGCCCTGCTTTACAGCCAGTTCATAGAGCTCTACCGGCAGCAACCAGTCTTTAGGATAATGATCCCGTACTTCGTCAAAAACCTTGTGTCTTGAGATGGTGCGATTGGTGCCTTCCCTGTATTCCCTGATCTGCTGGTAAAGCTGTTCCAGCCTGAGAGTTGCATCCGATCGCTTTTGTTTTATAGTTTCCTCAGATGGGGTGTGGGTGATCAGGTCAAAACTGTTGACATCTGCCGGGCCACTGAATGCTGAAATGACTTCCTTACCTACAGCCATGTCATAGATGCCCCATTCCGGATGGAAAAGCACTTCATCCTGGTAGGTAACAGTGCAGTCTTCAAAGCTTATCAGGATTATTTTACCCTGAAGGTTTCGTTTTCCGGTGATGATCTTGCCTTCCACAGTAATGCCTCCTTCGAATTCCAGTCGGATCGATTCTCCTTCGTAGATGTTATACGCCTTGAGGTCTCTCGGGCTCATATCTTCTATGGCCAGATTTATTCCTTTGAGCTTCCCGACCGGGCTGCCAAAACCATCCGGGTGATTCAGAATGCCGTGGCCTACTAATTCTTTCTCGCGATGCGCAAGGGCTGTTTTGCCCTCGGTCTGGAAGTAAATCGGCTTTCCTTCGTGCTGTATAGCCCTGGTAAAAACTCCGGATACCTGAAGACCGGTACTGAGCTCCAGTGTTCCCAGAGCATTTGAATGGATCAGTTTGTTAAGACCTTCCAGTCCGCCTTTTCTCAGCGCCATTTTATTGGCAAATTCCTCAAGCACCAGGCTCAGGTGAGCAAAGTCTGGTGTAACAAACAATTGAGGCTGTGGCTTGGTAATGTCAAAATCCTGGTAAGCGGCCTCTATGGTATAGGGGAGTTTCTTTACTTTATCGGTCATGCACCAGGCACTTTCCCCGATGGATGATAAGAGTCCGGCTCCGTAGATTCTCGGGTTGTCAAGAGAACCTATAAGTCCGTATTCCACTGTCCACCAATGCAGGTTTCGAATCAGGGCCATTTCACTGGGTTCCCCGGCCTGCTGCTGTAATTCATCCACCCGTTTTTCGGCCGCTTCGATCTCTGCTAAAGGAGTGCCTTCGGCTTCCTTAATAATGCTGAGGTGCCTTATGGCCTCATAGATCTCATAATCATGGGCGCTCGAGATGGCCTTACAACCGATTTCCCCAAACCTCCTGAGGTATTCGGCGTATTCCGGGTTGGCGATAATGGGGGCATGACCTGCGCCTTCATGAATGATATCGGGGGCAGGGGTATATTCTATATTTTCAAGTTGCCGGATGTCTGATGCGATTACCAGTACATTGTAGGCCTGAAATTCCATAAAAGCATTCGGAGGAATAAAACCATCGACAGCCACTGCAGCCCAGCCGATCTCCTTCAGGATGCGGTTCATGCCATACATACTCGGGATGTGGTCGATGGAGATCCCGGTTTTTTTAAGACCGGCACTGTATGATTCATGGGCCATCTTGCTGAGGTAATCAACATTCTTGCGCATCACATACCGCCATACCGCCTGGTTGATTGGTGTGTAATCTTCATAGTTCTGAGGCTTAATGAATTGCTTCAGATGCTCCGGTAAACGTTCAATTAGTGGATTGGTCTCAAACTGTTGTTCCATAACAAGTTTTGGTTTACGCCTAAAATTACAAAACCCTGATGAATTAGTTCTTAAAAAGATGGTAAGAAAGGGAGTTGCGGGGTTACGAGCCTGCCATCCCTCACGGGAGGAAATCCTGCCGCAGGCAGGGGTACGAAGTTATGCGATTACAAAGTGATACGCGTAAGACATCCTTTTTTAATGAAATTATCCCTCCTTACCCGGGAGGGGTTGGTCAAGTTGAAGCTATAAGACGCGGTGGTTCTTTTCTCTTTTTTCTTTCGTCTATCTTCTTTCCTCCAAAAAAAAAGCCCCCTTCCGGAGGCTCTTCTTTATTTTTCTGCAGTCTGTATTTTTTCCGGTGGTGGGAATTCCCCCAGGATCTCATTTACGAAAAGAGCGATACGCTCCTCTTTCTTGGTGATATCTCCATTGGTAATCAGGTCTCCGGTTCCTTTACCCTGCCAAACAAGTTCTTTTCGATCGGTGTCGATCAGGTCAATGTAGAGTGAACCTTCAGTATTGGTGCTTACGCTAGGTCCCCAGGCTCCGGCCCATCCCGGACCCCAACCGGGACCCCAGCCCCAGCCCCAACCCCAGCCCCAGCCGGCGTTGTTGTATACAGTAACCCGGTCACGCTCACTGGTAAAAATGCTGATGAGCATGTCAGGATCGTTGGATTTCTGAAATCCTCTGGAGACCAGTTCATTTTGAATGGATCTGAGGATTCGTTTTTTGTCCAGGTCAGAGATGTTGGCCTGATCGATCCCCGGCTTGTAAAATGCAAAGGTTTTGTATTTATCGAAATCGGCCATGCGGTCGTAATCGGCTGCAACACGAATACTCGTGCAACTGGCGGTAAAGGCGGCCAGTAAGAGCAAAGAGAACGTCAGTTTTAGTGTCTTCATAGTGATGTTTTTAAGTGTTCAGACCCCGGACCCTCTCTTCTGCTCTCGGCAAAACGATCCGCGGTTATCGCTGCTGCTTCAATAACGCTTCATCTACGGTGTTGGGCAGGGTAACCTTTAGCCTTGGCTCGGCCTTCATGGCGCGTTTAATGGCAAAGATGGCCTCCTCATTTCGGGCCCAGCTTCTTCGGGCAATTCCATTGTTTACATCCCAGAACAACATGGATTTAAGGTTCGCATCAGCTTCTTTACTACCATCAAGAACCATACCAAATCCGCCGTTTATCACTTCTCCCCAGCCAACACCACCTCCGTTGTGAATACTCACCCAGGTGGCGCCGCGAAAGCTGTCTCCGATCACATTTTGTATGGCCATGTCGGCCGTAAAACTCGAGCCATCGTAGATGTTAGAGGTTTCCCTGAAAGGAGAATCGGTGCCGCTCACATCGTGATGATCTCTTCCTAAAATTACAAAACCAATTTCATTTTTAGAAATGGCTTTATTAAAGGCTTCGGCAATTTTCATACGGCCCTCGGCATCGGCATAGAGTATCCGGGCCTGGGAACCTACCACGAGCTTGTTCTCCTGTGCGCCTTTGATCCATTGGATGTTATCCGCCATTTGCTGCTGTATTTCCCCGGGTGCAACCTTCATGATTTCCTCGAGTACGTCGCAGGCGATCTGGTCGGTTTTTCTAAGGTCTTCCGGATCCCCGCTGGCACAAACCCACCGGAAGGGTCCGAATCCGTAGTCAAAACACATAGGCCCCATGATATCCTGAACATAGCTGGGGTATCGGAACCTGGATGTAGGATTGCCTTTTTCGTCCCGGGCCATAATATCAGCTCCGGCGCGGGAAGCCTCCAGTAGGAAAGCATTCCCGTAATCAAAAAAGTACGTGCCTTTGGCCGTATGCCGGTTGATGGCTTCCACTTGCCTTCTCAGGGATTTTCTGACATATTATTTAAATTGTTCGGGATCTTCGGCCATCATGGTGTTGGCTTCTTCAAAGGTCAGGCCAACGGGATAATACCCTCCGGCCCATGGATTGTGTAAAGAGGTTTGATCCGACCCCAGGTCGATGTGAATGCCCTCCTGGTCAAATTTTTCCCATACTTCCACCACATTACCGGAGTAGGCGATGGAGACGGTCTCGTTATTCCTTTTTGCTTCCCTGACCCTGTCTGCAAGGACGTCTGCATCTTCAATAACTTCATCTACCCAGTTCTGGGAATGCCGTGTTGTGATGGCCTTGGGATTTACTTCGGCACAAACAGTGATGCAACCGGCAATATTTCCAGCCTTGGGTTGCGCTCCGCTCATCCCTCCCAGTCCGGAGGTTACAAATAAATTGCCTTGTGGCTGCTTTCCGATCTTGCGAAACCCGTTAAGAACGGTGATGGTAGTTCCGTGAACAATGCCTTGCGGTCCGATATACATATAACTACCCGCTGTCATTTGTCCGTATTGTGTAACGCCAAGGGCATTGAATTTTTCCCAGTCATCCGGTTTGGAGTAATTCGGAATCATCATTCCGTTGGTCACCACAACCCGGGGTGCCTTCCTGTGACTGGGGAAAAGCCCAAGGGGATGGCCGCTGTACATCACCAGGGTTTGCTCGTCGGTCATTTCTGCCAGGTACTTCATTACCAGGCGGTATTGTGCCCAGTTCTGAAAAACGGCGCCGTTCCCCCCGTAGGTGATCAATTCGTGCGGGTGCTGGGCTACTGCGTGATCGAGATTGTTCTGGATCATAAGCATAATGGCCCTGGCCTGACTGGAATTCCCGGGATACTCATCTATGGAACGGGCGTATATTTCGTAATCCGGGCGAAGTCGGTACATGTATATGCGACCATAGGCCTCCAGTTCGGCGCGGAATTCAGGGAGCAACACCTCGTGATGTCTTTTATCGAAATAGCGGAGTGCATTGCGTAGTGCCAGGATCTTTTCATCCTCGCTGAGAATATCCTTGCGTTTGGGTGCGTGGTTTACATCAGGATCATAGGGTTTTGGCTGGGGTAATATTTCAGGGATTCCTTCCAGAATCTGTTCTTTAAATGTCATTTTCCGTGATTTTTTAAATGTAATTAGACCGGCATTCCATAAAGGCAAAGCCATCAGGAATGGGGTTCATGTATAGTAGACGAATAATAGTTTGATCTCCCTTAGGGAAATATACGTTTTCTGAAGATCCTAGGGGTATCGGATATCGGCCCGGTGATGGGTGTGAGCGATCATTTTTTTGTATGACATAACTCCGATATCCATGATGCTATTTAGAAGAATTCGTTTTCGAATTATAACCATAGGGGCAATGCCGGCAGCCGCTTTGGCAACAATAGCCGCGTCTCAGGTGGTATTGTTCCGTAAAGACCTTGTATCCCTCTGGGCTCAGGTAGTAGTCGCCTTCTTCAAGCGGAATTACTTTTCTGATCATTGTAAGCAGGTTATAATCCGGGGTTTGTTTTGCAAATATATAAGAAAAGTGTATCTATACAGAATCATCGGTACTATGATTTTAGTTTTTAAATATTTCTTCAGAGGTAAATATGTAGGCCTGGCTTTATGGCCTTTTATCTTTCTGAAAAGCAGGGACCTGAAAGAGGATCAGGTGTTGATGAATCACGAGCGCATTCACCTGAGACAGCAACTGGAGTTGCTGGTGCTGCTCTTTTACCTGTGGTATGTTCTGGAGTGGTTTTACCATTTGCTTGCTACGGGAGATGCCTACAGGGCGTACAAAATGGTGAGTTTTGAAAAGGAAGCCTACAGGTACGAGGGCGATGCCGGATACCTGGCTTCGAGAAAACCGTGGGCATTTTTAAGGTTTCTGCACGAGTGAAATTTCCCTAACTTTTTAAATTTGCATCAAAATCACTGGCGCTTGCAAAACGATAGGATCCATCTGGAGGTATTTACAAAGGCGGGTATAGAGGTGTTCCTTAAGCGGGAAGACCTGATACATCCGGAAGTCTCCGGGAATAAATACCGAAAGCTGAAATACAACCTTAAAGCCGTACAGGAAGGAAATTACAGTGGTTTACTCACCTTCGGCGGTGCTTATTCCAATCATATTGCTGCTGCTGCATTTGCGTGTTATGAGGCCGGAATCCCTTGTGCAGGCGTGATCAGAGGGGAGGAGTTAAAAAGCAAGCCTTTGAACGAAACGCTTTCCAGGGCAAAAGATTTGGGAATGCAATTGGTGTTTGCCGACCGGGAAACCTACCGCCTTAAGGCTACTGAAAAAATGCAGTTGCGTTGGAAGGAGGCCTGGCCTGGCTACTTTATCCTTCCTGAGGGTGGCTGCAACGACCTGGCGGTTGCGGGGTGCGCAGAAATTCTTGAGGCTGATGATGCAAAATTTCATGTGATCTGCACCCCGGCAGGAACAGGAGGAACGATGGCCGGATTAATTTGCGGCAGTGACCCCGGGCAGAGGGTTTTGGGGTTCCCTGCGCTGAAGGGTGATTTTTTAAAGTCTGAAATTGCTAAATTTGTCGAGAAAAGCAATTGGGACCTGGTGACCCGTTTTCACTTTGGAGGATACGCTAAGGTGAATGAAGAGCTGATTACCTTTATCAATTTCTTTAAACAGGAAACCGGGATTGCCCTTGACCCGGTCTACACCGGAAAGATGATGTTTGGAATTGTGCGCCTGGCCGGGGAAGGTTTTTTTGAGCCGGGTACCAGGGTTCTGGCTATCCATACCGGAGGCCTTCAGGGGATTAAGGGGATGAATACATTTCTTAGACAAAAAAATATACCACCAATACAATGAAATACAAACACCTGATCTTAACCTTATGTGCAACCCTTGTTGTGGGTTGTGGAACGCATAAAAGGACCTACACTAAAAAGCGCAGCTACCCTGACAGAAAAACTACTGTAAAGGAGACCCCGCCCCGGGATCAGGATACCTTTGAGTCTACTTCGAAGACAACGGTGTACACGGATGTTGTAAGGGGGTATATTGATCAGTTTGATGAGATCGCCATGAGGCAGATGCAGGATTTTGGAGTGCCGGCGAGTATCACCCTGGCACAGGGAATACTGGAAAGCGGAGCCGGAAGGGGCGACCTTGTTCAACGGGCTAATAACCATTTCGGGATCAAATGTCATAAAGGGTGGACAGGACCTTCGGTGAGTCATGATGACGATGAGAAGGGGGAGTGCTTCCGGAAATATGATCACCCGGAGGGTTCCTATGCAGACCATTCGCGGTTCCTGACCGGCAGACAGCGGTATGCCTTCCTTTTTGACCTGGATAAGGACGATTACAGGTCGTGGGCCAGGGGATTAAAGAAAGCGGGATACGCCACAGATCCTCGTTACCCGGATAAATTGATCAGTATTATTGAAAAATACGGCCTTTATAAATACGATGCCCTGGTGTTGGGAAAAAGGGTGGTGGAACGCAGGGATTTCCCGGAAAGTGAACGCCAGGAAGTACATCGGGTTCAAAAAGGAGATACCCTCTATTCCCTTTCAAAAAAGTACGGGGTAACCGTTGAGGTCATCAGATCGCTTAACGGACTTTCCGACAATAATATTCAGGTAGGGCAGGAGCTCTACATCAAATAATAACACAGAAAACCATTTATATGATCTACAAAAGAAGCAGCGCCTTATTTGCAGAAGCACAGAAAGTGATTCCCGGAGGGGTGAACTCTCCAGTACGGGCATTCAAGGCTGTTGGAGGAGACCCGATTTTTGTAAAGAAAGCAAAAGGTGCCTACCTCTATGATGAAGATGGAAATAAACTGATAGATTATATCGCTTCCTGGGGTCCGCTGATCCTGGGGCATGCTTTTGACCCTGTAGTAAAGGCAGTTAAGGAAAGGGCAGAGCTGGGAACCTCCTACGGGATGCCTACCGAATTGGAAACCAGGATCGCCGAACTGGCCATTTCCATGGTGCCCAATATCGAGAAGATCCGTTTTGTGAACAGTGGTACCGAAGCCTGTATGAGTGCCGTGCGCCTGGCAAGGGGGTATACAGGCAGGGATAAGATCATAAAATTTTCTGGGTGTTATCACGGGCATTCCGATTCTTTCCTGATACAGGCCGGAAGTGGGGCTGTTACCTTTGGAAGTCCGAATAGTCCGGGGGTAACCCAGGGTACTGCAAAAGATACTTTGCTGGCCCCTTACAATAACCTGGAGCAGGTTAAAGCCTTGTTTGAGGCGAACAAGGGAGAAGTGGCCGCCATCATCCTGGAGCCCGTTGCCGGTAATATGGGGTGTGTGCTGCCGCAGGAAGACTTTCTACATAGACTCAGAACCCTTTGTGATGCACACGGGGCCCTGTTGATCTTTGATGAGGTAATGACCGGTTTCAGACTCGCTCCGGGAGGTGTTCAGGAGCTGATGGGTGTTAAGGCTGACCTGGTAACCTTTGGAAAGGTGATCGGGGGAGGATTGCCCGTAGGGGCCTTTGCAGGAAGTAATGAGATAATGAGTAAGCTTGCGCCGGAGGGGCCTGTATACCAGGCCGGTACCCTGAGCGGGAATCCGCTGGCTATGGCAGCCGGGTATACCATGCTGAAATACCTTAACGACCACAGAGAGGTGTTCGAAAGCCTGGATAAGAAAACAGAATACCTGCACAAGGGATTGGACGAAGTGATGAAATCCTCAGAGATGCCCTGGTGTATTAACAGGCTGGGCTCCATGATCAGTCTGCATTTTACCGATAAGGTGGTTGATTTTGACACGGCTGCCAAAGGAAATAACGATACGTTTAAAAAGTATTATCACCATATGCTGGATAATGGCATCTACCTTCCGCCCAGTGCGTTTGAGAGCTGGTTCCTAAACGATGCCTTAAGTTATGAGGATCTGGATAAGACCATTGAAGCCACTCGGAGCTTCGTGAATTCATAAACAAAAAGGCGGGTCAAACCCGCCTTTTTTTGTTACCGCTCATAACCCTGTTTGTCTTTGGTGGGATGTACTCAAAAAGCCAATAGATCACCCAATGGAATTCCCCACCTCCCTGCCTCCCTACCTCCCTGCCTCCCTCCCCACCTCCCCACATCCCCATCTCCCACCTTACACCCCCTAATGTTAAAAATCACGTAAAAGAATGCTCCTATTGTTAAAATCTTCAAAATAACCGTAACAAATTGATTTATAGGTAGTCTTAATAGTGAAGTCAATCATCACAACGAACCATTTAAATAATCAAAAAATGAACAGTTTAATTTTAGTAGGTAGTTTAATTCTGGGATGGAACGGAACTACCCATACGGTAACCGATACAACAGAGCAACAGGCTGTATGCGATAAGACCAATTATGAAGTAGTACATGTTGCACCAGATCTCGATCATCTGGGATTTGTAGAGAATATTTACGGAGAAGAAACGGTGGAATTAGGATTTGATACTGCCGAGTACCTTCCTGAAGGTTTTGATCCTTATGTAGAAAATCTTGATGCCATCGTTTATATGGAAGAGGAAGTGCAGGTAGTACTCGGGTTCGATACCGCAGCATATCTGCCTGAAGGGTTCGATGCCCATGCGGGTAACCTGGACGCCATTGCTTACGCTGAAGAAGAGGTCGAAGTAGATCTCGGTTTCGATACCGCAGCATTTCTGCCTGAAGGGTTCGATGCCCATGCGGGTAACCTTAATGCCATTGCTTACGCTGAAGAAGAGGTGGAGGTAGACCTTGGTTTTGATACCGCCGCCTGGCTGCCTGAGGGGTTTGATCCTCACCTTGGAAATCTTAATGACCTGGCCTATGCCGAGGAGCTGGAAGAGGTAGTGTTGGGGTATGATACCACAGCTTATCTTCCCGAGCATTTTGATCCTCATGTAGGCGACCTGGATAAGATCATCTATAAGGAAATGGATTATCATATTCTCGAAAGGTTTCACGCCAAGGAGGCCATGGCCGATACTCGGGTGAATAAAGAATTGATTAAGTAGTTAGTTAAAGTGTAAAGTTTGTTAGTAGTTAAAGCGCAGAAAGCCAGGTCTAATCAGCCTGGCTTTCTGTTTTTATACCTGGGGCTGTTATGAGACGATTCTCTATGATTCCTTTCACCAAAGAAAATGGATTTTTCACAACTTTTTTTTAGTGCTTCACAACAATCGGCTTTTTGAAGTTTGCAGGAAGATCAAAAAAATGTAGTTTTCGGTAATTAAACCCCAAGAATCATGAAGTCTAAAGAGCAGTATTTCAATCCTGTACCGATAATCGTACTCGGAATGGCTTTTACGCTGGCTAGTCTGGCATTGACAATTTCTCTACTTGTTAAGATCTTGTAAGTAAAATAATTGTTGATCATAAAAGAAAAAGGGAGCTCTTCGTTGAAGAGGCTCCCTTTTTATCTTTACTGGAAACGAGGTTCCTTATTCCTGTACCTCGCAAAGCAGGCTGTCGTCTGTCTTTGTGACCTTAACCAGGCCGTGTTTGGTTAAGCCTTTCATCCCTTTATCCCAGGCTTTGTTACTGAGGTTGGCCATCGTTTTAAGTTCTGCAAGTTCCATGGACTTACGTGCTTTCAGGATGTCGAAAATAGCTTTTTCATGTTCTTTTAGGTCTACTGCTTTTTTCTCCGGTCTCATCTGTGGGAAGAACAGTACCTCCTGTATGGAAGAATTATTGGTTAAAAGCATGACAAGGCGGTCAATACCGATCCCAATTCCGGAGGTTGGTGGCATTCCGTATTCCAATGCCCGCAAGAAGTCCTGGTCGATAAACATGGCTTCATCATCTCCCTTTTCAGATAGCTTAAGCTGTTCTTCAAAGCGTTCTCTCTGGTCGATAGGGTCGTTGAGCTCGGAATAGGCATTTGCCAATTCCTTCCCGTTCACCATGAGTTCGAAGCGTTCGGTGAGGTCTTTATTCTCGCGGTGTTCCTTGGTGAGCGGACTCATTTCTTTAGGGTAGTCGGTGATAAAGGTAGGTTGAATGTAATGGTGTTCACATTTCTCCCCGAAGATCTCATCGATCAGTTTCCCGATCCCCATGGTCTCATCCGCGGGGATATTCAGTTTCTGGCATACCTCGCGCAGTTCCTGTTCGTTCATCCCGGCAACATCAAAACCAGTATGATCCTTTATGGCCTGGAGTATGGGTACCCTCGGGTATGGCGCCTTAAAGCTGATGGTATTGTCTCCCACCTGAACTTCGGTAGATCCTGTGGCATCCCCGGCCACCTTCTCGAGGAGCTGTTCGGTCATATCCATCATCCAGTTGTAGTCCTTATAAGCAACATAGAGCTCCATTACAGTGAACTCCGGGTTATGGGTGCGGTCCATTCCTTCATTACGGAAGTCTTTTGCGAACTCGTATACCCCGTCAAAACCTCCCACGATGAGTCTTTTCAGGTAGAGCTCATTGGCGATGCGGAGATAAAGCGGGATGTTTAATGCGTTGTGGTGGGTAACAAAAGGCCTGGCTGCAGCACCTCCCGGTATGGCCTGTAAAATAGGGGTCTCTACTTCCAGGTATCCTCTTTCGTTAAAGAATTCACGCATACTGTTGGTGATCTTTGTACGCTTGATGAAAGTGTCTTTAACATGTGGATTCACAATAAGGTCCACGTAGCGCATACGGTAGCGAAGTTCAGGGTCGTTGAACTCGTCGTATACTTTTCCTTCACTGTCTGATTTTGGCAGGGGGAGGGGGCGCAGGGATTTGTTGAGGATCTTAAAATCCTTCACCATTACGGTCTTTTCCCCCACGTTGGTCGTGAATAGTTCTCCCTCGATACCGATGATGTCCCCGATATCCAACAGTTTCTTATAGACTTCGTTATAAAGGGTTTTATCATCTCCGGGGCAAACCTCGTCCCGGTTAAAATAGATCTGTATGCGACCTTCACTGTCCTGTAGTTCGGCAAAAGAAGCCTTTCCCTGGATCCTCCTTGACATCAGTCGTCCTGCCAGGGTCACCTTTTTTCCCTCTTCATAGTGTTCCTTGGCTTGCCTGGAAGTATGGTCTACCGGAAATAAATCGGCCGGGTACGGATTAATACCCAGGGCTCTTAACTTGGAAAGTTTTTCTCTACGGATCAGTTCCTGTTCAGAAAGTTGCATAGTTTCTTTTTACATTTAAGCCTGCAAAGATAGTGAGTATTTGATAATCAGTCAAAGGAGGTTGTCTTTTTACAAAGGCGCCCGGAATTCCTTTTGTTACAGGTGTAACATCGGGAAGGTTTTGCAGACCAATAAGGGGAATAATGATATGAATGCCCCGGATTTTCAGGGGTCTTGAATCCATTTTTAAACTATGAGTATCTGGAGAGTCTTACTTTCAATTATTTGTCCGCCCTTTGCCGTCCTTGATAAGGGGTGTGGATCTGTATTCATCGTGTTTTTGCTATGGCTCTGTGGGTGGGTGCCCGGGGTGATCGCAGCGTTGGTTATCCTCAATAACCCAAACAGGTAACCTGGAAGAGCGGCAGGCAGGAAATTTAGTATACTCCCTTCTCCCGACCTCCCGTGAGGGATGGCAAGCTCCCGACCTACCGTGCTTCGCGCAGGCAGGATTTCCTCCCGTGAGGGATGGCAAGCTCCCGACCTACCGTGCTTCGCACAGGCAGGCAAGCTCCCGACTCCCGACTCCCGACTCCCGACTAACTACTAACTAATTCCCTATCTTTGCTCCATGAATAAAAAGGTAGTTGTAAAGGATCTAGGGTTTAAGGATTATAAGGAGACCTGGGATTATCAGGAAGATTTGTTTCAGCAGACTTTCGATATGAAAGTTAGGAACCGAAGAGAAGGGCTGGAGGAACCCACTCCGAATCATTTTTTGTTCGTGGAACATCCGCATGTGTATACATTGGGAAAGAGTGGGGATCTTTCTAATCTGCTGCTTAATGAGGAGCAACTCGAAGCCCGTGGGGCTACTTTTTACAAGATAAACCGGGGAGGGGATATTACCTACCACGGGCCGGGACAGGTAGTGGGGTACCCCATCCTTGACCTGGAAAATTTTTTCACCGATATCCACAAATACCTGCGCTTACTGGAAGAGACCATTATCAGTACCATGGCCGAGTACGGATTGAAGGGAGAGCGATCTGAAGGCGAGACCGGCGTCTGGCTGGATGTGGGAACACCTTTTGCCCGGAAGATCTGTGCCATGGGGGTACGTGCTTCCAGGTGGATCACCATGCATGGGTTTGCTTTTAACGTCAATGCAGACCTGGGGTATTTTGATAATATTATTCCATGTGGTATTCGGGATAAGTCCGTAACCTCGCTGAATGTCGAATTAGGGAAGGATAAGATCGATATGGAAGAAGTTAAAGCCCGTATTATCCATCATTTTGCCCGACACTTCGAAGCGGAGATGGTAAAGGAGCAACAGCTCACCTGAACCTGATCCTTGGCCTTTAATTCAGGCTATACACTACAACACTGTTCTTGTCTCCCTTGGTAACGATTTCAATGGCTCTGTCGTTATCGATGTCGTCAATATCTACAACCGAAGTGCCGTACACGGGAAAGTTCTCCATGAGGTTTGCTTCGCTGTCAAAGAGGTAGATCTTGTGACTTTGTTTGTCGGTAACCGCAATGTAGATCTTATCGTAAATATAGAAGATCCTGGGTTCGGTATAGATGCCGTAATCCAGTTCTACCCTTTTATCCTTGATGTAAAGAATGTTATTGGATACGGCTGCAATGGTATGCAGGGTCGCATCAATTTTATGGGTGGCCTCAAAGGGCTTTTTCGTCCTGGTGATCTTTCCTTTGGTGTCTATGGAAACCAGGTCCCCCTCTGCAGAGGTCATGATAAATGCATTGTTGTGCTGATATACCTCGTTATCAGACAGCCCCAGGTTTTGGTCGATCCTGATCCTGGGTTCCCCGGTTCTGAATAACAGGTGGAGTTTCCCGTTGGTTTCCTGAACCGCGATATAATCTTTCTTGTCGATGCGTATATGCTTGGGCGGATTACTGATCTGGCTTTCGGTTGGTTTCATTTTGAATCCGGTAACCCTCGATGCTTCCCTGTTGAACATTTGCACCTGGTTGTTCATGGTAACACAAAACCTGTAATTCTTGGTATTGTCATAATCAAAAACACTCAGCGGCTGGGTGATCGCCGCTTCTGGAGTAAGGGGGAAGGGTGCGACATCATTCCCGTTTCGGTCTACCACATAGACCTTACCCGGGGTGGCAAAGGCGAGCTGGAACCGGCCGTTTCTGTAAATATCGATCTGGGAGATCTTTCCGAGGATGGGGCCATTGAGCTGTTTCTTCCATAGTACCTTCCCGCTGGTGGAGATCAGGTATAGTCCGTTTTCTTCATCCTGCACCACCACTTCTTTTTGCTTCGACCTGTGGTTGTACACGAATTGCGGTTTTCCGAGAACCGGCGCGTCGATAGTCGTGTTGAACAATTGGGTGATCAGGTGATCTTCCTTTTTGGGATGGTCCTTTTTCTTGGTAAGCAGGTTTAAATGGGCAAATTCCCCTTCCATAACGTATTGCACGGCCAGCATTTTGTGGTTTTCCAGGAGTTTCACCGATTGAATGAGGTCTGATTGGAGCAGGTCGTCGTTGGCATTTATCGCCTCCAGGTTCACATAGAGTTCAATGGAGGAAGCGTCCGCCAGTTCTTTTCGAAGATCGCTGTAGGCGTCCAGGCGACTTATTACCGAGTTGTTCTGCAGGTTGGCAATAAGGTCCTTAAGCACTTCCACATTGTTGGATACAAACACATACGGAGCCTTAACCGCGGCATACTCAGAAGAAGTTTCTGCCTTAAGAAAACCAAAGCGGTCTTTGATTAAATTTTTGTTGTTAAGGCTAAGAAGCCTGAAGTCTCTGAATGTTTCCGTTGCCTGGGTGTAGGGTAGCAGGTGGGCTTCCACTGGAAAGTCTTCCTCAAATTCCAGGGTCCATACCTCCTGTTTTCCCAGCTTGATAAACCCGGTCTCTGTGGCCATGATGAATAAGCTGTCTTTAGCGTTTTTAGGGTCTTTAATGAGTCCTTTAGCGTTGGGAATCCCAATAAAATAACTGGCATTGGCCGGAGCCAGATCCGCGATACCTGAACGGCCGGGAGGGCGGTTTTTAAAACGGTTAAGAATATTGGGAAGGCTGTCGTCTGCTATGGCGATCCCGTTGCCCTTTAAAATGTCCTTGTCTATTTGCAGGTCCAGGGAGCTCCATTCAGACATCGCCCTGAACACATCGGCTGTTTTACTATTGATACCCCTGGAGAGGAGTTGCATGCTTTTTTTATTGTTGAGAAACAGGGTGGCCGAGGCCTGGCGTTGAGCGACCCCGTAGAGCGTGATCAATTCCTTAACTCCTTTGATATGATCCCTGTTTCTGATAAGATCTTCCACAGGCAACTGGGAGGAGGAGGCGATGAAGAACTTGCCAAGGGTAGTCGTATAGATGTGCTTGTTTTCGATCTGCAGTTTGTTGATGGTCTGGTTGTCGTAGGAGATACGCTCAAGGGTACGACTCAGTGTGGAATCTATAGAAAAAAGTTCGTTATGGTTTTCGGTAACCAGGGTGTATTCAAAATTGTCCTTTCCGATTTCTGAGAAATAGAGCAGGGCCTCCCCCTTGGGTCGTATGTACTGAAGGGAACTTACCAGGTCTTCTCCCTCTTTAAAGGTGGCGCTCTGCCCGAGGGTGTTCAGCAAATCGTTGTTCCTGAGTTCACTTCTGAAGCCTTCAAAGTTATTGATCCTCACCACTGCAGATGCCTTTTCGGGAACCATGGCGATAAGGTCACTGGGGGTATTCTCTTCTTTTTTACATGAAAAAGTAAGAACAAGGCTCAGGGCGAGCAGAGTAAGTTGGCGATTCATAGGTGTTCAGGTTTGCGACAAAAATAGGTTTTTAAAGATCAAGAGACAATTGCTCCGGGATTAACCGGAAAGATTTTCGGTGATGTGGCGTTGGACCATATTTTACAATGGCGTCCCGGTGTGCCCTGGTCGGGTAGCCTTTATTTTTTCTCCAGTGATATTCAGGGTATTCTGCGTCCAGTTGCTCCATGAGTTCATCCCTGTAGGTTTTAGCGAGGATGGAGGCTGCAGCAATGTTGAGATATTTTCCATCTCCTTTTACAATGCACTCGTGGGGGATGGTTTCCAGGGGTTTGAAACGGTTACCGTCTACCGCAATGAATTCCGGGGTTATTTGGAGGTTTTTAATAGCCCTGTGCATGCTCAGGATGGAGGCATTCAGGATATTGATGGCATCAATTTCTTCCGGACAGGTGTGAATTACTGCAAAGCTCAGGGCTTCCTGTTCTATAATAATACGTAACTCATCCCTTCTCTTTTTACTAAGCATCTTGGAATCAGTGAGGTATTTATTTTTAAAATGTTTGGGCAGGATCACCGCAGCAGCAGTTACAGGTCCTGCCAGGCAGCCCCTGCCGGCTTCATCGGTGCCGGCTTCCGGGTATATCTTGCTGAATTGTGGTTTCACGGTGCGCTTCAGGTTATGGGTGCAAGGTAATAATTTCGTAAAAAACGGGGGGTAATTCTTGTAAATGCATAGTAAACAGGAGGTTTGTAGGAAAATATATTTTGAAATATTGTTAAAATTCATCAAATTTGGGAATCGCTAATTCAAATTAATTTAAATATGAGATCAAAAGTGACTTGGATGTGCACACTTTTTATAGTGTTCACACTTCAGCTTTCGCTTGCTCAGGAAAAGACCATAACCGGTATAATTACCGATCAGGGTGGTCTTCCTTTGCCGGGAGCTAATGTGTTGGTTAAGGGAACCACGAATGGGACCCAGACCGATTTTGATGGTAACTACGCTATCACGGCCTCGGAAGGGGCCACTCTGGTATTTACTTATATCGGTATGAGGACGGAGGAAAGGGTAGTAGGAGCTTCCAGTGTAATTAATGTACAGCTGGCTGAGGATGCCCAGGCTCTGGAAGAGGTGGTTGTGGTTGGTTTCGGGGAAAAGACCCGGAAACAATTAACCACGTCGATTTCTTCTGTAGAGGTTGACGATGTAAAATCTATTGCAACTCCAACAGTTTCGGGAGCCCTTCAGGGGAGTGTTACCGGATTACAGGTAAGCCAGAACTCGGGTACTCCCGGTGCCGGATTCTCTGTTCGTGTAAGGGGAGCCAGTACGATTAACGGATCTAACGAACCGCTATATGTGGTAGATGGTGTTCCGCTGTTAACCGGAGACCTCGGTGGAGGTGGATTTGGAGGGCAAACCAATGACGCGCTTGCTACTTTAAACTTTGCCGATGTGGAAAGTATCGAGGTATTAAAAGATGCTTCGGCTACCGCGATCTACGGTTCTCAGGCTGCCAACGGGGTGGTGTTGATCACCACAAAAAGAGGTAAGGCCGGAAAATTAAACGTAGAGATCAATTCTTATGTAGGTAGCCAGGACGCGATCAAGCGTTGGGATGTGGCCCCTCTCGGGGAGGCGCTGCAATACGCTGATATCGCCTGGGATGCTGCCATCGGTGCACCGGAAGGATTCGGTGCCTTTTCCCAGGGATTTATTCTTGGGTATAACTACCTGGAAAATACCGGGCTCGGTTCACTGGAAGAGCTCTACCAATACGATGTAGAGGAGACCTATGTGGATGCGATCTACAGAAACTCAGCCATCGTTAAATCTACCGATGTGAGTTTATCGGGAGGTACAGATAAAGCCAGGTTCTTCCTTCAGGTTGCAGATTATCAACAGGAAGGAGCTATTAAGAACCAGTATTTCGGAAGAAAATCAGCCCGTTTGAATGCCGATTTCCAGGCCAGTGAATCTGTTCGCCTTGACGCAGGATTTACTGTTACTGAATCGCGGGTTTCCAGGGTGAACGGGGATAACAATATTTATTCGGGGCTTACCACTTCCCTTTTGGAGTGGCAGGGCTACCCGCTGAGAGATGAATTTGGAAACCTGACAAGAGATAATTTCCTGTTCTCGAATCCGCTTCAAAACGTTCTGGAAGAAAATTCAGATGAGATCACCCTTCGTATCCTGGCAAATACCGGGTTGAATATTGATATCACCGATAACCTGAGTTTCAATACCAAGTTCAGTTTAGAGCGTCTGGATTTCAGACAGGACCGTTTCTTCCCGGCTACTACAGCACAAGGTGCTGCCGCTAATGGAGATGCGTTCGCGTATATAAATCTGTATACCAACTATGTGAACAACACCACTTTTAATTACAATACTAATTTTGGTGATTGGGAACTTAACGCTCTTGCCGGTTTCTCATTTCAGGGAACAGATACCAACCAGTCTACCCTGAATACGCAGAATTTCCCATCCGGATTTGATCAGACCGCCAACGGTTCTGATGTGATCCAGGCTGATAATTTCAATACCGAGCGTAAGATCTTCTCTTACCTTTCCCGTGTAGGACTTTCCTGGAAAGATAAATTCTTCCTTGAAGGGTCTATCAGGGCAGATGCCTCTTCAGTATTTGGTAAAGGAAACCAGATCGGATACTTCCCTGCAGCTTCTGCAGCCTATATCATTTCTGATGATAGTTGGTTCGAAAACCCTGTATTCACAAACCTGAAGGTACGTGCATCATGGGGTCAGACCGGTAACCAGACCGGACTTGGGAACTTTGCTTCCAGAGGATTGATAGGCGCAGTAAACGTAGCAGGTATTCCGGGTACTTCCATTACCCAGCTGGAAAATCCGAACCTGAAATGGGAGGTGACCACCCAGACGAACTTCGGTACCGATATCCAGTTGTTCAAATTCCTGGATCTTTCTTATGACTTCTATATCAAGGAAACAGATGACCTGCTCCTTGCGCGATCTTTGAGGAATTCATCCGGATTCCTGACAGTAACCGATAATGTAGGTGCTATTGAAAATATCGGTCATGAGATCGGTATCACTGCGCGAATTTTAAGTAGTGATGCGTTTAGCTGGACGTCTCAGTTGAACCTTTCTTTTAATGAGAACGAGGTGACCAGGCTGGTTCGGGATGCGAACGGAGAATTTCTTCCGCTGGATACCGGATTTGCTTCGAGAACTGCAGTAGGACAGCCCTTAGGGTCGTTCTTCGGGTTGGTTTATGACGGGATATACCTGGAAGGAGACGAGATTCCTGCGCCACTTCAGGCCAGGGGGGTTTCTGTTGGGGATGTTCGTTATATAGACACTAACGGAGATGGAAACATTACCCCGGATGACCGTCAGTTTATCGGAAATCCGAATCCCGGGTTGATCGGTAACTTCAGGAACAGTTTTCGCTTCGCAGGTTTTGACCTTTCAGGGAATTTCCAGTTTGAATTTGACAGGCAGATCTATAACAACTCTTTAGGTTTTGCAGGGCCTGGTAGTAACACCGTATTCGGATTCTTATCCTACGGTATTGATGACTACTGGACACCGGATAACCCGGACGCCACCCAGCCAAGACCTCGTACAGGAGGGTTGCAGGCATATAACTCAGAGGATTCCAGTCAGTACATAGAAGATGCAGATTATGTACGATTAAAAGAAGTTGTTTTAGGGTACACCTTTACCCCGACACTTTGGGATACACAAACCTCTATCCGGGTATATGCAGGTGGAGATAACCTGATCACCATTACAGATTACTCAGGCCTGGATCCTGAAGTGAACACCTTTGGTGCGAGTAACGTATCCAGGGGTACCGACTTCTTTACCCAGGGTCTGAATAAAGTGTATAAATTTGGTGTAAACATTAAATTCTAAAGCGAAACAATTATGAAAAAAATATATTCAATAGGTTTCATGTTTCTTTTTCTTCTGGGGGTTACTTCCTGTGCAGAAGACTTTATAGAGACAGAACCTGAAAACAGTATCGGAGGGATCGAGAATCAGCTCACCGATCTAAACAGCGCCCAGGATGCCCTTATCGGGATGTATAACGATCTCCAGGATAATGACATCTATGACGGTACCATGGTGTACTTCGCAGGGATGTGGACTGATGAAATGCGACATACCGGGTCTTTTCCGACCTTTGCCCAGATGTCAGGTAATGACCCGAACACAGAGAATGTGACCCTGAACAATATGTGGAATGGTGTCTATAACACCATTTTTGCGGCCAATAACCTGGTTGATAATCTCGTAGACATCGAAGGTGGTTCGCAGGAAGATATCGATGTGTTAAGAGGTCAGGCCTACGGAGTTCGTGCCCTGATGTATTTTAACCTGGTACGCTTTTTCGGTCCTGTGCCTTTGGAACTTGTGCCCAGGGCAGATGTTACCGAACTCGATGCGGCCTCTTCCCTTCCAAGAGCTTCAGAATCGGAAGTATATACCCAGATCCTGAATGACCTCGGTCAGGCTATTGCCTTACTTGAAGGAAAGCAGGATGTAAGAGCGAACCGATGGAGTACCGGTGCATCCTATGCACTACGAGCCCAGGTACACCTTCAAATGGATAATCTTACTGCTGCCCAGGCAGATCTTGAAACACTTTTAGGGTTCGGGTATGCGTTGGAGTCTGATTATTCCACCCTGTTTGGAAATCCGCTTCAGGGGTCTACCTTGTCGCCTAATGAAACTATTTTCGGGATAGAATTCTCCTCTGTAGATGGGGGGAACCTGGCGTTCTTTTATTCCGATCAGCAATTTGGTGGTCGTGATGAGCTCCGCCCGAGGAATGAGCTTATTAACGCCTTTGAGGCAGGGGATGCCCGGGTAAGTGGATTCAGGCTGAACTCTTCCGGACAGATCAATGTTGGAAAATACACCCAGGCCGGTAATGGAGATGACGATATTCACGTGATTCGTTATGCCGATGTGTTGCTGATGCTGGCTGAGGTATATGCCAAACAGGGAAATGCCACAGCTTCCGATTACCTTAATGAGGTAAGAGAAAGAGCCGGACTGGCACCTGTAACCCTCGATGCCGGAAATGTGGATACGCTGATCCCTCAGGAACGTTTTGTGGAATTCTTCGCGGAGACGGGAGATCGCTATCATACCTTAAAACGCTTTGGACAGCTGGATGCGGTTGTACAGGCGAAGGGAGGCGCTTTTGTTGCCGAGCGGGATAACCTCTGGCCGATTCCTCAAAATGAGATCGACAATAATACGGCGCTTTCTGCTGCCGATCAGAATGCCGGATATTAATATCAGGCAAGTATAGGATTAAAAACCACCCAATTGGGTGGTTTTTTTGTTTTACAGGGATGGAGAACAAGGGAGGTATTGGTTGGGAAATGGTGAGGCATGAGGGGGGGGCTCAACTACGATTATTTACTATAAAATATAGGTGTTTCAGGGGGTTTAAGGAGGTGTGCGGATAATTTACTGCCTGGCGAATATGTTAAAGTTTAAAATAAATTTAGCGTGAAAAAAGGGCTCATTGAATCTTCTTGACAAAGTCCTTCTTTCACTTAGCTATTTCTAAGGAATTGGTTTCCAGTATTTTGGTGTATGCTTTGAGATTGGATTGCTTTTTTGATGAATTCGCAATCAACAATTCGTGTTGATGAACAGTGTTCAAAATTGTTTCTCTCCAGTTGCATTTTCAATATATAATTATGAGATTCGCGACTCGCTAAATCAAATTAATTTAATTATGAGATCAAAGTTTACATGGATGTTGACGCTTTTCATGGCGTTCGCACTTCAGCTCTCTTTTGCTCAGGAGAAGACCATCACTGGTACGGTTACCGACCAGAGTGGACTTCCTTTGCCGGGGGCTAACGTGTTAGTTAAGGGGACCACAAACGGTACCCAAACCGATTTTGACGGTAACTATTCGATAGTTGCCAGTGTAGGGGAGACCCTTGTTTATACCTTTATAGGTCAAAAAACAGAAGAGCGTACCGTGGGTGGCTCGAATGTGATCAATGTGCAACTGGCAGAAGATGCCCAGGCACTTGAAGAAGTTGTGGTTTGGGTTATGCCACCGCAACTAAGGAAGAAGTTACCGGTTCTACGGTACAATTGAAGGCAGAGGCTATCGAGCAGGTGCCTGTTGCATCTGTAGACCAGGTGCTTCAGGGGCAGGTTGCAGGTCTTGTATTTAACAATACCTCAGGTACTCCTGGTTCTGCTACAGATATCCGTATTCGTGGTATCTCCTCGATCACCGCCGGAAACGAGCCATTATATGTAATTGATGGGGTGCCGGTTGTGAACAGTGACGTGAACTCTACCACTTCAGGATCTTCACTTTCTCCGCTTGCGAGTATTAACAGTGCTAACATCGAAAGTATTACCGTACTTAAGGATGCATCTGCTACTGCCGCTTACGGTGCGAGAGGTTCTAACGGGGTTATCGTTATTACCACTAAATCAGGTAGATCCGGAAAGACTACCTTTAACTTCTCATCATCTTATGGTTTTGCAAATGATGCAACCTCAGGGCCGGATCCTTTGACCGCTGCAGAAAGAGAAGAGTTGTTTTATGAGTCGCTTTTCAACACCTTTGGTGCATCCAACGGATTTTCACGTGAGCAGGCTCAGGCCTTCTATGAGGCGAATGTTGGAAGTTTTGGTTCTGACTACCTGAACTGGAATGCTGCCGGACGTCCGGAAGCTAACTGGGAAGAGGTGATAACTAATAAGAACGCTCCTGTACAGGAAGTTAACTTTTCTGCCAGTGGTGGAACAGAAGATTACAACTTCTTTACTTCGTTGGGGTATTTTGGACAGGAAGCTACTGTAATTGGTTCTGATTTCGAAAGAATTACAGGACAGTTAAACTTCAGTAAGAAGTTCAGCGATCGTCTGAAATTTACAACCAACAACTCAGGGTCGTATTCTTACCAGGATGGACTTTTGGAAACGAGTGCATATTTCTCTTCTCCACGTTCTGTAAAATACTTTATGCCTGGTCTTGATCAGCCTTATAACGATGATGGAACCATCAACCTTCAGACGACCCTTCCAAACCCGCTTTGGATCGCTCAGGAAGATATCGATGATTCCAAGTTTACAAGAATCCTTTCTAACAATGCTTTAGAGTGGGATATTCCTGTAGAAGGACTTCGATTTACTTCAAGAGTTAACATCGACTGGCAAGTATACAACTATAAGCGTTACAGAAACCGTATCAGTGGAGACGGAGCTAGTGATAACGGATATGGTTGGCAGGCACACAGTAACCGTGTGAACTATGTATTCCAGAACGCTCTGGATTACCGTCTTAACCTTACCGATGATCACCTGATCGACTTTAAGTTACTTCAGGAATACCAGGAGAACAAGTACTACTACCTGGAGGCTGATGCTATTGCCTTTGGAGATGACGGACTTACTAACCTGAGTTCTGCCGGTACTCCGACAACTGCGAGTTCATTCTTTAACGACTGGAAAGTAGGTTCTTATCTTGCGCTTGCTCACTACAGTGGTTTTGACGGAAGATACGTATTGGATGCTACCTACAGAAGAGAAGGAAACTCAAGATTCTCTGATGAGAACAGATGGGGTGATTTCTGGTCTGTTGGTGGGGCATGGAACCTGCACAAAATGAATTTCCTTTATGGTAATGATGCTATCACAAACCTGAAGCTTAGAGGTTCTTACGGGGTTACCGGTAACGCTAACATCGGGTTAAACCAGTACCAGGCGCTTCTTGGATACGATTCAGACTATGCCGGTTCAGGAGCTTCTTATCCTCAGACTTTCGGTAACTCTGATCTTACCTGGGAAACTGCAAAAAGCTTTGACGTAGGTTTAGAGCTTGGTTTGTTCAGAAACAGAATTACTGCCAACGTAGGATACTATAGAAGAGAGTCTCAGGACCTGTTACTTGATGTACCATTATCTTTGACTACAGGATTTACAAGCCAGACTCAGAACATCGGTAGAATGGAGAACAAAGGTTTCGAAGTTGAAGCCAACTTCCAGATCGTAAATTCTGAGAAATTCAACCTTTCTATTGGAGGGAACATGGCCACTAACGAGAACGAAGTGCTGGAACTGGCACTGGATCCTAACGGAGTGGAAAGAACTATTACCACTACTACCACCAGAATCGAATCAGGACAGCCTGTACGTGCATGGTATATGCCAACCTGGGCCGGAGTTGATCCTGCAACAGGAGATGAGCTTTGGTATGTAGACGGAGAAGGTAGTGCAACAACTTCAAACTTCAACGATGCTAACCAGGTGTACCAGGGAGGAAGTGCGCTTCCAACCATCACTGCGGGAATGAACTTCCACGTAGACTTCGCCGGATTCTTCCTTGATGCGAATGGATACTACGCAGGTGGACACAAGGTATACGAAGAGTGGCACCGTTACACCAACGCGACAGACCGTTTCTCAACTCAGTTCTATCAGGGTATTGATGCGGTTCTTGACAGATGGCAGGAGCCTGGAGATACTGGAACTCGTTTTGGTAAGTTCGAATATACAGCCAGACCATGGCAAAGACATTCGAAGTTCCTTTATGACGGAGACTTCCTGAGACTTAAAAACCTTACTTTCGGGTATAATTTTAACCCATCATTCCTCGAGGCTACTGGAATTACCGGAGCACGTGTTTTCGTTAGAGGAACAAATGTATTAACTTGGGTTAAGGATGATAATCTTCAGTATGACCCTGAAACTCCTGCGGATGGTTTCACAGCTTTGACTACTCCGCCAGTGAAGTCTTGGATTTTCGGAATTAACGTTAAATTTTAAGCACGATGATGAAAATGAATAATATATACAAAATCGCTTTGGTAGGTCTGCTAACGATCTCCGGAGCGTGTACAACAGGAGATCTTGAGCCTTCAACAGAGCAAAACAAGCCAGTTGAAGGAGGGATCGCTACCGTAGGTAACCTTGAAGGGGTACTGAAAGGAGCTTATAGCCGTATGACCGGTAGTGGTTATTACGGAAGAGACTATATCGTTACCAACGAGGTACGTACAGATAACTGTTTCTCGAATGGTAATTCTGGTCGTTTTACTACCCAGGCATCTTTTACCTATGATGCCAACACCGGGTATTTCTGGGATGATGCCTATCGTGTAATTGCTTCTGCCAACATTATTATCGGGCAGGACATTTCGGTACTTACCGGAGACCTCGATTATGCTGCACATCTTCAGGGACAAGCCTATGCTATGAGAGCGCTGGCTCACTTTGACCTTGTAAAGCAATACGGTCAGCAACATGCAGGTGGTACCCTTGGTGTGCCTTATGTTACTGAGTTTAAGGGAGACGATCTCTTTCCAGCTCGAAATACAGTGGAAGAGAACAAGGCGAACATCTATGCCGACCTTGAAATGGCTTTCCAATTAATGCAGGACGCTTATTTTGATGATTCAAGAGAATTCATGTCAAAATATTCTGCTAAGGCGTTGGAGTCAAGAGTAGCTGTGTATTTTGAAGACTGGAACAGAGCAGTTTCTGCTTCTGAAGCGGTAATCAACTCAGGTCTTTATTCTATTCTTCCGGCTAACAGTTATGTATCAAGCTGGAGCTCTACCGGTAATGCAAACTCAATTTTCGAATTGGCTTTCAATCCTGCAGATAACCTGGGAAGTAACTCTTTAGGATTTATCTACAAAACCGGTATCGATGCTAATGGAGATCCAATCGGTTCTTATGGTGACGTTCAGGTTATCGATGAGGTGATCGACATCTTTGACGATGCCGATGTACGTAAGGACATTCTTGGATATGAAGGAACACTTCTGAGAAACCTTGGAAAGTATCCTAACCTTCAAGGATTCGATAACGTGGTACTTATCCGTTATGAAGAGGTGATCCTTAACTATGCTGAAGCTCTGTTTGAAACTGGAGGAGATGCACTTACTGAGATCAATAAGATCGCTACTAACCGTGGACTTCCTGCTTACGCTTCTGTAACTAAGGATATCATCCTTGACGAGAGAAGAAAAGAGCTGATGTTTGAAGGATTCCGTTTTGATGATCTTATGAGAACCGGAATGGATATTGAGAAATACTCGCTGCAACAAAACTTTGCTGCGACCATTCCTTACGGAGATTTCAGACTGGCATTCCCTGTACCAACTGCTGAGTTGAACGCCAACTCTAATATGGTTCAGAACGACGGATATTAATCATCCCGTTTTATATATAGAGAAAGCTGCTCCATTTGGAGCAGCTTTTTTTTTACCCCTGCCTTGATATCCGTTGTATGGCATCCTGTTATGCTCGATTTTAAAGGAATGCCTGCAGTGGCAGTGATAGCTGCTTAATCCTTTCCTCAGAGTTATATTTTTTTATTCAGTTTGTGATATTTATAACCAGTATTTAGATTTCTAGATTTTTCGTTATTAAGTAACTTCTGATATAATGTTTTATGATGTGTGGTCTGCTGTAAGATAACATGGCTATATGTTAACAAAAGAGTAATTTTTTTTAAATATCCATTTACTATGCATGCATAGTAAATAACTGCTTAATACTTTATGTTAAAGCTTTAGAAACTTCATAGATATTGCTTTTAAAAGCAGGGAAGCTTTCAATTTTTTAAGCCTTTTCCGGAGGGCAAACGCCTTGATTTGAAGCGTATAATTGAGTTTATTCGCGGTTCGCTAAATCAAATTAATTGTAATATGAGGTTAAAGTTAACTAGTTTATTAACGCTTTTATCAGCGTTTATGATGCAGTTTACGTTTGCCCAGGAGAAGACCATCACCGGTGTGATCACCGACCAGATGGATATGCCTTTGCCGGGAGCCAACGTAATGATTAAGGGAACCACTACGGGTACCCAAACAGATTTTGACGGGAACTACTCCATTAATGCCAGTGAAGGTGACGTGCTGGTGTATTCTTATATCGGTCAGAAGACCGAGGAGCGTACCGTAGGTGCTCAGACTGTAATGGATGTAAAGCTTGTTGAAGATGCCCAGGCCCTGGAAGAGGTGATCGTTGTAGGGTATGGTACTTCCACCAAGCAATCCTTTACCGGAACCGCCAAACAGATCGATGCAGCGTCACTTGAAAAGAAAAGTGTTTCCAATGTTTCCCAGGCCCTGGCCGGGGAAGCTGCAGGGGTTCGTGTTATCAATACTTCCGGACAACCGGGTACGGCTGCCACCATTCGTATTCGAGGGTTTGGATCGGTTAATGGTAACCGGGATCCGCTTTATATCGTAGACGGGGTTCCGTATACGGGAAACATCAATGCCCTGAACCCTTCCGATATCGAATCGACCACCATCCTTAAGGATGCTTCGGCTACCGCTATTTACGGAGCACGGGGTGCCAATGGGGTAGTGGTGATCAAAACCAAGAGTGGGGTGCGCCAGGATTCTTATGTGGAAGTAGAGGCCAGAACCGGTTTCAACTTGAGCCTGCTGCCGCGTTACAGTACTCTTGATTCTCCGGAAGAATATATCGGGTTAACATGGGAGTCCATATACAATCGTGGAGTGGCTACCGGGGCTGCAGACCCTGTGGCATTTGCCAACAACCGACTCTTCAGTTCATCGGGAATCGATCCTGACTACAATATGTGGAATGTAGCCAACGGAGCAGAACTTATTGATCCTGTTACCGGAATGGTTCGCGATGGTGTTAGCAGAAAATACAATCCTGAAGATTGGGAAGATTATGCATTCCAGAGTTCAGACCGTACCGAAGCCAACCTTCGGATAGGAGGAGGAAATGAAAATACCCAGTACTATACATCTTTTGGATACCTGAAGGATGTGGGATATATCATCAATTCGGATTTCGAGCGGTTAACCGCAAGATTAAATGTGAACCACCAGGCCAAGGACTGGCTACACGGTTCTATGAATATTGGATATACCCTTTCGGAAACCAATAACAACGGACAGTCTTCAGATTCAGGTAGTGTATTCTGGTTTGTAGACAATATTCCTTCCATTTATCCCTTATTTGTAAGAGATGAAAATGGAGAGATCGTGCAGGATCCGATTTACGGGGGCGGACTCTATGATTACGGGGAGGCCGGAAGAGGGTTTGGTGCCCTGACCAACTCTATCGCAGATGCGACCAACAGCCTTAGCCGTTCCAATAAGCATGAGATCAATACGAATGCTTCCCTGGATATTATCTTCAGTGATCATCTGAAACTGGAAAACCGTATCGGTGCTCAGTATTATAACGACAGCTATGACGGTCTTGACAATCCTTTCTACGGGCCCAGTGCTTCTCAGGGTGGATCGATCTTTAAGCGTAAACTGGAGTTTTTCTCCTATAATATCCTAAACCTGTTGCGTTACAATAACCGTTGGGGAGAGCACAGTTTTGATGCCCTGATCGCGCATGAGGCGAATTCATGGGAGCAAAAGTATCTTTCAGGGTATAAATTCAATCTTGTGGATCCCGACGGGGAAGAGTTTAACAATGCGGTAGGTTCCAATCCGCCTGAATCCTTCACTTCAGACTTCACCCTGGAATCTTTCTTCGGGCAGGCAAATTATAATTTCAGGAATACCTACTTCCTTTCTACGACCATACGAAGAGATGGTTCCTCGAGGTTCCTCAATAACAAATGGGGTACGTTTGGTTCTGTTGGTGCCGCATGGGTAGCGTCTAATGAAGACTTTATAGCGGATATCGATTGGATCACCAATTTAAAACTGAAAACTTCCTATGGTCTTATCGGAGAGCAGGGAGGAGTAGGGTATTATCCCGGATACGATCTTTTTGCCCTGGGAAGTCTTGATGGTAATCCTGCTTTGATCTTTGATACCAAAGGTAACCCCGATTTGACCTGGGAAACCTCAAAGATGTTCCAGACCGGGGTGGAGATGAGCATTTCGAACAGGGTGGATGTAAATCTGGATTACTATCGTAAAAATACAGACGATTTGATCTTTGAGCGAAGAGTTGGTCCTTCTCTGGGATATGCCCTGATCCAGGTAAACGACGGATCACTACTTAACCAGGGGCTCGAGTTTGATGTATCGTCTACGCTCCTGAAAGGAGATGATTATTTTGTTACGCTTGGTGTCAATGGAGAGGTCCTGAAAAATGAGATCACCGAGATGCCTATCGATCCTGCTACAGGAGAACCAAAGGTGATCGATGTTCAGGGGCGTTTTGGACTTGCTGAAGGAAAATCGATCTATGATTTCTATATGAGAGAGTGGGCCGGTGTAGATACGCAAACCGGTGTAGGTATGTGGAATCTGTATTATTACGATGCAGATGGCAGTGGTGATCTTACGGCCGGAGAGCAGATCCCTTCCCTGTTTGAATACACCAACCGGTTCCCTGAAAGAGCCGGGGATATCCAAAAGACTACAACAACGCGATATACAGAGGCCACACAAAAGTATGTGAACAAATCAGCCATTCCCGATGTGAGAGGAGCCTTTACTTTGTCTGCCGGATGGAAAGGATTTGAATTGAGTACACAATTCCTTTACAGTCTTGGAGGATATTCTTATGATTTTGTTTATGCCTCTCTTATGGATAACCACAGTGCCGGCGGGAACAACTGGCATACGGATATCAGAGACAGATGGCAACAGCCCGGAGATGTGACCGATGTACCGAGAATCTCCGATAATTACGATATCAATGTGGGGTCTACCTCTACAAGGTTCCTGACCAAGGCCGATTACCTGGCGCTGAATAACATCCGCCTGGGGTATACTCTGCCTTCAAGCGTAATTGAGAACTTAGGAGTGAGCAGCCTGAACCTTTACATGACCGGGGACAACCTGTGGTTGTCTACCAAACGAAAGGGATTTAACCCGACCACTTCTCAGGCTGGTACCTCAGACTGGTATACCTATAACCCATTGTCGACCTTCACTTTTGGGTTAAGAGCTAAATTTTAATGAAAAACAGAATGAAGATGAAAAATAAAATAATAGTAAGCCTGATCGCCGGAGCAGTTTCTTTGGTGGGATGTAGCAAGGATTTCCTTGAAACAGAACCCACGGAATTTATCTCTTCCGACCAGGTAAATGAAGCGGTAGAACTAAACCCTGAACTGGGGGTGAGTTACCTGAATGGTTTGTATGTAACCATGTTTACCCCGGGGACGGGAGGTACAACCCGACATGACGACTTCGGGCAAAAGGGATACGATATCTTTTCTGATATGCTGTCTTCAGACATGGTATTGGGTGGACTTAATTATGGGTGGTATACCTATATTTCTGAAATGCAGTCTACCGTAGACTTTACCTCGAGTGCCAATGCCCAGGTGTGGAGGTATTATTACACCATAATCAGGGGAGCCAATACCGTTATTGAAGGCTTGGGAGGTAACGATATAACGTTGACCGATGCCGGATCCAGACACGTAATGGGGCAGGCAAAAGCCATGAGGGCTTATGCGTATTTCTATCTTGCGCAGTACTTTGCAGAAGGGTATAACCCTTCCCAGCCCATCCTGCCTATCTATACTGATACCGATGCTCCGAATCAGCCACTGAGCACCACCCAGGAGGTGTACAGCCTTATGGTGGATGACCTGACGGAAGCTGCGGAATATTTAGCAGACTTTAACCGCGATTCTAAAAGTCAGATCGATCAGTATGTAGCCAAAGGACTTCTGGTCTATGTTTATGCAGCTATGGGAGACGATGCAATGGCTAAACCACTGGCAAAAGATATTGTGGATAACGGTGGATTTGCATTGATGAGTGCAGAGGAGGTTACCGGAGTATTTAATGATATTAATACGCCCGGTTGGATGTGGGGTATTGACATTACCCTGGATAACAACCTTGATCTTATTTCCTGGTGGGGTCAAATGGATGTATTTACCTATAGTTATGCCTGGGTTGGGGATGTGAAATCGATCGATGATGATCTGTTTGCTTCGATTGCCCCTGAAGATATTAGAAAGACCCAGTTTGAGGATGTATACGGAATCGACCAGCGTGCCCCTGTAAACAAGTTTTATGCTCCGGGTCGCACGATCGGAGGACAGCGAAGCGTGACCACCGATTATATATACATGAGGGTGGCCGAATTCTACCTGCTCCATGCCGAGACTGCTGCGAAGACAGGAGACGAAGCAGCTGCAAAAGCAACGCTGAAGGCTTTGCTGGAACAGCGTGTTCCTGACGCATCGTACATAGATGCACTATCCGGACAAGCGCTTCTCGATGAGATCTACCTGCAGACCCGAATCGAGCTTTGGGGAGAAGGAAAGAGTTACCTGGCTATGAAGAGAAACAGGGCTACTATTACAAGAGGGCCGAATCATCTTTCGTTTCCCGGAGAATCCTTTACCTATGACGATGACCGTTTGACCTTTGAGATCCCACAGAGTGAGATCCAGAACAACCCGAACATTAATTAATGCGAGGAGAACAGGATATAAAAAGGCTGCCATTTGGCAGCCTTTTTTGTGTTGTCGTTTCACGAAGTTCCGGCAGTTATTCCCCGGCCAATGCCAACTGTAAACTTCAATTAATTATTCTACCTTTGCCTGACAAAACTTATTGAATGAGATCCGTATTTACTTTACTGATTTTTCTTTTTGGGGGCACGTTGCTGTTAAGTGCTCAGGACAGGCGCTCAGGGACTACTCAGGTTAATGATACCACACTCAATTTTAATGACCGCAGCAAACAAGGCCGTCAAAGTGAATTGCCGGAGCCTCCCATCACCGACTATAAGATTATAACCATTGCCCGGGATACGGCCACCTTCGATACAACACTTACCATAAAAAAGGAATACAGGCATAATTACCTCAGAAAAGATAATTTTGAGTTACTTCCATTTTCTAATGTGGGGCATCCTTATAATACGCTTGGGATGCCGCTATCCGGTCAGGGGCTGTACCCGAGAATGGGGGCCAGGGCCAAACATTATCAATACATGGAGGTAGAGGATGTGAATTATTATCACGTGCCTACCCCAACTACGGAGTTTTATTTCAAGACCGTAATGGAGCAGGGGCAAACCCTGGATGCGCTTTTTACCCTGAATACTTCGAAGCGGTTAAACTTTTTTGTAGCCTATAAAGGGCTGCGATCACTTGGGAAATACCGGCATTACCTGGCCAGTAACGGGAATTTCAGGGCCGGGATGTCTTACCAGACGGAAAACGGAAGGTATCGTGCGCGATTTCACATGACCTCCCAGGATTTTCTCAATGAGGAGAATGGCGGGATTCTCATCCCGGACCAATTCACCTCCGGTGACTCCGAGTTTACAGATCGGGCCAGGGTGGATATGTTGTTTGAAAACGCCGAGAATTTCCTGATCGGCAAACGCTATTTCCTCGATCACGATTACCTGTTGATTCGCCCGGCCGATAGTCTTAGCGACAGGGGGATCCGGTTGGGACATACCTTTAATTACGAAACAAAGACGTATTCCTTCAGGCAGGACCGGGCAGATGCTTATTTTGGAGACTCCTTTCTCAATGAAGGAGTAGAAGATAATGCCAAGCTGCGGGTCATGCAAAACCGGCTTAATCTGGCATGGGAGTCCAGGGCTCTTGGGACACTCGCAGCAGAGGTGAACTGGTTTAATTATAATTATTTCTTTAACAGTGTAGTGATCACCCCTGAGCAGTTTATTGACAATCAGCTTCGGGAAGATGAAGTTTCTGTAGGCGGAAGCTGGAAGAAAACCTGGGGGCCTCTTGCCCTTCGGGCCAGGGTGCTGCAGAATATAGTGGGCGATCTCGGCGGAAATCTGCTCGATGCTGCAGCCACATTTACCCTGACCCCGGATCTCGACCTAGAAGCCTCTCTATACAGATCCAGTCGCTTGCCCGATTTTAATTTTCTGTTGTACCAAAGCGATTATACCAATTACAACTGGCAGAATTCCAGCACCTTTGACAAGGAACAATACAATACCCTGACGGCTGCTTTGAACTCAAAGAAGTGGGGCCGACTGGAAGCGAGTTATTCGGTGATCGATAATAAGGCCTATTTCGCTACCAATGCTACCGATTCCCTGAACTTGCTTTCTGCAGACGGGCAGATGCTGGTGAAACCCTATCAGTTTGACGGAAGTATCGGATACCTGAAGGTGAAGTTTGAAAATGACCTCAGGCTGGGGCACTTTGGACTGTACAATACGGTAATGTATCAGCAGGTATCCCAGGATCAGCCTATAATGAACGTGCCGGAGATCGTAACCAGGAATACCCTGTATTACGAGAACCATATCTTTAAGAAGGCACTTTACCTGCAAACCGGGATTACCCTGAATTATTTCACCTCTTATTATATGAATGGATATAACCCGGTATTGGGAGAGTTCTATTCGCAGAACGAGGAGGAGTTTGGCGACTTTCCAATGCTCGACTTCTTTATTAATGCCAAGGTGAAAAGAACCCGGATCTATTTAAAGGCAGAACACCTTAATTCTTCCTTTACAGGCTACAACTATTATGCTGCCCCCGGGTACCCTTATCGGGACTTCATTATCCGGTTCGGTTTCGTCTGGAATTTCTTTAGCTAGGCGGATAGGCGGATAAGTAAATAGGTAAATAGGTAAAGGGGTGAAGTCGTAAAGCCGTAAAGGAGCGAAGTAGCAAAGGAGCAAATTTAACTGCCGGCAGGCATGGGAGCAAAGTCGTGAACTATACTATAGGGAGTAAACTCCCTTCTCCCGACTCCCGACTCCCGCGTCTCACGTCTCGCATCCTGTGCCTGTGGATCCATTGGCGAATAGGCAAATAGGTAAATGGGTAAATAGGTAAAGGTGTAAAGTCGTGAAGTGCTGGGAATACTATAATGAGTAAACTCCCGCTTTCCGCTTTCCGCTTTCCGCTTTCCGCTTCCCGCATCACTCATCTCGCATCACTCATCTCGCATCACTCATCTCGCCTCCCTGTCTCCCTGCCTCCCTGCCTCCCTGCCTCCCTGCCTCCCTGCCTCCCTGCCTCCCTGCCTCCCTGCCTCCCTGTCTCCCTGTCTCCCGACTCCCGACTCCCACATCACTCATCCCGCATCACTCATCTCGCATCACTTATCTGTGGATCCATTGGTGAATAGGCGAATAGGCGAATAGGCAAATAGGCAAATAGGTAAATGGGTAAATAGGTAAAGGTGTAAAGTAGTGAAGTGCTGGGAATACTATAATGAGTAAACTCCCGCTTTCCGCTTTCCGCTTCCCGCATCACTCATCTCGCATCACTCATCTCGCCTCCCTGTCTCCCTGTCTCCCTGTCTCCCTGTCTCCCTGTCTCCCGACTCCCGACTCCCACATCACTCATCCCGCATCACTCATCTCGCATCACTTATCTGTGGATCCATTGGTGAATAGGCGAATAGGCGAATAGGCGAATAGGCAAATAGGTAAATGGGTAAATAGGTAAAGGTGTAAAGTAGTGAAGTTGTAAAGTGCTGGGAATACTATAATGAGTAAACTCCCGCTTTCCGCTTTCCGCTTCCCGCTTCCCGCATCACTCATCTCGCATCACTCATCTCGCCTCCCTGTCTCCCTGCCTCCCTGCCTCCGTACCCCGTACCCCTGCCTGCGGCAGGCAGGCTCGTAACCTTGTAACCTCCAACCGCTTACCAAAAACTTTCAAAAATTAACATTCAAAAGCTTGGAGGGAAACAAAAACCCGTCTTATATTTGCACCCGCTTTGAACAACAAGGCACCTTGTAAGAGGGGCAGTTTGGAGCGAAAAAGTTCTTTTACACGGCATTGAAAACGCGAAGGGCAACTTGGAAAAAATATTTTC
>NZ_JAINZT010000008.1 GCF_020166515.1 Robertkochia flava | reverse complement strand
TTTAAAATCCTCCGAATAATGACGGCTCTTACGGATCTTTCCAAGACTTGCTTTCATAGTTTTCCACGTTTAAGTGGTCAACCTATATCAGGGACGTACAATCATTCATCATTCATCATTCATCATTAACCATTCATAATTACTAACCCACCGGTTTCCCCGCCTCCCCACCTCCCTATATCCCTACATCCCTAATTCCCACTTCCCCGTCTCCCTAAAAATTCCTAAGTTTAGACCACTCAAAGCCAAACCCTATGAAAAACTACCTTCTATTACTATTAGCTGCCTGTACGCTTACGGCAACCGCACAACAGAAGCAATCTTTTGACTATCTCGACGTTTTCGAACTTGAATATATTTCCGATCCACAGATCTCCCCGGATGGAAAACACGTGGTTTATGTCCGGAATTACTTTGACATCATGGACGATAAAAGAAAAGGGGACCTTTGGATGTACGATGTGGAGACTAAAGAGCACTACAAACTCACCCACGGAGCAGAAAATGAATACGGGGCGCGATGGTCTCCCGATGCTGATCGCATTGCATACATCAGCAGCACCGAGGAAGGCAGTGAACTTTTTGTTTATTGGGTGAATAAAGGCAATTCTGCCCGAATCTCCAGGCTGGAAAAAAGTCCGTCTTCCCTGAGCTGGTCTCCGGACGGACAATGGCTGAGCTTTTCCATGCTCGTGGAAGAGGCCGCCCCGGTGCTGGCAAAAATGCCGAAAAAGCCTAAAGGAGCCGATTGGGCAGGGGAAGCTCGTATCACCGACCGCCTCAAGCATGAGGCCGATGGCAGGGGCTACCTGTCTCCGGGCTTTAGTCACTTGTTCCTCATCCCGGCCAACGGAGGTACTCCGAGACAACTCACCTCCGGAAACTTTAATCATGGAGGGGAGGTTTCATGGTCGCCCGATGGAAATTCATTCTATTTCTCCGCTAACCGCAACGAAGATTGGGAATACGATTTTGTAAACAGCGAGATCTATCGCCTGGATCTAAACAGTGGAAATATTACCGCGATCACCAACAAAAAAGGACCGGATGAAAATCCGGTTATTTCTCCCGATGGGAAAACCATCGCCTTCAGGGGGTATGAAGATAAGGTTCAAACCTACCAGACCGAAGATCTGTTTGTAATGGACACCAACGGGGAAAACATCAGGTCCTTAACCGACGGGCTGGACCGGAGTGTCTTTGGACTTACCTGGAACAAAAAAGGAGATAAGATCTATTTCATGTACGACGACAAGGGAAACACGAAGATCGCCTATACCGACATGAAAGGAAACATCAAAACCATTTCCCATAACCTGGGAGGTACTTCTGTAGGACGACCCTATGGAGGAGGTTCATTTTCCATTTCCGACAAAGAGCGCATCGCCTACACCATGACCACCCCGGAACATCCCGCAGAATTGGCGCTTTCCGAAAATAAAAGCAATACTACTGTAAAGGTTTCCGACCTCAATGCAGACCTTTTGGGGCAAAGAACATTGGGCGAGGTAGAGGAAGTTTGGTACAAATCGTCTGTAGACGGCAGAGACCTGCAGGGTTGGGTGGTAAAACCGCCTTATTATGAGGAGGGTAAAACCTATCCCCTTATCGTGGAGAATCACGGTGGTCCCATTGCGAACTATGGTGATCGTTTCTCGGCAGAAATGCAGCTGTACGCGGCGGCAGGGTACCTGGTCTTCTATCCCAATCCGAGGGGAAGTACCAGCTACGGGGAAGAATTTGGGAACCTGCTTTATCACCACTATCCCGGAGACGACTACCAGGATGTTATGGACGGGGTAGATCACCTTATACAACAGGGCATCACCACAGAAGAGCAGCTATTTGTAACCGGGGGAAGTGCCGGTGGTATAATGACTGCCTGGATCATAGGCAAGAACAATCGTTTCGAAGCCGCGGTGGTAGCCAAGCCGGTGGTAAACTGGATCAGCAAGACCCTGACAGCAGATAATTATTACGGTTACGCCAATTACCGGTTCCCCGGACAACCCTGGGAAAATTTTGAAACCTACTGGAATTTCTCCCCCATTTCCCTGGTAGCCAATATTGAAACCCCGACCATGGTCATGGTAGGTATGGAAGACCTGCGGACCCCGCCAAGCGAAGCCAAACAGCTGTATCATGCGCTCAAGATCCGAAATAAGGAAACGGTGTTGGTCGAGATCCCAAAGGCATCACATGGTATTGCCGGGAAACCCAGCAACCTGATCTCCAAGATCGCTCATACCCTTGCATGGTTCGACAAATACAGAAAAGAGTAAGTGAGGAGTGAGGAGTGAGGAGTGATGTGTGATGAGTGATGAGTAACGAGGGTACGGGGGTACGGGGGTACGAAGGTACGCAGGTACGAAGGTACGCAGGTACGCAGGTACGAAGGTACGCAGGTACAAAGGTACGCAGGTACAGGGGTACGTAGGTACAGGGGGTACGGGGGAATAGCGTTACATAAGCTCGTATTTGGAGTTCATTTCAGGGATCTCGGTCTGAAAGCTGTACTTGTTTGCAATTGCGGTTTTCAATTCTTTGGCGGCCTCAGGTTCCCCGTGAACGAGAAAAACCTTTTCCGGTGCGGTCTCCAGGTCGCTTAACCAATCCAGTAACTCCCCCTGGTCTGCGTGGGCAGAAAGACTCTGAAGACATTCTGTCCTTGCCCGGACCACGTATTCTTTCCCAAAGAAACGCAGGGTTTTTGCACCTTCCAGAAGGTCTCTCCCCCGGGTGCCTTCGGCTTGGTATCCGGCCAGAAGGACAATGGTTTCAGGTTCGTCTATGAGTTGCTGAAGGTAGGTAAGTACCCTGCCTCCGGTGATCATCCCACTCCCTGCGATCACTACCTTGGGTTGTTTCCTGTCGATCACCCGCCAGGTATCCCTGTACGAATCGACCACCTCCACATAGTTAAGCATTTCCCCCAGCATGGCACCGTTGAGACGGTGCCAGTCGGGAAATTTAAAAAAACTGTCAAACACCTTATTGCTCATGGGACTGTCAATAACTACAGGAATTGCGGGTATCCTGTTCTTTTTATACAGTTGCCAGAAATAATACACCAGTAACTGCGCCCGTTCCACAGCGAAACTTGGAATGATCAAATTACCGCGGTGGTGCAATACCTCGTTCACCAATTGTATCAGGATATCCTCTACATCCTCATCCAGGTGTTCCCGGTCGCCGTAAGTGGATTCCATAATGATATAATCGGCCTTTACAGGCCGTTCCACAGGCCTTAGCAGCAGGTCGTTTTCCCGACCCAGATCTCCGGAAAACACGATGATCCTTCCAAATACTTCCAGCTCCAGCCATGTTGCCCCTAAGATATGACCGGCATAGTGATGTTTATACCTGATCCCGGGAGCCAGGTCTATAAAAACGCCCATAGGCTGAGGGTCGAGGTAATCGAAGGTTTGTTCCACATCCCTCTGATTGTAAAGCGGCAGGGCGGGATCGTGTTTGGAGTAGCCTTCCCTGTTGGCCTGGTCGGCATCTTCTTCCTGTATCTTCGCGCTATCTTCCAGGATGATCCTTGTAATGCTCAATGTGGGGGCCGTTCCATAGATCTTTCCTTCAAAACCCATTCGCACCAGCCTGGGAAGGTACCCGACATGATCGAGGTGGCCATGGGTTAACAGGACCAGGTCGATCGTTGAGGCATCGACCTCCAGGGGTTCCCAATTTTTATCACGAAGCGGCTTTTCCCCCTGGAATAACCCGCAATCGATCAGGATCTTCAGCTCCGGGGTTTCCACCAGAAATTTGGAACCCGTTACGGTTCCTGCTGCACCTAAAAACTGTATACTTACCTTTTGCTCCATCTTAACATTTACAAAGGTTCTTCATTTCATCCAGGATCTTTTCCTTACGTACCTCAGAAACCCCTGCATGATCCAGAAAAAAGGAATCCTCCAGGAGCTCCCTGCACAATACGATACCCTTATCCAGCAAAAAGTTCTTTTCTCTGGAAGTTAGAAGCGAGGATACCGTTAAGGGGTATAACCCCAGTCGGTCGATACGATCCCGGATGCTGTCACCTTCGGGATAGTCCCAGCTAAGCAGGTACATCCCCATACATTTCCCGTACTTCATTGCATCCAGGGTAAAACGCGTATTGGTTACCACCCAGATGGGTTCCAGCGTTTCCTCTTTATTCCAATGCTCCCTTATATCGAGATAGCGGGAGTGGATATAAAGCGGCACCTTTACATTGCAATTAATTCCCTGCTGTCCGTGAAATTTACATTCCACCAGGGTGAGCATTCCGTTTTTCCGGGCCTCTACATCTACTTCATGATTTACGCAATGCCCTGTAAAAATGACCCCGGTCCGGGTTTTATAGCCGGAATATTTGAGGATGGCTGCCACAAACTTCTCCAGCGGAAATCCCGTAGGGCCCAATTCGTAGATCGCTCTTTTAAGTTTATACCGCGAAGCGTATTCGGAACGCGATTGCTTGAGTAAGGCATAGGCCCGGTTATACACCTCCCTGGTAGTGATCCCTTCATAAACCTCATTGGCCAGCGTATTCAGGATCTTCTCAATAAGCGGGTCACCGGCCCCGGTTCGCCTGAGAGATGCTTTGATCTTGTCGAGAGAGAATGCAACCTGCTCTCCCGACGATTTGGTGATGAGTATATGACCGGCATCCACGTTGAGTTCCTTTTTCGCCCTTTATGAGGCATTATCAAAAAACTCCCGAACCAGGGCTTTTACCTGGTTCTCAGACATACTATCGGCCTTCTCCACTCCCCTTACACGGCTGGCCAGATCTTTTTGATGCTCCAGCAGGTAATTGTTGAATTTTTTATTGGTATCGGCCGGACCAAACAAAGCCAGTTGCCCGGCCTCCTTTAACTCCCCAGCTAGATTTTCAAAATACCGCTTCATCTGGTGCTTTTCCCGCTCCGTATATTTCCTGTCCTGAACCACGTCCTGAGGGCCCCATCTGGTCTTTGACCTGGAACCTCCCACCGCATTAAAATCTTCTACGTCACTTTCCAGGACAGTCATCTCTACCTCCTCGTCATTAAGTACAACGATCCAGGCTTTTTCCTTATCCATCCAAACTCCTACATTCTTCATATCCTTTGATTTTAAATTAATTATTGATGATGCATTACAAGCAGGGGTATCTTACTGTGGTATCCCAGTTCTTTCAGGGTTGATCTCTTAAGAAGACTTTCAAAGAAGGTATGCTTTCTGCTGATGATCCCTATAATATCTGTATTGGTATTCCCGACATATTCCATGATCGCCTGATCCACATGATCATTGTCCAGGGTGAAAACAGCCGGATCGCAGGCAGCGAGTTGCTCCTGAAGCCAGTCTCTGTTCTTTTTCTGTTTCTCATTTAGCCGCACCTCATCTGAGATATGAATGATGGTGATCTGTGCCTCATACCTTCCTGCCAGATCCCTGAAAGCGGCCAACTGGTCCGGTTTGGGCAGGTCTGTATGAGCGGTGGCCAAGGCGATCTTACGCGGTACTACCAACGGACTTGCTTCCGGGATGGCCAGCACAGCGGTTTCGGTTACCCTTTGCATGATGCGAACGGCATTACTTCCCAAAAAAATCTCCTTTGCTCCCGTTGCTCCCTGTGTTCCCATGGCTACTAAAAATGCTGGCTGTTCCTGTAACAGGGAATTAATGGCATCAGGGAGAAAATCATATCGTGTAAGAAGTGTATAAGAGCATCCGAACCCGTTATATTCTGATTGAAGCAGCGCCTTGAGAGAATCCAGTTTTCTTCTGCTATCCTCCAATTGGCGTTCCATTGCAGAGGTATCTGCCCGAAGCCCAAGGGTGGCGGCCGATGTATACACGTCAGCCCCGAAGGTATGCAGCAATACAAATTCCACTTCCTCCCCTAAAAAAAGGTTATGGCAATACCGTATTGCATGTAAGGCATTATCTGAGAAATCTGTTGGAATAACGATACGCTTCATAATTCACCAGTTTTAAACCACCTCCGGCATCACTAAAAAGGGAATTCTACTGTGAAAAGCCACCTTTTTGACCACCGGTTCCCTTAACAACTTGTCCAGGTTACTGTGCTTATTCTTTATCATGGCCAGCATGTTCACCTCTCCACTGGCCGTATAATCCTCTATAATATCACTCAGGAACTTATCCATGGGCATCTGCTGTTCCTCTACCGGGATCCCTTCCAATAATCTCAGCAATTCCTCCCTGTTCTTTTTCTGGTTCGACGTAAATTCATTCCCGTCATTTATATATAACAACGCAATACTCGACGTCGTCATCCTTGCCATAGAGGCCAAAGCCAATACTTCCTCAGCTTCAAAATTCCTTCTGAAATCATTGACAAAAAGAATTTTCCTCACCGGGACAAAGGAGTAACCTGCAGGCACCAACAGTACCGGACAGTCTTTCATCCTGTTGATCACCTTTACCGCGTTGCTCCCCAGAAAAACCTCCTTGAGCCCGGAAGCCCCGGTGGTCGCCATCACAATAAGATCGCCCTGCAATTCCAGTACACTCTGCCTGATCCCGTCGGTAAGGCTTTGGGCTGTTACAAATCCACGGTATATGTGAGGGTCTGCTTCATATTTCTTCTTTAATTCAAGAAGCATCTTGCGCATATCCTCCCTGGCTGCAGATTCGCTTTTCCGGTATTCCCTGGTCTCCGTATACTGCTTCCGCATGATCGCAAGCCCGGACCGGCTGAGACGGTAGGCGTGTATGATATGAAACTCACAGGCGTGATCATCAAATAATTTCGATGCGTATTCAATGGCCATGAGGGAAGATTCCGAGTAATCTGTAGGCAACAGGATCTTATTCATTCTTTATTTATTTAATACTTTCTCTTAATACCATAAAGGGGATCTCCACTTCAAAACCCAGGCTGTCTACATTTTGTCTTAACAGCAGCCGTTCCAGAAAGGAATGCTTCCGGTTGAGCATTACCAGCAGGTCATAGGGGCCTTCATCTATCATATCCTTAATGGCATCGGGCATATACCCCTCCTGAATCTCCAGGAAATCGTAATTGCAATCGGCCAGACGTTCATGCAGCACATATTTGTTGTGTTCCTGCTGCCGGGTCATTTCCCGGTCTTCCTGTACGTGCACTACATCCAGATGTGCATGATTATTCTTTAATAATTGCAGCAACGGTTTTAAAACCTCCTTGTCCGGAATCATCAGGAAATCATTTGGAAAAAGCACAGAAACCGGTTTTTTAAATGCGTAGGCACCCGGAATAACAATGAGGGGGACATCTATTTTTCGCATCATAAATACCGCATTAGACCCGAATAGAATCCTCTCGGCACCCGTAGCGCCCTTGGTACCCATGATCACCAGATCAATATCTTCCTTTTCACAAAGTTCCTTGACCTCATCTGTAAGAAGATTGAAGGCATAGTGCTGATGGTAGGTATGCTTGTCATTAGGGTATTCTTCCTTTACCCGCGCTACCGTATTTTCCAGTCCGCTTATGGTTGCCTGTATCATGGCGTCATCGATACCACTGTAGGCCGGTCCGCCAATGGCGTAATCCACACGGTAGAATGCAGGTACATAGGTATGTAAAAAATATAACTGGCATGTCTCATTTGCAAACAATTGCACGGCATAGGAAATAGCGTTCCAGGCATTGTCAGAGAAATCAGTTGGTAATACGATCCTTTTCATTATTTAGTGGTTTCAGGTTGATCAGGAAGATAGTACAAATAATAACCGCAAGACATGACAAACGTCAGTCAAAATGCGGAATATCAATAGCTTACAAGGAATCAATCACACTTTTAAGCCGCGAGGCCACTTCAGATGCAACGGCCTTCAGTTGTGGGTTGCCAACAGCGCTCATGGAGGCAACGGGGTCTACTGCCGACACTTCCACCTTGCCTTCCTCCCGCTCCTGAACGATCACATTACAGGGAAGCAAGACTCCGATCTTGTTCTCATGCTGCAAAGCCTTATGGGCAAAACCCGGATTACAGGCGCCAAGGATCCTGTATTTATAGATATCGGCATCCAATTTCTTTTTTAAGGTCGCCTGGATATCTATATCGGTAAGCACCCCGAATCCCTCTTCCTTCAGGGCAGAGGTTACCTTATCGATTACGGTCTCAAATGGGATATTCTTTATTTCTGTGGTGTAATAGTACATGTTTGAAGTATTCCTGGTTTGTCTCTTTAAATTTAATTAAAATAAAAACCTTAACCCACTCATTATTAAAAGAATATCCCGACACCTTACCAGTCCCTGCTTTTAAACAAAATGTAAAACCCCCTTTTCCTTACGAGAGGTAATGCTTAAATTTATAGTTGAAAATCAATTCATTATGAAAAGTAGTTTCAGTTCGATAATTAAGGGAGATACTCCGGTACTGGTAGATTTTTTCGCAGATTGGTGCGGCCCGTGTAAAATGCTGGCGCCCATTCTCAAAGAAGTCAAGGATGAGATGGGCGACAGCATAAAGATAGTTAAGATCGATGTTGACCAGAATTCTGAACTTGCAGCAAAATACCAGGTCAGAGGAGTTCCCACCATGATCCTTTTTAAGGACGGACAACTCAAATGGCGACAGTCCGGGGTACTACCCAAACAACAATTACTGCAAATTCTGGAACAACATCAGTGATATGTTCAGATCTTAAAGGTGATCACCGGTAATTCAGCGTGGTTGGCAAGGTCTTCCCCTATGCTGCCCATAAAGAAGTGAGAAATTCCCTTTCTTCCGTGGGTAGGAATAGCGATCAGGTCGGCCCCGACAGAATTACTGAAGTTATAGATCCCGTTTTCAATGGTATAATCGGAGTAATACGTCACCTTTGACAATTGGCTCAGATCCCCATTATCGGCCTCTGTAATAAATTCCTTAACCCGTTCCCTCATTTCTGCGGAATTCAGGAAATTCTGGTTAGGCAGGTTTACGTATAGCAAATGTACCTCGCTTTCAAAATCCTTAAAAAGCCGCATGGCCCGGCGATATGCGTGAATGTTCTCCTTGTCAAAATCACAGGCGAAAACCACCTTATCCATTTTAAAATCCGGACGATCCTTTTTGATTACCAATACCGGGAAATCACTGTTCCGAACTACTTTTTCGGTATTGGAGCCTACAAAGAAATCGTTCACCATACCTGTACCATGAGACCCCATAACGATAAGGTCGATACCATGCTCGTGAGCTACATTGTTTACCTCGGAAAAGATCTTGTAGTTCTGAATAAGTTCTTCCGTTTCGATGCCCTGCATATAATCCAGGCGCTTTAGATCGTCAAAACGCTTTTTAACCATCTTCATATAATAGATGGCCTCGGCACCTTCATTACTCTCATCCTTTCCTATAATGGCCTGGGAGATTCCCAGCATATGAAGCAAGTATAATTTCGCATGGTGTTGCTTAGCCAATTGGGCAGCCACTTTAAGGGCCTGAAGGGCATTTTCTGAAAAATCGGTAGGTACTAAAATTTTCTTCATGATTAAGTTCAAATAATTGGTTTAGGACTAAATTAATCTAAATTAGAAGTTTAAGTTATGATAAATATCATGAATAACCATCGCCTAATAACGGTAATTTAGGATCACAAAGCTTAGGATCATGAAATCCATCCTATGTTATATATTCATTATAGTGCTCTTATTTTCCTGCAAAAATAAGAGCGAGGGCATCTATCCGGATTCCGGGCCCCTAACCGAATCTGTCTATGCTACAGTTACGATAAAACCGGACAGTTTATACGAGGTATACGCTGCAGTTGCCGGAATTTTACAGCAAAACCTGGTAAAGGAAGGCGATACTGTAACAAAGGGGCAACCCCTTTTTCAAATCGTAAACAACACCCCTGTATTACAGGTAGAGAATGCCAAACTCAATCTTGAACTGGCCAGGAAGAACCTTCAGGGAGAAAACAATGTGCTGGATGAACTGGAAAATCAGATCCGGACAGCAGAACTGCAATTTCACAATGATTCGATCAACTTTTATCGGCAAAAAAGTTTGTGGGAGAAGAATATCGGTTCTAAAAATGCCTACGATCAAAAGCAGCTGGCTTTTGAGCTTAGTGCGAACCGGCTAAGCCTGCTCCTGCAGCAGTACCAGCGCACAAAGAGAGAACTGATCACCCACCTGGAGCAGGCCAGGAATAACTATGAGACCTCACGGATTTCCAAAGACGAGTATACCGTAACCTCCAGACTTAACGGGAGGGTCTATGCAGTGTATAAGGAACCGGGAGAATTGATCACCCAGCAACATGCCCTTGGAAATGTCGGGAGCGCCGGAAACTTTATCATTGAGATGATGGTAGATGAAAAAGACATCGTCAGGCTTGATACCGGGCAGGAAGTGGTACTGGTGCTGGACGCCTATGGTTCTGCCACCTTTACAGCAACCATCAGCCGGATCCTACCTGAAAAAAATGAAAGAAACCAGAGTTTTACCGTAGAAGCACTTTTCACCAATGTACCACCGCGATTGTACGCAGGCCTGGCCGGAGAGGCCAACATCATCATTTCCAGGAAAACGCAAACCCTTTCCATTCCAAGATCCTACCTGGTCAATGACAGCCTGGTACGCACCCCGGAAGGGATGCAAAAGGTAGAGACAGGCATGGAAAGTCTGGATCGTATTGAGATCCTTTCAGGGATCGAAGCATCCACCAGAATACTAAAACCGCAGTCATGATCAACTGGAAGGTCATCCTTGGAATTGCCCGTAAGCATCTTCTTTCGAAGTTCAAGAGCACGCTTACGGCCACCCTTGGGGTTACCTTTGGAATTACGGCCTATATTACCCTGGTAAGTTTTATGACCGGACTCAACGGGATGCTGGACGACCTCATTCTGAACCAGACCCCCCACATTCACATCTATAATGAAATACGACCCAGCGAGAATCAGCCCGTTACGCTCAGCAAGGCCCTGGAGCCCGGAGAACATATCGTAAGACATATCAAACCGCGTTCTGAAGAGCGCAATATCTACAACGGGATGCCCTTGCTGAAATACCTGAAAACGCAGCCCGAAGTACTGGGAGCCACCCCCAGGCTCAGCACGCAGATCTTTTACCTTTCCGGGTCTATTGAGCTCGGGGGCACCCTTACGGGAGTCGATATTCTGGAGGAGGTGCGCCTGTCCAGCATTAATGACTATATCATAGAGGGGCGCCCCCGGGACCTGAAAAATACTGAGAACGGCATTCTTCTGGGCGCCGGGCTGGCCAAAAAAATGTCGTTACGCCCGGGAGACCGGCTGCAGATCAGTACGGTTAAAGGAGAGATATACCCGCTTAAGGTGGTCGGATTTTACCAAAGCGGGATCGCCGACATCGACAACATTCAAAGCTATGTGAACCTGAAAACGGCCCAACGCATTCTTGGGGAAAACTCCGGGTATATCACCGACATCAATGTTAAACTTCAAAACCTGGAAAAGGCCCCGGTGATCGCCTCCGATATTGAGCGGCAGTTCCGGGTGGAAGCCAGGGATATCCAGGAAGCCAATGCACAATTTGAAACCGGATCCAACATCAGGAACCTCATCACCTATGCGGTGTCGGTAACCCTGCTTATAGTTGCAGGATTCGGGATCTACAATATCCTGAATATGCTCATCTACGAAAAAATGAATGATATTGCCATTCTCAAAGCCATTGGATTCACCGGAAAGGATGTGCAATCCATTTTTATGAGCCAGGCCCTGATCATCGGTTTCATCGGAGGAGCCAGCGGCTTGTTCTTTGGCTATATCCTCTCCCTGATCATAGACCGGGTTCCATTCAACACCGAAGCCCTGCCCACGATAAGTACCTACCCCATCAATTTTAACCCCTGGTATTATGTGGTGGGTATCGTCTTTGCCCTGGTATCGACCTTTTTTGCAGGGTATCTGCCCTCACGAAAGGCACGCACCATTGATGCCGTTAAAATAATACGAGGAAATTAACACCGGTATGGACCACGTTTTAAAAACTGTAAACATCAACAAGTACTTCCGGAAACCGGTAGATTTTCATGTGTTAAAGGATATCAACATGGAAATCAAAAGGGGCGAGTTTGCAAGTATCATGGGCAAGTCCGGATGTGGAAAAAGCACCTTGCTATACATCCTCTCTACCATGGATACGGATTACTCCGGGGAATTGTTCCTAAACGGCGGACTCATCACCGGCATGAAACACGAACAACTTTCTTACCTGAGAAACAAACATATAGGTTTTGTTTTCCAGTTCCATTATCTCCTGGGAGAATTCAGTGTTCTGGAGAACGTAATGCTTCCAGCCCGTAAGCTCGGCGACCGCTCAGAGCCGGAGATCAGGAAAAAAGCCATGGATATTCTGGAGATGCTCAATATCGGCCACCTGGGAAATAATCTTGCCCGAAGAATCTCGGGAGGAGAAAAGCAACGCGTGGCCATTGCCAGGGCCCTTATCAATGACCCCAGTATTCTGATGGGGGATGAGCCCACCGGGAACCTGGACAGTCATAATTCCGCCAACGTGCTCAGCATTTTTAAGAAGTTAAAACAAGAAAAAGGACTCTCCCTGCTTATCGTGACCCATGACGAAGATTTTGCCCGCGAAACAGACAGGGTGATCCATATGGAAGACGGCATGATTCTTCAATAATGACGAATGTCATACCACAAGACACTGACATGAAGTAACTTACAGGCTAAACAAGAGCTCATGGAAACTTTAATAAACAACGCCAACCTGCATTTTGAACACAAAAGCTGGTTAAATGAAATCGCATTCTGGCTCGACGAAACCCGGTCTTTCCAGAATCGGCTTGACGAGATCGAACAGCGGTGGACCAACGATATGGTCCTGGCTGAACTGGGGCAGTTTCAAAATCAGATGATCATTCACAAAGACCGGATCGTAAATCTTAAGGAAGAGATCGAAGCCCACGAACACGCTATTGCAGAAACCATTGACGAGGTCAATGAAGCGGTAGACCGCGTGGGATTTCGGTATCATATGGACATGCGGGAAAAAATGGAAACCGAGAGGGTAATGTTTCACGACCTGAAGAAGCGCTTCTTTTCCTTCCTTTCCAAATATATGTAAGCCGGATTCAGATGGTTAATCAAACCCTGGTAAGAGACGAACGGAGTTTCCTGGAGGGCCCTAAGCACTGGTTCAGGGAACTCCTGTTCACCTTCAGGGTTCAATATCATTTTATCAAGGGATTTCGAAGAATGCACTTTCTGGGACCCTGCGTAACGGTGTTCGGCTCTGCCCGATTTGAGGAGGGTAACCCCTATTACAAACAGGCAAGAGCCATAGGTGCCACGCTGGCAAAAATGGGATTCACGGTCATGACCGGGGGTGGCCCGGGTATTATGGAAGCAGCCAACAGGGGGGCCTATGAAACGGGAGGGTATTCTGTAGGATGCAATATTATCCTGCCTGAAGAACAGGAAGCGAATCCTTACCTGAACAAATGGATCGATATTCCCTATTTTTTTATCCGGAAATTTATGCTGATGAAGTATTCCTATGCCTTTGTGGTACTTCCCGGTGGCATGGGTACGCTCGATGAACTATTTGAAGCCCTGACCCTGATACAAAACCATATTATACAGCACTTTCCAGTGATCCTTTTCGGGACCTCCTATCACAGAGATCTATACGAACACATCCAGCTTATGGCCAGGGAAGACAGCATTGACCCTGAAGATATGAACCTGTTGTTCCTGACCGATTCCGTTCCCGAGATGGAAGAACACCTGAACCGGTATGCCATAGAAAGATTTGGTCTAAAAAAGCGACCCCATAAAAAGCACTGGTTATTCGGTGGGTGATCAGAAGTCTTCATAAAGTCGGAGCCGGTTTCTCAATTGCCGGATCTCTTCCTTCATATCGGTAACGCGCTCCAGTAAATGATGGATGGTATGTAAGCCTTCCTCATTAATGCCCAGGTCCTGATGAAGGCGCAGCATTCGTTCGAGAAACGGCAATTCTTCCACGGTTATAAAATCCTGGTTTCCCTCGCTGTAAAGGGTAATCAGATCGGCTTCGCATATAGAGATCACAAATGACCTTTCGATCTCATAGACCTCGCATAAACGCTGAATATTTATTTTGGTTTCCATGACTTCACACGTTTTAATTACAACCCGGTTTTCTCCAGTTCCTTAAACAGTTTTTCCTGTTCCGGGGTCAGTTGCTCAGGAATATGCACCTGATAGGTGATGAAAAGATCCCCGAACTGTCCGGACTTCTTATATATGGGAAATCCCTTCCCTTTCAGCTTTACACGTGTTCCGTTACCGGTACCCGGCTTCACACTGAGCTTCACTTTCCCGTCAAAAGTATCGGTAGTGATCTCCCCGCCAAGAACGGCTTTCGTAAGCGGAATCTCCACCTCCTTATAAAGATTGGCTCCCTCTCGTTTAAAAGGTGTGGTATTGTGAATCCGGAAGGTCAGATACAGATCGCCAGCCGGACCACCATTTACCCCGGGACCTCCATGCCCGTTGATCTTGATGGTCTGCCCGTCTTCGATCCCGGCAGGTACCGTGATCCTGATATTCTTTCCGTTTACAGTAAGGGTGCGCTTATGGGTGCTGAAGGCATCTCTCAGGTGAAGTTCCAGATCGGCGTTGTAATCCTGTCCCCGAAAACGGGTTTGCCGCTGCCTGCCGCCCCCAAAACCTCCACCCCCGAACATGGATTCAAAAAACTCAGAAAAGTCTTCTGCCCCTGCCCCGCTACCCGAGTAGGTAAAGGGACCTGACCCTGAGGAATACGACCGTTGTTGCCGGGCTTTGGCCTTTTCAAATTCCTCAGCATGCTCCCAGTCCTTTCCGTATTGATCGTACTTCTTGCGTTTTTCCGGATCGCTAAGTACGGCATGGGCCTCATTGAGCTGCTTAAATTTTACCTCAGCATCCTTATCATCAGGATTTACATCCGGATGGTATTTTCTGGCCAGTTTGCGGTATGCCTTCTTTATATCGGACGCTGTAGCCGATTTATCAAGGCCGAGCACTTTATAGTAATCAATGAACTCCATAATCTAAAAATCTGGATAGCAGTAATTTACCTCCCTTAAAATTAAGCAAGTTATACGGGGTATTCAAATAGAAAGAGTGCAGATTTCAGGGCCCCAGCAGGTGCTCCCTTCGTATCTCTTTAATGATCTCTCCAATCAATGAAAAAATATGCGCCTTAAGCATCCTGAACTTCTCATGGTGCTCCTGCATCTGAAGTTCCAGGTCACGATGTTCTTCCTTGACCCTGTCTTCCTTCTCGAATTCATTCTTCCCGTCCAGCAGAACGATCAGACGGTTGTTGTGAGCCGTTACATCCTCCAGGATCCTTTGGTTCTTTTGGCGGTTCTCTTCCAGTTCCTCTACAAGGTCCTTCCCCTGCCGAAAATGATCCTTGTTGGAAATCTTCATAAAATAGGTAGCCAGAAGGTCCTCAAAAAAATGGTGCTCACTGGTTATAAATTCCAGTTCGGACACCCACAATCTGGCATCTTCATGCATTTCGGCCCCGCTCTTCCATTCCTTCATTACATATTTTTTATCCGCTGCCATCTTCATATCTATTTACAAATTTCAATCCTTTAAATTACAGATTCGGAGCGGTAAAAAACATGACCTTCATCAACTTGACAAACAGGTCATTGGGGGGCATATCCAAAATGATCCATATGAAGTTCCCGATAGGTTTGCAGATCATCAATATCGCTAATGGGTTGATCGGTTGGATACAGGATGAGTTCCTCCCGGTTTTCTGAGAATAATTTCCTGGCTCCCCTGTCGCCTTCAAGGGTTGTAAGCGCCTGGATGTATGGCCCTGAGATAATGGCAGGAACACCGGCTTTTTCCCTGTATGCACAGGCGGTAAGATCTTTCCCGGAAAGCGCATGCGTACTGAGCATATCCCTTAGCATACCGGCATGCACGCCGGGCTGGTCTGCCAATACGATCATAACCCCTTTAATCTCGGGAAAATCCTCTACGATCCTTTCTATGGCAAAGGCGATGCCGGAACCCATTCCCAATTCCCAGTCGGGGTTTAGCAGGGGTATAAATCCGGTTACATCCACCTCTTCAAGAATGCGTTGCGCCCTGGCCCCTAACAGCAGGTACTTTCGTTGTATCGCAACATCAAGAACCTGTTCAAGCACGTGCCCCAACAGCGTTGTATCACCCCAGGGCAATAATTGCTTGGCCCTGCCCATCCGGCTTGACTCTCCTGCGGCCAGTACCAGGATAACCATATCTGTAGTATCTTCCCGTGGTGCCATTATATATATTTAATTACAGGTGCCAGCATTTTGTTCAGGATTCAGGGTTAGGAAATACGGGCCAGGTACGAGTTGATACCGCCCTCCAATTCATATAGAAATCCCGAATACCCCTCCAGGATCTCTGCAGCCTTCTTTGTTCGCACCCCCTGCTGACAGATCAGGCTGATCGAGCGATTTTCAGGGAGTTCATCCTTTCTCGCTTCCAACTCCCCCAAAGGAATGTTCACGGAATTCCCGATATGAAAGTCCTTGTATTCATCCGGGTTCCGCACATCGAGAAGAAAGTAATCTTTCGCACCGGTGAGTTCTTCCGGTTGCACAGCGGTGAGCTGAACACAGGAGGGCACATGATATGCCTCCCTGAGTGCGGTAATGGTCTTATAAGCCGGGTTTCTTCTGATCTTCATTTTTCGAAGGTCCATAGTAAACGTATCCAGCAGCAGCAGCTGTCCGCTCATTGCCTGGCCTACCCCGGTAATCACTTTGATCGCTTCCAGGGCCTGGAGGTTCCCTATAATTCCCGGAACCACGCCCAACACCCCATGGGTATTACAATCGGCAACAACGCCATCCGGCATTTCCGGGTACAGGCACCTGTAGGTTGGCCCACCCTGGTAATTAAAAACGCTCACCTGCCCCTCAAACCCGAAAAGTCCACCGTAAACAAAGGGTTTACCAAGAATTACACAGGCGTCATTCACCAGGTACCGGGTTGCAAAATTATCACTGGCATCCACTACGAGGTCATATCCTGAAATTATTTCCAGGGCATTTTCCCGGTCTAAGAAAACAGAATAAACCACTTTCTTAACCGTACTGTTCTGAAGTTCCAGGAAATTCCCAATCACCTCAGCCTTTTGCTTCCCAAGGTCCTTTTCGGTATACAGGGGCTGACGATGCAGGTTAGACAATGACACGGTATCGGCATCTACAATACCCAGTTGGCCGACCCCTGCAGCATTGAGATACTGCAAAACCGGTACACCGAGTCCGCCGGCACCGATCACCAAAACAGAAGCATCCAACAATTTTTGCTGGGCCTCCGGTCCAAAACCGGGAAGGGTGAGATGTCTGGCATAGCGTTCCATCATTATTTCAGGTATGAAGTCAGCACCTCCCTGTACTCTTCTTCCGAATTGGCATTAAACAATACCCGGTCATCCTGGGGATGCACCAGTTTGATGTCTGAATTGATCAGGTATTTCCTTGGACAGGTACCGTTTCCGGCGTCGAGGTACGCCATGGCCTGTTTCAGAGCGCGGGGTTCCCAGATAGCACAAAGGGGCTCAGGAAGCTCACTGCCCTGCAAGGCGTAGGCTGTTGCATATTTTTCCGGGTCTCTCATCGCAATAAGCTGTTTCAATGCCTCTTCATTTAAAAGAGGCATGTCACAGGCCACTACCAGCCACGCCGCATCTTCGTGCTTTTCATGGGCAGACAGTATACCGTTAAACGGGCCTCTGTATTTATTGTTATCGGCTATGACCTGGTATCCTGAAGCAACAGTATCGGTCTGATCGTCTCTGACACTTAGAAAGGTTCGGTCACAGACCCCTTCCAGTACCTTATACATATACTCGCGTTGGGGAATCCCGTGATAAGAAATGAGCCCCTTATCGTGCCCCATCCGGGAACTTTTTCCTCCGGATAATACCAGTCCGTAAATTTTATCTTTTGAAATCACTTTTTCCTCCTGATTTTTCCTCTAATTGAATATTGGTGATGTGTATATCATGCGAGAGTGCCTTACACATATCGTAGATGGTGAGGGCACTTACAGAGACTCCTGTAAGGGCTTCCATTTCCACCCCTGTCTTTCCGGAGCACTTCACCGTACATTCGATCTCCATACAGTTTTCTCCGGGCACAATATCTATGGAAATACTGTTTACAGGTAATGGATGACACATCGGAATAAGGGTTGAAGTCTGCTTAACACCCTGTATCCCGGCAATTACCGCTGTCTGTATGATACTGCCCTTCTTCCCTGCAAAACCGCTGTTCTTTAATTGCGTAAATACTTCCGGGGTAAAGACCACCCTTCCAAAAGCTTTAGCAGTGCGATCAGTATTCGCCTTATGGCCTACATCCACCATTTTGGCATTTCCATCCTTGTCAACATGACTAAGTGTTTTCTTCATCTGTTTATCTTCATCCAGAGGTCATTATTTGGTTAAAGCCCCCTTATGTGTATATGGAATTCTTAAAAGGCAATGTTCAGCCCCCGCTAACCGGGGGTATAAGGGCGATCTCATCCTGTGGCCGGATCACAGTATCCTCCCCTGCAAATTCATTATTTACCGCCACCTTTAAGGAAGTGATATTCCTTAAACCAGGGTAGCGTTCCATCAGGATACGTTTCAGCTCTCCCACATTTTCAGGCAGGGTTTCCTCACTCAAACTAAGGGTGACTCCTCCTATGATCTCCCGGGTAACCCCAAATAATAAAATATCATTCATATCTTTTCTTTCGTCTCCAGGTGCATTCCTGATTTTACTCAGGGAATTTCCTCCAGGGGCATGAATACCTAAGGTAAAATGCTGTTTGAATTTACTTAAAATTTAACCCATCCCACTGGCTTTTGCCATATTTTAACAATGTGTGGGCGGTCCTTACTCCATACTCCCATCAGCCTTTTACCTCAGACAGGGACGCTGATAATTCTTCCAGACTTTTCCCTTTGGTTTCAGGCATCATAAAGTGAACAAAGATGAGTTGGAGGACCATCATAAAGGCAAAGAACGCAAATACCGGTCCCGGACCTATGGCCGAGAACAACAGCGGTATTAAGGAGGGGATAGCAGCCGCGAGCACCCAGTGTACCGATGATCCGAATGATTGACCTGCTCCACGAAGGTGATTGGGAAATACCTCAGAAATAAACACCCATATCACTGCGCCCTGACCTATGGCGTGAGACGCGATAAAAAGAAATAAAAATATAGGCACGGCCATTCCGGTCCATTCTTTAAAAAATGCCAGGGCTACCAGGCTTAGGGAAATAATGTAGCCGATAGAGCCGAAATACATCAGCTGTTTTCTGCCCAGGCGATCGATCAGGAAAACCCCTAAAAGGGTAAACACAAGATTGGTTACCCCGATACCAATACTGCTTAGAAGGGCTGTACTTTCTCCAAGTCCCGCGGTTTCAAAAATTCTGGGAGCATAATACAGGAACGCATTGATCCCGGAAAACTGATTGAAAAATGCAAAGAGAAAAGCCAGTACTACCGGAAACCGGTATTTTTTCATGAAGATATGTTCCTTTACTGTCCCTCTGGAGGCCTCTTCCTGCCGGATCTCCCGAATCAGTTTCGAATGATCTGCAACGGGATCTATCATTTGGAGTACGGCCAGGGCTTCCTCGTCTCTGCCCTGGGTTAACAGCCAACGCGGACTATTGGGTACACGAAGCACCATCAGGAGGTAAATAAAAGCGGGTATCGCTTCCACACCCAGCATCCACCGCCAGGCATTCTCCCCTATCCCACTAAGCAGGTAGTTAGAGATAAATGCGATAAGAATTCCCAGAACGATATTAAACTGGTACAGGGCTACCAAACGCCCCCGGTCCTTGGCAGGAGCAATTTCAGACACATAGGCCGGTGCAGCAATGGTAGATGCCCCAACCCCCAGTCCGCCAAGGAACCGGAAAATCGCAAATATCACCGGATCGGTCGCCAGGGCCGAACCGAGAGCGGATACCAAATAAAATATACCTATCCAGACCAGGGTCTTTTTACGACCAAACTTATTGGCGGGATATCCTCCGAAGATAGCACCTGCCACGGTACCCCATAACGCCATAGACATGACCACAAGGCCGTGAAACGCATCGGAAGAATTCCATAAGGCCTGCAGTTTTTTATCGGCTCCCGAGATCACTACGGTATCAAATCCAAAAAGAAAACCCGCGAGAGCCACGGTAATAGACCAAAATATAAGTTTATTCATAAGCGGTAGTTTACCATACCCTGCTTATTTCAAAGATCTCCGGATTTTCGGGATTCTTTTCACTGGTAAAAAAATGGGTATAGGGTTGATTAGGAAATAATTGTTCTGTCATTACATACTGCCCTTTATTGAGGAAGATCTCCACTGAGGAGGCGTCAAGGATTATCCGCACCTCAAAAGAATGTTCGTCGGGTAAATTTGGTAGTAAAGCCTTATGAACCGTTTCAGAGAAGGAAGGGTCGAAGCTCACCCGGCCGCTGGCTGAGCGGTCTATCAATAACTCCTTCTTCCCGGCGTCCAGCAGGATGCGCAATTCCTCTCCGGCCTCATTATAGAAACGCCACTCCCGGTTTTCCAAAGTGGTTTCAAACCGCACCTCTGCCGCATTGAAATTTTCGTATTCATACGCTACACCGCCTGTGACGTCCTTCCCTTTTACTTCCACAGGTTTCAACAGGGACCGGAAGGACTCCACGGGATAATTCTTTAATTCATATTGCCCGTTTACTTTTTGCAGTGCCAATGTTCTCGGAAGGGTCATCGCACTTCGCCATACGGTTGTTGGGGTGGCCTGGGCATAATTCCAATTGCTCATCCATCCAATAAAAATACGATCCCCATCCGGAGTGTTATTGTAGGTAACCCCGGCATAGTTGTCTGCTCCCCAGTCGACCCAGCGGATGTCTTCCTGATCCGAGGTAAAGGTGGTTCCATCAAAATCCCCTACAAAATACTGGGTGGCAGAACCTCCGTTAGGCCCTCCCGGATTAATCGATATCAACAGCACCCATTTCTCTTCATCGCTGCCTTCCACCTTAAGCGGAAACAGGTCCGGGCATTCCCAAACCCCGCCATGTGCTCCGCGGTCGCGTCCAAATTCACTAAGATAGGTCCAGTTGATCAGGTCCGGCGAGCTGTATATCCGCAAATGATCTCCTGCCACAAGCAGCATCATCCACCTGGCCGAATCTTCATCCCAGTATACCTTTGGATCCCGGAAATCTTTAAACGTATCATTGGCGAGAACAGGGTTCCCCTGATATTTCTCCCAGGTATCTCCGTTGTCAAGGCTGTAGGCGATGCCCTGGGTCTGGTGGTCATTCCCTCCCAGGGGTTCCTTCTCCGGATCGTGATAGGTAAACACAGCTACCAGGGGCGCCTTCCCCCCTGAACCCAGTCCGCTGGTGTTATCGGTGTCGACAACAGCACTTCCTGAAAAGATATACCCCAGATCATCGGGATAGAGCGCTACAGGTTTATGTTGCCAGTGTATCAGATCCTCGCTTACCGCATGCCCCCAGTGCATCGGCCCCCAAACGATATCGTCCGGGTAATACTGGTAAAACAAATGATACACCCCCTGATGGTATACCAATCCATTCGGATCGTTCATCCATTTCTCCGGGGGGCTAAAGTGAAACTGAGGTCTGTATTGTTCGTTATAAAGAAGGTTATTTTCCATTGTGATCTCTGCAGAAGTTTCTTTTTTGGGTGGTTCCTGTTTACAGGATACGAAACCTAATACCATTATACTGCTCAGGAGTAGTTTTATACGGGTCATGATCTAGTATTTTTCCGGTCTTTCCAGGTCCATGGCCTTATGAACATCCAGGCTGGCCACAGAATCCACGATCATTTCCGGCTTAAAGGCGTAGTCGTTTATTTCCTCCCTTTTTGTAACCCCGCTCAGGGTAAGAATGGTGGTATACCCCAGCTGCACCCCTCCGAGAATATCAGTCCCCATGGTATCACCTATGATGATGGTTTCTGCAGCCTCCAGGCCGAGATACTTTCTGGCTGCCCGCATCATTACCGGGCTTGGCTTACCCACCGAAAAGGCCTGCTTCCCGGTAGCCTCCTCGATCATGGCAACCACAGCCTTGATCCCAAGATTCGACCATCCCTTCTTCTTAGGCGACGGATCCAGATTGGTGGCGATAAATTTGGCCCCGGAAAGGATCATATCCACCGCCGTATTGACCATCTCCAGGGTAAAATTGCGCCCCTCGCCCACCACCACAAAATCGGGTTTCTGGTTTACAAGGGTATACCCGTGTTGATGCAGGCTGGTAATAAGGCCGCCTTCCCCGAGAACGTAAGCGGTGCCGTTAGGATGCATAAACGAAAGGAAATATGCCGTTGCCATGGCGCTGGTATAGACATTCTTCTCTTCTACATCAATGCCCATTCCTGCCAGTTTGTTCACCGCATCCAGGGGCGTACGCTGACTGTTATTGGTCATAAACAGGAAAGGAATCTTCTCGTCCTGAAGGGTTTTAATAAATGTATCGGCTCCGGGAATCATTTTATCCCCGGAATAGATCACCCCATCCATATCAATTAAAAATCCCCTTTTCATATAAATTGCTTATGTTTCATCTACTTTTACGATGTGAAATTCTAATTTACAATAAATAATCAGTATCAATTGTAAAGATTTCGTACAAACACCGTCCTATTTGATAACCTGCACTTAAAAACATAATCACATTATGAGTAAGACTTATTATGATCCGGCCGACCAGAGAAAATTCGGTTCCATTACAGAATGGAGTGAGGAACTGGGAGAGAAGTTTTTTGAATACTACAATAAGGTTTTTGAGGAAGGGGCTTTAAGTGCCCGTGAAAAGTCATTGATCGCCCTGGCCGTTGCCCATGTAAAACAATGTCCTTATTGCATAGATGCCTACACCAAAGACGGTTTGCAGCGCGGCATTACCAAAGAGGAGATGATGGAGGCCGTGCACGTTGGGGCAGCCATAGAAAGCGGAGCCACCCTGGTTCACGGGGTACAGATGATGAACAAATACAATAAACTTTCGATGTAGTTTAAAGACAGATCCATGCCCACACAATCCTTAAAAAGAAGAAACAGTGACCTGGCAAACCCGATCCGGCAACTGGAATACCTCTCCGGGGGTATTTTTGCCGATGGGGAATTACCCACCTTCCGGGAATCACTCAAAAAATACGATCTGGGAGAATTGAAACCCGGAAAACTTGAGATCCTGCAGATCAACCTGGGGTATATGTGTAACCAGGTGTGTGAACATTGTCATGTAGACGCAGGACCGGATCGTAAGGAGATCATGACCCGGGAAACCATGGAGCAGTGCCTGGAGGTGCTCAGGTCTACCGGCGCCCATACCCTGGATCTTACAGGGGGAGCCCCGGAAATGAACCCGAACTTTCGCTGGTTCGTGGAAGAGGCCAACAGGATCGGTGTTCAGGACCTGATCGTAAGAAGTAACCTCACCATCATTAACGCCAATAAAAAGTATTACGACCTGCCGGATTTCTTCAAAGAAAATAAGGTTCACGTAGTATCGTCCATGCCACACTGGACACGCGGAAAGACCGACAAACAAAGGGGCGAAGGTGTTTTCGACCGAAGCATCCAGGCCCTGAAAGCACTCAATGAACGGGGCTATGGCATGCCGGAAAATGACCTGAAGCTCGACCTGGTTTACAACCCTGCCGGAGCCTTTCTACCGGCCAATCAGCAGGATATGGAGAAGGATTTTAAGAAGGCGCTGCTGGAAGATTTCGGAATACATTTCAATCAGTTGTTCGCCATTACCAACCTGCCGATCTCGAGATTCCTGGAGTACCTGATCGCCTCAGAAAATTACGAAGATTATATGTACAGCCTGGTGGAAGCCTTTAATCCCGGCGCCGCCGCCAGGGTCATGTGTACCAACACCATTTCCATAGGCTGGGACGGGTATCTCTATGACTGCGACTTTAACCAGATGCTGGACCTGAAGGTAAAACACCCCATAAAACACATTAGCGAATACCGGGAAGACCTGTTAAAAGACAGGGACATTATCATTTCTCAACACTGTTATGGCTGCACTGCAGGAGCAGGAAGCAGCTGTCAGGGAACCGTTGCCTAAATCCTGATCATGAGTAAAGAACTTCTTGTATTTGTAAAGAATCCTGTTGCCGGAAAGGTGAAGACCCGGCTGGGGCGTGATATCGGGGAAGAGGCCGCCCTTAAGATCTATCTGTATTTACTGCATCATACCCTGAAGGTATGCAGCAGGGTTAAGGTAAAAACAACTATTTATTTCTCTGAACACCTCAGCCAGGAGATCACCTCCCTTTACCCAGGCTTCAGCTACTGCCTACAGGAAGGAAACGACCTTGGGGAGCGCATGGAAAATGCCTTCAGGGATGCCTTCAGTCGGGGAACAAAAGAAGCCATTATAATAGGCAGTGACTTGTATACGCTTAATGAAAATGTCCTGACAGAGGGTTTTGAAACTTTAACGCAAAAGGATATGGTTTTAGGCCCTGCTAAAGACGGGGGCTATTACCTCCTGGGATTAAAACATATCCCAAGGGGAATTTTTGAAGAAAAAGCCTGGGGAACCGACACAATTTTAAAATCAACCTTGAATAACTTAAAAGGTTATGATGTAGCTTTGTTGGGGGAGTTGAATGATATCGATGTATTAGAGGATCTCATGGAATACCCCGAATTGCTAAAACTTGCAAAGTCTGAACAATATGGTAAAACAACTTGATGAGACCAGGGACTATTTAATCCAAAGAGGATTTGAAAATCCCGAGATCGGGATTGTACTCGGCACCGGACTGGGACAACTGGTGGAGGATATCGAGGATGCGATCGTCGCCCATTACAACCACATCCCGCATTTTCCGGTTTCCACCGTAGAATTCCACAAAGGAAAGCTTATTTACGGAACACTGTACGGGAAAAAAGTGGTGGTCATGCAGGGACGTTTCCACCATTATGAAGGTTACGATTTTTTTGAGATCACCTATCCGATACGGGCTATGGAGTCCCTGGGGGTGAAAAAGTTCTTTATTTCCAACGCCGCCGGAGCCATTAATCCCGACTTTAACAAGGGGGAGCTCATGATCCTGGACGATCATATAAACCTGCAGGCAGGGTCTCCTCTGGCATTTAAGGAAGTAAGCCTGTTCGGGGAGCGATTCGTCGACATGTATCAACCCTATGATCCCGACCTGTTAGAGGCGGCATTTAAGGTAGCAAAAGAGCATCATATCAAGTTAAACAAGGGGGTTTATGCAGCCGTAATCGGACCACAACTGGAAACCCGGGCAGAATACCGCTACCTGAAGATCATCGGAGCCGATGCCGTAGGTATGAGCACCGTACCTGAGGTGATCGTAGCCAATCAGCTCAAGGTTCCGGTTTTAGCCATATCCGTGCTAACCGACGAGTGCGACCCCGACAATCTTCAGCCGGTAAGTGTGGAAGAGATCATAGCCACCGCAAATAAAGCCGAACCCCAGATGATCAAACTCTTTAAAGAACTGATAAAAATTATCTGATGAGTTACCTTAAAACCACAGAAGACGTCTATAAGGAAGCAGCCCTGAAACCCGATGTAGGACTGTGCTGCACCACCAATCCTGTATGGGAGCTCCCGGGATTAAAGATCCCGAAGATCATGCAGGAAATGAACTACGGTTGCGGAAGCACGGTAAATGCTCGCGACCTGGTGAACAATCCCAAAATCCTGTATGTAGGAGTTGGAGGGGGAATGGAATTGTTACAGTTCGCTTACTTCTCCCGGCAAAAAGGAGGGGTTACCGGGGTGGATGTAGTATTGGAAATGCTGGAAGCCTCCCGAAAGAATTTTAAAGAGGCCGAGCAGTTGAATCCATGGTTTAAAAGCGAATTTGTAGATCTCAGAAAAGGGAATGCGCTGGACCTGCCCCTGGCGGACAGCTCAGTGGATGTGGCAGCCCAGAACTGCCTGTTCAACATCTTCAAGGAAAAGGAACTGCGACAGGCCATTGCCGAAATGTACAGGGTACTGAAGCCTCATGGCCGCCTGGTCATGAGCGATCCGGTTTGCGAGCAGGAGATGAATGAAAACCTGAGGGAAGACGAGCGGTTAAGGGCCCTTTGTCTTAGCGGAAGCCTCCCCCTGAACGACTATGTAAAAATGCTTACCGATGCAGGTTTCGGAACCATAGAGATCCGCGCAAAAAGACCCAACCGGGTTCTGGCACCCGGGCAGTACGATACCGAAGAACTGATCTATATCGAATCGGTAGAGGTGTGTGCCATCAAAGACCCCATGCCGGAAGACGGTCCCTGTGTATTTACAGGAAAGTCGGCCATCTATTTCGGAAAAGACGAATATTTCGATGATGGCAAAGGCCATGTCCTGTTGCAAAACCAGCCTCTTGCCGTTTGCGACAAAACCGCAGGTGCGCTGGAACGCCTGGGCCGGAATGACATCTTCCTCTCCCCGTCTACCTACCATTATGACGGCGGAGGGTGTTGCTGATATTGAAAGGAATACCTTTAGAAAACGACCATTATAGCGTATAAAACACCATCCATGCACGATTATCTCGAGATCATTAAAAATGCATATTCCGGTTATTTCGGGTACCTTATCGATGAGATCACCCGGTTTCACTGGTCCAATTATTTTTATGGGCTCATCCTGATATCCCTCCTGGTCTGGGGTCTGGAAATTGCATTTCCCTGGCGGAAGGATCAGAAGATCTTCCGGAAGGATTTTTTCCTGGATACCTTTTATATGTTCTTCAACTTTTTTCTACTCAACCTGATCGTGCTGATCGCCCTGAGCGAGGTGGCCGCCAAGTTCCTGAATGACCTCCTGGGGGTGATCGGACTTGAATTGAGCGACATCCAACTGGTGGATGTATCAAGCATGCCCATGTGGGCAGGGTTGCTGATCTTTTTCTTGGTGAGCGATTTTGTGCAGTGGAACACCCATCGCCTGCTTCACCGCGTACCCTTTCTCTGGAACTTCCACAAGGTGCACCATTCGGTCAAAGAAATGGGCTTTGCTGCCCACCTGAGATACCATTGGATGGAACCCGTGGTATACAAGAGTCTTTTGTATATCCCCATCGCCCTGATCGGAGGTTTTGCCGTAGAACAGGTAGCCATAGTGCACTTTACGGCTATTACCATAGGACACCTCAATCATGCGAACCTGGGCTGGGATTACGGCCCTTTAAGATACTTGTTCAACAATCCTAAAATGCATATCTGGCACCATGGAAAACAACTCCCTAACCGATACGGGGTAAATTTCGGGATCAGCCTGAGCCTTTGGGATTACCTCTTCAAAACCGACTACGTTCCTTATAACGGAAAAGACCTGGAACTCGGGTTTGAGGGAGATGAAGAATTTCCGGAAGACTTCCTCGGCCAGGAACTCTATCCCCTTGACATTCATAAAAAAGAAAACTCCTGAAATGCGCCTGCTGCTGGTCTTCCTGTTCATATCATCCACCTGGGCACAGCTACCGGACCACACCCTGTTTTCCCCAGTCCTGGAGGATCTCTTAAATGACAAGGGGCTCGTGGATTACCAAAAGTTGTCGACCCACCGGGAACCCCTGATCAACTACCTCAATGAACTTATCACCCACCCCCCAGGGAAAGACTGGAGTGAAGAAGAAGTGATGGCCTACTGGATCAATAGCTACAATGCCTTTACCCTGAAACTTATTGCAGATCATTATCCTGTAAAGAGCATCAGAGCCATTTCCAACCCATGGACCCGGGAGTTTATCCCCTGGAACGGTCGACAGATAAGCCTGGATTATATGGAACACCAGATTCTGCGAAAAATGAATGATCCCAGGATTCACTTCGCCATTAATTGTGCTTCTGTTTCCTGTCCGGTGCTTTTAGAAAAACCTTACCTGGGAAAATCCCTGAACGTTCAACTCGACCAGGCCGCTTTTAATTTTATAAATGATAAGGAACGCAACCACATCACCCCGGATCAGTTGCACCTTTCGAAAATCTTTAAATGGTTTCGAAAGGATTTTACTGGTGAGGGCAGTTTGTTGAAATTTATTTCGGATTACAGCAGTGTGGACATACATCCCGGGGCGGGAATCGATTATCTTGAATACAACTGGGACCTCAATGAACAATAAGATCTCAGTAATCATCCCCACCCTTAATGAGGCTTCAGGTATCAGGAAGCTGCTCCGGCATCTGGACGCACAATCTGGTTCCGGGCAGATTGAAGAGGTGATCCTCGCCGATGGGGGTAGTCGTGACATGACCTGCGACATGGCGGTAAATTACAGGGCAGACAACTTTAAAATTTTGGTTATCAAGGGGGACCGTGGACGCGCCAGGCAACAAAATCATGGTGCCTCCATAGCAAAAGGTACTATTCTGTATTTCCTGCATGCAGACTCCTTTCCTCCGGAAGGTTTTGACAACCGAATCCTTCAGGCTGTTGAACAGGGATATCATTCGGGATGCTTCCGGCTTAAATTCGATGAGGCCCATCCACTGTTAACCTTTTCCCAGTGGTTTACCCGCTTTAACTTACAGCTGTGCCGCGGTGGCGACCAGTCGTTGTTCATAAGAAAGGAGCTTTTCGACGCTATGGGAGGATTTAATGAAAACTTTGTGATCTATGAAGACGGAGAGTTTCACGACCGGATCTATAAGAATGGTACGCCTTTTAAGGTATTGAAACCCGCCATTACTACCTCGGCCAGGAGATACCGGGAAAATGGATTCTGGAATCTCCAATACCACTTTACCCGGGTACACCTCATGTACCGGATGGGGTATGGCCCGGAAAAAATTCATGAATACTACCTGCGAAACATCTGCTAACCTGGTATTTTCCTTTGACCTGGCCCATATTTGAGCTCTGGAAAAATTAATGCCCCGCTATTTAATTTTATCGGCCACCGGCGGCTGATAATCCTTAATACGACCCTGGTGAGGTCTATAGATCCTGAGAATTATATCGATATCCCCGTCCACCCGTGAAACAGGGAGCCAGTTCTCCTCTGGAACACCCTTCGGTTTTTCCGCTGCATTATTAATTTCTATTCCGTCCTGAGTTTTTAGCTTTATTCCCGTATTCGCTCCCACGCTGTATTCCCTGCTTCCAGGGGGTCAGATCTAATGACACATCAAGAGATCATACACAGGGCAGCACTGAAAAAAGTAATAGATTAGAAAGATCAGCCCTGATCTTCCGAACCAATAAATCCCGACCACTTGCCAAGGTAGGTGAGAAAGCGTTCTCCCACTCCTTCCTTTCTGAGCCAGGCCTTGGATACCGGAAGGGATACCGGACGGAATTCCGGGTTCTGCATGACCTGCTCCGGAAAATCATGATGCAGGATGGCCGACCGGCCAATGGTTACAAAATCGACCCCGGAATCCAGTACGCTTTGCACCTCTGATGCTCCGTAGATCTTACCTGCAACTGTAAGCTTGACCCCTCCACGATCGATCTCTGTAAAATAGTCCCGCAATAGTTTTTCTTCCCTGGCGGTATCGGCAGGATATTTAAATACGTCCCAAAGGGAAACATCGAGAAAGTCGGTATTCCCTTCTTTGATCAACCATTTACACACCTCAACGACCTCCCTGAGATCCATTCCGAATCGTTCGGGAGACAATCGCACCCCCAAAAGAAATTCGGGACCGCAGGCCTCGCGAATACCGTTGACGATCTCAAAGAGCAGTCGTGCCCGATTCTCTAAACTGCCACCATAGGCATCTTCCCGCGTATTGATCACGGCACTGAGGAACTGACACAAAAGATAGCCATGAGCCCCATGAACCTCCACCCCATCATAGCCGCAGGCCTTTGCCCTTTGAGCAGCAGCAATAAACTGATCCCGAACATCCCAGACTTCTTCCAGGCGCATGGCCCTTGCCTGGTGTTCGGCATTATCGGAAGGACACACCGGTTGTTCTCCGGTAAGTCCTCCATCACTGCGCATCCCGCCATGATGCAACTGTACGACGGCAAGACTTCCCTCATCTTTTATGGCACGGGCCAGTCTTTGATGCCCTTCCATCTGGGTATCCTCATAAATTCCCAATTGGCCCTGCCAGCATTTGCCATTGAACTTCACCAGGGTAGCGCAGGTCATCACCATCCCAAAACCACCCTGTGCCCGCATGGTAAGCCAGTGTAGTTCCGCTTCCGAAAGGGTGCCGTCTTCATGGCTCTGCGTATTGGTAAGTGGCGCCAGCATAAACCTGTTCTTCATCATCTTTCCGCAGGGAAATTCCAGGGAATTATCAACGGGACTCCTATGGGAGGTTGTAATCTTCATATGGTATTTGATAGCCGATTTCATCAAAACTAATGAAGATAAAAACCATGAGCAACCTCCTGAAGAACAAAGCCAAAGATCACGTTTAAAAAATTCGACCTGACTTCCTTCAATGGTTCATATTTTTAAATATTCAATCAGATTTTATACTACATTTACCTCATTAATTTTAGCATCGATCCGCGTCCTTATAAGAATGGTATCTTCTCCAATGTAATTGACAACCAGGGATCCCGAATCCCGGAATCCGGTTATTATTTAGCTTTTAAAACAGATCAATCAACTCACGAAATCCCAATGAATGCATCGGTAATCAGGATCGCTCAGAACATCAATCTGCGATCCTGTAAAGAAGTGATTAATGGCACCCTCCTGGTAAACGATGGCGACAAGTTATTCTACGCTATCGGAGAGGGACAATATTTATGCATGTTCAGGTATGGGGTCATCGGTTTTTTCGGAATCTCCGTACAGGAGGAGAAAGCGTTTGCAGACCAGGTAGTACCCTTTTGTACCCAGGTTTCTGAAGACCCTTTCAGGGAAGAGATGACCGTGGTGGTCACGGAGGAGACCGACCGGGTCGAGTTTAACCGGATCAGCCTGAAGAGTGCCGATCTTGGCGCCATCAAGATCGTAATGATCAACCTGGCGCATTCGGTGGTACTGGATGATTATACCCGGATCACCGAGAATCTCCTGGAAGACACCAATACGCATACCCGCTACCTGGAAGAAAAAGGGCGGATCAGTCTTAAAGGGAAAAAACTCATCCGCTATATTGCCAGGGTGATGAATATTAAGAACAGGATCGCAGAGAACCTCAACATCCTGGACAATTCAGACATTACCTGGGAAAATGAGCGATTGCACCGTCTGGACATGGAACTGAAGATCAATTTTGACATCAATGATCGTCACCGGTACCTGGAAGATCAGCTGGGCATTGTCAAGGAAAATCTGGAATTGTTTAAAGACATCATGCAGCACAGGGAAAGTACCATCCTGGAATGGATCATCATCATCCTTATCCTGATCGAGGTGATCGATACGTTCTGGCTTAAATTTTATTAGTATTTAAATGACATCAAAGAAGAAACTCCGGGTAAAAGCACCGGATCTGCACAACTTTCTTTTCGTTTCGCGCTATGGAGAATCGCTCGACCTTGCCTACGCAGTACAAAACGAGGGACACAAGGTGAAAATGTATATTGAAGAGTCCGGGTGCCGGGAGATCGGACTGGGTTTTGTTAAACGCACCACCAACTGGCAAAAGCATACCGACTGGGCCGATATGGTGGTTTTTGACTATACCGGGTACGGAGAGGAAAGTGAAGCCCTCAAGTCCTCAGGAAAATTGGTATTCGGAGGCAGTTCATATACAGACAACCTGGAACTCGACCGCAATTTCGGGCAGGAAGAGCTCAAAAGACACGGAATCCGCATCCTTCCATCACGAGAGTTCAACACCTTTGAGGAAGCGATCCAATTTATACGTAAACACCCCGATTGCTATGTTGTTAAACCTTCCGGAGAGACCCAGGAGCTCAAGCAGCTCCTTTTTGTGGGCCAGGACGATGAAGGGGCCGATGTGATCCGGATCCTCCAGGCATACGAACGCAGCTGGGGCAATGATTTCGGTACCTTCCAGCTTCAGAAAAAAGTAAAGGGTGTGGAGATCTCCGTTTCAGGATTCTTTAACGGAAAAGACTTTATAAGGCCATTAAATATCACCTTTGAGCATAAGAAACTCTTTCCAAGGGAGCTTGGAGTTTCAACAGGAGAGATGGGCTCCAGCATGTTCTGGACCAAGGATTCTCCCATATTTGACGCCACCTTGTCTAAATTTACACCCACCCTTCGCGCACAGGGGTTCATCGGTCATATCGACCTGAACTGTATTGTGAACGGGAATGGGATCTACCCACTGGAGTTTACCTCCCGATTCGGGTTCCCGCAGGTTTTTATTCAGCGGGCCGGGATCAATGAGGAGTTCGGACAACTCCTGCTTAAAGTCGCCCGAGGAGAAAACTTCACCATCAACGTTAAAAAGGGATTCCAGGTAGGCGCCTTTATTGTGGTACCTCCCTTTCCGTATGAAGACAAAAAGACGTTTCGACTGTTCTCTAAAGATGCAGTGGTTGTTTTTAAAAAGGATAAGAAAGAGGGGGTGCATCCCATGCATGTAAAACGTATCAATAATGAATGGCTCATTACGGGTGACACCGGAATTGCGGTCCTGGTAACCGGAACAGGGCTCACCATGAAGGACGCACAACGCATGATGCAGAACCGCATCAGCAATGTGATTGTTAATAACGGGTATTACCGGACCGATATAGGCGACCGCTGGCAGGAGGACTCCGACCGGTTGTGGTCATGGGGCTTATTATAAGATCGCTGTAAATGGAAACAATGGAGTTTACGCAACTTACCGGGAAAGAAGAGGTCAATACAGCATTTTCGCTGTATCCGGATGACTGGAAAGAAGTTCTGCTCCCGGTCTGGCCGGACTACGAGGGGACTGCCCGGGTATATGCGCTGTTACAGGGCCACCGCATTACCACCCTCGGGATCCTGTTTTATGAGAAAGCTCCGGAGATGGAGGCTTTTCCGGAAACCACCCCTCGCTATTTTAGCGAAGGAAAGCCCTATATCGGATTTTTATACACCCTCCCTTCATTTCGCGGCCGTGGCTATGCGTCTCTTTGGCTGAAGGAACTGAGGAATATCCTTCCCGGGACATCCTTCTGGTTAACGGTGGAAGACCAGGGGCTTATCCCGTTCTACGAAGCCAATGGCTTCTCCCTTGAGGGAAAGAGCAACACCAAGGAGGAATGGTTACTCCGGCTTCACTCCTGAAAAATTTTAACCCATAAAGCAAAAGCCCCGAAAAAACAGATTCCCGGGGCTTTTTTATGTGTTGAGATAGCAACAGATCAGGACAAGTGCTTCTTAAAAAACGCCATGGTTCTTTCCCATGCCAGTTCTGCAGCCTTCTCGTCATATCTTGGAGTTGATGTATTGTGAAATCCATGGTTTACATCCGGATATACAAAAGCTTCGTATGGCTTTCCATTCGCCTTTAATGCCTCTTCATAAGCAGGCCAGCCCGCATTTACCCGTTCGTCCAGTCCTGCAAAATGCAACATAAGGGGCGCGTTGATCTTATCGATATCCTCCTGGGGTTGCCCACCGTAGAATGGCACTGCTGCGGCAAGATCAGGTACTTTTACTGCCATCATATTGGAGATCCAGCCTCCAAAACAAAAGCCTACCACGCCAACTTTACCATTGCAATCTTCGTGATTCTTAAGGTATTCAAAGGCGGCTATAAAATCTTCGAGCATCTCATTGCGATCCCGTTCTCTTTGCATGGCGCGACCCTCATCGTCATTCCCCGGGTAGCCACCCAGGGGGGAAAGCGCATCGGGGGCCAGGGTGATGAACCCCTGCAGGGCGGCTCTTCTTGCCGTGTCTTCCACATAGGGATTTAAACCCCTGTTCTCGTGTACCACTACGATACCACCCAATTTCTCCTTATGCTCAGCAGGCTTCGAAAGCAGCCCCCGGATCTCTCCACCCCCTTTTTCGGAGGTATAGGTGATAAATTTTGAGTCCAGCTGCGGATCCTGGGCATTGGTAATAAGCGTGTTGGTGTAATCCGGCATGAGAAAGCTCATCAGGGATCCCACGGTGAGACCGCCAACGGCATATAAGCCCAGTTTTTCCACAAAATCGCGACGGGAAATCCGGTTATGAGCATAGGCATCATACAGGTCAAAAACTTCCTGTTTGATATCCTCCTTACGCAGTTTTTTCATGAAGGTATATGGTGTTTAGGTTATTAACGCGATCCGGGTTATCCTTTAAGGCTTCGCTCCTGCACAAAAGGCTGGTGGTAATGTCGTTTCCCAGTAGCTCTGTAAAGTGCGTTGGCCACAGCCCCCATGATGGGTGGAAATGGCGGCTCTCCCAACCCTGTAGGATCGATCTCATTTTCCACAAAATGCACATCGATCGCCTTAGGGGCCTCACTATTCCTGATCAGGCGATACCGGTCAAAGTTGCTTTGCTGCGGCTCTCCCTCTTTAAAGGTCATTCCGCTGTACATCGCATGACCAATGCCATCTACGATTCCTCCTTCTGCCATATTCACAGCAGCATCCGGATTCACCACGATCCCGCAATCAATAGCACAGGTTACCTTATCCACCACCGGCTTTCCACCTTCCATGGTCATGTCAAGCACCTGAGCTACGTAGGAATTGTGGCAATAGTAAGCCGAAACTCCCCGGTGTACTCCGGGCTGTTCTGTACTCCAGTTGGCCTTATCCTTAACCAGTTGCAGTACTCCTGCATAACGGGCCGCATCATAATCGTTTTCTTCTCCTACCGGCGATTTCTCGGCTTTGGCGAGCCACTCCAGGCGAAGGTCTATTGGATCTTTCCCCATTTCCTCGGCCACCTCATCCAGGAACGACTGTTCTGCTCCCGCGATAAAGTTAGATCGGGGAGCCCTGAAGGCGCCTATACTGATATTGGAGCCTACCTCCCAGGATTCTGCCAGGTAATTGTCTACAGCTCCGGCCGGGAAACGGTTGGCAAAGAGCGGACTCTCGGGAATACCCCCTGCCCTGACGTGGAATGCGGTCAGGTTGTTATTTTCATCAAACGCAGCCCGGTAAGTGGCCAGGTAGGACGGGCGATATACCCCGTAGGTCATATCATCTTCCCTGCTGTATACCAGCTTTACGGGAGCATTCATCTTTTTGGAGATCACAGCGGCTTCCACTAAAAAGTGTCCGTAAAGACGGCGGCCAAAACCACCTCCCTGCCGGGTCATCTGTATATCGATCTTCTCCAAAGGCAATCCAAGTCTGGCGGAAACTGACTTCTCCATATACTCAGGTGTCTGAATAGGTCCGATCAGCTTTGCCTCCTCATCGGTAACATGGGCAAAGAAATTCATAGGCTCCATGGTATTATGCGCAAGGAAGGGGCAGGAATACCTGCGTTCGATCACCCTGGCGGCATTCTTGAAAGCTGCCTCCGGATCTCCGTCCCGGCGTACCACTTTGGCCAGCTTAGCCCCCATGGTTTCCAATTTATTGTAATGTTCTGAAGTATTTTCCAATCCGGCCGGAACGATCTGTTCCCTGCCGTCATAGGCGTCCTTGTATTCTTCAAATGGTTCCCACTGCGCCTTCAGCGCTTTCTTGGCATTCATCACCTCCCAGGTGGAGGCTCCTACAACAACCACAAGCTCATCGAACACCGTGGCATCCGCCCAAAGCTTTGTATAATCGTCGGGATACACTTCAATACTAAAGACATCCTTAATGCCTGGCATGGCCTTTACCCCTTCTTCGTCAAAAGACTTGAGTTTCATTCCGAATGCCGGAGGGTGCTCGATCATGGCGATAAGCATTCCCTCTTCCTGGTAATCCAATCCGTACAGTGGTTGTCCGGTTACGATCTTTGGTCCGTCCACATTTTTACGGGAAGTTCCTATGATCTTAAACTCTGAGATTTCCTTTAGCTTTACCTCTTCCGGTACTTCAATGTTCACTGCAGCTGCAGCCATTTCTCCATATCCGGCAGTCTTTCCGCTGCCTTCATGTTTGATCTGACCTGCGTTGGTCGTGATCTCTTCGGCGGGTACACCCCAGGCCTGGGCTGCTGCCCCGATAATCATCTGCCTGGCCGTGGCCCCGGCCATCCTAAGACTTTGCCACCCCTGTCGGATCGACTGGCTTCCTCCGGCCAGCTGACGGGTAAATATATCTGTATTTAAGGGGGCCTGTTCCACGATCACATTGTTCCAGTCTACATCGAGCTCCTCGGCTACGATCATCGGCATGGAGGTTTTCACATTCTGCCCGATCTCAGGATTGGGAGACATAATGGTGACCACCCCGTTGTTACCGATCTTTAAAAATCCGTTGATCTCAAACCATTCATCCGGCATCTGCAATACAGCCTCTGCCTCTTCCGCATTCTTACAGGAAGCAAACCAGCTGAATCCCAGCATGAGTCCGCCGCCGGCCAATGCCGAGCTTCTAATGAATGATCTTCTGCCTATTTTTGTTCTTATGAGTGTCATTTTCAGTAATCTTTTGAAGTTAATGGATGGACCGTCCTATCAGGAATTCTGTGACTTATCAGCTGCAAGCCGGATAGCCTTCCTGATTCGTGTATAGGTCCCGCAACGGCAAATATTACCGCTCATGGTAGCTTCGATCTCCTCATCCGACGGATTGGGATTATGCTTCAATAGCGCAGATGCCTGCATGATCTGTCCGGCCTGACAGTAACCACACTGGTAGACATCCACCTCCATCCAGGCCTGTTGTACCGGATGATCGCCGTGCTCTGAGAGCCCCTCGATGGTGGTTATATTCTGTTCGCCTACAGAGGATACCGGGATCTGGCAGGATCGCACTGCCCCGTCGCCTATATGAACGGTACAGGCCCCGCACTGGGCAATCCCGCATCCGTATTTGGTGCCCACCAGTTTGAGATGATCGCGAAGCACCCATAGTAAGGGAGTTGCCGGATCAACATCTACCTGGGCTGTTTTACCGTTGATGTTCAGGTTATATGTTGCCATGATTGATTAAATTTTCCTGAATTTACAAAAATTTGATATAGCGGGGATTACAAAGGGAGAATTATTGGAATATCCCCCGCATCCCTGTATCCCCATATCCCTACATCCCTATATCCCTACATCCCCAAAAAATCCTATCTTTAATCCTAACCAATCCCTGATGCCATGAAAGTAAGAACCGGTCTGGACCTGCTCACCGAAAACACAGAACGCTGCGGTGAATTCAAAGGCAATGTTGCCTTGCTATGCCACAACGCTTCTGTTACCTCGCATCTTGAGCCAGCCGCCCTTGCCTTTAAAAGGTGTTTTGGAAACCGATTCGTAAAACTATTCGGGCCTCAGCACGGTTTCTCCACCGATGCCCAGGATAATATGATCGAAACCGACCACATTATCCACCCTTATCTCAACATCCCGGTCTATTCCCTGTATTCAGAAACCAGGGTGCCTACAGACTCCATGCTGGAAGGCATCGATCATTTCTTTATCGACCTTCAGGACATCGGCTGCAGAATGTATACCTACATATACACCCTCACCCTGATCCTGGAAAAATGCGCGGGGAAAGACATCGAAGTCATCGTCCTGGACAGGCCTAACCCCATAAACGGATCTGTAATAGAAGGAAATGTTCTCGATGAAGATTTTGCATCCTTTATTGGAAGACACCCAATTCCGGTGCGACATGGAATGACCATAGCCGAGGTTGCCCTCATGCATCAGAAGTACTGGACAAAAGTAAAGGCGAACCTTCGCGTTATTGAAATGTCGGGATGGAAGCGGGAGATGTATTTTGAGGATACCGGCCTCCCATGGCTACTGCCTTCCCCCAATATCGCCCGGCCCGAAAGCACCTTAACTTTTCCGGGCATGGTTCTTTTTGAAGGAACCAACCTGAGCGAAGGCAGGGGCACCACCCAATCCCTGGAGATCGCCGGACATCCGAAGATCGCCTCTTATGAACTGTTTGAGAAACACCTGGAAGACCGTTTTAAAGGATCAGGATTGCAGGGCATGGTCTTACGGCCCATAAATTTCATGCCGACCTTTCAGAAACATGCCGACCAGGTTTGTGGTGGATTCCAGTTGCATATTACCAACCGGAAAACTGCACAACCCTGGAGGGCCGGACAATTCCTGCTGAAAGAGCTGTATCATGTTCTTGAGGATGACTTCAGGTGGCTCTCGCCGCCTTACGAGTACGATTATACCCATACTCCGATTGATATCATAAACGGGACGGATCTGTTGCGAAACTGGGTGGAGCGAAACGGGCATATGGAAGAACTGGAGACATATGAAAAGGACCATGCCCCTTACCTGGAACAACTCAACTCCATTAAACGCTATTAAAAAAGATCATTATTATCCCCCTGCAGGGTCGGAGTTTCTGCGCTCTTCAGAATATGCGCTGCAGATGCAACCCCGGGAAGCTCATACTTGAAATAGTATTTCATGGTAAGGATTTTTCCCCTGTAGAAATCTTCCGGGTGACTGCCCGATCCTTCTTCAAGGGCCACCCCGGCATGAACAGCGGTTTCCAGCCATAACCAGGCGATCACACAGGTGCTGAAAAGCTCCATAAACACGGTGGCGTCGTAAAAAGTTCGTATTCCCCTTTTGTGGCAAAGGATGTCAGATGCTTAACAACCTCCTTAGCAGTTGCCACTGCTTCTTTTAACTGAAGGCTGTAAGCGTTCATGGTTTCCATTTCTGATGCCCGGGCAGTTGTAGTATCGATCAGCTCGAACAAGGCCTGTACCACCTTCCCGTCTTTCATCCCTATCTTTCTGCCAAGCAGGTCCAGCGATTGTATCCCGGTAGTTCCCTCATAAATGGAAAATATGCGAATATCCCGGAAATACTGTTGGAGTATAAAATCTGTACAATACCCATAACCTCCAAAAACCTGAAGCCCGTTGCTTACAGCCTTCATCCCCTTTTCGGCGGGCCATGTTTTGGTTACAGGGGTAAGCAGGTCCAGCAGATCCTTATATTTTTCGCGTTCCGATGCCTCCGGATGTGCCACAGAAAGGTCCTGGAATTTTGCCGATAACAGGACTAACTGCAGAGCGCCCTCCGCAACGGCCTTTTGCATGAGCAGCATTCGCTTTACATCGGGGTGATTAATAATAAGGGTCTGTTGTTCCTCCGGGTTCTTTTTACCGGTATCCCCCAATAGTCGGCCCTGGGGCCGCTCTTTGGCATAGGCAAGAGAAGCCTGGTAAGCGGCCATGGTAATGGCAGCAGCACCACGCCCTACAGCGATCCGGGCCTCGTTCATCATCAGGAACATATACTTCAATCCCTGATGGGGCGCTCCCACCAGCCAACCGCGACAATCCCCTTCGTCTCCAAAGGAAAGATGGGTGGTACAATACCCCTTTTGTCCCATTTTCTGGAAGTCACCAATGGTATTTACGTCATTAAAGGTCATCTCAGTTCCCTGATCAGGACGGTACTTTGGCACTACAAAAAGGGAAATGCCCTTAACCCCCGGAGGAGCCCCCTTGATCCGGGCCAGTAGCAGGTGTACCACATTCTCTGCCCCTTTGAAGTCGCCCCCGGAAATAAAGATCTTTTGGCCCTGGATGAGGTAATGATCGTTTTCAGGAATAGCAGTAGTAGTAATATCGGAAAGGGAACTTCCGGCCTGGGGCTCGGTAAGGCACATCGTACCGGTCCATTCACCGGTAAGCATCCTGGGGAAATAGGTTTCCTTTAGATGGGTATTTCCGAAATGCGAAATAAGGTTAGCGGCAGCCTGGGTAAGTCCGTGATAATTCGGGAGGTGATTATTGGCACATTCCTGTATCCATGCCGAGGCATGCACCAGGGTACCCGGTAATTGCATCCCTCCCTGATCATAATCGAAAGGTGCTGCAATGAGTCCCATGGCCCCGCTCTCCCGGATACATTTCTTTACCTGGGGGTGCACGATGATCTCCCCATCTTCATAATGCGCCGGATGTTCATCCATCTCCCGGAAATAAGGATAGAGCTCCTTGTCAGAAAAATCCTTAACCGCATTAATGAGCATGGTAACCGATTCCGTATCGTGATCCTGAAATCGCGGCAGCTTCAGAATTTCTTCCATCCCAAGCACTTCAAAGAGTAAAAATTCCAGGGTCCTTATATCTGTATATGTTTTCATTAGATCGTTATTTCTGATTCTGATGAGAAATGATCAGGGCGAATGCCCCATCACTGAGGCATTCCATCACTCTGAATACTCATGAATATCGCTGTTTCCCAATGCATTAAGTTAGACTTTTCTGATAACACAAGAGGATGTTCCCGATAATTAACCCATAATACCCTACATAACCAAAACAAAGGATGGAGCTCAAGGCTACTTTTGACCCTGTTTGTGTGTGTACCACCAATATCAACTGAACCTCCCTACGCCAATCCAAACCGCCAGCTACGAATTTATTCTACTTAACATTCCTTATTTTTCACAAAATATCCCTAGATTAGAAGTAAGCATCTGATATTCAGGACGAAATGAAAAATAGCAAACGCTCTCGGAAGAGGGAGATAATTCAGCCTGGCTGACAACCATAAAAAGTAAATGCAACTTAAAAATTTCAAAGGTCAACAGCCTAAACAGTTAATCTCTAGCCAAGGCAAAGGATGAAAAAATTTCCAAATGCATTCGTTATTATCATTATTGTAATCTTTTTTGCCTGGATACTCACCTATTTGATCCCCCAGGGGGAATATCAAAGGATCACTGATGAGGAAACGGGCATTACCCGTGTGATCAATGATTCCTACCAAACCACCTCGGCAGATCGGATAAGTGCCTTCGAACTTCTTCTCTCCATCCCCAGGGGCATTACGGGTCGCGCCAGCACCATCGTACTCATCCTTTTGATAGGAGGTGCTTTTTTTGTGATCGAGAAAACAGGTGCCTTTACCCAGGGCTTATCGGGGCTTATTCAAATTCTCAAAGGCAGGGAAGTCCTGGCACTGATCATGGTTTCGGCTCTTTTTGTCACCGCGGGAGCTACTATAGGTATGCAGGAAGAGCTAATCGCGATGATCCCTGTTCTGTTGCTCTTCGGTCGAAGCCTGGGTTACAATTCCTTTACGGTGATCTATATGAGTTATGGCTCTGCGGTTATAGGCAGTGCCTTTAGTCCGTCAAATCCCTTTGCCGTGGTCATTGCCCAAAGGGAAGCCGGCATACCCCTGCTTTCAGGTAGTGAATTGAGGCTGGTGGTATTACTTATTACTTTTGTGTTATGGGTACTCTACCTTACCTATTATGCCCGTAAAAACCGATTTAAAAAGATCCCGCTTTCCACCGAAGGAGACCGGATGCGTCCTGGTAGCAAAATAATTCTCGGACTAACTGCTATCACCTTCACGATTGTTACCTACGGCATGATAAAGCTGGATTGGGGATTTAATGAATTATCGGCATCCTTCTTCGGCCTGGGTATTGCTGCAGGCCTTATTGGTGGCCTGGGATTCAACAGAACCGGGGAATATTTTATTGAAGGATTCAGGGAAATGATCTTTGCTGCCATCCTCATCGGACTGGCCAACTCCATATCCCTGGTTTTAAAAGAAGGAACGGTGATCGATACCATCGTTTACCACCTGTTCACTCCGCTTGAAAAGCTCTCACCCGCTTTTTCCGGGGTGATCATGATGCTGGCGCAAAGTATACTGCATTTTCCATTGCCCAGCTACTCCGGACAGGCGGTGATGACCATGCCCATCCTGATCCCAATCTCCGATCTTATCGGACTCTCCCGACAGACCTGTGTGCTCGCATACCAGTACGGAGCGGTGCTTGCAGACCTTTTTGTACCTACCAACGGGGCATTAATGGCAGTGATCGCTATCGCCGGTATCCCATATAACAAATGGCTGAAGTTTATTCTTAAACCCTTGCTCATTACCCTGGCCGTGGGTGCGATCACCATCTTTGTTGCTGTAGCTATAGGATATCAATAGGGATACGGTGAAAAATTTCAGATGAAAGCTCATGAAAATTTCGGTTTTTGTTGACAAAAGCGCCTAAACCGTATCGATTTGATGACATTTTTCTCCATTTTTTATTTTCGATAAGCAATTCGCGGATTTTTTAAGTTCTTTTTAATCATATCCATTCTCCTTTGCATATAATTCCCTGAATTTCAAAAATTCCCGGGACCTCTTACCCATTCCGGATCTGTTTTTTAGTTTTGCCGGCTGAAAATGAGTTTAACATGATCTGCACACTGGAACAAAAAGGTATTGAAGAGTTGAATTCCACCAAGATTCTCCCACAAACCCCATTTTGGGGAAGGATCAAGAAGGAACAGGGATTTATTCCTGCTGCTTTTGAACTCACTGTTTCAAAAAGCCTTCTCGAGAGTGATGCAGAGCAGCTGTCAAAAAAAGGGGAAGACCTGCTGGTACTTATCAAGTACATCGACAGGGATACCTGCTATGCCTATGTGCCTTATGGCCCGAAAATGGAACCGGAATTCGAGAACCAGGGTGTCTTCCTGGAGCAGATCTCTGAGAATATCAAACCTCATTTGCCCGCCAATTGCATTTTCATCCGTTATGACCTGATCTGGCAAAATCAGTGGTCTGCCGAGGAAGAGTATTTTGACCTGCAGGGCAACTGGATCGGTCCGCCTCAAACCAACACCCAGGAATTCAGGGTTAACTACAAGACGCACAACTGGAACCTCAAAAAGAGCAGTAGCGACATCCTTCCTAAGAATACCTTTTTCCTCGATCTCACCCAGAGTGAAGAGTCGCTTATGGCCAATATGAGGTACAACACCCGGTATAACGTTCGTAAAGCACTCAGAAACGGGATTCAGGTGAGGGAATACGGGATCGAACATATAGCTTCCTGGTATAAATTGTATGAGGATACGGCATTACGACATAATATGCCTTTGCAGAACGAAGGATATTTTGCTTCCATCCTCAAGAACCAGGACAATCATAAAAAAGGGGTTACCATTAAAATGCTGATGGCCGAGCAGGACGGGAACTATCTTTCTTCCATGTTCCTGGTCCTTTCCGGAAACAGAGCCACTTACCTTTATGGCGCCTCTTCTTCAGGCCGCGGTAACATGATGGCAAGCTATGCCCTGCAATGGGAATCGATCCGGGTAGCCAAGGCATGGGGATGTACCGAATACGATATGTTCGGGTCGGCCCCCAACCTCAACCCTCACCATCCGCTTCACGGGGTACATATTTATAAAAAAGGATTCGGGGGCGACCTGTATCACCGAATGGGGTGTTGGGATTACCCGTATCACCAGGAACTGTACAATCAATTCAGGTTCCAGGAGCTGAATATGATGAATTAATTTCATCAATACCCCTTCTTTTATAAGTGACTGAAATAAAGGGAATTGTGTTATATTTAGAAGATAAACACTTCCCTGTATGAAATATACGTATGTACTATCCCTTTTTTCGTTGCTCTTCTGCATTAATTTTCTACATTCCCAAAGCTATGCAGACCCGGTAAAACGCTTTATCGCAGTTGATACTGCTGTAGTAGCCATAACCGGTGTAAAAATTATTGATGGAACCGGAAAGGGGGCCATCAGCGATCGAACCCTGATCATCCAGGATGAAATGATAAGGGATTTGGGGCATAAGGATTCCATTGTGATCCCGGAAGGAGCTCTGGTCATTTCCGGCGAAGGAAAAACGGTGATCCCGGGTCTGGTAATGATGCACGAGCACATTTTTTATTCCAATCCCTTTGAAAACTGGTTCAGTGTAGACCAGATGAGTTTTTCCTTTCCCAGGCTCTACCTGGCCGGAGGGGTTACTACCATGCGAACCGCAGGGAGCATTCAGCCGGAAACCGACCTCAACCTTAAAAAATGGATCGAAGCCGGTAAGATGACCGGACCGCGAATGGACGTGACCAGTCCGTTCATCGAACGGGAGGGCTATGAGATCGCTGAGCTCGGATTTGTGAGTAACCCGGAAGAGGTCAGGAAAATGGTGAGATTTTGGGCCGATCGTGGCGTCACCTCCTTTAAGCTTTACAATCATATCACCCGGGAAGACCTCAAGGCCTGTGTTGCGGAGGCTCATAAACTGGGCATGAAGGTTACGGGCCACCTCTGCTCCATTACCTATATGGAAGCCTCTAACTGGGGGATTGATAACCTGGAACACGGGTTCATGGTTTCCAGTGATTTTTTACAGGATAAAAAAGCCGAGGTATGCGATCCGTTCAAGGCTAGGGAAGCCCTTTTAAAACTTCCCGAAAACAGTCCGCAAATGCAGGAACTCATCGACCTCCTCATCAAAAACAAAACTGCGATAACCACCACCCCGGTGGTCATGGAACCCTATACCAACCACGAGATCATTCCGGGAGGCGGCGATGAGGCACTTGCCCCCCAGATCTTCGAAAGGGTGAAACAACAATACGACCGGATGCAGAACCGGGATTCTTCAAGTGTTGTCCTGTTCAGGAAGAACCTCTCCTGGTTAAAGCGTTTTTACGATAAGGGCGGACATCTTATGGCTGGCACAGATCCCACAGGTGCAGGTCGTACCGTTGCAGGTTATGCCAACCAGCGCACGGTCGAAATTCTGGTGGAACACGGTTTTCCGCTGGGCGATGCGATAAAGATCGTTACCCTTAACGGGGCGGCTTACCTGGATATGGCCTCCAGAACAGGGAGCCTGGAAAAAGGCAAATGGGCCGATCTCATCCTGATCGATGGCGACCTGGAAGAAGATATTCGCAATATCAGAAACATGGAACTGGTCTTTAAAAGCGGCGTCGGTTTCGATTCGGCAAAACTTTTTGAATCGGTGGAAGGCAAGGTGGGGATTAATTGAGTTTGGGTTTGAGGATGAGTTTGAGGATGAGTTTGAGGATGAGTTTGAGGATGAGTTTGAGGATGAGCTTGCCTGCCGGTGCGAAGCACGGTAGGTTTGAGAATGGAGAGTTTGCCATCCCTCATGGGAGAAAATCCTGCCGGTGGGCAACACAGCAGGTAGGGAATAAGAATTATAGATTATGAATTATAGATTACGGGGCTTTCATCCTTCTTCTCAGCGTAACCGCATAACGGGATAACCGTAAATCGTATAACCACTTAAAAAATGAAAGTTAAAATTGTAAGACCTTCAGACGGGCAGCACCTCAACGTGATCGGGGACCAGCAGACCATTCTGTTGACCGGGGAAGACACCAACGGACAATTCACCTCCCTGATCGAAGACAACCAACCCGGGATGCAATTACCCATGCATGTGCATGAAAACGAAGATGAGTACTTCAAAGTGATCAAGGGAGCGGTGGAGTTCACCGCCAACGGGAAAACAGAAACCTTAAAAGCCGGCGATTCCATATTTCTGCCCAGGGGTATTCCTCACGGATGGAAGATCGTGGGAGAATCCAATGCCGTGATGCACCTGGATATCTATCCGGCAGGACTGGAAAAGATGTTTAAAGAACTCAGCGATTTACCTCCCGGACCACCCGACCTGGAAAAGGTAGCCTCCATTTGCGGAAAATATGGGGTCAGGTTTGTTTAGCAGGCCCGGGTTTTTAAAAAACGGTACACCCAGGCACCTGAAAAGGACCTGGTATTCATAAGATCGAAAAAGAAGAAACTGTACGGGCATTTTGAGTTGCACCACCTTCCAAAATGCCCCGATGTACCTCATAGGCCCTTATTGTCCGAAATAACTTTTCTTATAGGCCAATCCTATCTCCTGCTCCATAAGCAGTACCTCCGGCTTGTCTTTACGAAGCCCCACCTGCCAGTTATTATAGATCTCCCAGGCTTCGCTTACGTACACGGGATCACCGAATTGTTCCTGCAGGGCTTTGCGAACCCGTTCTTCTTCCTGCTTCCCGGTAAGGATCCAGACGACATTAAGTTTATTATCCCCAAACCGGGCTTCCACCTTACGGGGAAATCCGAGGTAATCCACACCGAAACAATTTACCTGAAACTGAGCATTCGGATCAGAACCATCCAATTCCTCCCTTACGGTAAAGTCGCTGTGAGCCTCCATCCCGGACCTCAGGTCCTCATAAGGGGCTCCCATTGTTAAGAATTCCGGAATTCCTGTGTTCCCCACCTCTTCAATTTCTTGAGGACTGTCCTTTAAACAGGGATTATTCCATGTAAATAAATTAAGGTGTATGGCCTCCGGTGTAAGGATCCAGGCCACCTCTTCTTTGGTGTTAACGAACAATCCTGCATCCGGATACACTGCGTAATCCATATAGTAACTGGCCGTATCCTTCCGGCTGCTCATAAACACCTCCTCCACATTCCCGCGGATTTCAACATATTTCAGCCTGTTGTCTCCAAAGGTAAACACCGCACTTTCGAGCATTCCATATGAAGTATTCAGCTGCTTACATACCAGGTGATCCTCACGGTGTTCGGCCAGCGGGAAACGTACAGTTTCCGGGGTAATCATCTCCACCGAAGCCGCAATGCCTTCAAGGATTTTTTTGCAGCCGGATACCGAATCGTTTAGCTGTAAGTCATCAAAAACGGGAATCTCCTGAGCACAAATTCCGAGGGGAAGCAATACGAGTGCTAATAGAAATTTAATCTTCTTCATAGGTATAGAAATTGACTGGTGAATAGCATGTCTTTAAAGGTTGGTAAAAGAAAATATAAGGTAGATCAAGCTGATCATTTGCAATCTTCCTTCTTTCGTCCTCCTGCTTATTTTATATAAAGACTTCCAGACCTCCGAACTGTTACACCTGCACATTATTGCTTATCTTTGAAGTTCCCTAACCTCCTGATATACCCCTACCCTGTAGCCAAGTCAAAAAAAGAAAGTTATGAGTCAGTGTATCTGTACCAATTGCGACTGCAAAAAATGCAACTGCGGCGATTGCAGCAAGTACGATTGCCCCTGTGAGGTTTGTGAATGCAGCAAGTGCGAATGCTGCCGGGATGTAGCACATACCACGAGTGACCTTTAAGTATAACACCTGAGGAAAGCCCGGGTTCAGGAACCGGTGTGCTCTGGCCAGGCTAAAATGAACGCCTCCGGAAGTTTCCGGAACCATGGAAGTAAACGGAGTTTCAACTTCCACCATATTCCCATTCTCCAACTCAAACTCCTTGCTCAAACTCCATCTCCCAACTCAAACTCAAACTCCTTGCTCAAACTCAAACTCCATCTCCCTACTCCCTGTCCAGCGGATGATACCTTTCTTCCACCTGTTGCTCCAGGGCTTCGCGGGTAAATGGAATATCGCGCAGCTCATGATCTGTAAACATCTTCATCTGGTCATTGTAATGAGGCGAAGCTTCCTGTCCCTTGGCTGCACCATACTGATGAATTGCCCTGGACTGTTTGAGTCCGGTGCTGTCCCAGGCCACGAACATCGTATACCCGTCTCCTGCCTTTGCAACCATTTCCCCCTCTTCGTTGAGTCCGTCGGTATATACGGCCCTTAAAATATCCGGCCCTCCCGAAATGGGAAATTCCTTTTCTCCCCTCTGTAATTTCTGAATGTCGCCAAGGGCGATCGAAGTAGTGCCATAAAAACGCAAAAGATCATCCACCGCATTTTTGAAGGCTTCCACCAGCAATTCATCGGGAGCGTTCACATCAGAAATAAGAGGTTTCAGCGTAAGCAAGGCCAGGGCTGCTGTCTCATTTTTTTTACCTGTACTCAGGTCCCATCCGCGAAGTTGCTCCAGGGCAGCCCGGTAGGCAGGGGCCATCATTGCGTCCATATCCGACTGGGATAACCAGTACTGCAGTCTTTTTACCGGAGGGTATTCAGGATGATACCGCAGATCGTATTTCAGATCCACCAGATCCTCTTCCCCAATTATACTATCCCCGGAAGCGATGGCCTCGATCTGAAGAGATCGGTTGGTTTCCCTGGTTTCCAAACCCATGGTTTCCGAAAACGAGGCTGGTTGCGGATCGTCATCCCCGTCTGTAGAAGAGAACGGAGTGTTATTGGCATTATACACCAGTCCGCTCTCAGGGTTCACCGTTTTAGGCATTTTCCCGAAGGGCAGATACCCCTTCCAGATCAGCTCGGAACGATCGCCCGGAAGCACCGCATTCCAGTCCTCCCCTTCCGGTCGGTCCGGAAACATACCGTTGTAATAATGGGCAATATTCCCCTCCTTATCTGCGTAGATATAGTTAATGCTGGGCATGGCATTCATAGCCAGGGCAGACTCAAAGGCTTCCTGGTTTTTTGCCTTATTTATTCGATACATAAATTCCAGGGTACGCACTTCTCCCGCTCCGGCCCATTTAACGGCATAAAGGCCATGGTCTGTCTCCAGCACGGGTCCATGCTTCGAAATGAGGATCTCTTTCTCAAAGGTCCATCGCACCGGACCGAGAAACTTAACCAATATCTCTGCGGTCTTTTTCTGAAAATTCACCCATTGCCCATCCAGTTTATATTGCATCTCATTTTCAGGATTCACTTCTATCTCATAAAAATCGACCAGATCCGGCTTGTTTACGGTATTGGCCCATCCAAGATGTTCATTATGCCCATGAATAATTACAGGCACTCCCGGAAAGGTTCCCCCGGCCATATTAAGGCCTTCTTCAGAATGCAACCTGGCCTCATACCAGGCCACGGGTCCATCGAGGGGCTGATGGGAATTTACGAGCAACCGGGTGAATCCATCTTCCGACCGGTGGGGAGCAATGGCTATCCCCTGGCTCCCGAGAGGTGCCTTTTCCTCACTATTCCACATTAAGGCCGTTTCCCCATTGGTTTCCATACCTGACGGTTCCAGGGGCTCCATCATCTTCCCTAATGCACTGTCAAATCCATAGAACATCGGCGTCTTAAAGGTAAAACCTGCTACCACATCCCTTCCCGTTACGGGAAACAGGAAGCGCGACCAGATCCCGGGATGCTGGGCAGCGTACAGGTTGATTCCATCGGCAAAGGCCTCGGCAATGGTCTTTACGGAATCGGGCACCTCCTCCTCATACTTCGAATCTACCGCATCCCATACCCCCATGAAATTAACTACATAGTCTGTTTTAGCAGCTGTGTATCCGTATTTGGAGGCGATCCTTCCACGGGTAGCCAGCAAAACATCCTGAAGGGTCTCAAAATCGTCCTCACTTTGGGCATAGCCCATACCAAATGCCACATCGGTATCGGTTTTTCCGTAAATATGCGGCACGCCCAGGCTGTCCCTGAGGATCTCCACATTATAGGCAGCTGCTTTTTCAACGAATGCTCCCAGGTCGGGTTTCGAAGGAAGGGTAAGCAAAGCAACCAGGTAGATCAGAAGAAACACTCCGGAGAGGATGAGAAAAGGATAACGCAATTTTTTCATACCGAAAGATCATATTTGACCGGAAATTTAGGAATTATATGGTGTAACCCAACAATGCATGAACTTTGAAAAGACAAGTGCCACGGACAGCTCCGGATCTCAAGACTTCCGGCAAGTTCGGAGGACTTTCATAAATAACTGTTTATCATTACTTTTAAGTAATTATCCAACCTGTTGAATCCGGAAAAGCCATCACTATGAATAAAGCACTGCAAGCCATGATCGATAACATGCCTGAAAAAACAGGCCGGTCCTTAGAGGAATGGAAGAAGGTCCTGAAAGATCATTCCTTTGAAAAACATTCAGAAGCGGTAACCTTCCTTAAAGAAGAACACGGGGTTACTCATGGGTTCGCCAACACCATCGTTACCCTGTCCAATGAACAAGCTCCCAACGAAGTCGATCTCATTGCATACCAATACAAGGGCAGGGAAGGTTTATATCCCATTTATGAGGCCCTTATCGGGTTCGTAACCGGCCTTGGAGACGACGTAACGGTAACCCCGAAAAAGACCAGCGTAAGTATCATCAGAAAGCACCAGTTCCTGCTGATCAAGCCGGCCACCAAAACCCGTATCGACCTAGGATTCAAACTCAAGGATATTCCCGTTACCGATCGCCTGGAAGAATCCGGGCCCTTTGGCACCATGTGCACGCATCGGGTTCGGGTGAGCGATTTGAAAGATATCGATACAGAATTAAAGCAGTGGATCCAGCAGGCCTATGAGATGTCAGTCTGACCTCAAAATTTCGAAGTTTGTTCCCGGAATTTAATTGTCCATAGTTAAAAATGCAATTGCGTATTTTTAAAAGCCGGGAGTTTAATTTTATGCTCCACCAGACCCTTAAACGACTACCATGTTAAAAATTTTACGCAGCCTTCGCAAACAAATGCTTGACCAAAAAAAATTAACGAATTACCTGGTTTATGCCATCGGCGAAGTGATCCTGGTCGTGATCGGTATCCTTATAGCCCTGGCCATCAATAATACCCAGGAAAAAAAGAAGATCGCTGAAAAGGAAACCATCTATCTTTACGGCCTTCAAAAGGAATTCCAGACCAGCAGACAAAAACTGGAAACCCTGCTAAAGGTAAACCGGGAGAATTACCTGGGTGCCCGGGAGATCCTGACCCTGGTAAAGAATCCGGACGGTATTGCCGATGAAAAAGCGATCTCGAAACTGATCTACCGTTCATTTTCCAACGACATTGCCTTTAACCCTAACAATTCGCTGCTCATGGAGATGATCAATTCCGGAAGTCTCCGGGACCTGTCGGATCCAGAGTTGCGAAAAGCCCTGACTAACTGGCTGTCTACCCTTGAGGATATTGCCAAACAGGAAGCCGAACTTAAGGAACAAAGAGACCATGTGCTCGATATGGTGCGCACTAATGAACAAAGTCTGGCTGTAATTCTTTCGCAGGCAGGAGTTTGGGAAGACAAGCCTGGTCCCGATGATAAAGCTTCCCTGGAGAGTAATTTAAATTTATATCGGTCGAAGGCATTCGAGAACAACCTGATCTTTTTCATCCTTGCGGGAATAGCCACAGAAAATGCCCATTACCAGCCCCTGATGGAGGAATTGGAACATATACTAAACCTTATTGCACAAGACATCGAATAACCTTCAAAGCAATACCCATGAATGATCATAACGCTCCGAGAAGACGTTTTATTAAACAGGCAGGATTGGCTTTTGCATTCACAGCCCTTCTTCCGGATCCATTAAAAGCCCATTCCCTGAGCCTAACAGGTTGGCAGAAAAGAGCATCTCTTCCCTACCGCGTTCAGGAGATCTATTGTGCCGTGCTTCAGGGTAAGATCCATATGGCGGGTGGATTTATATTTACCCCAGGAGAGGCACAGGTTTCCAACGGTCACCTGAGTTATAACCCGGAAACCGATCTGTGGGATACCCTCACCCCCCTGCCGGAACCAAGACATCACCTGCAGCTGGCAGCCCATGACGGTAAGCTCTATGGCCTTGGAGGTTTTATTTCCAAAGGGGCCCATGCTACCTGGGTTATGCAGCAGCAGACCTGGATATTTAATCAGGCGAACAACCTCTGGGAGCAGGGAGCCAATGCCCCGATAGCGCACGGGGAAACCGTTGCTGCCTCTCTTCAAGACCGGATCCATGTAGTTGGAGGGCGCACTCCTAAAGGCACCTCCAATGCCACCTGGAATGATCATATTGATACCGCTCGGCACCTGGTATATCTACCCGACTCCGACCGTTGGGAGAATGCTGCCCCGGCCCCCACTGCGCGTAATAGTGCTGCGGGAGCAGTGATTGACAACAGGCTCTATATTACCGGGGGCCGCACCGTTTCCGGAGGAAATGCAAACACGCTGGAGGTATATGACCCCAGGGAAGACCGATGGCATACAGCCACCCCCATGCCTCAGGCGCAGGGCGGCCTTGCCGCAGCAGCAGTGGGTGGAAAACTCTATGCCTTCGGAGGGGAGTTTTTTGATAATGGCGGTGGGGTATATCCCCAATGCTGGATCTACGATCCGGAAAGGGACGAGTGGAACAAAGGCCCTGATATGCTGACCCCAAGACATGGATTAGCCGGCGCATCAATTGGCAACACCCTTTATGCCATTGCCGGAGCTAAAAAAGCCGGAGGCAATGAGACCTCGAATATCCTTGAGAGTCTGACGATTGGAGGGTGAGGTTGGAGTTGGAGTTGGAGTTGGAGCTTGCCATCCCTCACGGGAGGAAATCCTGCCTGTGCGAAGCACGGTAGGTTGGAGTTTGAGTTGGAGTTTGAGTTGGAGTTTGAGTTTGAGTTTGAGTTGGGAGATGATAACTTTACATCTTTTACGACTTCACGACTTTACTCATTTGCACCTTTGTAGCTTTGAAATTTGATATCTTTGCACAACTAAAAATAAGGGTTGCCTGATCTCCCCTTATTTAAAACCTCATTATACAAAAAACAATCCGCCATGTCTGACGAAATGAAACCCTGTCCCCAATGTGAGTCTCCCTACGGATATCTCAAGACCCAAGACCAGTACGCCTGTCCGGAATGCGGATACGAATGGGATCCCGCTGACGTGCCCGATGAAAATGAATTGGTGATCCTGGACTCAAATGGCAACCGCCTGGAAGACGGGGATGCGGTGATCGTGATCAAAGACCTGCCTGTAAAAGGGGCAAAGGGACCAGTCAAAGCAGGAACCAAAGTAAAAAATATCAAACTGGTGGAAGGCGATCATAACATCAGCTGCAGGATCGATGGCTTTGGGGCCATGGGACTGAAATCTGAATTCGTTCGCAAGGCTTAATTTGTTTATTTTACCAGGCAAAAAGGCTTTAGTACTTAGCCGAAGATCTTTGCAGTACCTCCATGTTCTTCAGAGGGTTTAAGTAATCATAATAGAGCAGTCTCAGGTAATTGGCCACCAAAAGTCGGTCTGCATACTTTTCAGACAAACAATCTTTGCCCTCTCCATCGGTCACAGTTAAAAGGATATACCATTTCCCTGTCCTGCTGGTGTAATTCTCCTCCAGAACCGGATCGATATCATTACTTTCCAGTACACCGTCTACAAGAACAGGGAAGAGGTTAAAGGTCTTTGTAGCCCGCTCCCGTTCAAATCCCGACAAATAATACACCTTACCATCGATCTCAAAAGGGATATTTACGAGGTGCTCTCCCCGGTGTTCCGGGTATTTATTCCGTAAATAATTTAAGAATACATCTGCGTCAAAAGGATCTTCGAACACCAGCGCATTCAACTTCGGCAGATCTCTTTTGAAGCGATTGGCTTTCACCAGTTTATTCCCATCGATATTTGGAGCCAGTGCATATGGAATACATGAGCTCATCAGTAATATAAAACCAAAGGAAATATACTTTACCATAGTAAGGAAATTAGTACCGCTTTCAGGTGGAATTAAAGTTAACAATAAACCATCAACACCGCGATCAAAACATCGCTTAAAACCCGATTTAACGATACCATACAACCCCGAAACCGGACTTCAGATAAGGGAATGAAGGCATTCCCGAAAATATTGAGTAACTTATTAGTACTGTAAACCGTCTACCGGTGGAACAACCACAAAAGCATAACAAATTCAACACCATACAGGGAGTTTTTATACCTACCCTGCTCACCATCCTGGGCATCATTCTGTTCCTGAGACTCCCGTGGGTTGTGGGAAATGCCGGGGTAGGCGGTGCCGTGCTCATCATCCTGATCTCCGTCTCGATCACCCTGTTAACCAGTTTATCCCTTTCTTCGATCATCTCCAACATCCGCATAGGTTTCGGTGGTGCTTTTTCCATCATTTCCCGATCTCTGGGCCTGGAGATCGGCGGGAGTATCGGCATTCCCTTGTACCTTTCACAGGCCATTGCCGTAGCCATGTATATTTTTGGTTTCCGCGAAGGATGGACCTGGATCTTCCCTGACCATCCACCCCTCCTGGTTGATATTGCCGTCTTTGCAGTAGTATTTGCAATTGCCTTCTTCAGTACGAAACTGGCATTTAAGATCCAATACGTTATCCTGGCCATTATCGTCCTGGCGATATCCTCCATCGTGATCGGTTTTTTCCTTGCTGACGATTACCAGCAACCGAAGATCATTGGCGATTTTGTTCAGGCGCGGGAAGGCGAGCTCATAGGGGCAAATTTCTGGATGGTCTTTGCCGTATTCTTCCCCGCCGTTACCGGGATCATGGCCGGTCTGAATATGTCGGGAGATTTAAAGAACCCCAGGAAAAGTATTCCCAAAGGCACCCTTTGGGCCGTAGGGTTAACCACCATTGTATATATCGTTTTGGGTATCATGGCCGCCTTTTTGGGAAATGCCGAAGAACTGGTGGAGAATTACACCTTCTTTATCGATCATGCATGGATACCCCTTATCGTACTTATCGGCCTTGCCGGCGCTACGTTTTCTTCGGCCCTCACTTCCTTTATAGGAGCCCCCAGGGTACTGGAAGCTATTGCACAAAAGAACATCCTGCCCTTTTCTGAAAGGCTTAAAAAAAGAAATAAGAGAGGCGAACCGGCTGCGGCCATTTTTCTTACCGGAGTCATTGTGCTGGCTGCCCTGCTCACCCGGGAGCTGAACCTGATCGCTCCCCTGATCACCCTATTCTTCCTGATCACCTATATGATGATCAACCTGGTGGTACTTATCGAACAAAGCCTTTCCTTGCCCAGCTTCAGGCCCACCTTCAGCATCCCCATTATCATCCCGCTGTTAGGCAGTGTTTCCTGCCTTTTTGTGATGTTTGTAGTAAATGCAGTATTCTCCCTGTTATCTATCATAACGGTTTTTTTTATCTATGCCTACCTGATGAGAAAACACCTGAACTATTCCGGAGGTTATGCCCGGAGCGGATTGTTTTCTGCCCTGGCCAAATGGGCAACCGAACGGTCTGTTTCCTTTTCCCAGCAAAATGAACCCCGCTCATGGCAGCCGGACCTGTTGGTCCCTGTGAGACAACCCCGGGAATTGCGCTCGTCCTTTCGATTGCTCTACTCTATCTTCCATCCCAAGGGTTCCCTGAAAGTGCTTGGTATTGGAACCGGTGGAGCCCTGGAAATCCTTAAAAAGGAAATCCCTCCTATCGTTCAAAAGATGAAACGATCGGGAGATTCGATCACCTATTCCTTTATCGAGAGCGATACTTTTGAAAAAAGTATCCGGATCAGCATACAGGCGTTGGACTCGGCCTATTTCAAACCCAATTCGGTATTCCTGCGTATTGATTCCAGGATCAGGGATCTCAAACCCTATGAAGAACTCATTAAACACCAGGTACATGAAAAAAGAGGGGTACTGCTTTATATCCCCTTTGCCCAGGTAGGCCTGGGGCTGGAGAAAACGATCAACCTGTGGTTACGCGATATTCCGGAGGACTGGGAAACCAAAAGAGAATTGGGAAATAACGACCTGGCCTTACTCATGGGACTTCTGCTGGAGGAAAACTGGAAGTCTGGACTCAATGTGATCGCCGAACTCAGGGAAGGCCAGACCACAGGCCAGGGGCAAACATTTTTGAATCACCTGAAGGAAAGCGCCCGCCTGCCAAAAAAAACAGGCTTATACCTGGTAAGGGAAAACACTCCGGACGTTTGGGAGCGGGTACCCCATGCCGACCTCAGCATTACCGCCTTCAGTACTGACACCCCTTTATCCAGGTTGTCTGCCATTGTGCGGAAACACCGTTCGTCATTTCTGTTTACTGCCGATTCCGGAAGGGAAAATGCGCAATTCTAAAAAACATGCCATCCTACTCCCCATCCTTATTGATTTTAAAAAGTTCAGGTTTTGTAACCTCCAGCGAATCAGGAAACCTTAGAAAATAATCCCCTAATTCCCGGTACATCTGTAAATGCCCCATGGTTCCAGTCCAGTCCCAAAGCGCGGTCACTTCATCCTCAGCGCTGTGAATCTGCCCAAAAGGTATGGGAGCAGCCCTTGTGCCATCAGGCAGCAGGTCTCCCTGCCAGAGGGTGATTGCCGGGACACCTCGTTCCAGGAAGGTCGCAGTATCAAACATCGTATTCATACTGTCTATCCAATCGGGCGATGCATACACCCACCCCTTATTTGCCAGGATTTCACACATTCGCTCCAGAAAATTAATTCCCTGCCTTGGAAAAATATAAAAGTCACTTCTAGGCCCTGAAACATTAAATCCATCAATATTCAGGCAAATAATGATCTCTTCTCGTGGAAAAACTGGATGATTCAAATAATAGCGACTTCCGTGAAGTCCGGATTCTTCTGCAGCAGTAGCAATAAAGACCATATTAAAAGGAGGTGGCTCCCCATTTGAATAGATCCTGGCCAGTTCTATCAGGGCTGCAACCCCTGCCGCGTTATCCCGGGCCCCGTTGAAAATGGAATCTCCCGTCGCTGTTTTTTTCCCTACCCCCAGGCCATCATAATGTGCTGTGAAAATTACAGACCTTTGGCTGGGGGAATTTCCCGGAAGATAACCCACCACATTCTGTTCGGGCACTTCCTGATGGGGGATGCGAAATTTCTGGTAGTACCCATCCTTTTCATAGGGCTCCAAACCGATCTCTTTAAATTTTCCTGCAATATAGGCCGCCGCTACCCCTAACCCTTTACTGCCGGATCCCCGGCCCATAAGGGAGTCAGAAGAAAGAAATACCGTATGCGACTGCATTCGTTCTTCTATCTGAGAATAAAGATTTTCAGGAGTCCTTAAGAATACAAGCAGGGCAATGCCTAACACGAGAACAGATTTCATAACTAGAAGACTTTATTATCTAAAGACCTGAAATCCTAACGTGCGTTGCAATAATGTAATAAACATAAAAAAGTATTCTTACCCTCACAGATCTCTCAAAACCGGATCCCGCCGGAATCTTTGTAGTTGGTATACATTTCAGGATACTGCTCGGTAAAAGTCTTCATGATAAATTCAAAGGGAACATCCTCGAAATGCCCGTAATCTTCCAGGTATTCCATGAACTGATCTCCCTGTTTGTTGAAGGCCTGTAGAAGCGCATCTTCCTCCCCGGTAAACTCCAGGGGAGCCACCCCGAATTTATCGCAGAGTTCCTTATTAAAGGTGGGGGATGCCTTTACCCACTTTTTCCCGTTAAAGACATCCACCATACCATGTGGTGCCAGTTCGTGACTCCCCAGAAGTTCGATGAGTCGTTCCACCGCGAGATGATTGGTGACCTTGGCAAGGTGGATCCGGGCCGGGATATGCAATGCCCTTAAAAAGGTGACCATGAGAATAGCCTTATCGATACAATGCCCCTCCTGCTTCCCCGCAATCGCACTTGCCCTGAAATCCTCCTTTTGAAAACTGATGTCATACGGATTGTAGCGCCACCCGTCACGAACCTTCAGATACACCGCCGCGATCTTTTCCCGTGTACCAGGCAAGGATTGGAAAGGAGACACGATGTCCGCGATCAGCGGATGATCGTAATTGATGTAATCGGTGGCTTCCAGGTTGTTCATGAGTTGCATTTTCCGGGTTTCATGGGTATACCGGCATTATATGCAGATACGCCAGTCCCTAAAGATAGAAAACAATATCCGTTATGCTGCAGGGTTGCGGGAAAGGCACAGCTAAAAAACGTACTTATTGGGGATCCCTTAAAATTGTTAAGGCAAATCGCCTGCAGGCTTATCACAAAATATTTATATTTGAGTAGCAATAAAAAATGTAACATGGCAGAGAAAAAAATCCAGGATAAAATAGACGCGGCCTTGCTCGATCAGCGCAAGGTATTTTTATGGGGACAGGTAGATGACAAATCGGCGAAACACGTGATCGACCGTTTGATGTACCTCGACTCCCTTTACCATGATGAGATCCAACTCATCATCAACAGCCCGGGAGGATATGTTACCTCCGGAATGGCGATACACGACACGATGAAAACCCTCAAGAGTCCTATTTCCACCGTTTGTACCGGACTCGCTGCATCTATGGGATCTATCCTGCTTTCGGCCGGAGAAAAGGGAAGGCGGTTCGTATACCCTTATGCCAGGGTGATGATTCATCAGCCCAGCGGTGGTGCCCGGGGCCAGGCTTCCAATATAGAGATCCAGGCCAGGGAGATCATCAAGACCCGGGAGATCGGAGCAAAGATCCTTGCCGAAAATTGCGGCCAATCTATGGAAAAGATCATGAAAGACTTTAACCGCGATTACTGGATGAATGCAGAGGAGTCTCTCGAATACGGAATTGTTGACGGTATTATGGAATAGCAGGTTACAACCCTGTTTTTAAAGAGGCGTACCTCAGGGTTCGCCTCTTTTTTTATACAGGTCGCGCACAACCTGCTGGGCAGGTTTATTCTGAATGGTAAACCGGTTATCCTCTGCCCCGCCTGCCCTCTTGTGAAAGGGGAACCATTTCCACAAAAAGCCACCGGCAAACCAATCTTCAAACCAGACCTCTTCTGCCATGGCTTTTATGGCATTGACCTGGGCCTGTAAATTTACAGACGTCAATTCCCTAGAACTGTCCCAGGGAGCCTTTGCATTAAAGTCGGTACTGCGATAGCCGTATTCTGCAAAGAGTATGGGTTTCCCGAACTTCAGCGCACAGTCTTCCAGCACTTCCTTGTGCCTGTCCCATTGTTCGCGAAGCTCTTCCACCGCAGGGGTTTTACTTTCAGATAGCGGGAAATAGGCATCCACCCCGATCAGGTCAAGATCATCCCAGAATTCGATCTTATCAAACTGGTCCCAATTTTCTGCATAGGTTAACTTACCGTGGTACACCTTTCTGACCTCCCGGATAAGTTTCCTGAAAAAATCCGGACGTTGCCTGGCAAAGCTGTGCAATTCGGTACCCACACAAAACATTTCCGCCTGCTCTTCTTCTGCAAGCACTGCATAGAACAGGATGAATTCCCGGTAGGCATTCTCCAACGCCTCCCAATCGACCTCCTTCTCCATCACCAGGTCTCCGGTAAAGTACCCCCTGCCGATCCATAAATGCGGCTTGACCATGACCCTGATTCCCTGCTGATGCAATTGTTCCACATACTGTCGCACCCCCGCATCCCGCTCTCCAAACCATTGCCTTGGGGTATTAAAAATGATCGCATTACTGTTTTCATCCCGAAGAAAACCATATGGCATCACCGAAGCGTGGGAGGCGTGGATATCCAGCAAAGGCGCTACCTCTTCCGGGCCAATACTGTCTCGCAGGGCCACATAGCTCACTCCGCGGATCTTCTCTCTGACCGCAAGATCTGCAGCACAGGAGCATAACATAACCGAGACAAGCATGAAAAAGTAAAGACGCATTGATCAGGAATTTAGACGATTCAAAATACAAAGAAGTTTAATAATACCACATAACGAAAATTCCCGTTACACGATAAGTTAGTATCTTGCCTCTCAACTTTGCTGTAACCACTTCACTCATGAAGAATATTGTAATCATAGGAAACGGAATAGCGGGAATCACAGCCGCCCGACATATCCGTAAGCTTAGCGATCATCATATCACGGTAATATCTTCAGAAACCGACTATTTCTTTTCCCGCACCGCCCTGATGTATGTGTTTATGGGCCATATGAAATTTGAACATACCCAGCCCTATGAGAACTGGTTCTGGGAGAAGAACCGGATCTCCCTGGTCAGGGACCGGGTCACGGAGGTTTTACCCTCACAAAACACCATTGTTCTTGAGAACGGAGGGGCTACTGCATTTGACACCCTGATCATCGCCACCGGTTCAAAACCCAACAAATTCGGCTGGCCGGGTCAGGATCTCAGGGGGGTTCAGGGATTGTATTCCAAACAGGACCTTGATCTGCTGGAAACCTATGCCCCTGATAACCGCCAATGTAAAAGGGCCGTGATCGTAGGGGGAGGCCTCATCGGGATCGAACTGGCAGAAATGCTGCACAGCCGGGAGATTCCTGTAACCTTCCTGGTGAGAGAAAACAGCTTTTGGAACAATGTGCTTCCCGAAGGCGAATCGGCCATGATCAATACCCAGATCAGGGAACACGGAATTGACCTGAGGCTCGATACCACCCTGAAGGAGATCCTGCCCGATAACCAGGGAAAGGTAAGAGCAGTGGTAACCGACAAGGATGAAGAAATACCCTGTGATCTCTGCGGGCTCACTGCCGGGGTCTCACCTAATATTGATTTTCTGAGATCCTCGGAGATCGAGACGGAAAAGGGCATTCTGGTAAACGAATACCTGCAGACCAATTTTGAGAACATTTACGCCATAGGAGATTGCGCCCAACTGCGGTCGCCTCAGAAGGATCGGCGACCGATAGAGGCTGTCTGGTATACCGGAAGGATGATGGGGGAAACCCTGGCTTACCATCTTTGCCGGAAACCTACGCCCTACCGCCCGGGGCCCTGGTTTAACTCGGCCAAGTTCTTCGATATTGAATACCAGACCTATGGGATGGTATCTCCGGGGACCTCAGCCTCAGAACACCACCTGTATTGGGAAAATAAAGAAAAGCAAAGGGCGATCAGGATCGCCTACCATCCGGAAACAGAAAGATTTATGGGCATCAACACCCTGGGCATACGCCTGCAACACCGCCAGTTTGATCATTGGCTCCGGAGTAATGCCAGGGTGGGCACAGTGATCGCCAATTTAAAAGAGGCAGGATTCGACCCCGAATTCTACCCCGACTTTTTAGACCAGGTCAAAGAAAAAACAGCTCAACAACTCAGCCGCAATTAACAAGAAATGGAAACCAAAACCTCAATGTCACTTTCAGCCAATCCACCTGCCTCTGTAAACCTGTTGCAAAAGATATGGGCCTTTACCGGGGTTTGCGCCCTTGGCATTCTGTTCCTGGCCGTTTTTAATTTTGAGTTCCCCAACAGACCGCTGTGGCTTGGAGCAAGTCTGGTATTACTCACCCTGAGCATCGTACTCTTCTCTTATGAGGAGTACAAGGGCCTGCCCGGGGGAATAAAAAATAATGGCGTTTGGACAAGTGCCCTGACCAATCGCGGACTATGGGGGTGGCTTCTCGGAATCGCCATTACTTTTTTTTACGTGATCCTTTACTTTTACCCACAATTCCTGGGGCTTAATGCAGAAGGAGACAATACAGGAGTGGTGGGTTTTTTCGACCCCTTGAGCAAAACCCTCAGTGGAAACCCCGCCAGCCAGTGGTTCGTATACGGAACACTTTATACCATTGCCATTTTGGCCTTTGGGATAAAGTTTTTATGGAAATACAGACACAACAGGTATGAGAAGATCAGAACCCTGAGCGTGATGTTCTTTCAGACCGCCTTCGCTTTCCTGATCCCGGAATTTATGGCGCGACTCAATACCGACAACTTCTCACTGCCCTACTATGACCTGAAAAATATCTGGCCCCTTAATTATTACAATTTCGAACAATACCGTATAGATCAGTTTCTCAATGCCGGAAATATAGGGCTTGCCCTGCTTATTTTCGGGATCATTTCGATATTCATCATCACCCCCATCCTCACCTACTACTACGGCAAACGGTGGTATTGCAGCTGGGTATGTGGCTGTGGCGGCCTGGCAGAAACCGCCGGAGACCCCTTCAGACATCTTTCGGATAAGAGCCTCTTTGCCTGGAAAGTGGAGCGCTGGGTGGTGCACAGTGTGCTGGTATTTGTAGTACTGATGACCACTGCCGTTGTACATTCCTATCTCGGGTATGACGCCCAAAAATACTGGCTGAATAAGGATGTATTTCTTATAGCCGTAGCCGTATTTCTTGGAGTGATCTTCGCCCTGATCTGGAAATTTAAAAAAGAAGAACTTCAGAAAGACGCCCAATACGGTGCCATCGGCTATCTCGCTATTGTTTTAGGACTTATTGCGATTCATTACCTGAGTGGGAGCAATGTATTTCTTTTCCAGGCCGAAACCCTTCGCAGTTGGTATGCCTTTCTCATCGGCGCCATCTTCTCCGGGGTTATTGGAACCGGATTTTACCCTATCTTTGGCAACCGCGTCTGGTGCAGGTTCGGATGCCCTATGGCAGCTATTTTAGGCCTGCAGCAACGCCTCTTTTCCCGTTTCAGGATCACCACTAATGGCGGTCAGTGTATTAGTTGTGGAAACTGTTCCACCTATTGCGAAATGGGTATCGATGTAAGGGCCTACGCCCAGAAAGGACAAAATATCGTGCGGGCCTCCTGTGTGGGATGCGGGATTTGCAGTGCCGTTTGCCCCCGCGGAGTGCTAAAACTGGAAAATGGTCCGCTGGAAGGCCGTATCAACAGTGACGACGTGTTAACCGGAAACGACCTGGACCTTCTGGACCTGATAAAAGAGCAAAGGAAGCATTAAAAAAACGACCCCGAAGCTATGGCAGTGATCAAGGTAATCATACCTGCCTACAATGAAGAGCGATCTATTGGTAAGGTTATTACGGATATTCCGGATATGGTAAACGAGGTGATTGTCGTGAACAACGGTTCTACAGACCAGACCTCCCTGGCAGCTGAGGCTGCCGGAGCCACAGTGCTCACGGAAGAACGAAAAGGATATGGCTATGCCTGCCTGAGAGGCATGGAACATGTGGAATTCTCGGAGGAGAAAGCTGATATTATTGTTTTTCTGGACGGAGACTATTCTGATTATCCCGAACAATTGCCGGAGCTCACCGAACCTATCCTCAATGGCTCCATGGATATGGTTATTGGATCCCGGGTAAGCGCCCACAGGGAGAAAGGTGCCATGACCCCACAACAGGTCTTCGGGAACCAGTTGGCCTGTACCCTGATGCGTTGGTTTTACGACGCCCGTTTTACCGACCTGGGCCCTTTCAGAGCCATACGGTATGAAACGCTCAAGTCGCTTCAAATGGAGGACAAGACATACGGATGGACGGTAGAAATGCAACTTAAGGCCCTGAAGAAAAACGTCCGGTACACCGAAGTGCCGGTGCGATACAGAAACCGGATCGGAGTTTCAAAGGTTTCCGGAACGGTAAAGGGAACCCTGATGGCAGGGTACAAGATCCTGGGATGGATCTTTAAATACAGTTTGACAAAATGATAGGGATTTTAGCACATATCGCAGTTTTCATTTATGGAACCGCCCTGTTTCTTATCCTGTTGTACAGCCTTGCCCAGCTCAACCTGCTGGTGAGCTACCTCAGACACCGGGAACAGAAAGAGCACATCCCAAAGTTTAATCCTTTTGATCCCACCCAGGTGCCCTTTGTAACGGTTCAACTTCCTATTTATAACGAAATGTACGTGGTAGAGCGGTTGCTGGACAACATCGCCCAACTGGACTACCCGAAAAACAAACTGGAGATACAGGTTCTCGACGATTCTACCGATGAAACCGTCGCCCTGTTACAGAAAAAAACAGCCGAGCTTCGGGAACAGGGTTTAAACATTAATTACCTCCACCGTACCAACAGGGAAGGCTTCAAGGCCGGAGCCCTGAAGGAAGGTTTGAAAACGGCCCGTGGCGAGTTCATCGCTATTTTTGATGCCGATTTCATGCCTGAACGCGACTGGCTCAGGCAAACTATCCCCTATTTCAGAGATCCAGGTATCGGGGTCGTGCAAACCCGCTGGGGGCACCTGAACAGAAATTATTCGACCCTCACACGTATCCAGGCCTTTGCCCTGGATGCACATTTCACCATAGAACAGGGCGGACGAAATGCCAACGGGCATTTTATCAATTTTAATGGTACTGCGGGGGTCTGGAGAAAAGCCTGTATCCTGGATGCCGGGAACTGGGAGGGCGATACCCTCACAGAAGACCTGGACCTGAGCTACCGGGCTCAGCTAAAAAACTGGAAGTTCAAATACCTGGAACATGTGGAAACCCCGGCCGAACTGCCCATTATCATTTCCGCAGCCCGTTCCCAGCAATTCCGATGGAATAAGGGAGGAGCGGAAAATTTCAGGAAATCGGTCCACCGGTTGCTTAAAACCCCAAACCTGAGTTTTACTACCCGGTTACACGGGATTGTGCACCTGCTTAACAGTTCTATGTTTCTTTTCGCCTTTATTGCCGCAGTACTGAGCTTACCGGTCATGCTGGCAAAAAATCATATCCCGGAGCTCGGGATCTGGTTCAAAGGCAGCAATATTTTTATGGTAAGTACTGTGATCCTGTTTATCTGCTATTGGTTTACCTATAAAAACATCCAAAAAGGCGGCCTCGGTGGTTTCCTCTCTTTTATCCCTATGTTCTTCACCTTTTTCGCCATCGCGCTGGGCTTTTCCCTGCACAACAGCTTCGCCGTGATCGAAGGCCATCTGGGTATTAAAAGCGAATTCATAAGAACCCCCAAGTTTAATATCGGGGAATTCTCAGGCAAGAACGTCACCAATAAATACCTGAACCGGAAATTGTCGGCCAACAGTTTCCTCGAGTGTTTTTTAACCCTTTATTTCATCTGTGGATTTACTATGGCATGGTGGCTTAAGGACTATGCTTTTATGATGTTTATGGGAATGCTGGCTTACGGTTTCGGGTATGTATGCCTAAACTCCATAACCTCCGGTAAATGAAACGCTTTTTCCAGGCCAATCACCTCCTCCTGTATGCAGCAGCAATAATTAGCCTGGTACTGTACTCCTTTTTCGGATATCACCTGGAACGAAGTGAATTCCTTAACCTGTGTAGTATATACTTCGCCCTCTTTGCTTTATTCCTTTTTTCCTGGAACATCGGCAGGGACTATTTCAAGGGCATGATGCTTGCCGGGATCCTGTTCAGGATACTCCTGTTGTTTTCTCTGCCGAATCTCTCCCAGGACTTTTACCGCTTTATCTGGGATGGAGAGCTCATGCTAAGCGGTATAAACCCCTACCTGCATACACCCACAGAACTTATAGAGACCCAAAAGCATAACATACCCTTTGCAAACAGACTTTATGAGGGAATGGGAATGCTAAGCGCCTCGCACTACAGCAATTATCCACCTGTAAATCAATTTTTTTTCCTGGTTGCCGCCCTTCTGGGAGGGACCACGCTTATGGGAAAGGTGGCGGTCCTTAAACTGGTGATGCTCCTGGGAGACCTGGGTGTGGTATATTTCGGGAAAAAATTACTGAGGCTTCTTAAAAAACCGAAGTCACTTATCCTGCTGTATTTTCTCAACCCCTTTATCATCCTTGAGATCAATGGCAATCTACACTTTGAGGGTGTCATGATGTGCTTCTTTCTTTGGGGGTTATGGCTGCTGTTTTCCCAAAGGTATACCGGTGCAGCAGTGATGACAGGCCTGTCCATTTCGGTAAAGCTGATCCCCCTGATCTTTCTGCCCCTGCTTATGATGTACCTTACCCGGGGAAGTTTCCTCCCCGCAAGAAAAGAATTCCTGCGTTCGCTGTCTTTTGGTGTGGTCTCCCTGGCGGTTTTCGGACTGAGCTTTTCACCTTTCTTTTCCTCCGAGAACCTTTCACATTTTACAGCTTCCGTAGGCCTGTGGTTCTCCACCTTTGAGTTCAATGCCAGCCTGTACTACCTGGTAAGGGAGGTGGGGTACTGGAATAAAGGGTACAATATTATTGGGAGTATAGCGCCCTGGATCCCTCTGCTTACCCTGATCAGCGTTTTAATCCTTTGTTTCAGAAGGGAAAACAAAACGCCTCAGGGCCTTATAACGGCTATGACCTGGGCCATTACCATCTACCTGTTTATATCCACAACGGTACATCCCTGGTACCTTACCACACCCCTGGTACTCTCCCTGCTCATCGATAAAAGGTATGTGTTGGTTTGGACTGCCCTGGTTATTCTAAGTTATTTCGCCTATAGCCTGGACCCCTATAAAGAATCGGCCGTATTGCTTATTATACAATACGGCCTGGTCTATTTTATGTTTATAAGAGAAATGATCCTGAAAAGAAAGATCAAAGCATTTTCAGGTTGATCACTTCCTGCTTGGAGAGTTTACGCCAGGTACCACGGGGGATATCTTTTTTGGTAAGACCGGCAAAAACCACCCTGTCCAGCATTACTATATTATACCCCAGGTGTTCAAAGATCCGCTTTACCACGCCATCCTTACTCCCGAACATCTTAAGTCCGATCTCTCTTTTATTCCCGGCATCGGTGTAGGTAACCTCTTCCACCTCTACCGGACCATCTTCCAGCCTGACTCCTTTCGCAATTTTTTCGAGGTCTTTTTCCTTAAGCGGCTTATCCAGTCCAATATGGTAGATCTGACGCAATTGGGTCCGCGGATTATTGAGTCTCTTGGTAAGATCTCCGTCGTTGGTAAATAGTAAAAGTCCGGTGGCACCTCTGCCCAGCCTTCCTATGGCCTCCGTGCGGGAGGAAGAGGCTTTTTTAACCAGGTCATATACGGTTGCCTTTCCCTTATCGTCTGGGGAAGCAGAGAATCCTTTGGGCTTATTCAGTAAGATATACTCCTTGCGCTCTGCCTTGATCAGCCTACCATCAAACTTCACCTGGTCCTTTTCAGGATTTACCTTGAATCCCATCTCAGTAATCACTTCCCCATTAACCTGCACATTACCCGACTGTATGTAGATATCGGCCTCTCTTCGGGAACAGATCCCACTATTGGAAATATATTTATTGAGGCGCATTTCATTAGATGCGAGCTGCTGGGATTTATTTTGTGGCTGGTTCTTCAAAGGAGCATTTCCCCTGCCGGATGCCGACTTATTCATCCTGCCTCCCTGGCGCCCGGAAAACCGGCCTTTATGACCACCCTGGCGTCCTGAAGATTTTTCATTTCCGCCCTTTTGCTGTCTGCTCATTTCGTTAAAAAATTTTTACAAAGATATGCGAAACAACACCAACATAAGAATAATTAGAGAAGCAATTAGATCCGGCGGTTACAGGAAGTCAAAAATCTCCCGAAACAGCGCAATAAACTCACCTGAAGCGATTTAATACCAGTCCCACATCAATGAGAAGAATACTGAAAACCCCTAATACAATGATGAATTTGAGAATGTTGTGAAGCATCAGGTATTGTACCCTGGACTCTGACCTCCACAGCATGATAAGAAAGGCCATTAACACAATCACACAGGCATAGAAAAAGTAATACATATGCCCGATCTCAAACTGCCGGATGAGCAACCAGGAAGGCAGGAGGGTAAGCCCTACCAAAAGGCTTATGATAAACTTGGAAGTTCTTTCCCCATAGATCACCGGTACGGTTTTGTACTGATACACGAGGTCGCCCTTCATGTTTTCCAGGTCCTTTACCATTTCCCTGATCAGAATCAGCAGGAAAAGAAACAGGGCATGGACAAAGATGACCAGGTCAAAGTTCATATAATAGATAAAAACCGCAAAGAAGGGAGTAATGGCCAGCATAGCAGAAACCAGATTCCCGAGAAGAGCCACCCTTTTTAATTTATGGGAATAGAACCAGATCCCGAAAATGTAGGCCGAAAAGAACAATACCGCCGAAAAGGAAACGTAACTGGCACAGATTACGGAGAGGAAATTAAGGATGAAATAGGTGGTCAGTTTAAAACGCTGACTTACCTGCCGGTCGAGAAAGGACTTCCGGGGCCTGTTGATCAGGTCTTTTTCTGCATCGTAAAAGTTGTTTATGATATACCCCGAGGCTATAGCAAGAGCCGAGGCCATGACCAGCGCCAGGAGATTAGGATCAAACAACACCTCTTTTGCAGGAATATCAGGAGACAGGATGTAAACAGAAGCAAGGTACTGAGCAAGTACTACCACCAAAACATTATATCCCCTGACCACCGAAAACAAGCTCAGCAGTTTTACCAGTAGGGTACGTTGTTTCCGGGTAAACATTAAGGGCGATCAGGTTTTAAAAGTGGTATACCACTTCCAGGTTGTAATCTTTGAGAGCTTTTCTCGCCTTTTCGATATCCTCCGTAAAACCTAAAATGTAACCGCCACCTCCGGAACCACATAATTTAAGATAGTAGTCGTTGGTTTTGATACCCTGCTCCCACAAGTTGTGAAACTGGGCCGGGATCATGGGCTTAAAGTGATCCAGAACTACGTGAGAAAGTTTTTTGATATTGCTGAACAAGGAATTCACATCCCCTTTCAGAAAGTCTTCTACACAGGCATCGGTATGTTTCACAAATTGATCCTTGATCATTTTGCGAAACCCTTCCTGCTTCATATTCTCCATAAAGATCTGTACCATAGGAGCGGTTTCCCCTACGATCCCGCTATCCAGCAAAAAAACAGCTCCTTTCCCGTTCAGGGTCTGGGATGGAATTCCCGTAGGTTCAATATTATCCTTGCTGTTGATCAGGATAGGCAGGCTCAAATAACTGTTTAAAGGATCCAGCCCGGAAGACTTCCCGTGAAAGAAACTTTCCATTTCTCCAAAAATAGTCTTCAGGGTGATCAGCTTATCCCGGGTCAGGTTTTCCAGTACCGTGATCTTATCTTCAGCGTATTTATCGTAAATGGCCGCCACCAGGGCACCACTGCTTCCTACGCCATATCCCTGGGGAATACTGCTGTCGAAGTACATCCCGCGGGAAATATCGGCCCTCATCCGACCGAGGTCGAAAGAAACGAGTTCCGGTTTATCGTGCTGAAGGGTATCCAGATAATCGGCAAATCGCTTTAATCCGGCATTGGACTTTGCTGCAAGCTCATCCAACTGCTCATCCACCTTCAACGCACCGTTATAAAAATTATAGGGTATAGAGAGACCTTTGGAATCTTTAATAATCCCATACTCTCCAAACAACAATATTTTGGAATAGAATAATGGCCCTTTCATAGCATTTTTAACTCAAATTTTGATGGGTTTGAGCTTTTCCCATTAGTTAAATATAATCAATATCAATAAGCAATTCAAAAATACCCTTAAAAAGGTAGCTGAACCCGGCTCCGGAACAACCTAAACCTGCAGCTTACAGCTGTTTGGCTCCTGTTCCAACCCGGTCGCAAATATACTGACCATGCTCACAATAACCAACCAACTCTGCCTCAATAAATTTCAGAACCTCCTCTTTTTCTGAAGCGGGGTACAACAGGTGGACATTGGCCCCTGCGTCCAGGGTAAAACAGAGTTTTGAGGTGTTCTCTTCCCTGAATTTCCAGATCCTGTTTATGATCTCCAGGGTATTGGGTTTCATAAGAATAAAATATGGTTGTGAACTCATCATCATGGCGTGAAGGGTAAGGGCTTCGCTTTCCACGATCCTAATAAATCCGTCCTGATCCCCGGCCGTAAGCACCTTCATAAGTTCGTCCAGGTTATGATGCGCCTGGCTAAACCGCGCATCTGCAAAAGGGTGACCGTGCATCAATCCATGTCCCACAGTGCTGCTCACCTGTTTCTGCCCCTTATCGACCAGCAGGATGGTATCCTGATATCCGGAAAACACGGGATGCATCCCGCCACGGTACGGAGTTCCGTACAGGTCTGAGCTCACAGGGATATTCCGATGTTCGCCCCAGCTTACCAGAGGACCTTCCAAACTTCTGCATGCACTTCCCGATCCCAGGCGTGCCAGAAAGGAGGCCTTTCTCCAAAAATATGCATCATCCATTTCCGGGAACAGGAATTTTTCCAGGCTCATCAAACACAGGGCCAGTGCACTCATCCCACTTGCAGAAGATGCAATTCCACTGGAATGAGGAAAACTGTTGGAAGTATTAATATCCATGGAATAGGATTCTAAAAATGGCATATAGGATGCAATTCGCTCCAGGAACTTTCCAATCTTGGGGTGAAATGACGGTTGTGGACTTCCTTCTAACAGTAACTGAAAATCAAATCCCTTGTCCGGTTTAGCCTTGAATTTCACGGTTGTTGTCGTGGCACAGTGGTCAAGGGTAAAACTGATGGATGGATTGGCAGGGATCTGTCCCTCTCTTTTCCCCCAATATTTTACAAGGGCAATATTACTGGGGGACTTCCAGGTACATTCATAGGATTCAGGAAATGCTTCCGGAAGGCCGGAAATAAAGTCATTTACCATACTGTTGGATTGAGGTTTGTGCAAATATAGATGAAATTCCGGGATGCCGGATAGCGGGGATACGGGGAGGCGGGGAAACGGGGAAACGGGGAGGCGGGAGGCGGGGATAAAGGCATACAGGGATACGGGGGAACAGGGAAGCAGGGAAGCAGGGAAGCGGGGAAGCGATGTGAGATTTCGAAAAACCGCTTTGGACACCCCAATTCCCATCCGGCAGATATCAAATATTTGATTATTTTAGTGATCACACCCATCACCTATGTCAAAAACTGTTACCCGCATACTCATCGCCGTTGCCGCTTGCCTCCTGGTAGGCTTTCTCTCAGGCTACGCTACCCAAAGCTCGGTAGACACCTGGTATACCACCCTGAACAAGCCTTCATTCAATCCGCCCAACTGGATCTTTGCGCCGGTTTGGACAGCGCTCTATATCGCCATGGGGGTGGCAGCAGGATTGGTATGGGCACGTGGTTTTTACCATAAATGGGTGCAGACAGCTTTGTATCACTTCGGATTTCAACTTATGTTCAACGCCCTATGGAGTATCGTGTTCTTCGGGTTTAAGCAGCCCTTCTGGGCCCTGCTGGTCATCATCACCCTGCTGGTGCTTATCGTTCTCACTATAAAGTGGTTTCGGGTGGTTAGCAAGGCTGCAGCATGGTTAATGGTGCCTTATCTGGCCTGGGTGTGTTTTGCCACTGTGCTCAATTACAACATCTGGGCACTCAACTAGGGAGCCTGTGCAATAGCCTTTGCAGCGATATAAGCTCCCGTCCAGGCATTCTGAAAATTAAAGCCTCCGGTAATCGCATCGATATTCAGGATCTCCCCGGCAAAGTACAACCCGGAGAATTTCCTGCTTTCAAAGGTTTTAAAGTCCACCTCCTTCAGGTCGATCCCTCCGGCGGTCACGAACTCTTCCTTAAAGGTACTCTTCCCATGAACATCCATGACACAATCGGTAAGTTCATCCACAAGACGGTTCATTTGTTTTCGGGAAAGATCGGCCCACTTAAGGCTCCTGTCTATACCTGAGGCTTCCACCAGGGACTGCCATAACCTTTTTGGCAGATCAAAGGTCTTACTGCGAAAAACGGTACGTTTTGGATTGGCTTCCATTTCTTCGCGTAGCAACTCAAGACAGCTCTCCCTGTTCTCAGGATACATCCAGTTCACGTGAATTTTGAAATGATAGTTCAGGGCGTTCAGGGCTCTTGCTCCCCAGGCCGATAAACGAAGAATCGCCGGCCCGCTCAATCCCCAGTGTGTTATAAGCACGGGGCCTTCGGCCTCGATCGCCGCTTCCGGGATACGGACCCCGGCAAACGAGCTCAATCCCATTAACCCCTGAATTCTCGGGTCTTTGATATTAAAGGTGAAAAGAGACGGCACCGGATCTACAATGGTAATCCCCATTTTGCTCAGCATACGCCACACCTTTTGACTGCTGCCTGTGGCAAGCAGGAGTTTACGACTTCTGAAGGTGCCACCGGCGGTATCGAGTTCCCAGTACTTTTCGAACTCCAGGACCTGGTTGACCCCACAATTGGTGATCACCTCTATCCCGAGTTTCCGGCACTCTTCCCGGAAACAATTGATGATCGATTCTGAAGAATCAGAAACCGGGAACATTCTTCCGTCCTCTTCGGTTTTGAGGGGCACCCCTCTTTTTTCAAAGAAGTCTACCGTATCACCACTGCAAAAGGTGTGAAACGGACCTCTCAATTCCCGCTCGCCCCGGGGATAGTTCCGGGCCAGTTCGTTCGGGATAAATTCGGCATGGGTAACATTGCAGCGTCCGCCACCGGAAATTCTGACCTTGTTCAATACATCCTTCCCCTTCTCCAGGATCACAAGATGTAAGGAAGGATCTTGTTGGGCAATCTGGATGGCTGCAAAAAATCCTGCAGCCCCTCCCCCTGCTATGATCACATCGTAGGTCATGTTTGTTGGTTTTAATCCATTACCCGGTCCGGATAATCTGTAATAATTGCATCTACCTCCAGTTCGAACATGCGTTCCAAATCCGGGAGCCTGTTTGCCGTCCAGCACCATACCTGGAGTCCAGCTTCCCTGATCTGTTTAACCGACTGCTCATTTAACAGGTGATGGTCTGCATTGATCGATAAAGCACCGAGTGTTTTTCCTTTTTCAATGGCAACTCCAAGATCGTTTTCAGTAAGCACCCCAATGGCCATCTCAGGATCCAGCGCTCTGTAGGTGTCCAGCTCTTTCCAGTTAAAGCTTGAGATCAGGATCTTATCGCGGCTCCAGTTGCTTTGCCTGTAAAAAGCGGTAAGCAGATCAAAAACCGGTCCGGCAGTTCCCTCGCCCTTCAACTCGATATTCAGCAAAACCTTTCCATCAAGTCGCTGCAAAACCTCTTCCAGGGTTGGAATGGGATATCGGCCCTTTACCCTTAATTTACGAACCTGCTCCAGGGTCTGGTCTTCGATCATCCCGTTGGCCCCGGTAAGGCGCCTCAGCTTTTCATCGTGAAAAACCACGATCTCCCCGCTTTTAATTCGGAACACATCAATCTCAATTCCATCCACCCCAAACTCAAGGGCCTTTTCTATAGATGCCATGGTGTTTTCGGCAACATGACCCTTGACACCCCGGTGTCCAATTATCATAGGCTTAGTTGTAAAAATGGCGGCAAAAATAAGCAACAAAACGCTAATTTTCAACACCTTAAAATACCCCATAGATTAAAAAATTGTTATCATTTAAAAGTGCATGGAATCGCATATACCTCCATCCTTAACAAACTGATTTACAACTACTAAAATAAAGAAAATTTCCTGAATATTGATAAGGCTTTTATTACATAAATTCCCTTCTGAAAAGTTCGGATAACCATCAAAGGACCTTCACCCGTGGAGCGTCTTCCTTTCCGGTGCGTTGGCTAAACGGGCGCTATCTACCGTAGCATCCTGAAGGGCGAAAAGAGAATGCGACACATACAAAAAACTTAAAAATCAAAAGATATTCTTTAAAACAAAAAGGAAGGCCGCAGCCTTCCTTTTCCCAACTTAAATTCCAATTCTTTTATTGAATTTCAAAAACCGCAGAGCCTAAAGGCGGAAGGATCATCTTTATGGAGACTGAGCCTCCTTCTGCCTGTAGCACCGAATTCCTTCCATTCAGTACATCTCTGGCAATTACCGGTCCTGAGGACTTTTCGAGAACGTCCCATGACCGGGCCAGTTCTTCGGGTATCCTGAGGACAAATTCCTTAGTTTGGTTTGCATCAAAATTACTTACGACAATCATTTGCTGATCTTCTGTCCAACGCGCGAAGCTATAGAGCCCGTCATCATATCCCAGGTCATGTTTTTCCAGGTTAAAAAGGTGCAGGTCCTGATAGGCCCCGGTAAAGGCAGGATAATCCGTACTGATATTGAGCAGTCGTTTATAAAAATCCCTGAGCCCTCGCTCTTCTTCAGACAATTGCCCCCCGTCATAAGCGCCTTCATTCACCCAGCGCTGATGGTGAGGTACGCCCACATAATCGAAGATGGAGGTCCTGGTTGGATCTCCGAATCCGGCATCTTCAGCTCCGGGTTCCCCTACTTCCTGTCCGAAATAGATCATGGTGGGAGACGTACTGATAAGTGCCGACACCACCATGGCAGGCTTCCCTTTTTGGGCGCTTCCTGCAAAATCCGGGCTGGCGATACGCTGCTCATCATGGTTCTCAAGGAAATGCAGCATATGATGCTCGATATCTTTAAGTCCCTCCTGTATGGCGGGAATATTCCTGGTGAGTCCCCTGTCCTGCAGGATATTCTTCAGGGTATCATAAAGTTCGACCTTGTCGTAGAGGTAATCCATTTTTCCAAGACGGATATAATCCCGGTAGAGCGCGGGCTGGTATACTTCCGCAAGGAGGAAGGCGTCGGGATTTTCCGTTTTAATCTGAGAGTTCAGGTAACTCCAGAATTCCACCGGAACCATTTCCGCCATATCAAACCGGAACCCGTCTACCCCCATCTTTGTCCAATACAAGGCTATATCCCGGAATTTCTTCCAGGAATCAGGAACAGACTTATCTTGCCAGAACGCAAAGTGTTCCTGGTATCCCTTACGGTCAAATCCTTCCGGAAGGGTATCGAAATCCTTAACCCCTTCCGGAGTTACCCCGTAATTGATCTTTACGGTTTCATACCAGTCATTCATAGATGGCTGAGTCTTCCTTGATCCGTTCCCGGTCCATTTGGCTGGATTTTCATCAAATTTTCCGTCGGCCATGGGGTGCGCTTCTCCCCCCAGAGGCTGGTACCCGTTTTCCCACTGAGGCACTTCGAAGGATTCGCCGGGGATATAATAAAAATTATTATCCCTGGAATAGGCTACCGACACATCGTCATCGGCCCCGAAGTCCCTGACCCCCTCAGGATTGGTTTTTCCCTCATAACTCCGGGCCACATGGTTTGGTACAATATCGATAAGAAGTTTTAAGCCGTTCTTATGGGTACGGTCGATAAGCTCCTTAAATTCTTGCAGCCGGTTTTCGGGATCCTCCGCCAGGTCCGGGTTCACATTGTAATAGTCTTTAACCGCATACGGCGATCCGGCCCTGCCCTTAACCACATCCGGATCGTCATTGGAGATATCGTAGGTGGTATAATCGGTGATCACTGCATGGTGAGGCACTCCTGTATACCAGATATAGGTGGCCCCGAGATCCCGGATTTCCTGAAGGGCTTTGTCTGTAAAATCGTTGAATTTTCCAACTCCGTTTTCTTCAATGGTTCCCCACGGCTTATTACGGGTATTGGTATTGCCGAATAACCGGGTAAACACCTGGTAAACCACTTCCTTTTGTCGTTCAGGTTTCATAGGTTCTTCCTGCTTTTCCTGCGATTCCGGGGCAGCTTGGCGGCATCCGCCCAGACCAAGAACCACACCCATTACCACGGGTATTATACGTTTCTTCATGTTAATTCTTAATTATAATGCTGTAGTCATGAGGAGGCACCGAAACGGTTTTTCCGAACACCTCTCCCGAGAATTCCTTATCCGTTTTATTAAAGATCACCGTTACCTCATCTTTAAGATAAGATCTTTTTATCGCCATAACCCGGTCCTGAGGCAGGCTTAATTCTGTGGTTCCGTAAAGCAATGCCATGTTCCCGGTGCGCATCTTCACCAGGTCACTAACCGTAGCCCTGAGGGCAGCTTCTTTATCGCTTAAACCTTTAAATTTCATCTGGCGGCGGTTGTCCGGATCATTACCTCCGGGCACTCCGTATTCATCCCCGTAATAAATACAAGGTACTCCGGGAATTACCAGGTTAAAGGCATGTAACATCTCCAGCCTTTTAAAAGCTGTCGAGTCGGAGATTTCGATATCCCGGGTCCAACCTGCGGCTTTAGCATCTTCATCGAAGCGCACATCCCCAGAGGCGTAGCTAATAAACCTGGCCCGGTCCTGGTTTCCGGTGATATTCCCCATCAAATGGTGACTTCCGAAATACTCCATACCCTGTTCCACCGCCCTTGCCAGGGCTCCGAAAGAAGAATCATCTTTTGCAAATGCCGCTACCGAGGCGTCGTAAAGATTAAAATCGAACTGGGCATCCAGCATCCCTGTGTTCACATAACTCCGGATCAGGTCATAGCTTCCGTAGGTCTCCCCGATCTGGTAGATCGGCCTGTCCACACGGCTTCTTACCTTATGGGTTAGGGTACGCCAGAAATTCTCCTGAATATGTTTGGTAGCATCGTGACGAAATCCGTCGAGCTCAAAATTCGTCACCCAGTAGGCAGCAGAGTCGGTCATTTTTTCCACTACTTCAGGCTGTGAAAAATCAAGAGTGGGTAAATGCGTATCAAACCAGGTGGTAAGACGGTGGTCGTCCCACCTCTCCGTATTCATCGAACCATCCGGCAGGTAAAGGGAGGTCGCCCATTCCGGGTGTTCCTTATAGAGGGGATGCTCTTTGTGTACATGATTGGCCACATAATCCAGGATCACATTCATTCCGTTTTCATGGGCCTTGGCAATCAGTTCTTTTAACACGGCTTCGTTTCCAAACCGGTAATCGATCCTGGTATTCGAAACCGGCCAGTACCCGTGATAGCCGGAAAACCGTGTATAAGGCTCCTTCCACAATCCGTAGGCCCCTTCCGTATTCTGGGTGATGGGCGATAACCAAATGGTATTAATACCCAGCTCCCGGAAATATCCATCATCGATCTTGTCTACTACCCCCTGAAGGTCGCCGCCGAAATAATTGGCAATGGGCAAAATAGTGTCATTATCCACCTTCCTGGTATTGGAAGGATCTCCGTCGCGAAATCGGTCTACCATCAGAAAGTACATGACCTGGGTATGAAAATCGGTCCGGCTAAGGTCTTCGGTATTGGTAACCACCTGCCCGTTCGCAAGGGGTATGAGCATATCGTTTGTCAACCCGTTTTGATCATAGGGATACACCCTTAAAAAACTCCTGCCCTCCCGGGTATGTTCAGGCAATTGGATCAGCACCTCCTTGTCTCCGACAGTTACCCGGTCTTCAGAAATGAGCTGGTTATCCAGGTAGACCAACACCCCCTCCAGAGGTTTATCGGCTCTCAGGGTAAGCTGCTTTCCTGTCAGGTTTGAAAATCCCACCAGGCCCCCGGTGGCTCCATTGCCAACGGTAAGGATAGAGTTAAATCCTCCGAAACCATTAGGCTGCCGGTTGGCATTCCCCGGATCGGTCATTTCCTGCCCGTCGGCTACAAAAAGATACTGGTGATCTCCGGGATAAAATACCGCTTTATATTGCCAGCTTCCATCCTTCCAGGTCATGGGGGAACGTTCCGGAACCCATCCGTTAAATGCGCCTTTTACCATAACCTGTTCATAGGTCTTTTCCGGGTCTTCAAAGGTAAAGTTCACCTCGGTGGCTGTACTTTTAAATACCGGAATATCATTGACCACTCCTCCCCTGGTATAGACCCTGAGGTTCGCTACCGGATGCATCCCTTTTGCTTCCGTTACCGTGAGTGCGGAGTGCGCCTCATTCCATCGCAGATCATACCCCTTGTTAGCAGCAACAGAGTCAATTTCACCCGGGCTGGTGAAATAATCCTGCATCACGATCACATTATTCTCCGGAGAGAGGTAAACCGGCGTAGCCAGGGATTCGATCACCGAATACTTATGTTCTTCCGCTGCCGGGGCACAATGGGTCATGACCAGACCAGCCAGAACCCCGCTAAACAGTGTATATAAATTCCTCATAAAAGTCTTTTACTTTAATTCCAGGATCATGGGGGTTTTCCCTTTTAACATGAGATAGCCTTCAGTAAGATCCACGGTAGATCCGGTAAGGACCTCCTCCCCAACTGTCGCCCTCTTCATCACCTCCGCAAACCTGTCAAAGTCAAGTCTGACCACATCAGGATTGTTATTGAGAATAACCATGACCTTTTCTTCATTATAGATTCTGAAGTACACATAAACGTCCTCCCAGGGCACAAAATGGATCATTTCGCCTTTGTGAACGGCCTCTGCGGTCTTTCGCCAGTTAAATAGTACCTGGCTGAAGAAAAGGTAAGCCGATTGTTTCCCCTTCCTGGTATCAGGGGTAAACGCATTATTCTTATCTCCTGCCCAGCCCCCGGGGAAATCTCTTCTGATATCGGCATCCCCTTTGGCCTTATCGCCCATCATGCCGATCTCGCTGCCATAGTAGATCTGGGGTATACCCCTGGTCGTGGCCAGCAGTGTCATAATAAGATTGTAATCCTCGAATTCAGGATACAGCTCATTGATACGCATGGTATCGTGATTTTCAGCAAAGACAAGGATATTATTGATATCAGGATACAGAAAATCATTCACAAAATTCTCATACACCCTGATCATTCCTTTGTTCCATGCGGCCTCTTCTCCAAACGCCTCTGTGATGGCATTATGGAGGGTGAAGTCCATTACCGAGGGCAGATGGGAATTAAAATTCTGGATAGCCCCCAGCTTACTGTCCTTTTGCCAGTAAGCGTTCTGTGCCTGATCGTGCATCCAGACCTCGCCTACGATATTAAAGTTGGGGTATTCATCCATAACGGCCTTGGTCCATGCAGCCATCCCCTCTTTATTTCCATAAGAATAGGTGTCAACCCGGAATCCGTCCAGATCCGCATACTCCACCCACCAGATCGCATTTTGCACCAGGTAGTTAAGCACCTTGGGGTTTCGCTGATTCAGGTCAGGCATACTTTTCACGAACCACCCATCTTCATTATACCGGGTATCGATCTGAGAGGCATGAGGGTCCATCTGCGTGGTCATGCGGTAATTGGTTTGTCCGTAACCGGGAAACTGGTGTATCCAGTCGTACTCCGGAAGGTCCTGAATGATCCAGTGCTGCAACCCCCAATGGTTGGTAACATAATCCTTGATAAGCTTCATATCCCTTTTGTGAAGCTCAGCGGCAAGGCGCCGGTAATCCTCATTGGTTCCGTAGCGCTTGTCTATCTGGTACACATCACTTTGGGCGTAGGTATGATAGGAATACACCGTATCATTATCCTCACATAAGGGGGTACTCCAAATGGCCGTTGCCCCGAGTTCTTTTATATAATCCAGATGATCGATGATCCCCTGGATATCCCCTCCGTGCCTGCCTCCGGGCAGATTCCTGTTGGCCCTCTCTATAAGATCGGGATGACTGTCGTTACCGGGATCGCCATTGGCAAACCTGTCGGGCATGATCAGGTAGATCAGGTCCGAAGAGTCGAACCCTTTTCTACCGGCCGATCCTTCCCTGCGGGACCTGAGTTCGTAGTCTACTGTATAGACCTGCTTCCCCTCCTGTTCCAGAACTATCGGGTACGTCCCAGGCTGCAGTCCTTTTGTTTCTAAAGTAATAAAAAGGTAATTCGGGTTTTCTGTCCGCTCCGTAGCAACTATAGTAAGCTGCTCTGAAACGGGTTCAAGAGCAGAAATTTCTTCTCCATAGACCAGAAGCTGGATCTCAGACCGGTGCATTCCGACCCACCAGTTAGGCGGTTCTACCTTTAACTGCTGCGAACAGGCCACGCCTGTCCACAACAGCAATAAGGCTTTAAGTAAATAAATTCGCATTTGGGATAGTATATAATGGTTTAAGCGGATACTGTTTTTTCAGGAGTAACCTCGAGCTTTTTACCATTCACCATCAACTGCATTGCCCCTCCTTTTTCGATCTTCACTACGGTTTCGTTTTGCTTCACTTCAACCTTAAGGATAGTATCCCTGAAATTCACTTTAAAGGAATAGGAATCCCACTGGGAAGGGATACGGGGTTCGAGCGACAGCATATCATTCTTAACCCGCATGCCTCCAAAACCTTCTACAATACTCATCCACGTTCCTGCCATAGAGGTAATGTGAAGTCCCTCGTGCACCTCCTTGTTATAATCGTCCAGATCCAGCCTGGAAGTTCTCAGGTAAAAGGTATAGGCCTGATCCATCCGGTTCAATACGGCGGCCTGAATGGAATGTACACAGGGCGACAGGGAAGATTCATGAACCGTGAAAGGCTCATAGAAGTCAAAATGCTTTTCAAGCGCTTCCTTACTGAAATGGTCTTCAAAGAAGTAGAAGCCCTGCAGGGTATCGGCCTGTTTGATGTATGGAGATCTCAGAATGTGATCCCATGACCAATGCTGGTTGATCGGACGCTGTGAAGGATCCAGATCGGCAACTTTTACCATCTCCTTATCCAGGAATCCGTCCTGCTGGAGGTAAACGCCATGCTCTTCCGAGTAAGGGAAGTACATATTTCCGGCTACCTTCATCCATTCGGCGATCTCGGCCTCGGTAAGTTTTGTTTTGGCAAGGATTCTCGAATGATCTGCACCGTAATCGGCTTTTACCCTGTCGAGTTGCTCCTTGGCGTATTCGATACACCATTTTGCAATGTAGTTGGTATACCAGTTATTGTTAACGTTGTTTTCGTATTCGTTTGGTCCGGTTACCCCAAGGATCACGTACTTATCTTTCTGAGCCGAATAGTTGGCCCGCTGATGCCAGAACCTGGCAATACCGATAAGCACCTCGAGTCCCATTTCAGGGACATAGCTGTAATCTCCGGTGTAACGCACGTAGTTGTAAATGGCAAAGGCTATGGCTCCATTCCGGTGGATCTCTTCAAAGGTGATCTCCCACTCGTTATGGCATTCTTCCCCGTTCATGGTAACCATCGGGTACAGGGCTGCACCGTTCTTAAAGCCGAGCTTCCCTGCATTCTCAATCGCTTTTTCCAGGTGGTTATACCTGTATTTGAGCAGGTTCCTGGCCACCTGAGCATCCTTGGTTGCCATGTAAAAAGGCAAACAGTAGGCTTCGGTATCCCAATAGGTACTTCCTCCATACTTCTCTCCGGTAAATCCTTTAGGTCCGATATTCAGACGGGCATCCCTTCCGAGGTAGGTCTGGTTAAGCTGGAAAATATTAAAACGAATTCCCTGCTGTGCCTTCACATCCCCTTCTATGGTAATATCGGCCATATCCCAGATCGCTCCCCAACTGGCTGCCTGCATATTCTTCAATTCCTCAAAACCGATCTCCACAGCCTTGTTCAACGCCTTTTCAGAGGCGCTACGCAAGGTGGCTTTGTCGTGGTTCAGGGAAGTTACATATCCTGCCATTTTAACCAGGGTCGCGGTGGTGTTTCTCAGCACCTTCGCCTTATAGGTCAGGCTTGACTTCAGGGCAGTACTTTCTGCTGCGGGTTCCTGGTTCTGCAATTTGCCGTCTACCATTAAGGCTGCACGCATTCCGGTACACACATGAAATCCGGTTTTCATGGTCATAGACATGACATAACCGTAATCCTTTTCGGTTCCGGCTTCATATACATCCCAGAACTTATCATCCCAGTTAGAGTCTTCATTGGTGATCCCTCCGTCTACATAAGGTGTAAAGGTGATCTCCGCATCCCCGTTCAAAGGCGTTACTTCGAATTTAATTGCACCCACCTCGTCGATATCAAGGCTCAAAAACCGCGTAGCACACACTTCGATCTCGGTACCGTTATTCAGAACGGCTTTAAAGCTTCTTTGGTACCACCCCCCCTTCATGTTCAGTTCCCGGCGGTAATCCGACACTTTTTTACAGGCATTGAGATCGAGTTGTTCCCCGTTAACCTGTACATCAATACCGATCCAATTTGGAGCATTGAGCACCTTGGCGAAATACTCGGGGTACCCGTTCTTCCACCAACCTACCCTGGTCTTATCCGGGTAGTATACACCGGCTATATAACTCCCCTGGAAAGTTTTCCCGCTGTAATGCTCTTCAAAGTTGGCACGCTGGCCCATGGCCCCGTTTCCGATACTAAACAAACTTTCTGACGACCGTACGCGATCGGGTTCAAAGCCTTCTTCAATTAAAGACCACTCACTTGGTTTGATATAATCCTGATTCATTTTACTTTAGGTTCTAGGTTAACAATAAATTCTGTGGAAAACTCGGTAAAGTTTCCAAAAACGTGATCGGCATGCCCCAGGTTCTCCGGGCTTCCGATTCCAATGGAGACCATGCCTGCATTATTTGCAGCGGTCACTCCGGCTTCGCTGTCCTCAAAGACCACACATTCTTCCCGGGCTACCCCCAGGTTTCCGGCAGCGATCACAAAAACTTCCGGATCGGGTTTCGCCTTTTTAACGCTGTTTCCGTCCACGATGGTGTCAAACAGATCGAACAGGCCGATCTTTTTAAGGATCCTGGGAGCATTTTTACTTGCCGATCCAAGTGCCACGGGATAGCCCTGGGATTTGATCTGCGTGATAAATGCTTCCACCCCCGGGAGAATATCTCCGGAGGTCATTTCCTCTACATAAGAGAGGTAATCGGTATTCTTTTCTGTGGTGAGTTTATCAAAATGGTCCTGGCTGATCTCCTTATCAGCCCAGGCCAGTATCTTTTTTAACGAATCGATGCGGCTCACCCCCTTCAATTGTTCGTTCATTTCTTCGGTAAGTTCAAGCCCGAGTTCATCTGCAGTTTTTTTCCAGGCCAGGAAATGAAAATGTGCCGTATCTACGATCACACCATCCAGATCAAATATAAATCCTTTCATATGCTATTTTTTTCATTCAGGGCTTTGGTGATGCGCCCTTTGTTTCAAATTCTTCATTATCGTCGACCTTAAGCGAAAGCAATCCGGCAAGTATCATGGAAAACCCACCGATAAGCAGGGCATAAACAGGTTGGCTCTCAAAAAATGTTGCGATCAGGAATCCCAGGATGGAAGCGGCTACCAATTGAGGGATCACAATAAAGAAGTTAAAAACTCCCATATAATACCCCATTTTCGAAGATGGCAGGGCTCCCGAGAGCATGGCATATGGCACAGATAGAATACTGGCCCATGCAATACCCACCCCGATCATAGGTAGTAGTTCAAGGTTAAAGAAGGTGGGGTCTTCCACAAAATAGACCCAGATAAGCCCCAGTCCTCCTAACAACAAAGCTACAAAATGCGTAAATTTTCTACTTGTTTTTTTGGCTAATAATGGCAATAAAAATGCTGCCATGGCTGCGATAAGATTGTAGTTGGCAAACATAGCCCCAACCTGGTTCGCCCCGGTATTATAGAGCTCGGAGGTGGTATCTGTTGTTCCGTAAATATGCTCGGTAACTGCCCCTGTGGTAAAGATCCACATGGAGAAAAGCGCAAACCAGGAAAAAAACTGTACCATCGCCAGTTGTTTCATCACCCTGGGCATGAACTGAAAATCATTCATGATGGTCACGAATCCATTGTCGGTTTTCTGCCGGGTCTGGTACCAGCCTGAAATGATCAGGGCCAGTCCGCCCAATCCCACCAAACCGAGCGACAATACATAAAGGTCTTTCTTGAGATCAAAGAGATACACGAGGTAGGAGAACGCCACTCCAATGGCAAGGGCGACCCCTCCGATAAGCTGATGCTTCTTTCCGTTACTCTGGTACCAGTCCCGGGAACGTTCCTCTTCCTGGTAGGTTTCATCTTCGCTTTCAAAAGAAGCGAGCTCTTCCGGAGAATATTCCCGGGAAAAGATCACCGTCCAGAGAACCGTGACGAAAAAAGCAGCACCTCCGATATAAAAGGAGTATTTTACAGAATCCGGGATCATTCCTTCAGGAGCGGTATTCGATACCCCCATCCATGTAAGTAACTGGGGTAAAAGGGAAGCCACATAGGCGCCAACCCCTATAAAGAACGCCTGCATAGCAAACCCTTTTGTTCGCTGCCTGTTAGGAAGGTTATCTCCCACAAAGGCCCGGAAGGGCTCCATGGAAACATTAATAGAAGCATCCATGATCCAGAGCATTCCTGCCGCAAACCAAAGTACCGGGGAATTCGGCATTACAAATAACGCCATAGATGCCAGAATAGCTCCCACTAAAAAATAGGGCCTTCTTCTCCCCAGGCGCGTCCACGTCCGGTCACTAAAATATCCGATGATAGGTTGCACGATGAGCCCGGTTAAAGGGGCGGCAACCCAAAGGATGGGAATATCCTCAATATCTGCACCCAAGGTCTGAAAGATCCTGCTGACGTTGGCATTCTGGAGGGCAAAACCCATTTGAATTCCCAAAAAACCGAAACTCATGTTCCAAATCTCCCAGAAACTTAATTTACGCTTTTTCATTATCGTAAGTGATTAATTATGACTACGATAAGCGCTACGACTTATCAAAACTTATAATAGGTGAGAAGTATAAGCATAAGTTTTGAGCCGCTAATATACAGGTTTTAAAGTAAAAACACTTTGATGCACGAAAAAACTATCGGGTAGATTCACGCAATTCCAGGGAGGTTTTGATCACCTCTGTACGGTAATGGTCTTCGGTTTCCCGCTCCTCCAGTTTATCGATAAGCATTTGTCCCGCCATGACCCCGATCTCAAATCCGTGCTGCACTACCGTACTTAAGGGCGGATTAGAGTACTTGGAAAGTATCCCATCGGTAAACCCGATCACCGCGATGTCTTCCGGCACCTTAAACCCCCGTTTAAGCGCCTCTCGCATGGCGATGATGGCAAACAGCTCATTAACTCCGAAAATGCCGTCAACCACCTGATACTTAAGAAGTTGATGGACCGCTTTTTCACACGCCTCTTCTCCATCCACTTTTACTACAAGGTTTTCGTTAAATGGTATTCCCGCGTCCTGAAGGGCATTCTGGTACCCCAGCGTACGCAATTTCCCGACACTCACATGATCTTCGGTGGTAATGATGGCGATCTTCCGACAACCCGTTGCAATAAGATGATTTACCGCATTATAGGCCGCCTGAGCATCGTCGATCACCACCTTATCGCAATAGATCTCATCGGCAACCCGGTCAAACATCACCAGCGGCATGCCCTGGTTGACCACTTCCCTCAGATGATGGTAGTCGCCTTTCTCCTGGGTTTCCTTGGATAAAGACATGATAAATCCGTCGATACTCCCATGAGCCAGCATCTCCATATTGACCACTTCCCTGGCAAAGCTTTCATTGGAAAGACAAACGATCACGTTGTATCCGTTGCTGTTGGCAACATTCTCGATTCCGCTGATCACCATGGTGAAAAAATGATGTACGATCTCGGGAATGATCACTCCGATATTCTTCGACTTTCTGTTCTTCAGGCTGATGGCAATATTGTTGGGCCGGTAATTGTAGAGTTTGGCAAAGGCCTGCACCTTCTCCCGGGTATCCAGGCTGATCTCTGAACTGTTGCGCAGTGCCTTGGAAACGGTGGATACCGAAACATCGAGTTCTTTTGCGATCTGTTTTAGGGTGACCTTCTTTTTCATAGTACCAATTTAGTTGATCCCGCAAGACTTTATTGCGATAATGGCAGAAAGATAACACCAGAAATAGCAATTCTCAAAAAGAAAAAAGTTTTTAACACGAAAACGTTTTCGCTCGAGTTTTAACTACGCAAACGTTTTCCTAACCTTCTCTTTACATACTTTTAGCCTTCGAGAAGTACTAGCATAACCATAGCACTAACACTAATTATTTAACTACTTATGAAGACAATGCAAAGATACATCACCATGTGCCTGCTGTTGCTCGGGTTAGTCGCCCATGCACAGGATACGGTAAGTGGTGTAGTAATGGAAGCAGGCTCGGGCATGCCTATGCCCGGGGTGAACGTGATCGTTAAAGGAACGACACGGGGAACTGCGACCGATTTTGATGGTAATTTTACCATAGAAGCCGGCACGGGCGATGTGCTGGTTATTTCCTATATCGGATTCGTTTCCCAGGAAGTAACCATAAACGGTCAACCCATCAGGGTAACCCTGTCTGAAGACGCCGAACAACTCGGAGAGGTTGTGGTGATCGGATACGGTACCGTTAAAAAAGAAGAAGCCACCGATGCGGTGGATGTGGTAACCACCGAAGACTTTAACCAGGGACCCATCGTATCTGCCCAGCAGCTTATCCAGGGTAAGGTAGCAGGGGTTTCGATCACTACAGGCAGTGGAGCTCCCGGAGAAGGATCCAACGTACTGATCAGGGGTATCAGCTCCCTGAGCCTGAATTCAAATCCACTTTTCGTAGTAGACGGCGTACCGTTGAATGACGGAGGAGTCGGAGGTTCAAGGAACCCGCTCAACCTTATCAACCCGAACGATATTGAGTCCATGAGCGTACTAAAGGACGCATCTGCTACTTCCATCTACGGTTCCCGTGCTGCCAACGGGGTGATCCTGATCACCACTAAAAAAGGTAAGGCCGGGGAGCTAAAACTGAATTACACCGGGATCACTTCGGTATACGAACCTGTAAATTATGTAGATGTGCTTACAGCAAATGAGTTTCGCGATGTGGTGAACACCTACGGAGATGCAGACGACATTGCCCGGCTGGGAAGTGCTTCTACGGACTGGCAGGACCTGATCTACGGTACTGCCTTTGGTGGAGACCACACGGTAAGTGCACAGGGAGGGATCTTCAACATTCCTTTCCGCGCATCTGTTGGTTACACCGACCAGGGAGGTATTCTTAAAGGGGATAACCTGGAGCGTATGACAGGTTCCTTTAACCTGCGTCCGCGATTGCTGGATGACAACCTTCTTCTGGAGTTCAACGCCAGGGTATCGCGCACCGATAATAAGTTTGCCAACCGGGGAGCGATCGGAGCCGCCAATTCCTTTGATCCTACCAAGCCGGTATACGATATCAATTCGCCTTTCTACGCCTTCACAGACGAGAATGGAAACGATGTGGGTTATTACACCTACCTGAATGCTTCAGGAACCCAACAGCTTAACCTGGCACCGACCAACCCGATCGCCCTGCTGGACCTGGTAAACGATCAGGCAACAGTAGATCGCTTTGTCGGAAACTTCAAAGTGGATTACAGCCTGCCATGGGCAGAGGGATTAACCGCTACCGTAAATGCCGGTTACGACTACTCCAGCAGTGAAGGGTTCAGTGAGACCCAACCTAATATCCCAACTTCGAACACCGGGTTCGACGGGTCCAGAAACGATTATACCCAGGAAGCCATCAACTCGCTTTTCGACGCCTACCTGACCTATAACCGCGATTTTGGAAGCAACAACCTGGAGGCTACTGCGGGTTACTCTTACCAGAAATTCGAGTTCGACAATTACTCCCTGAACACGGAGCGTATTCTCAAGGCCGATGGAAGCCTGGATGAAGAAGCTTCGATCAACCAGGAGTTTATCGACAAGTCGAGAAATGTGCTTCTTTCTTACTTCGGAAGGGTGAAATACGATTTTGACAACAGATACATCATTAAAGCTTCGCTTCGTGCCGATGCTTCCTCGAAATTGAATCCGGACGACCGATGGGGGTACTTCCCGTCTGTTGCTGCAGCCTGGAACATCCACAACGAGTCTTTTGCCACCGGAGGATTCTTTAACCAGTTGAAATTAAGAGTAGGTTACGGAGAGGTTGGTAACGTTAACGGTCTTGGAGATTACAACTTCCTTACCCGATACGTGGGAAGTACCAATACGGCCCAATACCAGTTCGGAAGCCAGTTCTACAACACCTTCCGTCCGGAACCTATCAATGAAGACCTGAGATGGGAAGTAGGTAGCACCTGGAACGCAGGTTTGGACTTCGCTTTCTTTAACAGCCGTGTGAACGGTTCGGTAAACGCCTACCTGAAGAAAACCAACGACCTGATCGCCAACACCATTGTTGACCCGTTCACCAACTTCGGGAACGTCATTCCTGCGAACATCGGAGATATGGAGAACAAAGGTATCGAGGTAGAACTTGGACTTACCCTCGTAGAAACTGAAAACTTCAGATGGAACCTGAATTACAACGTAGCCTTTAACGACAACACCATTACAAGGTTACCCGATACCCAGGATGTGGGAGGCATCTCCGGAGGGGTTGGAAATACCATCCAGCGCCACCAGGAAGGCATCTCTCCGTTCAGTTTCTTCGTATACAAGCAAATCTATGATGAAGACGGAAATCCGATCGAAGGTGCTGTTGCCGATATTAACGGAGACGGCCAGATCAATACCGACGACCGCTACTTCTACAAAGATCCTTACGCAGATGTGATCATGGGTCTTAACACCAGTATCAACTGGAAGAACTGGGATCTCCAGGCGGTTTCCCGTGCCAATATCGGAAACTACGCTTACAACAATATTGCGAGTACCTCTGCGATCAACAATGTGTTCCAGAACGATATTCTGACCAATACCCACTCTGAGATCCTCACTACCGGATTCCAGCAGTTTACCGAGGTGAATCTCATCAGTGATTATTATATTGAGAACGCCTCCTTCTTCCGACTGGACAACGTTACCCTGGGGTATACCTTCCAGGATGCCTTCTTTGGAAATCCGTTCCGTATCTATGGAGCTGCCAACAACCTGTTGGTGATCTCCAATTACAGCGGACTTGACCCGGAAATTACGGGAGGAATTGACAATAACTTTTACCCACGTCCACGAGTATTCGTTCTTGGGTTAAATCTTAATTTTTAAATAACAGGACATGAAAAGGATAAAATATTTAGTCTTAAGTTTGATAGCCGGTGGTATGATCACGGCCTGTCATAGTGACCTGGACCAGACGCCAATCGATCCGGACCTCTTTACCGAGATCGATGTGTATCAGAATATCGATGAGGCAAAATCGGCATTGGCCAAGGTGTATGCCTCCATGGCCCTCACCGGACAGCAAGGTCCTGCGGGCCAGGCAGACATTGCCGGGATCGATGAAGGGTTTTCACAGTTTACCCGTATGCTTTACAACCTGAACGAACTCACCACCGACCACTGTGTGGTGGGCTGGGGAGACCCTGGACTTCCGGACCTTCACGAGATGGACTGGGGAGCAGGGAACGACTTTACCGAAGCCATGTATTACCGCCTGGCCCAGGTAGTTTCTTTTTCCAATTCCTTTATCTCGAATGCGGGACAACTGGGTACAGAAAATGAAGAGGTGCGTTCTTTTATCGCAGAGGCCCGGTTTGTGAGAGCCTATGCGTATTACAACCTGATGGACCTTTATGCAAATGTGCCTTTGGTAACCGAGATTACCACCGAGTTACCTCAGCAAAGCAATCGGCAGGAGATCTTCGCCTTCCTGGAAAGCGAACTCACTGAGATCCAGGAAGACCTCAAACCTGCATTATCCAATGAGTACGGAAGGGTTGACCAGGCAGCTGCTCAGGCCTTACTTTCAAGAATGTACCTGAATGCAGAAGTATTTATAGGAGAGGCAAAATATACGGAAGCCCTTCAAAATGCCGAAGCTGTAATCAACAGTGCCTACAGCCTGAACACTAATGACGGAAACGGGAACGGGAACGCCTATGATGAGCTTTTCCTGGCCGATAATGATACCAACGGAGCCCAGAACGAGTTCATCTTTGTTTTGAACTTTGACGGGGTCAAGGGACAAACCTTTGGGGGGTCTACCTTTATGTGCCACGCCCCTGTTGGAGGAAGTATGGACCCTGCTTTCTTCGGTGTAAACGGAGGATGGGCAGGTTACCGTACCACAAAAGCCCTGGTGGAGAAATTTGATTATGCCGAAACCGCTACGGATGCAGATGGATTTCCGATCGCGTGGAGCGATGCCCGGGCGAACTTCTACACCGATGGCCAGAACTACGAGATCCAGACTATTGCCAACACTTTCGAAGATGGCTATGCCTTGATTAAATACAGAAACGTGGATGTTAATGGCAACCAGGGAAGTGATACTTCCGGAGATTTTGCCGATTCTGATATTCCGTTGATCCGTTTGGCAGAAATGTACCTGAACTATGCCGAAGCAGCCCTTAAGGGAGGTGGAGGGAGTCTTGGTACCGCCACTGCACTTATCAACGAGTTGAGAGATCGTGCAGGAGCTCCAAGAATAAGCCAAACCGAACTAAATGCACAATTTGTGCTCGATGAGCGTTCCAGAGAACTGCAATGGGAAGGATTCAGAAGAACCGACCTGATCCGTTACGGACAGTTTACCAGCGGAAGTTACCTGTGGCCTTTTAAAGGAGGAGCCCAGAACGGAAGACCTGTAGAGGATTTCCGCAAGATCTTCCCACTACCCAATAACGTACTTCAAATTAACACCAACTTAACCCAAAATCCAGGTTATTAAATTTATACATCATGAAAAAGGTATTTAGAACCATAAAATTATTGACCCTGGCCGCTGCCATGGGGCTAGGATTTAATTCTTGCGACAACGAGGATTACTTTGAAATTACTGCAATCACTCCCAGTGAGGACATCACCTTCACCAATAGCTTTGCCGAGCAATATCTGCTATCGCTACCTACTGCTAACAATGTAGCCGAGCGATTTGTGTGGAATGAACCCAATTTTGAAGCCCAGACACCTGTGAAATACATTCTCGAAGGGTCTGTTAATGCTGATTTTTCTTCCGTAGATTACAGCTCAGGTACTATTGAAGCCAATAACCAGGCGGTTATGGTAAGCAACCTTATCGCTATGTCCGAAATTCTCGGAGTTGATGGAGATCCTGCCACTACAGACGAAAACGGAAATGCCAACGACACCGGAATGGCTTATTTTAAAGTGACCGCGTTCGTAGGCGAAAATGGTGGAGCTAATACCATCACCAAAGAGTCTGAGCCGGTTTCCATCACTTTCAAAGTTCTGGAAGAAGGAGGAGAAGCTCCAATACCTACCATCGCTGTACCAGGTAACCACCAGGGCTGGAGTCCATCTAGTGCTCCTTTGCTGGCAGCTTCAGAAGCCGGAAAAACTGACTACCAGGGATTCGTATGGCTCGATGGAGGTCACAAATTTGTCGGACCTGATGCCGATGGTGCCTTTGACTGGGGTAACATTGATTGGGGTGACGACGGAACCTTTACCGGAAAACTGCTGGAACAGGATGAGAAGGATTGTATCGCTGAAGTAGCTGGCTACTATCTTGTTGAAGTAGATACCGATGCGCTTACATACAAAGAAACCCTGACTAGCTGGGGTATTATCGGAGAGGCAACTCCAACAGGATGGGACTCAGACACCGATATGACCTATGACAGTGAAACAGGAACATGGTCGATTACCATGGACCTTACTGCTGCAGCATTTAAATTCAGAGCAAATGACGGATGGGATATCAATGTTGGTGATAACGATGCAGACGGAAGCCTGGAGTTCGGAGGCTCAGACATCGTAGTAACCGAAGCCGGAAACTACACCATAACTCTTGACCTAAGCAATCCAAGAGCTTACACCTACAGCTTAACTAAAAATTAATCATATCTATTTTGAAAAAGGGCTGTTAAAGACAGCCCTTTTTTATTTTAATATGAAGATCTTATGAAGAAAATTTTACTCCTCTTTTTGTCGTGTTTCCTTCCTGCCTTTCTTATGGCCCAGGTACAGAATGCGACTGCCAGTATAGATCCACCCACCTTTAATGAGGATACAGAGATCACCATCACCATCTCCGATGTCGACGCCTCCCAATGGGGCGTATCCGATGTGTATCTTTGGATGTGGTCCTACGATGAAAATGATGCCAACTCCATCGACTCCCCTACCAACGGGACCTGGACCAATTCTAATGAGGCCCAGAAAATGACCGCCAACACCGATGGCACCTTTAGCTTTACCTTTACCCCTGCCACCCATTACAACCGAACGGGAATCGGACGCATCGGTTTTCTGGCCAAAGCCAAAGATGGCACGGGTGACAAAAAAACACAGGATTTCTATTCCGAAGTGGGAGGCTATCAGCTCTCTGTAACCAACCCCACGGGTAAGACCACAGAAGTCACCGCAGGAAGCTCAGTAACCATCGAGGCCGTGGCTTCCGTAAATTCCACATTCACCCTGAGTGCTAACGGCACCCAGGTAGATACGAAGTCAGGCATCACAGACTACGCTTACACTACTACCATAGATGCCACCACTAATTTCACCCTGGTGGCCACCGATGGCAATGAAACCCTTAGCGAAAGCTTTACCTATATTGTCCCTCCGGATGTGGTGGAAGAGGCCCTTCCAACAGGACTCAGTAACGGGATCAATTACGACCCTGCAGACGATTCAAAAGCCACCCTGGTGCTCTTCGCACCCGGAAAGAGCTTTGCGCATGTGATCGGAAGTTTTAACAACTGGGAGATCCGGGATACCTATCTCATGAAGAAAGATCCTGTCACAGGGCAGTTCTGGCTTGAAATTACAGGCCTTACTCCCGGTGAAAATTACAGCTTTCAGTACCTGGTAGATCTCAGCATCAACGTGGCTGACCCCTACTCGACCACCATCCTGGACCCTTTTAACGACCAGTATATTGACAACACCACCTACCCGGACCTGCCGGCCTACCCGGAAGGACAGAACGAAGCGGTATCCCTCCTGAGAACCGGGGATCCTGAATACAACTGGTCGGCAGCAACGCAAAACTTTACCCCACCGTCGAAATCGGACCTGGTGATCTACGAATTGCTCATCAGAGATTTTGATGAGAGACACAGCTTTGCCGCTGTCGAAGACCGCCTGGATTACCTGCAGACGCTCGGTGTAAATGCCATTGAGCTTATGCCGGTAAACGAATTTGACGGGAACGAAAGCTGGGGTTACAACCCTTCTTTCCACATGGCCCTGGATAAGTACTACGGCACCCCGGAAGCCTTTAAACAACTTATTGACGCCTGTCATGCACGAGGTATGGCTGTGATCATTGATGTGGTATACAACCACGCCACCGGACAGCACCCCTACGTACGACTCTGGAATTCCACCAACGGAACCACCAGCGGAGCGCCTTCACAGGACAATCCGTTTTTTAACACCCAGGCAAGACACAGCTACAGTGTATTCAATGATTTCGACCATTCTTCCGATTACACCAGGGATTATGTGAAACAAACCCTCCTTACTGGATCGAAGAGTACAAGATGGATGGTTTCCGATGGGACCTTACAAAAGGGTTTACCCAGAATTGCGGTGATTCCGATCAGAATTGCACCAACAGCACCCAGCAGGATCGCGTTGATGTGCTCAAACAATATGCAGATACCCAATGGGAAAAAGACGATGACTTCCTGGTTATTTTTGAACATCTCGGAGGTATCAACGAAGAAGAGCAATGGGCCGATTACCGGGTGGACGAAGGCAAGGGCATCCTGCTTTGGAACAAGATGACCGACCCCTACAATGAAGCTACGATGGGCTATAACGCCACCTCCAACATCTCCGGGGTGTCCTGGAAGACAAAAGGATTCAAGCAACCCTCGGCGATTTCCTACATGGAAAGTCACGATGAAGAACGCCTGATGTTTAAAAACCTGCAGTTCGGTAATTCATCCGGTACTTATAATGTAAAAGACCTCAACACCGCCCTCAACCGTATGCAAGCGGCGGGTGGAATGTTCTTTACCGTGCCCGGACCAAAGATGCTCTGGCAGTTTGGAGAATTGGGGTATGACATCAGCATCGACCAGGGCGGACGTACCGGGAACAAACCGATACTTTGGAATTACTTTGACGTTCCCCAGCGCAAGGCGATCTATGACAGCTGGAAAGACCTGATCAAACTAAGGATCGGAGAGCCCATCTTTGAAACCGAAGATTTCACCATGGCCGTAAGCAACAGCAATGGGATCAAACAGATCACCCTTACCGACCCCAATGCTGCCGGGGATGCCATTAGTCACGTTACCGTTATTGCCAACTTCGGCCTCACTGAGATCACCGTTACTCCCGATTTTGCAGAGACAGGCGCATGGTATGAGGTGTTGAAGGAAAACAAAAAATACGTGGTGGCAAGCCTGGATCAGACCCTGAAACTTGCCCCCGGCGAATTCCGACTTTTTGCCAATAATCCATCTACCTTATTCCCGGACAACAACATTCCGGATGACGATCATGATGGTGTTGCCAATGCCGACGACACTTGCCCCGACACTCCCCTGGGAGCAACAGTTGACCTCAACGGTTGTGCCGTATTTACCCTGCCTCAAAACAATTTCAGCATCTCCTCAAAAGGAGAAAGTTGCAGGGATTCTGATGATGGAAGTATTGCTGTCTCAACCACGCAAAACCTGGATTATACCGTAACCGTTAGCAGCACCGACCTCATGGTTACCGACAGCTTTACCGGAACCAGCTGGAGTATCGATATGTTACCCGCAGGGACCTATGACATCTGCTTCGGGGTAAACGGAGAACCCACGTATGAACAATGCTTTACGGTACAGCTCACCCAGCCGGAAGACTTGCTGGTAAGCAGTAAGCTAAACAAAGCCTCCGGGAACCTCGATCTTGAAATGAAAGGAAGCGAAAAATACATTATTACGGTTAACGGCTATACCTATGAAACCCGGGATGAAACCTTCAGACTTTCCCTGGAACAAGGATGGAATACCGTAAGTGTAAAAACCGCCCTCGCTTGCCAGGGCGAATACAAGGAGAACATTTTCGTAGGCGATGCGGCTATGGCGTATCCAAATCCGGCCAGATCTTTTGTAAACCTTGTTTTACCCACGAATACCAGGGTAAATTACCAGGTGTTTAACCTCCAGGGAAAACTCATGCAAAAAGGGGAGGTTGACGGGATGCTTTCACGCAACCCGCAGATCGATATAAGCAATCTTCCGTCAGGGCTCTACATGGTAAAGGTAGATGGTGCCAACCTGGAACAAACCTTTAAAATCGTAAAACAATGAAGTACCAAAATATCATCTCCATTCTGAACAAATCCTTCCCGGTTATTGCCCTGAGTGCTCTGCTTTCTTGTGGAGGCGGCGATTCGGAAAACCCTAAACCGGAACCGGTCCCTGATCCGGTGGCAGCCGTTCTCACCTTTCCGGCAAATAATGAGGTATGCTATGACGGAAACGTGATCTCTCCCACCCTGAGTGAGGTCACCTTTTCCTGGCAGCCGGCTGAACATACAGACAGTTACGAGCTAAAGGTGACGGACCTGAATACCAATACGGTGAAGACCTACCCGGTATCTGCCACCCAAACCACCGTAAGCCTGGAACGCGCCACCCCTTATAGCTGGGAGGTAACCTCCCTTGCAGGAAACACCAATGCAGAGGCCACCTCAGCTACCTGGAAATTTTACCTTGCCGGAGAAGGCATAACCACCTATGCCCCCTTTCCGGCAACCCTGGAATTTCCGGCATCAGGTAGCAGCCTTAATACCACAAAAGTAAACTTTGAATGGTCAGGAAGCGATGCCGACAGCCAGGCACTTTCCTATCAACTGTTCCTGGACAGTGTGGATGGCAAATCGGAAATGATCGCTGATACCGGTTCTTCTGAAAATTACGAAGTGAACGATCTGACCCCCGGAACCGAATACTTCTGGAGTGTGGCAACTACCGATACAGAGGGGAATACCTCCCGCTCGCAGGTCTATGTATTTAAAACAGAATAGCTTTAAGAAAATTCTTAAAAAAAGAATCAGAATAGACCAACAGTTAAAAATCTTCGATAAAAAGCAGCCCAAGGGACTTTCAATTGTGAAAGTCCCTTATTTTTAGGCGGTAGTGTTAAGAATTATTAAAAATGTTAGCATAATTTTATTATATTCACAACCTCTGCATGCCCTAAAATACCTACAACATTTCTGTTTAAGGTTTAAAAAGCATGCGGGAGCTAACTATTTGAACTTTAAATTTAACTGTATGAAAAACAATTTACTTAAAGGCTTGTTGCTTTTAGGGGCATTTATGTTTTTTGCCTTTTCACAAGCCCAAACTGTAAGTGGTACGGTTTCTGATCCAAATGGTCCTCTTCCGGGAGCTAACGTTCTGGTAAAGGGCACCACCATTGGAACACAAACCGATTTTGACGGTAACTACACCCTTGACAACGTCCCTTCAGACGGTGTGCTGGTGTTTAGTTACGTTGGTTTCATTTCCCGGGAAGTTCCGGTAAATGGCCAGACAACAATTAACGTTACCCTTCAGGAAGATGCCCAGGCATTAGACGAGGTAGTGGTAATCGGATATGGTACCCAGGCGGTACAGGATGCAACCGGCGCAGTAGACGTGGTTTCTTCCGACGACTTCCAGAAAGGGGTTATTTCTTCCCCCGAACAATTAATTCAGGGTAAAACTGCCGGGGTGCAGATCACCCAGAGCAGTGGTGAGCCGGGAGCTGGAGTGAACATCCGTATCCGGGGTTCTGCTTCTGTACGTTCTAACAACAACCCGCTGTTCGTTGTGGACGGTGTGCCATTGGCTGCAGACGATACCCAGAGTGGTGGTGGCGACCTTGGAGGTGGAGGTACCTCTGCCAGAAACCCATTAAACTTCCTGAACCCGAATGATATCGAGAGTATTTCGATCCTTAAGGATGCCTCGGCTACCGCGATCTACGGATCAAGGGGTGCTAACGGGGTTGTTCTTATTACTACCAAGAGTGGTAAAGCCGGAGAAGGCGGACGCTGGGAGGTAAACGCCAATATGGCTTACTCTGAGCCTGCGAACAGCTTCGACCTGCTCAACAGGGAGCAATATCTGGATGCTATCGCAGCCTACGGAGGAGATGCCGATGCCCAGGACTTTGGTTCTGATACAGACTGGCAGAAAGTAGTGACGCGTTCTCCACTTTCTCCGATCATGGACCTTGCATACTCCAACAACTACGGTTCCGGTAACATCCGAACTTCATTTGGTTACCAAAAACAGTACGGAGTTATTGAGAACTCTTCTCAGGAAAGAATTACAGGGAGATTGAATTTATCTCAACGCTTGCTAAATGATAAGTTAAAACTGGATTTTAACGGAACGCTTGCGCGAGTTAATGACGAACAACCCCTGATCACCAATAACGCAGGATCCCTGGGTGACTTACTTGGTGCCGCATATTTTGCGAACCCTACCTATCCGAACGATCCTACTTTCAATTCCGGGGCAGGAGACCTGAACCCGGCCAACCTTCTGGTTGCTTATCAGGATATAGGGAAAACCAACCGTGTTTTAGTAAATGCTTCTGCAGATTACGAAATCGTGGAAGGCTTAAATGCCAAGGTGATCTACGGATATGATTTCTCTAAATCAGACCGTTTACAAACTGCTTCTTCCGACATCATCGGATTCAATAACGGTACGCCTGGAAATGGTAGAGGTTCTTTATTCGAAGTAAACCAGATCAACCACCTTCTGGACGCTACCCTCTCCTATACCAAGGAATTTGAAAACTCTAAACTGAGTGCGTTACTTGGGTATTCGTACCAAAGTTTCCAACGTTACGGAAGCACCACATCCGGTTTTGGTTTCTCATCTTCAGAGCATGGAGACATGAGGGATGATCTTTACCAGGCTTCTGACCTGCTTCAGGGTCAGGTTTCCGGAAATTATCAGCAGATCATCAATTCTCCTGATCAGGACAACCTGGTGATCAACCGACTTTTCTCTGATACTGACCTGACCGCACCGAAACCAGGAGGATTCCCTATCCTGTCTTCAGGATACGATCAATTTGACTTTACAGATGAGTTACAGTCTTTCTTCGGAAGGGTGAATTACGATATTGCCAACAAATACTTGTTAACTGCCACCTTAAGGGTAGACGGTTCCTCAAGATTTGGACCAGACAATAAATATGCATGGTTCCCATCTGCGGCATTTGCATGGAAGCTTCATGAAGAAGATTTTATGGGTGACGCCTTCTCTAACCTGAAATTAAGATTAGGTTGGGGTAGAACCGGTAACCAGGATGGTCTGGGATACGGTAACTACCTGTTCCGCGAGCGTTATGCAGGAATCGGAATTCAGAACAACGGAAACATAGCCATCCCAGGTCTGGCCATTCAGGCATATCCTGATCCGGGTCTTAAATGGGAGGCTTCTACACAGTACAACATCGGTATTGATTTTGGTCTTGGACTGAACAGGCTTAATGGTACCATCGACCTGTACCGAAGAACCCTGACCGACCTTTTACTACGTACAGCAACCGCTGCTCCTGCATTCCAGGACTTTAACTTTACGAATCTTGACGCCAATGTTATTAACAAGGGTGTGGAATTTTCATTAAATTACGATATCTTAAGCAGTGAGGATCTGTTTTGGAATGTTGGATTTAACGTATCTTATAATGACAACATTGTAAAAGACCTGGAGGGAGTAAACATCCAGACAGGGGCGATTAACGGTAACGGACTTACCGGAGCCTTTGCCCAGTTGCTAACCAACAATGAACCACTTTACTCTTACTATTTAAGGGTATTTGATGGTTTTGATGCAGATGGTATATCCATCTATCCTGAGGGAGATGTTCAGAAAATTATCGGAAAATCTGCCCTTCCTGTATGGAACCTAGGTTTCAATACTTCCTTCTCCTGGAGAAACTGGAGTCTTGATGCCTTCATGACCGGACAATTCGGCCAGTATATATACAACAACACGGCTAATGCCTTCTTTACTGCAGGTATTATTGCCGGTGGTAAGAACGTAACAACAGATGTATTAACCAACGGAGAATCTCCGTTAAATGCACCTGATGTATCAACCAGGTTCCTTGAAAAAGGTGACTTCCTTAGAATGCAAACCTTGAGTCTGGGCTACGACATACCGCTAAGCGGAGAGGGATCTTTTGATTCCATGAGATTGTCGTTAACCGGGCAAAACCTGTTCGTGATCACCGATTACAGTGGTCTCGATCCGGAGGTGAATGTAGATAAAACGCTTAATAATGTTCCGTCTCTGGGTATTGATTACTCAAGTTATCCAAGACCAAGGACCATTTCTTTTGGCGTAAGTGCAACCTTTTAAAAAATTTGTAAAATGAAAAGACTTAATTTAAAACTATTATTCCTCTCACTCCTGGCGGTAGGACTTGGCAGTTGTACCGATCTGGAGATCGAGGAAACGGATTCCAGATTCGGTTCGCAATCGGGTGAGTTTACAGGTCTTGAAGATCCTCAGGGGTCTTTGGACAACATATACAATGATGTGCGTGGACAACTTGAAAACCAGGCTGACCTTTACGCGCTGGCAGAAGTGAGTACTGATGAGTTCCTGGTTCCTACCCGTGGGGTGGACTGGGGTGATAACGGGGTATGGCGTACCCTGCATTCCCACACCTGGGATGCCAACCACTCTTTTGTGTTGGCTACCTGGAACAATATGAACAGGAATGTAATTAATGCCACCGCGGTTATTGACTCCAGGAGTAACCCTACTGCACAACAGGCCGCCGAGGCGAAGTTCTTAAGAGCTTACAGTATGTTTTGGGTAGTAGACCTGTTCGGACAGGTTCCTTTCAGAAATCTTGATGACGCTGTAGATGTTCCGCCTATTGTATTAACCAGGGCAGAGGCTACAGATTTTATCATCAATGATCTTAGAGAGGCTATCCCGGATCTGCCTGCCGCTCCCTTTGGAGGGTCGGTTGCAGCCAATGCTGAAGCTGCAAAATTTCTTTTAGCCAAGGTACTGCTTAACAAGCATATTTTTACCGGATCCGGCACTCCCGACAACGGAGACATGGCGGAGGTGGTAAGCCTTGTGGATGAAATCGAGGCTGCAGGATTTGCCCTTTACGATGGCGATTACTTCTCTCTGTTTACGGATGAAGCCGACAGTGAAACCATTTTATTCACCACTTCCAGCGTTGGAAACCTGATGTGGAATGGTCTTCACTACAAGCAGAATTCACCGGATAACGAAGGTGGAGGATGGAATGGATTCTCTACCCTTGCTGAGTTCTACGATCTTTTCGAGGGAGATCCTAACATCAACGTTCCGGGATCGAACCAGGAAGATCGAAGAGGATTTGTACCTACTGACGGATCAAACTTAGGGATCGGATACGGATTCCTTATCGGACAGCAGTACGATGAAACCGGTACCGCCATGACCGACCGTCCTGGTAACCCACTGATCTTTACCAAGGAGCTTCCGGGCTTATTAGGTAACGATGAGCGTACTGGTATTCGTGTAATCAAGTATCACCCTGAGAATGGGGCTTTCGCAGGCCACAAGGTCATCTTCCGTTTCGCAGATGCTCATTTGATGAGAGCAGAGGCTAAATGGTATATGGGTGAAGATATCACTGCCGAGGTGAACGAGCTTCGTACCTTAAGAGGTGCAAGCGCACTTGGAAGTGTAGGAGCCCAGGAACTTCTCGATGAAAGAGGGCGTGAATTATACGCTGAGTTCTGGAGAAGAAATGACCTGATCCGTTTTGGTCAGTTCACCGCTCCGTGGTCATACAAGGAAATTTCAGGAGACAATACCAAAGCATTGTATCCGATTCCTGCAAATGCACTTACCTCGAATCCGAACCTCGTTCAAAACGAAGGATATTAGATCTTGAGTATATAAAGTAAAAAGAGGGCTTCATCGCCCTCTTTTTTATTTTATAAGATATCGATTTTTTTTAATCAGACACCCTGAGAATGAATCCCTCATTATGTATATTTTCAAGACTTACCGATGGATCCTTCTCCAGGTGCTTCCGCAGTCGGGTGATAAATACATTCAGGCTTTTCCTGTTGAAATAATCATTTTTTCCCCAGATGGAGGTAAGGATCTCCTTATGCCGGCTCACCTTATTGAGACGCTCCGTTAAGAACAGCAGCACTTCGTTCTCTCTGCTGGTTAGTCTGACCTCCTCCCCTTTCCAGATCAGCGACAAATTTCCCGGATCGTAAGCATACCCCCCTATTCTGTACTCCTGCTTCGTAACCGGCACTTCAGGTTTATTACCCACCAATCGAAGTAAATTATCAATTCGCACTACCAACTCTTCTTCATCCACCGGTTTTTTGAGGTAATCTATGGCGCCAAGGGAAAAACCCTTCAGCACGTCTATCTTAAGTGACCTCGCGGTCAGGAAAATAAAAGGCAGATCACTAAATTCTTCCTTGATCCTTCTTGCCAGGGAAAATCCATCCATTTCCGGCATCATAACATCCAGGATGGCCAGATCAAAGCTATGTCCTCCTAATACTTCCAATGCCTCCAGACCATTTTTAACCCAGGTAACAGTGAAACCTTTCATTCCCAGGTACTCCCTGAGCAGGTATCCCAGCGTCTGGTCATCTTCAACCAACAATATCGAAGCTTTATTCTCCATAATTATTTCAAAGGTAATTGTATTGTAAAAACTGAACCTGATCCGGGTTGACTTTCCACTGAAACCTTCCCGTCGTGCAGCTTAACGATATGCTTGACATAATGCAATCCTAAACCATACCCCTTTACCAGGTGAAGATCCCCGGAACCTATGCGATAGAATTTATTAAAGATCCTTTTCTGATCAGCCTCTGCGATTCCTATCCCATTATCCTCCACCCGGATCCAAGCGGTCTTTCCATTACACCGGTAGACCAGTTTCACCTTTCGCGGATCTTCAGAATACTTCCGGGCATTATCCAGCAGGGTATCTACAGCATTCTTTAAATGACCCCTGATCCCTTTGAGATCAACCTCCTGTTCCGAAATATCCATTTCAAAATGAATTCCTTCCAGTCTTGCTACACTTTCAAATTCTGCACCCACTTCTGTTACCATTTCCTGAAGGTTAAACTTCGTTTTCTGCAATACCTCCCCTTTCTCCTCCAGGCTGGCCAATTCCAGAACCCGGTCGATCTGCCCTTTTAACTTTTCCAGCTGCACTCTTATAATTTCCGCAACTTCTTTCTTGTTCACCTGCTCGCTCTCAGCCAGCAATTTGGTAGCCAGGCCGATGGAAAATACCGGAGTTTTTAATTCATGAGTAAGGTTATTGATAAATTCATTGGTAATGCTAATAAGCGACTGCTGCCTTAAAAACCCTTTAAGCACCCAAACAGTAACTCCAATGATGATAAGAATAAAAACAAGACCAGGGATGGTAAGCCCTCTTAACTGGGAAAGAAAATACGAATTCAGGTTCTGAAATTGCAATTCGAGCACCAGGTTTTCCCCGGTAACCTGTGGCAGGTACCCTTCCAGCTTCACCGGGAAAGACAAAGGCTTTTCAAAACCTCCGCTTCCCCTGGGAGAATGTAGGTACTCCACCGTGTCCCGATTTCGAAGCACATAGGTGTACGCGCTGTTGATCCCGTGTTTCACCAACACCTCCTTAAGGTAATCATCAAGAAAGTACCGGGAAGCATCCTGCACACTGTCGATACTCAGGTTAAAATAGGTGTCATCCTGAGCTACAGCCTTTCCCACCAAAAAACTCAGCTTATTCTCAGAAACCAAACCATCTTTTACATCGGTAACCACAGCCCCCATCTTCTCGTTAAACTGGACCGCCGCCAGGTTGAGTCCGATGCGCAGATACTGGTATTGTACATAAATGAGCCCTAAAACGGCAAGCACAAACAAGGTTATAAGAATATTCCTCAGCTTCATAGCCTCTAATATCCGTAAATTTTACCTGCCGGAATAAAGGTTTTTACCAATCGTTAACCTCATTAATCTTTCGTTAATCTTTTTGACCTATTATTAACCTCCATGCTTGCTGTATTGACCTATATTTACCATGGAGTTCAAATAGTTACAACAACCTGATTAAAAGCATAAGAAAAGCTAACCAATTCGTTAGCTTTTTTTTGTTTAATCCGTTAAGTTTGGATTCCCCAATCACCACCTTTCAGATCGGTCGTTATGACCGACACGGGGATGCAACCAAAAATGAGAACACTACTTATCCGACATATTTACCTGGTGCTAACCCTTGCACTCCTGGGCTGTAAGGAAGACCCTTCTGTATGGTCCTACCTGGATTCCCGGGAAACCGGAATTTCCTTTTCCAATTCGGTCAAAAACACCGAAGAGCTCAACATTCTCAATTACCTCTATTTCTATAATGGCGCCGGGGTTGCCGCAGCAGATTTTAATAACGACGGATTCATCGACCTGTATTTTACCGCCAATAAGAATAGCGACGCCCTGTATCTCAACAAGGGTGCGATGACTTTCGAGGAGGTTACGGATCAGGCCGGGATCAAAAATAACACCGGATGGACTACGGGGGTAGCCACGGCAGATGTTGACGGCAACGGATTTCCCGATCTTTATATCAGTAAAGTAGCCCCCTTGTCTCCCGAGGGAACCCACAACCTGCTTTACCTGAACCAGGGACCTGACGAGCATGGCATACCTGAGTTCCTCGAAGCCGCTGCTGCTTATGGCCTTGACTTCAAAGGATATTCCACCCAGGCCGCCTTTTTTGACCAGGACCTGGATGGCGACCTGGACATGTTCCTCCTGAATCATTCCGTTCATCCCAACCAGAATTACGGCCGGGGAACGCTCCGGGATATTCCCGACAGCCTTTCCGGAGACCGCTTTTTCAGAAACCACGATGGCTATTTCAGAGATGAGACTACCCTTTCGGGCATCCACTCTGGAAAGATCGGATACGGATTAGGCATCAGTACCGGCGACCTGAACCAGGACGGATATCCCGACCTCTATATCGGTAATGACTTTTTCGAAAACGATTACCTCTACATGAATCAGGGCGATGGCACCTTCAGGGATGTCAACCTGAATACAGAAGTTCTCGGTCACACTTCTCACTTCTCCATGGGAAATGCTATCGGAGACATAAACAACGACCAGCTGCCCGATGTCTTTTCGGTGGATATGCTCCCGGAAGATCTGACCACTTATAAGAAATCCGGCCTGGAATTTCCATACCAGATCTATTCGAACTACCTCAAAAACGGGTATCAACCGCAATTCATGCAGAATACCCTGCACCTGAATACGGGAAGAATACAATTTAAGGAAACCGCCCACCTCAGTGGGGTGGCAGCAAGCGAATGGTCCTGGAGTGCCTTGCTTGAAGATCTGGATAACGACGGATACCGCGATATCTTTATCACCAACGGCATCCCCGGAGCGACCAACGATATGGACTTCGTGAACTTTATCGCCAATGAAGAGATCCAGAAAAAGCTCGGGGCCGATATGGGGAAAGATGAACTGAATTTCATCCGCCAGCTGCCGGAGAAAAGAACCGCTAACTACGTGCTCCTGAATAACGGACAAAAAAGATTTTTAAAGAATCGCATCTGGAATCAACACCCGCCCTCATTCAGTAACGGAGCCATCACTGCAGATCTGGATAATGATAACGACCTGGACCTGGTAGTAAACAACCTCAATGAAGGTGCCTTTATCATCAGGAACGATCTGAACACCGGAAATTCCATTGCGGTAAAATTCCATGGGAAAGGCCGCAACACCATGGGTATTGGTGCCCGCCTCCTCGCCTATCTTCCGGACGGGAGAACACTGCTGGCCGAGAACTATACCACAAGAGGCTACCTCTCTTCCCAGCCGGCAATAGTGCACCTGGGTACCGGTCAACATACCGCCATAGATTCCCTGAGGATACTATGGCCTGACGGCAGTTCTGAGGTAAGACTCAACGTGCCGGTAAACACTCAAGTGCTTTTTAAACAGGAAAACGCTGTCAAACAAGGCTTTTTACAACCTGCATTACCACCTTCTCTTGTGCAAAAGGTTGATATTTCACTGGAATATGAACACATCGATCAGGGCAGCCTGGAATTCAACCACAACCCGCTGATACCTTTCGCATCCACCAACCTCGGGCCTTCGGTAGAAACAGGAGACCTGAACAATGACGGCTTAACCGACCTGTGCTTCGGTGGGGGTAAAAAACAGGAGACTACAGTTTATCTGCAGACCTTTGAGGGGGCATTTCAAAAAATGGAAATCCCTTCGTTTGAGGCTGATGCCATCTGCGAGGATACCGACCAGCTGATCTTCGACGCCAACGGCGATCATCAAAACGACATCCTTATCGTATCCGGGGGGAATGAGTTTAAAGCAGGAATACCTCTGCAGCCCCGACTCTACATTCGCAGCGGGAAAAATTTCACGAAAAAAGAAGATGCTTTTCAAAACCTGGAGCTGAACGCCTCTTCCGTGAGCAATGCCGATATTGACAGGGATGGCGACCAGGATATCCTGATCACCTCTAACCTGGTGCCACTGGAATTCGGGAAGACCCCGAAACAATACCTGCTAAGCAATGACGGGAAAGGCTACTTTAAGGATATCACAGACAGCTATGCTCCGGAACTGAGAGGGATCGGGAATATTCAGGACGCAGCATGGGAAGACCTGAATCATGACGGACTACCGGACCTGGTGGTTGCCGGTCACTGGGGCCCGATATCGGTATTCATAAATACGGGGAACGGTCTGGAATTACAAACCAACACCGGCCTTGAAAACGCTTCGGGATGGTGGAATACGGTAAAAATCGTTGACCTGGACCTGGATGGCGACCTGGATCTGGTAGCCGGGAACTGGGGAGAAAACACACGCCTTACGGCCTCAGCAGAAGAACCAATAAAACTATACCGAAAAGACATGGACGACAATGGCTCCATAGAAACCATCGTAAGCCATTTCTACCAGGGCGTTGAAACGCCATTCTCATCAAAAGATGAACTCGCAAAACAGATGCCTTTTCTGAACAAGAAATATTTGTCCTATAAAAAATTTGCCGAAGCCGGAATGGCTGAACTTTTTGGCAGGGAGCATCTCAACAATGCCGAGATAAGAGAAGTTAAGGAGTTACGCAGTTGTTATTTCATCAATAACGGGGAGGGAACGTTTTCTCTTAGGACGCTTCCTTTCGATGCCCAAACCTCCTGTATAAATGATATTGCGGTATCCGATCTCAATAAGGATGGTTACCCCGATCTCATCCTTACCGGAAACCTTTTTGAAGTGTCTACCCAGTTAGGCCGTGCAGACAGCAACCGCGGAACCCTGCTGATCAATGACGGGAAAGGAAACTTTATAGAAGGCGGAGACGCAGGCTTGCATGGCGCCATGAGAAAGATCGTTCCACTTTCCATTGGCAGCGAACCGTATTGGATCATTACCCGAAACAACCAAACACCTCTTTTCATAGAACCCTCAAAGTTGAAAAACTATGACCATAAAAAATAATATCATCCTGGCTGCAATAGCAGTATCACTGCTTTCCACTTCCTGTAATCAGGACAGTACGGCCGAAAAAGCCACTCCGGAAAACGAAAATACCCTGTTCTCGCTTTTGGGACCTGAGGCTACAGGAATTGATTTCTTCAACAAGGTGGAGAATCAAAAGAATTTCAATATTTTCAAATACCGTAATTTCTACAACGGAGGCGGAGTGGCCATAGGAGACATCAACAATGATGGCCTTGCAGATATCTATATGACCGCCAATATGGGGCCCAACAAACTCTACCTAAATAAAGGAGACCTGACCTTTGAAGACATTTCAGAGAAGGCCGGGGTACAGGGAAATAAACCATGGTCTACCGGGGTGAATATGGTAGATATCAATAACGACGGGTTACTGGATATTTATGTGAGCAATGCCGGAAACCTGGAAGGCAACAATCACGACAACGACCTCTATATCAATAACGGAGATCTCACCTTCACCGAGAAGGCAGAAGAGTTCAACCTGGCCAAAACCGGGTTTAGCACCCATGCCACATTCTTTGACTACGACAAGGATGGCGACCTGGACGCCTACATCCTGAACAATAGCAATATCCCGGTAAGCAGCCTTGGGTATGCCCATCAAAGAGATGTAAGGGCCCAGGACTGGGAAGGGGTGCCCTATATCTTCCGGGGTGTTGGAGATATGTTGTTACGCAATGACAACGGAAGATTTACCGACGTCAGCGAGGATGCAGGAATCTACGGTAGTCTCATCGGATTTGGCCTGGGGGTGGTTATCAGCGATGTGAACCAGGACCTGTATCCCGACATCTACGTGTCAAACGATTTCTATGAAAGGGATTATTTATACATCAACAACCAGGACGGCACCTTTACCGAAGACATCAAGAACTGGACCTCCCACCTTTGCCTTTCGGCAATGGGAGTCGATATGGCCGACATCAATAATGACGGGAATTCTGATATTTTCATTACCGACATGCTTCCGGAACCGGAGGAACGGGTTAAATCGGTCATGACCTTTGAGGGCTATAACGTATTTAAGCTGAAGCAAAGCAAGGATTTCTATCAGCAATATATCCAGAACACCCTCCAGCTTAATAACGGGAACGGCAGTTTTTCCGAGGTCGCTTATTTCAGCGGGGTTGCCCGTACCGACTGGAGCTGGGCCGGTCTTATTTTTGACATGGACAACGATGGGTTTCGCGATATCTATGTAACTAACGGGATCAATCACGACCTTACCGACCTGGATTTTGTTGATTTCTTTGCCAATGACATCATTCAGAAAATGGCGCTTACCGGGAAAAAGGAGGCTATTGATACCATTATCAATAAAATGCCCCGGGTTCCCATCCCGAACTACGCTTTCCATAACCAGGGCGATATTACTTTTAACAATGCTTCTGCAGACTGGGGTATGAATATCCCGAGCATGTCCAACGGATGCGCCTACGGCGATCTGGATAATGACGGAGACCTTGACCTGGTAGTCAATAACGTTAATATGGATGCTTTCCTGTTCAGGAACAATTCAGAGAAGCTCACCGGCAACCGTTATATAAAACTCGGGTTTAACGGTCCTGAAGGCAACACCTTCGCTATAGGAACCACAGTAAGATTATACTTTGACGGCAACCACTATATGCAGGAGTTGAATCCGTCCCGTGGCTTTCAGTCATCCATGGAATACGGTATGACCATTGGCCTGGGCAAAGCTGAAAAGATCGATTCGTTACGGGTGGTCTGGCCTGACGACAAAACCCAGCTGATCACCAATATTGAGCCTAACCAGAACCTCCTTCTGGAATACGACCAGGCAAAAGAGCAGTACAGGCCTGCAGATCGCCAGAACAAAACTCCGGGACTTCTGAACGAGGTGGAAGGACTGCAACTAGCATACCATAAGGAGAATGTTTACAACGATTTCGACTATGAGGGTCTGATCAGTTCCAAACTGTCGCAGGAAGGTCCGTCCCTCGCTGTTGGCGATATCGACAATGACGGAAATGAAGACCTGTTCATCGGTGGAGCTGCCGGGCAACCAGGCATGATCTATTTGCACAAGGCAAGCGGAAAGGTAACTCATGTACCCCAGCTAAGTCTTCAAAACGATGCTGCCCTGGAAGATACCGCCGCAGCTTTCGTTGATATTGACGGGGATGGCGATCAGGACCTTTTGGTAGGATCCGGAGGAAACCAGGTAGGGCAACAAAACACCTATGTAACCAGGGTATATGAGAATAACGGCAAGGGAAGTTTTTCCCGGTCTTCCATCACGCTTCCTTCCAGATACAAGAATATTTCGGTGATAGCCCCCTGCGATTTTGACCAGGATGGCGACCAGGACCTCTTTATTGGCAGCAGGAGTGTAGTAGGCACCTATGGGGTAAATCCGGATCACCTTTTCCTTGAAAACAAGGGCAATGGTGAATTTAACGATGTTACCGAAAGACTCGCCTACGACCTTAAGGATGCAGGTATGATCACCGATGCCAAATGGACCGATATAGACGGCGACGGAAAGAAGGATCTTGTTACTGTTTCTGAATGGGGGGCTGCCATGATCCTGAAAAATAATGGCAGGCGACTGTTTAAGGAAGAGAATAACCTCAGTGCCCTGACAGGCTGGTGGAACACGGTAGAATCTGCTGACCTGGATAAGGATGGCGACCAGGACCTGATCCTTGGGAACCGGGGTTCAAATATTATTTACCGTCCTTCCGAAGAATCTCCCTTGGTATTATACGTGAATGACTTTGACAATAACGGAACTATCGAGCAGATTCTTACCCAAAGGGTAGAGGGAAAAGATTACCCGATACACATGAAAAAGGAACTGACCGCCCAGCTGGTTTCCCTCAAAAAAGAAAACCTGAAAGCCTCGGATTATGCCACACGGTCTATAGATGAACTGTTTCCCGAAGACCTGATCAATAATTCCATAGTAAAGGAGGTGAATACCACCCAGACCCTTCTGGCGATAAACAACGGGAATGGAACATTTGAGATCAAAGCATTGCCATCGAGGGTACAACTGTCCTGCGTTTGCGGCATAAGTTGCGAAGACGTCAATAATGACGGAAACACAGACCTTATCATGGCCGGGAATAACTTTGAATTCAAACCGCAATTCTCCCGTCTTGATGCGAGCTACGGAAATGTCTTATTAGGTGATGGCCAGATGAACTTCACCTGGACAGATTACCAGAACAGTGGCTTTTTTGTAAAAGACGAGGTGAAACACCTGAAAATGTTCCGCGACAAGAACGGTCATCGTTACCTTGTAGCCGCCATTAATGATAATAAACCAAAAATATACCGCCTCAATGAAACGCTTTAAGCACAGCCCTTTTAATGTACTGTTCGCATCCATAGCACTATGCGTGTTCTCTTCCTGCGATTCAGACCAGGAGGTTTTCAGGGAGGTGACTGCTCAAAAATCGGGTATAGAGTTTTCCAATACCCTGACCCCTACAGAAGATCTGAATATCCTGGATTACCTGTACTTCTATAACGGAGGGGGTGTGGCGGTAGGCGACATCAACAATGACGGGCTGGCGGACATCTATTTTTCAGGAAACCAAGCACCAAATCGTCTGTACCTCAACAAGGGGGACATGAAGTTTGAAGATATTACAGAGACCGCCGGGGTTAGCGGAAACAGCAGCTGGAATACCGGTACGGTCATGGCCGATGTTAATGGAGACGGCCTGCTGGATATTTATGTGTGTGCAGTGGTGGGCCTAAAGGGACTTCGCGGTCACAACGAACTCTTTATCAATAACGGAGACAATACATTTACAGAAAGTGCTGCCTCCTATGGGCTGGACCTGGACACCTACAGTTCTAATGCAGCATTTTTTGATTACGACCTCGATGGCGACCTGGACATGTACCTGCTCAATCATGCGGTGCATACCCAGGAATCTTTTGGAAAAGCCAGTCTCAGGGAGACGTGGTCTTATGAATCCGGAGACAGGTTATTCCGAAATGATGGATCGCGGTTCACAGATGTAAGCCGGGAAGCTGGAATCTATGGCGGTGTAAACGGATACGGACTCGGCCTGGCCGTAGCCGATTTTAACCGGGATGGATACCCTGATATTTATGTGGGCAATGACTTTCATGAAGATGATTACTACTACCTAAATCAGGGCGACGGCACATTCAAAGAGTCCATGAAGGACTATTTCGGACATATCTCAAGATTCTCCATGGGGAATGACGTTGCCGATATCAATCACGATGGCTATCCTGACCTCCTGTCCCTGGACATGCTCCCGGAAGATGAAATACCCCTGAAGGCATCAGAGGGAGACGACAATGTGCAGATGCTTAAACTGCGTACGCAAACCCTGGGCTATCATTACCAGTTTACCAGGAATATGCTTCACCTGAACAGGGAAGGGGAATTCTTTTCTGAACAGGCCCTGATGTCCGGAATTGCTGCTACCGACTGGAGTTGGAGCGCATTACTGGAGGATTTTAACCTGGACACGGAAACCGATGTTTTTATCGCGAACGGCATCCCGAAACGACCTAACGATCTGGACTACATCCGCTATGTATCCAGTGATCAGATACAGAATAAGATCAGTAATACCTCCCTTGTAGATCAAAAGGCTTTAGACATGATGCCCTCCGGAAAGGTTCCCAATTACATTTTCGAAGGAAGTCGAAACCTGGAATTTAAGGACCGAACAGGAGCATGGACCCCAAAAAAAGACCGGATAACCACCGCTATTGCCATGGGTGACCTGGATAATGACGGCGACACCGACCTGGTATGGAACAACCTCAATGAACCGGCAGTGATCCTCGAAAATCAAAGTGCCGGAAAGGATAAAAACCATTACCTGAGCGTTGCCCTCAGCTTTGAAGACCACAACCCTTTTGCCGTGGGGGCCAAAGTTGTGGTATGGCATGACAATACCCTTTCCTACCGGGAATTATTTCCCGTAAGAGGTTTCCAGTCGTCCTCTCAATACCGGCTGAATTTCGGGCTGGGAGCATCAAACCGGGTTGACTCCCTGCAGGTGATCTGGCCAGACAACACCTCAGAGGTGGTGAGAGACATTAAAGCCGATCAGCTGCTTATGCTGACTGCAGGAAACCAACGGCAGCGCATGTCTTCCCGAAAACACAGGGGTGAGGTACTATTTGAAAGAGACAGCACCCGAACAGGTATTGCTTTTAAACATGAAGAAGACAACTACCTTGATTTTAACAGCCAAAAGCTTATCCCCTATCGCATTTCAGATCGTGGACCCGCTACAGCAGTTGGCGATCTTAACGGGGACGGACTGGAGGATATTTATTTCGGGTCTTCAAAATTTAATCCCGCACAGGTTTACCTGCAAACAGACAGCACCTATACCAGAAATACAACTATGGAGTTCCTGAAAGATTCGGTGAACGAAGAGGTAGCTGCGTTAATACAGGACCTTAATAACGATGGCAAAAACGACCTCTACCTGGCTACCGGGGGAGCGAATTTTTTTGGGAAAAGTGCCCCCCTGCTCGATCAGCTTTTCACAACCTCCGGGGATTCCCTGCAAAAGAGTCCTCTTCCGGAATGGTATTCAAATTCTTCCGTGATCTGCCCGTATGATTACGACAAGGACGGAGATACGGATATTTTTGTAGGTAACCAGGCCATCACCTACGACTTTGGAAACCTACCCTCTTCCCTGCTGTTAAACCAGGAAGACGGAACCTTCCATAAGGAGGAAATGGCACTTTTTGAGAAAGCCGGTATGATCACCGATGCCCTATGGCAGGATGTGAATAATGACGGTTGGTCGGATCTCATCGTTATCGGGGAATGGATGCAGCCCCGGTTCTTTATCAACCACCAGGGGAAACTTAAGGAAGAAGACCTGCTGGACACCCCCGTTTCGGGCTTATGGCAGAAGATCCATCCTTTTGATATCGATGGAGACGGCGATCAGGACCTGCTCCTTGCCAACTGGGGTACCAACTCCAAGTTCCAGGCTACGAAGCAATACCCGCTTCTGATGCATTATGGCGACCTTGATGGAAACGGCGCAACAGAAACTATTGTAAGTACCGCTAAGGAAGGGGCATATTACCCGCTGGAAAATTTTGATGAACTCGCATCCCAGCTGAACAGTCTCATGCGGAAATCCTTTCCCGATTACAAATCTTTTGCGGGGAAAACAACCGAAGAGATCTTCGGAAAGGCGCTTGATGAGTATGCTGCCACCCTTGAGGTAAACGAACTTCGTTCGGGGTACCTGCTCAACGAGAACGGAAGTTTCCGATTTGTTCCGTTTTCCCGGGAACTCCAGGAGTCGCCCCTGACCGCCTTCCTTACCTTTGACTTTAACGGAGACGGGAAAGAGGAGGTGCTCATAGGAGGGAATTACTTCGGAGTAAAACCTTATCACGGACGTTTTGACGGCTTTCCCGGCGCCCTGATCAGCAGTGCAGATGATGTGAAACTAACCCATACAACCGGCCTAAACCTCAGCGGCAAATCGGTAAGACACCTCAATATTATACGACTTAATAAACAACCCTTTCTATTGGTAACCGTGAACAACGGACCTGCAGAGATTTACCAGTTAAAAGCAATACAATCATGAAAAGACTATTTTACAGCATCCTGGCAGCATCAGGACTTCTTGTAGGAGCCTGTACCGAAGACCAACCGATCTCCATCAATGCAGAGCATCTGCACCAATCGGTGGAGCAGGTTACCGAGATCATGATACACGATATATTTTCACCTCCTGTGGCCAGCCGGATCTTTGCATATCCAAATATTACCGCCTACGAGATCATGGCTAAGAATACCGGGAACTATCCCAGCCTCTATCAGCAGATCGGGCATTTACCCGAGATACCTGTGAGCACTGACCCGGAGGTAAATGCAGAGCTGGCAGCTTTGATCGCACATATGGAGATCAGCAAGAGCCTGATCTTTTCGGAAGAGCGCATGGAATCCTTCCAGGACAGCCTTTACCACGTCTGGTCGGGCATGAATGAAGGAGAGTTCGCGGCCTCCAAAGCCTATGCCGAAGAGGTCATCGGGGTCATCAGGCCATGGATAAACTCCGACAATTACAAGGAAACACGTACCATGCCTAAATTCACCGTAAACAGTGAAGACCCTTCCAGGTGGCAGCCTACTCCGCCGGCCTACATGGATGGAATAGAACCGCACTGGATGAAGATACGCCCCCTGGTGATCGAATCTGCAGATCAGTTTAAGCCTGTACCTCCCCCGGCATTTTCTATGGAAAAAGACTCGGATTTTTACAAAGAACTTATGGAAGTTTATGAGACCGGGAATAGGATCACCGACGACAATTCCGAAGAAGTGGCCATCGCACAGTTCTGGGACTGTAATCCTTATGTATCAGTTACCCGCGGACACCTTATGTTCGCCACCAAAAAGATCACTCCCGGAGCACACTGGATAGGCATATGCAAGATCGCTTCCAGGGAGTCGGAACTGGATTTTGCAGCCACGCTTCAGGCCTACACCAAAACCTCTATTGCCATATTTGATGGCTTTATCAGCTGCTGGGATGAGAAGTACCGCAGCAATCTGATCCGTCCGGAAACGCTGATCAACCAGCACATCGATGAGAATTGGAAACCTATACTACAAACCCCGCCGTTTCCGGAATACACCAGCGGACATTCTGTGGTTTCCGGAGCAGCCGCTAAAACCCTCACCTCCATCTTTGGAGAGAATTTTGCCTTCGCCGATGATACCGAAATTCCGTATGGCTTGCCTGTGAGAAGTTTCAATTCTTTTAATGAGGCCGCAGAAGAAGCCGCTATCAGCAGGATGTACGGTGGGATTCATTACCGGGCCGCTATTGAAGTAGGCATCAAACAAGGCCGTGAGCTCGGTGACTTTGTAGTGAATAGACTAAACATGAAAAAAGAACAACCCCTGGCACAAAATCAGTAACCCCCTATGAAACGAGTTTTGCAGATCCTTATCCTGCTTTTTGGCATCTTTTTGGTCTGGTATTTTATCATCAAACCCAACGATTACAATATTCACTTTAAGGCTCAAACCAGTGCAGGTCTTGCGTATGATGAGCTCCTGAACTGGAGCGCCGTATCCGATCTTCCCGAGAGCTCTGCCATTAAAGACCCGGAACTGTACAAGGAACTCACCCAGGAAGTAGACCTCCATGGAGCAACCTATGTTTTAAACTGGACCATCACCAGGATCAACGATTCGATCACGGGAATAAATGCGGGAATCAAACAGCCCGGAAAATCCTTGATCAACAGGCTACTTATCCCCTTCAGCAATACCCGGTACGAAGAGCAAACCCTGGAACTGGTGAAGAACTACAAATAGTTTCTCGATGAAAGTATCAGGCAGTTTCATCTAAGTATCGAAGGAGAGACCCAGTCTCCCGGAAAATTCTGTGCCTGTACAAGGGCAAAGGCTACTCCGGAAAGGAAGGCCTTCCGAATGATGAGAGACTACAGCTACCTGAGCGGATTTATTGCCTCAGAAAACCTTACCCCCGATGGTTTTCCGATGATCAAGATCCGTGACTATGACGAAAAAAACAGGATAATTGAGTTTGATTTTTGCTTTCCCCTGGTGGAACAGGATTCGCTCCCGGAGAGCCCGGACATCTTTTTCCGAAGGATTGAACAAGCTCCTGCCCTGAAAGCAGTATACAACGGGGATTACCGTTTTTCCAACAAAAGCTGGTTTGAGTTGTTTGAGCATGCTGAGAAAGAAGAGATCCCTTTCAGCAAGACGCCCCTGGAGATCTATCACAACAATCCGAACATGGGAGGGGATGCCCTGCAGTGGACGGCCGAGATCTACCTGCCTATTGACAGGTCATGATCAGGCCGATTCCCGTTTTACCAAAGTGGTGCTCACAACCTCCTTGGTATATGGAGGCTCCTCATCACCCTCACTTTCCAGGCGATCGATCAATAACCGGGCAGCCCGCTCCCCGATCTCTTCCCCGTGCTGACTTACGGTAGTGAGAGAAGGACTGCTGCTTTTGGAGATGATCCCGTCTGTAAAAGCGATCACAGAGATATCCTCAGGGATCCTGTACCCCGCCTTTTGGGCGATCTTCATAGCCGACACGGCAAAGAATTCGGTTACAGCAAACACCGCATCCACCTCCTGGTCTCTGAAGAGGGCTTCCACCGGTTCGAATCCGCTGTAGAAATCCTCCAGCTTTAAGATCAGGTTTTCATCCAGGGCGATCCCGGCATCGAGAATGGCCTTTTTATAGCCTTCGGTCCGGAGTTTGCCCACACTGCCCATGTAATCAGGCATGGTAAGCATGGCGATTCGCCTTTTACCCTTTTCTATAAGATAATTTACCGCATCGTAGGTCCCCTTAAAATCATCGATCACGACCTTGTCACATTCTACCTGGTCGGTAACCCTGTCGATCATAACAACCGGCATCCCACGGTTGATCACCTCATTGATATGGTGAAAGTCCCCGGCTTTTTCAGTACCCTGGGAAAGGGCCATAATAAACCCATCGATGCTTCCGTTGGCAAGCATTTCCATATTGATCACCTCCTTCTCGAAGGTTTCGTTTGAAATACAAATGATCACGTTATACCCTCTTTGGGTAGCATACTTTTCGATACCAGTGGTAATGGAAGAGAAGAAAAAATGCTGGATCTCAGGCAGCACGATCCCAAGGTTCTTGGTTTTTTGATTCTTGAGGCTCAGTGCAATATTATTAGGCTTGTAATTATGTTCCCTGGCAAATTCCTGGATAATCTTCCGGGTCTTTTCACTGATTTCCGGACTGTCTTTCAGGGCCTTGGAAACTGTGGAAATGGAGACATTAAACCGTTTGGAGATCTCTTTTAATGTAATCTTCTTTTTCATCTTTCGTAAGAAAACTTTGGATTCCATCAAAAATAGGGTTTAATATCGAAATTGCTTTTAATTTTATAATGTTGTTTGTAATTTTTAGTGATGAAAACACATACCCTCGCACTTGGCATCACCCTCCTGATCTGGTGTTGCAAAACACCCCTTCCGGAACATCTGGAACTGCTTACCTATTTGCCGAAATCCATGGAAGAAAATTCAGGTATGGAGACCATTCCCGGTTCTCCCCTGGTCTGGTTTATCAATGACTCGGGGAATAAGGACCACCTGTACGGTATAAATCTTCAGGGGAAAATAGAGAAGGATTTCAACATCAAAGGGGCGAGTAATGAGGATTGGGAAGATCTCGCTGCCGACGAACAGGGCAACATCTACATTGCAGATATCGGTAACAACAACTTTAAAAGAGATCAGTTATATATTTATAAACTCCCTAATCCTGCTACCATATCCGGAGACAATATCGAAGCGGAAGAAATCGAGATCACTTATCCGGGACACGACAAAAACCAACCTTTTAATGCAGAGGCCCTTCTGTACTATAAGGATCGACTGTATATTTTCACTAAAAATGTAAAGAAAGACCAGGGTCCGGCCACCCGTTTATTTTCTGTTCCTGCTTCCCCGGGGAAGCACGAGGCTACTCTGATGGGCGATATCACCACCTGCAAGAATCAGGAAACCTGTGAGATCACCGCAGCGGATATCAGTCCGGACGGAAAAGTGCTCCTCCTCCTGGGATATGATTCCCTGTGGATCGCCCCCAATTTCCTGGAACAGGATTCCATCCCTCCCTTCCGGAGAATTGCATTGCAACACCGCACCCAGAAAGAGGCTGTTTGCTTCTTTGACAACCAAACCCTGTTTATCTCGGATGAACGCAACAGCACCGGAGGTGGCATCCTTTATCGCTACATCTCGGATCAGCTGAAAGCGGAAGTCGAATAGTAGAATTCCTGATGAGCAAACCATCCCTTCGGGAAAACTGTATGGATGAATAGACTAATGTGAGATCAGGGCATGACTCAAATGCTACAGGACCATCAGGTTACACCCCCGGATATCTGAATTATCAAACCGCCCAAGAACTTCGAATCCTTCCTCCTTTGCCCTCCCCAGGTCCTGGGTAGCTAAAAAGGAACAACTGTGAATATTGGCCAGGTCGATCACGTTGATTCCCCCGCCCCTGCCTTTGCCGAGGTAAGAAAAAGGGTCTTCCATATCTCTGACCCGTATCTGCATCCATGGTGGCGTATTAAAAATTCCATCGCCCTTAGAATATGCCTGGCTTAGCAGTTCGGTCATTCCATATTCCGAATGGATCTTTGACACCCCGAACCCCTGCTTCAGGATTCCGTGCAATTCATCCCGTATCAACTCTTTACGACGGCCCTTCATTCCTCCCGTTTCCATTACCACGGTATGCTTCAGGGAAAAATCAAAGGATTCCACCAGGTCCAGTAAGGCAAAGGAAACGCCAATGAGCAACACCTTCTGTCCTGCACTGTCCAGGGCTTTTAACAACCCGGCAAGGCCTTCCAGATCATTGAGAAAAAACCCACTGACCTCATGACCGGACTTTTCGATCATATCATTCACCATATAGATCAGGGAAGAACCGGTACGCTCCAGGTAAGAAGGAAGAAGGGCCAGCACTACATAATCCTTAACAGGGCCGTAAAAGTGTTCGAATCCCCGTCTGAAACTTTCTTCATACCAACTCAGGTCATGTACATAATGCTTACTGGTTTGCATTCCTGTGGTACCACTGCTGGAAAAGGTTTCGGCAACGTCGAGGTTTCCCCCCAGTACCCGGTGACTTTTAAAGAACTCTATAGGCATAAAGGGGATCTCCCGGACCTCTTGGATATCTTCAGGGGCGCGGTTCAGCAAATCACAGAATTTGCGGTAAACAGGATTATTACGATACTGAAACCGAAACACCTCCAGGGCTGTCCTGGTGAAATCAGCCTCGTCTTTTATGTTAAAAATGCTTTCCTTTTTCATGTACTGATCAACCTTGCAAAAGTAGCTAAAATAAAAAAGCACCCCGAAGGGTGCTCATTCATATTCTTTAAATGCCTGATCCTACAAGGTGGCGTCTTTCCAGCTCCATCCTGAGATATCAAGAGGTGTCCCGTTGGCGAATACATCATCTGTAGCATTCTGCACCGGATTCCCATCGATGATCACATTGGTAGTCGGGCCATCATTTGGCATATCCAGGTTGGTGTCATATCCTTCCACATACAGGTTGGAGAAGGTGGCCCCGGACTGCTTTTTGAATTGCAGGGCGAGTCCCCCAACACTGGAAACAGCGGTAAAGTTAACCAGCTGTGGATTGGCGTTATCTCCATCAGCCTCAACTGCGGTTGAAAAACCTGCAAGAGTATGACTTACATAGGTGTTCTCTACGGTTCCACTCCATCCTTCAGTCCAGTCAACTGCATCATCTTCCAGGTTCTCCAGGTAGATATTTTTAGCGGAAACCGTTCCTCCGAAGAATTCCACCCCATCGTCAGAACCGTTGTAGATGGCGATGTTCTCAACAGTGGTTCCGGACCCTACCGCATAGAAGGAGATCCCGTTATACTGTGACTCGGAGTTGATCTGTGCCCCTGTCCCGTAAAGTACGAGGTTTCTGATGCTACCTGAATTATCGGCGTCGTCATTCCCTCCGTAAAGGAATCCTCCGATCTCTGCCTGAACATCGGCTGCACCAGCGGTAGTGGTGGCATTACCACAAATTACAAGTCCACCCCAGTCTCCAGGATTTCCGTTTGCTGAAGCCATGATCACGGGATTGGTTTCGGATCCCTGAATATCGATGGTTCCGCCCTTAAGTACAGCAATATAAACTGCAGTACCGCCGTCACGGGCAGTGATCTTAGTTCCTGCAGGAATGGTTAGTGAACCTCCATCTGCGATGATATAAGAAGAGTTTAGTTCGTAAGAAACGGAAGCATCCAGGACCACATCTCCGGTCACAGTTCCCTGAAGAAGGTTTGCTTCAACTTCTCCGCGGTTAGCTACCCAGTCAAAATCGTTCACATCCACGGTAGGAGTAGTGGTATAGGTTTTTCCGGGATCTGCATTCTCTCCTTCGATCTTGATCACAGAAAGTTCTGCTTCGGTAGGATTCTGAGGATCTGCAGCATTCGGCAGATCTACAGAGGTATCGTATCCCGTTAGGGAAAGCCCGGTAATGGTTGCTCCGGACTGCTTCTTAAACTGAAGGGCAAGACCGCCGGTTTCAGATACCGCAGTAAAGTCGGTAATAGTTGGGTTTGCATTGTCTCCGTCAGCCTCAATAGCGGTAGAAAATCCTTCTATGGTATGGAGCACATAGGTATTGGTAACACCCCCGTCCCAGCCTTCGGTCCAGTCTACGGCATCATCTTCGTTATTCTCGAGATACAAATTGGTAATTGTCACAGATCCTCCGAAGAACTCCACCCCGTCATCAGCTCCGTTAAGAATGGCCACATTGGAGATCGACGTCCCGGATCCCACTGCGTAAAGGGAAAGTCCGTTATACTGTGATTCAGAGTTGATCTGGGCACCGGCACCTTCGATGATCAGGTACTCGATAGATCCGGAATTATCTGCCGGATCATCACCCCCGTACAAAAGTCCGCCTACCTCAGCAACCACATCAGAGGCTCCTGCCGTAGTCTGAGCGTTTCCACAGATCACCAGGCCTCCCCAATCTCCGGGAGTACCGTTCTGTGAGGTAAGCACCACCGGATTGGAAGCCGTACCCTGGATATCGATCATACCCCCTTTTTGAACAACAATATATTTGTCGGTACCTCTTTCTGAGGTTATGGTTGTTCCTGCAGGAATGGTCAGGGTAACCCCGGCCTCAACGCTAAGGATTCCAGTAAGATCGTAAGGCACAGTGGCGTCCAGGGTAAGGTCTTCGGTGACCTCTCCCTCTAATTCATTTTCGGCCTCAATGACCGGCGGCTCCGTTATGGTTCCTTCGTCGTCACTACACCCGACAACTGCAAAAGCAGCGAACAAAGCGGCAATTGCATTAATTTTAAGAAATGATTTTCTCATGATAAAAGATTAATTTGAAGATTAAGATTTATTGAATATTAATTAAGTTTAAAAGGTGTATTGAACGCCCAGGGAAAACACAGATCCGTTGGTATATGACCTCACGGTCTCCTCGGTCTCTATCCCGGTCATTCCTGGTTTTACAAATTGCGTTCTTCTGATATCAGGATTCAACAGGTTCAGTCCCCGGAACTGAAGGTTCCAGTGTTCTCCCAGTTGCTTTCCTAATACAAGGTCCAGGGTCACAAACCCTTTCTCAATGATCTCGTCATTATAATCCACAGCACTGTTCTGCTGATTAAGCGGTGCTCCCCCTAGGGAGAAGATCTTGTCTGAAGAATAGTTTGCGGTAAGGGCTGCAGTAAAAGGGTTTGCAGATTTAGCCTCAAAATTCAGGGTACTGTTAAAGATCCAGTCGGCCGCTCCCTGTAATCCGGTTTCGGTTTTTCCTTTGTAACGGAAGGTCTGGATAATTCTTCCTGAAGATTCATCCACAAGTTCCCTGAGATCCTGGCTGTGCCACATACGCGTAGCGTTCAGATTAAGTCCCAGATCAAAACCTGCCATTTCCTCTGCTGATTTTATCAGATCCAGGCGACTTTCGAACTCGAGTCCGTAAACCTCGGCCTGATCACTGGTGTTGAAGTAGGAAAAGATTCCTGAGGCCCCTCTGGTGATGGTTCTGTTGATCGGGTTCTCTATCTCCTTATAGAAGGCCGCCAGAGAGACCAGTTGGGTTGCACTTGGAAAATACTCCCATTTCAGGTCGTAATTGTAGTTGGTAGAGGCTTCCAGGTCCGGATTACCCCTTGTGATCTGCCCGGTTTGAGAAACATATTCGAAAGGAGCGATCTCCTTGAATTCCGGAAGGGTGATGGTACGGCTGGTCGCAAATCGGATCGCACTCTTCTCGCTGAAACTGTACTTCGCGTTAAAGCTCGGATAGATATTCTGGTAAGCCTTATCGCTCTCTCCCAAACGTCCGGGAATGTTCCCCACGTCATATCGCACTTTCAGATCGTCATCCTGGTAACGGAATCCAAGGTTAAAGTTCCATTTGCTCAATCCTACGTTCAGGCTGGTAAAAGCAGCAAGCGATTGCAGGTCGGCCTCATAACGGTCTACAGGCTGCACATTGAAATCAAGCAAGCCGTTGGCGAAATTAGACCGGATAAAAATGGCACTCAGATCGTCAATAGATGGAGGATTTACTGCATCGGTAAAGGCTTCTTCCACCCCATATACCTGGGAAACAAAGTTCCGTTCCTTATAACGGAAACTTCCTCCTATGGCAAGACTGATCTGTGTATCTTCTTCATCCTTGAATGTTATTACGTCTTTTAAACGGGCATTGTACTCATCATCCCCGATTTTCTGAAGCGACTTACGCTGCTGGAACCCTCCGGTTCTGGCCAATTGCACTTTTTCTTCATTAAAGTTTACCTCATTACGGATACGGTTAGGCTCATCGGCATCTACGCGGTTGTAACCCAATGCCCAATCGATCTGGTTGTTTTTAAACAAGGGGTGGGTACCTGATAATTGATTTACCCAGAGGCGGGTTTGTTTGATATTCTGATCGCGAATAAACTGAGACAATCCTTCCGCAGGGTTGGTCTCCTCAAAGATCAGTCCGGTACCGTCCCGCCCTGCCTCGTATACCTGATCTCTCAGGGTATTGATAAGCAGGGTATTGAATTTGATCTTATTGTTATAATCAAAGGCATAGGTAGCATCAAACAGCCCTGAAGTGGTTATATTCCGGTTAAATTCCGTCACATCGTTCAGGCTGTCATCCAGGAAGTTCTGATCGTATTGTTTGAAGATCCCCTCGCGGTACTGATGGGAGATGGATTGAGATCCGGCAAAAAACAGTTTTAATTTGTCTCCGATCTTTTTCCCGGCAGTTACTGCGATGGTCCCGTTGTATGGAGCAGACTCCTTTTGAGTATTCCAGGACTGATCAAGTATATTATTAAAGGTCAGGTTATCCTGGTTGTAATACCCCAGGGTAACATTGTTCTGCATTGGGGAGACCCTGAAATCTCCGGAAGCATTTGCCATAACGTTAGAGTTGGCGCCTCCTCGAAGACGTACGCTGAACTCCTGGTCACCTACCAGTTCTCTCGAAGAAATATCAACGGTTCCCGAGGCCTGGTCGGCATAATTCTCCACACTATAGGTTTTACTCACCCCCACATTCTGAATAACCCGGGTAGGGAACAATCCCAGGTCAATATTCTTTCTTTCCACATCATCAGAAGGGATGGGAAGTCCGTTCAGGGTCGTACTCAGGTATCGATCCCCCAGCCCGCGTATAAACACGTCACCGGAACCTTCTGTAGTGGTTACACCCGATATTTTTGTGGTAGCGGTTGCGGCATCCGACACTCCTATTTTCGTAAGCTGCTGCGCCCCGATACTCTCCTTGATCTCTACTGCTTTTTTCTGTTCCAACAACAAAGCGGTCTCTGAGTCGCGTCGTACCGTCGTGGTTACGACCACCTCATCAAGACTGACACTTCCTGCTCCCAGAGCGGTGTTCACTTCGGTTACTTTTCCGGCCTCAACCACTACATCGGGAAACTCCAGGGTTTCATAACCCACAAAACTGATCACCAGGGTATAGGTTCCCGGCGCTACATTGGCCAGCTCGAACAGCCCGTCAAAATCGGTTGTTGTTCCTTTGGCAGATCCGGCGATCTGCACGTTGGCAAAAGGTAAGGGTTCATTGTTCATTTCCTTGTCGAGGATCTTCCCGACTATAGAACCATTCTGGTCCTGGGCGAAATTTAAAGCGGAGCATAATAACGCCGCTAACAATAAAATACTTCTCATTACTTCGTTTTAAATTCTGCTGCAAATTAACAGCAGGATCACCGGCCTGATGTTACAGCCGGATTAAACTAAGACGGGATCATGTTACCTTTTTGTTATGATATTAAATGATTGTTAAGCGGGTTTGAGAATTAGTTTTATCTTTACTTTTGAGCAGAAATTCAACTATTAATCGTATGAAAAAGAAGGAAATAAAAATCCTTTTAGTAGACGATGAGCCGGATATCCTGGAAATCGTAGGCTATAACCTTTCTTCCGAAGGATATAACGTAAGTACCGCCGCGAACGGGGTGGAAGCCATTAGCAGTGCTAAGAAAGAAAAACCACACCTGATCATCCTGGATGTGATGATGCCTGAAATGGACGGTATCGAAACCTGCGAAAAGCTTCGGAATATCCCTGAATTGCAAAACACCATCATCACCTTCTTAACCGCCAGGGGGGAAGATTACTCCCAGGTAGCGGGGTTCGATGCGGGAGCAGACGACTATATCACCAAACCCATCAAACCTAAGGTACTGGTAAGCAAGGTCAAGGCCCTGCTTAGACGACTTAAGGAACAGGAGGAACAGGAAGATGATGTTGTAAAAGCCGGAGATATCATTATCAACAGGGACGAATACAAGATCATTCAGGACGGGAATGAGATCATTCTTCCCCGAAAAGAATTTGAGCTGCTTTCCCTGCTCGCTTCCAGGCCGGGTAAGGTATTCAAGAGAGAGGATATCCTTGACCAGGTATGGGGAAATGAAGTTGTGGTAGGAGGTCGCACCATTGATGTCCACATCAGGAAACTCCGGGAAAAGATCGGCGACGACCATTTCAAGACCGTCAAGGGGGTAGGCTATAAATTTGTACAGTAGGGCCGCTATTCTCCTGTACTGAATCCCTCTAAATTTCCCTAAATTTGAGGAAATCCCTTTTCTTTTGGCAACAAAACTAAAAAGATCATACCGGTTCGCACTGCGCTCCTCCGGCTATATTACGGGCCTGAGCAGTTTGCTGCTTGCCATTTTCCTGAGGGTATTCGATATCTTTAATCCGTGGGCCGTACTGGCGTTTGCCCTGGCCTTGTTTCTCATCTGCTTTTTTATCATTCAGATCAGGGTAGAGCATTTTATCTACAAGCGGGTAAAACGCATCTATGACGACGTCTCCCTTCTGGAGAAGGAAGACTTTCGCGACCAACCCGTAACCACCGATATGCAAACCCTGACCCGGGAGATTGAGCGCTTTGCCAACAACAAAAAGATCGAGATCGAAGCCTTAAAGATCCGGGAAACCTATCGTAAAGAATTTTTGGGAAATGTTTCTCATGAACTGAAGACCCCGCTGTTTACCGTACAGGGCTATATCGAAACCCTGCTTGACGGGGCATTAGACGACAAGGCGGTACGCAAGAAATACCTGCAGCGTGCAGCCAAGGGCGTAGAGCGACTTATCTACATCGTGCGGGATCTCGACATGATCACCAAACTGGAAACGGGAGACCTTCACCTGGAAAAGGAGGCCTTTGATATTGTGGAACTGGTACAGAACGTATTTGACATGATGGAAATGAAGGCGGCCAAAAAGAATATCAACCTCACCTTCGACATGAAATACACCAAGCCGGTCATGGTCTATGCCGACCGCGAACGCATACAGCAGGTGATTACCAACCTGGTGGTTAATTCGATCAAATACGGTAAGGAAGACGGAACTACCGAGGTGAGTATTGAAGACCTGATCAAAAACAAGGTCATCATCCGGGTAACAGACAACGGGGAAGGCATCCAGCAACAGAATATCCCGCGATTATTTGAGCGCTTTTACAGGGTAGACAAAAGCGGAAACCGGAAAGAGGGGGGCTCAGGCCTTGGGTTGTCTATTGTAAAACACATTATCGAAGCCCATAAGGAAAGGATCTATGTGGAAAGTGTCTTCGGAGTAGGATCTGAGTTCTCATTTACCCTGGAACGTGCCAAAGACATCAAAGATCCCGTCAGGGTCAAAAAGGGCGTTAAAACCGCCTAACCCTCTAAAGGTGGTCGTCCTGTCTAGCATTTCTATCTTAAATTCATCCTGGGTCGCAAAGGGAACAAGTCCCTGCTCTTCCATTCGCTGAGCCAGGTACTCCTGTTCAAATTGCCCCGGCGTCGGTATAAAAAATGCCTTTTTATCCAGTTTGGCGAGATCCATAATGGTGGTATACCCGGACCTGCATAGCACCAGGCTGCTCTTACTAAAGGCAACTTCCAGCTGTTCCGAGTTCATGAAATTATAGATACGGTTATGTCCCATGGTTTTAACCGTCTGCCTCTCCTCTACCTTTCCTCTGACCATTAGAATTTCCCCGACATAAGAGCGCAACTCCTCCATGAGCTTTTCTTCCAGCATGGTTCTCTGGGGCTCAGGTCCTGAAAGCAACACCAGGAGATCGTATTTTACCGGCAGGTTTAACTTCTCTAGCCGGCTTAACGGTCCCAGATAACGCACATTTTTAAAACCCCCGGAAGCATGTCCCAGCTCTCCGCTAAGGTTAGGTTCCCCTTCCACATCGGGAACCCAGCAAACATCGAATTTCGAGATATAGCGCTGATGAAGGGCAGTACTGATGGAACTGGTATTTCCGCTTAAAACATGGAGCTGATGGGTCATAAATACGCTGGGCACTTTTTTGGAATACACCCCAAGACGGTTGTCCGAGATAATTCCGTCGAGCGCCAGATAATCTACCAGTTTTTTTGTGTACTTATGTTCCTTGGCAATCGCCCTCAGGATCTTTGGAGAATCGTAAAGCAGTTTCCATTTAAAATATTTCGCTTTTTTGGCATATTCAATATCGTAGGCCGGCAATTCGACAAACTCCAGGTCCGGAAATTCATTCTTAAGCAATTCCAGAGCATCCCCATCGGAACCGATCACCGGATCAAAGCCATGCGCCTGCAATTCCCTGATCACCGGAATACATCGGGTGGCATGTCCGAGCCCCCAATTCAGGGGTGCAACCAGTATTCTTTTCATCTTTCTCATTTTATGTAAAGAAACCGCATTTTCAGAAGAGAAAGATTTACTTAATTTTGCCTTTAATTTAAATAATTGTTGTGGGGAGTAAGAACAAGCTTAAACGGTTCAGGGAAAACGAGACTTTTTCCAATGTTATACAGCCAAACAGAGAGGCTGTAGTATCCGATAACTTTGAATACAAAGGCAAATGGAAGGAGAAATACTTTAAGAACAATAACCCTGTTGTTCTGGAACTGGGCTGCGGTAAGGGCGAGTACAGTGTAGGCATGGCCAGGAAATATCCTCAAAAGAACTTTATAGGGATCGACATTAAAGGAGCCCGGTTCTGGAGGGGTGCCAAGACGGCCCTGGAAGAAGGACTCAGCAATGTTTGTTTTCTCCGTTCACAGATCGAACTTATCGATAAACTATTTGACCACCATGAGGTCGACGAGATCTGGATCACCTTCCCGGATCCTCAGATCAAGTACAAGCGTACCAAGCACCGGCTCACCAACGAAGACTTCCTTGACCGCTACCGGTGGATACTCAGACCTGACGGGGTAGTCCATCTGAAAACCGACAGCGAGTTCATGCACGGGTATACCCTTGGTCTTTTGCACGGCCTGGAAGAGGAGGTCCTGTATTCGAACCACAACGTCTACAAAAACCAGGGCAGCCCCGAAGAAGTTACCGAAATTCAGACTTTTTACGAAAAACAGTATCTTGAAGAAGGAAAACCCATCACCTATATCAAGTTTAAACTCAGCTAATGACCCATCTTATCATCCTGTTCTTCGCCACCTTCTCTGCAGCCCTTATGGGAGTGGTATTTCCGGGATTAGTCAATATTACTGCAGCGCGAACCGGATCTAAAAAAGGAAAACAGGGTGGAATCATCTTTTCTGCAGGGGCTTCGGCCACTGTTATGATCCAGGCTTATATCGGGGTCCTTATCTCCAAATACCTCTATAACAATCCTTTCGTGATCGATATCCTGCTTAAGATCGCCCTGGGTGTTTTTGCTTTTTTTTCGATTTACTTTCTGGTTACCGCCCGAAAGAACCAGGAAAAGAAAAAACGGGTAGTGGCGGTAAAAAGAAAGAACCTCTTCTTCAAAGGGATGCTGATCTCCTTTCTCAATGTGCTGCCTATTGCGTATTTCTGCGGACTTAATGCCGCATGGAAGGTTTCCGGATGGATCAAGTTCGAACTGCCCGATATCCTCACCTTTATCTTAGCAGCGGGTCTTGGTACCTTTGCCATGTTGTACATGTATGTATTTTACTTTGACAGGCTGGAATCCAGAACCGATTATTTTTCGAGATACTCCGATTATATTTTAAGCGCCCTGATGGGTGTACTGCTTATCATCACCCTGATCCGTCTGTTCTATGTCGAAGGCTAAACCCGATAAGGAATCCTTTTTTGAAAGGGTATACGAGGTTGTCCGGAAGGTCCCTTTCGGCAAGGTTACCTCATATGGGGCCATCGCCAGGTACCTGGGCGCTGCCGGAAGTGCACGCATGGTGGGCTGGGCAATGAACGCCTCCCATGGAAAAGAGGATGTACCGGCCCACCGGGTCGTAAATCGCAAAGGTCTGCTCACCGGAAAACATCATTTTGACGGCACCCGCCTTATGCAGCAACTGCTGGAGAGTGAGGGTGTGGAGGTTATCGATGACCAGATTCAAAACCTGGAACGTTATTACTGGGATCCATCAAAGGAATTAAACCCTTAGAAAATAGCTACTTACATCTCTTTTTTTCTTTAAATTTGCGCCGCCCTTTTCATAAGGAAACCCCTATTACCCGATAAACGCAATTGATACACCTGCTTTTATTATGTGACCTTTAAAGTGTATCTTTGCAATTTAGAATGAGTTTAAAAAAGAAACTTTAAAAATTGCCAGGAAAAGATTCCATGAAACTGAACAAGAAAGATATTATTGCCGCTCTTGAAACCATCTCAGCTCCCGGAGAGGGGAAGAACATGATCGAAAGCGGAGCTGTAACCAATGTGGTTTGTTTCGGAGACGAAGTGGTGGTAGACATCACAATAAACAACCCGAGTTTACAGGCAAAAAAGAAGACCGAAGTTGAGATCCTGAAAACCATTCACGATAAGGTTTATCAAAAAGCCAAAGTGAAGGTCAATGTCAAAGTGGAGGCCCCGGAGAAACCTCAGATAAAGGGTAAGTCCATTCCGGGCATCAAGAATATCGTTGCTGTGGCCTCAGGAAAAGGAGGGGTAGGTAAGTCTACCGTCACGGCAAACCTGGCGGTATCTTTAGCCAAAATGGGCTTCCAGGTAGGTTTACTGGATGCCGATATCTACGGTCCCTCCATGCCTATTATGCTGGATGTTGACGGACAACGGCCCCTTGCGGTTAACGTAGAGGGAAAATCAAAAATGAAACCGGTGGAGAATTACGGGGTAAAGATCCTCTCTATCGGGTTTTTCACCCAGCCCAACCAGGCGGTGATCTGGAGAGGGCCAATGGCGGCGAAAGCACTCAATCAAATGATCTTTGATGCCGATTGGGGAGAACTGGATTTCCTCCTCATCGATCTTCCCCCGGGAACTGGAGACATCCACCTGAGTATCATGCAGGCCCTTCCTATTACCGGATCGGTAGTGGTTAGTACTCCTCAGAATATCGCGCTTGCTGATGCTAAAAAAGGAGTTGCGATGTTCCAGCAGGAAAGTATCAATGTGCCCGTGTTGGGTATTGTTGAGAACATGGCCTATTTTACCCCGGAAGAATTACCGGACAACAAATACTATATATTCGGAAAAGAAGGCGCAAGGAACCTGGCCGCTGATCTGGAAGTGCCTTTCCTTGGAGAAATCCCCATTGTTCAGAGCATAAGGGAAGCAGGCGACTATGGAAGGCCTGCCGCCCTGCAAACCGCTACCCCGATGGAATCTGCCTTTGAAGAACTTACCCGGAATATCGTTCGGGAGGTAGTGCGCAGAAATGATCAACTTCCTCCAACCGAAGCAATAAAAATAACCACCATGGCCGGATGCGCTGCCGTTAACAAAAAATAAACATGACCTCTGAAGAAATTAAGACCAATGTAGAGAAAGCGCTTGATGAGATCAGGCCCTTCCTGCAGAATGACGGGGGAGACATTTCCCTGGTTGCCATTGAGGACGACAAGTTCGTAAAGGTAAGACTGGAAGGTACCTGCGTAGGATGCGGTGTAAACCAGATGACCCTTAAAAATGGGGTGGAGATGACCATTAAAAAGTATGCTCCCCAGATCGAACAAGTAGAGAACGTTAAGTAATTCAATACCCTGCTATGGAGGGCGCGTCCTGTCTGGATCTGAAAGTCCGTGGTTAACCTCCTTTGACCAGCCAGACCTTACAGGCCCTAAATGATTTATTTATGATTAAAACAGATATCTTAATTATAGGAGCCGGCCCAACGGGACTTTTTGCCGTATTTGAAGCCGGATTGTTAAAGTTGAAATGTCATCTTATCGATGCCTTACCTCAACCAGGGGGGCAATGTGCAGAGATCTATCCTAAGAAACCCATTTACGATATTCCCGGTTTTCCGGAAGTGCTGGCAGGCGACCTGGTGGACAATCTCATGGAGCAGATCAAGCCCTTTGATCCCGGGTTCACCCTTGGAGAACGTGCCGAAACCATCGAAAAACAGGAAGACGGCAGTTTTATTGTAACCACCAACAAGGGCACAAAACACCATGCCCCGGTGGTGGCTATTGCCGGCGGACTGGGTAGCTTTGAACCCAGGAAACCCCTGCTGGAGAATCTCGATAAATTCGAAGACAAAGGGGTGGCCTATATCATCCGGGACCCTGAGGTCTACAGAAACAAAAAAGTGGTTATAGCAGGCGGAGGAGACTCTGCACTGGACTGGAGTATTTTCCTGGCCGATGTGGCAGCAGAAGTAACCCTGATCCACAGACGGAATGAATTCCGCGGCGCCCTGGATTCAGTGGAAAAGGTGGAAGAGCTCAAAAAACTGGGCAGGATCAACCTGATCACCCCGGCAGAGATCACCTCTCTTCAGGGTGGAGATCACCTGGAAGGGGTTACCATTAGCAGGGAAGATGAGGAGATCTTCCTGGAAACCGATTATTTCATTCCCCTTTTCGGTCTTTCTCCAAAACTGGGACCTATCGGAAACTGGGGACTGGAAATCGAAAAGAATGCCATCAAAGTAGACAACACCCTGGATTACCAGACCAATATCCCAGGTATTTATGCCATTGGAGATGTAAACACCTATCCGGGTAAGCTTAAACTTATCCTTTGCGGATTCCACGAGGCCACCCTGATGTGCCAGAGTGCCTATAAGCGTATCTACCCCGATAAGCGTTATGTCATGAAATACACCACCGTGAGCGGGATCGATGGCTTCGACGGCAGCCGTAAGGAAGCCGAAAAGGCCGTGATCAAATCGATCAACTAAGCCCCGGTTTACAATATCCTTTCAAGCCCTGTTCATCAGGGCTTTTTTAATTACTTTTGCTTTTATTTTACAGATACTATGTCGGATATCAACATCAAGATCACAGACCGGGAAGGAAAAGTACATGAGGTGCTGGCTCCTACCGATATGGGCATGAACCTTATGGAACTCTGCAAAGCCTATGAACTTCCTGTGGAAGGCACCTGCGGAGGGATGGCCATGTGTGCATCCTGCCAGATCTATGTACATACCGATCATACGCTTCCCGAAATGAGCATGGATGAAGACCTGATGCTTGCCGAAGCTTTCCATGTGAAGAACAACAGCAGACTGGGATGCCAGATCCAGATCACAGAGGAGCTCGAAGGCCTGGAGATCGAGATCGCTCCTGAGGTGTAGCCCTAACCACCTAACGCGAAAGATCCTTAAAACGTTTGGGGTTATTGACTCTTCGCAACATCCGGAAGGGCAAAGGCGAGGATCTGGTTCCCTGACGGGGTCCCCAATTTTTCTCCTCCACAAGCCACTACGATATATTGGCATCCATTAACAACATAGGTGGCAGGGGTTGCAAATGCCGGTGCAGGAAGTTTATACTTCCATAACAAAGTGCCATTATGCCTGTTGAAAATCCGGAAGTAACCATCCCTGCTGGCCGCTATGATCAACAGACCATTCGCTGTTATTACTGGTCCGCCATAGTTTTCAGTTCCGGTGGGCTGAGCAACCGCCATATCGACCCGATCTTCCTCTCCGAAGGGGATCCTCCAGAGATACTCACCCGTATTCATATCTACAGCACTTAGCGTACCCCAGGGTGGAGAAATTGCCGGCAAACCATTGGCATCCAGAAATTTCCTGTACCCCATATGCCTGTATCTTTGACCTGTTCCCGGAGCTGGATCCTCACGGATCACCTCCTTTTTATCGCCCCCACTCTGACCTCCTATAAAAGCATACAGATCTGTTATCTCTTTATCCTTGAGCTGTGGGTATCCCGGCATCATTCCCTTTCCGGCAGTCAATAATTCACGGAAAGCATTTAAGGTGAATCCCCGGGAGACATCCTTAAGTTCCGGATAACCACTTTCGGGAATACCCTCCAGGGAATTCAGATGACAGGCTGCACAATACATTTGATACAGTTTCGCTCCCGAAGAGATCAAAGGACGATCCTCGGAGGCGAGGTCCTTCAGCTGATGTATCCATGCCATTTCATTGGAATTGATGTATAAGATCCCGTTTTCTGGGTCTGCTCCGGCCCCTCCCCATTCGGCTCCGCCATCATATCCTGGCAATAAAAGCACCGGAGAGGTATTTCCCGGCGCATACCACCGGCGATCTGTGGTTTTAAAAAAACGCAGTAAACTATCCCGGTCCGGAGCGTAAGGGCTGATATCATTTTCTGTAAGCTCATACGCCTGCCTTGCGAAAGGCCTGGGTTTCACGGGCCTTGGCTGAGTAGGCCAGCTCACTTCCCCCGACAGTTCGGAAACGGGCACCGGCTGTTCTTCCACCTCAAATAAGGGCACTCCGGTAACGCGGTCAAAGAGGAAAATATCTCCCTGTTTGGTGATCTGTGCCACTGCAGGAATCGGTTTCCCGTCCCGCTTCACTGTGATCAGGTTGGGAGGGGCCGGCAGATCCCGGTCCCAGATATCGTGATGGGTAAACTGGAAGTACCAGAGGAGCTTTCCGGTTTCTGCTGAAAGGGCTAATAAGCTGTTGGCATACCTGTTATCTCCCGGCCTGTCGCCCCCGAAAAAGTCAGGCGAAACACTCCCGGTGGGAACATATACGATACCCCTTGCCTGGTCAAGGGCCATTCCGGCCCAGCTATTGGCACCTCCGATACCATTATTCAGGTAGGCCTCCTTATTATCCCATGCCTCATAGCCCGCTTCTCCGGGATATGGCAGGGTATGAAAGGTCCATTGTATTTCCCCTGTTCTTACATCGAAAGCCCTGATATCACCGGGAGCTGCATCGGCACCTTCTCCCACCCTAACCGGCATGATGATAAGGTTCCTGTACAGGGTTCCGGGGGTGGTCGAAGCAATAAATTTATTCCTGGCCACTGCAGGCAATCCATTGTGAAGATCGATGCGCCCATTTTTTCCAAACGCATCTACAGGCCTTCCCGTTTGCGCATCCAACGCATAGAGATAAGGCCCCAGGGCCACCAGGACTCTTTCAGCACCGTCCTCCCCTGTCCAATAAGTGATTCCCCGGTGCGTACTGTGCCAGGTTTGGGTGGTATCTTCGAACCTCCAAATTTCTTCTCCGGTTGCCGCATCCAGGGCAAAGGGACTTACCCGGGCATCTACCCCAAAAAGCTTCCCATTTTGAATAACAGGATTCATCTGCATCTGTCCGCTATCGGGAGCATAATACCTCCATGCCACCCTGAGCTCCTCCACATTATCAGGAGTTATTTCTGCCAGGGTGGTATAGTGATTTCTGTCTGCTCCCCCGAGGTAAGACTCCCATGCCAAGGTGTTCCCCTTTTCTTCCATAGAGGTGGGGTTTGGCTGGCAGGAATGTAGCCCGGCAAGACAAAGGATAACGTAAAAGGTGGATTTCATATCAGTAGGTTTCGTATGCTGAAATATGCCTTGGGCCTTCCAAAAGATTTCTTTTTACCTGCAGATACCCTTCCTCGGTAGTATCAAAACTCCAGCGAATAAGGCTGAGCTCCCCCTCGGTTAGCTCCAGCCCGGTAATACTTCGCGGATGCACACAACTACCGTCGTTAAACAATGCCGGCTCTCCGGGCTCCGGAAAACGCGGGCGATGGGTATGCCCGATCACTGTGATCATATTGCCCCTGGAGGCGATCCATTTCTTGGCGCGGCGTTCTACCTTAAAAAGCTCCTTATTATTCTTAGCCGGACTGGTAGGATCGGAGATGCCAACTACCTGAAGAGGTTTCCACAACACCCTCACCATAAAGCGGGCCAAAGGCCACATTACATAATTAAACCAATCGGCCTGGTGGCCGTGAACCAGAAATATCTCCTTTCCGGTTACAGTGTGCTTCAGAATGATCGCTTCATGGATCTCCAGACCAGGCATAAATGGCTCCTCCATCCGGGTCTGAGGATTCAGCCAGTTCTCATAATGCTTTTTAACCACTTTAGGATTTTTATACACAATATCGTGATTGCCATAGAGCATATGCAACCTGCCCTGATCATAGAAATCCTTCATCAGGAAATAGATATTCTTATGGGCCTCAAACAAGTCTTTGAACCGCAGGTTTTCCCATAATTCATCCCCATCCCCAAGCTCGATATAGGTATACCCCCTTTTAAAATATTGTTTCAGGGCGTGATAATAGATGTTGCGCTTATTGGCAAATTCATCAGCGAAGCTGTTATCACCCCGATGACAGTCGCTAAAAAAAATGAACCGTGAAGTGTCGTCAAACGGAATGACCTTTGCGTTCTGATACGCCATGTTCATTCTTTTTATGGTAGACATTTGGCGAGTTATTTATTATGTGATTTCCCGATATTCAAGCTGAAATCCACTGGCAATGGAAAATCGCTATAAAAAGATCGGCTAAGACGAACATTCTTTAACAGAAAGATACAAAAGTTAAACCAGAGTATTTTTTCAAAATACAGGCGAAGGATATTTAAAGGATCAACCCCCCCATTCAACTCCGCACAACTTGCCGTTCGGGAATTGCATGGAGTTCACCATTCATGCATTTCACCGATAAAAACTCCATTTAAACCTTAATGACGGAAGTTTAAAAGTCCAGTTAAGACAAAGTATGCCTTATCACGTATTTTTGCAGTATGAAGAAAGCACTACTCCAGGAGTCGCCCCTGACCATGAAGATCAGCTTTAATTTGCTGATGCAAAGTTATGAAGTCCAGGTAAAGGAATCTTCGGATCCGGATGCGGTGAGTCATGCCAGAAAGGTACTTGCCCTTGGAGAAAAGTACCCGGAGCTAAGGGAGGGAATAACCGACCTGGAAAGACTACAGGAGTTAAAGCCTGAAATTGATCTTATCCTAAGGGATGCATTTAGTCCCATTTTAACACATAACGAGATCAAAACAGCGGGCATTCCATTTGAAGGGCTTACCTTCAAATCTTCCAGACGCTTTGATGCTATTATAGGTGACACTCCTGAAGAATTTGAACTCGATATCAGAAATATGCCGGAAGGGCATATTTACATCATGGCCTGCAGCGTCATTCTAAAGGCGCATTACGGGGTAGATGTACAGTTCAGAAGACCTTTGTACTTTGACATTCCCGATCGCAAGGGTGTTATGAAGCACTACCGGATCACCTACAATGCCGATTTCGTAGAACTTCATCCTACCGAAAACGCACGTGAACTCAGCCCAAAAGACATTGACGAACTCATTGACGGTTTTGACGATCTCGACCTCTGGAAAGAAAAATTCCCACCTGGAAGCTGGGTCTTTAAGGGGTTTGTGATCTCCAATTTGTTCGATGTTACCCTGGACAGCGCAATATCGGAATTAAAAACATGGTTACTAAATACCAATTCCAACCGGTTCATGGGATTGCAGATCTTTCAAAACATTTTTCAATCCCTATTCAATGTGGAAGACCTTCAGGTGGGATTCCTGAATTATGACGAAGACCTGGATGTCTTCGAGAAGGTCAACAAAGACACCCCGTGTTTCATGCTGCAGGGCGTTAACAAAAACTGTGAATCGGTCATGTGCCAGCGGTTCAGGGAGAACATCCTGAAAAGGCACGACTTTTTTGCCATATCAGACATTGAGAAATACTACCGTGTTTCCGGCCAGAAAGAGCCCTATGCCTCCTACTGGAAACAAGGTTTCAACAGTGTGATCCTGGCTCCCATTGCCCATAACGATACGCTTATAGGGGTACTGGAATTGCTTTCACCCCAAAAAAAGGCCCTGAACAGCGTGAATGCCAACAAGCTTATTGATGTGATGCCATTTATCGTTGCTGCCGGGATCAGGACCAAACAGGAAAAGAAGAATGAGATCGAAGCGGTCATCCAAAACGAATACACCTCACTTCACAAAAGCGTGCGATGGAAATTCGTAAAAGAAGCCAAGCGATACCTTCAGGAACAAAGAGAAGGAAATCCGGCTTCTCTTAAAGACATTACCTTTAAGGATGTCTATCCGTTATACGGCCAGATCGACATTAAAAACTCATCGGTGGCCCGTAACGATGCAGCCAAGAAGGACCTTGGCGACCAGCTTAAAGACCTGAAACTTCTTTTTAAGGAAGCATTTAACACCCAGGGACTACCCATTTACGAGGAATATATTTTCCGGATGGAAAAACATCTCAAAGAGATCAACAGCCATTTCAGAACCAACTCTGAACAGGTGATTTTCGAATTTATTCAGGACGAAATACACCCGGCCCTGGAGGCCGTGGAAACACTCAACAGCAGCTTAAAGAAAAAAGTAGAGGTATACCGGAGTCACCTCAATGAGCAGCTGGGATTGTATTATTCTGCGAGGGAACGGTACGATCAGACCGTAAAAAGGATCAACAAGGAAATGGCCAGGGTGATCGATCAGAAACACGAAGAAGCTTACCAGATGTTCCCCCACTATTTCGAACGTTATAAAACAGATGGGGTAGAGCATAACATTTATATAGGGCAGTCTATAGCCCATTCCAGAAAATTCACAGAGGTCTATCTACAGAACCTCAAGCTCTGGCAACTCCAGACCATGTGTTATATGGAAAATGTATACTACAACCTGAAACCGGAACTGGATATGGATCTGGACGTCACCTCTTTGCTTCTGGTGCACAATACCCCATTATCGATACGTTTCAGGATGGATGAAAAACACTTTGATGTGGATGGCACCTATAATGCCCGCTATGAGATCATCAAGAAAAGGATCGATAAGGCCTACATAAAAGGCAGCAAGCAGCGCATCACACAACCTGGAAAAATAACCATTATCTATTCGCAGAAACAAGACGAGATCGAATACCTCAGATACATACGCCTGCTTCAGTCTAAGGGGATCTTATCCAATGAGATCTCCCTGCATGAGTTGGAGGAACTTCAGGGTGTGAGTGGATTAAAAGCAATTTCTGCAGGAATGCTTTACACCAGGGAAACCGGGAAAGACCTGATGAGCTTTGAGGAGCTTATGAAAGAGCTATCCTAATCCAAAAATTGAGCCTGGTAATAAGTGTAACCAGTTCCAGAGGTTCAGGCCACGTAACGCGCATAAGCCAGGACAAAGGCAATAACCGATATAATGGTTCCGATGAGGAAAACGGTGTAGGTGGTACGCAATAATTTGTATTTGCGGGCGAGAACTTTTCCAAGATAGTACAGGTCCCTTGTCAGGGCCTCGTAGATATCATCATTGTTTCGGATCAGGTCATTCAGGGCCGCCTCGTACCTGTCGTATGGCATGCTGTAAAATGTACCGAAGAACAACAGGTTCACCTTCTTATCCTTCAGATCTTCTTCTGTAAAACGCCCTGTGGTTACATTGGGCCGGGTAGACATGATCGCGAAAATAATAGAGATCACGCTGAAAAGGAGCAACACCATCGTAGGTAACACCAGGAATTTATTGCTGGGGTTATCCAGTTTCGGGATCAGATTGGAAAGGGCCACCGATATAATAATGGCATTTACAGAAAGCAGGATGTTCGCCTTGGTATCGGCTATAGAACTCAGCCGAAGATGATTGTTCAGGGCAATCCTGTACATGGTTTGTACTCCGCGATCGGAATGCTGATATTTGTATTTGGCCTTAATCTTTTCTTTTTTCTCCCTTTTGATCTCCTTTTTTTGCTCTTCCAAAAGAGCCTTGAGATTTTCATCTTTACCTTCCTGCCAGTTCGCTGCAGCATAAGGGGTATAATAATGATGGCTTTTGGACAATAACCTGATATTTTCTGTACGCCAGTCCTTAACCGAATAATCTGCCTGCCCGGTAAGCTTGAGTTCCTGCCGTAACAATTCGGTGGTATCTACATAAGAGGGGCGGGATAGATGTGAACAATCGGCATCGCGAAGAATCTTTTGAGGAAGGGTTTCCGGGGTATTTCCCAGATCCGTCGCCATCACGATATCACACACATGAGCAATACGCTTCGGGCTAAATCCCGCTTTGCTCAGGTAATCCCTGGCTATCTCGCAGCTCCTGGCCTCATGCCCTAAAGCCGCATCTGCGTAACCGGCATCGTGGAACCACGCGGCCAGCAGGATATCTTCCTTATCGGCCTCCGTTAATTCCGGAGTGTTTTCAATAAGAACTTTCGTATTTTTAACTACCCGTTGCGTATGCCTCAGATTGTGATACAAAAAGTTCGGATCCAACTCTTCAGACAGGAGGTCTGTAATATAAGCTTCGGCTTTTTGTACGAGATCAGTCATGCAGATGGCAATTTAAAAGAGTTATAATATTACGAAATTATTAGATAAACCACTCCATGAATAAAGGTACTGTCCTGTTGTTCGCCGGACTATTCGTCCTTTTACTTTCCTGCGCTACCCATGAATTAAAGGTAAGCGAAACTGCCCTACCGGCGGCTACCGCAAACCAGACTCCGGTTAGACGGGTGTTTCTTCTTGGGGATGCGGGAAATTCAGCATTTGGAGAGCAAGCCCCCGGCATCATTGCCTTTAAGCAGGGTATTTCCCGTGCCGGTGCGAACGATATCGCCATCCTGCTGGGAGACAACATCTACGACAAAGGTATGCCCGGGAAAGGACACCCCCAGCGAGCTCTTGCCGAACATCGTCTGCGGGTACAACTGGAGGGGATGAAAGATTTTCCCGGTAGAATAGCCGTGATTCCCGGGAATCACGATTGGTATTTTGACGGCTTGGAAAGCCTCGAAGAACAACAGGAATTCGTTGAGCAATACCTTGATCGCAAAAACAGCTTTCTCCCTGAAAACGGATGTGGGTTAACAGAGGTTGATATCGATGATATGGCGCACCTTATTGTTATTGACTCTCAGTGGTTCCTTGCCGATTGGGATGAACACCCCACCGTGAATGACGATTGTGATATCAAAACCCGGAAACGCTTTTTTACTGAATTCGAGAGCGCCCTTAAAAAACAGGAAGGAAAAACGGTGATCATTGCCATTCACCACCCCATAGACACCTATGGACCTCACGGGGGATACTTCGCGGCAAATAAACATTTGTTTCCGTTCCAGAAAAAGATCCCACTGCCCGGAATAGGAAGCCTGATAGCCCTGTTGCGGCAAAACGGCGGGATATCGTCACAGGACCTTCAAAACAGCGCCTACAGGGATTTTACCAATCGGATAAAGACCATTATACGGGAAGCCCCTGTTAAGGCTGTTTTTGTTTCAGGACATGAGCATAACCTGCAATACATCGATGGTGGGTTTTACAGGCAGATCGTTTCGGGTTCAGGATCCAAAACCTCAGCAGCAAAACTCACCAACGAGGCCGATTTTACCTATGGCCAACAGGGCTATGCTGTTCTTGACTTGTACAAAGACGGCTCCTCCGCCGTTCATTTTTACGATCAGGGTTCCCCTGATACACCGGTATTCACTGCCGGGGTATACCAGAAGCGAAAGTCGGTGACTCCACTAACCCTTCCGGTTGCATACCCGGATTCCATTGCTGCTTCGATCTACAGCGAAGATGCCTACGAGGTATCAGACCTGCATCGCACTACCTGGGGTGAACATTACAGGGCCTTGTACGGAATAAAGGTAAAGGCCCCTGTTGGCAGGCTGGACACCCTTTACGGAGGGCTTACCCCCATACGTATGGGAGGCGGGCATCAATCTGAAACCCTTAGATTAAAAGATACCCTGGGACGGGAGTTTAATATGCGGGCCTTAAAAAAAAGCGGGGTTAAATTTCTGCAAACAGTAGTGCTCAACGATAAGAACCTGGGAACAGATGACCTTACCGGGACCCTTCCGGACCGGCTTCTGATGGATTTCTTTACTGCAGCCCACCCCTATGCGGGGTTTACCATACCCGTCCTGTCCAGGGCCGCCGGGATCTACCACACCAATCCGGAGTTGTTCTACATCCCCAAACAGGAGGCGCTGGGAAAATACAATGAGGCCTATGGCGATGCATTGTATATGATCGAAGAGCGGCCGGACGATGCGCACTCGGGCAACCCGAGTTTCGGGACTCCTGACCAGATTGAAAGTACCGACAAACTATTCGAAGAACTAAGAGAGGATGAAGAAAACCGCCTGGACGAAGCGGCCTACCTCAGAGCGAGGATCTTTGACATGCTTATTGGAGACTGGGACCGGCATACCGACCAATGGAGATTTTCTGAGTTTCATATGGACGACCAAAAGATCTACCGCCCCATACCCCGTGACCGCGACCAGGCCTTTTCCGACTTTGATGGTGCCCTGCTCTCCACGGCCAGAACCCTCTCTGCTCCTGCACGGATGGTCCAACGTTATGAACCCGAACTGAAAAATATCGAATGGTTCAATATTGAGCCTTTACCCATGGACCGCGTTCTGATACAGCAAAGTACACGGGAAGATTATCTCAGGGAAGCCAAACACCTTCAAGAAACCTTAACGGACGAGGTGATCGGGCAGGCGTTTGCCAAAATGCCAAGGGAGATCCGGGAACATTCCAGCACCGAGGAGATCATTCGCATTCTCAAGGAAAGGCGGGATGGATTACTGACTATTGCCAATGACTATTACGACCTGCTTTCGGAGCTTGTCGTGCTCCGGGGAACGGATAAAGATGATCACATCCTTGTGGAACGGATGCAGGACAAAAAAACCCGAATTCTCATCAGACGCATAAAGGACGGGGTTCCTGCAGACACCCTGGTCAATAAGGTTTTTGACGCCAGGGAAACCAGGGAGTTATGGATCTACGCCCTGGATGACGATGATGTAATTGAAGTAACAGGCAATTTTAAACCAGGAATACTTGTCCGCCTTGCAGGGGGACAGAACAATGATATTTATAAGATCGCCAATGGAAAAAAAGTAAAGATCTATGATTACCGAAGCAAGCCCAATACCATCGCCTATAACAAGGGAGCTTCTGTAAGGCTTACTGACCGTTATGATCTCAATCACTTCGATTTCAATAAAAACAAGAGCAACACCCCATCGCTCTTCCCTGCTGTTGGATTTAATCCGGATGCCGGTATCATCGTAGGGGCTGCATTCTCACTAACCAACCTGGGATTTGAAAGAAACCCTTTCACCAGCAAACACAATATCGGCGGGTTTTATCATTTTGCAACCGATGGATTTGAACTGAATTATGACGGGGAGTTCGCCGGAGTATTCAAGGCTGCTAATCTTATCGCAGGGACCCGGTTTACCAGTCCTACCTTCACCCGTAATTTCTTTGGCTTTGGCAGTAATACTGAAAACAACGGGGCGGAATTGGGATACGATTATTACCGGGTAAATATGAGCCGGATGAGCGCCTATGGGGGAATATCAGACCGATCCAAATACGGAAGTACCTGGAAGGCCGACCTGGCATTTGAAGCCTTCGAGATCGAAGAAAACAACGACCGCTTCCTGGACGACTATAACAACACTCCCGAATTTTACGACTGGAAGTTTTATCTAAGCCTCAACGCTGACTACAGTTTTGAAAATTATGACGAACCCTTGAACCCACGAAGAGGAATGCTTTTTAACCTGGCCACGGGATATATCGCTAACCTGCAGGAATCCGGAGAAGATGTTTACTATTTAAAACCAAGGCTTTTGATGTACCAGAATATCACTCCGGACAAAGCCCTTGTGCTTAAAACCAATATCGCAGCCCATTTGAATATTGCGAATGACCTTACCTTTTACCAGGCAGCAACCCTTGGGGGCAATACAGGCTTAAGGGGGTACCGTATCAACCGGTTCACTGGCAGAAATGCCCTTGTTTTCAACGGGGATCTCCGGTACAATTTTAAACCTTTCAAAACCGGATTTCTTCCCCTCCAACCCGGAATATATGGAGGGTATGACTACGGAAGGGTTTGGCACCCCAATGACCCGTTCAACAGCTGGCACGACTCCTGGGGAGGAGGGGTATATGCCGTAGCGGGAAAGATCCTTTATCTGGATCTCAGCTTTTTCTTCTCAGACGAAGACCAACGGTTCGGGTTTGGATTTGGGGTTAATTTTTAACGGGTAACCCGGTTTCTGCCCCATCCAGAGAGATCAGGTTCTTATTCTTCCAGTAGGCTTGAATTCCCTCTTCACCCAATTCTTCGGCCCAGGTACGAAGTTCTTCCCGTTCCCCCTGGTACTCCATAAACGGAACACCCATTCCACAAGAAGTTTGCACGAGATCAACTTCAACATCAAAGAGTTGCCGTGTACCTGCAATATCAGGGAAAAGACCGATATGCTCCTGGAATTCGCTATCACCGGGATGATAGACCCTTGCTTTACCATAGAGTCTTAGTATCATGGGAGCACCCTCAAAGGCACAGAACATGATCGTGATCCTGTTCTTTTGCAGTAAATGAGCCGCTGTTTCGTTACCGCTTCCGGTAAGATTAAGCCACATGACCCGATTGGGGCCCAGAACCCGGAATGCATCCATACCCTTGGGCGATACATTTACCCTGCCATCCTCCATAGCGGTTCCTGTAAAAAACAGCTTTTGCTTTGCGATAAAATCAGAGATCCTGGGCGTGATCTCTTTCAACTTCTTTCCCATAACCAAAATTTGCCTTAAAGGTAACTAATAATCAGACATTGCTTTTCTGCTGGGCGTAAAATGCATCTGCCTGCACCTGAAAGATCGCCCTTGCCTTTTCATGCTTGTAGGCAAAAAGCGCTTCGTCTTCCCGAAGGTCTTCATAGACCCGGTCGTTAATGGCTGCATCGGTGACCTGATGCTGCCTTCGCTGGTAGGCTTTTTGAGCTGCCCATACCCTTAGCGTTTCTTCCTGATCTTCCAGCTTCATATCGTATTCTCCCCTGGGGGCCAGTAATTTTGAAATAATGGGGGTGGTTTCTATGGCAAGGAACAAAAGAAAAATAAAGAATGAGGGAAGCCATGGGAGTTGGTCTAATGCATTCACCCGGGCCATAAGTCCATCAAACCCGTCAATAACAGGCTGGGTACTTCCTACCTTCCTTTCGTAATTCGCCTTCAGGGTCTTTATAGCCTGAAGCTTTTGTGCGATCCGGGCGTTATTGGTTAACCTCAGCGCCTGCAATTCGGCCAGGGCCGCATCGTGCTTCTCCCTTTTTTCCTTGTATACCGGACCCTTCCCGATCTTAAGGGTCCCTTCCCTTCCTTCAGCCTCAGCGATAAAAGTGGCATACAGGGTATTCACTTCCGCCTCCTTATCGGCTATTTCTGCTTTAAGAGCACGGACCTCTCCTTCCAGTTTTTCCATTTCAGGAAGGTATTGAAGGGCTAATTGCTCCCGGTTATCCAGGGTCATTTGATTTTTTTCCTCCAGCAGCACCCTGTCGATCTCCTTTTCAAAGATCTTTATTTCCAGAGGTTTTGAAATGACCACGGCAATGATCACAGCAAGAAGAAGCCGGGGAACAGCCTGGAGTACTTCCTGGTAAAACCGCTTTCTTTTCTTAAGGGTAGATACTATGAAGCGGTCGAGATTAAAAATGAGCAACCCCCAGACCAGGCCAAAGCCCAATGCGATCCAGGCGTTATCAAATACGGTAAATAGGGCGTAGGAGGCGGCAATAAAAGCCATGACAGCGGTAAAGAATACGGTGCCTCCGATTCCGGCTTGTTTGATCTGTTCAGTACCCGAGCATTGCTCCAGCAATCGGACATCTGCTCCTGAACACATCCAGAAGAATTTTTTTAACATAACTGCAGTTTGATTGATGAATGTACCCCTATATAACGCAGGCTACATCAAATTGTTACGCACAGTACTGTTAATTCTTATGAGATCCCCCGGGATTATTCCGAAGGATTAAAGGATTCATGAACATGCACCACTTTCCATTGTCCGTCCAGCTTCTTGAATACCGCGCTCCAATACCCGGCCACTGTTACGGTAGTGTCATTGGCAAGCTGCATTGCATTGGTGAATTCTGCCAGGTGCATGGCGGCATGGCGGTCCAGAACAACGATCTCTTCCGCAGTTAATTCCAAATTGGTGTTTTTTCGGGTCTCCATACCCTGGCTAAAGCCGTTCATGATCTGATCAAAACCCTTCATTTGCACTCCGTTCAGAAAAAACGTCGCACTATCTGATCGCCAAAAATCACGAAATAATTTTTCAGGATCATTCGTTTCAATCCCTTCGACAACCCCCTCCATATGCTTCATGATCTCCTGCCGTATTTGGGTAACCTCTTCCTGGGTAAGCATCTCAGGTTTCACCGTCGATTGTTCCTGACTGCAACTTCCCAAAAGCACTCCTGAAAGGATAAATAAGCCTAAAAATGTTCTGCGCATACTATAATGTATTGATGATTAGTGCTTTAAAAGTTACGAATCCAAGCGCTAATCTGCACCAAAATTAATGTGGATTACAAAAGAAATATAAAAAAAGCCCCGTTTGAAACGGAGCTTTCCTTATTACCTGTCCAGGGAGAATCCAGCCGGAGGATCGGTGTCCTTAAGATGTTTCACAAAGTAATCCCAGCGTTTCCTTGTCATATAATTGGTCATATCGCCGTAACCGTGCCGTTTATTTGGAAAGATGATCATATCAAAATCCTTATTGGCTTTAATCAGGGCTTCCACCACCAGCATGGTATTTGACGGATGCACATTATCATCCAATTGCCCGTGGGTGATCAAAAGATGACCTTTTAAACGATCTGCCATGAGTTGGTTCGCCTGGTCACTGTAATTGTTTATGCCTTCGGCATTTATTTCCAACAATCCCTGCCATTTTTCTCCCCAGTCGTCCTCGTAATTCCTGTTGTCGTGATTTCCGGATCCGGATACTGCCACGTCGTAAAAATCAGGATACCTAAGCAGGGCATCGGTAGAGGCAAAGCCACCTCCTGAATGGCCCCAGATCCCGATTCGGGTGGTGTCCATTGCGGGGTATCGCCGGGCCAACTGACGGATCATGGCTATGTTATCGGGTAGTCCGTTGTCGCCCATATTTCCATAATAGGCATCGTGGAAGGATTTAGATCTCCTGGGGGTTCCCATGGCATCCACCCCTACCACGATAAAACCTAATTCGGCCACGGCCTGCCTGTCGCTTCGGGTTTCGCGGAATGCATAATCGTTAACACTTCCCGACTGGGGTCCGGGGTAGATATAGTTCAATACCGGGTAGGTTTTATTCTTGTCGTAATTGCTGGGCAAGAACATGATCCCGTAGAGATCGGTTTCCCCATCTCTTGCCTTAACGGTAAATTCCACCGGGGCCATCCAACCTGCTTCAAGGAGTTTAGTGGCATCCGCCTTTTCGAGATCAGCAAGTTTATTTCCATCCATATCCCTGATCACAGAAACCGGGGGTGTCGCCACCGTTGAATAGGTATCCACCACGTATTTGAAATCCGGAGAAATTTGAAAATCATGATCGCCCTTCCCGGGAGTAAGACAGGTCATGTTTTCGCCTTCAAAATCCACCTTATACAGGTATTCATAGTACGGATTTCCTTCTTCTTTTCCCCCGGCGGTAAAGTAGATCACCCGGTTTTGCTCATCCACATGAACCACCTGTCTCACCTGCCACTCACCCTTGGTGATCTGATGCTTAAGCGCCCCGGATTTCAGGTCATAAAGGTAGAGGTGACCCCAATTGTCTCTTTCTGAATACCAGATCACCTCATTGCTGCTATCGAGAACGCTCCAGCACGCATCGCCAACCCCGGACTCGTAATAGGTGGGTACAGTTTCCTCCAGTACTTCACTTACTTTACCCGTAACAGGGTCTGCTATGTTCAGTTCTGCAGATTTATGATCTCTTGACGAGGATACAAAGGCCAGCTGAGACCCATTGGCATTCCATTCCACATCCAGAAATTCTCCTCCCCGACCTGCAATATGATCGGTAGTTGTAGAGCGCTGGTAATCGGGATCCATCTTCAGGCGTACCACCGTGGGTTGAGGCTCGAGATGCACAACCACTCTTTCGATCATAAAGACCGTACTGTCTCCCGGCAAGGGATACTTCCAGGCCTCCAGTTCGGGGTGGCCTACCTGCGTATTTACGAGGTACATTTCCTCCACACCCCGGGCATCCTGTTTGAAAGTGGCGATCTTTTTAGAATCAGGCGACCATTTTAACACTGCCTGGTCACTATGTGTCCAACCCGCATTGTCTGTAGCATAGCCGTAATTAACTGTGCCATCAAAGGTAAGCTGAGTCTCTCTCCCGGTCTCTATGTGACGAACCCACAGGTTATACTCCCTTATAAAAGCTGCTTTGGTGCCGTCTGGTGATACATGCTCATTTCGATTAACCCCTTTTGAATTTTCTTCCGATACGATCTCGCTCACCACTCCGGTTCCAGGGGTAAAACTGAATTTTCTTCCAAAGGTCTGGAAAACCACATCACCTTCAGGAGTTATAGAGATATTCCGGAAAGGCAAACTGTCTGCAATGATCTCTCTCCCCGTAATTCCGGACAAGCCCACTGCAAGCTTCGCATGATCAAAGGCAGGAGATTTTGTTTTGGTTCGGGTATTGAAACTTTTGAATTTCCTGCCCTCCGGTGTTTGTATCCTATAGGTGAAAAGGCTGTCTCCCATCCATTGTCCACCCTGTACTTCCTGATGAACCAGGTTAGACATTCGGGGGTACATGTAACGGGAAGCCCGCTGATAATCTTCAAGGGTTACCTTTTCCTCGGTGTTTTGTTCCGAGCAGCCGGTAAGCCCCCATAACAGTAATAAACCCAACAGGGTTCTCAGGGTTAATCTCATAGTTCAGGGTTTGAATTAAGTGGATCTGTCAAATGCCCTCAGGATGACAGCTCGGTAAAATATTTATAAAAATACGGAATGGTCTCAATGCCTTTCAGGTAATTCCAGATACCGTAATGTTCATTTGGAGAATGAATGGCATCACTATCCAGACCGAATCCCATAAGTATGGTTTTGCTTTTTAATTCCTTCTCAAAAAGAGAAACGATCGGGATACTTCCACCACTTCGCTGGGGAACAGGAGTTTTCCCGAAGGTTTGCTCATAAGCCTTACTCGCAGCACGGTAACCGTCACTGTCTATAGGCGTAACATAAGGGTAACCGCCATGATGGGGTTTTACCTTTACCTTAACTCCTGCAGGCGCAATAGATTCGAAATGATCCTTGAACAACCGGGTGATCTCTTCCCAGTCCTGGTCAGGTACCAGTCGCATGGAGATTTTCGCATAGGCCTTGGAAGGGATCACTGTTTTTGCGCCTTCTCCTGTATATCCTCCCCAAATTCCATTGACATCCAGCGTAGGACGGATGGAATTCCGTTCATTGGTAACATATCCCTTTTCCCCGTAGACATCTTCGATATCAAGGGCCTTTTTGTATCCCTCCAGGGAGAAAGGAGCCTTTGCCATCTCATCCCGTTCTTCCCTGCTCAGCTCCTGTACTTTATCGTAAAATCCGGGAATGGTAATATGGTTATCTTGATCCTGCAGGGATGCGATCATTTTTGAAAGGATATTGATCGGATTTGCAACAGCACCTCCGTAAAGACCGCTGTGCAGGTCGCGATTAGGTCCGGTCACTTCGACCTCTACATAGGAGAGTCCGCGAAGTCCCGTCGTAATGGAGGGGGTCTCTTTCGAGATCATTCCCGTATCAGAGATCAGGATCACATCGTTGGCCAGTTTTTCCCGGTTACGCTCCAGGAACCACCCCAGGCTTTCAGAGCCAACTTCTTCCTCCCCTTCGATCATGAATTTCACATTGCAAGGCAGGGTGTTGTTAGCAACCATATATTCCAGGGCCTTTACATGCATATACATCTGCCCCTTATCGTCGCAGGCCCCCCGGGCAAATATGGCACCTTCAGGATGCAATTCCGTAGTTTTTATCACTGGCTCAAATGGAGGCGAATCCCAAAGTTCGACCGGATCCGGCGGCTGTACATCGTAATGCCCGTATACCAATACGGTCGGCAGATTGGCATTGATCATTTTCTCTGCATAAACAATGGGATAACCCGGGGTTTCGCAGATCTCTGCATGATCACATCCGGCCTTTTCCAGGGCAGCCTTTACCGCCTCGGCCGTATTGAGCACATCTTCCGAATATGCCGGATCAGCACTTACCGATGGCATGCGAAGAAGTTCTATAAGTTCATCAATAAATCGTTGCTTGTGTGTCGAGATATACGACGTTATATTTTCCATGGAATGTCTGTTGTATTGCTCAAAAGTACAAAAATTGAAAATTTTATTATCGGTTCTTTGTAATATCAAAATTTGATTTATCTTTGCACCCACAATTCGCGGGTGTGGTGGAATTGGTAGACACGCTAGACTTAGGATCTAGTGCCGCAAGGTGTGAAGGTTCGAGTCCTTTCACCCGCACGAAAAGCTCTTCAGAACGAAGGGCTTTTTTTATGCCTTAAAATCAAAATATTCCTCATATCAAGGTGTAAAGGTTCCCCCGAGGCGTCGGGGCTTTTGTTTGGATGAAAGAGGAAAGACCCAAGAGGAAAGACAGTTCAACTGAAGGCAGTAGGCAAAGAAACAGAAACCCGGCAGAAGCCGGTAACTTTTATCACCTTCATCATTTGCATCATTTTCATTCAAAATCGGGCATCACCGTATTACTACATGACCATATCACTGCACCTCCTTCATAAGCATCAAAAGACATTTCTTGATTAATAGTTAGAGGAAGCATTCTCATGGAGTTCTTCTTGAATGATGCTATGGTTTTCTTGAGCTAAACCGTAAAAACTTGTAAATACAAAAACAGAGAAGTAAAGATTTCCGGTTCGTATCGATTTGATTCTTAGGATTACCTATTAGCTCCAAATTATATTTAGAGGCGGGTTTGAGCAATGGTAATAATGCTCGGAGGGATTCTATTAGAAGTCAAAATAAAAATGTGATCTTTTACGTCATAAATTATTAACTTGTTTTCCCCACGGAAAGAAAAAAAAACTGTTTTCGCAATCACTTAAGGGACTAACCAAGCATGTTTTCCAGAACGGGCGTATTGATTTAAACCTGAAAAATGCATAGAAGAAGTTTTATCAAACAAAAGGCGATGCTTGCAGCCTCTATCGGCTTGGGAGCTACCCAGCTCTCTGCAGCCGGCAAATCCTTTTTTGAAGTTAAAAACAATTCTTTCAACCTGAACTATGCGCCTCACCTCGGTATGTTTAAAAACTTAGCAGGCGACGACCCTATTGACCAACTTAATTTCATGGCAGACCAGGGATTCACTGCTTTCGAGGATAATGGAATGAAAATGCGGACTCCGGAGTTGCAAGAAAAAATGGCTAAAACCATGACCGAAAGGAATATCCAAATGGGTGTTTTTGTGGCACATGAAATATTTTGGAAAGAGCCCAACCTTACCAATGGTGATCAATCATTGAGAACAAAATTCCTCAAGGAGATTGAGGAATCGGTAGTTGTTGCAAAGCGGGTAAATGCGAAATGGGTAACGGTAGTTCCGGGCCACGTGGATTTGCAGATCAATCCGGCAACACAATCTGTGAATGTGATTGAATCTTTAAAAAGGGCTTGTGAGATCCTGGAACCCCATGGGATTATCATGGTCCTGGAACCACTAAATTTCAGAGACCACCCCGGTCAGTTTTTAACGGAAAGTCCACAGGCTCATGCCATCTGTAAGGCTGTAAATAGTCCTTCCTGTAAAATCCTTTTTGACCTCTATCACCAACAGATACAGGAAGGCAACCTTATACCCAATATCGATGCGTTTTGGGATGAGATCGCTTATTTTCAGGTAGGCGACAACCCCGGCAGAAAAGAACCCACAACCGGAGAGATCAACTATGAAAATGTCTTTAAACATATCTATTCCAAAGGCTTTAAGGGCATTTTGGGCATGGAACACGGCAACTCTTTAGAGGGAAAAGAGGGGGAAATGGCAGTACTCGAAGCATACAGGAAAAGTGATTCCTTTAAATTGGTGCACTAATCATTTAAATTGCAAAACCCCTATTTCAAATTACCACCTCATGATTCCAGGGAGGACCAGGATATCGAAGGTTCCCCCGAAGCGTCGGGGCTTTCACCCACACGAAAAGCGCTGCAGAACGAAGGGCTTTTTTATGCCTTAAAATCTTATTAACACTCATAACAAGGTGGGAAGGTTCCCCCTAAACCTCGGGGCTTGCTGATACCATAACCTGTGAAATACCTAAAATATCTCCTCCCCTTTACAGGGGGAGCTGTAAAGTCAATACACTGCAAATCACCCACCTGCTTTACTGTTTACTCAAAACATAAACACTCCTTATCGATTACATTAAAAACATAAATATTTATATATAAACAATATTCCACACTTTTGTATCGTAAGGAATCGCTAACACAAAAGACATGGATGTTATTATCAGTAAACTTCTCATTTCCCTGACGATCTTCGGACTTATTTTTCTGGCCCACCACCTGGGTAAAAAAACTACTTACAGCAAAGAAAATCTCGATCAGAACAGGGATGCTGCCTGATCATCCTGCTGTAATAATCCCGGATTAAAAGGCTAACTTCTACGTGGGTTGGAAAATACAAATCCGTTCATCTCTAACAGCCAGTTTCTCCGTTTCAGGAGCCTATCAGCCTTCAGAGCATTCCCGTCGGCTCAAAAAAGCTGTTAACATGCTAATTATTAAATATTTAGACGATATTCCCTATCTTTAAGGTATAATCCACATAACCGGAATTCCTTAAAGTGAAACTACGCATCCTCTTCCTTTCGCTCTGTTGTCATTTCATAGCCTTTGGGCAGCCCTCTGCCGATTCCCTTCACCTCCGGTTTGAACCGTATACCAGCTTGCGTTCACACTTCGCCATCATCGAAGATGAGGCGGAGTTTCAGGACAACGCCAGCCGGGTGGGCTTTACGGCAGGCGTAAAAACCACTTCCTCTTCCATAGAATTCTTCGGACATGTAGAGCTAAGCATTCGGTTAATAGAGAGTTCGGTTAATCTGAACACCGATTCCAGGACCTCCTCTGGTTTCGTGATATTAAACCGGGACCAGGAAAGCCAGGTGTTTGCCGCCAGACTGGGTTACCTGGGAGTTGATTTCGGGAGATACGGGCTGTTAACCCTGGGCAAGCAATGGAGCACCTATTACGATGTGTCAGGTATCACAGACCGTTTTAACGTTTTCGGAGGAACGGCCAGCAACACCTATGTAGGAGCTACCGACGGAAGTATAGGAACCGGACGGTCTGACCAGGCGATGATCTACCGAAACAGGATCGGAAATTTCAATATGGGGGTCCAGGTATTGTTCAGCAATACTCTTAACGACAATTTTGTAGATGGGTACGGCGCATCCCTCAGGTATTACCTTACCCCATTCATGAGTCTGGGCGCCGCCTTTCAGACGGCCATTATCAGAAACAGTCTTATTGAAAATACCATTGGATTTGACGGGGACCCTAAGTATTATTGTTTTGGTATACGCTACTTCAAGGACAATCTGATGCTGGCGGCGGTTTATGCGCAACAAAACAATGGAGATCTAACTACGGGAGATATTGACGAGGAAGAGTTTCCTACCGTGATCTATGATGACCAGGGGCTGGAATTGGCAGGAAAGTATTTCTGGAATAATTTCCGCTTTCTGGGCGGTATTAATTTTGAATGGCCGGATACAGCAGGTCTTCCTGTCAACGAAGATTTCGTCACCAGGGATTATATTTTTGGGGTGGAATATCACAGTTCAAAGTTATCCTATCTCTACGCAGAATATCGTGTAGAAAGCGGGTATGATGTCCAGGGAAAATCTCCTCCGGATGTCTTTACTATAGGCCTTCGAATAGACCTGTCGCATATCGGCGAGAAAACCATGGCACTCGATGACTGACTCCCGCCCGACATCCGTTCTGAAGCACCTGACCATTTTGTTAATGATCTTTTTGATTTGTACAGATATCCATGCCCAAAAAGAGACTTCTGAAGAGGATAAAGGGTTCAAATTTATCCCCATGCCCTACCTAAGCTACAGTAGAAATCTGAAATTCGAAATAGGCGCCCTACCCATGGTGATGTTCCCCCTGAGTAAAAAAGACACGATCTCTCCCGACTCGATGGCCGGAGCAGTACTTGTTTACACGACCAATGGGTCATTTTTCAGCTTTGCATTTTCCAGGTTATTCCTTGACCGGGACCGTTGGAGAATAACTTTGGGCCTGGGAACGGGAAATCAGAATTCGCAGACTTATATTGAATCTTTGGACATACCTCCGGGATTTTATGACTATGCCAGCCGGTTCAATATAATTCACCTGGGTGCTTTACGAAAAATCAGGGGTAAGATCTACGGAGGTCTTTCTTTCACCCATTCGGCCGGGAAAACCTCCTTTGAAGACAACATAAGGGCCCCAACGAACAACATCAATAATGGCATTAGCCTGATCATCAATTCAGATACCCGCGGTAATATCTATTACCCGAACCAGGGACACCTTCTGAATGTAAAATGGACGACTTTCCCTGAGTGGCTTGCCAATGACTCCCCTGCCAATCGCATCAATATCTCCTTTAACCGCTACCTGGGCCTGAAGAAAAACAACGATATCATTGCCCTACGCGGCACCATACAAGCGGGGTTAGGTGATATCGACTTTGAGCAACAGGAAGTGATCGGGCAGAAAGACATCCGGGGGTATTCTCTTGGAGAGTACCGGGGCGATGGAAAACTGGCCCTTCAGGGCGAATACCGGAAAAATTTTAAATCGCGCCTGGGCCTTGTTGGATTTTTCGGTCTTGCTACCCTATACGGATCGGAAACGGAGAGCCAGAACTGGCATCTTTATCCCGGTGTAGGCACAGGAATACGATACACGGCCTTTAAGAGAAACAATATGAACATTGGCCTGGATGCAGCTATTGGTGATGGCGACTGGGGCATCTATTTCAGAATAGGAGAAGCCTTCTGATACCGTATTTTTTTATTCCATGATTCCGAAATTCAGATCAATGTGGCATCATCCGAAATCGCTGGTAAGATTAACTTTCAAATTCCCTGAAGTTATTGACGCGCATCATAATTCATTGATTTATAAATCATTAACTTAGATGGCTTTAAATAAACGATCTAAAAAAATTCATACCTCATGAGTTACGAAAAGAACATTGGAGCCCTGCTGTTTGGAGCACTTGCAGGGTTTGGAATCGGAATCCTGTTCGCACCGCAAAAAGGCAGTGAAACCCGTAGAAAAATTGCCAGGAATACTGCAGCTGCCAAAGATAATATCTCATCTGAAGCGGTATACTTAAAAGATGCACTTCTGAGCAAAACCCAGGACTTAAGGGACACCCTAACGGGATCGATTTCTGATAATAAAAAATCCTTCGATGAAAGGCTAATCGCCCTGTTATCTGAGGCAAACTTCAAAACAGAAGATGTTATCCATAAGTTGGAGAAGCACCTGGAAACCCTTAAAAAAAATAAAAAGAAATTCCGCGGTGGTAAATCAGCCTGATACGCCTCCCCCAAATACAACAGCAGTCCTGCAATGCCTGTGGGGTTAACCCGTTTGTAAGATTATCATTAACCCATAGCCCAACCTCTGTCTTTAGGGAGTGTCTGGGTCCATGGGCGATATCCCCTTTTCATCGAATATGCACGGATGACCGGGCTTTATATGAGCATGTATCCTTCCTATCCTGAATACCCTTGCATAGGGTTCAGCTTTCCATTCCTCTACACTTCTTAAATCACTACAACCCGGTCCTTTCAAGAAAGAGATCAGTTTTCGGCACAGAAGAACCCAGATGGTCCCGCAGCAATCCGGAAGAGATACTTATGAGATCTCCATTCATCCCTTCAAAAATAAAATGCGGATAACCCTTGGTGCCCACGCTTAGTTCTGTTCCTGTAATAAGATCATAGAAATAACCCTTTTTCTGGTGAGGATAAGATGTTGAAAAAGCGTTTGTGGGATCGTTATTGGAGCCCAGGATCTTACCCTGACTCCTGCCAGCCCCATAGGTGAACACAGGAAATGAATAACTTCCTGTAACTTCAAAGGTTGCCTCATCAATTATGGTCTGATCATTGCCGTTTACGATCCGGTTCAGGCCGGGATAATAGTAGAGGTTACTCATAACCAAAGGCACCTCGCTCCGGGTCAGGGTTAACCCTCCCTGCCCATCCAGCTCATACTCCCTGGATGTTCCTTCATTCGGGTGCCCCACAAGAAACCTGCCATTGGCCAATTCCAGGACCCCATATGCTCCGAAGCTTTGAAAGGTGGCAAAATGCGCCTTACTGTCTGTAATAGTGAGCTGATCCTGCTGGTGGTCGAGGGCATAGATCAGGTTCTGGTCTGTGATGAGCCAGGTACCATTCCCGGTCACATGAAATTCCTGCACCCCGGAAATTCCAGGTTTCAGGGTATACTTTAATGCAAGGTTCGCAGGGTCATAGACCAGGAAATCACTCCCTTGAGGAAATATCAGTTCCTCGCCGGATGACGTCTGTATTATTTTCATATTCATGTCCGTGAAGATCTCCGGAACCACATCACTGCACACCGTTCTTGCCCCTGTCTGGTAATTATAAGCACAAAGTGAATATTGCCCATTGTCCTCCCTGCCATACAAATAAACAAGGGGCTGTGTTTTGCTTACTGCAACCTTAGTGATCGCAGTAAAGCCCAACAGCTCAGGACGGCTATACGCCACCTCCCAGCTGTGAAGTCCCATTTGCCATTGGGTACTCCTGTTCCCGAAAATATCTATCGCATAAACCGTATAAACCGGGTTTTTAAAATATGGTGGATCCGTATCTGTATAGCTCAAAGTGGTGCGTTCGGGAATCGTATCGATAATGACCTCCTGGTACCCGTAACCCGATCCGGAGGTGAAATTCCTGGCAGCAATCTCATAGTGTGAAAAATAATATCCCTTATAGGATTCCCATGACAGTGTAATGGCATTTCCATTAACCTCAGGCTGGCGCATTTGTACCGAGGCCACCGGAAACCCATTTGTATCCACAGACCTCAGTTCACTCTCGCCTAAGAGTCCCTCCGCAGTATACACCCTGAAGAAATAACACAATTCTTCGGCTGCAGGTGGATTCTCATCTATAAAATAATTGATCTCGCGCTGCGTAAGGGTTGCCACAAGGGTTGCATTCTCCTTAGCACACCCAACCGCACTTCGGTAGATCTCATAGCGTGAAAATTGATTTGGACCCCGGTACTCCTGCCATTCGAACCGGATCTTATCGAGGTGTTCCTGATAGGGATTACGGGCAAATGTCTCTGAGTAATAATCGCTGTCCAGGGGTTCATAAGGGTAAGCCGTGAGTTCAAAAATATCATCCTTACCATCTTCATCCAGGTCGAATTTCATTCTGAATATCAACTTTGAAAGGCCTTGTTCTACCACCACCATTTCTAATGTGCCCCCTGATGCATCATTGAGGGTGATCACCCCATCGGCATCCTTCCATTGAAATGCCGAAGACGTATAGGAACAATTGTACTCGTAATCCAGTACATAATCGCGATAGACCCCGTTTGCGTCGAACACAAAGAAGTCCCTGCCACACTCCTCACTGTTTTCAGGTACCGCTTCTCTCTGACCTTCCCACTCGATATAATGTATGGCCCAGCTACCGGAGAGCAGCGTCTTATCGACCTCTCCTACCCTGCCGGCATAAAAGGGATCTTCCTGAGGTGGCTCCCCATCATCCTTGAAGCAACCTGCAAGCAACAATCCAAGTATAAAAATGGTTGTCCAGTGTAATTTACGCAGGGCAAGCATGGCAGAAGTATTCATATTGAGGCATCAGGGTTTATATTCGAAGCGCCAAGTTACATAATTTGTAAGTGATTACGCAGGGCAAAAAAACCTCCCCTTCCGGCCATACAAGAAAGGACCCGCATCCCGATTCAGTATGGCATTCAGCAAAAAGCTCCCGAAAAGGGAGCTTTTTTTATTGTAAAAACTGATGCCTGCTGTTACCTGGAGGAGGTGAGCATTTCCTTAGAATCGTAAAATTTCTTTTTTAACCAAAAGGATACCCGTACCAAAAGGATCAGGGCCGGTACTTCCACCAACGGACCAATTACCCCGGTAAATGCCTGACCGCTGTTTAACCCGAACACTCCTATTGCCACCGCTATGGCCAATTCAAAATTATTGCCGGCTGCCGTGAAGGAGATGGATGCATTTTTCTCGTAGCTGGCACCCATGATCTTACTAACAAAAAAGCTTATAAGAAACATGACCGTAAAATAGATCACTAAGGGAACAGCTATGAGCAATACATCCCCCGGAAGCTCCACGATCAATTCCCCTTTAAGGGAGAACATCAGAACAATGGTAAGTAGTAAGGCAATGAGGGTCAGAGGCGATATCGCCGGAATGAATTTTTCCTTATACCAACCTTCACCCTTCAAAGGCTCTAAAATGGTCCGGCTAAGAATACCCAGGAGAAAAGGGATACCCAGATAGATGGCTACACTTTCGGCTATTGTGGCAATAGAGATATCCACAATGGCGCCCTCATACCCAAATAATGGCGGAAGTTTTGTAATAAAAAGCCATGCGTAGAAGCTATAGGCAAACACCTGGAAAATACTGTTTAAAGCCACCAGTCCGGCCCCGTATTCACTGCTCCCGTCGGCCAGGTCATTCCAAACCAATACCATCGCGATACACCGGGCAAGCCCTATCAGGATAAGGCCCACCATATATTCCGGATACTCTTTGAGGAAAACAAGGGCCAGCACGAACATTAGCACCGGGCCTATCACCCAGTTCAGCACCAGGGAAACGGAAAGCACCTTTACATCTTTAAACACCTTTGGCAACAACCTGTAATTCACCTTGGCCAGGGGTGGATACATCATCAGGATCAATCCTGCCGCCAGCAGATAATTTGTAGACCCGGAACCAAAACGCTGTATGCCTTCGGCAAAGGCCGGGAAAAGGTACCCGAGTCCTACCCCCAAAGCCATGGCCGAAAATATCCAAATGGTCAGGTTTCTATCCAGAAAGCTTAATTTCTTATTGCCCATAGGTAAAGTCACTTTTTAATTGATTAAACACCCAAAACATCTCTGTTGCGATCTGTTCACTACGCTCCTGATATTTACTTAATTTCTCAGGCGTATCGTCAAATTTTTTAGGATCTTCATACGTTACCGATACCCTGGCTGCAGCACCGGTAACCACCGGGCAGGCCTCACTGGCCTGGTCACAGGTCATAATGGCAATAAAGCCTTCTGCAGGGTTAAAGGTATGGTGATATTCTTTGGAGAAGCCAATAACGGCCGGTTGGTTAAAGCCATATTTTATACTGTATATAGGATTCTCCCCTTCACTCAGCCGGTCAATATGAAATCCGCTTTCCGAAAGCACCCCGGCCACAGAAAGGTACATGGCCGTAGCTTCGGTGCCTCCCGAATAACACCTGATATTCCTTCCGAATCCATAATAATAAGCTGCACATTGAGCCCACACCTGGGCCAGATGACTCCTGCGTGAATTATGCGTACAAATAAAATTCAGGTTAACTTCTCCTTCTTTCCGGAGCATGGCCAGCACATAATCCCTTAGTGTAAGCAATGCCTCCTTTCGATCTTCAGACACCTTCCCGGTATCGATATTTTCTATAAAATGCTGTAAAGGTTCAAATAGCATAAGTAGTGTATAAAGTCTTTAAAAGAATGTTATTAACAGCAGTCCTTGGTTTTTACTCCCCGCTTCAGGAATTGTTCTAAAAATGAGCTCATTTCCTGCCATCGATCAGCATCAATACAGTAACAAACACTGGTGCCTTCTATGGTTCCCTTGATGATCCCCAGCTGCTTAAGCTCCTTGAGGTGTTGAGATATGGTGGGTTGCGCCAACCCGATCTCCTGCACAAGGTCGCCACAGACACAGGAATTGATCCGGAAAAGATGCTCCAGAATAGCGATTCGGGCAGGATGAGCAAGCGCCTTTGCCATCCTTGCGAGTTTATTCTGATCGCCGGTAAAGATCTCTGTTTTTGTTAAACCCATAAATGAAATTTTTTTAAGATACCGCGAAGGGGAATGACACCCCTGCTCCTGCAAGGCTGTTTACGGCACTAATTACCATCCGTATTTAACACGATACTTAAAAATCTAATGATTGCAATATTACAATAAAAGCTGATTACCGGACACTCATAAAAACGGAAGTTTACCTAAACTTAACAGGGGGAAGTATATTAGAATTACTTCCATCAATTCTCTCCGAAGACCACCCGATCAAAATAATACGTGAACCCGAGAAGAATTCCTGCAGAGAAATAATTCGCCTCGGTAATGGTGATAGTTCCTGTTAACAGGTTATTTTCTCCCGGGTTCCCAAAATTACCCCGTTGCTCATAACTATCGTCTTTCCCGCTACTCAACAGGAGCCCCATACTCATACTGGTTCTTTCATTTTTCAGGGTAACCCCCGTAGTCACGTGATAAATATCCCAGCTGCTGATAGTGGTTTTTATACCACCCCGGTCATTAACATCCTTATCAAAATAAGACATATCATTACGGCCACTGAGATAATAGGTCCATTGTTCGTTAATGAAATACTCATAGGCCAGGGCAATATTGAACACAGGCTTCGCGCTGGATGGGGTATTGAGAAACACATCACTTCCCAGGTTCGGAGCCAGGGAGGCTGGGCGGACAAAAGCGCCGGGAGCCGGTTCCATGATGGTATAGGGAGATACGGCCCCAAAATATTCCATAGCCATTCCAAATCCATTGCGTCCGCCTCTGTAATTTACCCCCAGGGCTATCGAGAGTGGCGACTTGAATTTTGTTTTTAGCTTAGACTGTCGATCGGTTCCAACTCCTGATACCCGCTCCTCGCTCCCGCTAAGTCGCAGGTCGCGCACACTTATATTGGTGGCAGAGGTGCCCTTTCCGAAAAAATTCAGAGAAGGCGTGGTCAGGGTTAATCCCCCACTCCATGGACCATTTCGATAAGCCAATCCCAGCTTGGCATAATAACGCACATTAAAAAAATCGACATTCTCAATCCGGTTTCCGCCGATCATTTCGGTAAAACCATTTGTCGGGAAGACATAGGCAGACAAGCTCCGGTTATAGGTCTGCGACCTGACATTGAACATATTGGTAACCCCCACAGACCAATGGTCACTTATGCGATAACCTCCCCCCAATGCGATCAGTAGTTCCCGGACCTTGGTAGAAATCCCGGACTCCGCCACCAACTCTTCGGCTCCGGGACTTTCGGAGTTATCGATAACGTCAAAATCCCCGTCAAGCCTGGCTATGCCCTTAAAATCAAAATCGACAGGGGCCATGAACCCATATCCGATCTTCATTCTTTCATTCTTCAGCTTGACCATACCCCCTGCCAGCAAAGGTACAGACCCTAACTGGTCACTTTGGAAATCCGCCTTGTCTCCAAGAGCATTTTTGATGGTAATGGCCTGGATGCGATAGGCGTTGGCGTTCACAGAAACTGAAGTATTTTCCATGAATCCCATGGCTCCGGGATTGTAATAGATCATGGTATTATCATCGGCTCCTCCCAGAACTGCACCCGACATCAAGGCAGAGCGGGTTCCAAACTGCTGGGACCAGTAATGGGTATCCTGGGCAGAAAGAGGTAAGACGAACAAGAGAAGCATGTTACAAAGTAGTAACCTGGATTTATTTGGCATAACATCAAACGTTTATAAAATACACCAGAGAATAAGGAGAAAGTAGTGGTCTTGGGAAAATAGTTTACCTGTTTTATAAAATTACTTATTTGTTTTCAATAAATTAGTATACGGTATTGAATTTCAATTACTTACGACAAGCCCCGGAATTAACCTCACAAAAGCGAGCAAACTAAAAAACCAACATTCTATGTACAGATCATCGCTCTTGCGGCTTCTGATTTTAACAATGCTGTTTTCCGGGATCACCCGCATTTATGCCCAGCAGGACCAGGTTATGGATTCTATCAGCGAACAGGGCAAACAACTGGACTCTTTAGCAAAAAGAACGCGAATACTGGATTCCCTGGCCTTCAACATCCATCTTCAGGCCCATGTTTCCTATTACTCAGACATCTTTGAATTAGGAGAGAACGTACCCCGCTTTGGCACTTCCCTCTTCAGAAATGTCGGCAATAACACCCGGGTTTTTGCCCGGCTGGAATACGGGTTGAATCTTTCAAAGGAGACCAGGTTTAACAACAATGCCAACACCCCTTCCGATTTTGTTCGTGACCCCCTGCAGGAGCCTGATCCCTTCTCTTCAAGGTTGGGCTATCTGGGAATAGCACATGAGACCTTAGGGTCGATCGCCCTTGGAAAACAATGGGGGGTGTATTATGATATCGGTGGATACACCGACGGTTTCACCGTTTTTGGAAGCAGCGGGGTAGATGTTTATGCCGGGAGCACCGATGGGGGCTGGAAAGGTACCGGACGGGCGGATGTGGCCGTCGTTTACAGAAATCATATTGGTAAACTGCATTTCGGGCTTCAAACCCAGCTATTCGGTTCACATACCAATTACGGTGCCTCCCTGACGTATCGCTTTAACCCCCGACTGAGTACAGGAGTGGCCTGGAACCGGGCCTCTATCCCCCCGGAGTTCCAGGATCTGCTTCAAAATGTAAATACGAAGTCAGACAATCTTATCGTCGGCTACCAGTATGTAGATAAAAAACTCTATTCCGGACTTACCATAGCCTATATAGAGGATGAATACCGGATCGTTGATGAGACTACCATCATCTCATTTCCGGTTGTGGGTACCGAATTTCTTAACCGGTATACCCTTAACCCGAGAATCAAGGTGGAAGCAGGATTTAATGCCCAATGGGAAACCAAAAACAACACCTATTTTAACGGGGATTACCGGTTACTTCAATTTTATGCGGGCATGAATTATTACTTCGGGGAACTGTTTTCCATTTACATCCAGGGACGTCTGGACGACTCCCGATTCCTTCCCCCTGTTAAAAGTGCTAATGTTATCATCATTGGCCTGAGCTTTGACTTCATTAAAGGGGTAGGGTAAAGATCGTTAGTTCCAGACAGAAGGCCGGCAGGAAGAAATGCTATATTTTATACATATATTTAGCCGGAATAAAGCCTGTACCCATCTCCTGCCCTATGAAGAAGTTGTTTTCCCTAATCTGGTTACTCATCATTTTCATATCTCCGGTGATCCTTGCCCAGGAGCTCCCGCCTATAAATACCTTTAACCCCATAGACTACCGTGCCGGGAACCAGAACTGGATGATCGATCAGGATCGCGAAGGCTGGATGTATTTTGCCAATAATGACGGTCTTTTAGTCTTTAACGGAGCCGAATGGACTACCTACCCCTCACCTAACAACACCATTCTAAGGTCGGTTAAGGTAATCGATAATCGCATATACACAGGGTGTTATATGGAATTCGGATACTGGGAAAAGACCGATACAGGAAGGCTTCATTACACTTCTTTATCAGGAAGAAATCCGACTGACCTCATCGAAGACGAACAATTCTGGAACATTACTTACCAAAAACCATTTATCCTTTTCCAGTCACTTAACAGGATCCTGGTCCTCAATGAGAATACCGGAGCTTTAAATCCCATTAAGGCTCCCTCAGGCATCACCCGGATGTTCCACCTGAACAACACCATTTTCTTTCATTCTGCAGGTTCGGGATTATTCCGGATCGCAAAGGGAAAACCGGAAAAAGTCATCGGAGATCCCCAGATCGCAAATGCCAGGATTGCGAAGATGTTCGCGTACAAAGAAGGGTTTTTACTGATTACACAGCAAGGCGAATTCTTCCAATTTAACCCTGACACAGGCATCACAAACGCACTGACACCTGACTTTTCTCTGGAAAACACCGGGATCTATAATGCCCTTGCCCTAAGTAACGGCAATATCGCCATTGGCACCATATCTCAGGGACTCTTTATCACCGATCCCAACCTTAAATTCCAGTATCATATTGATCAATCGTCTGGACTGAGCAACAATACGATTCTTTCCCTGTTTGAAGACCGGGACCACAACCTCTGGTTAGGTCTCGACAATGGTGTGAACAGCTTAAACATGGAGGCACCTTTTAAGCGGTATCTTGAACAGAACGGAAAGATAGGCACCGTATACACCTCCGCCAAACAGGGAAATGCCTTATACCTTGGCACAAATCAGGGATTATTTTATAAAAATAAAGAAGATCAGTCCTTCAAACTTGTAGAGGGCACCAAATCGCAGGTATGGTCGCTCTTCCCATACGATAACGTGCTTTTCTGCGGACACGATTCGGGCACCTTTATCATTGAAAACGGAAAAGCAAGCCTTATCTCAGATGTTCCCGGCACATGGGATTTCCGACCGGTTCCGGGTAGAGATGACCTCTTACTACAGGGAAATTACAATGGTTTCAACGTGCTGATAAAAACCAACGGCACCTGGAAATTCAGGAATCACATCCAGGGCTTCGATTATTCGTCCAAGCATTTTGAGATCACCAAAGACTTCCGGATCTATATGAGTCATGAGTACAAGGGCATTTTCGAGCTTAAAACCGACCCGAACCTGTCTGAGATCATAGAATATAAAAGGCTCGAACATCCGGAAAAAGGGAAAAACTCAGGCCTCACCAGATTTGGGAATATGATCTATTATGCCAATAAAGAAGGGGTCTATAGCCTTAACGAGGAAGGCGAGGATCTATTCAGAAAAGACAGTTTATTAAGTAAGGTGGCCAGCGGAGAACAGTTCGTTTCCGGAAAAATGATCAATGATCGCAAAGAAAATCTCTGGTTGTTTACCAGGGATAATCTGCTGCAGGTGAACCAAAGTGAACTCAGCAACACTCCAAGGGTCACCAAAGTACCCATTCCTTACAACGAGATAAGAACCATTGCAGGGTATGAACATGTCTTGTGCACCGGAAACGGTACCTACCTGGTGGGATCTAAAGACGGATACCTGGCCTTTGACGTCAATCGCGTTGACCCTGAGATCCATAAAATATCCCTTCAACAGGTATCTTACCAATATTCCATGCAACAGGATTCCCTGTTGACCTTATCGGAGAATGCAGAATTACAATACAAAAATAACAACATACACTTCAGGTATACCGTACCGGAATACAGCAAATACATCAAAACCCAGTATCAATATCAACTCTCGGGGCAAAATGACACCTGGAGTTCCTGGTCTGAATCTCCGACAGTGAGATTTGAAAACCTTCCATTCGGGAAATATACATTTAAGGTGAGAGGCCGCATTGGGAACCGGGTCACCTCCAACGAGGCTACATATACCTTCCGCATTCTGCCTCCATGGTATTTTTCCAACCCGGCTTTAGCCATCTATTTCATCCTTCTGGTATCTCTTGCATTCCTGATCAACTACCAATACAAGCGGTATTACAGGAAACAACAGAAGAAGCTTTTGAGGACTACTGAGGAAAAACACCGTTTGCAGCAGCTGGAGAACGAGCAGGAGCTCGTGAAACTGCGCAACGAAAAGCTGCAGCAGGATGTGGAGAGCAAGAACCGGGAACTTGCCGCTTCTACCATGAGCATTATAAAGAAGAATGAGTTCCTTATTGAGATACGTGATAACTTAAAACAACTGAACGGAAAAGGCGAAAAGCAGATCAAATCCATTATTGCAGACATCAATAAGGACATTAACGAGGATGATAACTGGAACTTATTTAAGGAGGCCTTCAATAATGCCGACAAGGATTTCCTGAAAAAGATCAAAGACCTGCACCCTAACCTGACACCAAACGATCTTCGTTTATGCGCCTATTTGCGATTAAACCTGTCGTCTAAGGAGATCGCCCCCTTATTAAACATCTCGGTAAGGAGTGTAGAGATCAAACGATATCGATTGCGTAAAAAGATGGAACTGGAACACGAAAAGAGTCTAGTCGAGTATATTCTTTCGGTCTAGAACCTCAACGCAGGGCATTTCTACCTATACATCACCTATACGAAAACGTTTTTTACCTGTAAATCAACCCGTTTTCTGACAGATTGCCCTTACCCGTTAAAACCTTTAAAATCGGGCTTTTGAAAAGGTTTTCGCTAACAATTTCTGTAATACAACCCTGTTTTTTTACGATGTATGAATTTTGTTGAGGTCTATTTTAAGAATTCCTTAATAAATCAGATTAGTTTTAGCTTACAAAATCATTTCTATGAACGCTAGACTAATTTTCTTCACTATTTTCCTCTTTTCGGGGTTCCTGATGGCTCAGGAAGTCGATCTGAGCGGTACGGTGAAAGAAGCAGAAACGGGGATACCCATCCCCGGTGCCAACATCACCATTAAAAACACAACCCGGGGTACCAGTACCGATTTTGATGGAAACTGGACTTTAACCGATGTTTCTAAAGGGGCTACACTGGTAGTTTCCTACATCGGATTTCAAACCCGCGAGGTTACGGTAGGCGATGCCACCGTATTGAACATTGACCTGGTAACAGACACCCAGGCTTTAGATGAGGTCGTCGTGGTAGGATACGGCACACAGACCAAGAAAGAGATCACCGGTGCGGTGGCGTCGATCGATGCGGAGTCGATCCAGGCCGTGAATCCGCAACGGGTGGAACAGGCCCTGCAGGGGCAGGTAGCCGGGGTAAATGTAACCACCACCTCGGGATCTCCGGGAGCCGCTTCCAACATCCGGATCCGTGGTATTTCCACCAATGGAGACAACCGGCCACTGATTCTCGTAGATGGTAACGTTATCGAAGACCTTTCGGTGATCAACCCATCCGATATTGAATCCATGAGCGTTTTGAAAGATGCGACGGCGGGTATTTACGGGGTTAGAGCAGCAAACGGGGTGATCCTGATCACCACCAAATCCGGAAAGAAGAACACCGATCTGAAATTTACGTATGATGCTTACGGAGGTTTTCAGCAAACCAGCAGAAAGCTCCCTGTACTCAACGCCACTGAATACGCGGTGATCGTTAATGAGGCTCACGCAGCAGGAGGAGAGGCACTGCCCTATCCAAACATAAGGAACCTGGGAACCGGAACCGACTGGCAGGATGCGGTATTCGAAAACGCTCCTATTTTCAATCATAACCTGAGTCTTTCGGGAGGATCCGAAAAGATTCGTTACTCTGCCGGAGTGGGATATCTTACCCAGGACGGTATTGTTGGAGGTGACAAATCGAATTTTAACCGAACTACAGTCAGGCTTAATTTAAATTTTGAGCCTGTAGAAAAACTGCAGATCACAACCAACGCTCTATATACAGGTACCAACAGAAGAACCCTGCCCGAAAATGCAATTGGTTCTGTGCTGTTTAACGCCCTGAATAATGCGCCAACCTTCAGTATCCGAAATCCTGACGGAACCTTCAGCCTTTCTCCTGGTTTGGGAGCAGAAGTTATCAACCCTGTAGCCCAGATCGAGAATACTTTCAACAAAACCGATGTGTTCAGAATAAGCGGTAAGATAGGAGCGCGCTATGAATTCCTAAAGGGGTTTGCTGCAGAATCCAGCCTGCAGTTCAATTACTCGGAGGTCGATGGGATCGGTTTCCAGCCCATTGTTGATTATGGCGGCGAAAAAGTATTTACCATCACCCGTAATGCAGTTACGGAGACCTTTAATATTTTTAAAGATTATACCTGGGACAACTTCATTAGTTACGACAAGGATTTTGGAGATTCCCACAACCTGAAAGCCACCCTTGGTATGTCGGTTTTTAGGACACAGGGAAAATTCAACGGATTTATCGGTTTTGATATTCCCGGAAATTCCTTTGCTAATGCCAGCATTGACAATGCAACAGACGTAGAAGATTTCTTCCGTGGCGGAGGAGACCGATTTGACTCCAGGCTACTCTCCTATTTTGGAAGAGTGCAATACAATTACCAGAACAAATACCTGCTATCCGCTATCGTAAGGCGTGACGGATCCAGCGCTTTCGGACCGGAAAACCGGTTTGGCTACTTCCCTTCCGGATCTCTGGGATGGGTGATCAGCGAAGAGGGCTTTTTCAACGACGAAAGCTTCATGAATTTCCTTAAGCTAAGAGCGAGTTACGGTATTATCGGTAACGACAGGATCCCTGCCAACAGATTCCGATCTACCCTGGAAGGAGAAGGAGAATATGTTTTTGACGGCAACCTCGTAATCGGGGAAGCTATCGGAGCCTTATCCAACCCTTCCATTCAATGGGAAGAGCAAAAGACCCTTGACATTGGTTTGGACACAAGAATGCTGGACAGTCGACTCACCCTGACTGCCGATTACTTTAAAAAACGTACCGAAAACCTTCTGGTAGACCCTCCTGTTTCGGGAATTCTGGGAGCCGGTGCCCCCGGATCAGGATCTCCTACGGTGAATGCCGGTACGGTAGAGAACGAAGGTTTTGAATTCGTGCTAAGCTGGCAGGAAAATCCGAGTGACGACTTCAGCTACAATATCAGCTATAATGCCACCTTCCTTAGAAACGAAGTGCTTTCTGTAAATAACGGGGTTGGATTTATACCCGGAGGGCAATTCGGGATTGGCCAGGACCCGCCTTCCCGTATGGAAGACGGAATGCCGCTTGGATTTTTCTACGGATTGGAGACCGATGGTATTTTCCAGAGCCAGGCTGAAGTCGATGCCCATGCCACACAGGCCAATGCAGCTCCCGGCGACCTGCGATTTATAGATCAGAATAACGATGGGGTGATCGACGTGAATGACCGGACCATGATCGGTAATCCGATTCCGGATGCCACCATGGGATTCAATATGAGCTTTAACTTCAAGCGTTTTGATTTCAGCGCCTACACCTTTGCCTCTCTGGGCAATGAGATCGTCAGGAACTACGAACGAAATCAAAAACTTGTAAACAAGATGAACTACGTACTCGACCGTTGGACCGGTCCGGGAACCAGCAACAGCGACCCAAGGGTAACCACCGGCGCCACATCGAACATCCTCTTCTCTGATTATTACGTAGAAGACGGGTCGTTCGCAAGGATACAGAACGTACAGTTGGGCTACAGCATCCCTGCTGAGACCCTGGAACAGGTAGGAATCAGCCGCTTGCGCTTCTACGCATCGGTGAACAACCTGTACACCTTTACCAAATACCGCGGTTACGATCCGGGCGCCTCAAACGGAGCACCCATCGGTGGCGGTATCGACCAAGGGTTCTACCCCGTTCCAAGAACCTATCTGCTGGGTATTAACCTTAACTTTTAAACACTCTGATCATGAAATTTAAAACCTTTAGATACATTTGGATATTCAGCCTTGCTGCTCTGCTTATGGCTGCTTGTTCAGACGACTTTGTGGATGTAGACTCGTTTGACCCGGATTCAGAGAGTTTCTTCAACTCCGAACAAGAATATTACGACGCCCTGGTGGCAGCATACGATTTGCTGCAATCGACCTACCTGAATGTGATGCTGGGCGAGATCGCCTCAGACAACACCCTTGCAGGAGGAGAAAGTGCCACCGACGTACCGGGCATCCAGGAGGTAGACGATATGATCCACACCCCGGTAAACCAGCAATTACGGGATATCTGGAGCTGGATGTTCGCCGGTGTGAACCGCGCTAACTACATCCTGGAATTCAAGGACAAAACTGATTTCCCCGGGAAGGAAACCATCATTGCAGAAGCTACTTTTTTACGGGCATATTATTATTTCGAACTCGTAAAATGGTTCGGAGATGTACCATTAGCGGTAGACAAGCGCTTCCTTTTCGGAGACCAGGAGGTGGTTGAACGAACCCCTAAAGCAGAGGTTTACGCCCAGATCGAGGCCGACTTCATCTATGCGGCCAGTGTACTAGATTACACCGCACCGCAAACCGGAAGAGCCACCAAAGGGGCGGCACAGGCCCTGCTTGGTAAGGTATACCTATACCAGAATAAGTTCCAGGAAAGCGCTGCCGTACTGGAAGACCTGATCAATAACGGGCCGTATGACCTGGTAGCCGATTACAGTATCCTTTTCGAACAGGAAGGAGAGAACAGCATTGAATCGGTTTTTGAAGTTCAATATACCGACCAGCAGGGCGCCGGATTCGGATGTCTTCAATGTAGTGAAGGGAATGTAGCGGTTGGATTTAACGGGCCGCGTACCTACAACGGACCTCTGTTCGATTCAGGATTCAGTTTTAATGTACCGGTACAGGAGGCCTACGATGCTTACGACGCAGATGATATCCGAAAAGACCTGGCCATCCTCAATATTGTGCAATGGGCCGAAGAGACCGGAGCGACCTACACTGAAGGATTTGAACACACGGGGTTCTTTAACAGAAAATACATTCCTCGTCAGGGCGACAGCAATATCGGGGATAAAAACCTGACCAACCCTAATAATTATCGTTCCATTCGGTTTGCCGATGTGCTGCTCATGGCAGCCGAAGCGCTGAACCGCGGAGGCATAAGTGACACCCGCGCCCAGGAGTACCTGAACCGGGTGCGAAACAGGGCCGGACTGGGAGACATCACCGAAACCGGAAACAACCTGACCGAGGCCATCTTCCAGGAAAGAAGACTGGAACTTATGGGAGAAGGACACCGCTTCTTTGACCTGGTAAGAACCGGAAGGGCTGCCGATAACATCGACGGTTTCGTAAGCGGAAAGCACGAATTGTTCCCTATCCCTTCTATAGAGATCGAACTGGCGGGTAACCGTTGGTCACAAAACCCCGGATATTAATTAAAAATAAATTCACCCATATATGAAAACGCTAAAATCATTATTCATTCATATCTTCTCCATGGCGGCCATCCTGATGGTGACGTCGTGTGTGAAGGAAGAAACATCCTATGCATTCCAGGATGTATCTGCCCCCACCGACCTGGCCGTAGCCTTTGACATCGCACAGGACGATAGTGGAAACGTTACTGTTACCCCAACCGCATCGGGAGCCACCAGCTTTATGATCTATTTCGGAGACACCGAAGATGAAACTCCGGTAGTAGTGGCTCCCGGAGAAAGCGCAGACCACACCTATGCCGAAGGAGTATATACCATGAAAGTGGTAGCAGAGGGGATGACCGGACTGACGAGTGAACTCAACAAGGAGGTAAACATTTCCTTTACCAAGCCGTCTAACCTGATCCTTGACATTCAAACAACAAACCTTACCGCCAACATCACGCCTTCGGCTGAAAATGCTGCTGCCTATGATGTGTATTTCGGAGCGGCCGAAGATGAGGAACCGGCGACCATCATGGATGGAGAAACCGCTTCTTTCACCTATGCGGAAGAGGGTGCCTACACCATACGCGTTGTGGCACGAGGAGCAAGCTCACAAACTACTGAAACCAGCATAATTCTAAACATCAGCATCACCACCAGCGAGACGCTGAGTCTGCCTTTGAATTTTGAATCAGAGACCCTAACGTACCCATGGGGCGGATTTGGAGGTGCTAATCCTTCAATCGTCTCCAACCCGGATGTAAGCGCCGGAAATGCAAGTAACACGGTACTTCAGCTTGAAAAAACTGCGGGATCAGAAGTATGGGCAGGAGCCTCCATGGCACTGGATGAGCCCATGGATTTCTCTGCCGGAACAGAAGTTGCTATCAACGTTTGGTCGCCAAGAGCAGGCACACCGATCCTCCTTAAGATCGAAAACTCATCAAATCCCGATATCAATGCCGAAGTAAGCGTATCTACTACCAAGGCCGGAGAATGGGAGACGCTGGTTTTTGACATGGCTACCTCTGCGGTAGGTGTCTTTGACGCCGCCAATACCTATGATGTAGTCGTAGTCTTCGGAGATTTTGGAACCAATGGACAGGGAGAGAACTTCTATTTTGATGATTTCCTTATTCCATCTTCTTCAAGTATTCCGGTTGGCCTGCCCCTGTATTTTGAATCGCCTGTGATCAATTACGCCTGGGGAGGTTTCGGAGGAGCTAATCCTTCCATTATCGACAACCCTGATATGAGCGGCATCAACACCAGTGGCAAAGTATTGCAACTGGAAAAAACCGCAGGTTCTGAGGTTTGGGCAGGAGCTGCCCTTGCGCTGGACGTGCCTATGGACTTCTCGGCCGGTTCAACAGTAGCCATGAAGGTTTGGTCTCCAAGAGCAGGAATCCCGGTACTTTTCAAAATGGAAAAAACAGGTGACCCCAATACTTCTGCTGAAGTTAGCGTTAACACGACCAAAGCCGGAGAATGGGAATTACTCATCTTCGATATGTCGACTTCGACTGTAGGAACCTTTGATCCGTCTATTGATTATGGCGTAGCTGTAGTATTTGCCGACTTTGGAACCAATGGCCAGGGAGAGAACTTCTACTTTGACGACATCCTGGTACCTTCTGCAACTCAGTATCCCTTAGGATTGCCATTAGGATTTGAATCTTTGATCCAGGAATATCCATGGACCGGATTCGGAAATGCCAATGCCAGCATTGTAGACAATCCGGATATGAGCGGTGAGAACACCAGTAACAGAGTATTGCAACTGGAGAAAACAGCAGGTGCCGAAGTTTGGGCTGGAGCTGTAATGGGACTTGATCGTGCCATCGATTTCTCTACCAGCTCGGTGATCACCATCAAGGTTTGGTCACCAAGAGCAGGCACCCCGATCCTGTTTAAGATGGAAGACTCTTCAGACCCTTCAAACCTATTTGCAGAAGTAAGCGTCTCCACTACCACAGCAGGTGCCAGGGAAACCCTCTCCTTCGACATGTCAAATCCTTCCAACGGCTCTTTTGATGCTGCTAACAGCTACGACACCATAGTAGTTTTCGGAGACTTCGGAACCGCCGGACAGGGAGAGAACTTCTATTTTGACGACATTCAAAAACAGTAATCTATGCATATGCAAAATATTATAAACAGATTATCAGTACTATGGCTTCTTGCTATGGTACTGGTATCCTGTCACGAAGACAGAGTTAGCCTGGATCCCATTACCGTACCCTCCAACCTGGAGGTTACGGTGGAGATCGTAGGGGCAGACGCAGAGAACCCTTACGGGGATGGCAGCGGAGCTGTAAATTTCACAGCTACCGCAGATAACGCCCTGAACTACCAGTTCATTCACAACGGATCTGTATCCACAGTTCCCAGTGGAAAACACACTATTAACTTCAGCAAAACAGGACTGTTTACCTACAATGTAACCGTTGCGGCCATAGGTTCGGGCGGAGTTCCGGCGAGCAAACCTGTACCCGTGGAAGTCCTGGTCACCTATGAACCACCGGCCGATCTTTTACAGATGCTCTATGGGGATGGAGAGCGTACCTGGAGAATAAAAAATGAGGCTCCGGGGCATTTCGGACTTGGCCCCGTTGGAGGAACCACTCCTGTAGAATGGTATGCTGCCGGTGCGAATGAAAAGGTGGACAGAGGAATGTATGACGACCGTTATATCTTTAACCAGGATGGCACCTTCACCCATATTACCAATGGAGATGTGTTTGGCCGCGGTGGCCTCATCGAGGAACTTGGCGGTTCCGGTGGCGAAGCAGAAGGCGCCGACATTATCAACTACTCCTTTGGGGATTACCAGGAAAACTGGAGCCTGAGCGAACCAAACGGACAGGAAACCCTGTCGCTTACCGGAATCGGTTTTATCGGGTATTACACAGGAGGGAATCACAGTTACCAGATCTTTAGTCGAAATGCCAATGAAATGGTTTTAAGAACTACAGATGGAAATGGAGAATTCGACTGGTGGTTCACTCTTGTTGCGGAAGACGCAGGCTCCGGAGGCGGTGACCCGGGTAATGAAACCGCTTTTACGGAACTCATCTGGTCAGAGGAATTTGATACCGATGGCGCCCCGGATAGTGCCAACTGGAATTTTGCACTTGGAGACGGCTGCCCCGACCTTTGCGGGTGGGGAAATAATGAGCAACAATGGTATACCGATGCCCCTGCCAATATTGCAGTAGAAAACGGAAACCTGCGTATTACTGCCATTAAGGAAGCCATACAGGGAAAAGAATACTCCTCCGCAAGGATCAACACCAAAGGGAAGTTTGAATTCACTTATGGAAAAGTAGAAGTACGTGCCAAACTCCCTGAAGGGGGCGGCACGTGGCCCGCCATCTGGATGCTCGGAGGCGATATCGACACCAATCCATGGCCCGGTGCCGGGGAGATCGATATCATGGAACATGTGGGCAATAACCCGAACGTGATCCTGGGAAGCACCCACGACCCGAATAATTCGGGAGGCTCTGCCAGGACAGGGAGCACCACCATAGCTAACGCAACCTCAGAATTCCACACCTACAGCATAGAATGGACAGAAGATTCTATCGATTTCTTAATTGACGACTCTCTGTTTCACTCTGTCACCAACGACGCCAGCCTGCCTTTTAATAAGGATTTTTACCTTTTGCTCAATATAGCTATGGGAGGAAATTTAGGGGGTGCTATCGATGTCGGTTTCACCTCGGCATCCATGGAAATAGATTATATCAGGGTTTATCAATAAAACCATAAGTTACAAGATCAGGGCAACCGTAATTCACCATTTATCATGAGAAGTTCTCTCCTCTTATTCGCGTTTTTATGTTATCTGTCCCGATGCGGGGCACAGGAATTGGTGCTTTTTGAAGATTTTTCAGGAGACACCCTCAACGAGGAGGTCTGGAACGTGATCCAGGGAAACGGCTGCCCCGACCTTTGTGGCTGGGGCAATAACGAGCTACAGGTTTATACCGACACCAACCACGAGCTTCGGGATGGAAAGCTGGTGATCACCGCCCGAAAAGAGGGGGAAAAACATACCTCTACCAGGCTAAACACCAAAGGAAAACTGGAGTTTCAATATGGAACTGTAGAGATCAGAGCACAGTTACCCCGGGGAAAAGGTCTCTGGCCAGCCTTCTGGATGCTGGGATCTAATATTGATACCGTTGGATGGCCTGCCTGCGGAGAGATCGACATCCTGGAATATGTAGGCAGGGAGCCCGGAATGGTCTTTACCTCCCTACACACCACCTCCAGCCATGGGAATACTGTGAACACAAAAAAAACAGCCCTCGAAAACATTGAAGAAGGGTATCATGACTATTCCATGACCTGGACGCCGGAGCATATCAGCTTCAGTGTGGATGGAGAAACGGTTTATAAATACAGTCCGGAGCTAAAAAACAACGCCACCTGGCCCTTTGACCAACCATACTACCTGCTGGTTAACCTGGCTATTGGAGGCAATTTTGGCGGACATGAAGTTGACGACACCATTTTTCCGGCCAGCTATGTTATAGATCACATTAAGGTGTGGCAGGATTAACACCGGCAGTATCCAATTACCGGGAAACGTTCTTTGAAAATTCCTGTCCGGCGAACGACAGGAAAAGACTTTAACGGAAAAATAAAAGCTTTAACCCTACAGGGGCTTATATTTCTTGTTCTTTATGGTCATCACCTTCATGATCAGGTCGGCCCTTTCCTGGGAAATTCCGATCTCCTCTCTTATCAGGGTAATATAATCTTCTTCGTCGTACGTAAAATGGTCATCCGCCGCTACCCCGTCTATTAACCAGGCAAAAACAGTTTCCCGGTATTTCGGGCGAATCACACTGATACAATCTTTGATAATAATATCATTCTTGTGGTCCCGAAGCATATCGTGAAATCTGGACTTGCATTGCATCAGGTCAAGTTCGGCACTGCAGAACTTTTTAGCCATGGCCTGGTAGCTGATGATCTCTTCAGGGGTGAAGTTATGGGTCCCCATTACTATATAAGCCAGGCACATGATCGCCTCCTGCTCTTCCAATCCGCAAAGACTACTTACCTTTGATATGGACGCATCGTCGTTTGAAGGTCTTTTTATATCCATTTTAAATTCGATTGTAAGGTTAGTACCTGCATACAGTTAAGACGGTTCGAGGGGCTGATTCGGGGATGAGACACTTCCCTGAAGCGAACCTAAATTTAATAAATGTTTGTGAATCAAAATCATAGAACATGAAAAAAGACATGATGTCCACGGGAATCAAAGCATTGAGCCGCAAGAAGTAAAAGTCACCTGATTTCCGGATGCAGATACCGGAAACACTAAATTTGATAAAAAATATTCGCTAAATTAAGCATGCTTTCATCTTAAAAATGAAAGATTAAATCAATTACTAATGAAGAAATTAAGTCTGTTGCTGCTACTTTCAGCAACCCTCATATCCTGTAACAACAACAGTATGAGCACCAACACCAACGATATCGACCGGAAAGTTGACTCCCTGCTTTCCCTGATGACCCTCGAAGAAAAGGTAGGTCAGATGAACCAGTACAACGGTTTCTGGAACGTCACCGGACCGGTACCGGAAGAAGGGGATGCGGCAAAAAAATACGACGACCTGAGAAACGGACGGGTAGGCTCTATGTTAAACGTTCGCGGGGTGGAAGAAGTCCGGAAAGTTCAGCAGATCGCAGTTGAAGAATCCAGGTTGGGCATCCCCCTGATCATTGGTTTCGACGTGATTCACGGATACGAGACCATGAGCCCGATCCCCCTTGCCGAAGCAGCGAGCTGGAACATGGACCTGATCAAGAGGTCTGCAGAGGTTGCTGCACGGGAGGCCGCAGCCAGCGGTATCAACTGGACCTTTGCTCCCATGGTGGATATCTCCCGTGATGCCCGATGGGGCCGTGTCATGGAAGGTGCCGGGGAAGACCCTTACCTGGGGAGCCTGGTGGCTGCAGCACGGGTAAAAGGATTCCAGGGAGAAGACCTCTCCTCTCCCCTAACCATCGCTGCCTGCGCAAAACACTTTGCTGCCTACGGCTTCTCGGAGTCCGGAAAAGATTACAATACCGTTGATGTGGGTACTGCCACCCTCTACAATACGGTATTCCCGCCTTTTAAAGCGGCCAAAGAGGCCGGGGTCCGCACCTTTATGAATGCCTTCAACGAACTCAACGGAATTCCCGCAACCGGCAATGCTTTCCTTCAAAGGGAGGTATTGAAAGGCGAATGGGAATTTGACGGTTTTGTGGTTTCCGATTGGGGTTCTGTAAATGAAATGATTATACACGGTTTCGCCAGAGATGGACGTGATGCTGCCTTGAAGGCTGCAACTGCCGGATCCGACATGGACATGGAATCCTATCACTACGTGAATCACCTGGCGAAACTCGTGGAAGACGGCGAGGTGGAAGAAAGCCTGATCGACGATGCGGTAAGGCGTATCCTCAGGGTAAAATTTGAGCTCGGACTTTTTGAAGACCCGTATAAATACTGTGACGCCCAAAGAGAAAAAGATATTATCGGGAGTGAGGAACATCACCAGGCTGTTTTGGAAATGGCAAAGCACTCCATTGTACTCCTTAAAAATGAAGGAGGCCTGCTTCCCCTCAAGAAAGAAGGGCAATCTCTTGCGATCATTGGTCCGCTGGCCGACGATAAAACCTCCCCCCTGGGAAGCTGGAGAATCGCCGCCGAAGACGGAACGGCCGTTTCTGTACTGGAGGGTATGACCACATATGAGGGCAACACCATAACCCACCGCCAGGGCGTTAAGCTCACAGAAGGCAGCCCCTCCTTTACGATGGAAACCAAGATCAACACTACAGACCGCACCGGAATCCCAGAGGCGGTTGCCGCTGCCAGGGGCAAAGATGTTGTGATCATGGTGCTTGGAGAACACGGATTCCAGTCGGGAGAAGGCCGAAGCAGGACTGCTCTGGACCTCCCGGGATTGCAACAGGAGTTACTGGAGGCCGTTTACGAGGTAAACAAGAACATCGTACTCGTGCTTATGAACGGGCGTCCGCTGGCTATTAACTGGGCCGACGAGCACGTTCCTGCTATTGTAGAAGCCTGGCACCTGGGTAGCGAAAGCGGAAACGCCATTGCCCAGGTATTGTACGGCGACCACAATCCAAATGGAAAACTCCCGATGACCTTCCCGAGAGATGTCGGACAGGTACCGCTTTATTACAATCACAAGAATACCGGGAGACCGGTGATCCCGGCGCCCGACCTGGTGTTCTGGAGTCATTATATCGATCAGACCAACCAACCCCTCTATCCTTTTGGCCATGGACTTTCCTATACCGATTTCACCTATGAAGAACTTACGGTAAGTAAAGACACTCTTAAAGGAGATGAGGTATTGAATGTATCTCTTAAATTAACCAACACCGGGGAGGTTACCGGTACGGAAACCGCCCAGCTCTATCTCAGGGATATGGTAGCCAGCAGGACCCGTCCGGTGAAAGAACTTAAGAAGTTTACCCAGGTAACCCTGGCGCCTGGAGAAAGTCAAACCCTCACCTTTGAGATCAAAGAGGAAGACCTGGCATTTTACACCGGAAATAACACCTGGCAGGCAGAAAGCGGAGATTTCACCCTTTTTGCAGGAGGTAGTTCTAATACTGTTCTGGAAGCGACTTTCTATTTTGAAAAATAATTTTCCCCTGACCTTTCCCGGCCTGACTGCTTAAAAAAGTGTGTCAAGGTCGGGATATTTTTTTTCCATCAGGATCTCCTCCCTGTTTGAATCCACTGCAGTGCGATACAGGTCCTTGCTCACAGGATAGGCCTGAAAAGGGTCATCCCTGCGCCCTTCTCGAAGAAGGGCATGTACGGCCCCGGCATCCAGTTGGGGATTGAGCCATTCCTTTTCCAGGGATGTGGGAATAATAACCGGCTGTCGTTTCTTCACATTGTGGATACGCGCAAAAAAGGGAGAGGCTTCCGTGGTTAGCAAGGCCATGGTCACATAACCATCACGGCTTCGGTTATAGATACCGGCAATGGCAAAACTCTCACGGTCTTTTCGGTGGATGTAAAATGGAAACTTCTTTTTCTGGTGTTCATGAGGTTCAAAAAACCCATCAACAGGAACCAGGCAGCGACGGGAAAGAGCTGCGTGTTTATATATGAAATGATCGAATAACTTCTCTGAACGGGCATTAAGGCCACTGCCAAACCGAATACTCTCTTTGTAGTATTGCTTATGAGTAATCCCCAACCTGTCTTCCGGAATAATCCCCCACATGGCCGGACTAAGTAATGTCGCAGCTTCCTGAGGGATCATCAAAAGATTCTGATGCGCAAAACCATTGGAATGGTAGAAGGTAAAATCGCGCTCCCCAATTTCAAAGGCCGGATCGCGTTTTGCCTTGAAACGCGTTTCCAGCTGGGAGGTGGTCCGGGTCTGGCTGGTATGGTAACACATAAATACCGCTTTGTCTACCCTAAAATAAGCAAATCGAACCAGAATATTCCCCAGACATTATGGCAAAAAAAAGGCCCTGCAATGCAGAGCTCAATTTTTTCAGTTAGTTAGAAGGTCTATTTTGGATTACTCCTGAGTAAGACTATCTACAGCTTCCTCAACAGCCTCTTCACCTTCTTCTACAGCTTCTTCAACTGCTTCACCAGTTTCTTCAGCAGCCTCTTCCATAGCGTCACCAGCTTCGTCTGCTGCCTCCTCTACTTGCTCAGTAGCATCTTCAACAGTAGTCTCAGCGTCTTTTTTGGTTTCTCTACAAGAAGTTAATGAAACTCCCATTGCTAGCACTAGGGCAAGGCTTAAAATAACTTTTTTCATGGTTTGTGTTTTAGTTTTACTAAATAAAAGTTGCACTACGAAAAAACGATTTTCTTCGATACTCTGCAAAAAATATTTAACATTTTTTTTAATAAAAATCCGTTAAATACTATCTGATTAATGTACGCACATACTCCCCTATTTGGATCACGGCACCCCTGTTTTTTTCTATAAATTCTTTATTTATAGCCCCTTTTTTTCTTACAACTTCTTCATTTACAAGAAGTTGATCAACCGTTTTAGCAAAAGAATTTTTATCGGTGGCCACCACGATCCCGCCGTACTCAACCAATAGTTCGGCTTCCCGAAAGCCCTGATAATGAGGGCCTGTTATTACCGGAATACCAAATACAGCGGGCTCAAGGGTGTTATGAAGTCCTGTTTTTCCCATGCCTCCTCCTACATAAGCTATATCTGCATAGCTGTACACCTTGGTTAAGAGGCCTATGGTATCGAGAATCAACACCCTGGCCTGCTCCAGATCGGAGTCCTTCATCTGTGAATAACGAACTGCATCTTTCCCGGCTTTTTGAGCCAGCTCTTCCATAGCCCTGGGTTTAATGTTGTGCGGGGCGATCACATATTTAAGATGGGGGTGATCGTGACCGTTGATGTAGGGAAGTATAACCGCCTCATCCTCCGGCCAGGTACTGCCGGCCACAAAGAGATGCGCCTGACCTTTAAAACGTTCCATGAACTCCAGGGAATTATCCCTGGAAAGGATCTCATACACCCGGTCAAAACGGGTATCGCCGCTTACACTTACCCTGTTGACTCCAACAGACCTGAGCAGAGCTTCCGAGTTTACATCCTGAACAAAAAGATGGGTAAAAGCCTCAAGAGAATTTCTCAAAACAGTGCCATAAGGCTTAAAAAAAGCCTGGTCTTTCCTGAAGATGGCAGAAATAAGAAGGGTATCGATATTGCGGCTATGCAATGCCTTCAGGTAATTCGGCCAGAATTCGTATTTCACAAAAATTGCCAACTCAGGTTGCACGATATCGAGAAACTTCCGGGCATTTGCTTTTGTATCCAGGGGCAGGTAACACACCACATCTGCTGCAGGAGTATGCTTTTTAACCTCATAACCTGAAGGGGAAAAAAAGCTCAGCACGATCTTATGTTCCGGAAAATCCCTTCGGGTTTGTTCCATCACCGGCAAACCTTGTTCAAATTCTCCCAGGGAAGCCGTGTGAAACCAGATCACCCTGTCGCCGGCATGGATCTGCTTTTTAAGATCATCAAAAACATGCTTCCTCCCCTTCACAAAAAGGGAAAGCTTTGGACTGAATACAGCCAGGATCCGTATAAAAAAACCGCTTAAATATACCAGTAGGTCGTAAACAAAGAGCACTTTTTCGAGTTTGGGGCTAAATTACGGTTCTTTCTCATAATTCATTGATCCCAGTTCCTTAATTTTGCAGGTATAGTAATCATTAAGATGTTGATTGGATGAGGAAAATTCAGATGGTTGACCTGCAGGGTCAATACGAATTCATAAAAGACCGGGTAAATAATTCCATAAATGAAGTGCTTGAAACGGCCACTTTTATCAATGGCCCTGAGGTGAGGGAATTCCAGAAAGAACTGGAGGGATACCTGGATGTTAAACACGTAATCCCCTGCGCAAACGGAACCGATGCTCTCCAGATCGCAATGATGGGATTAGATCTTCAACCAGGCGATGAGGTGATCACGGCCGACTTCACCTTTGCAGCTACCGTTGAGGTGATCGCCCTATTACAGCTCACCCCTGTGCTGGTAGATGTAGATGAAAACAATTTCAATATTGATATCGAAGCGGTAAAGAAAGCTATTACCCCTAAAACCAAAGCCATTGTTCCGGTGCATCTTTTCGGTCAGTGCGCCAATATGGATGCGATCATGGAGATCGCCAGAGAGCACAACCTTTATGTTATCGAAGATAATGCACAAGGTATTGGGGCTTCCTACACTTTTGCCGACGGTACAAAGAAAAAATCCGGGACCATCGGACATGTGGCTGCCACATCCTTCTTCCCCTCCAAGAACCTGGGGTGTTACGGAGATGGCGGAGCCATTTTTACCAACGATGACGACCTTGCGCATACCATACGGGGTATCGTAAATCACGGGATGTACGAACGCTATCACCACGATGTTGTAGGCGTGAATTCGCGACTGGATTCTATCCAGGCTGCCGTGCTGCGCGCCAAACTCCCACTGCTTGATCTGTATAATAACAAGCGTCGTGATGCGGCCCGAAAATACAATACTGCCTTCCGCGAAACCGAACATGTGAAGATCCCTCAGATGGCTAACGGGTGTGAAAGCATCTGCGATCAATGCGATTGCCATGTCTTCCATCAATACACCCTTCGTATCACCAACGGGAAGCGGGATGCATTGGCCCAGCATCTTGTGGAAAAGGGAATTCCGTTTGGTATTTATTACCCGATTCCGTTACACAAGCAAAAGGCCTATACCGACACCAGGTATAAAGAGGAGAATTTTAAGGTAACCAACACCCTGGTGCAGGAAGTGATCTCTTTGCCCATGCATACCGAACTTGATGACGAACAGATCAATTACATCACCAATACCATAAAGAATTTCCTGAGCTAAACATCCTAAACTACCCTATGAAGATACTTGTTACCGGAGGACTCGGTTTTATCGGTTCCCATACCGTTGTTGAATTACAAAACAAAGGCTTTGATGTTCTCATCATTGACAACCTTTCTAATGCGGGGATCGAAGTTCTCGAAGGGATTACAGCCATTACGGGTATCCCTCCGGAATTTGAGAAACTGGACCTCAGAGACAGGAACAAGGTTTCCGATTTTTTCCGCAGAAACCCCGATATAGAAGGGGTGATTCACTTTGCTGCCAGTAAGGCGGTAGGAGAAAGCGTCGAAAATCCGTTATTATATTACGAAAACAACATCAATACCCTGGTATATGTACTCCAGGAATTAAGCAAGAAGGAAAAAGCCAATTTCATATTCAGTTCTTCCTGCACGGTTTACGGGCAGGCAGAAGAACTCCCTATCACGGAAAATGCTCCCGTTAAACCAGCAGAATCACCTTACGGCAACACCAAACAGATCGGGGAAGAGATCATTAAGGACACCTGCAGGGTAAACACTCAGCTCAATGCGATCTGTCTGCGTTATTTCAATCCGATCGGCGCCCATCCCACTGCTCATATCGGAGAACTCCCAATAGGCGTACCTCAAAACCTGGTGCCCTTTATTACCCAAACCGCCATTGGTCTCAGGGAACAGCTGGCCGTTTTCGGAGATGACTACCCCACTAACGACGGGACCTGTATTCGCGATTACATCCATGTGACCGACCTGGCGAAAGCCCATGTGGTGGCTCTGGAACGGTTGCTTCATAAAAAGAACCCCGACAACTGTGAGTTCTTTAACCTGGGAACGGGAAAGGGAAGTTCTGTACTTGAAGTTATTGAAAGCTTCGAAAGGGTGTCCGGTAAAAAGCTGAATTACCGCATTACAGACCGTCGTCCGGGAGATGTTATAGCTGCTTATGCAGATACTTCCAAAGCAAACGACATTTTGGGATGGAAGGCCGCCTCCACATTAGATGAGGCCCTGGCTTCTGCCTGGAAATGGGAACAAAAAATCAGAAAATAAGTTTATCTTAGAAGCAGTTTTCTCACCCCTGCCCCGGCAGGGGTGTTCTTAACGAACCAAATACTACTGCTTTTATGAAAAAACTACTGCTAATTGCAGGCTTCCTGCTTGCCTCTTTATCCGGTTTTGCTCAGGACATATATCTTCAGTGCGGAAAAGTACTGGATGTGACCTCCGGAAAATACCTGCAAGAACAAACCCTTATTATTTCGGGTAATCAGATCGCTTCCATCAAAAAAGGATATCTCACCCCACAGGATGCAAGCATCCGGGTAATAGACCTTAAAGAAATGACGGTACTGCCCGGACTCATCGATTTCCACGTGCATATCGAAGGCGAAACGAGCCCTTCGGCTTATTTGGAAAAATTCACTTTGAGTGAAGCCGATATCGCATTCCGGGCCCAGGAAATTGCCTCCCGGACCCTGCAGGCAGGATTTACCAGCGTAAGAGATCTCGGGGGAACAGGAGTAAATATTGCCCTGAGGGATGCCATCAATCGTGGGCTGGTAACCGGACCGAGGATCTTCACTGCCGGAAAGGCCATCGGAACAACCGGTGGACATGCAGACCCCACCAATGGGTACCGCCCGGATCTTGCCGGAGACCCGGGTCCAGAAGAAGGGGTGATCAATGGGGTTGCAGACGCCAGGAAAGCGGTAAGACAACGCTATAAGAACGGAGCCGATTGCATCAAGATCACCGCTACCGGGGGCGTGCTAAGTATGGCTCAAAACAGTCAGAATCCGCAATTCACCCTTGAAGAGATCAAAGAGATCTGCAAAGTGGCAAGCGACTACGGCTACCATGTGGCTGCACATGCTCATGGGGATGAGGGAATGCAGCGTGCCGTTCTGGGTGGGGTAAAGACCATAGAACACGGCACCCTGATGAGTGAGGAGACCATGGACCTGATGGTCGAGCACGACGCCTATCTCGTACCCACCATTACGGCTGGAAAAGATGTATCGATGAATGCCGAAAAACCCGGTTACTTCCCCCCAAGAATTGCCGAAAAAGCCCTGGAGATCGGCCCAAAGATCCAGAACACATTTACCAAGGCCTATAAAAAAGGAGTGGGCATCGCTTTTGGAACGGATGCCGGGGTATTTACCCACGGGGAGAACGCCCGTGAATTCGTATACATGGTGGAGGCAGGTATGCCCGAACTGGAGGCTATACAAAGTGCTACCCTTACCAATGCCATGATCCTTAAGAAGGAGAAGGAGCTGGGTCAGATCAAGGAAGGGTTTCTGGCAGATATCATAGCCGTGAACGGAGATCCTCTGAAAGATATCGCTGTACTGGGTGCGGTGCAGTTCGTGATGAAAGATGGTGAGGTGGTTAAAAAGAGATAATTGAAATGCTACATCTCCAACAAAAACACCTAAGAAACCTGATCTTATTATCCGCTCTACACCTGCTTTTGGGTTGCCGGGGCGAACTAAAGATTACAGCGAACGATAAGGAAAAGATCTTATTGGAATTGGAAGAAATTCAAGCACTGGACCAAAAATATGCCGGTCTCCCACCGGCTGATTTAACAGCTCAACATGGCAATAAAAAAGCCTGGGAAATATTTAAAGAGAAAAGAGACAGTATTGGATTGGCAAACCAAAAAAGAATTAAAGACCTTTTCGAACAATACGGTTTTCTTGGAGTGGAAAAAATTGGTGAAGCAGGAGCCACAGCCTTTTGGCTACCCATTCAGCATGCCGATAATGACATTCCCTTTCAGCAGGAAATACTCGAGGCCATGGAAAAAGAAATCGAAAATGGCAATGCAGACAAGTACCATTACGCCATGCTGGAAGATCGGATCAATGTTAACCTCAACCAACCTCAGCGCTTCGGGAGTCAGGTAACCTATAATGAGGTTGGCCAGGCCATACCCAAGTTCGGACTTGCAGACTCTGCAAGTGTCGACAGCCTTAGAAAAGAGTTTTCACTTCCAGCTTTAAAGGAATATTACAATCAGATGACCATGATGCATTTTGAAATGAACAAAGAAATGTTCCTTGAGCAGGGAATTACCGAGCCTCAACTATACAAATAACCATGATCCAGCTTCCTGTTAAAATCTAAAAACAAAGCCATTTGTCTATGTTTCAGCGCTTATTTGCAATTGCTTTCCTCTCTTTATTATGTATTCTGAGCTCATGTAAACAAGGTCATTCCCTTAAGTCCCGGGAAGGCACCATTGCCGTTGAGGGAGGAAACCTGTGGTACAAGGTGATCGGGGAAGGCAGTAAACCTCCGATTCTTATGATGCACGGCGGACCGGGAGGAACCCACCGCAATTTCTATTTCCTGGAACCCCTGAGCAGCGACAGGTCCATTATCCTGTTCGACCAACTGGGCACAGGGCGGTCAGGCTACCATACCGACACTACCCTGATGAAGGTGGAAAAATTTGTGGAACAGGTTTATGAGTTAAAGAAAAGCCTGAACCTTACCGACTATTACCTGATGGGACACAGCTGGGGCGCAGCCCTGGAACTGGAATACTTCGAAAAATACCCGGAGGGTGTAAAAGGTATCATCTTCAGCAGTCCATACCTGAGTACCCCGGTTTGGGAAGCCGATGCCGATACCCTGATAGCCACCTTGCCAGATTCCATTCAGACCATGATCCGGGAGGCAGAGGCCATAAACAACTTTAACACCCCTCAATACCGTACCGCCGATTCGGTGTATTGGTCGAAGTTTGGAAACAGGCACCCCGCAGCTCCGCATCCATGGGATACCATTGATGCCCCGGGAAACCGATTCATGTACAATTACATGTGGGGACCCAGTGAATTTACTGCCCGTGGAACCCTGAAAACTTATGATAATATGGAAGGCCTGGCTTCCGTTTCTGTACCCGTACTTTTCGTAACAGGAGAATTTGACGAGGCGCGTCCTGCCACTATGAAACGTTTTCAGCAGAGGATTCCAAATTCCCATGTGGCTGTAGTTTCCGATGCCGGGCATTCGACCATGAAAGATAATCTCCCGGAACTTCTACAAAGTATTCGCGAATTCCTGGACGCAGTTGAATCGGAAAAATAAGGTTTTCCCGGGGCGCGACACCCATCGTAAAAATCGCATCCCAGCAGGGATCCCTTCCTGGAATCAATCAACACAAAAAAGCCGAAGAACTTATCTCCGGCTTTTTATCTAAAATATTGATCTTTATTACGATTTCACCTCGGCTTCTTCCAGGGTGGGATAATCGATATACCCCTTTTTCCCGGGAACATAGAAGGTATCTTCATCCCAATCAGATAATGGGGCTTTTAATTCGAAACGCTTTACCAGGTCGGGGTTCGAAATAAAGGGTTTCCCATAGGCCACGAGATCCGCCTCCCCATCTTCTATTACCTTATTTCCGCTTTCCCGGTCAAACCCACTATTGATCATCAGGGTACCTTTATACATCGGACGGTAGCGCTTTGCGATCTCTTCCACCGCAAAAGGAACCTCTGAAACATCGTTGAATGGTTCAGACAAATGCACATAGGAAAGATCGTATTCATTAAGTTTTTTAATGATATGGTCAAAGGTCGGGATGGTCTCCTCATCCATCTCCATTCCGAAGATCCCGTGAAGGGACGGATTGAACCGAACTCCGATACGGTTTTCGGGCATCACCTCCTTCACCGCATCCAGCACCTCAAAGAAAAACCTGGACCGGTTCTCGATACTGCCCCCGTATTCATCTTCACGGGTATTAGAGGTTCCGTTAAAGAACTGATGGAACAAATACCCGTTGGAAGAGTGGATCTCTACACCGTCGAATCCGGCTTCCATGGCATTGCGGGCCGCATTCTTAAAATCTGCTATCGTAGATCGGATCTCTTCTTTGGTCATCGCCTTTGGCGTAACCGTATCCTTAAATCCCTCCGGAGTATAAGACTGTGCCCCGGGATTAATGGCCGAGGGCGCTAAAGGTAATTCTCCGTTGTGAAAATCGGGATGCGACATCCTTCCCACATGCCAGAGCTGAATAAAGATCTTCCCGTCTTTCTCGTGTACCCTTTTGGTCACCTTCTTCCATCCTTCGACCTGTTCCGGAGTATAAATTCCGGGAGTATTGATGTACCCTACAGCCTTTGATGACACCTGTGACCCCTCGGTAATAATAAGTCCGGCTCCTGCCCGTTGCCCGTAATACACCCCGTGGAGTTCATCGGTGGGCACATTCCCTTCATTATCGGCCCGACTTCGCGTCATAGGGGCCATAACTACCCGGTTTTTAAGGGTTATTCCATTCAGATTATAAGAAGTTAAAAGCGGTTGCTTACTCATAGTATATTTTTTTAAACGATTATTTTTTAGCCGCCCCCCGTTGCGAGGACCCTTAAATAGGTACGATTCTTAGTGACAAACATAACAGAAATGAGATAACGATTATGTATCGCGGTATTTACTGAATCTATCAGGCTGCACAACTATTTGTCGTATCCTTTTACCGAGCTGTCTACTTAAATAACCACCCCTTAACCCCAATCCAACAGGTCGCTGAACATCACCCTTGGGCCACTCCCGACAATGACTGAAGAATCAAATTCCAAACTTCATCACTTTAAATTATCTTTGCTGTAAAATTGCCGTTTAAGTGAGTATTGAAAAGATCTCCCAAGCATTTTACGGGTCCTCTCAAAGAGCCGACCTGCAAAACGCTATTGCCCCGGATCAGGCCAGGGTTCACCTCAAAGGCCTGGTAGGGTCTTCCCTGTCGTTCCTGATCTCCTCAACTTTTAAAGAAGCAGAAAAGCCCTTTCTTCTCATCCTCAACGATAAGGAAGAAGCTGCCTATTACCTCAATGACCTGGAGCAGCTCATCGGAGAGGAACGCGTGCTTTTTTATCCCGGAAGCTACCGCAGGCCATACCAGATCGAGGAAACCGATAACGCCAATGTGCTTTTACGGGCAGAGGTCCTGAACCGATTGAATTCGCGTAAAAAACCGGCGGTGATCGTCAGTTATCCGGATGCCCTTTTTGAAAAGGTGGTGACCAGAAAAGAACTCGACAAGAATACCCTGAAACTGGCCATTGGCGATCAGATCTCCCTGGACTTTCTCAATGAAGCACTTTTCGAATACCATTTTAAACGGGTTGACTTTGTTTCTGAACCAGGAGAATTCTCGGTGCGCGGAGGTATCGTGGATGTGTTTTCTTTCTCTCATGATGAACCCTACCGCATTGAATTTTTCGGAGACGAAGTAGACAGTATCAGAACCTTTGACGTGGCTACTCAGCTCTCTACTGAGCGCCTGAAAAAGATCTCCATTATGCCAAATGTGGAGAACAAGCACCTGGAAGAGCACCGTCAGAGCTTCCTGAAATACCTGAATACCAAAACCGTGGTCTTTCTAAAAAATGCCGAAATGGTATTCTCCAGGGTCGACGGCCTTTATAAAAAGGCAGAAGAGGCTTTTGAACAGATCACCGGAGAGGTGAGGCACCAGGCACCTTCCGAATTATTTTCGGACGCCCGTGCCGTAAAGCAAGACTTGCTAAACCTGAGCATTGTTGAGTTTGGCACCAACGCAGTCTTTAGAAGTGATCCCGGCAACAGTACGATCATCAGTTGCACCACTGCCCCGCAACCAGCCTTCAACAAACACTTCAACTTGCTTATTGAAGACCTGCAGCTAAAGCACCAGGAAGGGTATTCGAATTATCTGGTATGTATCAGTGAGCAGCAGGCAAAGCGCTTTCACGACATCTTCGAGGATATGGGCGAAGAAGTACATTACCAGACGGTGGTATTCTCCATGTACCAGGGCTTTATTGACCAGGATAAAAAGATCATCTGCTATACCGACCACCAGATCTTTGAACGCTACCATAAATTTCATCTCAAGAACGGATACTCGAAAAAACAGGCCATTACCCTAAAGGAGATCACCAGCCTCGAAGTTGGCGACTACGTCACCCACATGGATCATGGGATCGGAAAATTCGGGGGATTACAAAAGATCCAGGTTGAGGGAAAAACCCAGGAGGCGATCAAGCTAATCTATGGGGAAAGGGATATCCTCTATGTGAGCATTCATTCGCTTCATAAGATCTCGAAATACAACGGAAAAGACGGCAAGCCCCCTAAGATCTATAAACTGGGGTCCAATGCCTGGAAAAACCTTAAAAAGAAAACCAAGACCAAGGTCAAGGAAATCGCCTTTAACCTGATCCAGCTATACGCAAAAAGAAAGACGAAAACAGGATTTCAATACGGCCCCGACAGTTACCTGCAGAATGAGCTGGAGGCTTCATTCCTTTACGAAGACACCCCGGACCAAAGCAAGGCAACGGCAGATGTTAAAGCAGACATGGAAAGCGAACAACCTATGGACCGGCTGGTGTGTGGCGATGTAGGCTTTGGAAAAACCGAAGTAGCCATCAGAGCAGCCTTTAAGGCGGTAGATAACGGCAAACAGGTAGCCGTTCTCGTACCAACCACCATTCTGGCTTTTCAGCATTATAAAACCTTCAGGGAGCGCCTGGCAGATATGCCCATCTCCGTGTCTTACCTAAATCGCTTCCGAACAGCAAAAGAGAAAAAGGATACCCTCCAGCGACTGGAAGAAGGGAAAGTAGATATTATCATAGGAACCCACCAGCTGGTCAATAAGAATGTAAAGTTCAAGGACCTCGGCCTGCTCATTGTAGATGAGGAGCAAAAGTTCGGGGTGGCCGTAAAAGACAAGCTCAAGACCCTGAAGGAAAACGTGGATGTTCTTACACTGACCGCTACCCCAATTCCGCGTACCCTTCAATTCAGTCTTATGGCAGCCCGGGACCTTTCGGTGATCACCACTCCTCCGCCGAACCGCTACCCCATCGAATCGCATGTGATCCGGTTTAGTGAAGAAAGCATCAGGGATGCGGTGAGCTATGAGATCCAGAGGGGCGGCCAGGTATTCTTTATCCATAACCGCATCGAAAATATCCGGGAGGTGGCAGGCATGATCCAACGCCTGGTGCCGGATGCAAAGATCGCTATCGGACATGGACAGATGGAAGGAAAGAGCCTGGAAAAGATCATGCTGTCCTTTATGAATGGAGAGTTTGATGTTCTGGTATCTACCACCATCATCGAGAGTGGCCTGGACGTACCCAATGCCAATACGATTTTCATCAATAATGCCAACAATTTCGGACTGTCGGACCTGCACCAAATGCGCGGAAGGGTAGGTCGAAGCAATAAGAAGGCGTTCTGTTACTTCATCACCCCGCCATACAGTGCCATGACCGAGGAAGCCCGGAAACGTATCCAGGCCCTGGAACAGTTCTCGGAGCTCGGCAGCGGGTTCAACATTGCCATGAAAGACCTGGAGATTCGCGGGGCCGGAGACCTTCTCGGAGGAGAGCAAAGTGGATTTATCAATGAGATCGGTTTTGACACCTATCAGAAAATCCTCAATGAAGCGATTGAAGAGCTTAAAGATGAAGAGTTCGCCCACTTATACGAGCATGAAAAGGAATCCAAAGTCTATGTAAAAGACACCCAGCTGGACACCGATTTCGAGATCCTTTTCCCCGACGATTATATCAACGCCATCACAGAGCGTTTAAATCTTTATAACGAACTGAGCAATCTCAAAACGGAAGCGGAACTGGAGCAATATGAAATACGCCTTCAGGATCGTTTCGGAGAACTCCCGGAAGAGGCAAAAGATCTTTTAAACAGTGTCCGTATCAAATGGATCGCCGCCTCCATGGGGCTGGAACGTATCGTACTGAAAAAGGGGAAAATGGTTGGATACTTCCTTGCCGATCAGCAAAGCAGTTTTTACCAGAGTCCCGCCTTTACCCGGGTATTACAATTGGTGCAAACCCATCCGCATCTCTGTAAGATCAAGGAGAAGGAAACCCGGAACGGATTGCGACTGCTACTTACATTTGATAAGATCCATTCTGTGGACAAAGCACTCAGGGCCATTCAGACGTTTAGTCAGCGCGAAACAGTACAATCGTAATCCCTGGATACCAGGAAAGCCATAGTTCCTTGCACCTTTCCGTATAACCGTGGAAAAACAGCCTTTTAGAAGTTGACATACCTGAAAACAGGCTCCCGATAAGTGCATCCTGGTTCTACCAGGGTAAAATTACCCTCTTGCCGGGAAAAACTTTTACCAGATACCCGGAAGCAATGAATAACCGGAGATGTATTCCAACAGCGTTTCCGGGTTTGAAAACCTGCTAAATCATTTGGGCGGAAACATGATAAAACCGAAAGTGAAAAATCTCAGTTTTGGTCTCCAAGGTCATCCATGGAAATAAACTATAATCCCTTTAAGTCCTTGATCACCTTAAAGGCCTTATCGATCTGGTCTTCGCTCACAATAATGGTGAATTCATTGGTCGTAGAGATCACCTCGTTCAGGATGATCCCTTCCCACGCCAGTCGCTGGAATATAAAGTAATAAATGCCCGGAACCACCACATTTTCTTCCGGAAGCTTAACGCTGATAGAAGACAGGTGCTCTTCCTTTTGAAGTAAGCGCTCTGACTTGAAGATGTCTTCCACCACGGCATTCATTGAATTACTCACAACGATATTGGTTTCATTTACGCCCCGTGATGAGGTGTAAAATACATCCTGACCATCGATTTCCTGTAGCAACCGGGCCTGTTTATTCAGGATGGTCTCCGAGAGCATAAAGGTATAATCGGTAAGACTTGACCTCACGGTAATTTCTCCAATATTCTTCAGCACTTTAAGAATCTTATGCGTAGCCCGGAACTCCAGATCTGCACTTAGACGCTTAAGCGCCATAACCACTGCGCCATTACGCACCTCCTTTCCCAGTTGCAGCTCGATCTCCGGTTTGATCACACGCGAAAGCGAGGTGAGATTGATGATACCCTGTGCCAAGGCACTTTGCAAAAATGGCTTCGACTTGATGTAATTCTCAACAACAGATGAAATGGTCTTCATGATCCTGTTTTGGATTAAACTGTTTGATTTATTGGAAATTCCGGTATAAAATTACTTTTTTTCAACAATTAAAAAAATTCCTGACTAATTGTTACAAATAAAACAATTAGAAAAAGTAAAACGCGTCTTCCAGGTGCTCCACCTGAACCCCATTTTCGCCTTTAAGAATACCGATGGCGTCAAAACGCACTTCATTATAAAAATCGTTTGCAGTCATATAATAATTAGCTGCCTTTACCAGCCGGGCTACCTTTTTACGTGAAATAAAATCCTGGGGGTGTCCGAAATAATCGGTACTTCTGGCCTTCACCTCGACGATAACGATCAGATTGCCGTATTCGGCAATAATATCAATTTCGGCCCGGTCGTACCTGAAATTGCGCTCAAGAATAACATAACCCTTATCCTGAAGGTAATTAACAGCATGGTCCTCGGCCCATTTGCCTAATCGGTGTGACGATCTCATTATTAGCGTTTTACCCTATAAATATCCGATTATTTTCGATATCTCCGAAATCGCTGCTCTAGTATCCATACTGTTGTAAATAATGAGTGCTGCTCCTGGAATTCCGGGAGGCCTGACTCCCTTTTCCGTATACCTGAAGTTCTGTTCTCATTTTCAGGTTAGCAGGCATACTTCATGTTAAATTGATTATTTTTGTGCCTTCAATGCAAATAACCATGTCAAACACGCTCAGCGAAACATCCAATACTACCCAGAGGTACACCATAACTGCCGCCTTACCCTATACCAACGGCCCCATTCATATCGGGCACCTGGCAGGGGTTTATGTGCCTGCAGATATTTATTCAAGATACCTTAGATTAAGAGGTCACGATGTGGCTTTCATCTGTGGAAGTGACGAACACGGAGTAGCTATTCCTATGAAAGCTAAGAAAGAAGGTGTTTCTCCCCAGGAGGTGATCGACAAATACCACAAGATCATTAAAGATTCTTTTGAGGATTTCGGAATTTCTTTTGACAATTATTCCCGTACTTCTTCACAGATCCACCATCAGACAGCCTCTGATTTTTTCAAAAAATTATACGATCAGGGGGAGTTCATCGAGGAGGTTACCGAACAACTTTACGACCGGGAAGCGCATCAGTTTCTCGCCGATCGTTTTGTAACCGGTACGTGTCCGAGATGCGGGAACGAAGAGGCTTATGGCGACCAGTGTGAAAGCTGTGGAAGTTCGCTGAACGCCACCGATCTCATCAACCCCAAGTCTACTTTAACCGGAAGTAAACCGGTACTAAAGGAAACCCGTCACTGGTTTCTTCCCCTGGACCGCTATGAATCTTTCCTGAGAACATGGATTCTTGAAGGTCATAAGAATGACTGGAAACCTAACGTTTACGGACAGGTAAAGAGCTGGATCGACGAAGGACTGAAACCCAGAGCGGTTACCCGCGATCTCGACTGGGGGATACCCGTACCTGTAGCTGGTGCAGAAGGCAAGGTATTATACGTCTGGTTTGATGCCCCGATTGGTTACATCTCGTCCACCAAAGAGTGGGCGGCCCGCGAAGGAAAGGACTGGGAACCTTACTGGAAAGATAAGAACACAAAACTGGTGCATTTTATCGGGAAAGACAATATCGTATTCCACTGTATCATTTTTCCGAGTATGCTCAACGTTCACGGCGACTTTATACTTCCTGAAAACGTACCCGCGAATGAATTCCTGAACCTTGAGGGAAACAAGCTCTCCACCTCCAAAAACTGGGCGGTATGGCTGCATGAATACCTGGAGGAATTTCCGGATAAGCAGGATGTTCTTCGCTATGCACTAACGGCAAATGCCCCCGAGACAAAAGACAACGACTTTACCTGGAAAGATTTCCAGGCTCGTAACAATAACGAATTGGTAGCCATCTTCGGGAATTTCATAAATCGCGTGGTTGTGCTTACCAACAAATACTACGAAGGTATCGTTCCAGAACCAGGAACCTTTACCGAAACAGACCGGGAAGTACTCGGGGAGTTGAAATCATTCCCTGAAGCCCTGGGGAACAGTATGGAAAGATACCGTTTCAGGGAGGCCTCACAGATCCTGATGAACGTGGCGCGACTCGGGAACAAATACCTGGCCGACGAAGAGCCCTGGAAGGTGATCAAAAATGACCCTGAGCGGGTAAAGACCATCATGTACGTAGCCCTGCAGATCGCTTCGGCCCTGGCTGTGCTCTCTGAACCCATCCTGCCATTCACTTCAGAGAAGTTAAGGAAAATGCTGGACCAGGAAGGAGATCAAAAACTCAACTGGAACGAGCTTTCCACCATGGAAACCTTACTTCCGGCGGGAAAACAGATCAATACAGCCACCTTGCTTTTCACTAAGATCGAAGACAGCGAAGTAGCCCATCAACTTCAGAAACTGGAAAACACTAAAAAAATGAATGAAGCTGCGAATAAAACCGTAGAACCGCAAAAAGAAACCGCGACCTTCGAGGATTTCAGTAAAATGGACCTCAGAACAGGAACCATCCTGGAGGCAGAAAAGATGCCAAAGGCAAATAAACTTTTGATCTTAAAGGTCGATACTGGGATCGACACCAGAACGATCGTATCCGGAATAGCCCAGAGTTTTAAGCCGGAGGATATCATCGGTAAGAAAGTTACCGTACTCGTTAATCTTGCACCAAGAAAGCTTCGCGGAGTAATGAGCGAAGGCATGATCCTGATGACCGAAAATGCGGAAGGAAAACTCGTTTTTGTAAACCCGGATGAAGATGGAGTAACCAACGGGACAGTGATCAGTTAAACGTTTACGATACAACCTATTCGCCCCGCTTATGCGGGGCTTTTTTTATCCCCGGATTCATAAGGAATTATAAGCCCAGTTTCAGAACTGTGCAGTGCAGTCGCCTTGCAGATCCGCCATCCAAAAAAAGACCTACGCCTCTACGCCTGCCTTCCCCATGCAGCATATTCCCTCTGTGATCCATGCATTGTCTTTAAGCCTGGGCCTCACCATTCAACCTCCAGAGTCTATTCCCCTGCCGATCCACCAGCATACTCCTCCCTTGTAATGTGATCAGATATTTACGACCAATACTGTATTGAATAAAACACAGAGAAATAAAACATTGCAAAAAATATGAAAATAGAGATCTGGAGTGACGTAGCCTGTCCGTGGTGTTATATCGGAAAGAAACGATTTGAAAAGGCCCTGGCTGAATTTGCAGCAGCCGAAAAAATAGAGGTGGAATGGAAAAGCTTTCTGCTTAACCCGGATCAGGTAACAGATCCAGAGGAATCCCTTACCGGGTATCTTGCCCGCGAAAAGGGACTTTCTGAAGCACAGGTCATAGAAATGATGGACCAGGTAGCCCGCGTAGGGCGATCGGAGGGGATCGACTTCGATTTTAACAAGGTGGTTGTAGCAAATACGGTTCGAGCCCATGCTTTACTGCAGATGGCTAAGGAAAAAGGACTAGGCCAGGAGATAAAACAAGGGTTACTGAAGGCTTACTTTTCCGAAAGCGTCAACGTAGACAACCCGGATGAACTTATCGCAATCGGGGTAAAAGCCGGGCTGGATGCCGCAGAAATCAAAGAATATCTTTCTACCGACACCCCGTTCAGAAAGGTGGAGAAAGAAATCCGGGAAGCGCAGGCCCTTGGTGTTAAAGGGGTACCCTTCTTTGTGATCGACCGCAAATACGGGATTTCAGGAGCCCAGGAATCCCAGGTTTTTTCTCAAGCCCTGGAAAAGTCCTTTGAAGAATGGAAAAACGCCCAAGGTGCTCCTTTGGATATCACGGAAGGGCAGAATTGCAACAAGGATGAGGGATGTTAACCAAATACCAAAAAAAAGCCCCGTCAAACAATTCTGACGGGGCTATTGATTTTTAATTACCTGTGGATTCTACCAATAAAGCTCAGGATTTAAGCGAACTCATATCGATCACAAAACGGTATTTCACATCCGACTTCATCACCCGGTCATAGGCCGTATTAATATCCTGGATGGGAATCATCTCCACATCGGAAACGATATTGTGTTTCGCACAGAAATCAAGCATTTCCTGTGTTTCCTTTATCCCTCCGATCAGGGATCCGGAAATATGCTTCCGACCGAAAATAAGACCCATGCTGTGGAGATCTACCGGGGTTGCCCCCACCAGAACCATGGTTTTGTTGTTTTTCAGCAAAGGGATATACGGGTTGATATCATGTGCCACCGGAACCGTATTCAGTAAAAAATCAAAGGTGCCTTCATGGGCCTTCATCTGCTCCGGATCCTTGGAAACCAACACGTCATTTGCACCAAGGCGTCTGGCATCATCTCCCTTTTCCGGAGAGGTGGTTATCATAACTACATCTGCTCCCATGGCCGCAGCAAATTTAACACCCATATGTCCGAGACCGCCAAGTCCAATAATACCCACCTTTTGTCCCTTTCCTACCTTCCACTGGCTCAGGGGCGAATACGTAGTGATTCCGGCACAGAGTAACGGTGCTACCGCCTTGGTGTCCAGGTTTTCTGACACCTTTAAAACAAAGGGATCCTTTACCACGATCTGGGTAGAATAGCCCCCGTGGGTAACACCACCCATTACCGGATCGGGACTTCCGTAGGTCATCACCATACCCTTTTCACAAAACTGCTCTTCGTCCTCTTTACAGGAACTGCACTCCCCACAGGAATCCACCATACAGCCAACTCCGACCAGGTCTCCCTCCTTAAAACGGGTTACTCCCGGGCCTACCTCCGTAACCCTTCCAATGATCTCATGGCCGGGTACTACGGGATATTGGGTCATGCCCCAATCGTTGTGCGCAAAATGAATGTCACTATGACAAACCCCGCAATAGGCAATTTCGATTTTCACATCATCTTCATGGAGGTCCCTCCTGTCGAATTCATAGGGTTTTAATGCTTCTTTAGCCGAGAATGCGGCATAGGCTTTTGTATTTGACATCTTTGGTTGTGTAATTCATTAAACAATATTTTCAGTTTGATGAAGGTAGCAAAATAATAGCTTTATACCTGACTATCAACGACTTAAAATCATTGTCTGTTTATAAAAAAATACTGCCCGTCATTACTTTTCCTTTTTCAGGGTTGAATGCCTGAATCCTGCTGCGCTTCTAAGCAGGGCGTAACTAAAAGAGACCTATCTGCCTGGCCTGACAGGCAATAGCCAAATAAAATACCTGTAAAATTTTCATGAATTTCAAAAAATGACGAAATTACCTTCAAATTCAAAGCTTTATGAAACCGCAAGCACTTTTCACCTTCCTTATCGTAATGGCCTGGACACTTTCCGGCGAGGCTCAGACTAAAAAAAGCTCCTGGGATTACCAGCAGTTCGACTGGAACAAAGCATATCAAAGTCAGAGTTTCTCCGGATATTACAAAGAAGGGGGAGAATTTATCGACCTCAAAATGGTGAAGGGATCCCCTTATTTCGTGGCTGTTTTTATGCCCGGAAAGGTATCTTTCCAGGGAAAAACTTCGAAGGATTTTTACATCCGTTACAACGCTTTCGGGGATGAGATCGAGGTAAAGGAAGAACTAAGTGCCACCGGGGTAAAGGCTTTGCTCAAAGACCCTGAGATCACTGCTGAATTTAACGGAGAACTCTTTGTCTATGTCGAAGATTTCATTAACGATAAGGATGAAAAAAACAGCGGATATATGAGCCTTATTCACCAGGGGCCTCAATATACCGTGTATTTACAAAAACGAAAGATCTTCAAACGGGGAAAGGAAGCCCGGACTTCTTTTGAATCAGGTTTTCCGGATCAGTTCGTAGATGAATACAACTATTACATTTCTGAAAACGGCCAACCTGCCACCTACATAAAAATGAATAAAAGGTCGTTAACAGACCTTGCAGACGGAAGTCAGAAAAACAGCCTGAAGCAATTTATCCGGGATAACAATATCGACACCGATGCACCGGAAGATATTGAGAAGCTATTCCGTTTTATAGAACAGTCCATGTAGTTGTCGCACTTTTTTGTTATAACTCCGTCTTTGTATAAAGTATCGGGGGTATCTTAGTATTCACAATCCCTTTTGAAAGTGTAGAAACCAAATTGGAATGAGTTTGCTCAAGGTTGCCTATCATCCTATTTACAAACACCCATTGCCGGAAGGTCATCGTTTTCCGATGCTTAAATACGAACTTCTGCCCCGGCAGTTGCTCTATGAGGGCACCTGCGAACCTGAGAATTTCTTTCAACCGGGGATTCCGGAAGACCGGCATATCCTCGAGGTACACACCCGGGAATATTACGAACAACTGAAGACCTTGTCTCTTGACAGCAGGGCGGTTCGCCGGATCGGGTTCCCGCTCTCTGAAGCACTTGTGAAACGGGAAGTCATCATTGCACAGGGCACGATCACGGGCTGCGACCATGCCCTGACAACTGGCGTGGCCATGAACATCGCCGGTGGTACCCACCACGCATATACCGGGAAAGGGGAAGCCTTTTGCCTGCTCAACGACCAGGCCATTGGCGCCCGCTACCTCCAGAAATCGGGAAAGGCCGCAAAGATCCTGATCGTCGATCTCGATGTGCACCAGGGAAACGGAACTGCCGAAATTTTTCAGGATGACCCCAGTGTTTTCACCTTTTCCATCCACGGAAAAAACAATTACCCCTTTAAGAAAGAGCAGAGTGATCTCGACATTGCACTCGATGATAAAACCGGAGATACCGAATACCTGAATATTCTGAGGGACACCCTGCCGGGATTGATCGAAGACCAGCACCCGGACTTTATATTTTACCTCTCCGGGGTGGATATCATCGCTTCAGACAAGCTCGGAAAGCTAGGACTGAGTCTTCAGGGGTGCAGGGAGCGGGATGCATTTGTCTTTCAAACATGTTACCGGAAAGGCATCCCTTTGCAATGCAGCATGGGAGGAGGATATTCTCCCGATCTTCGCACCATTATCGAGGCCCATGCCAACACCTACCGATTGGCGCAGGAAATATATTTCTGAGTGAAGAGTAACAACCTCCTGTTTTTTTTAACTTGCCTTCCACAAAATTGAGATCATGACTGCCACTCATTATATTACACAGCGACTGAACCTGAACACTTCAGCCATTGAAAATACCCTTCGGCTATTCGACGAGGGATGCACCATTCCTTTCATTTCCCGTTACCGGAAGGAGATGACTGGCAATCTGGATGAGACCCAGATCGAAAATATCAGCAAATACCAAAAGGAATTCCTGGAATTAGAAAAGCGCAGGGCATCCATTTTAAATACCCTCAGGGAGCAGGAGGTGTTAACCAATGACCTGGAGGCCCGGATTCTCCAGGCAGAACAACTTACCGTACTTGAGGACCTGTATCTTCCCTATAAAAAAACAAGGACTACCAAGGCCGACAAGGCCAGAGCCCGCGGTTTGGAACCCCTTGCCAGGATCATTATGGCGCAGAACGCCCGGGATCTCGAAGACAGGGCCTCCGGCTTCACCAATAAGGAAGTGGCTTCTGCCGAAGAAGCCCTGGAGGGCGCCAGGCATATTATAGCAGAGTGGATCAATGAACGACTCGACATCAGGAACCATCTCAGACGGTCTTACGAGCGCCATGCCGAATTGAGCTGCAAGGTGGTCAAGACTAAAAGTGAAGAAGAAGAGGCACAGAAATACCGGGATTATTTTGACTGGACAGAGGCGCTGCATCGCTGCCCGTCTCACCGTTTGCTCGCCATCCTCAGGGCATCCAATGAAGGGTATATCCGGATCAACATCAACATAGATGAAGACCGCGCCCTGGATTATATCAACACCCGGATCATCAGGAGCAATAACGCATGTGCTGTACAATTGGAGCTGGCGGCGAAAGATGCCTTTAAACGACTACTGGCACCTTCTCTATCGAACGAGGCCTTAAGCGCCTTTCGCTCAAAGGCCGAAGCCACGGCTATTGAGGTGTTTGCAAAAAATCTCAGGCAGTTGCTCTTAGGCGCACCCCTGGGTGAGAAACGCATCCTGGCCCTGGATCCCGGATTCCGCACCGGCTGCAAACTGGTCTGCCTTGGAGAGGGGGGTGAACTTCTTCACAATGAAACCATCTTTCCCCATCCGCCCCAGAAAAAAGACAGGGAGGCCATAAAAAAACTGAGTACCCTGGTAAATGCTTATAAAATTGAAGCCATTGCCATAGGTAACGGAACTGCATCCCGGGAAACAGAGGCCCTGGTTAAAAGAGTCCGGTTTGACAGAGACCTGCAGGTGTTTGTGGTTAATGAAGCCGGAGCCTCGGTGTATTCGGCCTCTCCGATCGCTCGCCAGGAGTTTCCGAACTATGATGTTACCGTTAGAGGTGCAGTATCTATTGGTCGCCGCCTGGCCGATCCCCTGGCAGAATTGGTGAAGATCGACCCGAAATCGATAGGCGTCGGACAATACCAGCACGATGTAGACCAGAACAAACTAAAGGAAGAGCTGGACCTGGTAGTGAGCAGCTGTGTAAATAAGGTCGGGGTCAACCTGAATACAGCAAGCGAATCGCTGCTCTCCTATGTTTCAGGAATAGGGCCTGCCCTGGCCGCCAACATTGTGGAATGGAGAAAGGAGAATGGGAAGTTTACCAACAGGAAACAATTAAAAGAGGTAAAACGTCTGGGAGAAAAGGCTTTCGAACAAAGTGCCGCCTTCCTGAGGGTAAAACAGGGCGATCATCCCCTGGACAATTCTGCTGTACATCCGGAACGCTATAAGCTGGTACAGGATATGGCGAAAGACATGAAGATGGAGGTAAATAAACTTATCGGCAACCGGGAAGCCATCATCAGGATCAGCCCTGAAAAATATGTCAGTAAGGACGTGGGAATGCCAACCCTGGAAGATATTTTAAAAGAATTGGAAAAACCCGGACTCGACCCGAGAGAGAAGGCAAAAGTATTTGAATTTGCCCCCCATATTAAAACCATCAACGACCTCAAAACCGGAGAAATACTTCCGGGAATTGTAAACAACATCACCAATTTCGGATGTTTTGTTGATATCGGCATAAAGGAAAGCGGCCTTGTGCATATCTCAAAACTTAAAGACGGATTTGTATCGGATGTGAACGAGGTGGTTAGTTTGCACGAACATGTGAGGGTGAGGGTAGAATCCATAGACCTGGATCGCAAAAGGATACAGCTCTCCATGAATTTCAGGGAAGGCAATTAAAGAGGGATAGCACCCTTATTTTCAGCTAATTCCTTACATTTACCTAAAATCGAATATCATGTTAAAAAAATCCATAGAAAAAGCATTGAACGAGCAGGTCCGGGTAGAAGCCGAATCATCACAGGTCTATCTCGCTATGGCGTGTTGGGCAGAGGTGAAGGGACTCGACGGTATTGCCAAATTCATGTATGCCCAGTCTGACGAGGAACGCGAGCACATGCTTAAGCTCATTAAATTTATCAATGAACGGGGCGGACATGCACAGGTATCGGCACTGAAAGCGCCAAACGTGACGTTCAACTCCTTCAAGGAAATGTTCAAAAAACTTTACGAACACGAGATCTTCGTTTCGGAATGCATCAATAAGCTGGTAGAGATCACCCTTGATGAAAAAGACTTTTCGACCCATAATTTCCTCCAGTGGTATGTGGCAGAACAGATCGAAGAGGAAGCCATGGCCAGAACCATCCTCGATAAGATCAATATGATCGGTGACGATAAGGGAGGCTTATACCTCTTTGACCGGGATGTACAACAACTTACCATTAATAGTTCTGTGACCCCTCCGGATGCCTGATAAACAGAACTGTTAAATTCTTATTTAGATTCAATAAAAATAAATATCTTTGCCGGGATTAAAATCCTGAGACCTTGGGCAAGAAGAAAGATAAGGAGAAGAAGGCAGAGAAAAAGCAGGCAAAAAAGCTTAAAAAGCTTCAGGAAGGCGACGTGTCTAAACCCCTGAAGACAAAGTGCTGCAAAAAGTATAAAAAATCGGAAAGCAAACGCTGCAAGCGTTGTCCCTGTTTTGATTTACTGAAAAAAGTTGCGTAAATACAGCATAAAAATGCCCGGGATATCCCGGGCATTTTTATTGCATACTGATACTGATCCATTTCTCCGGTCTGACTCCGGTTAATCGCAACGGTTGGATAGAATGATCTCAGTGATCTTTTCCTTCTGACTCAAAGTTTTCACACATTCTCCGGTCCGGGAGTTATACCAAACCCGATACGTCTTCCCCCCGTCCTTATGGTTCTTCGTCTCCCGAAACCCTTCATCGGCCAACCGGTCATACGCCTTTATAGCACCCCAGCCCTGCAGGAAGTCCAGACTGGTACGTCCACTACCCTTGCTGTATGATTCCTCCGGTCGATTCCCTGCATTGGTACAGTAAGAAGTGCTGGTATAACGAACATCCCTTACAACATCGTCATCGACCTCCATCCTCAGGCATTGCCTGGTCCTGGAGTTATACCAATACATATCTACCCGTCCTGCTCCCTTGCCATCTGTGCTTACAACCCGGTATCCTTCACGTTGTAACCTGCTGCTTACATGCACCTCATTCATCCCCCGCATGGAAGTCATGTTGAGTTCACGCCTCCCCTCGTCATATCCCTGACCACATTTGCCTTCTTCCACAGCTTTGACATGGACCACACGGCCATTATAGATCGTAGATTGCACACAACGCCCCAACCTGCTGTTGTACCAATACTGGTAAATTCCGGTGGACGTCTTGTCTACACTCGATAGATCATACCCCATGCGTTCCAGTTCCTCTTCTGCCGAACCCGCACGCATATCCCTGATATCATTCACATTACCTGCTCCATGTTGCGCAAAAGCAAATCCAAAAGAAACTAAGAACGAAAGTAGCAACCCAATATTCCTCATAACTTTTTCATATTTCCGGCCAATTTACATCTTTAGCGACTGATTTACAACACTTTATGAGTTGTCCCCGGTTATTTTTCAACCCCGATACCGGAATAAAAAGGAAAGATCCCCGACCCTTTTAAATAAGGGCAGCGAGGACCTTTCCAACCCAACTCACTTACTACCAAGCATAAGCAGTTCGCTGCAATTCACCTCCGTAACATACCGCTTTGTACCTTGTTTATCTTCATAGGCCCGGGTGGTTAGTTTACCTTCCAGGGCCACCTCACTGCCCTTCTTTACATATTTTTCTATGATCTCGGCGAGCTTCCCCCAGGCCACGACCATGTGCCACTGCGTATCTTTTACGAGATCTCCCGAAGCAGACTTGTATGTTTCGTTGGTAGCAAGGGAGAACCTGGCAAGTTTTCTGCCGCTTTCCATTTCAATGATCTCAGGGTCGTTCCCGAGATTTCCGATCAATTGCACTTTGTTTCTTAAGGCATTCATAATTCAATTGTTTAAAGGTTAATACTTATCTATAATTTGTAAATTCGAGAGCAATAGATGCTCCTGTCAAAGGTGCGACCACCTGGAAATTATTTCCGGTCCTTACATGATTACTTTCGTTTAAAAGTGCATGTAAACGTTTGTAAACGAATAGAACGATAGCTTATGAATTCAATGAACTCCGTGAAAAAAATAGAATTACGAAACCTTCAGATTGATGATTACCTGGAACTGAAACGATCTATGATAGAAGCCTATCCCGAAATGGAGAATATGTACTGGAAGGAGCATCATATAGAAAAACTGCTTCATCTCTTTCCCGACGGTCAGCTCGTCGTGGTTGCGGATGGTAAAGTAGTGGGATCTGCGCTCTCCCTGGTTATCGATGAAAAGGATATTGATGAGAACCACACCTACGAAGAGATCACCGGAAATTACACCTTTTCCACTCACGACCCCAAGGGGAATATCCTTTACGGGATCGATGTATTTATCCATCCCAGTTATCGCGGGTTAAGACTGGGCAGAAGGCTCTATGACCAGCGTAAAGAACTCTGCGAGCAGTTAAATCTCAAGGGAATCATGTTCGCGGGAAGGATTCCTAATTACAGTAAAGTGGCCGATCAGATCACCCCAAAGGAATACATCGAAAAGGTACGTCTTAAGGAACTGTTTGACCCTGTACTTGCTTTCCAGCTCAGCAATGATTTCCACGTTAGGAAGGTGATGAAAAATTACCTGGAAGGAGATAAACGCTCCAAGGAATTTGCGGTGCTTATGGAATGGAATAACATTTATTACGATCCACGCCCTAAACTCATCAACACCAGGAAATCTGTAGTGCGCCTGGGACTCATACAATGGCAGATGCGTTCTTTATCTAACCTGGAGGCCCTGTTTGAACAGGCGGAATTCTTTATTGACGCTGTTTCCGGATACGAAAGTGATTTTGCGTTGTTTCCGGAATTGTTCACAGCTCCACTAATGGCCGACTACAATCACCTTAACGAGGCCGATGCGATCAGGGAACTTGCTAAATTTGCCGACCCTGTACGCAAGAAATTCCAGGAATTCGCAATTTCCTATAACATCAACATCATTACGGGTAGCATGCCATATCTCGAAAATGGCAAATTGCTTAACGTCGGATTCCTGTGCAAACGCGACGGTAGTTCAGAAATGTACACCAAGATCCATATCACCCCAAATGAGGTGTCGACCTGGGGAATGAGCGGTGGAGACCTCATTAAAACCTTCGATACCGACTGCGGGAAAATTGGAATTGTGATCTGTTACGATGTGGAATTCCCGGAACTCCCCCGCTTACTTGCAGACCAGGGCATGCAAATTCTGTTTGTGCCCTTCCTCACTGACACCCAGAACGGGTACACCAGAGTGAAACACTGTGCCCAGGCCAGAGCTATCGAGAACGAATGTTATGTAGCCATTGCAGGATGTGTAGGAAACCTGCCTAAAGTAAGCAATATGGATATTCAGTTTGCCCAGGCCGCCGTATTTACCCCCTCAGACTTTGCATTCCCGACCAATGGAGTGAAGGCAGAAGCCACCCCAAATACTGAGATGACCCTTATTGTGGATGTCGATGTGGACCTGCTCCGGGAACTCCATGAACACGGTAGTGTGAAAACTCTAAAAGACAGAAGAATCGACTTATATGAAGTAAAAAAAAAGAAATAAGTAGTATATTTACGCGTTCCCTCAAACACTGAAAATGATTATAAATTTAAAGAACGAGGTCTGGAAAGACCTCCAACGTGATTATTGGAGAGAAAACGAACGCTACAAAATCTCAAACTATGGTCGGGTGATCAGTTTCAAACATCACCTGGAAGGCAAACTGCTCGAGCCCGGAAAAGTGGGTGGCTATGCAGTAATAACAGCCATCAGAAAAAACAAGAAGAACGACCTGGTATACATCCACAGGGCTGTTGCCGAGTTGTTCCTGGAAAATGAAGAGGAGAAAAAGTTCGTTATTCACCTCGATTATGACAAGCTGAACAACACGTCTGACAACCTTGCCTGGGCTACCCGAAGTGAACTTACCCTTCACAACAGTAAGAACCCAAGAGTAATCAGGGCCAAGGAAAAGAAAAAGACCCAACGCAGTTATGCCAAGCTTACCGAAGCTAAGGTAAAGCTGATCAAAAGAAAGATCAACGACCCCAACCGAAAAACCAGAATGAAGATGATCGCCAAGCAATTCGGGATCTCAGAAATGCAGCTCTACCGGATTAAATCAGGCGAAAACTGGGGAAGCGTGGAACCCTGATATTCTGCAACCCGAAAGAAGAAATGGATGTGTTGGCCCATGTACTGTTCCCAGTAAGCAGGGCACAGTGACGCGCTATTGATGATACTATAACACTCCTAAATACACTGCTATGAAGCGATTTATTTTCTTCTTCTGGGCGGTCCTGTTCCTGGCCGGCCACTCTTCTGTAAACTCCCAAACGGTTGAAAATAATGAAGATCCAAACGGATTCCATCAACTAAAATGGAGAAATATTGGTCCGTTTCGCGGAGGTAGGAGTGTTGCCTGTACAGGAGTAGCAGGTGATCCGTTAACCTATTATATGGGCACAACCGGAGGAGGGATCTGGAAGACCACCGATGCCGGAATTTCCTGGCACAACATTTCTGACGGTTTCCTTAAAACGGGAACCGTGGGTGCTATTGCCGTGGCACCCTCCGACCCCAATGTGATCTACGCCGGGATGGGGGAGCATGCGGTACGAGGAGTAATGACCTCCAGCGGGGACGGCGTATACAAATCCCTGGATGCCGGTAAGACATGGACCCATATCGGACTGGAAGAAAGCCGGCATATCTCAGACATTATCGTAGCCCCTGATGATCCTGAAACGGTTTACGTGGCCGTTCAGGGATCGCAATACGGGCCTTCGGGGGATCGCGGGATTTACAAGTCAGCAGATGGAGGTGCCTCCTGGCAAAAGCAATTATATTTTCACGAAACTACAGGAGCTTCCTCCCTGGCAATGGACCCTTCCAATCCCAGGATCCTCTATGCCTCTATGTGGCAGCACAGGCGTTATCCGTGGGTCATGGAGTCAGGCGGAGAGCATTCGGGATTATACAAATCCACAGATAGCGGCCTAACCTGGGAACAACTTAAGGAAGGGCTCCCTGAGGCCATGGGTAAATCCGGGATCACAGTTTCTGCTGCCAATCCCGATCGGGTGTGGACTGTCATTGAGGCAGAAGGAAACCAAGGGGGAGTATACCGCTCTGACGATGCCGGAAAAACCTGGAAACAGATCAATAAAGACCGTATCAATATCGCCCGCTCCTGGTATTATATGGAGATCTTTGCCGATCCATCTGACGAAAACACGGTATATGTTCTGAATGCCCCCATGCTGAAATCCATCGATGGAGGAAAAACCTTTACTCCTGTTCCTACTCCCCATGGCGACAATCACGACCTATGGATCAATCCATCCAATTCGCAGATCATGATCAATGCCAATGACGGGGGTGCAAATATCAGTATGAACGGGGGCAAAACCTGGTCAGCGCAAAGCAATCAGCCAACAGCACAGTTCTACAGGGTTATTACAGACAACCAGGTACCTTACAGGGTATACGGCGGACAGCAGGACAATAGTGCTATTTCCATTGCAAGCCGCACCGATGATAATGGAATTGACTGGAAAGACTGGTATTCGGTAGCCGGTTGTGAGAGTGCCTTCCTGGCCTTTAACCCCGAAGTGCCTGATATGATCTTCGGAGGGTGTTATCAAGGTATTATAGAGAGTTACCAGGTTGCGAACAACACGATCAAGGAGGTCAAGGCCTACCCGGAAATGGGACTGGGAAAAGAGCCTAAGGACATGAGATACCGCTACAATTGGAATGCGCCCATTATCTACTCACAACATCACGAAAACACGATTTATCACGCGGGGAATGTAGTTTTCAAAACCACCGATCAGGGGCTTTCCTGGGAGGTGATCAGCGGTGATCTCACCAAAAATGAAAAAGATAAACAAGGTCCTGGGGGAACTCCCTTCACCAACGAAGGCGCGGGAGGCGAGAACTACAACACCATCACCTACCTGGCCGAGTCACCTCATGGCCCGGGAATACTTTGGGCAGGAACTGATGACGGCCTGGTATACAAGACAGAAAATGAAGGCAGGGACTGGACCAAAGTAACACCGGCTGCCCTGGAGAACGGGATCATAAACAGTATAGAAGTCTCCCCTCATGATCCGGCTACCATTTACATCACGGTCATGCGATACAAAAGGAATGACCTCTCACCTTATATTTATAAAACCACCAATAACGGTCGCTCCTGGAAGCGCATAACCAACGGAATCGATGCACCTCATACATTCGTGAGAGTGGTAAGGGAAGACCCTAAAGTAAAAAACCTGCTCTATGCGGGTACAGAAACCGGCCTATACGTCTCTGTGAACGGAGGAGGCGAATGGAAAAAACTTCAGCTCAATCTTCCGGTGGTCCCCATCAACGACCTCACTATAAGACAAAATGACCTGGTGGCAGCAACTGCAGGAAGATCCTTCTGGATCCTGGATGACCTGAGCCCCCTGCAACAATAACTGCTGCGGGCACCGGATGAACTAACCATCTACCACCCTAAGGATACCTACCTGTATGAAGGTGGTTATGAGAAAAAATTCACTCCTGGCCTGGGCCAGAATCCCAGATCGGGTGTAACGTTCGATTATTACATCCCCAAAGGCCTTGATACGATCCCGCTTTCCCTTGAGGTCCTTAATTCAAGAGGGAAGGTGATCAGGCAGTATACCAACCAGGAAACGGAGGATTTCAAATCCTGGCCTGGTGGACCTTCCAAGCCGGAAGTGCTTACCTCATCGATTGGTTTTAACCGCTTCACCTGGGATTTCAGGAAAACGTCCATTCCCGCTGTGAAGGATGTTTTTGTACTTGGAGATTATACCGGAAACCGCATAATTCCAGGGGAATATACCCTTCGGTTACGTTCAGGAGATCAACTCTCGGAAACCACAGTGAGTGTACTTGCCAACCCGAATATCGTTGCCACCACGCAGGATTACACCGACCAGGAAGCTTTTTTAAATGAGGTCGACTCTCTTGTTACCGACATCCACCTTTCAGTAAATAAAATGCGTGACGCCAAAGGTCAGCTTGAGACCTATAAGACGCGAATGAGTAGCAATGAAGCATACGAGCCCCTTGCCGAAAAAACAGACTCTCTTATTCTGGCTATCGAAGCATGGGAAGAACATCTTATTCAGCCCCGACAGAAAACCTTCCAGGACGTAATTAACTTCGACAACAAACTGAACGCCGAGCTGATGCATCTCAAATCCTATGTGGCCGGAAATGATCCCCGGATCACTGCCGGAGCAAAAGCCAGACTGGAAGACCTCAAAACCCAATGGACCGCCCTTAAACAACAGCAGGAAAAAATCTCAGGCAGTGAGTTCGAAAAGTTTAACGCCATGTACAGGAGTTACGAGGTTCCTGCCATTATAATGAATGATTAAAGTTTGGATCCATGGGTAAGGTATGTATAGAATGCGGGGAGAAACTCCTCGGTCGTTCGGATAAGAAATACTGTAATGACTATTGCAGAAATGCCTATAACAATAAGCGAAACAAAGACAGCAACAACCTGGTACGCACAGTAAACAACCGGTTGCGCAGAAATTACCGGATTCTAAGAACCCTGAACCCCGATGGGAAGGCCAGGATCACAAGGTCTAAATTACTAAATGAGGGATTTGATTTTGAATGTATAACGCGGGTATACACCACCCAAAAAGGGAGCACTTACTATTTTGTTTACGATCTTGGGTATTTACCCCTGGAAAATGATATGTATATGCTCGTGAAGAAATCCGTTTAATGTCGCCAGCTGAACGCCTTTATTTTCAAAGCTGCAGCAAGAACATCTTTACGACTTATCTGTCCTACCAATCTGCCGTGCTCCAGTACGGGAAAGCGTCTTCTGTTGGTTTTGTTAAACCTGGAGGCCGCATCAAAAATACTCTCATTATTCCCTATGGTCTCTACCTCTGTAGACATGAAATGCGACACCCGCTTATCCAGAATAGGCATATTAAAATATCGGCTTTCTGAGATCTCCTTCATACAATCTGCCTCGGAGATGATCCCCACAAGGTCTCCATCGTCATTACATACAGGTCCCCCGGAGATCCTGTACCGTATTAATAGCTCCATAACCTCTAAGATAGACTGATCCGGATGAAAGGTGATCAGATTCTTGGTCATATAATCCTCTACAAGAATAGGTGCTTTAAACTCATTCTTTAGTTCTGCTCTTGGTCCCTGATAACTCTTAATCCCCATATCGAAAATGTATTAACTGGTTTTGGTCTTTTCTATACCTCGCATTCCCCCGGAAAAATAACACCCTGGAAATCACAACCTTAATATATTCAAAAATTATCATTTTTCACACACTATTTTAAAGGATCATTAATTTTAAGGGCTAAATATTAGCATGTATCTTTAAACACAATACTTCCGGACCAATAAATCCCGGAGCACACCAACCAGTTAATCATCATCAGAATTAATAATTGACTTTGCTATCGAAATGCAAATTCGCGTTAAATCCATCATTCGATTGTGACTCAAAAACATCTTCAACTAAGTATACTGGGATGCGGGTGGCTTGGCCAGGCACTCGCCCGGGAACTGACCGAAGAAGGCATCGGGGTTAAAGGCAGTACCACAAGTCCTTCTAAAATAACTGCATTAAAGGAGCAGGGGATTGATCCTTTCCTGATCGAACTACAGGAAAATACATTCAAAGGGCCTTTGGAAGACTTCCTGAAGGGTTCAGACATCCTGATCATTGATATTCCGCCGGGACTAAGGAAAGACCCCTCCAGGGATTTTTGTGCGGTTCTGCAGCCCGTAGTAACTGCCTTGAATGGCTTTGGGGTGAAACACACCCTGATTGTAAGCTCCACTTCGGTCTTTCCGGATGAAGATGACGTCTTCGATGAACACTCCATTTTTTTACCGGATTCTCCACCCGGGAAACAAATGCTGCAGGCAGAACAACTCATTCTCGATCAAAACCCGGGAGCCAATACTGTGTTGCGACTCGGGGGATTAATTGGGCCCGACAGGCACCCGGTTCACTACCTTTCCGGAAAAAGCAACCTTAAGGGTGGTTCCGACCGGATCAACCTCATCCACAGGGACGATGTCATCGGGATCCTAAAGGCCATAATCGCCAAAGAACAATGGGGAAAAACCTTGCACGGGGTTGCCCCCCACCACCCGGAAAAACAGGAGTATTATCCTGAGATGGCTGACCGGTTCAACATCGACCCGCCTTATTTTAAAAGACCCTCTTCCCGTTACACCGGCAAGGTGATAGATGCAGCCTATACCACAGAATTACTCAGCTATAACTACCAATTCCCGGATTTGAAAGTATAAAAGACTGCTGCTTTCAGGTCTTAGAAAAACTTTATGAGGTTAATAGAATTATTTTAATAGATTTGGCTTTCTGCAAAAAACAAAGCAAGAATCAAACTTTAAATCATGAAAAAGATCGCACTAATAGGCCTGTTTATGCTATCGGCAGGCAGCTATGCTCAGAGCAACCCACAGCTCGTCTCACATTATGAAGCGTTTTACCAGCAAATGAAAGCACAGGGAGATGTAAGGGGAGTTATCGACGCCCTTACCCACCTCAACGTTTTAAGCCCGAGCCCGGAACGCAGAGACACCCTGGCGTACTTCTATGCCAATTCCAAGCAATACGTACAGGCCATTAACGTCCTGGGTACAGAAAAGGACGCTGAGGCTTCTGACCTGGCTGTAGAGGTTAAGGCGATCTCCCTTAAATCGCTCAACCAGCCGCAACTGGCCGTACAGCAGTTTGACATTATGTTTGGGCGCAACCCCGACGTATACCTGGCCTATGAACTGGCAGACCTCAACCTGCAGATCGGAAAAACCGTGGAAGCCAAAACCTATATTAATTATGGGCTGGAAAACACCAAAGACGAACAGATGCTGCCGTTCTACGAAGCCAACCCGCCATACCAGGTACCGCTCAAAGCGGCCTTCAAATATCAGGAGGGACTATTTCTTTACAATGAAGATAAGACCAATATGGACGAGGCGATCAGGCTGATCGACGAGGCCATCGTCATGGCCCCCAATTTTAACATAGCCAAGCAGATCAAGGAGATCCTGCTCAAACAAAAGCAGGCACAGAACGCAGCGTCGGCTGAAGAAAAACAGAAACAGGATACCAAAAACTAATCCGGTAAAAACCAAAAAAAAGGCTGTTCAGAAGAACAGCCTTTTTTAGTGTTATTGTGTTGTAAAAGATTACCAGATCTTAATCCGGTTTTCCGGAGCGAGGTACATACTATCGCCTTCTTTAACATTAAAGGCTTCGTAGAAAGCATCGATATTCTTCAGTGGCTGTGTCGCCCTGGTCATTCCCGGAGAGTGGGTATCGGTAAGGATACGGGTTCTCAGGGCCTGGTCACGCATTTTGGTTCTCCAAACCGTTGCCCAGGACATAAAGAAACGTTCCTCAGGGGTAAACCCGTCAATCATGCCGGGATCTCCGTTCTCCTGAAGATGAAGCTGTAAACCATCATAGGCAGCATTCACCCCTCCGAGGTCCCCGATATTCTCACCAAGGGTATATTTCCCGTTGATAAACAGGTCCGGAGCCACTTCGATAGCACTGTACTGATCTGCCAGCTGCCCTCCTAATTCCTGGAATTTCTCAAGATCCTTTTCGGTCCACCAGTTCATCAGGTTTCCTTCGGCATTGTACTGCGCTCCCTTATCGTCGAAACCATGAGAGATCTCGTGTCCGATAACGGCCCCAATTCCTCCGTAATTCACAGCGGCATCGGCATTGAAATTAAAGAATGGTGGCTGAAGGATAGCCGCGGGAAACACGATCTCGTTATATCTTGGATTGTAATAGGCATTTACGATCTGAGGAGCCATAAACCATTCGGAACGATCTACAGGTTCATTAAGCTTGGCTGTATTTTCTTTGAACGACCACTCCCTTAAAGCCATCCGGTTCGAGAAATAAGAACCGCCTTCTTCCGGGGCTTTTACCGTGAGCTCCGAATAGTCTTTCCATTTATCGGGATAACCCACCTTAACGGTAATTCCTTTTAACTTCTCAATAGCCTTCTGTTTTGTCTCCTCGTCCATCCAGTCCAGCTTGTTGATACGGATCTCATAGGCACGGATCACGTTGGCGATCATATCCTCGGCCGTCTTTTTAGCTTCTGCAGGGAATTTCTCAGAAACATAAAGTTTTCCAAGAGCCTCTCCAAGTCCCCAGTTGATAGCGCCAAGGGCCCGTTCGTTCATAGGCAACTGCTCCTGGGCACCATTAAGCTCTTTGGAATAGAAATCCCAATTGGCTTTTTCCATTGAAGTGGAAAGGTTACCCGCATTCGAATTCACCAGGTCCCAACGCATTAAAGCCTTGATCTCATCCAGACGATCTTCCTGCATTACCTCATTGAGGGAAGCGATATAATCAGGCTGAGAAACGATAAGGGTATCTACACCCTCTGCCCCAATGCTTGTAAAAAACGTGTCCCACTTAAATCCCTTAAGAAGCGTTGGTAATTCTGCAACCGCTTTTGGATTATATGTCTTGTTCGGGTCTCTGCGCTCCACCTTATCAAGCATATTGCGTGCCATTTCGGTTTCAAGAGCAAGGATCGATCCGGCCTGAGCCCGGGCAGCCTCTTCCTCCATTCCAACCATTCCCAGCATCCTAACGATGTGATCTGTATATTTCTGTCTGATCTCCACAGATCTTTCATCTTCTTCCAGGTAATAGTCGCGGTTAGGTAAACCCAATCCTCCGGTTCCGATAGAAGCAATATTTCGGGTGGTATTCTTGGAATCTGCTGAAACCCCGAAACTGAAGAATACATTTCCTCCGGAAGGTGTATTTTGAATCAGGTAATCCTGAAGTTCCTCAATACTTGAAATGGCATCAATTTTTTGAAGCCATGGCTCTATTGGGGCTGTTCCTGCCTCATTTCTGGAGACGGTATCCACGATGGATTTAAACATGGCAACCGCCTTACCCTGATCGGTATTCATATCCAGGGTCTCATCTTCGGATGCACTTAAAAGGATCTGAAGTACATCTTCTGTTGTATTTTTACGAAGCTCATTGAAACTCCCCCATACGGCGCGATCTGAAGGGATCTCTGTTTCTCTGAACCAGGTTCCGTTTACATAATTGAAAAAATCGTTCTGAGGGGCCACCGTAGTATCCATATAGGACAGGTTAAGACCGGGCACCACTTCAGTTTCACTATTCATAGCCATGCGATCATCCTTTTCCGACTTACAGGAAAAAGCGATAGCCCCGGCTGTCAATAACGACAAAAGCGTTAATTTGTTCCGTTTCATAATTTTATTAAAGTTTTTAGAAATCTGTCTAAAAATAAGGCGTGAAGGAAACTTTAGAGGGGTATTTAAATCTTTCTTAACATAATACAGGAAGATCCACTTTATAAGAGTGCATATGACCCCGGTAATCTATACACTTTCAACAGCATAGACCAGGGTTTCATTTTGAAGAATCCCTGGAAATTAATTCTTAACCGGGGGAATACTGTCAGGTCTCGTCGTATCCCTGTTCAGAAAGTCCTCATATACTTTTTCTCTCAGGGCATCTGCAATATGAAAGCGGAAGGCATTGTAAGATTCCAGCATTTTTACCCGTGTAGAATCAATATCTGCAGCAGATATCCGGTGCTCTACCTGGTCCTTCAGCTTATAGGCAAGTGTTCTGAAAACCAGCGACCGGCTTTTTACAGCAGGAAGCTTCACCTTTTCGGGGATAGAGTCATGCAGCAACTCCTTTTCTATCCTGATAAGCTCATCCACGTTAAAGCTCAGGTCTCCGGTATTTTTCGAACGAAAGATCTCCATTTCTTCCTGAAGCTCCCAGAAAGCAGTCCACTCTCTCAAACTGTCTTCTACCGAGGGTTGCAGTTCGATTATGGGCCCGAGAGGGGAATACGCATACGACACAGGAGCTTCTGTACTTTTCTCCGTATTCGTTTCCGTCTCTTCCTCACGGCATGCCGTTAGAAGTACAGCCACAACCAAAAATTTCAAAACGCAGATGTTTCTGAAGGTACCCATTGTTTTCATGAGAATGCTTTACATTTCGATCACGGAGCAGCGGCTGCCATGATCACTCCGGGCAAATATAATACTTTAGAATACGTCTCCATCCATGACTTTGAGCAATCAGCCCTGGTGATCATATAAATCCCTGCCCTATTTGCCTTATTTAAATCTTATTCCACTCCCAGAGTCCATACCGCAATTCCTTCGGGATCTGCCGTCCACATAATTTTAAGGTAAGTAAGATATTACCCCTGTGATGTGCCTCGTGATGTATAAAATATCCCAGCAATGGAACCACCCCACGCTTAAATCCTTTTATATCGCCTTTATGCTCCAACCCTTTCTGCAGTCCCTTATGGATCAAATCGGCAGAGGTTTCATGACAATCTATCAACATCGAAATACTTTTCGGGTCAGCAGCCCTGATCGTAGTTAAATCCTTTACCAGGGTTTTATCCATCCGCTCCAGCTTCCAGTAACGCACGTTATACATATGAGCCAGCTGATGCCCTATGGTACCTCCACCGCGCTTTGAGGTGGTAAAGGCAAGATCCGCCACTGTAAGCGCATTGATCAGGATCATGTTAGTGCGATGGTTGATCAACCAGGTATCGAGTATTTGCTGTTGTATAACTTCCATTTAAAATCACTTATTTAACTCATAACCATGCCCGGATAATTTTAAACCCGGAGAGGGGTATAATATTGTTTCGCCCCTCCAAGCTAAGAAAATATTCCATACCAGCATACGCCTCCTTCTATGCTCCTGTAACTGTTATTGATTTCTGAAAAAGTCAGAGAAATTAAAATACTGATCGCATTCCGGATCCGGGATCACCCTTGACCTGCGATGGAAGCTGGTACGGAAAAAAACCCATACGCCAGGAGTATTGCATGGACCTGTTTGGCCTACTCCTGCAAATAGAAAACCCAGGCTTGCCAGGGCAAGCCTGCTGTTTTTTTTATACCCCTTCACCCTGAGCAAGCAAGCTCGCTACTTTTTGGGTCCTAACCCCGGTAAATAACACCTACGCCAGGAGTATTGCATGGACCTGTTTGGCCTACTCCTGCAAATAGAAAATCCAGGCTTGCCCTGGCAAGCCTGCTGTTTTTTTATACCCCTTCACCCTGAGCAAGCAAGCTTGCTACTTTTTGGGTCCTAACCCCGGTAAAAAACACCTACGCCAGGAGTATTGCATGGACCTGTTTGGCCTACTCCTGCAAATAGAAAACCCAGGCTTGCCAGGGCAATCCTGCTGTTTTTTTATACCCCTTCTCCCTGAGCAAGCGAGCTTGCCAATTTTTGGGTCCTAACCCCGGTAAAAAACACCTACGCCAGGAGTATTGCATGGACCTGTTTGGCCTACTCCTGCAAATAGAAAACCCAGGCTTGCCAAGGCAAGCCTGCTGTTTTTTTATACCCCTTCTCCCTGAGCAAGCGAGCTTGCAGGGTTTGGGGTATAAAAAAACCCATCGCTCCTGCGATGGGTTTTCTGCTTGATGTAGCCCCGCCAGGACTCGAACCTGGATCTAAAGTTTAGGAAACTTCTATTCTATCCCTTGAACTACGGGGCCAGGAATTAAACTTCCCTGAATAGGTCAATGCAAAAATAATTGGTTTTTAAAAGTACCCATGGATTTTCATGTAAATTTTTACGTCATTACAGGGTGACCGATTCCCGCTTTCTTGGCACTTTTAATATCCGCATGGCATTTAGCTGGGCAAGCACCATCAGGCAAAATAATAAAAATACGGCCCACACAAAGGGAAGCCCGTTATCGAGCAGTGCCCCAACTACCAGGGGCCCCAGTGCTGTACTTAACACCATAAACATGGTAAACAAACTGCGTATGGTACCCATCATTGACGTTCCATAGACCTCGGCGATCACAGCAGTTTTTACCGTTCCGGCGATTCCCATGGTAATCCCACATAAAATAAGAAATACCAGGGCTCCCAGGATATGATCAACAAAGGCCAGAAACAGGAGTCCGGCACTCATGGGGAAGAGGTAAAAGGCAAACAGTTTTCGGGCGCCATACCGATCTACCCAGATACCCCCTGCCACAGACAGCAAAAAACGGGTAATGGCATAGGCCGTAAAAAAGGAGGCATAAAGTGTTAGCGACCATCCTTTCTCTTCGGCAAACACATACTGATAGAAGAATATCGCGGTTGAGATAAAACCGAGTGCAAAGCTGGGACTTACAATAATAAAAAATCGTTTGTCCCGGATAAGCCTACCAAAGGCCTTCCCCAACTCCCTCCAGGACAAGCCCCGGGCCTGAGCCTGCTGACGGTCAAATCCCCGAAGGTCCATAAACTGTACCATGATGGCATAGCAAATGAGCATAACACCACTCCCAACAGCCGCAACCCGGAATCCGTAATGCAGAAAGACTGCAGAGATGATCAGCGGAAAAACGGCCTCTCCCACAGAAAACCCCAGGGAAGTAAGACTTAGTGCCTTTCCCCGGTCGCGATCGTAATACCTCGACATAAGGGTGAACCCGATATGCGTAAGCATGCCCTGGCCATTTAGTCGCAATCCTGTAAAGGCTATGAATAAGAATGCAATGTGCCACCCGGAATACCCCAGGAAAAAACAGGAAATGGCGAGTGCCAGAAGCACCAGGGTGGTGATCTTTTTGACAGGTTTGTGATCTATGGTATGCCCTATGGTTAACATGATCACCGACGCCGTGATGGTACAGAGGGCATATACACTTCCGAAACCAGCCTTGCTCATTTCAAAAATACGGAGCAATTCCGGCACGTAGAGCGATAAAAGAAAGGTTTGTCCGAAACTGGAGAGAAAGGTCATGCTCCAGGCAAAAGCTACAGGTTTTCTGTTCGTATTTAAAAATCCCAAAAGGTCTTTCAAAACAATTCTCTTTAAGGACAAAGCTAATGAGAAGAAAATGAAATCCAGGACAGGAAGGCACCTATTCTCCCTGAAGCTGTCCCATGGCTTCAGGATACAGAAGCTCGGGATTTTTATTTGAGCGTAAGTACATGGAAATTAGCCTGAGCACATCACTATTGTGCTGAGCCGGGGTGATGTAATGACCCAGATCACTCCAACATCGGACCTCCTGGTCCTTTTCTATAAATCCGTACCCCCTGTACATCCCTTTTTCTACCAAGACCAATCCCTTTTCCGAAGACGTCCGCCCAGCGAGAACAAGGGCAAAGGATTCCCCCTCCATGGTAAGCATTTCTACAGCTTTTTCAACCCTTTTGTTATAGCTTTCCACAGATTCCCTGTCCATGCAGATCCCTTTACAGGAATGAATCCTGTAGTGGTTACACTGCCCCGAATGGCTTTGCAACTGGGTATACCTGGGACAAAGCTCGTATTTAAGGCACAGGCGTTCCAGCTCGCCGATGCATTCATGTACACTAAAAAAAGTTCGCAAGGGATTAGTGACAAAACGGGACTGATTATACCCAAGTTGCAGTATCCCTTTCCTGTTCTTATAAACGGTAAGTGCATATCCCTTATTGGTACGTTTCTGGGCGCGGTTGTATTTGGGGTATCTCTTTTTGATTTCCTGCGACTCCATGAGCAGGGCCATGAGTTCTGAACCGCTAAGCTCGAAATCGAGAGCAGCTGTTTCCCGGCAAAGGGCTACTTCCCTTGCCTTTTTATCGTAGAAATGGCCCAAAACACGCTTTTTAATGTTTATCGCCTTTCCCACATAGATAATGTTTGCATGACGATCCTTAAAGAAATAGATCCCGGGTGCTTCAGGAAGCCTGTCAAAATCTTCTTTTGGTAATAAGGAGGGTATGGCACTCGTTCCGGAGGCCCGGGAGATCATTTCCCTGTAGACATTCTGCTGATCTGCAGCGAGCAGCTTTTCGAAAAGCAATACGGTGGCATCTGCATCCCCCTTAGCCCTGTGCCGGTCCTTAAGCGGTATCTCCAGGCTGGTACACAATTTCCCCAGGCTGTAGGATCCCAGTCCCGGGTAGACCTTTCGCGACCAGCGAACCGTACAGAGTTTTTTTCTGTAGAATTCCAAACCGTAGCGCCTGAACTCACTTCGAAGCACCTGGTAATCAAATTGTACGTTATGTGCCACAAATACCCGGTTCTCCATAAGCTCGAGCAACCTTTCCGCCAATTCCCCGAAAGGAGGGGCATCCTGTACCATCTGATTATCTATCCCGGTAAGCCCGGTAACAAATGGAGAGATCGGAACCTGTGGATTCACCAGCGATTGAAACTCATCCTGTACCTGTTCCCCATCATGAAGGATCATGGCGATCTCGGTTACCCGGTTATCGGCTCCTGAAAGCCCGGTGGTTTCTATATCGACAATGACAAATTCCATTTGGGAAAATTTACAGGAATCAAGACTCAAAATTAAGGCTTTTCATCCTTTATTGGCCTTCCGGGATGCTTAAAACTCAATCCTGAGTTGTACCGACAGATCCTCTTTTCCGGATATGACCTCCGGTTTTTCAGCCGTATTGAGATTAGAAAGAGACAATCCGAGAAGGCGAACAGAATCCTGGAGTTCATCCTGGTAGAGCAACTCTTTTGCAAGTTCCAGCAGTAAACTCTTATCTGAAATATAAAACTCCTGGGTCCTGGAACGGGTCTGCACTTTAAAGTCGCTGTATTTGATCTTCAGGGTGAGCGTTTTCCCCGACACGCTGTGTTTTCTCAACCGGTTCCCCAATTCCTCGGCGATCAGACCGAGTTTTTCCAACATAAAGATCTCACTACTCAGGTTTTCACTAAAGGTTCGCTCGGCTCCCACAGACTTGGGAATACGTTCCGGTTTCACCGGACTGGTATGAATACCGCGTACCACCTGATAAAAATGACTGCCACTTTTACCAAAATGTTCCACAAGGAATTCCTCGGATCGCATTCGGAGTTCTTTCCCGGTAAAAATGCCCAGTTGATACATTTTTTCGGCAGTCACCTTTCCGATGCCAAAGAATTTACGGATATCCAATTGCTCCAGGAATCCCAGCACCTCCTCCGGGGGAATGGTTTTTTGTCCGTTTGGCTTATTGATATCACTGGCTACCTTAGCCAGGAACTTGTTTACAGAGATCCCTGCCGAGGCATGAAGTCCTGTTTCTTCATAGATGCGCCTTCTTATCTCTTGAGCAAGTACCGTGGCAGAGGGCATTCCTTTTTTATTTTCCGTCACGTCCAGAAAGGCTTCGTCCAATGACAGGGGTTCCACCAGGTCGGTATAATCAAAGAAAATTTTCCGGATCTTTTGAGAGATCTCACGGTAACGCTCAAACCTGGGTTTTACAAAGACCAGGTCCGGGCAAAGCCTGGCTGCCAACCTGCCCGACATGGCACTTTTTACGCCGAATTCCCGCGCCTGATAACTCGCCGCTGCCACCACGCCGCGTTTTTCCCCTCCGCCTACTGCAACAGGCCTACCTTTCAGGTCAGGATCGTCCAGTTGCTCCACAGAAGCATAAAAGGCATCCATATCCACATGAATGATCTTTCTGACGGGAAACATTTCTTCCATACAGCAAAATTAAACTAAATTAGCAGGAAACCACCCTTAGCGGGAATAACCCAACCTAATGAGTAAAAAAGCTATTATCCTTGGCGCTACAGGACTTTCCGGCGGTCACCTTTTAGAGCAATTGCTTCATGATGCACGCTACGGGGAGGTTGTTGTTTTCGGACGCAATTCAACGAGCCGGGAACACCCAAAACTCAGGGAATTTCATGCGGATCTGCTGAAACTGGAAGAACAGGAAGCCCGCTTTTTTGCAGACGAGGTGTATTGCTGCATAGGAACCACCAAAGCAAAAACCCCGGATAAGGACACCTACAGAAAGATCGACCTGGGCATACCTCTTCAGGCCGCGAAGCTCTGCAGCAAAAACGGGATCAACACCCTTACGGTGATTTCGGCCATGGGTGCCAAAGCTGGCAGCCCCGTTTTTTACAACAGGATCAAAGGAGAAATGGAGGAGAAGGTTTTGGAAGTGGGGGTACCTCGCACCTACATGGTTCAGCCCTCTTTAATAGGAGGAGAACGGGACGAGAACAGGCCTGCCGAATGGTTTTTTAAGCAACTGTTTAAAGGCCTTAATTACCTTATGGTGGGACCCCTGAAAAAATACAGGAGCATTCAGCCGGAAGAAATCGCCAAAGCCATGATCTGGCTCTCTAATGAAGAATTGCCCCCGGGAAGGTATGAGAATGACCGGTTGATTGAATTCGCTGAGCAATACAAAGCATAATACCCATGAAAGAGATCGAGCATAAATTTCTGGTTATAACGGATGACTACCGAAGATCGGCCCTAAAGAAGACACCTATCGAGCAGGGATTTTTAAATACCGACCCGGATCGCACCGTGAGAGTTCGCCTCAGGGGAAGCAAAGGCTACCTGACGGTAAAAGGCCGGTCTAACGACAGTGGAACTTCCAGGTTTGAATGGGAACACCCGATCAGCAAAAATGAGGCCAAAGCCCTGCTGTCATTATGTGAACCCGGCGCGATCAAAAAGACCCGTTTTGAAGTGGAATACGAAGGCAAACTTTTTGAGATAGACGTGTTTCACGAAGATAATGAAGGGCTTGTTATTGCGGAGATCGAACTGGAAGCCGAAGGAGAACACTTCGAGAAGCCGGAATGGTTAGGGCGCGAGGTCACCGGGGTGAAAAGGTACTACAATTCCATGCTCAGCAAACATCCTTACAGCAACTGGAGTGAGGAAGAGAGAAATGGGGAATAAGCAGTTGGGAATCGGGGGCTTAAGGAAAGGCGGAACACTTAAGATCGATGTCAGGATCCCGGGGAATTTCCGGCAACCGTTTCAACCACAAATATATCTTCCATGGACCTCATCACTGCAAAACCGTAAAACCAATATCCAATGAAAGCATTTCTATCCGTTGGCATCCTTGCACTGATCATGAGCTGTACGGCCGAAAACAAAACGACCGAAGGGAACCCTGAGGCCAGTACCGAAGCAACCACCTCGGTTAAAGCACTTAAAAAGAACCTTCAGGATCAGGGATACCAGACCTTTGACTATATAGATGAAAAAACCGGGGATACCATCCTGATGCAACAATACTTTATCGCCTTTCTGAAATCAGGACCGAAACGGTCTCAAACCAAAGCTGAGGCCGATAGCCTGCAGCGTTTGCACTTGCAGCACCTTTCCCGCATGTACGAGGAAGGCTATGCCGACATTTCCGGGCCTTTCGGAGATGATGGAGCGATCAGAGGCATAACCATTTACAACGTCCCCACCCTGGAAATGGCCGATAGTCTGGCCAATATGGACCCGATGGTTCAAAGCGGCCGGCTTATCATAGAAGTACATCCCTGGTGGGCAGCAAAGGGGTTTTCGCTCCGGTAAAACCCAGAAGGCGTTGGTTATCCATTCAGGCTTCCTGCATAAAGTTGAATTCTGCTATTTCCCGTTTTCCAATACTACCCAACTTTATTGACCTTTTGCTTGCGGCATCTCCTTTTCCCGGCCCGTCCCCAATAAAAAAAGGCCTCAGAAACCTGAAGCCTTTACAATTGTATAAACTTATATCTGCTTATCTGGAAATTTCCAGGATCTCGAAATTCATGGTTCCGTTTGGCACTTTGATCTCGGCGATATCCCCTACAGATTTCCCGAGCAGGCCCTTCCCGATAGGAGAGTTCACAGAGATCTTCCCGCTTTTCAGATCGGCCTCGCTTTCAGCAACAAGGGTATAGGTCATTTCCATACCATTGGTCTGATTTTTAATTTTCACCTTTGACAATACCAGAACCTTAGAGGTATCCAGCTGTGACTCATCTATCACCCTTGCATTGGCCAGGGTTTCTTCCAGTTTGGCAATACGCATCTCCAAGAGTCCCTGGGCCTCCTTGGCAGCGTCGTATTCGGCATTTTCAGACAAATCTCCTTTATCTCTTGCATCCGCGATAGCTTGAGAAGCTTTGGGGCGCTCCACACTTTTAAGTTGATCCAATTCAGCGCGCAACTTCTTAATTCCTTCTTCTGTATAATAGGATACTTTACTCATAACTTCATGGTTTATAAATACAAAAAATCCCCTTTTCTCTAAGAGGATTCAAACAAATATACAAAATTTACCCAACATTTATTTTCGTAAATTGCCGCAAATATTCCTTCATGAGACACCCGGCCTTACTTATTCTTTCTGCTATGATGTTCCTTATGCTGAGCTGTGATAACAGTGACCGTGAGAGGAATCCGTACCTCAGGGAACCTCAGTTCAGTATTGACATCAACCTTAACCTGCCCCAGTACGGGAGCCTGAACACGCCCGGAAGTGCGCTCTATATCGGGGGGAACAATGTAGGCATTAAAGGCATCATAGTTTATAACCAGGGCTTTGGAACTTATCTCGCCTGGGAGGCTACCTGTCCGAATCACAGTCCTAACAATTGCTCCACCCTGGTGGTACAGGATGGGGTCACCGCAAAATGCGGTTGTGACGACTTTCTGTACAGCCTGGTCAATGGCGCCCTTTTAAATGAGACGGAAGAAGGGCAGCGCCCGTATGCCCTGCTCAATTACCGGGCTTCTGTTAACGGTACCATAATCACCGTATACAATTAGCCCCCTGATCTTATCAGAGGGCCATCATCTTTTTCAGGTTTCAAAACTGCCGGGATTTCCCTAGAATTTGAGGTCTACTCCCACCAGGAAATTAAGACCTGCCTGCGGATAATATCCCGTACCACTAAAGGTTTCTGTTGAACCGTCGGGGTTTTGTACATCATAGGTGTAGAAGTATCCATTGGAAATGTATTCCACATCAAAGATATTGTTGAGCAATCCGCTAAAGGTAACCGTATCAAAGAATCCCCCTGTATCAACCACATACTGCAGGTTAAGATCATTGACGAAATAATCATCCAGCTTAGAGCTTTCCGCGTCGATATTTCCAAGATACTGCTCAGAAACATATTTTGACAACAGGGAGACCTGAAAACGATCTGTGGGAAACCAGGTCAGCATATTCCCGGCGATAATTCCGGGGGAATAGGCTATATGGGTGTTTCCGAGTTCCTCTAAGGCTCCGTCGCGCTCAAAGAAATAATCGAGATTCCTGTTATCGCTCAGGGCCAGGTTGGGCCGGAGCACCCATTGATCTGCAAGACGCAGGGTAGCATCGATCTCCAGTCCCAAACGGTAACTGTCGCCAACATTTCTTCTCAGGGGTGCACCCACATCGTTAAGCGCTCCTGTAAGTACCAGCTGGTCTTTATAGCGCATGTAATACACATTGGTATTGAGTTGCAGTTTACTTTTTTGCAGCCTCCACCCCAATTCAATATCATTGAGTTTTTCAGGCCTTGGGTTCCCGCTTTCATAATCGTTCCTGTTGGGCTCCCGGTTCGCCCTGGCATAAGACGCATATAGCTGGTTCGCATCGTCGATACGGTAGGTTAGCCCCAGTTTAGGATTAAAAAAGTTAAAGGTGTCGTCTACCAGTCCGGTCTCATTACCATTTGCAGCATAACTTACGCGGCGGTACTGAAGGTCGCCGAAAAATCCCAAACCATTCTCCAACCGATAATTTACTTTACCGTATAGATTAAAATCGGTCTTATCCGAATTATCGTTATAATACCTGTCTTTATAATCGCTCTGAGATGCAAACCGGGCCCAGATCACCTCCCCAAAATGATCGCCCTTATAGGTATTCCAGGCGCCTCCTGTAATGATACGCAGCCGGTCCTTCTGATAGTGCACCGAAAAGGTAGTGCCGTAAAAATCATTATCAAGCCATCGCCTTCGAATCAGGTCTGTGGTAGTGAGTAAGGAACCGTTTACCTGCAGGGGTTCAAAACCATAGGTTGCAAAGTCATCATCCTGGCGGTATTGCTCAAAATAGCCCCTGCCATAGGTATAGTGCAAAGCAAAATTGGAACTCCAGTAGGGACCCCACTGCTGATTCCAGTGGAGCTGTGCATGGTCCTGCTTATAATTATCGACCTCATTGTCGTAAAAATCAACGATCTCACCTGCCTCATTATAGATGGCCCCGGCAATATTAAAGGTTCTGTCGTTCTCCAGGATCTCCGGATCCTCGATCCCATACCAGGCCTGGTAAGTCACTTCCTTACCTCCGAAAAGCAGCACTTTGATCAGCGTATTTTCATCTACATACGATCCCTGAAGAAAATACGAATCCAGGTCAGAACTGGCTCTGTCTATGTATCCGTCTGACTGGATCTGCGACAGTCGCCCGTACACCTCAAAATGGTCATTCATAAGTCCGGTGCTGAACCGCAGGCTGGTTCTGAGGGTATTGAAACTTCCGCCGGCGGCAGAGATCTGGGCATAGGCTTCTTCAGTGATCGCATCCGTTAACAGGTTCAGGCTTGCTCCAAAAGCTCCTGCACCGTTCGTAGAGGTACCCACCCCACGCTGCAGTTGCAAACTCTCCACAGAAGAGGCAAAGTCAGGAAGGTTCACCCAAAAAGTCCCCTGGGATTCGGCATCATTATAGGGTATTCCGTTTATGGTAACATTTACACGGGTGGCATCGCTTCCCCTTACTCGTATACCGGTGTATCCCACTCCGGCTCCGGCATCAGAGGTGGTCACCACCCCCGGCATATAATTCATGAGTATGGGAATATCCTGCCCGAGGTTTCTGGGGGCGATCTCCTCTGCCGAAAGGTCGGAATAACTCACCGGAGACTCCCGGTCTGCCCGTACAGCCGAAACCAGCACTTCATCCAGTAATACATCTTTTTCCCTGAGTCGGATATCCAACCGGGTATCTCCGTTTACTGCCACCGATCGGTACAGCGGCTGGGGAGAAGAATAATAGAAAACGAGGTCATAAGTTCCTGACGCTAAGAAGAGCTCCCAGCGTCCGTCAGCATCGGTCTGAGTTCCGGCATTGCTGTTTTTCACCTTTACGGTGACACCGGGTACCGGTTCGCCGGTCTGATCCTGAAAAGTTCCGTAAACACGGTAGTCCTGGGCTGATAAGATTGAGAGGCCTCCCAGGAAAAGCCCTAAACATGCGAATATGAATTTCATTCGTAATTGAATTTACGAATAAAAGGGGTCATTATTCTTGCTATTAAACATTGATTTCTTACGAAGAACAGCTTCCCGGCCGTACGAAGCTGCTCTTCTGTTTCCCTAAACAGCATTACCTGTTCCAGGTTCTATGGGTATGATCTCAGCCTGTAAATCTTCCGGATGGTTCCGGGCGATCGAGGCACCCCTTTTGAGACGGGGCAAAATTACTAAGTATTATACAATTAGAAGGATTATTTTTACAAAATCTTATAAATATCGCTAACGCTCTGATTATCTTTGTTTTATGACGAGCCTTAAACAGGGAATCACCGCCAAGGTACTCATCAGTTACCTCATGCTTCTGGTACTGGCCATAGTGGTCGGGTGGATCATCTATGCCGAGATCAATTCTTTTGCCCGGGCACAGGAGGATAAGGGCATTGAGAATAAGAAAGTATTCCGAATCGGAGGCTTACTCACCCTGATGTACGAAACAGAAAGTTTTGCAAGGTCGGCCATTCAATCCAACCGGAATGCCCCCTATGAAACCTACCTGCGCAAGAATGACTCCATCAATATGGCCATCGACTCCCTGATTCTTATCATGGATAACGACACCCAGAGAATGCTTCTGGACAGTGTAAAAATCCTCTTGGAACAAAAGGTGACTAATATTTCTGAACTCAGGCAGATCAGAAATGACAAAGGCTCGGACATGGCCCTGAACAAGGCCATTGAGAAGTTCTCTAACATTGAGCAAACCCTGGGCAGGCTCTCCCTGGAAGATTTCGTGGTTAATCCCCGGGAGCTCACTCAGGAAAGAAGGGCACAACTCCAGGAACAGATCAATATCCTCAATAATTATATCCCGAGAGATTCAACCAACACCGTAGATGAGGCCATCCTGGACTCTTTGGTTATTGCCTCCAGGGCCATGCTGGAACAGATCCGAAAAGAGACGGCCCAAAGAAAACTATCGGTAGCCATTAAGGAAAATTCTCTCTTACAAAACGACCTGAATACTTCCCAGCAATTACGGGAGATCCTTTCGACTCTGGAGGGCGAGCTCCTGGAAAATGCGCAACGTACAAATACCAGAAGAGAGGCTGTACTTAACCGAAGTATCAGGGTACTTACCTGGGCTGCGATTATCGGGATCGCCCTTGTGATTCTCTTTTCCCTCCTTATCCTTAATGACTTTCTAAAAAGTCAGAAATACCGGGAGCAACTGGAAAAGGCCAATGATTACGCCCAGAAACTGCTCAAAGGGCGGGAACAACTTATCTCCATGGTGAGTCATGACCTGCGCACCCCCCTGAACACCATCCTGGGCTACACCGAGCTAATGGCAGAAAATACCAAATCGCCCCGGGAGGCCTATTATGCCGGCAGGATCAAAACAGCGTCAAACTATGTTACCAAACTGGTGGATGACCTGTTAGATTACACCAAACTTGAAGCCGGAAAGGTCGCTATTGAAACGGTGCCATTTGACCTGAAAAAACTCATCTTCGAGACCGCAGAAAGCCTTAAGGCTATTTATCATCACAAACCCATAGCGCTTAACTACAATTTCGAAGACAAGCTGCCAGGACAATTAATCAGCGATCCCCACCGGGTAAAACAGATCCTTAACAACCTTATCGGCAATGCCTATAAGTTTACCGAAACCGGGGCGATTACCATTACCGTATCCTACCGGCATCCCATGAAATCGCTTGAAATAGATGTTACAGATACGGGCATTGGCATCCCTGAGGAAAAGCAACCCATGATCTTCCAGGAATTCACCCAGGCAGATCAATCCCATGAAAAGAAATTCGGCGGAAGCGGGCTGGGGTTGTTTATTTCCTGGAAACTTGCCGGACTCCTGGACGGGGCTTTAAAACTGCGATCAAAAAGCGGAGAAGGAAGTACCTTTACCCTGGAACTTCCGGCGAAATTCAGCGAAGCACCGGCGGCATCTGAAAAAGAAATCCTGCCTGCGGGCGACCTCGCCTTTAAAAGGGTGATCATTGTAGATGACGACACCCTGCTTCTGCAAATGCTGGAGGATTGGCTGGTGACCCGGAAAGCCATCGTTCACGCATTTAAAAGCGCCACAGAGGTGCTGGCACAAATCGATAAAATAAACTTTGACCTGATCATCACCGACATCCAGCTGCCCGGTATTAACGGGTTTCGGTTCCTGGAGTTGCTTCGGTCTGATCCGTCCTACGGATACAAGGGACAACCCGTGATCGCAGTATCTGGGAGAAAAGACCTGGACGCCGAAAAGTACCTCATCAACGGATTTTCTGCCTTTGTATTCAAACCCTATAAACCCTCTGACCTGCTGGAGGTGATCTCCGGACTCGAAGAGCGAAAACAACCAGAGGAAGAACATCATGGCGAAAGGCAGACCGACCGCCAAACACCGCCGCTTTACGACCTTGACGACCTGAAGTCTTTTATGGATAATGATGAAAAGGCCCTTCAACAACTCCTGGACAGTTTTATGCAAACCACAGAAGACGACCTGGAATCCATGAAAGCATTCAGGTCAAAAGGAGATGTACATGCGATCCAGGATCTGGCCCATCGAATGAAAACCATGTTCCGGCAAATTCATGCAGAAAGCATGGTGAAAGTTCTTGAGAAAATAGAACTGGAAACCACAAGCGATATGACAGAAATAAGCGGCTGGATCGCAGACCTGGAGAAGGCCTTCCAAACCCTCCAGGAATCTATAACCAACCAGAAGACCTAGACATCGATCTCGTATTCCCTGATCTTATTGTATAGGGTTTTCCGGGTAATCTGAAGCAATCTGGCCGCCTTGGTCTTGTTATTCCCCGCCTCCTTTAGGGCATTGAGAATAAGGTCCCGTTCATGATCTTTCGTGGAAAATGAGACCGAAGAAGTACCGCCGGTCTCTTTCATAGCAATTTGCACAAAATCCGGGGGAAGGTTCTTCTTCTGAATAATATCTCCCTGACTCAGCAATACACCACGCTTGACGATATTGGATAATTCCCGCAGGTTTCCGGGCCAACGGTATCCCTGGAACATCCGGATCACCTCATCGGTAAACCCGACTGCAGATTTGCCTAGTTGCGTATTCGAATTTTGCAGAAAGTGATCGGCGAAGATCATCAGGTCTTCCCTCCGGTCTGTTAAAGAAGGGACTTTTATGGAAAATTCATTCAATCGATGATAGAGGTCTTCGCGGAACTTACCCTCTTTTACGGCTTCCAGCAGGTCTTCATTGGTTGCCGAGATCACCCTGATATCCACATCGATCTCCTTACTGCTCCCAATAGGTTTGATCTTCCTTTCCTGCAGGGCCCTCAATAACTGTACCTGTACCTCGTAAGGAAGATTGCCCACCTCATCGAGAAAAAGGGTACCGCCGTTGGCCTCTTCAAAATGTCCTTTCTTGTCATGTACCGCCCCGGTAAATGAGCCCTTGAGATGCCCGAAAAATTCACTCCCTGCGATTTCCCGTGGGATAGCCCCGCAATCTACAGGAACAAAGCCGTTATTCTTCCGTTCACTCAACTCGTGTATTCGCTGTGCCACCACCTCTTTGCCCGTACCGCTCTCTCCGGTAATGAGTACCGACATATTTGTAGGTGCCACCAGGGAAACGTATTCGTTGAGCTTTTGTGAAGCCTTGCTTATTCCTTTAACTTTTGTGAGGTCTCCCGAAGAAGTTTCCGCTCTTTTTCCGGAAGGGGTTTTTACAAATTCTGAGGTATCCACCGGTTTTTCCTTTTTAAGAGCATTCCCTAAAACGGCCAGGACTTCATCCTGATTAAAAGGCTTGGATATATAATCGAAAGCACCCTTCTTCATGGCTTCCACGGCAGTGGTTACCTGTGCATATCCGGTCATAAGAATTACCGGAAGGTGCTCGTTGAGCTCCTTAATTCTGCTCAGGATCTGAATGCCGTCTTCATCCGGGAGCCTCAGATCGGTAAAGACGAGGTCGTACTTTTCCTTTTCGAGTAACTGATATGCACTTTCTGCATCAGAACATCTGTCTACGGTATACCCGTGACGCTCCAGAAAACCCTGGAACATCCTGGAAAAATTGATATCGTCTTCAATGAGTAGTAACTTTGGCATGCCAGATGGTATCCGCCCTAATACGGTAGTTTATAACATGCTGAATTTAAGGAAATTAAATAAAAAAAGGATGGGTAATGCCCATCCTTTTTTCAATCAAACTAACTAACTACTATATACAGACTTATTTCTGGATCCACTCTCCGTTTTCATTGGCATACAGGGTGGCAGTTTCTTCACCCATAGTTACTTCAAGCTTGTATTCACTTGCTTCGTTCACATATGCTTTTGAGATCTCAGCTCCGGGATAGTCATTTGCCAGCGCATCCTTTACTGCTTGTGGCACCTCATCGTGCGCAATCTCAGAAAATTCTTCCTGAACTACTTCCTGATAGATATCTTCAGAGATTCCATCGTGGAAAATAACCGGAGTTGCTGCAAAAGAGGTAAAACTTCCTAAGGCAAGTGCTGAAACTAATACTAGATTTTTCATAATGATTTATATTTTAAGTTATAAGTGTTTGATTAGTATATTGCCACTATCGTACCAATTCGGAAACCCCCTGTTTACAAAACATAAAAAACCCCTGAAAGCACTGTGCTTAAAGGGGTTTGATGATTTTTACATCTGTTTATGCCATTTCCGGAAAGTGTGTAAATCTGGTATACACCGTGTAATTTTTACACACTATTGTGTATACCGGGCCTCCGGAAGCTTACAATGCCCTCACCTGGTGAGGCTGTTTTAAAAGGTCTACTACGGTTTTGGCAGGGTTAAAGGTGATCAGGGAAACCTCCACAAAAACGGTATTCCAGAACGCCATGCCCCCGTTCCACAGTCCGGGAAGTTCAAGAGCCTTTAATTCCTTTCCCTCTTTGGTCTTGTGGGTGATGAACGCCTGTTTGTGGTCAACATAGTTCATAAGATCGTATTTCTCTCCCTTATAATTCTTGACACTGCATACAATGTCAACCGGGTTAAAGTGGGTAGCGGCATTTAGGATCTGTCCCTGAAACTTATTCTTTTGATCGATCTGGGCAGATTCGATGATCTGCAGTGAAATATTGCCATCTTCATCCTTAATCCAGAACGGACCTCCACCGGGTTCTCCTTCATTCTGTACCATTCCGCAAACCCGAATTGGCGCATCGAGTTTTTCCTTGAGGAACTCGATCTGATAGATCTCCTTATACTTATTGACATCCGACTTGATCCGCACATTCAATTTCTCTGATAGAAACTGCTTGATCTCCTCTATGGTTGCCTCATCGGGAACCGATTCATCCAGCAACTTCGAATAGGCATAGGTCTGTTCTCTTAATTCAAGTAATTTCCCGGCAAGCATTTTTTTATACTCGGCCATCTCATGCTTGAATTTGTACACCACTACATTATCGATATTTTTTATAAAGATCAGGTCTGCATCCTGGTCATTGAGGTTCTCGATCAGGGCACCATGACCTCCGGGCCTGAATAACAGCGCTCCCGATTGCAACCGGAATGGGTCGTCGTCGGGGGTAACGGCAATGGTATCGGTCGCAGGTTTCTGAAAGGAGAAACTGATATCGAACTTCACCCCCGTTTTTTCCTCCACACTTTCACGAATAGCTTTAAATTCTTCTTCGAACTTTTTCAGATGATCTTCAGATATGGTAAAGTGCAACCTGGCCTTTCCTTTGGAACTGCTGTAGAGGGCTGCCTCGTAAAGATGCTCTTCAAAAGCTGTAGACGGGCGGGTTTTATACCGGTGGAACGGTAATAATCCCTTGGGGAAGGACCCGAAATCAAACCCATCCTCAGAGAGCAGCAGCTTTACGAAAATGTATTTCTGATGGTCATAGGGCAGCTTGATATAATCGGGATAGCGTTTCTCCATTTCCTCCATCACCTCCTGGTAGAACGGAAATTTCTCCACCCCGACAAAAAACGTTCTTATAACCTGGTCTTTGGTGCGGTTCACATAGGCATTTACCGTTTCCTTCTCCGGGTCATATCCGTTGAGAAACTCAAACAAGGCCTTAAACATCCGTGTAGCTGCCCCCGAAGCAGGCACGAACTTCAGCAGGTCCAGGTTTTCCCTCGATGCTTCATACAGGGAGATGTAATGTTGTTTTTCAGCCTCTTCATAGCGCTCTATTCCATCGCCTGTCGTTGCTGCAGCCACCAGGTTAACAAACGGGATCCCGCGTTTAAACACCTCGATCTGTTCCCGGATCTTTTCGGGAGCAATACCAAGGTTTTTAATTTGTTTCAGGTCAGTTTCTAACAGTGTGGTCATGTTTTGATCAGTTTATCTATTAAACGTACGGCTTTTGCAAATCGCTCCTCTTCAGTCCCGGTTAGGATAACATAGGGTTTATCGTATTTCTGCAGGGTTTTCTCGAACATATTGAACATCTCTTCCCGCTGATCGGGCCTGTCCCTGAGATCGTCGGCCACCCAAGGGGTGTCTATATAGGTTAACAAATATAAATCGTATTTATTCTCTATGGCATATTTTTCGAGCAACGGATCTACATAACCATTGTAATAAGCCTCAGAGTACACCCTGGTAACCAGGAGGTTGGTATCTAATATCAATACCTTATCTGCTTTCTCCCCAAGGGTATTTTCGAGGTGCATCTGCCCTTCTGCAATAGGAATAATGTCTTCCGGCTGGCACACCTGCTTTTCCCTGTCCCACTTATCCTGAAGGTAATCCCGGGCATATTCAGGCACCCATTCGGTTTGGTAATGCTGTGCAAGTCGCCGGGCCAGGGTGGTTTTTCCTGTCGATTCAGGACCATAAAGCACTACCCTAACAAGGTCTGCGGACTTCTGTTCAAGTTTTTCTTCCATGCAATATACCCGTATATGGCTATTATGGTAAATATAAAATATTGAAAGCTGGTTAAGGTTAATCCCTTGTAAAGATATAGCGGAACAGAGATCAGGTCACCGGCGATCCAATAGACCCAGTTTTCGAGCTTTTTACGGGCCATGAGCCACATCCCCACAAAGAAAATTGCTGTAGTAAGCACATCTGCGTAGGATATCCATCCGTCCCATTTATTAAAAACCTGATACACTGCGCTTACAAAGACCACGGTTGCTGCAAACAGGACAACCGACCACACCTGCTCTTTCCTGCTGGTGGTGGTTACCGGAGTGAAATGATCCGGATCTACCTTTCGGGTCCAGATATACCATCCATAGATGCTCATGATAAAATAATAGGCGTTGATGAGCATATCCCCCAGCAATCCCCAGTACAGCAGGATATAAACGAAAATTGCCGTGCTGATGATCCCGGTAGGATACACCAGGATGTTCTCACGCTTCGAATACCAAACGCTGAGAAATCCGAAGAGTACGGCGACCGCCTCGAGAAGTATCAGATGTACCGGCACCCCCTGGTAAGGAGCTAAAAGTAATTCAAAAATGCGGCTCATAGTCGCTGCGGTCAGATTTAACGATCTTCATGTATAACAATCCCTTATCTATCATTTCCAGGGCAGATTTTATTTCCTTTTGCATTACCTCCATCACCTGATCATATTCGCCATAAACCTGGGTGCTCAATGGATTTTCCAGGACGGTAAGTCCGGACGCCCTCAGCCTCCTGATGAATTCAATAATGGCCGGCTCAAAATCGTCCTGCAGGGGAGTCAGGGTAAGTTCTACTGAGATCTTCATAAGTTCTTTTAATTACTGTTTTGTGCGATCCCTGAGGGCCCAGGATGCGGTAAATCCATCAAATTCGGCATACTCAAGGTGGTACTTCTCCATTTTCCCCTTGTATTTTACCCAGGCCTTGGCCCGGTGGTCATCCAGCGTAAAGGGTATAACCCGGGTATGCTCCCGGAAGCTGAGCCCTTCGGTGGCAAATAATTTATAGAGGCTTTCCTTTATACACCATACCACGGTAAGCTCCCGCACCTGGGTGGTATCCAGAAAACCGAATTCATAATCGATAAACTTGGAAGCGATACGACCGATCTTTGACCGCTGTTTTTCTATATCGATACCTACGGGTTCATCGCTGATGATGATCCCCGAAAAGGTAAAGGAATGGGTTATAGAGATATGCCTGCCGTCTCTAAGGTGGGGACGTCCCTGAAGGTCATAAAAAAGATCATGACTGGTATAACCGGCAGCTTTTAACAGATGCCTCACACTGAGAAATCCCCGCTGATGGATCTCAGACTTCATCCCGGCCAATCGCAGGCGGCAATTTTCGGTAAGCGTTACCCCACGCTCGAGTGCCTCCAGACCTTCTTCTATCTTCCAAATCAGAACCTTAGTGGTATTGCTTACTGTTATAGTTTTAAAAAGAGGCATTTTTTTCTTAAAGTTATTGCGTACCTTTGTGGCCGTAAAAATTCCAGGGAAACCAGCATTGTTTTGTGCGGTTAAACCCTGTTTAGGAACGTAAAAATAACAAAGTAATATGAGTACCAAAACTATTCCTTACCTGCCTTATAAAGTTAAAGACATCAGTCTGGCTGAATACGGCCGAAAGGAAATTGAGCTTGCCGAAGCAGAAATGCCGGGTCTTATGGCCCTTAGAGAGGAATACAAGGAGGAACAGCCACTGAAAGGAGCGCGCATCGCCGGATGTCTGCATATGACCATTCAGACCGCAGTTCTTATCGAGACCCTTGTGGCTTTGGGTGCAGAAGTTACCTGGAGTTCCTGTAACATCTTCTCTACGCAGGACCATGCCGCGGCAGCCATCGCTGCAGCAGGCATACCGGTTTATGCCTGGAAGGGAATGACAGAAGAAGAATTTGACTGGTGTATCGAACAAACCCTTTTCTTCGGGGAAGATCGGGAGCCTTTAAATATGATCCTCGACGACGGAGGAGACCTTACCAATATGGTTCTCGACCGTTATCCTGAACTCGCTTCGGGGGTGAAGGGACTATCAGAGGAAACCACTACCGGAGTTCACAGGCTCTACGAGCGCATGAATAAAGGCACCCTGCCTATGCCGGCCATCAATGTGAACGACTCGGTGACCAAATCCAAGTTCGACAACAAATACGGATGCCGTGAAAGTGCCGTAGATGCGATCCGAAGAGCAACAGACGTTATGCTTGCCGGAAAACGCGTTGTAGTATGCGGTTACGGCGATGTTGGAAAAGGAACCGCTGCCTCTTTCAGAGGTGCCGGATCCATCGTTACCGTTACCGAGATCGATCCGATCTGTGCCCTGCAGGCTGCGATGGACGGTTATGAGGTTAAACGCCTTGAAACGGTTGTTGCAAAAGCAGACATCGTTATCACCACTACCGGGAACAAGGACATCGTTCGCGGAGAGCACTTCGAGGCCATGAAAGACAAGACCATCGTTTGTAATATTGGTCATTTTGATAATGAGATCGATGTAGCCTGGCTCAAACAAAACCACGGCAACACTCATATTAACATCAAGCCTCAGGTAGACAAATACAATGTGAATGGTAACGATATCATTCTCCTGGCCGAAGGACGCCTGGTAAACCTTGGATGTGCCACCGGCCACCCAAGCTTTGTGATGAGTAACTCCTTCACCAACCAGACCCTGGCCCAGATCGAGCTCTGGAACCACGCTGACAAGTATGAGAACAAAGTGTATATGTTGCCAAAACACCTCGATGAGAAGGTTGCTAAACTCCACCTGGAAAAGATCGGAGTAGAGCTAACCGAACTTAAAAAGGATCAGGCAGAATACATCGGAGTAGAAGTGGAAGGTCCGTTTAAACCGGAGTATTACCGATACTAATTCATTTTTTTATTATAAATAAAAACCCGCAGAAGTCCTTTCTGCGGGTTTTTTTTTGTAAAGTACGCTGCGTCAGTTTTTTACACACCATTCATGACTACCTTGTAGCGTTAGGCTTGTTAATTTCTGGCCTGCACTACAAAACAAAGATCAATTTATACACTAAAACCTTGAGATCATGAGAACTGTATGCACGACCCTTATGGCGGCTTTACTCCTGTTTGGCTGTTCAAATGACGACGACACTCCGGACATGGATTCCGGTGATGAACTCCCGGAAAACCTACCCGCATTTAGTGAAGACCAATTTTCTGACCCCTTAAGCATCACCAACATATTTTACGGACCTTCTGAAGATGACATATATGTTTATGAAGGCGGAGAAATTGGCGAAGAGCCTGAAGAGGAGATCCGGCTGGAACGCCTGAATACCACCAGGGTGGTGAATGGGGTTACCTGTATTATCCAGAATGATAAAGTATATCTTGATGATATATTAATTGAGGATACGGATGATTGGCTAGCCCAGGATGACAGTGGAAACCTTTGGTATTTCGGGGAAGAAGTGGACAACTATGATGAAGACGGAAATTTTCTCGATAATGACGGTGCCTGGGAAGCGGGAGTAGATGGAGCCTTACCCGGATACTGGCTTCCTGCCAATCCTGAAGTCGGGCAAAGGTACTACCAGGAATATTATGAAGGGGAAGCAGAAGATGAGGCTGAAGTTATTGCCCTCAACGAAGAAGTTACCATTGGCCTGGGTTCTTACAGCAATTGCCTGGTAACAAAAGACTATACTGCTTTGGAACCAGGAGAATATGAATTAAAATACTATGCTCCCGGAGTTGGCTTGATCATGGAAGAAAAGTTTGAAGATGGCGAACTTACCGAACGTGTGGAACTGGTTGAGATCATAGAACAATAGGAGATCTAACATTGCTCCGGATGCTCTCTCCGAAAAACAGAATTCCACTACTCTTAGTACCGAACAAAAGGTACCGATGAAACCGGTTAGAAAAATAAAAGGCCTCCAAATTGGAGGCCTTTTATTTTATATAAAAAGATCTTTAGTGATTCAGTTCTTCTTCCTTATCCTGCAACGGAACCGTTTGCGGAACAAAGTCCTGACCTGGAATTACGTATTCCCCGTCTTCTCTGGTCTTAGAATAATCATAAGCCCATCTGTGTACGTGAGGAATCTCTCCCGGCCAGTTTCCGTGGATATGCTCTACAGGAGTAGTCCATTCCATGGTATTTGATCCCCATGGGTTCTGAGGAGCCTTCTGTCCGTAGAAAATGCTTCTTACGAAGTTGTAAACAAAGAATAACTGTGCAAACCCGGCGATGATGGCAAATACCGTCATTACCACCTGTACATCGGTAAGGTCGTCAAACATCGGGAATGCCGTGTTGGTATAGTAACGTCTTGGAACACCTGCCATTCCCACGAAGTGCATCGGGAAGAACACCCCGTAAGCACAGATCGCAGTGATCCAGAAATGAGCGTATCCAAGATTCTTATTCATCATTCTACCAAACATCTTAGGGAACCAGTGGTACACTCCTGCAAACAGTCCGTAAAGGGCTGAAATACCCATTACAAGGTGGAAGTGAGCAACCACAAAATAGGTGTCGTGTACGTTAATATCCAGTGCACTGTCTCCAAGGATGATCCCGGTAAGACCACCTGTAATAAAGGTAGACACCAGACCAATGGAGAATAGCATGGCAGGGTTCATCTGAAGATTTCCCTTCCATAAGGTCGTGATATAGTTAAATGCTTTTACAGCCGATGGGATCGCGATCAACAAGGTGGTAAAGGTAAATACCGAACCGAGGAAAGGATTCATACCAGATACGAACATATGGTGCCCCCAAACGATGGTCGAAAGAAACGCGATCGCAAGGATCGAAGCTACCATCGCCCTGTATCCGAAAATAGGCTTTCTGGAATTGGTCGCAATAATTTCGGAGGTGATACCTAACGCAGGTAATAATACGATATATACTTCAGGGTGTCCGAGGAACCAGAAAAGGTGTTCGAACAATACAGGAGAACCTCCCTGATAGTGCAGTGCTTCTCCCTGGATAAAGATATCCGAAAGGAAGAATGAGGTACCAAAACTTCTGTCCATGATCAGCAGTAAGGCTGCAGAGAGCAGTACCGGGAAAGAAACTACCCCGATAACAGCGGTGATAAAGAAGGCCCAGATGGTAAGGGGCAATCTTGTCATGGTCATTCCTTTGGTTCTCAGGTTGAGCACCGTTACAATATAGTTCAGGGATCCCAGCAGAGACGAAGCAATAAAGATGGCCATAGAGACCAACCAAAGTGTCATACCCATTCCGGAACCACCCTGAGCTTGCGGCAATGCACTAAGCGGAGGGTAAATGGTCCAACCCGCAGCCGCAGGTCCTGCTTCCACAAAAAGAGAGATCACCATGATCACACTCGACAGGAAGAACAACCAGTAAGATACCATATTCAGGAATCCTGAGGCCATATCCCTCGCTCCGATCTGAAGGGGAATAAGCAGGTTACTGAAGGTACCACTCAAACCGGCAGTAAGTACAAAGAATACCATGATGGTACCGTGGATGGTTACCAAAGCCAGGTAAATATTAGGATCCATCACCCCGTCAGGAGCCCAGTCACCCAAAAGCAGTTCGAAAACCTTGAACGATTCTCCAGGCCAGGCCAATTGCATTCTGAAAAGCAATGACATTGCGATACCGATAACCCCCATGATAAGACCGGTGATCAGGTATTGCTTGGAGATCATCTTGTGATCCTGACTAAAAATATACTTTGTGACGAAAGTCTCCTTATGATGATGCCCGTGATCGTGCGCGTGATCTTCTGCGTGTGCGTGTGCTGCTGTTGCTGACATAATCTTTAATTCGTTTTAATTTTTTTTCTTTTTAATAGCTAATTACTGAGCTGACGCCATTTGCTCTCCGAAGGTCTGCTGAGCCTCCATCCAGGCGTTAAACTCTTCCTCTTCCTCCACTACGATCTTCATCTGCATGTTGTAGTGAGATGATCCACAGATCTTGTTACATAAAAGCACGTAATCAAATTCCCATGAATCTACATCTTCTCCATTCGCTCTTCTCTCTGCTCTTAGCTGATTAATGTTCTGCACTTTGCTTTGCATTCCCTGGTCTGCACGCATCTCTTCAGTAGTTACAGTAGGTGTAAAGGAAAATTGGGTAATCATCCCGGGCACACAGTTCATCTGCGCTCTGAAATGAGGCATATAAGCCGAGTGCAATACGTCCTGAGAACGCATCTTAAAGATCACTTTACGTCCTACAGGCAAATGCAATTCTGTTTGAGAAACCACATCATCCTTGGCATAAGGATCGGTTTCGTCAATTCCCAGAACATTATTTTTATCGATCTCAATCAATCTTACGTTAGCATCACCAAGCACATTATCGGCTCCGGCGTATCGCGCCTTCCAGTTAAATTGCTGGGCATAAAGCTCTATAATGATCGGATCTCCCTCTTCTTCATCGATATCCATCAGGTTGGTCCATGTGTAGAGACCATACAGGATCAATCCGGCAAGGGTGATCACCGGAATGATGGTCCAGATAAATTCGAGTTTGTCGTTGTCTGCATAAAATAAGGCTTTTTGACCTTTTTTTCCGTGATATTTAAATGCAAAATAATGCAACAGCGCCTGGGTGATGATCTGTACAAAGAAGATCAGGGCCATTGAGATATACATCAGGTTATCGTATTCCGAACCGTGTTCTGAAGCAGGAGTACCCAGGATCTTGTCTCCCCATTTCCAGAAAGAAATGATGGTAAGAAGATAGATAAACACAAGGAACCCGAACATCAGGTAACCGTTCAGCTTGTTGTCTTTGTCGTTGGCCACCTCTGACTTCTCAGATTTCACCTGAGAAAGTTCAAAAATCTTCGTCATTTGCCAGATCGCAATGGCTACAAGTACAAGAACTATTATTGTTAAAAATGCCGTCATTTTAATTCTCCCGTTTACTTTTTAATAATTAATTAGTAGTGAAAGTGCTTACTTTCTTCTATATATGGGTTCCTCTTAGCCAATAAGGGTGCTTTTGTAAGGGCATTGAATACCACAAAGATAAACAACCCGGCAAAGAATAGCACGCCACTGATCTCTGCAATTCCGATAAACCACTGGTCTCCTACGGTAGCAGGCATGATCATATTGAAGATATCCACATAGTGCCCCATCAGGATCACGATACCGGCCATGATAACGAACCAGTTCAGACGCTTGTAATCACTGTTCATCAGGATCAGCAGCGGGAAGATAAAGTTCATCACCAGCATTCCGAAGAATGGCAGTTTATAGTCTTCGATACGGGTTACGAAATAGGTAACCTCTTCCGGGATATTGGAATACCAGATCAGCATGAACTGTGAGAACCACAGGTAGGTCCAGAAGATACTCACCCCAAACATGAACTTGGCAAGGTCATGGATATGGCTGTCGTTCACGAATTCAAGGTATCCCTTAGATTTCAGGTAGATCGTGATCATGGCGATCACAGTGATACCGGAAACGAACATACTTGCAAATACGTACCATCCAAACAGGGTTGAGAACCAGTGCGGATCAACACTCATGATCCAGTCCCATGACATCATCGATTCTGACACCAGGAAGAACACAAGGAATCCTGCTGAGATACGGAAATTCTTTTTAAAGTTACTATCGTCTGAAGCGGTGTCCTGGGCCACAGAGAACTTTCTGGAGAAATACTGGTAAGCACCCCAGCCTCCGATATAGATCAGTGCTCTGACCAGGAAGAAAGGCACGTTCAGATATCCGGATTTCCCCTGGATAAGCGCATCGTGAGCTACTACCTCAGGATCCATCCATACAAAGAGGTGATTCATGTGCAACCCGGAAAGTACCAGGATAACAAATACGATCAGTGCACCCGGAACCAGGTAAGAGGTAATTCCCTCCATCACCCGGAAAAGTACCGGAGACCATCCTGCCTGCGCAGCCCTTTGGATGGCATAAAATGCCAGCACTCCCAAAGAGATCATCATGAAGAAAAACGCACTTACATACAAGGCAGCCCAGGGCTTGTTTTGCAATTGATGCAGCAGGTGTTCCCCGTGATTGCTTCCATGCTCTTCTTCATGGGTTTCAGCGCCATGCGCTTCTTCGCCATGCGCCTGTTCTGCATGTGCCTCCCCGTGAGAAGCTTCCCCTTCTGCTGCATGGGTGGTGGCAGCTCCATGATCTTCACCGTGGTGGGCATCAGCTACCATGGCCATGGCTTCTGCTTCGGTAGAAGGCGCGGCAAAAAATCCATACACCAATCCAAGAGCACCAACTATCATTAGTACGAAAGCTGCTGTTCTTAATCTGTTTGAAAACGTATACATATCCTGAATCTTCTTATTGATAGTTGATATTATTTTTCTAAATCTTTTTTCAGCTGCATTACATATTCAGCCACCTGCCAACGCTCGGTCTGATTCAACTGATTCGCATAGGAACCCATAGAGTTCAATCCGTAGTTGATTACGTGGTACACACTACCCTCGGTAATGGCACGTCCTGCATCGTCGTAACTCGGAACCCCAAGGATCTTTTCACGCTCTACCAGAATACCTTTACCATTTCCTTTGGTACCATGGCAAACGGCACAGTAGATATTGTAAAGTTCCTTCCCTGTTTTCAGGTTATCCTCTGCACTCAAAGAGTCCAGCGGGCTGGTCAGGTTTGCTTTTGCAAGGGCGTAATCCTCAAGGGTATTTTCGTATTCGTACACGTCAAACCCTCTCGGGATAGTTCCTTCCACCGGCAATTGTCCTTCCTTACCGTTTCTGAAGGCTTCGCTCTCCTGATAGGTTTCATACCCTACTGATTCATACATATTAGGCATGAACTGATAATTAGGTTGCGTTTTATTCTGGCAGGAAACCAAAACAACCGCACTTAAAACAATTGCTATTTTGCTAATAATTCTCATTACGACTAATTAATGCTTTTCAGTAATTTTTACTTCCACAGCCCCGGTTTCCACCAAGAGTGCCTTTAATTGATCTTCATTATCGTGAAGGGCCACCTCCATAAGGAAGTGATCATCTGTTGTTCTCACATCAGGATTTTCCGCTTCCTTGAAAGGCCACATTCTACTTCTCAGGTAGAAGGTGATCACCATAAGGTGGGCCGCGAAGAATACCGTTAACTCAAACATGATCGGAACAAAAGCCGGCATGTTTTCAAGATAACTGAAACTGGGTTTTCCCCCGATATCCTGAGGCCAGTCCTGGATCATGATAAAGTTCATCATGGTGATGGCTACTGTAAGACCCACACATCCGTAAAGAAAGGAAGTGATGGCAATTCTTGTCGGTGCCAGCCCCATCGCCTTATCCAGCCCGTGAACCGGAAAAGGAGTGTATATCTCTTCGATGTGATGACGCTCTGCCTTTACGCGTTTCACGGCAGACATCAGTACGTCGTCATCGTTGTATAGTGCTTGAATAACTTTTGAAGCCATAGGTTATCTTTTTTAATTTTCAGCCTTTCCGGCCAAATCATCGTTATCGGTATCTTCAATTACCTCATTGGCGTAAACTGCCGTTCTTTTATCCATTCCGGTTCCACTCAGGGTTTGCCCGGATTCTCTAAGTCTCTTATAGCGTTCTCCTGAAGATTTCAGGATGGTTTTAACCTCGGCCTGAGCAATTACAGGGAACGTTCTCGCATACAACAGGAACAGTACGAAGAAGAAACCGATGGTTCCAACAAAGATCCCGATGTCAACAAAGGTCGGAGAGAACATGGTCCATGAAGATGGAAGGTAGTCTCTGTGCAGGGAGGTAACGATAATTACGAAACGCTCGAACCACATCCCGATGTTTACCACGATAGAGATAAAGAACGAGAACATGATGCTGGTACGCAGTTTCTTAAACCACATGAACTGTGGAGAAAACACGTTACACGTCATCATACTCCAGTACGCCCACCAGTAAGGTCCTGTAGCCCTGTTAAGGAATGCGTACTGCTCGTATTCCACCCCTGAGTACCAGGCGATGAATAACTCAGTGATATAGGCACATCCAACGATAGAACCTGTGATCATGATCACGATGTTCATAAGCTCGATATGCTGTACGGTGATATAATCTTCCAGGTTACATACCTTTCTCATAATGATAAGAAGGGTGTTTACCATGGCAAATCCGGAGAAGATCGCCCCTGCAACGAAGTACGGAGGGAAGATCGTGGTGTGCCATCCGGGAATTACCGAAGTAGCAAAGTCAAACGATACGATGGTGTGTACCGAAAGTACCAGCGGGGTAGCAAGACCTGCAAGTACCAGCGACACCTCTTCGAAACGCTGCCAGTCTTTTGCACGGCCGCTCCATCCAAAACTCACCAGGCTGTAGATCTTTTTCTGAAAAGGTCGCACGGCCCTGTCGCGGATCATAGCGAAGTCAGGAAGAAGACCGGTCCACCAGAATACCAATGATACCGAAAGGTAGGTAGAGATCGCAAATACGTCCCAAAGCAGAGGAGAGTTAAAGTTTACCCAAAGCGAACCAAACTGGTTCGGGATCGGGAGTACCCAATAACCCAACCATGGACGACCCATGTGAATAATCGGGAACAAACCTGCCTGCACTACCGAGAAAATAGTCATTGCCTCTGCAGACCTGTTAATAGCCATTCTCCATTTCTGGCGGAACAGCAGCAGTACTGCCGAGATCAGGGTTCCTGCGTGACCGATACCTACCCACCAAACGAAGTTGGTGATATCCCAGGCCCAGCCAACGGTTTTATTAAGACCCCAGGTACCAATACCGGTTGATACCGTATAAATTATACAACCTAACCCCCAAAGAAAGGCAACAAGAGAGATCGAAAAAACAATCCACCATTGCTTATTAGCTCTTCCTTCTACCGGAGCAGCTACCTCTACCGACACATCGTGGTAAGACTTCTCCCCGGTTACAAGGGGTTTACGTATAGGTGCTTCGTAATGCGACGCCATATCCTTATATAATTGTTTCTAGTGTTATTTAATATTTAAGCTTCCTGAGTATTTCTAACCTTCACGTGATAGAATACATTAGGTTTTGTCCCAACATGCTCTAACAGGTGATACATACGGTCACTTTCCTTCAGTTCAGCAACTTTACTTTCCTTATCATTAATATCTCCAAAGACCATAGCTCCGCTTGAACAAGCTGCAGAACATGCTGTCTGGAATTCTCCATCTTTTACCACACGTCCTTCACGCTTGGCATCAAGAATGGTCTTCTGCGTCTTCTGGATACACATAGAACATTTTTCCATAACCCCTCTGGACCTTACAGTCACATCCGGGTTAAGAACCATCTTACCGAGATCGTCATTCATATGGAAATCAAACTCGTCGTTGTTATTGTAAAGGAACCAGTTAAATCGACGCACTTTGTAAGGACAGTTGTTCGCACAGTAACGGGTACCCACACAACGGTTATAGGCCATATGGTTCTGACCCTGACGTCCGTGTGAAGTTGCAGCCACAGGACACACGGTCTCACAGGGAGCGTGGTTACAGTGCTGACACATTACCGGCTGGAACGCTACCTGCGGATTCTCAGAAGCAGCCTCCATTTCTCCGAAGGTGCTCAACGAATCTCCCAGTCCGCTCATATTTTCCTTAGTCTCGTTATCCCCTTCAAAAGTTTCTTCAGCAGAGTAGTAACGGTCAATTCTCAACCAGTGCATATCTCTTGACTTACGCACCTCTGCCTTACCAACTACAGGAACGTTGTTCTCTGCGTGACAGGCAATAACACACGCACCACAACCGGTACAGGCGTTAAGGTCGATAGAAAGATTGAAATGATGACCTACAGACCTGTCAAACTCACTCCAAAGGTCTACCGATACGGCATCCACTTCCTCGTGATTCAAAGACACCTGAGGCTGGTGATTCCACTCGCTGGCATCCTTGGTATTGAAGATCTCCAGGGTAGTCTCCTTAACGATATCACCTCTACCCATCAGGGTATTGTGCAGCTGCACGCAGGCAAATTCGTGCTCTCCGGCCACCTTTTCGATGGTCACGCTTTGCACATCATTAAATTCATTGTAGAGTGCAAAGGCATTCACCCCGGTCTGCATCTCTGTCTTCATTCCTGAGGTACGACCGTACCCGAAAGAAAGACCTGCAGTACCCTTGGCCTGACCCGGCTGAATCACAACCGGCACCTTATCGATACTCACTCCGTTCACGGTAACCTTTGCATAACTACCGTTTAATCCACCGTTGGCTACATTCCAGTTCTCCAGTCCTAATGCCTTAGCATCTGCCTGAGAAACGGTCAGGTAGTTATCCCAGGAAACCCGGGTAATTGGATCAGGAAACTCCTGCAACCAGGGGTTATTCGCCTGTTGCCCGTCTCCCATTCCGGTTTTGCTGTATAAAACAAGCGCCATACCTTCCTGGGCAGCAGATGCAAGTGCTCTTGCCGCTGTTACTCCCGTAGCCGCCACTGAAGCCGCTTCTTCCGAAACATCTCCTTCAGTTTCTGCAACCACTTCCTCGGTTACGGTTGCAGTCGAGGTAAACACCCCGTCGTGCAATGCCTTATTCCAGGCAGCGCCTCCGAGAACAGAAGTTTCCCAGTTATTCCTGATATAGCTGTAATAATTTTCAGAACTCCCCATCCACTTCAAGAGCGCATCCTGAAACTGACGCGTATTGAACAGCGGACGAATGGCAGGCTGCATTAATCCGTAGTGACCTTTTTTGATCTCTACATCCCCCCATGACTCGAGGTAGTGAGGCGCAGCCGCTATATAATTTGCCAGAACGGCAGTTTCATCTTCCTTTTGCGAGAACACAACACTGTGTCCTACGCTCTTCATGCCTTCGGCGAACTGAGCCGCATTAGGCAGGGTATATGCAGGGTTTACCCCTACAGCAACCAACACCCCAACTTTTCCGGCTGCCATATCCTCCACCAATGAAGCCATCTGAGCGGCGTTACCCTGACGGGTAAGCTTCGGCTGCGCGGCATCAAAGGCAGCACTACCCAGCATTTCATTGATATCCTGAGCCAGGGCCTGGGCATTAACATCTTTAATTCCTGTTACCACAACAGCCTTGGCACCGGCAGCTTTAACCTGGGCAGCTGCATTCTTAACCGCAGCATCCACCATTTCAGGTAGCTCCCCTGAAACCGAGGTTCCATTGAGATATCCATAGAACTTCGCCATTGCAACCTTAAGCTGCGCAGGAGATACAGGCACTCGCTTATCGGCATTAGAACCCGATAAGGTCATGTTAGATTCAAACTGTACGTGACGAGACATTTTGCCATGCTCAGGAATACGCCCTTTAGCATAACCGCTGTCGTATCCGCCACCTTGCCAGTCTCCAAGGAAATCGGCTCCGAAAGAAACGATCATCTCCGCTTTGGAGAAATCGTAATCTGCCATGGCGCGCATTCCGTACTTCGACTGGAAAGCCTTAACAGCTGCCTCCTCAGAAACAGCATCATATATTACATGGCGGGTATTGGAATACATCGCCTTGAAATCAGCAACGAGCTTCGCAGTAGACGGACTGGCAAAGGTCTGGGTAAGGAATACGATCTGCTTTCCTGAAGCCTGGGCAGCCTTAACAGCCTCCATGGTCCTGGCATCAATCTCATCCCAATCCACATAAGAACCGTTTGCTTTTGGCCCCTGCACCCTCTTGCTGTCGTACAACCCAAGTACAGACGCATGAACCCTGGCATTCGCTCCGGCTCCTGCTTTCGCCTCCTTGTTGTTTTCCACCTTGATCGGACGCCCTTCACGGGTCTTGATAAGCACAGAGGCAAAATCAAAACCATCTGCGATGTGCGTCGCATAGTAGTTAGCCACCCCGGGAACGATCTCCTCAGGCTGCACTACATAAGGAATAGACTTTTTAACCGGCCCCTCACAGGCTGCCAGTGAAGCTGCAGCTGTACTGAAACCAACGTATTTAAGGAAATCCCTACGCGTGGTAGAAGAGGAAGCCAAAGACTCCTTGTCCCCTAAAAATTCATCTACCGGGATCTCTTCAACAAACTCATTCTGTTTAAGCGTTTCTACAACAGAGCTGTTAGGGTTAAGCTCTTCAACACTTTTCCAGTATTTTTTGTTTGATGCCATGTTATTATATTACTGATTTAAACCACCCTTTCGGGCCTGATATATTCTATTTTAAAACCGGGACTCGCATCCCACACAAAAACCCGTGATCTTGAAATTTTCGCTCACCGACCACAGGTTCTATTTTTTTTAGTAGTGGCATTTTCCACACTCAAGACCACCCATCTGGGCTGCCGTAAGCTTATCCACACCGTATTTTTTAGACAACTCTTCGTGAATCTTCTCGTAATATTCATTACCCTCCATCTTCACGTTAGTTTCCCTGTGGCAGTTAATACACCACCCCATAGTAAGCGGAGAGTACTGGTACATTACCTCCATCTCCTCAACAGGACCGTGACACTTCTGACACTCGATACCTGCTACACTTACGTGCTGAGAGTGATTGAAATATGCGAAATCCGGAAGGTTGTGAATTCTCACCCACTTCACCGGCTGAGTCTCTCCTGAATAGGACTGGGTATTCATATCCCAACCAACAGCCTTGTAAAGCTTCTGGATCTCGGCATCGTAAAACTCCTTGGAATATTCTGCGGTAGCAGTCTCAGGAGATACTTCCACGATATTCTTATGACAGTTCATACAGATATTCAAGGAAGGAATTCCGGAATGCTTAGACACCCGGGCTGAAGAGTGACAGTACTTACAGTCGATCTCATTCTCACCTGCGTGAATTCTGTGAGAGTAATGGATAGGCTGAACCGGCATATACCCCTGGTCAACACCTACCTGCATCAGGTAGCCATAGGCGAAATACGCCCCACCCAAGAGCAGGAAGATAGCAGTAACAAGAACCAGGAACTGATTCTGAACAAAAGCCTTCCACAATGGAAGTCGCTTTTCTTCTTCCGCTACGGCAAATTCAACACCGTTAGCTTCTGCAATCCTGCGCAAGGTCTTATTGACCAGGAACAGCATTACAACCAACATACCGAAAACAAGAGCCAGGGCAGCGAGGATCACCTCGTTACCAACTCCGCCTCCGCCTTGCACAGGAGCCTGAGCTCCGGCCGCTACATCAGCCTTAGGCTCCTCCTTAGGCTGCATGGTATAAGCGATAATATTATCTATATCCTCATTAGAAAGCTGAGGAAATGCCGTCATCACAGAAGGCTGATACTGATCCCACAAAGCAACCGCCTGATCGTCCCCGGATTTTATCAACGCCTGGCTGTTCTTAATCCATTCGTACAGCCACTCGCGCTCATACTTATCTCCCACTCCTCTAAGAGCAGGCCCGGTCATGTTCCTGTCCAGGTTATGGCAGGCAGCACAATAGGTATTAAACAGGCCTTTACCGGCAGCTGGATCGCCCTCCTGGGCTGTTAGGGTAGTTGAAAACGAAAAGAATAACGCTAAACCAATACCTAGAATTCTCAATGCAGAATTACGGTGTATCACCTTTTTCATATTGAAACCTTAAATTTTCTATCTTTAATTGGCACGGTTTTTTCACTTCAAACACAGTGAGAAACCGCTATTTCAAAATCAGGCACAAAAATACGACATTGACTTTATTTGGGAAATCTTAGTGTTCTGTTAATTATTAATTTATAATAATTCTAAATTAGTTTTTTAGGCCTGTAAAACAATAAGGTTTATTTTTGCACAAAACCCCATTCATTATGAGATTTTTAACCGGAAAAACGATCGTGATCAGCATATTTACCATGCTTTGCTGTGTAGGAATTTCCTCTGCCCAACAAGGAGTAAATCCAACAATAACCAAGGGCAAAATCAACATTAAGCAAGACCCGAAGATAGATAAACTGTTGGAGGCCAAAAAAGACATGTTCCAAAACGAGGAAGCCACCCTCTACAGGATACAGATCTACAACGGCACCCTCGATGAGGCTAAAGAGGTTTTAAAGGAGTTTCGTGAAGATTTCGAAGACTGGAAGGCCGACATCAGCTTTGAACTCCCCAACTACAAGGTACGGGTAGGAAGGTTCAGAACCCGCCTGGAAGCCGACCGAAAGCTCATGGAAATAAAAAGAAGCTACCCCAGCGCATTCCTGCTGGAGCCACGATAACAAAAAAAGCGACCTCAGGGGCGCTTTTTTTTGTGCCCGGGACACCACAATAACCTCTTCAGACGCAACTCCAACAAAGACACCTCTTCGGTCCCCTAAAAAGCCACCATTTTCGGACGACCTTTAGTTTCTCCGGCTAAGGGGAAGTCATACGCAGCCCCTTACTTTCATAAGCTACCTCCTCCCTACAAAAAGAAGAAAGCCCTGCTCCAACCCCTTCCAAAAGGACACCCAAGGCACCCCAAATACCTTTAATATTCCCTGAAACACCCTTCATTTCCCAACACTCATCACTCTCCACTCTTCACTCTTAACGACTCCCCATTAACCACTAACCACTCTTCACTCTTCACTCTTCACTCTTCACTCTTCACTCTTCACTCTTCACTCCTCACTCCTCACTCTTCCCACTTCACTCTTCCCACTTCACTCTTCCCACATCACTCTTCAAGCATCACTCTTCAAGCCTCACCTATCACTGAACATCCCTAAATAGTGTTGACCGGTTTTTGACTTAAATTTTCATTATTAAAAATAGTGATTACTTCCCGTTCTTCTTTCTTTGTATGTTGACATTGCTGTTTAAATAAAGAAGGAGGAGTTCGG
>NZ_JAINZT010000007.1 GCF_020166515.1 Robertkochia flava | reverse complement strand
GAACTCCTCCTTCTTTATTTAAACAGCAATGTCAACATACAAAGAAAGAAGAACGGGAAGTAATCACTATTTTTAATAATGAAAATTTAAGTCAAAAACCGGTCAACACTATTTAGGGATGTTCAATTAATTGTGAATGGGGAATGAACACGTCATTGCGAGTCAGGGCTTTGCCCTGATGTGGCAATCTCCTTAATACAGGCACGAGACAAAGGATTATAGATTATCGATGATAAATTATAGTTGGATGGAATTCTACTAGTTTCAGGACTACCCTCCTTCACTCCTTCACTCCTTCGCTCCTTTGCTCCTCCTCCATTATCAATTTCAGACTTGAAGGGCTGTCGGGCATGAAATTATAAACCAGGTCGTCTTCGCGAGGAGCGGAGCGACGTGGCGATCTCCTTAATGGAGGGCACGAAAGTACGAAGTCGGGAATTATAGATTATTGATGATAAATTATAGATGGTTGCAGTCGCTACCAGCTTCGGCACTTTTCACCCCTGCCTGCTAGCAGGTAAATTTGCTCCTTCACTCATCTCGCTTCACACATCACTCACCACGCAGCTCGCCTAACACATCACACATCACGCCCTCACACTTCACTCATCCCTCATCACGCATCACGCATCACACATCACTCATCACGCATCACACATCACACATCACACATCACGCCCTCACACTTCACACTTCACTCATCACACATCTCGCATCACCCCTCACTACAAAATATAATCCGTGCTCACAAAGTTCGAGGCCTTGCTGCCCAGCAGGTCGTTTAGGATCCTGTTGTTGTATTCCGTATCCTTGGAGGCCACGAAAGTCCGGATCGAGAACGACCTCAGCGCATCGTGCACGCTCAAGGTACTCACGGCCGAGTCTTTACGACCGGTAAAAGGATACACATCAGGGCCACGCTGACACGAACTGTTCAGGTTTACCCTGCACACCAGGTTCACCAGGGTGTCGATAAGGGGCGCCAGGGTACGGATATCCTTTCCGAACAGACTTACCTGCTGCCCGTAGTTGGAGTCGGCAATATCATTGATAGGCTCATCGATCTCCTTAAAGGGGATCACCGGGATCACCGGGCCAAACTGCTCTTCTGCATACACCCGCATATCCTTGTTAACCGGATAAAGTACGGCGGGATAGATATAGTTGGCAGATTTCTTTCCACCCTTCTTGTTCAGGATCTTTGCTCCGTGCTTTTTGGCATCGTCAATAAGCTCCTTGATGTAATCAGGCTTTCCGGGTTCCGGAAGTGGGGTAAGCTGTACCCCTTCTTCCCAGGGGTTTCCGAACCTGAGCTGATCGACCCTCTCCGCAAACCTGCGGTTAAACTCCTCGGCGATCTCCTCATGCACATACACCAGTTTCAGAGCCGTACACCGCTGTCCGTTAAAGGAAAGGGTACCGGAAATACACTCGTCTATGGTCAGGTCAAGATCGGCGTCCGGCAGAACGATGGCCGGGTTCTTGGCCTCAAGGCCCAGTACCAGTCGAAGACGGTTCTTATACGGGTGCTGATCCTGAAGGGCCACAGCCGATTTACTGTTCCCGATAAGGGCGAGCACATCGATGCGTCCGGAACGCATGATGGGAGCGGCCACTTCCCTGCCCCTGCCGTAAACGATGTTGACCACCCCTCTCGGAAAACTGGTCTTAAAAGCTTCCAGCAACGGACTGATAAGGAGTACTCCGTGTTTTGCAGGTTTAAAGATGGCGGTATTCCCCATGATCAGGGCTGGAATAAGCAGGGCAAAGGTTTCGTTAAGGGGGTAATTATACGGCCCCAGGCACAATACGATTCCCAGGGGGCCACGGCGGATATGGGCGTAGATGCCATCCCGCTTTTTAAAGTTGGCCGAATCCCGGTCCAGTTGCTTATAATCTTCAATAGTATCGTAGATGTATTCAACGGTACGGTCGAATTCCTTTCTCGAATCCGGAAGGGTTTTCCCGATCTCCCACATCAGGTACTTCACCACCTCTTCCCGCTTTTTCTCCATTTGCTTTACGAACTTCTCCATACAGGCCACCCGATCGGCCACCTTCATGGTGGGCCACAGACCTTTACCCTTGTCAAAAGCCCGTCCGGCAGCCTCCAAGGCGAGGTTGGCTTCCGGTTCTCCCATATAGGGGATAGATCCCAGCAAGGTAGGCGTATCGTCGCCTTCAGAGGAAATGGTAGAAAATACCTCTGTGGTTTTTCCTTCCCATTTTTTGAGTTCCCCGTTTACCAGCCAGGTATCCTGTTGTAAAGGTTCGGTAATTTTAAAAGCTTCCGGTATAGCGTTTTTGGTTTCTGTCTTCATAATAAAATTTTAATTGGTCGTCTCGGGAACTCTCTCCCGTGCAAAGTCTAAATTTCGCGAATAGCTCCCTTTAAATCAAAGATTTTGGCCGACTTTTCTACGCAAACGTTAGAGCCTCAGACGAGGTACTGAAAAAGGTCTGGTTTATTATTGAGGTAATCTCCGTAGAAATTATGCTCCTTCATCCTGGCAATCAGAGGGTCGAGATCTTGTTCACTTTTCAGTTCGATCCCTACCACGGCAGGACCATTCTCCCTGGCGTGCTTTTTAGCATACTGGAAATAGGTGATATCGTCTGAAGGACCGAGGATCTCGGCTACAAATTCTTTTAAAGCGCCTGCCCGCTGGGGGAAGCGTATGATAAAATAATGCTTTAACCTGGCATAGAGCAAAGCTCTTTCCTTGATCTCTGCCGTACGGGTGATATCGTTATTGCTGCCGCTTACCACACAAACCACGTTCTTCCCCCGGATCTCATCCGCAAAAAGAGAAAGAGCCGATAAGGTCAGTGCCCCTGCAGGCTCCACCACGATAGCATCCTTGTTGTAAAGGTCCAGGATCTCCTGGCATACCCTTCCCTCGGGTACGGTTACCATCTGGTATAAAAAGTTCTTACAGATATCGAAATTCCGGTCGCCCACCTTTTGAACAGCTGCTCCGTCAATAAACTTATCGATCTCCTGCAATTCGGTATTAATACCATGCTGAAGGGAGGTTTTCATGGAAGGTGCCCCTTCGGGCTCCACCCCGATGATGCGGGTATTGGGCGACAATAGGTGAAAAACACTGAGAATACCCGATGCCAGTCCGCCACCTCCTACGGGAACAAATACATAATCCAGGTGGTCCTTGGTTTGCTCGAGGATCTCCAGGCCTACGGTGGCCTGTCCTTCGATCACCTTATCGTCGTCAAAGGGATGCACAAATACCTTGCTGTTCTCCCGGCAATATTCCATGGAAGCCTTAAAGGCATCGTCAAAGGTATCCCCGACAAGGATGATCTCTACCTGGTCTTCTCCGAACATGCGCACCTGGTCGATCTTTTGAACGGGAGTAGGTGCAGGCATAAAGATGGTACCTCTTACCCGCAGTTCCCTGCAGGAAAAGGCTACCCCCTGGGAGTGATTTCCGGCAGAAGCGCAGACCACCCCGCGTTCCCGCTCTTCAGCGGTAAGCGATCTCATTTTATTATATGCCCCTCTTATCTTATAAGAACGCACTTCCTGGAGGTCTTCCCTTTTCAGGAAAACCCGGGAATCGTACATTCTTGAATACCTCCTGCTCAACATGAGAGGGGTAACCGCGGCCACCCCCTCAAGGGTAGCCGCGGCTTTTCTCACATCAGCGATTTCCGGCATTGCAAATGAAACTGCTGCCATGCTTGTGTACTTTAAAATTCAAAAACCAGCTTCTTCATGGCCTTCATCGAGCCACGAAGCTTCTCTCCTACCTTTTCGATCTGGTGGGCGCGAATGGTTTGGTCGATCTGTGCCACCTGATCTGCTGATGGTGCTGCGGGAGCCTGGTATGCCTTTCCGATCACGTCGGTATCCACCTTGGCCATAAAGTCCTGTAACAGGGGCTTGCAGGCATGGTCGAACAGGTAACATCCGTATTCTGCCGTATCCGAGATCACCCGGTTCATCTCAAAAAGTTTCTTTCTGGCAATGGTATTGGCTATAAGCGGAGTTTCATGGAGGGATTCGTAATAGGCCGATTCGGCCTTGATACCGGCTGCGGTCATGGTCTCGAAAGCCAGTTCCACCCCGCTTTTAACGAAGGCTACCATAAGCACTCCATGATCGAAATACTCCTGCTCGCTGATCTTCATTGCCCCGGCCTCGGTCTTCTCAAAAGCCGTTTCCCCGGTCGCCTTGCGCCAGGTTAGCAGATCCTTATCGTCATTCGCCCAGTCTTCCATCATTCCCGAAGAGAATTTCCCGCTCATGATATCGTCCATATGCTTTTGGAAAAGAGGCCTCATGATGGTTTTAAGCTCTTCAGAAAGCTCATAGGCCTTTACCCTGGAAGCAGGCTCCAGGCGATCCATCATCAGGGTGATACCACCGTGCTTCAGCGCTTCGGTAATGGTCTCCCATCCGTACTGGATAAGCTTGGCCGCGTAGGCCGGATCGATGCCTTTTCCGGTCATCTTCTCGAAACTCAGGATAGAGCCGGTTTGCAGTAAACCACACAGGATGGTCTGCTCGCCCATAAGGTCTGACTTTACTTCGGCCACAAAAGAAGAGCGCAGCACTCCTGCCCGGTCTCCACCGGTGGCAGCAGCATAGGCTTTAGCCAGCTCCAGCCCTTCTCCCTTAGGATCGTTCTCGGGGTGTACCGCAATAAGGGTTGGCACCCCGAATCCGCGCTTGTACTCTTCACGTACTTCAGAGCCCGGACATTTTGGCGCCACCATGATCACGGTGAGGTCTTCCCTGATCTTCATCCCCTCTTCCACAATATTAAATCCGTGCGAATACGACAGGGCAGCTCCTTGTTTCATGAGCGGCATCACCTGTTTTACAACGGAAGTATGCTGTTTGTCCGGAGTCAGGTTACAAACCAGGTCGGCATCCGGAATAAGTTCTTCGTAAGTGCCAACGGTAAATCCGTTTTCGGTGGCATTGCGCCAGGAGGCGCGTTTCTCTTTGATGGCTCCTTCGCGAAGGGCATAGGAAATATCCAGTCCGGAATCTCTCATGTTCAGTCCCTGGTTGAGTCCCTGGGCACCACAACCCACGATCACCACTTTCTTGCCTTTAAGGGCATCGGCACCGTTTGCGAATTCAGAGCTGTCCATAAAATCACAGACTCCAAGTTGTTTCAATTGTTCTTCCCTGCTTAGGGTATTAAAATAATTTGACATTACTGATGTGTTTTCTGGTTATGTTAATTCTAGTGTACAAATTCTTTAAGGAGGGTAGAGATCTCCATCTGAGCCTTGGAAACCGACACCCTTCCCGTTCTTACAAATTGCATGATCCCATACGGACGTAACTCTTCATAGAGGGTTTCGATCTCTTCCCGGCGACCCGATTTGGCGATCACAAAGAATTCCCGGGATACGGTAACGATCTGGGAGTGACTCTCCTTAATAATGTTCTGTATCTGGCGTTCGTCAAACAACAGGTGCGAACCGATCTTAAACAGGGCCGTTTCCAGGAAAATGGTCTCCTCATCGTTGTGGTAATAGGCCTTGATCACATCTACCTGCTTTTCGATCTGTCCGACAATATTATGTACCCATTTCTCGGTGGTACGTACCACGATAATGAAACGCATCACATGGTCGATCTCCGAACCGGATACATTAATACTTTCGATATTGATATGGCGCTTTACGAAGATCCCCGAGATCCTGTTGAGCAGCCCTACATTGTTTTCAGTATAAACCGAAATCGTATATGTTCTTGTTTCTTCCATCTCTGTTCAGGTTGATTATTTAAGACGTATATCCGATACCGAGGCTCCGGATGGGATCATCGGGAATACATTGTCTTCCTTCTCGACCATCACCTCGAGAAAATAGGCTGTTTCACTTTTGATCATGCGCTCTACCGCAGCGTTCAGATCTTCTCTTTTGGTAACCCGCTCGGCTGGAATATGGTATCCCTTGGCAATGGTCACAAAATCCGGATTCACCATATTGGTGGAAGCATAGCGCTTTTCAAAGAACAGCTGTTGCCATTGGCGCACCATCCCCAGGAACTCGTTGTTTAGCACTACGATCTTAACCGGTAAACCCAGCTGGAAAATGGTACCCAGTTCCTGGATGGTCATCTGGTACCCACCGTCTCCGGCGATGGCCACGACCTCCCGCTCTGGCGCACCCATCTTGGCACCTATGGCGGCAGGCAAGGCAAACCCCATGGTTCCCAGTCCGCCTGAGGTAATATTGCTGTGGCTCTGTTCGAACCTGGCGTACCTGCAGGTGATCATCTGGTGCTGACCCACATCGGAAACCATTACGGCTTTATTTCCTGAAGACTTGTTAATGGCGTTGATCACTTCACCCATGGTAAGTCCGTCCTTCTCCGGAAAGAGATCATGTCGGATCACCTCCTCGAATTCTGTGGCATACCCTTCCTTGAACTTCTCATGCCAGGCTTCGTGCTTTTTTGCTCCTAACAGCGGCAATAACCTGGTCAGGCTTTCCTTGACATCCCCTAATACCGGAACATCGGCCTTAACGTTCTTATTCACCTCTGCCGGGTCGATCTCAAAATGCAATACTTTGGCCTGTTTGGCATAGGTATTCAGATCGCCGGTCACCCGGTCGTCAAAACGCATACCGAGGGCGATAAGCACGTCGCATTCGTTGGTAAGTACGTTGGGTGCATAATTGCCATGCATTCCCACCATACCTACGTTTAACGGATGGTCAGTGGGAAGCGCAGAAGCTCCCATGATGGTCCATGCCGCAGGTATCCCGGTCTTTTCCACCAGGGCCTTGAGCTCTTCCTCGGCCTTCCCGAGGAGGATCCCCTGCCCCCAGACGATAAACGGGCGCTTGGCCTGGTTGATCGCTTCAGCCGCTTTTTCCAGCTGGCGGGCATCGACTGCAGGTGCAGGCTTATAGCTGCGTACCGCAGTACATTTACTGTATTCGAAATCAAATTCCTCGAACTGGGCATTTTTGGTAATATCGATAAGCACCGGACCCGGACGGCCTGACCTTGCAATATAGAACGCCTTGGCGATCACCTCGGGGATCTCTGCCGCCTTGGTGATCTGAAAGTTCCATTTGGTAACCGGCATGGAGATCCCTACGATATCGGTTTCCTGGAAGGCATCAGATCCCAGCAGGTGACGGGCTACCTGCCCGGTGATACACACCAGGGGGGTGGAGTCGATCTGGGCATCTGCCAGTCCGGTAACCAGGTTGGTGGCTCCGGGACCGGAAGTAGCCATAGCCACTCCTACCCTTCCCGATACGCGGGCATAGCCCTGGGCGGCGTGGATAGCCCCCTGTTCGTGGCGGGTAAGCACATGATGCAGCCGGTCGCTGAACTTGTACAATTCATCATAAACGGGCATGATGGCTCCCCCCGGGTATCCGTAAAGTGTATCCACCCCTTCAGCAAGTAAGCAGTGGATTACCGCTTCTGCTCCGGTAACCCTCATTTTGGTCACCGACTTGCTAACTTCTTTTTTAATGGTTTTGAGTTCCATAATTTCAAGGTCAGTTTCTTGTATTAATGTTGAATGGTATGGTGTCAGAACTCATCGGTTACGCAACCCTTGGAGGCCGAGGAAACCGTTCTGGCGTATTTATAAAGCACCCCGCTGTTCACTTTAAGGGCAGGTGCTTTCCACTTCTCTTTTCGCTTTTGTAATTCTTCTTCCGCAACTTCCAGGGTAATGGTGTTCTTTTCGGCATCTATGGTGATGATGTCTCCGTCCTTTACCAGGGCGATAGCACCCCCGGTCTGGGCTTCTGGAGAAACATGGCCTACCACGAATCCGTGGGATCCTCCTGAAAATCGTCCATCGGTGATCAGGGCCACTTCCTTACCAAGTCCTGCTCCCATGATGGCCGAGGTGGGCTTGAGCATTTCCGGCATCCCCGGACCGCCTTTAGGCCCTTCATAGCGTATTACTACCACTTCTCCTTTTTGAACCACCCCATCGCGAATGCCGTCGTTGGCTGCAAATTCCCCGTCAAATACACGGGCTGGTCCGCTAAAGGAAAGTCCTTCCTTTCCGGTGATCTTGGCAACGGCCCCTTCGGTGGCGAGGTTCCCGGTAAGAATCCTGAGGTGTCCCGTTTCCTTTACCGGAGCTTCCACAGGCTTGATGATCTCTTGTCCTTCTTCCAGATCATCCACATCCAGCAGGTTTTCGGCCAGGGTTTTCCCGGTTACGGTAAGACTATCGCCATGAAGCATACCCTTTTTAAGCATGTACTTAAGTACTGCAGGTACCCCACCTACTTGGTGGAGATCTTCCATGACATACTTCCCGCTGGGTTTGAGATCGGCAAGGAAAGGGGTGGTATCGCTGATGCGCTGGAAATCCTTCAGGGTAAAATCTACCCCGGCAGCACGCGCTATCGCCAGGAAGTGCAGCACCGCATTGGTAGATCCGCCAAGAACAGTTACCAGGCGTATGGCATTTTCCAATGCTTTTTTAGTTACAATATCTCTGGGTTTGATATCCTGTTCCAGCAAATGCCTTAAAGCGGCTCCGGCCCGTTCACTCTCTTCCTGTTTGCCCTTGCCAACTGCAGGGGTTGAGGAATTATAAGGCAGTGACATTCCTAAAGCTTCAATGGCCGAGGCCATGGTATTTGCGGTATACATTCCCCCACAGGCCCCCGCTCCCGGACAGGCTTTGTGCACTACAGCCTTGAATTCTTCCTGGCTGATACTTCCGGCAACTTTCTGCCCCCAGGCTTCAAAGGCAGAAACCACATCGAGTTTCTTCCCCTCGTGACACCCGGCAGAGATCGTGCCCCCGTAAACCAGTACCGAAGGACGGTTAAGGCGCAACATCGCCATCAGGGCTCCCGGCATGTTCTTATCGCATCCTACCACGGTAACTAATCCGTCATAGGACATGGCCTGCACCACGGTTTCCATAGAATCGGCGATCACATCGCGGGAAGGCAGGGAATAACGCATCCCGGGGGTTCCCATGGAGATCCCGTCGCTTACCCCGATGGTATTGAAGATCAATCCTACCAGGTCTTCTCCTTCTACCCCCTTCTTTACGTGGGTAGCCAGTTCGTTCAGGTGCATGTTGCAAGGATTCCCTTCATAACCGGTAGACGCAATCCCAACGAAAGGCTTCTTAAGATCGTCATCAGTGAGTCCAAGGGCATGAAGCATCGCCTGGGCTGCAGGTTGGGTTGGATCTTGTGTTACACACTTACTGAATTTATTTAACTCCACTATATTTTGGTATTTTAATTGATTAATGCTACTCAAAATTATTTTACTCAAAAGGATACCTGCGGTCCAATCGGCTTTTGCTTTTAGACCCAAACCACAATCCAATACGATAATCCCTTGTTTTACAAGACTTTGAAGATCTTTAATCTTTCATGCTCAAGCTTCAAAATTTCCAATTCTCCACAGTACTGAATAAAAAAAGCCTGTATCTTTTCGGAGGATACAGGCTTCTGTTATGACAACACCATGCTGTACCGATCCGGTGGCGGGTCGATAATGACAATAATAATGCTGACGCTGGTATGTACAGATTTCATTTCCAAGGTTTCGTAAATAAAAAAGGCCTTCCCGATGGAAGGCCTAAAACGAATATCATCCATATCCTTCCTGCACTAATGTGAGCGGATCACAATAATGTTAGCAGAAATAATATTGACAATTTGTTTTTTCATCAGAACAATATTAATTAATATTTTCTAATTTGTGAAACATCTCGAAAAAATTAACGATTTTGATGGAAACTATTGAAAAAGAACGCATTGGCCAAAAGGTGGTCAGATCACAACGCAACTTCTTTAAGGAAGGCCATACCCAGGACCTGAATTTCCGAAAGGCAAGTTTAAAAAGACTACGCCAGGAGATCCTGAAGAGGGAAGAAGAAATCTGTGCAGCCGTTTACAGGGATTTCAGAAAATCTGAGTTTGAAGCCCTGCTCAGTGAAACCCAGTTTACCCTGGCCGAACTTAACACTACCATAAAAAAGCTCAAGCGTTGGGCCGGTAAAACGGGTGTTATGCCCAGCCTGGCGAATTTTCCATCATCAGACCATATTTACAAGGAGCCCTATGGCAATGTCCTGGTGATTGCCCCCTGGAATTATCCCTTTAACCTGGCCATGGCCCCTCTTATAGGCGCAGTGGCCGCAGGGAATACCGTATGTATAAAACCCTCTGAACTTACCCCGAACACCTCTGCCGTGATCCGGGAGATCGTAGAAACCGTATTTGAACCCGGGCATGTACAGGTGGTTGAAGGTGGGGTGGAAACCGCCCGGGACCTGCTTTCCCAGCGATGGGATTATATCTTTTTCACCGGAAGCGTTCCCGTTGGAAAGATCGTTTATAAGGCTGCGGCAGAACACCTCACCCCTGTTACCCTGGAGCTTGGAGGGAAGAATCCGTGTATCATTGACGATTCTGCCAATATTTCCCTCACTGCCCGAAGGCTGGTTTGGGGTAAATTTTTGAATGGCGGACAAACCTGTATCGCCCCGGATTACCTGTTGGTACATCACCAGGTAAAAGACAGGCTGGTAAAAGCCATCGGGGAAGAAGTGGTGAAAGCCTACGGGGAAAACCCCAAGGACTCGCCGGATTACCCAAGGATCGTAAACCAAAAACAATTTGACCGTTTGGTGGAACTTCTCCAGGGAGAACAAGTGCTCCTGGGAGGAGAAACAGACAGGGAAACCTGCTATATAGCACCCACCCTGGTTGACCAACCTGCTCTTGACAGCGAGGTGATGAAAGATGAGATCTTCGGCCCGATACTACCGGTACTCACCTGGCAAAATGAAGAGGAGATCCGGGAGATCGTTTCGCGATATGAAAAACCGCTGGCCTTCTACGTGTTCAGCTCAAGAAAAAGAAAGGCCCGGAAAATGATGAAAACCTTTGCTTTCGGAGGCGGTTGCATCAACGATACCATCGTTCATATCGCCAACAAAAAACTTCCTTTCGGAGGGGTGGGTCACAGCGGAATCGGAGCCTACCACGGGAAGAAAAGCTTCGACATCTTTACGCATATGAAACCGGTGGTTAGCCGGAGCACCTGGATCGATGTACCAATACGATATGCACCCTATGCCAACAAAATTAATCTTGCTAAACATATAAGAAAGCTCTTTTAAATGGAAAGAACCGTAAGTGAAGCCATCCAGTACCGAAGATCGGTACGGGTGTTCCGCGACGATATAAATCTGGATACCGAAAAGGTGAAACAATGTATTGAGAATGCCACCCTGGCCCCCACCAGCAGTAACCTGCAATTATGGGAATTTTATCATATTACCTCGGAAGAGATGCTGGGTAAGATGACAGAGGCCTGCCTTGGGCAGAATGCTGCAAAAACTGCCGATCAGATGGTCGTGGTGGTAAGCCGTAAAGACCTCTTTCGAAAGAGAGCCAAACAGAACATCAGTTTCCTGAAATCTGTCTATGGAGACAAAGAGGCTTCGGAATACTCACGAAGGGAAAAATTTGCTTTGAACTATTACAAGAAACTCATCCCCACCATTTATACAGAATTCTTCGGTATTCTGGGATACCTCAAATACATATTCTTTAATATTGTTGGCCTTTTTCGTCCGGTATACCGCCAGGTACGTAAAAGCGATCTGCGCATTGTTGCCCATAAGAGTGCCGGACTGGCTGCCCAGACCTTTATGTTAAGCATGGCTGCCATTGGGTACGATACCTGCCCCATGGAGGGGAGCGATACCCTGAGGGTAAAAAGATTGCTGAACCTGCCCCGGGGTGCTGAGATCAATATGGTTATAGGTTGCGGGATGCGCTCTGAAAACGGGATCTACGGCCCCAGGTTCCGGGTACCTTTCGAGGAAACCTATAAACAAGTATAACAAAAAGCACGGCCTTCCCTGCTACACCTGTTTTTATGGGGAATAAGGGAAGGATATCTTCCTGAGGCTCATAGACGGAAGTGTTATTATTGCTTTCTTTTGGATATTAATATAACAGTAATTTAACTTCATTTTAAATTACTGATAATGTGCGTTTTCCATTAAAATATACCTCGAAACAAGTAAACGTTTTTTTGCGCCTGTAGACGTATAATTTTTCTATTTCGTGTCACTTTGATTTGATTTGAAGGACTGAATCAAGGATAACTTAAACGCGAGGCATATGAACAAAACATCTTCTTATCTTAACATGTACGACAGGCTGTCTTCTCAGACCATGACCGATTTCGAGAAGATACAGATCCTCATCGAAAACGAAAATGCCGAAGCTCCGGATCAGCTCTATTCTTTTCTGCAGGATATGGAGGATATGTTCCGAAGAAATAAACTGGTTCAATTCATGGATATTGCCAGGTATCGTGCTAAACTGCTCTCTTCACAGATAGCTATTGACCGAAGGATACCCCGACCAAAACTGCAGATACAGGTAGCATCCGAGTTGTTGCCTACCATTACTAAAACTGTTAAAGAAGCGATGAAACCATTAGAGGAAGGTATCCTTGAGATCAAAGCCACCATCAAGCAATTGGTGGATGACGCTTACGACCAAAATCTCGTACATTACAATGACGGATTGAATTATACAGAGTTCATTCAGGCCTTATGGCGATTATTGATCAAAGACGAACAATTCAAACCCAAAACACTAAGTCTGCTAGACCGAATTTCAAAAAACGAGGCGCTACAACTGATTTCCGAAGAGGTAAACAGGAGAAACAGCCTTGAACGAGCTTAATTAGGTTCCATAATTGTTGAAGGTTGCCTTTCTGTAGCGTACAGGGAGGCAGCCTTTTCTATTTTATAGCGAATATCAACTGGTCTCCCGCCTTCTTCTGGCTGAGCATGGCTATCCCCCGGTCTGACAATTGCAATATCCTGGGATACCCCCCTGTGGTTTGCGCATCCTTCATTAGAATAATGATTCTTCCATCAGGAGTTAATTGTACCGTACCCGGCAGGGTTGCCGAAGTGAGCATGGAATGTTCATGGCGAAAGATCTTCTCATGCAGCTGATAGGCCATACGATTATTCTCATTGGACACCTTGAAAATGCCCTTGTGCAACTGATCGTTTTGCCTGTCACTCAGAAGGCCATATTCCGGACCGGGATAGGCCTCTATATAATCGCTGTGCAGAAAAACATCGGGATAGGCCTCTGCCTTTTCCTGCTTGCTGTTGGCAAGGTCGCCTACCTGAAGTACATCTCCTTTTTTGAGCTGACGCCTTGAAGTTACCGGAAAATACCAGGACCTGCTTCCCAAAACGATATCGGTATCAAAACCTCCTGCTACGGCAAGGTAGGCCCTGTACCCTTTCTGGAGACGTCCGAATTTCAGTTTTTGTCCAGGATTAGCCTTATAGACCCGGTTGTTTTCCAGGGTTTCTTCATCCAGTTTAGGCGACATCAGTGCCCCGCAGATCGCAAAACTGCAATGCTCTTCAAAATCCAGTACAGGACCGGTCATGGTAATTTCGAGCACTGCAGCCTCCGGAAGGTTGTGCACGAGCAGGTTGGCTGTGGTGGCAGCCCTATGGTCCATTGCGCCGCTTACGGGCACACCCTTGTCCCTCAGGCGAAACCTTCCGGTATCCTGAATGGTGGTAAATAATCCCGGGTTAAGCACTTTGATCATCTAACTCAAGGGTTTTAATTTGAAACACTCCCGATTCCACCTGTATGGTGAATAATTCATGCATATCCTTATCTATAGCATAAAACCTGATCTGATCGCCTACCGATATCCCACAGGGCGGATCGTTCTCCGGATTAAATACCCGTATAGGGGAATTCCCGATCAAATTCCACCCCCCGGGAGAGGCCTGGGGGTAAATACCGGTTTGCTTCCCTCCAATACCTACAGCCCCTCTTGGCACCTTTAACCTGGGGTGCTCCCTTCTCGGAAAATGCAGGGTTTCCGGCATTCCGCCCAGGTACATGAACCCAGGCAAAAATCCGATGGCATATACGGTGTAAGTGGCCGATGTATGCTGCTCTACAATAGCTTCCTCAGACATCCCCTTGGATACTGCCAGTTCCGGAAGGTCGGGACAAAAAGGTGCATCATAGCACACCGGAATATTCCAGAGTTTTCTTTTTGCTACAACCATCTTTTCCTTACGGGCATAGAGGGAAACCAGATCGGAAATAAGAAGATCATGGTCCATTGGAGTCGAAGCGATCAGGGTAAGGGAATTGTATGCAGGCACCATCTCCAAATCCGGGTAGAGGTTGGCTATAGCCGTTCTGAATCCTATAATGTCGTTAAGAATGTCCTCCTCTATTTGCTCCGGCCACTCGATAAGCAGGGCCTTATTGCCAAAAGGACGGTAAGAGAGTTCATATAACGACATGGTTCATCAGTTTAAGTGTTTTTTCAGGTATTTCAGAATTTCCACAGCGTTATCGGTATCCGAATGCACACAAATGGTGTCTGCCTTTAACGGGAGCTCCTTCCCTCCGACCGTTCTAACCCTGCCCTGCCGGATACGCGCTATATGCTCCAGCACTTGCTCTTTGTCGGTGATCAGGGCATTGGATTCCTTTCGGTTTACCAGGCGAAGCTCGTCGGTATAATTCCGGTCTCCAAAGGCCTCAACAGCCACCCTGTACCCCAGGCTCTTTGCCAGCCGGCCGATCTCGGAATCAAAGGGCACGTAAAAGACAGCCTTGTTCTTATAGGATCGTAAGGCTTCAAGATAAGAAAGGGCAAGCTTCGGGTTCACGGCCAGGTCATTGTACAAGGCCCCATGAGCCTTGATATGGTGTAAGGCCCCGTTAGCCTTGGTAAGCACATTTTCAAAGGCCTCCATCTGTTGCTGCAGAGCCGCCGTTAGGTCTGTTGTATCGATGTCCAGGGAGCGCCTTCCGAAATGTTCCCTGTCGGGATAGGAAGGATGGGCTCCAATAGCCACTTTGTGCTGTCTGGCCAAAGCGATCACCCGCAACATGGTAGGAAGATCCCCGGCATGCCCTCCACACGCAATATTACAGGAATCGATGAGCGGCATAATAACCTCCTCATTATTCAGGCCTTCACCTAAATCGCAGTTGATATCAACAGGGTCTGTATTCAAAATAATTCAAAAACCTTTACAACGCTTTTTATCCCCAGAAAAATGGCGAACAAGACGATAATAAAGGTAAGGATATTTTGGATGACCGTATTGCTGTATTTGGCAAGAACATTCTTTTTGTTGACGATCCAGAACAGGAAAATGGCGATAACCGGTAAAAGGATCCCGTTGGCCACCTGTGCAAATTTTATGAGCTCCACCGGTTGAATGTTAAGGGTCTGTACCAACACCCCAATACATAAGACCAGCAACCAAACGGCACGAAACCGGTTATCCTTTAATCCGCCACTCCATCCGAAACAACTCCCGGCCACATAGGCTGCCGCAAGAGGAGCGGTTACCGCAGAGGTGATGCCTGCGGAAAACAACCCCATGCCAAGTACAAAACCGGCTGCATTGCCGAATAAGGGCTCCAGCCCCTGGGCCAGTTCGATCACCGAAGTTACCTTTTCGGTATCGATATTGGCCGAAGAGATAATAATACACATGGATACAATGCCTCCCAAGGCAATAGAAACCACCGTATCGATACGCGATGCCTTCAGGTCGCCTTCGGCATTCCAGCGTTCCTTGACCAGGGAAGCGTGCAGGAAAAGATTATAGGGCACAACCGTAGTACCCACAAGGGCCGCTACCATTAAGAGGTTCGAATCGTTCACCACAGGAATGAAAAGTCCGTTAACGAGTTCTCCAAGCTTGGGACCGGTGAGCACCGCAGTAATCATAAAGGAAACACTCATTACCAGCACCAGGAACACCAGGATACGTTCCAGGGTTTTATAATTTCCGATGAGCAAAATGGCGGCGGCAAGAACCCCGATGATCAGAGGATAAGTATTTTGGGTGTCTCTCCCGAAAATGGCTTCCATACCCAGGACGGCCCCGCTTATGTTTCCTCCTTCATAAGCGGAATTGCCGATCACAATAGCAGAGATGATCAGCAACAGGGCAGTAACACGAAAAAACGGCCTGGAGATATTCTCCCGGATCACCTGGGGCAACCCCTTTTGAGTTATGATCCCAACGCGGCTTGACATTTCCTGAAGGATGATGGTGGCCAGAATGGAAACCAGCATAGCCCAAAGCAGGCTGTACCCGAACTCTGCCCCGGCCAGGGTACATACCGTTACCGTTCCCGGCCCGATAAAGGCCGCAGCCACCAGGGTTCCTGGACCAATGTTCCTGAAGATATTTTTCATGGATGTGTGCTGTTTAGGGCATAGATGGCAAAGGTGCCCAGCCAGTGGGTTCCTTCGTAATTATCGTCTGTGATCGCAGGCAGGGAATACGCAATATGGGCCCTGCCGATACTTTTTAAATGATCGTATTCCGGAAGGGTTTCGGCGATTCCAAACAGGCACCACGCCCGGCTGAAATTTACCCCGTCCAGGTGTACCAGTTTCCCATCGGCCCGATCACCCACCTTCCCGGGCTCCATATTAAAATCCTTTTTATCCAGTTGCGGAAGAAATGCCTTTAACCATTGACGGTATTCGTCTTTGGGAAGCACCCGTCGCATCAGGTCGGCCTCCTCTAGGCAGGGCGAAAGGAAATCAGATCCACCCGGTTCCCAGGAAAGCGGACAATTGCGGTCTGCTGCAAAGTATTCCTTTGCCTTGGTGGCGATCAGGGTTTTCAGGGAATCCTGCCCTGTTGTGTTCGCATAATCCCACGCAAAACTGAGTCCGAACGCCGTATTGGGGTGCTCGCCTACCCTTATGGGATAAATAAGCTTGGGCAGAAAACGGGAATACCCCTCTGTTATCACCTCCGTCAAGGGTTGCAGGGTCGCTTCCAGCTCCCTGGCCAGCGGATCTTCCCAGGTATGCAGTTCCTCAGCCAGTTTTAGCAGCCAGGCCCAGCCATAGGTCCGCTCGTAATTTGAATTGCCCTTCATTTCAAAATAGGCGACTTCATCCGCGATGTTTTCAGGAGAAATGTTCTCTTTTAAACGCTGGCGGATGGCTTCTGCACCCTCCAGGTCGGGAAACTGCTTTAACAGACTCACCAGGCTCCAATGTCCGTGGACGGAGGAATGCCAGTCAAAACACCCGTAAAAGGCAGGGTGAAGTGTTTTGGGATTTTGCAAATGGGTGGAATCATTAAGCGTTTGCCCCAGGCGATTGGGATATTCGGTTTGCAGGCAATCAAAAGGAAGTTTAGATAAGCGGTTGGCCTCTTCCAGGCTAAGAGTAAGTGGTGGAAGCGCCTCTTCTGCCGAAGGTTCCGGGGCTTCCTGTTTACAGGAGGATAATAAGAGTATCAAGGTGGTGATGCCGATCCAGGGTTTCATATGTGGTGGTTAGTGGTTAGTGGTTAGTCGTTTGTGGTTAGTCGTTAGTCATTAGCTTGCCTGCCAGTGCGCAGCACGGTAGGTTGTTAGCTTGCCATCCCTCTCGGGAAGAAATCCTGCCGGTGCACAGCACGGTAGGTGGTTACCAAATTAGTTTCGAAACTAAGAAAATTATTCTATTAATACTTTTTTCTTCGAAAATTGAAAAATATAACCCGATACAGGAAGAACTTTCTTCGTATTTTCCAGTCCAAATGTCTGTAAGCGTTACATCAGAAATACCCGTTACCAGAAAGCATATTCTTCCTGCCATTGTAATTGCCCAGTTTCTGGGCACTTCCCTTTGGTTTGCCACTAATGCGGTATTAGCTGATGTGGAAACGGCCTTTAGCCTGAGTAACTCGGCCCTGGGGCATCTTACCTCTGCCGTGCAGCTAGGTTTTATTTTGGGTACCCTGGTATTTGCCTTTCTTACCATTGCCGACCGGTTTTCTCCTTCCAGGGTGTTTTTTTTCTGTGCCGTGCTTGGGGCAGTTGCCAACCTTGGAGTTATCCTGGAGGGAAATTCCCTTACCACACTGGTTTTACTGAGAACCCTTACAGGTATCTGCCTGGCGGGTATCTATCCGGTAGGCATGAAACTGGCAGCCGATTATTTTGAGAAAGGACTGGGAAAAAGCCTGGGGTAGCTGGTAGGCGCCCTGGTTTTAGGCACCGCCCTTCCCCATTTTCTGAATTACACCTCCGGCCTTGGGGAGCTGCCATGGAAATGGGTGAACGCAGCCACCTCACTGCTGGCCACCGCAGGGGGATTTCTTATTTTACTTTTTGTGCCCGACGGCCCCTACCGGAAGCCCAATCGGGAATTTAAGCCTTCCGGGGTCATACAGGTGTTCCGCGATCGCAAATTCCGGACTGCAGCCTTCGGGTATTTCGGACATATGTGGGAATTGTATGCCTTCTGGGCATTTGTTCCGGTGATCCTTGCATTTGTACTTAAGAATGCAGAGACGCTAAACTCATTCTGGTCTTTTGTCATCATCGGCTTAGGCGCTCCGGCCTGTGTTCTCGGTGGGTATATCGCTCACAGGAAAGGAAGCAAAAAGATAGCCACCCTGGCCCTGTCGGGTTCCTTTTTATGCTGCCTGGTTTCTCCCCTGGTATTTGGGAATGCTCCCCGGGAATTTATTCTGGGATTTCTGTGCTTTTGGGGAATGACCGTTATTGCCGACTCTCCCCTCTTCTCTACGCTAGTTGCCCGGAATGCCATTCCCGAATTCAAGGGTTCGGCCCTGACCATAGTGAATTGTATTGGCTTTAGTATTACCATCTTCAGCATACAACTGTTAACCTGGCTTGAATCCGTCATACCCACAACCGTGCTGTTGCTCCCCCTGGGAATTGGACCGGCTGTAGGACTCTGCTTTCTTTTAAAAAAGTAAGACGTAAGACCTCGTTCAAGAGCTCCATCATCTCTTAAATTCACCTTAAAATTCAGGTTATCCCACAATACACCCTTTCATAAAACACTAATTTTATGTACATTAGAAGGAGTATATCCTATTTTCCCCCGGTAGATACTGTTAAAGAAAACAACCGAAACTTTAAATAAAGTATTCCACCATGGCGCGTTCAGCACCTTTAATCAGCAGCATGATTATATACGTGATATGTTTTCCGCTATGGTATTCATTCCCTCCAACCCACACTTCCTTCCAACCTGAAAAACTAATAAGTAAACCAACCATTATGAAAACTCCGAATAGACTAATCGTAGCAGCCCTTATTCTCTTTGGTCTCATGCTGACCTCCTGTGCAAAGGTGATCACCCTGCAGGTAAATGCAGACAGCCTTTTAACAGCTGAAAACAAAGATAGTCTGGACCTTTACGCAAGTTTTAAAAATCAAAAAAAGGGCGAAACCCTTGAGACGTACACGGAAGAAGTAAAGAAGGGAAGAATCATCAAATGGAAAGGAAAGGATCTTAATAACAATTACAAGATAAGTATTGAAAAGATTCAATATAAATCAGGTGATAATCCCTTTCCCGATAAAATGGAAGAGATTCCTTATGTGAAAAAGTGGAAAGCGAGAAAGAAAAAAATAGTTAAGGTAAAACCGGTGCTCGTGACAGGGGAAGACAACTGTGTTTATAATCTTTATTTCAGCATTGAAAAGGATGGCGAAAAAATCCTGGACAATATCTTGATCGACCCTGAATTAAGAATTATGCAATAAAAATTCATCTGGAAACAACTCATTAACTCATCCCTATAACAAACTGATCTCTTAAAATGAGGCTTTTCATTCATGTATTCATCGTCCTGTTTTTGCTCCCTTCATATGGGCAGGTGACTTTTGATCTGGAATCCCTTAAGAACGAATACCTGTATGGGGAGCTTTCTGCTGAAGAAAAGTTCGGGATTCTGCGAACCCTCTCCAAAGAAACCCCAAATGTAATTGAAAAGCTGGCCTGGGGGGATTCTCTTATTGAATTTTCCACTGCAAATAACAACCTTGAACACCGGCTTCAGGGACACCTGAGTAAGGCCTGGGCCTACAATGATCTGGGAAATTATCTTTCCGATATCAGTGAAACCTTAGCAGCCCTGGAAATTGCCGATAGCATTGGAAAAAATCCTGCACAATTGTATAATCATCTTGCCAATGTTTATGGGAATGTAAATAATACTAATGAAGCCATAAAGTATTATTTGAAATCCATCGAATTACATAAAAAGGCAGATTCTATTTCATATCCTAACCTGATAGAAAGCTATTACAATTATTCAAATTTTCTGCTGAAAAATGATCTTTTAGATTCTGCCCTCGTATATCTTGAAAAGGCCAGGGAGGCCACTCAGAAAACAACTCCTCAATTGATCACCTATATCACACCATACCTTGATGGAAATACGGGTGTTTATTATTTTAAGAAAAATCAATACGACACGGCCAAACCACTTATTGAAAAGGGAGTAGAAGGACTCATCTCCAGTCATCCCGATGCGGCTGTGGAATATTACAATTACCTGGCCGATATTGCACAGGAAGAAGGTGACCTCGATCAGGCACTAGCATATTCCAACAAGGCATTAGAAATCACCGAAAGTTCTAATTCTACTTCGGAACTGGAAAACTTATACCTCAACCTATTTGAAATTGAAAGGGAGCGCAAAAACTATAAAACCGCACTCGAACATTTCCTGGCATACCAGGAATTAAAGGACAGTTTGATCAACCTACCGACAATTCAAAAAATGTATAACCTGAGTAAGGCTTATGAGGTGTCAAACGTGCAAAAGGAAGCAGACCTCATGGCCAAGGAAGCGGAAATACAAGAATTGAGGGCCAACAGGCAACAAACGATAAGTATTATATTTGTAGTGGTGGTGGTATTGCTTTCCCTGCTTTTATTCGGATTGTTCAACCGTGTAAAATACGTCCGGAAAACCAGCAGGATCATTGAGCAGGAAAAAGAGCGATCTGACGCTTTGTTAAAGAACATTCTTCCGGATGAAACAGCCAATGAACTGAAGGCTAACGGAAAGGTAAACGCCAAACAGTTCGATTCGGTAACCGTACTGTTCGCGGATTTCTGCGGATTTACCAAATACTCTTCCCGAATGCAACCCCAGGAACTGGTGGAACGGGTAGATTTCTATTTCTCCAGGTTCGATGCTATCATGGAAAAATACGACCTGGAAAAGATCAAGACCATTGGCGATGCCTATATGTGTGCGGGTGGCCTGCCCTATCCCCATCAAGACCACGCCTTGCGGGTAGTATTGGCCGCCTTTGAAATGATCGACCTGGTGCAAGCCTTTAAAAAGGAAGCTCCGAACGATCCTACCCGATTTGATATCCGTATCGGGATCAATACCGGACCGGTGGTGGCGGGGGTGGTGGGTACCAAAAAATTTGTTTATGACATCTGGGGAGATACCGTCAATATTGCCTCCAGAATGGAGTCTAATTCAGAGGCCGGGCAGATCAATGTGTCTGAAGACACCTATAAGGTCATTAAAAACACCCTTGACTGTACCTTCAGAGGAATGGTCGATGTGAAACATAAAGGAATGATGAAAATGTATTTTGTGGATCCTTTAACCCAGGACCAGCAAAAAAGTCTGTTCGAGGTAAACAACATTACAGTTCAGCAGACCTGAATAACCCAAATCCCTCCCCTTACAATTTCTTAAGACCGGCGATAGCATTTTCTGCTATCCGGGTCAAATAAAACCCACGAATTTATGTAACTTCATTTATTGTTTATCCTGCCCTAAAATACACTGCCATTTTCCAATAGCAACCTGCCCGCCCTGGCTTTGAAAATTCATATCTAAAATCCTGATGATGACAGGGAATCCTGCTAAACTGCACTTCCAAGGGATACCGTACTGGTTGATCCTGCAATGTCTGATGTTTTTCCCTTTCGTTGTTTTTGGACAGCAAACCCCTGCTGCTGCACTTGAACTTTATTCCAATGACAGTCTTTCCATAGACTCCCTTATTCGTTTTTATCATTCGGAACGTTTAAATGACGAGGAAAAATTAAAATTCCTCAACGAAATAACCTTTAATAACACCATTGCCTATCCTACGCGTATTGCCTATGGAGACACCATGCTGGTCCTTGCGAAAAAACAAAAGGACTCCATATCCCTGATCAGTGCACACCTGAACAGGGCACATGCGTTTGAGGATATGGGATCATTATCTGAGAGTATCCGAGAGAACCTGGAAGCCATAAAAGTTGCAGACCGGATACGGTACAAGGGCATAGCCAACGCCTACAATTCCCTGGGGTATGTATACACCCAGTCCGGAAATTTTCCTTTGGCCGAAAAGTATTTAAAACAGGCGATTGCCCTGCAAATGGAAGTGGACTCAACGCACCGGTTGTACTTAGCAAGTATGTATTACAATCTGGGAGACACTTATTTGCAGAACGATCAACTGGATTCGGCCTATGTGTACCTTCAGAAAAGTAAAGGCGCTTTCGCAGCCATCAATGTAGACGATTACGATCCTTATATCGATGGAAATACAGGAGTGTATTTTTTGAAATCCGGGCAGGTTGACAAGGCAGAACCCCTGATTCTCCATGCAGCCCGGGAACTCGAATCCCAATACCCTGAGGGCGCCATGGAATACTACAATCACCTTACGGATCTTGCCCTGCTTCAGGAAGCCTATGATAAAGCCAATACTTATGCCGGGAAGGCCCTGGAAATTGGAGAAAACACAGGGACCATTAATGAACTGATCGCTACGTATTTCAATTTATATGAAATCTATGAGGCGCAGAATAAACCAAAACAGGCCCTGGAATACTTTATCAGGTACAAGCAATACCAGGACAGTGCCGTGAACCTGCCCACCATTCAGAAGATGGCCAACCTGAGAAATGAATTCGAGGTGGCCAATAAACAAAAGGAAGTGGATCTCCTGGTTAAGGAAGCCGAGATACAGCAACTCCGGGCGAGCCGGCAACGCACCATAAGTCTGGTATCGGTGACTTTCGTGGTCTTGCTTTCTCTCCTGATCTTCGGGTTATTCAATCGGTTTAAATACATCCGAAAAACCAGCAGGGTCATTGAAGACGAAAAAAACCGGTCTGATGCCTTATTGCGCAATATTCTTCCTGATGAAACTGCGAATGAACTCAAGGAACACGGAAGAGTCAAAGCAAAGAAATTCAGTTCGGTTTCCGTCATGTTTGCAGATTTCGAGGGGTTTACCAGGTATTCGGAAGATATGGATCCTGAAGAACTGGTAAAAAGGGTAGACTTCTATTTTTCGGCCTTCGATGCCATCATGGAAAAATACAACCTGGAAAAGATCAAGACTATGGGTGATGCCTATATGTGTGCCGGCGGCCTTCCCTTCCCCGAGGATGACCATGCCATAAGAATGGTGATGGCTGCCTATGAAATGGCCGCATTCGTAGATCAGGTTAAAAAGGAGGATCCGGATGACCCTACCCGGTTTGAGGTACGCATTGGGATCAATACCGGCCCTGTCGTGGCCGGGGTGGTAGGTACCAAGAAATTTGTTTATGACATCTGGGGAGATACCGTCAATATCGCCTCCAGGATGGAATCCAATTCGGAACCCGGGCGTATAAACGTCTCTGAAAATACCTACCAGAGGATTAAGGACCGATTCGATTGTACCTTCAGAGGTATGGTGGAAGTCAAGAATAAAGGGATGATGAAGATGTACTACGTAAATCCTCTAACCCAGGAGCACCATAAGGTCTTTAAGGGGGAAAAAAGTACTACCAACAAAATTCCATAGCAAATCAAATTCAAGACTGGTCACTCCAGAAGGAATACCCCCTGTTCTGAAGCAGAAGATTCGAGATAAGATACCGATATCCTATAAGTAGTTACTTATATCGGATAAAGAATTTTAATACGAAGCAAACTTTCGCACCTTACTGATTTTGTGTATCTTAACATGATTTTTCCCGAATTTAAAGAAAATCTCCCCCACAGATCTTTCTGTTGAATTACCTGAAATGCCATGTTGTTTTAATTACGAATGATAAAACGTATTCATCATGATGGCAACCAACCACAATACCCGTATAGTTACCTTACGGGTAGACACCAGTAATGTAGATCAAACCAACTTACATGAAACCTGTGATTTCGGCCCGCAACAGGAAGCGCAGAATGCATCCCTCGAGGATTTTTATATTGAAGTAGACAAGAACGATGAAGTGATCTGGGAAGGGGTATCAAAGAATGGCAAGGATGAAGTTATTATTGAAGTCATTTCCTGGAAGGATGGCATACCGGCCTTCGGGCAAAACGTTAACGTGCTTTCCCGCGGACCAAATCCCGGCACAGTATCCTGCAGGATTCGAAATAATACCGGAAAACCCGGGAATTGCAGATATAACATCATATTCAGTGTAAGTAATAAGATGGGAACCTATACCATAGACCCGGATATACGGATACGATAAATATGGCGTCCCTCCTTCACACGAACCACCTGCCCATCGCTCTTTTTCATCTATATTCACTAAAACCAAACTAGTATGAAAATTAATTTTTTTAGTCGTTCTCTCCAGTTATTTATGCCCTTATTTTTCTTTATGAGCGCATTTGTCCATGCACAGGAAACTCATGTGGTTACCCTTTATGTGGACACCGAACAGATAAGTACAAACATTCCGGACCCGGAGTTGGGAAGCGTTTGTAATTTCGGCCAGGAGGAAGGAGTCAGCAATGAAGCCTATAGTATTACGGTGAACCTGGAAGATATTGTACAATGGAAGGGCGTTGCCATGAACGGAAGCGATATCGTTAACATCGAGCAGATCCTTTACGTAAGAGGACCCAATCCTTTTCCGGACAACCGACGGGAATTACCGGGAACCGGCGAAGGAGCCAAAACCGTAACGGTTCAGGTTACCCAGAGCACAGGAGAGGCATCCTGTAAATATTTGCTGAAGTTTACGGTGATAAGAAATGGAGAGCCGCTAAACCGCATGTTTAATATTGATCCGGATATACGGGTTCGTTAGGCGTAACCATCCTTTTACCATATGAAATACACCAGAACCTGAATATCCCGCAGTTTTTCCTTTTCCATATGGATCTGGCTGGGTGCATTGTGTATTATCTCTCCGCTATCAGCACAGGAAGCTATCTCCATCGATTCGCTTATAAAAACCTACAAGGAGAAAAGCCTGGAACCCGAGGAAAAACTGGAGCTGCTGTTTGAACTTTCATACAATTCAGCCATTGCTGCTCCGGAGCGGATCGCTTACGGGGATACCTTGGTGGACCTGGCCAAACGATTAAACAACCAGGACGCCATGATGAAAGGGCACCTGTACAAGGCCTATGCCTATATGGATATGAGCGATTACGACCAGGATATACAGGAAACCCTTGCCGCCATCACCATTGCAAAAAGTATTGACAGTGCCTACTGGGCGTATTTAAATAACCACCTGGGCTTTACCTACAGTAAAGTAAATAATAATTCGGAAGCATTACGCTCGTTCCGGAAAGGTCTGGACATTCTGTTAAACATGGAAAATACAGAATATTACCACCTGGGAGCCTTATATTTTAATTTCAGTGATTTTTACCTGCGTAACAACCAACTGGATTCCGCATATAAATACCTGGAGTTAAGCAAGGTAAGTTTTGACTCTATTAACAACGACAGCCATAAGTACTTCCTCGATGGAAACCTCGGAGTCTATTATTTTAAAAAGGGCGAATACGAAAAGGCAAAGCGACTGATAGAAAGCGGTGCCGACAATTCCATCGAATCCCGCCCGGAAGCAGCGGTGGAGTATTACAATTACCTGACTGACCTCGCACAGGAACAAAACAATTACGGGGAAGCTAAAAAATATGCAGAGCGTGCTATTTCCATAGGGAAAAACATAAGGGCAAACTCTGAACTTGCCAATACCTATCTCAATTTATATGAGATCTACCTGAACAGGAATGACTATGCTGCTGCCCTGGAGCACTATAAAAAACACAAGGCCTACCTTGACAGCGCCATCAACCTGCCTACCATTCAGCGCATGGCTAACCTCAGAAATGAGTTCGAGGTAGCCAATAAGCAAAAGGAGGTGGACCTCATGGCCAAGGAAGCAGAGATACAATCGCTAAGGGCAAACAGGCAGCGCACCGTGAGTATCGTATCCGTAACGGTGGTGGTATTGCTGTCGCTTCTGATCTTCGGATTATTCAACCGCTTCAAATATATACGGAAGACAAGCCGGATCATTGAAAAGGAAAAAAACCGCTCTGATGCCCTGTTGCGAAACATTCTTCCCGATGAAACCGCCGATGAACTCAAAGAGAACGGAAGGGTAAAAGCTAAAAAATTTGAATCAGTCTCGGTAATGTTCGCGGATTTCCGTGGATTTACCCGCTATTCTGAAGACATGGATCCCGAGGAGCTGGTCCGGCGGGTGGATTTCTATTTCTCCAGGTTCGATGAGATCATGGAAAAATTTAACCTGGAAAAGATCAAAACCATGGGAGATGCCTATATGTGTGCCGGTGGACTCCCCTTCCCCAGTGAAGACCATGCGGCAAGGATGGTCATGGCCGCCTTTGAGATGGCAGAATTTGTGGAAAAGGTCAAACAGGAAGACCCGGACGACCCCACCAGGTTCGAGATACGGATCGGGATCAATACAGGCCCTGTTATTGCCGGGGTGGTTGGAACCAAAAAGTTCGTTTACGACATCTGGGGGGATACAGTGAATATCGCCTCGCGCATGGAATCGAATTCAGAACCGGGACGTATCAACGTCTCCGAAAATACCTATAAGATCATTAAAGACAAATTTGAATGCACCTTCAGGGGAATGGTCGATGTTAAAAATAAGGGCATGATGAAAATGTATTTCGTCAATGGCCTGACTGAAGAGAAGAAAAAGGAAGTCTACCGGGAATTCAATGTAACCACCTGACCTGTTTATATGAACTGTGAATATTCTATTAACATGATCAATAGCTTTTCCAGGCGATCGTTATTACCATATCAACTGCACACCTGCCTCTTGATTGCTCTTGTGCTGTTAACGGGTTGTACCTCTGCCGTGAAAAATGAAGAACCCCATCCAGGATACGACCTTTCTGACCAGAGGATCATAGACCTCACCCATGAGTTTTCAAGGGAAACCGTGTATTGGGTAACGGCCAGGGAATTTGAAATGGATACGGTCTTTGCCGGACAAACTGAAAACGGGTATTACTATACAGCTAACAATATTTGTACTGCAGAGCACGGTGGCACCCATATTGATGCCCCTGTTCATTTCTCGGAAGGCAAACAGACCGTTGACCGCATCCCGCTGGAAAACCTTTTGGGTACTGCCATAAAGATCGATGTTTCCGAAAAGGCAATGAAAGACCCGGATTACCAGGTAAGCATCGCGGATCTCAATGCCTGGGAAGAAAAACACGGCACTCCCATTCCGGATAACGTTATTATTCTCTTTTATACCGGGCATTCCCGTCATTATCCGGATCCAAAGACCTACCTCGGCACAGAAGAGCGTGGCCAGGATGCCATTGCCCTGCTTCATTTTCCGGGTATAGCCCCCGAAGCGGCCAACTGGCTTGTACACAACAGGAAGGTCAAGGCGGTTGGTCTGGACACACCGAGCCTTGACTACGGACAATCAAAAGATTTCAAAACCCATGTGATCCTGCTAGGAGAAAACATTCCGGGATTTGAAAACCTGGCCCGGTTGGACCAGCTACCAGATACCCCCTTCCAGGTGATCGCCCTGCCTATGAAGATCAAGGGAGGATCGGGCGGACCACTTCGTATTATTGCACTTCTGGAAAATTAGATGCTTTCCCGCAGGAATGTGTATTTTTGAGGAGTAACCCATAAATCACCTCTTCTCCATGACTAAGTTCATCTGGAGTATTACACTCTTCTGTTTTCCAATTATCCTCCAGGCCCAGGAAATGCAACCACAGATCGAACAGGAAATTCTTCGAAGGGTCGATCAACACATTAATCCCTCGGTAGCTATAGGTATTATTACCCGGGAAGGCGACAAAAAATTCTATAATTACGGAAGCTATACAGCCTCGGGGATCAACACTCCCGACAGCACAACGCTCTACGAGATCGGTTCGGTTACCAAAACCTTTACCTCAGCCCTGACCGAAAGATACCTGGCCGATCAAACAAAAGCCTCCCTGGATATGTTCTTTCAGAAGGTCGCAAAAGAAAACAGCGCCTTAAAGCATATTAGCCTTGCAGAACTGCGAAATCACCGCAGCGGATTACCCCGCTTATCTGCCCAGTTTTCACCGCATCAATGGTCTGACCCCTTTAAGGGCTATACCGATGAAAAACTTTACGAAGAATTACGCCAGGTCGATCCCGATACCGCAAAAGGCTGGGCCTATTCAAATTTCGGGTATGGCGTGCTGGGAAAAGTCATCGAAAAGCAGACGGAAAAAGACTTTGGCGTACTGGTGTCCGGCCTGGCCCTGGAGGCGGGTATGCAGAATACCTGGCCCGGTCATGCAGCGGCTATCGACTCTGTCATGGCGGTACCCACCAATATCGGCACCACGAATAGTTTCTGGCATTTCGAAGGACCCAGCAGGTATGCCGGAGGCCTGATCAGCTCTACCAACGACTTGCTGAAATACCTGGAGTTCCAGGTAAAAACCAATCCTCTATTCGGGCAGAGGGATATTGAAAATACTGTGGAAACCGGTATCCATAACCTTGGCAGAGATATGTTGTTCTACAAAGACGGATGGTTCGTGTTTACACCTGAACCGGGTACGGAGATCCTTTTGCACAATGGAGGTACCGGAGGGTACACTTCATTTGTGGGCTATAATAAAAAGACACAAACCGGGGTGGTTGCCCTTTCAAATTCCGTTAGCCTGTTGGATGACATCGCCCTGAAACTGATCTATCCTCCATTCCAGCTCAAGGCTCCCCGTCGTTCCATTGCCTATGACCTGGCCATGAACATAGAAGAGAACGATGCCGGAAACCTCGTACAGAATTACGAAGCGCTAAAAGCCGAAGACCGCTATAACAACATCATCGATATCTATTGGCTGGAGCGGTATCATTTCGGAGAAGGACATTATGAGATCAGTAACCAGTTGAGTGACATCCTACTGCTGGAGTTACCAGACGACTGGGAGGTCGTGGATATCAAAGGGCAAAATCTCGAGAAACTTCAAAGGTATGGCGAAGCACAGAAAATGTATGAAGCAGCCCTGAAATTGAATCCCGATAATAAGCTCCTCAGGGAAAAAGCCCTTCGAATGATCGAAATACAGGCAAAACAATAATGAATATACTGATCCCCTGCCCGACATTCCCGCGAAATCATGGAGCCGGAATACAAAGAATAAATCTCCTTGTTTTATGAAAAAGATCTTGTCTATCCTGGTATTTTTTACAGTTGTTAGTATGAACGCCCAGGAAAAGGAACCTGGAATACCCCTGGAGGGCATGGCCTCCTATTACCATGATAAATTCGAGGGAAAGCCTACCGCAAGCGGGGAACTGTATCAAAAAGATTCCCTTACCGCAGCCCATCCTACCCTGCCGTTTAATTCCTTAGTGAGGGTAACCAACCCGGAGAATGACAAATCAGTTCTTGTCAGGATAAATGACAGGGGCCCTTTTGCCAAAGAAAGGATCATTGATGTTTCCAGGGCAGCTGCAGAGATCCTGGGGTTTGTACAGGAAGGAGTAACCAGGGTAAAGATCGAGGTTATTGAATGACAGGATTGAAGTTGCCATTACCCGGGCGCTTCGAGAGGTTACGTCCACTTCCAACCAATTAAACGAGCTCAGACGCCAGAGACACTTGATTTGGGATCCGATCGCCGGAATCCCTGCTAAATGGATAGAGATACAGAAGATTAGGTATCAGATGTATTTTTATCCGAAGCTCCCTCAAACTCAAACTCAAACTCAAACTCCCTATTTCCTACTCCCTACTCCAACTCCAACTCCCTACTTCCTACTCAAACTCAAACTCCATCTCCAACTCCATCTCCAACTCCAACTCCAACTCCAACTCAAACTCCCTTCTCCCATTCTTTAAAACCAAATAAAACTTTCAAATTTCATCATCATCCCAACCACCCCTCTCTGTCCAGGCTCCGGTACTGTATGGCTTCTGCGATATGATGAGCGGCCACATGGGGCTCTCCTTCCAGGTCGGCAATGGTTCTGGCGACCTTAAGAATACGATCATAAGCGCGGGCGGATAATTTTAGTCGGTCCATCGCATTTTTTAACAGGGCCGAAGAGGCACGGTCAAGTGCGCAAAAGCTTCGGATATGCCGGGTAGACATCTGTGCGTTGTAATGCACCTTCTCGAGCTTCATAAATCGCTTTTCCTGGAGCCTTCTGGCCTGGCACACCCGTTCCCGAATACTGGCCGATCCCTCCCCTTTTTCCCGTTTGGCAAGTTCCTCGAATGGCACGGGGTTTACCTCGATATGAATATCAATACGGTCCAGTAAAGGGCCACTGATCTTGTTCATATACCGCTGCATCTCTGCAGGAGAATTAACCACCGGACTGCTGCCATCATTGAAATATCCGCCCGGACTCGGGTTCATACTGGCCACCAGCATAAAACTGCTGGGATAGGTGATGGTAAACTTTGCCCTTGAAATGGTAACCTCCCGGTCTTCCAGGGGCTGTCGCATGACCTCCAGGACCGCCCTTTTGAATTCAGGCAGCTCATCCAGAAACAATACCCCGTTGTGGGAAAGAGAGATCTCCCCCGGTTGGGGATAACTGCCACCCCCAACCAGGGCGACGTCTGAAATTGTATGATGGGGACTTCTGAAGGGCCTTTGTACAATCAGTCCTTTGCTGTTGGCCTTGCCAGCCACAGAATGGATCTTGGTGGTTTCCAGGGATTCGCGAAGACTCATGGGCGGAAGTATCGAAGGCAAGCGCTTGGCCAGCATGGTTTTACCCGATCCGGGCGGACCGATGAGAATAAGGTTGTGTCCGCCTGCGGCTGCGATCTCCATACACCGTTTAATACTTTCCTGTCCGCGGACATCACTAAAATCCAGCTCGGGAAATTCCAGCTGATCGCGAAAGAGCATCTCCTTTTCTAATTTTAAGGGCCGGGGCGTTGAGGTACCAGACAGGAAATCCATTACCTCCCTGAAGTGTTTCATCCCATAGACATCCAGACCCTCTACGACAGCAGCTTCCTCAGCATTTTCTTCGGGCAGGATCAGGGCAGCATAGCCTTCCTCCTTTGCCTTAACTGCCATAGGAAGCGCACCTTTTACGGGCAAAAGACCACCATCCAGGGAGAGCTCCCCCATTAAGATCAACCCTGAGAGGTCTTTTAACGGGGTAAACCTGCCTGCTGATATCAATATGCCCAGCGCAATAGGAAGGTCATAGGCAGAACCTTCCTTACGCATATCAGCAGGGGCCATGTTTATGGTTACCTTTTTACCCGGAATTCTGTACCCGTTATTCAACAGCGCAGCTGCAATACGATAGTTACTTTCCCGGATGGCATTATCCGGTAATCCTACCAGGTGGTATCCCACTCCGGGACCTATATGAACTTCAATGGTGATAACGGTTGCCTCTATCCCAAAAATGGCACACCCACAGATCTTTGATAACATCCCTCTAAATTTCATTAAATATATAGAATATTTTCTATATTAGAATTACTTAGAGGAAGGAAGTTTTAAAATCCGTATTGTTTATGAATACTTATCCATCTCCTTGTACGCCCACTTTTTTATTAATCCGGGCATTGAAGGGCATGAACATATTGTTCACAAACAGTTAATAACTGTTTTGCAGGTATTTATATAAATTCAAACTACCTACTCTTCATCTCACTGAAAACAAAATAACATAAAATAACAGGTCTCTCATCCCTATATAAATACATGTTATCGGTTATTTCCTTTAAAATCTGTAATAGGCTGTAAGAAAATATATCTCTTGAAAACATGTTTATAACTGATTTACGTTCAGTGATTTAACCCCTGACATATCCCTTAATTTTAAGTATCCCCTTTTTCAACACTTAAATCAGTACCGGCATGACAACAGACGATCGCCAGCATTTGTACATTCAACTGATCATGAAAAAATTATTACTGGAAACCAAAGGGGAAATTTCCTGCAGGTCGTACTGCAATCCGTTTAAAATGCGGGTACACTTACAAGGCATCCTGGGCCAGCATTACAGCAGTGAAGACTATCACATTGCCCTGGAACTGATCATGAAATACAAACTGGCGCGTTTTGGAGGGATGTATATCACCGAAAAGGGCGTGAAATATGTGGAGCGTATCACCCTACTGGAACATACCGGATTGCTGTTAAACCAGGAAGATACTCTTAACCTGATCCAAAGAAGTATGGATACTATAGAGCATCCAGCTAAAAACAGGGAATAGCAGCAACTAAAACCTCTACCCTAATTCTCATTGGCCGGTACGTCTCTATGAACACATGCCGGAATAAATATTTAACGATAATATCAAAATATTTTGTACTTTGCTTTTCAAAGTACTTTTTATGAAAGAGCGCTATCTGGATGATCTTAAGGAGATCAAAACCATCATGAACCGATCTTCCCGGCCTGTTTCCCTCAGCGGATATTCCGGTATTGCCACCGGTATAACAGCCCTTGTCGGGGTCACAGCGGCTCACTATTACATTTTTCGGTATCACGATCTCAAGGAAGTTTTACCTGAGGACCTCCCTCTTCATCACATGCTGTTATTATTGCTCATTGCAACAGGAACCCTGATCATAGCTACCGCTGCTGCCATATTCTTTACGAATAGAAACAACAGGGAGGAACGAGACCGTCTCTGGGGAGTTCAGGCCAGGCGTTTATTAACTGCTTTACTGGTTCCTCTTGTAAGCGGTGGTCTCCTGTGTCTGATCCTTCTATTTAAAGGGAATATCAGTATACTCCCGGGCCTGACGCTGATTTTTTACGGTCTGGGGCTTATCAGTGCCGGAAGATTCACCCAAACAGAGATCAGGTCGCTGGGTTTCGCTGAAATAGTACTGGGTTTACTGGCCGTCCTGATACCAGCTTACAGCGTGGTAATCTGGGCCCTGGGCTTTGGGATACTTCACATCATATACGGATTCATGGTACAATGGAATACTAAAGCGTGAAGGAGGTTTTAAAAAATCTGGATAAAGCATTTGAAAACCGGATCCGGCTGGGGATCATGTCGGCCCTGGTGGTGAATGACCATGTAGATTTTAACACCCTGAAGGCCCTTCTTGGCGTAACCGACGGCAACCTGGCAAGTCATTTAAAATTCCTGGAAAAATGCAACTATATCAACATCAAAAAGGAGTTTCTGAACCGAAAACCACACACCCGTTATTACAGTACAAAAGGGGGTGAAAGCGCTTTCAGACGTCATATTCATGCCATTGAAAAACTTCTGGAGTAATACGCTGATATCGAATCCAACCTAATAGTATCAAAGAAACACACAACCCATAAAACTTCAATTATGATCACTCAAAACAAAAGATTATTTATCATTCTGGGAATTATCACCCTCCTTCTTTTGATTCCCCTGATCGCCATGCAATTTACAGAGGAAGTGAACTGGTCACTCCTCGATTTTATTGTTATGGGCACTTTACTTCTGGCCACCGGGCTGGGCGTTGAATTTATTCTGAGAAAAGCGGGAAACCCGGTTCTGCGGTTCTTTTTGATCGCAGGACTAATGCTGCTTTTTCTGTTAACCTGGGCCGAGCTTGCGGTAGGGATATTTGGCACCCCTTTCGCCGGAAGCTAAAATATTGACCAAATGCCCACCGGCAACATCCTTAAGGGAACGCCGGCATCGGGGTCGAATGAACAAGTATTTATTTAAACCTACCTACTTAATACGTTTCCATTCTGAAACAACCTAACCTTAAAGGTTACCTTTTTTGCCCAAGAAAAAAGCCCTGCAATGCAGGGCTTTTGATTTTTATTGAACAAAGCATTATTTCCAGAATAATGCGTACAGCGCAACAAGAATTATCATGACTACAAATGCACCGATATTAAAAACGGGACCTGTTTTAAACAATTCTTTTGAAAGCGGGATACCTTTAGCATCGTCTTTACCGTTATTTTCCCTGATACTCACCAGGGCAATGATTATCATGGTGAGGATGGCGGTCATTCCCATTTGATTCAGGAATGGCAGCTCCAGGAATAAGGGACTATCTGACCAGCCATTGGGAGCGACCTTAAAATACATGGCAATCGGTATCGACGCCAATGCACCAATTATTGCCCCTCTGTTGGTTGCTTTTTTCCAGAAAAGCCCTAACAGGAATACCGCCAGGATACCGGGACTCACAATACCTGTATACTCCTGAATATATTGAAAAGCCTGTCCAAGTCCGGAAAGCGCAGGGGCTACAAGACATGCGATAACCAATGCAACCGCAGCTGAGATACGTCCCACCTTTACCGTTGTCATATCTCCGGCATTTTTATTTATATATGGCTTATAGATGTCCATAGTAAAGATGGTTGAAGTGGAATTCAACATGGAAGCCAGCGACGATACAATTGCTGCCGCAAGGGCTGCAAAAGCCACTCCCTTAAGTCCTGTAGGCAGGAACTGCAACAACCACGGATAGGCTTTATCCGGTTGAGAAAGGGAAGGAATATTGACCATGGACGATTCTCCCAGGGTAGCCATTATTTCTGGATCGTTAACCATTACATAAGCGGCAATACCGGGGATAACCACAATCAGTGGGATCAATAATTTCAGGAAAGCCGCCAGCAGGATTCCTCTTTGGGATTCCTTAAGCGATTTAGCCGCCAGGGTACGCTGGATAATGTACTGGTTGAAGCCCCAGTAATACAAATTGGCTACCCACATACCACCTACAAGCACCCAGATACCGGGGAGATTGGCAAATTCAGGATTCGATTTATCCAGAATCATCCCGAAATTATCCGGCACCCGGTCGTAGATGATCTTGAATCCTTCAAAAACGCCATCACCTTCTGACACCGTATTTAAAGCAAGGTAGGTTGTAACCAAACCTCCAAGAACCAGGAAGATTACCTGAATCACATCGGTCCAGGCCACAGCAGAGAGCCCCCCGTAGAGGGAATAGGCTGCCGCAAAAAGTGCAAGACCAATGACCCCATAGATCATGGGAATTCCCATAATAGTTTGCATGGCAAGAGCTCCCAGATATAAGACGGAGGTTAGATTTACAAAAATGTATAAACCGATCCAGAATACTGCCAGAATGGTTTTCAGGTTTGTGGAATAACGTTGCTCCACAAATTCCGGAATCGTATATAATCCTTTATTAATAAAAATTGGCAGGAAGTATTTCCCGACAATAAGTAAGGTAAGAGCTGCCATCCATTCATAAGAAGCGATAGCCAGTCCAACGGCAAACCCGGATCCCGACATTCCGATAAATTGTTCTGCCGAAATATTTGCCGCGATCAGCGACGCCCCGATTGCCCACCAAGGGAGTGATTTACTGGCCAGGAAATAATCTTCTGCATTACGCTGATGTCCCTTTTTCCCTCGGGACACCCATAATCCCACAAAAAGAATCATGACAGCATAAGCTATGAAGACAATATAGTCCAGGCTGCTGAAAGTAGAATTCATAGTATTAGTTTAACGTTAATAATAGTTAGTAGCTCATTAAAAGTAAGGAATCTCTTAAAAGAATATCCTTAAACTTATCATTTATAATTAACATTGAATTTCTTTGAAGTTTCAAAGGGCTTAAAATGAAGGAAATGGCATTAAGGTCCTCCCCCACCAGTGTGCCTTACTTTGGGTTTTGTAAAATAGAAAACTCCACTGAAGAACTATTATACACCCTGTGGGTCTGCTTCTTAAAGTCTTCAGGTTTTGCCTCAAAAATATTATCCACCCAGGTTTGTGGGTTCAGATCGATATACGGAAACATGGTACTCTGTACCTGGATCTGGATCCTATGTCCCTTTTTAAAGGTATGGTATACATCCTGTAACTTAATGTTTACCCTGGCTTCTTCTCCGGGTACAAAAGGTTCCGGGTTTTCAAAGCTGTTCCGGAACCGCCCCCGCATCACCTCAGAACGCACCATCATATGGTAGTTACTCATTTTGAGATGGTCCTGGGTTTCCGGAAAATCCTCTGCATCGGCAGGCCAAACATCAATAAGTTTCACTGCCCAGTCTGCTGCCTCCCCCGTAGTGGATACCACTAGTTTGGCAAGGATATCACCGGCCAGGGTAACATCTTCTTCCAGGACCCCGGTTTCATAGACCAGGACATCCGGACGCCGCGCAGCAAACCGCTGATCGTCGGTCATGAATTTCCTGGGGGTAAAGACCATCTTGATGTCTTCGCTGTAAGGCACCGGTTTTTCAGGATCACTTATAAATTCCTTATGGTCATACTGCATAGCCATTACCTCAGAAAGCGCACCGGTATGGTTAAGAAAGAATGCCTTTTTTTCGGCGCGCTCAGGAGGCCATTGATCGAAGGTATTCCAGGAATTGGTACCGGTGTTAAAAACATAGGCTTCCGGCAGCCCGGTGGCACCGTTAGCTTCTCCTTTGAGAAAATGATTAAAGAACCTGCCTTCGATCTCCTTTTGATAAAATGATGAAATACTGTCGCCAAAATATACATTACCAACAGCCTGCCTCCCGCTGTTCCTGGCCCAGTCGCCATGACTCCACGGTCCCATTACCAGGGTGTTGTAATTATCGCTGCGGCGTTCAATGTTCTTATAGGTTTCCAGAGGTCCGTAAAGATCTTCAGCATCAAACCATCCTCCTGTAACCATTACGGCCGGATCAATATCTTCCAGGTGCTGTATGATGCCTCTTGCCCTCCAGAATTCATCGTAATTGGGATGCTCCTTGAGCTGTTGCCAGAACACATTGTCCTCCTTGTACCATTGGTCGAGATTGGACAGTGGCCCTGCATCCAGGAAAAACTGGTACTGATCCTGGGTTCCGAGATCCGGAAATTCGTACCAGGCCTCTGTAGTGGGGGTATCCTTCATATAGCCGAATACGGAGGTCGCCCTCCAGTAGCTTAGCAAATAGGCTCCGTTATGGTGAAAATCATCAAAGAAGAAATCGCCGATACAGGCCTGGGGGGAAGCTGCCACCAAATTGGGGTGTTCACTGAGTAAGGCATAGGTGGCATAAAATCCGGGGTAGGAAATTCCCCATACGCCAACCCTTCCGTTGGTATTCTCAAGATTATTAACCAACCAATCTATGGTGTCATAGGTGTCTGAGGCCTCATCGATCTCTCCCTCTTTCTTATTCGGGATATAGGCCCGCATATTATCATAAACCCCTTCGCTGTTCCAGCGTCCCCTGACATCCTGGTAAACGATGATATAGCCATCCCTCATCAGCGTCTCACTTGGACCGATGGTGGTTCGGTATACATCTTCCCCATAAGGCCTGCAGCTGTATGGAGTGCGCTGCATAAGTATGGGATATTCCCTGGAGGTATCTCTGGGGGTATAAATCGTGGTATGCAATTTAATGCCATCCCGCATAGGGATCATAACCTCTTTTTTGGAATAATGTTCGCGAATCCGGTACTCGTTCTCCTGGCAACTTACCTGGAAGGCTACCAGAAGCATCATGAAAAGAATTGAAAAATTTCTCACGTTCGTTAGTTGTTAAATGGTATGAATTAGGAATTTAATTAATGTGTTCGTATTCTGAGGATCTCCTCGGTATGATCATCTACCCGGAACCTGTTGTCTGCCCTTTTCCCGATCACCCAGACAATACGGTCCTGGGCGTCGCAAAGCAGCCATTGCCGTTCCTTTTCGGCCAGGGAGAATTTCTCATCCTTAAAGAACTTGCTTAATTTTTTACTGCCCTTCAGACCAAAAGGCTCAAAGCGGTCTCCATCTTCCCACTTTCTGATTTTAAGCGGAAAACTCAGCTTTCCCTCATCTACATAGATCACATTTTTGGCCGTATGGGTGATGGCATCGACATTCTCAAAACTCAGGGTCAAAGGCCCTGTAAATCTCGTATTTTTTTTACGGATCACATAGGTGGTATTCTCATGCGCATCTGCTTCCCGCAATTCCTGTAGTATTAAAAAGTCGCGATCTCGGAACAGCCGGTGCGTGGGAGAAAGTACCATCTTCCCCGTTTGCCCGACCAGGAGGTGTTCCAGGTCATTCCACTCTGTGAAACCGTAGCGGTTAAAAAATGCATAAAGATAGGCATTTACGGGCCTGAGCGCTTTCAAAGAGGCCACAGGCACCTTTATCAGGCCATTTTCTTTTACAAAGATCGCAGACCTGACCACGTTGATATGATCTTCAAGCATGGAAGAAGTCCCCTGCAGATATTCAATGGTTTTATTAAAATTACTTACCAGGGCTGTATTGAGATCCTTTAAGCCTGGAATAACTTCATGCCGGATCTTGTTGCGCAGGTATTTGGTTTCTTCATTGCTGCTGTCTTCAATCCATTGCAAGCCCTTCTCTTTTGCAAAGGTCTCGATCTGCTCCCTGGAGAAGGGCAGTAATGGCCTCACCACATTCCCGTTTACTGCAGGAATACCGGTTAAGCCTTCCAGCCCGGTCCCCCGGCTGAGGTTAATGATAAATGTTTCCAGGTTATCATCGGCATGATGACCGGTTAATAAATAGCGGTAGCCCTGCTCTTCCATAAGTTTATAAAACCATTCATAACGAAGCTCCCGAGCCGCCATCTGGGTAGATACTCCATGCGACCCTGCCCAGGCTTCCGTATCAAACCGCCTGACAAAACACGGAACATCCCATTGTTTGGCCAGGGCTTCCACAAAACGAGCATCCCGTTCACTCTCTGCTCCCCTCAACTGGAAATTGCAGTGTGCAATTGCGGTTTTAAATCCGCAACAGTGCATACTTAAATACGCAAGCACTACACTGTCCAGACCTCCGCTTACCGCGATCAATAAGGATTCTCCCTTAATAAAAGGAAACTTCTCTTCGATGTGTTTTTTAAACTCCTGTTCCACTATTCCTGTAGATTTTGTTCAAGCCATTGGACTACCCGGGATTTCATTTCTTCCTTCCCATAATCATTGTGAAGTTCGTGATACCCCCCTTCGAAAAGCTCCAAATCGGCCTTTCCCATCTGTTTCGCCAGTGCCTTTGTGGCCCAGTGACTGGTAATTTGATCTCCGGTACCATGGCACAAAAGCAGGGGTACCCCCATCTCTTCGGGATGGGCAAGGATCCACTCTCCTGCTTTTAAAAAAGGGAAAACAAAGTTCGGGCTCACCTTTTCGTGCACCAAAGGATCTTCCTTGTATTTTTTCACCTCCCTGGGATCCCGGGAAATATGCTCCGGGTTTAGTCCGCTGGGCATGGTAAGCGATGGAATCAGGTTTCTCAGGATTTTCCCCATGGCCATTTTCCAGGCGGGGGGCTCAAAGGCCATTCTCAGAAAAGGACTTGTACTAACTACCCCTTTAACTGCGGGCTTTCTTTTCATGGTATAGCCAAGGACCACATTCCCCCCCATGCTATGTCCGTAAAGAAATACCGGCAGGCAGGGGTGCGATTTCCCGGCCAGCTCCAATGTCATTTCAACACTATCCAAAACGGCTTCATAACCGGGGCAATAGCCGCGCTTTCCTTCACTGTGGCCATGCCCGAAATGATCGGTGGCAAAAACCACGAAACCCGCTGAGACCAGGTCGGGAACCAGGGATGAAGAATACCTCCCCCCGTGTTCCCCCATTCCGTGAACGAGCACCACCAATCCCCTTGGCTGGTCGGCACTCCAGGACTGCCCGAAAAGTTTATGACCGTGACAGGTAAATTCAAAACCCTCGTGTTTCATTGGCTAATGGTTGATTGCGTTCCTAAAGTTAAAAAGTTATTTGGAAATAAGGGTACGGAGGGACGAAGGTACGGAGGGACGGAGGGACGGAGGTACATAGGTACGTAGGTACAGCAACTTAACGACTTTACGAAATCAGATCTCCCCACTCTCCCTTAAACCACTCCCGACTCACGACTCACGACTCCCGACTCACAACTAACTACTCCCGACCTACCGTGCTTCGCACAGGCAGGCAAGCTCCCGACTCACGACTAACCACTAACTACTCCCGACTCACGACTCCCCACCCAACACCTGCCTCATGGCACGGGCCTTCACCAGGCATTCTTCATATTCCCTTTCGGGAGAGGAGGCAGCCGTAATTGCACTACCCACCGAAAAAGACACATATTTCCGTTTGCTGTTATAGAGAATACTCCTGATGATCACGTTCAGGTCGAAATCTCCTTGCGGGGTAAAATAGCCCACGGCTCCACTATAGAGTCCGCGTTTGGTAGATTCCAGGGATTCGATGATTTTCATAGCCGATATTTTCGGTGCCCCGGTCATGGAGCCCATAGGGAAGGTATTCTTAATGACCGCTACCGGATCGGTATCTTCTGCAACCATTGCTTCCACGGTGGAAATAAGCTGGTGAACCTGCTTAAACGTATACACCTCACACAGCTCTTCTACCTGTACCGAACCCTTGAGGGCCATTCTCGAGAGATCATTCCGTACCAGGTCCACAATCATTACATTTTCCGCCCGTTCCTTTTCATCTTCTTTTAATTGAACGGCCAGACGGTTATCCTCTTCAGGGTCCGATGACCGTCTGGCGGTGCCTTTTATGGGCTGAGAAATCACTGTTTGTCCGCTTTTCTTCAGGTAGCGCTCAGGGGAAGCAGAAACCAGGTAAAGTTCCTCGAGTTTCAGGTAGGTGGCAAAAGGCGGTGCAGAAATGGCATTCAGGTCAAGATAGCAGCGAAGGGGGACGATTTCTGTATCTTCCGCATAGAATTCCTGGCAAAAATTAGCTTCATAGATATCTCCGCGATGAATATGGGCAAGCATCTCCTCCACCTTTTGTTTATATGCTTCCTTATGAACCCGGAGTTTGATGGAGATATCATGCGCCTTCCCCGGCACAGATGCCGAACGTAAGGCAAGGATCTTGTGGTAGTCCTCTTCGATCTCATCATCGGCCATCGGCAAATAGGAAAAAACAAGCTTCCCCGATTTATAAAAGATGATCTTTTTGGGCTGAAAAAAATAGAGGTCCGGAAAACCGAGTCCGTCGAAGTTCTCAGATTCCAGGGCTTCGGTATCGTTCTTCAGGTCATAAGCCAGGTATCCGAAAATCCAGTCGTTGGTAATCCTCCGGTATTCCGAAAGATCTTCAAAAGCATTATGAGCATCGGTTCGCACTGCTGTGAGCGCATCGACAGCAAGGACAGCATCAAAATTTCCATGCCGCTGCACATACTCATTACTGTCGAGAAAAACCACCTCTTCATGCTGTTCACCCCAAAGTAAGAGCGCCTTTTTTAAGGACACATCCAGTGGTATATCATAAAACGTCTCTGTTCTTTTCATCGCTTTTGGAGGGATCTTTTTAACCGGATCACAAATTTAATAACAAAAAAGGGTGCGTATTAGAAATATAATTTATAATATTGCCCTTCGTTGCCATTACGAAACCATGTGCAACAGCATTTTTAGAATGACACAGGAAATTAAAAATATCATCAATGCAATAAGGGCCATCTTCTCTCCGGCTCCTGCTGTGGTATTTATTCCTGTTCGCAACCGCCAGGTTCGTCGCCCACGCCCGTAGGGCGTAATATTCTTTCTGGGGCCCAGGTGAGTCCGGCCCTGCTTCCAAAATCTGATCCCTTTTTATTTTAATCAAGCAGTGTTAACCTGTTATTTATTGTCATATGCAAATTGTTATTGCAGATCAATCGCACTTGTGCTATGCACAGACCATTTGTGATACCATTGAAGAATCCGCCAAACTCCGCGGGACGGGTATCGCCAAAAGGACTCCTGAATATATTACTACCAAGATCCTCAATGGAAACGCGGTGATCGCCCTGGATGGTGCCCGTTTTGCAGGATTTTGCTATATAGAAACCTGGGGCCATGGTAAATTCGTTGCCAATTCCGGCTTAATTGTACATCCCGATTACAGGGGCGAAGGCCTTGCCACAAAGATCAAAACAAAGATCTTTGAACACAGCCGTACAAAATTCCCTCATGCAAAGATATTCGGTATCACTACCGGACTGGCCGTAATGAAAATCAATTACGACCTGGGGTATGAACCGGTAACGTTTTCTGAACTTACCGATGATCCGGATTTCTGGAAAGGTTGTCAAACCTGCAGGAATTACGACATTCTCACCCGTACCGAGCGTAAAATGTGTCTCTGTACCGGGATGCTTTACGACCCGGCAGACAAGAACAAAAAGCATAAAAGGAACCGAAGTCTGAACGTAAAAGTTGTGGAAAGACTCAAGCGAATTAAGCAATCCCTGTTCCTGAAAAAAGAAAAGTTTAAAAATCAAGCCCTTTAAAAATGAAAAAATTAGTACTGGCCTATAGTGGCGGACTCGATACTTCCTATTGTATAAAATACCTCAGCGAGAATAACTTCGAAGTTCACGCAGTAAGCGTAAATACCGGGGGATTCAGTGAGAAGGATATTCACCTGCTGGAAGAAAAGGCATTGGCACTGGGGGCAGCGTCCTACACCTCCCTGGATGCCCAGGAAACCTATTATCATAAGGTGATCAAATACCTTTTATTTGGAAACATCCTGAAAAACAACACCTATCCGCTTTCTGTAAGTGCAGAACGAATCGTACAGGCCATGGCTCTGATCAAATACGCAAAGGAGATCGATGCATCGTGTATTGCCCATGGAAGCACCGGAGCCGGAAACGACCAGGTGAGGTTCGATACGGTATTCCAGGTGATGGCCCCGGGAATTGAGATCATCACCCCGATTAGGGACCTGCAATTGTCGCGGCAACAGGAGGTGGCATACCTGGAGGAGCACGGCATCAAAATGCAATGGGAAAAAGCCCAGTATTCGATCAACAAGGGATTATGGGGAACCAGTGTGGGCGGAGCAGAAACCCTGACCTCAGATAAACCCCTTCCGGAAGGAGCCTATCCCAGTCAGCTGAAATCCGAGCAACCCCAGTCATTGCGCATTGCATTCCATAAAGGAGAGCCGGTTACGTTAAACGGGGTAGAAATGAATCCTGTTGCCCTGATCCATGAGCTGGAAAAAATTGCTTCCGCCTATGCCATTGGAAGAGACATCCATGTAGGAGACACCATCATTGGTATCAAAGGCCGGGTTGGATTCGAGGCCGCGGCCCCCATATTGCTGCTTAAGGCACACCACCTGTTGGAAAAGCATGTGTTGAGCAAGTGGCAACAGCACCATAAAGAGTACCTGGCCAGCCAGTATGGGATGCTTCTGCACGAAGGACAATACCTGGATCCGTTTATGAGAAATGTGGAGTGTTTCCTGGAAGATACTCAGAAAGCTGTTACCGGAGAGGTCTTTCTTACCCTTTACCCCTATCGCTTTACCCTGGACGGAATCCAATCTGAAAACGACCTGATGCATCCGGATTTCGGAAGCTACGGGGAAATGAATTCCGGCTGGAGTGCTACGGAAGCCAAAGGGTTTATTAAGATCAACGCCCAGGCACAGAAAATTCATCAGAACATCAATCCTGTATCATTATGATTAAAGCCGGAATAATAGGAGGTTCAGGGTATACGGCAGGAGAATTGCTGCGTATTCTGGCATTTCACCCACAGGTGGAAATCGATTTCATCTACAGTACAACCAATGCCGGAAAAAAGGTCAGTGAGATTCACCAGGATCTTACAGGTACCACCAACCTTAAATTCAGTTCAACGGTAACGGCCGATGCAGACGTGGTATTTTTATGCCTGGGGCATGGGAATTCCACAAAGTTCCTTCAGCAAAACGCGCTTGGCGAAAACACGGTGATCATTGACCTTAGTAACGATTTCAGACTTACCCCGGATTCGGAATTCGGGGGCAGAAAATTCGTCTATGGGCTACCTGAGTTTTATAAGGAAGAAATACAGCAGGCCGTCGCCATCGCGAATCCCGGTTGTTTTGCAACCGCGATTCAGCTCGCCCTCTTACCATTGGCCAAAGCAGGGGTATTGCCGGAGGAGGTGCATACCACCGGGATCACAGGAAGTACCGGGGCCGGAGTACAACCCAGTGCCACTTCCCACTTCAGCTGGAGAAACAACAACCTAAGCTGGTATAAGCCCTTCAATCATCAACACCTGGGAGAGATCCAACAGAATATCGCTTTGACAGGAGCTAAAGACAGTAAAATGAGCCAGGTAACCTTTATGCCCTACAGGGGCGATTTTACCAGGGGTATCCTGACCACAAACTATCTAAAATTCGAGGGAAGCGCAGACCAGGCCAGATCCATATTCGAAGATGCCTACAAGCATACCCCCTACACTATTGTATCCGATGAGGAGCTGCATCTGAAGCAGGTTGTAAATACCAATAAGTGCCTGATCCATTTGCACAAACACGACAACCTGCTATTGGTGACCAGTATCATTGACAACCTGGTTAAAGGAGCCTCCGGACAGGCTGTTCAAAATATGAACCTGATATTTGGCTTTGAGGAAACCTCAGGATTGCAGCTCAAAGGCAGTTACTTTTAACCGTAAACATTACAGGGAATATGAAAATAGCGATCATAGGAGCAGGAAATCTCGGAGCATCCATCGCCCGGGGCATCATCAGGGAAAACCTTGCGGATGAATTGGTACTCACCAAAAAAAAGCCAGGTCACCTGAAGGAATTTGAAGCCATGAAAGGGGTGGCATGCGCTACCTCGAACAAATCGGCTGCAGAAAATGCCCAGGTCATTCTTATAGCTGTGCAGCCCGGACAACTAAATGAAGTCCTGAAAGAGCTGTCAACAGTTGTAAACAAAAAACAACTGGTGATCTCAACAGTTACAGGATATCCTATAGGTCGTATTGAAGATTATCTCGGCAAGGAACAACCCATCATGCGGGCCATGCCAAATACAGCTATAGCAGTGGGCAAATCGATGACCACCCTCTGTGGCAACGAACATGCCCAGGCGCTTCAAGAAAAAGCCATTGCTATTTTTAATTGCCTCGGCCATACCCTGACGATATCTGAAGATAAAATGCAGGCCGCTACCGTAATTTGCGCCAGTGGGATTGCCTTTTGGATGCGTCTCATCAGAGCCACCACCCAGGGAGCCATACAATTAGGATTTGATGCCGGAGAGGCACATGAAATGGCCGTGCAGACCTGTTTTGGTGCAGCGAGCCTGCTCATCGATTCAGGGAACCACCCGGAGGCAGAGATCGATAAGGTAACCACCCCTATGGGTTGCACCATTGAAGGCCTGAACGAAATGGAGTTTCGAGGCATGAGCGCCTCCCTGATAAAAGGAATGAAAGCCTCCTTTGATAAGATCAATGAGATCGCTAAACCTAAATAAATAAGCAAATCATGAAATTATTTGATGTCTATCCGCTCTACGATATTACTCCCGTTAAAGGAACAGGAGCCTACATATATGACCAAAACGATAAGGAATATCTTGATTTTTACGGAGGTCACGCAGTAATCTCCATAGGACACTCCCATCCTCACTACACCGGGAGGATCACCGATCAACTCGGGAAGATAGGATTTTATTCGAACGCGATCCAAAATCCGCTGCAGCAGGACCTGGCACAAAAGCTCGGAGCCATTTCAGGCTGCGATCCTTACCAGTTATTCCTGTGCAACTCAGGGGCAGAGGCCAATGAAAATGCGCTGAAAATGGCCTCTTTCGAGACCGGAAAGAAAAGGGTGATCGCCTTTGAAAAAGCCTTCCATGGAAGAACCTCCGCCGCCGTGGCGGCAACAGATAATGCCTCCATACAAGCGCCGCTTAATTCCGGTCATTTTGTCACCCATCTGCCATCAGAAGACCTGCAGGCCCTGGAACAGGAACTTGCCAAGGGCGATGTTTGTGCAGTGATCATTGAGCCTATTCAGGGGGTTGGAGGATTACAGACTGCATCAGAAGTATTTCTTCAGGGCATTCAGCGATTGTGCAAAACCTACGGGGTCATGTTCATCGCCGATGAAATACAGTGCGGGTACGGAAGAAGCGGTAAGTTCTTTGCCTTTCAGCATGCCGGGGTTACCCCGGATATCATTACCATGGCGAAAGGAATGGGGAACGGTTTCCCTATTGCCGGGGTTTTGCTGCATGAAGATATTCAACCAAAACACGGCCAATTGGGAACTACCTTTGGAGGTAACCACCTGGCCTGTGCTGCAGGACTGGCCGTTCTCGAGGTTCTTGAACAGGAAAAACTTATGGAACATGTTAATACCATTTCTCCTTACCTCAGAAAAGTACTCCATGAAATACCCGGGGTTAATGCAGTAAAGGGTATGGGACTAATGACCGGGATCGAGGTGAAGGTACCAGCTGCCATCCTCAGGAAAAAACTGCTTTTCGAAAAACAGATCTTTACCGGAGGGGCTGCTAATAAACACATGATACGTCTGCTTCCCCCACTTAACATAGAAAAACAACATATTGACCTATTGGCCAAGGCCCTGGAAGAAGTTTTACAGGAGACCGGAGAAGAAAGCCTGGTAAATTAAGCATACATGATGACCACAAAACCACATATGACCGCATTTACAGACCTGGAAGACATCAAAGATCTCAGGTCCCTTCTTGAAAGTGCAAAAACGCTTAAAACAAATCCCTATGCCTTTCGCCATACCGGGGCCAACAAAACCCTGATCATGCTGTTCTTTAACAGCAGCCTCAGAACACGACTCAGCACTCAAAAGGCCGCCCGAAACCTGGGCATGGATGTCATGGTGGTGAACCTGAACCAGGATGGCTGGAAACTGGAATTTGAGGATGGCACTGTTATGAATGCCGATAAGGCCGAACATGTAAAGGAGGCTGCAGCTGTGATGTCGCAGTATGCCGACCTGATCGCGATCCGGGCATTTGCCGATCTGGAATCCCGGGCTGACGATTATGCAGAGTTGCTCTTAAACAGTTTTGCGACCCATGCCTCGGTACCGGTGATCAACATGGAAAGTGCCACAGCCCACCCCCTTCAGGCCCTGGCAGACGCCATGACCATAGAAGAACACAAAACGCTTCAGAAACCAAAGGTGGTCCTCACCTGGGCTCCTCATCCGAGAGCATTGCCACAGGCAGTACCCAATTCGTTTGTAAAAATGATGAAGCTCATGGAGGTGGACCTGACCATTACCCACCCCGAAGGATATGCCCTTTCCGGGGAGATCACTAATGGAGTACGCCTGGAATACGACCAGAAAAAAGCCCTGGAAGGAGCCGATTTTGTCTACGCAAAAAACTGGAGCTCCTATGAAACCTACGGGCAGGTGCTTAACACCGATAAGGAATGGATGGTAACCCTGGATAAAATAGGAACTGCTTCCTTTATGCATTGCCTGCCGGTGAGACGAAATGTAGTGGTTGAAGATGCCGTACTCGACAGTAAGCAAAGCCTTGTGATCGAACAGGCCAATAACAGGACCTGGGCAGCCCAGGCAGTTTTGAAAACACTTTTAGAAGCCTAAAACTCTTAAAAAGACGCGCATGAAAGATCTGAATATTATCAAAATAGGCGGAAATGTGATTGAGGATGAGCAGGTATTGGCTTCCTTCCTAAAAGCACTTTCCACCATGCCCGGAGACAAGATCCTGGTACACGGCGGAGGAAAGCTAGCCAGTGAAACCGCACAAAAATTGGGGATACCGGTTAAGATGCACCAGGGAAGACGGATTACCTGTGAAGACACCCTGAAGGTAATTACCATGGTCTATGCCGGATATGTCAATAAGAACATCACGGCCAGCCTCCAGGCGTGGGGGTGTAATGCCATTGGCATAAGTGGAGCTGACCTGAATATTATCACAGCGGTGAAACGTACCGTAAAAGAGATCGATTACGGATATGCCGGGGATGTTTCCCAGGTAAACACCCAGCAATTAAATTTGCTTCTTCAGGCCGGGATCACCCCGGTGTGTTGTGCGGTAACCCATGACGGGAAAGGACAACTGCTAAACACCAATGCTGACACCATAGCTGCCTCCCTGGCAACAGCCCTTTCAGAACATTGGAACACCCGCCTGTTCTATTGCTTTGAAAAGAATGGGGTGCTCATGGATGTAAATGCCGAAGATTCAGTGATCCCGGAGATCAATCCCGGTTATTTTGAAGAACTCAGACAAAAAGGGGTTATTGCCGACGGGATGCTGCCTAAACTTCACAACGCCTTCTCTGCCCTTGAAAATGGGGTGAGCGAAGTATTTATAGGCTCCCATCAGATGATCCAAAACACCACAGCTGCCAATACCAAAATTTGCTTATCATGACATTGGAAGAACTCAAGGAAGAAGCCATATCACTCTTAAAAGAACTCATTGCCACCCCGTCCTTCTCAAAAGAAGAGGAGCACACTGCCGCCCTCCTGGAGCAGTGGTTCAAAAGGCATGGTATACCTTTTGAAAGGGAAAACAACAATCTCTGGGCCTTTAATAAAAATGTGAACCCCGATGCTCCGCTTTTGCTGCTCAATTCTCACCATGATACCGTAAAACCCAATGTAGGTTATACCAGGGATCCCTTTACCCCCTCTATAGAAGGCGGGAAACTTTACGGACTGGGAAGCAATGATGCCGGAGGATGCCTGGTAGCCCTGCTGGCCGTCTTCACCTGGCTCTATGAAATGCCGGGACTCAAGTACAATGTGGTCATGGTGGCTTCCGCAGAAGAGGAGAACAGCGGGCCTAACGGATTGAACTCCGTGTTAAAGCACCTGCCCACCCCGGAAGTGGCCATCGTGGGGGAACCTACCAAAATGGACCTGGCCATTGCCGAAAAAGGACTCGTGGTTTTTGATGCCTGTATTGAGGGAACCCCGGGCCACGCCGCCCACCCGAATTCCGACAACCCCATATACAAGTGTATAGAAGTGCTGGAGTGGTTTAAGAATTTCAGCTTTGAAAAAACCTCTCCCCTGCTGGGCGATGTAAAGATGACCGTAACCCAGGTCAATGCCGGTACCCAGCATAATGTGGTGCCTGCCAAAGTAGACCTTGTGGTAGACGTACGGGTGAACGAGCATTACAGCAACCAGGATATCTATAACCTGCTTAAAGCAGAGGCCCCATGCAGGATCACCCCGCGCTCCCTAAGACTGGGCTCCTCTTCCATCCCTGCAGACCACCCCCTGGTGTTGTCCGGACTTGATATGGGACGAAAGACCTATGGGTCACCCACCCTGTCCGACCAGGCCGTACTGAGCTGCCCTTCCCTGAAGATGGGCCCCGGAGATTCGACCCGGTCCCATTCGGCAGACGAATTCATCTATGTGGATGAGATCTTGGAAGGCATCGATATCTATGCCCGGCTGCTGGAAAAAGTAGTGATGGAATAGATTGGAAATTGTGAATTGTGAATTGTGAATTGTGAATTGTGAATTGTTAGTTGTTAGTTGTTAGTTGTTAGTTGTTAGTTGTTAGTTTTTAGTTGTGAATTTAGATAAATGTATAAAAGGATATTTTTCAAATTCCACTATTATATAAATGTAACCCGTAACCCCTGGCTACCTGCATGTACGACAGGATTTCCTCCCGGCAGGAATAGCAGGCGTAACCCGTAACCTTAAAAGAAATGAAACTCTGGGACAAAGGATTTAAAACAGACGAAAAAATAGACATCTTCACCGTTGGAGCCGACAGGGAACTGGATCTGCTTCTGGCGAAATACGACGTGATCGCCTCCAGGGCACATGCACAAATGCTGGCCTCTACAGGCCTGATCACGCTAAAGGAAGGAACATTACTGACTGGTGAGCTCGATCGTATCGAAAAGGAGATCGATGCCGGTAATTTCACCATAGAAGACCAGTTTGAAGACATGCATTCCAAGATCGAATACCTCCTTATCGAAGAGTTGGGAGATACAGGAAAAAAAATCCACACCGCCCGATCCCGAAATGACCAGGTCCTGGTGGCCATGCAACTATATCTCAGGGAAGAGATCAACAGCATGAAAGCCCTTACCCTCGACCTGTTCGATATTTTGTTAAACCTGGCAAAAACTTACCAGGATGTGCTGATGCCCGGTTACACCCACTTGCAGGTAGCCATGCCGTCATCATTCGCCCTTTGGCTCGGTGCCTACGCAGAAAGCCTTGCAGACGACATGCTGATGTTGAACACAGCCCACAGGATCTGTGATCAGAATCCGCTGGGAAGTGCCGCAGGTTATGGGAGCTCTTTCCCGATAGACCGGGAATTCACCACTGAAGCGCTGGGATTCGCCACCATGAAATACAATGTTGTCGCCGCCCAGATGGGGCGCGGAAAGGTTGAAAAACACACGGCCTATGCCATGGCCGGATTGGCTGGTACCCTCGGAAAACTGGCTATGGATATCTGCCTGTATCTCAGCCAGAATTTTGACTTCATCAGTTTTCCAAAGGAATTCACTACGGGAAGCAGTATCATGCCCCATAAAAAGAACCCCGATGTATTCGAACTGATCCGGGGTAAATGCAACAAATTACAGGCATTGCCTAACACCCTAGCCATGCTGACCACCAACCTGCCCAGTGGTTACCACCGTGATCTCCAACTGTGCAAGGAGCTTATTGTACCCGCCATTCAGGAAATGAAAAGCTGCCTGGAAATGACCGCTTTCAGCATTAAGGAAATGAAAGTAAACACAAACATCCTGGAAGAAGAAAAGTACCAATACCTTTTTAGCGTGGACACCCTAAACCAGATGGTACTCGATGGTATTCCTTTCAGGGAAGCCTACAGGCAAATGGGCGAAAGTATAGATAAAGGAACGTATACCCCTCACAGGGATATTCACCATACTCATACCGGAAGCATTGGGAAACCTGCGCTGCAGGAGATCCGGAATAAAATGAAACGCTTCAGCGAGTAACATCCCGACATCTTGTCAGATGCTCCTTTGTCATTTCGACAGCAACTTTAAATATTAGTGCAGGATCTTCCTCTTCATATTCCAGGGGAAGATCCTTTTTTTATAATCCGTCAGAAGATTATTTTCTAAGATTTTACCACTAATTCCTCCTATTTATCTCCCCAAACAGCCATTTTCAATTTGTTAAAATTAAGTTAAAAAATAATATGTAAAATGGCGAAAGTCCTCCCCCGCTCCGTCATAAATATTCATTTCCGGACTTTTAAAAGTATCCGGATTATACCTCATGCCGGTATCATACTCAAACGTTGGAAATAAGCAGATTGGAATAAGTTATAAGAATTTCTTTACGATAACCACCAACGTCAAAACAGCCTTGACCCGTTTAAAATTTCATTTTTTAACAAAAAATATTTGGACCTTAATATTATGTAAAACCCCTGTAGAAACTTGGATTTGAGACATATAATATTATAATGGTAGCAGTTCGGAGTTTGCGCCTGTAAGAAAAGACGCTTGTAGCACATCATTTATTCTGCTACCTCTTTTCTTTAAAAAAGACCCGGTTCGAAAGCAATTTCAGAAACAAGGTCTTTGGCACGAATGATGAACCATTAGGTACAAGAATTAATATTAACCTTAAAAACAAAACATGAAAGTAACTGTAATTGGATCGGGAAATTTAGGAAAATCTATAATCAGTGGACTCGCGAGCAGCGATCTGTTCGATCCAAAGAACATCATGGTGGCCGATGCTTCTCCTGAAAACCTGGAGATCATAAAAGAGCAGGCCGGAGTGAGTGTTACAGCAAACAACGTAGAAGCCATTAAAGATTCAAAATGGATCATCCTGTGTATTCAGCCGAGGATCCTGAAAGTGGTACTGGAAGAGATCAAGGGTCATCTTAAGGAGGATCAGGTGTTGATCTCCACCGTAACCGGGGTAACCACAGAGGAAATTAACGAATACGTTCCTAACAACAAGGTAATTCGCGCCATGCCGAATACCGCCGCAGTTAAGCAGCAATCCATGTCATTCATTTGCGCCGAGAACAATGATGATGAAGATGTGGAATTCGTTAGAAAGATGTTTGGAACCATTGGTAAAGCCATTATTATCGAACAGCGCCTGATGAAACCAGCAACGGTTCTGGGAGCATCCGGTACGGCCTTTTTCCTGAGATTCCTTCGGGCCCTCACCCAGGGTGGGGTTCAAATGGGTTTTCACCCACATGAGGCACAGGAGATTGTGGCACAGGTAGCCATTGGAGCAGCCTCCCTTATTGAGGACGGAACCCAGGCGGAGGTCGAGGTGGATAATGTAACCACGCCACAGGGGTGTACCATTGAAGGATTAAATGCCATGGAGCACAACGGACTGAGTTCGGCTGTTATCCAGGGAGTGATGGCGGCTTACGATAAGATCAGTAATATCAACGGGCAATAAGCCTTAAAGGTTGACTTTGCTGGTTACGACCTAAAAAACGATTTAAACAACAATTAATTATTCTAAAAAGGACCCGATCACGGAAAAAACAAAAAGGGTGTCCGTAGATCCGGTTCCTCCGATAAAACTTAACACCCTCAAGACCGGTACTGAAAACAACAGAAACACTACCGGCACAAAAGTGATGAATACAATACTTACGATCAAAGAGCGTAACAATGTTTTATTGAGTATGGCAACCCTGATCCGCCAGGAGAAAGACGCGATCCTCGATGCTAACAAGAAAGACCTGGATTCGTACAATGGGGAAGATCTCGCCATGGAAGACCGGTTAAAAGTTAACGATGCAAAGATCGAAGGGATGATCACTTCTTTGGAAGAGCTGGCTTCTCAGGAAGATCCGCTCGGAAAAGAACGATTTCATTTCTCCCATGACAATGGGATGGAAGTCTCTAACAAAACAGCACCTTTCGGTACGGTAATGATCATATATGAATCAAGACCTGATGTTACCGTCGAGGCTGCAGGAATTGCCTTTAAGTCAGGAAACAAGATCCTCCTTAAAGGAGGTAAGGAATCGCTCAATTCCAACCTGGTAATCGTTGACCTCTGGCACCGTGCCCTGAAGGAACACAACATTATCACAGACTGGGTAACCTACCTGAGGTTCAACCGCCAGGAAACCCAGGAATTCCTTGCCAATCCGACAGAAAAGATCGATCTGATCGTACCCCGTGGAGGAGAACGACTGATCGCCTTTGTCAAGGAACACGCCACCTGTCCCGTAGTTGTAAGCGGCCGGGGTAACAATTTTGTTTATGTTCACAAAGATGCCGATAAGGAATTGGCTAAAAAAGTGATCCTGAACGCAAAAACGGCGAAAATTTCAGCCTGTAATGCGCTGGATAAGGTCCTTATAGATAAGAACCTGGAAGGCAAAGAAGCCTTCCTTAAGGAACTTACAGGTTTACTAAGAGAAAGTGATGTGGAGATCCTGGCCGATGAAGCCCTTAAGGGACTCGACGGAACCGCTCCCCTGCAAAATGAAGACGTTTGGTACGAGGAGTTTCTCGACTATAAGATCGTACTCGGGGAAACCGAATCCCTTGAAAATGCGGTAGCGTGGATCAATAAATATTCCGGAGGCCACTCCAGTTCTATTATAACTAAAGACCAGCAGGCAGCAGATACCTTTATGGTAAATGTAGATGCCGCGGCTGTATACCACAACGCCTCTACCCGTTTCACCGATGGGGGGCAACTCGGACTTGGTGGCGAACTGGCCATCAGTACAGACAAGTTACACCAAAGAGGGCCAATCGGGCTGCAACACCTGGTGACCAATAAGTGGTACATTCACGGAGCCGGACAAACCCGTTAATATAAACCCTGATCCATTTCAACAATTTCAGGTAATCTAAATAAAAGGAAAAATCATCTCCCGGGATCGCCCGGGAGGTGTTCCTAAATCTTAATTGAACGCCTTGAAAAGCGTTCTAAAAACAAAAAAATGAGTACGTCAACAAAGAAAAAGAGAGTACTGTTAAAAATTGGGTCTAACACCCTGACAAAAGAATCCGATCAATTATCCCGCGGTAAAATAGAGGATATAGGAAGGCAGATCGCTGCCTTATCAGACGAGTATGAATTTATTATAGTAAGCTCCGGAGCCAAGGTTGTGGCCAAGCAATTCGTGCAACTGGAGAGCGACTATGCAGATATAAATGTTAAACAGGCGCTGACCTCCATCGGGCAGCCCCACCTGATTCGAATCTTCCAGGAAAGCTTCAGAGAGCTGGGACTGCTGGCTTCTCAGTGTTTATTGTCTTATGCCGACTTTGAGAAGAAGGTTTCCAGGGAAAACATTAAAAATGTGGTGGATATCCTGGTACAAAACGGCTATATCCCAATCATTAACGAAAATGACACCGTGGCTACCGATGAGATCCAGTTTGGAGATAACGACCGACTGGCAGCAATGACTGCAGCCCTGCTGGAAGTAGATCTGCTGGTGATCGCTACCAACACCAATGGTATTTACACCAAGGAATCGTTTGTAAACAAGTCCCCTGAAACCATTGAAGAGGTTGATAATTTCTCTGACTTGAAGAAAGAGGTCGTCGACGAAGATAAATCGACGCATGGTACCGGAGGGATGAGCTCTAAGGTTATGGCCCTGGAGATCGCCAATAAAGCGAATATTGAAACCTGGATCGTTAACGGTCTTGAAGACAATTTCATTCTCAATACCATTAACGAGAATACCGCGTTTACGAAAATATCATAACGCCATTAAAATTTTACACTAAAAAGCCACCCATATGAATTTGGGTGGCTTTTTTTATACAGTTCAATGGGCTGTTTCAATGGGTATTCACTACTGTTTTCTGCAGTATACCTTCAAAATAACCGATGGTTTTGGTCAGACCCTCCCGAAGTTGCACTTTTGGCTCCCAGCCACCAAGCCTGGCTTTAGCCAGAGAGATATCGGGCTGACGTTGTTTTGGATCATCTTTAGGCAGGGGCATATGCACCAGTTTGGAGGAGCTCCCCGTAAGATCAATAATGGTCTCGGCCAGTTCCAGCATGGTAAACTCATGAGGATTCCCGATGTTTACCGGACCGATAAAATCGTCGGGGGCGTTCATCATTCGAACCGTGCCTTCCACGAGGTCGTCCACATACTGAAAAGAACGGGTTTGCAGTCCGTCCCCGTAAATGGTAATCTCCTTTCCCTGCAGGGCCTGCACGATAAAATTCGATACCACCCGCCCGTCGTCAGGGTTCATATGCGGACCATAGGTATTGAAGATCCGGATAATGCGGATATTCACCTTGTTGGAATTGTGATAATCCATGAACAGGGTCTCGGCACACCGCTTACCCTCATCGTAACAGGAGCGAAGCCCAATCGGGTTCACATTACCCCAGTAGGATTCCGGTTGGGGATGTACGTTAGGATCTCCGTATACCTCAGAAGTACTGGCCTGAAGAATCTTAGCCTTAACCCGCTTGGCCAGCCCCAACATATTAATAGCCCCCATAACAGAGGTCTTTATGGTTTTAATTGGATTGTACTGGTAGTGCACGGGACTGGCCGGACAAGCCATATTATAGATCTCATCCACCTCGGCAAAATACGGGTGGGTAATATCGTGTCGAACCAGTTCGAAATAGGGATTATCCATCAGGTGGAGGATATTATCCTTACTGCCGGTGAAATAATTATCCAGGCAGATCACTTCATTCCCTTCCTTTAACAGCCGTTCACATAAGTGTGACCCTATGAACCCAGCCCCTCCGGTTACCAATATTCTTTTCATTTTCTTGAATTATATGAAATTAAATGTAGGAGATTTTACAAGCACCCACAATAAGAAAGGACAAAATAAAGGATTTTACGGATGAGGTAGACAAATACCGGCTGTTAACCGCAGTATTCGCATCCTGCTTCCTGAAGGAGGCTAAAGAACACCTTGAAATCAGGGCTCCGGAAATTGGATTTGCACACAAAGGGTTAAAATCGTAACATTACGGTCGTTTTAAATTTTTGAACCGACAAATCTCACCTTGAATTTCATGGAAGACACCAAGATCCATCAGAATAAAGAATTGAATATTTGGGAGGCCCTGTTCCCGGTTTTTGTTTTGGTTGCCATGCTGGCCTTTAACGTTTATGTTTATGGAGATGAAGCCCTGAGCGGGTCCAACCAGTTTATCCTGTTACTCGGTGGGGCGGTTGCCGCCATGGTGGGACTGAGAAACAAGGTAAGCATGGATGACATGCTTGAAGAAGTGGCGAAAAATGTGAAATCTACTTCCGGTGCCCTGCTCATCCTCTTATTTGTGGGGTCTTTAGCTGGAACCTGGCTTATAAGCGGAGTGATCCCTTCCATGATCTATTACGGGTTACAGATCCTGAATCCAACCTTTTTTCTTTCGGCCAGCGTGATCATCTGTGCGGTGATCTCGATTGCTACCGGATCCAGTTGGACCACCTCTGCTACTGTAGGTATCGCTTTGGTCGGTATTGGGGATGCCCTGGGCATTACTCCCGGAATGACCGCCGGAGCCGTGATCTCCGGAGCGTATTTCGGGGATAAGATGTCGCCCCTGAGCGACACCACCAACCTGGCCCCTGCCATGGCCGGAACCGACCTGTTTACCCATATTCGCTATATGGCACTGACTACCGTTCCTACGATAATCATTACCCTTGTTATATTCACCATTATCGGACTCAACCTGGAAACCACCTCTGCCCCGGATACCAGTAACCTCCTAAGCGCCATTGAAGAATCATTTTATATCAGCCCTGTGCTCTTCCTCGTACCGGCTGCGGTGATCTTTATGATCGTCAAAAAAACCTCTCCCCTGGTTGCCCTGCTTATCGGAACCCTGCTCGGTGCTGTTTTCGCTATTATTTTTCAGCCCGAAGTGGTGATGGGTATTACCGGTGCCACAGAACTCAATGTTATTTCTGCTTACCGGGGTGTTATGGACGCCATTACAGTAGAAACGGCGGTAGAGACCAGTAATGACAAGCTCAACGATCTTTTCTCCTCCGGGGGAATGTACGGGATGCTGGGTACCATCTGGCTCATTATCTGTGCCATGGTTTTTGGAGGTATCATGGACGCCATTGGCGCCCTGTCTCGAATAAGCGGAGCGCTTCTCAAAGCTTTCAATTCCGTATTCGGGTTGTTCGCCAGTACCGTTGCCAGTTGTCTCGCCATTAATGTTACCGCTTCAGATCAATACCTGGCCATTGTGGTGCCTGGAAAAATGTACGCCAAGGCGTATGCCGATAAAGGCCTCGCTCCGGAAAATCTCAGTCGTACCCTTGAAGATTCAGGAACGGTAACTTCTGTGCTGGTACCATGGAATACCTGTGGAGCTTACCAAAGCGGAGTTTTAGGGGTAGATACCACAGCTTATATAGGTTATGCTTTCTTCAATTACCTCAGTCCGTTCATGACACTCACCTATGCCGCACTTAACATCAAAATTAAGCGCCTCGCCGGAAAATAAATCTCCACTTTAATATTAACAGAATATTTGCCGGGTCCTTAAAAATGCCCGGCTTTATTTTTTAGATTCGCAATATTACACTCCGAATAAGGGGCCGATTTTCATCGCTTATTCTTCCATAGGAGAATACAATTCTGACTCCCGGGATTTTGCCGGATATAGTAGTATTTTTGCCACCGTTGTTTAACAAATCAAAAATTAAACTATATGACCCTAGTAGGTAAGAAATTCCCAAATGTAGCCGTGAATGCTATGAATGAAATGGGCGACACTTTCCAGATCAATGTCCTGGAAGAAGCCAAAAAGAACAACAAGAAAGTTTTGCTGTTCTGGTATCCAAAAGACTTCACTTTTGTTTGCCCGACTGAGCTTCACGCTTTTCAGGCTGCACTGGAAGAATTCGAAAAAAGAAATACCGTGGTAATCGGTGCTTCTTGTGATACTGCAGAGGTACACTTTGCCTGGTTAAACACCAAAAAAGACGACGGCGGAATCGAAGGAGTAACCTACCCGCTGCTTGCCGACAGTAACAGAAACCTTGCTAATATCCTAGGAATCCTTGACGCTCAGACCGAGACCTATAACGAGGAAACCGGAACTTATATGCTTGAAGGCGATAATGTAACCTATAGAGCAACCTACCTGATCGATGAGGAAGGAACCGTTTTCCACGAAGGAGTTAACCACATGCCTGTTGGAAGAAATGTGAATGAATTCCTGAGACTTATTGACGCTTACGCTCACGTACAGAAGAACGGAGAAGTATGTCCTGCCAACTGGGAAGAAGGAAAGCAGGCTATGACTGCCGACAGAACCGGGGTAGCAGAATACCTAAGCTTAAACTAAGAAGTTATGTTGCTGGAACTAGAAAAGGATAACCTGTCTGAACTTATCGAAGGGAACCAGAACGTGGTGGTGCAGTACTCTGCCGGATGGTGCGGAAACTGCCGTATCATGAAACCTAAGTTCAAGAAATTCTCCCGGGATCACGAAAACACCTTGTTTGTGATCGCTGATGCCGAGAAATATCCCGAATCCCGAAAACTGGCCAAGGTAGACAACCTGCCTACTTTTGCTGCTTTTAAAAACGGGAAGGTTACCAGCCAGGTTCAGACCAATAAGACCGAGGTCCTAAAATCGCTTATAGATGAAATTACCAGTAATTAAGCAACTTACGGGCTTCATCGCCGAAAACGATCAGGACTATGTACTGGAAGCCATAGAGACCCTCGAGGCCATCACGGAAGTACCTTCCCTGAAGGATGAGGAACTCGACGTTATCGGAGAGTTACTCTCCAATATGTACGGGGCGCTGGAGGTACATAAAATGATCCGCGAAGAAGGAATGGACCAGAAGAAGGCGGTTAACGCCTTCATGCAACGTGTTCTGGGCTCCATAGACAAGGAGTAACAGAACCCGTGAAAATGGGAAAAAATTGCTAACAAAAACCCTCCTTTTCAGGAGGGTTTTTTAGTTATTCGATGAAGCTGCGATACGGTGACACATCGTATTATTTACATTTTTATCTGCTGCGGATCGAACGTTTAAATTTATGCAGCATCTTTCTGATAATGGTTATATCCCCTTCTGTTAAACCTGAGGTATCCTCGCACTTTAAATTTCTTACCAGTATAAGTTGAGTTTCAAGCTCAGTCAAGGATCCATTCGCAATATCCAGTAATCTCAACAATTCTTTTCTCGGGGTACAACCTGCCCCTTCTGCAATATTGGAAGGTACAGAAAGAGCAGTCTTATGTAATTGCTGTTTCAAAACAAAACTGCTTCCCTTTGGAAGTCCCTCGGTTAAATGAAAAACCTTCCGGGACAATACCATACCCTTCTGCCTTACCTTTCTATCTTTATGTACCAGGCTTTATTAATTATAATAAATACGGGATATTTTCTATAATTATCTTTTATATTAAAACCGTATAACCGCATCACCCTATAACCGCTTAACTTTTTTTACCTTTAGGTAAAAATATCAATCCTATGGCAACAGTAACTTTAAAAGGAAATGAAATTCACACCTCCGGAAACCTCCCAAAAGTGGGAAGCGCTGCCCCGGATTTCACCTTAGTGGCATCAGATCTGTCTACCAGATCCCTGTCGGATTTCAAGGGAAATAAGGTCGTCCTGAATATTTTTCCCAGTATTGATACCGGCACATGTGCACAAAGCGTGCGCACCTTTAACGAAAAGGCTTCTTCTCTCGAGAATACAAAAGTACTTTGTATCTCCCGCGACACCCCTTTTGCGCAGGCCAGGTTTTGCGGAGCAGAAGGCCTGGATAATGTGATCAACCTGTCTGACATACGGGATGGAAACTTCGGAAGGACCTATGGACTCAGTTTTACAGACGGCCCCCTGGAAGGCCTGCACAGTCGTGCAGTAGTGGTAATTGATGAGAATGGTGTTGTGAAGCATGCACAACAGGTACCGGAAATCGTTGATGAACCAGATTACGAAGCAGCTTTGTCAGTGATCTAGGTCATGAATGACTTCGTTAGAAAACGCATTCGAAGTATAGGATATGCCTCTAAAGGGGCATATCTTTTACTTAAAAGCGAGCCGAGCATACAGGTTCAGGCCGGTATTGCCGTAATAATGACCATTCTGGGTTTTTTATTTGAGCTTAACACTACAGAATGGTGTCTTCAAATTTTAAGCATCACGACGGTAATGACCGCAGAAGGCCTGAACACAGCGGTAGAAAAAACCGCAGATTTCATCCACCCGGGAAAACACCGCAAAATCGGGTTTATTAAAGACATCGCAGCAGGGGCCGTTTTTATCACCGCTTTTGGAGCCGTATTGGTAGGTTTGTTGATTTACATTCCTAAAATATTTTAAAAACTGAAGTTCAAAACGTACGTTTGTAATTTGTACTTTTGTTTTAAACCTAACAATGCTGATGGCCCGTAAAAAGAATAGAAAAAATAAAAGTTCTTCAGGCAACAACCTACCCAAATTTCAACTTGCGCATCAACAAAAGATCATATTGGGTAGCCTGTTGATGTTGCTCAGCATCGGGTGCTTTATTGCCTTTGTTTCTTTTTTTTCCTCCTGGCAGTCCGATCAGAGCCTGATCAGCGAATTCGCCAACAGGGAGTTGGAAGCCCGCAACTGGCTTAATAAATTTGGTGCAGCCATCAGTCACCTTTTCATTTTTAAAGGCTTCGGGGTAGCTTCTTTTATCTTTTTGATCCTGGTCTTCCAAACCGGACTTTACCTCTTTCTCAATATCGGCACGCGTAAACTACTTAACCGTTGGTTCTGGGGGTTTGTTATCATGATCTGGATGTCTGTTCTGATGGGCTTTTTCGCCAACAGTGCCCCCTTATTAGGAGGTACTGTAGGGTTTGAAATGAATGATTTCCTCAAAGACTACATCGGAAATATCGGGATCAGCCTGGTTTTGATCTTCGTATTGATCAGTTATTCCGTACTTCGACTGAAACTGACTCCCGAAAAGATCGTACTGGCATTCCGCAGCACTAAAGACGAAATAGAATCGAGCCTGAGTTCGCTCCGGTCCCAACCGGAAGAAAAGGAAGAAACCAGCGTAGAGCAAACAAACGCTCCGGATTCCTTTGAAGAAGAGCCGGCAGAGATCCGCTTTACCGCTTCGGAGGAGGAGGAAACACCATCGCCCAATGACCTGGATATTGAAAGGTCTTTTGAGGTGAAGACCTCTGCAGAGCCGGAAATACCCTCCCCAGGATCAGAAGAAGAAGGCGGAATAAAGATGGAAGTGGAAAGTATCCGCGAAGAGAAGGAGGAAACTGAAATTCTTGCTGATAAACTGGTTAGCGATTTCGGGGAATTTGACCCGAAACTAAACCTTAGCAATTATAAGTTCCCACCCCTTGACCTGCTTAAGGACTACGGAGCGGGCAGTATTACCATTGACCAGAAAGAACTGGAAGAAAATAAAGACCGTATCGTAGATACGCTCAAGAACTATAAGATCGAGATTTCCCAGATCAAGGCCACCATAGGTCCTACCGTTACCCTGTACGAGATCGTACCCGCTGCCGGGATCAGGATCTCCAAGATCAAAAACCTGGAAGACGATATCGCCCTGTCCCTTTCGGCACTCGGCATCCGTATCATTGCGCCTATCCCAGGTAAAGGTACTATAGGGATCGAGGTGCCCAATAAAAAATCGGCAGTGGTATCCATGCGTTCGGTTATCGCCTCCAAAAAATTTCAGAACGCAGAGATGGAACTTCCCATTGCCTTTGGTAAGACCATCAGCAATGAAACCTTTGTGGTTGATTTGGCGAAAATGCCTCACCTTCTTATGGCAGGAGCCACCGGACAGGGTAAATCGGTTGGTCTTAATGCTATTCTTACCTCCCTGCTGTATAAGAAACATCCGGCAGAGGTGAAGTTCGTACTTGTAGACCCTAAAAAAGTAGAACTCACCCTTTTTAATAAAATAGAACGTCACTTCCTGGCAAAATTACCGGATAGCGAAGAGGCTATTATCACTGACAACACCAAGGTAATTAACACCCTGAACTCCCTCTGTATTGAAATGGACAATCGCTATGAATTGCTCAAAAATGCGATGGTAAGAAACATCAGGGAGTACAATGAAAAATTCAAGGAGCGTAAGCTGAACCCCAATGACGGTCACCAGTTCCTGCCGTATATTGTTCTGGTTATCGATGAGTTTGCAGACCTCATTATGACTGCAGGAAAAGAAGTAGAGACCCCAATTGCCCGTCTGGCTCAGCTGGCAAGGGCTGTCGGTATCCACCTGATCATCGCTACCCAGCGTCCGTCGGTGAATGTGATCACCGGTATCATCAAAGCCAACTTCCCGGCCCGGGTTGCCTTCAGGGTAACCTCTAAGATCGATTCAAGGACCATTCTGGACTCCCCCGGAGCCGACCAGCTTATTGGCCGTGGAGATATGCTCTTCACGCAGGGGAACGACCTGACCCGCTTACAATGTGCCTTTGTAGACACCCCGGAAGTGGCCAGGATCACAGACTATATCGGTGGGCAGCGCGCCTATCCTGAAGCCCATCTGCTTCCGGAGTATGTAGGGGAAGACTCTGGCACAGGACTTGATATAGATGTCTCGGAGCGGGATGCGCTCTTCCGGGAGGCAGCAGAAGTGATCGTGTCGGCCCAGCAGGGCTCGGCCTCTTTGCTGCAGCGTAAGTTAAAACTCGGATACAACCGGGCCGGACGCATCATCGATCAACTCGAAGCCGCAGGAATCGTGGGGCCTTTCGAAGGGTCAAAAGCCCGCCAGGTACTGATACAGGATATCATAGCCCTGGATGAATTACTGAATAATGAAAACAACAACTGATATTATGAGAAAAATTGTCTTTGTATTGCTGATCGCCCTGACCGCCAACCTGAACGCTCAAAGTGACAGTAAGGCGAAAACCTTGCTTGACGAGGTATACGCAAAGGTGTCTGGCTATGACAATATCTTCATTGATTTTAAATATGTTCTGGATAATACCCAGGAAAACATTCACCAGGAAACCCGCGGAGATGTAACCCTCAAAGGAGATAAATACCGCTTTAATTACCTGGGAGCAACCAAGATATTTGACGGAAACAACACCTACACCATTATCCCTGAAAATGAGGAAGTGGTCATTGAAGGAACTAACGGGGAAGACGAAGGCACCATTACCCCATCCAAGATGCTTACTTTTTACAAGGATGGATATAATTACAAATGGGACATCGCCCAGAATATCAAGGGAAGGAATATCCAGTACATCGAACTGGTACCCATCGACTCCTCTTCCGAGATCAAACAGATCCTTTTAGGAATCGACACCCAGACCAAACACATTTACAACCTGATCGAAGTGGGACAGAATGGCACCAAGACCACCATTACTGTTAATTCTTTTAAAACCGATCAACCCATATCAAAAAGCTTATTTACCTTTGATCGCCCTAAATATGAGGAAATGGGCTATTACATCATAAACAACTAAGCTTTGTATACGTTAGATCGTTATATCCTTTCGAGGTTCCTTTACAACTTCCTCAGCTCCTTTGTGATCCTGATGCTCATCTTTATTTTCCAGGCCATCTGGTTCTTTATTGATGAATGGGCCGGGAAGGGCATCGACCTGCTGATCGTGGGAAAATTTTTACTTTACTATTCCCCCAACCTGATCCCCATGGTACTGCCACTAACCGTTTTGCTGGCAAGCATCATGACTTTCGGAAGCCTGGCGGAGAACTACGAATTCGCTGCGATGAAAGCTTCCGGCATTTCACTTTTCAGGGCCATGCGATCCCTGATCATATTCATTACCGCGCTCAGCATAGGAACGTTCTTTTTCGCCAACAATGTGATCCCGGAAGCCGAGCTCAAATCCTATAACCTAAGACGAAATATTGCCCAGGCGAAACCGGCACTGGCCATTACCGAAGGGATCTTTAACAATATTCCCGAGACCGATATCAATATCAAGGTAAACGACAAACATGGCGATAACGATCAGCTTTTAGATAAGGTGGTCATCCACAAACTTAGCAAAGGCGGACTCAATAACCAGGTTATAAAATCTGAAACCGGGGAGCTTGTCAGTGGAAAGGGCTCAAATGTTCTGCAGCTTATCCTGAAGGACGGCCACTTTTACGAGGACATACAGGCTAAAACGGTAAGTGACCGGCAAAAAGTGCCTTTTGCCAAGGCTTCTTTTGATACCTACATTATGAATGTGGACCTTTCTGAACTGAACAACGAAGACCTGGAAAAGGAAAATGTCAGCAATACGCACAAAATGCTTAATGCAAGAGAGCTTAATGTTGCTATTGACTCCCTGTACACGGACAATCGAAAGGTATTCCAGTCTTTTGGAAACAGCATTCAGACCCGTACAGGATTCAACAATCTCGATGCGGAAGACAACATCCGGGTTCCTGCTAAGGATACCATAGATCCAACGGGGAAAAGTGTTCCGGAGCTTATGGATTTTTATGAGCCCTGGCGAAAATCACAGATCACGGAAATGGCCAAAAATAACATTGCCAGTACCAAGCGATCTTTGGAAGGAAAACGTTCTGATCTGCAGCGGCGTATAAAATTGCTAAATGTTCACTTCCTAGCCCTGCATCAAAAATACGCTCTGCCCATAGCATGTTTCATCCTGTTCTTCGTGGGTGCACCCCTTGGTGCACTCATCCGGAAAGGGGGATTGGGGCTGCCTATGGTGATGGCCGTCGGATTGTTCCTCACCTATTACTTTATCGGGATCTTTACCAAAAACTACGCAGAAGACGGAAGCATGGACCCTGTTTGGGCCTCCTGGATATCAACGCTTATTATGCTCCCTCTTGGAATCTGGCTTACTAAAAGAGCTACCGCCGATAAGGCTGTATTCGACCCCGACAGTATTCTGGAGAAGTTCAGAGGGGTCTTTAAAATCTTCCGTAAAAAAGAAGAGACCATATCAAATTAAGTATCTTTGCCGAAAATTGCAGATGAAGCCATTAAACATCATGTCTCAAAAAGAAATCAAACTCAATACCATTGAAGAAGCCATCTCCGATATTCGTGCCGGAAAGGTGGTTATTGTCGTAGACGACGAAAACAGGGAAAATGAAGGCGATTTTGTGGCAGCCGCCGAAAAGGTGACTCCGGAGATGATCAATTTTATGGCGCAGCATGGAAGGGGACTTATCTGTACCCCGCTTACTGAAAAGCGCTGTAAGGAGCTGGATCTGCACCCCATGGTAACCAATAATTCCGACCCGATGGAAACCGCCTTTACCGTGTCGGTAGACCTCCGGGGACACGGGGTAACAACAGGGATCTCCGCATCAGACCGGGCACTAACCATTCAGGCCCTGACCAAAAGCAATACCCACGCGCATGACCTGGCCCGTCCGGGACATATCTTTCCGCTCACTGCCAAGGAAGGCGGGGTACTTAGGAGAACCGGACATACTGAAGCGGCAATAGACCTGGCACGACTTGCCGGACTAGAGCCTGCCGGAGTAATCGTTGAGATCATGAACGAGGACGGGTCTATGGCCCGCCTGCCTCAACTTTGTGAGGTAGCAGAAAAATTCGACCTCAAGGTGGTTACCATTGAAGACCTTGTGGCCTACCGGATGCAGCACGACAGCCTTATCGAAAAAAAGGAAGATTTTGATATCGAAACCCGCTTCGGAAATTTCAGACTGAGAGCATATAAACAAACCACCAACAACCAGATCCACCTGGCACTCACCAAAGGATCCTGGAAACTCAATGAACCTATACTTACCCGGATCAATTCTACCCTGGTGAACAATGATATCCTGGGTACGCTTACCAATAATGCCGATAAAAAACTGGATGATATGTTCAGGGCCCTGAATGAAGAAGGCCGGGGTGCTATTGTGTTTATCAACCAGGAAAGCGGTTCGCTTAATCTTTTAAACAGACTTCGGGAACTTAAAAATTTACAGGCAGAGGGCGAGATCAAAGCGCCTAAGATCGTTATGGATAATAAAGACTTTGGGATCGGAGCACAGATCCTGCACGATCTTGACATTTCCAAGATCCGTCTTATGTCGAATTCGGCCCATACCAAAAGAGTCGGGATTATTGGATATGGCCTGGAGATCGTGGAATATGTAACTTATTAAGATACCCACCTTGGTATAGCATATAAAAAATTGCCCGGATAATTCCCATCCGGGCAATTTTTTTCCGCAAAAGATCCCATCTTTTGAGGCAATCCACCCCAGTCAATCGCAGGAATATTAGTTACCTTAGTACTTTACAAAACTTATCTCGAAAGCACTCCCTTTCACTTGCTTTCACGAACTTCCCAAACACTTCCCTCTAAGGGTATTCTCTGGAGAACTTAACCGTTCTTTATGTTCAGTCTTCCTGAAATCTTATCCATTTCAACCTGTATGATTGTGGTTGTATTTTTAATTATCAACCGGTCAATAAACTATTTTAAATCATGTCAGAAAATGTAAACCTTCCAAATCCTTCGAAAATTTTACAGGTCGGCATGGGGTACTGGGGCTCAAAGACCCTCCTCACCGCCGTTGGCCTGGAACTATTCACCCTACTGGGAAACCAACAACTCCATGGAAATGAGATCAAAAAAGAACTAGATCTCCACGATCGCAGTCTTTATGATTTTCTGGATGCTCTTGTCGCCCTTGGTTTTCTGGAACGATCGACAGGCATTCGAGACAATGCCGTGTACCAGAATACCCCTGAAACCTCCCTGTTCCTTGACAAAAACAGCGAAACGTATATTGGTGGGATCCTTGAAATGTCCAATACAAGGCTATTTCGTTTCTGGAATGGTCTGGAAAAAGGTCTAAAAACCGGGGAACCTCAAAATGAAGTGAAGTTCGGCGACAAACCGGTGTTTGAAACCCTATATGCTACTGAAGAGAGTACCCGGGAATTCATCGACGCCATGGCAGGGATCCAAATGGCAAATTTTATGACCCTGGCCAAAACCTTCGATTTTTCGCCTTATACCACGCATTGTGATCTTGGTGGTTCCGGGGCTCACCTGTCGATGACCCTTTCCAGGCACCAACCCCATCTAAGGTCAGTATCCTTCGATCTGCCTGCCGTAACCCCTATCGCACAATCCAATATAGATAAGGCAGGGCTCAGCGAACAGGTTACAGTAGCATCCGGAGACTTTTTCAATGACCAAATTCCGAGGGCCGATATTATAACCATGGGCAATATACTTCACGACTGGAACCTGGAAGAAAAGAAAAATCTCATTGCAAAGGTCTGTAAGGCCCTTAATGAAAAAGGATGCCTGATCGTTATAGAAAATGTAATCGACGATGAACGAAGGAATAATGCCTTCGGACTCCTCATGTCTTTAAATATGCTAATTGAAACTCCGGGCGGATTTGACTATTCTGCTCAGGATTTTGACACATGGGCAAGGGAATGCGGCTTTATTCATACAAAGAAGATACCATTAACCGGACCTTCGAGCGCCCTGATTGCTTATAAGAGCTAAATGCATTTGGGTCTTATTTCTTTGAGCCTCCCCTATGTGATTGATTTTATGTCAACTACGCATTACAAATGGTAAATCACTGTAATCCATATGTAAAGCTATCGCATTATAGGAAATATGAAGGATGGTTCTTCATATATAATCATTAAATTGGGGCAGAATTTTCTTATTAACCTAAACCAAAATCTTTCACATGCAAAAATCACTTTTGTATCTCACCACTGCTTTGGCTGTAATTTCCTGTAAAGACCAGGACAGATCCATGGCCAGTACAGAACAACCTGTAGATACCCTGGCCCTGGCCAGAAGCATTCACGAAAAGGTGATCACCATCGATACCCATTGTGATATTAATGTCAACAACTTCACCGATTCTATCAATTACACCCAGGAATTAGACACCCAGATCACCCTTCCTAAAATGGAAGCAGGTGGACTCGATGCTGCCTGGTTCATTGTTTATACAGGCCAGGACGAACTCAATGCTGAAGGCTATGAAAAAGCATATGCCAATGCGATTTCGAAGTTCGAAGCTATCCACAGATTAACCGAGGAAATTGCCCCCGAAGCGATCGAACTCGCTTATACCGCAGAGGATGTACGCAACATTGCTGCAAAGGGCAAGAAAGTGGCTTTGATCGGTATAGAGAACGGATACCCTGTTGGAACCGACATCAATAATGTTAAAAAGTTCTACGATATGGGAGGCCGCTATATGTCGCTCGCACACCAGGGACACAGTCAGCTGTCGGATTCCAATACAGGAGAGAAGGACAGCGTATGGCTTCATAACGGTCTAAGTGATCTGGGAAGAGAAGTTATCCGTGAAATGAACAAATACGGAATGATGGTCGACATTTCACATCCATCAAAACCGGCCATTAAAGAAATGATCGAACTTACTAAAGCTCCGGTCATCGCGTCTCATTCTTCTGCCAGAGCCTTGTGCGATCACAGTAGAAATCTTGATGATGAGCAGCTGGAATGGATCAAGGAAAACGGCGGGGTTGTTCAAACCGTAGCCTTTAGTACCTATGTAAACCAGGATAAGCATGAGGCCTTTAATTCCAGCGTACTGGGACTCCTTTCTGAAAAAGCTGCAGAGCAAGGATTTGAGCTTCTGGACAGAGGTGCTGCGAGACAGCTGCCTGATGAAGAACGCAACGCCTATTATAAGAAATACATGGCCCTAAGGGCATCTGCACAGTCTCAGATCGATTCGCTCTCGATGGCAGGTGATCCGGTTGACGTTTCTGACTTTGTAGACCACGTTGACTACCTGGTTAAAAAGATCGGGATCGACCACGTAGGGATCAGCTCTGATTTTGACGGTGGTGGCGGTATTTATGGTTGGAACGATGCTTCAGAGACCTTTAATGTTACACTTGAACTGGTGAGACGCGGATACACTGAAGAGGAGATCCAAAAGCTTTGGGGAGATAACCTCCTGAGAGTTATGGAAGAAGTGGAGCGGGTGGCTGCCAGCCTCCAGGAATCCGAATAAATTTTAGCACACAAAGAATTATTGATAAAGCCCTCCCGAAATGAGGGCTTTTTTTAATTAACTTTAAATCTGATCGTTTGACTCCTATGGAAATAAAAATTTACCAGGCAGATGCCTTCGCCAAAAAAGCCTTTTCCGGAAATCCCGCTGCGGTGTGCCCTCTGGAACATTGGCTGGAGGACGACCTGATGCAGGCCATTGCAGCCGAGAACAACCTCTCTGAAACCGCCTTTTACGTGAGAGCCGAGGACCACTATGAGCTGCGCTGGTTTACTCCTACCACCGAGGTCGATCTTTGCGGCCATGCCACACTGGCCACGGCCTTTGTGCTTTTCAAAGAAGAAGGCCACCATGGAGATCTCATCCGGTTTCATTCCCCCAGAAGCGGGGAACTCCTGGTGGAAAAAAAGGGAGCACTCCTAAGTTTGAACTTTCCTTCTGACCCGGTAAGGGCAATTGCGCTTTCCTCACAGATGAAAGCCGGGTTTAATATAGAGCCTGCAGGAGCCTTCAGGGGAAAAACAGATATCATGCTCGTCTACCACTCTGAAGAGGATATCCGCAACCTGAAGCCGAATTTTGAAGAGATCAGAAAGCTGGATGCCCGGGGTATTATCGTAACTGCTGAAGGTACCGAAACAGACTTTGTATCCCGATTCTTCGCCCCACAGTCGGGGGTAGATGAAGACCCGGTTACCGGTTCGGCCCACACGACGTTAACACCTTACTGGAGCAGGATATTCGACAAAAAGGAAATGTCGGCCCTACAGCTATCCCACAGAAAAGGGTTCCTCCAATGTGAAGATCATGGAGAGCGGGTCATCATTAGCGGAGAAGCCAGATTGTACATGAAAGGCCACATCCACATTTAAACGCAACTGATTCCTTAAATACTCTTTATCAGCCAATTAACTTTACATTGCGGGATTTTTCCAATATCTTAAAGGGAACAAAATTTTTATCTGACCAATGAAGTATTTTTTTACCCTCGTTGCCATCGCGGCGCTCTTTACTTCCTGTATACAAACGGAAGCCAAGGAGCAAAAGGCTGATCCCGGTATTGATACCGCAAACTACAGTGGCCCCATTATAGACATGCACATACATGGGTTTACCGATAATCCCGGCTTTTCCGACCTTCTTGGGCAGGACATGCCTCCCAGGCCCGGAATGGAAGGCCTCACCCCACATAGCGCTCCTGCCAGTTTTGAGGCCGTTAAAAAAGAGACTTTCGCCCAATTCAAAAAGCATAACATTGTAAAGGCCATGACCTCTCCGGGGGTCGACTGGCATAATGAGGCTCCGGACAAAATCATTATAGGGTCCGGCATTGGCATACCTGTTGAAGAATTAAGGGTTCGGCACCAGCGAGGCCAACTTCATGTCCTGGGCGAAGTAGCCCCTAATTATCAGGGCATTCTTCCAACAGATGCCCGCCTGGAGCCCTATTTTGACCTTGCATATGAGCTCGACATACCGGTGGGTTACCACCTCTTTCCGGGAGGGCCACAGGGAGGTGCCTACGGGCCCTACCCTATGACCAGGGCGTCCCAGGGAAAGCCTCTTCAGCTAGAGGAAATTCTGCTTAAACGTCCTTCAATGAAGCTTTATATCATGCATGCAGCATGGCCGTACCTGGAAGACCTGAAGGCCCTTATGTATGCCCACCCGCAGGTCTATGTTGAACTCGGAGTGATCTGCTGGAATTTACCCCGAAAAGAATTTCACAACTACCTCAAGGGATTGATCGATGCCGGGTTCGGAAAAAGGATCATGTATGGGTCCGATCAAATGATCTGGCCCTCGACGATTGCAGACGGAATCGAAGCTGTAAATACTGCAGATTTTCTAACCATGGAACAAAAGGAAGATATATTTTACAACAATGCCGCCGGCTTTCTCGAACTATCTGAAGAAGAGATCAAGGCCCATAAGGCCTTAAAATGATCGCAGCAGCGGATATAATTACACCACTACTGTAACCTGGTGATACGGATATGGTGCACTTTCCACCTCGCCCGGTAATCACCGCCGGTTGTTGTGGATTCCTTCAGACGCACCCGGTATTGTCCGTCTTCCGGTGTTTGCTGTATAAAGCTCATGGTGTGGCGTTCCTTCAAATAAAAATCATAAGCAATCACGTCATTTATTTTCATCGTGGCTTTTTGCGTATAGGTATTGACCTGTAAACATTCCACCTCGATCTCCACCAGGTATTTCACGCCTGCTTTACCACAGCAAAAGACTCTCAGTTCATTTGGAGTATCGTACCGGGCTTCAAAACAATTCTCTTTCGGAGTAATATCAAAATAATGCGTCTCCACATAAAAAGAGGAGGAAACCCATGGGTTTCTTGCGGAAAGTTCTCCTTCATCTGTCAGTTCCTCCAGAGACTGTGGCGGATTTGGAGTGCGCTCAGGGGTCTCCAGAAATGGAAATGCTATCCCGTTGTGAGTGAAAGTCCTTAATTCAGGGGTTGGTGATGGTTGATCAATGGCCATTGTCGTAATTCTAATTGGTTGGTACATAAATTTAACCAAAATTAACGACAACTAACTGTTTTTCAGTTTCTTACGATCACAACAAGCTCTTTAAATACAAAACTGCGGTGTACAGTTACCCAAGCACTGCTTTAATAACAGTCGCCATTTTTCCGGCTCTTTCTTTTACTGAGGCTTCCTCCCACCCCAGTTTGATCAACACAGAAATGTTTCGTCCCATCCAGTGATCGGAAGCAGAAAAGTCTGCAGTATGGTAATCGGGCATCTGCTCGGCGACCTCCCGGGGTAGTTTACCCAGGCTTTCCTTATTTTTAAGGTGATCCCATTTCCGGATGTAATGCCAGTTGTTATCATACCAGTAAAAGCATCCGTCAATTCCTGCTTCAGCAAGGGCTTTATGTGCTTTCCTGGCGAGGTTCTCATCAGGAAGAAAGAAATTTAGGAACGAATAATTCTCTTCTCCCGCTTCCGGTACCCTCCTGAAGGTTACCCCATCAATGGAGGAAAGCGCTTCCCGGATGATGCTGTAATGTTTCTTCTGAATACTGATAAAATCATCCAGCCTCCCCAGCTGGGCCACCCCCACGGCAGCGTTTAACTCGGAGATCCTGAAGTTATAGCCCAGAAAGGGATGCGACTCTGCCCCCCTGTCGGTACCGATATGATCGTGACCGTGATCTGAATAATGATCTGCGTTGTTCTTATAGGTTTCATTATTGGTGATCAAAGCGCCACCTTCACCACAAGTGATGGTTTTTACATAGTCAAAAGAAAAGCATCCCAGGTCACCGTAACTGCCCAGTGGTTTTCCATCATAGGTACCCCCGATGGCCTGACAGGCATCTTCAAGAAGAACAAGTCCGTGTTTCTCACACAATTCTTTTAAGGGTTTAAGGTCGGCCATGGAACCACACATATGCACCGGCATAATCACCCGGGTTCTTGGGGTGATCAGTTTCTCCACCGCTCCGGGATCCAGGGTCAGGGTATCGTCTATATCACAAAGTACAGGTACAGCTCCTATAGCGAGCACCGCCTCGAAACTGGCCACGAAGGTAAATACCGGAACAATCACTTCATCTCCTGCTCCTACCCCTGCGCTCACAAGAGCCACCGTAAGGGCCGCTGTTCCACTACTCACCACCTGGGCATAACGGGACTCCATTCTGCGGGCAAGGGCAGTCTCCAGCTCTAAAGCCTTCCACTGCCCTTGTCTCATTCCATCGAAACCGTAGCGCATGAGCACACCGGAATCCAATACTTTATTTACTTCGTTCCGTTCCTGATCTCCAAATAATTCAAATCCGGGCATGATATAATGATTTTATGCCCCAAATATAGGAAAGGAAAACGAGGTTATTCCCCGCTTCAAAGAAAGTCGGATCGTTTAAATTTCCACAATGCTTTCTGCAAGTTGCTTACGCACCTTTTTAAATCCGGCAAACATATCATCGTCTGCCCGGTAACCTACGGGCATTGCCAGGACAGAAGTCAGTCCTTTCTCCCGAAGTCCGAGTACCTGGTCGTATCCCTCTTTTTCAAATCCTTCCATCGGACAGGCATCGATCTTTTCAACAGCACATACGGTAAGCAGGTTCCCCATGGCCAGATAGGCCTGTTTTGCGATCCATTCCTTCTTGTGATCAGACTCCATACCGGTTACAGAGCTCTCCAGGTAATCCCTGAACGGTTTCAGGATCTCATCCGGAGTTTGCCTGATGTCTTTTACCCTGTTAAAATAGGTGTTGATGTATTCTTTGTCCAGGTCAGTTTCCACAGCAAAGACCAGAAGATGAGATGCATCTGTTACCTGTTGCTGGTTATAGCTGTGGCGGAAGAGTTCCTCTTTTAAGGCCTGATCACTTATGATCAATAATTTTACCGGTTGAAGACCAAAGGAGGTCGCCGTAAGGTTAAAGGCCTCTTTCAGGGTTTCCAGTTTTCCGGCAGAAAGCTTTTTATTGCCGTCAAATTTTTTAGTGGCATAGCGCCACTGAAGGGCTTCAATGATATTCATTCCAGTTTGCAATTTTGGGGCAAAAATACATGAATATAAAGTATAACCCTGTGAAGAAAGACTTAAAACAGCCAGAGCTTAACGGCCATGGCGATCACCATAATGATGAGAAAGGTCTTTACCAGTCCGTCTCCTTTGCTTACCGACCAGCGGCTGCTCACCCATCCTCCTACAAACTGTCCGGAAGCAAGTACCAGTCCGTATTTAAGGTTTACCTTATCATACCAGAAAAATACGGAAAGACTGGCAGCAGTATAGATTAGCATCACCACTGCCTTTACCAGGTTAGATCGTACCAGGGTCATCCGGTTAATGGTGGAAAGGGCCAGAAGCATAAAAATACCTGTTCCTGCCTGCAGAAATCCGCCGTAGATACCAATGAGAAAGAAAGCAACCAGGCTCCCCCAAAAGTATTTCCCGGTAAAACGCTCTACCGCTTCATTGAGGTTCTTTACGGGTTTGATCACCATAAAGGCCACAATAACGATCATAAATATGGCCAGGATGCGGTTGAAAAAACTATCGTCTATATCCACTGCAATATAGGAACCGATCAGGGCGCCTGCTGTAGCGGTGATCCCCAGCCACCAACTGATATGGGGCACTTTAAGCCCTTTGGAACGAAACCCGGCGATCGAGGAAATGGTTTGCAAAAAGATCGCCACCCGATTGGTACCGTTGGCCAGGGCAGAATCTCCAAGGAAAAAAATTAAAATGGGCAGGGTAAGCATGGATCCTCCCCCCGAGATCGTGTTGATAACCCCCACAAGGAATCCTACCACCACCAGAATAATAATTTCAAGTACAGGCGACATAGCATCGGTTTAGTTAAGGCTAAAATAGAATTTTAGAATGAAATAAAGCGACATGAAAAATTAAGTCTCTGAAAAGCAGTACATGAGCAACCACCGAAGGTACGGGGTTAAAAAAATTACAGATTTATTTGTAGAAAAATAAAAAAGCTTTCTATATTTGCACCCGCAATCGCAGGATAATCCTCCTGAAAGATGCACGGAGAAATGGCAGAGTGGTCGAATGCGGCAGTCTTGAAAACTGTTGAGGGTCACACCTCCGGGGGTTCGAATCCCTCTTTCTCCGCAAAGAAAACCGGATCGGAAACGATCCGGTTTTTTTATGCCCTGAAGCCGTGGAAAGCTTGCTTTCCTAAGGTGAAAGGGCATAAAAAAGCCAGGGAAGCGAGCGCAGCAAGCTTCCGGTTTGCTTTGCAAGGACTCCCCTTGGGATCATGAGGAACGCTGAAGGCGTTCCGAATAACCCCTTATCCTATTAAATGTAAAGTTTGCTTCAATGAAGGTGACAAGGGGCACAACAACCCTCCCCAACTCAGGCGAAGCCTGAGCCACCCCTCCCTGACCAGGGCGGGGAACCCATAATAGTTTAAACTTCCGGTTTTCTTTGTGCCACCACGCCGGCTGGCCCCTTTCCCTAAAAACAGCCACTGGCTGTTTTCTTAACGGTCGGTCACCCACCTGGATCACAGCACCGACGAAGGAGGGGCTGTAATCCTTCTGAGGTAACAAGTGACAGACATAACAAGTAATAGGTAGCAGGTGACAAGGGGCACAACAACCCTCCCCAACTCAGGCGAAGCCTGAGCCACCCCTCCCTGACCAGGGCGGGGAACCCATAATAGTTTAAACTTCCGGTTTTCTTTGCAAGGACTCCCCCATCTGGATCATGAGGAACGCTGAAGGCGTTCCGAATAACCCCTTATCCTATTAAATGTAAAGTTTGCTTCAATGAAGGCGAAAGGGCATGAATAAACCAGGGAAGCGAGCGCAGCAAGCCTCCGGTTTTCTTTGCAAGGACTCCCCACTGGGATCACGAGCGGAACGCAGTGGAGCGAGTAATCCTGATGTAGTTACAGAGGTTACAAGGGTTACAAGGGTTACAATCACAACCCATCACGACTCAGGTAATGCCTGAGCCACCCTACCCTGACCAGGGCGGGGAACCCATAATAGTTTAAACTTCCGGTTTTCTTTGCAAGGACTCCCCTTTGGGTTCACGAGTCCTGCGAAGCAGGGCGAGTAATCCCGCCCCCTTCCGTCCACGCCATAAGCGTGGTCACCTTCCCCCAACAGGGGAAGGAACCCGTTTCTAATTTATATTCCGTTAAAATCGTTCTGCAAACGCAGTGGAGCGAGTAATCCTGATGTAGTTACAGAGGTTACATGGGTTACAAGGGTTACAAAGGTTACAATAACAACCCTCCCCGACTCAGGCGAAGTCTGAGCCACCCCACCCCAACCAGGGTGGGTGCCAGTAATACTATGTGGAATGCAATGAAGCGGGTAACCCAGAGGCTATGGTAACAAACGAATACCTCTAGAAGGCTGCCTTTCTACTTCTTTTTTCCCTTTCCATACCAACGTCTTTTTCCGGTGGAGGACTTTGCTCCGTCTGATGACGATGGCTTACCATTACGAGAACGGGTAGATGATGGCTTATTTTTATTTACAGTCGATGAGTTACGACTGCGGGAACGGGAAGATGATGAAGGTCTTTCAGACTGGTTCTCTGAAGATCCGCTCTCCTCTCCTACCTCCATTTTAATACGGGTAGCAGCAATGCGCTGGGAGGTGAATTTCTCAATGGCTCTCAACAAGGCCACTTCCTCTCCATCGACCAAAGAAATCGCCTCTCCGGATGCTCCTGCCCGTCCTGTACGGCCAATGCGGTGTACGTAATCTTCGGGAACATTGGGAAGCTCAAAATTCACTACATGGGGTAACAGCGGGATATCCAGTCCCCGTGCTGCAATGTCTGTAGCCACGAGCACCCTGATGGCCCCCGACTTAAAATCGGCCAGGGCCTTGGTTCTGGCGGTCTGACTCTTATTTCCATGAATGGGGGCTGCTGTAATACCCTGATTCATCAGTTTTTTACACAACTTATTGGCTCCATGCTTGGTCCTTGTAAATACCAGGGCCTGCTTCCAATTCTCCTCCTTGATCTTATTGATCAAAAAAATTGGCTTGGCTTTCTTATCCACCAGAAATACTTTCTGCTCGATCACTTCCACAGTTGTATTTTCCGGGGTGGCTTCCACCAAAACCGGGCGCTGCATAAAACCTTGTGCCAGCGCTTTGATCTCGGGAGAAAATGTCGCCGAAAACAACAGGTTCTGGCGCTTAGCGGGCAACAAAGCAAGGATCTTTTTAATGTCCCTCAGAAATCCCATATCCAGCATTCGGTCTGCCTCATCCAATACAAGAATTTCGACTTGCCTGAGCGACAAGAGGCCTTGCTGATGCAAATCCAGGAGTCGGCCCGGGGTTGCGATAAGTACATCGACCCCCTTTTTTAATTCCTGTACCTGAGCGTGCTGACTAACGCCTCCAAAGATCACCATAGACCTCAGCGAAAGGAAGGCTCCGTATTGCTTAATACTCGCTTCTACCTGGGCCGCAAGTTCGCGGGTTGGGGTAAGTACCAGCGCCTTTACAGGACGGTGTCGGGAGATCGTTGTCTGTGAAAGTAACTGCAACATAGGCAGGGTAAACCCGGCAGTCTTACCGGTTCCCGTCTGGGCAGATGCCAGCACATCCTTTCCCTCTAAAATACGGGGAATGGCTTTTTCTTGTATGGGTGAAGGTTGCGTATATCCTTGTTGGCTAATCGCCTTAAGCAGGGCCTCAGAGAGCCCCAGGGAAGTAAATGACATAGATGTATATTGTGTTGACTCTAAATTAGAATTCAGTCAACGATTGGGTGTAAAGGTACATCTTTCAGGTTAACTTGTATGATGTAACTGCAATTGCCGGGATTTTCCTTGCAAGGTTCCCTTCCCTTTGAGCCTACAGAGATTACAGGGTTACAGAGATTACAGGGTTACAGGGTTACAGCACCAGATGTTCAAAGAGTCGGTCCAGGGTAGCTTCCGGATCCTCGGTAAACCCGGAATGAGGCCTGGAAGTCTGAATGCAGGAACTTCGTACAGCGGTAAGCCATCTGAAGCGCTCTGCAGGCTCCAGTTCTGCAATGCGCCCGCCTTCCCCGGCTCCCTCAGTGATCCATTTGAAGGCGAGCAGGTTCTTTTCCAGATCTTCCAGATCGAGCTCGGTAGAAAAATGATTCAGTTTCTCCTTTGGAATATGATATTTCACTTTCAGAAACTTCTTCGGTTTGCAATACACGATCACCCCAAGGTTAACGAATTCCTCTCTTTCAACCTTAGGAACCACGCGAATCACAGCGTAATCATATAAGTATTTTTCTTGCATCCTGGGCGGTTTTTACAAAAATATCCGATTGATTCAGACGGGATCTCATAAATTGATAATATATGTCTCTTAATTCTTCCGGGGATTGTTCTGTTTCCTTCCACTGCAGCCAGGCATCAGGAATAAGCTGTACGATTTCTCTTAACAGCTCATCGGTTAGGATCTGTTTGAATCTGGCATCTGCTGCCTCCAGGGAACCGGCCCGGGGCAGTAAGACATGATCTTTGATAATAGGAAAGGGGGTTATGGCCTGCTTTTCCCAATTCACGAAATTATGGTGGAAATAAAAGGAGGCCCCGTGATCGATCAACCACAGTTCCTTATGCCACATCAGCATATTGGTATTCCTGAAAGAACGGTCGACATTAGTGATAAAGCCATCCAGCCAGACAATTTCTGAGGCCAGGGTTTCATCGACTTCCATCACCAGGGGATCATAATTGATGGCTCCTGACAAAAAATGCAGGCCCAGGTTGAGCCCTTCACTGAACTTCAGCAGATCCTGTATCTCCTCATCGCCTTCCGTCCGGCCAAAAGCTTCATCCAGGTACACAAAAACCAGTTCCGGGACTTTAAACCCCAGGGCCCTGGCGATCTCCCCTCCCAGCAATTCTGCGATCAGGGCCTTTTCCCCATGCCCGGCGCCACGGAACTTGACCACGTAATTAAAATCGTCATCAGCCTCTGCCAATGCCGGCAGCGAGCCTCCTTCCCTTAAGGGCAGGATGTAGCGCATGACATTTACCGTACGAATATCCGGTGTATTTTTCATTCATTCATTTCAGTGAAAGCAAAGATAGAAAATGGACTGCTAATGGGACTTAGAACATGAGCGCATTACTTTCTTTTATTCTTCATGATATGCTTCACCATCTTCCCGAATTCCTTATCCCTTTTCCGTTTTTCGGCCACAGTGGCCTCGAAATGCTGTTTTTCCCGTTGCATCTTCAAAAAATTATCGTAGGAAGCTGCGCTCAGGTCGCCATTATCAACGGCCGCCAGCACTGCACACCCTTGCTCGCTGGTATGCGTACAATCCCTGAACCTGCAGTTTGCCGCAAGCTCCTGAATACCATCAAAAGTTACCTCGAGTGCACCGGACGCATCGGTAATACCAATTTCCCGCATTCCGGGGTTATCGATCAGGATCCCTCCTCCTGCCAGCACCCGTAATTCCCGGTGGGTAGTTACATGCCGGCCCCGGTTGGAATGTTCACTAATATCATCGGACTTCATAAGTTCCTCACCCATAAGCGTGTTCAAAAGACTGGATTTCCCTACCCCGGAAGATCCCAGGAGACAATAGGTCTTACCCCTTTCAAAAATCTGCTTCAAGGCTTCCATTCCCGATCCGGTTTTATTACTTACGGCATATACATCCACTCCGCTGATCCTTTTCCTTATCTCCTCCAGCAGGGTTAGAACCCCTGCTTCAGGTATCAGGTCTGTTTTATTCAGAACAATTACAGGAGTGATCTGCGAAGCATTACAAATGGTCAGATATCGTTCCAAACGATTGATACTGAAATCGCGGTCGGCTGCCTGAACAATAAGGGCCCGGTCTATATTGGTGGCTATGATCTGTTTTTCTCCCTTGCGGGATACCGATTGCCTTTCCAAAATGCTGGTTCTGGGCAACACTGCATGGATCAAGCCCCTGGTACGGTCATAGGCCTGAAACATCACCCAATCGCCCACGGCGGGGAAGTCGGCTCTGCTTTGTGCAGTAAAACGCAGGTTTCCCAGTATCTCAGCCTCGTATTCCGCCTCAGGGGTTTTAACCACATATCGCTCCTTATGCTCTGTAACAACCCTGCCCACCAAAAGGTCACCTAAACCATTGGCTGCTATGTATGGATCTAATTGGTCGTGATAGCCGAGGTCCTGTAATGTCATGGTATAGATTGTCAATGAAATGCAAATGATCCCTAAGTTAGGGATTTCCATTATAGATTAAGGGTTAAGGGTTACAGGTTACAGGTTACGGGTTACGGGTTACAGGTTACAGATTATGGGTTACGGGTTACGGGTTACAAAGTAACAGGGGAGAAAAGGGTGACACAGCGCCAAATGCATCCAAAACGATCAAAATATAGTGGGCGTCCCCATATAATTTGCCCTGAACTCTGTTGGTGTACACCCTTGTTTGTCTTTAAATCTTCGATTAAAATTGGAGATATTGTTAAATCCACTATCGAAACAAATTTCAGAGATACTTTCATTGGTTTCAATAAGTTTTCTGGTAGCATACCTTAACCTGAACTCATTCACCAGTTCTGTAAAGGTTTTTCCTGTACTCTTTTTAATGAGCCTGCTAAACGAGATTTCAGTCATATTTATGTGATCCGCAGCATCCTCTACTTTAATTCTTTGCTGGTAATTTTCTTTTATAAAGGAATACATCTTTTCAATACGCTCACTATTGTGAAAATCATTCGGGTCACCTATCGAAAAATTTGTCAAGGTCTTTTTATCTCTCGATACCGCCAGATCATATAATAGGGACTGAAAGGCTAAAAAATTATCAAAACCACTTTTTTTACTAAGGGAATGTAATTTGGACTCCACAGCCAGCACAGTTTCTTTTGAGAATAAGACACCATGTCGGGAAGACTTAAAAAGCTCTTTGATTGGCTTCAGGATATTTTTATTTAACAAAAGACTATCAAATAAATCCTTTGGAAATTGAATAGTTATCTCATGTAAGGTTCGGGAGGTATCATTATTATAATTCTCCCACCCGTGATAAACATTCGGCCCTATCATCACCAATTCGTAATCATCAATTTCTCCGATATGGTCTCCAACAATTCTTTTTGCTCCCTTCGCATTTTGGATGAAGTTGATCTCGTATTCCGGGTGAAAATGAATTGGAAAGGTAAAATCATTCCGACTTCGATCAAAAACCAAAAAACAATCATCCTCTTTCAGGGGTGTTATTTCTCTATGTATAACCATAATTACTGTAGGATTAAATTGACAATTAACGTATTAACAGGAAACCCATCGTTTCAAAAGTATCACTCCTAATTGATTGAATAGTACATATTATTTAATGATATAGCACATGTGCTATATTAATCATAATCGCTTCTATTTTAACAAAAGTAAATTCAAATTTTAGAAATCCTCAAATATTAACAAGCTAATTTAATGATTTACAATATATCTAATTTATAATTATTAGAAATGAAATGATCTGTTTAACAGTGGAAATATTGATATTGATAGAATAGTATCATTAATCGATGTAATAATATTTAATTGAAGTAGGGAGAGTATATAATTTAGAAGCATGAAAATTAAGCACATATTTGCCATTAAAAATTGATAAATATTTTGAGTTTTTCTGGCTATATGGAGTATATCAACTAAACTAATAATTATGACAAACCACCTTCGCACTGTTCTATCTATCCTGCTGCTTGCGCCACTATGGACAGTGTATGCCCAAGACAAAACGGTAAGTGGTACTGTTACTGATGAAGGTAACATGCCTATACCCGGTGTTTCAATCATAGTACAGGGAAGCAATAATGGAACTTCCACCGACTTTGATGGTAATTATTCTCTCACGCTATCGGAGGGAGAAGATGTTTTACTTTTCTCCTATGTAGGTTTTAAAACTAAAGAGGTTGTGGTAGAAGATCAGACCATCATAAACGTTGTCCTCCAGACCGATATGGTGGGACTCGACGAAGTTGTTGTCATTGGTTATGGCGCTGTTAAAAAAAGTGATCTGACGGGGGCGGTCTCCTCCGTAAGCGGAGATGACCTTTTGAAGGTTGCCTCCAACCGCCCGGTAGAAGCCATCCAGGGAAGGGTGGCCGGTGTTGTTATCAATAAGACTTCCGGACAACCAGGAGCCGGGATGAAGGTGAGAATCCGGGGTGTGGGGAGTACCAATAATTCAGATCCGCTATACGTGGTTGACGGAGTACCCATGGGGAATGATATAGAATTTCTTGCTCCGGAAGATATTGAAAGTATTGAAATATTAAAAGATGCCTCCTCCACCGCGATCTATGGAAATAAAGGGGCTAATGGTGTAATCATCGTAACCACAAAAAGTGGAAGTGCCACCACAAAGCCCGAATTTTCGTTTAATACGTATTACGGGATTGCAGAAACACCCAATAGAGTAGATCTTTTAAACGCATCACAACATGGACAACTGATCCTCGAGGCAGCTGCTAATGACGGACAAACCCTTCCAACCAACCTGGAAAGCCGCATAAACTTCGCTATCGCCAATAACGCTGAAGGAACAAATTGGCAAAACGAAGTGTTTCGCCAGGCACAACAGCAAAACTACAATTTAAGTGTCCGGGGAGGAATCTCAAGCAATGATGATTCCGGAAGAAAACTTATTTACTCCTTAAGTGGAAGTATTTTCGACGAGGATGGTATTGTGAAGAATACCGCCTTTAAAAAGTACATCTTCAACACGAAAACAGAATACTATTTCAATAAAAACGTTAACGCCGGAGTTCAGATCAACCTCTTCAGCAACGAATTCGGCAATTTCCCTGAAGGAATATATAATGGCCCTATTCCGCTGGCCTTAACCTCCAGTCCCCTTGACAGCCCAAGAAACGCAGAAGGGGAATTTATTCCGATGATGACTGCATTTGGCAACAATCCGGCACTTATTGTCGACCAATTGAAGTATGGGGAAAATAGCGTTAATTCCTATATGTTTCGTTCATGGCTCGACATCGATATTATCGAAGGGCTAAATTTCAGAACTACCTATCAGGTCTCTAATGGTGCCATCCACAATAAAAATTTCAGCCCTGCCTATTATTTAAGTGAAAATTTCAACAGGCCGGAGAGTCAGCTGTTTGAACAAAGGGGGGACTTCTACAGTTGGACCTGGATCAACTTACTGAATTACAACAAAACGTTTAATGAGGTACACCGAATCATGGCCACCTTGGGGCATGAATCATCTTACAACAGAAGCGAAGGGTTTAGTGCAACCGGTATAGATGTACCTGAGGAAGAACCTTTGCAATATTTAAACCTTGCCACGTCTTTTAACGAACGTGTCAATGCCTACCAGGGTCAGGGTGGTACGCAATCCTATTTTGTACGTGCCTTCTACTCCTTTGACAATAAATACATGCTTACCGGAACAGTTCGATATGACGGAACCAGTAAATTTTCGGGAGATAACAAATGGGGGGTATTTCCTTCCTTTGGGGCATCCTGGAGAGCAGAGCAAGAACAATTTATCCAGGACCTGAACCTGTTTTCAGCTTTAAAATTCAGGGCAGGATGGGGCCGTGTGGGTAACCAGGCCAGTGCGCAGGCCGGATCCGATGTAGCCAACATAGGCAACTACTCCATGCAATACGTATTTAACGGCATCCAATACCAGGGAGGAACAACAACCAACATTCCTACTCCCAATTTAAAATGGGAAATCGTAGAAACCTTGAATTTAGGTGTCGACATGGGCTTTCTTGAGGGAGATCTTAGCCTTACAGCAGATTATTTTATAAAAGACACCAAAGACATGATCACCCGGGTAGCCCTTCCAGGATACTACCCAAAAGACCTGCCCAACGCAAACATTGGAACCATGAACAACAAAGGTTTCGAATTTGCTGCCAATTATGGCAAAAGTCTTGGAGATTTTAATTTTTCTGTTGGTGCCAATATCACTTTGATAGACAATGAGATCACCAAATTAAACTCTGATGAAGATGCATTTATCGATGGTGGGTTCATTGACAAGCTTGGCTTTACAACCAGGACAGAATCCGGTAGAGAAATCGCATATTTCTACGGCTATCAGACCGATGGTATTTTCCGATCACAGGACGAGGTCGATGCCTATGCCAGCATACAGCCTAATGCCCGGGTGGGTGATGTAAGATTTGTCGACTTGAATGGCAATGGGACCATTGAGGCCGATGACAGGACCTATCTCGGTTCCGGGCAGGCCGATTTCTACTACGGATTTGTTTTCAACGTGGAATGGAAGGGGATCGATCTGTCAGGAAATTTCTTTGGAGTTGAGGGTGCAGAAATCGTTAACGGAATGAGTTTAAGGCTCCTGGATGTAAATGACTATTACAATGCATACCAGGACAGATTAGATCGTTTTCATCCCGATAATAATCCCAATGGTACACAGCCAAGGGTTACTTTATCTGATGCAAATAATAATCTTCGTTTTTCTGACAGGTATGTCGAAGACGGTTCCTTTTTAAGATTGAAAAATCTTCAAATTGGCTATACCATCCCCTCAAAATTGATGGGAGACTCCGGAATTGATCGCTTGCGTTTTTATGTATCAGGCCAGAACCTGTGGACCTTAACCAATTATAAAGGATACGACCCTGAAATCGGTGACCTGACACAGGACGCAGCCACCGATGTAAGAAGTCTGGGGATTGGCGTAGACCTTGGGAACTACCCCCAACCCAGATTATACTATTTCGGATTGAACATAAACTTTTAAAAAAATCAGCAATGAAACTATATAAACTTATTCCATTTTCTTTAGCTGTTATATTTCTTAACTCTTGTGAAGGAGATCTAACAGATCTTGAAAACATTGGTACTCAAACCGCAACGGTTTATTTCAATGATCCGGATAATGCCCTGGCGGGACTTACCTCAGTATATGCTGCAATTCAGGATGATGAATACTTTGTTTATGGCGATATTCTATCTGATGACGCTGTAAAGGGTGGCAGCAGCTTCTTTGACTGGGTAGACCGGGAATACCTGAGACAGTTTACAGCAAACTCCGGGAATGGAGTCTCAGGTGGCACCTGGACCCTGCTCTACACCACTATTGTCAGAGCTAATGAGGTCATAAATTCAGTATCTCAGGCTACTTTTGATGAGGATTTAAAACAACGAATTATTGGGGAAGCCAAGTTTTTACGCGCCTATGCCTATTCAAAACTTGTTCCGCTTTACGGAGGCGTCCCATTGATTGAGGCCGATTTTACGGTCGATAACCTCACAGCACCTCGTAGTTCAGTCTCCGAAGTATATGCCTTCATTAAAAAAGATCTGGACGATGCTATAACTGCCTTGCCCGAAAAAAACGAATACAGGACTGCAGATCTGGGACGTGCCACCAAAGGGGCCGCCCGCATGCTCAAGGTAAGGGTACTTATGCAGGAAACCGGTTATACCTATAATTCAGTTTTAGCATCATCCGCCGGTCATAATGTGGATCCTGCCACCAATTGGGATGAAGTTTACAACCTGACCAATGAAATTATTAATTCAGGCGAATATGCGTTGGCGGGAAACTTTGCGACCATCTGGGAAGAAGAAGGTGAAAACAACATCGAATCCATTTTCGAAATTCAACACAAGCAAACTAACAATGAATGGGGAGAAAGTGTAGGGAATACCACCATAGTACAAATGGGTAACCGGGATGACTGGGGCTGGTGTTTCAATCTGCCTACCGACGATCTGTACAATACATTTTCAGAATCAGATCCACGGTTGTTCTGTACCATTTACGGACAGGAATACGATATCTTATTTGGGGTAAAACAAATCTGGGATAAGCAGCTTTGGACCCTGTCTGATGATAGTACAAAAGACTTTTTAACTGCCTGTCGATTGAACAGGAAATACGCCCTGGCTAAAGAGGCAAGACATGGAAATCACAACAACCAGGACGTGAACAAACGGGTGATGCGATATGCGGAAGTGCTATTAGCACATGCAGAAGCTGCCTATTACAAAGGGTTTGAAGGTGAAGCAAGAAACTACGTCAATATGGTAAGAAGACGTGCTCAAAACTCAACGATGCCATTGGGTTCTGCTGAAGGTCAAACTTCCAACTATACCTATGATGTATTTCCAGGTGCCTCCGTTCCTGATATTCTTTCCACCGGAAATGTCTTATTGCAGGATATCTGGAAAGAGCGCAGATTAGAACTGGCCCTGGAAGGAATACGATATTTTGATATCGTTAGAACCGGGAGAATTGAACTCCTGCCTTTTACAGATAACTATATATCCCATGATGGATTATTACCTATTCCTATTGGGGATGTGAACGCCTTTGGCTTAACTCAAAACAAAGGTTACTAAAAACTAAAAATTACAGAAATGAAAAAGCATATAACATACATCGCGGTTATCATTCTTGCTTTGACAACAGTTATTAGTTGCCAAAAGGATGATTCCTTTTACGACATCAATTGGCCAGTTCCTACGATAACAGGTGTTAGTACCTTTAGTGATTATCTGTCCAGTACAATAACCCTTACGGGAAATTTCACCAAAGTAACCAACGTATACTTTGGGGAAGTGGCAGGAGAAGACATGGAAGTTGCTGCAGATGAAAATTCGCTGACGGTTGTTGTTCCCAGGAATATGTCAGTAAGTGGTGCACCTATACGCGTTACAAATGAATACGAACAGAGTTATCAGACCAGTGAAAATTTTGTTCCGCTGATTCAGGAAACTACCGTTATGGAAGTGAGCGAAATTCAGGTTGGCCTGACCTTTAAAGTAACCGGAGAAAACGTAGATCTTTTGACTGAAGTTACCGTTGACGGAGAGACGGTCCCTATTATCTCAAAATCAGAATCAGAGATAATTTTATCAGTTTCTAATCTGGATCTGAGAGCTGGAATGCTGGTGGATATCTCTTTTAAAAGTCTGGCCCGAAATGAAATTCCAACTGCAGAAAAAATCAATGTTATCTATCCGTTTATCGCATATGACGAAGTGATCCTGTGGGATTTTGAAGATGGCGTTATTCCGTACCAGGGAGAGGGAACGGCTACCATTGAAACCGGAGAGGTATTGGGGAATCAGGAGAGTTACTTCTCTCTAAGAGCGCCTGGATACGGATGGGATAAGGCAACCGGAAGTATTTCTATTGCCGAAACACCTAATTTCAGCACATTGGTCAATCCACATTTAACCTTTGCCGTTAGAACCCCTGCAGGAAGCGCCGGATATTTCCAAATGGAATCCCCAGGCTCGTGGAGACATTTCGGTTACGGTTTTGACACCGGAGGTGAATGGATTATAATTTCACAACCGCTGGAAGACAATTGGGAAGGTGATGGCTGGAATCCGGCAACCTTTTTACCTACCCTCGGACTTAAGGCCGGAAATGCCGGCTCTAATCAGGATATCGATATAGCCTACGTAAAAATTACGGAAGGGAAGTACGATGGAAGCCAGGAAATAGGCGACGCCCTGGTGGGTTCAACCAAGCCCGCGAAAATTGCTGTGATGGATTTTGAAGATACATCCCTTTGGCCAGACCTGATGAACGGGACTGAAACGGTTGCATCGCTGAACTATAGAAAAGACGAGATAAATCCATTTTACGGGCAAGAATTCTACACCTATACCGATGACGGATCCTTGGGAAATTGGAGTGGCTACTGGGGTCAATCCATTTCCAAAGACATGAAAGATTCCCAGCTTTCTGTATTTAATGATCCTTATTTGTCGCTGGCCTTAAATTCAATCCAGGGCTCTGCTCAATATATTATTGTACGCATGTATCAATATGACGAACAGCTCGTTCTGGTTCAAAAATTCTTCCCGGATACCAATGGCAATTGGGAAACCTTCCAGTTCAGTCTTTTCAATACCGATATGGAGAACTGGAGTGATAGCAGTACCGAATTAGGCGCGCACTATTCGACTTTAAGGCGTTTTAACAAAGATGAGCCTATAGACCGGATAGAAATCATTGTAAATCGCAACGATGCCAATACCATTGGGATTAGTATCGATGAAGTTGTAATTACAGAGGGCCCCAGATATTAAAATTAGCGATTTCAACACCGGTTGATTTATTGTTCTGTGTTGAATGGGGTATTGTTTTAATACCCCATTTCAACATGCTTACGATCAATATATAAGCATTTCACCGAAAAGCAGCATCGCTTAAATCACATTTGACGAATTACTAAAGAGATATGAATTTTTCAGATCGAATGCAAAAGATCACAGACCAGCACAGCAATTTGGTCAACAGATCCAATATTAAATTGTTTAGTACTAATGGAATTTACAACCGTTATAAATACCCCATATTAACAAGGGAGCATATACCCCTGAACTGGCGTTTTGATTTTAATGAAACAACCAATCCATTTTTTATGGAGCGTATTGGTTTTAACGCTGTTTTCAATGCGGGAGCTATCAAACTGAATGGGAAATATTTATTGGTAGCCCGGGTCGAAGGCAATGACCGAAAATCCCTTTTCGCCATTGCAGAAAGCCCAAATGGAATCGACCAGTTTAAATTTTGGGATCGTCCCATCAGCATTCCGCAAACCAGTAACCCGGATACCAACGTTTACGATATGCGATTAACCCAGCATGATGATGGCTGGATTTATGGCGTGTTTTGTACTGAACGTAAAGACCCTCATGCACCTGAGGGAGATACCTCATCGGCAATTGCTGCGGCAGGGATTGTAAGAACTAAAGACTTGATAACCTGGGAACGCTTGCCGGATCTCATAACCCATTCCGGTCAACAGCGAAATGTAGTTTTATTCCCTCATTTTATTAACGGGAAATATGCTTTTTTCACCAGACCCCAAGACGGATTTATTGATACCGGTAAAGGTGGAGGTATAGGTTTTGGATTATCCGAAACCATTGAGAATCCAACAATAGAAAGTGAAACGATTGTAGATTCTAAAAGATATCACACGGTTTATGAAGTAAAGAATGGCCTGGGCCCTGCCCCTATCCGAACCGATGAAGGATGGTTGAACCTGGCCCATGGCGTTAGAAATACCGCCGCTGGCTTACGCTATACTTTATATCTGTTCATGACGCATTTGGAAAAACCATGGGAAATCATCCATAAACCCCACGGTTATTTAATTGCTCCACTTAAAAAGGAGCGTGTGGGAGATGTTTCCAACGTTGCATTTTCTAATGGATGGATTAAAGATGAAGACGGAAAGGTATTTATCTATTACGCATCTTCAGATACCAGAATGCACGTTGCTACTACAAGTGTTGAAAAGCTGACAGACTATTGCATCAACTCACCTGAAGATAAATTATACTCGCATTGTTCTGTGGAGACCATTAATGAATTAATTAAATCCAACACCAGTATTCTTAACCCAACATCCCTTCAACCGTAAATTGATGAAACTTAACACTCCTTCTACAAAATACAACCTCGAGGGATATCCCCGGAAACTAGTTTCGCTTAAGGGAGAATTGCAATGCGAATTAGAAACTTTACTCAAATTCTGGAGTAATCAAGCCCTGGATCTGGAAAACGGCGGTGTCATAGGAAGAATTGATCATTATGGCAATCGCTATGATACAGCACCAAAAGGCTGCGTGCTAACCACCCGGTTGTTATGGACTTTTTCGGCAGCTTACAAAACAACACTGAACCCGGCATTTAAAGTGAAAGCGGATGCGATATTCGCCTATCTTCTCGAACATTTCTGGGATTATCAATACGGCGGATTGTTTTGGGAGGTTGACTTTAAAGGCATTCCCACAAATAAAAGGAAACAGGCCTATGCTCAGGGTTTCGGAATTTATGCATTTTCAGAATACTACAGCGCAACCAACAATTCCCTGAGTCTAAAATATGCTGTAACACTATTCAACCTGCTCGAGGAAAAATTTAAAGATCAAAAGCATTCGGGATATATAGAAGCCTTACAAAATGATTGGAGTCATATTGAAGATATGCGCTTAAGCGAGAAAGAACTCAATGTCCCGAAAACAATGAATACGCATCTGCATATTATTGAACCCTACACGAACCTCTATCGGGTTTGGAAGGATGAAACCCTTAAAAAAAGTATTGCTAATTTGCTCTTTATATTTCAAGATAAAATCATCGATAAAGCTACTGGGCATTTCAATTTATTTTTTGATATCGATTGGCAGGTGAGATCTCAATCTGTTTCCTTCGGACATGATATTGAAGGTGCCTGGTTGTTAAACGAGGCAGCCGAAGTTCTGGAAGATCAAAGCCTCATTGACTCGATAAGGCAGTCTGCCTTAAAATTAGCTAATAATACCATGGTGCATGGAAGGGACAAGGATGGTGCTGTATTTAACGGCATTGAAAATGATATTCTGGATAAAGACAAGCACTGGTGGCCACAAGCCGAAGCTATGGTTGGTTTTATGGATGCATTTGCAATCGACCCCAGGCTTGAATATCTTGATGCCGTAATTAACCTTTGGATATTTATAAAGGGAAAGCTTATTGATCGGGAAAATGGCGAATGGTTCTGGCGTGTTGATGAACATGGACACCCCAACCCGAACGATGATAAACTGGGCCTTTGGAAATGCCCTTATCACAACTCCAGAGCCCTGATTGAACTCATTAAGCGAATTGACCAAACTAACCAACTTACATTATGCAAGACACCTTAAGACTTAAAGGTAAAGTAGGCTATGGATTTGGAGACTTTGCCTCCTCCATGTTTTGGAAACTCTTCTCCATGTTTCTTATGATTTACTACACCGATGTGGTGGAGCTTTCTCCTGCCTCTGTGGGTACCATGTTTTTACTTACCCGATTATGGGACGGTCTGAATGATCCTATCATGGGTATCATTGCAGACAGGACTAATACTAAAAAGGGGAAATTCAGACCTTATCTGTTATGGATAGCCATTCCGTTCGGGATAATAGGGGTGCTGACCTTTTCAACTTTCGATTTCAGCCCGTCTGGTAAGCTCATTTATGCTTACGTTACTTATACCCTGATGATGATGATATATACCGCCATTAATGTTCCTTATTCATCCTTAATGGGAGTTATGACTTCCGATACGAAAGAACGTACATCCTTAGCTTCTTTCAGGTTTATCGGAGCTTACTCCGGAGGAATCTTTATGACTGCCACCGTACCCTATTTGTTGGATTTTTTCGAAAGCTTTAGCTCAAACGAAGCTCAAAGCTATCAACTTACCGTAGCGGTTTATGCCGTTATAGCCGCCATCTTTTTTATCATGACCTATAAATGGACCCGGGAGCGTGTTGCACCATTAACTCAAAAATCTTCCATCGCAAATGATTTAAAGGACCTGGCAAAAAACGGTCAATGGTTTATCATGCTGGGAGCCGGGGTCGCCGTTTTAATATTTAACTCTCTTCGTGATGGTAGTATCATGTTTTATTTTAAATACCTCACCGAAGATCAAAATTTACCCATTGTAGGATTAGTGGAATGGGATAAACTGGCAGGAGCCTATATGACCCTATGGCTGGTAGCTAACCTGTTAGGAGTTCTTTTGGCAAAACCTGTTTCAGCAAAATTTGGAAAGAAGAGCACATTCATTGCCTCCATGCTCATCTCATCTATATTTAGCTTTCTCTTTTATTGGGTCGACCCAGAGGCCGTAGGGGTCATCTTTGCCTTCAATCTGATCATTGGCCTCTCTGCCGGAGTAGTTTTACCCTTAATATGGTCCATGTACGCCGACATCGCTGATTATTCTGAATGGAAAACCGGTAGAAGAGCCACAGGCCTGGTGTTTTCCTCTTCTTCGATGTCACAAAAACTGGGCTGGACCCTTGGGGGTGCTGTTACAGGGTGGTTATTGGCTATTTACGGCTTTGAAGCCAATACACAACAATCGGCAGAATCCTTAGAAGGTATTAAAATGATGATGAGCATTTACCCTGCCTTAGGGGCACTACTGGCTTCGCTTGTATTATCAACTTATAAACTGAATGACACGGTAATGGATGGTATCACCAGCACCCTGGCAGCAAGACGATTTTAAGATCATGAAACAAATACTATTCTTATTAGTAATTACCTCCTTTATTTTTAGCTGTTCCAGGCCTGAAGAATCGGGTTTTGAAAATTTTATAACTAAAAACGGACATATGCTCATGGATGGGGATCAGGAGTTTCGCTTTATCTCCATGAATGTTCCAAACCTGAACTATGTTGAAGACGAATTAAGTTTTTCTGCTGAAGGGCCCTACAGGTATCCTGATGAATATGAAATCAGGGATGCTTTCAAAACTGTGAAACAAATGGGTGGGAAGGTCATTCGAATTTATACCCTTCCTGTTAAAAGAGAAGACGAGCCCAATAATCCAACCTTCATTACTGGTCCGGGAGAGTTTGTAGAGGAAGCTTTTGAAGTGAATGACCTGATGCTGAAGATCGCCAATGAAATGGAAATACGCATCATTTTTTCGCTCTCCAATAACTGGAAATGGATGGGAGGAGTCCCACAGTATGCTGCTTTCAGAGGTAAAAATCCCGAGGACTTCTGGACCGATAAACAACTAATTAATGATTTCAAAAAAACCATTGAATTCACCCTTAACCGGATCAATACTTTAACGGGGATTAAATACAAAGATGACAAAGCAATTCTTTGCTGGGAAACAGGAAATGAATTGATGTCTCCTTATCCCTGGGTAAAGGAAATCGCCGCATACATCAAAGAGATCGATTCGAATCACCTGTTAATGGACGGATTTCATGCCGTAGATGATTACAGGTATGTACATGAAGAATCTGTTGAGGACCCTAATATTGACATTCTATCTTCACATCATTACGAAAGAGACCCCCTCCGTCAATTAGAAAACATTAAAGTTAACCTCGATATCATCCAAGGTAGAAAACCCTATATCCTTGGTGAATTAGGGTTTGAAAGTACCTCTGCCCATGAACGGATATACGATTATATCATTGCCAACGAGCAAATAGCCGGAACCTTAAATTGGAGCATCAGATCTCACCGGCGCGAAGGAGGGTTTTACTGGCATTCCGAACCTGTGGGACATGGCCTCTATAAATCATATCATTGGCCCGGTTTTAATTCAGGTAATGCCTATGACGAAAAAGGATTACTCGCCCTAATGAGAAGAAAGGCCTATGAAATTAATGGGACAACACCTCCCGATCTTCCTGTTCCGGAGGCTCCTACCCTTTTACCCTCTGAAAATGTATATTCCATCTCCTGGCAAGGATCTGCCGGTGCCACCGGATATAACATCTATCGGTCAGAATCAGAAAAAGGTCCCTGGGAGCAAATTGGTTATAATGTTTGTGATGCTAAAGTTCAATATTCATCACTGTTTAATGATCGCCTTGCAGAATTAGGGAAGACTTATTTCTACAGAGCCGAAGCGCTGAACGCTTCCGGGGTATCGCCCTTATCCAATACCATCGGCCCTATCACAGTTAGAGAAAAAGCTTTGATCGATGAAATGAATAACCTGATGACTCTTTATTCATATAAAGACCTTACCCTTGAGACAGGAGACGACAGGAAGTTTAAAGAAGACACAGACCGTATTCAGGGGAAGGCCAATAGTGAAATAATATACTTTGTTCCCGGAAACATCAAGGAAATTAAAATTTATGCTTTCGAAACCTCTTCAGAAAAAGGATTGAAATTACTGGCCTCCCATGATGGTGCAGATTTTCAGGGTTTACAATCAGATGTATCCGGAAAAAATTCAGGAGAAGGCGATTATGGGTATTGGAATGCCAAACTTTATGAGGTATCCAATGTTCTGAACTCCACACAATTTTTGAAAATAGAATTTAATAACCAGGCTCAACTTGGCAGGGTTTTGATCACCTATAATTAATCCATTTTCATCCAACCTTTGAAATGAAACTGTATCCATTAAAATTTGACCCTGTTTTTTGCTATCGGATTTGGGGAGGTGAAAAACTAAAAACAAAGCTTAATAAAAATTATACAGAAAATAACATCGGAGAGTCCTGGGAGATTTCCGGGATTCAGGGAATGGAAACGCACGTCTCCAATGGCGCACTTAAAGGACGTACTCTCAGCGAACTGATTACAGATTATCAAGCTGATTTTGTAGGCTCCATGGTATATACTGCGTTTGGTGATGAATTCCCCTTACTTATAAAATTCATTGATGCACAGGCTCCGTTATCCGTTCAGGTTCATCCAAATGATATTTTAGCGAAACAACGTCACAATTCCCCTGGAAAAAACGAAATGTGGTATATCATGCAGGCAGACGAGACTGCGGAGCTCATTGTTGGTTTTAATAAACTCATAGAAAAGAACGAATGCTCCCGGCATATTGCCCGTGGAACGGTACTCGAGGTATTAAACACCGAAAGAGTATCCAAAGGTGATACGTACTTCATTCCTTCCGGAAGAATACACGCCATAGGGGCCGGAGTACTATTAGCAGAAATTCAGCAACCTTCCGATATCACTTACCGTATTTACGATTACGACCGTGTTGATCCCGTATCTAAAACAAAAAGAGAATTGCATACCGATCTGGCCCTGGACGCCTTAGATTATCATCTTCCCAAAGCGTATAAGACCACCTATACTACCAATGCAAATACATCGTGCAAATTGGTGCACACAGCTCATTTTAAATCTGATATTGTAGTATTGGAAGGCCTGATAAATAAGGATTTCAGGCACCTGGACTCATTTGTGATCTATATCTGCGTTGAAGGGTCTTTAGAATTATATTGGAATAATGAGACCTTTGCGCTAAATACCGGAGAAATCATTCTTATACCGGCTTGTATCAAGAAAATACGCCTGAAGTCTGAGTCCGCCAGAATTCTGGAAGTCTATATATAGTCATTCCATCATCTGTAATCTTTCAGCCCCGTTAATTGCGGTCAAAATACCCACAGGACGCTCCGCATAACATGTCGTAATCCCATTGATCGCGATGGAAACCACAGTATCATGGAAATCAAAATGAAAACCTCCCAATCAATCACTAACCAAAAAAACCGATACTTTAAAGCATCGGTTTTTTATTCTTCTGAAATGAATTCTCCTTACAAGCCTAATACCGCTGTACCCTGTTCAAAAACTATATCCCTTGGAATACCGGCCTCTGATACCCTGTCGAGGGCATTTTGCAGTTCAGGGCTCACGTGCCCCATTTCTTCAAAAAGTTGGGTTACCCCTTCATAGTCGCCATCTCCCTGAAGGGTCAGTATTGTCTCTGACAGTGCATTCATGGCCTGCTGGAAATTCTCGAAATTCACCGCATACTGTCCGGTGGCCTGATCAAAACTAAAGGCATTCATATCCTGGAAATAGTTAAAACGCACCATATTCGCCTGGCCATGAGCACTGGCCGCTCCAAAACGTACCGAACGGAAGATCCCAGCCATAAAGGTCACATAGTAAACCATGAGTTCCCCTTCAATTTCCCCCATCTCATGCAATTTAGTTACCATGTATAAACCCAGAATGTCGGCCTTACCCTCTTCCAGGGCTGATCCCTTTTCCTTAAGTGCCTCCCTGACGGTCCCACTTCCGTCGATCGTATTTTTAATACCCAATCCGTGGGCAACCTCATGAAACATGGTATTGGCAAAAAAGGCGTCGAAGGTAATATGCTTTCGTTGCTCCTCAGTAACCAGAACCTCCGAAATCGGCTCCAGGATCTTGTCAAATTTAGCTCTCATAGCGTTCTTTAACTGTAATCTTCTGGATCCTTTTTCAAGCTGCACCCTTTCATCATTAGGCAGGTTGATCGCGATGGTTTTACTTCCCGCATTACAATCTCCGGCATAATAAACCACATCATAGGCATTTAACTGGGAAGAGGTTCCGGGCATTTCTTTTTTATAGGCCTCATCAACAGGTAATCCCTTTTGTAACTCGGGTAAGAAAGAAGCGTACTTCTCCAACCGCTCGCTCCAGGACTTGTCCTTAATAAGAACATAAGCCTCATGTGCGTTACGGTAATTATAGAGCTTGTCTTCATAATTCTCAATCGGACCGATTACAATATCAATGGTATTGTTCTTCATATCCATCCAGGCCATATCAGACTCCAGGTATTCATCATTCAACAAGGCCTCAGCCCTTAACGTCAAATACTTTTTAAGTCCTTCTTCTTCAGCGAGCCCGGCCGCTTGCTGCAGCAGACCGGCAGCCTTGGTCACTTCTTCCTTAAACGCCTCGTGATAGGGTTCCAGGTAGAGTTCTCCTTGCTCATCTCTTCTCACAAAAGAGTAGGCGTTTGCCTTGTCGGGGTTGTCCCAGGCTTCAAATTCTTCCTTGGTAATATCTTCCGGATAAAACTGTGCTCCTTCCGGCTTTGGCCCTACTCCTTCTATAAAGGGCTTGTCATTATTTAGGCGCTCCCAGGGGCCATAATTTATTTTAGCAAAGGCTTTTTCTGCAGGTCCTATATTCGCCAATAAGGAATCCTTATGGCCATAGGCCTCTTTCCAGAACAGTTTATCCATGATCTGCGCGGCCTCAATGAGCAGGGGTAACATTTGCTTTTCCTTTTCACTGAGGACGGATAAATCGGTTGTCAAAGTGAACTCGGCAAATTCATCCACTTTTTGCTCTATAGGATTCATGGTGGTGGTATCATTGGTGGTATCATCGCTTTTTTGCTCTCCCTTTTTTGATTGGCAGGCAACAAGACTCAGGATTAACCCGGTCAGGATCAGTTTTTTCATGGCGTTTTTGATTGTTATTAATTGTCTCTGAAAATTACGAAAAAATAAAGTTTCACGTGATAGGTCACATGTGAGCACTAGTAGTAACAATTATAAACGCTCCTGCTCAAGTGATAAACCGGCTCAAATTCTAAACCAAGAATAAATCTTCTGAGTTCGTGGTGTCATTCCCTTAATTCACAGATAATTAGCTGTGGAGAAGAAAGATCAAAAAATACAAATTACAGGAACAGGGATGCGTGAATACATCGGCTTTACCACTTATTTCCTATCTTGAACAAGAAACCACAACGTCAGTCGAACCTATAATTTATCAAGCTCTTGAGAACCCTCTACATTGCCATTAGCTTTTGCCTGACCCTTGGAGCAGGAATCCTTTTTTCGGGAACTGTTACAAAGGGGCAAACCGAAAACTATCCTATTGGTCAGATTATTACCGAGAAAGGGGAAATGCTTATTTGGCTTCATGATGAAACCCCGAATCATAAGGATCATTTTATTAAGCTCGCCAAAGAACACTATTGGGATTCTTTGAGCTTTAACCGGGTGATCAAAGATTTTGTGATACAAGGTGGCTGTCCGGATACCCCGGAAGGATTCAGTGATTCCCCCTACCTGATCGAACCGGAATTCAATAACAAACTGAAGCATATTTATGGTGCTGTTGGTGCAGGCCGTGATAACAATCCGGAAAAGTTATCGGCAGGCTGTCAGTTCTACATTGTACATAACAAAGAAGGTATTCCAAGGCTGGACGGAAATTATACTATTTTTGGCCAGGTCATAAAAGGGCTCGATGTGCTCGAAGAAATTGCGACAGTACCCACCGATTCTCTGGATGCTCCTGAAAAGATCATAACCCTCGATGTGAACATCCTGTATTTGAGTAAAGAATACCTGGCAAAACTGGGGTACCAGGTGGATCAGTAACCGGAATAAGGTCAAGTACATACCAGTTTGATTCTTGTACTGCCAAATCTTTAATTCTTTCCTTCCCCGGTTCCCGGCTACATCCTCTTTTCTTTCAGCTTTTCAGATTAAGCCCCTACTCTTTTGAATATCCTCAAACATGGTAGTACTAACGAATAAAACCGTTAAATTCATAGTAGGATATACTGGCATTGTTAATAGTTATTTATGGAAAAGAAAGATCATAAAATACATATTATAGGAGCCGGGATCAGCGGTCTCATTGCAGCCCTGATCCTTGAAAGACATGGTTATCAACCGGTGGTGATAGAAGCCACCGACCGGGTTGGGGGCAGGGTGAAAACCGATATCGTAAATGGGTATCAATTGGATCACGGCTTCCAGGTACTGCTTACCGCCTACCCTGCGGCCCAAAACTATTTAGATCTTGAGGCCCTGGAATTACAGCGGTTTCTCCCGGGTGCGGCTATTTTTAAGGATGGTAAAATAAACGTTCTCGGGGATCCTCTCCGCAATATCCGTCTCCTGCTGCCTACCCTCTTCTCAGGAACCGGGACATTGGCAGATAAAATAAAAGTGCTGAAGCTAAACAGTGGCCTAAAGAGAAGTACTTTACCTGAAATATTCGAAAAACCCGAAAAGACCACCATGCAGTACCTGCAGGATCTCGGGTTTTCGGAAAAAATGATCGAAGAGTTTTTCCGGCCATTCTTCGGCGGTATCTTCCTGGAGCCGCGCCTGGAAACCCCGAGCAGAATGTTTGAGTTTGTGTACAAAATGTTTGGAGAAGGATATGCTGCCCTCCCTAAAGCAGGGATGGAAGCCATTCCGAAACAGATAAAAGGTCAGCTGAAAAACACCAGGTTTCTTTTTAACACCAAAGCCCGGTCGGTGTCAGACGGCCAGATCGTACTCGCTGACGGCACCTCCCTGGAAAGTGATTATACCATTATAGCAACGGCAGCCGGCCCGCTGGTTTCCAATTTAAAGAATCAGGATATACAATGGGTATCCTGTGATACCCTGTATTTTGAAACGGGCGCCCCCCGCATTAAAAAACACCTGATCGGACTCATTGCCCAAAAGGATGCCCTGATCAATAATATTTTTTACCATACCAGCCTGCCTTCAATTTCTAAAGGTGAGCGTCATCTGTTATCGGTTACTGTTGTAAAGGAACACCAGTTATCAGCCCAGGACCTCATAGATCAGGTGCGAAATGAATTGAAAACCCTATGTAATATTGATACGCTCAGCCTTCTTAAACATTATTCCATATCGCAGGCCTTACCGCAGTTAAACGGTTTGCATTATGAAATGCTTCCCTCGGAGACCCAATTAACTACCACCATATTTCTCGCAGGAGACTACCTGCTTAATGGGTCCTTAAATGCGGCTATGCTATCGGGAGAACGGGCGGCTTTAGGAGTAGCAGAGAAGATAGGGTGACCGGGGTGACAGGGTACGAGGTACGATGTACGAGGTACGGGTTACGCGTTAGGGGTTATGCAGTTAAAATTATTCATCTTCGCGAGGCCATTAAATGGCCGTGGCGATCTCCCCAGGTTTCCACAGCATTAAATCGAAGGCAGGATTATGAGTGAAGGGACAAAGGCGAAATGGGAACCTGATGACTTCTAAGCACAAATGTTCTTCAACCTTTATGTAATCTGTTATTTGGTACCTTGACAACAGGCATTATTCCTGAAACAGGGGAATATAAAAAACCGGAGACTGCAGTTGCAGCCTCCGGTTTTTTTGTATTCGCGAATTACATCATCCTTTCTCTTTCATGCGGCAGGTGCTAATACCAAAGGGGGCGTATAGCGGACAAAAACTAATAAAGCTTGTCAAAACAAATACCCCGGCAAGGGCCAGTAACACCATACCCAGTGTTCCGGAAATAGTACCCGTATAATACAATACGGCAACGATCGCTGCGATTATTACCCGAATAATCCGGTCGGCAGAACCCATGTTTTTTTTCATAATAATGGTTTTAGTTGATTTAAATGGAAGTTACGCAATTCCGTGATATTTTCAAGATGTAACGAATCACTCCTTTTATTGCTAGCAATTATTCTAGTTACCCGATAGAATTTATATAAAAAACACCAAAATACTTGGATATTTCATTTTTAATTTAAAATATTTGTACTCACAAAGTTCAAAGACTTACTGAAATGTTATCAAGAAAGGCGGAGGGAATAGACCCTGTGAAGCCTTAGCAACCCTTAACCCGTTTAAGAAGGTGCTACATTCTACTTGAAGACCGCAGGCGTACGCTGCTGCTTCGGATAGATAACTTAACGTAACAGCTCTCCGGCTTTTACGTCATTCTTTTTAACATTTTTCTATTAAGTATGCTTCTTCAGAGGCTTATTTGACTTTGGGTTTAATTATTTACAAACTCAAAAAAAAGAAAAATGAGTACACAAAAATTTGCAACCCAGGCCTTGCACGCAGGGCACGATGTCCGGTCGAATGCAGGAACCAGAGCCGTTCCCATTTATCAATCCACAGCCTACGTGTTCAAAGATTCCGATCACGCTGCCAATTTATTTTCCCTGGCCGAACCGGGAAACATTTACACCCGGATCAACAATCCGACCAACGACATTCTCGAACAGCGACTTGCTGCACTGGAAGGCGGGATCGCCGCTGTTGTAACTTCTTCGGGTACAGCAGCCATAGCCACCAGCCTGCTCACCCTGCTTAAAGCCGGCGATCATATTGTGGCCTCCAACAGCTTGTACGGAGGTACTTTTAACCTGCTTAATGTTACCCTGCCGAGACATGGGATCACCACCACCTTTGTTGACCCGTCTGATCCGGACCATTTCAAAAAGGCTGCAAAAGAGAACACCCGGGCATTCTTTATTGAATCACTGGGAAATCCGAAGCTGGACGTACTGGACATTGAAGCCATTTCAAAAGAAGCCAGGGCCCATAAGGTTCCGCTTATTGTAGATAACACCGTGGCTACCCCTTATTTATTAAATCCCATTGCCCACGGGGCAAACATAGTTATCCATTCCCTGACCAAGTACATTAATGGGAATGGAACGGCCCTGGGAGGCGCTATTATAGATGCGGGTACCTTTGACTGGAGCAACGGAAAATTTCCTGAATTCACCGAACCCTCGCCCGGGTATCATGGCCTGGTGTACAGCGAAGCCCTGGAGGCCGCAGCCTTTATCGCCAAGGTGCGTATCGAAGGGCTCCGGGATTACGGGAGCGCCTTAAGTCCGTTTAACGCCTTCCAGATCATTCAGGGGCTGGAAACACTGGAGATCAGGATCAAAAAACACAGCGAAAATGCCCTGGAGCTCGCCCAATGGCTGGAGAAGCAGCCCGAGGTAACCTGGGTAAACTATCCCGGCCTGGAGAGCAGTGCCTACAAGGCTTTAGCAGAAAAGTATCTGCCTGAAGGGCAAAGCGGCATTGTAACTTTCGGAGTGAAGGGAGGCTATGAGGCCGCAAAGACCATTGCGGATACCACCCGGCTGTTTTCCCTTCTCGCCAATATCGGAGATACCAAATCCCTTATTATTCATCCGGCCAGCACCACCCACCAGCAATTAAGTGAGGAAGACCAGCTTTTAACAGGTGTTTCCAGGGATCTGATCCGCCTGTCGGTGGGATTGGAAAACATTGAGGACCTGAAGGCCGATCTGAAAGAGGCCTTAAAACGGGTAAGGAATAACACCCCGGTATCACCTTCATAGCCATACGGTACGGCTGTACCAACCAAAAGCGTTTTAACTTTCACATTGAAACGCTTTTTTGTTTTACACATTCTTCCAACACAAGAAAAACAGATGATCTGAATGCTTATTGAAATTCCCTCCTGCCAGGAATGAAGGGTCCTACCCTACGCCTTCAAAATGCCCCTTAATCCCGATGCAAATTGACCCCTGTCATTTTCTGTTGTGATGTACCGCTATACCTTTATGTTTAACCTTTAAAACCCAATACAATGAAAAAGCTCTTATACATCATGCTTCCGATAGTCATGATATTTTCGCTTTCGGCTCAGGAGCTTAGCGGATTTACAGCTATCGGGGAATTATCTGACGGCCTGATCGCCGTACAGAAAGACGGAAAATGGGGGTTTATTGACACAAGCGGAACCCCGGTGATCGGTTATCGCGACGATCTTGCACCAACTGATGAGGCCCCCGCTTTTAAAGAGGGACTTTGCAGGATACATACAACCCGGGAAGGGATTCCATATTACGGGTATATGGATGTAGATGGCCAAACGGTGATCGAGCCCAAATACCTTAATGCAAGTGAATTCAAAGACGGGCACGCCGTGGTGCTTAAGGTGGAAGAACAGGTACGGGGAACCAACGAATACCTCAACAAGAATATCATTTCAAGAAATTATGACGAGGTGCTCATTAACAGGATGGGAGATGAATTAAAGTACCTCAACCCTCACAAGGATGTAATGCTGGATGCCAGGAAGTACAAACAACCGGAAATTATCTCCAGGATCCTTTCTGAAGACCTCGTAGCCACCCTCGATGATCAGGGCACGTGGAAGGTCATTAAATATTAAAGGTGAATATCTCTTACCCCCAGGGGATCATAATAACATTTCCCGGGGGGCTCCCCGGTTAGCATTATGCGAAAAGCAAATCCGGTTCCTCCGCCCTTACTCTTTCCAAAGATAAGGTTTGCTTTTCCGGCACCTCATTGCCGACCTTGATGTTCAGGTGCAATAGAACCCCTTACCCCTGATTGCACTTTCTGCCCTTATGCCAGCAACCTTTTTCTTAAGACCTGTAATCCTGAAAAAGCTCAATGAGTAATTATCATGATCGCTCCCGGGGAAGAACTGCCAAGGGCATACATGGGTGATAACACAGGGGCAACAAAATGAAGTCAGCCCCCGAAAACCTGTGATTATCCTTTTTAACAATTACCGGGATTGGGTATCACCTTCCCCTTTGTTTGAGTTTTGAGAATCTCCCGAAGGTCGCTCCGGATTTTCTTCCTCCCGCAGGGTATACTTAACTTTAAACTGAGGCATCGTTTCCACCTGGCTGGGATCACTCAATTCTGCTAACCTAACAATGATCCCTGAATTGCTGTTCTTCGCCTCTATATAGTTTTCAATCTTTCCCCGGAAAGATCTCCCATAATCGGCGAGCACCGTATCCAGCTCTGCTTCCTCCGGAAGATTACCCGCTACGGTTAGTTCTGCTTTGGCCTGATCTGCTGATCCCCCGGAAATGCTTCCTACCCCTTTCTCCTGCTTCTTAAACAAGGAATCCATAAACACCTCCTTGTCATACATAAAGCTCAATTCTATTCCCAAACCATTCTTTTTCTCTTCCAGTTCCAGGATCAGGTCCAATTGTTCCTGGTGTCGCTCTGTCAGGGTGGTATCCGGATAATTCAAAAACAGGACTTCTATATCTTCGGGAGCAGCATCAACGACCTTGGCCAACCCACGGGCCGGGTTCTCTGCCGTATCAAATATCTTTTTCTTAAACGTGTTACCAACCAGGTCCCAAATATCCACTTCGGGGTCATTCAGATCCCCGCGAACGGGAACACTCAGTTCGATATCCCCGTTTTTATCCTTAAGTATAAATACGGCAAGTTTCAGGGGGATCGACATGATTCCGCTTTCGGTATTTTCCACAGACACATCCTTGACGAGAAGCGTGTTGTTACTTTCTATCTTACCATCTGCCACCTTTGAATCCGAAAAATAAAACATGTCGCCCTTGAGAATCGAATGCCCGGTGTAATAGGTCGAATAGATATTAAGATCAGACAATACAAAATCTTTGATAGCAATATCCAGGTCCAAATTTTTAGGGTTTCCCGGATCAAAGCCAAGTGCTGCATCCAGGGTTCCCCTTTCGTTAAGCACCATATCGGCATTGATATCCAACCAATCGGTATCGCTGTAAATGCTATCGGTGTCGATTTCGATTTCACTCAGATGATAATCGAAGGGTTCTCCGGTTAAATTATCGGTATAATCCAGTACGCCGTTTTTAACCTGGAATTTTCTAAGGGCATAAAAGATATCATTACCCCCCGAAGATGTATTCAAGGTATCGCCGGTCTTATTTGCCATCTCCGTATTCAGACTGTCCTCCCCGGCTTCGGCACTCTCTTCGGCAGTGGCCTCCCTGGGCGAATCCACCCTGAAGATCCTCGAAAAATTATTGGAAACCGAGTCCAGCTCGAAACGGATGTATGGCTGATCGACAACCAGCTGACCAAGCCGGAATTCTTTTTTTGCAAAAGCGATCTCATCAATGGTACATTCAACCATGGCAGCCCCAAGGAATTTCTTATCCTGAGTGTCCTTTAATTCCAGGTTATCCACTTCTATCTCACCTGAGATAAGAATTTCGTCCGGTTGTTGCGAATTTCCCCTGAGCGTGATCTCTGCATTCAGCTTTCCGTCGAGGGAGCTGATATCCGCACTTTGGGCTACATAATTCCCGTAGGCCTCCAGGGGCATTTTATCCAGGTTGATGGACCCCTGGAAATCCCTGGTTTTCGGTTGATAGGTAAAATCTGAACGCAGGGTGCCTCCCCGCTTAAAGTTCAGTTCAAAATCGGCCTCACTGTTATTCTCCTGGTCCCATTCAATATAGGGAACAAAGAAAACGAGGTCTTCCACCCCAAAGGTCTGATCTACGTTTTGGTCGTGAAACTCCAGGGTAGCGTCCTTCAACTCCATATCCCGGAGTTCAAACTTAAAGGGCGAATCTTCTCCCTCATCTTCGGTAGTAAGGGTATCCGGACTGGAATGATAGGCGACCAGGTCATCAAAATTAAAAACAGAATCCCTTTTGCTAACCTGTACATTTAATCCCCTGAGATAGAATTGATCCAGGGAAAGGGTTTTACCGATAAACTTGTAGGGTTCGGAATTCACGATAAGGGTGTCAAAGGATATAAAGACTTCCTTATCATTTGCCTCATACATTTTAAAGTCAAATACCTTCAGGGTACTTGTTAAATAGTTAATGCGTAATTTTTCTATAGCTACCTGCCGTCCTAAAAGCTCTTTACTGTTATTCACTACATATCTTCGAACTATTCCGGGCAATAGAATTAAAAAGACCAAAATAACCCCAAGGGCAATTACGAATATGTTTCTTAGTGTGGTTTTTCTAATTGACATAGATCTCGATTAGAGCATTTTCTTTAAAGTTCATTTTTAATTTATCTAAACCACAGTTAAAGTACTACCGGAATCGGTAAAGGAAGAAGTTCAGGGATAAGGGGAAGTAATTGGATGGAGAAACGAACTGCTTCCCGGTATCCTGAATAAGGACTTTAAATATAACCCTTAAATACTGAATATCAAATCATTAAAAAACTGACAATCCTGTTTTAATATCAATAAATCCAATGACTTCATTAAGAGAAACCGGATTCTACGCTGAGTTCCGGGCAGTTGATCACATCGATAATGAATCTATAGTGTAAGAAAACCTTGCCTATACAAACTCAGGAGCTTAGTTCCCTGTCCAGGATATCCAGAATTCTCAGGGTTTTTTCATGAATATCCATATAGTAATTCTGGTGGAGCAATTCCCCGGTTACAATAAAACTTACCAAGGAATTTTCTACTGTTTGTATCTGTAATATCTTCTTATTATTCGTGCTGAAGTCGGTCTGGTCAAATCCAAAATGATCTTTGAAATTATCATAAACGCTCTTGCGGAAACTGAACCCGGAATTCTTCAGAATCTCTATGAATTCCATTCTCGTGGCTCCATGCTCTTCTTCCTGAAATCTTACCTTTAGTACCTCTCCATCCCAGGAAGACAGCAGCGCCTTAAGTTCTTCATGATCAAAAATGGACAACTTTCCGGCATTGATCACCTCATTCAATACCCCGGAACCCGGCCTGAATTCCACTTCCCAGGCCATAACTCCAAAATACAAGGCACTTAATTTTTCATCAGAAATGTCCTTTGGGTCGGGCCCCATATAGTTCAGGAGTTCTCTTGCACTTTGTAAATTTCTGGTATTAATTTCCATGATCTCCTCCAGGTTTTGAAGGTTGGAACGATATTCGGATCTAAGCGCTTTCATATATCTTTGAGCCTCTTCCCCCTGCTTTCGTTCTTCATTCCAGTTGTTCAGCTGTAAGGCCAGAAATATACCCATGATGATAAGCACAACCTCTCCAATGGCATATTTTAAATAGGCGGCAATGGCTCCTTTTCTGAGGAGTTTCTCTCTTACTTTTCTAAATATCCTGAACATTCTTAAAGCTTTACATCTTAATAAAGCTAATAAAATCTATTAAATGCAGGAAAAATAACAGGGATAACTTCAGGCTTATAAACTATCGCAGAGTTGTTGATATACCCATTTCGCACTCTCTACAGCTCCATCCATATATCCCGGGAATTGGGAAGCGGTCTCTGAACCGGCCAGGTAGAGTTTTCCTGACATAAGAGGTTGTCGATATTCAGGATGTCCGTTATTCTGATGGGGCAGCACGTGGCGCTCATACGGGGAATGGGTAAAGGCTTCCTTTGTCCAGACACATTCGTGGTAATTGGTATAGGTATCTGCAGATTTCCCGTAATATCTGCGCAACTGAGCTAAGATCATTTCCAGGCGCTCTTCCTTTGAAAGCGAATAATACACCCCATTGAGGAACCCCTTTAAGGCATAATGTTCGTCTTCAAAATCAGAATGGTCATACATCTCGGTAACCGGACCGGTATTACTGAAAACGGTTCCGCTACTTCCCTCGCGCTTCCAGAATGGCGTCTTATAAGTTAGTCCGAACTTAATGGATTCGCCCATCCATGTATGAGTGAGTCCCATTAATTCCCGCATATTTTCGGGAACCGGCGGGTCGGTTTGAATCTTGTTCAGAAATAGATGAGGTGGTAATGTGGATACGACCTTTTTGGCGACAAAAGTCTCCTTCCCCGTGGTAATTCGCACCTGCCCATTCTCTGTTTTGATATCACGCACCTCCCTCCCGTTAAATAAGGTGTCCTTCTCCAGGTACTGCATCAAGGTATTGATAAGCACATGTGTGCCACCCCGGATACGATAGGTTGGTTCTTCATTTTCAGGCAGCCGGACCATTTGGGGCGGACTGGTTGACATATACTCATAAATAGCGGTGGTTCCCATGTGTTGCGGAAAGGCTTCGAGTTTTAATTCTCTAAGCAGGGCTACCAGGTTTTGATGTTTGGGTCCGAACCACGTAGCTCCCATTTCCACAGTGGGTTCGTTTTTCTCTTTTACCGTACATATCCGCCCACCGGCTCGCTCCCGTGCCTCGACTATACATACGCGTAAACCACTGTTTCGCAGAAAATAATTCAGGGATAACCCCGTTAATCCGGCCCCAATGATAACGATGTCGGCTTGAATGCGATCATTTATGTTGTTATCCATATCCTTATATTCACAGCTAGACTGTAAAAATAAGACATCCTCTTCGTCAATGAATACGTTACTGGAGATTTCGTTGAATTTCCTAGTCGTTATCCTGCTCTCCTTTCATCTTCATCCCCTTAATAAAAAGTAAGCCGCCGAAGCCGATGAGTACGATCCCAAAGGAATGGGAAATCTCCCTGAGCGTTGTGTTGAATACAATACCCAGGGAAATCAGCAACATTCCAAAAAGCAGGTAGCGCCGGTATTTTTCATCATCACCCTTCATGATTGTCATCGTTTTGAACCCTCAGGAACATGTTGTTTCCTTAGGGGTAATTTGATTACAGACCTGCAATAAGAAAGATTATACCCCGGAAGGTCACCAGTGGTCACCCAAATGATTGCGGTATTCTGTATTATCCCATATTTGTTTGACCCCAATGATCACCAACAGGGCCCCAAAGGCGATTAATCCGCTTCCAAGGGCTGTGATATCATTACCCAGCCATGTGGTAGCCAGGATAATTCCGAAGATCATCACCACAATGCCAAAAAGAAAATAATGCCTGTAATTCATTAAAGAAGTTTTCATGATATGTGTTTTTATAATTTTCAATTTCGTTATAACTGCGGTTGATAGCTGTAAATTTGGGCGAATCGGTATCATCCTGTTATTGATGAATGAAGTTTTAAAATCCCCCCCATTTATTTTAGGAAAGGGCTCATTCTCCAAGGCCACTTTGCCCTCCTCCTCTATTCTCTACTCCCTACTCCAACTCAAACTCAAACTCAAACTCAAACTCCCTTCTCTCTTCTCCCTTCTCAAACTCAAACTCCAACTCCAACTCAAACTCCAACTCCAACTCCAACTCCAACTCAAACTCCAACTCAAACTCCCTACTCCTACTCTCTACACCTTTGCCCCCAACCGCTGACGCAGCAGGCTTTTTAAGCGGGGAATGGAATCGCTATCGAGCAGGTTCATTGCAGGTACCCCACAAAGACGTTCCACCATCTCCTGTCCGCCGAGGGTGTTGGTTGAAATTCCCGTTACCAGGTCTGGTTTCAGGCCAAAGGCCTGCATGAGTCCATAAACAGCATAAGGGTCTGAAGCGCTCAGGATACAACACTTTACCTGATCGCTTATTCCTTTATAGGCCAGATCTCCATTATAGGGCTCCAGAGGGGAGGCGCCGATCTCGACTACGGCAAAATCTGCATCAGAAGCTGCCATACAACTGAGCATATGCTGCAGTTTCTCCCGATAGATCTCCGGTTCACATATGGAAGAGGGTAATCCTGCATCTACAAAATCATAAATTGTTACAGCCCCTACATCTTTTACAGCAAGAATATCCCTGTACCTTCCGGCACCTGTGATCTTGGCTCCCAGCACCTTATACCCGGCCCTGCTCAACAGGGAAGTTACGATACGGGCCGAGGTGGTTTTGCCTGCACTCATGGAAGTACCTATAAATAGTATGGTAGGAATGGTATATGCCTTATTTGGACAGGGGGGTACAAAATGATCCATAATGCACTTTACCCCCTCTCGTATCACGTGGCCCTCATAACGTATGGAGATCATTTCCGGAATAAACAAGGACTTAGAGGTTAGTTTTCCCATAAGTCCCCCGCCGGTAAGTATATGCATATTTCCATCTTCCTCAACTTCCTTCCAGGTACCTGTAGCCTCAAGCGTGGCATGACGAATACCCAATGCTCCCACGACGAGTTCACCGCCCATCACCCCGCGCATACGCCCATTAGGCAGCTCCAGCATTGAGGAAGAGCTTCCTATTCCTGTGATCCTGGCCACTACATAATCGCCTGTATTCCATTGGTCCCGATCTACTTTTTTCACTTCAAAAGGCTTCTTCTCCAGATCTGAGATCCGGGTGAGCGTGGTATATATATAGCCTTCCCGTGTCATGAGTCTGGTTTCAAATCGGGTTCCAATAAAAGCAAGGTTAACAATGCGGTTCGTTCAATAAGTCCGCTTTTAAAGATATATTCATGAGGGGCGTGAGCCCCGTCTCCCGGGGTTCCCAGACCATCAAGCGTTGCTGTATACAAGCTGGTAATATTTCCGTCTGATCCGCCGCCGGCCTTTCCGTGGTTCAGGTTCAACCCCAGTTGATTTCCATTTTTTTTGGCTGCCTCCCAAAGGGCCCGGTTCCGTGCTGTGGCTTCCATGGGCTGCCTCCCTATCCCCCCTTCAATGTACAATTCACTATCCGGGAGATCCGGGGTGAGTCCGAGTATTTTTTTGGTGATCCAGGCCCCATCCTTTTCATTGTTCACCCTTACATCTATTTCTGCACTGCTCTCCGGGGCAATCACATTGGGGGAAACACCTCCACTGATCATACCCACATTCACGGTTATTCCCCTGTCGGGATCGTTCATAGCATAAAGCTTCTGAACCTGGTGGGATAATTCCACGATTGCGCTGATCCCCTTTTCGGGGTCCAGACCTGCATGGGCTGCCTTTCCCTTCACCTTCAGAAGAAATCGCCCCACCCCTTTTCGTTCGGTTTTGAGTTTTCCTTCAGGCCCAAGGGGAGGTTCCAGAATAAATGCCCTACGGGCTATCCGGGCCAGTCTTGCCAGCGCCTTCTTTGATTCCCTGCTACCGATCTCCTCATCCGTATTTATAAAAATTACAGGGGTAAGTTCCGGTTTGAGTTTCAGAACCTTCAGGGTTTTTAATGCATACAGGATCTGGGTGATCCCCGCTTTCATATCATATGCCCCGGGGCCGGAGATCCGGTCTTCCGCTTCCTGGAAGGGCATGGACAAAAGGGTATCTGTTTTCCACACCGTATCACAATGCCCGACGAGCAGCTGAACAGGGTTGTGTTTCCTGCGTTTCTTCGGATGGGCAAAAAGAAATCCCCCGGTATTCTTTCCGGGAAACCGAAAGGCCTCATAACCCAAAACATTCAACTCCTTACTCAGAAAATCCAGGATCCTGGGAAATACCTCAGGTTGCTTTGATGGCGACTCAGTGCGCACCAGCTTCTCGAGGGTTTTTATCATTTCTTCCTCAGAATTCGTGATATAAGAACTTATCTGGCGCGCTATGTCCTGTTGATTATTCATTTTCTGAATTCTTTGGGAAAAGGAAAATTATAGGTGTCGCGTATTACCGTAAACCGTCCGGGTGCGATATAGGTGAGCAGCCCATTTTTGGCCAGCTGTTCCTGCTCATCGCGGTCAGACACCTTTTTATACTCCGGGTTAACATAGGCCGCTTTAATTGTGCCTGTGATCAGGCTGTTGCGTCCAAAGCCATCAATGATCTTAAACATGGAGCATTCCAGCTGGAGATAGGCGTCCTCCAAAAGAAGGGCATCCACTTTTCTGGCTTTAACCGTTGCCAGGGACCGGATCACGGGTTTTACTTTTGATAAGCCGCTGCTTCTCGGGGAAGCGGTGAGTGATGTTGCCGTTACACCTCCCGGAAGGGGAAAGCTTACCGTAAAACTCTTGTGTTTAATCACGTTGTGATACGTACTGTGGTCGGGGGTGCATACAAAACCGAAGAAATTGTCAAATCCCAGGGGAGTTACCATGTGTTTAGGCGCCATATCGTAATCGTCTCCCTCTTTAGTACCGATAACTACGAGGGGTGCTACAATAAAAGTCTGGTCCCAAACGGGAATGGACAGGTCCAATGGGGTTAATGTATCCGTTTTCATGCGCTAACTCTTCAGGTTTCCCTTAAAGGTAAAATTCATTACATAGAAAAATTATGATATTTGTTAGTGTTTTGAACCTTTCCCGGAAACAAATCAGGCAATCTTAGATGGTTACATAACAGGAGAAGAATATCCGGTTTAGAAAGTGTTAGCGATAATTGTGAAATTTAGACTAACTTTTAAGTGCCGTTCCGTTTCGGCGGGATCTGAATAAAGAACTGATAATTCCACTAACATGAGAAATCGTTTTGCCTCCACCTTCCGAAAATTCCTGATGTATTGCATTGTAATTCTCTCCGTCGCCAGCTGTAAAAAAGATACCGGAGTCTTGGCCAGCACTGCAATTGCAACCCAAAAAGTTCCTCTGAAGATCGATCATACCCTTACCAAAGATCAGACGCACAATAAATTCAGTAAAACCATCCTGCCTGTGCTCAGGGTGAATTCCGGGGCGGTTATCGAAGCCTATACCGAAGATGCCAGTGATGAACAATTCTCCCTGAACAGTACTTTAGGAGCACTCGATTCCCTGAGTTTTGACCCCATCCATCCGCTTACCGGGCCGGTATACGTGAACGGTGCTGCTCCCGGCGATGTGCTTAAGGTTACCTTACACGAGATTGAACTTGGCGATTGGGGCTGGAATGCCATCCTACCGGGTTTCGGATTTCTCGCAGACACCCTGAACTCGAAATACCTTAAAATCTATGACCTGAGTAAGGATAAATCCAGGGCCTACCTTAACGACAGTATCTCCTTAAAGCTAAACCCATTTCCCGGGGTTATGGGGGTTGCCCCCGACACAGAGGAGCTCTTAAACACCATCCCTCCCAGGGCCAACGGAGGTAATATGGACGACCCGAACATGACCGAAGGAACCATCTTGTATTTTCCTGTGCTGGTAGAAGGAGGTCTGTTCTCTGTAGGGGATGGACATGCGGTACAAGGCCAGGGAGAGGTTTGTGGTACGGCTATCGAGGCGCCTTTACGGGTGGTATACCAGATCGAGGTTCTCAAAGATAAAACCCTTAAAGAACCGCAATATGAGACAGACGCCTATTATGCCACCACAGGATTTGCCCCGACCCTGGATGAGGCAGCAAAAAAGGCAACGCTTTATATGGTAGAATACCTGATGAAAGAAAGGGGATTACCGCAGGAAGAGGCCTATGCCCTGTGCTCCCTTGCCGGAGATCTTCAAATCGCCGAAGTAGTGGACCTCCCGCATATGCTGGTTACCATGCATATGCCGAAAGCGGTATTTATCAAACAGTGATCATCGATTCCGTTTTAACAACTATGCAAATCAGACAAGCCTGTACCCGTGAAGATCTGGATGGAATCCTGCAATTGCAGCAGGAAAATCACAAAGACCATCTTTCACCATCGGAAATGACCACCGAAGGTTTTCTTACTGTAAAACACACTCCTGAACTGCTTGAGGAAATGAACCGGGAACTAAAGCATATTATTGCCGTAGTAAATAAAAAGGTGGTGGGGTACGCCCTTTGTATGACACCGAATCTGAGAAACAGGCTTCCTGTACTGGAGTCCATGTTTGAAAAGTTAGATGGATTGTCATTTGAAGGCTCAGCCCTTAAAGACAGTGCTTATTACATCATGGGACAGATCTGCGTCGATAAGTACTACCGCGGTACCGGGGTGTTCACAAAACTGTATGAGGGTCATAGGAAGTTTTATTCCGGGCGGTACGATCATATCATTACCGAGGTTTCTGAAGGAAATCCAAGATCACTCAGGGCTCATGAAAAAACAGGCTTCCAAACCCTGCTGCGGTATCGCGATACTACAGATAACTGGCACCTCATCCTTTGGAACTGGAACAGCTGAATTTTAAATTCCCGAATAATGGCTTACAGCGACTATCTTGCCGAACGCATACGACAAAGGTTAACCAATAGGTACCCCATTGAAGAAAAAAAGATGATGGGTGGCCTCATCTTTATGGTGAACGGAAAGATGTGCCTTGGTATCGACCGTGATAAAAACACCGGGAACGACCGCCTCATGGTGCGGGTAGGCAAGGCCAGAGAAGAAGCCCTGCGCCTTAAAAAAGGCAGCCGTGAAATGGATTTTACCGGGAAGGTCATGAGAGGGTTCCTGTTTATAGATCCGGAAGGCTTTGACACCGACAAAGATCTGGACTTTTGGGTAGAAAAAGCCCTCGAATTTAACCTGGAGCACTAGGGTATTTCATCTCCATTATCTGCTTTATCCTTTAAAATATATCTCTTCTTAACTGAGATATCTACAACCCAAAATATGATTTTGGTCAGTCCCCGCTCCTGTCACTTTTTATATCTTGCTGCTCCCCCCTTTGGTTCACAGCCCCATCTTATTTTCAGGATTGCCTGCTCAGAAAATGGAGGTAAAATAAGATCAAATTGTGAAACCCATGAAATATTTAATTGTATACGGCACAGGAGAGGGTCAAACCCGTAAGATCGCAAGGTTCATCGAGACCGTCCTGGACGAATCCGGACATCAGGCCACCATCGCAGATGCGACCGAAGAACCCCCGGGTCCGGATGCCTATGAGGCCATTATTATTGGAAGTTCGATTCACACGAATTCCTATCACAATGCGGTAAAACAATACATACTGCAACATAGTGCTGCACTGAATCATAAAAAGTCTGCGTTTTTTTCCGTTGGGATGGCCATGGCATCGCATATTGCAGAAGAGCAGGAAGAGGTCTATTCGATGACCGGCAAATTTCTGGAGCAAACCGGCTGGAAGCCCGATAAGATATGGTACCTGGCCGGGGCCCTTCGGTTTACGAAATATGACTATTTTAAACGACTCGTGATGCGACTGATGGCCAAACGGCAGGGCATTACCGTAGATACAGCTTCTGATTATGAATATACCAACTGGGACGAACTCAAAGCTTCTATAGCAGACTTTGAAATCTCTGGCACTGATTAAAATCTTGAAACTTCAAAAATCAGTCTCGTAAATTTCCAAAATTCAGCAAATAAAACCTTTAATTATATAGCATATAATTTATATATTTCCCCTTCAAACCAAAAATGCTACCCCAGCTTCCGGAGTACTATTAATCTTAAACCTATGACCAGAGAAGAACAACTTCGCTTTTGCAAGACCTGTAACCACCAGACTTTTGATATTAAATATGGTATTATATGTGGAATCACTCAAGAGAAGGCGAACTTCGAGGAACACTGCGAGCATTACGATGTAAACCAGGAACTTGTGCAAAAGGAAGAAGTACAAACACGGGAAAAGGAGCTGGAGGCCCAGACGGCATCCAAATCGTTGCGCGTTGCCAATTTACTTCTGGATTATTTCTTTAACCTTATTTTCTCTTTTTTTGGAGGGATGCTTCTGGGACTGCTCATGGGTGTTTTCTACCCGGCAGGATTACAGATCTTTGAAACCAATAATTTACTGGTAGAACTCTCTTTAGGCTTTCTGTTTGGAATGCTGTATTTTACCTTCTTCGAAACACTCACGGGCAGAACTCCGGCCAAATTCATTACCCGAACCAGGGTGGTAACCCTTGACGGGGAGCAACCCGGATTTGAGACCATTCTTAAAAGATCGCTTTGCCGTTTTATACCTTTTGAGGCCTTCTCTTTTTTGGGGGAAGAATCCAGAGGATTGCACGACTCCATTTCAAAAACCAGGGTTATCAGAACCCGCTGATCATTTCCAGGAGCTAACTGAGGAAAGCCGCCTATGTATTTGCAGGCAGATAACAAAGTAGAAAAGGGTTCCGTAACTTTACTGCAAACAGGAAGTCATTACTATGGAAATCGAACTGATCAAAGGAGACATCACCCGGCAATCTGTGGATGCCATCGTCAATGCAGCCAATACCTCCCTGCTAGGTGGCGGCGGGGTGGATGGGGCAATACACAGGGCGGGCGGACCGGCTATTTTGGAGGCCTGCAAAAAGATCGGAGGATGCAAAACAGGGGAAGCGGTATTAACCCCGGCAGGCCAACTTCCTGCAAGGGTCGTTATCCATACCCCCGGCCCTGTCTGGCAGGGCGGAGACCAAAATGAAACGCGGCTTTTGGAAAACTCCTATCGCAACAGTTTAAAACTGGCTGACGCCCATAAACTTCAATCTATTGCCTTTCCCAATATCAGCACCGGTGTTTACGGATTTCCCAAAAAAGAGGCGGCCAGCATCGCCCTGACCACTGTAAAGAACTTTACCCCGGAACACCTGAAAAAAGTGGTCTTTGTATGTTTTGATGAAGAGAACTATTCCATTTATAAAACTGCTTTAGGACAAAACTAATTTCGTTCCTGATATTAGTGCTTTGGTATGACCTTACCTTCAACCTGAGAATTTCCTGAACCATCTTTTAAACAGGGACAACAGATCATTTCATTTTAATGCTTAGTTTTACAATAACCTAATCAGTAATCCAATGGAAGTACATGAAACGGCGTTTGTTACCTGTGCATTCAGAGCTATGCATGAGGAATTAAGCCAGGACCCTTATGCCCGGTTATGGATCGACGAGCCCATTCGCGAACTTAGTCAGCAGTATCTTCAGGATGTGACCCCGGAAGAATCGGTAGCCCACAGCCTGCGCAACCGTTTTTTTCTGGATACCCTTAAACATCTGGTTAAGCATAATCAGGTCGAATTTCTTATCAATTTTGGTTGTGGATTCAGTATGTACCCTTTTCTGCTGCCGGACACCCTGAAACATATTGAAATCGATCTCCCAAATGTGATCGATTACAAGCAGCAAAGAATTGACTACTGGCAAAAGAAGAACACCCTTCCGCAACGGGATATTCATCATATTGGGTGCAACTTCGGGTCCGATGATTTTAGTGTACTACTGGAAAAGATCAGGAGCATAAAAGGAACGGCTTCGAGCTTCATTTTGCTCGAAGGTGTGTTGTTCTTTTTAAATGGGGAGCAAACTGATGACCTTTTTAACCTGTTTCGCGAGATCCAGGCTCCGAATGACACTTTAGGAAGCGTATCCTTTCGCCAGGAAGACACAGGAAACCTTGCATTTCAAAGATTACTGCAGTTTATAAAATCGGTTTCCGGAGATCCGCATGCACCGGTTCATTATCAAACCGTGGAAGATACGTTTTATAAGCAGCTTCCCTCCTATCGTCTCAGCGACCATCAGGATTTCTATTCGATGGCCGATACTTCCGGCTACCAACCTCGTCATAAACCGGATATGATCATCAACGAACAATTTTACGTCCTGACCCGAACTTCCTGAATCACTTCTACGTTTTAAGCTCATGAAAAGTTTCTGAGGCAATCTCTTTGAATTTTATCATAAGTGCTTAAATTTCTGAAGGTGCAAAACCAGACCCTGCCTTTCCGTCACAGGTTGATCCAAATCACTTTTTGCACCCTTTTACTACCGGTTGAACATCCTGAACCATCCATTAAGGGTTCTTTACAGCAGATAATACAAATACTTTTCTTACTTTAGATCAACGGTTTACACACTTAAGACTCCCCGGTCAGGGATGGATCTAAGTGTGTTTGTCAACACCTTTTTAGCGCTAAACGTCCCCTGAAATGGCAATAATTAACAAAACACAGCGAATTCTTTTAGCGATGCTGTTCTGCATTATTCTTTTTTCCGGTTGCAGGCTTCCTGAACCCGAAAAGAAAATGCGTATTGCAGTCGCTTCGAATATGCAGTTTGCCATGGAAGAGCTTACGGAAGCTTTTTTTAATACTGCCGGGATCGATTGTGAGATGATCACAGGTGCATCAGGCCAGTTAACAGCACAGATCAGGGAAGGCGCTCCCTTTAATCTCCTGGTTTCTGCCGATATGAAATACCCCATGGAGGTCGAAAAGCAAGGGTTGGCTGCCAGTACACCCCAGGTATATGCCTATGGTAAAATTGTGATCTGGACCATGGATAAGGAATTGGACCCCAGTTTTGAGAACCTGACAAATGAAAAGGTGGAACATATCGCCATTGCAAATCCGCAACTGGCACCTTATGGTATTGCAGCCGTGCAGGCCCTTCGTTCCAGCGGAGTTTATAATAAGGTCAAAGGAAAACTCGTATTTGGAGAAAGTATCGCTCAAACCAATCAATTTATTGCCACACAGACTGCAGACGCTGGAATCACAGCCAAATCTGTCGTAGTGTCTCCTGCTCTCAGGGACAAGGGAAAATGGAAGGATATCGATTCCAGAACCTACGATGCGATAGAACAAGGTGTGGTTATCATTAAAAATCCTAAGGGAGATTACAGTAAAGAAATCCTTTTTTGTAAATTTCTAAACTCAGAACCTGCTCAAAAAATCTTACGCAGGTATGGGTATTCCGTGGATGAATAGATTGTCAGGACATATTTTGGATATAGAAACTGCAGGGGATCTTTCCATAGTCACCATTGCTGTATCCCCATCGATACAAATCAGGGCTATTGTGATCGAAACTCCCGGTACTGCCACCTACCTGGAACAGGGGCACCCTGTGGATGCCGTTTTCAAGGAAACCGAGGTCATTCTAAGCACAGATCCCAATCCTGCCATAAGCATCAGCAACAAGATCCCATGCGTCATTAAAAGTATAGAATCCGGCCGGCTTATGACCCGGGTGGAGCTGCAGTGTGCCGAAGCTGTTATTACCGGAATCTTACCCTCGGCAGCACTTGAAGAATTACGACTTGAGGAGGGACAATCTGTTTTGTCCCTAGTAAAGTTTAACGAAATTATGCTCACAGCTAAATGAATTGGGAACCCCTGGTATTAACCTTTAAACTGGCCACCGTAACCACCGTTTTACTGCTGGTCATCTCCATCCCAATGGCTTACTGGCTGGCCTATAGTAAGTTTCGCTTAAAACCGGTTGTGGAAGCCCTCATTAGTATGCCCCTGGTTTTACCCCCAACCGTTCTGGGGTTCTATTTTCTTCTGGCTTTTAGCCCAAATAACGCATTTGGTGCCTGGCTAAATGATTGGTTTGGAATACGTCTGGTATTTTCATTCTCCGGCCTGGTGGTCGCCTCCATGATCTACAGTCTTCCTTTTGTGGTACATCCTATCAGCTCGGGACTTTCAGCCGCTCCCCCATCGCTAAGGGAAGCTGCATACCTGATGGGGAAATCAAGGATCACTACTCTTTTTCGCATATTACTACCCAACATACGTTCTTCCCTGCTTACGGCGATCATTTTAGGATTTGCCCACACCGTCGGGGAGTTTGGGGTGGTGCTCATGATCGGAGGAAATATACCCGGAAAAACCAAGGTAGCTTCCATTGCCATATACGACGAAGTGGAGGCTATGAATTACGACAACGCGAATTACTATTCGGCCATCCTGTTTGTGATCACCTTTGCTATTTTACTCCTGGTTTACCTGGTGAACGGAGGCTTTTTTAAACGATTTTGGAAATGATAAGAATGAACGTCGAAAAATCGCTTCGCGCTGCCTCCGGTCCCATGTTACTCGACCTGGATATTCAAATCGGGCAAGGACAGTTCATAGCCCTTTACGGTGAATCCGGTGCGGGTAAAACCTCCGTATTGCGCATGCTGGCAGGATTACTTTCTCCGGGAAAAGGAAAGATTGAGGTACATGGTAAGGTGTGGTATGATTCAGAGCACAAGGTGAACCTCAGGCCACAGCAAAGAAAGATAGGGTTTGTATTTCAGGATTATGCCCTATTTCCGCATCTGAATGTTCGAAAAAATCTGGAATTTGCCCTTCAAAAAAAGCAGGATCCGCAAATCGTTAATGAACTTATTGCGGTTACCGGCCTTACTAATTTACAAAATGAGCTACCCGACACCCTTTCCGGGGGTCAGAAACAACGTGTGGCCCTCGCCCGTGCCCTGGTGCAAAAACCCGATATTTTACTTTTGGATGAGCCCCTTTCGGCATTGGATACCAGAAACCGTTCAAAACTCCAGGACCACCTGCTTATGGTGCACAAAAAATACGAGCTTACCACCATCATGGTAACTCACGATATTGGAGAAATTCATAAGCTGGCGAACCAGGTTATTCATCTCGAACATGGTAAGGTGATCAACACTGGCGCCCCACTCGAGATGTTTTCTAAAAATAAACTCAGCGGTAAGTTTCAATTTACCGGCGAAGTCCTGTCCATTGAAAAACAGGAGGTGATCTACCTGGTGAACGTCCTCATAAATCATGATATCGTAAGGATCATTGCACAGCACGATGAAATCGAGCACCTGAAACCTGGAGACAAGGTCATTGTGGCTTCTAAGGCATTTAACCCCATTCTGATTAAGATTTAAATCATTAAAGTATTGTAACATTCCCTGCAGGATTACATCCTTATGGTAAATATCGGTTGAATGATACACGGATTAAGGACACTTCACATCATAATGCTCCTTCTTTTTATTTCCTGTGAAGAGGAGTCCACCGGATCAGATAGTCTCGAAGGGGCATGGCACTCCGTAGGATATGGCCTTACCCTTGAGCTGCATCATGACCAATACACTTTTTATGATCACAGTCCTGCAGGGTGTATCATGCGACAAGTAGGCAAAAGGAGTGCCATCCATCCCTTTCTCGAATTGCGTTCGGATACCTTAACACTAAAAAAAGGGACAAGTACATACCACTTCGTAAAGGACCTGGAATCTCCGGAATCCTGTCGTAACACAAGGTTCATACAGCCCCAGACGGATATCATGTTGAATTTTGAATATTTTGCCGCTACAGTAAAAGACCACTACGCCTACTTTGCCCTATCTCCGGTTTCGTGGGAAGACATATATCTCAAAGCGAAAACCATCCTAAAAAAGGAACCTACTGAAGTACAACTACTCCGGGTTATGGAGGATATCTTAAATACCCTCGGCGACAACCACGGGTATGTGGAGGCTTCCGAGGGTGTCTCTGAACTCCTCAGGGAACAAAGGGATACAGTAACCTCCGGGAAAGAGGAAAATGAAAAAATCTACGGCGATTTCCAGGTTGCAGACAGGGCTTCAGATTTCTTCCTCGAAAAAGAATACACCCGAAATACCACTCTGATGCGTTGGGGTACGCTCCGGGACAGTATTGGCTACCTGCAGATTAAGGCAATGTGGCTGTTTGCGGAACTGGATATACCGGATACCCTCATAAAAGAAATAGGTCATGTGGATGCCTATGCTGACATAATGAATTCCATTTATGAAGGTAATTACATCGAAAAGGAAAGACAGGGCGTTAGCATCCTCTTGGATACCGTGATGGCCGACCTGAAGGACACTAAAGCCTTGATCATGGATATTCGTTTTAACGGAGGCGGTCAGGATCTGGTAAGCCTGGAAATCCTTAAAAGATTTAATGCTGAACCCCGTGCTGTTGCCCGGAAGCAAGCCCGCTATGGGAATACATTCACCGATCTGCAAACCCTTATGCTGCCGGCTTCAGAAAATCCATATCTTCATCCCGTATTCCTGCTTACTTCCCGCCAGTCGGCAAGTGCTGCCGACTTTCTTACCCTGGCTTCCCTCGAACTCCCTCAATTTATTAGAATGGGTACACCTACCCAGGGCGCCCTTTCTGATGCACTGGAAAAACAACTGCCCAACGGATGGTACTTCTCACTCTCCAATGAGAAGTATTTCGACATGGAGGGCAACTGTTACCAATTTACCGGTGTACCACCGCATATTACCCTGCAATATGATGCAGACAGACAGACATTCTTCCGGCATATTATGACACATACGCAACAAGACACCGAAAATATTATAGAGCTGATAAGGAATTCCCGGACATGGTAGGTAAAAGGACAACTTAGGTGACACGAATCTCCGGGAATGTATTTGCATATTTGTCTACTAAGAATAAAAGATGCATTACAGACCTATGCTATGAAGGCTATTCTGTACATAAATTTAAAACAGGACTTTCTGGGAAATTCAGGACAATTGTCTTATTTTTATAGACAAATTTCCAATTATGAATGCGCAACCCTTAGAAAATGATTACGGAACCGGACACAAGGCGCTGGACAAGGCCATACGAACCTACCTCAGAAAGATCGGAGATACGGCCATAACGGCAGATAAAAATTTCACCTATTCCGATTTCCTGAATAACAAGATGCTCATTATACGCTCGATACGTGAGGGCATTCCTTATCGTTTATTCGCAGTGATCAGGGAGGCTACCCCTTTTAGTGAGGAAGACTGGGCTGCCTATCTCAATATTTCAAGAAAAACCCTTTTACGTCATAAAAACGACCCTGCTTATTTGTTTAAGCCCATACATACCGAAAAGATCATTGAATTGGCAGAGGTCACCTACAAGGGGAAGTCAGTTTTTGATTCTTCAGAACAGTTTTATCTATGGTTGAAAACTCCCTGTTTTGCCCTGGGGCAATTAAAACCTGCCGAATTATTGCGGGATTCCTACGGAAAGGAACTCGTGATGAATGAACTTAACAGGATCGATCACGGAATATTTGCCTGATGAGAGTATACCGGCTAAACCGCAAGAAATATGCGCAACAACTTAGTGGTCACGGAGCGGCATTATCCTCCAACCGATGGAATTCCAAAGGGGTGGAAATGATCTACACCGCTCAGAACAGGGCCTTAGCCCTTGCAGAAGTGGCTGTACATTTTTCTGTTGGCACCCTGCCCTCTGGCTATGTCATGATGGAGATCGAAATACCGGACAGCCTGGAGATCAGCCAGATCCCGGAAGCAGACCTGCCGGCCAACTGGAACCGGTTTCCTCATATCATGGAAACCCGCCTGATGGGCGATGCATTCATACACGAAAAAAAGGAAGTGGTGTGTAAGGTCCCCTCTGCGGTTGTTCCCGGGGAGTATAATTTTCTTATCAACCCTAATCACCCGGATATGGAGAAGATCAGGATATGTGAAATAACGGATTTCCCAATAGATCACCGTCTCTTTCCATAAAACATCCTAATTTAAAAATCCGATAACAGCACAGTCAGTTTCCATACCATAATTAGAAAGCTGACATCAACATACATTCGTTTATGAAAACAGTAATCATAACCGGCAGTGCCCGTAAGGAGGGAGAAACCTATCGTATCGCAACTACCCTGGCGAACCGGGGCCATTGGGACCTGATCGATCTCAGGGATTACGACATCTCCCATTACGATTACGATCATGAAAACAGGAACGATGATTTTCTACCCCTGATGGAAAAAATCGTTGACCAATACCAGAGGATCGTGTTTGCAACGCCGGTATACTGGTATGCAATGAGTGGGATCATGAAGGTTTTCTTTGACAGACTTAGCGACCTTCTCACCATTGATAAGCCTACCGGTATTGGACTTAAGGATAAGCACATGGCTGTTATAAGTTGTTCCAACGGAAACAATCTCGGGGAGGCCTTTTGGTTGCCATTTCAGCAAACAGCCACCTATCTCGGGATGCATCTGGCGGCCACGGCCCACTTCGTCAGGGGAACCGATGTACATCAAACTGCAGAACGCTTTTTTAACCAGTTGAACCGCAAAATATCTCCTGAAGAAAAAGCATTGCCTTTTCAACCCCGTTTTCTCGATCATGTGGCTATAAGAGTGCGCGACCTCGACCTTTCCTGCAACTGGTACAGCAACATCCTGGGACTTAAACCTTACAGATTCCAGGAGTGGGGCCCATTTCCAGTATTTATGATGGCCGGCACCTCGGGGGTAGCGCTTTTCCCTTTAAAGAAAAAGGGAAAGGGCGATATGGACATACCCACCCCCTGCGTGGATCATTTCGCATTTCACATCCCTTATGAGGAGTTTGAAGGTGCCAGGCGATATTTTGAGCATCAGAATATCAATGTTAATGAGCAGGATCACTTTTTCTTCCTTTCCCTTTATATAAAGGATCCGGATGGTCATACGGTAGAACTCACCACCCTTAAACCCGGAATGGATTACTTTTATGACCACCCTTCAGAATGCAAAAAATAATAGTAAATTCGTCCGACCACATCTCAGTTAAACCTTATTACCAGATACAATTATGGCTTCAGGCTTTTTTGCACTTTTAGATGATATTGCCTCCCTGATGGATGATGTGGCCACCATGAGTAAGGTGGCCGGAAAAAAAACTGCAGGTATTCTGGGAGACGACCTGGCAGTAAATGCCGAAAAGGCCTCCGGATTTGTCTCCTCCAGAGAACTTCCTGTGCTATGGGCCATCACCAAAGGCTCCATGCTTAATAAGCTGATCATTCTTCCTGTTGCTTTTCTGCTGAGTGCTTTTGCTCCATGGGCGATCACGATTATCCTTATTGCCGGTGGGCTTTACCTGGCCTACGAAGGTGCAGAGAAGATCTATGAATATTTATTTCACCGCGATTCGCATAAAACAGAGGCTAAACTTGAACCCTTAAGTAAAAAGGAAGTTCTTGAACAGGAGAAAGGAAAGATCAGGTCGGCCATAGTTACCGACTTCATCCTATCTGTCGAGATCATCATTATTGCCCTGGGAACGGTTATGCAGGAAACCCTGCCTACCCGGATCCTGGTGGTTACCTTTATAGCCCTGGTGGCCACAGTGGGGGTCTATGGGATCGTAGCTCTGATCGTGAGAATGGATGACATGGGATACAATCTCATTAACCTGAATAAGGAAGAGCATTCTTTCTCCGATAAGGTCGGTAAACTCCTGGTCAATGCCCTGCCATGGGTGATCAAGTCGCTGGGGGTAATTGGCACCATTGCCCTTTTACTGGTATCCGGGGGTATCTTTGTTCATAATATTCCCTTCATTCACGACCTGTTACATGGTTTACCTTCGATCCTGGCAGAGTTTCTAACGGGTTTGATCATTGGATTTATAGTCCTCGGCATTCTTAATGGATCAAAAAAAATTCTTGGCAAGTCACACTGAAAATAAAAGTTAATGCCCCTTCCCTGAGATCCCCACTGTTAAAAATCCGGGTATTGCCGAATACCCATAAAATTTAATATCTTGCGGCCATTAACCGAAAAGCATCAAAGATAAATGAGAACCCTCTTACCTGTATTATTTGCCGTATTCCTAAGTACACAGGTTTTCGCGCAAAGAAGAAGTGAACTTATTGAAGAAGTCAGTAACCTGAATGGTCAGATTGATTCTCTGGAGACCGAACTGGTTACCACCCAACGGGAGTTGAAGACCGCCCAAACCAAAGCAACCACGATCGAGCAGCAAAACGATCAGTTAAAACGTACCAACCAGGATCTTCTGGACAACCTTAACAAGTTCATTGCAGCCTCTACCCAGAAATCGAGCCATATCACCCAGACCCTGGAGGCACTCCAAAAAAGAGAGGCCCAGTTAAAAGGGATCAATGAGAGTTTCAGTGCTCATGATTCGATTTCATACCAGGTCTTAACCGATTTGAAAAGCACCCTGGGAGAAAACGCCCAGATCGGGGTGGAAAACGGGGCTGTACTGGTAATCTTAAACAATTCCACCACCTTCGCCAATACCAATAACAAGATCGCTTTGAGCAATTCAGGCAGTGATTTCATGAACAAACTGGCAGCCACCATCGCGCGCCACGACACCCTGGCTGTAACCGTTGAGAGCAATGGGAATTCCAGTTGGTCGGGAGTAGCCAACAAGGCTGCGGTAATAGCAGATTATCTCGTTAATACAGGAGGCATTGAAGCGGGCAGGATTGAGGCCGTTGGAAAGGCAGCAGATGCCGATGTAACCTATATCAAGCTTCATCCGCGATTTGACAAATACTACCTTTGGTTAAGAGAAGAGATCAAAAATGGTCGCTAAAACCGGCGATCGGATACCGTATACAATACACAAGAAAGCTGAACATCACCGTTCAGCTTTTTTTATTGCTTCTCCTCCTCCTTTTCCAACTTCCTGAAATATCTTCTAAACAGGAAATTTTCACGGAGGGCATCCATATTTTCATCAAATTTTTGTGTGCCGTGCTCCACATTATCCAGGATCTGTTTTAATTGATCCACCAGTTCCTGGTTTGATGTTAAATAGTCAAGAGCCCCTTCTTCCGATTCCAGTTTACTGCTTATCGCATTTAACGAGGTGCTCACCTCCCTGATGTGGGTTCCGGATTCCTCGAGGTTTTTCATAGTGGTACGGAAGCTTTCGGCAATAGCGGTATCCTTCAGGATGGCATATGCCAGGCCATCCTTATCGTCGAAGCGCGAAGCCATAGTATTGATACTGGCCATGCTGGCTGACACCCTTTCTGAGGTCTCCCGGAGGTTGGCGATGGTCTTTCTGAAATCTCCGGCCAGGGTAGTATCGGCGATCAGCATTCCCAGGGTGCCCTTCCCGGCATTGATGTTTTCGGTAATCTGAATGAGTTGGGAAGTGAGCAGGGAAATATTTTCACTGGTAGTACCCAGGGTACTCATCATTTGTTCTGTTCCCAGCTTGGCATAACCTTCGATAAAATCTCCGGACTGCACCATGGGCGCATCCCCGGCGCCCGGAACAATATTAAGCACCCTGCTCCCCACCAGGCCATCCGATCCTATGTTAGCCACGGCATTGGTCTTAATGAATTCCTGTATCCTCCGTTCGATAACCATATCTACCACCACGGTGGTATCATTGATCATATCGATGTCTTTAACCGTTCCGACATGGATTCCCGAGAACCTTACGTTATTTCCTGTCTGAAGGCCGTTAACGTTCCTGAATTTGGTCTTGAGCCGGAAGGTGTCCTGAAACAGGTTCTGGTCATTTCCTATCAGATACGCGGCCAGCATAAATAACAGTGCCCCCAGGGTAACAAAAATTCCCAGTTTTATATTTCTTGAAGTATTGCTTGCCATATTCATCATTATTTAAAAAACGCCCTCACCTTCTGGTCCTGAGAAGTTGATAATTCGGCGAAGGTTCCTTCTGCGTAATTAACTCCGTCCACCAATAATATCATCCTGTTGGAGATCACCCGTGCACAATCCACATCATGGGTTATGATCAGCGACGAGGTCTGGTATTCATCCTGGATATCCTGCATGAGTTTTATAATCTCCTTTGCCGTTATCGGGTCCAGACCGCTGGTAGGCTCATCGTAAAGTATGATCTTCGGTTTCAGGATCAACGCCCGTGCCAGGGCCACCCGGCGCTGCATACCACCGGACAATTCCGCTGGCATCAGGTCCAGGGTATGTGCCAGCTTTACACTCTCCAGGGCTTCGATAATAAGCGACTCCGTATCGCGATTGCCCACCTTATCGGCATGCCGGCGCAGGGGAAACTCCAGATTCTCCCGTACCGTCATGGAATCGTAGAGGGCACTGCCCTGAAACAGAAATCCGATCTCGGTTCTCAGGGTATCCAGCTCAGGCCGGTCCAAATGGGTTAATTCCTTTCCAAGAATCTTGATACTTCCACTATCGGGCTGCATCAGGCCCACAACACATTTAATCATCACCGATTTTCCCGAACCGGAACGCCCCATGACCACCAGGTTTTCTCCCTGGAAAAGGTCCATATTAAATCCGTTAAGCACTTTATTTTCGCCAAACTGCTTCTTCAGGTCGCGAATCTCCAGCACGCGTGATCTGCCGTCAGGCCCTGACGATGACGTTTTACGTGATGTTTGTGCTGCTTTCATAGGTCGTAAAATATATCGGTGACCACAACGGCCATAAAATCCAGGATAAATAACAGTAACGAAGCCACTACAACAGCCGTATTGGCCGCTACCCCGACGCCTACCGTTCCATGAGAACAATAATAGCCCTTATAACAACCCACCACCCCAATGGCAAGTCCGAAAAAGAACGACTTGATCGTTGAGGGCAACAGGTCCCCGAAGGTAAGGGCGTCAAAAACCTGGTTAAAATACAATTGAAAAGACACATCTCCTTTAACGTGTTCCACCAGGTAAGAACCATAGAGGGCAAGAGCATCACCTATTAAAACCAGTAGCGGAAGCATAAAAATACAAGCCAGCACACGGGTAACCACCAGGTATTTAAATGGATTGGTACCGGAGACCTCCATGGCATCGATCTGTTCAGTTACCCGCATGGATCCCAGTTCTGCCCCGATACCCGACCCGATACGTCCTGCACAAATCAATGCCGTGACCACCGGACCAACTTCCCGCACAATGGTAAGTCCAACCATGGAAGGCATCCAGGATACCGCACCGAATTCTAAAAGGGTAGGCCTCGACTGCATTGTAAACACCAGGCCGATAATAAATCCGGTGATCCCCACCAGGGTTAAAGACCTGTTTCCAACATAATAACACTGGTTCAGGAATTCTGCCCATTCAAAAGGAGGGCGAAAGGCTTCGCGGAAAAAACGGCTTGTAAACCGTGAAAGGGCTCCCACTTCTTCAAAAAAGGAAAACACACGGTCTCTAATGTCTCCAAGGTTTACCATGTGGTATACGTTTGACGAAAATTAAAGTTACGACAATTAAAAAAATCACAGGATATTTCTCACCTTCAGTAACATATTATCGTTTATCGAAGCCTAAAGGACGTTTTTCAGGCCTTCCACATCGAGCACCCTTATGTTTCTTCCTTTTGATGAAATCAATCCCTCGTTCTTAAATTCGGTCAATGCCCGGATAAAACTTTCGGGAGCAATACCGGCCACACTGGCCAGGTCCGAACGCGAGATATAGATCCCTTCCTGGGGTTTGGGTTCCAATTGTTTTAAGAATTGTAAAATGGAGGATGCAGCCTTTTTACGTACGGTTCCATAAGCCATCTGTAATAACCGCTCCTTAAAAGAGAGGATATCTGAAGATAAGAGATCGATGATATCCATGGTGAGATGGTGATTCTTTAAAAGGATACCGGACATAACTTCCTTATTTACCGCGAAGAGCTGAGCCGCTTGTATGGCAATGGAAGTTTCCCTGTACGGCGTGGTTTCCATAAGCGCGGTATAACCAAACAGATCCCCGGGCCTGAAAACCTTATTGATCAGCTCATGTCCTGACTCATCCATGGTGATGGTCTTTACCATTCCTTCCTTTATGAGATATACATAATTGGAATGATTCCCTTCTTCATAAATATGGTCTTTTGCGCGAAATTCAAGGATCTCTCCATATTGAGCGAACCAGGCCTTGAGGTTATCGAGGTTTTGCAGGGAAGGAACCTCCGCAAAATCTCCTTGTTCCTGCTGCTTTTTCCTAAGCAGTTCCACCCTGGCAATGCGGTTTTCAATAGCGCTAATCAACTCCTGTTCTTCAAAGGGCTTCGGAATATAATCGTCTGCCCCCAGGTCCATACCCTTTCTCACATCGGCCCTATCCGATTTGGCCGACATATAAATAAAGGGGATGCGCATGGTTTCCTCATTATGGGAAAGCTTTTCCAGAACCTGGTAGCCGTCCATTCCCGGCATCATGATATCACAAACAATTACATCCGGATGTACTTCCCGGGCAAGTTCCACTCCCCTGGCTCCCTCTGCCGTAGTATATACCTCATAATTATAGAGATCGAGTAATTCGGCAATATTCTCTCTTAACTGATCGTCATCTTCTATTAACAAGACCTTTCTCATTGCTGTAATATTTCTGGGATCATAATGGTAAATTCTGATCCCTCCCCTTCCTCACTGGTAAAAAAGATATGTCCTCCCAGGTTCTGCAGGTGCTTCTTAGCCATATTAAGTCCTATGCCCGTGCCTTTTATATTCTTGGCATTGGATGCCCTGAAGTATCTGGAAAAGATGTATTGCTGTTCGTCTCTGGGGATACCTACCCCCTTGTCCTGCACCCTTATTTTGATAAGTCCCTGGTCGGTGATCCTTTCGGCCAGCAGCCGGATCTCTCCGTCCTCATCGGAATATTTAATGGCATTATTAAGTACATTGGAAAGGATCAGGTTCAACACCACCTTATCCTGGTACATCTGAATGGCACCCACCGGAATATCGGTAAGCAAGGTTTGTCGGGAACCTAACACCTGTTCGCTCTCGTTAACCACCTCCCTCAGCAGATCGCCTAACCAGAATTGGGAGAACCTGTAACTTTCCCGTCCGGCACCCAGCCGTTCAACGGCAAGAAAATCATTGAGCAGCGCATCCAGATGCTGGACTTTGCGCTTTATGCTTTCCAGGTGCTTCAGGCGCTTTTCCTGCTGATCTGTTTCCCTGTACTTTTCAATAAGCATAGCCGAGGTCAGGATACCGCTTAAAGGGGTCTTAAATTCGTGAGAAACCATCTGCATAAAACTGGTTTTTATGGCGTTGAGCTCTTTCTCCCTTCTGAGGGCTTCCCGAACTTTATTCTCGGCCATTTCCCTTTTATCGCACTCGCGGGTAAGATGCTCCACGGTTTGATTGAGCTGTTCTGTGCGTTGCCTGACCTTATCTTCCAACTCTCTGTTCAGTCTTTCTATCGACTTCTCCCGCTGGTATTTATCGGTTACATCGAGAATCAAGGCCACCACAAAGAAGGAATCGTCGGTTACAATAGGGGTAAGCCCCACCTCAAGAGGGATCTCACTGCCATTCTTATGCCTGCCGTAAAGAACCCTGCCACTGGCCATCCGCCTTTTGGAATGCTCCCTTAAAAAACCCTTGAAATATTCCCGGTGCCGGTCTCTTTTAAAACCCGGAATCAGCACTTCAAAATTCTGCCCTTCCAGATCTTTCCGGTCATAGCCGAAAATTTCCAGTAAAGGCTCATTCACTGCAAGTACGTGCTGGTCTGCTCCAACCACCAGGACCCCCTCTGAGATCGAATTGGTGAGGACTTCAAAAACCTCCTGGTAAGCAGTAAAACCCGACATACTCTAATTTACCTTTTTTCCACGATACCCTGTGCATCTGCACGTATTAAAACACACAGCAAAACAGGAAAGGAACCAAACAGATTTCATTTCTCCCTTAAAGCTGAAATCCTGAATCTAATAGCATTGCTATGGTCATCTGTTTGGTTCCGCATCCAAAAATCCTGTTATCAACATAAAGGCATTAGCTGGTTAAGCTCTTTTGTTTTTGCCCTTTCATTACCACGGTAATGGTGTCATAAAGATCTTTTTTATAGGAAATAAATTCTTTCCTCAGTTTTTTGAAATTCAAGGCCACTTCATAGTGCTCTGCCTCCAGCTCCCTTTCTGATCGCTCCCGATGGGACTCATCAATAAGTCTTATCAGGCGATCGTGGTGCAGTTTGACCCTTTGTTTCATCAGTTCGATCTCATTGGAGATGGTTCGCCTGTTTTTAATCAGTACTTTTTCCTGTTCAAAGTTCTTTTCGGCCAGTGCCATAAAATAGTTCCGAAGCATTTCTCCAAAAAATTCCATTTCATTATTCATGAACTCCATTTCCGATAACCAGTCGCCTGCATCCCGATGCAGGACCTCTGCCTTCTTCAGGTCGATCTCTTTTCTGTTATTGCTCGTATTCATCATTCTTTGTTTTAGGGAGGTGAACCTTAATCCACTTCCACCTTTTTTACCCTGCTAACTGTTTCCGGATCTTTTTTAAAAATTCCGATGCGCAGCAGTCCGTCTTCATAATTTGCGCTGATCTCATCCTCACGGGCATCATCAGGCAGCAATACGGACCTGTGAAAACGCTCGAAATTGAATTCTTTACGGGTGTAGTAATCTTCGGTACTTTCTGCAGTGGTTTCCTTCTCTACAGCTATGGTAAGGTACCCGTCTTCCACGGTAACCTGAAAATCCTCCCTGGTCAGTCCCGGAACCGCCAGTTCAAGCTCATATTTCTCCTCATCCTCCCTGACATTCATTGCAGGTTGCCTGAGGACACTCCTGTTCAGGAAATCTTCCCTCAACAGGTTTTCTGAATTGAAGAGGTCTTCCAGTTCCTGAGAGAACCATGGACGTCTTCTGTTAAATTTGATGAGTGACATAACCTGTGATTTAATGTTGAACTTACAATCCCGAATTTAAACTCCAATACCCTTAAAAAAAATGATATAGGTCACCTCCCGCAAAGAATTGTGATGTAAAACGTCCCTGAAAACTGCTATTCCTGCCGGTTTAAAGCCCCTGGCATGACTTTATTTTAATTTCTTTAACATGGAACTCCTTATTTTCTTATTAGGTTTGTACTTATGTATGCAAAAAAGGCACATACCATTATCACTGTATTGTTGGTGACATTTCTCATCTCAGCCAAATTTGCTGCCTATCATTCCCTTTCTCATGAAGATGAATGTATTGAATGCTGTGCATTCTGTGAAAGTGCGATCATCCTGAGTCAGGCGCCTGCCATGATCTCAGATCCAATTGGGTCGGAGTACCACCTGACAGAGCCTATCGAAACTAATGTACAGGCGTTTTTCCCGGGGGAACAATTTCACGCCACAGCCCTCCTCTTCTCCCTGTTTTCCAGGCCTCCGCCTCTGGTATAAATATTTGTTTTATTTATACAGGTATACCTTACTGGTTTCACCGGTATCCTCTTATATCACTTAATTTTTACAGAGTAGCGGAATTATGAAACAACATCTTGTTGTACTATTTTCATTAATACATATCAGTCTGGGGCTTTACGCTCAGGATTGTAATAATATATTTTTGGGCGAAGTGGTCGACTTCCATGAAGGCACGCCCTTGTTCGGTGCCATCATTACCCTGGACGGCACCGATGAAAAGGCGACAACAGACTTCAATGGAAAGTTCGCCATAAAAGGACTGTGTAATGGCTCCTACCTGGTCAGGGTTACACATCCGGAATGCGATGACACCACCCTGGAGGTCTCCATCGAGGGAGATACTTACAAAAAAATCCGGTTGGAGCACCACCTGGAAGAATTGGGAGAGGTCGTGGTAACCGAGTCCCGGATAGCCCGCAAAACCCAAACCGGTCAGGAACAGCTTCTCGGTAAACAAACCATAGAACAGTACAGCGGACAAAGTTTGGGGGATGCCCTGAAGGAAATAAGTGGTGTGTCATCCCTGAATACCGGAAGTGCTATTGTGAAGCCTGTAATCCAGGGATTGCATAGCAGCCGGGTGTTGATCATGAATAACGGGGTACGCCTGCAGGATCAGGAATGGGGGAGCGAACATGCCCCTAACCTGGATCTAAACAGTACCTCCAGCCTTAGCGTCATTAAGGGTGCTTCTGCTCTGAAATACGGAGGAGACGCCATTGGCGGGGTAATCGTAGCCTCCCCGGAACGCATCTTTCCCCGCGATACGCTTTACGGAAGTACCATCCTTACCGGAGCTACCAATGGCCGTGGAGGAACCCTGGCCTCATCCCTATTTAAGGGATACGATACCGGATGGAACTGGAAGTTACAGGGAAGTATCAAAAGACTCGGTGACTTTGAAGCCCCGGACTACATTTTGAGCAATACCGGGGTATTTGAGAAGGGGTTTAGCGGCGGATTCGGGTATAATAGCCTGGAGTTCGGTTTTGATGCTTTTTACAGCTATTACAACAATGAGATCGGAATTCTTAGGGCCTCACATATCGGGAATGTAGAAGACCTGGAAAGGGCCCTGCGAAGTGACGAACCTCTCATCATCAGGGATCATACCTATGATATCCTCGCCCCCAAACAGAAGGTAGATCATCATCTGGCCAAGATTAACATGTATAAGCGCCTCGAAGGGCTGGGAAGGTGGAACCTGCAGTACGATTATCAAAGTAATAACCGGCTTGAATTTGATATCAGAAGAGGCGAAGATAATGACAACCGTCCTTCCCTGGACCTCACCCTGAATACACATACCCTTACCACCGATTTCGAATTCGATGCCCAATCCAGTTTTAAACTGCAAACCGGATTGAGAGCCATGTATCAGAACAATTTCCCTGATCCGGCAACCGGAGTGAGAAGGCTCATTCCGGATTACGACCGGTACGATCTTGGGGGATTCCTTTCCGGCAATTATCACATTGACGACCAGTGGCTGATGGAGGCCGGGATACGTTATGATTTCTCCAGAATGGATGCCCAGAAGTATTATGACCTGGACACCTGGACGGAAAGAGGCTATGACGCGCAATTTCCGGAATTTGAAGAAGCTGTTTTCGGCAACCAGATCCTTGTAAATCCCGTCCTGAATTTCCATAATTTTTCGGGTACCCTGGGTGGCAGGTATACGAGGGATTCCTTTGACTGGTTGATCAACTATGCTTTGGCATCGAGGGCCCCGAACCCTTCAGAACTTTTTAGTGATGGCCTGCACCATTCTGCGGCTGCTATTGAGACCGGAGCGCTGGACCTGGATTCAGAGGTTGCCCATAAATTCTCCTTTTCAGCAGAAAAAACAGAAGGCGCCCTGCAATTTTCCATTGCTCCCTACTTTAGCTATATAAACGGATTTATCGTATTGGAGCCCTCCGGACTGGAGGAAACCATCAGGGGAGCCTTCCCGGTTTGGGAGTACCGCCAAACAAACGCAAACATGCTGGGAGCAGACCTCGATGCATCCTACCAGTACAACCGGAATTGGTCCAGTTTCCATAAATTCTCCTATGTGTACGGGAAGGATCTTGACAGAGATGCTCCCCTGATAGACATCCCTGCTGCAAACATGAGCAATAAGGTGAGTTACAACTATCCGGAATTCCATAACCTGAGTATCAGCATTCGAAGTGATTACGTCTTCCGACAGAACAATTTCCCCGATAATAATTTTGAAATTGAGATCATTGAAAACGGAATTCCGGTAACCCGTACGGTAGACCTGAGTACCCCTCCCCCCGCCTATCACCTGCTGGGAATGAATACCTCCATGGTTTTTGGGCTGGGAAAAGGCAATGAACTGCAGGTTGCACTTCTTGCAAATAATATTTTAAACACTTCCTACAGGGATTACCTCAACAGGCAAAGGTTCTATGCGGACGACCTGGGAAGAAATCTACAATTACAAATCAAAATCAATTATTAATTCTATTTAATTTATATCCTTATGAAAAGTTTCCTGAAAATCAATCTTGCCCTTGTTGCCTTAATCGTATTGAGTGCATGTTCTTCAGACGATGACACCCCGGAACAGATCAATGAAGAAGAACTTATTGACCGGGTGGTACTGGAAATCACAGATACCGACACCCAGGCCATGGAGACCTTTATCTGGGAAGAAGGCGCTACAGCACCAGAACCCATTGTACTGAACTCCGGAAAAACCTATGCCGTGGAAATAGGCTTTTTCAATGCTTCTAATCCCGGGAATATCATTGATATCACAGAAGAGGTGATCGAAGAGGCTGATGAGCACCAGGTTTTTTATGAAACCGATATTTCTTCCCTTACCATTTCTCCCGCTGGCGGGGATTTCGAAGATACCCAGGGTAACAAGCTAGGTATTCTAACGAATTGGAGCGCGACCGGAACCACCTCGGGTGCTGTTACCACTTACCTGGTTCATGAACCTGTTTCCAAAACAGGTACAGACAGAGACGATCTTGGAGGTGAAACAGATGTGCAGGTTGCGTTTACGGTTGTAATCAACTAAAAATAAATTGCTTACTCTTAAAAACCGGCTTTCGCCGGTTTTTTTGTTTACTATTACCTCCAGAGGCCATTAAAAACTTGGCACAATACCTGCAAATACCTATAAATTAAAAGTTATTTTACTTAAATTTAAGGTGTTATACCACAACCAAACCAGAAACAAATCACTAATTTCACAATATTATGAATTCCTTAAAACGATATTTAAAGTATGTCCTGTTCTTTGCTATTGTGTTTTCCTTCGGGGTCTCCTGCAATAGTGACGACGATGGCAACCAGGGGAATTGCGGTAACGCCGTTTGTACCGAAGAGTTCCGGGCTTTTGATGTTTCTGTCGTAAACAGAAGCCAGGAGCCTATAGCCCTGGATGAATTTGTTGTAACCTGGGTGGAGAGCGGCAGAAACCTTACCCTGGATTACTCCCAGGAAGACCTGGAGGTATATCAGGCCTCCGGTATGTACCCCCTGATCAGTGACAGTTACCTGTCCGATTTCAGATCCAGGGTAATTAGCCTCACCTTTGAGGGGTATATCAACGGAGAATTGGTAGTTGATGAAGACTTTACCGTAGCCTTTGACTGTTGCCACGTTTTCCTTATCGAAGGAGACCTGGAGGTGGTTCTCGGAGTGGATTAAGTGCTGCCTGCCTGCAATTTAAAACCCGGACCCTTGTTCCGGGTTCTTTTTTTTTACTACTTCCGTTTTATTAGCTTTACCATAACTAAAAGCCTTTATCTTGATCAGAAGAATTCTCTTTTTATGCATATTCCTGTGTTCCTGCTTTGGACATGCACAGGATGTACCACAATTGTATCCGGTACCCCGCGAAATGAGCCTTTTTCCCGGGAAAGGACTATCTCCCGAAGCCCTGCATGCTCTTGAATCATTTGGAATACCGCTTTCCACTGTCCTTAAAAAGGATATGGAAGTACACTGGAAACTCAACCCTAAGGAAGATGGATCACATCTTTTCCTCAGGATCCTGACCTCAAAAGAGATCCCAAATCAGGGTTATACCCTGCGCATCAGAAATGACAGCATTACCTTAAAGGCTGCTGATACCTCCGGAGTGTTTTATGCATGGCAAACCCTGAAACAGCTCAGCACTGCTTTTGCAGACTCGATTCCCAGTGCTTTGGAAATAAAAGACCACCCCGGATTTGAACGCCGGGGATATATGCTGGATATCAGCAGGGATAAAGTCCCCACCATGAACACCCTGTTTGACCTGGTAGATATGCTGGCCTCCCTGAAGTATAACGAACTTCAGCTTTACACCGAACATACCTTCGCCTACAGTGAACATCGGGAAGTCTGGGAAAATGCCAGCCCGATGACCCCCGAACAGATTCGCACCCTGGAATCCTATTGCGGGGTAAGAAATATCGATCTGGTGCCTAACCAGAATTCCTTTGGTCATATGGAGCGCTGGCTTGAGCATGACTCCTACCTGGATCTGGCCGAATGTCCTGAAAATTGCAATACCATATGGGGGCTGCGAAAACGGCATTCCCTGAACCCTGTAAATCCCGAGTCCCTGGAATTCATGAGATCGCTCTATGACGAACTGCTACCCAATTTTAGCAGTGCGTATTTCAATATCGGGTGCGACGAGACCGTAGAACTGGGACTGGGAAGATCGGCTGAACGTTGCAAAGCATACGGAAAAGGCCGGGTTTACCTCGATTATGTAAAAGATTTGTACGACGCGGCAACCAGTCACGGCAAAAAAGTACAGTTCTGGGGCGATATCATTCTGAACTACCCGGAACTCATCGATGAGCTGCCCGAAGACATCACGGCCCTGGTATGGGGATACAGTGCAGATTATCCTTTCGACGAACACCTTCCCAAATTCCGGAATGCCGGTATCGATTTTTACGTTTGTCCCGGAACTTCCTCCTGGAGATCGCTTACCGGAAGAAACAGTAACGGGTTTGAGAACCTCAGGAATGCCGCCCGTAACGGTTACAGCAATGAAGCCAGAGGCTATCTGCTGACCGATTGGGGCGATCATGGCCATTGGCAGCCTGCCGTAGTGAGTATTCCCACGATCATTGCGGGGGCCTCTCTTTCATGGAACCCGGAGAAAGACCCGGAACCGGAACTTGCCGCCTGGATGGACCTGCATATGTTCAGAGATCCGACAGCACAATTCAGCAGGGCCCTGTTAACCCTTGGAAATGCATATTCCGTTAGTGGAATTCCCCCCGGAAATGCAAACATTTTTCATTTGATGCTGCATCGGTATGCATGGTCTCTGGAGGGAAATTACCAGACACGGGAGATGACGGCCAAGGGCCTTTTACGATCAAAAGAAGAACTTCTCAAAGGCCTTGAACTCCTGGAAGCCTCGCGGCCTCAAGTCCGGGACGGAGTTCTGCTTAAGGAAGAACTTCGCCAGGCAGCATCCCTTTCCCTCCATGCCATCGAACTGGGATTAAAACGCTTGGAGGCTGCTAACGGGGAGGTTCAGCATATTCCTGAAATGGAAAGAAAAGCAATGGCTGATTCCCTGGAACTACTTATCGAAGTCCATAAAAAACTATGGTTAAAGCGAAACAGACCCGGAGGACTGGATGATTCTGCCCAAAAACTGGAGGATGTCCGAATACACTATCTGGAAGGAATATGAATCAAAAGGCCTGGATCTATATGACCGATGAGCGCAATTACTGCCGTTTTGCTTTGGGCGTTCAGGGAAAGCATATGCTCGCAGTGATCGCTGCCAATCCCAGTACGGCTGCTCCGGGACAACCAGACCACACCATAAACAGGATCCGGCACATTGCCTCAGCTCATGGTTATGATGGCTGGATCGTTCTCAATCTCTGGCCGGAACGCCAAACCCATCCGGAAAATCTCAGGCAACGGATGCGGAAACCCCTTCACAAACGAAACCTGGAGATTATCGAACAGGTGCTCGGCCAATTTCCGATCCGGAACATCTGGGCAGCCTGGGGCAATATCATAGAACGTCGGAAATATTTAAAGCATTCCTGTGGTGCCATAGTGGAGTTGAGCAGGAAAAACGCTTTTTCCTGGATTCAGCTATCACCTCCTACCCTTAAAGGACACCCCAGACACCCTCTGTATGCGGGAAAGCAAAGCAAACTCATTTCCTTTTACCCGGAATCCTATGCGAAGGAACACTTATAATTATCTCCTATCTTTAAGGATAGGAATAAAAACGGAATCCTGAAAACATGAAAATCGAATATCTATTTCTTGTTTTAGCCTTATTTGCTGAGATCATCGGTACTATTGGCGGATTTGGTTCATCGGTTTTCTTCGTGCCGCTTGGGAGTTTTTATTTTGATTTTCATTCAGTTCTGGGAATGACAGCCATTTTTCACCTGTCAAGTAACCTCAGTAAGATCTTTTTATTTAAAAAGGGCCTGAACAAATTTCTCCTGGTTTACCTCGGAATACCTTCAGTGGTATTTGTCATTATCGGTGGTTACCTCTCCAGGTTTGTTAACAGTCTTTACCTGGAGATCATCCTTGGGGTATTCCTGATAAGCATGAGTCTCCTGTTTCTGATAAGAAAAAACCTGGTGATCACCGCCGGAAAGCCCCAATCGGTGACCGGTGGGGTATTATCCGGGCTTACGGCAGGGTTACTGGGCACAGGAGGAGCGATCCGGGGGATCACTATGAACGCCTTCAATATGGAGAAAAGTGTATTTATCGCCACCTCCGCTCTTATTGATTTTATGGTAGACCTCAGCAGGACATTCGTATACTATGACAATGGCTATATCGGAAAGCAGGAATTAACCTATCTCCCTTTTCTGTTCGCCATCGGACTTCTCGGTACCTGGCTGGGGAAAAGGATCCTGGAGTATATCCCTCAGGAAAAGTTTAAACGATTCTCCCTGCTTCTTATCCTCATCATCGGGCTGATCAGTTTTATACGTGTAATTTCCACTTTATTTTAAACCACCATCATGAAGAAAGTCATCTTGTACATCGCCACCTCTCTTGACGGATATATAGCCGATAAGGAGCACCGTGTGGAGTGGCTGGAAAAACTGGAAAACCCTGACAGTAACGACTATGGGTATAAAAACTTCTTATCGGATATCGACACCCTGATCATGGGTAGAAAAACCTATGAGGTCATCAAGGGGTTTGGCACAGAATGGCCCTATCAGCATTGCAGAACACTTGTGGTATCCAGGCATCCGGAGCTGGCCATCGACACCCCGAACACCGAAGTATTCTCCGGAGACTTATTCGAAGAGGTCGAAAGGATCAAAAATGTATGGAGTGATAAGCACATCTGGTTACTGGGAGGCGGGATCACAACCCGCTCTTTCCTGGAGCACCAGTGTATTGACGAGATCATGTTGTTTACCGCACCCATTGTACTTGGAGAAGGCATTCGCCTGTTCCCGGAATTCAGGAAGCCTGTAAGATTATCGCTTCTGGAGAATTGGTCGTATCCTTCCGGTATGGTCTATTCCCATTACAAGATCATTAAAGACTAAAATTTTATTTTATGATTTCCCCGGAAAGAATCATCAATAGCCCCGGTTTCAGGATCATCGGAATTAAAAGATCCTTTGAAGCCTGCAGGATACAACCCCAGGAACCCTGGATGAAATTTATGCCGCTGTTAAAAACACTTGCCTCCGGCAGGGCAGACTCCTATCTCTATGCCGTCCAGGAATACCAGACGAATCCCGATTCACCCCAATATGGTCCCGCGACCATCATCCATTTCTGGGCCGGAATACGTATGAGAAATGAGGCGAACCTGCTACCTAAGGAGGTTGAAAGCCTTACCGTAACGTCGGGCAGCTATGCAGTTTTCCTGCATCGCGGACCGGCCAGGGAATTTTCTAAAACCATGGATGACATTCTTAACGGGTGGTTGCCGGATTCAGGATATGTACTGGAACAACGTCCCCACCTGCAGGTCATGACTCCGGAGTACAAAGGGCCGGAACACCCGGATGCAGAAGAAGAAGTTTGGGTCCCGGTTCGTTTGAATGAATAAAAAAGTGATTTTCCCTCCTATTAACCTAACATTCCCTCACTTTATACAGAAAAATCGCTAGATAATAATGCGTTAATTCATTGAATTTCATTATTTTAGACGCCGATTAATCATTCTACCCTCTTACCTCCCGCCCTTTAACACAACAACGACTTGACCTGTGATTCAATAACGCAGGAAATGGACAGGTACTGCAGATGGCTCTTTAATGCATTCTTATTTCTCGTCACCACTATAGTTTCGGGACAGGACACTATTCCCGAACGCATAGGGCGGGAAACCCTTTCCTTTGCCCATGTAGACGAGGTTTATTCTCAAATTCTACAGGAAAACAGGCGGATTTGGGTGCATTTACCCGCGAACTACCTCATGGGGTATGACCGGGGCATGCAGTATCCGGTTTTGTTCATTCTGGATGCCAGCTCACATTTTACCGCTATGGCGGCCATGGCCAGCCAATTGGGAGAAGAGATGTTCTGGCCAAAAATGATCGTTATCGGCATCGAAAGCACAGATCGCATGCGGGATCTGACCCCATCCAGGATACACCGGTTGGAGGATATGCCGGAAACGTATTTGAAGAATACGGGGGGAGCCTCCGACTTTTTAAAATTCATCACAGAAGAGCTTATCCCCTATGTAGAAAATCACTATCCTGCCACCTCCTACAGAAGCCTTCTTGGGCATTCCCTTGGAGGATTATTTACCACCTATGCCATGCACACAGCGAACCAGGCCTTTCGCAATTATATTGCCATAGACCCCAGCTACTGGTGGGATAACAACTACCTGATAAAACAACTGGACCCATACAAAAACTGTCCTCTGAACACGGATACCGAGTTCTATCTTGCCGCTGCCAATACCCTTCCGGAGGGTACAGACCTCATGGCCGTTGAAAACGACAGGAGCAACCGTACCGCACATTTCAGGGCCATTACGGCCTATGCGGAGTATCTGGAAAAAAACGGTTGTGGAAAAGATCAGTTCCACTATCGGTTTTATCAGGATAACAGTCATGCCAATATCAGTATTCCGGCTTTCTATGATGCCTTTTCCAGGATCTTTGATTTTTATAATATCGACCCCGTACTAAAGCAATTTGACCCGGAGATCCTTCACAACATCAGTACCCAGCGTTTTTTGAGGGCCTTCCGTAACCATTACAAAAATATTTCCAGGGAGCTGGGATACGAGGTGCTTCCTGAGGAAGATCTGATCAGCTCCATGGGATACCGCAGCCTGGAGCTGGAAGACTTTGAAAAGGCCGAAGCCCTGTTTCGGTTCAATATCACCAATTTCCCGGAAAGTTCAAGAGCCTACGATTCCATGGGCGATTTTTTCCTGGCTACAGACCGTCCCTATCACGCAGAAAAGTACTATCTCAAGGCCGTCACTTTGGACAGAAATCCCATCTCCATGCAAAAACTTCACTTTCTGAAAAGAAAGCAATAAAAAACCCCGGTGCTCACCGGGGTTTTTCGTTTAACACAAAAATCAGCCTATTCAGCAGTCTCAGAGACAATCGGATCAAGGATCCCTTCCACCACATCTGCACTGTTGATATAGGTTGCAAACTCCATGAGCTCCTTTGCTGAAATGTCATCGATCAGGGTATTAAAATCCTCCTGATCTATCACTTCATTTCCATACAGAACATGTCCGAGCAAGGCACTCATCCAATATGAATTTTTCGTGTACTGTTCTGCACGCGACTTCTGCATATTCTTCTTCACCTCTACGAGGTCATTCAGTTCAATATGTCCCTGGATCTTTTGCATTTCATCATAAACCACGGCCACGAGTTTATCCCTCATTTCCGGATTACAATTAAAATTAACGGAAAGGCCAAACCGCTCATCCGGAATCCTGCTTACGTTTGAACCGACCCCTACGCCGTAACTTCCGCCTTCCTGCTCCCGGATCACCTCATTGTATCTTTTCTTAAGCAATTCTGCGAGCATACCGTTCTTAATGGTGTTTCTGTAATTATAAGGCATCTCATGCGTCAGGGAAATATTCACCGAAGTTTGGGGTGTCTCCAGCTCTTCCTTAAGGTGTACAAGGGTTTTTCCCTTAGCTGGTTCCATATCGTGGTCAATATAGGTTTCCTCCTTCCCCTGGCCTTTAATGGACCCGAGATAACGACGTGCGTATTCCTTTAAACGGGCTTCATCGAAATCTCCCACAAAGAAAAAGGTGAAATCCGAAATGTTTGAGAAGCGATCGGCATACACCTCTTTTATGGTTGCCAGGTCAATGTTTTCAACCAATTCCTCATCAAAGAAAAATACCCGCTCATGATAGTTGGCCGAAGCCAGCTGCAGGGAATCCCGGAAGATGGCCTGCTTATCTCCTTCCCTACTCTTAAGATTTTTCCTGATGAAGTCTTTGGTCAGGCTCAGCGCATCCTCTTCAAATCTGGGGGCTTCAAAAAACAGGTAGACCTGCTGAAACAATACTTCCAGGTCTTCCCTGTTACTGCTGCCGTTCAGGCTTTCGGCATTGCCCTGGAGCCCGACAGAAGCATTTGCCCTTTTCCCTTTCAATTTCTTTCTCAGATCGTTCAGGTCAAAACTTCCCAGGCCGGATTGACTGCTTACATAGGTTGCCAGTTGTGCAGCAGGTAATGCCTCCTTATTGAGTAAAGACATTCCTCCCGGGCTGTAAGCCTTCATCATGATCTGATCCTTGCTATGGTCTGTAGGGTAAAGTACAAAACGCACTCCGTTTTCCAGGGTGTAGATCCTTGCATCAAGGGCTTCGATCTGCTCGGTAGCTACTATGGCTACATCCTTAAGCTCATCTTCCACCAGAGGCTTATCGACATAGGTGTCCTTGTAAGGCGATGTTTCCAGGGTTTTCACCTTCTCCAATACCCCTTCAAATGCAGCCTTGGACGGATACTCCTCCTTCCCGTTACCGGTAACGGCTATAACCGTATTACTGAGGTCAAAGTGGTCATTGATCCAGGCTTTAATATCTTCGTTCGAAATGGTTTCCAGCCTGGCCAGGGCATAATCTTTGTACCAACTAATATCTGCTAAAGGACCCCCATTAAAATAATGGTTGTACAATTGCTTGGCATGCTGATCGTTGCTGATCTTATGTTTATTCTTTTCACGGTTAATGATACCGGTCTTCATCGCGGTGATGGTTCTTTCCAATTCTCCCTCGGTAGCGCCGTGTTGGGCAAGTCGCTTCATTTCCATCAGGGCGAATTCCATGGCCTCCACCATCCTGCCTTCTCTCGGTGTAACACTCAGGGTAAAGACTTCAGTTGGACGAACAAAATTCGAATAACCAAAACGTACAGAAAGTGCAGGTGCCTCCACATTGGTCAGAAACTCGCTCATACGGCTTCCGTAAACTGAACTTACCACAGACTGGACCATATCCATGTCCAGTTTTTCCGTCCCCTCGTAATCGTCAGCTTTCCGCTTGGCAATAAATTGCAGGCTGGCAGAACCTAGTTCCGGATCCACAACTTCCACATAATTAAATTCTCCCGGTAAAGGCACCTCAAAGCTACCCCTCTCTGGAAGTCCCTTGCGAAGGGGAATGGTGGAGAACAGCGCTCTGATCTTCTTTTCCATCGCCTCCACATCAATATCCCCAACAACCACAACGGCCTGTTGGTCCGGGCGATACCAGGTTTTATAATAATCGCGCAATTCATCGTATTCAAAATTGTTGACCACTTCCATCAGACCAATCGGGAAACGCTCTGCGTATTTTGAACCTTTTAAGGTTCCCTCTTCCCAGATTTTGAAAGCAGCCCTGAGACCCGGGGTATTCCGGGTTCTCCATTCTTCGTTAATGACCCCCCGCTCTTCATCGATATCCTTACCGTTCAGGGTTAGTCCGTTAGACCAATCCTTCAGTACCAGCAGTACAGAGTCGAGAAGCTGTTCTCTTCCCACAGGAACACTGCTTACGTTGTAAACCGTTTCATCAAAAGCGGTAAAGGCATTGATCTCAGAACCAAAACGAATTCCATTCTTTTCGAGGTATTCCAGCATGGCCTTCCCTTCAAAATGCTCCAGTCCGTTAAAAGCCATATGCTCTAAAAAGTGTGCCAGTCCGCGCTGAGAATCCTTTTCAAGAACAGAACCTACATTTTGAGCAAAGTAAAAAGAGGCGCGGTCCTTTGGCTCTTCGTTATGCCGGATATAATATTTAATACCGTTTTCCAACTGACCTGTTACCACAGCCTTGTCCATCGGAACCGATTTGGATTCCTGGCCATGGATGGCAGAAATTCCCAGAATTCCAATACAAAAGACCCTGAGTATATTTTTCATAATTTATTATTTAAGTTATCTATTCTTTAGACGCAGTAATTAAGGCTATCACCTAAACAGGCAGTTGTAATATTTTGTTAAATTTCCAAAAGTCGTCCTTCCATAGCACTTCTTGTCCAAAATACCTGATCTACAAATAAGAAAAGTCTCCTTAAAAGGAGACTTTTCTACTTAATTTGAACATGTATAAAACTAAGACCTCGCCTTTGTTTTACGGGTAGCGATCATCAAATTAACCCATTAACCATGCTTTATTTATTCCACTCCTCGAGGCGCTCTTTCTGATCGGAATATGGAATACTGTTAATCATCCAATCTTCGGGCTGCTGCCCCTTCAGATGGTAATCAAACCATTTGAGGATGCGCTGCTGGTAATCGATCTGATTCTTCTTTCTGCTCAGACTATGCCCTTCATTCTGATACACCAGCAACACAAATTCCTTACCGGCCCTTCTGGCCGCATTATAATATTCCACTCCCTGAGACCAGTTTACATTGGCATCAGCATCTCCCACCATGAACATCACCGGGGTATTGAGTTTATCCACCTGCATTACAGTAGAATTCGCTACATATTTATCCGGAGCTACCCATGGAGCCACTTCCATACGCTCCTGTCCTACCTCGAAATGATCATTTTCAGGCCGCCAACCAAAGGCAGGGGTGATGGCCAGGTTCATACTTATCAGGTCTGTTAATCCGGCTCCGGCCACAGTGGCCGCAAAGATATCGGTTTGGGTAGGTACGAAACCGGCCTGGTATCCTCCCCAGGAATGACCGATCAGTCCAACTTTATCAGCATCCACATCCCACTTTTCCACTACGGCAGCAACAGCGTTCTCCAGTGTTCTGGCTGCAGAAACCCCGGGATTCCCTGCTTCAAATTCCATATCAGGTTTGAATACGAAATAACCGGATTGCACCCACAGCAACGTATTGTAGTAATCGTTCTCTGAAGGCTGCATATAGTTATGTAAACCATGAGACAACTTTTCGTATACATAGGTAATCATCGGATACTTATTCCCGGGAACATAATTCGCCGGGAAGTACAATACCCCCTGAGACCGGTTACCCTGGGAGGTTTTAAAATCTACCAGTTCGGCCTTGCTCCACTGGTACTCCTCCTGAAACTCATTGATAAAGGTGAGCTGTTTTTGGGTTTTAAAGTTATCTGATGTGTAATAGGCATCCCCGGGAATATCGTAGGAAGACCGCACGAATACCATCTGCCCGGTGTCTTCATTTCGGGCAATCCTCCGGATACTGGCATCCTCCAGAATATGGACCGTTACCGCTGATCCGGGTTTCCCTGAAGCATACCCGGTCTGCTTCGTCCATTTTCCTTCTACCTGATAAAACAACGGTTTATTCACCATGACAAAACCATCGTCCTTAGCCGTAAAATCCAGCCTGTAAATGTTCTCACTTTCCTTCCCCTGGGTAAGCCTTCGGGGCGCCCTTCCATCCGTAAAGAATTGCCATACATCAAATTCCGAATTCAGGAGAAACGATCTGCCTCCCTTTGCCCAACCTGCAAATCCAAATGCCGGTTTCTGGGGCAACGGATGGTCATTGTGGTGGTCTATAAAATCTGCATCGATACCCGCAGTGAGGTTTCTGACCTCCCCGGTTTTAATATCATAAAGAAAAAGAGCATCCTCTTTAAGGTATACAAAGTACCTGCTATCCGGGCTCAGTTCATAATACTTACTGACCCTGTCAACCAGCTTTGACTTTTGTCCATTTAGGGGGTCTAACGCATACACATCATAAAAATGCCTGCCAAACATCACTTCCTTCCTGTAGGGAGTTTCGTCGTACCCCAGAAAAACCTCCCCTTCTTCAGTAACATTGATCTTCTCCAGGATATCCCCCTGCAGTACAGTGAGGCTTTCCTTTTGAAAATCCCATACTGCCGTCTTAGGAGTTTCAAAACCATTCATTCCTGACAAATGCTGAGCCGGAACCAGGACAGGGTCCTTGCTATGCCAGATCTGAAGGTCCGGTGCCTCGTCATGTTTGTTGTAATATACCGGGCGGATCGCTTCATTGTGGTCTTCATTCATTACCACTGCAGTGTCCAGGGTTTCCTCTGGGGCCTTATTAAATTTAGATGTGCGTTTATGAATGCTGAAATACAACCTGCTGTTGTTTTTGGCCAATACGATATCATCAGCCAGGACCCGCATATCTTCCGCCAGGATGTCCTGCCTATGAGGTTCGAAACTCACTACATTATAAGATTCCTTATCAAGTCCTTTTAAAAGTATCACATCATGAGAAGACTCTTCATAGGCCTCATTAACACGTTGCTTCACCACTAAGGCATCATTGGAACCTTCAATCCAACGCATCACGGTATAGTCATGCTCATGATTATCCAGTAGTTTTATGGTTCCCGATGCCGGGTCGTAAAGTTGAATTTCATTATCTCCATTATGATTCTCGACCTTGAAGAGGATCAGGTTACTCTGATTGTTCCATTCAAAACCATGTACATTTCCGAAACTAATTTCCTTCCCGGTCCTGATATTTCTAATCACCAGGGCATTTCCGTGATCCTTATTCCTGGTAAGCGCCAGGTAGGCCCCATCCGAGCTAAACTCATAACTCTTCAGGTTATTCAAGGCAACAGTATCCTTAGTATTGAGACCGTATAGCCAGGCACGGGCTTCAACCTTTCCATTTACCTCTCTGATGCGTTGCATTTCCTTACCCGGAAGAGTCCTTCTTAAAATTGCCCAGTGACTGTCAGGAGAGAATTCAATCCCATTCACATCATTAAAGATCATCTCTTCTCCCGATCTAAGATCGTTCAGGATCAGGGAACGATCTCCTTCATTAGTACCTTTGATCACGGCTAACCAATTTCCATTTTCTGAGAATTCCGCACCCCTAACGCTTTCCCACTTTCCGTAATCGGAAGGGGTCAGAGGTTTAAGTGCTTCTTCAGTATGGTCCTGTGCGATTAAACCGGCTGAACAAAGAAAAAGTATCCATAAAAAAACAGGGGAAAGTACCACCCGTAAACGGTGTTCTTTTAAGTAAATGTTCATGATGTTAAGGTTTGGGTTACATCCAAAAATCAATACGTTGATTTTCAGACAGCTGCAAGATAACAAGGGAAATAAAACCTGAAAAATAATTATCAAATTTTAAGAGAAAAAAATTGAATTTTATGATTATAAATACCTTAAAGACAGAATAATACGTGTAATATTAAGTTAACAAGGGTATTTCATCCTATTGAATAGGCAGTTAATCGATTATTAACCAGGCGGTTAGCCTTTTGAACTTTGTACCGAATTCAGGAAATTAAGGCCTCATTCCACGCTACTTCCCCGGATGATCCTCCTTTGGAGATCAGCAGTTAAACCTGCGATATAAACCTCGCAAACCGCACTTCATTTTCAGGAAGAGAATGATCGGAGCAGGACATAAAAAAAACCTGCTGAAAAGCAGGTCTTTTAAATATGAATTTTTGAACCCGATCACATTTCGAGGGTTTCAAATACATTGCGAATTTCGTCAGAAGAAGGTCTTGGCGCATTGCTGTTCACTATATTTCCCTGTGGATCAAGCAGAATGAATCTTGGGATCCCCTTGATCATATAATCCTGAATGAATTGCGATTCCCAGTCGTTATCGGCAAATAACTGCACACCTCCAAGCTCAAGATCAGCTACCATCTTCTGCCATTTGTCGTGATCTTCCCTGCTGTCAATAGAGATACTGACGAATTCAATGTTCCTGTTGTGATAATCAGCCTCCAGCGTTTTCAGGAAAGGAATCTCCCGCTTACAGGGACCACACCAGGTTGCCCATACATCTATATATACATATTTTCCTTTCAGATTTTCGAGAGAGGTAGTGCCACCCGCATAATTTTCATAATCAGTAAATTCAGGAGAAGGATTCCCCTCAGACAGGGTCATCAACTTCTCATAATCCTTCCTGATCTCTGCCTTTTGCTCCTCATCGGTAGCATTCGCCATATAAAACTCAAAATACGTTTTCGGCTCTTCGGAGTAAGACAGATATACCTTTGCATTTTCGAACAACAGATTGTTCTTAATACCATCATTCGGGTTTTCCGAAATAGCCTTAAGCAAAGCCAGCGGTTGTGGTAAGGAATCCTTTTCCACCAATTCTGCTGCTTTTTGATTGTAAGTCCCTGTTAGCAGGCTTTTATAGGCCGTCGAAAAACGATATGCCTCAGGATCTCCCATGTTAACCTCCTTCAGCAGAGCGTGAATCTTTTCGGAAGCCTTGAATTCTCTGTTATTGGTATAATACCCGTGGTAAAGCTCGTAATTATTCACCTGGTTCAGGTATTCGAAATTGATATTGGCCTCTTCCAGATTTTTAAAGGAAGCAGAAAGACTGGTAGAGGCGGTTAACAGGTCCTGATGTGCTTTTTTAACCTCATTTAAAGTGGCAAGAAAGGCCTCTTCATCAAGGGTATAGATATTCTGAGCTCCGACCTCCAGGTCCTGGGATTTCTTTTTCTTAGCCTCATAATAGGTAGCAGTTGCAGCGGCAGAACCATCAAAAGTAAGGGTTGCGGAATTGGCTGCGTCGTAATTAACTTTTAAACGATCTCCCTCTTCCAGGTAAAACTGCATTTTATTTTTACCATCACTAAGCATGTAAGTACCGGAGGCGGATTTCAGGGTATCGATAAAGCTACCATCCTCTTTGAGAGTAATCTTACCCCTGAAGGCTCCGGACAAATCGTTTATCGCCAGTTCCTTTCCTTTAAAGTTAGAGATATTACCTTCCAAGATGGCATAATCTACTTTCGATTCCTGCTTGCAGCCCAGGGTGAGTACGGCTAATCCAAGTACAAAAAGTGTTTTTTTCATTAATTGCTTATTCGGTTTTTATAATGCTATGAAATTTTACAAACCTTCAAGAATAAATAATATTTTTTTTCTTTTCCTTAAAAGAAATCTAAAATTTAGAAATATATCGTAACATTTTAATTTGGGAGTGTCGATTGCTCTAAAGTTTATACGGATGGGAATCACTTCCCTCAACTTATACTATATTTGGCGAAAGAACGAAACCAAAAAAAACAATTCTATGAAAATAGCGCTTTATGCAGGAGCGCTGCTCCTTGCAGCATGTAACAGTGCCCAGCAAAATGTAGCAGCCCAGCAGGCCCCTGCTTCCAAAGAAGAAGTTTCTCCGGTTACTTATGCCAATACCATCACTGAGGAGGAGCTCAAGGAACACCTTTTCACGTACGCGTCAGACGAATTCAAGGGTCGCGACACCGGTACGGAGAGTGAAAAAATGGCAACAGATTACCTGAGTAATGCTTATAAAGAAATGGGAATTGCAGCTGCGAGAGGAAACCAGGATTACCTGCAGCCCGTACCCCTGATGAGGTATGCCCTGCCAACCGGATCGGTATATTTACAAGATAACAAACTGACTATCGGCAAGGATATTTTTACGGCTTCAGGCTTATACAATGGAGAACTCCAGGCCGTGTTTGCGGGGTATGGCATCGAAACTGAAAAGTACTCGGATTATGCGAGTCTGGATGTTAGCGGTAAGGCGGTGATCATCAAAGCCGGGGAGCCGAAGCAAACAGATGGTACCTACGTTATTACCGGCAGCACTGAAAAAAGTGACTGGAGCAACTGGAGAGAAACCCTGGAAACCAGGATAGAGATCGCTTTCGAGAAGGGAGCAGAAGCAGTGATCTACCTCGACGACGAATTTAAAAGTCGTCTTCAGAGGAGATATGAATACATGAAAAACGCTGATCACGGCGGGCAATTAAGCCTGGCAGATGATGTGGCCAACAAGAACATTCTTTTTGCCTCCGAAAGTCTGCTTCAGGACCTTTACCCTCAAAATGCCAACCTGGAGGAGGCCATAAGCCTTAAGGTGGAAGGAGATAATAACAGTGAAGAGGTAATTGCCAACAACGTGGTAGCCTATATTAAAGGGAAAAGCAAACCGGATGAATTCCTGGTAATCTCTGCCCATTTGGATCATGTGGGGGTAAACAGCAACGGAGAGGTTTATAACGGTGCTGATGATGATGGAAGTGGTACCGTAGCCATCCTTGAAATTGCTGAAGCCTTTAAAAAAGCTGCAGAAGAAGGAAACGGTCCGGAGCGTTCGGTAGTATTTCTCCATGTAACGGGAGAAGAGAAAGGGCTCTTTGGATCAGAATACTATACCTCTAACCCCGTTTTCCCCCTCGAAAATACAGTAGCCGATCTCAATATCGACATGATCGGTCGTATTGACCCTAAACGGGAAGGAAACCGGAATTATATCTACCTGATCGGGTCAGACAAACTCAGTACCGATCTTCATGAACTGTCAGAAGAGGTGAACCGAACCTATACCAATATTGAACTGGATTACACCTATAACGATAAGAATGACCCCAATCGCTTTTACTACAGAAGCGACCATTACAATTTTGCGAAGAATAATGTCCCCGTGATCTTTTACTTCAACGGAACTCATGATGATTATCACCAGCCGAGCGATACGCCGGACAAGATCAATTACGATCTGCTTGCCAACAGGGCCAAGCTGGTGTTTCACACCGCCTGGGAGATCGCCAACAGGCCCGAACGCCTGGAGGTCGATAAGGCCGAGATCGAATAAGGAAAAAGCCCCGCAATTGCGGGGCTTTTTTGTGTGATAAGGTGGTGAATGTATTTCCCATTAATAGGCTTTTATGCCATTAGAAAGTTTTCTTGGCGGGGAGTCATCATCCGTCAACGCCTTCTGATGACCATCGGGAGGTGTTGACTCCTTCCCCTTAAGGGGCCAGCCGGGGCGATGGGTATATGAAACGGGATAGTTCCCGGAGATTACCCATCAACCCTCCCCGACTCAAGGCTACGCCTTGATCCACCCCTCCCTGTCCAGGGCGGGGAGCCTTTTTAATTTTAAAATATATTGATCTGTCAGCTGCAATAGCACAACAACTCTTCCTTTAATGTAGTGAAATACCCCTCCTTTTTAAGGAGGGGTGGCCCCAGGTCGGGATGGTTCATGAAAGCTGCATTTGCCAACTCGCCGCCTGGCTCCTTCGATAAAAAGGTCCGGCGGACCTTTTTAAAACGCTCGGCCCTCAATAAAGCCTTCAGCGCCCTGCAGGCGCCGGGGCCTTTTTTTGTACCACTCACTTAGAAAGCGAGCCTGTCTGACGACAGTCAGGCTTTCGGGGCAACATCATGTTTTCTAAACAAACTACAGGGTTAGCTCCCTTCGGTCGCTGAGCCGACAGAGGGAAACCTGCTAATTAAGCCTTCAGCGCCCTGCAGGCGCCGGGGCTTTTTTTGTACCACTCACTTAGAAAAGCGAGCCTGTCTGACGACAGTCAGGCTTTCGGGGCAACATCATATTTTTCAAACAAACTACCGGGTTAGCTCCCTTCGGTCGCTGAGCCGACAGAGGGAAACCTGCTAATTAAGCCTTCAGCGCCCTGCAGGCGCCGGGGCTTTTTTTGTACCACTCACTTAGAAAAGCGAGCCTGTCTGACGACAGTCAGGCTTTCGGGGCAACATCATATTTTTCAAACAAACTACCGGGTTAGCTCCCTTCGGTCGCTGAGCCGACAGAGGGAAACCTGCTAATAAAGCCTTCAGCGCCCTGCAGGCGCCGGGGCTTTTTTTGCACCACTCACTTAGAAAAGCGAGCCTGTCTGACGACAGTCAGGCTTTCGGGGCAACATCATATTTTTCAAACAAACTACCGGGTTAGCTCCCTTCGGTCGCTGAGCCGACAGAGGGAAACCTGCTAATAAAGCCTTCAGCGCCCTGCAGGCGCCGGGGCTTTTTTTGTACCACTCACTTAGAAAAGCGAGCTTTTCACGTTCGGGTACAAAAAAAGCCCTCAGATCTCTCTGAAGGCTTTATTGGGTGGAAGACCGGGTTCGAACCGGCGACCTCTGGAACCACAATCCAGCGCTCTAACCAGCTGAGCTACAACCACCATTTGTTGCGCTTGCTCTGCCAAGTGGCAAAGCGAGTGCAAATGTAGCTTATTTTATCTCTTTTTGCCAAATATTTTTTTAAAAAAATTTAGTCCGATCTCCTTCCGCATCCCCCTATATCAGATCATCCAGCTGCTTAACAGCCACATAGCGTTCTGTGGTAAATCCTTCCGCATGCTCCACCCCTATTAAACGACCGAGATCGCGTGCTCTGTAATCCAAACTGTCAAAGAAATTCTTCGAACTGATAGGTGTACTTGGCTCATTACTCTTAGGGTCGTAGAACTGGGAAGCATAGGCCTCTATGGCATTCATTTTAGCCTCCATAAATCCGCTGACGTCCATGACAAAATCCGGCTCAATAGGTTTCCATTGGATATAGTGATAACCCCTCTTGGGTCTCCAGGGTTCCTGCCACTCATCGTCGCCATCAAACTTGGTATCGATCTTTCGCAATCCGCTTAGAAAACACGCATCGCTTACCAGCTTGCTCCCTTTCCCATGATCGATATGCCTGTCGTCAATAGCATTGCATAAAACAATTTCAGGACGGTATTTCCGGATCATCCGAATGACCTCCAGTTGATGTGCTTTATCGTTCACAAAGAAACCATCGGCAAATTCCAGGTTTTCACGAACTACTACCCCAAGCCGGCGAGCAGCCTCTGCAGCCTCCTCGTCGCGGATCTCTGCTGTGCCCCTGGTTCCTAATTCCCCGCGGGTAAGATCAATGATCCCTACCTTTTTACCATTGGCAATCTCTTTGGCCAGGGTAGCTCCACATCCTAATTCCACATCATCCGGGTGAGCCCCGATAGCCAGTATATCCAACTTCATATATAAATTTTTAAACAAAAATAGGGAAGATTCCTTAATTGACCTCTACTCCCCATCCCACAGCCTGAAGCGCCTGCTCGATGTCTTCGATCAAATCGCTTTTATCTTCAATACCCAGCGAAAAGCGCAAGAGCCGGTCAGAGATCCCCTGGTCTGCCCTTTCCTGCTCCGACAATAAGGCATGAGAAGTTTTTGCAGGAGAAAGAATGGTACTCTCTACCCCCGCAAGACTCATGGAAGGTTTAATGAGCTTTAAATGTTTTAGAAAACTCACCTGATCTACCGACGGGTCAAACTCAAAGGAAAGCATTCCACCAAAGTCCGACATCTGTTCGCAGGCGATCCTGTGGTCGGGGTGATGCTTAAGCCCCGGATAATACACCCTGGCTATGGCAGGGTGTTTTTCCAGAAACCTGGCCATCTTTCGGGCATTTTTATTCTGAGCCTTGACCCGGATACCCAAGGTTTTTATACTTCGCTCCAGGAGCCAAACCGTATAATCGCTCAGGCTGCCGCCAAGATTTTTACCCAATGAAAAAATTCTTTCTATATGTGCCTCAGATGCACACACTGCCCCGGCCAGAATGTCACTATGCCCACCCAGGTATTTGGTAGCGCTGTGAATGATCACATCGATCCCCAGGGTTGCAGGATTCTGGTTTACGGGAGAGGCAAATGTATTGTCGACCATAGAAACCAGGTTGTATTCCCTGGCCAAAACTCCCACCATCCTCAGATCGGTTATGGTGAGTAACGGATTGGAAGGGGTCTCGGCATAAATAACCCGGGTATTTTCCCGGATCTCCTTTTCAAAATCTTCCCGGCTTAACCCCTTGGTAAAACTGTATTCGATACCGAAATGCTCAAATTCTTCCACAACAAGATTAAAGGTCCCTCCGTAAAGTGTTTTCTGAAGGACGATATGATCTCCCTTAGAAAGAAAAGCAAGTAATGCAGTACTTACTGCAGCCATGCCGCTGCCGAACACAAGAGCGGCTTCCGTTTTTTCAAGAGCTGCCAGCTTTTTGGAGAGGGCCTGCTGATTGGGAGTATTAAAATACCGCGGATACCGTTTCTCCGACACCTCCTCATAGGCATAGGAGGTTGACATATACAATGGAGATACCGCTCCTTTAAAAGTATCGTCCTTTAATTCTCCGGTATGTGTGCAAATGGTGTTGATGCCTTTTTTCATAAAGCTGATTGAGGGGTTATTTTAAAATCCATTCCGTAATACTTGGATCTGTAGGCAGGGTTTGAGGGTCTACTACAGCAACCAGGGTACCATCTTCATCAATAAGATATTTCTGAAAGTTCCAGGTCACCTCAGAGTCCATCACCCCATTTTCAGATTTTTGGGTTAAAAACCTGTAGACCGGGTGCATGTCCTCTCCCTTAACCGAGATCTTACTCATCATCGGGAAACTTACCCCAAAATTCAGGGAGCAGAATTCTGCAATCTCCGTATTGGTTCCGGGCTCCTGATTCCCGAAGTTGTTCGCCGGGAAGCCTACAATGATAAAATCGTCTCCCCCGTAAGTTTCATATAATTCCTGAAGTTGCTCGTATTGAGGCGTAAGACCGCATTTACTTGCCGTATTTACAATCATTATTTTCTTTCCCTTCAGATCGGAGAACTTAAAGAGCTCCCCATTGATATCCTCAACTTCAAATCCATAAACGTTCTTTTGCTGAGCAACGGGTTCAATTTCATTATTAGCCGCCATAATAGTTGCCGATTCTGCAGAATTGTCCTTACAACCGGATAAAATGATCATCATTGCAACCGTAAATAATTTTTTCATAGGTTATTCTTTTTTAGCGCCAATTTAATCAATAATCACGCATTTCGCCCCCTGCCTTAAAAATTAAAACTAAAGCCCTGAAATCAGGCTATTTCTTAGATACAGCACAGATCTTAGAATCGTTTAACAAACTTTTAACTTGAGATTATAAGTGTATCGCCATTTTCAGGCGTCATTAAAATGATTCGAATTAGCGATTTCCGGGTAGAATTTTCCCTTTGAAACCTGAATTTGTGTTATAGTTTTTTCAAAAAAAGATGTTAAGGGTTGGGGTAAAGCCCTCCAACCCTTTTAGATTTGCAACGACTTACTAACTACATACTATGAGAAATTTATTTTTAGGACTGTTTTTAATCCTTTCCTCCCTGGTTCAGTCCCAGATCCTGGATCCGGTGAGCTGGAGCACCTCTGTGGAAAAGGTTTCAGACAATGAATACGACCTGGTTTCCAGAGCAACCATAGATATGGGGTGGCACCTGTATTCGCAAAACGTGCCTGAAGACGGGCCACTACCTACCGTATTTACCTTCAAAACAAATGAGAATTACAGCCTGGAAGGTGCTACATCAGAACCTGAGGGTCACGAAGAATTTGACAATACCTGGGAAACCGTTATAAAATATTTTTCCGATGAGGCCGAATTCAGACAACGCATAAAGATCTCAGGCGATGTGGATGTAATCACAGCAGAGGTTGAATTTCAGGTATGTGACGACGAGCGGTGTTTGCCTCCGAATTACGTAACCCTGGAATTCCCGGTAAATGCCAAATACGCTGCTCCGGCAAAACCGGAGCCAGCCAAAGCACAAACCACCTCAACTCCTGCAAAGCAAGCAGAAAGTAATACGCCTGCCACTGAAGAAAAGCAAGCGGAAGACTCAGCGGCCAAAGAAGAAGCATCAGAGCCGGTGGCGACCACAACTGAGGCCCTGATCGGGGAAAGAACTCCCGTGAGCACTGAATCGGAAGAATTAACCCAAACTTCAAAAAGTGAAATTGCCGCAGAATCGAAACCCCTGGGAAAATCCGGGGAAAAGAGAGGCCTGACCAGCATCTTCATTATCGCTTTCCTTTCAGGGTTTGCCGCATTGCTCACCCCTTGTGTATTTCCAATGATCCCCTTAACGGTAAGCTTCTTTACCAAGCAGAGTAAAAGTAAATCTGCGGGAATAAGAAACGCTATATTTTACGGTATTTCGATCATTGCGATCTACGTACTGCTCGGCACCCTGGTTACAGCCGTATTCGGGGCCGATTCCCTGAACAGGTTATCCACCAATGTTACCTTTAATATCATATTCTTTTTGTTACTGGTGGTTTTCGCAATTTCCTTTCTCGGGGCATTCGAAATTACACTTCCGAGTTCATGGGCAAATAAGGTGGATTCCCAGTCTACGAAAGGAGGCGTGATCGGTATCCTTTTCATGGCTTTAGCCCTGGCCATTGTGTCCTTTTCCTGTACCGGTCCTATAGTAGGTACCTTGCTTGTAGAAGCCGCATCAAAAGGGGGCATTGCCCCTATTGTGGGAATGCTTGGATTCTCTCTTGCATTAGCTCTCCCCTTTGCCCTGTTCGCAGCATTCCCGGGATGGCTTAATTCCCTGCCAAGATCCGGTGGATGGCTCAACACCGTAAAGGTGGTACTGGGATTCCTCGAGCTTGCCCTGGCTTTTAAATTTTTATCCAATGCCGACCTGGTATTGCAATTACACTGGCTGGAAAGAGAGGTATTCCTGGCCATCTGGATCGCCATCTTCGGAGCCCTGGCCCTTTACCTTTTCGGGAAGATCCAGTTACCACACGACTCTCCCCTTACTCATATTTCGGTAGGTCGACTGGGATTAGGACTCCTGGTACTCACATTTGTGGTATACCTCATCCCCGGTTTATGGGGAGCGCCATTAAAACTCATTAGCGGATTTCCGCCACCGATCAATTATTCAGAATCGCCATATGGTGTAGGCAATTCTAAAGGCGGAAATTCAACCGCCGGTCATGACGAGTTACCCGAAGGCGCCCACCTGGGACCACACGATATCGTAAGTTTCCACGATTACAACCAGGGGCTCGCCTATGCCAAAAAAGTAAATAAACCGGTACTGATCGACTTTACAGGACATGCCTGTGTTAACTGCAGGAAGATGGAAGACAACGTTTGGTCGGACCCAAATGTACTGGAAGTATTGAACAATGACATAGTATTGGTATCTTTGTACGTTGATGATAAAAGGGAACTGCCTGACGGGGAAGAAAACATCTCAAAAAAGACAGGCCGCAAGTTTCGCAATATCGGCCAGAAGTGGAGCGAATTCCAGGAACTGCGCTACAATGCAAATGCACAGCCCTTTTACGTGCTTATTGACCATAATGAAGAAAATTTAACTGAACCCTCAGCTTACAATCCAAATGTTGAAGAGTATTACAACTGGCTACAGGAAGGCATTGGCAAATTTTAAACAACGCCCTGAGCACCCTGCCCCAAAAAGTAACAAGAATCAGGACCTGGAACACTATTTCGAGCCTTTTCGGAATCGTATCCTCGGAATAGACAAAACCATAACCACCCCTTTTGGGGAAAAGAAACTGATCTATGCTGACTGGACTGCCAGCGGACGATTATACAGAGATATTGAAGAGAAGTTCCTGAATGATATCGGCCCGTTTGTAGCCAACACTCATACAGAAACCACCTTTACCGGATCCTCCATGACCCACGCCTATCACGAGGCGCGTAACATCATAAAAAAGCATGTTCATGCAAATGCAGATGATGTGCTCATTACCACTGGTTCCGGAATGACCGGTGCCGTAAACAAGTTTCAAAGGATCCTTGGACTCAAGGTCTCTGAAAACCTAAAAGACCATACAGAAGTTCCGGAAGAAAAAAGACCCCTGGTATTTGTATCCCATATGGAACATCATTCCAACCAGACATCCTGGCTGGAAACCATAGCCAGGGTTAAGGTAATACCTTGTGATGAGGATGGACTTATCTGCCTGGACAGTTTTGAAAAGTTACTTCAGGAACACCAGGACCACCCTATTAAGATCGCCTCTGTTACCGCAGCGTCCAATGTAACCGGGATTACCACGAATTACCATAAGATCGCCGGGCTCATCCATAAATACAACGGACTGTGTTTTGTTGATTTTGCATGCTCAGCTCCTTATGTAAGCATTGATATGCACCCTCAAAACGAAGATGAGTACCTGGATGCCATTTTCTTTTCCCCTCACAAATTCCTGGGAGGACCCGGTACTTCAGGGGTTCTGATCTTCAATAAAAAGCTGTATAAAAACATGATCCCCGACAATCCGGGAGGAGGTACGGTAACCTATACCAATCCCTGGGGAGATCACGACTATGTTGACGATATCGAATCAAGAGAAGACGGAGGAACCCCCGGATTTCTCCAGGCTATTAAGATCGCCCTTTGTATCCGGCTGAAGGAACAGATGGGAATAAAAAATATTCTTGACAGAGAGCATGAACTCAACGACAGGATCTTCAATAAACTTAAAAAGATCAGTAACCTGCATATCCTTGCCGGGCAGCATACAAATCGATTAGGGATCTTCTCCTTCTTTATTGAAAATGTACATTTTAACCTCATAGTTAAGCTGCTCAATGACCGTTACGGTATTCAAACCCGTGGCGGATGTTCCTGCGCCGGTACCTATGGCCACTTCCTGCTAAATGTTGACCAGAATACCTCAAAGGCCATTGAAAAGAAGATCCTGGAAGGATGTTTTATAGAGCGTCCGGGATGGATCAGAATGTCTATTCACCCTACCATGACGAATGCCGAAGCAGATTTCATCTGTGAGGCCATAGCGGCTGTTGCGGCAAATTACAAGGAATGGGGTAAAGACTACCATTACGATGCTGCAGGCAATGAGTATCGCCATAAGAACGATCCTTGCTCAGAAAAGATATTGGTACAGGAATGGTTTTCATAACCGTTACTCATAGCCGTCAAGGCTATTAAAACATATACACAGGGGGCCGGAGAAAATCATTTTTCCGGCTCTTTTCTTTTTATCGCAATATCACCTCTGTCTTCCTCTCATTGCTATTGAACTATCCTAAATGGTAAAAAAAAAGACTGCTTTTCAGCAGTCCTTTTCTAATTATATTTTACAATATCAAATTATCATACTTTCCTGTAGTTCCTCCTGTAAGCCCAGAAACTCACGGCACCCAGAATGATCACAAAGACCACAGAATACCACACAAAGGTTGGGGTGATCACCTTATCTCCACTGGCATAAGAATGCAGACCGGTCAGGTAAAAATTAACCCCAAAATAGGTCATCATAATACTGGCGAAGGCCACGATACTTGCAAAATTAAACGCCCAACGACCTCTGAGTCCGGGGACCAGGCGCATATGAATTACAAAGGCATACACCATGATACTGATCAGGGCCCAGGTTTCTTTAGGGTCCCAACCCCAATAGCGACCCCAACTCTCATTAGCCCATTGTCCACCGAGGAAGTTACCAATGGTAAGCATAACCAGCCCTACTGTTAAGGCAAGTTCATTAATAACGGTCAACTCCTGGATATTCAGTTCCATCTTCTTTTTATTGGAAGAGGTGGTAAAGATCATAAGAAACAGGGAAACCACTCCGAGAATCATCCCGAGGGTAAACGGCCCATAACTCCCCACAATAACCGCCACGTGTATCATTAACCAGTAACTGTCAAGTACGGGCTGTAGATTGGCAATAGCCGGATCGAGCCAGTTCATATGGGCCCCGAAAAGTATGATCGCCGTTACAAATGCGGTAGCCGCAATGGTAAGATCACTCTTTCTTGCAAAGGCCAGTCCGAGTGCCATCGTACTCCACGCAACATACAGTACACTCTCGTAAGCATCGCTCCAGGGAGCATGGCCACTAATGTACCAACGCACGCCTAATCCGGCCGTTTGCAGCAGGAACAGTAAAAAGATACCTCCTTTCATGGCGAGTATCGCCCAGCGTATCCATTTCGCATCCCGGAAGATCTGGAGAATAATCAGGGCAAACATAACCACCCCGAACAGCATATAATACACCAGAAGTTTTTCAAACAGGTTCACCTCGTTGTAAAGGATCTCTGTCTCCACCTTGGTGGTACTAGGCATAACCTCTGACCCGTAATTCTCCTGATTTCTGTGCAGAGCCTGAAGTATATTATCAGCTTCGCTGTAATCGCCTGTGACTCTGGCCTTACGCAAACTCATCACATAAAATGGGAGTGAGTTTTTAATAAAGTTGGCATATAGCGAATCTTTAACGGTAAACTCCCCTTTGGCAAACTCGGGAGCAGACACCCATTTATTGTTTTCGTCTCCGGGTAAGGGATAAATCCTGAGAATGTCCCCTCCTAATGCCTGGTTAAGCAAGCCCAGTTTCAGATCGAATTCCCTGAACCCTTTTTGGAACTGGTTGGGTGTATTCGTTGCATAGGCCTCCTGAAGATATCCGGAAAGACGATAGGAGGTTCCATCAAAGAAATCAACCGCCTTTACGAATTTCTGGTCTTCAGGTACCTCAATGATCTTGCGGATGCTGTCATTCTTTTTGGTGATATAGATAAAATCCACATTATACCAAAGTCCGGGGTTCTGAAGCATCGATAACACGACCTGGTTAGCGTCCATCCCCTTAAAATCGTTACTCTTGCTCAATTTTCGCAGAAGCTCAGAGGCAAACGTATTCACCGGCTTCATTCGCCCTCGCTCATCCTGGATCACTAATTTCCCAAATTTAGCGGCATGCTCCTTACTCACCCTGGTAGCTTGTAACAGCGAATCGACCTGGGCCTGTGTAGGCATGATCATAGCGGTTTCCTCATGATCGTGCCCCGTATGGTCATGATCCTGTTCGGCTTGGTTCTGGGCACCGGCTACCTGGAAGGCGAACAAAAGGAAAACAACTGCCATGGCCTGCTTTTTAGCCTTTACCTTTTCCAGGAGAACGCCCAGATCTTTAAACCTGGTCTTTCCGAAGAACATGATCCCCATCAATCCGAGATAGAGTAAGAAGTACCCGATATAGGTGATCCATGTTCCCCATTGATCGTGATTTACTGAAAGTACCGTCCCCTTTTCATCCGGATCGAAACTGGACTGGAAGAACCTGTACCCTTTATGGTCAAGAACGTGATTCATATAGATGTCATAATCAAAACTGCGATCGTCGTTTACCGTTACCTTGCTCATAAAAGAGGAATACCCTCTTTCGGTACCCGGATATTTCTCTGCTATAAAATCATTGAGTTTGATGGAAAAAGGCAACTGATGCCTGATAGAACCATATGAGAGGTTAAAATCAAGACCACCCAATGACACGCTTACCGGATCATTGATAAAACCTTTTCCACCGAGAAGTTTTACCTGCCTGGTCTTTCCCCCGGAGGTAACATTAAGTATCAGGGCATCCTGTTGATTCTCGGTCTTTTCTTCCGCCTCTACCACTCCATAGGTACCGCGGATCAATGGGTCGGGAAATACAAATTGCATTCCCGCTGTATTGTAGAGCGAACGCATCATTAAAGGCTGAACGCTATCGGCCACCACCTGCCCCTTTAACTGGTCAGCCATTCTCATGAACTCGCCTTCAAATGGAGACTCCAGGGTACTCACTGAATCATTGAGGGTAATATTCACAGCTCCCGGAGTGGGTTTATTCAAGGCAAAGAGCACGTTATGTATACTGGCGACTTCCCCGCTTTTTAAATAATGATCATGGCGGTTGCCTCCGCCCGCTTCCACGATCTTCAGGTAAAGATCTCCATCTTCTGATGGGATCAATCCCTCTTCCGCTCCTTCTATAAATCCGGCGTAACTGATCTCAAAAGGTTCCCCGTTGAAATCTGACTTCCAAGGCAGGGAGGCACTGACAGCCTCGGGGGTTACCATAATCTCATCCTGTAAAGCCCGCCTTCTGGGCTCCCCATCGATCTCTCCGTCTATAAACGCCGTCACATATTTTTTCTCGGTCAGTATAAAATCTGTACTACTCCCTTCTCTGATGGGCATAACCCCTTCGAAACCAATATACCGGGTTACAAATGCGCCCAGGATAATAAGGACAAAAGACAGGTGTAGCAAAAGCACCGCCCACTGGTCTTTGCTCCACAGGCGATATCTCTTGATATTTCCAATGAAATTGATAACAAAAAATACCATGATCACCTCGAACCACCAGCTGTTGTAGATCCAGATCTTGGAAGTTTCGGTACTATACCAGCTTTCTATAAACGTTCCAAATGCCATTGCGGTAGCAAAAACAACGAATAGTATAGCCATCAAACGTGTAGAGAAGAGTATCTTCTTAAGCGCATCCATCATTACGGGTAACAGATTGAAATTTCAGTGTGCAAAAATAGTGTATTTATAAGAGAAAGAACCTCATATTAACATCGATATATTAAATGCTCCATAAGCCCCTGTTATCATGGCCTGACCGGGAGATCTGGCCGGTTTTACCGGATCCTGATGGCTGGAAAAAATTATAATAGTATTTTCGCAGTATGAAATCGGTGGTCATCATAGGATTTGGAAACGTAGGGCAGGCCTTTACCAAAGCCATTGCAGGCACAGACAATTTCGAGGTCGTACAGATCTTTTGCAGGAACGGAAAGCTCAAAACCTCTTCTTTTCCCTGTCCGGTAACCTTCGATATGAAAGAGTTGTTACCGGCGGATCTCTACCTGATCTGTGTAAGTGATGATGCCATTGGTGAGGTTAGCAATGACCTTCCTTTTCGCAATCGCCTGGTGGTTCACTGCTCCGGAAGCATCCCGATGACTGCTTTAAGTGCAGCTCAGCGGAGAGGGGTATTTTACCCCCTTCAATCGTTCAGCCCTGATAAAGCTGTAGAATGGTCTGAGGTTCCTTTTTGCCTGGAAGCCGAAAAGGAAGATGATATTGAACTGCTTACGGCCCTGGCCAGAGAGCTTTCGGACAGGGTATACAGTCTCAGCAGTGAACAGCGAAAAAGACTACACCTCGCCGCTGTCCTGGTGAATAATTTTGTGAATCACCTGTATTATCTGGGGGAATCCTATTGCAGGGAACACGACATCCCTTTTGACATTCTTCATCCATTGATATCAGAAACTGCCCTGAAAATTCAAAATATCCCTCCCTACGAGGCACAGACAGGTCCGGCTCGCAGAAATGATCAAAAAACATTAAATTCGCAGCTGCTTCAACTAAAGGGATCTTCCCTGGAGGAGATCTACAAGACATTAACGACTTCAATTATTGCTACCTATGAGCGAGAAAAGCTATAAAGAGTACCTGGAACACATCACCACCTTTGTTTTTGATGTGGACGGCGTATTAACAGACGGAACCATCCAGATCACCTCAGACGGGCAGATGCTGCGCACCATGCACACCAAAGACGGATATGCCATGAAGGCGGCCATTCAACAGGGATATAACATCTGTATTATTTCCGGAGGAAGTAACCAGGGAGTAAAACAGCGATTGAATGCCCTGGGGGTAACCGATGTCTACCTGGGCGTTGGTGATAAGGTGGAGCAATTGGACGAATACTTTGATATTTATGGTATCAAATCAGAGAACACGGTTTATATGGGAGATGACATTCCGGATATACATGTCATGAAAATGGTGGGGCTTCCCTGTTGCCCTAACGATGCTGTTGCAGAAATAAAAGACCTTTCTCTTTACGTTTCTCATAAAAAGGGTGGAAAGGGCTGCGTAAGAGATATTATAGAACAAGTTATGCGAGTTCAGGGGAAATGGCTGCGATCTGAAGACGCCAGGTACGATTAATTAAGATTAATTGCGGTTTCTGCAATGCAGGCAGTGAACACGGCGATCTAAATACTTGGCGAATACTGACCACATTCCTGGATGTGATTGACATAATATTGAAGAAGAAACACATGAAATCTCCTCCTGCAAAAGGCTACCCGTTCCCATATCGATCTATATTTTAAGAGTCAGAGTTCTTATTGTATTTGTATTTTAGTATAAAGATATCAAGGAGCATGCTAAAAGAAATACTCAAGGATCATCATATTATACTGGCTTCGGGCTCCCCGAGAAGACAACAATTTCTGAAGGACCTCAACCTGGATTTTGAGATCAGGCTGAAACCGGTGGAGGAGATTTACCCCGATCGATTGTACAAATTTGAGATCTCTGATTACCTCGCCCAACTTAAATCGCTCCCCTTTAAGGCCGAGTTACAGCCAGGAGACATCCTCATAACCTCTGACACCATTGTATGGCATCAGGAAAAAGCTCTTGGTAAACCTTCCGATCGTGAAGAGGCTATTGCCATGCTGAGTTCCCTTTCAGGTCAGACCCATGAAGTGATCACATCGGTTTGTTTTACCACCCCCTCGCTTCAGAAAACCGTTAATTCTATCACCAGGGTATTTTTCAGAACATTACTGCAGGAAGAGATCGAATTTTATGTAGACCATTACAAACCCTATGATAAGGCCGGAGCTTACGGCATACAGGAATGGATCGGGCAGGTAGGCATCGAAAAGATCGAAGGCTCTTATTTCAATGTGGTTGGCCTTCCGGTGGACGAACTTTATAAAAATCTGAAAATACTCGCTATTAGAGAATAATTCGTACATTTAAACAATTATAAACCTTAAATCTACATGAAATCTGCCAGGCTACTCCTCTTGGGATTCCTTTTTCTGCTGGTATTTGTTTTCAGCTTTATGTGGTTATCCAATAAAGGTGTTTTTGCTCCTAAGGAGATTCCCTTTAATTTGGCTATTAATTTTTCTGATTACTGGAATGCAGGTGAGGCAGAAATCACCTCCTACAGCCTGGAACAGGCCCGGTATGGAGAAGTCAGAAAAGGCAATGCAGTGCTCATCTACGTTACAGAACCTTTTGATACCAAGGATCAGGTAAAATCTGAAAAATCCTCCTCCGACGCGGTAAAAGTCCTTAAACTGAACCAGACCAAAAGCTTTCTTACCGGTATATATCCGTATTCGATAATGAGCAGCACATTTTTCCCACTGGAGCGGGATAAGCACGCACTTAAGGTAAATACCTCTGTACAGGAGTGGTGCGGTCAGGTGTACAGCCAACTTAATAACCGCGGGGTCTACGAATTGCTCACCCATTCCTATTTTGAAGGCGAGGCCGATCAATACCTGGAACTTGAACCCAATCATATGGAAAATGAGATCTGGACCATTATTCGCCTGGACCCTGAAAAATTACCCCAGGGTACTTTTAAAATGCTTCCTTCCCTGGAGTACCTCAGACTGATGCACGCAGAACCCATGGCTTATAATGCGCAGGGCGTATTGAGAAAAAAAGATAATTTATACACCTACACACTTACCTATCCCACCTTAAAGCGTCAACTGGCCATTACCTTTTCCCATACCTTCCCTTTCGAGATCCAGTCGTGGACAGACACCTATCCCAGCGGAGGAGAGAACCCGGTTATGCTGGAAAGCAAGGCTAAAAAAATCAAGCGTATTAAAACTGCCTACTGGAAGAAGAACAAAAAAAATGATACGTATCTTTACCACGCCTTAGGATTGTAAAAAATATGTCTTACGATTTTTTTGAAAAATACCAGGATTCGATCATTTCTTCGATCATTATCCTGTTGGGACTACTGCTGATCAGGTATCTTGTTACAAAAGGAGTCAAGCGTGTCGGACAGTCTGGTGAGCTAAATACAAGCAGGACCAGACTCATTGTCAAATACGTCAATGCCACTTTCTGGATCGTTCTCATAGGTTTATACGGCGTGATCTGGAGTGTAAATCTTCAGGATGTCGGATTACTGTTATCTTCCGTCTTTGCTGTTATTGGGGTTGCCCTTTTTGCACAATGGTCTATTTTAAGTAACGTTACAGCAGGCGTGATCCTTTTCTTTTCCTTTCCATATAAGATCGGGGACCGAATCAGAATTCAGGATAAGGACTTCCCGGAAGAGGCAGTGATTGAAGACATAAAAGCGTTCCATATTCACCTGAGGACCAAGGAGAATGAACTGCTCACCTACCCCAACAACCTCTTGCTGCAGAAGGGTGTGATCTTAGTTTCCAAAATGGATGACGACGATTCCGGCGTCTGAATATTCGCATTTTATTGAGCGTTAAATAAAATCTAAATACGGCTTCAGGCTTAACATAATTTTTATATTTGAGTCAAAGCCGAATCCAACCTATATGAAAAAGATATTACTCACCATCTGTGCAGGGTGGTTGGCAATTTTCACTATCACTGCTCAAAAACCGACTACCCGATCTTCATCAGAGCTCTATCACGAGCTTCAAAAGTTAAATTTTCTGGGAACAGCGCTCTATGTGGCAGCCCATCCCGACGATGAAAATACCCGGCTTATTGCATATTTAGCCAATGAAAAGAAAGCCCGAACAGCATATTTGTCGCTTACCAGGGGAGATGGCGGGCAAAATCTTATAGGAAGTGAACTCCGTGAACTTCTCGGGGTTTTAAGAACCCAGGAATTACTTGCTGCAAGGGGCGTTGACGGAGGAGAACAATTTTTTACCAGGGCCAATGATTTTGGATATTCAAAAGCCCCGGAAGAAACCCTAAACATCTGGAATAAAGACAGCATACTGTCGGATGTAGTTTGGGCCATAAGGAAATTCAGGCCGGATGTTATAATCAACCGTTTTGATCACCGGACTCCGGGTACCACACACGGCCACCACACCTCTTCTGCCATGTTGAGTCTTGAAGCTTTTGATATGGCCGGAGACGGCAGTGCCTTTCGGGATCAGTTAAGTAAAGTGGACCCCTGGAACCCGACGCGAATCTTCTTCAATACCTCCTGGTGGTTTTATGGAAGCGAAGAAAAGCTGGAGGCAGCAGACAAGGGACAATTTCTAAAGTTTGACATTGGAAACTACTACTCCTTCAGCGGGATGAGCAATAATGAGCTTGCCTCTGTTGCGAGCAGCCAGCACCTGAGCCAGGGATTCGGAAGGCTAAGTTCAAGAGGATCAGAGATGGAATATGTGGAATTCCTTAAAGGGGATCAACCTGAAAACAACAATCTGTTTTCCGGAATAGATACCAGCTGGAACAGGGTTAAGGGAGGAAAAGCCATCGGAACCATATTATCTGAAGTAGAGAAGAATTTCAACTTCAGGGATCCTTCTGTACATCTTCCCCAATTACTCAAAGCCTACCAGCTCATCAATGCCCTTGAAGATGATTACTGGAGGACCTATAAGACAGACCAGATCAAAAATCTTATCGAAGGTTGTGCAGGTTTCCTGGCCGAGGCCATCGCCCCTGCTTCCTATAGTGTTCCGGGAGAGGAACTCAAAATTGACCTCCAGGTCATCAGTCGGTCTGAGGTGAAATTCGATCTCAAAAAAGTTACGGTTCTCCCTTCCGGGGAAACCCAGGAACTCCATGAAGCACTTCCTCCCAATACCCTGAAACAGTTTGCGGTAAAGCTATCTGTCCCCGAAGACGGACGCCCCAGTACCCCTTACTGGCTAAACGAACAGAGTACACTGGGTATGTACAGTGCCCCCCGTGATCTGGTTGGTTTGCCGGAGACGCCTCCAGCTGCCAGGATAATTCTTGAGGCAGAGATTGCAGGTGTTCCCATTGCATTCGAAAAGCAAGTACTCTACAAATATGCAGAACCCGACAGGGGAGAACTCTATGAACCCTTTGAGATCCTGCCCAAAGTAACGAGCGCCATCACAGACAAGGTTTATATCTTCAATGAAAACCAGGGCAAACACATCCCTGTAGAATTGATCGCACATACTGCAGGGGTTAATGGAAAGATCCGACTTCAGCTTCCGGAGGGATGGACGAGTTCCCCGGAATCGGCGGATTTCCGTATCGATGAAAAGGGAAGAACCAAAACCTATTACTTCATGGTTACTCCTCCTAAAGGGGAAAGTACAGGAACCCTGACCCCGGTTGTCACCGTAAACAACAAAGAATACACCCAGGAACTCATCGAAATCGATTACAACCATATTCCCAGGCAATATGTACTGATGCCGTCTTCGGCCCGGGTAGTTAAAATGAATATCGGCAAAACCGGTGAAAACATCGGGTATATCATGGGTGCCGGTGATGAAATCCCGGAAAGCCTGAGACAGATCGGTTACGTGGTCATCCCCATAACCCCGGAAGAGATCACCCCTGCCAATCTGGAAAGTTTTGACGCTGTGGTCACCGGTATCCGGGCTTACAATGTATTGGAGAATGAATTGCGAAATAAACAGGCATACCTTCTGGATTATGCCAAAAACGGAGGCACACTGGTGATTCAGTACAATACGGCCGGCAGACGCGGTTTTAATGTTCCCAACCTCTCTCCCTATGACCTTCAGTTATCCCGTACCAGGATAACCGATGAGAATTCTCCCGTAGAATTCCTGGCACCTGATCACCCGGTATTGAGCTACCCCAATAAGATAGACAAACAAGACTTTGAAGGGTGGGTACAGGAAAGAGGATTGTACTTTCCAGACACCTGGTCGGAGGAATTCACCCCTGTCCTGTCCCTTTCCGACCCCGGGGAAGATCCTGTCAAAGGAAGTCTTCTTGTGGCCCCATATGGCAAGGGGTATTACGTGTACACCGGCTTAAGTTTTTTCCGGGAGCTACCTGCAGGGGTCCCGGGGGCATATAAATTATTTGCCAATATGTTGTCTCTGAGGCAGAACAACACCAACAATAAACCAAAGATAAAAGGATAGCTCATGCGAGAAAAAGCAGTTTGGAAAAGGGCTTATACCGTGGTATTGGTCGCCAATTTTATTTACATCCTCATTTTTTACCTAATAATGACCTCAAATATCTGATATGGAATTATTTGACTGGATCGTCTTGATCGGAACCCTTACTTTTATTGTTGGTTATGGTTACTGGAAAACACAGGGCAGCAAGAGTGTGGAAGACTACATACTGGGCGGCAAAAAAGCTCAGTGGTGGACTATTGGGCTCTCGGTTATGGCCACCCAGGCCAGTGCTATCACTTTTTTGTCGACACCCGGCCAGGCCTTTCATGATGGAATGGGGTTTGTGCAGTTTTATTTCGGGCAGCCCTTCGCCATGGTCTTTATCTGCCTGATCTTTATCCCTATTTATCATAAATTAAAGGTCTATACCGCTTATGAATTCCTCGAAAACCGATTTGACCTTAAAACCCGGAGCCTGGCATCCATCCTTTTTTTAATTCAGCGTGGTCTTGGAGCGGGTATCACCATTTATGCACCGGCTATTATACTTTCAGCCGTTCTGGGGTGGGATCTGAAAACCCTGAACATCATGATTGGTATCATGGTGATCATCTATACAGTTTCCGGGGGTACCAATGCCGTTAGTGTTACCCAAAAACAGCAAATGTTTGTCATCATGGTAGGTATGTTCTCTGCCTTTTTCCTTGTTATGAGCTACCTGCCCAGCGATATCAATTTTTCAAAAGCCCTTAAAATAGCAGGGGCAAACGATAAATTAAATATCCTGGATTTCTCCTTTGACACCAAAAGCAGGTATACCTTCTGGAGTGGTATAACGGGTGGATTCTTTCTGGCTCTTGCCTATTTCGGTACAGACCAGTCGCAGGTACAGCGTTACCTCTCAGGAAGATCGGTCAGGGAAAGTCAGCTGGGGCTTATATTTAATGGCCTCCTTAAGGTTCCCATGCAATTCTTTATTTTACTGGTAGGAGTCATGGTATTTGTATTCTACCAATATCAGCACAGCCCCCTGAATTTTAATCCGGCAGCAGAAGCTGCCATTGAAAATTCGGCATTTCAGGAGGACTACGAAGCCCTGGAGGAAAAGCATCGACAATTGGAGGTAAAGAAAAAGATCGCACAGGAGCATTATTCGGCCGTTTTGGATGTCAAGGATTACGAAATGATCGTCTCAGCAAAAAACAGGATACAGGCCATAAACCAGGCTGAAAGAGCCAATCGGGAAGAAGCAAAAGCCCTGATTAGCAAAGCTGACCCTACCGTGGAAACCAACGACAAGGATTATGTATTCATTCACTTTATCCTGAACAATATCCCCACAGGGCTTATCGGGCTGTTACTGGCTGTGATTTTCTCTGCGGCCATGTCGTCTACAGCTTCCGAACTTAATGCCCTTGGGACAATTACCACGATGGATCTGTACAAAAGAAACCAAAAGAAGGAACACGATCAGCTACACTATCTGAAAGCTTCCCGATGGTTCACATTGCTTTGGGGGATTATTGCCATTCTGTTCGCAAGTTTCGCATCGCTTATCGATAATCTCATACAACTGGTGAACATCATCGGATCCATTTTCTACGGAAACGTACTGGGTATATTCCTGATTGCCTTTTTTATACCCTATATTCGGAAAAATGCCGTTTTTTTTGCCGGTGTAGTTACCCAGGTGGTGGTGATCGGAATTTACTATTTTGCCATCCATATCTACGATACCGGCGATGAAAAGCTGGGGTATCTATGGCTGAATTTCATAGGCTGTGCCCTGGTAATTCTAATATCCCTGTTATTTGAAACCTTAGGTAGATCCGGGAAAGCCCTGAAATCTTAAAATTCATAATTAACAATAAAATTAAGTTGACCCAGGTTGCTGGAATTGAACACCACCTCAGGTGTACTGTTATTCCTGTTCCATTTTCGTACGTAAAGCAATTCCAGATTTAAGCCTTCAAAAAAGTTGTGAAGATGCCAGGTAAATTTGGTATTCCACAGGTAGTAGGAATCCAGGTTGTACTTATTGAATCGATAATCCCCTACCTCCGGTCCGTAGACCCCGGTAAACTGGGTGAGCAAAAACATACCTTTCTGATGGAGGTCCCACCCTCCCCGCAGGGTAAAAACTGCAGCATCTCCAAAACCATCCAGTCGAGACCGCTGAACGGAGGTATAGAAGTGATCCCTTCCTAACTCCCTTGGAAATAAGAACCTGCCGGAGGCAAATGCCTTCGAAAAAGATGCATTTACCATCCATCCCGATCTTCGGAATTCGGCCATGCTACTAAAAACCTGGCCTTGCTCCCCTTCCTGCATATATCGTTCGGCATAGGGAAGAGCTGCCTGAAAATGATCCGGGGTCTGCAACGCATACTGCATCCCGAATCGCCACCCCGGTATATCGTATTCCAAATGAAGCATACCTGTATTGGAAATCCGGTGCAGGTACCAATGATTATAGCGAAATCTCCAGTGATCATACCTGTATTCGTAATTCAGAAGTGCAATCCCCCTGCTTTCCGTTCTTTCATGATAATGAGCAGGTGTGCCATTGGGCTGGTACCCGTTATCCTCTATTCCAATAGCCTCATTAAAATCAAACCACTCCACCGTACTCCGGGGAGACACCCTGTCTATCCAGGAAAGATCAAGAGTATGCCCCCTTTGATCCAGGTGCATCCAGACTCCCTTAAAGGCAAAGGGTTTCATGCGGTCATCACTTTCGTTGAGCAAGGGTGTATCTTCGATCTCCATCTTCCCGTAGGTCACATAGCCTGAGGAAAACCTGTATTTCAAATACAAATGCTCCAGTCGATCAAGATCATTAAGGTTATAAGGATTGGTGATATCGTACAGTTGATGCTCCCATTTTGCAGTACCTCCTGTAATGGGGTCCGGGGCATTCAGATCGGCAGAAAATGCCGAGTAGGTAAACAACCCCTTCACCCCGGCTTCAAAGCCATTAATAGGCATGGTCCTGAATGCTATGGACCCTCCGACAGCATCGGTGTAATAATCCTTCAGGTTTCCCTGGTTATGGGTCAACATAAAATAGTTTCGGATATGCCCTTCCAACTTTCCTCTGGTAAAAAGATGCGTTAACTTTTGAAGGTCCTGAGATTCCCGGGGTACATCCTTTTCCTGTGCGTGATTTTGAAAAATTCCAATTAGCACCAAAACAATAAGAAAGAATTGCGGTCTTTTCATAACAGGTATTTAACAGTGTACTTGATCGCTCCCCATTCCCTTGAGAAACAACCCCGACTGCATATACCTGCAAATAAAACATCTTTATTACCTTGGGTCTGTAACCAAAGTAACCGAACCGGAAGGATAAAAAAAAGAGCACAGGCTACCTGTGCTCTTTTTCCCGAACTTGTGTAATTATTTAGTTAGCTCCCCACTCTTCAAGAGACTTTTTGTTCAAGGCCACATAATCCATATTCCCGGCCTTTTCGGCGGCTGCAAGGGATTGTTTGGCAACATTAATAGCTCCTGCCTTATCGCCCATGCCCGCCAGAATAAGCGATTTTTGCCTGAGCATCCAGTATGCAGGTTCCTCCTGTCCTTCCAAAGCCTTATCCATCCACTTATTAGCCTGTTCAAGGTCTTTACCCTCTTCCAGGTAGTAAACTGCAGCGCTGTAATAATCCCTGGAGCCAGGTCCATTCATGGTTCTGTCTATACTGGCCATTACAAGATTTTCCGTAGGCACTTCAAAAGGCATCGCAGCATAGGTATTTTCCCAGTAGATCCCCATTTCCGCACTGTTATTGCTCAAATTACCAAACCCAATACTGAAAGTCTCCACATCAAATGGCAGTGTCATCGTTTCTGAAGTAACCTTAGCTACAACCTTACTGTCATCCCACTCCTGAGGAACACCCCAATTTGAAGTATCGTTATATAACATAATCTCCCAACTGTTCTCTCCCGGAATTGTGTAAACAGCATATGATCCGGCTTTAACTTCCTTACCTCCTACCTTAACATCGTGTTCAAACTTTACCACGGTATTGGCATTGGCCCCGGTTCTCCAAACTTCCCCAAAAGGCACAAGATCTCCGAATACAGTTCTTCCTCTCATAGAGGGCCTGGAATAGGTTACACTTACTTCCGTGAGTCCAACCATTTGAGTAAAAGTTGCCTGCGGACTTGGCTGCGGTGTATTTACCTGGGCCTTCATCAGAAATGAAGAGGCCAGCAGACAAACAGTTAAAAATATTTTTTTCATTCTTTCTTAATTAAATAGTTAGTGATTAATCACCTTCCAAGGTAATAATTAAGCCAGCTTATTCCTGTTAATAAAACTATAAATAGCAGGAAATTCCGACCAATGAGCAATGTCTCCGGGCACATCATATTGTTTAACTTATTTTTTGTTTTATTAAACAAAATAATTTGTACTTTCGATGCACATTAGAAATTCAATGAAAATATATCGTTTACATTCCACCCAGAAACTACCTATATCCATGGATGAAGCCTGGGATTTTTTTTCTGATCCGGCCAACCTGAAGGTCATTACCCCTGAACATATGGGTTTTGAAATACAATCCGGTGCTGACAGAAAAATGTATGCCGGGCAAATCATTAAGTATGTAGTCAAACCTTTTCCCTGGATGCCCACCAAATGGGTCACAGAAATCACCCATGTAAATGAAGGGAAATACTTCGTTGATGAACAACGGTTTGGCCCCTATTCTCTATGGCATCACAAGCATTTCTTCAGACCGGTGGAAGGTGGTGTGGAAATGGAAGACATTGTCGACTATAAACTTCCTCTTGGAATTTTGGGCAGGATCATGCATAGCCTGGTGGTCAGGAAACAGTTGAATTCCATATTTTCTTACCGGGAGGAGAAGCTTATAAAACTCTTCGGTTCTTACAAGGGGGAAGCCAGGGTACTGGAAATGAAAACTATAAAATCGGGACAACGATGAAAAAAAATATACTTATTATAGGGGGGTCTCACGGTATTGGTTTAGAGGTCATACGGAACTTATCCAAGGATCACCAGATCTTCGCGGCCTGCAGAACCTCGGAGCATCTGGAAACGCTTCCTGTTACCTACCAAAAGTTCAATGTTCTTGAAGACGATCCATCCTCCCTGAATCTACCTGAAAAGATTGACGGTTTTGTTTACTGTCCGGGAAGCATCAACCTTAAGCCATTCAAGCTTCTGGGGGAAAAAGACTTCAGAAACGATATGGAGATAAATTTCCTGGGTTTAACAAAAGTTCTGAGCGCCGTCATGCCTCGTATGGCCCAAGGTTCAGCTATGGTATTTTACAGTACGGTAGCGGTACAAACCGGAATGCCATTTCACAGCAGTATTGCCGCGGCAAAAGGAGCTGTAGAAGGATTTGCCCGTGCCCTGGCTGCAGAATATGCCCCGAAAATCAGAGTGAACGTTATCGCACCCTCACTTACGGACACCCCATTAGCTGCAAAATTATTGAATAACGACGGGAAAAGAGATAAGATGGCCGAAAGACATCCTTTAAAGTCTGTGGGGACTCCCGCAGATATGGCAAAATTAACTACCTTTCTCTTGTCTGATGATTCCCAGTGGATTACAGGACAAATACTTAAAGTAGACGGAGGTATATCAGCATTAAATATCAACTAACAACCGACCTTATTTCGTGAGTAAACCAACCGTAAATATCTTCTGGTTCAGAAGAGACCTAAGACTGACCGATAATCATGGCTTGCAAAAGGCCCTGAAAGGCAATTTACCGGTGATTCCCATATTTATTTTTGATAAAAACATTCTGGATAAACTGCCTGAGAAGGACGCCAGGGTTAGTTTTATACATCGTCAGCTGCAAAATATGCGAACCAGGCTGGAATCAGAATACAACAGTTCTCTGGCCGTATATTACGGGACACCCGTCAAGGTGTTCTCAAAAATCCTGGAAGATTTCGAGGTGGAGTCTGTCTTTGCCAATCACGATTACGAGCCCTATGCCGAGCGAAGAGACAACCAGGTTTACGATCTCTTCGAAACAGAATACATCGAGTTCTACACCTATAAAGACCAGGTGATCTTTGAAAAGGAGGAGGTCGTGAAGGATGATGGAGATCCATATGTCGTTTACACTCCATATATGAAAAAATGGAAAGAGGTTTTTAAGGATCTCTCCCTGGAAGAATTTGAAATAGATCCTTATGCCGGCAATTTTTATCAGAGTACCGAATTACCTTATTTAAGATTGGAAGACATGGGTTTCAAACCCTCTTCGGTGCGGGTACCCGATTACGACCTGTCCTCCGAAACCATCCGCAATTACGAAGATACACGCAACTTCCCTGCACAGGATGGTACTTCGCGAATAGGACCCCATCTTCGTTTTGGAACGGTGGGCATCCGAAGCGTATATAAGAAAGCCCTTGCCGAACAAAATGAAACCTTTCTAAATGAGCTCATCTGGAGAGAATTTTTTATGCAGATCCTCTGGCATTTTCCCCATACCAAGGACGAGAGTTTTAAAAAGAAATACGACCGGATCGAATGGAGGAACAACGAGGAAGAATTCAGGCTCTGGTGCGAGGGAAAAACAGGCTACCCGCTGGTTGATGCCGGGATGAGAGAACTCAACGCCACCGGTTATATGCACAACAGGGTTCGGATGCTGGTGGGCAGCTTCCTGTGTAAACACCTGCTCATTGACTGGAGATGGGGTGAGGCCTATTTTGCCGAAAAACTACTCGATTACGAAATGGCTTCCAATGTTGGGAACTGGCAATGGGTCGCGGGAAGCGGCGTGGATGCAGCACCTTATTTCAGAATTTTTAATCCCACCACACAGATCAAAAAATTTGACGAGGACCGCAAATACATAAAGGAATGGGTCAAAGAATTCGATAGCGACACCTATCCTGAACCCATAGTAGATCATAAAGAAGCCAGGGAAAGATGCCTGAAAGTTTATAAAGCAGCTTTGGACGGATGAGACAGGGGCGTGAATGGTGAGTTGTTAGTCGTTAGTCGTGAATGGTGAATGAGGAATGGTGAATGAGGAATGGTGAATGAGGAATGGTGAATTTAAAAATGAATGCGGAAGCACACCCTTTCTAAATTCCATTTTTGTTTATTCCCAACTGCTGCACGGTTCCCAAAACGACAGGCGAGCACACCCCGGAACATGTCCTTACCCCCTGTTACCTGGCGGTATGGCAGGATTTACTTCCGGAAGGGATGGCAAATGGACCTTGTAACCCATATCCCGTACCAGAGAAACACATAATAAAAAAGCCTCCCGATCGGGAGGCTTCCTTTATTTTAAAACTTCAGGTTAGAGATTACTCTCCTTTTCCTTCCATTTTATCCTTAAGTGCCTGAAGCTGATCGTTAGCGTCACCAAGCGTAGTTTTTTGCTCGGTTTGCTTACCACGCTTAGCGGCAGCTTTTACATTTTTCTCTTCCTCTTCTTTGAAGATGGCAGTGTGAGAAGCAACAACTTTTTTGAACTCTTTATTGAACTCAATGATCTTAAAGTCTGCAGTTTCTCCTTTTTTCAGTTTCTTACCGTCTTCTTTTTCAAGGTGACGAGAAGGAACAAATGCAGTGATATCTTCGTTGAATTTGATAGTAGCTCCTTTGTCTACCATCTCATCGATCTCCGCAGTGTGAACAGTTCCTTCACCAAACTCTTCCTGGTACTTATCCCATGGATTTTCCTGAGTTTGCTTGTGTCCAAGGCTTAGTTTACGTCCATCAACATCCAGCTCAAGTACTTCTACTTCAAGCTCATCACCTACATTAACGAATTCTGATGGATGCTTGATCTTCTTGGTCCATGAAAGGTCTGAGATATAGATAAGTCCGTCGATTCCTTCCTCCAGCTCTACGAAAACACCGAAGTTAGTAAAGTTACGAACGATACCTTTATGCTTAGAACCTACAGGATATTTAGAAGTAATATCGGTCCATGGATCCGGAGTAAGTTGCTTGATACCAAGAGACATCTTGCGCTCCTCTCTGTCAAGAGTAAGGATAACCGCTTCTACCTCATCTCCTACCTTTACGAAATCCTGTGCAGATCTCAGGTGAGTAGACCATGACATCTCAGAAACGTGGATAAGTCCTTCAACACCTTCAGCTACTTCGATAAATGCACCGTAATCTGCGATCACAACTACCTTACCTTTCACCTTATCTCCAACTTTCACCTCTTCTCCAAGAGCATCCCATGGGTGCTTCTGAAGTTGCTTAAGTCCAAGCTGGATTCTTGATTTGTTATCATCGAAGTCAAGGATAACCACATTGAGTTTCTGATCCAGCTCAACCACTTCGTTCGGGTGGTTGATACGAGACCATGACAGGTCTGTAATGTGGATAAGACCGTCAACACCTCCAAGGTCGATGAACACCCCGTAAGAAGTGATGTTCTTAACGGTACCTTCAAGTACCTGACCTTTTTCAAGCTGCCCGATGATCTCTTTTTTCTGTTCTTCAATATCAGCCTCGATAAGCGCTTTGTGAGACACAACAACGTTTTTGAATTCGTGATTGATCTTAACCACTTTGAATTCCATTGTTTTTCCAACGTAAGCATCGTAATCGCGGATAGGCTTCACATCAATCTGTGAACCTGGAAGGAAGGCTTCGATTCCGAATACGTCAACGATCATACCTCCTTTGGTTCTGCACTTCACGTAACCGTTAACGATCTCTCCTTTATCGTAAGCAGCGTTAACACGATCCCATGCCTTGATGGTTCTGGCCTTTCTGTGAGAAAGTACAAGCTGTCCGGTCTTATCTTCTCTTACGTCGATAAGTACTTCTACCTTGTCTCCTACTTTAAGATCAGGGTTGTATCGGAATTCATTTAGTGAGATCACCCCTTCAGACTTGGCATTGATATCAATGATCGCCTCTCTGTCGGTCAGGTGAACTACCGTTCCTTCAACAACTTCTTCATCAGCAGTATCAACGAAGTTCTCTTCAACAAGAGCTTCGAATTCCTTTAATTTATCATCTTCAACAGGGTCAATTCCTTCTTCGTAATTGTGCCAGTTAAAGTTTTCCAGGAATTCCTGTTTTGATACGTTTTCCTTTTTTACTTCCTGAGCTGTAGCTTCAGCTCCTTGGGTTTCTTTAGTTTCAGCCATTTTGCTGAGTTAAATTTGTATTCTGTGAACAAGGTAGAGGTCGCAGCACTTACCCACAGAAGGTGTTAGTAATTAAATGTTTAAAATCCTTTTTCCTCTTACTTCTGCTAAAAAGGAGTGCAAAAATACGATTATAAGTTTTGAATTACAAAACAATGCCATAAAAAAAGAGCATGTCCTCTCAGACATACTCTTTTGATAATCATTCCCTTCTGTCAGGGGTTAGCGACCTGAGATCAGATTCCGGGCATGGCTTAGGATTCTTTCAAATTGTTCCTTTTCTCCCATATCGCTGTTATCGATCTCAACCGCATCTTCAGCCTTTATGAGCGGGGAATCTTTCCTGGTGGAATCTGCGAGATCTCTGGCCTCTACATTTTCCAGCACCTTCTCATAAGTGATCTCTTCCCCTTTTTCCAGGAGTTCCTTATACCTTCTGGTGGCCCTGATCTTCGGACTTGCGGTCATGAACAGCTTGAGTTCTGCATCTGGAAACACCACTGTACCAATATCCCGGCCATCCATGACCACTCCTTTATTCTTGCCCATAAGACGTTGTTGCTCCACCAATTTCTGGCGCACTTCGGGTATGGCAGCCACCGTACTCACAAAAGATGACACTTCCATGGTCCGGATACGGTCTTCGACACTTTCATCATTAAGGCAAACCTCTGCCTTACCGGTATTTTCATTCTTCCTGAAAGCTACCTTTATTTGGGGCAATTGCTCCAGTAAGGCTTCCCTGTCGAAAGCTCCGGAACCGGGATCAATAATGCCATGATTGATGGCAAAAAAGGTCACCGCCCTGTACATGGCCCCGGAATCCACATAGATATAATCCAGGGCATCGGCCAGCTGGCGGGCTACGGTACTCTTACCGGTAGAGGAGAATCCATCAATGGCTATGGTGATCTTTGCCATGAATTATAAGGTTTTCGCGTTCTTAACTTTTTGATTGGTGATCGCTATCTCGATGACCTCGCTCATTTCCTTCACATAATGGAAGGTAAGCCCTTTGAGGTACTCCTGTTTGATCTCCTCTATATCTTTTCGGTTATCTTCACACAGGATAATCTCCTTGATCCTTGCCCGTTTGGCAGCCAGGATCTTTTCCTTGATGCCACCCACCGGGAGTACTTTTCCTCTTAAGGTGATTTCCCCGGTCATGGCCAGACTCTTCTTAACCTTACGCTGGGTGAACAAGGATACCAGGGAGGTAAGCATGGTGATCCCTGCGCTGGGGCCATCCTTGGGAGTGGCACCCTCAGGAACATGGATGTGAACGTTATATTTCTCAAAGACCCCGGGGTCTATCCCCCATTCTTCTGCATTCGATTTAATATACTCCATGGCAATGGTAGCCGATTCCTTCATGACCTGTCCGAGGTTACCTGTAATGGTCAGGTTTCCTTTCCCTTTGGTAAGTATGGACTCGATAAAGAGAATATCACCTCCGACACTGGTCCAGGCCAGACCGGTAACCACTCCGGCCACATCGTTATTCTCGTATTTATCGCGCTCCATTCGGGCTGGTCCCAGGACCTTCTCTACATCCTCTGCGGTAACTTTTATATTGTACTCCTCTTCCATCGCAATGGATTTGGCCGCATGTCTTACCATTTTAGCGATCTGTTTTTCCAGGCTCCTCACCCCGGACTCTCGCGTATAGCCTTCCACGATCTTTTCCAGTTCCCGCTTTCCGATCTTTACATCATCCTTGGTTAACCCATGCTCTTCGAGTTGTTTTGGCAACAAGTGTCTCCTGGCAATCTCCACCTTTTCTTCTATGGTATACCCGGTAACATTGATGATCTCCATTCGGTCGCGTAATGCGGGCTGAATGGTAGCCAGGTTATTGGCGGTGGCAATGAACATGACCTTAGACAGGTCGTAACCCATCTCCAGGAAATTATCATAAAATTCGCTGTTCTGTTCGGGATCCAGCACCTCGAGCATAGCCGAAGAAGGATCTCCGCTGTGACTTACAGACAACTTATCGATCTCGTCCAATATAAAAACAGGATTCGAGGTTCCTGCCTTTTTAATACTCTGTATGATACGGCCCGGCATGGCCCCAATATAGGTCTTTCGGTGCCCCCTGATTTCTGCCTCATCCCGTAATCCGCCAAGCGACATACGTACATACTGCCTTCCCAGGGCTTCAGCTACAGACTTGCCCAGCGAAGTTTTTCCCACTCCGGGAGGTCCGTATAAACAGAGGATGGGTGATTTCATATCATTACGCAATTTGAGCACCGCCAGGTACTCAATAATCCTGCGTTTCACATCTTCCAGACCGTAATGATCTCTGTCAAGTATGCGCTGGGCCCGTTTCAGGTCAAACTGATCTTTGGAGAATTCATCCCAGGGAAGTTCGAGGAAAAGCTCCAGGTAATTCCGCTGGATGGAATATTCGGCCACCTGCGGATTCATGCGCTGGAGTTTCATAAGTTCCTTATCAAAATGCTCCCCGACCTTTTCCGACCATTTTTTGGTTTTAGCCTGACTGCGCATTTCCTCGATCTCTGCTTCAGAGGACACGCCGCCTAACTCTTCCTGAATGGTCTTCATCTGCTGATGCAGGAAATATTCCCGCTGTTGTTGATCCAGATCCGAGCGCACCTTGCTCTGAATATCATTCTTAAGCGCGAGCTTTTGAAACTCCACGTTCATGTATTTCAGCGTAGCCAGAGCGCGTTCACGGAGGTTACTGTTCTCCAGCAACTCCTGCTTCTCATGTACTTCCAGATTCATATTGGAAGAAATGAAATTGATGAGGAAAGAAGAACTCTCGATATTTTTAATGGCAAAAGACGCCTCCGTCGGGATGTTCGGGCTTTCCTTTATGATCTGCAGGGCCAGTTCCTTGATCGAGTCGATAATGGTATCAAACTCCGTCTGGTCTTTTGGTTTCTCCTCGGGCAGATCCTCAATGCTGGCAGTAAAATATGGATCATCAGAAATGATCTCCTTGATCTTAAAGCGCTTCTTCCCCTGAATGATCACAGTCGTATTCCCATCGGGCATTTTTAAAACCCTCAGGATTCGCGCTACGGTACCCACGCGATTCAGATCTTTTGCCTCCGGGTCTTCTACACTTTCATCTTTTTGTGAAACCACGCCGATGACCTTGGTGCCGTTATTGGCATCCTTGATCAATTTTATCGACTTATCCCGCCCTGCCGTAATAGGAATTACAACCCCGGGAAAAAGCACGGTGTTTCTCAGCGGCAGTATGGGTAAGGATTCCGGCAGAACTTCATTATTGATCTCCTCTTCGTCCTCAGGGGTCATTAAGGGAATCAACTCTGCATCTTCATCAAAATTCTGCAATGACAAACTGTCAATATTCAAAAACTTAGTATTGCTCATAATATTTTTACGGTCATTCTGTCATTTCAGACAGACTGTTTTTCTTTTCCATTTTTTTTCGCCCCAACCTCAACCCCTTCAAATAATGGTGATTATTTAAGGCAAAGCCGTTCAGGGACACTTAGTAGTTACAATAGCTATGCCATATTTAATCCGGAACCCCAGCCTGGAGCCAAAGGATAGTTATGACAGGAGGAAAGATCTGCAAAATTAAGGATCATTCCCCTTAAAACCAGCTAAATGAAATATTTTTACTAAAAGTGTAACATTTCAGTTCTACGATCATCTTTATAATAAACGATACTTTTTGAGCCAGAGTAGTGTAAATAATGACCTGTTAATTGAACGGTGTAAAAAAGGAGACCAGCAGGCACAGATGGCGGTTTACAAAGCCTATTATGCGGCCATGTATAATACCTCCATACGCATCGTCAAAGACAGCTTTGAAGCCGAAGACATTATGCAGGAGTCTTTCCTGAGTGCCTTCACCAAAATAGACAGCTTCAAAGGAGAGGTAACTTTTGGAGCCTGGTTGAAACGCATTGTCGTAAACAACAGTATCCAGCACTACAGGAAAAAACAAAAAGCGAATGAGATTTCACTTGACCAGGTGGAATACAGGGTTGGAGACCAGGATGAAGTTGATCCTGATCATGAGTTTAACAATATAAAGGCTCAAAAAGTATTGCAAACCATGAAAATGCTGAAGGATAATTACAGACTGGCTCTTACCCTTTACCTGATCGAGGGATACGATTATGAAGAGATCTGTGAAATCATGGATATCAGTTACGCCAATTGTCGTACCACCATATCCAGAGCAAAAGATCGATTACGAAATTTATTAAAAGAAATGGCTTATGAATAAGCAGGATTCCATAGAGACACTTTTTAAGAACCTGGAAGGGCAATTTGACACAGAAATGCCCAACAAAGGTCATGAAGCGCGCTTTTTACAAAAGTTGCAACAGGTAAAAGACACCCCGGAAAAACGTTCCGGACCTATAACCTGGACCATCCTGGCCGTGGCTGCTTCTTTTGCCCTGATCATCAGTATCGGACTGGGAGTTTTTAATACCACAGGAGAGAACACCGCAGATCCGGAATTCAAGAAAACGGAGTATTACTTCGCCTCGGTTCTGAGAACCGAGATCGAGAAACTGGAGGCAGAAAAGGATCCTGTTACCGCAAAGCTTGTGGAAGATACCATGACACAATTAAATAAACTGGAGGGCGATTATAAGAACCTGGAAAAAGCCCTGCAGCAACCCGGAGATCAGAGCATGATCCTGCACGCGATGATCACGAATTTTCAAACGAGGATCAACCTGCTACAAGATGTATTAATTCAAATTGAAGAAATCAAAAAACTAAAAAACAACAGTGATGAGAACAATGTTATTTAAACTGGCCTTTATCGGGCTTGTACTTCCCCAGATGATCCTTGCCAAGGCAGATCCGGATTTTAAAGGGAAGTATACCAAGGAGAAAACCATTAAGAAAGAATTCAAGGTGAATGCCGATGCCCTGCTGAAAATAGACAACAGCTACGGAAACCTGTATATTACCACCTGGAAAGAGAACCGCACCGTTATTGAGGTGCATATTAAGACCAACAGTAACAGCGAAGATAAGGCTGAGAAAAAACTGGATGAGATCAATGTTACTTTTGACGCCTCCCCTTCTGCTGTTTCGGCCAAGACCATATTTGAGAAAAGTGGATGGAACTGGAACTGGGGCAATGGAAATAACGTGAGTATGGAAATTAACTATACCATCAAAATTCCGGTGACCAACAAGGTAGATCTCAGTAATGATTATGGAAGCATTAACCTGGATCGTATTGACGGAAAGGCGCAAATAAGTTGCGACTACGGTAAACTGATCCTAGGCGACCTGAATGCTGATGGCAATGAACTGCGGTTTGATTACACCAATGATTCCGAAATTAACTTTATCAAAAGTGGTAACATTAGTGCCGATTATTCGTCTTATACTGTAACCGATGCGGGAACATTAAAGGTGAACGCCGATTATACCAAATCGAATATAGGTAAGGTGAATAAGTTAACATACAGCTGCGATTACGGTAGTATGAAAGTGGCAGATGCCGGGGTTATCGAAGGAAACGGGGATTATCTCACAGCCAGGTTCGGTCGCGTCAATGGCGGACTAATCCTGGGATCTGACTACGGTTCTATCACCGTTGATGAAATAACCGGCGGAGACATTTCCCTGAAAGCCGATTATACCAATATGAAGCTGGGCTATAACCCCAACTATAGCTTTGACTTTGTAATTGACCTGAGTTACGCCAGGGTAAAAGGAGATGACAATGAATTTAATTATAAAATTCAACGGGAAAAAAACTCCCAGAACTACTATGAAGGCAGTTATGGAAGTACCGGGAAGAATCAGCTTAGTATACAGTCCGATTATGGGTCTGTAGAATTCAGAAAGAACTAGATCATCAATTATAAAAACCAATACGTTATGAAAAATTTCATGCTGGCAGGAATTGCCTTATTAAGCCTCAACCTTGGTCATGCCCAATGGTGGGGCGGTGAGAAAGTAAAAGGAAACGGGGAAATGACCTCAAAGACCGTGAGTACAGAACCTTATGATAAGGTAAGTGTTGCCGGAAGCTTCCAGGTATTTTTAACAGAAGGGTCGGAGGGAATGATCTCCATTGATGCAGAATCGAACCTGATCCCGCATATCGAAGTGGAGGCCAAAAACGGTAAACTTAAGATCGGTACCGAAGATGGCTATGACCTGCGCCCCAGCAGCGGAAAAAAGATCACCATCAGAGTACCTGTTGAAGAACTGAGTGAAGTATCTCTGGCCGGGTCGGGAGACCTGGTTTCCGAAACTGTGCTCAAAGGCGATCACGTGGAGTTCAACCTTGCCGGGTCGGGCGATATGAGTATTAAAACGGATGCCAAAAAAGTGGCAGCCAACCTGGCCGGTTCCGGAGACATCAATCTGGAAGGAGCAGCAGAATGGCTGGATTGCAATATTGCAGGATCTGGAGATATCGATGCCTATAATCTCAAGGCCATGGATGTGGAAGCCAACATCGCCGGTTCAGGGGATGTGATGGTAACCTGTAACGGTCAGTTAAATGCCAACATTGTTGGTTCAGGCGATGTGATCTACCAGGGGGAGCCCTCAAAAGAGAAATCCAGTAGTCTGGGTTCCGGGGATATCAAAAAGCGTACCCGCTAAAAGGAGATAACTACCAACCAAAATCAGTAAAGCCTGCAACTTATGAGTTGCAGGCTTTACTTTTAAAATGTTCAATGCGGTATTCAGAAGTTATCGGGCACCGTAAGGGCGATGAAGTGTTTACTGTAACATCTCATTATTGGCCTCTTCAATTTCTGAAGGTTGTACAGGTTGCTCAACAAATTTACCCTGAGCCCTGATGTAACGATATCGCATCTCGAAACGATTCTTCCCGTATACCTGTACCCAGATATCTGAGCCTGCAGGATCTGTTAATTCCAGTTTTATATCTTCAACAGGATGGGGTAATCCTATGGGTTCCGGGTGATTCTTGCCTAAGGCTTTAAACCATAGCCGGGCTTCTTTTACCTCTTTCTTTTCCGTTGTAAAGTACACTCCATCGGCATTGACCACCAGGCTTGTGATCAACTCATCCGGAAATTCGGGAACGAGAAGATCCGCATTACTGATATCCGGCCATCTCAATTCAGAAATCATGATCTTGCGGTTCTGTGCATCTTCAGAAGTAAGGTAGCAAACCTGACGTTGACTGGCAGAGAATTGGATAACCTGATCCCGGGCCGTGGCGAGGGTCATCCAGGAAGAGGTATCATAAAGATCTCCAAGTTTAAGGTACATCCGCAGATGCTGATCTTCTGACCTAATTATTCCAACAACTGCTTCCAGTGAACTGTCAAAATAGGCCGTTGGGAGTTCCGAGTCTGCAATCGTCAATTCAGGATTGGTTTTAGCTGAAAAATAGACCCGGTCTTCCTTTTCCGTAGTACCTACCTTGTGCATCATGGTTTTGGTTCTCGATGCAAACTTCGGATCATCACGCTCATCTGCAGACCATCGGTGGTAGAGCAGGTTTTGGCCATCCGGCATCCAAGAAAGCCGGTAGGGAGAAATTCCTGTGAGGTAATTATCAAGGATATGACCATTCAGGTCAACCACCACTACATCGCAAATTCCGGAATTTTCAATTTCCACGGCAATGGCCACCTTTCCGGCATTTTGATCCGGGTATAACCCAATAACATTTAAAGCCTCCTCCCCACTATGGTAATCAGCCAGTTGAAACAGCACCATCTCACCCGAATGATACGCAGCCCTGTAAAACACGCTGGTATCGTTAGACAGCAATGACCTTTTCACGTAAAAGTAACTTCCATCCCGTCCCATGACGGCCGTAGTTACATGAGACGCCTCTCCAGGCATCACCATTTGATGTTTTCCGGTGGGGTTTTCACTATCTGTTATCAGGGGCGGTACCCGGCTCAGGTCAACAACCCCCGGGGAACTTAATGGTCGTTCTCCGGTTTCTGTTATGCATTGCCTTGATATTTGTGAAAGCAATGCTCCCGAGAGAAGCATAAACAGCAATAATAAACAATGATTTTTCATATTTCTGGAATTATTTTGTTTCAGTCCGGAAGTTTCAGCGGGGGTACAGAAACTTTACAGCGTGAAATTCCATAATTAATTCCTATAAAAACATGAGGGAAATCATTGAGTTAAAAAACGAAAAACCCTGCATTTGATAATGCAGGGTTTCCTAATACGATCGATTTATTTTCTAAGCTTTTCAGGCCTCGACTTCCTCTTTACTTTCAACAGATGCCAGGTAACGCTCTGCATCAAGTGCAGCCATACATCCTGTTCCTGCTGCCGTGATCGCCTGACGGTATTCCTTATCCTGAACATCCCCGCTGGCAAATACGCCGGGTTTATTGGTTTTTGTAGATTTCCCTTTGGTAATGATATACCCGGTGTCATCCATATCCAGTTGTCCTTTAAAGATATCTGTGTTGGGTTTATGTCCGATGGCAATAAAAAGTCCTGTGATCGCGATCTCTTCCTTCTCTCCGGTCTGGTTATTTACCATTCTAAGGCCTTCCACCACCTGATCTCCGAGAACTTCATCTACCTCGGTAAAATATTTAACATCCAAGTTTGGTGTATTTTCCACCCGATGCTGCATGGCTTTAGAGGCTCTCATTTCTCCCTTTCTAACCAGCATGGTTACCTTATTACAGATATTGGCAAGGTATGTCGCTTCTTCTGCAGCTGTATCTCCACCTCCAACGATGGCAACATCCTGGCCTTTATAAAAGAAACCGTCACAAACCGCACAGGCAGAAACCCCTCCGCCGCGCAATTTTTGTTCACTAGGGAGTCCGAGATATTTTGCTGTTGCGCCTGTGGCAATGATGATGGTTTCCGCTTCCAGTGCTGTCGTATTATCAACCTTTACCTTATGAATTCCTCCGATCTCATCACTCAGCTCAACTTCGGTGATCATCCCAATCCGCACTTCTGTACCAAATCTCTCGGCCTGTTGTTGTAATTGCACCATCATGGTCGGGCCATCTATTCCTTCCGGATAACCCGGGAAATTATCAACTTCTGTGGTAGTTGTTAATTGTCCGCCTGGCTCCATCCCCGTATACATCAGGGGTTTCATATCTGCTCTGGCGGCATAAATGGCCGCTGTATATCCTGCTGGTCCGGATCCGATGATCAGACATTTAACTCGCTCTACTTTATTTTCAGACATAATTCAAAATTCTTAATTGGTTCAAAAATAAATTATTTGGATTAAAGCATTTCCAAAAAAAAACTAAAATTAGTTCTCAATCCTCTTCCTCACTGATTTAGCTTAAAAAACAACACCTCACTGCACTGATTTACAGCCATTTAATTCGTCTATTTTTTGTATATTAACATAACTAAATCATGTTATCAAACATAAATTCGGCTAATCATGAAGATATTTTCTTACGCAATCATTACGGTTGTGGTACTGGTTTTATTTGCTGCCAAACCTTTCCAAAACGATGCATCCTCTCAACTTTCATTAGAAGGAACCTGGGAGCAGATTGATCAATATACCTACGATGGAGAAAAAGTCGTGGACACCATTAAGGCCACCGAGGGATACCGACAGATCAAAATGTTCTACAACGGAAAAGTTATGTGGACACGATTTGTACCTCAGGATTCTGTAGAATGGTTTGGGTATGGCAGTTATATCGCCACCGACGATTCTTTGAAAGAAACCCTTGAATACGGTTCCGCCTCTATGATGCAAATTATTGACACTGTCAGAGTATTCCAGTTCAAACTTATTCTCAAAGACAACTGGTACAGCCAGATCCAACTTGATGCCGATGGTAATCCGCTGTATTCTGAAAATTACAAAAGACTGGATTAAACGTATTTTCCATTAAAAAAGGCCGTGGTTCACTCCCGGCCTTTTTTGTTTTTCTAATGCGGAAGTTTACTTCTCAAAAGTCCGTAGATGTAAGTTCCTGCCACTGCACCTCCGATAACTACCAGAATGGGCCAGTATCCTGCACCGGTAAGGGTAAACATGGGTCCCGGGCATGCCCCGGCGAGAGCCCACCCCAATCCGAACAGCACCCCGCCAATCAGGTATCGGGGAACACTCTTTTGCTTGGGAGGGATTATGATCTCTTCGCCACTAAAACTTTTGATCTTACCCCGTTTAATAAACTGTACGAAGATCACTCCCAGGGCCAATGCAGATCCTATGATACCGTACATATGAAAGGCCTTAAACTGAAACATCTCATAGATGCGGAACCAGGAAGCTGCTTCCGATTTAAACATGGTGATACCAAAGATCACCCCTATCAGGATATAAAAAATTCCTCTTTTCATTCGTTTCATTTTTAGTTCTTAGAAAATCAGGGGGAACAACAGGTTGATCATGATCAAGCCTCCGGCAAAGAAACCGATCACAGCGATCAGAGATGGCAGCTGAAGGTCACTCATTCCTGAGATCGCGTGACCCGAAGTACACCCCCCTGCATATCTTGCTCCAAATCCCACAAGAAATCCGCCCAGAAGCAGTAGCCCGAGCGTTATGGGCTGACCAAAAACATCATTCGAAAATATTTCCGTCGGAAGATAGGCATCCCCAGCGCTCTCAAATCCCATATTCTGAAGCTCTACGACTACATCTTCATTTATATTTACTTTTGTATCCCTGCTTAAGACGGTATTGGCAAGAAATCCACCCATTACCGCACCCGCGACCAGGAGTAAATTCCATCGTTGTGATTTCCAGTCGAAACGAAAGAAATCATTGGTTTTCCCGGCACCGGCAATGGTACAAAAGGTTCTTAAATTGGCAGACATCCCGAAATTTTTTCCTGCCATCAACAACAGCAGCATGATCACTGCGATCATAGGCCCGGAAACGTACCAGGGCCAGGGTTCATAAATCCATTCCATAAATGAGTAATATTTTATTGCAAATAAAGGAGAAAATAGCTGTTGAGTCTGTAACATAGGTTACCTATGCCAGGGGGGAATAAAAAAGGGTGACTCCCTGGCCACCCTTTAACTATACTTTCGAGGTCTCAGACTTTTTCCCCTTTAAGCATCTTATTCCAATACAGATATGGAAGCATATATTTTTTGAGCATCCACAATCTCCAGTGCTCTTTTGAAGAATCGCTGATGAGCATTTGCTTTAGTTTGGGGTCCGGGGTAAAGTTTCCGTCGTAATCAAACTCAGCCAATACCATCTTTCCATAAGCCGTAACCAGGGGGCAGGAACTATATCCGTTATAGGAGTGATTATCTGCCTGTTTACTCGCAATGAGTTTCAGGATGTTATCAACTACAACGGGTACTTGTTTTCTGATGGCAGCCCCGGTTTTGGCGGTAGGTAGCCCGGCCACATCTCCAAGTCCGAAAATATTGGCATATTTCTTATGCTGCATGGAATATTGATCCACTTCCAACCAACCTCCATCATTAACCAGATCTGAAGTCCTTATAAATTCAGGGGCAGCCTGGGGCGGGGCGAGATGAAGCATATCAAAATGCATCTCAATAAGACCATTTTCCAGTTCCTTCCCTTCTAATTTTCCCGTTCCGTCAAACAGCGGTTTTTTATCCTCCGGACCATTGTATTTGAACCATATTTTCTGCTTTTTTCCATCTATTTTTACCGGCTCCATATGCGGCTTGAAGATCATGCCATACCTGTCGATCACCTTAAGAAGCGTTTCGCGAATCTCCTTGACCCCGAAAATGGTTGTACCAGGGGTTAAGAACGCCAGGTTGGTTTTGGATTGCAATCCGTGTTTTCTCACATAATCGGCTGCGAGATATGCTATTTTCTGAGGTGCTCCTCCACATTTTATGGCCCCGGAAGGTTGAGTAAAAATGGCATTGCCTCCCTTAAAATTCTTTAATACCTCCCAGGTATGCTTAGGGTCGGTATAATTGCTGCATACCACCCCTTTATCTATAGCCTCGGCTAACCCCTCAATTCTATCATAGTCCATCACCAACCCCGGTGCCACCACCAGGTATTCATACCCGATATCTCCCGATTCGGCTGTTTTAACTATTTGGTTTGGCGCATCGAATCCGGTCGCACGGTCCTTTATCCAGGTTACCCCTTTGGGTATAAAATTTTTGGTGGGACGAGCGGTATTCTCAAAATCATAAGTTCCAGCACCAACCAGCGTCCATGCGGGCTGATAATAATGTGTTTCTGAAGGTTCAATTAATGCGATATTCAAATCTTTATTTGCCTTTTTCAATTGGGCTGCAGTCATCAAACCCGCGGTCCCACCACCTATAATGAGCACTTGATATTTCATATCAGTATGTTTTAATTGTTTCTAAATTAGTGAATTAGAAAAAGGCAAATTATGATATTTGTTAGCCTTTTAAGCCTGAATAGATCATTCTGAAGACTTTATCTTCCCACTTGCACAGCTCACCACTGACCTGGCCTTCTGAAGAATGCCATTTTCCTCTTCTACCGAGGGGTATCCCAATTGCTTTAAAACCGATTTGACCCGCAAAGGCGTTTCCGACAACTCATGTTCCACCAACACCGTATGCTCTTCCAGTATTACTTCAGTATGGAGGATATCTTTCTCCCCTGAAAGCCTGGATAAGATGGATTTGGCGCACCCGCCACATTTCAGATTCTGAATTATTATTCTTGTTCTCATGAATCCTTTTCAATACCAGTTCAAGATTCCACCTTTCAGATCATATATCTCCTTAAATCCCATCCGGGATAACATTTTGGAAGCCCTCCTGCTGCGATTACCTGATCTGCAATAAATGTAAACCGGCTGCTCCCTGTTGAGTAGCTCACATTGGGACTGAAACTTCCCGGTTTGAAAAATATCCAGGTTTCTAGCACCTTCAATATGCCCTTCCAGGTATTCTCTTTTGGTTCGCACATCTATAATCACTGCATTTCCATTTGAAATTCTCCTTTTATAATCTTCCGGTGATAAAACCTTTACCTGATCCGATCCGGGAGAAAAAAGCAGTTCGCGTAGTGTATCTAAAATCATTTTATCCTGACATTTAAAAAGGAAGCAGTCAGGTAAAACCTAACTACTTCCCAATCCAACCAATAATGATCAATCTGTGAATTGAGAGGCCCGACATTGCAAAATCGTTCTCAAGGGCCTCCAACCTATTAATCCTTTACCAAGGTACTTCAATATCAAACTATGCACAGTAACAATAGTTACACAACTCTGTTAATTGAGCGTAGAAGGACAAACATAATCCGTAACCGGAGCTCCGACCTCCTTGATCGCTTTGAAACCTCCTTCGACGTTGATCAGGTTATGAATCCCACGGCTTTTCAATATAGAGGCAGCGATCATACTTCTATAGCCTCCGGCACAATGCACAAAGAAATTCTGACCTTCCGGCATTTCCTTTAAATGCTCATTCAAAAAATCCAATGGCGCATTTTCGGCATTTACTACCCGTTCAGAAAGGTACTCGCTCTTACGTCTGACATCGATAACCGGAATTGGGTTGTCCTCCATGACCTCCCTGAAATTAGAGGCAGGTACAGAATCAACGGTATCGTATTCCTTAGCAGCCAACTTCCAGGCGTTGAACCCACCCTTGAGATATCCAAGGGTTTTATCAAATCCCACACGGGATAACCGGGTTACTGCCTCTTCCACTTTCTCTTCCTCTACCACCAACAGTATCGGTTGGGCTACATCGGCTATTAAAGCACCTACCCATGGTGCAAAGTCGCCATCCAGTCCTATAAATATCGATCTTGGCACATGACCTTTGGCGAATTCCGCCTGATTCCTGACATCGAGCACCAATGCCCCTGTTTCATTGGCCAGGTGTTCAAAAGCCTCTGCATCAAGAGCCTGCATCCCTCTTTCAAGAACGTCATCAATATCCTCGTATCCTTCTTTATTCATTTTTACGTTCAGTGGGAAATATTTTGGTGGTGGTAATAATCCATCTGTAACCTCCTCAATAAACTCTTCCCTGGTCATATCTGCTCTCAGGGCATAATTCATGTTTTTTTGATTCCCGAGGGTATCCACCGTTTCCTTCATCATATTCTTACCACATGCAGACCCTGCTCCATGCGCAGGATAAACGATGACTTCATCTGCTAATGGCATAATCTTGTTTCTTAAACTGTCAAACAGGGTACCGGCAAGATCCTCCTGGGTCATATCGGCAGCTTTTTGTGCCAAATCCGGTCTGCCCACATCTCCCAGAAATAAGGTGTCACCCGTGAAAATTGCGTGATCTTTCCCCTCTTCATCTCTCAGGAGGTAAGTGGTACTCTCCATGGTATGTCCCGGTGTATGCAATACCTTAATGGTTATTTTTCCAAGAGCAAACTCCTGTCCATCTTGGGCGATAACCGCATCGAATGATGGGTTCGCCAGCGGGCCATAAATCACAGGGGCGCCACTTTGTTTAGACAAGGTGAGGTGACCGCTGACAAAATCGGCGTGGAAGTGGGTTTCAAAGATATATTTGATCTTTGCACCATCGGCTTTAGCCTTATCCATATAAGGTTTAACTTCCCGCAGCGGATCAATAATTGCAACTTCACCATTGCTTTCTATGTAATAAGCGCCCTGCGCCAGGCATCCGGTATATATTTGTTCAATTCTCATAAAAAGTTTTGCTTTTAATTTTGATGTAAAATTAAGATGCGGAAGCACTTTGGCCAGTAACATTGGTTACACAGAAAACCGCAGAAAAAAGGCCCCGGAAATCCGGAGCCTTTCAAACAACCTTGAAACACCTGGCATTATAGGTTTAAAGCAAGGTTGTAGGGCATATATAATCAGACTTAGGCAAGTTTGATTCCTTGATCCTATCAAATCCTCCGCGAAGATCTGCAAAGTTATCCCATCCTCTTTGTTTAAGTATAGAAGCCGCGATCATGCTTCTGTAGCCCCCTGCACAATGCAGGTAGAACTTCTTATTCCTTGGGAATTCAGCAAGGTGCTTATTGATCTCATTCAGCGGAATATTTTCAGCACCCATAAGATGTTCCGAATCGAATTCGCTCTTTTTTCGGACATCGAAAACCGGTATATCATCGTTGAAAATATTTTCAAAGCTACTTACATCCAGTCGCTCTACACGATCAACTTCCTTACCAGCATCTTTCCAGCTTTGGAAGCCTCCATCGAGGTACCCGATAACACCATCATACCCCACCCTGGCCAATCTGGTAATCGCTTCTTCTTCCTTTCCGGGTTCAGCAATCAGCAGAATCTCCTGTTTCACATCAGGGATCATTTCTCCTACCCAGGGGGCAAAATTGCCCTTTAAACCAATATTAATACTGTTGGGAATAAAACCCTTTGCAAATTCTTCGTCCGCTCTTGTATCCAGAACAAGAGCCTGGGAAGCATTGGCCGTCATTTCGAACTCCTCAGGACTCATAGGGGTTTCCGCCCGATCCCTTACCTGATCGAAGCTGTCATAACCTTTAATATTCATCAGTACATTTTGCGGAAAGTATCCGGGAGGGGTGGTCAATCCGGTTAGCAATTCGTCAATAAACTCTTCTTTGGTCATATCCGCCCTCAGCGCATAATTTGTAGCCTTCTGATTCCCCAGGGTATCCGTGGTTTCTTTACTCATCATTTTTCCACAGGCAGAACCCGCCCCGTGATTTGGATAAACAATGAGATCATCCGGCAAAGGCATGATCTTATTTCTCAGGGATTCGTACAAATAACCGGCCAGTTTTTCTTCTGTCAGGTCCTCGACAACATGTTGCGCAAGGTCAGGTCTGCCCACATCCCCAATAAATAAGGTATCCCCGGTTATAATTCCATGTTCCTTTCCATGTTCATCGATCAGCAGATAGGTGGTGCTCTCCATGGTATGCCCGGGGGTGTGCAGCACCTTAATTTTATATTTACCTACCTGAAATACCTGTCCGTCTTTTGCGATAATAGCCTCGTATCCCGGTTTTGCCGTGGGTCCGAACACAATATCGGCCCCGGTTTTTTTCCTGAGATCCAAATGTCCGCTTACAAAATCGGCATGGAAGTGGGTTTCAAAAACATATTTGATCCTGGCCCCATCCTCAACCGCACGATCAAGATATGGCTGTACTTCACGTAAAGGATCAAAAATAGCTGCTTCGCCATCACTTTCTATATAATAAGCCGCATGTGCAAGGCAACCCGTATAAATCTGTTCAATTTTCATAATTCTTCATGATTTAATAATTGTCTGGTAAAGCTATTACCCCCTAAATTGTTTTGCAGTATCAATTGTTACAAAGGTGAAATCCTGGAAATAAAAAAAGGCTGATATTCATCAGCCTTTTAAAAATTTTATCCGGGTATTTATCAGAGTAATTCTTTTAGGATAATATAAACTCCCATGATCAATACAAACCAACCAAAGGATTTCTTGAGTTTACCTCCTTCAATAAATTTATTGAGCCAGATACCTAAAAAGATCCCCACAACAGAAACCAACGTGAAACTGATCAGGAAATTCCAGTCGATATCCAGATTCTCCACATCCCCGATAAAGCCGATCAGCGACTTTATCGAAATAATAAGCAGGGAGGTGGCCACGGCCCGTTTCATAGGCAGCTTTGCCAACAGCACCAGAGCCGGAATAATAAGGAAACCGCCGCCGGCACCCACAATTCCTGTTAGTACGCCTACTACAGCTCCTTCCAAAATAATGAGAGGGTAATTATAAGACACGGCTTGTTCCCCTTCGATATCCTGATCCTTTCTGCCGCGTATCATGGATACTGAAGCAAGCAGCATAATGATCGCAAAAAAGATCATGATACCCACATCCCGGGTCATGGTGAAATCGCCCAGGGTAAATATTTCTTCAGGGATGGCAGGAACCAGGTATTTTCTTGTTGCATAAACCGCAATAAAAGCCGGAACTGCAAAAACAAGGGCCGTCTTAAAGTCCACAAGTCCCTTTTTCATATTCTTTACAGCACCCACCAGGGAGGTGGTCCCAACAATAAAAAGGGAATATGCCGTAGCAATTACGGGCTCGATAGCCAATAGATATACGAGAACAGGAACGGTCAGGATCGAACCCCCTCCGCCAATCAGTCCCAAAACAACTCCTATTGTAAGCGCCCCAAGGTATCCCAGAATAAGGTGTAATATGTCCATATCATAGTTTTATTTCAGGAGCAAATATAGATCCCGAAAGAAACCGTTACAGTAACAATGGTTACACTTGTGATCTTAAAGATCGACCACCTTGATCTGGTTTCTGTGTAATTTGATTTTACCTTCTTTCTCCAGCGCTTTTAACAGGCGGGAAATGACAACCCTTGAAGTATGCAGGTCGTAAGCAATTTCCTGGTGGGTGGTTTCCAGGCAGTCATCCTGGACGATCTTGGCGCGATCGCGAAGGTACTTCATAAGTCGTTCGTCCATTTTAAGAAAGGCAATGGTATCGATAGTTTCCAGCATTTCATTAAGTCTGGACTGGTAACTCTCCAGCACAAAGGATCTCCAGGATTGGTATTTTGCCATCCATTCCTCCATCTTTTGCACAGGAATCATAATCAGGCGTGTATCTTTCTCGGCAATTGCCCGGATCTCACTTTTATGACTCCCCATACAACAAGTCATAGTCATTGCACAGGTATCTCCCCTTTCCAAAAAATAAAGCAGCAGTTCATCCCCATCCGCATCTTCCCTCATGATCTTTATGGCTCCTGAAACCAGGAGCGGCATGGATTTCACGTAATCGCCGATCTCGATGAGCTTACTTCCTGCGGGAACCTCCTTATAGGTGCCTACCTTATTGATCTCGTTGATGAGCTCTTCCTCAAAAAGATGCCCGTAATATTGCTTTAATTCATTTAGCATAGCGTACAAATTTGGAACAATTCAGCGAATAAAGGTAAACACTTCGCATTAAATTGTATCCCGATTGCATAAATGATAATTTTCTGTTCTGTCCTGAAGCTATTTTTTTATGACCAGTCGCTGACTGAAATACAAATCCCCCCCATTTTCAAGACTAAGGATGTAGATGCCCTGTTGCAGATCATCAACCGGAAGCTGGTACTCGCTGTTTCTGTACCAGTCTGTTCCATTTAAGGATTTCACCAGACTCCCTTTCAGATCATGGATATGGAAAATGGTATTACCTGATACAGAAGGCGGATTCAATCCGGAAATATGGACCAGGCTATTGGCCGGGTTCGGGTACATGACTATCATTCCAGAAGTAATACTATTTGAGGTCAATGAGTTCAAATCAGCCTCTGAGCCGGATTTGGTTTGAACATTTACAACGCTGAAGTTTACTGTTAAGGCCAATCCCGGTGGTGCATTACCTCCTGTTTCATAAGGCGTAGCGGTTAATGTATGTGTACCCGGAGACAGGATTCCCGATCGGTAATCCGAATTCTTTGTACCAAAAAGAGCATAGGGTATTTTTTGCTGGGTGGAAGTGGTAGCATTAGGACCCAGAAGCTCAAAAATTACTTTTCCAACCTCTGCAGGAGCGGTGTTTGCCCGGATATTTAATCCTGCGCCACCTAAGGTGCTGAGATCAATGACGCTTCCATCTACCAGCTCAAAAAGATCGGTATCGGTGTCTGCGTTAACAAGTGTAAAACTAACTACTTCTGAGGTTAATCCAGGTTCGGTTACCCGCACCTTTACAAAGTTTGAATCGCTTAATCCGATACTATCCGTCACCGTAAGCACAGCTGTAAACATTCCTGTTGCTTCATAAATATGGACCGGATCCGGAAGGGTATCACTTATTCCATCCCCAAAATCCCAGTTATAACTGATGATGGGGTTAGTCCCTGGAAGCGACCCGCTACCACTAAAACTTACTTCCAGGGGAGCTTCCCCGGATTTCACATCAGAAACAACCACTGCCGTTGGTCCAACCAGCGGATCGGTCACTGTGATCTCAAGGGAGTCCGTATCGCTTAAGCCCAAACTGTCAGTAACCGTGAGTACGGCCGTGTATATTCCTGAGGCCTGGTAGGTATGCAGCGGATCAGCAATGCTATCCGTGACCCCATCGCCAAAGTCCCAGCTGTATGCCGTGATCGGTTGTCCTCCCGATGTTGAACCGCTGCCGCTAAAGGTCACCTCCAATGGGGCTTCCCCGCTTTGCACATCTGCAGACGCCAGGGCGGTTGGTCCAACCAGCGGATCGGTCACCGTGATCTCAAGGGAGTCCGTATCGCTTAAGCCCACACTGTCGGTTACCGTGAGTACGGCCGTGTATATTCCCGAAGCCTGGTAGGTATGCAGCGGATCGGCAATGCTATCTGTAACCCCATCGCCAAAGTCCCAGCTGTATGCCGTGATCGGTTGTCCTCCCGATGTTGAACCACTACCGGTAAAGTTTACCTCTAATGGGGCTTCCCCGCTTTGCACATCTACAGCAGCCAGGGCGGTTGGTCCGACCAGCGGATCCGTCACCGTGATCTCAAGGGAGTCTGTATCGCTTAAGCCTAAACTGTCGGTTACCGTGAGTACAGCCGTATATATTCCTGAAACCTGGTAGGTATGCAGCGGATCGGCAATGCTATCCGTGACCCCATCGCCAAAGTCCCAGCTGTATGCCGTGATCGGTTGTCCACCGGATGTTGAACTACTGCCGCTAAAGGTCACCTCCAATGGGGCTTCCCCGCTTTGCACATCTGCAGCCGCCAGGGCGGTTGGTCCAACCAGCGGATCGGTCACCGTGATCTCAAGGGAGTCTGTATCGCTTAAGCCCACACTGTCAGTTACCGTGAGTACAGCCGTGTATATTCCCGAGGCCTGGTAGGTATGCAACGGATCAGCAATGCTATCCGTTACCCCATCGCCAAAGTCCCAGCTGTATGCCGTGATCGGTTGTCCTCCCGATGTTGAACTACTGCCGCTAAAGGTCACCTCCAATGGGGCTTCCCCGCTTTGCACATCTGCAGCCGCCAGGGCGGTTGGTCCAACCAGCGGATCGGTTACCGTGATCTCAAGGGAGTCTGTATCGCTTAAGCCCACACTATCAGTTACCGTAAGTACAGCCGTGTATATTCCCGAGGCCTGGTAGATATGCAGCGGATCGGCAATGCTATCCGTAACCCCATCGCCAAAGTCCCAGCTGTATGCCGTGATCGGTTGTCCTCCCGATGTTGAACCACTGCCGGTAAAGGTCACCTCCAATGGGGCTTCCCCGCTTTGCACATCGGCAGCCGCCAGGGCGGTTGGTCCAACCAGTGGATCGGTCACCGTGATCTCAAGGGAGTCTGTATCGCTTAAGCCCACACTGTCAGTTACCGTAAGTACAGCCGTGTATATTCCCGAGGCCTGGTAGGTATGCAGCGGATCGGCAATGCTATCCGTGACCCCATCTCCAAAGTCCCAGCTGTATGCCGTGATCGGTTGTCCTCCCGATGTTGAACCACTACCGGTAAAGGTCACCTCTAATGGGGCTTCCCCGCTTTGCACATCTGCAGCAGCCAGGGCGGTTGGTCCGACCAGCGGATCCGTCACCGTGATCTCAAGGGAGTCTGTATCGCTTAAGCCCACACTGTCGGTTACCGTGAGTATGGCCGTATATATTCCCGAGGCCTGGTAGGTATGCAGCGGATCGGCAATGCTATCTGTAACCCCATCGCCAAAGTCCCAGCTGTATGCCGTGATCGGTTGTCCTCCCGATGTTGAACTACTGCCGGTAAAGTTTACCTCCAATGGGGCTTCCCCGCTTTGCACATCTGCAGCCGCCAGGGCGGTTGGTCCAACCAGCGGATCCGTCACCGTGATCTCAAGGGAGTCTGTATCGCTTAAGCCCACACTGTCGGTTACCGTGAGTACAGCCGTGTATATTCCCGAAGCCTGGTAGGTATGCAGCGGATCGGCAATGCTATCTGTAACCCCATCGCCAAAGTCCCAGCTGTATGCCGTGATCGGTTGTCCTCCCGATGTTGAACCACTGCCGGTAAAGTTTACCTCCAATGGGGCTTCCCCGCTTTGCACATCTGCAGCCGCCAGGGCGGTTGGTCCGACCAGCGGATCGGTCACCGTGATCTCAAGGGAGTCTGTATCGCTTAAGCCCACACTGTCGGTTACCGTGAGTACAGCCGTGTATATTCCCGAGGCCTGGTAGGTATGCAGCGGATCGGCAATGCTATCCGTTACCCCATCGCCAAAGTCCCAGCTGTACGTTTGAACAGAACCCAAACCAGCAGTAGAATTTGATCCTGAAAAATTTATTTCCAACGGCACAACTCCTGAAAGGGTATCAGCCTCTGCTACTGCAACAGGACCATTACTTATAATCCATTGAAAAACTTCATCCACAGGTTGAGATCCACTCTTGGTCACCGATACCGTTACATTATGCACCCCATCACCCGCCGGCCCTCCGGTCAGGGCATTTTCAGATACCACTCCGAAGATCTGTCCGTTCGTGGGTTCTATATCCACGCCTTCCGGCTGACCACTAATGGAATAATTAAAATTTTGTTGAGGGTCTCCTCCCGAGGCTTCAACGGCGATATCAATCTGATCTCCGACCTTATTTACCTGGTTCAGTATCTGGGAAAGGGTGATCGGATCAGCTACATTACTGAGGATTTCAATGGCTGATATTTTTGGTTGGTTCACCCCTCCGGCAGCAGAGGACGAATCAAAAAATAAATTCAGCTGACCATCACTTACAGTTACGTTAAATGATTTCACTACCAGGGTTTCGGCTGCTCCAGCTTCGGCGATAATATCGAAATTATCCAAAACCAACGTATTTTCCAGTGAAACGTCAAACACCCGGCTTCCCACGCCTCCTGAACCGCCTCCTGTAGCTCCCCAATATATCTCAGCGAAGTACAAATTAACCGTATACTCCCCATTCGGAACGGCTATATTGTAGCCTAACTGACTACCGGCAGTTCGCTCCGATTTTAAGAGTTCCGGAACCAATGCAGAGGCATTTGTGTAAACGTATCCTCCCGTAAAACCCTGGTCCCCGAAAAAGGTATTGCCTTCATAGTCTAATTGTACCCCTCCTGCGTTAATACGTAACTCAAAAGCACCCGAAACAGGGGCAACATTTACATTCATAGTGTCTGAATCCGTTAATCCCAGCTCATCAGTTACAGTTAATACGGCTGCATACGAACCATTGCTGGTATAGACATGTGTTGGATTGGCCTCCGTGGAAGAAACACCATCCCCAAAGTCCCATTCATAACCTGATATCACTCCATTTACTGAAGAAGAATTTAACCCGGAGAAAGCAACCTGGAAAGGAGCAGGACCTGAAAGTGTGTCGGCCGATGCTACAGCCTCAGGTCCGTTAGAAACCGTCCATTGGAAATTTTCTTCTGAAGGTTGAGACCCCTCCTTATTTACAGTTACCACAACCTGGTGTATCCCATCTGAGGCTGGACCACCGGTAAGGGCATTTTGAGATATCTCACCTGAAATCTTACCGCTTAAAGAGTCTATAAGAATACCTTCCGGTTGGCCGGTCAAGCTGTACATAAACGCTTTTGCCGGATCTCCCCCAACCGCGGCCACAGTTATATCAGCAAGGTCTCCCGGCTTATTTACCTGTTCGGGAATCGAAGTTATGGTAATCGGGCTGAACTGACCGTTATCGATCCCATAGATCTCAATTGCAGAAATCTTGGGCTGATTTACCCCCCCGTTGGCAGCCAAAGCCGAGAAATACAGATCCAGGTTTTGGTCTGTAACCTCTGTAGTAAAGGATTTGGAGGCTATTGTTTCCGCTCCTACGTCGGCGTAAATGTCATAATTGTCAAGGACAATATTTCCCTCCAGAAAGACATCGAAGACTCGTTTTCCAACTCCTCCACTGCCACCTCCTGTGGCGCCCCAATAGATTTCAGCAAAATGAAGAATTACCTGATAAGTACCATTGACCACAGGAATTTGATATGAAAACTCCGGGGGAGAAGCGCTTCGTTCAGTCTTCAGTAATTCCGGGACAAGGGCATCGGGATTGGTATAGGTTTTCCCTCCTGTAAAATATTCATCCTGTTGAAAAACTTTCCCTTCATAGGTTACCGATCCTCCTCCGGCATTCAGCAATAGCTTATACCCATCATTACTTTGGGACGGCCCTACTTGTATTTCTGTAGTTACAGCATTGGTGGCACCTCTGGAATCCATTACGGTAAGGGATACCGTAAAAGTGCCTTCTGATAAATAAATATGGGAAGGATTGGCCTCTGAGGAAGTTGATCCATCTCCAAAATCCCATTCATAGCTTACAATTCCATCATCATCCAGGGAGTCTTCCCCGGTAAAATTGACTGTCAAAGGGGCATTTCCAGATGTTACCGAGGCCCCGATCTTAGCAATCGGTACCTGATTGCTTGCACTGAAAATTTCAATAGCTGAAATTTTTGGCTGATTCACACCTCCAACAGCTGAGCTGGCATCAAATAGCAGGCTGATCTCGCCATCAGTAACCGTTACGTTATATGATTTAACAACCAGGGTTTCTGCACCTACCTCAGCAAAAATGTCAAAATTATCCAACACAAGGTCCCCCTCCACAATCACATCAAAAACTCTGCTTCCTACACCTCCGTTACCACCACCGGTGGCGCCCCAGTAGATTTCAGAAAAATAGAGGTTTACCTCGTAAGTACCATTTTCCACGGGAATATTATAAAACAATTGAGGAGGACTGGAGGCGGTACGTTCGGTACTCAACAGAGGAGAAACCAGGGCTTTGGTATTGCTGTAAACCTTTCCTGAAGAAAAATACTGATCGGCGGCAAACGCTTTGCCTTCATAATTTTCTGCAGCCCCTCCGGAATTAATACGGATAACAGTAGTATTCAAAATATCCGTCAATTCGCCCTCCAGGGTAACCTGTAAGGGTGAGTTAGCTCCATCATGAACCACATCAAGTTGAGCACTCACCAATCTTGCAGTGTCGTCCGGAGTCAGGGTTACAGGAATGATCTTTGTTTCCCCGGGACCTACCTGAAGAGGTAAAACCGCATTGGTCGAAAAAAGTGTACTATCAGGGCCGGAAAAGATAAGGTCTGAAATTGTTATGGCCTGATCTGTTGCTCCTCCCTGGTTGGTTACCTCCAGGGATAAGCTATTTGCCTCTCCGTTTATGGCCAGGGTTCCGAAAGAGAATGTTTGGGAATTTGCCTGCAGCACTCCTGGCTCATCCAGGGTAATATTCAGGTAGTCCCATGTGGCGGTATAGGTTCCTGCTCCTCCACTGGTACTAATAATACCTACAGCCATCCCCTGAGCATCGGATGGGTCCAGGAAAGAGGCCGGAAGAGTAACCGGTAACCCCAGAGGCATGATTACCCCTCCACCATCCAGAGAATAATATGAATTTACCGTATTCTGAGCAGGATCTATACTCAGGTAAAAGGTCACTGCATTGGCAGAAATTAAACCCGCGACATCAAAATTCTGACTGGAAATCACCGTACCCCCCTCTTCCAGCAGGAGCGTTATTCCGTAGGTATCATCATTTGGATCCGCGCCGTCATCCAGCACCATTTTAAAATAATTATCCTGGTCTCCGGTGCCAATATAAATACCATATTCCTGGCCTGGCTGCGGAGGAAAACCATCAAAAGGAGTTTCTATGGCGGTTTGAATCGTAAAAGGAGGTGAAGAAGTGTCTGCGGCTACGCCAAACTGGAAGGCATACTTCTGGTTATTAACACCTTGCAGGGCCTCTCCATCATCTACCTGATCTACTGTAGCCTTGCCGGCGGCACCCCCAAAGGAAATATTCGTCTCATCAAACTGATCCAGGTAGTCTGTGTTACCGGTCGGGTCCAGCATCAGACCTGTAAATCCCAATCCAAAGAAACCTGTCCCCGGATCATTATTCCAAAATGGATAACTCAGGGGCAAGGACGTAGATAATCCATTTTGAGGATCGATGGCAAAGGCATCTTCCAGATCCGGGATACCGTCATTATCATCATCAGGATCTGAAAGGTCTGAGATCTTATCATTATCATTATCGGTGGGCTGACTCCCGGCAGAACAGGGATTGGTACCATTGGCTATCTCATCTCCGTTGGTAAACCCATCATTATCGTAGTCCAGACTTGCATCATATTCCGGATCTTCGGGTTGAATACAGTTCCCGAAATCTGCAGGTTCAAAAATAGTGACATTATCTGCCCCGTAGGTCACCGCCCATATGGTACCCGGAAAAATTGCATTATCACCAAGGGCGACCACATCCAGTGGTTGACTTCCGAAACCACTGAGAAAAGCATTGTTTTTTAAGATCAGACCACTTCCGGTAGCATCCGTTTTGTACCGGTTTATACTTCCGTTGAAGGAGGCTGTAATAAGATCTCCGGTCATAGCCCCCCCGAAATTGGTTGCCGTATATTCGCTGATACCATTTGTGGAAGAATTCACAATATCAAGGATATTAAGACTGGGATCGTTAATGTCGTCTGTGGTATAATCACCTTGCCGCGGATCTGAAGGAAAGTCTGCTAAAGTGAAAGACTGATTGAGATACCCTGATACTCCCGAAAGGAGATCAGCAAAAGCATAACTTCCCTGTTCTATCCAAGTACTCCCGTCATAAGAATACTTATAGATGCCTGCCTTATCCGGGAAGGCTCTTACGGGTACCGGGTGCCCCCCATAATAGGTTCCATTTCCATCAGTTATATTTCCAATAAGATGCAACTGATCCCCATGAGAAACCCCGTTGGTAATGTTAAACTGGTTGGTTACATAATCTCCCTGCTGACTGTTATAAGTGGTATTGCTGTCATCTCCCTTTAGTGTACCGGTATTGTCATATATGGCAGGCGGACCACCCCATCCCTTATTCGGCCCGTTATCGCTGGTATATATTTTTCCGGAAGATGTTACCACGACATCATAGGCATTTCTGAAACCCGGGGCAAAGATCTGTACCGGTCCACCAGGCTCCGGAAAAGCCTGATTTAAACCATTGTTTCCTCCAAAAGGATCGCCCAGGTCTATGGTCGCGTTATACATCGGATGTTGTGGCCCATACGGAAAGGAAGGGCTCGCATTAGTGATATCCGGGCGCTCCGGATCATTGAGGGTAGGAAGATCATAAATATAGGCCGTTCCAGTTCTGGGGTCTGTAAATGGCCCTCCATTGGAACTCTCCATCTCCTGTATCTGGGACAGGTTCACAATTAACAAGGCTCCGGCCAAAAAGAACTCCGAAGACCCTGCAAAGTTGTTGGAGGGTGCTCCCATGTTTGTATTTCCTCCCTGCTGTACCAGTAAATAATCCTGTCCGTTTGAAGAGAAGATATCCATCCCGTTGGTCGAGTGATTTTCCTCGCATCTCGGTAAGCCTCTTACCAGGTCCACCTTTTCCCATTGCTGCCCGTTCCATTTCAAACGAGAAAGAATTCCGGAATTCGTATCCAGGTTGGTGTCGTTACCCAAACTTCCTCCACCTCCTATCCGCCAATCAGACGAAGTAACATACAGTATTGGATTCTCCGGTGTTCCTGTAGCCAGGATACCGGTGATCTGTCTTATACTTGTCGTATTTTGTGTCCCATCATCATTGTGGTTAGGGGTAGCATTTTTAATGAGGGTTATGGTCTTGGATTCCACCACAGAATAATTTCCCGAACCCGGGGCAGAAGTATCCCTGGCTACTGTAAATTCCCATAGCGTACCGTTCTGTTGAGAAACATAAAGCTTTCCATTAGGGCCAAAACTCAGAGAAGTCGGGTTTACAATGGATTCTCCCTGCAGACCGGTCTGACCGAAACTTATGGTTTGACCCGTTACCACGCCTGTGGAAATCAAAACCACAAGAACTGCAAGTAATAAGGGAATCCAATTGCAGTACAAGCCACCGGAAATCCATTGAAAGGGGAAGCGTAAAATTCTATTCATATACCTGTTGCCTTAAACTGTAATTAATCAACAAACAGCAGGGATCAGGTGAGGAAACACCAAAATTAATCGAAAGCATGTAGATTATGAACTTCAAAACGGGTTTATCGATGTACCACAATTATTGTCGTTAATATATTGAATAATAGTTGTTTAAAAGCTCAAATACTACGTTCCATAGAAAATTACCGAATAGTTCAGTGCTATAAATAGTACGAATATTTTAATACCTATAAATCGCGTTATTTTCCTATAATAATCTGTTTTGAGAACAGAGTTCCCTGCCCATTTACAAAACGCAGCAAATAACTTCCATTTTGAACTCCATCCAGGGGAATGGAATACAACCCTGCATTATACACCTCGGATGGTGTATATTTCAATATGCGCCTTCCATTCATATCAAAAAGCCCAAATTCCCCGTCTGTAATACCAGGACTCAGCTTCAAACCTGAAATATGAACAACTGATCTTGCCGGATTGGGATAAATGATGATGTTGGTTGTCTCAGGCAGGGGTGTTTCATCATCATTAGCTGAAGAAACAAACTTGGATTGAATCTGAACAATGCTAAAATTAAGAGACAGTGAATTCCCTTGTGCTCCCCCGGCTCCGGAGAGTGCATATGGAACTGCAGTAAGGGTATAGTTACCCGCCGGCATACTCTGTCCGAAATAATTCCCGTTGGAATCTCCAAATAAGGCGTAGGGTGCCACCGACTCTACACGGTTGTAATTCACCGCTCCTGAAATTGTAAGCACAACGCTGCCTACAGCTACTGTTCCCGGATTGGCCCGGATATTGAGCGAATTGGTTGCAAACTGTGAAGCATCGATCTGCAGGCCTTCGGTAAGATCAAGAATATCAGTATCGGTTTCTGCATTCACCAGCGTATAACCGATAATTTCCATCATGTCCTGAACCGGGTCTGTAACCAGAATATCGATCTGATCCACATCATCTAACCCGGATTCATCGGTTACAGTAAGTACTGCTGTATAGCTCCCCGGAACCTCATAAGTATGTGTTGGATCAGCTAATCCTGAAAAATTGCCATCCCCGAAATTCCACGAATAACCTGTAATTGCGTTATCTCCTGCAAGAGAACCTGAACCTGAGAAATTTATAGTTAGAGGTGCTTCCCCGGTGTCAAGATCTGATACGGCTACAGCAACAGGTCCGTTAACATTAGAAACTGTGGTAGTGATCATTAATTCATCAGAAGAGGAAAGTCCTTGCCCATCTGTTACGGTAAGCACTGCAGTGAAGGTCCCTGCAGAAGTATAGGTATGAACAGGGTCTGCCTCAGAGGAGGTATTGCCATCACCAAAATCCCAGCTGTATTCTACAATTGGAGTATCTCCGGCAAGGGATCCACTACCGGTAAAGGAAACCTCGAGGGGAACTTCTCCTGAGGTGAGGTTTGCCGATACCACGGCTGTTGGTCCCGTAACAGCGGGGTCATTAACTGTAATAACAATCTGATCTGAATCCTGTTGGCCGAGATCATCTGTTACGGTAAGTACCGCAGTGAAGGTCCCCGCAGCGGAATACGTATGTACAGGGTCTGCCTCCATAGAAGTATTCCCGTCCCCGAAATCCCAGCTGAATTCTGCGAATGGAGCATCTCCAGCCAGGGATCCACTTCCGGTAAAGGAAACCTGGAGGGGAACCTCTCCTGAGGTGATGTTTGCAGATGCTACGGCTGTTGGTCCCGTAACAGCGGGATCATTAACTGTAATAACAATCTGATCTGAATCCTGTTGCCCGAGATCATCTGTTACGGTAAGTACCGCAGTGAAGGTCCCCGCAGCGGAATACGTATGTACAGGGTCTGCCTCCATAGAAGTATTCCCGTCCCCGAAATCCCAGCTGTATGAGGAAATAGGAGCATCTCCGGCCAGGGATCCACTTCCGGTAAAGGAAACCTGAAGTGGCGACTCTCCGGTAATTAAGTCGGATAGTGCCTGAGCAGTAGGTCCGTTTGTTCCGGGAACCGCTCCGATTGAGAAATTCAGGGTAAGGGGTGTTCCTGCAGTCCCCCCGCCTTTGGAAGCACTATACGGAGTAGCGGTAAGGGAGTATGACCCCTCCGGAAAGTTTTGGGCAAAATAATTTCCGGATGAATCTCCGAACAAGGCATAGGGAGCCACCGATTCTGTCTTCGCAGTACTCACCGGCCCCTGAAGATCGAATATGACGCTGCCCACAACCTGAGGATCCGTATTTGCACGAATATTCAACCCCAGCTGACCCACCTCATTAACATCAAGGATCTGTCCTTCTGTCAGGTTAAATATATCCGTATCATTATCTGCATTCACCAGGGTAAAGCTCACGACAGCATCTCCTTCCGGTGCAGGGTTAGTTATATTTATAACTGTTTCTACTGTGTCTTCAATCCCCTGTTGGTCGGTTACAGAAAGGACCACTGTATAGTTGCCTGCCGAAGTAAAGGTATGCGTCGGATCTGCTGTCGTTGCTGTTGTCCCGTCTCCGAAATCCCAACTATAGGCTACAATAGGGCTGTCTCCGGGAACAGACCCACTCCCTGTAAAATTCACCTCAAGGGGGGCTTCTCCCTGGGTAACATCTGATGACAGAATTGCGACAGGACCTGCAGCGGTTGCCGTCTCAAATTCATATGCTCCTGCATCCTGAGTGCTCCCAACAAGGTTTGCGTTCCCATAAAAATCCAATCCACCGGTATTTGAGATCTGAGCTATATCCTGCTCAAGATCCAGCCCGGCATTTACTGCCGGAGAACCCGGTCCGAATTTATATCCGGTTAAACTCTCCAGTGCATTGCCTATACCGATAGTGACCCCTGATCCGGGTTCATCAAATAATGGGTCGGCAGTAATGCCCAGGTCTGAACCGTTATGCACCTCATTGCCCGTGTTTCTGAATGCATCAAGTGTTCCATAAGTGGTGCCCAGATAATCTATTGTAAAATTATCAGGTGCGTAATAAAGGTTACCAAAGAATCCAACATTAGACCCGGAAGGAACAGATACCAGTCCGGGGGTTCCATGAACTTCAAAAATATTATTGTAGAAGTTAACTCCGCTGCCCAGGCTATTTGGAGTGTTGGTAACCAAAACTGCCATACGGTCTGTTCTTCCATCTGACCCGGAAAGATATACGGTATTGTTGTAAATACTTATGTTCTGTGGAGCTTTATCCGGGTTTTCATTAAATAGTGTTATCGCTCCGAGGTTGACTTTGGCATCATTTTCAAGGATGTTGTATCTCACCTGGATATTATCCATTGTCCTTGAATTTTCAAACTGACCTATCAATATTCCTGGGCCCTGATTATCGTGAGCATAATTGTATTGAATGATTCCGTTGGTCACTCCCCCGTCCAGGTCGAATCCGCCACCGTCACAGCCTCTACCGGCATTCATCCCGTAAACTTCATTGTATTGAATGACCACCTGGTCTGCATCGTAATACCAGATACCCATGGGCCCTCCGCAATTGGTGTTACCCTGTCCTGAATTGTACACCGTGGAATACGCTATGACCGAATTTTGGACATCCGAGAGCACGATTCCATTTCCGGAGTGTTCGCCTTTGTCATAGCCAGTAATATTAAAGACCTCACAGGAATTCACGGTTATATTACTATGAGAATATCCCAATTTATCAGGACTAAAAAACCCAACTGATGTAATTCCACGATCCCGGCAGTCAAATACCTTTAGATTTTCAAGGGTAACTTCCTCAAATCCGGAGATATCATTAACACCGGCAATAGCAATCCCCGATTCTCCAAAACCGCTAACGGAGCAATTCGATACAAGTACATGAGAAAGTTTCTGGTTGCCGGACAGCTGGTTTAAAAGCAGAATACCGAATCCGCTATTCTGGTTGGGACCACTCCCTTTTAAAACTAAATTCTTTATTTCAATTGCCCCCCGATCTACCACCTGTATCGCCGTCAGGTCGCCCGACTCGATGGTTGCCGGCTGACTTCCGTTATAAGTACTTATTAAATTTGGCATCAATGGGTCGGAACCATCGTCAGCATTTAGAATGATACCACCGCTAAAGACCCCTCCGGATTCCAATAAAATCGTGTCTCCGGCCTTAAAGCTAAAGCTGTTTACCTGATCCAGGGTTTGCCAGGGTGAGGATGGATCTGTTCCCGAATTCGCGTCGTTCCCTGAATTACTTACATAATACGTATTAAAGGTACCGGTTAAAAATACCTCTATGGTTTTAGATGCTGAATCTGCATTTCCCTGGACATCAGTTACTGTAAGGATTGCTGTATACTGTCCTGGTGATTCATAGGTATGCACAGGATCTGTTTCTGCCGAGGTTACTCCATCCCCGAAATCCCATTCATAGGAGGCTATCGCATGATCTCCGGGAGAGGATCCGCTACCAGTGAAATTCACTTCTAACGGAGCTTCTCCTGTAGCCACATCAGATGAGACTACTGCTGTTGGACCTGAAGCTCCAACAGGCTGTCCGATACTGAAGTTTATGGTTAGGGGTGTTCCGGGATCTCCGTTACCTCCCGATGCACTATACGGAGTTGCTGTTATGGTATAATTCCCTTCGGGCAACACCTGAGAAAAATAATCCCCTGAAGAATCTCCAAAAAGTGTATATGGAGCAACAGACTCCTTCCTGTTATTACTTTGCGGTCCCTGAAGATCCAGAATTACACTGCCTACTACCGAAGGATTCGTATTTGCCCTGATATTTAAACCTACACCACCCACTATACCAATATCCACAATTTGTCCCTCGGTAAGGGTTAATAACTCCGAATCGGTATCTGCATTAATCAGGGTAAAACTTTCTACGAAGTCTCCGGCAGGACCGGTTGCTTCTGCCGATATTTGCAGACTGGTCTGGTCAGTTAACCCCAATTCATCCGTCACGGTCAAAAGTACCGTATAATTACCGGCAGCGGAATAAGTATGGACCGGATCTACGGCTGTTGAAAAGCTTCCATCTCCAAAATCCCAGGAATAACTGGCAATCGGATTATCACCGGGGACAGAATTACTTCCGGTAAAACTCACTTCCAATGGCACCGGACCAGTCAACACACTGGCATCGGCAACTGCGGTAGGTCCTGTGGCACCAACATTGAGAAAAACTGTAGCCACCTGCCCTCCGTTGTAGGTGATTTCCAGGGGAACACTAGCATTTTCCTTTGTTCCTGCATGTTTCAAAGTAAGGTTAAAGCTCGATCCGGAGGTCAGTAACCGATGGGAAACAGGCGTGGTTTCCACAACGAACTGGTCAGCATCATCACCGACCGTAGTGATATTTTCGAGCCATATTCCCATATTACCATTACCCACATTCAGGTCCACAATTTTAGTCTCTCCCTGGGCAAAAGTAACCTCAGAGGGCAGCAGTAATTCACTCTCATTAAGTGGGTTTCCCTGCGGGGCATCAACGTTGAGATACTCCATATTCTTTTGCTTTCCACCTCCCCTGTTGGGCGATCCTGCCGTGATATGGATGCCTTGTCCTGATACGATGGCCTGGGTACCATGACGTCCGTAATTCATAGCCGGACCGGTTTCCCAGGTATTACTTACCGGATCATAGATCTCGGTTAAATTGTAAGCCGAAGATACCGTTGAAGATTCTGCTTCTCCCCCCATTACGAATAACTTCCCCTGGAATGCCACGGTAGCCGTTGAAGCCCTTGGAGTCGGAATATTCTGAGAAGCAGGCAAGGTCGACCAGGTATTGGTTGCAAAATCATAGACATCAACTTCGGGAATTACCGGGCCAAAAACACCTCCATTTCCTCCGGAGAGCCTCCCTCCTGCTGCATATAATTTACCGTTGATCACCGCAGTATGAAAATGATCTCTCGCCCGGGGAGCATCGGCAAGGGTATTCCAGCTTCCGGTAGCAGGATCGTATACATCAAAATAGGGAACATACCCCCCGTCATGCCCATTTGTATTCCCCCCTAAAACATAGATCTTATTATTATAAAGCACTGTTCCTGCACTTCCTCTCTTTCGTGCAGAGGGTATCTCAGGTCCCTGGTACCATGTATTGGAAACAGGATTAAATGCCCATATGTTGTCGATATTCTGCTCATTCGGATATGCATTGGTCTTAAAACCGGTAACTACCCAGATCAGACCATCATAGGCCACTGCCTGAATGTGATTAAAATCCTGTGGAGCGCTATTGGCATTGTTTATCCAGGTATTGGTGGAATAGTCATATACATCTACTGTGGATGGGCTCTCACGACCCCCGAAGAGATAGAATTTATCACCCGACTGAACAAAAGCACATTCATGGCGGGCCGTATAGGACAGGTTCTCTGCTTTATCATTCCAAACCAGGTTTTCTTCTGAAACGGTCCATGTAAAATTTTCCTGCGCCGGATCTGATCCGGGTTTGGTCACGGTAACCACAACATTATGAACCCCATTTCCCTGGGGACCTCCTGTAAGGGCCGAGTTTAAAATTTCCCCATAAATCTGGCCGTTGGTAGGTTCTATATCCACCCCATCGGGTTGGCCGGAAATAGCATACGTGAAGTTTTCATTAGGATCTCCTCCGGATGCTGCTACTGCCAGACTAGCGATTTCCCCGGGATTATTGGTTTGATTGGAAATGTTGGCTATGGTTATAGGTAAAAAACTTCCATCGTCGATACCAATAATTTCTATAGCTGCAATCTTAGGCTGGTCTATGCCTCCGTCCTGGGAAAGGGCTGAAAAATAAAGATCCAGCGATTGGTCATTTACCTGGGTGGTAAAGGTTTTTATCACAGGGGTTTCCGCTCCGGCCTCAGCGTATATGTCGTAGTTATCCAATACCAGTGCACCTTCCAGGGATACATCAAATACGCGCAGACCGGAACCGCCGGCACCTCCTCCCGTTGCACCGAAATAGATCTCCGCAAAGTAAAGGTTAACCTGGTACTGCCCATTGATCACCGGAATCTGGTACTCAAAAGTTGGTGGATTTGCGCTGCGTTCCGATTGGAATAATGCAGGTAATGCTACATCGGTATTGGTATACACTTTACCTCCTATAAAATATTGATCGGCCAGGAAGGCCTTTCCGGCATAGGTAGTTGTAGACCCCCCGGAATTGATCCTTAGCTGGAACCCTGAGTTAGAGGACGAAGGATCAACCTGTATCTCAGCGGTTGCGGTATCTGAAGCTCCTCTGGAATCTGTCACGGTAAGTGTTACCGTGTACGTGCCTTCAATATTGTATATATGCACAGGATTCTCCTCCTGAGAACTGTTGCCGTCACCAAAGTCCCATAAATAAGATACGATCCCATCATCATCCTGAGAATCGGATGCCGTGAAATTTACCGTCAGGGGCGCAGGCCCCGAAGTTACAGAGGCACCAATAACAGCAACGGGGTTCAGATTTGCTGCACTGAGAATCTCAATAGCTGAAATCTTTGGTTGATCGGCTCCTCCCACAGCCGACGAAGCATCCAGGAAAATATTCACTTCTCCGTCTGTGATGGTAAGGTCAAATGATTTCATCACCGGAGTTTCCGGTCCTGCCTCCGCATAGATATCAAAATTATCCAATACCAGGTTTCCTTCCAGGGTTACATCGAATACGCGCGATCCCGTTCCCCCGGCTCCACCTCCGGTGGCGCCCCAAAAGATCTCGGCAAAATACATGTTTACGGTATAATCCCCATCAGGTACCGGGATATTATACCCGAATTGTGGTGGTTTGGCACTGCGTTCTGATTGAAACAGCGCCGGAACCTGGGCTGACGAATTTGCATAGGTCTTACCTCCTGAAAAATACTGGTCTGCGTCGTATACATTCCCTAAATAATTTTGCTGAGCCCCCCCGGAATTGATACGGATTACTGTAGAATTCAATACCTCCACCTGTTCTGCCTTCAAACTTATTTGTAGCGGACTATTAACCCCTGAATGTACAACCTCGAGGTTCGCAGAAACTGCTCCCGGGATACTCCCCGGAGTTATCGTTATCGGAATAATTCCGGTTTCACCCGAACCGATCACCTGTGGCAGGTTTGCATTAAAGGTAAAAAGCTCGCTATCCGGACCAGAGATGTTGAGAGCAGTGACAGAAATCGGCGGGTCTGTTGCTCCCCCCCCGTTGTTCAGTTCAAGGCTTAAAGCATTATCCGACCCATTGATGAGAACATTACCGTAATCCATAGTTAATGGCACTGCTTCCAAAATACCTGGCTGATCCTGGGTGACATTGATGTAATCCCAGGTGGCAGGATAGGTGGCCGCCCCTCCATTTGTAGCGATTATTCCTACGGCAAGGCCATGGGCGTCGTTTGGATCTAAAAAGCTATTGGGAATCGGGATTGCTGAACCTAAAGAATTGATGGTTCCCCCACCATCAAGAGAATAATAACAGGTTGCCAGATTAGCAGAAGGATCTACACTGATATATAAATTTATCGTATTTGTATTCAGAAGTCCGGGAACGTCGAACTTTTCAGACAAGGTGACATTTCCCTGTTCCTCCAGCAAGATCCGAATACCGCTTACTGCATCTCCCCCGCTAACGCCATCCATAATTACCAGCTTCAAATAATTATCCTGATCCCCGGTTCCTATGTAAATCCCATATTCCTGCCCTGGCTGGGGAGGAATTCCGCTAAAGGGCGTATCCAATCCTGATTGAATAGTGAAGGGAGGAGAATTGATATCCACATCAATACCAAACTGAAATCCATAATCCTGATCATTTTGACCTCCCAAAGCATCCCCCTGGCTGGTCTCATCAATGGAAGCCTTCCCAGCAGCACCCCCAAACGACAAGTTGGTTTCATCGAACTGATCGAGATAATCTGTAGCAAAACCGGGATCCATCATTAACCCGGTAAACCCAAGACCAAAGAATCCGGTTCCGGGATCGTTATTCCAAAATGGGTACTGTAGAGGTAAAGCTGTGGAAAGACCATTATCAGGGTCTATAGCAAAAGGATCTTCCTTATCAGGAATACCATCATTATCATCATCAGGATCTGTCAGGTCTGAAATCCCATCATTATCAAAATCGTTCGGCTGACTACCGGCAGAACATGGATTGGTACCGTTAGCCTCCTCATCACCATTAGTGAAACCGTCATTATCATAATCTAATGCCGCATCATATCCGGGGTCTCCGGGTAATAAGCAACTGATAAAGTCCGATGGCTCAAAGATGGTGATATTATTAGCGCCATAGGTTACCGCCCAAATGGTACCCGGAAACGGGTCATTATCACCCTGGGCGATCACATCAAGTGGCTGGCTTCCAAAACCACTGAGAAATGAATTATTCTTAAAGACCACAGAGGTTCCACTGGCATCCAGTTTATACCGGTTAATTTTTCCCGTAGATGAAAATGTAGCAGTTAAAAGATCACCTTGCATGGCCCCCTCGAAATTGGAGGCAGTATATTCACATATTCCGTTAGTGGAAGACCCTACGATATCAAGTATGTTCAGATCCGGATTGGAAATATCATCGGTTGTGTAATTCCCCTGTCTTTGATCGTCAGGGAAATCTGCAAGACCGAAAGATCCGTTAAAATATCCGGAGACCCCCTGTAGTAAATTACCAAGCGAATAAGCTCCGGAATTCACCCACCCTTCACTGGTATAAACATATTTGAGAATACCGGCCTTAGAAGGAAAGGCCCTGATCGGGGCAGGATGTCCACCATAATAATTTCCATTAACGTCATTAATCGTGCCGATATAATGAAGTTGGTCTCCGTGAGAAACACCATTAGTGATATTAAACTCATTAGTTACATAATCTCCGGCACCGGGATTATAAGCAGCGTTGCTATCGTCACCTTTTAGGACTCCAGAATTGTTATAAATCAATGGAGGACCACCCCAGGGAGAATTAGGCCCGTTATCACTGGTATATATTCTCCCCTGAGCGTTAATCAATACATCATAAGCATTCCGAAAACCGGGTGCAAAAATCTGTACTGGACCACCTGCTTCCGGAAAGGCCTGATTAATTCCGTTATTTCCTCCAAAGGGATCGCCTACATCAATGGTGGCATTACGCATGGGATGTCCCGGCGGATAGGGAAATCGCGGATCCGAATTATTGATATCTTCCCGCTCAGGATCGTTCAGGGTAGGGAGGTCATACACATAAGCAGTTCCGGTTCGCGGATCAATGTAAGGTCCCCCATTTGCATTTTCCATTTGCTCGAGCTGGCTCAGGTTAATAATCAGCAAGGCACCGGAGAGAAAAGTCTCTGTTGCTCCTGCAAAATTATTGGAGGGGGCCCCCATATTGGTATTCCCCCCTTGCTGAACTAAAAGAAAATCTTCGCCCCCCTTAGAGAACATCTCCAATCCATTTGTAGAATGATTTTCCTCGCACCGGGGCAACCCTCTTACAAGATCGGTTTTTATCCAATTTTGCCCGTTCCATACCAATCTTGAGAGCACTCCGGAATTAGTATCAAGATTCCTGTCATCTCCCAGATCACCGCCACCACCTATTCGCCAGTCGGAAGAAGTGACATACAATACAGGATTGGATGCAGTTCCGGTAACTAAAATTCCTGTAATCTGACGCGTCGTGGTACTATTTATTGTACCATCATCGTTGTGATTAGGAGTAAAATTTTTAACGGTTGAAATAGATTTCTGTTCTATTACGGTGTAAGTTCCGGAACCCGCACTGGCATCATCCCTTACTACTGTCAGCTCCCAGATTATTCCATTCTGTTGGGATACATATAATTTATTGTTCGGCCCAAAAGCAAGAGAAGTTGGCTTTGTAAGCCCCTCTCCCACAAGTCCTGTTTCCCCAAAACTTACGGTTTGAGCCTTACCCCGGGCGGATATGAGGAATACACATACCAAAAACAGGATGCTGATGTGAAAATTAGAAAGTTTAAGATTGCCTGAAAATCGATGTACTGAAGGAAGTAACTTTAACGCCATTTAATCCCGGTTTATTTATATTAATGGTTGGTGGTTGTCATTAATTACGGGGCAGTAACAGGCATGGGAGAAAGCTTACATAAAGGTCTTAAACTATTGCTATTCAGTGTTTTACATATCGTTAAAGAATTCTAAAAATCGACTAACTACTTTAGTGCATTCCCTTATCCCTGCACTTGTAATACTTTAAGTATAAGAAGACTAACTAATTTCTGAATGCAATAATGTTTTATCTTACAAAACCCTTAAATAAAAAAACCTCCCCGGAAAGGGAGGTCTAAAATTCTTCTTCTAAAAACCGGTTTTATCCCAGGTACGGGATAGCATCCATTTTTACGGTTTCCTGCGTTCCGGTACGCATGTTCTTCAGGGTGTAGGTACCGTCATTCATTTCCTGGGTTCCGGCAAGTATCACATAAGGAACATTGCGCTTATTGGCATAGTTCATTTGTTTTTTCATTTTAGCAGCATCCGGGTAGAGCTCTGCCTTAATACCCTGTTCTCGAAGGCTTTCAAGAAGTTTCATTCCGTAATAGGCTTCTTCATCCCCGAAATTAATTATGAGCACTTTGGTTTGTTCCACCACCGATTCGGGGAATAGCCCCAGTTCCTCCAGAACGAGATATATGCGATCGAGTCCGAAAGAAATACCGACCCCGCTTACACCTTTGAGTCCGAAAATTCCGGTAAGGTCGTCGTAACGTCCTCCACCGCCAATAGAGCCCATAGCCACGCCCTCAGGCGCTGCCACCTCGAATATGGCTCCGGTGTAGTAATTTAGTCCCCGGGCAAGGGTAACATCTACCTCCAGGCTGGAGGCTTTAGTTCCTAAACCGGCAACCCTCGAAATTATAAACCTGAGTTCTTCCACTCCTTTCATGCCTTCCACCGAGTCTTTCAACATAGCTTCCAGCTGATCGAGACGTTCCTCATTGCTCCCCTGAAAGGCAAATAAGGGTTGAATGCGATCTATGGCATCCTGATGTATTCCCTTTTCCAGCATTTCATTCTTTACCCCTTCTTCTCCGATCTTATCCAGTTTATCGAGGGCCACGGTAAAGTCTATGAGTTTATCAGAAGCTCCTATGATCTCGGCCAGTCCGGCCAGGACCTTCCTGTTATTGATCTTAATGGATACTCCCTTGAGATTTAATTCATTAAACACGGCATCGTAAAGTTTCACAAATTCCACTTCCTGCCATAGGGAATCAGATCCCACCACATCGGCATCGCATTGGTAAAATTCTCTGAATCTGCCTTTCTGCGGGCGGTCTGCACGCCAAACCGGCTGTATCTGATACCTCTTAAAGGGGAGATCGATCTCGTTCTGATGCATCACCACATAACGGGCGAAAGGTACGGTAAGATCATACCTTAGGGCCTTTTCGGAGATCTGGGCTGCCAGCGAATTACTGTCTCTGTTTTCGATGGCCTCCGCACCGGCTTTTCTCAAAAAGTCTCCGGAATTCAGGATTCTGAAAATCAATCGGTCTCCTTCATCCCCGTACTTACCCAGTAAGGTTTCAGAATTTTCGAAACTTGGAGTTTCAATAGGTTGAAATCCATAGAGCTGGAACTGCCCACGAATGGTTTCTATGATGTAGTTTCTTTTGTTTACCTCTTCCGGAGTAAAGTCTCTGGTTCCTTTAGGAATACCCGGTTTTTTTGCCATGGCTGTGGTCGATTTAAATATTTTAGACAAGTTACTAAGAAAGCTTAAGGAAGCATTTCTTCAAACCAATTATACAATTCACCTTTGGTGATCACTCCCCCTTTTTCTATCAGTTCGAATTTGTCCTGGTTAGGGTCATCCCCGAATTTTTTAGCGGCCGTCATAATCTCTACCAGGTCGCTCATATAGTGTTTTTTGAACCACTCAAAACCCTGGGTCGTGGTCAGGTCAATATCGGGGTTATTCACCCGGATAGCAATCAGTTTGATCTCCTTTTCTTCTACCGAGAATAAATGCATCTGCCTGGCAGCGATGTTCTCAATATACTTCACCTTGTTTAATACACCTTCCCAGATGAGATCACTGAACACATCAAGTTCCTGCTCTGCCACCTCCGGTTTGTTCGCCTTGATTTCTTTCCACTCTTCCCCGGTTATGGACTGGGTAGCCAGGAAATTGATAAATTCCCGGTGGAGTTCTTCCAATTGCTCTTTTGTAAGCCTTCTGTATTTCATAGGAGTGCAAAAATAAGAAAGGCCATGCATAATGCATAGCCTTCCTTTATGAAATAAATAATCTCTTAGTTGAAGATATATCTCAGACCGATCTGAGCCTGCCATCTTGAAATAACGTCAGACAGCGGACTAAAGGTGTTAGATAGTGAAGGGTTGAATGCATATGTCGGAACATTATCTGCATCAACGCTTACAGAAACCGGTTGGATATTATTCGGGATCTGTACCACACCCCAGTTCGAATTCAACAGGTTACCGAAGTTCAGAATATCAAGACTCAACTGAATAGTGTTGGTCTTATCGCCGGCTACCTTAAAGTTGTAATCCTGAAGGATCTTAACATCCCAACGACTTCTCCAAGGAGCGAGAGCAGCATAACGCTCTGCATACTGTCCGCGGTTCTCACTTAGATAATCGTCCTGCTGGATATAAGCTTCAAATGCATTACGCCCTTCTTCACTGCTGAAGTTCATCTGATCCAACTCACTTTCGGTAGGAATATAAAGCAGGTCGTTAAAGTTTGACCCGTCATTATTAATATCACCTCCGTAGGTATAGTTAAATCTTCCACCCTGAGCATATTCGGCAAAGGCTGAGATAGTGGTCGCCCAACGATCTCCTCCATAGGTAAATTGCTTGGAAATTACCCCTATGATTCTGTGAGTATCTCCGTACTTAGAAAATCCAAGAACGTCGTTGTTTGCATTTCCGGAAACCGGGTTTCCTGCAAAAGCATCCCCGGTAATCTCAGCTTCGATAGAGTTTACATCCTTAGCATTCAAATAAGAATATGCAAGACTTGTATACAATCCGTTATCGAAACTTTTCTGTGCCTTAAAGGTTGCATTCCAGATGCGTCCCTTATCAGAGTTGGTAAATACGTAAGCATTTGTAGGACCTCCGAAGATCTGCGACTTATCAGCGTTCTCATACACCGGACGGTTATCGATACCCTGCAGGTTACCTGAAGGTGTGTTTAGCCCCCAGTTCTGAACATGGGCCGCATTCAGGTCTTTTGTATAAGAAAGATCTGTGGTAAGTACCAGTCCGTTATCGAATCGGTAATCAGCTCCAAGGCTGTTTCTCCATACCTGTGGCCATTTAAAGTCAGGGTCAACGATCTGATAGAAGAAGAAGTCAACTCCCTGTACCTGGTTTCCTAACCATACGAATGGGAATCTTCCGGTAAATACTCCGGATCCACCCCGTACCTTAAAGGAATTATCACCTTTTACATCCCAGTTGAACCCTAATCTGGGAGAGATCAGGATGTCGTTGCTTGGCAATTGAAGGGAATTCAGGTTAGTCTCAGCTCCGGTTTCAGGATCGAAATAAACGATATCCGGCTGGTAGGTACCGGTTCCGGCTCCACCCTTTCTGTCTATATTCTCCTGAATCTTGGTTTTGGTATCAAAATACAATGGCTTATCAAAACGCACACCTGCAGTGATCTTGAAATCATCAGTCATATTCCACTCGTCCTGAAGGTAGAAAGCCATTTGTCCCACGTTGGTCTCGGCAAGCGCCCAACCACCAGGATTTCCGGTTCCGTTGGCTTCAGAATTTGCCGCTACACTAATCGCATTATCAAACTGCGCCTGCATGCTGCCATCGGCCACCTGGGCAAGAAAATCATTTACAGAACCTGCGGTAGGGAAGAATACCCCTGCGGCTCCGTAAGCTCCCAGGTTAAAGGAGTTGTCAAACTGAAATTTCTCAAAAGAGAAACCAGTGGTAAAGGTATGGTCACCCACAAAGAAGTTCAGGTTATCTGTAATTTGGAATACCTTCTGATCGAGCCTGTTATTGATAGAAAACGGCTCATGACCAGCGATGATGTAGTTACTTCCATCTTCCTGGATGGTGATACTCGGTGCAGGTGTAGATAGCGGATCTCTGAAATCATCGAAATGCGTGTATCCTACCTGTAGTTTATTCACAGCCTGATCAGAAAGGGTAGAGTTTAATTCCACCTGAACCGACTGGATGTTATTATTGATCTCATATCCTGCATTTTCAAACTGAAGGGTATTCGTGTTAGGTCCACGGAAACCAAGTGCTGTCGGGTGAGCTGGTTTTTCTTTGGATGCCTTCAGGAAGTTATAGATAACGGCAAGTCTGTTCTTGTCATTAATGTTCCAGTCGATCTTAAAGATTCCTTTGGTAGACTCTGCACCATAGGTAAATCCTTCATAACGTCCCGGGTTATAAAAAACATCGTTACCCTGGGCATCCTGACCGATAACGATCGTGGAAAGTGCATCCTGAACAGCAATCAGGTCAGATTCTGAAACCCTTGATTCATTAATTGCTCCGGTTCCTCTGTTCGGTGCAAAACCTGCAGTACCGATATCGGTTCTTACGTCACGCTCAAAGTTGGCGAAGAAGAATACCTTATTTTTAACGATCGGTCCTCCGATACTGAACCCGTACTGATTCTGCTCGAGCTGAGGCTTAACTACCTTCTCTCCTTCGATCTTTCCACCGGTAAGGTCCTCATTTCTGAAGAACCCGTAAACCGTACCGTAAAAATCGTTGGTACCACTTTTAGTTACAGCGTTTACCGAAGCTCCGGTGAATCCGGAAAGGGTAACATCGTAAGGAGCAACGGCTACCTGGATCTGCTCGATCGCATCGAGTGAAATAGGCTGTGCGTCTGTTTGACCACCAGGAGTGGCAGCATCAAGTCCGAAGGGATTGTTGAAGATTGCACCATCCAGGGAAAAATTGTTATACTGGTCATTTCTACCTCCAAAAGAGTTCCCACTTGCAGTAGGCTCTAAACGCGTAAAATCCTGAGCCGATCTCGAGATGGTCGGGAGCCTGGTAAGCTCTCTTCGGCCCACACTGGTTTCTGCTCCGGTTCTGTCTGATCCGAACTGTCCTGAACGATCTCCGGTAATAACCACCTCATCCAGTTGCTGGCTGTCTTCCGAAAGCACAACATCGATGGTGGTCGATTTACCCAGTTCCAGGTAAACATCTGTAATTTCCTGAGTCTGGAATCCGATATAGGATACCGTTACAGTGTAAGGACCACCTACTCTGAGGTTGAGCAGGTTAAATCGGCCGTCAAAATTTGTAGAAGCCCCGTAATTGGTGCCGGTTGGGGTGTGTACCGCAACAACGCTGGCGCCCGGTAAAGGCTCGTTTTGTGAATCGGTAACCAAACCTTTAATGTTGGAGGTTGTTACCTGCGAGAACCCTGTGACGCCCACCAAAAGCAGGAACGCCAAAAGTAGTAATCTCTTCATTTTGAATAGAATTAGTTTAGCATGAGTTTAACGCCGGCAAAAGTACAATAAAAAAAGCCACTCGCAAGAGTGGCTTTAATATCTTTAAAAAAAAGTTAATTTTTAGTTTCCTTCAGCGATAACTTCGAAAGGGAAATCAACAACTACTTCTCTGTGAAGACGGATAACCGCGTTGTATTTTCCTGCTACTTTAACGTTACCTCCGAAAATACTGATAAACTTCTTCTCGATATCGATATCAGATTCTTTTTTGATCGCTTCTGCAAGGTCTGCGTTACTTACAGAACCAAACAATTTGTTTCCGGTTCCTGCTTTTGCAGTGATCTTAACTTCCAGCTCGTTCAGCTTCTCAGAAAGCTTCTGAGCATCCTCAACGATCTTTTTCTCTTTAAAAGCTCTTTGCTTCAGGTTCTCTGCAAGTACCTTTTTGGCAGATGGAGTAGCCAAATCAGCAAAACCCTGAGGAATAAGATAGTTTCGTCCGTAACCGTTCTTAACAGTTACCACATCGTCTTTGAACCCTAAGTTCTCTACGTCTTTCTTTAATATTAGCTCCATGGTTTGCTGTTTTTTATTTTAATAAATCTCCAACATATGGCATAAGTGCCAGGTGACGTGCTCTTTTAATAGCAGTCGAAACTTTTCTCTGGTATTTCAAAGAAGTTCCGGTAAGTCTTCTTGGAAGGATTTTCCCCTGCTCGTTTACGAATTTCATCAGGTAATCCGGATCTTTATAATCGATATATTTGATCCCGGCCTTTTTAAAACGGCAGTACTTCTTAGTCTTTGAGGTTTCTATATTAAGAGGGGTCAGATATCTGATCTCACCATCTTTTTTTCCTTTAGCTTGTTGCTCTATAGATGACATAATGTTAAGCTTTTTCTTTTAGTTTCTTTCTTCTTTTCTCTGCCCACTCGATAGCGTGCTTGTCCAGTTTTACGGTCAGGTAACGCATGATACGCTCGTCACGTCTGAACTCCAACTCGAATGGTTCAATAGCCTCTCCGGCCACTGTGAATTCAAAAAGATGGTAAAAACCACTTTTTTTGTTCTGGATAGGGTAAGCCAGTTTCTTCAGCCCCCAATCTTCTTTAGCTACAAATTCTGCCCCCTTAGAGTTTAAGAAATCTTCGAACTTCTTAACTGTTTCCTTTACCTGGGTCTCAGATAAAACGGGATTAAGAATGAAAACAGTTTCGTAATGATTCATTGTTTTACGTATTAAAATTTATTTTTTCAAGGGTGCAAAATTAACACTAAATATGATAATAACAAATACTTTGGGATTACTTCTTCATTTTTAGGGTTTTTCAACCTCTTTTCCACTACATTATATCATTTCACAACTTTTTGTTTGCAGCGCTTTTTATTTTTCATTAACATTGTAGTGTTCATAAACCCAACCACTTACCTGAGAAAAATGAGAATGAATTGTATTATTGTCGACGACTCAAGTATCCAAAGAATGTCTGTGGCCCGGTTAATCAGAAACCACCCTATGCTAAACCTAGTTGCTGAGTACAGCAACGCCATTGAAGCCAAGAACGGTCTCAAGAATCAAAAGGTTGAGCTGATATTCTTGGATATCGAGATGCCCGTTGTTAGCGGGTTCGATCTCCTGGAGTCATTAAGTGACCCACCACAGGTAATTTTAATTACCGGTAGTAAAGATTACGCTTTAAGAGCTTTTGACTACGATGTAACTGATTATCTTCACAAACCCATCACTCAAGACAGGTTTGACGCCGCTGTAAAACGGGCCCAGGAGAAGCACAAACTGAAAGTGGCTTCCAAGGAAGACGACGAACACATCTTTGTAAAAAGCAACCTCAAAAAGCGTAAGGTGTTTTTAAATGAGATCAATTGGGTAGAGGCCCTTGGCGACTACATTAAACTGGTAACCGACGAGGCCAATATCGTGATCCTGTCTACCATGAAGTCTTTTGAAAAAGAACTTCCCGCGGACCGATTTCTCAGGATTCACAAATCTTATATTGTGAATCTGGACAAGGTGGAGAAATTTAATTCCAAGACGGTGGAAGTGAATGGAAAGAAGATCCCCTTAAGCCGCAACAAAAAGCAAGAATTGGCGGATGCTTTAAGCAATTAAAAATCTTTGTGCGTATTGATCAATAATTATCTACGTTAAAAATTAATCTTACATTTCTGAAATTGGCAATAGCTTCGTAGCTCTTGCCAATTTTTTTTAGCATAGTCTTGGAAGCTCTGAGGTTTCCGGAAAGCGGAATTTTCACAATTAGATGTTTGTGATACTGATTCCGAATTCTCGCCACCGGTGGGAATTCCGGTCCCAGAACCTCTACAGACGAACCCTTAAATCCACTCCTAAGGGCTCTGGAAAACCACTCCCCAGCTTCATTGACCCTGTTGTAGTCCCGGCCCCTGAACACGATCTTAATCAGCCTGTAAAAGGGAGGATACCTGAATTGTCGCCTCTCGTTTAACTGATCACTCACCATATCCTCGTACCTATTCATCGAAGCCTGTTGCAATACCTGGTGCAGGGGGTCAAAAGTCTGAATGATCACTTTTCCCCGCTCTTTGCTCCTGCCTGCCCGCCCGGCTACCTGCTGCAACAACTGATAGGTTCGCTCATGGGCCCTGAAATCAGGATAATTGAGCAAACTATCTGCCTGCAGCACACCTACCAGTCTTACATTGGCAAAATCAAGACCTTTGGTAACCATTTGTGTTCCTACAAGGATATCAATTTCCCGCTCCTCAAACTTATTAATGATCTTTTCATGGCCGTGTTTCCCCCGGGTAGTATCAGAATCCATTCTTCCTGTTTTTACCTGCGGAAACAGCGCTCTTAACTCCTCTTCGATCTGCTCGGTTCCGAATCCCTTTGTATCCACCTCCGAACTGCCACAGGCCATGCAACTGTGCTGCATGGCAATATGGTACCCGCAATAATGGCATCTTAACTGATTCTTGTACCGATGAAAGGTGAGACTCACATCACAATTGGGACATTGAGGGGAGTGTCCGCAGGTTTGACATTCCAGGATGGGAGCAAATCCTCTTCTGTTCTGAAACAGGATCACCTGCCCCTGTTCTTCAAGACACGCTTCGATCTCTTCCAGTAACCGGTCAGAAAAATGACCTTTCATTCGTTTCTTGCGATGCTTCTCCTTGATATCCACAAGTTCGATATCGGGCATAAGCACGTTACCATGTCTTCGGGTAATCTCTACCAAACCGTATTTTCCCGTTTTTGCATTGTAATAGCTTTCCAGGGCCGGGGTGGCAGACCCAAGTAAAACCTTCGCCCCATGCATCATTCCCAGGACAATAGCCGCATCCCTGGCGTGATACCTCGGGGCAGGATCAAACTGCTTGAAGGAACTTTCATGTTCTTCATCCACAATAATAAGCCCAAGCCTGGAAAAAGGCAAAAGCATCGCTGAGCGCGCGCCTAAAACCACCTGTGCTTTTTCTCCGGCATCCAGGATGTGCTGCCACACCTCGACACGCTCATTGGCGTTATACCTGGAATGGTAAACAGCCACCTGTTCTCCGAAATACATCCTGAGCCTGGATATGAGTTGCGTAGTCAGGGCGATCTCCGGAAGGAGGTAGAGTACCTGCTCGTTCCTTTGCAGTGCGTCCTCTATAAGTTTCACATACACCTCTGTTTTCCCGGAGGCAGTCACCCCGTGAAGCAACACTACATCCTTCGACCTGAAATGATCTTTTATTTCTTCAAGAGCCTGCTCCTGGTATGGGTTTAATTGTTTGGAAGATTCAGTAGTTCCACCATCAAACCCGATACGGTCTTCCTTAAGATAATAATCCTCCAGAATTCCCTTATCAAGCAAGGATTTTACTACAGAAGGAGAAACCCCTGATTTCTCTTCAAGGGTTTTCAAGGCTACCTGTTCCTCTGCCCCGGCCAGCAGCTGAAACAAGGTAAGCACGACTTTTTTCTGCTTGTGGGCGCGATGGAGCGTTTCCAGCAGTGCCTGCAAAGCCTCATCAGAATTGTACGCTTCCTTAAGCTTTACATAGCGCACAAGTTTTGGCTTATATTGCTCAAAAACCTCTTCCTGCACCTTGATAACCCCCTGACTTATGAGTCGTTTTAACACGGGTAAAACATGCTTACGATCTATAATGGATGCGACCTCATGGACCTTGAGCACAGACTGATATTGTAACGCCTCATATACCAGCCAGTCTTCATCCTTCAAAGTTGATTCATCGCCATCAAAGCTGTCATTTCTAACCACCAGGGTTTCACTTTCCAGCAACAATGCCGGAGGAATGGCAGCCCTGAAAACTTCTCCCAGACTACACATATAATAATCTGCGATCCATTCCCAGTGCTTTAGTTGCTCCCCCGTAACCACAGGACCATCGTCCAGAACCTGGTCTATAGGTTTGGCCTCATAACGCACAGGCATTTTCCGGTGCACTTTATACACCAACCCGGTATAGATCTTATTTTTCCCAAAAGGCACGGCAACCCTGAACCCCGGCTTTAGTAAAGTAGCCTGATCTGAGGTGAGTTCATAAGTAAAGGTATGCGCTAAAGGAATCGGAAGGATAACATCGGTATACCAGGAATTCATTTGAACGATAGTGTTTGGGATCAGCGCGGGGGCTGTTCTATAATTTTATTCTGCACGGAACCATTCCTGGGTGCGGAAAAGAAATGCGATGTATCCTCTTACATTCAGCTTATTACTATTATCCTCGTCTACCCAGATCTTACATCGGTATTCCTTACCCTTATTAGGATCGAGAATAGTACCTCCCTCATATACATCATCTTCCTGCTCCAGGCCTTCGATGATCACCATCCCCAATATGGGTTCATCTTTCCTTTCCCCTTCACATTCGGTACACTTGGCATCCTGTTTGTTTTTGTTCAGGATCTCCACGATCTTTCCGTAAATTTTTCCGTTCGCCTCATAGATCTCTACAATAGACTTGGGCTCTCCGGTTTCATCATCAATGGTTCGCCACTTTCCGAACACCGACTGTGAAAACACCTCCGAAGTTCCACCAACAAATAGTAACAGGAATAAAAAACTTGAAAAAATTGTTCTTTTCATGATTGACATTTTTTTTAATTCTTTCGCTTCAAACTTCTCAGGGCAGCATTAAGCTCAAAGCCCAGCAAAAGCAGATTCGAATTTAACCAAATATATAGCATTAAAATAAGTAAGCCCCCGATAGAACCGTACAATTCATTGTAAAGGGCGAAGTTCTCTATGTAAATTCCAAACAGGTAGGTGGTAATCACCAGCAAGACCGTTGTCAGTAAGGCTCCCGGAGAGAAAAACCGGGTCTTTTTACCCTCTGCCGTACCAAAATAATACAGGGTTGCCGTAATTATATAGGAGATAAAAACAAAGAAAAAAGCCTTACCTAACTGGATACCCACCACTCCTCCATCGGTATCTTCGACTTCCACGATCCGGAGATACTGCAAGTAAATAAAAACAACAACCGCGATGAGGATGATAAAAGACAACAACACAGCCACCCCCATGGAAACCAGGTACTGCCTCACCATCTTTCTGTTGATATCCACATGATAAGACGATTCAAATCCATCAAATATGGCATTTATACCATTAGCCATTAAAAAGACAGAAAGGAAGAAAACGGAAGACAGCAAACCACCTCTTTGGTTGTTAACTATATCCTCAATAATATTATCAAAATAATTTACGGTTTTTGGCGGGAGAAGGCTCTCTATCAGATTTAAAAAATCGGCCTGAAAATTATCGATAGGCACATAGGGTAATAGATTAAGAATAAAGAGCAGGAATGGAAATAGTGCCATGAAAAAGCTAAAAGAAATAGCACTGGCCCTGTAGGTTACCGCTCCCTTAACAATACCCCTGATATACATCTCCATCAGGTCAAATAAGGTGAGGCCTTCAAAACCGGGCAACTCGATCCGCTGAAACAGATCAACAACCCAGCTTACCACGGGCAGCTCCAGGAACTTTTCCTCTAGTTTACCCGACATATCAGACTGCTTTTAGACTCAGGTCTATATTATATACGGAATGCGTTAGTGCTCCGGAAGAAATAAACCCAACCCCACACTCTGCATATTTCCTGAGCGTTTGTTCATTAATCCCGCCGGAAGACTCTGTCTGGCAACGGTCTCCAATAAGAGCCACAGCCGTGCGGGTTTCCTCAAAACTGAAATTATCCAGTAAAATTCTGTGCACGCCATCGGAACGTAAAATTTCCCTCACCTCCTCCATGTTTCTGGCCTCCACAATAATTTTCAGGTCTTTATTATTGCGCTTGAGATATTCTTGTGTTTTTGCAATGGCCTGTGTAATTCCGCCGGCAAAATCGATATGATTATCTTTTAACATGATCATGTCATAAAGCGCAAAACGGTGATTCTCCCCTCCCCCTATCTTAACCGCCCATTTTTCAAGAGCTCGTATTCCGGGAGTGGTTTTACGGGTATCGAGAATCCTGGTCTGGGTACCCTCCAATAATTTAACGTACCTGGCGGTCTTGGTTGCAATAGCACTCATGCGCTGCATGGCATTTAATACCAGACGTTCTGCTTTAAGAATGGACTGCGATCTGCCTTCTACATAAAATACTATATCGCCAAACTTGACCTCCTGCCCATCCGTAATCAGGGTTTTCATTACCAGCTCCTTATCAACAGCATAAAAAACCTGCCTTGCAAATTCAACTCCTGCAATAACCCCTTTATCCTTCACCAATAGCTTAGCCACCCCTTTGGCATCATCAGGAATACAGGCCAGCGAACTGTGATCTCCATCTCCTACATCCTCCCTCAGGGCATTAGTGATAATGAGTTCGATTTCCTTTTCAAATTGTTCTTTTGAAATCATACAGGAACTTTTTTGCTAAGTTATTAAAATTTGATGCGAACCTTCCAAAGGTTTCCCACAACTTTTTACCTACAACGAATATGCATTTTTCCTTTATTACTTAATACCTTTGTTACCATGAATATCAAGCTTATTGCCATAGGTAAAACAGACCATCCTGCGCTAAAGGAGATCAAAGAGGTGTACATCAAAAGGCTTGGCCATTACATCAATTTTAGCGAGGTGATCATACCTGATATCAAGAACACACGAAAGCTTACCGAAGAACTGCAAAAAGAAAAGGAAGGACAGCTTATTCTGAAGGAAGTTCAACCCACAGATAAACTGGTACTTCTTGATGAAAAGGGCAAGGAATATACCTCTGAGGGATTCTCCTCCTACCTGCAGAAAGAAATGAACTCCGGATTAAAACAATTGGTATTTGTAATCGGAGGGCCATATGGCTTCTCGGCAGAAGTTTACCAAAAGGCCCAGGGAAAGCTTGCCCTGAGTAAAATGACATTTTCTCACCAGATGGTTCGGGTATTTTTCATAGAACAGCTGTACAGGGCATTTACCATCCTGAGAAACGAACCCTATCATCACCGATAACACCTGCACAAAAACTAAACATATGAAACTGGTATTTGCCACCCACAACTTGAATAAGCTTAAAGAGGTCAAGGCGTTACTGCCAAAGCACATTGAACTGCTAAGCCTGGATGATATCGGATGCACCGAAGAAATTCCGGAGGAGGCGGATACCATTGAAGAAAATGCTATTGGCAAGGCCAATTATGTAAAGAACACCTACGGATACGATTGTTTTGCAGACGACACCGGGCTGGAAGTCACTGCCCTGAACGGGGCCCCCGGGGTATATTCCGCCAGGTATGCCGGAGCCGAGAAGAGCGATCTTAAGAATATAGAAAAACTGCTGAACGAATTGGATGGAAAGAAAGACCGGAGTGCACGTTTTAAAACCGTTATTGCCCTGAACCTGGAAAATGAAAAGATCTTATTCCAGGGGATCGCAGAGGGCACGATCGTTGAAACCCCCCGCGGAGACAGCGGTTTCGGTTACGACCCTGTCTTTAAGCCTTCACAATACGACCAGACCTTTGCCGAATTACCCCTTTCGGAAAAAAACAAGATCTCCCACCGTGCGAAGGCCATGCAACAACTTATAGACTACTTTAAATAGGTGCCAACAATGGAGAATTTAACTTTTTTTAGCTTCACCCCCCCTGCCCTGAACACTATCAGATTCATAACCAACTCATAATCAGTGTAATTTAATTTTGAATTAAACCCCATTATCCATATTTAAAGACTACCTTTGCGGCCAATTTTAAATTACCGTATGAATAAATTCGAACAATTAGGACTGAACGAAGCGCTGTTAAATGCCATAGCCGACATGGGGTTTGTTGACCCCTCAGAAGTACAGGAAAAGGCTATCCCGGTCCTATTAGAGCAGGACACCGACATGGTGGCCCTGGCACAGACCGGAACAGGAAAAACCGCAGCTTTCGGCTTTCCTATGATCCAAAAGATCGATGTTCAAAGCAAGAGGACACAGGGCCTCATACTTTCTCCCACCCGGGAATTATGCCTGCAGATCGCACAGGAACTGAAATTGTATTCCAAATATATGAAGCGGATTAATGTAGCGGCCATCTACGGAGGGGCCAGCATTAGCAGCCAGGCTTCAGAAATCAAAAGAGGGGCACAGATTGTAGTGGCCACTCCAGGGCGTATGAAAGACATGATCAGTCGCGGAATGGTAGACATTACCAACATTGAGTATTGCGTACTTGATGAGGCGGATGAGATGCTTAACATGGGTTTTTACGAGGATATCACAGACATTCTGTCTCACACGCCAGAGGAAAAATCCACCTGGCTCTTCTCTGCTACCATGCCAAAAGAAGTAGCAAGAATCGCAAAGAAATTCATGACTTCCCCGGTTGAAATAACCGTTGGCAGCAAGAATTCCGGCGCTCAAAATGTACAACATGAATATTACCTGGTATCGGGACGTGACCGTTATCCTGCACTGAAACGTCTTGCAGATGCCAATCCGGATATCTTTTCGGTGGTATTTTGCCGAACCAAGAGAGATACGCAGAAGGTGGCCGAAAAACTTATCGAGGATGGCTATAATGCCGGAGCCCTGCACGGAGACCTGAGCCAGAATCAGCGTGATATCGTGATGAAGTCTTTCAGAAACCGACAGATCCAGATGCTTGTTGCCACTGATGTGGCCGCCAGAGGTATCGATGTGGATGATGTAACCCACGTGATCAACTACCAGTTACCCGATGAGACCGAAACGTATACGCACCGAAGCGGACGTACGGGAAGAGCCGGGAAATCCGGGATCTCCATGGTGATCATCACCAAGAGCGAACTTAAAAAGATCAAGTCACTCGAGCGTATCATACAACAGGAATTTGAGCCTAAGAAGATACCCAACGCTGAAGAGATCTGCGAGATCCAACTTTACCATCTTGCCAGTAATATCAAAAACACTACCGTGCACAAAGAAGTTGAGGGCTATCTGCCTGCGGTGATGGATGTTCTGGAAGGACTGGACAGGGAAGAACTCATCAAAAAAATGGTTTCTGTAGAATTCAGCAGATTCGCAAACTACTACAACCGAACCAGTGATCTGGATCAGCCTTCGGCCAATGGTCAAAGCAGCGGAAATGACGGCAGTACAAGATATTTTATCAATGTCGGAGCCAAGGACGGATATGACTGGAAATCCCTGAAAGATTTCCTGAAGGCACAGACCGGACTGGAACGAGATGATGTGTATAAGGTAGATGTTAAGGATAGTTTCTCCTTCTTCAATACCGACACGACCCATGCCGAAGAGATCCTTCAAATTTTCTCTGAATTTAAAATGGACGGTCGCTTTATCAATGTGGAGGTTTCCAGTAACGCCGGTGGCCGCGGAAAAGAACGCAAGAAAAGACGGGAAGGTTCCAGAAGATCAGGAAACAGTTTCGAGAGAAAAAATCCAAAAGGCTTCGGCTCCAAAAATAAAGGAGGGAAACAACGTCAAAAAAAAAGTCGTTGGTAAATTTCCAAAGGGCATAATAACTTAAATTGCTCTTAAACCTCTTTCAGATCTGAAGGAGTTTATTACTTTTAGGCTCCTTAAGAAAGCCTGCACAATGGAAAAATCAAATTGTCTGAAGGCATTTCCATTGGGTATGGCTTTCTTTTTTTATTTTCGTACCAGATCTTACCATCAGCAGCTATGCTAAGCTGAAGCTGCTGAAAGGCGATGAAAGTGTAAACCAGGTTTTAATGAAAAGATATCTTTTTGTATTCGCAATTCTCCTCTTCGGATTAACCACTGCCCAGGAAACAGAGCCGCTTCCGGAAACCCTGAAGGGTAAGGTGGTTAACGCAGAGAATGGCGTACCCCTCAATAATGTTCACATTGTAAACCTGAACCAGGTGGTGGGAACCATCACCAATGAGGGAGGAAATTTCGAGATTTCCGCCCAACCTAACGATACCTTGTATTTCTCTTTTATCGGCTTTAAGACCATTCAAATTCGTGTAACCAACGACATGCTTAAGTTTCAGAACACAGAGGTACAGCTAACCGAGCTTGCCTATGCCCTGGAACAGGTGGTGGTAAGTCCGTTCCAACTTACGGGATACCTGGAGATCGACTCCAAGAACATTCCGGTAAACACCTCAAGACGATACAGCATCTCGGGACTGGACCTCGGATACGAAGCCGGAGATAATAACCCGGGGGCCTTTGCCAAGGCAATGGGATCGATATTTAATCCCGCAGACCTGCTCTACAATCTTTTCGGCAATAAACCCCAGCAAATGAAGAAGCTGCGTAAAATGAAGGAAGATGATGAGATCCGAAATCTTCTCGCTTCCAAGTTTGACCGACAAACCCTGGCAGCATTGCTTCAGGTCGATACCAATGAAATTGAAGACATCCTGAGAAACTGCAGTTATTCCGACAGTTTTATCAAGACGGCAAACGACCTTCAGATCCTCGATGCCATCAGCCAGTGTTACGAAGAATACAAAGTATTAAACCGAAATAATTAGAATAACCCGGCACGTTATTGCCTCATATTTCCAATCTTAATTATGAGCCTCAAGAATTTCGCCCTCTCATTAATCTCCATTCTAAGTTTGAGCTGTAAACCAGAACATAAAAATTCCGTTTCTCCGGAGAAAGAGAAAACCCCATTCTTATGGGAGGCAGCTAACATTTACTTCCTGTTAACCGACCGCTTCAACAACGGAGACCCTTCCAACGACGTTAATTTTGAAAGAACTGAGGAGACAGCAACTCATAGAGGTTTCGAGGGAGGAGATATCAAAGGGATCATTCAGAAACTTGAAGCAGGTTATTTCGAAAAACTCGGCATCAACGCCATTTGGTTTACCCCGGTGGTTGAGCAAATTCACGGGATCGTGGATGAGGGTACCGGACCCACCTATGCCTATCACGGGTATTGGGCCAAGGACTGGACGGCCCTTGACCCGAACTTCGGAACCGAAGAAGACCTGGCCTACCTGATTGAACTTGCTCACAGCAAGGGAATCCGTGTCCTTCTTGACGTAGTGGTGAATCATACCGGCCCCGTTACCGAAAAAGATCCTGTATGGGGATCAGACTGGGTTAGAACCGGCCCTACCTGTAATTTCAAGGACTACGAGGGTACCACAAGCTGTACCCTGGTCGACAATCTTCCGGATATCCTGACCGACAGTAATAAAGAGGTTGCCCTACCCCAATTTCTGACCGACAAATGGAAGCAGGAAGGCAGGTATGAAGAGGAAACAGAAGAGCTCAACGCTTTTTTTGAAGCTACGGGACACCCCAGAGCTCCGCGATTTTACATCATGAAATGGATCACCGATTTTGTTAAAAAATACGGTGTCGATGGGTTCAGGGCCGATACGGTAAAGCATACCGAGGGATATGTTTGGTCGGAGCTCTATGCCATAGCCTCGTCGGCATTTGAGACCTGGAAAAAGAAACATCCGGAATCGGTACTGGACGACACCCCCTTTTACATGGTAGGAGAAGTATACAATTACAACATCTCCTCCGGCAGATGGTTCGATTATGGAGACAGGAAAGTTGACTTTTTTGACCACGGCTTTAAAAGCCTGATCAATTTTGAGTTCAAACACGACGCCAATAAGGACTATGAGGACATTTTTACCAAATATGACTCCCTGTTAAGTACCAAACTTAAAAACAAAAGTGTGCTAAACTATCTCACCTCCCATGATGATGGCGCACCTTTTGATAAAGCGCGAAAAAGAACCTTCGAATCTGCAACCAAGTTATTGCTGAGCCCAGGGGCCTCACAGGTGTATTACGGGGATGAAACTGCGCGTAAATTACAAATTGACGGTGCAAGCGGCGACGCACATCTGCGTTCGTTCATGAACTGGAACGAATTGCAAAACAACAAGGAAGTTCAGAAGCTGCATGCGCACTGGCAAAAACTAGGCACCTTCAGAAGGGATCACCCCGCAGTAGGAGCCGGAAAACATCAAATGATCTCAACAACTCCCTATATCTTTTCAAGAACCCTCAAAACAGATAGTTTCAAGGAAAGAGTAGTCATCGGTCTCGACCTTAAACCGGGGCTGAAAACCCTTACTATTGGGAATGCCTTTGAACAGGGAACTGTTGTTACCGATCACTATTCCGGAAAAAAGGCGAAGGTAGAGCACGGCATGGTTCGCATTGACACCCCTTACACCCTGGTGCTATTGTATTAAGAATCAGGAAGAAGAATGAAGAGCAACCCTGTTGCCTTCCGAATCGATAAACACCCCCATAAAACCATATTCATCTGAGATCATGGTTTTGGGTTGATAAATTTCACCCCCGGCCTTTTCCACTTTGGAAAGGGCCTTTTCTATATCCGGACAACTGAAATAAATGAGCACTCCTTCCTTTGACGGTATGTACGACTCGTGCTGGATCAAGGCTCCGGACGGAGGCGCTCCCTCCCCATCACCGGGAAACCAGCCCATCTTTAACCCATTGATATTGTACAAGTTGATGCTGATCTCCAAAACCGTTTCATAAAATTGTTGTGCCCGTTCCATCTGGGTCACGGGAATCTCAAACCAGGCTACCATAATTATTTTATTTCAAGTTGATTTTTCAGATTTTGGAGACCGTACTCGAAATCCTTCCCGATGGCCTTATCCATATTCATAAATAACATAAAAATGCGGACCGGGAAACCATTCTCTCCTGAAAAGCCCCAGGTCACCCTGCTTCGGTTCTCGTTTACAGAGGTCACCTTAATATAAGCATCCGATTCCGATTTAAAAGGTTTATAAAACCGAAGCCTGGATTCCATGATCTCACCGTCTGAGATCCTGGTAATTTCCTGCTCGCCTTCTCCCACCTGTTTATTCCCTTTCCATGTACTTTTAGCCCCAACTTCTCCGTCTGTACCGAAAAAGGAGGTTTCCATCTCAGGGTCTTTTTCTGCCCAGGGCGACCATTCCTCCTGATTTTTCAAATATTTGATATAGGTAAAAACCTCATCGGCAGGCCTGCGTATGTCAATGCTTCTGCTGACATGATACGTTTTAGGAGCCATAAAATTGAGCACCATGATAAGCAAAGCAATGCCCAACAGGATATAAAACACAATTTCCATACTGGTATTTACTGATTGGTTTACAGTGAATTTACTAAAAAATCCGATTGTTTTCTATACATCCTTCCGGGGAAACCTTTGCAGCACCGATTCGATACTTCTGATCGATTTTTTAGTCCAGTCCAGGCGCTTTTCAAAGAGCTCCTCTTCCTTCAACCTCCAATCGATCCCGGAGGTTCGCAGCCTTGTAGTAATATGCTGAAGAATAATGGCCGCAGAGACTGAAATATTAAGACTCTCCGTAAATCCATACATGGGAATACGAACACGCTGATCTGCCTGCTTGATCACCTCCTGGCTCAACCCCTCTTTTTCCGTTCCGAAAAAGAAGGCAGAAGGGGTATCAATATCCAGGTCAAAAAGGTCACATGTTGCATCATGGGGGGTGGTAGCCACGATCCTGTACCCCTTATCCCGAAGCGCAGCTATACACTCCCGGGTACTGTTATAGCGGTGTACATCCACCCATTTCTGAGCGCCCATGGCAATGTTCTTGTCGAGCCGTTTTCCATACCGCTCCTCTATGACATGGGCATCCTGGATTCCGAAAATATCACAGCTTCTGATTACTGCACTGGTATTATGCACCTGGAATACATCTTCGATGGCCACCGTAAAATAACGGGTACGGTACCGAAGGATCTCTTCAAAGCGCTCCAACCGCTCGGGAGTAACGAAACCTTCAAGATATTGCATCAATTCCTGTGACATAATCGAAAATTTGAGGACTAATCTAAATAATTTTAAATAAATTCAGACTTTTAGCTCAGGCTATACCCTCCATCTTGAAAACACTAAAAAATCAATTTAACCATGCAGAAACTCGTTGTACTAACCGGAGCAGGAGTAAGTGCCGAAAGCGGTCTAAAAACGTTCAGGGATGCCGGAGGACTGTGGGAAGGACATGACGTCATGCAAGTGGCCTCCCCTGAGGGATGGAATGCAGACCAGGAACTCGTTCTGCAATTTTACAATGAAAGGCGCAGGCAGTTAAAAACGGCCTCCCCGAATAAGGCGCACCTTGCCATTGCTGAAGCTGAAGCGCACTACGAGGTGGTCGTGATCACCCAGAACATTGACGACCTCCACGAAAGGGCCGGAAGTTCCAGGGTGATCCATATCCACGGGGAACTCATGAAGGCGCGCAGCTCAGGAAATCCCGATCTGGTGTATGCCTGGGAGGATGATATTAAACCGGGAGACCTTTGTGAAGATAATCATCAGTTACGTCCAGATGTGGTATGGTTTGGAGAACCGGTACCATTAATGGAAGAGGCCATACGTATGGTTATGGATACAGATCACCTGCTCATTGTGGGAACCAGTATGACCGTTTATCCGGCAGCAAGCCTCATGCAATATGCCCCGTCGCACTGCCGGGTATTCTTTGTAGATCCAAAACCCAACCTCGGGCATAGCCTGAGATCGGGTCTTGAGATTATCAGTGAAAATGCAACTACGGGAGTGCCTATTGCACTTGAGCGTCTAACTCGTACTTAGCCCTTAGCATTTTGGCCCAATCGGTTAGTGCCGTAATCTGATCTTCAGACAGCCGGGCTTCTCCGTGCAGCCAGGTATAGGATTCCAACGGCATTTCATGCTCTTCCACCTCCTCTATAAGTTCCTCCATCTTATGCGCTTTCTTCTTAGGAGAATAGGCCATCCATTGGGAAAAATCCAAATGCTCTGTTCCTTCTTCCACATGATCTGCGATCCAGTAAGAAAGCGGTGCCACCTCTGCATACCATGGATATTTGGTATTATTGGAATGACAGTCGTAACACGCATTCTTCAGGGTAAGGGCTATTTCTTCACCGGGATTCTCAGAAACAATAAGATCGGTTTCCGGAACCTGGTCTGAAGTGTTTTTTTCAGGTCTGAAAAACTGCATTCCAATTAAGATAAACAGCAGAATTACCAGGGAAGTCTTAAGTATTTTCATCAGGGATTGTATTTTTAATACGGCTAAAATAATAAATTCTCTTCTGTGGCATCCCGGATTCAGCATCTTTTAGATAAAACCTCAGCCCTGCGAGCGGACAGGGACAGAACTGCACAATATATAGGGTCAAATGCCGAAAGGTATGCTGCACTTTTACAATGTGCATTAGCCAAGGACCCCGAAATTTCGAAAAAAGCCTGCTGGGTGCTTGAAACGGTTATCCTAAACACCCCGGAGCTGCTCAGGACCGACAGGGAAGAATTATTCAGGGTTTTCCAGGAAACAACTGATGCTTCTGCGATACGCCCCCTTGCAAAGATCATCGCTTTCTGGAGCGAATCTTTCCTGTCTAAGGGAACAGAATCTACCCCTACTATTACCAAAGACGAGGCAGACATATTGGTTAGTCTCTGCTTCAACTGGCTGCTGGCAGATCATCCGGTAGCCATAAAGGTTTTCAGCATGGAAGCACTACTGCACCTTGGCAGGGAACAAACATGGGTTCACCGGGAGCTCAAGGACCAACTGGTCAGGATGTATCCAGTTTCCAGTCCCGCATTCAGGGCCCGGGCAAGGAAGATCCTGGGTATTCTGGGATAATTCTCTGTGACAATAACACTATTGCCACCTATTCGGGGCTAACTTATCCAAAAAAACAGGATCTGTTTTAGTTATTTCATGAAACAGGGTTAAATTTGTTGCTTCTAAATAAAACAACATGCAGCTAACTCCGCTAAATGCCATTTCGCCAATAGACGGCAGATACAGAAACAAAGTTGAAGCCCTTTCCGGATATTTTTCTGAAGAAGCCCTTATCCGTTACAGGGTATTGGTAGAGATCGAATATTTCATCGCCCTGTGTGAGCTTCCGCTTCCGCAACTGAAAAGTTTTGACCAGAACAATTTCGGAACCCTTCGAGGGATCTACGAGGATTTCAGCAGTGAAGATGCCGAAGCGGTTAAAGAAATTGAAAAGGTAACCAACCACGATGTAAAGGCTGTTGAATATTTTATAAAGAAAAAGTTTGATACCCTTGGCCTTGAAAAATACAAGGAGTTCATCCATTTCGGGCTCACTTCCCAGGATATTAACAACACCTCCATCCCGCTTTCCATCAAGGAAGCAGTGAATGCCGTTTACCTGCCTTCTCTTATTGAAGTGGTTCAAAAGCTCAGGGAATTGTCTATAGACTGGAAAGACATAGCCATGCTGGCCAGAACACATGGACAACCAGCTTCTCCAACCAGGCTGGGTAAGGAGATCGAAGTTTTCGTCAAACGTATTGAGGAACAATTAAAAGTACTGGAGATCGTACCCCATGCGGCAAAATTTGGCGGAGCAACCGGAAATTACAACGCTCATAAAGTAGCCTACCCCAATACCGACTGGAGAAAGTTTGGAGAAGATTTCGTGGAAGACAAATTAGGGCTTACCCACTCCTTCCCAACCACCCAGATCGAACATTACGATCATATGGCGGCCTTGTTCGACGCCATGAAAAGGATCAACACCATTCTGATTGATCTGGACCGGGATATCTGGACCTATATTTCCATGGATTATTTCAAGCAAAAGATAAAAAAAGGCGAGGTAGGTTCCTCTGCCATGCCGCATAAGGTAAACCCTATTGATTTTGAAAATTCGGAAGGAAACCTGGGGATCGCCAATGCCATCTTTGAGCATCTTTCCTCTAAACTCCCTATATCCAGAATGCAGCGTGACCTTACCGACAGTACGGTTTTAAGAAATGTCGGCGTTCCTTTCGGACACACCATAATCGGTTTAAAAGCTACCCTGAAGGGACTGAGCAAGTTATTGCTCAATAAAGAAAAATTTGAACTGGACCTTGATAATAACTGGGCCGTGGTAGCCGAGGCCATCCAAACTATTCTCAGAAGGGAAGCCTACCCTAATCCTTATGAAGCCCTCAAAGGGTTAACACGGACCAATACAAAGATCAACCAGAACAGTATAGCAGAATTTATAGATACGCTGGATGTTTCTGAAGCTATCAAAGAGGAGCTCAAGCAGATAACACCTTCAAATTACACCGGAATTTAATTTTGGATACACAAAAAAAAAGCGCTGAGAAGATCTCAGCGCTTTTTTTATGATGATTGATGAATGTCAGCAATTGCTGTTATTTATTGAAAAAGCCTTTTAACGGTTCCAGTCCGTTTTCATCCAGGTTTCCCTTCTGAATGACTTCCATCAATTGCATGATGTTTTCCGGACGCATATCTTCTCCAAGAACCCTGACCAGGGCAAAGCCCATTTCGTCATCATTCCCGTAAAGGATCACCTCATCAATACTTTCTTCATCTCCAAGGATTTTAACCACTCCTCTGGAATTCCCTGTATTGATACGCATTAGCTCTTCATAGACGTCATTTTTAAGGATCTGGCTCACCTTTTCCTTTTCTCCGTCAAACTCCGATTTGTTTTCCTCGGTTAACCTGAAGGCCAGCACATTGAATTTTTTCAAAGATTCATATGCCGACTTCTGCTCAGGAGTCATGTCTATTTCCGACACTTTAAGAATACTAGCCGGGATATCGACACTTATAAAATTCGGGTTCTCCGCATTATCCACATAGTACTGTTGCAAGGAAGGCGAAGTATTACACGAATACAACGCAAATGCAGCAACGAACAGTGCTATAAAATTTCTGATGGTTTTCATAATATGGTATTTCAATTAACCCGACACCCCTTGAAAGGGTGTCAGGTTTTGGATTTATTTATTGGTCTTTTTCTGCTCTGCTTTTCCAAGCTGATCTCCTCCCGGGAGGTCCATCTTATCTGTAAGCTTGGATATCTGGGTAAGGTCGATGTTTCCTGTAAGGGAAAGCAGTACGGTTTCGAGCTTTTTCCCATTCACCTCTACATCCTGCTCATCGATTCCGGTTACGAACATCAACAGCTCTCTAACGTGATTGGCGTCCTTACCTTCTTTTACATAGAACTTTACATTGGTATCTCCATCTCTCACCCGCATCAGCTCTTCCATGGAAGACGACTTCAGGTGGTCGGTTACCCACTTACTGATGTCATTGGAGATACTCTCCTTGTCGGTGGTGAGTACTTTAAAGCTTTCTATGCTTTTTACCAGGTTAAAGAATTCCTGGGCTTCAGGGTCTTCGGCATTTACACTCATCTTTGCCAGCAACTGAAACATTTTGGGCTGCATAGTTACAAATGACACATCTCCACTGTTCTCATACTTATCAAAGATCGTCTGTGAGAAACCGGTAAAGGGTAATACCGCTAAGGCTAAAATTAAGATTAACTTTTTCATGATTGTTTTTGAATTTTACTCGTTCACTAAAAATTTATTGGTAGTCTTTTCAAATTCCTTCAGGTAGGCTACTCCTTCGGTACCCTTATTGAAGTTCTTTGAAAACATGGCCAGGGCCATTTGAGCCGATTCGATCTCTTCAGGGGTATACTCCTCTTCAAGAGAAGCAAACTGATCTGTAGAAGATGTCAAAGGCTGTTGATTGAAATAAACGCCAACCAACAAAACTGCTACCGCCGCTACGGATACCCATCGCAAATAATAAGATGTATTTCTTCCAGGTTTTAATGGGACCTCTTTGGTATACCTTTCTTGTTTGGCAACTTTAAAGTACTGGAACATGGGCCTGTAGGACTCCAGGTGTGCAGGGATATCTTCTTGTAAAAAGTATTCCTGAAGTCTGGCTTCCTCAGCCACGGTGGTCTCTGCCTCGAGATACCTTTCCAGTAATTTTTCTATATTTTTAACCGATTCCATAGTTGTGTTTTTTTATAAGTTCTTCTCTTACCGCTTTTCTTGCTCTTGACAAGGCCACCCTTATGGCGGTGGGCTTCATATCGAGCATCTCCGCGATCTCATCGTATTCGTATTGTTCCACATCCCTCAGTTGCAACACCATTCGCTGTTGTTCCGGAAGGGTATTCAGTATCCTGGTCATCCAGTTCAGACTGTCTTTAACCTCGATCTGTCGCTGTAAGGAGGTATTCTCATCCGTGTAATTACTGTGCACCAGTTTCAGGTTACCGGCCTGTTTTGATTTCAACCTGTCAAGACAATAATTTTTAGTCATTGTCATGGCAAAAGCTTCCACGTTGTTATAGGAGGCAATCTTTTCATTATTACTCCACAATTTCATCAGGATCTCCTGGGTGGCATCTTCCGCTTCTTCCGTTGAAACCAACAAACGTTTAGCCAGTCTGAAAAGCTTATCCTTAAAAGGAGTCACAATATTTAAAAATTCACTCTGTCGCATTTGTTTTGGTTGGTTTCAAAACCTGCTTAATAACGGCTTTGTACTAGGAAGACGAAGCAGGTTACATTTTGTTACAAGAAATTTTATATTTAGTAAAATGTAAGTAATATTGTGAATCTTGCACTAAAAGGAAAGATCAGATAAAAAAACTATGAAGAATTACTTAAAAAAATTAACATTAGTAACCCTTTCGGTCCTGGCCATTGGATGTAGTAGCGACGATGTTGAAGTAACCCAGGATAATCCTGCAGATGTATCAGCCCTGGAACCCGAAAACGAGATCAGCGATTTTGTATGGAAAGCCATGAACAACTGGTATTTTTGGCAGTCCAGTGTTAACAGCCTGGCAGACACCAGGGATGACGACCGGGAGGCCTATGTGAATTACCTCAATGGTTTCAGCTCTCCTGAGAGTCTTTTCAATTCTCTGAAATTCGGCGCCGACGATTTCTCATGGTATATTGATGATATCGACACCCAGTTGAATGCATTCAGAGGCATCACCACTTCCTATGGTATTGAGATCTCCACCCTGGTTCGTTATAATGACGGAATATATGCTATTGTAGCCTACACCGTTCCTGGATCACCAGCTGCCGATGCCGGCATTTCAAGGGGAGACCTCATCTATAAGGTTGACGGAGAAGTCATGAACGACAGCAATTACCGTATCATAAACAAGTTATTCCAACAGCAAACTATTTCTCTTGGTTTAGGAACCATAGAAAATGGCGCTTTCACTGCAAAACCCGAAGATGTAACTATTTCTTCGATCCAGCTTAGCGAAAACCCGGTTCATTACTCCAGTGTGATCGAAGAGGCCGGAAAGAAAATCGGGTACCTGGTCTACAATGGCTTCAGAGGAACCTATCACAGCGAGCTCAACGCGGTATTCGGGGAGTTCAAAGCTGCAGGCATCGACGAGCTTATTCTGGACCTAAGATACAATGGTGGAGGAAGTGTGCTCACCTCTGCTCTATTAGGAAGTATGATCGATGGAAGTCAGCCTGCCCTGCAGTCCAATGCCATCTTCGCAGACCTGCGATATAATGAAAAGAGAAATCCGGAAAACGGATTGGAGTTCCCTTTCTTTGATGAGGTATACCTTTACGATAAAATCACCGGGAGTTACCTGGAAGGCCAGGAAGAACCCATGAACCGTCTTGACAACCTTTCGAGACTGATAGTGCTTACCACCTCAAGAACGGCCTCTGCCAGCGAACTTATCATTAACGGATTGCGCGGTGTAGGAATGGAAGTGGTTACTGTTGGAGACAAAACCACAGGAAAAAATGAAGCTTCCATTACCTTGGTGGATGCCCCGGATACGAACCCGGAAGAGGCCTGGACCGATGTAGAAAACCGGAACCCCGGTCATAATGTAGGGCTTCAGCCCATTGTGAGCAGGACTTTTAACGGACAGGGACAGAGTAACTATGGAGATGGCTTCCCGCCAGATGTGGAATTCCTTGAATACAGCAACCTGGAAGGGATAAAACCCTTTGGGGATCCTAACGACCAGCAGTTAAGAACCGCACTTAATTACATCACAGGGCTTAGTGCGAAGTCTGCCGCCTTAGACTCCGGCACAGCAGCCTTTAAGGTGGCAACACCTCAGGAGAGGCCTTTCCAAAAGGAAATGTACATTTTACCAGGAGAGCTCACTCCCTTTAAAAATTTAAAATAAAAAGCATTCAAACAAGCGCCCCTTTCCAGGGGCGTTTTTTTTGTATTTTAGATATCACTAAAACCTCAAACCATGAAAAAAAAGGCTCCCTACCTTTTGACACTTATAGTTCTTTTTCTGGTTGCCTGTACAGATCAGGACGACAACATTTTTGTTCCCGACCCAAGCCTCGAAATTCAGGACTTCATCTGGAAGGGACTTAACCTTTATTATTTCTGGCAGGATGATGTTGCCGACCTTCAGGATAACAGGTTCAGTACCCAGGCCGCCTATGAAGAATTCCTGGGGAACTATACAGACCCGGCAGATCTTTTTTACGCCCTCTTGTCTCCGGAAGATCGCTTTAGCTATATCACAGACAATTACATAGAACTTCAGGATGCCAGAGAAGGAAACTTCGATTCTAACGGGATGGCCTTCGGGCTCATCGGGTATAGCAGCAACAACAAAGTGAATGGCTATGTGAGGTATGTTCTCGAAGGATCTGATGCAGACCTGAAGGGTATTAAACGGGGAGACTTGTTCACAGGCGTTAACGGTACTTCCCTGGACCGGGATAACTACTTCGACCTGCTTTACGGTCCGGCCTCCGGCCAGTACACCCTGAATATGGCTTCTTTGGACGCCTCCGGCGCATTTATCCCCAATGGCAATAGTGTTGAACTCATAAAATCTCCTATAACAGAAAACCCTGTTTTCATTTCCAGGGTGCTGGACCTTAACAATGGCAGCAGGGTTGGCTACCTGATGTATAATCGATTCACAGCGAACTTTGACCCGGAACTCAACGCAGCGGTGGGGCAGTTACGCGCTTCGGGGATCACTGATCTAATCCTGGACCTGAGGTATAACCCGGGAGGTTCGGTAAATTCGGCGGCTAACCTGGCCAGTATGATCACCGGTCAATTCGGCAATCAGTTATTCACCAAACTACGCTACAACAGTAAACTGGAAGCTATTTTAGGACAATCTACTACCGATTACAATTTCAGGAGCACCATTTCAGGAAATTCCATAAATCACCTAAGACTTGACAGGGTGTTCGTTATTACCACTCAGAGCACTGCTTCTGCGAGTGAACTCATTATTAACGGCCTGGACCCCTATATAGCAGTCATACAGGTAGGAGATACCACCACAGGAAAGAACGAGGCTTCGGTAACCCTTTACGATTCTCCATCCTTTCGCTTTGACGATGAAGGCCTTAATCCCAATCATACCTGGGCAATGCAGCCGCTGATCTCGAGAAATGAAAATGCAGATGGCTTTTCTGACTATACCGCAGGGTTCACACCTGAGGTTTCCATAAAGGAAGATTACGGAAATCTTGGCGAACTGGGGAATCCCGAAGAACCATTACTCAGGAGTGCGCTCGCGCAGATAGATCCGTCTTACGCCGCCAAATTGCTCCCGGGAACACCCATTCCGGGATCAGAAATTCCGGGCAGCGGTTGGAACACCATATTAAAAGACAATATGTACCAGGAGCTGCCCCAATAAAACAAAAAGCCTGTCTTTGCAGACAGGCTTTTATATTTTACCGTAAACGTTATAACATCACTTTGATACCTGCTGTAATATTGCGCCCCCGAGTTGGGTAACCAATGAGCTCACGGTAATCCTCATTAAATATATTATTTACACTGAGTGTGGCCCTCAAATGCGAATTAAAACCATGGGATACCCCGAGATCAACCACATTAAATGCTTTTAACACTTCATTTTCAAATGTTGCGAAATTGATATCCTCCCTTTCTCCTGTAAACTGATAATGAAGGTCAATGGAAGTCGAACTTGCCAACACGTAGTTAAGGTTAGCATTGATCTTGTGCCTGGGAATTCTCAGAGCCTGACGTCCCCGGATCTCTGTAAAGGTATAATTCCCGTTAAGTAAAAGGGTCTTGCTAATGTTCGATTTAAATTCGAGCTCTACCCCCTCTACCCTGAACGATTCATCCACGTTATAATACTCCCCTTCAAAAGTATCAAAGTCGATCGTACGGTAATCAATAAAATTCTTTTCCGACCGGTTGAAATACAAAGCGCTAACCCTGAAAAAACCTGCCTTATACTCCACACCTGCCTCAAAGGTTTGATTCTCTTCCGGTTCCAGGTCTGGGTTGGCACCAAAAGCCCCGTACAATTGGGATAAGGTAGGGGCTATAAAAGAACTGGCGTATGACGACATGAACTTCAGGTAATCCTCCTCAAACCGAATGGTATAACTGGGGTTAAAACTATAGGTAAAATTGGACCCGTAAGTACTGTGATTGTTCCATCGAACCCCGGTATTCAAATGGAACCCGAAATCTGATACATAAACCACATTGGCATAGGGGTCGTTTATAGAAAAGCTTTCATACATCCCCAGCCCAAGATCGGCCTTACTGCTAATATGGTTAAACCCGAGAATGGTATAGAAGCGTTCATTGAGTATGTACTTGTGATAGATGTCTGCCACCAGGTTTTCGGCCTTATATGACGATGGAAAAGCACTTTGAAAATCCCTGTCGATGGCGTAATAGGAAGCATTCATAAAAATCTGTCCTTTACCATAGTTATACTCCGGGGACAATTGGATTCTTCGCTGCCGGCTTTCCGAAAAATAATCGGCGTCTTCCAAAGGGAAAGCGCTGTCAAAATCGGCCTTGAAATCATCATAGGAAGCCCCCAGTTTTACCTTAAACTTTTCGGAAAACCGGTATCCCAGCTGCACCCGTGAATTCAGGCGCTCGAAAGGATCCCTTTCATCCCCTTCTACCGAAGACAGCCCGTCGGTATAACTATGACCCAGGGCAACAGTGTAATCCAGGTTTCCCAGAACTCCCCCGAGGCTCAGATTGTTGTTAAAATCACGTAATCCATAATTCTGGTCTTCACTGTTCTGGTTTGTCCCTATTGCAGAATTCAGGGTAGCAGCGAGTTTTCTTTGGGTTTCCTTCCTGGTGGAGATGCGGATCACCGCGGTTGCAGCAGCATTCCCATAAAGTGTACTGGCTGCCCCTTTAATGATCTCTACAGATTCTACCTGGGATACATCTATTAAACGCAGATCGTAATCTCCGGAGATCTGGGAAGGATCGTTCATCTGTATGCCGTCTACCATGATAAGTACCTGTCGGTTACTTCCTCCACGGATATAATAATTCAGGTTTTGACCAGCATTGCTCCTGCTCCCGTTAATCTCTATACCGCTGTAATTATTGATGATGGAAGCCAGAGAATTTCCGGGTTGTTTTTCCAGGTCCTCCCTGGTAATACTGATGACCGTTTTACCCGATTGTTCTCGTTTCAGTGCAAAGCGGCTGTCACTTACAACGACCTCCTCGAGGTCAAGCACTTTGTCCTTTTGAACACTAGTTTCCTTTTGCTGTGCCGTCAATGAAACGGCAGAGAGCACGCACAGGCTTAAAAGCCAGGTTTGCTTTTTCATTAAATTGGTTTAAAAAGGGAAAAAAGTATGAGCTTACCCATACGCAAACTCTTATCCCGAAAGTTTGACATTAACTTGCAGATCCGGGCAGGTCTCCTGGCTCGCTTTTTTCAGAGTTGGCCTTCCCATTCTAAACGAACAGTGGCTTTGAAGTAACTCTGCACCTTTGTCAGGCTAAGCATACAGTTGCGGGAACAGCTCCGGATTCATCCTGAATGACTATACCGGATTCCCTTTTAATTCGCCGCTGTGATAACAGCTTTGAAACCAAAATCTGAGACAAAAATAAACAAAGCGATGGCTTGGCCAACTAAAAAATAAATAATCTTAATTTTGTCAGGAATTCATTTATTCTTCATGAGACCACGAATTGGTGTTTACTATTTTAGGATCCTGTTCTTTATTTGCGGGCTGTCATTTGTAACGGGTTGCCGGGAGACCCCTTCACAATCTTCCCCTTCCACCCCAACAGGTACGGCAACGGGATTTAGTATCCACAAAGTTTCCCCGAACCTTACAGAGGTAGTGGTTCATACCCCCTGGCCCGATGCCAGGACTCCTTTCAGGTATGCATTTCTGGATCGGGAGGCAGCTGCCAGAACCACCCTGGACCGCGATGCCTATGATGCGATCATTCTAACCCCGGTAGCGTCGATTATTGCGACTTCCACCACTCATATTCCGGCCCTGGAAGCACTTGGGGAATTAAACACACTGAAGGGATTTCCGGATACCCGGTATATTTCTTCTCCCAAGGCCAGGACCATGATTGCAAAGGGCCATATCAAGGATGTTGGAGTTAACGAGGCGATGAACACCGAAAGTGTACTCGAATTACATCCGGAGCTCATCATTGGTTTTAGCATAAACGACCAGAACGCCTCCTACGATGTACTGGAAAGAGCAGGTATTCCCATTGTCTATAACGGGGATTGGGTGGAGCGTCACCCGCTTGGCAAGGCAGAGTGGATCCGCTTTTTTGGTGTGCTTTTCCAGAAAGAGGAACTTGCAGACAGCATCTACCACCAAATTGCCGGAGCATATGAAAGTGCCAGATCGCTGGCGTCAAAAGCTGGCAGTCGCCCTACGGTTCTGAGCGGGGCCATGTACCGGGATGTATGGTACTTGCCGGCAGGAGAAAGCTGGGCGGCACAATTTATTAAGGATGCCAACGGCGAGTATTTATGGAACGATACAAGGGGTACAGGAAGCCTGAGTCTTAGTTTTGAAAGTGTACTGGCCAAAGCTGCCGAAGCTGATATCTGGTTGGGCGCCGCTCAATTCACTGCTTACGACCAGCTGCTAGGTTCAAATAAGCACTATCAAAAGTTCAAGGCCTTTAACGAGCGAAAGATTTTCACCATCAGTAAAACCACCGGGGAAGAAGGTGGGGTTCTGTTTTACGAACTGGCCCCGAACAGGCCCGATATCGTCCTTAAAGATATGATCCATATTTTGCACCCTGAACTGTTACCTGATCACGATCCGGTATTCTATAAACCATTGGACCCATTTGAAAAATAACACTTCATACCCGATATACTTCGCTATACTTTCTATGCTGTTCCTGGGAGCACTAACCCTTAATGTAAGCCTGGGGTCTGTGCATATTCCTTTTGAAAATATCCTCTCGATCCTCAGCGGGGGAGCAACCGATAATCCCACCCAGGAATACATCATAACCCAATACCGGCTTCCTAAGGCCCTTACCGCCATCCTTGTAGGTGCGGCCCTGTCACTTAGCGGACTCATCATGCAAACCTTTTTCCGAAACCCCCTGGCCGGCCCCTTTGTTTTGGGGATCAGTTCCGGAGCCAGCCTTGGGGTAGCGCTGCTGCTTTTAGGCGGGAGTGTAATCGGGGGAATAAGCGCGGTTACCTCCGGGGCCAGTCTTGCAATCGCGGCAAGCACCGGTAGCTTCCTTGTCCTGCTCTCCATCATGGTGGTAGCAACCCGGGTGAGAGACACCATGGCGCTGCTCATCATCGGGCTGATGTTTGGCAGCATTACCTCTGCCACGGTAAGTGTTTTATCGTATTTCGCAAGAATGGAAAGCCTTCAGCAATACATTTTCTGGTCATTCGGAAGCATGGGCGACCTGAGTTGGGAGGAACTGAGAATATTCATCATTATCATTTCCATTGGGATTATAATGAGTATCATAGCCATCAAATCCTTAAATACCCTGCTTTTGGGGGAGAATTACGCCAAAAGTCTTGGAATGAATGTTACGAGAATCCGGTATGCACTCATATTTATTACCAGTATTCTCGCCGGGAGTGTCACTGCTTTTGCCGGTCCCATTGCCTTTATCGGACTTGCGGTCCCGCACCTTACCCGGCAGGTTTTCAGGACGCCCAATCACCGAATCCTGGTACCTGCAGTTTTACTTTGCGGCGCCATTCTCATGCTAATTTGTGATACCCTTGCGCAATTGCCAGGGTATGCATTTTCCCTTCCTGTAAATGCAATCACCTCTATTGTTGGAGCCCCTGTTGTGATCTGGCTCCTGGTACGCAAAAAACGAATGATGTTTTAATATCTTTGACAAAAGATTAATGATCCGGTTATGAAACAAGGCACCTTCCCTGTACTAAAAACCCAGGAATTACAACTGGGTTACCAGTCTAAAAAAGGAACCGCAGTGGTGTCAGGTCTTGTTGATTTCGAGCTGAACACGGGGGAACTCGTTGCGGTTATCGGACCTAACGGGGTGGGCAAATCCACCTTATTAAGAACCCTGGCCGGAGTACAATCTCCTCTTTCAGGAACCATCTTACTCAACCAGAAGAAACTGAATTCCCTCTCTGCAAAAGCACTTGCATCGCACCTGAGCATCGTGCTTACAGAAAAGATACCAGCCGGTAACCTGACCGCCAGTGAACTGATCGCTCTTGGCAGACAGCCCTATACCAACTGGATCGGCACCCTCTCGGACAACGATCTCACCGTGATCTCCGATGTTATCAAAAGCCTTGATCTGGAATCCATAAAAGACAAGTCCTGTTATGAGATGAGTGACGGGCAACTACAACGGGTCATGATCGGAAGGGCCCTGGCACAGGACACAGAGCTCATTATCCTGGACGAGCCCACCAGTCATCTGGACATTTACCATAAGGCTTCCATTTTCAAATTGCTTCGAACCATAGCCCACGAAACCTCCAAAGCCATCTTATTCTCTTCCCATGAAATCGACCTCGCCATACAGCTTTGCGATAAAATTCTGGTCATGCAACAAGATCATTGCGACTTTGGAGACCCATGTACGCTTATCGAAAAAGGCAGTTTCAAATCGCTATTCCCTTCAGACCTGATCACCTTTGATACCCAAACCGGAAGTTTCAGGATCCAAAAGTGATCACCCGGGATTCAGGGCTGGGAAGGAATGGTCTGGTTCACCTGCCCCGCATTTTCCCTGATGAGCAGGTCATACAAAAATGCGCTGATCTCGTCGGTAAGGGCATAGCCTTTGTTCGCCCATTCATGTCCCCCGCCTTCGGCAGTGATAAATACGTATGGCGTATTATGTTCTTTTAGCTCCTCTGCAATGGAAGCAGATCCATCCAGGGAAAGATAACCGGGGGCATCCTCTCCGCAATAATGATGGGGAGCGGTGTGATAAGGCACCAATTTATCGTCTGTTCCATGCACAAGAAATGCGGGTACCGAATGCACTTTATCAATCTCTACCTCGCTGATCAAAGCACCCGCGAAGGAGATCACCGCAGCTATACTGTTGTGGTTATCCATTATGTCCTTGAACGATTCATGATTCCCCGCATAGGCCGCATGCAGAATAGCCTCCGCACCGGCAGAACTTCCTGCAAGGATCACCTTCTCAGGATCAAAATTAAACTCCTTTGAAAATTTCAACAGGTAATCCAGGGCCTCATCGATGTTCACCACAGCCTGCCTGAAAGTTTCCCGCTTTTCTCCTGCCGGACAGTTGCAACCAAAACCTTCCTTTTTACCCTTCCTGCTGAGATGGTATTCCATGGAAGCCACTACATATCCCCTGCCGGCAAGATCCATCGCAAATGCCGTTTCCAGTTCGCCATTGCGTTTCCCGGTGTAAAACCCACCCCCATGTACCAGCAACACCAAAGGGGATTTGTGCACCGACCGCGAACCGGGGGCGTAATAAATATCGGTCTTGAGCGTATCTGCATAGGTCATGGTTAACCTGTTGATATTATTGTAAACAGGGTCTTTCAGAATTTTCTGAGCAGAGAGCAGATGTCCGCAAAATAAGGTGAGGATAAAAAGAAGAACAGATCGCATAAGGTTTCACATTAAGAGATTCATTTTAAAAATAAGAAGACATCTGTTAAGAACGTCATAAGGGTTTCGTTCGTATTAAAATAATACAAATAATACTATCTTTATCCCCATACCACGAAATGGTATCTTCTATTTTTAATCCTCAAATTGTCAGACTCATGAATGAGACGCTTCTTTTGATCATTGTCAGTGCCATTACCCTGATCCTCGGATTCTTCCTTGGCAATTATATACAGCGATTGAAATACCAAAGCCTCAAAAGTGCTTCAGAAGCAAGAGAACAGGAGTTCAGAAATCAACTGGAGGATCTTAAAAAGAATTTCCACAATGAAAGAGAGCAAAATGAAACACTTCGATCGGAAAAGGAGAACTATGCGGTAAGACTCTCTCGCAGGGAGGCCGATATGGACAATCTCCTGCGCAAACACGAAGAGCAAAAAGATGAATTAAATCAGTTACAGGAGAAATTCAATAAAGAGTTCCAGGTACTGGCGAACAAAATCCTGGAAGAGAAGTCACAGAAATTTACCACACAGAACCAGGAAAACCTGAAAAATATTTTAGAACCCTTACAGGAAAAGATCAAGCATTTTGAGAAAAAAGTGGAAGAGAGCAATGAGAAAAGCCTTATGCGTCATTCCTCCCTTACAGAGCAGCTTAAAAACCTGAGGGAATTAAACGAGAAGATCACCAGGGAGGCCTCGAATCTTACCCGCGCCCTCAAGGGAGACACCAAGATGCAGGGTAACTGGGGAGAGCTGGTACTGGAAAGGGTACTTGAAAAATCGGGTTTACAGAAAGACAGTGAATACTTTGTGCAGAACAGTTTTACCAAAGAAGACGGAAAGCGTGTTATGCCGGATGTGATCATCAATCTTCCCGACAACAAAAAGATGATCATTGACTCCAAGGTATCTCTGGTAGCCTATGAGCGTTATGTAAACGCCGAAAATGAGGAAGAGCAGGCTGTATTGCTAAAAGAACACATCAACGCCATTAACAGGCATGTGGAACAATTATCTGCCAAGAGCTATCATCAGATCTACGAGATGGAAAGCCCGGATTTTGTATTGCTGTTCATTCCACTGGAACCGGCCTTTGCCTTGGCCAGTGCTCACAATCCGCAACTTTATAACAGCGCTTTCGAAAAGAATATCGTTATCGTTACCCCCACAACCCTTTTAGCTACCCTGCGCACCATAGACAGCATGTGGCAAAATGACAAGCAACACAAGTACGCCATAGACATTGCCACGCATGCCGGCCGACTTTACGACCAGTTTAAAGGATTGCTGGACGATCTGGAAAAAGTAGGGAAACAGCTCCAGACGGTACAGAATACCTATTCCTCTTCTATGACGAAACTTACCGGGAAAGGCAATTTGCTGACCCGGGTAGAGAAACTAAAAAAGCTGGGCGCGAAGGCCAGCAAACAGATCGATGAGAAATGGCTGAAAAGAGCCAGTGAAGAACAACTGGAGGAGATTGAAAGTGGGGAGTAGAGTGAAGAGTGGAGAGTGGAGAATAGTAAGTGGTTTGACTTCGCGAAGTTTACAGAGCATACGGTAGCGATCTCTCCTTTAAAGGTACGAAGGTACTGAGGTATTAAGTATGGGTAAACGGAACCTCCTTGCGAATTTCATCTTGAGAGAAGCGGCGGTGTCATCGGTTGAAATTATATGGGTACGGGATCATTATCAATGGTGAATGATGAATTATGAATGATGGATGATAGATTGTACTGCTCATCACTCACAACCCTGCAACCTGATAATCTTTTCCTCTCTATATTACAACCTCCTCTTTCCAAACTTACCTTGCAACACCTTGTTGGCAGAGATCACCTTTATGAGATAGTTACCTGGTTTAAGTATGGAAATGTCGATATCCCTGTTCGGATCGAAAGGGTTTTCAATCAGCGTAATTCCGTTAAGGTCCTGGATGATCACCTTTGTAAATCCCAGGTCTTCCTCAAGATTTAGTCTCAGAAACCTGGAAGAGGGCAGGATCATTAATTCAGAAGATTTAAGTTTCTCGGGTTTTACAGGTTTCCACATCAGCGTACCTTCCGTATCCTTATCTTTTTGGGTATCGTGCTGGGACCAACCCGGGGTAAATAACAAACCGAGTGCGAGTATAAGTAAAAATCTTGCCATGCTTTTCTCTTAAAGTTAAACACAACTATACAACTACCTGCTAATCAATGCATTAAATTAGTTGTGACGCAAAAAAAAGCGGAGAAGAACGATATGTTCCTCTCCGCTGTGCTTATATAGTATCTATTGCAATTACTTGCTCAGGTACATGCTTCTTCTGTGGTACAGCTCATAGAATGCATCATCCTTAAGGCTGTCAATAAACAGGATACTCTCTCCGGTACTCTTCATTTCCGGGCCAAGGTTCTTATTCACCTTCGGGAATTTATTAAAAGAGAATACTGGCTGTTTGATCGCATACCCTTCCAACTGCGGATTAAAAGTAAAGTCTTTTACTTTGTTATGGCCGAGCATCACCTTGGTCGCATAATTTACATAGGGCTCCTTATACGCTTTAGCAATGAAAGGAACGGTTCTCGAGGCTCTTGGGTTTGCCTCAATGATAAATACTTTATCATCTTTAATGGCAAACTGGATATTGATAAGCCCTACGGTATTCAGTGCCAGGGCGATCTTTTTCGTATGGTCCTTGATCTGCTCAAGGATCAGATCTCCCAGGTTAAACGGAGGCAGGGTAGCATTCGAGTCGCCCGAGTGGATACCACAGGGTTCAATATGCTCCATGATTCCGATGATGTATACATCTTCCCCATCGCAGATCGCATCAGCCTCGGCTTCAATAGCCCCGTCCAGGTAATGGTCCAGCAGCAGTTTGTTGTTTGGAATCTTTCGGAGCAGGTCTACCACGTGCTCTTCCAGTTCTTCCTTATTGATCACGATCTTCATCCCTTGCCCTCCCAGTACATAGGACGGACGCACCAAGATCGGGAAGTCGAGCTCATCGGCCAGCTCAAGTGCTTCTTCTGCTGTTTCTGCGACCCCGAATTCAGGATAAGGGATGTTGTTCTCTTTAAGCAGTTTGGAGAAGCTACCCCTGTCTTCTGCCAGATCCAGGGATTCAAAACTTGTTCCTATGATCTTAATACCGTACTTATCCAGTTTTTCCGCAAGCTTAAGGGCTGTTTGTCCCCCTAGCTGAACGATGACGCCTTCCGGCTGCTCATGCTGGATGATATCATAGATATGCTCCCAGAATACCGGCTCGAAATAAAGCTTATCTGCCGTATCAAAATCTGTGGATACCGTTTCCGGGTTACAGTTGATCATGATGGTCTCATAACCGCACTCGGCTGCTGCCAGCACCCCGTGCACACAGCTGTAATCAAATTCAATTCCCTGTCCGATCCGGTTAGGTCCTGACCCGAGTACCACAATTTTCTTCTTTTCAGTAACCACACTCTCATTGGCAGAGATCTGGGTTCCGTCTGCGGTTTCCATCACATCCTCAAAGGTGGAATAGTAGTACGGGGTTACCGCCTGAAATTCTGCAGCACAGGTGTCCACGAGCTTGTAAACTCTTTTTACCCCCAGCTCTTCCCGCTTTTTATATACCTCACTCTCCCAGCATCCAAGCATATGTGCGATCTGACGATCTCCATATCCTTTTTGCTTGGCTTCCAGAAGCAGGTCTTTCTGAATGGTTTCTATGTTATAAGTAGAGATCTCCTTTTCCAGGTGATACAGCTCTTCGTATTGCTTGAGGAACCACATATCGATCTTGGTGATCTCGTGAATTCTGCTTAGCGGGATCCCCATCTGGATGGCGTCATAGATCACAAAGACCCTGTCCCAGCTCGCATGGGTAAGCTTGCTAATGATCACATCGTAATCTTTATAGCCTTTCCCGTCTGCTCCCAAACCGTTGCGTTTGATCTCGAGGGATTGGGTGGCTTTATGCAGGGCTTCCTGGAAAGAACGCCCGATACCCATCACTTCCCCTACACTCTTCATCGCAAGTCCAAGTTCGCGGTCGGCCCCCTCGAATTTATCGAAGTTCCAGCGCGGGATCTTTACGATCACGTAATCCAGGGTAGGCTCAAAAAGGGCTGAAGTAGACTTGGTGATCTGGTTATCCAGTTCGTCAAGGGTATACCCCATGGCCAGCTTGGTGGCGATCTTTGCGATTGGATACCCGGTAGCTTTTGATGCCAGGGCCGAAGAACGGGAAACCCTTGGGTTGATCTCAATGGCTATGATCTCCTCCTTCTCATCGGGACTCACAGCAAACTGCACATTACATCCTCCAGCAAAATCTCCGATACTGCGCATCATTTTGATGGCCATATCCCTCATTTTCTGGAAGGTCCTGTCTGAAAGTGTCATTGCCGGTGCTACCGTAATGGAATCTCCGGTATGGATCCCCATAGGGTCCATATTTTCGATGGTACAGATAATAACCACGTTATCATTCTTGTCCCTGAGCAATTCCAGCTCGTATTCCTTCCATCCCATCATCGCCTTATCGATCATCACCTCATGGATAGGTGATATTTCTAGACCGCGGCTCAAATGCTCATCAAAATCTTCCTTCTTATAAACGATGGATGCCCCGGCTCCACCAAGGGTGTAGGAGGCACGGATTACCAGCGGAAAACCAAATTTCTGAGCGATCTCTTTTCCTTTCAGGAAGGAAGTAGCTGTGGCCTGCGGTGCCATCGGCACACCGATCTTGGTCATCAGTTCGCGGAATTGCTCGCGGTCTTCCGTAATATTGATAGCATCAATATCCACCCCGATGAGTTCGACTCCGTATTCTTCCCAAATTCCCTTTTCGTCAGCCTCAATAGCCAGGTTTAATGCCGTTTGCCCACCCATGGTAGGAAGTACTGCATCAATGTTCGGGTGTTTCTTAAGTATCTCAATGATCGATTTAGTGGTAAGCGGCTTCAGGTACACATGATCGGCCATAGAGGGGTCGGTCATGATCGTAGCAGGGTTGCTGTTGATAAGCACGGTTTCTATCCCGTCTTCCCGCAGAGATCTGAGCGATTGAGAACCTGAATAATCGAATTCACAGGCCTGACCAATTACGATGGGTCCTGACCCGATAATTAAGATGCATTTTAAGTCGTTTCTTTTCGGCATTTTTATTCTTTATAATGAAGGGTATTGATGATACAAGAGGGCAAAAAAAAGGTGCTACCGATAAAAGTAACACCTAATATTTTTATATTCCTAAAAACATTATTTTTTATGTCTTGGTTCTGAGGAAACAGATAATTTCTTCCTTCCTTTAGCTCTTCTGCTAGCAAGCACCTTTCTACCATTAGCAGTAGCCATACGCTGTCTGAAACCGTGCTTATTCTTCCTTTTTCTTTTTGAGGGCTGAAACGTTCTTTTCATTTTAAAATATCTTTATCTACTTGGTAAATCTATAACTAAGGCGTTGTAATTTGCTTCACAAAATCGCGGGGCAAATATACAAAGAGTTTTCACTTTGGCAAATAAGCTGTGAAAAATATTTTTCATTGTTTTTATTACCTTTGCCCAGCAATTCAAAACACCTGTAATGTTCAACAAAAATATAAAAATTATTCTGGCTGTAGTGGTTTTTGCCCTTGCAGTATATCAATTTGTAGAAGGAGAAATTGGAAATGGCATTTTCCTGGTACTGCTGTCCCTGATCTTTGTCTTCCTTTATTTCCGAAACGAGATGATCCTGATGGCCTTTCTAAGGATGAGGAAACAGGATTTTGAAGGCACTAAGAAATGGTTGACCAAGATCAAAAACCCTGAGGCGGCCCTGACCACCAAACAACAGGGGTATTACAACTACCTGCACGGGATCATGTCGTCTCAGACCAATCTGACCGAAGCCGAGAAGTACTTCAAAAAAGCACTGAAGCTGGGGCTTACTATGGATTATGACGTTGCCATGGCTAAATTGAGCCTGGCCGGTATCGCCATGCAGAAAAGGAGAAAACGAGAGGCTACCACCCTGCTAAATGAAGCCAAGAAACTTGACAAGCAGAACATGCTGAAGGATCAGATCAAGATGATGCAACAGCAAATGAAGCGGATTTAAAAGGTACGGGGGTAAGGAGGTACAGAGGTACGTAGGTACGCAGGTACGTAGGTATAGAGGTACGGAGGTACGGAGGTACGGAGTAATTATTACGCTATGCATTACCTGAAAATAAGTAAACCGTGGACATACTGATCACCCGAAAATCCAAACAGAACAGCATAAGAAAGAGCCGGAGGAGATCCGGCTTTTTTATTGAAAAAGGTTTAACCCAGGTAAATCAGAAGAGGTAAGGATTGAAGAGTCGTGAAAACCTGAGCTACGTACCCTCGTAACTTATAACAACGGTGCCCAAAGGCGACAAAAAGATTCTTTGATTTTTTGTTTCAGCGGGCGATCATACCATGTTTCCGGATCCAGGCGTTTACTTTCCTGAAGGTCATTAAAAAAGCTGTTTTCCATCTTCGCTGCTATTTTTTCATCATAGATGAGAGCATTGATCTCAAAATTGATATTAAAGCTCCGGTAATCGATATTGGAGGTTCCCACGGTAGAAAACACCCCGTCAACGACCATCGTCTTGGCATGAATAACTCCTTTCTGATAGAGATAGACCTCAATGCCTGCCCTCAGCATACGTTCTATATAGGAGAAACTCGCATATTTAGCGGCCCAGGAGTCACTTTGACCCGGGATGAGTACCTTGACCTCTACCCCGCTTCTTGCAGCCGCTACAAGGGACATCATGATCTCGTCGTTCGGAATAAAATAAGGGGTGGTCAGGTAGAGGTATTTCTCGGCAGAATTAATAGCAACGAACATGGCTTCCATAATCCGTGCCCAATCGGTATCCGGACCGGAGAGTACCATTTGCACCGGGGTTTCTGTTTTGACCTCGGAGGGGAGGAACCATTCATCTTTTATTTGTACATCCTCCTCGCTCACAAAATCCCAGTTCAGCATAAAAAACAGCTGGAGCACCCCAACAGACTCTCCCTCGATACGCAGGTGGGTATCGCGCCAGTAGCGTTTTCCATGGGCATTTACATATTCATCTCCCACGTTGATCCCGCCAACGTACCCGAACTTTCCGTCGATAACGGCTATCTTTCTGTGGTTCCGGTAATTGAGTTTACTGGCAAATCGCGGAAAATAAACCGGCAGGAAAGGATAGAACTCCACCCCGGCCCTTTTTAATTTTTGCCGGCCTTCATTGCTGATACTACTGGCCACGTAATCGTAATTGATCCGGATATCGACACCCTGATCTGCCTTTTGGCACAAGAGGTCTACGAGCTCGGTTCCGATCGTGTCATCGCGAAAGATATAATACTCCAGGTGGATGGAACTTTTTGCGGCCCGAATATCTTCAAAAAGGCGTTTAAATTTCTCTTCCCCGTTGATGAGGATTTCCACCTTATTGTGAAGGGTGAGGGGCGATTTCTCATTGTCCCGCATAAGCCGTACCAACTTCTCCTTATTCTCAACCGACCGGTCTTTTAAAAGGTTTACCTGGTTTTCATCCAGAACAAGAGACTGCTGCCACTTTTGAATATTGGTCTGGTTCAGCACATTCTTCTTTCGGAATATCCTGGACCTGCGGTATTCCTGGCCAAAGAATACGTAAAACAGTAAGCCTACAAAGGGCACGAGCACCAGGGCCAGCACATAGGAAAGGGTTCTGTTGGGATTGGTATTGCGAAGGGCTATAGTAAAAGCTGCTCCCAGGGCCAGAATGTAATTGAGCCCTATGAGCAGCTTCCATAAATTTTCAGAAATAAAATCCCACATTTACTTTGATTGCGGATAATATCCCTCTTCGGGGATCTCGATATAATATTGCTTCCTGGATTTATTATTCAGGTGGGCTTCACGCAACCATGGGTTGTGAATCTTCAGGATCTTATAATTGATGTTGAAGCTTTTCGCGAAATCTGCAAAGTCAGTGACTGCGGTATCAACAGGGAGTTTCCTGGTTGGAATGTTTTGATAGAGATCGTCCTGGTCAAATTTAAATCCATATTTGTCCGGATCAGACAGGATCTCTTTAAGGGCGAGGATACGGAAAACATAACGCCCTGTTTCCTCTCCGAGCAAAACATCGTAATAGCTTTCCACCTTCTGACGCTCCAACTGCTTGTGCATCCCGTACTGACCTGCGTTGTATGCTGCTGCAGCCATGGTCCATGACCCGAAACGCTCTTTCGATTTTTTAAGGTATTCACAGGCGGCGAGGGTCGCTTTTTCCAGGTGATATCTCTCGTCTACGTTATCGTTAACTTCAAGGCCATATTCGCGGGCTGTCCCCTGTAGGATCTGCCAGAATCCGCGTGCCCCTGCAGGAGAAACGGCATTGGTAAGTCCACTCTCGATCACAGCCAGGTATTTAAAATCATCCGGCACGCCCTGCTCTTTTAAAATAGGTTCGATCACCGGAAAATATTTATTCGCGCGCTTGATTATCAATAAGGCATTGGACTGCCAGTAGGTATTCACAAGCAATTCACGATCGAGACGCTCCAGTACATCGGGATCTTCCAGTGGCACATCTTCTCCCGCGAAATTGATCTTCTCCGGAATGTCCAGTGCTTTCACTTCGTAAGGATCGGTAATCATTCCCTTTTCCGCAACAGGCCTTTCCACCTTTGCAGTTGCTCCATCCGCCTGGACCGCATTAATAAAAACAGCGGCCAGTACCGCCACACCACCAGCAAATAAATAGTTCTTCATGTTCTTCATCATTACATTACATAAGTTTGGTTAAATATACAAAATCGGGGATTACTTGCCTGAAATTAATTCCGGCAAATGTTCGTTAAACCACTTGAACCGATTAATGATCATAATATGGGTGCCACCCTTGATCCAGATACAATCTTTAATGCGATCTGCCGGGAATACGGGATCCCGGTCGCCCTGTATATGGATGGTCCCGGGAATGGGTTTTTCCTGCTCCCAGTTAACGACCTGGTCTATGGCCCAGTCCAGGTAGCGCTTATCTCTTACCGACAAATAGCGCTCGTAAAGCTTTAAGCGCTTTACTACGGATTCTCCAAAGGCATATTTCGCCAGGACTTCCACATTATTGACCAGGGAGGTGGGCAGGAGTTTATGCAAATAGGTCTTTCTAGCCACCCGCATGGAATAGGGCAATTCATCCCGGCATTTTACACTGGAGATCACAATGAGCTTACGCACCGGGATTAATTTTGACATTTCCTGCACGAGTATACCCCCGAAGGACACGCCCATAAGCACGGGATTCTTATGTTTCACCTCCTTACACATGCGTTGCGCATAATGCACCAGGGTTTCCTTCTCCCGCGGAAGCTTCCAGTGCAACCAGATCACCTCATACCTGTCTTCCGGCAGTTTAACGTGTTCAAAAATGGATGGATTGGCCGCCATACCCGGCATCATATAGACTGGGATCAGAGATTTCCCTGAGGCAGATTCAGGCATTGTAATCTAAGGGTTTAGCTTATTTTTCGTAACTTTGATATTACAAAAAATTAATCAAACAAAAAATTTCAATTCGAGGGAATACCCTGAAATGTCCTGCAAGACAAATTCAGCTTAAACCTCCCTGTTATATGCTGACCAACAAAGATAGTTCCGAGAATAAAAATAGTGCGTTAAATCAAGAAGTAATGGATGAAGTAGTTATTAATGACAATGAGTTCTTGCGTCAGTTCGAAACCCAGGTTAACGGGAAACTGGCCAAAATCGAATACGCCTCCCAGGAGCGGAAAGTTTTCCTGACGAAGCTTACGATTCCGGAAGAGGTAGACGACCCTGCTTTCAAAGACCAGTTCATCACCGCAGTATTAAAGCAGATCGAAGAGCGCAACCTGAGTGTGGTTCCCACCAGTCCGCACATTGCACGATTCCTGAGAAAACACAAGGAATTTAAGGATCTGCTTCCGGTTGGGATTAGAATCTAAAAAAAAATAGCCTCGCATTTGCGGGGTATTTTTTTATGCTGTTAACGCCTTTTCTCCTGTAAATTCAAAGCGCACCATCCCATCCTCGTCAATCCGGGTAAGCCGTACCTGATGAAGGGTATTTACCAGTGCGGGATCCCAGGGAGCCTTCACCTTTACATAATTTTCCGTAAAGCCATGGATATACCCCTCTTTATTCTCACCTTCAAACAATACCGTTCGCAGCTGCCCGATCTCCCCTTCGTAAAAAGCACGTCGCTTTTTGGCTGAAAGTCCGCGCAGCATCTTGCTGCGCTTTGCCCGCACGCGTTTCGGAACAATCCCTTCCATATCAGCAGCAAGGGTGTTATCGCGCTCTGAATAGGTAAATACATGCAAATAGGAAATATCGAGCTCGTTCAGGAAATGATAGGTTTCCAAAAAGTGCTCTTCGGTTTCACCGGGAAAACCAACGATGACATCGACACCGATACAAGCATGAGGCATGGCTGATTTGATGCGTGCAACCCTGTCTGTGTATAACTCCCTTCGGTATCGTCTGCGCATCAATCCAAGGATCTCATTACTGCCACTCTGAAGGGGAATGTGAAAATGCGGAACAAAAGCCTTGCTTTGGGCCACAAAATCAATGGTTTCGTTTTTAAGCAGGTTAGGTTCAATAGAAGAAATTCGCAAGCGCTCAATACCTTCTACCCGATCTAAAGCCTCTACCAGCTCAAAGAATGTGTGCTCGTGTTTTTTATTACCGAATTCACCCTTTCCGTAGTCCCCGATATTTACTCCGGTGAGAACGATCTCTTTAATATCCTGGGCAGCGATCTCTGCTGCGTTCTTAAGGACATTTTCCAGGGTATCACTTCGAGAGATCCCCCTGGCAAGAGGAATGGTGCAGTAGGTACATTTATAATCGCATCCGTCCTGAACCTTTAGAAATGCCCGGGTTCTGTCGCCAATGGAGTAACTCCCCACATAGAAGTCTGCCTCCTGGATCTCGCAGCTGTGCACTTCCCCGAAATCATTTTTACTGAGGTCGTTCAGGTAATCGGTTATCTTGAATTTTTCAGTAGCACCAAGCACCAGGTCCACCCCTTCAACTGAAGCGAGCTCCTCAGGCTTTAACTGGGCATAACATCCCACCGCCGCAATAAAGGCATCTTCATTAACCTTACGGGCCTGCTTAACTATGGATTTGAAGCGCTTATCTGCATTCTCGGTTACCGAGCAGGTATTGATCACATAAATATCTGCTTCCTGATCAAATTCGACCCTGTCAAACCCTTCCGATTCGAAGGATCTGGCAATGGTGGAAGTCTCCGAAAAATTCAGTTTACACCCCAGTGTATAGAACGCTACCTTTTTATTTTCTCTCATAAACAGTATCCTGTATTCCCTTTTTACCGATGAAGGATAAAGCGATCGAGCCCTTGCCTTCACCCGCATTTTAAAAAAGCGTACAAATATACCAACTTATTCTTTCCTGAAGAAATAGGAAACCTCCTTTAAATCCTTTTAAAACAACAGCTTATACGCAGGTATACTCCTGTAAAATCTCACCTGTATGAGTCTTTATGATTTTCAGGCTGTTAGAAAACAGAAAAACAACAGCTAGGCTGCATTCCTGGCACCGGGTTCCAGGATGAGTCCCTGAACCATAAGGTATTGAGACAAGCCGTAAAGCAGTACGATCATCACCCCGCTTAACTGACTCGTACTAAAGGAACGATCAAAAACCAGGATGGTCTCCGAAGCTAAAATGAGCCCTGCCCCCGCCAGAACGGTAATAAAACTATTCCAGTCTACCCGCTCATATCTCAGATATGCCAGTTTCAACATGATAAGCGTGATCACCAAAAAGATATAGGCCGGCACGTGTTCGGGAACTTCATACAGAAAATAAATGATGGTCAGGGAGTAAAGGGTAACAAATACAAGATAAGGCAACAGCCGGTCGATGTCGAGCTTAACCTTAAAAACAAAGGCGCAACTGTAAAGCAATTTTGCCGCCAGCAGCAACAGGAAACCCGCTACGATTATATTGAGGTTATTGGTGATCATCATAAACAATTCCCCAAGACTAAAAGAGACGATAGCCAGAATAACGAACACCCGTTCTGCAGCATTTTGCCCCCGGCTGCGCAGCATAAAATAATTAAGTAACACCCCAAGCAGCAGTATCTTGGTGACCAGACTGAAATACAACAATCCTTCCATATTACTTAGAATAATATCGAAGAAAAGGATCACCACAAAAACTGCAGTAAACCATTTGGACGATTGCAGAAAGGTTTGCATTGAGGTTGCTAATAAAGAGTATCTTTTAAAGATACAAAGACAAGGCAGACAGCTGTAAAGGCTGTTCGATTTTTCGATTATCGGCTATGAAACAACCGATAAAATTGTAAGAAAATTTTTCTCTAACTAAATATGCAACCTGTAAACCAAAGAAGCTGCAGGAGTCTTATCCCTTTCGCCACTTCGAGGTTTGTTCAAAAACTTCCTGAAGAACTGCCTTTTCCTTCTCCGACAGTTTGAGTCCCTTTCTGTTCATCATCGCATCGGCCATTTCAAAGGCTTTCTCCGGTTTAAAGGAGGTGAAACCGGCTGCACCACCCCAGGAGAAACTGGGGATAAAATTTCTCGGAAACCCACTCCCGAAAATATTGGCACTCACTCCCACCACCGTACCGGTGTTAAACATGGTATTAATACCACACTTACTATGATCGCCCATCATGAGTCCACAAAACTGCAATCCGGTATGCGCGAACCGTTCGGATTCATAATCCCATATACGCACCGGGGCATAATTATTCTTCAGGTTGGAGTTATTGGAATCGGCTCCGATATTACACCATTCCCCGATCACTGCATTTCCCAGGTAGCCATCATGGCCCTTGTTGGAGTAACCGAAGATCACCACGTTACTGATCTCCCCCCCAATTTTAGAGGACGGGCCCGCTGTGGTAGGACCGTAGATCTTTGCGCCCATTTTAACCACCCCGTTTTCACCGAGTGCAAAACCTCCGCGAATGGCACTACCCTCCATCACCAGGGCATCCCTTCCTATATAGATCGGCCCATGAGTAGCATTCAGGATACAGCATTCCACTACAGCACCTTCTTCTATGAATATATTTTCGGGGGCAATAACCCGGTTGCTTCCCGGGATGGGCATACTTTTCCGATTCCGGGTGATCAGGTTAAAATCTTCCTCGATAGCCTCCCCGTTTTTAGAGAAGATATCCCAGGTATTTTTCACCCGGATACAATCACCCTCGTATTCGATGGCCTTATAGGAATCCAGATCCACCTCTTCCTGGGTATCTGAGGTAAAGAATGCCACGACCTCCTCTCCTGAGAATATCGCCTCACCCTCCTTCAGATCAGAGATCAGGGCAACCAGCTCTTCATTCGGTAAAAAGGAAGCATTGATCAGGATATTTTCCTCCATTTCCACCATGGGAAAAAGATCTGTAAGGTAATCTTCTGTTACCGTGGTGGTGGTATACCCCAGGTAGTGCTCCCACTTCTCGCGAATGGTGAGAATACCGATGCGGATATCTGCCACGGGACGGGTAAAGGTAAATGGCAACAAACTGTTTCTTACCGGGCCATCAAAGAGAATGAAATTCATTTGCAGTTGGTTTAGTAAACTAAAGATAACCTATTTCAGAAACGTAAGCCATTCAATAAGATATAGTTAATGTTCTGAACGACGAATCGTTTCTGATATGCAGGCACAAAAAAACCCCTGAAGCGAATCAGAGGTTTTTCAATATGGTAAATACCGCAATTAGTTCTTCTTGAACTTGGCATATTTGTTTTTAAACTTATCGATACGTCCGGCAGTATCCACCAGTTTCGATTTTCCAGTATAATATGGGTGCGACGATCTCGAGATCTCAAGCTTAATCAATGGGTACTCAACACCATCAACCTCAATCGTTTCTCTGGTCTCGGCAGTAGACTTCGTAATGAAGACATCTTCATTAGACATATCTTTAAATGCTACCAATCTATAATTTTCCGGATGTATACCTTTTTTCATCGTCGTGTACTTTAAACTTCAGAATTTTTTCGAGGTGCAAATTTAGATATTAATTTTAGAATACCAACTATATCCCGGCAAAAATTTAAAAGTAATTCCTAAATTCGCTGATGTAACAAATACGCCGTTACACTTACTAACTCTGCAAAATTAAGCAATTATTCAATTATGGAACAACAAAAACCAAAAACAGGGCAATTTGCCTTAAGATTCGGACTGCTCATGGGCGCGCTGGGGATAACCTTCAGCCTCATGCTCCATTTCATGGACTTGCAGTACACCCAAAGCGCAGCCAATTCTGTAGTGGGAATTGCCATTATCCTGGGCATTCTCATTACGGCGATCTACCAATATAAAAAAGCAAATGGCGGCTACCTCTCGCTTACCGATGCCTTAAAGGTGGGTATTGGCGCTGCTCTTGTAGGCGGAATCATTTCTGCATTATACACCATGCTATATGCCAATGTTATTGAGCCCGACTTCCTGGAACGTTCCGGAGAGATGATGCGCAGCACCCTGCGTAATGACAATCCCGACCTGACTACGGAACAGATCGAGAATGCGGTACAGAGCCAAAGGGATTTTTTCTGGGTAACCTACCCTATCCTGATCATCTTCAACCTGTTCGTCGGGTTCATCGTTTCCCTGGTTATTGGCCTGATCATGAGAAAAGAACAAAGTGATTACTAATTCCTATCTTTGGGCCTTACACCTACCCTGATTATGGACATTTCAGTAGTTATACCACTACTTAACGAAAAGGAATCTTTAAACGAATTATACGATTGGATCGCAGGCGTTATGCGGTCCAATCATTTTTCATATGAAGTTCTTTTTATAGACGACGGCAGCACCGATGATTCCTGGCAGGTCATTTCGGAGCTCTCTTCAAAACACAATGAAGTTAAAGGGATTCGGTTTCTACGCAACTACGGAAAATCACAGGCCCTGCACGCAGGATTTGCTGAGGCGAACGGGCAGGTGGTGATCACCATGGATGCCGACCTTCAGGACAACCCGGAAGAGATCCCGGAGCTTTTTGACCTGATCGTTCATCAGCATTACGACCTGGTTTCCGGCTGGAAGAAAAAGCGTTACGATTCGGTGATCTCCAAGAACCTCCCTTCGAAATTATTTAACTGGGCGGCCCGGAAAACCTCCGGAGTAAAGCTTCACGACTTTAATTGCGGACTCAAGGCCTACAAGCAGGAAGTCATTAAAAACATAGATGTTCACGGGGAGATGCACCGCTACATTCCGGTACTGGCTAAAAACGCCGGGTTTCCGAAAATTACCGAGAAAGTGGTGCAACACCAGGCCCGGAAATACGGAAAGACCAAATTTGGAATGGAGAGGTTTATCAATGGGTTTCTGGACCTTATCACGATTTGGTTCATCTCTAAATTCGGACGGCAGCCAATGCATTTATTCGGGGCTCTGGGCGTTTTGATGTTTATCATCGGATCGGGTTTTGCCGCTTATCTGGGTATCGACAAACTCTTTATTAACCCCTATGGCAGACTGATCACCCAGCGACCGCAATTCTTTATTGCGCTAACAGCCATGATCATAGGAACACAGCTTTTTATTGCTGGATTCCTGGGAGAACTCATCCTGCGGTACCGCAGGGAAGAGGCCCGTTACAAGATCGCTCAGCGTATCAACCTTGAATAGGTCGAAAAAAATAGTACATAGCCACCATTCTTACTACCTTTGAAAAAATTTTTATTCATGGAGATCACCATCGAAAAAATCAGGGAGAAAGCAGGGGCATGGAAAGATGCCTTTTTTGACGAAACCACCCGCAACAAAGTCCAGAACTTGCTGGACAACAACACCGAAGAATTAAAAGAATCCTTTTATAAAGACCTGGAATTCGGAACCGGAGGCATGCGCGGCACCATGGGTGTTGGCACTAACCGGATCAACAGGTACACCCTTGGCAAGAACACCCAGGGTTTAAGCAATTACTTAAAAAAAACCTATCCCGGAGAAGACCTCAGGGTAGCGATCGCCTATGATTGCCGCCATAACAGCGACACGCTTGCCCGGGTAGTGGCCGAGGTATTTTCTGCAAACGGCATCAGGGTGTTTCTTTTTTCGGAGCTGCGGCCTACCCCGGAACTGTCCTTTGCGGTAAAACACCTCAACTGCCATTGCGGGGTGGTACTTACTGCCTCCCACAATCCACCGGAATACAACGGATACAAGGTCTACTGGACCGATGGCGGACAGATCGTTCCGCCAGAGGACAAGGAGATCATCGAAGAGATCAACGCCCTGGACTTCAAAGACATCAATTTCCAGGCGCAGGATTCCCTTATTGAACTCATAGACGAGGCAGTGGACGAAGCCTTTTTTAAAGCTTCTGTGGCAAACGGAAGCATCGATGCAAAAGGCAGGGAAGCCCTGAAAATAGTTTTCACCTCCCTTCACGGAACTTCCATTAAGGCCATTCCGGAGGTGTTGAAACGGGCAGGTTATACCCAGGTTTTTATTGTGGAGGAACAAGCCACCCCAGACGGGGATTTCCCAACCGTAAAATCGCCAAATCCTGAAGAGCCGGAGGCCCTAACCCTGGCCATGCAAAAGGCTGAGGAATTACAGGCTGATATTGTGATAGGCACGGACCCTGACAGTGATCGGCTGGGGATCGCAGTTCGGGATACCGATGGGAAGATGACCCTTTTAAACGGAAATCAGACCATGGTGCTTATGACCCGTTTTTTACTGGAGTTGTGGAAAACTCAGGGAAAACTGAACGGTAATCAGTTTATCGCCTCCACCATTGTTTCCACACCGATGATGGCAGAGCTGGCAAAAGGATACGGGGTAACGTACAAGGAAGGACTCACCGGATTTAAATGGATCGCCAAAATGATCAAGGATTTTCCTGACCTGGAATTTATCGGTGGCGGAGAGGAAAGCTTCGGATATATGGTAGGCGATTTTGTACGGGACAAAGATGCGGTAACCGCTTCTTTACTGGCATGTGAGATCGCCGCTGAGGCCAAAGCCTCCGGAAGCTCCTTTTACGAAGAGTTACTAAAGTGCTACACCGAATTCGGACTCTTTAAAGAGAAACTGGTTTCCTTAACCAAAAAAGGGATCAGTGGTGCGGCAGAAATAAAACAGATCATGATCGACCTGAGGGAACAACCTATTGCAGAACTTGGGGGCGAGAAGGTAATTCGCATCGAAGACTACGCCACTTCAGTAGCCCGTAATCTCAGCAACGGCAAAGAGGAAAAAATGGACATTCCAAAGTCCAATGTCCTGATATACTACACCGACAAGGGTACCAAAATGGCTGCCCGGCCAAGTGGCACGGAACCAAAGATCAAATTTTACTTTAGTGCGAACACTTCCATTGCATCCCCGGAAGATTTCCGGAAAAAAGAATCGGAACTGGATCAAAAACTGGACACCATTATCCGGCAACTGGACCTCGCATAAAAATAAGCTACCCGCCTTTCCGGCGGGTCTTTTTCAATAGAGCTATAACTGCTAATGAACTATTTCAAAAAAATATTACGCTTTGCCAAACCGTACAAGAAGTACGGATTCTTAAACATTTTCTTTAATATCCTGTATGCCTTGTTCAGTGCCCTGTCTTTTGTGGCCCTGATCCCGATGCTCGATGTTTTATTCAAGGAGAGCGACAGGGTGTATACGAAACCGGAATACACCGGAATCAGCAATGCCAAGGACTACCTGCAAGACTATCTGAATTACCAGGTCACCCAGGTGGCCGGAGACGACCAAATGATCGCCCTTATCCTGGTGATCTCCCTGGTGATCGCCCTTTTCCTGATGAAGAACTTTTTCAATTATGCGGCCATGTATTTTATCGCATATCTCAGAAACGGGGTACTTCGGGATGTACGGGATGCCATGTACAAAAAGATCACCGACCTGCCCATATCATTCTTTACCGAAAAGCGAAAGGGAGATGTTATCGCGCGTATCACCTCAGACGTTCTGGAGATACAGCATTCTTTCCTCTCTATCCTGGAACTCATCGTCAGAGAACCCCTTACGATCGTTTTTACCATCATTGTCATGTTCGGTATCAGTACAAAACTCACCCTCTTTGTATTTGTATTCATCCCTATTTCGGGCATGCTTATTTCGAGGATTGGGAAATCTCTGAAGAAAAAATCAGACAAGGTACAAAAGGAACAGGGCCATTTTCTATCGATCATCGAAGAAACCCTGGGTGGATTACGGGTCATAAAGGCCTTTAATGCAGAAGGCAAGTTCAACGAGCGGTTTAACGAATCGACAGACCGTTTTTTCCGCTATTCCAACAGCCTGCTCAACCGGCAAAACCTGGCCTCCCCCACCAGTGAATTCCTGGGGATCCTGGTGATCGGGATCCTGCTCTGGTTCGGAGGGAAGATGGTACTGGTAGACAAGACCCTTGATGCCTCCTCTTTTATTGCCTATATGGGATTGGCCTACAATATCCTAACCCCTGCAAAAGCCATAAGCAAGGCTTCTTACGGGGTAAAGAAAGGAAATGCTGCTGCCGAAAGGGTACTGGAGATCCTGGAGACCGAAAACATCATCAAGGACGCTCCGAACGCAGTTAAAAAGGAAAGCTTTGATCATTCCATTCACCTGGAAGGCGTGAATTTCCAGTACGAAGACGATCCGGTACTCACCAATTTCACCCTGGACATCCCTAAAGGCACTACTGTAGCTCTTGTAGGGCAATCGGGAAGCGGAAAAAGCACCATCGCCAATCTGGTTACCCGGTTCTACGATGTGAACGAGGGCTCCATTCTGATCGATGGTACCGATATCCGGGAACTGAGTCTGAAAAGCCTGAGATCACTTATGGGTATCGTAACCCAGGAGAGCATTCTCTTTAACGATACCGTAGCCAATAACATCAAACTGGGCAAGCCTGATGCCTCCATGGAAGAGGTCGTGGAAGCGGCTAAAATCGCCAATGCCTATGATTTTATTATGGAGCTTCCAAAGCAGTTTGAAACCAATATCGGGGATGCCGGTGGCAAATTAAGCGGTGGACAAAAACAACGCCTTTCCATTGCGAGGGCTGTGCTTAAAAACCCACCCATTATGATCCTGGATGAGGCCACCTCTGCCCTGGATACCGAAAGTGAGAAACTGGTACAGACCGCCCTGGAAAACATGATGAAGAACAGAACCTCCATAGTGATCGCCCACCGGTTATCCACCATTCAGAATGCAGACAAGATCGTGGTGATGCAAAAAGGGAAGATCGTAGAGCAAGGAACACATGAGGAGCTCCTCGATGCCAGGAACATGTATAAAAAACTGGTCGACATGCAATCTTTCGATTAGAGCACATCCCGGGAAACCGGGATTTTTTTTGCATCAGATTAAACCTTCTATATTTATTCCTGTCAAAAAGGAAAACCCGCCTGATTGGAAAAGGAAACCCTACTTAAAGAACTACAGCACCCTGAAACCCGGGAACGCGCTTTCAGCGAGCTGGTCAGGGATTACCAGGAAAGACTCTACTGGCACATCAGGCGTATGGTGTTAAACCACGACGATACGGACGATGTTCTTCAGAACACCTTTATCAAGGTGTATAAGAATATAGACACCTTCAGGGGAGACAGCGCAGTTTATTCATGGATGTACCGTATTGCAACCAATGAAGCGATCAACTTCCTGCAAAAGCAGGCCAATAAGTACCGGATATCGAACGAAGAATTAAGAGCACAGCTGGTTAATAACCTGGTTTCTGACCCCTATTTTGATGGAGATGCCATACAGTTAAAACTGCAAAAGGCATTGGCTACGCTCCCGGAAAAACAACTGGCTGTATTTAACATGAGGTATTATGAGGAGATGAAGTACGAAGAGATCTCCGCTGTTACAGATACCTCTGTAGGGGCGTTAAAGGCCTCCTACCATCATGCCGTAAAAAAGATACAGGAATACCTTAAACAAAACGGGTAACCCATGAAAAGCAAACACTCACATAACAGCAAAGACGAAGGATTTAAGTTCCCTCAGGGGTATTTTGAAGGGCTCGAAGCCCGCGCAAAGTCCGCTGCTGCTTTTAAGGAAGCGATACCAGATGAAGAAGGGTTTGAGGTTCCTGAACAGTATTTTGCAGGTTTCGAAGTTCACCTTCGTAAAAGAATGAGGGGCCAAACGCCAGTACTGCACTTTCTGCAAACGTACCGCAAGTATGGGTATTATGCTGCAGCTGCGGTGTGCTTAATCCTGATCAGCACCCTTTTCACATTAGATGTCCGCTCCACCCCGGTTTTTTCTGAATTGAAAACCTCTGATATTGAATGGCTGCTCGACAGCGGGATGCTGGAGATTCCCGAAAGCTACCTGATGGAAAACCCGGTTATGGCCGATATCTCCGCGATCAACTTTAGCGGAAACACCATAGAGCCCAACGCCCTGGAGTCCTACCTCCTGGACGAACTGGATATTTACGATTTAACAGAATAAGAAATACAACAATCCTCCTTACGATGAAACGAATTTTTATTTTAACTGCCTTAGTGTTCTTCTCTTTTCAGGTAAATGCCCAGGAGAGCAGAAGAGAACGCATAAAATCGCTCAAAGTGGCCTACCTCACGGAAAAACTCGAATTACTTCCGGATGAAGCTGCCATTTTCTGGCCCCGATACAACCAGTATGACGATACACTTTTCGAGCTAAAATCTACTTTAAACACCTTACAGCAAACGGTTGTGAGGGGTGATATGAATACGATGTCCAAGGCCGAAGCCCTTTCGACCCTGGAAGAAATCTCCGGTCTAAAGGATGAGATCGCCAGAACGGAATCGCTTTTCCGCAAAGAAACTCCCGAGCTACTTGGCGCCAGGAAGGCGCTTCTTCTGGACATTCATGAAGAATTGTTCAAAAAGGAACTCCTGAAAAGGCTGCAGGCGAGAAGAGCAGCCCGGAACGACCACTAAGGGTTCTCTTCAAAAGTAAGTACAGCAATACGATTCTTACCTGCCGCAAAGGCCGTGGAATCACTGTTGAATCTCAGGGTGTAAAAAGGCTCGTCCGAGATTTTGGAGAAGTTTGCTCCGCCGTCACTGGAAAACCATATACCCTGAAAACCTACTGCCACCAGTTCTTTTCCCTTTCTCCCCGGAATGTACTGCACGCATGAAAGGTATCCCGGAGCTTTCCCGACACCTACCAGGGACCAGGTTTTACCCCCATCGGTGGTGACCGCCTTGTTCGCTGCATTTTGTTCCGGTTGGGTATAATCGCCTCCGATGGCAAAACCGGTCTTTTCATCATAAAAGTCAATGGAATAGATCCCCTGGGTAGACGTCCCCTGAATTACGGGGGTATCAAAAACTTCCCAGGTCATTCCCTTATCAGGAGAATAGAGTATTCTGGAACGCGCACCTCCGGTAGCGATCCAGGTATGATCGCCAATGATCGCAATATTGGTGTCACTTGCTGCGAATGCCGCCTCTCCGGCAGCAGCAGACGGAAGCTCATCACAGGATAATTTCTTCCAGCTTCGTCCGCCGTTACGGGTAATGATCACAGAAATACATCCTTCTGTAGGGTCTCCCATGGCGATCCCTTCCTGGTCGTTCCAAAAGGCCATGGCATCGTAGAACACCTGCTCGTGTTCTTCCATATATGCCAGTTCCATTTCACCACTATTACCCGTTTTGAACATCAGCGCAGGATTCCCTGTGCTAAGCATAAAGAAATCGGCAGAAGTGGCGGCCACAGCTCTGAATTCGGTATTCACACTGTCGATCCTGATCCTTGAAGATCGGGCTGCACCGGTTGCACTGTTGTAGAACCCATAGGTGTTGTTCGAACCGGAAAAAGCCAGATTCTGCCCCATAAGCGTTATCGCCCTGATACTTACAGAATCTGAAAACACTTCCCGGACCTCTACCCGGTTAAAATTTCTGGGGATAAACTCGGGTTCTGCAGCACAGGAAGCCAGCAGCAGCAAGAGAAAGAAATATCGGATCATACCATTAATTTGAGGCTAAAATTAAGTTTAATCGCTTACAAAGCAATACCTTTGCAAACAATTTATTTTAAGCAATGAGACTACACAGAAACCTGGTTTACGCTGTTATAGACGGACTGGATAAGATCTTCAACGATAAGGAATATGCTGACAAAGTAGTGGAACAACTTCTCAAGCGCGATAAGCGCTGGGGAGCCAGGGATCGTGCATTCATTGCTGAAACGCTGTACGAGATCGTTCGCTGGAAACGACTCTACACGGTTATTGCCGGGGTAAACCCTCCTTACAGCAGGGAAAATCTCTGGCGGGTCTTTGCGGTTTGGGCGGTGCTTCGCGGTATCAGACTCCCTGACTGGAAGCAACTTGAGGGGACTCCTGTACGCAGGATCAAAGGAAAATTTGATGAACTGAGTCAGATTCGCAAGTACCGGGAATCGGTTCCGGACTGGCTGGATGAGCTCGGGGTTAAAGAACTGGGCGAGGCCGTTTGGGAAAAAGAACTTGCTGCTCTTAACGAGCAGGCCGCAGTGATCCTTCGGGTAAACACGCTGAACACCACCAAGAACGCTCTTAAAAAGGCGCTGGAGGAAGACCACATCCACTGCCTGGACCTCAAGGGATATCCGGACGCCCTGGTTCTGGAAGAACGCGCCAATGTATTCAAAACCGAAGCCTTTCAAAAAGGATGGTTCGAAGTTCAGGATGCCTCCTCTCAACTGGTGGCACCCTTTCTGCAGGTAGAACCGGGGATGCGCGTGGTTGATGCCTGCGCAGGCGCAGGAGGAAAAACACTTCACCTGGCAAGCCTGATGGAGAACAAGGGGCAGATCATTGCCATGGACATCTACGGCAATAAACTAAAGGAACTCAAGAGGAGAGCCCGTAGAAACGGCGCCCACAATGTGGAAACCCGGGTGATCGATTCTTCCAAAGCTCTTAAGAAACTGCATGGAAAAGCAGACCGGGTACTCATCGACGCGCCCTGTAGCGGTTTGGGCGTTCTAAGAAGGAACCCGGACGCCAAATGGAAGCTACAGCCGGAATTCCTGGATGAGATCCGGAAAACCCAGCAAGAAATCCTGAGGGAGTATTCCAAAATGGTGAAAGAAGGCGGAAAACTGGTCTATGCTACCTGTTCTGTTCTGCCATCAGAAAACCAGGAACAGGTTGCCAAATTCCTGGATAGCGAAGAAGGCAAAAACTTTTCGCTGGTTAAAGATCGTAAGATCCTGGCTTCCGGATCAGGCTTTGACGGATTTTACCTGGCCCTGCTTGAAAATAAAAAGTAGTCGTACATACCTGTCGTTCAACTTCTAATGGGTTAACTATCAATTATTTATTGTATTTTACAGTACAATAAACTTCGGGGAATCTCGTTTATTCCTTAGACTACTAATTTCACCAACATGAAACCCAGAACTATAAAGCTGGCAGTATTACTGGGCATAATTTTAGCCCTGCTTATGGCGTATTGCGAAAACACCAAGGATGACGATGCTGCTGAGAAACCACAGCAGAACAGCATATCCTTCTCCCACCCTACCCTCCCCTTCCACATTGACCTGGCATAATCCCATCTGAGCACCAAGAGATTGTATTCCTTACAAACCTCCGGTTTTTATGCTTTTTCAGACCCTGAGGATATGCCAAAATTAGTCTGATTAATTGTACGGAAAATTGTATTTTTGCGCTTTCAAAATCATTCACTTGTCCGTCATTAAGAACGGACCTTAAAAAAGCGTTTATGATCGTTTTCTTCGGGAATCCAAAAGAGAAGGTTTTTGCAGTAGAAACCACCCACCCACTCTCTAAAGAAGATATTTCAAAACTCACATGGCTGTTTGGAAATCAACCCGAAACCGGGCTGGAAACCATCAACCATTATTTCATAGGCCCCAGAGCAGCCATGGTAACCCCATGGAGCACCAACGCCGTAGAGATCACCCAGAACATGGGTATTGAAGGTTTGGTGCGAATCGAGGAATTTGTAGCCTCTTCTGCAGACGATAAGGACTACGACCCTATGTTAAGCCAGAAATACACGCGGCTTGATCAGGATATCTTTGATATTCACCTCGACCCCAAACCCATTGAAGCGATCGACGATATCTCAGGGTATAACCAAAAGGAAGGGTTAGCCTTAAGCGAAGAAGAGATCACTTATCTCGAGAACCTTTCCAGCCGACTGGGCAGAAAACTAACGGATGCCGAGGTTTACGGATTTGCACAGATCAATTCTGAACACTGCAGGCACAAGATCTTTAACGGCACCTTTGTTATTGACGGAGAAGAGAAACCGGTTTCCCTGTTCAAAATGATCCGTAAGACCTCAGAGGCTCATCCCAACGGGATCGTTTCGGCCTACAAGGATAATGTAGCTTTTCTTAAGGGGCCAAGGGTGCAGCAGTTTGCTCCTAAAAGTCCGGAAAAACCCGATTATTACGAGATCAAGGATTTTGATTCTGTGATCTCCCTGAAAGCCGAAACTCACAATTTCCCTACAACGGTAGAACCTTTTAACGGGGCTGCCACCGGGTCGGGAGGAGAGATCAGAGACCGTCTCGCGGGAGGACAGGGTTCAATTCCGATGGCCGGAACTGCCGTTTACATGACCTCGTACTCCAGGCTGGAAGAAAACCGTCCATGGGAGCAGAAAATGAAGGAAAGGGAATGGCTTTACCAGACCCCTATGGACATCCTGATCAAGGCCTCCAACGGAGCTTCTGACTTTGGTAATAAGTTCGGGCAACCCCTTATTGCGGGTTCTGTACTTACCTTCGAACATGAAGAAGAGGCGCGAAAACTCGGTTTTGACAAGGTGATCATGCTCGCCGGTGGAATCGGATACGGCAAGGAATCGCAAGCCAAAAAAGAAACGCCGAAGAAGAGTGACAAGATCGTGGTACTTGGCGGAGATAACTACCGTATCGGGATGGGAGGAGCTGCGGTTTCTTCTGCTGATACCGGAGAATTTTCCAGCGGTATCGAACTTAACGCCATCCAGCGATCGAACCCTGAAATGCAGAAAAGGGTTGCCAACGCGGTGCGGGGTATGGTAGAAAGCGATATCAACGAGATCGTCTCTATACACGATCACGGGGCCGGAGGCCACCTGAATTGTCTTTCTGAGCTCGTAGAAGAGACCGGAGGCACCATTGATACTGACAAATTACCTATAGGAGACCCTACCCTATCGCTCAAAGAACTTATCGGAAACGAAAGCCAGGAGCGAATGGGACTGGTGATCGCCGAGGAACATAAGGAGAAACTAAGAAGGATCGCCGAGCGGGAACGCTCGCCCATGTATGAGGTTGGAGAAGTGACCGGTGATCATCGCTTTACCTTCGCGTCGGGAAAAACCGGAGCCAAACCTATGGACCTGGACATGGCCGATATGTTCGGAAGCTCTCCTAAGACGATCATGAACGATCGCAAAATAGAAAGAAACTACCAGTCTCCGGATTATAAAACTGAAGAGATCCCTGCCTACCTGGAGCGGGTTCTTCAACTGGAAGCAGTAGCCTGTAAAGACTGGCTCACCAATAAAGTAGACCGCTGTGTAACCGGAAAGGTGGCCCGCCAGCAATGTGTAGGCCCACTGCAATTGCCATTGAGCAACTGCGGGGTTATGGCCCTGGATTACCAGGGTAAGGAAGGTATCGCCACCTCCATCGGTCACGCTCCAGTACTGGCCCTTATTGATCCGGTTGCCGGAAGCCGTGTAGCCATTGCAGAGGCGCTTACCAACATTGTCTGGGCGCCTATGAAAGACGGTCTCAAATCGGTGTCTTTGTCTGCCAACTGGATGTGGCCCTGTAAGAACGAAGGAGAAGATGCCCGTCTTTACGAGGCCGTGGAAGGGTGTTCCCAGTTTGCCATAGACCTCGGGATCAACATTCCTACCGGTAAGGATTCGCTATCCATGAAACAAAAATATCCTGATGACGAGGTGATCGCACCGGGTACAGTGATCATTTCTGCAGCAGGAAACTGCAACGACATCACCAAGGTGGTAACCCCGGTACTTCAGAAAGACGGAGGCAGTATGTACTACCTGAACCTTTCGGGAGCTTCCCTGGAACTGGGAGGTACGTCCTTTGCCCAGATCCTGAACACCGTAGGCAACCAGGGTGCCGGCGTGCATGAGGCTGCCTACCTGGAAACCGCCTTTAACGCCATACAGGACCTGATAAGAAACGAGCAGGTACTGGCAGGACACGACGTGGCCAGCGGCGGACTAATTACCACCCTTCTTGAGATGTGTTTTGCAGACAACGCTGTCGGAGCTGACCTCAACCTTACAGCCCTGGGAGCGGCCGATTCTGTTAAAGCATTGTTCAATGAAAATGTTGCCGTGGTTATCCAGGCTAAGGATGATAAGGAAGTTGAGGCTCTTCTGAGTTCCCGAGGCGTGGACTTTGTAAAGATCGGAGCGGTAACCGCCGGAGAAGAACTTCACATCACCAACGGCGAGGAGGAATTCAACTTTAACATACCCCAGCTCAGAGACATCTGGTACAAAACCTCGTACCTGCTCGACCAGAAACAAAGTGGTAAGAGCAAAGCGGAAGAGCGTTATATCAATTACAAGAATCAACCTCTTGAATATACCTTCCCGGCACAATTCACCGGAAAAAAACCGGAACCTGTTGCAGCAAACAAACGCATCAAAGCTGCTATTATAAGGGAAAAGGGAAGTAATTCTGAACGGGAGATGGCAAACGCCATGTACCTGGCCGGTTTTGACGTTAAGGACGTTCACATGACCGACCTGATCAGCGGAAGGGAAACCCTCGAGGACATCCGTTTTATAGCAGCCGTGGGTGGTTTCTCGAATTCTGATGTACTGGGAAGTGCAAAGGGATGGGCAGGTGCCTTCCTGTATAACGAACAGGCCAACACGAGCCTTAAAAACTTCTTTGAAAGAGAAGATACCCTGTCACTCGGAGTATGTAACGGATGTCAGTTGTTCATAGAACTGGGACTGATCAATCCGGACCATGAAGACAAACCCAAGATGCTTCATAACGATTCACATAAGTTCGAATGTAATTTTACCTCGGTAAAAATTGAGGAGAACCACTCGGTCATGCTTTCCAGTCTTGCCGGAACCACCCTGGGTATCTGGGCAGCACACGGAGAAGGGAAGTTCAGTTTCCCTTATGCAGAGCAGCGATACAACATCGTAGGAAAATATGGTTATGAAGGGTATCCTGCGAATCCGAACGGATCTGACTTCAATACGGCCATGCTCACTGACGACACGGGCAGGCACCTGGTTATGATGCCGCACCTGGAACGCTCCACCTTCCCATGGAACTGGGGATACTACCCGGAAGGGCGCAAAGACGAAGTTTCGCCATGGATCGAGGCCTTTGTCAATGCCAGAAAATGGCTGGAGAAAAAATAATCAGCAAGAAAACACGCTTAATATTAAGGAGTTGCTAAACGGCAACTCCTTTTTTTATGAATTTGATTTTTTATCCCCAAATTTTTATAATTTGCAAGACTGAAAAAAGCACTACTAATGACCAACGTTACCCGTTTATTTGATTTTCCACAGTACCAACTGGATAAATTTAACCTGGATACCGCATTTTGCACTAAATACGGAGATAAGTGGGTGAAAACATCCACCAAAGAATTCATAAGACTTACCGATCAGTTTAGTCGCGGATTGCTGAACATGGGGGTAAAACCAAATGATAAGATCGCCCTGATATCCACCAACAACCGAACCGAGTGGCATATCGCAGATATAGGCGTTTTACAAACCGGAGCTGTTAACGTTCCCATCTACCCTACCATTTCAGAAGAAGATTACGCTTACATCCTGAACCACTCTGAGAGTACCTATTGTTTTGTATCAGATAAGGAGTTACTCGATAAGGTAAGCAGCATTCGGGACCAGGTTCCCACCCTGAAAGAAATCTACACCTTTGATGAGATCGAAGGAGCCCGGAATTATAAGGAAATTCTGGAAAGCGGGAAGAACGAGAGCAATCAGAAGGCACTGGAAGAAACCAAGGAGAAGGTAAAACCGGAAGACCTGGCCACGATCATTTATACTTCAGGTACCACAGGAAGGCCTAAAGGAGTGATGCTTTCGCATCATAACATCGTGTCTAACGTGATCTCCAGTGAAGAGCGGGTACCGCTTAGTCACGGAGATTCTGCCCTGAGCTTTCTGCCCATATGCCATATTTTTGAACGCATGGTTACCTACCTGTACCAGTATTGCGGCATCAGCATTTATTTTGCCGAATCTATAGAAAAGATCAGCGACAACCTCAAGGAAGTAAAACCGGAGGTAATGACCGTAGTACCCCGACTGCTGGAAAAGGTATACGACAAGATCTACGCAAAGGGAGCAGAGCTTACAGGAGTTAAAAAGAAATTATTTTTCTGGGCTATTGAGCTCGGTAAAAAATTCGAGCCGTATAATGCCAACGGGGCCTGGTATGAATTCCAGCTTAATATTGCGCGAAAACTCATTTTCAGCAAATGGCAGGAGGGCCTTGGTGGTAACCTGAAGATACTGGTATCGGGGAGTGCTGCCTTGCAACCCACCCTTGCCCGTGTTTTCGGAGCAGCGGGAATGCCTGTAATGGAGGGTTACGGTCTCACAGAAACCTCTCCTGTAATCGCGGTGAACGACCAGAATAACAGAGGGTGGAAGATCGGAACTGTAGGAAGGGTTATGCCCGGAATTGAAGTAAAGATCGCAGAAGACGGAGAAATACTTTGTAAGGGACCAAATGTAATGATGGGGTATTTCAAGGATAAGGAGCGTACTGCCGAGGTCATGACCGGAGACTATTTTCACACCGGGGATATCGGGGAGATCGACAGTGACGGCTTCCTGAAGATCACCGACCGTAAAAAGGAAATGTTCAAAACCTCGGGCGGAAAATACGTGGCACCTCAGCTTATAGAAAACGACATGAAGCAATCCCGCTTCATCGAGCAGATCATGGTGGTAGGAGAAGGCGAAAAAATGCCGGCAGCGCTTATACAGCCAAACTTTGATTTCGTAAGAGAATGGGCCCGTCGTCACCAGGTACAATTAAATGGTGATAACAACAGCCTGGTTACCAATCAAAAGGTGATCGATCGTATACAGGAAGAAATTGACATGTATAACGAGCGTTTCGGGAAATGGGAACGCATTAAAAAATTCGAACTTACCCCGGATACCTGGAGTATCGATGAGGGGCACCTTACGCCTACTATGAAATTAAAGCGCAAGGTGATCAAGGAAAAATACATGGACTTATACAATAAGATCTACGACAGGTCCTGATAACCAACCAACCTGTTCTATAAAGCTCCTGTTTACGGGAGCTTTTTTTATGCCCAAAAATCAGCAGTTTATCTAATTCAGGGATTTCACCACTTTTTATTATGCATGCATAGTAAAATTTTTATATATTTGATCGCATCACTCCAAAAAGTATGAAAGATAAGACCATTGATTATGTTTTGAGATCTACCTGGCAGGCTGTTACTCGTATGTATAATGAGGAGGCAAACAAATTTGACAGTACGATGGCCACAGGCTTCACCCTTTTGAGTATCGACCCGGAGAAAGGATCTCCTTCCACCACCCTGGGTCCGAGAATGGGGATGGAGGCCACCAGTTTATCGCGGATCTTAAAGAGCATGGAGAGTAAGGGACTGATCTTTCGGACCCCGAATCCGGATGATGGCCGTGGGGTGATCATTAAACTCACTCCTTTAGGAAAAGAGAAACGGGATGTTTCCAGGGAGGTGGTATTGCGGTTTAACGATACCATACGCGCCAATGTCAGCGAGCAGGATCTGAAAGGATTTTACAATGTTGCGCAAACCATTCACGAACTCATTGCAGAGCGAAAGATTTATCTGAACAAAGACTAAAAATAAAATTCATTAACAACCATATGAAACGACGTATTAGAAAAGTAGCAGTTATCGGATCGGGTATCATGGGAAGCGGGATCGCATGCCATTTTGCCAACATCGGTGCCGAAGTGCTCTTACTTGATATTGCACCGAGAGAACTCAATGATACCGAAAAGGCAAAAGGATTAACCCTGGACAGTCCGGCTGTTAGAAACAGGATCGTAAACGACAACCTGAAGTCGGCCCTGAAATCCAAGCCTTCCCCTATTTACAATCAAAAATTTGCAGACAGGATCTCCACCGGGAACATGGAGGATGATCTTTCTAAACTGTCTGATGTAGACTGGATCATTGAGGTGGTGGTAGAGCGCCTTGACATCAAAAAGCAGGTATTTGAAAAGATCGAGAAGTACCGTACTCCGGGAACCCTGATCACGTCGAATACTTCGGGTATCCCGATCGCTTTTATGAACGAAGGCCGAAGTGAGGATTTCCAGCAGCATTTTGCCATTACCCACTTTTTTAATCCACCGCGATACCTGAAATTATTCGAGGTGATCCCCGGACCTAACTGTAAGCAGGAAGTTACCGATTTCCTGATGGAATACGGCGATAAGTTTCTTGGCAAAACTTCGGTAATGGCCAAAGATACGCCTGCCTTTATCGGAAACCGTATCGGGATCTTCGGGATCCAGAGTCTTTTCCACCAGGTAAAGGAACTGGGACTTACCGTTGAAGAGGTTGATAAACTTACCGGCCCGGTTATTGGCCGTCCAAAATCGGCTACCTTCAGAACCGTAGACGTGGTAGGGTTAGACACCCTGGTACACGTAGCCAATGGAATTTATGACAATTGCCCTGACGATGAGGCGCATGAGTTGTTCAAGCTGCCGGATTTTATCCAGACCATGATGGACAACAAATGGCTGGGAAGCAAGACCGGTCAGGGATTTTATAAGAAAGTAACAGGCGACAATGGTAAAAGTGAGATCCTGGCATTAGACCTGGACACCATGGAATACCGCAAGTCGAAAAAGGCGTCTTTCGCCACCCTGGAGCTCACCAAGACCATCGACAATGTGATCGAGCGTTTCCCCGTTCTTGTTGGCGGAAAAGACAAGGCAGGTGCATTTTACAGAAAGAACTTTGCCGCTCTCTTTGCGTATGTACAGAACAGGATCCCTGAGATCTCAGACGAATTGTACCGTATTGACGACGCCATGAAGGCAGGATTTGGATGGGAGAACGGTCCGTTCGAGATCTGGGATGCCATTGGGGTACAAAAGGCGATCGAGATGATGAAGGCCGAGGGCCACGAGCCTGCAGCCTGGGTTAAGGAAATGCTGGATGCCGGAATTACCTCCTTCTACACGGTAAAGGACGGCGCCACGTTCTACTATGACATTCCACAGAAAAAACATATCAAAAAACCCGGACAGGATGCCTTTATCATTCTTGACAATATCAGGAAATCGAAAGAGGTATGGAAGAACAGCGGGGTAGTAATTGAAGATCTTGGAGATGGTATTCTCAATGTGGAGTTCCGCTCTAAGATGAACACCATTGGAGGAGACGTACTGGCCGGTATCAATAAAGGTATCGACCTGGCAGAAAAAGACTTCCAGGGGCTTATCGTAGGTAACCAGGGGGCAAATTTCTCCGTGGGAGCCAATATCGGAATGATCTTTATGATGGCTGTAGAGCAGGAATACGACGAACTGAACATGGCCATCAAGATGTTCCAGGACACCATGATGCGGATGCGTTATTCGGCCATCCCAACCATTTCTGCCCCACACGGCATGACCCTCGGTGGAGGTTGCGAGCTATCGCTCCACGCCGATAAGGTAGTTGCTGCGGCAGAGACCTACATGGGACTGGTTGAATTCGGCGTTGGGGTGATCCCCGGCGGTGGAGGATCCAAGGAAATGGCGCTGAGAGCTGCTGACACCTTCAGAAAAGACGATGTAGAGCTGAATGTACTCCGGGAATACTTCCTGAACATTGGTATGGCCAAGGTATCGACCTCAGCCTATGAAGCCTTTGACCTGGGATTACTGCAAAAAGGAAAAGATGTTGTGGTGGTCAACAAGGACCGTCAGCTGGCAGAGGCTAAAAAGCACGCCTTGCTTATCGCAGAGGCCGGATACACCCAGCCACCAAAACGCAAGGATATCAAGGTACTCGGAAAGCAGGCCCTGGGTATGTTCCTGGTGGGAACAGATTCTATGGAAGCCGGAAATTACATCTCGGAGCACGACAAAAAGATCGCCAACAAACTGGCCTGGGTAATGGCCGGAGGCGACCTTTCGGAGCCTAATTACGTAAGTGAGCAATACCTCCTGGATATCGAGAGAGAAGCTTTCCTCTCGTTGTGTACAGAGCGAAAGACCCTGGAGAGGATACAGCATATGTTGAAGACGGGGAAGCCGCTTCGTAACTAAGTAAAAAAGACGAATCAAGAACCAAGAGCAAAGACCATAGTTTTTGAATACTTAAAAATCAAAAGATGCACAATTTCAGAAAGCTAAATATTTGGATAGATGGTATGGAGATTACCTCCAGTACCTATCGATTGACCAAAGGGTTTCCTGAATTTGAACGTTATGGGCTTGTTTCGCAAATGAACAGATCTGCTGTTTCTATACCGTCAAATATCGCAGAGGGAACCAGTAAAAGTTCTGACAAAGACTTTCACCGTTACCTGGAGCACAGTTTAGGATCAGCATTCGAACTGGAAACGCAGCTCGAAATTGCCAGAAAGGAAGGTTATATCGACGAGAGTTCATACCATTCTTTCCACAATCGATTATTGGACCTTCAGAAAATGATATTCGGATTTAAAAAGAAAATAATTCAACCAAAGAGCTCAGAATAACAAGTCTTTATTCCTGGCTCTTGACTCTAACATCAATTAAAATGAAAACGAGAACCGCATATATAGTAAAAGCATACAGAACGGCTGTTGGGAAAGCCCCGAGAGGCCTGTTCCGATTTAAAAGACCGGATGAACTGGCAGCAGAGACCATTGAGTACCTGATGCAGCAGGTTCCGCAGCTGGATAAGAACCGCATTGATGACGTGATCGTGGGGAATGCCATGCCGGAGGCCGAACAGGGCCTGAACATGGGGCGGCTTATCTCCCTGATGGGACTTAAGACCGAAGAAGTACCGGGGGTAACGGTAAACCGTTACTGTGCTTCCGGTTTGGAAACCATTGCCATGGCAACTGCCAAGATCCAGTCGGGAATGGCCGATTGTATCATAGCCGGGGGAGCCGAGAGTATGAGTTTCATCCCAATGGGAGGTTACAAACCGGTACCCGATTACAAGGTAGCCAAAGAAGGCAATGAAGATTATTACTGGGGTATGGGACTTACTGCAGAAGCGGTAGCGAACCAATTCAAGGTTTCCCGTGACGACCAGGACGAATTTGCCTACAACTCCCACATGAAGGCCCTGAAGGCTCTGGAGGAAGGCAAGTTTAGTGACCAGATCGTTCCCATAGACATAGAAGAAACTTTTGTAAACGCAAAAAGCAAGAAGGAAACCCGCAATTATACAGTAAAGCAGGATGAGGGCCCAAGAGCCGACACCAACGTAGAGGCGCTTGCCAGATTACGCCCTGTATTTGCCCAGGGAGGCAGCGTTACAGCCGGAAACTCTTCACAAATGAGTGATGGTGCAGCCTTTGCCCTTGTGATGAGCGAGGAAATGGTAAAAGAGCTCAACCTGGAGCCTATTGCACGACTTGTTTCTTATGCCGCTGTAGGGGTAGAACCCCGAATTATGGGAATAGGCCCGGTAAAGGCCATTCCGAAGGCATTGGCACAAGCCGGATTAAAGCAGGATCAGCTTGACCTGGTAGAGCTGAACGAAGCCTTCGCATCCCAATCGCTGGCTGTGATTCGCGAACTCGGACTCAACCCTGAGATCGTAAACGTAAACGGAGGTGCTATCGCCCTTGGCCACCCTCTGGGATGTACAGGAGCCAAGCTTTCGGTTCAGCTCTTTGACGAGATGCGAAGAAGAAACAGCAAATACGGGATGGTAACCATGTGTGTAGGTACCGGCCAGGGAGCTGCGGGAGTTTATGAATTCCTTAGTTAAGCGTGAAGCGTGAAGCGTGATGCGTGATGCGTGATGCGTGATGAGTTACCTGTGAAGAACAAACCGTATACAACATACGAATAAAAAGAAAGCATTAACCCAAAAGAAATTGAAATGGAAACTATAAAGAGAGAACTTACCCGTGGCGGGCAGTTTCTGGTAAAAGAGACCAAGGCGGAGGATGTATTTACCCCGGAGGATTTTACTGAGGAGCAGCAAATGATGAAGGAGTCGGTAAAGGAATTTGTCGACAGAGAAGTGTGGCCTAAAAAAGAGGAATTCGAAAAGAAAAATTACGCCCTTACCGAAGAGATCATGCGCAAGGCAGGAGAGCTCGGATTACTGGGGATTGCGGTACCGGAAGAATACGACGGACTGGGAATGGATTTCGTAACCACCATGCTGGTATGCGATTATATTTCAGGAGCCACCGGTAGTTTGGCTACCGCTTTCGGTGCCCACACCGGGATTGGAACCATGCCTATTGTAATGTATGGAACCGAAGAGCAGAAAAAGAAGTATGTGCCCAGGCTGGCTACCGGAGAGTGGTTCGGGGCCTACTGTTTGACGGAGCCCGGAGCAGGGTCTGATGCCAACAGCGGAAAAACCAAAGCGGTTCTTTCTGAAGACGGAAAGCACTACCTGATCAGCGGACAAAAAATGTGGATCTCCAATGCGGGATTTGCCAACCTGTTTATCGTTTTTGCCCGTATAGAAGACGATAAGAACATCACCGGGTTTATCGTAGAAATGGATCCTGAGAACGGGATCACCCTCGGGGATGAAGAGAAGAAGCTGGGTATCCACTCCTCCTCCACCCGACAGGTTTTCTTTAACGAAACCAAGGTTCCAGTTGAGAACATGCTGGCCGAGCGTGGAATGGGCTTTAAGATCGCAATGAACGCCCTGAACGTAGGACGTATCAAGCTGGCTGCTGCCTGTCTGGATGCAGAGCGAAGAGTGATTACGGAAGCGGTAAAATATGCGAACGAGCGTATCCAGTTCAAGACACCGATCGCCAAGTTTGGAGCAATCAAGGCCAAGATCGCCGAAATGGCCACCAGTGCTTATGTAGACGAAAGTGCAAGCTACAGGGCTGCCAAGGATATTGAAGACCGCATCGCTATTAGAAAAGCGGAAGGTGCTTCCCATTCGGAGGCAGAACTAAAAGGTGTCGAGGAATACGCCATTGAGTGTTCGATTTTAAAAGTAGCCGTTTCTGAAGATTGCCAGTTCGTAACCGACGAAGGGATACAGATCTTCGGAGGTATGGGCTTCTCTGCCGATACTCCTATGGAATCGGCATGGAGAGACGCAAGGATCTCAAGGATCTACGAAGGAACCAACGAGATCAACAGAATGCTTTCGGTGGGTATGCTGATCAAAAAAGCCATGAAAGGCCAGGTAGATCTTCTTGGACCTGCCATGAAGGTTAAGGATGAGTTGATGAGCATTCCATCTTTTGATACTCCGGATTATTCCGAGCTGTTTGCTGAAGAAAAAGAAATGCTGGGGAAACTCAAGAAAGTATTCCTTATGGTAGCCGGAGCTGCGGTGCAGAAGTACGGACCACAACTGGAAGAGCACCAGCAATTGTTAATGGCGGCTGCCGATATCCTTATTGAGATCTACATGGCAGAGTCGGCCATTCTGAGAACAGAAAAGAATGCAAAACGTTTTGGTGAGGAAAGCCAGAAAGAGCAGATCGCCATGGCGAAACTCTACCTCTACAACGCGGTGGAAAAGATCAATACCAGCGGGAAAGAAGGTATTGCAGCCATCAGCGAAGGAGACGAGCAGCGTATGATGCTAATGGGACTTAAACGTTTCACCAAGTACACCAACCTGCCAAACGTTATTGCACTAAGAGATATGATTGCCGAGAAAGTAACGGCAGAGAATAAGTATTGCTTTTAATTCCCTTTTTTTACTCTTGACATAGGGTTTTAGAATTTAGTTGTTTGTTGATAAGCCGTCCGGGAAACCGGGCGGTTTTTTTTGGGATAGGATAGCCCCGGAATTAAAGACCCGGGACGAAGGAGAAAAGACTAAGAATCTAACATAGTATAATATAATTACCCTCCATTACCCAATATCCCTATATCCCCACTTCCCTGTCTCCCCATTTCCCTACCTCCCCACTTCCCTATAGTTGAGTAATTTTTGATTCACCGCATATTGGGTATTCTGCGAGGTTATCCGGAGAGCATACGGATGAAACCGGCTAGGAAGTATTCTCATGATAAGCAAAGAAATTGTAAGCTTTGAACGAGTGCAATGGTCGCTATCAAAGTTTTCCTAAAGGAGCAACTATGTAGATTATTTTCTATATTTGTGTTTTACTTACATCATGAAAACAGTCACCTTACTGCCGTTTATGCATGAAGGGCAGCATCACATACGAATTGAAGTAATAGACGATCCGGATTTCAGGACACTCATCCGCGCATACAACGGGCTGCATTGGTCACATGAACAACGGGCCTATCTTATGCCCTACTCCCGTTTTCATTTAAACGCTATTTTCCAGCATTTCCGTTCGGAAGGCTGGTATGTAGATTACAGTAAATTGAGATTCGAATCTGAATCCGAACTATCTGATGCTGATGATACTAAGGACAGGATCCCCGATGAGACCATAGCAAGGAAGGTGGCCATAGAACTTGAGGATTATCGCCATTGGATGGAACAGATGCGCTACAGTAAAAATACCATTAACACCTACACAGGGCTATTACGGGTATTTTTTGATTTTTTCTGCGATAAGGATCCCATTGACATCGACCGGGCAGATGTAGAAAGGTTTAACGAAGCTTATATTATTGCCAAGGGATACAGCAGGGTATTTCAGAACCAGATCATCAGTGCTTTAAAATTATTTTACATGCGTTTTCACGATCGCAAACTGGACACCTATAACCTGGAACGTCCGCGTAGAGAAAGGAAGCTACCGGAGGTTTTATCAAAGGAAGAAGTGTTCCGTATCCTGTCGGCTGTGAAGAATATAAAGCATCGCTTCCTCTTCAGTCTTATTTACTCCTGTGGTTTACGTATCGGGGAGGCTTTGAATTTAAGAATTTCCGATATCGATACTCATCGTCAATTCATGCATATAAGGCATCCCAAGGGCGCTAAGGACCGGTTTATCCCTATAAGCGACAAGACCCTGGAGAAGCTGAACGAATATCTCAGAACTTACCATCCAAAATATTATTTATTTGAAGGTCAAAAAGGCGGACAGTATACGCAATCCAGTGCCAGGAGTATTTTCAAAAGTTTACTGGAAGAATTGGGAATCACCAAGAAAGTCACCCTCCATACCTTAAGGCACAGTTATGCCACTCATTTACTGGAGAACGGTACGGACATCAGGTACATCCAGGAACTACTGGGCCACAACGACCCGAAGACCACCATGTTATACACCCATGGCACCACCCGGAGTTTACAAAAGATCCGAAATCCTTTTGACGATCTCCATCTATAGCCTATATTCGATACAACCGAATTGCCTGCGGTTTACCCACCAATATGACGGCATATAAACCATAAAGCAATCGATATAAACAAGTTGGCAATAATTATTTAAAACATTATGAAATCGATAGTAATCATCATTTTTTTGACCTTTTTCAATCAATCCTTTGCTTGTGAATGCAAAACGTATCCGATTACTAAGGACAAAAGTCAATCGGAACTAAAATTGGAAGACAGTTTCGAAAATTCGACTGTAATCTTTTACGGGAAATATATTGGACATGGGAAATTTGAACCCATAAAATTTTATCGCGGAATTAATATACTACCAAATAAAAAACTGATAGAGGAAAAGGAGGAGAAAAACATTTGTGACTATTTTTTTGAAAAAAACAAAAAATATTTAGTCTTTGGAAGATTAGATGAAAACGGAAAATTGTGGACAAGTGTATGCGTTTCGAATACCCAAATTGATAATCAATCGGATCTGAAATTTGTAAAAAAATATCTAAATAAATAACTATTGCCAACAATGTGTATAACCCATTGCTCAAATCCTACTAAATTTCGAATATTTCCATAGATTAGACTCCTGAACAAAAGTGAACAATCCGTCCTGGCGGCTCAAGCTCTGCCAGAGGTAATGGCCAACGCTCAGCTTGAGCACGCCCAGCCACAACGGGTCATACACTTACCGTTGTACTGCATTTATGAAAAACCGCTACTTTCTATATATCCTACTTTTTAATATTGGATATTTTATTCCTGGAATAAAAGCTCAAGAATTCACCTTTGACAAAATTGATTCTACTGCAAACAAAAAAGCATTAGAAATTTTAAGCAGCCTTGAAGTAGATTCAGTCTTAATATATACACATGGTTGTATTGGTTGTGAAACGATTGACCCCGATGAATGTGAATGTAGTTCAGGCTATAAATCTGTTTATATCATCTGGAAAACAATAAACAATTCTGAAATTTTAAAAATTGATTGTTGTAAATCTCACAAACCTGAATCTATCGATATTAGCGAATTTTGGAACGAATTAAATGCAAACAAAGACAACTATTTTTCTTCAAAATTCATGACTGAATATTACGCAGTTCATCATTCTTTCTACAAAATCGAACTAATCTCCTTAGAAGGGAGTCAAAATTTAGAGTTTTATGATTTTTATTTCGATGAAGAAAATCAATATCACAATCGAAACATAAAACAACCGATTGTGCATCTAAATCAATTAATACATAAGATAATTAATGAATACGAAAAAAATAAATAAACGCAGTACAACTTCGGCTATACACAAGCGCTAGATTCTTGTAAGAATTAGAGTATTTTTTCTATCTTCAAATCCAGAACAAAAAGAAAAAAATGCACCACGTCTCGGTTGCTGGCCTCCGCCAACGCCAAAGGCCAAAAGCTCGGCCAGCTGCCCCCACCCGCGCCAGTGCATAGCCCTGCCGTTGGCAGCAAGTTTGACAAACACCCTTTTGCAAATAGATAAATCAAAAATCGAGATGTTAACATATAATGAGATCATAGAATTAAGAGACAAACTCGTAAATGATGAGATTGAATTAGAAATTGCCAAAGAACAATATTGGAAAAACTTCAATGAGGACAAACGGTCTTGGCATACAAAGGACTGGAAAGAAAGAAGGGCAAAAATCATTAAAGACAAATGTGAAATATGTTCGAGTAAAAAAACATTAACTATTCAGCATCTTTCTCATCCAAGGAAATATGGAGATTTTTTACGCGAGGTTACAAGTGCTTACACCAGGGAATACATAAATGACAATTCTGAATTTAAAAAACCAATTTTTAGGGATCATGTATTAAATAAATATGTTTATAAGGCGATTCCTTTGTGCCCAAAATGTATGAGTAAAAACCCCAACGAAAGGAAAAGAAAAATTCCAAAATATCGTTGCGTTGATTGTAAGCATGAATTTGAAGAAGCAAATTATAGGGAGGCAGACGAACTTATTTCTATCTTTTTCGAAAATGAGGATGCTTATGAAGTTCGGGATAAATGCTTCGTTTCGAAGGATCAATATAGAAATAAGCATAACCTATCTAACATCAAGTATTGGTTTCAAAGAGAATTAGTAAAAAACAAAGACACTGAAACCATTGAAAAAGAGGCGTTTTTACTTTATCTAGACGACAATATTAAATATCTCTCCTTTGAAGATACCATAACGGCTTGTAAAAAATGTGCAACTAATTTTGACATGCACAACTTGGAATTATGTCCAAAATGCAAAAAAGAGTATAAAGGAATTCAATATCCAACATGTATTCAATGTTTGCCAGAAGAAAAAAGAAAAGCTGCATTAGAAAGTATCGAATTTGGAAAACAATGGCAGGAAATGGAAAAACGACTTGGAATTGACTAGCTATAGAAGTCAAGAAATAAAACCAGCTGCCAACATCGGCTATAGCTCATGGCTAGTGCAGTACTTCTAAAAAAGAAAAAATATTCATGAACTCAACCAGGCTACTCGTTTCCATCGGACGCTTTTCACAAACCGCCCGCCACGAGCCATAGCCTGACCGTTGGCAATAATTTTATTTTAATCTACTCATCCTTATAAAATGAAAAAAACCTTATTCCTTATTGGATTTTTAATCTTTTCAACTTCTACCTTTTCTCAATTTAAAGAAGCCTTTCAAAATATAACTTCGTCTGATAGTGTGGACTATTCCAAATATGATAAAGTCGTTTTTGAGGCTTCTAACTACGTATTCGAAAATCCTGTTGATTATAAATCCGAGAAATACTTTTATGCAAATAAATTAATAGGGAAATGGATGAATGATACCACCGATTTTGGGTTTCCTTTATTTGGTCCATTTTATGAAGATTTAAGCAACAAGGAATATCAAAAATATTATTACCGTGTCGCATTGGTAAATTATGCTTTAAATCAAAAATTTAATCACAACCGGCTCTTAACTTGTAAACCTATACCTGGTGAAGTTTTTAGAGAACAAAAAGATGTCAAAGAAATTCAATTAGGTGCTGCAGGGATCTTAATAGAATATTGTTCTGAGAAATCAAATAATCTCAAATTAAATCGTCAAATGAAAAAATATGTTGAAGCATTTAAAAATGAAACACTTGCAGAATTAATGTAGTAAAACATATTGCCAACACTGCCTATAACTCATGGCTAGGTTCCTACTCCAAAAAATAATAAATTCATGAACGCAACCAGGCTCACAATCGCTGTCGGATCCAGCATTAAAACCGACCGCCACGAGTCATAGCCTTACCGTTACCTGCAAGCTTGAAAACACCATCCCGAATAAGAAATGAATAATCTTAATGACTTAAATATTAACCAGGAAATTTTGCCCTTATTCGATTTTTCGTTGAACGTATTTGCGAAAAATAAAATTCTTGAGATACTTCAAACACCATTAAAGTCGACAGAAGAAATAACTGAACGTCAAAATATATTACAAGGGTATGCCCTAAATAGTGAAATCTTAAAGGACTACTCTTACACGGTTTTATATTTAAATGAAGTTTATTATTTCCTCAATGAGGAAGAAATAGATGATCTTTCGCAAAAAAAACTTAGTTACATATTGTTTGGATCAAAACAAGCAAAAACAAGATATGTAAGTAAGTTCAATCAATTGATTCTTTTTTTCCATCGCCTGGAATCAAAGTATTTTACCAGGTTAAAATTAGAGGCTTTCCCAAATGAATACGCTTCAAGTATTAAAGCAATATTGCAGTTCTTATCTCATTTCAAACTTCATAAATATGAGGCTCTTGTCCGAGATAATGGATTAAAGGACAGACACATAATTGAACTAACTCAAATAATCAATACGATAAGGGAAAAGGAATTGCTAATACCTTTTTGGGAAGATTTCTTTCTGTTCGAAGCCTACTTGTCAATTAATGTCGGTATAAAAAAACACAATTTCTCATATCCAACCTTTATACAAGGACAGATCAAGCTCCATAAATTCTATCATCCATTATTGGAGAATCCCGTCAAAAATAACCTTGAAACGAGTAGTAACGTAATTGTATTGAACGGCCCGAATATGTCTGGAAAATCAACCTTTCTTAAGGCTGTTGCTTTATGTATCTATTTTGGTCATTTAGGAATTGGTATACCTGCATCAAAAGGAGAGATCCCCTTTTGTGATTGCTTTTCCATTGAGATAAACAGAAGAGATGATATTTTAAATGGTTACAGTCATTTTATGACTGAAATTCTGAACTTGAAAAGGGTAGTTGAACAAGCATCAAGAGAAAAAAGATGCTTTGCTGTTTTTGATGAGCTTTTTAGTGGGACTAATATAGAGGATGGTTTTGAAATTTGTAAAACAACAATAAACGGATTGACCAAATTCGACAATTCATACTTCTTCATTTCTACTCATATTCAAGACCTGAAACAAGTTTCAAACGGGAAAATAGAAAACTATGACATCAATTGTGAATTGATTGAAAATAAGCCAACTTTTACTTATCAACTAAAAAAAGGTTGGTCAGATATAAAAGTTGGCCGAATTTTATTTGAAAAGGAAGGGTTAAATTTAATGTTGAAAAAGTAAAGCCAGCAGGTAACACTGGCTATATCTCATGGCTAGTTTCTTACTCCAAAAAATAATAAATTCATGAACTCAACCAGGCTTTCCGTCTCCGTCGGACACAGCATTAAAACCGCCCGCCACGAGCCATAGCCTGACCGTTAGCCACAATTGTAAAACACAACCGTTAAAAAAAGGAAATAATGAAGACAACTATCATCATAGCAATTGTAATCTTTTTGATTACCAATTTCCTTTTTTGGAAACTAACGCACGTTCATTTCCAAAATGAATATGGCAAAAAGCTTTTCAATAATTGGGTAACGAAAACATATTACTGGCAGGGATCAATTTTCGTGAGCACGGGCATAACAGCATTAATAATTCTGCTCCTAAAATGGATTGAAGTAATAAGTTTCTAAAGCCTAAAAAAAGAAAATAAAAAAACAACAGTGGCTAACATCGGCTATATCTCATGGCTAGTGTAGTACTTCTAAAAAAGAAAAATATTCATGAACCCAACCAGGCTATTCGTTTCCATCGGACGCAGCATACAACCAGTCCGCCACGAGCCATAGCCTTACCGTTAGCAAACAGTTGAATGACAGAACACATAATTATAATCGGAATTGGAATTTTTGCTGGGCTACTACTTTACCCAAAAACGAAACCGAAATTACTCAAAGTTATCTTGATAGGTCTTACAGTTAGTTTTGTACTGACTCTTTTTAAGAATCAATTGTTAACCAACTTATCTTTTTTCAGCTTTGGAATTCTAACTTTAATCTTTTCAGTCCACCAAGCTACAAAACTAAAATGGCCAAATTTTGCAATTGGACTTTTTTCATTTTTACTTTTTTTTTGGCCCTTATTTCAATATCCTTTCATTGGAGAATTGAGATTCTTAATGCTCCTTCCAATAGGAATTTACATCTGGACTTTAATCAAAAAATGGAAAACGGAAAACGGACTTTCTGTTTTGACAGTTCTAGCTTTTTATGAGCTATCTGAATTTCTTATTCTGATAGGACAATGGACTCAAATAAAATAAAAAACCGTTTGCTAACACTGGCTATACCCAAGCGCTACATTTCTGTAAGAATTAGACTATTTTCTTTATCTTGATCAGCATTAAAAACCAAAGCTATTGTACCTGCTGCCCTGGCCCTTGCCAGAGGTAACGGCCAACGCCACGGGGCCAGGCCAGCCACCCACGCCTGTGCATAGCCTTACCGTTAGCACCAATTTCTGAAAAATCGCAACCCAATGACAACTTATCCAAACCCATGGGATTTTCATAACGGTATTAAAGAATTGAATTCAACGGATAACAGAATTAAATACTTTGGATTGAAAGAAATTGCAATGGGCTCACCTTTAATAGGAAGCTGTCAATGGATCGATGAAAATGAAATTAAAACTTTCTTAGGTGACAACTTTGGTGGTCCTGCAATATGGAATGAAGATGGCACCATGGCCGCCATTCCAAAATGGACTAAGAAATTTTTAAAAGGTACAGTTCAGATCATTACCATTTTAGACGTCAAGAAAAAAGAAGTAATTCAATACAAGAGAACTTTTAACCTACTACAATTCACTGGGTTTAAAAATGAAAAATTAAAAGCCATTAACAGCCCAAGAAATAACCCTAAGAAAATAGTATTTGACATTAAAAATGAAAAAGTAAAATCAACAAGAAAACTATAAGAAACAGGTGCTAACACTGGCTATATCTCATGGCTAGTTTCTTACTCCAAAAAATAATAAATTCATGAACGCAACCAGGCTTTCCATCGCTGTCGGCAACAGCACTAAAACCGCCCGCCACCCTGCCTGCCTAGCGGCAGGTAGGCAGGGAGCCATAGCCTTACCGTTGTGCTTCATTACAATCAACCAAATCATGTTTTGGAGCCATTTAATAACAATAAGCCGAGAGCTTTTAACTTACATTGAGAAAGAATTCGAATAGTTTTAATAAACCACAAAATTTTTCAACATGAAAACAAAACTACTTACACTTTTAACTTTTTTTTCCCTCTTATCAATAACTTTAACCCATGCGCAAGAAAGCAGCTTAGGAAAGGATGTTAGGGAAGTGCTTGATCAATACGGGAGTGCTGTGGGCAGTAAATCATTCTCAAAGATGGCAGACTGCTTCCACGACGATGCGATGATCCTACCGGAGGGGAAACCAATTGTTAAAGGCCGTAAAGAAATCATAGAAAGTTTCAAATGGTTTGAATCCCTTGACTTTGCTGAACAGTTCATCATTGAAGAAGTAATCACGGCAGGTGAATATAGTATCGCCCGAACTAGAAATATAGGAAGCTGGAAAGATCCAAAGACGGCTGAAAGTGGAAACTTTGAAGTGAAAGGATTGCTGATATTAAAACCCGATCAAAATGGGGATTTAAAGATTTACAGGTATATGTTCAATAATAATGGAAAATAAGTATTCCTGCCATAAATGTAATAGGATACATTACTAGTTTAAGGTAAAAACGAAATAATATGTAAAGTATGTAATAATGAATTTTAAAAATAACGAAAGCACAACATCGGCTATATCTCATGGCTAGTGTAGTACTTCTAAAAAAGAATAAATATTCATGAACTCAACCAGGCTATTCGTTTCCATCGGACGCATTAACCAACCCGCCCGCCACGAGCCATAGCCCTACCGTTGTGCATAATGTTTAAAAAACCCGTAATCCCAAACAAGTGAATAAAATACCTAATCAGATTAAATATGTGATTTGGGCAATTTCTGCACTAATTTTCATCCTGTTCTTCTCTGGAAGAATTAATCCATTTGGTCTTAATAATTCAGTGCATCAGATAACGGGATACTTTTTTGGCCTCGCCTTTGCAAACCTCGACTATTTCATTATTTCATCTATTCCCGTATTTGGAATGCTTTTAAACTCAAAGCGTAAAGAGTTTAAAATAACCGATTTGATAAAAGATATTTTAATCGTACTCCTTTTCGTAACCTTTTCATTGCTTCTAGGATTATACATATTGACTTATATTGGAAAACCTAGCCCGCTAGTAGCCCAATATTTTATAAGTGAACCATTTCTATTATACTCGACATTAATAATTCTAATTGGGATTGGAATGCCATTTATAATAAAAAAAGGATCAAATAAAACTTAATGAAATAAGAACAGAAAAAAGCAAAACACTATGCACAACATGAGGCTATACCCAAGCGCGGGATCCTACAAGAATTAGACTATTTTCTTTATCTTAATCTCCAGAACAAAAAAAGAAAAAAATGCACCCCGTCCAGGTTGCTGGCCTCCGCCAACGCCAAAGGCCAAAAGGTCGGCCAGCGGCCCCAACCGCGCCTGTGCATAGCCCGACCGTTATACGTCATTTACAGAAAAAAGTTCTCCTAGAAAAGTCGGGTTTGTTTGGAAAATGGCAAGCGCTTCTTTGGTCACTCAAAAAATAAAAATGGCCATTGCTTGGGCAAAGCTTACCAGGTTAAAACCGTAAGGCTTCCACTCCATCACAAGCTTAAAAATCTCCTCGCCTTGCGGGGGTGTACTTGCCATTTTCCGGGGAGTCCAGCAGTAAACGCCGTATAACATATGTGTATAAAGCCATTGCTCACGTCCTACATCATTTAGAATATTTTCTTAGATTAGTCTGCAGAACCAAAATGAACCAGCCCGTCACAGCGGCTCAAGCTTTGCCAGCGCCAAAGGCCAACGCGCAAAAGCTTGATCCGCCCAGCCGCAACGGTTCATACACTGACCGTTAGCAAAAATATTAACAAGAATGCTAGAAAAAATTAAGCTTTACTTGAAAAAAGTAAAGCGTGCAAAAAGAATTAAACGTTTAAAAAGAAAACAACCTCCATATCTAAAAAAAGATTTTGGAGTTGAATTAAACTATAAATTATGGATTACTAAAGGAGCTCGGTTTTCTGCTAGCGAAAGGAATAAAAAACTAAACGAATTATCCTCCAAAACAGTTGGTTATTTATCCGCATATTTAATAATAATTAACCTTATAAATATTTACAAAATCCCCTTTCTTAAACAATTACCTGAGAATGAATTAGGTTTTTGGACAACTGCATTATCAATATTGATTTTGGTTTACAGTCAATTTGAGAGTGCAAAAAACTTTTCAATTAAAGGGGAAAAATTTCATCAATGCTCATTAGAAATAGCTGAACTATATAACCAATTAAGAATGGTTAAAACTTCAACTTTAATTAGCAAACAACAAGAAGAAGAGTCAATTAAAGAAATATCAGAAAAATATGATATAGTATTAAGACAACACGAAAATCACTCAAATATTGACACGAAAGAATTTAAAACTCATAAAGCGGATTATTTTGAATTAAATAAATTAGACGTTTATAGAATTAAAATTGAAAAATACTTTAGAGTATCATTTATGTATCATCTAATGATTTATGGACCGATTTTAATTTTCGCATATAAACAATTGAATTTAAAATACTTTTGCTAACACTGGCTATATCTCATGGCTCGTTTCTTACTTCAAAAAATAATAAATTCATGAACTCAACCAGGCTTCCCATCTCCGTCGGATCCAGCATTAAAACCGCCCGCCACGAGCCATAGCCTGACCGTTATGTGCAATCTGGAGCATCTCTTAATTCTTAAAAAAGAAATCAATTGATAAAAACTAGATCTCTATTAATAAATTCTTTAAGAACGATCGGCCTAGTAATTTTAATGATCGGGGTCTATAAATATGGTTATCACAATGGGCTTGAATTTTTAAGAAAAAATGACTCTGGTCTTGGAGGCCTTGGTGAAATAATTGAAGCAATAGTCTTAATTGCAATCGGAATAATAACGATAACAATCAGCTTCATAATTAGCTTTAAAAAGAAAAAATAAAAGCAGACAGCACATAACATTAGGCTATACCCAAGCGCTATCATTCCTACAAGTTTCGACTATATTACTTATCTTCAAAACCAGAACAAACCAAATGCTATGTGACTCGCTGTCCTGGCCTCCGCCAAAGCAAAAGGCCCAAAGGTCAGCCAGGCCAGCCAACCACGCCTGTGCATAGCCGGACCGTTGTACGCAAGCTAAAATCTAGATCAAATTCTAAAAATGTTAAAGAAACTATTCGCTACTTATATATACATCCACATTTCTGTCCGTTGGTTTCTTGCTAATTATGCCTTTTGGAGTGCAGATTTTAATAAGGTTGAAGACAAAAGTTCTATTGAGAATTTGAAAAATTACAATCGGACGAATCTAAGTTCTTACTATTTTGAAATATATTCTTCAGGAATTTTTATTGTGCTAATTTTCGGAACTTTTTTCAGCACTTACGCACTAATTGATGTATTAACTGGACTAACCTTTCTAGACACTTCCATTTATTTAAAATTATTTATCGTTGCCATTCTTATTGGACTCGATTACTACATTAGAGAGATTAAGGGTATTTCAAAATATTACGAAGCCAAATTCTATTCTTTAAATAGGAAGGAAAGAGTGTTTATAAATTTCAAAAGCTTCCTGTTCATGTTTTTACTCTTTGTATACTGGATTTTTGGCTTTTACATACACATCATTTTCACTGTGCCTCCCGGTACTTATATTTTTCATTAAAAAAATCTAATAAAAGCCAGCGTACAACACTGGCTATATCTCATGGCTAGTTTCTTACTCCAAAAAATAATAAATTCATGAACTCAACCAGGCCTTCCATCTCCGTCGGACACAGCATTGCAACCGCCCGCCACGAGCCATAGCCTTACCGTTGTGTTTAATGTCTAAAGAAGCGTCAATTGAATAGAAAAGAATTAATCTGGTTAATCCTCGCTATCATTTTAACTGTAATGATTAATTACCCGCTTCTAACAAGTGATCTGGCTAATCATACCTATTCTGTAATTCAAATCTTTGACAAAACCATTTTCATTGAAAAATGGCTTCGAATACTACTTCATACTGGGGTCGTACTGTTTTCTATTTATTTTATAAGGGAGCTAGTACAGAACTTTAAAAACTTAACAACAAACCTAATTTTTATAATTGCGAATTTAATCTTGGGCGTTGTAATTGCGATTCTAATTGCTAGGATTAATACCTTTTTTGAAGTTCCATTTGAAATTAGACATAGTATAAAAGGAGAAACAACTAAAAATTTCATCAACATCCGAGCATGGAAAAACACCTACTACATCCTTTGGGCTATAGAAATAACCCTGTTTCTATTACTTATTTACACAGGAATCAAAACTAATTTCATCTTAAAAAACAAAAGACACTAAACACAACATGAGGCTATACCCAAGCGCTAACATTCTTACAAGTTTCGACTATATTACTTATCTTCAAAACCAGAACAAACCCAAAGCTATGTGCTCGCTGCCCTGGCCTCCTCCAAAGCAAAAGGCCCAAAGGTCAGCCAGGCCAGCCACCCACGCCTGTGCATAGCCCGACCGTTATGCGTAATTGAAAATGACACTAACAGAAAAACAAATATTAATATTAAGTCTTGTCCTAACAGGAATACTCGTAGTATTAGGTTTTATGAAGTTGTTGCGCTCAAATAGAATTTTGCTAATTCTAACTCCTATATCACTCGTAGTTGGTCTTTGGGGAATGCTTATAAGTGGTGTAAAAACTGAAACGATTAATGGTAACGGGGCAGAATTTCTAATTGCTCCCTTTGTGTATTTATCGTCCTATTCGCTTTTGAGAATGTTGTATAAAAAATTATATAAAGTTGAACCCACCTATAATAGATTTTCATGGTATGACAAAGAGGAGGGCCGCAAACAAAACTGGCTAGATGTTACGGTACATATACTTCCGATGGTCCTAGGATTTTTTGTTGCTCCCATTATTCTTGCAATTTTATTTAACAAATACGCATAACATTGGCTATAGCTCATGGCTAGTTTCTTACCTCAAAAACTAATAAATTCATGAACTCAACCAGGCTTTCCATCGCTGTCGGAACCAGCATTAAAACCGTCCGCCACGAGCCATAGCCTGACCGTTATACGTCATTTACTAAAAAAAAGCCACTGTCTTAAAACCTTGGTGTGTTTGGAAAATGGCAAGCACTTCTTTGGTCACTCAAAAAATAAAATAGCCATTGCTTGGGCAAAGCTTACCAGGTTAAAAGCCGCAAGGCTTCCTCTCCCTTACAACCTTAACAATCTCCACGCCTTGCGGGGGTGTACTTGCAATTTCCCGGGGAGTCCAGCAGTAAACGCCGTATAACATATGTGTATAAAGCCATTGCTCCCTTCCTACTTCATTTAGAATATTTTCTTAGATTAGACTTCAGAACTAAAATGAACCAGCCCGTCACAGCGGCTCAGGCTTTTGCCAAAAGGTAACGGCCCACGCGCAGCCTGATCCGCTCAACCGCAACGGTTCATACACTGACCGTTAGCATACATACCAAAAAATGCCCGTAATAGAATTAACAACCTACATCAAATCAGAGATTAAAGTCGTATTTGATCTCGCTCGAAGTATTGATCTACACAAAATTTCAACTGAACACACAAAAGAGGAAGCTATTGCTGGTAAAACTGAAGGTTTGATAAATTTAAATGAGTCAGTAACCTGGAAAGCCAAACATCTTGGAATAACACAATTACTCACCTCTAAAATCACTGAATTCAATCCTCCAAATTCCTTTACCGACGAAATGGTTGAAGGGGCTTTTAAATCATTTAAGCATCAGCATATATTTGAGAGTAAAGATGATGGGGTACTAATGACAGATATCTTTGAATTCCAATCTCCAATGGGTATTCTTGGGCAATTAGCTAATTCTATATTCTTAAAGAGATACATGAAAGATTTATTAGAGAAGAGGAATGAGGTAATCAAAGAATTTGCTGAAACTGAAAAATGGAAATCAGTATTAAAATAAAAAAGGTACGTATGCTAACACTGGCTATACCCAAGCGCTACATTTCTGTAGGAATTAGACTATTTTCTTATATTGAACTCCAATACTAAATAACCAAAAAAGGTCCCGCCCAGGTTGCTGGCCTCCGCCAACGCCAAAGGCCAAAAGGTCGGCCAGCGGCCCTAGCCGCGCCTGTGCATAGCCTTACCGTTACCTACAATTGATAAAAACTAACTTGATGAAAAAAGAACACCTACCATTCATATTAATCACCATTTGTTTGATCTTAATAATTCTGGATCTCACTTTCAATTCAGATGAAATGGATTTAGGATTTTGGCTTCGAATGGTAGCGAATAGTTTTATAATATTAGGTATGATAGGAAGAATTCGTGAAAGAAAAAATCAGGGTCAACAAAAATCTAATTAATACATTGATTCAACTTTTGAACAAGCTTATGGAATTGAAGTATAAAAAAGGAAATAAAGAAAAACAACTGTAGGTAACAAAACCTATAAGCAACCCGATGGACAGTGATAAAACGAGATATTAAAACTATTAACTAACTTCGGTCAATGCATACAGGAAAGCGCTTCTAAAGCCTTTCTGCTCATAGCCCAACCGTAGCCCATGTCGAAAAATAACCAGGTAAAATTAAATGCCCGTTAAACCCAAAATAAAACCCGAGCTTAAATTAACCGATAAGCTTATTGAACTAAGTTCTTTAATTCTTCTTTTTGGGATGTGGGTGTATATTTTAATTAACTATCAAGAGCTTCCGGATAAAATACCAACACATTACAATTTTCATGGAGAAGCAGACGCTTTTGGCAGTAAGAACAGCATATTCATAATTCCAGTTATTGCAACCTTTTTGTACCTGGGTCTATTCCTTTTGAATAGATTTCCTCATATCTTAAACTACCCGAAAAAGATAACTCCGGATAACGCCCGGAAACAATATGCATTAATGACAAGAATGATCCGGGTATTAAATTTGATCATTCTGGCTACCTTCTTAATTATAGCAATAAAGACAATAAATTATACAGAAGAAAATTCAAAAGGATTCGGTTCATGGTTAATGATCCTGATTTTAATAACACCACTACTTCCGATAATCTACTACAATTTGAAATCGATAAAAGAAAAATAAAAAACACTGGCCGTCAAACTGCCTGTACCCACCTGCCTGCCGGCAGGATTTCCTCCCGGAAGGGGATGGCAGGAGCACTCCCCTTCTACAATAATCAGACTATTTTCTTTATCTTGATATTCAGTACTGAATAATAAAAAAGGTCCCGCCCAGGTTGCTGGCCTCTGCCCCTGCCGAAAGGCAGGCATACATAGCCTGGCCGTTGCCACTAATAAACAACTATGAAGACATTACATATTAATTTGGTCATGGTAATGATGGCGCTTTATTTCCCCGGAGGAGTAAACAGGTTATTAGCACAATCCTCATTATTCAGTCATGAAAAATACATTAATGCAAATGGCGAGACCCTAAATTACAGACTACTTGTTTCTGATGCCGATACGATTAGCCTACATCCGCTTGTGGTTTTTTTACACGGTTCTGGCGAACGCGGCGATGACAATGAAGCTCAATTAAAATGGGGGGTAATGAATTTTGCCAAGGATGACATTATGAAAACTTATCGGCCCATAGTTATTGCACCACAATGTCCGAAAGATATGCGTTGGGGCAATTTTAATTTGGACAAGGCAGGATTGTCGGAATCAAACTCGAAGCCCACAAAGCCCTTAAAACTTGTAATGGAATTAATCGACAACTTAATTGCAGACTTGCCTATTGACCCGGATCGAATTTATATTACGGGGCTATCGATGGGTGGTATCGGAACTTTTGAAGCGATATCCTTGTTTCCAAACAGATTTGCTGCTGCAGTACCTGTTTGCGGAGCAGCAAACATTTCGTCTTCACAGACCATCGCTCATATTCCCCTCTGGATTTTTCATGGAGCATTGGACTCGGCCGTAAGTCCGGAATATGTTCAGGACATGTTTAAAGCCTTAACCAACCTTGGGGCGCATCCTGGATTTACCCAGTACCCTGAAACAGGGCATTTCGCGTGGATCGCGGCATACAGCGATCCGATGATGATGAATTGGTTATTCAGGCAGCATAAGTGATTAAAAAAACACAAACGAACAGCGGCTAAACCTCCATGGCTATATCCTGCCAGTATTGACTATCTTGTATATCTTCATTTCAATAACCAAATCAATTTCAGGTATCCCGCGGTCCTGATCCTGCCTCGCCAAGTTTTGGGATAACAGCCCCAGCCTGCCGTCAGGCTGGATTTCCTCCCGGAAAAGGATAACAGGGATGCATCGCCTTACAGTTGACCTTCATTAAACAAACAAAAACCAATGATAAAATTCTTTAGAAGAATTAGACAAAAAATGCTCTCTGAAAATAGATTCAGAAACTACCTTCTTTATGCCATGGGAGAAATTTTCCTCGTAGTCATTGGAATTTTGATAGCCATACAACTCAACGCATGGAAAACAGAAGCTGAAGAGCATGCTGAAGTGATGAAATATATGGATGGTCTATATTCTGAATTATACCAGGACTACGAGCGAATGGATAGCCTGTATGCTTTCTATTCAAACAAAACCAATTCCATTCAACATTTACTTACCTCCAGTGATCAGAACACCAATGTATCGAATGATGAATTAGGAAAAATGTTTAACTCAGTACTTGAGTACAAAAAATTTTCAAATAAAAAAAGCAACTATCTTTCCCTGATAAATGATGGGTTCATAAATAAGGTGAACAATAAAGACTTAGTGAATGAGATAATAAGATATTACGAAAGTCCATATCTTACCTGGTCAACAGAAATCTACGAAAACATCTTAGAATCCATAGATTACAACCATAGTGAATTTTACAATGCTCAAGACGGGCTTATCCAACTAAACAGAAACAATGCAATTCCCAATTGGGGTATAACCAACAAAAAATTTCAAACGAATTATAATGAATTAGTGCGTTCCAAATGGGCAATTAATATTTTAACCCGAATGCTTAAGCAAAGTGATTTCATATTTAGGAACCTCGATAGTTACAAGAAAATAAATGACCATTTGAGAAAAGAAATTGAAAACTATAAAACCGTTAAAAGGGTATGAATTATACCCTGATCCCATTGCACAAGGAAAAGCAAAGGCCAGCGTAGATTATGAAAAAATAAGTGAAAAATAACCTGTTTAGTAGCACCATCATTCTGTAAGAATCAGACTATTTTCTTTATCTTGAACAGCATTAAAACCCAAAGCGATCCCCTGTCACTTGCTCCCGAAGCGTCGGGATAACGGCCGGCGCCACCCTAATATGACCCTAAAACGGCTCAAGGGGCAGGCGGGACCAGGCCAGCTACCCCTGCCACCCTGGCGCCAGGCAGGATTGCCTTCCGAAAAGGGATTTCAGGTTTGGCTAGCCCTACCTTTGTGCTGCATTAAGTCAAAATACTAACCAATGATAAAATTCTTCAGAAAAATTCGGCTAGGTTTACTCACCGAAAACAAATTCTCTAAATATCTGATTTATGTAATTGGTGAGATTATACTGGTTGTTATTGGAATCCTGATTGCACTGCAAATCAACAATGCGAATGAAATCTCAAAACAGGAACAAAAAGTAAAAAACTATAAAAACACCTTAATTACTGAGCTTAAAGCTGATTTAATAAGATTAAATCAGTTAGATACTCTATGCCATAAAAAGCAGGAAGACATTAATAATTATCTCTCCATTTTCAAAAAGCCGGATAAGGAAATTGGGGAAGTAATTCATGAAATGGATAAGGTAAATTATTATGGTGACTTCTTTCAAAGTATTGCCTATACCATTGATGATATTATTAATACGGGAAACCTGGAACTATTTAATAAAGAGATCAAACATGCCATTTTAGAATTTAAGGCCATTCAGGAATTTTATGATATAAACAGGGCTGAGGTGGTGCAAAAATGGGTTTTAAGTGATCTTGAATTTGAAAAGGTTTCTGATATGCTCTCTTTTATAGATCACCCTACGAGTGAATATAAAAACCTAAATGACTGGAGGTTTGATTTAAAATCGGAACAATACAGATTGTTTAACAATAGGGCACTAGCTTTATTACGAACTTATTATTTCCGAACCGATCAAAACAACAAAATGAGACTAAGCATTGGTAAACTAATAATTGAACTGGAGAAGGAATAAACTAGCCAAGAACAACACCTCCAAAGAAAATAATAAATTCATGAACCCAACCAGGCCTTCCATTGCTGTAGGGAAATAAATTGTTCCCCACGTACATAAGTTATTTTCTTACCGTTGTACTGCATTGATATACAAGAATACACATGATAAAAATTTTTAGAAATGTCCGCAAAAAATTATTAATGGAAGGTAAAACGACAAACTATATCAAATATGCCATTGGCGAGATTATCCTGGTAGTTTTGGGGATTTTAATTGCTCTTCAAATAAATAATTGGAATGAACAAAGGAAAGTTGACGGAGAAATCGTGAAAGCCCTGACCGAGATTCGCAGTAATCTAATCAGCGATAGTTTAAATATTCGTCAAACTCGTTTGGATAAATCGGAGGATATCGAAATCCAGTCCACGGTGATCCATGCATTAAAAAATCGCAATATTCCTTACGACTCTATCGAGTATCATCTTGGGAGGGTCATGATCGCAAGACGAATCGTTTTTGTCGACAATGGGTATCAATTGATGAAAAAATTCGGATTAGAGCGTTTAAAGAATCAAGAACTAAGAAATGAACTGATAAACTACTATACCCATTCGGTAAAAAATATAATGGATGATACCGCAGATGACGAACACGAATTCATAACGGTCTTCCTTCCCTATGTTCGCAACCATTTTCTCGATTGGGATTTTAGTAAACGAGGCGTACCTGCAGATTATGAACAACTAAAGTCTGATAAATATTTTCTTACCTGTTTAATGCTAAACGTCAAAAACTCAGAAAGCACATTAGAAGCCTTGAAGACTGGGGCCAGGGAGATTCAAGAGATTCTTCCTATACTTGACGAAACCATTTTGGCATACAAATAAGTTATTTAAAAAATTTCCACTACAGCACTCATGAAAATTTAAATGAATTATAGTAGAATTCTATTAATAACAAATGTATTTCATGGCCTATAACTCATCTTCCTGTATAGAACAGGCAAACATGGGCCCAGTTTCTTACCCCAAAAACATTACATTCATAAACGCTCCCCAGCTTTCTGCTCTCTTTGGGGAGCAATATTGAAACTGCAGGCCACCTTTCTTATTTGGCATGACATGGCAGCCGCACCTTGAACAAGGAATGTACCGGGCCCCAGTCTGAATTGAAATGAATCAACTGAAAACCAGGCAATTATTTAAAAGGATGTCAAAAAATCAAATAACTTCATATGTGGTAAAAAATAAACGATATGAAACATAAGCAATACCCTTTTACCTGCCTTATTTGTACCCTGGCATTAGTCATTTTAATGGGTTGTAAGCATGAAAAATCTGCTGTTACTCCACCAGACGAAAGTGTCCAAACCAATCAGAATATTGTACAAGACAGTCTCACAAATTTTGGAAAAATGTATGCAGGTGCCTGGTCAAGTAAAGATCCTATGGACCTGGCTAATTTTTATTCAACAAACGGGATTTTACTCGATGGTGACGGAATATCTGTTACCGGAAGGGATTCCATTGCATACATTTCGAAAATATTTCATGAGGAAATTCCAGATATGATTGTGAGTCTTGACAGCATGGCAGATACAGCTAATGGTATTGAGTTCCACTGGACACTTAAAGGAACTAACACAAGAGGTGTTAAAATAAAAATGACAGGTTACGAAGTAATGCAAATCGAAAACGGGCTTATTACCAGATCACAGGGCAGTTACACAAACGCAGCTTATGAGAAAATAGTTCAGGAGTCTTCTGAAAACAAAAATGATTAAGGGCAAATCTGAAATGGTATCGTTGGTTATGAACAGCTCGGACACCCTTTACGGCGCTAACTAATCTACCAGTTTTCAACATGCAGACAAGTGTTCTGGGTACTGCTACATAAAATAAAAATTTATAAGCCTAACCAGACTTTCCTTCACTGCCGGAAACAACTTTAAAACACCCGATAGCCTTCCTGGCGCCATTCAGGAGTTCCTCCGGGAAAAGAATGGCAGGGATCCATAGGCTTACCATTGCTGTCGAAACTAAATTCACCTGGTAACACAAAACCCGGGAATGTTTCTTTACCTGTTACAGAAAGTGGCTCCTGTTATCTTGCAGATCATTTCGAAATAATTACGTATCTTTAAAAGACTCTCCCCGATATAAACACTTGATTTATAGCACCCACCCGAAAATAATTATTGTAATTCGGAACTTCCATCATGGATATAGCTATTGAAAATCCGGGGTCCTTCTTCAGCTTGTTTTATGTACTCGCCTTTGCTTTTGTCTATGTGATGGTTATCTATAAAAGCATCAGATGGGGATTCCATTTGAGATCAGTGCTTTTAATGTTAACCACCACAACCTTGTGCACCGTACTCGGCTCAAAATTATTTACCATCCCGGTTACCGAATGGGTCTATGCGCTTCAGGCAAATTCACATGTATTCACTAACCGATCTGCCGTAGGGGCTTTGATCCTTGCTGTTACCGGATTAATCATATCCCAGCGCATATTTGGATTTAACCGGCCAATACTTGACCTGTATGCCTGGTTAGGCCCCATTGTATTGGGAATCATAAAATTAGGATGCTTCCTTAATGGATGTTGTTACGGAAGGGGTACCGAGGCACTTTGGGGTGTTCGATATCCTACGGGGACGCCTGCACATTTTAATCATTGGTCTGAAGGTGTAATGGAACCGGGTATGGCCATGTCGGTACCCGTTCACCCTGTTCAGCTTTATGAAAGCATGGCACTTTTTTTCATTGGCTTTATCATTTTCCGAACGCATAAACACTGGAACAAAAACCTCAGTTCCATTCTTCTGGTGACTGTTTTGTTCCTGATCATGCGCTTTAGCCTTATGTTCTTTAGAGATCCCGATAGTCTGCAATTCAATCAGGTCTATTACTTCGGTTTGAACCTGTATCAATGGAGTATGTTAGGCGGCGGGATTCTAATGACAGCTGTCTTCCTGTTTTATGAAAAGTTTCTTCAAATAGACTGGATTAAAGGCCGGCAGAACGGTCCATATCTTCACGCCGACGCTATATATATAGTTTTTATTTCCGCCTTATTATTTGCATTTAAGGATCTTTTCTCATTCTATGAAAATATCGTTATCTGGATCAAATTCCTTCCTGCGATCCTCCTTTCGCTCTACTATTTTTATACAGACAAACGGTTACAGCCCTACCGCTGGGTTACAAGTATGATCGTATTACTGCCATTCTATGTGCTGGCACAAACCATTCCCGACCAAAAACAGGTGATTAATAAATACCATCGCGTCGATGTTGGGGGTTCCTTTGGGAATTTCAGTAACGAGGTATTGTATAATCCCAGGTCAACAGAATGCGGAACCAGCTATAGCGGTCAATATTTTGAGTCAACCTATTGGGTTGCAGGAGGAGGATATTCCCAAATCGTGGAAAAAGAAAAAACCAAATTCACCTATGGTGCAAATATTTCAGCCGGACAAGTTAGCAGCAGCGGATTAACCACAGAGTTCAGTGGTTCCAAATTTATTTTTGCGGTGAATCCATTTGTGAAAGCCGATAGAAAATGGTACGGTGCGGGTATTGGATTTCAGTTGGGTCAGATACCCTCTAATAATGAAGAAAGAATTGAGGCAAGTAACTTTGAAAACGCTGTAAATACCAACACTTTTCTTCCTGAACTGTACTTAAGATTAGGTCCAAAGAAATACCTGGATGCCGATTTTAATTACGGGTTCCTCCACCCTTCTGCATTTCCTACGGTGTTTGCACGCGCGAGCATTGGTAGCGGTTTCGGCATCAGTGACAACTATAGTTTGAGATATGGCCGTATTTTGAACCTGGATACAAATTATATTTCTGCCGAAGCCCTGATAACTCCACAACTTGGAATTAATGTCATGTATATTTTTAAAGAAGATGACCCGTATATTCCGGACTACCAATCTAATAGCAAGGTCGTATTTTCATTAAACTACAGGTTTGGTCAGAACAACTAATCCCCAAATTTATCATCCAACCGATTCCTCCCTGCACGATGTTCATAATGAATAAGGGTTTAACCCGGGCTGCACTTTAAGCCACTTGCTTTTTTCTGAACATCTGCAAAGGAACCGCTCCGGGAAATACCTGCCATTTCCATATCCCGTACGACGGTATCAGAGAAAAGAACAAAGACACACGTCAGGGGTTCGGGCCTTCATCTACCATTCTTTTACTACATGTTGCCCCTATTTTCTTATATTGAATTCCAGAACAAAAAAACTGTCCGGTTTGCTTCTGCGTGCCTGGTGTCAGGTGGGATTGCATCGCCTGAATGTGGTACGTAAACTTTTAAAAATAAAGTGATGAATAAAACTGAAATCGCAAAAACATATTTGAGGTATCTCGAAAATGGAGCTATGGAAAAGGTAATTGATCTGTTTAATGATGATGGAACTGTTGAATCGCCTATCTATGGAATTAAAAAAGCCGATGTGTTTTACCGGGAATTAAATAATGACACCTCAAATTCAGAACTTATTCTTAAAGGAATTTTTGAACAGCATGATTCGAATAGTCTGGCGCTTTATTTTACTTATAAGTGGACTTTAAAAAATAATCAGAAAGTAGCGTTCGATGTTGTGGATATTATTGAACTTGACGTTGAAAACAAAATAAAGACGCTGAAAATTATTTACGACACCGTGGTTTCCAGAAAATTAATAAACGAATTAAACGGATAAAACCGGTATCCGACATTGCCTATTACTTACCTACCTGTTTTTAACAGGCAGACAAGTGGCCAGGTTCTTACTCCAAAAAACAATAAATTCATGAACACAACCAGGCTCTCCTTCTCCGTCGGATTCAGCTTCCCCCCCCCCACGGTGCATATCCTTAACGTTGTAGCCCATTAATAACACCCATATGAACCAATCAGAACAATCCCAAGCAACACCAAAAAGCTACCTGCAGACATTCACAATTATTCATCTTGCATTAATTGCAGGTCCTGTAATAAGCATGATATTTTTATTAGAAGTTCCAGAGGAATGGAGTTTTCAATTTTCTGAAAATTTTGAGATTAGTCATTTAATACCAGTATTAATAAGCACTGGAAGTTTAATAGCCTCAGAAATTCTATTTAAACAGTATATCAGTAAATACGATCGCACAAACAGTCTTAAAGAAAAAATGGGACAACTATTTACGAGTTACCTAATAAGGTTTGCGATTTTAGAAGGAGCTGCATTTTATTGTATCATAACTAACCCAGATAGTTCAAATCCACTATTCTTAATGTGTGCAATCATACCATTAATAGCAATGGTATTATTATTCCCCAGGAAAGAAAAAATAATTGAGTTGCTTAAACTTTCTAAAGAACAAAAAATGCAATTCATGAAACTGAACGAAATAATAAATTAACGGCTTCAACAATGTGTATCAAGCCATTGAATTCATCCTACTTCATTTAGAATATTTTCTTAGATTAGGTTTCAAAACCTGGATGAATCAACCCGTCATAGCGACTATGGCTCTGTCAGTGCCAAAAGCAAGGGTGAATAAGCCTGACCTGCTTAACCGAAACAAGTCATACATTGATATTCAGGATCAATTTAAGTATGCAATCTGGAATTAAAATGAAAAAAACATTTAGCACAATAAAGAAGGTATTTTTCTATGCGTTCACCTTCTTCGTTCTACTAACTATTGCCGGTTACACCTATCTCTATGTACTTCCCAAGGGACCTGAAATTACCGCGGTCAAAACATTGAACATTGGAACAGACTCTTTTGTTATGCATGCTTATAATAATAGTGAGAGAAAATCTATTAAGGTATGGACTTACAAGCCTGAACATTGGAAAGACCAAAACAAAATAGTTTTTGTAATGCACGGAGGCGGAAGAAATGCAGCCGACTACCTGGATGCCTGGATTGAATTAGCGGACACACATAACCTGTTAATTGTTGCCCCGGAATTCGAAAACAATTTTTCAAATATCACCACTAACGATTACCAAGAGGGTAATTTATTCACCTTTTTCGGAACTAATAACCCAAAACATGAATGGGCCTTTTCTGTAGTTGAAAATATCTTCGATCACATAAAATCCGTCAACGAAATTACAAATAGCCATTACTACATTTTCGGTCATTCGGCAGGAGCCCAGTTCGTTCATAGAATGATCATGCTAATGCCTGAATCCCGGATTACCACAGCCATAGCTGCAAATGCCGGACTTTATACACTGCCGGATGAAAATCTTAAATACCCCTATGGACTTAAGAATACTGAAGTCAGTCAAAAACACAAATTACAAAATGCATACGATAAAAAACTAATCATCTTACTCGGCGCATTAGATAACGATCCTGCCTTAGGAACATTTAGAACTACAGAATTGGCGATGCAACAGGGAGCTCACAGGCTTGAACGGGGAACCAATTACTATCAAAGAAACAAGACGCTAGCAGGACAAAATGAATGGCCATTTAAATGGGAAATCGACACAATTAATAATATTGGTCACGACTACAGGAAGATGTCTGAAAATGCAATTCAATGGATCATCAACTAATCCTAACACTGCCTGTACCCACCTGTCTTCGGGCAGGATTTCCTCCCAAAGGAATGGCAGGAGCGCTTACTTTACTGTAAGAATCAGACTATTTTCTTTATCTTGATCAGGATTAAAAACCAATGCAGATGACTTGCTGTGCCGGTCCTTGCTTCTGAAGCGGCAGGAGTATCGCTGCTGGCCCCTCCCGAAGGAATGGCAGGGCTGTTTAGCAGGACCGATGTAAGTTATTGAGCACTAAAAATATATTTTGCCAACCAAAATCAATTCCATGTTACGATTTCTATTCTTTTTTGCTGCGCTGCTCATGACGAGCGCTACCATTGCACAAGACTTCGATGCATTGCAATACCGAAACCTAGGCCCCTATCGGGGTGGCAGGGTTACTGCCGTTGCCGGTGTCCGGGTGGCTCCATCCACCTTTTATCTGGGAGCAACAGGAGGTGGGGTATGGAAAACCGATGACTATGGGAAGAATTGGAAGAACGTTTCTGATGGATTCTTTTCAACACCTTCCATTGGCGCCATAGCAGTGGTGCAAAACGATCCGAATATCGTATATGTGGGCACGGGTAGCGATGGATTAAGAAGCAACGTCATTGAAGGCCGCGGAATGTATAAATCCATTGATGGGGGTACCACCTGGGATTTTATTGGATTGCCGGACGTCGGACAAATCGGGGCGGTGAGAATTCACCCGGATAACCATAATATCGTATATGTAGCGGCAATTGGAAAGGCCTTCAGGTCCAATCCGGAACGTGGGGTTTACAAAACGACGAACGGAGGTAAAACCTGGGAGAAAGTGTTGTCGATCTCTGAAGAGACCGGGGTTTATGATATTGAATTTTTACCATCAAATCCGGAAATACTGTTTGCCACAGCGTGGAAAGCCGAACGTAAACCCTGGTCCATCATTAGTGGAGGAACTCCTTCGGAAGGGGGTATTTACAAATCAGTTGATGGTGGAAAGAGTTGGGACAAAATCACTAAAGGCCTGCCAGAGGAGCTGGTCGGCAAGATCGACCTGGCGGTAACTCAGGCCGATTAAAAACTCGTCTATGCATTGGTTGAGGCCCCCGGGGATGAGGGTGGATTGTACAAATCGGTTGACCAAGGGCAATCGTTCAAGCAGGTTTCCAGCGATGAAGGCATACGAACACGACCCTTTTATTACACCAATCTAAGAGTAGATCCGAAAAATCCTGAGGTAGTGTATTCCCTGGCTACCAATTATTATAAATCGGTAGACGGAGGTAAAACCTGGAAGGAGATCTCCTCTCCTCACGGAGATAATCATGATATGTGGATGAACCCCGACAATCCGGACATTTTTATTCAGTCCAATGATGGTGGGGCCAATGTAACCCTAAATGGCGGTGCCTCGTGGTCAAGCCAGTTTAACCAGCCTACTGCCGAAATTTACCAGGTAGAAGCAGACGACCAGTATCCGTACTGGGTATATGGCGGACAGCAGGATAACTACAGTACCATTGCTGTACCCACCCAGGCGCCCTACGCCGTACAAACCCCCGGAACGGGGTATATCATCAATACAGGGGGCTGTGAGACCGGTCCGGCAGTACCTAAGCCTGGGAACCCCAATATTGTTTATTCCAATTGCAAGGGCAGGTTTGGCGTGTTTAATAAAGAAACCGGCATGGAAATGCAGTATTATGTGGGTGCTTCCTTCATGTATGGGCATAATCCGAAGGACCTTGAGTACAGGTTTCAACGGGTATCCCCCATTCACGTATCTCCTCACGATCCTTCTGTGGTGTATCATTGCAGCCAGTTCGTTCACAAAACAACCGATGAAGGCAAAACCTGGGAGACGATCTCACCTGACTTAACTGCCTTTGAAGCCGATAAACAAGTGATATCAGGGGCCCCGATTACCCGGGATATTACCGGAGAGGAATTTTACAGTACCATCTATGCCATTCGGGAATCGCCCGTAAAACAAGGGGTAATTTGGGTTGGAGCTAACGATGGGCCGGTTCACGTTACTCAGGATGGAGGTAAAACATGGGCTAAAGTAACTCCTAAAAAACTGCCTTCCGGAGGAAGGGTGGATGCGGTGGAACCTTCACCACATAACCCGGCAAAAGCATATGTAAGCGTAATAAGGCAGCAGTTAGGGGATCCCAAACCCTATATTTTTAAAACGTCGAACTACGGGAAATCATGGGAACTCCTTACCGATGGAGAAAATGGCATCCCAATGGATTACCCTACCAGGGTTATCCGTGAAGACCCTAAAAAAGAAGGTTTGCTGTACGCAGGCACTGAATATGGTGTGTTTGTCTCTTTCGATGATGGAAAGACATGGAAACCTTTTCAGCAAAATTTACCCGTTACTACCGTAACCGACCTCAAGATTCATCGGGATGATATTGTATTGAGCACCATGGGAAGAGGCTTCTGGATCCTGGATAATATTACCACCCTTAGACAATATACGCCTGAAAAAACGGGTGAAAATATTTTATTCAAACCGAAAAACACCTTTAAGTATCGCATGCCTTCAGGTGCATCGAACAGTTCGAGCCCGGAATATCCGAGGCCCTCGGTTAAAATTGATTACCATTTCCCGGAACAACCGGAACAACCTATTAGCCTTGAAATTAAAGACGAAAAGGGAAAGGTGGTGTATTACATAGTGAGCGATACTACGCAACTAAAAGAGAAACCAACAACTGTAAGAGATATGTCTACGGAAGATATCAGGTTTATCACAAATAAAAGTTTGTCGACGAATAAAGGCATGAACCGTTTTGAATGGGATTTTGTAAGTACAGGAGCCTGGCATAAAGAGCCCAACAGACGATACAAAAACGGACCGATAGTACCCCCCGGAACGTACACAGTAACCCTCACCGCCGGATCATGGAAGGCTACCCGGGAATTCGAACTATGGATCGATCCAAGATTAAAAGATGTGGGTGTTTCTTTAGAGGATATAACCGAGCAAGCCAGGTTACAGGAAAAGGTGTTGTCTCTATTGGAAACATCAAGAAAATTGGAAGATTCCCTGGAAAAAGAAATAAAAAACACTGAAGACAAGACGAAATCAAAAGAATTGCAGGAGGTACTGAATAAACTGCAAACCGCGGAAGGCATTTATATGCAGCCCCAACTGACTGACCAGATATCCTATTTGTACAGTATGCTCAACAGGGCAGATCAGCTGCCAGGTAAGGATGCCTACGACAGGTACAACGAGCTGCTGCAACAGATGGATCAAATCAAGGATGTGTTGGATTAGTTTCCTGGTCCTAAGGAAATTTTTAGTTGGATATGCACTATTCCCGGCTATAACTCCGCTTGCTGTTTTTTACAGGGAGTGATCTATCGCGGTATGCGCTCGGAAAAACAATACATAAAGACACCGTACTTGTCGAAATAACCGGATAATAACAAAACTATTTACCTTACTGCGGGTAGTGCATCTACCTGCTTACAACAGGCAGACAAATAGCTGGTTTCTTACCACAAAATGTTATAAATTCATAAACACAACCAGGCTTTCGGTTTCCGCCGGGAACAGCGTTAAAATTGCCGCATACCCTGCCTGCCTTAACCCCTGTTGGATTTCCTGCCGAAAAGGGATGTCGGGTGTGCATGGCCTTACCATCAGGTACAATTAAATGGCATGATATGAAAAGAATTCTTTTAGTTACATTAATTATTCTTACCCAATCTTGGTTGGTAAGTGCGCAAACCCGGATCATTGACATGCATGTCCACTCCTATTCAGAGGATGACTTTGGGGTAAGGGAGCCTGCAACCGATTTTTACGGGGTAAAAGGATCCCCCGATGCTCAAACCCATATGCAGGAATGCTTTGCTGCATTTAAAAAGTTTAACATTGTTAAAGCTGCAGTGAGCGGAAGTCCTGAAAGCGTAGCGCATTGGGCCCGGGAAGATCAGGACAACCGTATTATCAGGGGTATTCTTATGTTTGATCCGAAGGATTATGAAATGGATAGCATCAAATTTGAACAACTGGTCAGGGAAAAGAAGATCACGATCTTTGGTGAATTGGGTCCCTATTATGGGGGGACTACGTTAAGTGATGACATCTGGCAGCCGTACCTCCGGATCTGCGAAAAATATGACATTCCCGTAGCCGTACATACCGGTGGAGGAGATCCCGGAGGCACCTACTCCTGGGCGCCGAAAGCAAGGCTCGCTCTTGGAGATCCCTATCTGATAGAAGATGTATTGGTAAAATATCCTAAACTCAGGATTTATTTGATGCATGCCGGTGGAGAAGATTGGCCGGAACACGCCATTCGGCTTATGGCCTATTACCCTCAGCTCTATACGGATATCGCTGTTTTGCTTTGGGTAGAGCCCAACACACAGCGATATGTAAAGCAATTTCTAAAAGACATTAAAGAGGCCGGCTACCTGGATAGGGTGATGTTTGGTTCTGACCAAATGGTTTGGCCGTATGCCATTGAAAAATCGATTGATTTTCTTAATGGGCTGGATTTCCTTACTGAGAAAGAAAGGGAAGATATTTTCTATAACAATGCCGCCAGATTTTTGAAACTGGAATAACTATACCTGGCAATGGCTATAACGCAACTATCTGGATTCCCGGTACCCGGGGTAGCGGACGCGTATAAAAGCACATAGCCTGATTGGTAACGGTCTGTTAATCTGTTCCATTTATCTAAATTTACACCTCACTAATTCCCCCATCAAAAACAGCTAATATCAACTAATGAGACTTTTAATTGCCGGCATTATTGGAATTTTGGTATTTGTTGGTGTACAAATTATCAATAAGGATGTACTCAATAAAAGTTCCAAGAAATTTGGCCTTTTGCTGTTATTGCTCTGGCTGATACGGTTTTTGCTGATCTACGTAAAACTTGATGTGAACCAAACCCCTCCGGCTTTTTACATCATTTATGATCAAACCCTGCTCTTACTGGACGGCCCCCTGTTTTGGTTGTATACCCGATCACTGGTGGATCCAAAAGGATTTAAAAGAACCGATTGGTTACACTTTGTTCCATTCCTGCTACTTTTTGTTTATTCCACCTATTTATTGATGTATGCTCCCAATGCGATCATGGCGGAATATCAATCCGCCGTCCGTAATATGCTCGACGGTAAGGCCATGGCTGATATTTATGATAGTGTATACATTCTTATCGTACTTGGAATAAGCCTGGTTTACATTTATAAAGCCGCGAGGATCGCTAGATTGTACAATCAACGTTTATTTGACCATTATTCCTCCATCGACAATCGAACAGCCACCTGGATCATCACTTTTCACCGTTTATGGGTCGGACTGTTTTTTATTCCTGTTCTAATCTATTTCATTTTATATATCTATCCCTTTTTCCCCTCATTTTATATAGCCGGGGCTGTGCTCATTGCATTGGTTGGATTTAGTGTATTCTTTAGTTTTAAATTATTAAACCAGACGTATGTACCCACAAAATCATTGGGCAGAAAATCAAAGTCGGCAAATCCTCAAAAAACACATCCGGACGAAAGCCAGGTTGATCTCCTGAAAAAATTAAAAGAAGGGCTACAAAAAGAAAAATACTATCTGGATGAAGAATTAACCTTAAAGAAATTAGCCCGGCATATGGATATAAAATCGGCTCAATTAACCGACCTGATCAAGTGGAGTGAATTCGATAATTTTTATGACCTGGTCAACCACTACAGAATAGAAGGCGTAAAAAAAGAGTTGATCGAAACCGAGGAACAGATCATCGTCCTGGCCTACCAAAATGGCTTTAAAAGTAAATCTACCTTTAATAAAATTTTCAAGGAAAAAACCGGCCTTACCCCTAAACAGTACAGAAGTACACATAAATAAGTCCGTTTAATCTTAAATGGACGTCTAAACGGCTTTATTTGAACATGTTTGCATTGTAATTAAAATCTATAACAATGAAAACACTTTGGAAAAAAATGCCTGCCTGGGTAAAAGCCATCCTTCTGAACATTGTGCTGCTTTACCCGATAATTATTGCTATTCAGGGTTTGATCGGTATCAATGCCCAATATGGAAATGAATGGCCGTGGTCTGTTCCCCTGGTCTCCCTCTTCTTGTATTTCTTCTATAAACTCAATAAACGATATACACAATTTGATAAGGAATCGGATGTCCGGTTATCATTTTGTTTTGATTATAAAAGCCCTTTAAACTGGTCATTTATTCTGGCCATTATCCTGATTCTCCCATCCATCATCACTCTTTTTTCTTATGCATTTGATATACAGAGTACCGAGCAATTGGTCTACATACAAAGCTTTACGGCTTTAAAAGCCACCACTGCAGTGCCTATGCTCATTGTGCTGGCCTTTTCAGCAGGGTTAATAGAAGAAATAGTGTACCGGGCCCATATTCAAAATGTATTGGTGAGAAGTTATGGAAGGTGGATAGGTTTTGCCCTGACCGGACTTATCTTCGCTGCGCTTCACTTTCTACCCTTGCCACTCTTGATACCCTACCTGTTGGTTTCTGTTCTGTTTAGTTATGTTGCAGACCACTTAAGATCTACAGGGGTGGTTATTATGGCTCATTTCCTGGTAGATATGATTAGCTTTTTACTGTTGTATTTTTCCCCGGACGTACTGCGAGAGGCGAACACCCTGAATACCCTTGTGCTGTTATTCATGCTGGTAACAGGGAGTATTGTGTTGTTCCGGGGCGTTCTCAGCACTAAGAAATTTGTTAATCATAAGGTTGCCAAAGTGCAATAGGCTATCCTTTTTACAACAAAGACTATGTGGGATTTCACTCTTTACGATAGCCATGAATCACCTTGGCAATTCAAGTGGTGAAGAGGAAAAGCATATAAGAATACTGTAAAGAAGAGGTTATACATAACTAAACGGAGTGATCTGCGGGAAATCAGGGCTGCGACAGGTTTCAGGCTGGTCTAAGATCAGCCTGAAACCTTTACAATATCGTAGCGCTCCAATTCTGTAAGAATCAGACTATTTTCTTTATCTTCATGGAGAACTAATTACAAAAAGAAAAGGCTTCTTTACGGGTTACCGGCCTCCACGCCTACCTCGGTCAAGGATAGCAAGAGCGCAAAGCCTTACCTATGAACTCCCACATGACCAACTTATAACCGATGATAAAATTTTTCAGAAATATTCGCAAGACGAATTTAAAGGAAGGTAAGATCGTAAACTATTTAAAATATGCCTTTGGAGAAATTTTTCTCGTGGTCATAGGTATTCTCATTGCACTTTCCATTAATAACCGGCAGCATGAAATTCAAAACAGAAATCTTGAGGTTAGATACATTACCGATATCATAAGTGATCTGAGAAAAGATTCTACGAATCTTCAAAGTGTTTATGCAGAGGCTACCCTAACTTCCAATGCCAAAGATTCCATAGTTAAATTATTAAACCATCCTGAACTTTCAATGGATTCCCTTCCCAGGTATTTTCTATACCAATGGAATCCCTACAAAATTTTTTCTCCAAGCACTTCTACTATTGACGAAATGAAAAGCAGTAGCAATCTGGATATCATTAAAGATGATGTTCTCAGAAAAAAAATAGTAGGTATCTATTACACCTATGACCTCTTTCTACAGGATGAGAATTTGTACAGGGAAGCGACACGTGAAATATTTACTATGGCTAAAGAAAGACTGAAAAACATTAACTCTTCCTCCGGTGAGGAAATAAAACTATTGTTAAGGGAACCCAAAGTGGCTAATACCATCAGAAAAAATTTTGCGAATGGAAGATTAAGATCTGTAGAAAATGTATCTGATGAATGCAGCGAACTGTTAAAAGTCCTGCTCCGGTATCAAAAAGAAATAACAAAAGCACAACCCTGGTTATGACCTTCCTACCTGGTATTAACCGGCCGACAGGTACCCAACTACATCATCCGCTAAAATAATAGATGCATGCTCACAACCAGGATGACAGACAATTGTGCTGGCTTCTTTACTTAAAATCCATTAATTTAATGTCTCAACAGGGGCTTAGGTAACCAACAGATGAAACATCTGAACCAATCCCGGGGGGAGCATCGTCTTACCCTGGTGTACCCTACAGGAAAAACATCGTATGAAACCAACTCATAAACTCCTTGCTATTAAGGTTCTTCATACCCTCATCTGGGGGTTTTTCGTAGCGGTTATCTTTTACATTTTGTACGCGGGAATTACCAACACTGTAACGATTTACACCTGGATAGGTATAGGTCTTATCATTGCGGAAGGGCTTATTTTAGTATTGTTTAAGATGTCCTGTCCGTTAACCGTTGTTGCACGTAACTATTCGGACTCTCAGAAAGATAATTTTGATATTTTTTTACCCAATTGGCTGGCTAAACATAATAAGGTCATCTTTACTACCATTTTTTTTGTCGGACTCCTTATGGTGGTCTACCGCACCGTGACATGACGTGAAAGTTTATAAGAATTTAAGTCCATAGATTCCAAATCGTCTTGATCCTGATTTATATTTTTATTACACGGTATATCCTGACATGATCTGGGAACCCGTTCCTGTGACGGCACCGCATTTCCTGCTGAATGCTATGCTGCATGCAAGATTCCGGTCGCGAAAAGGATCAGAGATAACGCCTCCAGTGAAATACTGTTCTTATGCCCAAATACCACACATTTCCAAGCTCAATATCGGTTGCGGCTTCCGGCGCCAGGACCTGCTCCCTGGAGGGCACGTCCACCCCTACAGAAAACTGAAGCTTCAATATCGCACTTTGGGTGTTGGAGAAAATTCTCGTGGGCTGATACTCTAAAAACGGAAAGTCCCATTTGGTGGACCTATAAGTTACCAGGTAGGGATCGCTAAAATTATTGGTGGGAATAATCAGGGATTCCCTGATCCGACCCCTTCCGTACAGGGTTACCCCTACTTCCCTGCCCAGGACGAACTGGAAGCGCCCGATCGGGGTGGATATACCCGATTGCCATGGAATAACCCCTCCATTACCTGCAGTAACGGCCATGCGCTGGAAGGTTTTGGGCGAGGCCCATGAAAGAATAGGTGCCACCAGGATGAGATCGCCGGGGATAAGCCAGAAAGGCATGCGCATGCGCAGGTTGAAGGCAGAACGCCCCGGGATGGTAGAGGTTATGGAGCTCCCCTGGTAGGTGGACTCCGGATCGGTAAACTGGCTGGTGGTCGCCGAATCCTGTCGCCAGCCCACCTGGAAGAATGTCAGTCCGTCTCCCGCCTGGTTCATCACCCCGTCCAGGCCGAGACCAAAGATCAGGTTGGCTTCAATAGTTCCGATCAGGGCGGCTTCATTTTGATCGGTACCGAACCCCCCATCGAGGGAGCTGGTCTCCAATGATGATGATACGCCAATGAAAGGGCCTAATTCGGTGCGAAAACGATTCAATTGCCCCAATCCCTCAGAGAGCCCTGGTTTTGGGGTACTCATCAACACCGTGTCGAGCAGCTCCAGGTCAAATTCGACTTTGGGCATCTCGCTATTTGTGCATACATCGAATGTTTCGGGAGAGAATTCGAGATTTCCTGAGGGTACAGGGAGGTGGCCTGCTCCTGCTGTCATTGCTGATACCAACTGCTCCAGGCTTATTTGAACCGCTTTGGCAGCTACCATGGCATCCTCCGGCCGCATATAAGCGTCTCCGGTAAGCACCAGGGGCTCATTATCCCAGGTTTCCACCTCTAGTCCGGCCTCATTATAGTGATCGTGTGTTCCTTTTCGCTGCGCCGCAACACCCCAGGTTCCCGCCGTATGCCCGGCAGCAAACACGTCCTCGATAAAGTGGAGGGCAAAGGCTTCATTGGCCAATGCCGCCCTCAGGATGGCCGATCGTTGCTCCTGTCTCAGGTTGGGTAATTTAGATTGAGTAACTTTTTCCAATGCCTTGGTATGGAAAAACGCATAGGCCCCCAGGGCATTGAGGGGAGCCCCTGCCTGCAGCGACCGTTTCATATAATCTTCAGCCGTCTCGTCAACAGCATTCCTTTCTAAAAGAAAGTGCACGTTGTTAGCCCCTGCCCTTGTCGCATAGTCCAGATCTGCCCGTTGCAATCGTATATCAGAATTTCGTATCGCATTGATGATCTGATCCTCCCGTTCTGCCTCGTCGAGATCATTCCGCAATCGTGTAGCGATCCGGTCTACGTTCAATATCCAGTCGCTCAAAAGTATAATATCCATTAATTGCACCGGAGAACAACTATGGTCGCCGGCGATAGCCGGCCAGGAAGCCAGGTCCAGTACTTCCGAATCTAACCCATGTTCGGGATCAACAGCTGAAGCAGACAACCGGGTCTCATACCCAATACGAACCTCGGCCCACATCTGCTCAAGGATAGTTCTCTGGTCGGGATCTAAATTATTAATGGCCAGGGCCGTGATCTCCCTGTGTTCGGGATATACCCAGACAGGAGTCGCTTCGGGAATTCCGTCGGATGCTCTTCCAGGCAGAAATAATATCAACAACCCTGTACATAAAAGCCAGCGTAACATCATAGTAGTTTGTAAAAGTGTACCCTAAAGATAAGAATACGATTAATATAATGTACACAAAATCAGAAGTATAGCACATTTTAAAGGGGAGTTAATCCCGGTTTTTAATTCTGCCTTTTTCTTTATGTCATCAACCCTGCCGAACTCCACCTGAGGAAAACCATTTGAAGGACGGGAAATACATAAAAATATGCAAGCCGACAATTACAAGAGAACGTAAGTGGGTATTCCTTCGGGATTTACATCCTTGGCTTAAACAAGCCATACCTCCCTTTAGCCTTTCCTTTAAAAGTCAATATAAATAAGAAAATAGCAGCACAATCAGGGTAATACGGGACAGATTCTGATCAGAAAATCACTTAACCTTAAAATCAAATCCAATTTGATATGCACACAGAGGAACACTTGAAGACTACCCAATTGTTCTGTCGCCCTACTCGGGGTTGGTATAGGAATAGGGTTTTATGCGGGGATGCAGGGAAACGGGGATTCAGGGAAACGGGGATGCAGGGAAACGGGGATGCAGGGAGACAGGGATGCAGGGAAACGGGGATACAGGGATTAGGCGATTGAGAAGTATACTTCCTCTTGGAATACCGCTCCAAATACGTGGTTTAAAAGACAGAATTCAGCAGGTGCCCGGTGGGAGAACACTAATCTTCAATTGAATTTAAAACCCAAAATAAAACTCACATAAAAATGTAACTTTTAATGGTTTCTGTTCGTCTTACTGTGTAAACAAACCAAAAGATGAACCACCCTTTAGGCCTTTTTCTTGCCATTACTTTTACTGTGGTAAACACCTTCGCCCAACAACCATCTGCCGCTGCTCCCCTGAATTCAAGAATAGATTCCTACCTGTCAGCCGGATCAGAAAATGGATTTTCCGGGGCCATTGCCGTGGTTAAAAACGGAGAGACCATCATTAACAAGGGGTACGGACTTGCGAATAAGGACACCCAGACCGCAAATACCCCCAACACCATTTTTGATATTGGTTCGAACACCAAGCAATTTACCGCTACGGCCATCTTAAAACTTGCAGAACAAGGAAAACTCAACCTTGATGATCCTGTCAGTAAGTATTTCAAAAACCTTCCTGCCGACAAACAAAATATCACCATCCATCAATTGCTTACTCATACGGCCGGCCTGCCGGACGCGATAGGTAATGACTTTGATGAGATCACCCGGGAGGAATTCTTTAAGCAGCTATTCGCAACCGAATTATTACATGAACCCGGCACGAAATACTCCTACTCCAACATCGGGTACAGCGTTTTAGGACGGATCATAGAAATCACATCTGAACAACCCTACGAGGCCTTTCTGAACCAATATCTCTTTACCCCGGCCGGAATGAAACAAACCGGGTACCTCCTTCCCGACTGGGACACAACAAAACTGGCCCATGGTTACAACAGGAATGTACTCGAGACTGGCTCACCCGTTACCCGGTACAGAGCCTCCGGGGATATAAGCTGGCATCTCAACGCAAATGGAGGGATCAATGCTTCACAAAAAGATCTGTTACTTTGGTATAAAGCATTAAAGGGTAATACCATCCTGACTCCCGAATCGTTTAAAAAGTTAACCACACCTTATATTTCCGCACCCGAAGGCAACTACAGTTACGGCTATGGATGGGTGGTGAGAACCACCAATGAAAATACCTTAAGAATTTCCCACAACGGTTCCAACGGGACCTTCTCCCATACTATGATCTGGTACCCGGAAGAGGACCTCTATATCGTGTATGCTACCAATGCCAACAGCTCCAGGGTCGAAGGTCTTGGTTATGAGGTAGAAAAAATGGTTTTGGACGACAGTTACGTCCCTGCCCCTATAAAAAATAATGTCTATGCCTTTACCATAGACTACATAAAGCAATACCCGGCAGACCATAGAGACGAGCTTTTCAGCTTGCTCAGGGAAGAGTACCCGGAAGAATTTTCGAATTCCAGCCTTTTAAATACTATTGGCAATTTCCTGCTTGGCAGAGATCAACACATAGATTGGGCACTGGAGCTGTTTAAAAAAAATGTTGAAATTTATCCTCAAGACGGGAACCTATGGGACTCCCTTGGAGACGGATACAAGTCGAACAATATGACGGAAGAAGCCATCTCCAGTTATAAAAAAGCTATCGAATTGGGGTATACTACCTCACAAAGCAAGCTTAACGAGTTGGTAAGTGATCGGTAAAATTCAGTTCATCCTTTTTAATTAATAAATTGCAGCAGCCTTAACCTGCGAATTAAAAGTTACATCGACTACCCATATAAAATGATCAGAACACTTTTCAGTTCCCTGCTTCTTTGTCTTTTTTCTATTGGAATTGCTGCACAAAGTACCCTTAAATGGCAAATCCCAATGGCTTATGCATCTGAAATTTTAGATGAACCTCGTCCCTATCGGGTTATGCTCCCATCCGGGTATAGCGAAACTCCCGAAAAGCAGTATCCTTTATTACTGCTTCTGGACGGACAAAGGTATGGGGACCTGGTGGCTACCAATGCTACCTTTCTCTCCGGGATTGATGAAATTCCTGAACACCTTATTGTGGCCCTGGACTCCGGGAATCGCCTGCGGGATTACTCCCCGACAGACTCCCCATACTGGGAGGGCGATGGTGGGGGAAAAGAATTTCTGGAGTTCCTTAAAACCGAATTATTACCGCATTTAGAAAAGACATACCGGGTAAAAAATACAACCCGGATTATTTGGGGGCACTCCGCCGCAGGCCTGTTTGCGATGTATACCCTGTATGCCGCTCCGGGCCTTTTCGATGCCCACCTGGTAAACGACGGTTCCCTTGACTGGGATGACCAGGTAAGTGAACGCTTGTTGCAAAAATTCCTGACTTCCGGAGCTTCCGGGAAAAGTTTTCTGTATTTCAACAGCAGTTACCTCCGTACGGCCATCGACCCCGGTCAGAACTTTTTTGGAAGTATGGCCTCCATGTTGGAAAACCACGCCCCAAATCACCTTCGATGGGTCTACGATCCACTGCCGGACGAAACCCATGCCAGCATTCCCATGATGGGTAGCATAAGGGCCCTGCGCTCCCTGTACAATGGATACAAGGTCTCTGAAGCAGTCATGTTTGATGGACTGGATGCCGTTATTCAACATTATGATTCTGTAAAAGGAGAAATCGGGGCCCCCGAAAAGATACCGGAAGCCGTATTGAACGATCTGGGTTATATGCTCCTTTTCGAATCGCCGGATGATGCCCTGGCTGCCTTTGAACTTGCCACCCGGCTGTATCCAACCTCGGCCAATGCCTGGGACAGTCTCTCGGATGCCTGTATTGAATTAGAAAAATATGATATGGCCCTTACCGCTATCGAAAACAGTATCAAACTGGCCAGGATTAAATACCCTGACAAGCTGGAAGACCTCAATGAAAAACATGCCAGAATACTGGAATTGATCAAAAATAAAGCGCAGAGAAATTAACCCAAATTACAGTCTAAAGTGGTCACCCGGGATCCAGAACCGGGTAGATGCGCTTAAGGCAGGATCAGGCCGTAAATCAAATTAAAGACTGCGATCGCTCTCCAAAAAGACCGGCCCTCCTGTCGGCCTTCCCCTATGATACAACACCCGGCGAAAAATTATTTTTAAAATGTCTGTTCCCGTTTTCCATATCTTAACATAAAATTCCTGACATGAGAGTAACACTTGTCTTAATCGCCCTACTCCTTTTGGGTTGTAAACCTGAGGAAAATCAGGCCCGTCCGGATAGTATTGCCGAAGCTGCTCCCACCGTTACAGCAAGGGATACCCTTGCCATTTTTAATATTGTAAACATACAAACCATGGGAACTCCTGAAGAACGTAAAAGCATCTGGGCAGAAGACGGACGTTGGCTGCAGGCTTTTGGTCGCGTTTTTCACGGAAGGGATACCATAAACAATTTTATCAAAAAGCTCCATGCCGATCCGGGATACCGGGTATCGAAACGAATCAACGCAGGTGCTCCCGAGATCCGGTTCTTAAGACCGGATGTGGCTGTGGTGCATCAATATCACGAAAGGGAAGGCCAAAAGATCAATGATAAGGTAACCCCTGTACGGAAGATCAACACGACTTATATCATGACCCGGGAGAACGGAACCTGGTTATTAAGAGACAAGGTAACGATGGACGAACGGCAATAGTCTCCTAAAATGAAAAGATGAGCCACACGGGCAGCAAGAACGTCTTGTAGTCTGAAGCACGTGTCAGGGCACAAACCCTGTTATGGCCCGCTCATGCTCTAACAAACCTACATGCCTTCTTTTTCGCATAACAACTCTTAATACCTGAAATACACCTTTAATTCAATAACAAGCGTACCTTTATTGTCTGAGACCAATTGATTTAAATTTTACCTAAGCATTCCGGAAACTGAAATCCATATTGTTCCCAATTTACCATCCATCATCCGCTTACAGGATTATGGGGTGGGAATTTTCAGGGCTACCGCTACCAAATCGGCGCTAAAGAAGGCTATTAAAAAACGGTACATCACTGTAAACGGGGAAGTAGCAGGTACTGGGAAACTGCTTCAAGGAGGAGAGACCATCGCACTTACGGTCCCGGAAAAAAACAGGAAGCAAACCCGGTTGGATTTCCCTCTTAAAACGCTGTTCGAGGATGATTACCTGGCAGTGATCCATAAACCATCCGGGATCGTTGTAAGTGGCAATAAACACAGAACCATTGCTAATGCTTTGGCACAGAACCTCAAACCGGGTACGCTTTCGGATGCCACAAACCCGCAGCCTGTGCACCGCTTGGATTACCTCACAACGGGGGCGCTGCTGGTAGGGAAAACGCATGACAGCATTCGCGTTTTAAACAAAATGTTTGCCGACAAAGCCATTGCAAAGGAATACTTCGCCATTACCATTGGAAAAATGCAAAACGAAGGCCTCATTACCGCTCCTGTCGATGGAAAAAAAGCACAAACCCATTACCAGGTAACTGCCTCTGTGGCATCACCCAGATTCGGAAGCCTTAATCTGGTTCGATTGCGTCCCAAAACCGGCCGAAGGCATCAATTAAGAAAACATTTATACGGGATCGGCCATCCGATATTGGGAGATAAGGAGTATGCCATTGATGGATTCATTTTAAGAGGCAAAGGTTTGTATCTGCACGCCTGCTCCCTGGAATTTCAACATCCCTTTTCCAACGAACACATCTGCATAAAGGATGCGCTTCCGAAAAAGTTCATGAAAATTTTTACCGAAAAAGGAGAGCAACAGAAACTTTCTGATGACTGAGCCAGGTTGCAGGAGCAATCGCTAAAAGCCAATATTCGGCTACAGGATTAAACCCTTTAATCCCTGAGATCGTCTCAGGAACATACCCTGTTGTTTAATTTTTCAAGGAACCGGAAGGGAGATACGTGCGTATCTCTAAACCTTTTTCCATCGGGAAGTGGTCCTTAAATAACAGCGACACTTCTCCTTAGGGTAGTGCCCCCTAAGGTCGTACGGATTAAAAAGGATTTATGGGGTAGCGGCCAAATGATAAAGAATTAAAAAAAGCTCGGTACAATTATTAGTGTGAGGTATTCATTTACATATCAAAAGGACCTAACAGAATTTTCAACCAAATGCAAGCCTAATAGTTATAAGGATGCTGCATGCCCCCTTAATCCTGAACAAATAACTTATGATCAATGAACTACGTGCCAGGAGGCTGTCATTATCATACCCTAACTTCTTGCAATTACCATCAGATTGGCCATATCGATACCGCGGGGAATTATAAAATAAAGGGAGTTCACAGCTTTTTTTATTACTTTGCCGCCATGCTTTATAACCCCTCTACAGAACTGCAAGACGTCAGTATCGCCTTTAGTGATAACAATATCTGGTTGATCAACATTTGTTTGTCGATCATTATGTTCAGCGTGGCCTTGTCGGTTAAGATCAGTGACTTAAAGGAGATCATGCGCACCCCGGCCTCCGTGGCCACGGGGGTGCTGTCTCAATACCTGGTTTTACCGGCTGTGAGTTTTCTTTTGGTATGGCTGCTCAAGCCAGAGGCCGGGTTAGCCGTGGGGATGCTTCTTATTGCGGCCTGTCCCGGAGGGAATATTTCCAATTTCTTTTCGATGCAATGCGGAGGCAATGTAGCGCTGAGTGTAAGCCTTACCATTATAGCCACCTTACTGGCCCCATTGATGACCCCTTTAAATTTTGAGTTCTGGACCACCAAACTCCCCTACTTACAGCCTGTGTTTAACGGGATAGCCCTGAACTATACCGATCTCAGTCTGACGGTACTTCAGATCCTTGTAGTTCCGCTGGTAATCGGGATCTGGTTTACCTCGAGATTTCCAGTACTGAGCCAGAGGATATCCTCCCCCCTGCAACGGCTGAGTATCCTGATACTAATCGCCTTCATCGTTTTTGCCTTCTACGGAAACGGCCATATTTTTATGAAATACTGGCCCCATTTCGTTTTTCTTGTTTTTGCTCAAAACCTGGTAGCCCTGCTAAGTGGTTATCTTCTGGGACGGTTTACTTCCCGAAATACCGAAGACACAAAAACCATTTCCATAGAAACCGGGGTGCAGAATGCCGGACTGGCCCTTGCCCTGGTATTTACCTTCTTTGAACCCAGGGGCGGACTCGTACTCCTGGTTGCCTGGTGGGGTATCTGGAACATCATTGCGGGACTCCTTGTCTCTCAATTGTACAAAAAGTGGGGACTCATAAGTGTGAATGCCTAAATACAGGACCATGATTGTATACCGGTTTGTGAAAATATGGGCACGTATCACCACTTTCTTTTATTTCCGAAAGATCGCTGTAACCCATAAAGAAAAAATTCCGAAAGGGGCTTCAGTGATTTTTGCTCCCAACCATCAGAGTGCCTTCCTTGACCCCATTGTTATTGCCGTTAACACCGATCGCGATCCGTGGTTCCTCACCAGGGCCAGTGTTTTTAAAGGGGATTTGGTAAAATCCCTGTTAAAGATCATGCATATGGTTCCGGTATACCGCCCACGGGATATGGTCGATCTGAAAACAGCGAACAACAGTACCTTTAAATTTTGCCAGGAGGTGCTTCTCGACGGGAGATCCATTCTAATTTTTCCGGAAGGTAACCACGGCATGCAAAAGCGATTGCGCACCCCTCTCAAAAAGGGGATCGGACGCATTGCCTTAAGAGCTGCAGAGGCCCTAAAAGACCATCCAGAGCGGGATGTGATGATCGTTCCGGTAGGCATCAATTACGAACATCCCACCCGGATGCGTACCGATCTTCTATTGAATTTTGGCAGCCCGATTTCAGTTAAAAGCTTCATTGAAGGTCAGGAAAAACCTGAGGCCGCCGCCTTAAAGGAGTTAAGAGAAGAGCTGGCTCATCAACTCAGCGAATTGATGATCGATATCCGTCCGAAAGAGCACTATGACTATCTGGAATACGCCTGGCAGACCCAAAGAACGGTATCACCATCACTAACCCGGCGGTTCTTAAACGATAAGGAGCTTGTCGATACCCTCGCAGCTTCAAAGCCCCTCGGAGCTGATACGCCTAAACCCCGAAAAAGAATCTTACGTACCCTCCTGCTTCTGGCAGGCTTCCCGTTCTGGCTGCTTGGAGTGGTCCTGAATCTCGGATGGATCATTACCGTTAAACTCGTACTTAAGAAGCTCGTTAAAGATCCGCATTTCATCGCCTCCGTGAATTTTATCTGTGTTATGGTCGGAGTTCCGCTGTTTGCCCTGTTAACAGCCAGCCTCCTGAATACTGTTTTCGGCGGGTTCTGGATCTGGTTGGCAGTGATCCCGCTATCCGGCCTCCTGGCCTATGAGTACCAGTCGCGTATCCTGAAAAGACCGAAACCCATACTTACCAAAGACCTGGCCGGTGATTTCCTTCCGGAGGATTAATATGAAAAAATTCTATGAGCCTATAAGGTTTTAGTATTGAAATAAAGATCATCCCGGACCACCAGATCTTTGTCAATAACCTATTTTGGCCTTTCAAACCAACCGCGAAATGAAAACCATAATTGTACAAGGGAGCTCCAGGGTCGATGGAAACTCCTATCAGATAGCAAAAATGTTTCAGGAAAAATTTGATGCCCCTATCATCAACCTGGCCGAAAAAAAGATCCACCCTTACAGTTACGAACATCATCATACGGATGATGATTTTCTCCCGACGCTGGAGGAGATCGTTCACTATGACACCATTGTCTTTATCACCCCGGTGTACTGGTATTCCATGAGCGGCATCATGAAAAACTTTTTTGACCGGATCACCGACTGTTTAAAAGTACACAAACAAACGGGCAGAAAGCTCAGGGGCATGAATATGCTGGCCGTTTCCTGCGGGTCTGATGCCACACAGCACCCTGGGTTTTTCATCCCTTTTCAGCTCAGTGCAGCCTATTTAAGCATGAACTACCTCGGGGAATTGCATACCTGGATCTCCCGGGACAAACCCGAAAAGGAAGTTTCTGACCAGATAGACCTGTTCGCGAACCGGGTATTGGAAGTGGCCATAGAGCCATAAAGCCTGTCATTTAAAATTATCCTGATCGATTTTTTCTTAATTTAAGCCCTGGATACCTTAGCTATTAGCGTTAAAACCCAATGTGGATCACAGCCTTAATTTTTATCGCCCTGGGTATCATGGTTAAACATGGCAGGATGCACCAGCTTATAGCGGGATATAATACCCTATCCAAAGAAGAAAAAGATAAATATGACATTGAAGGTATTGCCACTGTATTCAGGAATGTTATGTTTGGGATGGCTTTTATGGTTTTCGCAGGATACCTGGCAGGAAACTGGTTGGCTTCAGAAAAGATAAAAATGTATGCCCTGATACTGGCTGTAATCATCGGACTTCCATATTTGCTGATTCGAACCAATTCTAAAAAGTTCAAAAAAGATTCCTAAAGACCCCCTTCATTTAAACCACTCATGAAACATACCCTGACAATTCTTTACATCCTCTTTACCTGCATACCATTCAGTTCCTGTAAAAAGCAGATTGCCGCTGAATCGGAGCAAAAACTCATCCTCCACTCTGCCATTTTAAATGAAGACCGGGTGTGCCTGGTTAGCCTTCCGGATTCTTATGATGATACTTCTGAAGAAGGCCGGGATTATCCCGTGCTTATCCTGCTGGACGGTGCCGTTCATTTTAAGACCGCCATCGGGGTTACCCATTTTATGAGTTCTCCTCGCGCCGGGAATCATTTAATGCCGGAAACCATTATCGTAGCCATTGAAAGTCCGGACCGGGAAAAAGACCTTACCGTAACCAAAATAAAAACTGCTCGCCCCAATACCATGGGCGGCGGCAAAGACTTTTTGAAGTTTATACAGGACGAACTTATCCCCTATATCGATACGAATTACAGAACCACTTCTCACAGGACCCTGGCCGGGCACTCCCTTGGCGGATTGCTCACCATAAATGCCTATATGGATAAGGGTAGTCTGTTCGACAGCTATCTCGCCGTGGACCCAAGCCTCTGGTGGGATGAGCAATTGACAGGCACGAAGGTAGATACCATCTCTCCTGCCTCCTTTCAGAAAAAATTGTATATCGCGACAGCCAACCAGGGAGAAGCCAAAGAAGGTCGCAATAAAAAGCGACATGACCTTTTCTTTTCGTTATTACAGGAAAAGTCTGCCGGGGAAGCCCGGGTGAAACTCGAATATTTTGAAGAGGAAAACCACCGCTCTGTACCCTTGCCGGCCTTATATTACGGACTGAAGTATTTGAACGAATAATGCGGTGAAGCGGTTTGAAGAAATAAATTTTTAAGAGCCACGAGTCAAGATGGCAAGATCCGACACTATTTCATTCACAATTCACAATTCACAATTCACAATTCACAATTCACCATTCATAATTCACCATTCATAATTCCCTCCTCCCTCCTTCCCCACTTCCCCCTTTCAAAAAAATTCTTAGCTTTAACCGATAACCAACCTAAACTCCAAAACCATGATAAAACACCGATCCCTTTATATCGCCATGGGGGTATTGCTTACGTCCATTTCCTCTATGGTCGCTCAACCCAAAGTCAAAGCCCAGCCAGTATTTAAAGACGGGCAGGCCCAGATCGTCGAAGCTTTTAGTTCGCCGGAAGACTGGATCCGCCAGGAATTATGGGTAGAAACCACCTTTGACAGTGATAAGGACGGGAAACCCGATCGTATGCATGTGGCCGTTACCCGGCCCGCACAAACAGAAACGGAAGGCTTAAAACTTCCGGTGATCTATGTTTCCAGCCCGTATTTTGCCGGGGTGGCACAGGGCGGACGCGAGTTGTTCTGGAGTGTAGAACACGAACTCGGGGAAAGCGTGGAAGGACCGGTACACCCGGATGTGGAGCGTATCGAACGGCCATTTATATCGAATTCCCATATTGAGAAATGGGTGCCGCGCGGGTATATCGTTGTACACTCTTCCTCTCCAGGTACGGGATTGTCCCAGGGGGCACCTACCGTTGGCGGCGATAACGAATCTCTGGCCCCCAAGGCCGTGATCGACTGGTTATGCGGCCGCGCTAAGGGATATACCGAACCTTATGGAGGCGATGTTGTGGAAGCATTCTGGTCTACCGGGAAGGTAGGGATGACCGGTACTTCCTATAACGGCACCATCCCCCTGGCAGCAGCCACCACAGGGGTGGAAGGCCTGGAAGCCATTATTCCCATTGCGCCCAATACTTCTTACTACCATTATTACCGGTCTAACGGTCTGGTTCGCTCTCCCGGAGGGTATTTAGGGGAAGATATTGATGTGCTCTACGATTTTATCCATAGCGGAGACGAATCCAAAAGAGCCGCTAATAACGCCCGCATCAGAGATTCGATCATGAAGAACGGGATGGACCGTATCACCGGCGATTACAACGACTTCTGGGCCGGTCGCGATTACCTGAACGAAATGGAGCCCATGAAGGCAGCCTTACTCATGTCGCATGGGTTCAATGACTGGAATGTGATGCCCGAACACAGTTACAGGATCTATAAAAAAGCCAAGGAAATGGGAATCCCGGCACAGATCTATTACCACCAGCAGGGCCATGGCGGTCCGCCTCCCATCACGCTTATGAACCGATGGTTCACCCGGTACCTTCACGGCATTGAAAATGGCGTGGAGAATGATCCCAAAGCCTGGATCGTCCGGGAAAATGATAAAATGAATGCTCCTACTGCCTACCCTGACTACCCGCATCCGGATGCGGCGGAAGTTACCTTTTATCTGACTTCCGGCGGGAATGAGGCCGGCGGACTCACCCCATCCGAAAAAGGCGATAATACCCGGGAATCCCTGACAGACGACTACACCCTTTCCGGTGCCGAACTGGCCATGGCAGCCCGGTCAGAACATCGTCTGATCTATACAACACCTGTACTGAAAGAAGCCCTGCACATTTCGGGCACCCCAAGAGTAACCATAAGAGTTGCCAGCAGCAAACCCGCCGCAAACCTTTCCGTCTGGCTGGTATCCCTGCCGTGGAACAAGGAAGCAGGGAGTATCACCGATAATATCATTACACGAGGATGGGCAGACCCTCAGAATCACAGCTCCCTGACCGAGAGTGAACCTCTGAAGCCCGGCGAATTCTATGAAGTGTCTTTCGACCTGAATCCCGACGACCAGGTCATCAAGGCCGGACAGCAAGTAGGACTCATGATCTTTTCCAGCGACCAGGAGTTTACCCTGCATCCGAAACCGGGAACCGGGTTAACGGTCGACCTTGCGGGAACTTCCCTTACCTTGCCGGTTGTGGGAGGATTGGAAACATTTGTCAAAGCCGTTAAATAAAGCCTGCAGGAACTATGTTAAGTAATAAAACCAGGTTAAGTTATTGGCTTTTGGGAGTTTCCTTTGTATCGGCCATCATGGCCCTGGCCACTTCTAATTTCATATGGGGCTCGGGAACCGCAGGAATTGGGATGATCATACTGTTAATCCTGAATTTCAGCAATGACCATGCATCCAGGGAAACCTGGTATATCATTAGTGCCTTTTTGTTTTCAATTTTAGGCGATTGGCATCTATCCAATATGGCAGGCGATACGATAATGTTCAGCAAAGGGATCGCCATGTTTTTCCTCGCCCATATTGGTTACCTGGTCTTTGCTTTGTCTAATGGCCGGATCAACCGAACGTTTACCAGTATACTTCTGTTTGGATTTCTGGCGTTTTTCTATCTTATGCTCTACCCTGCCATTAACGATCAGATCCTTTTATCAGCTACCCTGATATATCTAACCGTTTCCTGTTTATCCCTGGGGGCTGCAGTTGGCATGAAAAGTGATCCGGTAGTAAGATGGGCCTATACTTTTGGCATCTTTTTAATTCTTTTTTCAGATACCATTATCTCGTTAAAAGAGTTCCTGGGATATGACGCATTAAATTTTCTTATTTTACCCACGTATTACCTGGCCCATATAAGCATAACCTTCTCATTAATCAGGAAGGCGGACCTGTTGGATAGGAAAGGGCAACCGGCTTATGGACAGAAATAGATTTTATCAACAAACAGAACTACCCTTAAAGAGATCAACCGCCAATAAGGTACCGTAATGTGTGATACGTTTACATTTTTCAGCACAGCAAATAGGGAACGGTCGTTTTTTGCCAAGAACTCCGACCGGGATCCGGGAGAACCCCAGGTAATCGAAATGATACAGGATGCAAAACAGGACTTTAAATCTGCATTCCTGAAGGAACACCTGCCAAAATACCAAAGGCAACTGGAAGTTCTAAAAAAGGTTTTTCCGGAGTTTGAACATCCCTATAGCGCCATTATTTCAAGACCCACCTGGATCTGGGGGGCAGAAATGGGCATTAATGAGAAAGGAGTGTCTATTGGAAATGAGGCCATCTTTTCCAAAGAAAAAACCCTGGCCGACGGATTGCTGGGGATGGACATCCTGCGTATTGCCCTGCACAATGCCGACTCGGCAGAACAGGCCTTCGATATCATTACCCACCTCCTGGAAACTTATGGCCAGGGAGGGAATGGAAGTTACTCGGGCACCCTGATGTACCACAACAGTTTTCTGATCAAGGATGCAGAAAAAGCCATTGTTATAGAGACTTCCGGAAAGAACTGGGTTCGGAAGGACATCACGGATTTCGCTTCCATAAGCAATTGCTACACCATCAACACCGACCATTCCCGGGCCAGCAGCCCATTTAAGGATATTGCCCTGAAAAAGACCATGGAAAACCGGTTTTATACCTTTTTCTCCAGGGGCGATATGCGGCACCGCTATACCGAACAGCAGATCGCGGACAGGGATAAGGGTATTGAGGGGGTTTTCGACATTCTCCGCTCTCATATCGATCCGGGCAAGAATTTTAAAAAAGGGATGGGCTCCATCTGTGTTCACCCGGGAACAATCGTAAAATCGGAGACCACTTCGAGCATGGTGGTCGATTATTACGGGAAGCATACCCTCGTATGGGTAACCAGTTCCCCGAATCCGTGTGTATCCCTTTTCAAGCCCTTGCTGCTTACGGAGTATCCGGAGGCCTTCCCGCAATTTTCATCGCTCGAAACCTCCCTGGAATATTTCATGGGCAACAGGGCGATGGCCGAAGAAATGCTCAGAAACAACAAGGAATTTCACGCGTATCATAAAACAATAAGGGATGCCCTTCAAAGGGAGTTCCTCGATATTATATATAAAGGGCTTGAGAACAAAACCCGGGAAGAACTTATCGCAGATTGCAACACATGCTACGCTAAAGAACAGGAATACCTTCAACAAATGGATTCCCTGGCAACAAAATAACGACATTGGCCGAAATGGATACTTCAGATAAAAAACAGATCATCAGCGATTTCAAGCACCACGTTTCTTCCGGCAAGGTTGCCACATTTAAGAAATACGGGATGGATTTTATTATTGGCAAGCGCGAAGGGGCTTATATAACCGATGTAACGGGCAGGAAAACCCTGATCAACTGCCATAGCAATGGGGGTGTCTTTAACCTCGGCCATCGCAATCCGCAGGTTATTGAAGCCATGGTGAATGCCACTCAAAACTTTGATATCGGCAACCATCACTTTATCAGCACCCAGCGGGCACGCCTCGGGAAAAGGCTTGCTGAACTCATGCCCGGAGACCTTAATTACACCGTTTTTGGTGTTAGTGGCGGAGAGGCGGTAGACCTGGCCATAAAACTGGCCAGGGGCTATACCGGACGAGCGGAGATCGTGAGTCTCCAAGGGGGGTATCACGGTCATACGGGTCTTGCCCTTGCTGCGGGGGACGAACAGTACAGGGAGCCTTTCGGAGATAACGTTCCTCAGTTTAAACAGGTTCCTTTCGGCGATATAGAGGCGGCACGCAAATCCATTACCCGTAGTACCGCAGCCTTTATCATGGAAACTGTTCCGGCAACCCTGGGGATTACGGTACCCGACAAAGCCTATATGAAAGCCCTCCGGGAACACTGCACACAAACCGGCACCCTTTTCATTATCGACGAGGTTCAAACCGGACTGGGCAGAACCGGTAAGTTATGGGCTTTTGAACATTACGACATTATTCCCGATATGGTTATACTCGGGAAAGGACTTTCCGGTGGGATCTACCCCATTACCGCTACGGTGTTTCGCGAACCCTTTGAAGCCTTTTTCAAAGAACATCCGTTCATACACGTGAGCACCTTCGGCGGATCAGAGATCGGAGCCGAGGTAGCGCTGAAAGTCCTCGAAATTAGTGCAGACCCTCATTTCCTGGAACACGTGAACAAAATGGCCGGCCGTCTTGCAGAAGGGTATGAAATGCTAAGGAATAAGCATAAAAAATACATCGCCGGATTTCGCCAACTCGGACTGATGACCGGTATTGAATTCTATAAGGAAGATCATGGATTGCTCTTTACCAAGGCTGCCTATGAGAGCGGAATGTTTTCCCTTTATGCCAATAATGACCGAAGGGTTTGTCAACTTCTGCCTCCGTTGATCATTACCAGGGAGCAGGTGGAAGAGATCATTGAGAAAACAGACAAGGCCATAGGCAAACTCAGGTTGTACAGCGCAACCTACAGCGCCAGGGAATCCCTAAAGAACATATTTGGAAAATAGTTCAGGTACTATGACACAACCCACCACCCGCCCTAAGCATACGTCTGAAACCACCCGGCAATTTCTGCAGGAGTTCGAAAACGGTTTTGACCCGGTTCGAGTAGCTACATCCAAGGTACCCGTTACCCTGTTGGGCTATGGAGAAATCAGTACGGTGATCGCTTTTAATGTACCCGGATACAGGGATCGCGCCTTTAAAAGACTGCCTTTGTTCACTTCCGAAAAGGAAGCCGAAAACTATTGCAGGCTCTACCTGGAATACAACAAAAAACTGATTAGCGCGGGTATTGAAACTCCCCCCGGGGATGCCTTTTGCGTAAAGGGGCATAACGGTATTTATGTTGCCTACCTGAGCCAGGAACGCCTGGAAGGCCAATCCATTGCAAATAAACTCCTGCACACCCGTACCGATGCCGAAATCGAAATTCTCTTCCGGTTGGTGGTCAGGAAGCTGGCTCACCTCTGGAAACTCAACACACAGAACCCGGAACTACTCCTGGGACTTGATGCCCAGATCTCCAACTGGGCTATCAGGGATTTTGATGCCGCGGCTCCCATTTCGGAAGAAAGCCGGCTTTATTTTATCGATACCAGTACCCCGCTTATTCGCGAAAACGGAGTGGAGCAAATGAATGCTCACCTCTTTTTACAAAGTGCTCCAAAACCCATGCGATGGATCCTCAGCAGGTTTTTCCTTGACGATATCATGAACCGATACTACAACTTTCGCCTGGTGTGTACCGACCTGCTGGCCAACCTGTATAAAGAACAACGCCATGACCTCATCCCTGGCCTTACCGATCTCGTTAACAAAACCGGGGCAGAGTTCCTGGAACATCAACCGATAACCGAAAAGGAAATTGAAAAGTATTACCGGGAAGATAAATTCATATGGAAATTATTTCTGGCCCTGCGCCGCACCGACCGGTACATGAATACCCGGTGGTTAGGAAAGCGCTACGAGTTTACCCTTCCGGGGAAAATAAAGCGTTAATGGTATGTGGGGAGAGGTTAGTTGCCTTTGCGAGGTAGGTGTCTGGGGTACGGGGGTACGAAGGTACGTTCTTGCCCGGATCTATGCGCTATCGAATGGGATGGAAAAAGCGGAGGAACGGCAAATGGAGAAGTTGGTAAAATACAGCCGGCATTCCTGGCCACCATTAAATTAAATTTACCCTAAGGAACTACACGACAATATTTTCTTACATTGATATCCCAAAGAATCCATCCTTAACCCACCCGATGATGAGAAAACTCATTTTTACATTATCTGCGCTCCTTCTGTTTATTTTTCAGGGTTTTTCCCAGACCGGGGAAGGCTTAGACAATTACGACTGGTTTCAGGCCAAATACGTAAAATTCAAACCCGGAAAGGTCAACGAAGCCAGGGCATTACTTCATGATTTCCTGTATAAAGCCAATGAGATCTCAGGCAGGCTGGTACTTACCTTCGAATCAGATTCGGGACCATGGGACCATATTGCCTATTTACACCTTCAGGACGGCCCTGACCAATTGGAAAATGAAAATGCGGAAATTGAAACCAGATGGTGGAACGGGGTGATACAACTTGCCGGGTCTGAAGAAAAGGCCAGGGAACTTCTCAAAGCTTACCAGGAGTGTATTGACAACGAAATGCATACCCTGGTCAGGATGCGCCATTTGGAAGAACAAATCAGCAGGAGAAAGTAACCGGTCAGGACCGATCAGCACTCGCTGTGGTAATCGTTTACCTGGCAAAACTGATTGGGGCTGGCAGTTTTTCTGCCTGAAAACACATACTTACTCATATACAAGGCTTTAACAACCAATTATTGAGGCAATTTTCATAGATTAGTAGGGTAAAACTATAAAAAATGAGAATCTTTTACACCTTACTTTGTATATGTCTGTGCTCCCTTCCTGCCCTGGGGCAAAACACAAGCCTCCAGGAAGAAGAGAAAATTGAACAGCTCATCAATGATGTTTTTAACGGGATCTGGTCTGACCTGAACCCGGAAAACATCCAAAAATACCAGACCGACGACTTTCTGTTACTGGAACACGGGGAGGTCTGGAATAATGACACTATTGCACGGTATATGGACAGGGCTTCAAAACGATCCCCCCTTCCGGAAAGGGTAAACAACATCAAGATCATCGAAGTGAAGGTTTTCGGAGACCACGCCTGGGTAGCCTACCATAACCGGGCAACAATTAGTGCAGAGGGTAAGGTAGTAAGAAAAGCCTATTGGCTGGAAAGTGCCACTGCCATCCGTACCGAAGAGGGATGGAAACTGGATATGATGCATTCTACGCGGGTAAAGAACGAAACATACAATTAACGTATGACTTCTGCGTATAACCCATTGATGAAACCACCGGGAACCCTTCCTGCGGACCAATGATCACATTTCTAAGAAGTATTCGCCGAAAGTTACTGGACAAACAACGATTCAGTAAATACGTGCTCTATGCCCTGGGAGAGATCGCGCTGGTCGTTATCGGTATTCTTATCGCCCTACAGGTAAATAATTGGAATGAGCACAGGAAGAACGAAAGGGAACAGATCGTATTTCTTAATAACCTCTTTAGCGATCTCAAAAACGACCTTGGACAACTGGATAGCATCATTACCTACCAATCTGAGAAACTGAGGAATCTGGAGGCGTTGCAGACCGAATTGCAGACCAACAAGGATTTTGAAGTTATTGAGCAGGGTTTTATCAAAAACCAGACCTCCTCCAACGATACCTTTTTCGCAAATACCGGTACCTATACCACGGCCATATCCTCAGGCACCCTTGCCAACCTGCAACCCGACTCCCTCAAAATAACCATCACCAACCTCTACCAACGTTATTATTACCGGCTCAACTATAACGGGGAGGTTTATGACAAGCGAAATGATCAGGTGGCCTTTCAACGGGGGAAATTCTTTGATAAGATCAACCTGAAATTAACAGGTCCGGAGGTCATCGATGACAGCGAATTCCTTAACCTGATTACTATTTTGATATACGACAATACCACCTATGTAAAACTGGCCACCAGGACCCGGCAGGAAATACGCAAGGTAATGAACCGTATCGAAAACAGACTTAAGACCTAGCCCTGAACGTCGGGGAAAACAAATTGCAAAATGCAGAACGGAACGACCCGAACCGGATAATTCGGGCAACAAAAACCTAGTTTTATGAAAACAAGAATTACTTTCACCAAAAACCGTCTTTTACTCGCCCTCACCTTCTTTACAGTACTGCTGCTACAGGGGTGTTTACAGATCAAACAGGATCCGGCAGATTCCTCCGACCAGGAACCTGTTGTAAAAATTGAAACTCCCGAATATTTCCAGTTGCGACCTGAAGTTGAAAAGGCATACGGCTATACCCATGCGGTAAAAATAGGAAATGACATAAAGATCTCCGGGGCCGTAAGTATGGACGAGGAGGGCAACCCAACCGCAGCTGGCGATCTGGAACAGCAGATGAAGAATTGTTATGCCGACCTGGAAAAGATACTCACCCACTTTGGCTGTACCTTCGACGATGTGGTGGTGGAAAATATATTCACTACCAATATGCCACTCATGCTGGAAGTATCGGGCTACCGCAACACCATCTACACCAAACACTTTCCCACAGGCTCATGGCTGGGCGTCAAAGAACTGGCCCTTCCGGAGTTTATGATCGAAATTGAAATGGAAGTGCACAAAGCGGAACAATAATTATCTAGGATTAATTTGAAAAATATCCCATGAAAAACCTGAACCTTATCCTACTTGGCGTTGCAGGTATCTTCTTAATAGCCTGCAGCCCGGATGAAAAAGCAAAGGATTTTGATAAGTTTACCGGCCGATGGGCCCTGCATTTGGTAGAACGAAAGTCCGACTCTCTCTCTCCCTGGCAACCCGCAGAGGGTTCCTATAAAAACCGGCAGGGATATATCCTTTACGATGGTAAGGGAGGCATGGGGGTACATCATGTACCGGAAGCCTATGAAAGCTATACCCTGGAAGGCAAGGGAGGCCTGGATAGTCTCACAACAAAAGACCTCAGGCATCTGGCGGGAAACTTTGTTTATTTTGGAAAATACCGGGTAAATGATTCCCTCCAAAGAATTGAACACTACATAGAATCTTCCAGCCTGCCTTACATGTGGGGTACCATTGCCGGGAGAGCCTATTCGTTTCATGGAGATACCCTTACCCTAAGTCCCATTACCGACCGCTACCCCAAAATGCGACTTCATTGGGTGCGCTTAGAGGATATGCCCTGACCGGCCTTATCATATAAACAAGATCCTTTTAAATTAATCTCAGAAAATCTTCAGTACCATGCCTCATCACAGCCTTAAGACTTCTTTTATATACTTCGTAAGCACACTTTGTATATTCCTGATCTCCTGCGAGACCCGTACAACCAAAAAGGAGGATTCCGGGCAGGAAATGAAAAACACCTTTAACCTTCCCGACAGCCTTTCAGCCAGAAGACTCACCCTGGTCCTGGCGCTAAGAGATACCCTTGGAGCGAACGCATGGGAAGGTTTTAATAAAAAACGGGTGGAGGGCACCTTTAATTATTTTAACGGAACACATTCAGAGATCTTCTTTCCGGATTCCCTGACCCTGGCAAAACTGGATACTTTTAAAAAATACAGTGAAGATTATGTCTTAAGCCCCAGAACAGATACGATTCCATACCATTTTGAATTGATGATAAGCTTTGACCCGGCCGATTCTGCAAAATACTATTACGAGCATCCTGTTCAGCAATTCCTAAGTGTGGAAGAAACCCGGCAATTCATCCCTTCCGTGACCAGTACCGAATGGTGGACCACCATGGTAATCCATGAAATGTTTCATCACTATCAATACAATACCCCTGCTTTTGGAGCGTATGCCAGATCTGTCATCGGTAACTTACCCATTGACATTAGAAACCTGATCGAATTATGCCAGACGGATACCACTTTTCTGGAGATGATCCGGAAGGAAAATGATCTGCTTCTGGGGGCCCTTGCAGAAAATAATGATGATCAGAAAATCGCACTCCTCAGGGAATACCTCTCCAATCGGGAAAAGCGAATTTCCAAATATGGAAAAGACAGGGAATTCCTGGAACAGGTGGAAAATTATTATGTGATCCAGGAAGGCGGAGCGCGCTACTTAGAATACCAGGCCATGAAAGCCATGGAGGATATGTACCGGAACCAACCGGAACCCATCCTTGAAAACGACACCCTTTTCAGAGGTTTTGAAGAATTCAGGGAAGTAGATCTTACCCGTGAGGAATTCAGCTACCTTACCTATGCAGATCCCTATACGTATCACTATGCCATAGGATTTAATCTGATGCGGGTATTGGACGCGTTAAACATCGATTACAGGCAAAATCTGCTACACCATCCTGAGGTTCCGCTACACCAGTACCTCAAAACCTACCTGGACTCTGCGACTCAGGCAGGTAGCCAATAACAGTTTGGCCTACTCTGAATTTCCGGTATTTTAGTATCTTCATGAACCCTATCAGAATTAATTCGCATCAAAAATGAAAGACACCAGCCATCACGACGAGCGCATCGCTAAAATGACCTTTGCATCGGTATATCCCCACTATATAAACAAAGTTGAAAAGAAAGGGCGTACCAAAGAAGAATTGCTGGAGGTCATCGAATGGCTCACCGGGTATGATGAGACCCGACTGCAGGAGCATATTGACAACAAGTCAACTTTTGAAACTTTCTTTTCAGATGCCAACCTGAACCCCAATACCGGGCTCATCAAGGGAGTGATCTGCGGCTACCGGGTGGAGGAAATTACCAATCCGCTGACCCAACAGGTACGCTACCTGGATAAGCTGGTGGATGAACTGGCCAAAGGAAAAAAGATGGAGAAGATCCTGAGACAATCCTAGCATTTTCTTAAATTATACAGTAGGTTACCCGACACTATTTACACGAATCCGGGATTTGATAATTCAACAAGAACAGGCTCCTTCCCTTGGACAGGGGAAGGTGTCTTCAGCGCTGCTGAAGACGGAAGGAGTTGATATTATGAAAAATAATGAACAACCAGAGTGATTCCCATAAAAAATAGAAAATATACCTATCTTCGAACGGAACTTAAAAAAAACACCAACTTATGATATTAGGAGTTTCTGAATGGCTCAGTGAAAAACTGGGATGGAATGTAAAATATATCCGGGTCGCGTTTGTGATTTCGTTTTTGTTCTTCGGTACCGGCCTCGGCCTCTACCTGATCCTTTGGATCGTAAAGATGTTCTCCAAATAAGACCGCCTACCATCCTGTTCAATAACTGAATAACACCTCCGGATGACCAGAGTAATTGCCTAACCTTTACATGTCTGGTTATATCCCATTTCACAAAATCTCCCAATCGTTGCTGAGGGGCCGACTAAGCCCTGTAATTCGCAAATCATGAAAAGAAAATTGATTCCCGCGATACTGATACTCCTGATTACAGGTGTTATTTTGTATTCAAAAAGTGATTATAAAAAAGCGTCTCCTACCCTCTATTTTAACGGAAATCTGATCACGGTAAATGAACAACAACCTGAGGCCAATGCCATGCTGGTTATAGATGGAAAGATAAAAGCAATAGGAGATCTCTCTGCTATTGAGTCCAATGATATTTCCGGTCTTAAAAAAGTGGATCTTAAAGGTCGTACGGTAATGCCGGGATTCATCGATCCGCATACCCATTTTGCCCTGTCCATGTTTTTGTCGACTTTACACGACCTTTCAGGATTTACACATGCCAATAACCGTGAAGTTTGGGAACATTTCGAGGCGGTGGTCAAAAGCGCTTCTGAAAATGAATGGCTGGTCTTTAAGGGACTTGATCCGGTTTTGATCATGGACCTGGAAATGCCAACCATGGGCTACCTGGATCGCATAGCTCCGAATAATCCCGTTATCATTATCACCCAAAACCTGCATAATTACTACGCCAATTCCCAAGCCTTTGAACGTGCAGGAATTTCAGCCAGTACTCCGGATCCTTCAGAGCACAGCTATTACCAAAAAGACTCCTCCGGAAAATTAACAGGGTCCATCGTGGAGCAGGAAGCCTTTAAACCCTTTATGAAGCTCCTCCAGGAAGAGGTGGTCACTCCCGGGTTACTGAGCAAGGCTTCAGAAAGGGTCATGCGACAATATGCACAGAACGGCAATACCACCATTGCCTCCACCGGTTTGACCATTAGCGATGGTAAACCCCTTATTTTAATGCAACACCTCTCGGATAACACTCCTTCCCTTCTGGGCGGCTTTCTCGGTAAGATCGGTCAACTGCCTGCAAGGCAGCCCTTTCCCCGGCACTTTATATACATGCGTCATGACAGGGCCCACCTGTTACCAAAAACCCCGGAAGCCAATGACTTTTACGGGGTCATCGGGGTAAAACACTGGTATGACGGCTCCCCTTATATAGGGTCTATGTATCTCGAAGAACCCTATTTGGAAACGGTACTGACCACCGATAAACTCGGGATCCCTAAAGATTCTAAAGGAGAAGCTTTGGCAGGCCAGGAAAACTTGAGGGCGTTTATTAAAAAATTTCATTCGGCAGGATGGCAAATTGCCATTCACACCCAGGGAGATGCCGCCATAAAAGAAGTAACCGATGTATTTAGCGACCTGGACAGGGAGCTGGATCTTAGTACCTCAAGACACCGGCTGGAGCATTGTCTCCTAATACCCGGAGAAGACCTTGAAAGACTAACCGAACTTCACCTGAGCCCTAGTTTTCATATCAATCATCTTTATTATTATGGAGATGCCCTGAATAGTGAAATTTTAGGACCGCAACGTACCGAAAAGATCCTCCCGCTGCGTTCGGCGGTTGAGAAAGGCCTGAAGGTGAGTCTGCATGCCGACCAACCCATGTTCGAAAGCAAGCCGTTCAGGCTTATCCAAACAGCGGTAGAAAGGCAAACCAAAAAGGGAAGGGTACTCGGGGAAGATCAAAAGGTCGGAATTATGGAAGCCATTCGAATGCTCACTATCGATGCCGCCTGGCAACTCGGTATGGAAAATAAAATAGGATCTCTGGAAACGGGGAAATATGCCGATTTCATTATTCTGGACAACGACCCGCGAAAGATCCCAAGCAAAGACCTGGAACATATTAAATGCCTGGCAACCTATGTGAATGGCAACCAAATACAACAATTATCGAAAAAATGATGAGTCTCATACGGTTTCTGACCTCCCTTTTCCTTGTTTGTTTTGCGATCGTCCCGGCCATTGGGCAAACCACAACCATGACCTTCAACATCCGCTATGACAACCCGGATGACGGTAAAAATGCCTGGAGCAACCGCAAAACGGAAGTGGTCAAATTAATAGCAACCCATGCTCCTGACATTATCGGACTACAGGAGGCCTTGCCCAACCAAGTAAGCTATATCCATGAACACCTCGACGGGTACAGCTTTATAGGGCACGGCAGAGATGGGGTCAACACCAACAGCGAAGCCACCCCGATCTTCTACAACAACCATAAATTTGAACTTTTGGATCAAAAGCTCTTCTGGCTCTCAGAAACCCCCGAAGAAATTTCAAAAGGTTGGGACGCCGCTTTGAACCGTATTGCCCTCTACGGGAAATTCAGGAACATGGAAACGGGAGTCTTACTCCATATTCTCAATACCCATTTGGATCATCGTGGGGAAACTGCCCGTCGAAGATCGGCCGAACTCCTTCTCGATTTTATACGAAAAAAGGAATTGGAAGGCCAGCAGATCGTCCTTATGGGAGATTTTAACGCCATCCCCGAAGCGTCCTCGTTAGGAACGCTTAAAAAACTCCTTTTTGATGCCAGGGAGGTGGTTCAGCAACCGGCATCCGGTCCGGAAGCGACCTTTAACGGCTTTGATACGGATAAGGATCCTGACAAGAGGATCGACTACATTTTTGTGAAGAACCTTAGCGTTAAGACGTATCAATGCATCGATAGCAAAAGGAAGAACGGTTTATATCCTTCAGACCATTTTCCCATTATCATTAGCTTCTGATGGCATCCGGTGTTTTACGCTCTTGAAAAAAGTAATATCTTCCAGTTTAAGTTCCATTCTTATGAAAAAAATCGGCCTTATTGGAGGCATGAGCTGGGAGTCGTCCCTGATGTATTACCGTATCATTAACGAAGAGGTTCGCAGGCAATTAGGTGGATTTCATTCCTGCCGTTCGCTCATGGAGTCTGTTGATTTTGCGGAGATCGAACACCTGCAGCACCGCAACAACTGGGAAGCCCTGAATACCCTAATGGCACAGGCGGCCATGAACCTGGAAAAGGCCGGAGCCGATGTGGTGGTGCTCTGCACCAATACCATGCATTTATGCAGTGATACTATTACCAGCCATATCAATATTCCCTTCCTGCATATCGCCCGGGCTACCGGAGAGAAAATAAAGACCGATAAGGTGGATAAGGTACTCCTGCTGGGTACTAAATTCACCATGGAGAGCGACCTCTATAAAAGCAGGTTAGCCGAGGAGTTCGGGATTGAAACCATCATTCCCTTAGAGCAGGATCGGGCTACGGTTCACCAAATCATTTACGAGGAGCTCGTTCACGGCATCATCACAGGGTCCTCCAGAAAAATATACATTGAGATCATTAACCGGGGAATGGAAAGTGGTGCAGCTGGAGTCATTTTAGGGTGTACAGAAATTCCACTGCTCATTCGGCAGGACGATGTAACCCTTCCCGTATACGACACCACCCGCATACACGCCGAAGCTGCCGTTGCCCTCGCTTTGGAAAATAATGCATAGATTAGTCGCCGGTAATATCCTGCCGCAGGAGGCCTGGTTGAGCTCCCCGGCAGCGCATTTCAACGATAAGACGCCTTAATCCATGTCAGAGCCGAATCCCATTTTAACCACCATCATTTTTGTCTTCGGTCTTCAGGCCGTTCTTTTCAGCACCCTGTTACTGGTAAAACGGCCAAGAACCCAACCGAGGATCTTTTTGGCCTTACTGATCCTTTTCTTTGCCCTGATGGCCCTCAACATAGCCCTGGTAAACGTCTTGGCCGCGTACGACCTGATGCATGTATTCAGGTACGTGCAGCTCGAACTTTTGTTCGGGATCGGGCCTGCCCTTTATTTCTATACAAAGAGTATTACCAACCCGGGATTCGTCTTTACCAGAAAAGACCTCCTTCATTTTATTCCGGTCGTAGTGGAATTTATTTTCTACCGTACGGCATTTTACCGGTTGGGGGCCTCGGGTATGTACCAGGACCCACCTCATCCGTACACCCCCGTTTACCTCGCGGAACAATGGCTGGGTATTCTTTCCATCTCGGTATACACCATCCTGGCATTACGCCTCCTCTTCAGCTACCAGGTCAGGCTTAGGGAACACTATTCCAATTTGGACGAACGATCCCTGAACTGGCTAAAGGTCCCGGTCATCATTTATGCAGGATTCTGGATCGGCTGGACCCTGCTTACCGAAGTAGACCGGTTCATGTTTGACCGTACCCTGAAAGAGAGTTACTTTCTGCCGGCCTTTACCGGGCTGGCCATAGTAACCTGCTGGTTAGGATTTAAAGGATACCTGATGTCCATGGCTCAGGTAACGCCCATTTCCCCCCAGGTAAACCGCTCAGAAGACAGCTCCCGTAAGGAAGAAAAACCTAAAGACCCCGTTCTGGCCCGGCAACTTCATGAACTCATGGAAAATGAAAAATCCTACCTCGATCCCGAACTCGATCTTCCAACCCTTTCACAGAAAGTAAACGCCACCCAGAAGCAGGTATCCAATGCCATCAACCAAAGTTTTGAAAAGAACTTCTATGAATTTGTAAACGGGTACCGGGTGGAAGCCTTTAAAAAAAGAATGCGGGAGCCCGGATGGGAAAGTCTTACCTTGCTCGGGCATGCCTATGAGTGCGGGTTTAAGTCGAAGTCGACCTTTAATCACGTTTTTAAAAAAATGACAGGAAAAACCCCCAGTGAATACACCAGGCAACAAAAAAAGAAGTCCGAATAGAAGCATTCGGTCGTTTGGACCCGCTACAGATCCTACATTTGCACCCGAATTCAAAAAACAGAATGATGAAATTCTTACCGTTGCCCTGCCTTTCACAAAACAGGATCCTGGTGTTGGTTATCACTATGATCTTAACTTTGCCTTTACAGGCCCAGGAATTATTTTCCAGAAAGGAGGTCCTGGAAGACCTTGACTACCTCTATGAATCCTTACAGGCAGCACATTACAATGCTTTTGCCTATACCCCAAAGGCCGAATTCGATTCGGTATATACCTCCATTAAAAATACGATTCAAAAGGACTCCATGAACCTGCTGGAGATCACCAATGCCTTTCAGCCCCTCACCTCGGCCATCAACAACGGGCATACCGCCATCGAATTCCCTATCCCTTTATATGTTAAATACGCCTATGCCGGCGGTAAGGTATTCCCCCTGGAACTCGCCTTTGAAAACGGCAGGGCGCTGGTGCGAAAGAACTGGTCCGGTAATGAATCCATAACAACAGATTCCGAATTAATAAGCATCAATGGCGTACCCGTAGATACCCTCCTTTCTAAAATTTATCCCCACATCTCGGCAGAGCGGCCTTATTTCAAAAAAGCAAAATTAGAGCTCCTCACCTTCCCCAGGTATTACTGGCAGGTATTTGGCGAACAGGCGGAGTTCGCGGTGGAGATACGTGCGAATGGTTCCGAAAAAATATATAACCTGAAAGCGATAAAAGCCCTGGATGATTATGAAATGAAGCGCGTTGATATTATCACCGGCTCGCGAGAGCTGAATTATTTCGGGGAGACCGCCTATCTCAAACCGGGAAATTTTTCCGGGGATGAGGCCGCATACCGCAAATTCATAGACTCTTCCTTTGTAGCTGTTAAAGAGAAAAAAAGCAGGAACCTGGTCCTTGATTTCAGAAACAACGCCGGGGGCGATGATTCCTTCAGCGATTACCTGGTTTCCTATATTGCCGATAAACCTTTTAAATGGTACGGTGACTTTTCCCTTAAGACCAGCAAATTTCTTAAGGAACACGTACGCAAGGAAAGAGACACCACCAATGCCTTCTGGAGGTCGGCCCTGAAACATGAGAACGGGGAAATCTATGATTACGATTTTGAAGCGCACATGCCACAGCCCCGGGAAAAGCGATTTGAGGGGAAGGTCTATGTCCTTATTAACCGGCAAACCCATTCCCAGTCGGCCGTAGCAGCAGCCCAGATACAGGACTACGGCTTCGCTACCCTTGCAGGGGAGGAAACCGGCGACTATCCAAGTCTTTATGCCTCTATCTATTCCTATACCCTTCCTAATACCGGCATTCCCGTGAACGTTTCAAAAGGCCGTATCATACGTGTTAACGGAAGTACTAAAGAAGAAGGTGTGGTGCCGGATATCCCTGTCAGAGACCATCTGCTGGATGAGGAGGATGAAATCCTGATGCACCTGTTACAAGAGATCCGATAGTTAAAGGTACCGGCCGGAGTCTTGGACTTCAACCGGCACCTTCCATTCAGGGCTTCCTTATTCTGAAAGACTCAGGGCCACGGGAACTTTATTGGTTACAATATCAAATACCGGAGAACTGTAAGCAAAGGAGAGCAACTTTTCCTTCTCTTCCGCGGTAAGGTCGCCCTCAATTTTGAACTTTACCCTGATATTCTGGTATCCATTTCTTACGGTCTCATCCAGACCGAGGAACCCTTGTACGTCAATATCTCCTTCCAGGCGGGATTCAATGCGGTCCACTGCGATGCCGTTTGCAGCAGCGTGGAGCACCATGGTGGTGGTCATACACCCGGCCAGGCCATGAAGGATGTATTCAACGGGATTGGCACCTTCATTGTTGCCCAGTAATATTGGCGGTTCCCCATTATCGTAAACAAAGGCTTCTGCCCGTGACTGATCTTCCGCACATCCCCCGTAAAAGCCCTGGATCGTACTTCGGTTATGTCCCCCGGTGATCCATCGATTTTTTACGCGAAACCTGAATTCCGCGATCTTCGGATTTGATTGGATGGCATGAATGGTATCCATAATGTCCTGAGACTTGAACCCGTTTACTGTTTTTACTACTAATTCCATGATTTCTAAATATTATTGGTTACACATGCTTTATATATGGCAATGCATATGCCAATTTCCTGAAATTCAGCATTTACGGGCTTTCCCGGAGGATTTATTAATTTAATAATGACGATATTTCGACATTATTGAATTTTTGGGTACCTTAATATCATCATCCTATTGATTATCAGGAGTTATGAACGAAAAAAGAAAGATCCCAAAACTTATTGCCTTAAAGCAAATTATAGAAGCGACCTCCTCCTTTACCGGCAAGGAATTTTTTAAGGCACTGGTAAAACATCTGGCAGAGATCCTGGAGGTACATGGGGTTTGGATCACCGAATTCCGGTCGGAGACCAACACCCTGAATGCCCTGGCTTTCTATCTGGATGGGAAATACGTGGACAAATACACTTACACGGTAGCCAATACCCCATGTGAACCTGTCTTAGAGGCACACGACATATGCCATATTCCTAAAAATGTGGTTGACTTGTATCCTGACGACCCTGACCTGAAGCCTCTTGGTGCAGTAAGCTATATGGGGATCTCTCTTCGCGATGCAGAGAATAAGGTAATTGGCCACCTCGCACTGCTTGACAATAAACCCATGCCACAAATACCGGAGGTCTTTACTATTTTCAAAATTTTCGCTTCCAGGGCAGCAGCCGAACTTCGTCGGGAGATTGATCAGGGCAAGATCAAAGACCGGGAATCAAAATTGGAAAGACTTGTAAATGGTACTCCGGATGCCATTATTGAATTCAATACCGACTATATCATTACCCAGGTGAATGCAGCGGCAGCTCAAATGTTTCATTTACCACCGGGAGAATTCCATCCGCTGCGATTATCCGGGCTCTTTAGCACCCCCTCCATGAACAAGATCATGTCAATAGTCCCCAAACATGCTACCCTGAGCAATCAGCATGGCGCTGTACCCTTAGGGGATTCGTTTACCTGTACCACCCTTCAGAACGAAACGTTCCCGGCTTCGGCAACATTATCCACCTATAGGTACGAAGGTGTACAATACTATTTGCTCTACATCAAAAATATCCTTGACCAGGTATCAGATAAAAACAGGATTAAAACCCTGAGTATGGAAGCCACTCTGCTAAAGGAAAAGGTTGACTCCCACCAATTCAATTTTATTATAGGGAAGAGCGAGTCGATCAGCCGATGCCTGGAACAGGTATCCCAGGTGGCTCCCACAGATGCCAATGTACTGATCCTGGGGGAGACGGGTACGGGAAAGGAATTATTCGCTAAGGCCGTACACCAGGTCAGCCACCGTCACGATCGTACCATGATTACCCTGAATTGTGCTGCCCTGCCCTCAGAGTTAATCGAAAGCGAACTCTTCGGTCACGTAAAAGGAGCCTTTACCGGGGCCTTGACCAACCGGGAAGGTCGATTTTCCATGGCAAACCACAGTACCCTGTTTTTAGATGAAATTGCTGAACTTCCTCTCGGACTCCAGGCCAAACTGCTCCGGGTAATACAAGAAGGTACTTTTGAACCCCTGGGCAGTTCCAGGACACAACAGGTGGATGTTCGGATCATTGCTGCCACCCATAGAAACCTGAAACAGCTCACTAAAAAAGGGGCCTTTAGAGAAGATCTGTTTTACCGTCTCAATGTTTTCCCAATACAAATACCTCCACTTAGGGAACGTGCAGAAGATATTCCCCTGTTAGCAAAAGCCTTCTTTGAAAAACTTTCGAAGAATCATGCCCTTCATATGGAACCACTTGCTGCCTCCGACCTGCTTCAGCTGGAAATGTACGATTGGCCGGGTAATGTTAGGGAATTACAGAACGTTGTAGAAAGGAGCATCATCACCAGTAAAGATGGAAAACCCAACCTGGATTTACCTCCCCTTTCCGGGAAGGAACGGCAAAAAGGCGAGCGTTATGATCCCGGGGCCATTCTTACCTCGGTAGAGATTGCTGATCTGGAAAAAGAAAATATCATTAAGGCGCTGAACCAAACGCAATGGAAGATCTCAGGTCCTGGCGGGGCTTCTGAATTATTACAGATACCCAGAACCACACTGACTTCTAAAATCAAAAAATACAATATAAAGCGTGTCGCCATTTAATCCTGTGCTTTCCCGGTCCAGTAAAGCCACATACCCCCTGATAATTCCCTGCTGCTCCAGTTTTTTGATACGCTCATAAGTAGGGGTAACACTGAGACCGATCTTTGAAGCAATTTCTTTAGTGTTCTGCCTTGAGTGTTGCAATTCCATCAGAATTTTTCTGTCTGTGCTGTCCATAAGAGATTTTTCCTGCTGTGGTAAAAAATGTTCTTAGACAGACCCGACTTTTGCCATGGGGGGTAGCATTCAGGAAGTTGACAACCAGTCCATAACAGAGGATTTGTATTTCCTGCTGGAAATAATGACTTCTTCATTTTTCATCCTGATCATGTAGGTATTGTTATTTAAATATTTTACCGTGTCAGTGGCATCCGTATTAATAATAAACGAACGATGTACACGTAAAAAATTATCGGGTAACTGTTGCTCCAGAAGCTGGAGGGAAACCCTGTACAAGACCCGTTCTTTTTCGAGGTGCAATACGGCATAAACAGAGCTCGCTTCGATATACAGGACCTCCTGGATACGAATGGTACGCTCAAAGCCTTTATCATTGATTCTGAATTGCGTTAAGTAAGGGGAAATAGATTGGCTGTAGTCCTCGTATAAGGCCGCAAACTTTTGACTGAAAGCTGCCTGCTTATTTTTTTCCACAGTACTTTTTGCCCTGTTCAACACTTCCTGGAACCTTATCTTATCAAAGGGTTTTAAAAGGTAATCGAAAGCCTGGAGCTCGAAGGCTTTCAGGGCGTATTCGTCGTATGCAGTTGAAAATATGATCAGAGAAGCTGTGTCTTTGAGCTTTGCAGCCACCTCTACCCCGGAAATCCCAGGCATATTGATATCAAGGAATATAATATCCGGCGCTTTGTTCTTTAGAAAATTTAAGACTTCCTGACCGTTCCTGCATTCATAAACCACTTCAACATCCTTGTCTTCCGAAAGCAGCGCCTTGATATAACGGCGGGCATGAGGCTCATCATCAGCCGTTAATACAGATAATCTCGCCATTATACCTCGGTTTTTATTTTTAATACCACCGAAAAGATATCGGCTGTTCTTGAAGTTGAAAACTCATAGCCCCCTCCAAACATCTGATCCAGCCTCTCTTTAAGATTTCTCAACCCGACCTTTGTAGAGACGCCTGTACCAGCCCTCTCTTTTCCGGGTACTGAATTCAGAAGTTCGATGTTCAGCCAGTCATCTTCCAGGGCGGCTGTGAACCGGATAAAACCATCGCCCTCTAAACAGGATATCCCATGTTTAAATGCGTTTTCAATAAGTGGCTGCAACATTAAGGTGGGCACCATCACCGGCTTGGTAGCTTCTTCCACTGCGAACTGAACTTCAAGCCGGTCAAAAAAGCGTTCTTGCTCTATATCGAGATAATCCTTGAAATAGGCTAATTCCTCTTCAAATGTTATCCTGTGCTTCTCGCGCTGTTCCAGCATTTTACGCAGTAACCCGGTTACCTTCAAAATCATAGACCTGGCCTTTTGCTCATCATATCCGATCAGGGTGTTTAGCGTGTGCAGGGTATTGAACAGAAAATGCGGATCCAGTTGTGATCTCAGGGCCTTTAATTCGGATAAATGCAATTGATTTTCGAGAGAGATCAATTGTAATTTTTGTTTTTGAACAGCCTGGTAGGTATCCACAACCTTGAGTATAAAAATGATGATAATCACATCCATAACCCTGCTGAAAAATGAAGGCACCACATATGGAGCAAATTCCGGGAGCACTTCTTCCACCTTTAGAGAGGTGGTTAAACATAAATACGAATAGTAGATTACATTGGTAAATACCAGGTGAATAAGAGTAAGCAATAACAGGGATACTGAACTTTCTGCCAGGGCCCTTCCCTTGTGATGGGTCGCAGTCTCGAAATTCCTCAGGGCCCCGTAGATATAATCGATAAAAAATGCCCAGGTCAGGTAATTTGCCACGAACAACACCAAATGCCCTGACATTATTTTCAGGGAATTTTCTTCACTGGTATTACTGATCTGCAAGACCACGACAAGACTGAAGAGAAAGGCTACCAGAAAAATGTATTTCCTGTCTATATTCGGTCTGTATTTTCGTAAAAGAGTCATAAGGCAATTTAGCAATTAATTTAACGCTCCTCCGCGCTTCATTTTGTCATTTACATCTTTAATTGCCAATCGCAACACATTTGCCTTACCTCCCGTAACCTCCGCGTAATTTTGATCTGTAATCAATAAAACCAACACGTTATGAGATCATTTATCTTACTTTTTGTTACTGCTCTTCTCTATGCAGGGAATGGCATTGCCCAACCCCGATACGCTTCTCCGGAGGCTGAGGAGATCGTTCACAAGATGATCGATGCCCATGGAGGTTATGATGCCTGGAAAAATCTGGAAACCCAGAGTTTTACCTCTGCCATGCACAGCAGCTCCCTGGGGTTTGTGCGCTTCTGGATCAAAAGTCAGACCATTCATATGAAAACCCGGCGTTCCTATCAGGATTGGCCTTTATTCGGTTCTACCCTAACCTATGATGGAAAAGAAGCATGGGCCACTAACTGGCGCATTTCCAATCCTCCCAATCATCAGCATTCGGTATATTATTACTACGTAAATCTGCCATGGCTTACCCAGGAAGATCATACCGTTCTCGGGGAGGTTTCGAAGATCAAACATCCCGCCTTTGAGAACGAAGTGTACAGCATTAAGATGACCTTTACTGAATCTCCCATTTTAGGCAAATCAAAAAATGACAGTTATACCCTCTTTATCGATAGTAAATCCTTCCTGCTTAACGGCTATGAATACACCGTTGGCTATGGCCCCTTACTCGATGTTCTTAAACTCCCCGAAGACAGCACCGTTTTTGGCCCGGTATTAAGAATCAACACCTATACGGGGGATGTGGATGGATTGAAGTTTCCGATGCTGATGACTACCCATAGCACCGACCTGAAGCAACAGTACGGAGATCATGCCATTTACAACTATAAATTAAACGGGACTTTTGATGAAACCCGAATGAATAAACCTGAAAATGCTGTCGTAGACCGGTCAAAAGACAAGAGGAGCAGTACGGGAAAGTGATGCAATGATGCAGTAACGTTTTAATTGGTGATTTGCGTACTGTAATACCTCCTTTGTTCATAGATAAGGCTGTGCCTTATCTATGAACTTTTTGTGGTGGCGGTCTTAAAAGCTAACCCAACTCATACACTGAACTTTCCTTTACCGAATTCATAACAAAGGCACTGTGAATATTCGAAATGCCTTCGACCACAGACAGCTTCTCATTGATGAATCGGTGAAATTCAGGGATGTCTCCCACAGCGATCTTCAGTAAAAAATCAAAATTCCCGGATACGTGATGGCATTCCATGATCTCCGGAAAAGCACCTATCTCCTGTTCAAACCGGCTTATTAATTCCTTTTGATGCTTTAACAGGGATACCTGGCAATAGGCCACTACCCTTTTCCCGATCTTTTCCCGATCCAGTAAAGCCACATACCCCCTGATAATTCCCTGCTGTTCCAGTTTTTTGATACGCTCATAGGTAGGGGTCACACTAAGTCCTACCTTTGCGGCAACCTCCTTGGTGTTCTGCCTTGAGTGTTGCAATTCCATCAGAATTTTTCTGTCTGTACTGTCCATAAGAGATTTTTTTTCTGTCGTCCATATGCATTCTGTCTGACATCAGTACAAATATACTTCAAACATCATGTATGAAGATTTATTTCCTGAAATGTTATGTTATGCAGAAATTATTTCTTCAAAAACGTAGTTTTGCGAAAAACCAGGCAACTTAAATAAGGGTACAGGTATGAACTTCAAACCACAGATCTCAGCACAGGAACGACTTGAAATTCTTAAAGAAAAGATCAGGGAAGCCAGTTCCCTTTTCCTGGGATATCCGGTATCAAAGGATTTTGATTACAGCCCTTTGTTTGAATTTCTCCAATATCCTGTGAATAATCTTGGAGATCCCTTTGAAGACAGCACCTATAAGGTACAAACCCACGAACTGGAGCGGGAGGTGGTAGCCTTTTTTGCCAGGTTATTCCGGGCCAATCCAAAAGACTATTGGGGGTATGTTACCAACGGAGGATCCGAAAGTAATCTCTACGGTCTGTATATTGCCAGGGAGCTCTATCCCAAGGCTATGGTGTATTACTCAGAATCGACACATTATAGTGTAAAGAAGAACATCCATCTGCTCAATATCCCCGGTATCGTTATTCGCTCCCAGGAAAATGGAGAGATGGATTATGAAGACCTGGAAAGAACCCTGCAGTTTAACCGCCACAAACCGGCCATTATCCTGACCACCTTCGGAACGACCATGAAAGAGGCCAAAGATGACGTTTCCAGGATCAAAGGTATTCTGCGTCAGCTGGCTATTCAGGATCATTATATTCATTGTGATGCAGCCCTGTCCGGTTCCTATGGTGCCTTTATGGAGCCCCGTGCTGCTTTTGATTTTCGAGATGGAGCCGACAGCATTTCCATCAGCGGACACAAATTTATCGGTTCTCCCATTCCCTGCGGGGTCCTGGTTACCAAACGCAGCCTTAGGGATCGCATTGCCAAAGGCGTGTCTTATATCGGTTCCCTGGACACCACTATTACAGGATCGCGAAACGGCCACAGCGCCCTGTTCCTCTGGTATGCCATTAAAACCATGGGCGAGGAAGGTCTGCGCAAGCGGTACCTGCACAGCCTGGAAACCGCAGCATATTGCAGACAGGAACTGCAAAAGCTCGGTGTGGAGGCCTGGTCTAATGAAGGGGCCATCACCGTGGTATTTCCGAAAACTCCTGAAAGTTTAAAAAGAAAGTATCAGCTGGCTACGGAGGACGTAACCCATATTATCTGTATGCCAAATGTGACCAAGGCCCATATTGATGCTTTTATTGCAGACTATAAGGAGGAATTGCAAAAGCAACCGGAACCCGAACTCGAAGAAGCCTTTTATTAGACATAATACCCCTTGCCTGAAAAGTAAATTTTCATGTGATAAGGATGCAAACGCCACAGTTTGAATGTACAAGACGCAGCAAGTATAGGATATAATCACTATATTAACTGTAAAATCAAACAATGGAACACTACAACCCTGTCTTTTCATGGGGGCTTTTTGCGTGGCAGCTGATCCTATTGACATCCTTCTTCCTTTGGGTCTATTGCCTGGCAAATGTTTTAAAAGCTCCTCTCGGAAAATCCGATAAAATGCGCTGGACCCTGGTTGTGCTCCTGCTCCCTTTACTGGGATCTGTTCTTTATATTTTTATGGGACGAAATAACAAGAGCAATACCCCCTGATCCGGCCTTTGGCCCATGGGTGAATTTACCCTGTTCGCAATACCCTGGATCATGAGCTACAGGTAAACCTTATTAGCATCGCCGGCGCATAAGACCATTTTAAGATATAATGCGATATTTCCCACAACACTTTGTATATTAGATTAATATAAACTTACAAGTGTTTCCCCTTCCACCCGGCCCAAAACAAGTGATATGAAATTTTTTGGTAAAATGAGGCTCCGCCTTTTCCAAACAAAGAAACCTGCTCAATACCTCAAATATGCCTCAGGAGAGATCTTCCTGGTGGTTCTGGGTATTTTGATCGCCCTTGCCATTAACAACCATAATGAGAATCTTAAAGAAAAACACCGGGCACATAAACTGCTAAACAACCTGTTGGAAGAATTACACCAGGACAGTCTTTATCTGAATAATGTTTTCCAGGTAGAAAAGGACCTTTTTCTTCCCTCTGCCCAATTGTTGTTCGAGGTACATTCCGGCGCACCCGCTGTAAACAATAAAAAACTGCAACGAGCCTTCCGGTTTGCCTGCTTTACCCCAGTGATACGTTATACAGAAAATGCGTATACCGAACTTATCTCCTCCGATCTTTTCAGCAAGATCAGGTCAGAAACACTTAAAGGGTACATACATAAATACTACAGTCAGATAAACTTCCTGAACAGGTATTCCGAGCAGAACTACCAGATCACTAACAACCTTATAGAGGAACTGGCTTTTTATTATGAGGTGATTCCTGCAGAAGATTCAGAAGACCGAACAATCTCCGACTTTTTAGGGGCTGCCGAAGAACATTTTACGGCCAATTATGATCTGAAGGCCTTTAGAGAGAACCGCAGCCTGAACCCTAAATTATTCGATGTAATAGACATTCATAAAGACCGTCTGGGTGGACTTGAAATCGTGCGTACCCTTAGAAAGGAGATCATAAGGGAGATCAACAATGAATTATCGGAATGAACTGGTAATCAATTTGAAGCCAAGGATTCCGAAGACCATAATATCTGTTCAAAAACACACCTTCATGATAGCTTTTTTAAGAAAAACAAGACGTCAGTTTCTCGCAAAGCAAAAAATGTCCGGGTATCTTAAGTATGCCATTGGCGAGATCATCCTGGTGGTTGCCGGTATTCTGATCGCCCTGCAAATCAACACCTGGAATGAACATCGCAAGGAGCGGATCCTGGAACAAAAGATGCTCCGGGAACTAAGATCTGATTTTCGCTACAACCAGGTGGAATTGAAACGCAATATTGAAAAGGCCACCCGCCTGGTAAAAACCGGGGACAGCCTGAAGGTACTCTTCGGTAAGGACGCTTCTTTGGTGAACCCCGGGGATATTATGCGCCTGACCATGCGTCTCAGCGCCTACGCTACCTTTGACCCTTCCAACGGCGCCCTGAACGACCTGATCAGTTCCGGAAAACTGAACCTGGTTACCAATGATACCCTTAGAATGCATTTATCCCGATGGTTCGGGGAGCTGGATGATGTCAAGGAGGACGAAAAAAGACTCATCAATTTTGGTGACCGTGAGCTTAACCCGATACGCCTTGAAGCCATCAACTACAACCCGGAGTCCAGGTTAGGAAATCAAAGCTCTGCACTTCTTGAAAACCGGAAGTTTGAAAATATCGTAATGTACATGACTAAAGCGGCCAGGTATATTATCGAAAATTACAAATACCTTGATACGGAGATCAGCCTCATGCTGGAAGAAATCGAAAAAGAGATCAGAGCACAGTAAATTCCTGAGAAATGACAGCTAGCATACTATTCCCGACAACAACAAGATCCGCAAAATTTCTATCAAAATAAAGATATCCCAACATGTTAAAACTTTTCAGGAACATCAGGCATCAACTGGTTAACAAGGGCAAATTCAGAAAGTACCTTTTCTACGCTACAGGAGAGATCTTCCTGGTCGTGATGGGTATTCTTATCGCCATTCAGATCAATGGATGGAACCAGAGGAACCACGAGAAAGAACTCGAAAAAAAATACCTCAGTAATCTGGTCACTGAACTTAAGCAGGATGCCATCGGCCTCGGTAACAACCTCAAAAAGCTAAAAGACCAGGCAAGGACCAAAGAACTCTTTTTGAACATGGTCAAAAACAATAACAGCGGCGACTCCCTGCTAACCTACTTCAACTATCAGTGGCAACCCATCTCCCCTTACATACCCCTGAAATCTACCTACACCGAGATGCTGAATAATTCACACTTAAAAGTTATTCAAAACACTATGTTAAGAGAACGCATTATCAGGATGTACAACACCTATGAAGTTCTGGAAAAGCAGGAAGATTTCATGACCCAAACCGCAACCACCCATGTCATGGACCTCATCTCCAAAAATATTCCGGATATGTCTGATTATACCAAGGAGGATATTTTGGCCCTGCGGACTGAAACCTATGCCCTGAATGCCATTCAACTTAACGGGGCTTTTACAAGGCGTAATATTTACCAAAGGGTTGCTGATGAATGCGCTGCATTGATCTCAGAAATTAATGCCTACCATTCTTCTTTGTAAAATCCCTGCTACCGTGGCAGCCCATTTAACTCCTCAACACCGGTTATTAAATATCCCTTAAAATATCAGGTAATTACTACATCCTTTGTATCTTAGTTTTTATGAGAACGATCCACACCTTTTTTATCCTGCTTTTTCTGCAGGCAGCCATGGCCCAATCCGACCAGGAACTAGCGGCCAAAACCGTTGAGAAAAATACCATTAAAAGCCATATTTCCTTTTTATCAGACGACCTGCTGGAAGGCAGGGAAGCCGGAACCAGGGGAAACAAGATCGCTGCGAGTTATATCGCGAACCAATTGCTCAGTTTCGGAGCCCTTCCTGTCCCCGGTACCGATTCCTATTACCAGGAGTTCAATCTGTCGTACACCATTCCTCCGGGCTTCCTGAAGCTCGACCTGGACGGGAATGCTTTTCCTCTGAACCTGGCCCTGGAATTACCGGCTATTGAGACATCCGGAAAAGCCGCTTTTTTAGGCTACGGCACCGAAGAAGATTTTAAGGGGAAGGACCTTAGCGGACAAGTTGTAGTCGTCTGGGCCGGGTACGAAGGTAAACAGGATGCGCGCACCGTAATTACCGCCGGCAGGGATAAGATCGCAATAGCAAAAGCCATGGGTGCTACCGGACTCATAGAGCTCACCCAATTTGATGATGCTATGTGGAGTCGGCTGAAGAACTATTTGGGAGCACGCACAGAAGTGAAGGATGAAAGCGCCCCTGAAGAGAGCAATACTTTCCATATATGGAGCAATATCAAGGACAAGGATCCCGGTTTTTCTGCAGATCGCCCCATTGCCTATAGCCTGAGCTCGGACGGGCAGGCCCATACCACCCAGAAAACCCAGAATGTGGTAGGCATCATTGAAGGTACAGACCCCACCCTTAAAGATGAATATGTAATCTACTCTGCCCATTACGACCATGTAGGTATCGGAAGGCCGAATGCCGAAGGCGATTCCATATACAACGGGGCCCGTGACAACAATATCGGGGTTGCCGCCGTACTTTCCATGGCCGAGAACCTGGGGCAGTATCCCACCAAACGCTCTGCCCTCTTTATCTTATTCACGGCCGAAGAAAAAGGACTCCTGGGCAGCTCGTATTATGTAGAACACCCGGTGGTTCCCCTTGAGCAAATAAGCTATTGTTTTAATACCGATGGCGGAGGCTATAACGATACCACCCTGGCTACCATCATTGGCCTGGAGCGTACCACGGCCCAACCGCTTATCGAAAAAGGAGCCGCAGCATTCGGACTGAAGGCTACCGGAGACCCCGCTCCCGAGCAGGGGTTGTTTGACCGAAGCGATAATGTGAGTTTTGCTCAAAAAGGGATTCCTGCTCCTACCTATTCCACGGGGTTTAACAGCTTTGATGATGAGATCCTGAAGTACTATCACCAGGCAGACGACGAGGCCGAGACCCTGGATTACGACTACCTCCTCAAATTCTACCGGGGGTATGTGTATTCAGGAAGGCTTATTGCCAATACCCCCGATAAGCTCTTCTGGAAGGCCGGGGACAAATATGAAAAAGCAGGTAAGGAACTGTACGGCATAGATTAAATAAGGTACCCTTGGGAATCTTTTTTTAGAGTAGAAGCCATCAAAACCGGCAGAACCGGCAGAACCGCCAACTACCATCCGGATAAAATAAGGCTGAAAAATATCCAGGTTTTATTCTGAATCTGGAAATACTGCAACCGACCATTCAGGCCTGGTTCTTTACCACCCTTATCCTGGGTGTAAAAAGGCCAAAGCAAACTCCAGTCCGCATCAAGGGATCTGGCTGTTCCTGACATCCCTGTATTCGCTGCTCTGTTACCTGATGTACCAACAAGGGGGCTTCAATGTGTACCTGCCCATGACGAATGTCGCCTTCCCTTTCATCCAGGGTCCTAAGCTTAATCTCTATACCCTGACCAAGACAGAAGAAATAGTCATCCATTTCCGGGATGCGGAATAGTTCATACCGGATTGATCATCCGGGACAGAGCGACTTGAATTATCCTTTTTTTTCGAAAACACCTAACCCGTTCAAAATGAAGCACATAAACCACTCAATAAAAAGATATATTTCCTAGCTTAGAGGATAATTACGTACTCCGTTAAATCGGGAAATATAAAATCATGACGCTCGAAGATATCTCTTACATCACCCAGATCATCGGCCTGCTTGTTGTGATCATTACCCTGATCTACCTTTCGGTACAGGTAAAACAGGGAAAGGAGCTACTGCGATCGGATTCCAGGCAGGGCCAGGTGACTAACGACCAGAACGGGGTGTATAAATTCGTGGAATATCCGGAGATCGGCCGGATCTTTTCTCAGGAAGAAACCCCGGAATTTGAAGAAAAAGTCAAACTCATTTTCTGGATGATCGGCCAAATGAGGGCCCGGGAACACGAATGGCTGCAATACAAGAACGGTGCCCTGGATGAAGAAACCTGGATGGGGTATCGGGGGGTGATCTATTTTTTACTGGGCACCAAAAGGGCAAGAGCGTTATGGAAGCTCTGCAGCCCCTATTTTAATCAGGATTTTGTAAAAATGGCAGAAGGTATGATGAAAGATGTTCCGGAAACCGACTTCTGGGATCGACTGCAGGAGATTCCATGAGTCAGCCTCCGGCCGGGACCAGGGTTATACCGAAGGCGATCAGGATATACAGCCCATAATAGAAATCGCATAAATTATTTAACTTAAATCTTTAAATCCCAACACATCACACCTTTCACCACATGCTGGATCTTCACACATACCTGAAATCGAGTAATGAATTCAAAAAACTTCAGATCGACGACCTGCTGTTTATAAAATACCAGTGCCTGGTGGAGGAGGTCAAAGCCGGCATCTGGTCGGATGCCAATTACTTTGTTTTTGTTACCTCAGGGAAAAAGATGTGGCGAAGCATCGGCAGGAACTATGTGGTTGAATCCGGGGATTCACTTTTTGTACGTAAAGGGGCCAACCTGGTGCATCAGTATTTTGATGAAGATTATTGTGCCCTGATGGTATTTATCCCCGATGATTTTATTAAAACCTTTATGCAGCGTTTCAGTGCAGTGGTTTCCGGGAACCATGCCGGAGTAACTCAATTTGATGAACCTGTGATCAGGATCCAGCTGGACACCTTCCTGGAGGGGTACATCAATTCGCTGGCTGTATTTTTAAGTGCCCCGGAAATCCCTGACAGCAACCTGCTCCGGCTTAAATTTGAGGAATTACTGCTAAATATTTTCACCAATCCCCTTCACCAGGGACTGGCCGGTTACCTGCTCTCCATCAATAATGAGCAAAATGTGCAATTGCAACAGATCATGGAAGCCAATTTTGCCTACAACCTGAACCTCGACCAATATGCTGCGCTTTGCCATATGAGCCTGAGTTCTTTCAAGCGAAACTTTAAGGAAATCTACAAGACCACCCCGGGAAAATGGATCTCACAAAAAAGACTTACCCTCGCCTCCCACTTATTAAAAACCACCGCTAAACCGGTGAACGTCATCGGGTTTGAATGCGGGTTCGAGGAACCCTCCAGTTTTATCAGGGCCTTCAAAAACCACTTTTCTACCACCCCCCTGCAATACCGGGAAGCGGCCATCCTATGATCGGCATCCATCCCGTAGAGTAAGATCCAATTCTTTGCATCTGGACCAAATTGTCTATTGATTGAACTTTTCAGCCTATCTGCCAGGCGGTTAGCAGCCATACCTTTGTCAGGTAATCAATTCATAACATTTAAATTATTCAGTCATGGAAACTTTAACCAAAACAGTAAACGGCTTTGACCAAAATGCCATCGCAGGAATTGTAACCGCTATTCAGAACAATCCTGATATTGCCAAATTTGAATTAAGGGCTCATAACGAGTGGATCGACGGAGGCCATAACAGATCCTATATTCAGGGATTCTACGGAGCCTGCCAGGAGGATACCAGCAGAACCGAACCTTTTGTATACGACAGTGATGAACCTCCGGTACTGCTCGGTTCCAACAAGGGTGCCAACCCCGGAGAGGTGATTCTCTATGGCTTGCTGGGATGTATGACCTCCGCCATGGTACTCCTGGCTGCTGCAAGGGGCATTCCTGTAGAAGGGGTGCGGTCCAGCATTGAGGGAGATATCGATCTGAGAGCCTTTCTCGGGCTTGATCCTTCAGGGGTCAAAGGCTTCAGACAGATCCGGGTAACCTTTGATATCCAGGGAGGCACCTCCGAACAAAAGGAGGAACTCCTGTCATTGGCAAAACAGTCGCCGGTGCTGCACTCCTTGCTGAACCCTGTTGATGTTCAGGTATCACTCAAGCAGGAGTCATGAGAGTTTTGAAGATGGATCTTTCGATACATCCAGACTGCACAGGATTCCCGGAAAAAAAGGTTTGCATGGACTTGCAAACCTTTTCTGCTTTGCGCCCAATTTTAATACCTGCAGACCCTGTAAAGGACAGATCGCTGTAACAATCCCTGCCGTTAATCGTCTCTCTAACAGAAGCATGACCAAACACCGACCTGATCCAGGGAAGTATTCCGATCGGGAAAACCAACCATCATGAAAACATCAATTTTCAAAGTAATCTGCGTAGCCCTGTTCTTTTTTGCTGCCAGTTATCTCCATGCCCAGCATACCGACCACCTGGATCTGGATCTTAAATTTGAGGACTCTGTACTCCATGTGCAGGCTACCTACCAGACCCGGCTGAAACAGCCTTCCGATTCGCTATGGTTTATCCTCAATCCGGGGTTTCGGATGGATACCATTGTAGCCCCCGGGTTAACTTCTTACGAGTTGGTTCAAAAGGCCGATCGCCCTTTTCCCATGCGTTTGTTAACATTACAGGAGGCGTTACCGGCTAATCAGCTTCTGGAGATACGTTTTAGTTACCGAATCGACCTGGCAGCTCAAAATCATATGCGATCCCAATGGATCGAGTTGAATGCCGATAAGCTTTGGTTCCCCAACCGGGGAGATCTCGATAATAAATTCACCGCAGCGGTACATATAGATAGTTTCCCCTCCCGGTATACCCTGATAACCTATCCGGATACTAATATCAACAGGACCGACGGTAAGATCCATATGAGCAGAACCAAACCCTGGTATGAAGTGTTGTTGCTCGCAGGAGAAGATATGAAGGATTCGAGCTACGACGAGAAGATCACTATTACTGCCGGTTCTCAAACCCCGGATTCGGTGATCCAATCCATTGGAGAAAAAGTCAGGGAAAGCATCGATTTTTTAAATGACTTTCACGGCGGATCAGACCCTATAGAAGATTTCAGGGTGGTCTTACGAAATACCAGCCGTAAAGAGATCGGGTTTCAGTTTAACCGGGGCAGCCTTATCGTTACGGGAACCGATTTTAATGATCACGGGAACCTGGCTCATGAGATCGCCCATTACTGGTGGAACAAGGCTTCTTTTTTGGTAGAACCCTGGATGAACGAATCCTTTGCCAATTACAGTACGTATAAGGTTCTGGCCCATTTTGATCCGGAGGGTTTGGAAAAAATATTAAAACGCACCCGAAAGCTCACCGAAAACACCATTCCGGTGAGCGAAGCTTCCCAGTACGCACCCGATGCCTTCCCCTCCTACTACCACAAAGGGGCTCTGCATTTACTCGCCCTGGAAGGTGAAATAGGAGAACAGGCCATGCAACAGCTCCTCACCACCTGCGTGGATAAAAGAGTAAGCACCACGGAGGGGTTTCTTAATGAACTCGAAGAATTGGCAGGATCAGAACAACGCATCTACTTTGAAGCGCTTCTCGATCGCTAAAAATTGAATACCACATCAAACAACATCCACCTGAGAAATAAAACACTAATATGAGAACGTTCTTTAAATACCTGAAAAAGATCCTCCTTTTTCTCCTCGCCATATTTCTTTGCATCCTTGTCCCCATAGGGATGTACAGGGGCTACGAAAGTATCCGGGCTTCCTTTCTTTCACCACAGGAAAAAAGAATGGAAGATCTCGAACGCCTGGAGTATGTGTTTCAAAATGAATTTGCCGGGTACCAGGTGCTTCCCGGAAAAGAAACCTTTGAGAAAAATCTCACCATCCTTAAAAATAAAATAGCCGGAGGCCAGGACATCCCCGATGAGACCTTCAACCTGGAAATCATTAAACTCGTAGCTGCCTTTAAGGATCCACACACCAATGTTGCAGATAAAAGCAACCTGCTCCCTACCAGGTTTCCTTACACTTTAACCTGGAATGACGGAAACTTCCACATAACTGCCGGTCAGGTCCCCAAAGAATGGCTGGGAGCAAAGGTTTTAAAGTTCAGCAATACTCCGGCTGAGGAAGTATTTCACAAACTACGGGCCTATACAAACGCCCCTAACGAAGCCGGATCGGCATATTTTATGTTGCCGATCGTCAGATCTGCAGAAGCCCTTCTCCGGGAGGGGATCATTTCTGATAGAAATAAGCTGAGCCTTCTCCTGGTAAGAGATGGCGATAGCCTTAGACTCGACCTTAAAGCCTTAAACACCGCTTCCTTAACCGAACTTCCGGGGTATAATTCCATGAAAGATCTGACCCCGGATGCCGAAGTACCTCTCTACCTGAAAAATTCTGAAATGAACTACTGGTACCAGTGGCTGGAAGATGAAAAACTTCTATATGTACGGTACAGCCAATGTATCGACCAGGGCCATATTACTAACTTCTGGAATGAGGTCCTGGAAAAGATTGCTGATCTCCATCCGGAGAAAATGGTAGTGGATGTCCGCAGCAACCCAGGGGGCGATACGAAAAATCACACCTATTTTCTAAGCAGGTTGCAAAAAGATACCCTGGTCAACCAATATGGAAAACTATTCACCCTGATCGACCGGGGCACAGGATCGGCTGCCGTGGACTTTGCTGCCGATATGGAACGCCTCACTGAAAGTGTCTTGGTGGGTGAGAAAACCATGGATGCACCTAACACCACCTCCGACCCCACCTATTTTACATTGCCTCATTCCGAAATAACCACGGTAATCCCCAGCCTGTATTCGTTGCACACCCATATCCATGATAAACGCGATGCAGTTATTCCTCAAATTGCCATTGCGCAAGATCTTTCTGCCACCACCTATTTTACAGATCGGGTGCTCGATTCTGTAAAAAAGATGAAACTCACCAACCCGGAACATAATGTTCATACCGGTTTGCCTGGTCACTTTGCCGGACAATACACCTTTTCTCCCTTAAGGAACCTGGAATTGCAGCAAAAGGATTCTACATGGACCCTGATCATCGACGGATTAATAGAGGCCCCGCTTCTAAGGAAAGATTCCGTCTTCTACACCCGGAAATATAATATCACCCTGACTCCCTTGGATACCCTGGGACAAAAACTGAGATTTCAGCTCCATAATTCCACATTGGAGCTGGAAAGAATTCAGGGGGATGTGCAAAGTCTTGAAAATGCCATCAGCAGCAATAACCTAAGTCAATCAAGAGCAATCCTGGACGAATTAAACGACCAGGAGGCCCTGCCCTACTACCTCAGCAGGCCCTACTTTCAGGCAAAAATCTACCAGGCCTTAGACGAGCATGGATTCCCCGAAGCATATGGGCTCAATACCCTGGTGAAGCTTTATTACCCGGATGATCCGGTACTTTCCATTGTCGATTATGAATTGTATCAATACGATCAAAAACCGTTCAGGCAATTTACAACCCTCTTCCCGGTTATCGGCAAGCTCTTAACCCGGTACTATTCCGTGATCACCACCGAAAAGGTAATGAACGATCAATACAATGCTTTTATTGGAAGATAACTGAATGGCACATCAGGGATATTCAAGAGTAATCCCTCCCGGAACATAGCATAACAATTCGTATTTTAATAGTGTAATCGGAAATTGATTTGAAATGAGCTCAAGAGTGTTTTTTATACTATTCATCATTCTCCTGTATTCGGGTGGAGAAACCATAATTGCCCAGGAAAAGGCTGTTAACCCCCAATACACCTTTAAAAAAGGAGACCCGAACGGGATCGGAAAATGGTATATGGGACGCGAGATCGCAGCGGTGATGAGTTATCGTGGCATGGGGTGGCTTGAGCGCGATAGCAGGCCAACGGAAGAGAATACAGCATTACTCCTCGCCAATATGAACCTTAACCCCGGGGAGGTCATCGCCGATATTGGAGCCGGTTCGGGTTACCACGTCATGAAAATAGCCCCGAAGGTTTCACAGGGACTGGTGTACGCTGTGGACATTCAGGAAGAAATGCTGGATGCCATCAATGACAAATTAAAGGATCAAGGTATTAATAACGTAAAAACCATAGAAGGCTCCCCTCAGTATACGGGACTTCCGGAAAACTCGTTAGATAAGATACTCATGGTGGATGTGTACCACGAATTTGAGTACCCTGCAGAGATGATGGCTTCAATTAAAAATGCCCTGAAAGCCAACGGCAGGATCTACCTTGTAGAATACCGGGGAGAAGACCCGAATGTACCCATAAAAAGAGTGCACAAAATGACCCTGGACCAGGCAGTACGCGAATTGGAAGCTGCCGGATTCAAACTCCTGGAAAATAAGAGCAACCTCCCGTTGCAACACTTTATGGTTTTTGGTGAAAAATAAATGCCCTCGCTGTGTTTAGTCCTGTTTCCATTCCAAAATAAATTGATATTACTATTTTAGTACAGTAGCACCCCATGAAACGACTCTCCTTATTTGAATTTGAAGACTTTCCCTGGCTTCCGAAATCTATACGTTCCGGGGTTACACGCCTCCTATCCGTATTTCACCGGATGATGGGCACCTCATCAGTGCTGGCAGATCTTCTGCTGGACATCCGGCAAACCACCCCTTTCGAACAGATCGTTGATCTCGGCAGTGGGTCAGGTGGGGCAATGCCAGAGACGGTTAATAAGATAAATGCAGCCACCCCCGAAAACCCGGTAACGCTGATCCTTACCGATAAGTATCCCGACCCGGAAACCCTCGCCAAATATAACGATGGCCCCTCGCCGTATATCCGATACCGGGCAACCTCCATGGATGCCAGGGAAATGGACAAAGCCCCGGAAGGACTCAAAACCATGATCGCCAGTTTTCACCATATGGAACCTGCAACGGCCAGGGATATTCTGCATGCTGCGGCAAGAAATAAGCAGCCACTGTTTATTTACGAACTGGCGCAAAACAGTATCCCGACCTTCCTTTGGTGGCTCCTGCTACCCCTTTCCCTCTGTATTCTATTCCTGATGACCTGGTTTATGACACCCTTTATCAGACCCCTGACCTTTAAACAAATTTTGTTCACCTACCTCATCCCTGTGATCCCCCTGGTTTATGCCTGGGACGGACAGGCCTCCCTGGTGCGAACCTATACGTTTAAAGACCTGGAATTGCTTCTCGAAGGGCATGACGCTGAAGGCTATACCTGGGTGATGAAGGAAGCCCGGAAGAAGAACGGGAAAAGTGCGGGTTACTATCTTTTGGGGTATACTGAAGATGAAAAGGCAGGATAACTCCGGTAAAGACAGAACTTACCTGCTGCTCGCCTTTGTGATCTACACCAAAATCAGGATCTGCTTTCTTTAAAATGCTTGTCTCCGTCAATTAAATAAATATCCATTATCTTTAAATAACCTCCCATTTCGATCAGTCCGTGAGCCTTATTTTTAAAAATATGCACCCTTGGCATGAAAAGGCTGATTCCATACCTGTTTTCACTGCTTCCCTGTACGGTTTTTGCCCAGGGCATCGATCTTCCGGATATCCCGAATCCTCCGGGAGATGAGATTCCCTACCTCATTTTACGCAACCAGGGGTTTGTGACCCTCGACCACAATGCAAACCCTGAGATGGCTTCCATAGCGCTATTTCGGGTGAACCTCGACAGTAAACATCACAAATACAGGCTAAAGGTGTTCACAGAAGAATACCACAACGGGGTTCTGGTTGCTTCAGATACCCTGATGAATACGCTTAACACCTATTCCTATTTTCTTGAGGGAAAGCAGCGAAACGGTTTTATTAACGACCTGAAGTTCTTCACCTTAAAAGCAGAAAACCATTGTGCTTTAGAGATCAGAACCCTTGCCATGAATATCCATAAGGACCTGATCCTGGAACCTGAAAAACCTGAAGAGCATTTCTACCTCTTTCCTTTTGGAAATACTCCCTGGATATTAAACCGAAAAACCCCCGTCTTGATCTTCGGTTCTTATCGTACAGAAAACCCGAAAGATCATCCATCAGACCAGGAGCGATTGCTGGAAACCTCTGCTCACTATATACTTGTTCAATACCTCATGACCGAGCCTGAAAATTAAAAAAGGTAACACCTGAAACACATAAAAACAACCTGAACTTTAAATCCACTACAATGAAAACCACTCCGATATTTTTTCTTTTGCTCCTGGCAGCTACCCTGACCAGTACTGCCGTCCCTGCTCAAACTACAGGATTTAAGTCGGACCCTGTGATCCATGCTTCCCCGGAAGATATCCGCGGGATAAAGCAGACCCTGGAAGGTCTTTACCACGCCCTGGCCGAAAGAGATGCACAAGCCTATGGTGCCCTTACCGCCCCCGGATATTATGTGCTGGAACAGGGTGTGTACTGGGACCTGGAGTACACCTTAAACCTGGTTGGTCAAAAAAAGCCTGAAGGGTATTCCAGAAAAGATTCTTTAGATTATAAGATCATAGAGGTCTGTAACGATACGGCCTTTGTGGTTTGGGATCTGTTTGCAGAGGTTATCAGGGATGGGGCACTAACCCGTTACCAATGGCTGGAAAGCGGAACGCTGAAAAAGATCGATGGCCAATGGAAAGTGCACATTCTGCACTCAACCCGTGTGGAAAATAAGTGACCCCCCGATGAATAACTTAAAAAAAGTAATTATGAAAAGTATTTTACATTGGTTACCGGGGTGGTTTGCACTAGTCCTGCTAGCCTGTCAGCAAGCCCCTGCACAACAATCCAACCGACCCAACATGGTCCTTATCGTTGCCGACGACCTGGGCTTTGGCGATATTGGATGCTATGGAGGCGATATTGAAACCCCGAATATTGACGCCCTTGCCAGGAATGGCATACGTTTCAGTAGTTTTCATACCGCGCCTATGTGTGCCCCTACCCGGGCCATGCTGCTTACCGGAAACGACAACCACATTGCCGGCATGGGAATCCAGGATTTTACGTCAGACCATTTTGGCTACGAAGGACAGTTAACCGAACGCGTAGTTACCATCCCTCAGCTCCTCTGGGATGCAGGCTACCATACCTACATGGCGGGGAAGTGGCACCTGGGACTCACCCCGGAAGCCAATCCGCACCAAAAGGGGTTTGAACGCTCCTTTGTGCTCCTCGAAGGGGCCGGCAACCACTACCGAAACCAAAGTGCCCTCGAACCGGGCCTCTCCCCCTATACCGAAGATGGCAACCCCGTGAATTGGCCTGAGGGGAAGTATTCCACCGATGTCTATACCGACAGGCTTATCGAATATATCGACAGCAACAGAAACGACAACCGACCGTTTTTTGTGTTCGCCGCCTATACCTCTCCCCACTGGCCATTACAGGTCGATGAAAAATACTGGAAAAAATACGAAGGCCGTTATGATACAGGCTATGAAAAATTAAGGGCAGACCGGCTTCACTCACTAAAGGCTGCCGGGATCATTCCGGAAGATGCCGTGCTCCCGGAAATTCATCCCGCCTTTGCCAATCGAATCATACCCTGGGATTCTTTATCACCTCAACAGCAAAAGAAGGAAGCCCGAAAAATGGAACTCTATGCGGGCATGGTCGATAACCTCGACCACAATATTGGACGGCTGCTAACTTACCTGAAAGAAACCGGGCAGTTTGAAAATACCCTTTTCGTTTTTATGTCAGATAACGGCGCTGCCCACCGGGATTTTCTCCACCACGAGAACTACACCTTCCTGAAGGATTACTACAACGACGATTACGAGAACATGGGAAAGGCCGATTCCTATATATCCTATGGCCCGGCCTGGGCCGAAGCCGGGTCTTCCCCTTTCAGGTATTTCAAGGATTATGCTACCGAGGGCGGTATCAATACCACCTTGATCCTAAGCGGACCCGGGGTAAGGATAGAGAAGGAAGTCCTCCATGGCTTCCTCACCCTGCAGGACCTGGCCCCCACCTTTTACGACCTGGCCGGGATCACTTACCCGGAAAGGTATAACGGGAACCCAGTCTATCCCCTAAGGGGTACATCCCTCCTGCCATTCCTCTCAGGAAATTCAGAAACCATTCATCGGCAAGACGATGTATTTGCCATGGAACACATCGGACATGCCATGCTCAGAAAGGGAAACTGGAAGATCGTCAATGTGCAGCGACCCCTGGATATAAAGAATTTTGAACTCTACAATTTAGCGGAAGACCTGCAGGAGAAGCACAACCTGAAGGATGCAGCCCCTGATAAATACCGGGAGCTCCTGGCCCACTGGAATACGTTCGCGGAAGAGATCAAATTGCAGAGTCCACCTCCCTTTAAAAAATCAAAATAAATGGAACTGCCCCCAGGGTATGCCCAACCATGCCGGTGCTTAAGACACCCGTTTCAACCCGGATATTATTGATCTCCAGGTATAAAAAGAGGATGGGCTTCAAAAATTTAATTTGCTTAACTTTATAAGGCATATCCAAAACGATCTTATGGCAACCCGACCCTACCAAGGCATAAAGTTTGACACCGACGGAGCAAGCAAGGTACTTGATGCCCTGACGGTGGAGGAAGCCCTGCAGATCAATATTAACAATGAACCCTTTACGGTTTCCATGCGCACCCCCGGGGAAGATCCTTCCCTGGTAAGGGGAATGCTGCATGCTGAGGATATCATCAGGGATGTTTCCTTTTGTCCGGAGATCCACATTAAAAAGGAGAATGAAAAGGGAATCGTTACCATTGTCAATATTAATATTCCTGAAAAAGAACTGGGACAGGGGTATAACAACAGTCGTTCCCTGCTTTCTGTATCCTCCTGCGGAATCTGCGGGAAGACCGAGTTAAGCGATCTCGCCTTTAGCGGAGCGATCCTCGACCCCCGCCAACAACTCGAGGCCGGCCTGATCCCCGGTCTGTTTGACAGCATGCGAAAAAATCAGGAAGATTTTAACAGATCAGGAGGCACCCACGCAGCCACAGCATTTACCCTGGAGGGCGAACTCCTATGCACCATGGAAGATATCGGGAGGCATAATGCCGTAGACAAGGTTGTTGGTCGGCTTATTCTGGAAAGAAGGCTTCGGGAGGCAAGAATAATGACCGTAAGCGGACGCATCTCCTATGAGATCGTTATTAAATGTTTTAAAGCAGGTATTCCCTTTCTTGCCGCGGTATCGGCCCCCTCCTCCCTAGCGGTAGATTATGCCAAGGAGCTCGGTATTACCCTGTTTGCCTTTAGTCGGAACGGAAGAACCACCTGCTATGCCCATCCGGAACGTACCGGATTACCGGCCAGTAATAACACCAAAGCGAGTTAACATGTCTGAAAACCTAAGTGAATTGTTGGGAAGAAAAGGTGTAGAAGAAAACCTTTTTGATAAAATGGGAAAACTTGCCCGGCCCCAGGGAACACCCGATGAAGAAACCCTGGCAAACCTGGCTGAGGAGTTTCTGATCGGGAAAGCCAATACCTTTGGCACTGCCTCCTTCTATGACTTTATGAAACCTGAAAACAAGGGTAAAAAAGTCTACGTCTGTAACGGCACTGCATGCTTATGCGCAGGTACCCAGGAAGATGTGCTGAACTCCCTGAAAACAAAATTCAGCGAAGATGAGATCGGGCATATGACCTGCCTTGGGCGTTGCCATGAAAATGCAGCCTTCCATTACCAAGGGAAAAACTATTCGGGTGATGCTATCAGCCAAATAGGCGCTGTAGTAAATTCTGGCTCAGGCCTCAACAAAGACCGTTACACTGTTAAGGCATCAGCCAGGGCCATCCTTACGGCTCCTATACCGGATACAATGCAATATTACCAGCCCTTTCTGGATGCCCTGAAAAAAGATTCGGCAGCCGTATTGGAAGATATCAAAACTTCCGGGCTTCGCGGTCGCGGAGGGGCGGGATTCCCCATGGGATTAAAACTGGAGTTTTGCCGGAAAGAAGCCAACGAGGTCAAGTTTATTATCTGCAATGCAGATGAAGGCGACCCCGGAGCATATTCCGATCGCTACCTTCTTGAAGAAAGGCCACATTCCGTCTTATTCGGGATGTTAATTGCCGGTTATGTTACCAGGGCTACCCATGGCATTCTATATATCAGGGCAGAATACCCGGAGGCGGTCACCATTGTACAGCAGGCCATAGACGAGCTATTGGAAAAAGGCCTGGCTGGCGAAAATATAAAAGGCTCCGGATTCTCCTTTCACTTTAAGATCATCCAGGCTCAGGGCTCTTATATCTGCGGGGAAGAAACGGCGTTGATAAATTCGATCGAAGGGCAGCGCCCCGAAGTAAGGGTGCGACCACCCTTCCCGGCCCAAAAAGGGCTTTTTAACAAACCTACAACAGTTAACAACGTAGAAACCCTGGCGGCTTTGCACTACATTATTTCCAAGGGAGGAGACGCCTGGAAGGCCATGGGCACAGCGCGCTCCTCCGGAACCAAGCTGGTTTCCCTTGACAGTTTATTCAATTCCCCCGGACTTTACGAGGTAGAAATGGGCACTCCACTTTCGGAAGTGGTATATCAACTGGGTGGCGGGTTTAAACGTCCGGTAAAAGCCATGCAGATCGGTGGCCCCCTGGGAGGCATTGTTCCGGTAGCCAAAATTGATGAATTAACCCTGGATTTCGAGTCGTTTTCCAAAGGTGGTTTTTTGTTGGGGCACGCTTCAGTGATCTGCATCCCGGAAGACTTCCCCATGATCCGGTACATTGAACATCTATTCGATTTCGCCGCTTATGAAAGCTGTGGTAAATGTTTCCCCTGCCGCCTGGGCACCAAAAGAGGACATGAACTGGCGCAGAAAGCCTTTAATGACGATTATAAGATCGACAGGAAACTTTTCACCGACCTGCTCACCACCCTGGAAGAAGGCTCCTTGTGTGCACATGGGGGAGGTATCCCCCTGCCGGTCAGGAATGCCCTGGAGTATTTTGAGCAGGAATTAAAACCCTATTTTAAATGATCCCGCTGAATGAAAGCAGACCAGCAAAAGGATCAACAAAATTTTGGCACCATGAAAACAGCGTTTATAGACAACCGGGAATTTGAGATTATCGAGGGAGAGACCATGCTGGACTTTATCCGACGTCATAAGGGAACACAATTGGTTCCCACCCTTTGCGATGCACCCAATCTGGAACCCTTTGGCTCCTGCCGGGTTTGCAGCGTGGAAGTCGCCAATGCAAAAGGTGGCCCAACCAAAACCCTGGCTTCCTGCCACAGCCCTGTGGCTGAGGGACAATATATCTTTACCAGCACCCCCTCCGTAAAAGAACTGCGAAAGAATATTATAGAATTGGTGCTCACCGACCACCCCCTGGACTGCCTGACCTGTGAGGTGAACGGGAATTGCGAATTACAGGATGTTGCCGCACGGGTAGGGATCCGGGAAGTGCGGTACCCGGAAGGGGCCAACCATCTGGATAAGAAGAAAGACCTGAGTCACCCCTATATGACCTCCGATTTCTCCAAATGCATTAACTGCTACAGATGCGTGAGGGCCTGCGATGAAGTGCAGGGAGAATTCGTGCTGAGCATGGCCGGCAGGGGATTTGATGCCCATATCGTAAAAAGCCTGGACCAAAGTTTCCTGGATTCCGATTGTGTGAGTTGCGGGGCCTGTTCCCAGGCGTGTCCCACTTCGGCCATATCCGATATCTTTCAGTCTAAAGCCATCCACGCTACAGAAAAAACAAGAACCATTTGTACCTATTGCGGGGTGGGCTGTAATCTGGAGGTCGCTTCCACCAACGGGGAGATCCTGAGCATTCGCGCTCCCTATGATGCCGAGGTGAACCAGGGCCATACCTGCCTGAAAGGCCGGTACGCCTTTAAGTTCTACGACCATCCCGACCGGTTGGATGCTCCAATGATCAAACGAAACGGACAATTCGAAAAGGTATCCTGGGATGAGGTATACGATTATATAACGGATAAATTCACCCATTATAAAAATACCTACGGGCCGGATTCCCTGGCCGGGATCTCCTCCTCCAGATGTACCAATGAGGAGAACTACCTGATGCAAAAATTCTTCCGGGCCGTGATCCAGACCAATAATATTGACGGATGTGCCCGGGTATGCCACTCCCCTACGGCACTGGGGATGCAGCGCACCTTCGGTACCGGGGCAGCCACCAATTCCATAGACGATCTTAAGGACACCAATTGTATCCTGGTGATCGGGGCCAACCCCACCGATGCGCATCCGGTAACCGGGGCCAAACTCAAGCAGTTTGCCATGAAATCAGGAAACGTTTCCATCGTTCTGGATCCCAGGCGCACCGAACTGGCGCGCTATGCCACGTACCACCTGCCATTGCGGCCCGGTACCAATGTGGCCGTACTGAATATGATGATGCACTATATCGTGAAGGAAGGCCTCGTAGACGAAAGCTTTGTGGCTAACCGCACCGAGGGATATGAAGATTTCAGGACGGCGCTAATGGACCTGGATATCGATAAGATGGAAGCGGTTTCTGGGGTAGACCGTAACCTGGTTCGGGAAGCGGCCATAGCCTATGCCTCGGCACCCAATGCTATGTCGTTCCACGGGCTGGGCGTTACCGAACATTCCCAGGGCACCTTTACCGTCATGCAGATCGCCGACCTGGCCATGATGACCGGAAACATCGGCCGCAGAGGGGTTGGGGTGAATCCGCTTCGCGGACAGAACAATGTGCAGGGCTCTGCCGATATGGGGGTACAACCCCACCAGGGCGCAGGATATCTTGACGTGACCAATGAGGAGGTTAATAAGAAATATAACGAATTCTACGGGGTCGAAGTCCCCAAACATATCGGGTTTAAAATCCCGGAAATGTTCGATGCCGCCCTGGAAGGAAAACTTAAGGCCCTCTGGATCATCGGGGAAGATGTGGTACAAACCGACCCCAATACCCAGAAGGTGATCAAAGCCCTGCAGGCAACCGACCTGGTGATCGTACAGGAGCTCTTTATGACAGAGACAGCAAAACAGGCCGATGTGATCCTGCCCGGGGCTTCCTTCCTGGAAAAGAGCGGTACCTTTACCAATGGCGAACGCCGGGTGCAGGCCGTACGCCAGGTGGTGCCTCCCTATCCCGGTTCAAAACCTGACGGACAGATCATCGTCGAGCTCATGAACCGCATGGGCTATCCGCAACCGGAATACACCCCCGGGGGCATGCTCGAAGAGATCGCTCAGATCGTACCCTTCTTTGCAGGTATCCGCTGGGACCGACTGGGCAAAAACGGACTGCAATGGCCGGTGGCGCCGGATGGTACCGATACTAAGATCCTGCACAGCAAGGAATTCAAACGCGGTAAGGGGTACTTCGAGTTTAACGGATGGAGAGAGACTGAAGAACTGACGAGCCATGCCAAAGAATACCCTTATATCCTGACCACCAACCGCGAACTGGAGCATTACAACTGCGGGGCCATGACCCGAAGAACCGCCAACGAGGAGTTGCTGCAGAGCGATTACCTGATGATACACCCGGACGATGCCATGAAACACTTCATCAGTGAAGGCGATTATGTATGCCTGGAGTCTCCCAGAGGCAAGGTGGATGTAAAGGCACGGATCACCGATGAGGTCAAGCCGGGGATCGTAAGTACCACCTTCCACTTCCCGGAGATCATGATCAACAACATCACCGGCGACGTCCACGATTCAGAGGCCATGTGCCCGGAATATAAGGTGGTAGCGGTACGGATCAGTAAAAGTAAAGGCAAGTATAAACGAGAAGCCATACAGCGATAAGTTTAGGAGGATCATGGCATAATCATTGATTTAAAGTAATCAAATCATTCCATCCATGAAACACCTTTTGCTCATCTGCCTCCTGTTAATTCTATCGCAACACGAGGTCCGGGCCTGTCAATGCGATGTTCCGAAAAAAGCACTGGAATTTATCATGGCCCCGGACGTGTTCCTTGCCAAAGCCGTAAGCAAAAATTATACTGAAGACAAACAACAGTATACGATCAGGTTTGAAGTTATCAGGCACTTTAAAAAAGAACCCCATAAAAAATATTACGAGTTCACCCTGGCCTCTGAAGGAGAATATACCGGAGCTTTCGACAGCTGTGACTGGAATGTTGAGGTAGGTGAAGTTTGGGTGATCTATACCTATTTCCGTGAAGAAGCGCTTAGGTTTGGCTACAACTGTTCCAATTCAAGACCGATCGGGGACATCACGGGGCACCTTGAGGAAGATCGCTTAACAGCCGGTTTTGAAAATTTTGACCTTTCCGATTTTATATTGAGTGCCCCTTTGGACGGGCGTTTTGAGCCTTCACAACCTGAAATGGATATCGATTCCCTTTTGAGCACCTACTACCAAAAAAATTATGGGGAAAGCTATGCGGAAAATATAGCCTATGTGGTGGCCGATATCGACACGACCGGTACTGTACTGGGAATCACTTACTGGGATCCCCAGGATAAAAGCCCACAGCTTAACCTGGATCTGTTATACGGCCTTAACAGATATCATCCCATTGAGGAAAAAGAACCCCGTACGGAATTCGGCAGGGATGTGATCCGGGAATTAAAAAAAATCGAAACCTGGGACCCGGTCTGTATAGAAGGTACCAGTATCCCGGTAAGGTACCGGAATTTTATGCAGTTCCATAAAAAAAAGGACAGCATTATTGCGCATTACAGGATCCGCTAAAAGTCCGGGGAATTAAATTAAGTATCTGTTTCATAACTTTAGATACCTGAAAAACACGAGGAAACTAATCGTATAAAAATGAATAGCACGAACTCCTATTTAGCTGCAAGATTACGCGAGGTCTATCTCGATGGGCGTTGGATCGCCAACACCAATTACAAAGAACAACTGGAAGGCCTGTCGTGGGAACAGGCCACCCGTAAGATCGGAGACCTCAACTCTATCGCGGCCCTGGTGTACCATATCAATTATTACCTGGAAGGGATCATGGAGGTTTTTGAAGGAGGCGAATTGACCATAAAAGACCAATACAGCTTTGACCTGCCCCGGTTAACCTCGGATGCGCAGTGGAGGCAATTGGTGAACACCTTCCTCTCTAATGCCGGAACATTTGCAGAACAGGTTGGGAACATCCCGGAATCGCAATGGTCGGAACCTTTTGTAGACGAGAAATACGGCGATTACCTCCGAAATATTGAAGGGGTCCTGGAGCACAGTTATTACCACCTGGGACAGATCACCCTGATCCGGAAAATGATTACCCCCTCGCATTAACCATGATAAAACAGATATTTTGATATGAGACCAATCCCTTTACTATTCCTGGTACTCACGATTATCCTTACCGGATGCCGACAGCAAGAACCCGGAAACGCACCGCAGAAAAATATGAACCAAAATAAATACGCACCGAAGCCTTATGTAAAGATCAAACACCCTGAATGGAGCAGGAATGCGGCCATCTATCAGCTCAACACCCGTCAGTTCTCTGAGGAGGGTACTTTTAATGCTGCAGCCGGCCAATTACCGAGGCTAAAGGAATTAGGGGTCGATATTATATGGCTGATGCCCATTCATGAGATCGGAGTGAAAAACAGGAAAGGATCGCTGGGCAGTCCCTATTCGGTTAAAGATTATTACAGCGTTAACCCTGAATTCGGAACCCTGGAAGATCTCAGGAGTTTTGTAAAAGCTGCCCACGATCTTGGCATGTATGTGATCCTCGATTGGGTAGCCAACCATACCGCCTGGGACAATATCCTGGTAAAAGAACATCCCGAATGGTACGAACGGGATTACAAAGGCGATTTCATGCCTACCCCCTGGTGGGACTGGTCGGATATCATCGACCTCGATTTCAGTGAACCCGGGGTTAGGGAATACATGACAGAAGCCATGAAATACTGGGTACAGGAAGTCGATATTGACGGTTACCGATGTGATGTCGCCGGATTTGTCCCGGTAGATTTCTGGAATGGACTGAGGAAGGAACTGGATGCTGTCAAGCCGGTTTTCATGCTTGCCGAATGGGAATCCCGTGACCTGCATGCCCAGGCCTTTGATATGACCTATGCCTGGAGCTGGAATGAAACTGTGCATAAGATCTGCATGGGACAGGCCGATGTGAACAGCCTCTTTATTTACTATTCATGGAACGAAAGTGCATTTCCCGAAAATGCATATCGCATGACCTTCGTAAGCAACCACGATAAAAATGCGTGGGAGGGTACCATGTGGGAACAATTTGGTGATGGTCTCGAAGCAGCTATTGTGCTATCGGTCGTGGGAGATGGGATGCCCCTGATCTATAACGGACAGGAAGCGGGAAATTCCAAACGGCTCAAGTTCTTTGAACGCGACCCTGTTAAATGGCAGGAACACCGGATCGGGCTATTGTATAAAGACCTGTTCGCCCTCATGAAAAAGAACCCTGCCCTTTGGCATGGCAAATGGGGAGGTACCATGATCAGGGGACCCAACTCTTCAGAGAAAGAAGTGCTGAGTTTTGTACGCCAAAATGAGAAAGACAAAGTATTCGCCGTTTTCAATTTTTCAGGAACTTCAAGAGAGGTAACCTTCCGGGAACCACTATACCACGGCACCTATACAGACTATTTCAACGGGGAAGCAGTTCGTTTTGATGAAACCACTGTCTTAAACCTTTCCGCCTGGGGCTACAGGGTGTTTGTGGCGGAATGATCAGATATTCAGCCAATAGCTCACCTTGAGGTTGATCGAACGGTTTTTGGGCATTATGGTATTTACGAAATAATTGTCGTTATACACCAGGAAAAGATCTGACAGGGGCGCAAAACGCCATTGCAAACGGGAATTGATCCCCAGGTTGTCCAGCTGGTTGCTGTACTGAAAAAGGGTCGACCAGAATACCGATTTGCTAAAGGTCACATTCACCCGGGGTACGATAAGCCAGATGTCTGCATCCGGATAGGGATCAGGCAGCTCGATATGGTTGTAGTTAACATCCACCGAAAAGAACATCCTGGGTTGTAAACGAAGGTTTAGTCCCCCTCTCAGGCTCAGCTGATCTCCATTGTAGAAACTCCCATAGCTGGGTTCGATGTTATAAGAAAATATTTTACGCCGGTCTGAGCGGTATTCCACTCCCAGGTTATTGTAATAATACCCCACATCCCCTGGTAATTCCTCGGCCCCGTCTGTTCCGGTGGGGTCAAAGGGTTCGGTAAGAAAGGTATATCGATTGGCAAGCCGCGCTGAAAAGCTGGACTGGTTGGTAAATTCCACATCCCAGGTACTGAAAATGGCGTAATCGGTATTCTGGAAATCCAGCCCCGGTCTCCAGATCACATTGGGATTTACCCTGAACTTGTAATTATTCACCTTTTCCCCGCGTTTCCAAATGGTGTATTCCGCAAAAGGCCGGGCCGAAACGATATCGGTTCGACGGATGAATCCGAGATCCGAACGAAAGTCGTCTCCTACATAATTTCCCCTTAAACCATAGGCAAAGTTCGTGGAGTTATGCCGGAGGTTTACCCCGGCCGAGTAGCTCTCATCACCAATATCGGTGGCAAAGGATTTATGGGCAAAGAATTTCCCCACCCAGCTGTTATCGGCAGAAGCCAGGTTGTAATCCAGCCCCACCACACGATTGTAGCGCTCTTCAGGTTGCAGGAAATCATACTCTTCGAAGGTCTGCCGGTTTACAAAAAGGAAACTCAGGTTGGACCGTGAAAACATTTTCTTTTGCAGGGCAATAACCGTATTGTTATTGGAAGCGATCTCATTCTCCACATCGTCTTCCGTAAGCACGTTCATGACCCCCATTCGCCAGTCTTCATTGATCTTCCCGCTAAGACGCACCCCGGCAACGATCGGATTCTCAATGGTTTCTCCATCAGCATTGGTTGCAATCCCGATACGGCGTGAGAAGAACGGGTTCATATCCCTTTCATCTCCAAAGGTACCAAACAGGTCGCTGTTGTCGATAAAGAACTGCCGGCGCTCCGGAAGTGACACCTCAAATCGCGACAGGTTAACAACCACATTATCGACCTCAACATTGGAAAAGTCCGGATTTATGGTCAGGTCCAGGTTCATCCCCCCGCCCACGGCGATCTTGGCATCTCCCCCGAATTTAAAATCCTCAAAACTCGAATTCGTTTCATAATCCTTACTAAAACGGGTATTTACATAGGGGATCAGGGCGATCGGAGTTCTGGAACGCTTCAGCGGCTTTTCAAAATGCATGTCCCCCATAAAGGCCAGGTTAAAAATGAGCTGATTCTGTGGAATTCGGTACCACGTACTCTGCTCATTTTCCTGCATATCGAAACGATAGCTATTAAAACGCCAGGTGGTCTCTCCATTTTTAAATTTCAGGGAACTCAACGGAATGGCGATCTCGGCCGTATAATAGTTTTTATACACGCGGGTTTCTCCCTGCCATTTGATATCCCATGTGGTGGTGAAACCGTTCAGGTCCGAACCCCCATTGGAGATCAGGGCCTCCCGTCGTACTCCCAGGGGATTGATCCCAAAGAGAAAGGCATTGGTACCGTCATTAAAAGTATCGAAGATCAGACTGATATTATCATTCCCTCCGGCCCGGAAATCACGCTGCAGGGACGGAATTATATAATTATCGCCCGGGGTCTGCATGGTAAGCCCCAGGTAAAGGGTTGTATCATCGAAAAGCATTTTAATATCGGTCTGCCGCTTTGCCAAAACACTATCGGTTGGGAAGTACTGCATAAAATCATGAGCGCTGTCGGCCGATTCCCATTCCTTTTCATCCAGAATACCATCGATCTTAAAGGCAGCCTGGGTATATTTCACAGTAAAAGATTTAGCGCCTTGCTGGGCGTTTACACCAAACACAAAAAGGAACAGGAATAGGGAGTAGAAATGCTTCATTGATCAGTTACAAGTAATTAAGGTGGTTTCAGGGTCGCTCAAAGTTAACGGATTATGTCGTTAAAGAAATGCTAAAAGTTCTGATCCGTCCTTTCCTTCCTGTGTTGGAATCCCCGATAGGCGCTCTCAAATATGCTTTGAATGAGAAACGAAAAGAGGATTTTTCTCAGAAAACAAATCATGGGGCCAATACAAGAAGGAAGGCCTTCTCCAAAAAACACCTGTAATCGCCCGGGCTTTCTTTATCTTTAAGAGTCCCTTAGGTTATCCTTAACTAATCCATGTTAATTGTCGGTTTTTAGCTACATTGTAGTAAATTGCAAAAGCAACACTCTTATAAAGAGCAGATTACAATTCGGGTGAAAAGAAAACCTTTTCTCCTCGCCGTAATGAAATGAACAGCAGCAGCACTCTGGATAATTAAGCATCCGGAATCGGGTAATAGCATCAGGCAAAAAAATATTATGGGTCAGACGGTTAAAAAATTTGGTACAGCACCGGTATTTTTCACGGCAATGTCTACCATTTTGGGAGCCATCCTCTTTCTGCGTTTTGGATTTGCAGTGGGTACGGTAGGTTTTATCGGAGTGATCTTCATATTGATTTTGGGTCATTTGGTGACCATTCCAACCTCCCTGGCCATTTCGGAACTCGCCACCAATAAAAGGGTTGAAGGTGGTGGTGAGTATTTTATCATTTCCAGATCCTTTGGTTTGAACATCGGAGCCACCATCGGGATCGCCCTGTATCTGTCGCAGGCCATAAGCGTGGCCTTTTATGTGATCGCCTTTACCGAAACCTTTCAGTTCCTTTTCGACTACATCCTGCAAGCGTATCATTTTACACTACCAAGGCAGGTGATAAGCATTCCAATGATGCTTCTTTTATCTGTATTGATTCTCCGAAAGGGTGCTAACCTGGGGGTAAAGGCCATTTATTTTGTAGTAGCCATACTGGCCACCTCCATCGTACTTTTTTTCCTGGGAAGCCCCGAAAGCAGCAATGAGGTGGGATTTAACCTTGCCAATGCAGAATTCAGAAACCCGGAGCAGTTCTACCTGGTTTTTGCCATTATTTTCCCGGCCTTTACCGGAATGACCGCCGGGGTTGGACTGTCTGGCGACCTGATCAATCCGGCAAGGTCCATTCCTTTTGGTACGGTAACAGCCACGATCCTGGGAATGATCATTTACTTTTTTATTTCCTTAAAACTTGCCAATTCCGCAGCCCCGGAAGTATTAGCCGGGAACCAGTTTGTGATGAGCGATATCGCCCTGTGGGGGTGGTTGTTTATCCCCCTGGGGCTCGCCGCATCCACCATTTCCTCTGCCCTGGGGTCGGTGATGGTGGCACCCCGCACCCTCCAGGCCCTGGCAAACGATAAGTCCTTACCCTTTAAAAGTTTTAACCACTGGCTGAGTCAATCCCGGAAAAAGGACGCCGAACCGGTGAATGCCTCCCTGGTAACCTGTATGATCGCACTGGTTTTTGTAGCCCTGGGAAATGTGGATATCGTGGCCCAGATCATTTCGATGTTCTTCATGATCACTTATGGTTCCCTCTGCCTGATCTCCTTCCTCAATCACTTTGGCTCGTCCCCATCCTACCGCCCCTCCTTTAAATCGAAATGGTATATTTCCCTGGCAGGGGCAATAACCTCGGTGTGGGTGATGTTCAAGATAAGTCCGGCATACAGCCTTCTGGCTTTTGCCGTAATGATCCTCCTGTACCTGTACATAAATCACATCCACAGAAGCAGAAAGGGCATCTCCTCTATTTTTACCAATACCATCTTTCAGATCAACAGAAACCTTCAGCTCTACCTCCAGAAAAGAAAGGTGGTAAGATCGACCACCGACTGGCGGCCGAGTGTGATCTGTTTATCTAAAAACTCCTTTCAGCGCGATAACGCATTTAAATTAACCAACTGGATCTCCTATAAATACGGCTTCGGCACCTATTTGCACAGGATAGAGGAATACTGCTCCAAGAATACGTTTGAGAGATCCCACGAGGAATTAAGGCGTTTGATTCATAATTACGGAGATGAAGGCCATGTGTATATAGACACCATCATTTCTCCATCCTACACCTCTGCCATAGCCCACGCTATTCAGATACCCAGTATTTCGGGAATGGAAAATAATATGCTGATACTGGAATACGACAAGGAAAACCCTGCAGAATTAAATGATATCATTGATAACTTTAAGCTGATCAATTCGGGGAATTTTGATGTTTGTATTCTCGCCTCGAGTCGCAAACCCGTTATTTACAAAAACGGGATCCACATTTGGATCAAAACCACCGATGCCGCCAATGCGAACCTCATGATCATTTTAAGTTTTATCCTCCTTGGGCACCCGGACTGGAAAAACTCGGACATCCGAATCTTCGATATCTGTAAACAGGATGAAATTGGAGAGGTAAAAAGGCAAATGAAGACCTGATCCAGAAGGGCCGACTGCCCATCACCTGGCAGAATATTAAAATCCTGGTGGAGGAGGAAGGGAAATCCTATAAATCCATAATCAATTCCAACTCTGCCAATGCCGGTTTAACCATCATTGGATTCCACGAAGACAGCCTCCGCCATTTGGGGGTGAATGCCTTTGAGGGATACGGCGACCTGGGAAGTATCCTGTTTGTAAACTCCTTTACCCAAAAACTGATCGAATGATCGGTTTTCCTTTTTAGAACGTCATTTCACCCGCCGCCTAAGCAGACGCTACTCCCAGGGGTGGAAATGGTATTCGATTAAATCACAATCATAGAAATAATCCGGAGTAACAATATTCAATTCTTTTCTTTCACTAAATTCTGAAATAATTTCAACAACATTATTGTTTAACTGGTAAACAACATTACTATTTCCCAATTTGTATAGAATATCTTCTTTTATTAATTTATTATTCTCCCAAATTATATTTGAATAAATATGTCCGTTTTCATCAAAAACGAAGAATCGAAAATATTTCTTTTTAATAACAACACCAGCATGCTCTTCTTCAAACTCCAAAGGCATTGAATAATAATATCCATTCTTTTTAATCATTTTTAATAAAGATGTATTTTTCTAATTCTAAAGAATAACCATTTTCAAATAACAGCTTTAATTCTTTCCCTAAGCCCGTTAGGTTTTCATATTCATTAGAATTAATCATTATTGATTTTAAATTTTTCTCTAATTCTGCTGCAGTTCTTATGACTGGAGAATTAAACTCATCTAAAATTCTAAATACCTTACTCAAATCCATAGGGTCCGTCCCGGCATAGATGGCATCTCCCCTTTCAATAGCGCGCAGCAGCCAGGGTTTATTGATGTCTTCCCAGAAATCGCGGGCATCCATAAATGCTGCATCACTCACATTCAGCACATTAAACCCGTTCTTCCGGCCTTCGAAATCCTGGTGTTTTAAATTTAAGAGAATTTCCTGAATAAAGCCTTTCATATCTCCCCCGCTTCCCCGACCGTTTGTGGCATAGTTCCCAATTACCGTAGTGCATTTTTCGGGGGAAGACGCAAGCGAGAGTCCGTTCGAAAAATTAAAGGTGACCCCTGAAGGCATTTCTGAGATCCCGAAATACCGCTTTACCGTTCTTAGAATATCCGCATAAGAATGTTGTTCCAGCACCCCGGTGTTTTCCACACCCCTGAAAAAAGCCACCACCTCTTTTTTTCTGACGTCCCCTACCAGGATCTCCCCGGTAGCTTCCAGGTGTTTTATATAATAATCTCCTGAGCGGTAATGCACGGCCTCCTCCGTTACATCTTCCCAAAACTCCAGGGCATCCCTCTCGCAGCGGTAACAATCCGGAAGGCTTTCCCAGGGTACCTCCAAAAGATTGTTCCATTGTCTTTTGATGAGCGGCTGATTTAACAGGCGCTTAATGGCCTCGGTATCGCGGAAATGGGAATACCCCACCTCCTCAATGCGCCGGGCCACTTTTTCATTCCCGGTAAGTACCGGGGTGAGCTGCAGTTCCCCGGATTCGATCTGATCCACGGGCTTGGTCGAAAACAAGAGGTCTTCACCTTCCAGCCGGGCCACTGTGGCAAAGCCATCAGGAAGACTTTCCCGGAAGATCCTGGCAGAAGAAAAGGGAATGGCTAGAGCCGCGTTATACATTACCGCGGCATCCATATCATTGCGCAGAGTGGCATACACCAGGCCGGTAAATTCCATTGCCGCCTCCCATCTCGGGTCAGGCACCAGGGCCAGCACATCCAGGGAGGTATACACCACATCGTCGGTCAGGATATAGGGATCAAAATCGTAAAAGTCGGCTTCGCCAAGGGGCGATGTACCGAACAGCATCTTCCATCGTTCGAAGTATTCTCCCTCTTTCCCTTACCCAAACCAGGCGTGTAATTTCTCCTTATCTGCCAGCAGTCCTTCCCTCAGGTTCCCAAGGCCCGAATTCCTGAACTCCCAAAATTCCCTGTTATTCTCCTGCAAGGCCCGGTGCTCTTCTTGAAGCGCGGTATTAATGGTATGGTTGAGCTCCGAAACGCTCTCTTCCCGCAGTTTCATATACCGCTCCGCAGCCACCTCACTGGCGGCATATTCCGCCTCCATCTCCCTTAATGCCCCTATAGACTGCTGCAATTCCTCTACCCTTTGCAGGTAAGGACTTTCATAAAACTCGGCTTTATAGATGAAGGGTAATCCGCGAACAAATTGTCCCTGCGCATTCCTAGATTCGGTCTTCAGGATCTCCTTATTGCCCCTGATGTAGAACCGGCTGATACCAAAGGGTTTCTCTAAAGCCGAAAATGTGGATATCACCAGGTCGGAGAGGCTCTTGAAATTTGTTGATTCCAGGCTTTGCGCAGGGATCAGGTCAGATCTGGAAAGCGACATGCCACTGTAAACACAGGATACCTCACCGCCAGGGGTACTTAATGTATTATAAGCCGCCAGGATGAGTACCGATCTTCCCTGTTGCAGTTCCGGCACACCTTCCATCAGGAGGCGGGCCAACTGCTTCACATCAGCCATCCTTTCCGGGCCATCCCTGGGGTGGGCCATCACATAGAAGTTTATACCGGTAAGCGATGTAAGCAGGAATAACTTGTCTTCCAGCACCTGTTCCTGTTCTCCCAGGGTTTCTTCCTCAAAATTGATCAGGTGGTAAAATTCTCCTTTGGGCATTCCTGTCCGTTCTCCCAGGGTTGCTCTACGCCGATGGGCCGCCTGGAGCAGATGCTTTAGCTGTTCGATCTCTTCAGGAGTCGGTTCCAGGTCTTCTGAAGCCTCACAAACGGCTTTTAAAAACAGGTTCTCTGCCTGCACCGCTCCATCACAGGGAATACGGGCAACGAATTCAATCCCCGGGTCCGAGTCAAGCTCCATTCCTTCCAGGCCGGTTTTCACCCGGTAATACGGTGCCTTGAAATACCTGTTATAGCCACATCCTCCGCTATACTGAAAAAGGTAGACCTCAGCATCATCTTCAATATCCCTTACCGTTGTTACCGGATACGCTGCTCCAGACCCGTCGAAATACCCCTCGAAACCCGATCCGCCCATTCGGGCATGGTAATAGGTTCCGTTCACTTTAAACCCGGGAACGGCACCTTCAACCACCCCTTCTACCCGGTCGCTGCTGATGACCCTGGTTTCCGGAATCCGGAAGGGTTTCCAGTCGGGAGTGAACCAGGTCTTCCCTCCTATTTCCCTGGTATCGTCCCGGTCAAACCAATGCAGGGTTAAGCCATTGTCATTGATCACCTTCCAATCGCGGTAGGTGAGTTCCACCCCTGGCCCCTGGTTCATGAGCAATCCGGTGGCTCCCGGGTCTTCGGGGTGTTGCAGGCCAAAGATCCCGTGTCCGATCTCATGGAGGGCTATGGTTGCCGCATCCGGCTTATGTTCGGAGTCTCCCCGGGCGAATACATACCCCCACTGCCGGCCCGGAGGCATGAACCCGGCAATACCTGCTGTAGTGGAGATGGCTCCCTGGAGGAAAAAGAGGTGGTAGTCTTCAGGCTCTGAAAAAAGTCCGGACACCATAAAATGCCGCTGAAAATCACGGAATTCAGGGGGATAATCGGCCAGCAGGCCACTCCCGGGATAATCCAAAAGTCCATTGCGTTCCTGGCTATCCCACAAGGCGGGATCCGGCACAAAAGTCCCCGAATCATGCAGCCTGAAGTCGATCCCGATTGGGCCGTAAACCGACTTCAGCATGGATTCCAGGTGCTCCGGTACGGCCCCATGGCCTGCTCCGGTGACACTTAAGCCTATTTCCCGGTGGGCCTGCAAATGGTGGAGGTAGAACATCCCGATAACCTCATATTTTTCCTCCTCTTTCATCGGATAGCATAGCAAAACCTGTTCTTCCAGGGTATCGGCCAATCCCCGGAGCCGGATGGTCAGGATCTGTCCGTCTTCTAAAAAGGAAAAAGCGATCTTTCGCCCTTCCATGGTCTTAACCACCAGGCTGTCTGCATGAAACGAAGACCGCTTAACCTCCAATGCTGCGTAAAAAACCTCTTCCCTGCCTGAGATCACCGCCTTGTGTACCGGGAAATAGTCTTCTCCCCGGGTATCAGAAATCCCGGGGTATACGGCCTTTTTCCACTCCCGGTTGACCTCATCCATGGCGTACCGGCTTTCAGGCCCGAGATAAAACCTGGCATTTATCCCCTCCGGGGCAAGGGTTGTTACCTCTGCTTGCCCCTGAGAGTTGTAGATCACCCCCTCCGTATTAACAGCAGTCACCGGACCTCCCGGTGCTCCCTCTCCCACCTGCAGGACCTCCCCGTTGGCATCCACCTGCCACTGATCTCCAGATGCATCGGTAATGAGTACCGTATCTCCCTGGTCATGATCTATCTCGGTGATACTGCCATCCGGAGCCGTTATGAGAATCCTGCCATCCTCAACACTGATGGCCTCCGCGGTGATCTCAAAATCCAGGGGGGCTAACAGGTGATCATCATCCCCGAAAATCGCATCAGCAATGTCTTCCGCCACATCGGCCGCCTGATCGATATCCAGCATGTTTCTCCAGTTCCTGTCGTACTCCGTCCTGACCTCCCCGGAAGCGAGTTGCCGGTCCCTGTTGATGTAAACATTCGTGAAACGCACCCCTACCCTGATGTTGGCCAGGTAAGGAATACCCACCACCCCCTTACCGGAGAACCTGCCGTCTGCACCCTTTACCTCGGTTACGGTGATCAGAAAATCACCGGCCCTGAACTGCTCCCCAACGGCCAGCCTGGGCAGGGGAAACTGTGCCTTTACGTTCATCTCCGGTGCAATACCACAGTCATACAGGTCGCTTAACTGGTTCGAACTCCCGGTAGTAAGAAACCCGGAAGCGCTGTATGCGGATTCCTGTAATTCACATTGCTTTAAGACCTGGTATTCGTATTCCGTTGCTGCCTCAAGCCCCCACAGGGTAAGCTGATTAAGGGTGGTCCTGCTGTAAAACCATTGGTTATCCTCCCCGCTTTTCCGGTAGCGTATAACGTAGTACGCCAGATCAAAGGAAGCATCCGACCATGAAATATTTGCCTGGTTTTTTCCCTTCACCTCATGGGAGATCGCAAGTGGCATTTTACAGGTTTCCACATAATCAAACCAAAAGATCTCGCTGCGCCCGTTATTGGTATAACTACCTCCCGTAAAATTATCATTATCGGGCAGCACACGTACCTGCCAGGCATACCTCCGGTTCGGGATAAGTGGAGTGGCCTGATGGTCATATCGCAACTGGGTATGCGTTGTGGTAGTTTCAAATATGGGGGGCGATGCCATAAATGCTGCCTGGGGATCCTGGTGAACATCCCAAACCTCAACCAGGGAAAAATGATAGGAAAACATCCCCCCATTGCTATGCCTGGGAGCCCATTGAAACATCAGGGATTGCGGTAAAACGGAAGTGATGGCAGCCCCCTTTTCCGGAAAGATCAGCAAGGGAGGTTCATTGCGGGTTAGGTAGACCTGTTTGCATACCGTGTTGGAGAGCTTGCGCTGACTCAAAACATCAATAACTTCCACACAGATCTCATAAGTCCCTTCCGGAAGCAGGTCGGTATATCCCACCTGGTTATTTCCCGATAGATTCCCCGGGGTAAATCCGGAGGATATCAAGGCCTCTGGAACCGTAAAAAGGATACCACTTTCCAGGGTCAGCGACCTGGTAGTCAATTGTGGCCTGGTTTCCACAAAAATGCCCTCCCCCCTCAGAGAATAGCTTAAAGTAACGCTTCTTTGGTCTATACTGAGGTCGTTGAGTAACAGATGAACCTGAACAGGATAAGGCGAAGATCCAAATCCTCCGAGGTCGCTCAGTCTTTGCAGATGAACCGGTTGTACCCTGAGGTCTGCTGTGACGGGAAATACCTGGGCACGGACTGCAACCGCCAACAGGATGAATAAAATTAAAAAACATACTTTTTTCATAAGCCACTTAATTTTCCGGGGGATAACGCAATTCAACTTTTTGGTCAGGGGTGTATTTCAGAGACCACCGGTAGAAGTGATCGATCAGGCTGGTTTCCATGACTTCCATGATGTTTTCGGGGGAAGTGTTCTTACTGATGGTTTTAAAATACCGCCCAAGATGGGCATCCATATACGTGCGAATCATGGGTGGGTTCTTTCGATCCAACCCAATACCTGTGTAGGTATTGAATTCCCGCTCCAGCCAACGGTGTGCTTTGAGCCTTCGGGTGCATTCTTCAAGAACCGCTTTCGGATCGTGTACCCATTCCCTTTCTTCTTCCCGGTCATGAAAGGCGTGATAGCTGGTCACATAACGGCGTTCCAGTTCACGATCGGTCCTTTTCATATCGTGGATGATCTTTCTGATGGTCTTATCGGCATAGGTGTAGTAATCCATCAGTATATCGCCATAGTCATAGAGTACCTTCAGGTAATTCAGGGCGTGTATTTTATACCCCGCTCTTTTCTCCTGCTCCAGGTACCGTTGGCGCAATACCTCCAGATCGTGCTGAACCGTAGGAGGCAGTTTTTTAAACTGTGGCATTTGGCTTACCAGGGCGATCTGCCGGTTCACCTCCGGCAGGGTACCCGAATAGGATACATTGCGATACCTGAAACTCACCCTTACCGGGGTTTGGTCCCGTACCCCGGATTTAGGATCCAGATGAATCCTCAGGTTGTCAAAGGTGTACTGGTAATATATTTGCAGGGTCAGGTCATGAGACCTCATCGCCCCCGGATCGCGGTGTTGAAAAAGCCCTGAAATTCTGAAGGCATGATCAGGATGTATCTGGTAGGTGCCATTGATACGGGTATTAAAGACCCTGGTATTTGTTTCAGACCTGCTTTTGCTGCTGTTATAGGAAAATGAAACCGCGGTACGGAGTTTTTCAGAAAAGAAATGTTTCCCCAGGTCCAGGCCCGGGCCCCATATAAAATAGGTGTCCTGTGAGCTCAGATTCAAAGCGCTATTACAGTTTACTGTATAACTCCATCCGGAAGATGCCAGCCGGGAATGATAGGAGAGGTTTCCCTGAAGGAATTGATTCCTGTCTTCGGGTATTGCTCCGGTACCGCCTTCATTTCGGTTCTCCTGGTAGCCCGAGTAAAAGGAAACAGACCTGGTATTCCCCTCATCACCTTCCAACCTGTAGTTCATTGAAAGCGAAGCCTGAGCCGAAAGTTGACGGTAATTCAGGGTGTCCGGCATTTCAAGTTCATTTACCTGGTTGATCTTATCAAATTGATTCCTGGAATTGGTGAAACTCCTGAAATTAGAATACGCCCCCTGCATGGAAAGACGCTTGCCCGCATTAACCTGAAGGGAAACGGCATGCACATGACGTTGTAACTCCTGTTTCTTTGCCTTATCCAGGTTATCCCTTTGTATTCCCGACCGTAGGCTGAGATGCACCTTCCCGCTAAAAAGGGATTGTGTCACAGAGGCACTGATATTTTCCAGGTCGGCATTGAAATAGTAGGCCCCGAACGTCCGGTATCCGGGGTCAATGCGCTCATAAATCAAGGAGAGATTCCCATGAAATGCAGGATAAGCCAGGTTGAACTTCATAGCCTTAAAACCGGAAGGAGCTGCTAAAGAGAGACTGTCATTTTCCTGGGATATACCATACTTCTTGAGCTCATCGGACTTCACGGTTATCTGAGAGTTTGCCAGATCAAACATGAGTGTTCCCTTGCCAGGTGTCGGGAATCGGCCCTGTAACCCGATCACAAGGTTGTGTTCGGGAAAGGGGTAATTAAGCAGATCGCCGGAAATCCCTTTGGGCAACAGATCGGCTGCTGAAAAGACATTTCCTTTGAGCTGCCAGGTTCCCCGGTCATAGCCCAGCTGCAAACCATACCCTTTTCGCTTGAGGACAGGTACCCCGGAGGGCTCCTCCGCATTATAGGCCTTTGACTTAAGCAACCTTCCGTACATTAAGGCAATACTCCAGTGCTTTTCTGTTTGCCACTCCAGCCCTGCCCCCGTAAACTGATGTCCGTTGAGGGTATAGGGGGTAAAGCTCATAGCCGCATCGCCAAGATGGAGCCTCAGGCCCTTATAGGAAGGATGTAAACTGAAACGGTTAAGCTTAACGGGAGAGGGCATCCGGAATTCCTGATCGCTATACGCAAAGGCCAGAGGAAGGTGGTAAATACCTGCAAAAGTAAAATTAAGACTTCCGGTGATCATATATGAAAAGGGATCACGGGGTGCTCCCCCGTCGTACCACAGCCCCATAGCACTTACCCTACCCTGGTAGCGCAGCCAGCGATCCTTACCAAAATCCTCGAGCCGGAAATGCTGCCCGGATATACCCTGATGAAAGCTCAGAAGAACCACATTTAGAATCAGTATTCGCTTCATATGGGAATTCCCCGGGGTATGGAGAATTACCTTAAATATAGAAAATATTCTATATTATTATTGTAAAACCCTTATTTATTTTGCTGATTATCGGGTGATTAACATAATATCATGTCATAATCAGCAAATAACCCCCGGATAAACAATCAGACCTGTAGGAGTAACAATAAGAACTCCTTAACAGTTTTAAACTGTAATATTTAGTAGCTTTAAAATATCAATCAAAACCAATCAAACCCTCCGCTACATGGGTACGCCCATCAGGGAAAGCAAAGACGAACAGTTTCTTCACAGGCTGGAACAGCTGGTTAAAGCACATCTTGAAGAAGAAGACTTCGGAGTTAATGAACTCGCCGGGGCTGCAGGGTACAGCCGTTCACAATTACACCGGAAGGTAAAATCGCTGTTGGGCCATTCGGCCAGTGTTTTCATAAGAAGAGTTCGGTTAACTGAAGCTTTGGAGATGCTGAAGCACGACGAAGCCACTACCTCTGAGATCGCTTACCGCGTAGGGTTTCACAGCCCTTCTTACTTCCACCGATGTTTCCATCGTTATTACGGTATGACCCCCGGGGCATTTAAGGAAAGCTACCTCAGCAATCCCGATATGACGCTTCCGAATTCGGAAGGTATAAGGGTCAAACCCACAGGATCTTCTAAAAACCGGGAGGTTCCTAAATTCTTGTTACGGCCTGCGACATGGATTGCTGTGGCGGCAGCGGTGATTATCGGCCTGGTCATTTTCAGGCTTTCCCCTTTGCAGGAAGCAGCACTTCCCGGGCAACCATCCATAGCCGTACTCCCTTTTTCCAATATGGGCAATAATGAAAACACCCGTTTTTTTGCAGACGGTATGATGGACGACCTCTTGCATCGCCTTTCCAAAGTAAGCGACATCCGGGTGATCTCCCGGACCTCGTCGGAGGTTTACAGGAACCGGGGGGACCATTCCCTGAGTGAGATCGCCGATGAACTTGGGGTACAGTACATCGTGGAGGGCAGCGTACAGCGCTACGACAATCAGGCCCGTATCAACATCAAACTAATAGACGCTTCCAAAGACCAGACCATCTGGAGCAGGAATTACGACCGGCGCATCACCGACCTGTTTGCCGTACAGAGCGAGATCGCCCTGAATATTGCTACAGAAGTGCACCAGCTGCTTACCGACGTCCAGGCAGCTTCTTTGCAGGGGCAGCAAACCGAAAACCTGAAGGCCTTTGAAATGTATTCATTAGGAACCTTTGAACTCAAAAAACGAACCGGTGCGGGATACGTGCGGGCCCTCAATTATTTTCAGGAGGCCATAAATGAGGATCCCACCTATGGAAAGGCCTATACCGGGCTGGCGGAAACCTATTTCCTGATGGGACTGGAGAACGAGATCGAAAACGAGCGGGCCAGGAACCTCGCCGTATCCCTGGCTGAAAAAGCCCTGGAAAGTGATCCCGGGCTTGCCGAGGCAAAAACCCTGCTGGCTGCCATTTATGGTTTTATGGATAAGAACTGGACCCTGGCCGACCGCACCTTTGAAGAAAGCATCCGCATCAACCCCAACCTATCCCAAAGTTATATGTATCACGCCAACCTGAAATGGATCCTTGGGGACACCCTTAAGGCAAGGCAACAGATGAACAAAGCCTTAGAGCTGGACCCCCTTTCCTATACTGTTAGGTACCATAGTGCCAGGTTGTATTTTCAGAACGGACAAATGGACCTTGCCCTTCAGGAAAGTGAAAGGTGCAGGGAAATCCTCCCGGAACACGGATGGAGTCACTGGCTGAGTTTTAAGGTACATACCCTGGAACATCGCCAGCAGGAAGCACTTCGATCCTTTAAGACTTTCGGGGAGCTAAGTGGGGAATTCCATCCCGTGAAAGCCGATTCGGCCTTTGCCGCCGCCGGTACCAACGGCTTGTTGCAACTGCGTATAAAACGCTGTCAGAACATCATCGAACAGGCAGAGTGTTACGCGATGCTTTCACAAGATGATAAAGCGTTGAACCTGCTGCAAACCGGTCTCGAAACAGGAGTGCTTCCTCCGGACCTGGCCGGCAATTACCATTTCAGTGCATACAAAAACAGAACCGATTTCCGCAATATCCTTCGCGACCTCCAACTTCCTCCTTCCACACTCCAACCCTGATTTCCATACAACATAATTGCAGTGTGCAACATAGGTACACCCCGTGATTGCAACCTTTTACCACATAGCTGCTTATTGTCCCCTGCTTCCTTTTCGCATCTTCGTAAGGATCAATTCCACGATCACAAAAAACATTCATTAATCAAAAATCACCATCATGAAAACTTTTAATTTAAACCGCCTGTTCACACTGTTGTGTATCGCAGGACTGCTGCTTTCCTGCAGCAATGACGACGTAGACGATTTAACCGGAACTCCACCTACTCCCCGTAATCTTAATGAGCCCTTAAATGATGCTCCTACCCCGGTAGACCTGAGTTTTACAGCAAACCTGAACTCCCTTTCCCAGGATCAGGGGTGCGGGGGAGGCAATTTTCTCTTCCAGCACAGTGGACAAGGCTCCAGTGCGGTCCTTGGAAATTATTCGGTAGATATCTCCTACTGCGGGGTGCCACAAACAGCGGGAATCTCAGGGATCGAGATCATTATAGAGGATGCCAGCGGAAACCAGCTATTCCTGCGGGAAAAAGATGAGAACGCTTCTAATGATAATGAGGGAAATTCGTTCGTTAATAACTCGGGAGTCACCGATACCAACTTCCCCGGAAACGGCGTCTTAAACGAAGACAACGACCTGCTTCAGCTGGAGATTACAGGAGGTACCGGGCAATACAGCAGTGCCGAAGGGTCATTCACCACCAGGCTGGGCACCGGCTTTCAGGCAGGGGCTTCCATGACGCGCTTTTCACTGAACGGAATAATTTCCGGAATATAAAACAGATCGTGGTTGGTTAGATCTTGAAAACCGGGTACCCCTCTATGGGGGCCCGGTTTTCTGTGATCAGTATGTATTAACGGTGCATTTTTCCCATGACCGTATCCTGGTGGGAGATGGAATTGTTGAGATTTACCGCAGTTTCAATAAGAGCCAGGTGAGAATACGCTTGCGGAAAATTACCGAGAAGGCGTTTGGTCTTAAAATCGATATCCTCACTAAAAAGCCCCAGGTGGTTGCTGTAAGAGAGTAACTTCTCAAAATACGCTACCGCCCTGTCAGTCTCCCCGATCTTATTCAGGGCATTGATAAACCAGAAAGTACATATGGTAAAAGAAGAAGAGGGCAAACCGAAATCGTCCTTATTCTTGTACCTGTACAGCAATCCGTCAAAACTCAGTTCTCTTTCTATGGCGTGAACGGTGTCTACGTATTTAGGGTCCATCGCATCGATAAATCCATAGGGTTCCATAAGCAATACCGAGGCATCGAGGTCTTCAGATCCATAGCTTTGCGTAAAAGCTCCGGCTTCCTCATTCCACGCATTTTTAAGGATATCCTCCTTAATGGTCTCTGCCAGTTGAAGCCACCGACCTCTTCTCCTGTATTTCCCTAACAGATCAGCTACCTTAAGAGCCTTGTCTACCGCCACCCAGCAAAGCACCTTTGAAAACGTAAAATGCCTTTCTTCAGTACGAAATTCCCAGATTCCCTTATCCGGTTCCTTCCAGTGCCTGTTCACCACCCAGACGATACCCTTGGTGATCGCCCAGAGTTCTTCACTGTTTTCTATGTCGTTCTTGAATTTTGCTACCTGTTCATAGATCACATCCATCAGGATTCCGTAGATATCATTTTGCCGCTGCTCATAGGCCGCATTACCGATACGTACCGGACGCGAATTCTTGTACCCCTTCAGGTGATCGAGGGTTTCCTCGGTAAGCATCTTTTCCTTATTGATACCGTACATGATCTGCAATTTCTCATCCTTATCGGGAACCAGGTCTATGATGAACTGCAGGTACCTGCGGGCGATATTCTTATGTCCCAGTTCCGAAACCACCTTGATCACCATGCTGGCATCCCGTATCCAGCAAAAGCGATAATCCCAGTTTCTCACCTCCCCGATGGTTTCCGGAAGGGAGGTTGTGGCGGCAGCCAGTACTGCCCCTGACTTATCATAGCTGAGCATTTTCAGGGTAAGGGCACTTCTGGAAATATAATCGTTGTATTTATCGTAGGAGGGGGTTCGTTCCATCCAGTTCAGCCAGTATACCATGGTGCGCGACAATTCCAGGTGGGCCCTTTCTGTAGTGGGCGGAAAGATCTTTTCATTATATCCCATGGTAAAGAACCCGTCTGAATGCAGGATGATCTCCTCTCCTTGCACCACCTTAGTCTTGTCGAAATTCGTGTAGAGAAAAAGCGTGTCGTATTTTTCCTTATCTGTAAGGCTCTCCACAAATTCGTCTTTTATATAGGTAGAGGTGGTCCCTTTGGCATATTCCAGCTTGGGATCATACTTTACCCTGAATTTTGGTTTCCCGCTTATGTGCTTGATATACCTCACGATATCAGGCGGGGTGTAATGGCTGCCGATCTCTTCTTTATACCTCGGCATAAAGTCGCGTACCTCAAAACAGTCTTTCCCATTGGTAAAGCGGGTAATGAGAATATTGGTATTTCTCATGTACTCCTGGGAGATCCTGTATTTTTCTGAAACTTTAAACCCGAAGCTGCCCCCGATCTCATCATCCAGCAATTTTGCAAAAACCGAAGGAGAGTCAAATTCCGGTAAGCATGCCCAGTGAATCGATCCGTCCCTCGAGACCAGTGCCGCACTGCGGCAATTCCCTATTATTCCGTAGTCAAGATTGTCCATTAATTCCTATTATATTTCAAATAACCGTCATTAAATCATTAAATTACCAAAAAAATAGGGATTTATCGCGTATTATGAGTAAAACCATTATTGTTTCCAACCGACTGCCGCTTCAGGTAAAACTTCAGGATGAACAACTTCAGATCACCCCCAGTGTTGGTGGACTGGCCACCGGGATGAAATCTGTACACTCCGAAGGTAATGGCCTTTGGATCGGCTGGTCCGGGTTAACCGAGGAAGAACTGAACGACCAGCTCAAAGAGGAGGTCAAAGTAGCGGTGAGAAAAGAAAAATGTGCTACGGTACCCCTCACCGGGGAAGACATCGATAAATTCTATTTTGGATTCAGCAACCGGACCCTTTGGCCCCTGTTCCATTATTTTATGGAGTATACCGAATTTGAAAAAGACTATTGGGATTCGTATAAAACCGTAAATGAAAAATTTGCAAAAGTTGTGCTGGACCATGCAGAAGACGGCGATACCATCTGGGTTCACGACTACCAGCTCCTTCTGTTGCCAAAATTGATCAGGGAATCAAAACCCGATATATCCATAGGGTTCTTCCTCCATATCCCTTTTCCTTCATACGAGATCTTCAGAACCTTCCCCTGGCGGGAAGAGGTCCTGGAGGGCATGCTGGGTTCCGATCTTCTCGGTTTCCACACCTATGATTACGAACGGCATTTCCTGAGTTCTGTTAAAAGGATCCTGCGACTGGAGGTTAATTTCAACGAGATCGTTTACAAGGATCGTATCATAAAGGTCGATTCTTTTCCTATGGGAATTGATTATGACAAATTCCACGAGGCGGCCAGGGAACACCTGGAAAAATCGCCTTCGGAACGGTCCGACCTCCAAAGACGCCTCGACGATCATATTCAGACAGATGAAGACACCAAACTTATCCTCTCCATAGACCGGATGGATTATACCAAGGGAATTCCGAACAGGATCCGAGCCTTTGAGTATTTCTTAAACAAATACCCCCAATTCAAGCAAAAGGTACGCCTGGTGATGCTTGCTGTACCCTCCCGATCCAACGTACCCCAATATCAATTGCTAAAGAAGGAAACCGATGAGCTGGTAGGGCGTATTAACGGGCAGTTTGCCACTGTAAGCTGGACACCTATCTGGTACTTTTACCGCTCGCTCCCCTTTCATAACCTCATCGACCTCTATACCTCTTCTGATGTGGCCCTTATCACCCCGGTACGGGATGGAATGAATCTTGTAGCCAAGGAATACATCGCTACAAGGGTAAAGAAAGACGGGGTCCTTATTCTTAGCGAAATGGCGGGAGCGGCCCAGGAAATGAACGAAGCCCTCCTCATCAATCCCAATAATTTTGAAGATCTGGCAGACAGTATCAAACAGGCACTGGAAATGCCCGTTAAAGAACAGAAAAAACGCAATAAGGTACTCCAGAAAAGACTGCGCAGGTATAGCATCGACAAATGGGCTGCAGAATTTTTCAGGTCGCTTAAGGCCACTCAAAATCTTGGACAGGTCATAGTGGCCCAGCGTATGAGCCAGGAAACGGAACAAAAAATGCTGGGCGAATTCAAGTCCGCCAACCGGTCGCTAATGATGCTGGACTACGATGGTACCCTCACCGGGTTCAGGGATAATCCTGAGGATGCCGGTCCGGATGAGCGCCTGATCGCCCTTTTGAAAAAGATCCATGAGATCCCGGGTAACGATATGGTCATCATTAGCGGGCGCGACCGAAAAACCCTGGAAAAATGGTTCGGGAAATACGGGTTTACCATGATCACCGACCACGGAGTTTGGCTGCATACTGCCGAAAAAGGATGGGAATCCCTGGAACGAATCCGAACCGAATGGATGGAAAACATCAGGCCCATCCTGGAAACTTTCGTAGACCGCACCCCGGGGACCTTTATCGAAGAAAAAAATTATTCCCTGGCCTGGCATTACCGCAAGGCCGACCCCGAACTGGCCGAAATCAGGGTGATGGAACTCAATACTGTATTAACCAGCCTGATCTCCAACAATGAACTCAGCGTCCTGAAAGGCAATAAGGTCACCGAAATCAAAAGCAGTAATGTGAATAAGGGACGAGCTTTATCCCGACTACTCTCGCAGAACGACACCTATGATTTTCTCTTCGCTATTGGAGACGACTGGACAGACGAGTATATGTTTGAAGAGATGCCCGAAGACGCATATACGGTTAAAGTGGGCTATCAGAAAACCAAAGCCAGGTACTATGTGCGCACCAACGAACAGGTACACCAACTGCTGGAGAAGTTTCCCGGAATAAGATAAACGCACTTTATTAAGTCATTTCTGAAGGAATTTATATTTTTAACCAAAAAACTTACATGAAAACTTACCTATTGACTGCTGTTGCCATCCTGGTAACCTGCTGGAGCTCTGCCCAGTTAAACCCGAAAATCTACGAGATCATAGACCAGGTCTCTCCTGAAAGAATAGAAAGTGATATTCGTATCCTGGCCAATTTTGGTACCCGGCACACCCTGAGCGATACGGTCTCCGATACCAGGGGAATTGGTGCTGCCCGCCGCTGGATCAAAGCCGAATTTGACCGGATCTCAGAAAGTTGTAACAACTGCCTGGAAGTTTTCTACCAGAAGAATCTCGTGGAAAAAGGCAGTAACGACAGGATCTTTGAAAATGTTTGGGTAGTGAATGTGGTGGCTATTAAAAGAGGAACCAAGTACCCGAACAACTTTATTATCATGAGTGGAGACATCGACTCCAGGGTATCTGACCCCAACGATAACACCTCTGATGCCCCTGGGGCCAACGATAATGCCAGTGGGATGGCCGGTACCATCGAGGCCGCGCGTGTTCTTAAAGATTACGAGTTTGAGCATAGTATCATCTTTACCGGACTTTCCGGGGAAGAACAGGGATTGTTCGGTGGTAAAGGCCTTGCCGCCTATGCCAAGGAGCAGAACTGGAATATAATAGGCATTTTTAATAATGACATGATCGGGAATATCCGGGGGGTAGACGGCGTGGTGAGTAACCGGGATTTCAGGATCTTTTCAGAACCTGTACCACCTACGGAAACCGAACAGCAGCGTCGCGCCCGACGTTTCTTCGGAGGGGAAGTCGACGGCATCAGTCGCCAGCTGGCAAGGTACGTGTACAGAACCACTAAGACCTATATGCCGGAAATGAACCCCATGCTCATTTACAGGCTCGACCGTTTTGGTCGTGGGGGCCACCACCGCCCCTTTAACGATGCCGGCTTTGCCGGACTGCGTATTATGGAAGCCCATGAGAATTACACCCAGCAACACCAGGACCTGCGCACCGAGAATGGCATTGAGTATGGCGATGTGGTAAAACACGTCAATTTTGAATATGCTGCCAAACTCACCGCAGTGAATGCTATCAATCTCGCCTCCATTGCCTGGGCGCCTCCTGCACCGGATAATGTGAAGATCGGAGGCATCGTGGAACCCGCAGCCAAACTGAGCTGGGATAAGGTAGAAGGCGCTTCCGGGTATAAGATCTACTGGAGAGATACCACCAGCCCAACATGGGACCACAGCCGGTACGTTGGTGATGTTACAGCATATACCCTGGAGGGGATCGTAATCGATAATTTCTTCTTTGGCGTAACTGCCGTTGATGAGAATGGCAATGAAAGCGTAGTGAGCTTTCCGGGAGGTATCATCAGGGACTAGCACCTGATACATAAAAAACATAAGGCCTTTCTTCACGGAAAGGCCTTTTTTCTGTCAAATAAAAAGAATGTGATATTTTTACAGCACACAAGTTCGTCCTATGAAAAATATATGCTACCTGCTTTTGATCCTTCCACTGCTTACCCAGGCACAACTCTTTAAAGAAGAACAGCAGTTTACCCGACAAGACACCCTAAGAGGGAGTATAACCCCTGAACGGGAATGGTGGGACCTGAATTATTACCACCTGGACATCGAAGTGTTACCGGAAGAAAAAATGATCACCGGGAGTAATCTCATCGCATTTACCGCTTTAAAACCGGGACGGGTCCTCCAGGTTGACCTCCAGGAACCCATGAAGATCGACCGGGTAGAACAGGAAGGGAAAGCCCTTAAGGTCGAGTCTGAAGGCAATGCCCATTTCATTCATCTTGAAAAGGTGGCAGACAGTGGCAGTATCCAGGAGATCAGGGTATTTTATTCCGGCCACCCCAAAGAGGCGGTTCGGGCCCCTTGGGATGGAGGATTATCCTGGAAGGAAGATCGCAATGACGAGGATTTTATCGCCACCTCCTGCCAGGGACTTGGCGCCAGTGTATGGTGGCCCAATAAGGATCATATGTACGACGAGGCAGACAGCATGAAGATCAGTGTGACCGTACCGGAACGCCTGGTAGATGTTTCCAACGGAAGGCTGCTGGGTATCGATCACGACAAAATCAATAAGAAAAGAACCTTCCATTGGGGGGTAACCAATCCGATAAACAATTACGGGGTAAACATTAACATAGGCGATTATGTAGGCTTCGGAGAAGTCTACCAGGGAGAGAAAGGCCCGCTGGATATGAATTATTATGTATTGTCCTACAATTTGGAAAAGGCCAGAGAACATTTTAAACAGGCTGCTCAAACCATGGAAGCATTTGAACACTGGTTTGGCCCCTATCCTTTTTACGAAGATGGATACAAACTTGTAGAGGTCCCCTATCTTGGGATGGAACATCAGAGTTCTGTAACCTACGGAAACGGTTACCAGAACGGTTACAGAGGCACCGATCTTTCCGGATCGGGCTGGGGCCTCAAGTTCGATTTTATAATCGTGCATGAATCCGGACACGAGTGGTTTGCCAACAACATTACCAATATTGACATCGCAGACATGTGGATCCACGAGAGCTTTACCGCTTATTCCGAAAGCCTTTTCGTGGAATATTTTCACGGAAAAGAGGCCGGTGCCGACTATGTTACCGGAACCCGGAAGAATATCCTGAACGACAAACCCATTATTGGCGTTTACCATGTAAATCATGAGGGCTCCGGCGATATGTATTACAAGGGGGCCAATATGCTGCACACCCTGCGGCAACTGGTGGAAGACGACCAACAGTGGCGCAACATTCTAAGAGGATTGAATAAAGACTTTTACCATCAAACCGTGAGTTCTGCCCAGGTGGAAGCTTACCTGTCGGAAAAAACCGGAAAAGACCTTTCCGCTTTTTTCAACCAGTATCTCAGAGACACCCGTATCCCCGTATTTGAATACGAATTACAGGGCAATACCCTGCGCTACCGCTATACCGACATTGTCAATGGATTCGATATGCCGCTGGAAGTAACCCTCAACGGCCACACCGACTGGATCTTCCCCACCGCCACCTGGAAAGAAATGCCACTTACAGAGAAGGTGGCTTCATTCACCGTAGACCGCGACTACCTGGTGGTGAGCAAACAATTGTAATTCGCAGCATCCCTTAACAGGTCTTTAAGAGTTACTGCAGGAGTTTTCGTTATTTTAGTGCTGAAAAAATAACGAATCTTACTCTATGAGAAACTTTTTTACTACAGGAGTGATGCTCTTCGCATCACTTATGTGTTTTGCCCAGGATTTTTCAATGGACCTGGTTCAGGACATGAAACCCAGAAATATTGGTCCGGGCGGGATGAGCGGACGTGTCACCACCATTGATGTGGTTACAGAAAACCCGGATATTATGTACGTGGGTACCGCTTCCGGAGGATTGTGGAAATCTACTTCCGGAGGCATCAAATGGGAACCTGTTTTCGAAAAGGAGGTTACCGCATCTATCGGGGCAGTAGCCATTCAGCAATCCAATCCCTCTGTGATCTGGGTAGGTACCGGAGAAGGTAACCCCAGAAACAGTCTCAACGGTGGGTACGGTATTTACAAATCACTCGACGGAGGGAAATCATGGACCTCCATGGGTCTGGAAGAAACCCGTCATATCCACCGGGTGATCATTGACCCTGAAAATCCCAACACCGTGTACGTGGCTGCGATAGGATCTCCCTGGGGAGAGCATCCGGAACGCGGTATTTATAAAACTACTGACGGCGGACAGAGCTGGGAAAAGATCCTTTTTGTAAATAACAGAACAGGAGCTGCAGAACTGATCATGGATCCTTCGAATCCCAATAAACTTATAGCCGCCATGTGGGAACACAAAAGAGACCCCTGGTTTTTTAAATCCGGAGGAGAAGGCAGTGGTCTCTATCTCACGCATGACGGAGGTAAAAACTGGAAAAAACTCACGGAGAAAGACGGACTTCCCAAGGGAGAACTCGGACGTATCGGACTGGCCATGGCCAGGAACAAGCCCAATATTGTCTATGCCCTGATTGAATCTAAAAAGAACGCCCTTTACAAAAGTACGGATGGTGGTTTTAAATGGAAAAAAGTGAACGATAAGGAGGAGATCGGTAACCGTCCCTTCTATTATTCCGACCTGGCGGTTGACCCGGAAAATGAAAATCGCCTCTACTCCATCTTTACTTATGTGAATGTATCAGAAGACGGAGGAAAAAGTTTTGATGCCCTGATGCCGGCCTATGGTGTGAGTAACGGGGTACACCCGGATCACCACGCCTGGTGGATTCACCCGGAAGACGGTAGTTTTATGATGGATGGAAACGACGGTGGACTCAACATCACTCACGACGGAGGGAAGACCTGGAGATTCATAGGAAACATTCCTGTGGCGCAGTTCTACCACATCAGTACCGATAACGACTTTCCATACAATGTTTACGGAGGAATGCAGGACAACGGTTCATGGAAGGGTCCTGCCTATGTATGGAAAGACCAGGGCATTCGCAATTCCTACTGGCAGGAAATCGCCTTTGGAGATGGCTTTGATGTGGTTCCCGATCAAAACGACCCCCGATACGGTTATGCGATGAGCCAGCAGGGTTATGTCTCGCGATACGATGCAGAAACCGGAAATAACTACACCGTTCGACCCACCCACCCGGATCCGGAGATGAAACTCCGGTTCAACTGGAATGCAGCTATCGGTCAGGATCCGTTCGACCCGTCTACGGTCTACTTCGGCAGCCAGTTCGTGCACAAGAGCACAGACAAAGGACTGACCTGGGAGGTGATCTCCCCGGATTTAACCACCAATGATCCTGAAAAGCAAAAGCAGGATGAGAGTGGAGGACTCACCCTGGATGCTACAGGAGCAGAAAATTATACCACGATCCTGGTTATTGAGCCTTCCCCGGTTGAAAAAGATATGCTTTGGGCAGGTACCGATGACGGAAGGGTGCATTATACCACCAACGGCGGTGAAAGCTGGAACGAGGTTACCAAAAACATCAAAGGACTGCCACAGGGCAGCTGGATCGTTCAGATCAAAGCCTCAAAGACCAATAAAGGGGAAGCCTTGCTTGTTGCTAATGACTATCGCAGGTACAACTACACCCCTTATGCCTACAGAACGAAGAATTACGGAAAATCCTGGGAACGTATCGTGGATGAAAACGATGTAAAAAGCTACGCTCTTTCGATCATTGAAGATCCCGAAGAACCGAAACTGATGTTCATGGGCACCGATGACGGGCTCTATTTGTCCTTAAACGCCGGGGAAGACTGGCAAAAGTGGACCGAGGGCTTCCCTTCGGTATCCACCAAGGACCTGGCGATACAGGAACGTGAAGGCGACCTGGTTATCGGTACCTTTGGCCGTGCAGCCTGGGTATTGGATGACATCCGCCCGCTAAGGGAGATCGCAGCAAATAAAGATGTCCTCAACGGTAAGATCGCCTTGTTCACCCCGCCGGCAGCATATGATGCAGCCTACCAGCAACCCACAGGAAGCCGGTTCGGGGCAGATGCCATGTTCGCCGGAGAAAACAAACAGGACGGTGCCATGATCTCCTTCTTCATAAATCCTCCTGCCAAAAAAGCGGATGAAAATAAAAACGAGAAAGAAACAGGAGAAGAAACTCAGGAACAACAAGAGAACGAAGTAAAATGGGACAGCCTGACCCTGGAGATCTTTAAAGGTGACAAGCTCATCAGAACCCTGAAGCAAAAAGCCCCTGAAGAAAAGGGAATTCACAGAATGTTTTGGAATCTGGATGAAAAAGGCGCAGACCGCCCTGCACGCCGGATACGCAAATCAAACCGCGAACCAGGAGGTGTAAAAGTCCTTCCAGGCACCTATAACCTCAGACTCACCTACGGTGACCAGGTCTCTGAAAACAGCATTGAAGTAAAGACCGATCCACGTATCGACTATGATATGGCAGACCTGGAAGAAGTATACCAGGCCGGACAACAGCTGGAAACCTGGCAGCAACTCACTGCCGACCTTAGTCAGCAACTGCTGGAGAGCCGAAAAACAGCTGAATCTTTTAAAAATGATTTTAAGAAAGAAGATAAGGAGGCCTTTAAGGAAGAGATCGAAGCTTCAGAAGAGATCGTTAAGAAGATTGACAGTATCCTTGATGAGATCTTTGGCAAAGAAGACAAACGCCAGGGAATTACCCGTAACAATGACCCTACGGTAACCTCGCGAATCCGCCTGGCTTCAGGGTATGTGAGCAGCAGAAAGACCGGTATCACCGACACGGAAACCCAATTGATGAAACAGGCTGAGGATGCTCTCGACCAGACGGTACAGCACACCAATGCGTTCTACAAGAATGACTGGCCGGCTTATCGCGAAAAAATGGAAGCTACAAATATCGAAAGATTTAAGGAGATTAAAACTTTTTCCTTAGATTAGAGTAGCTGAAAACCAATAAATTATGAAATCTTTTTTTTACACCACACTATTGAGTCTTATCCTGTTTTCCTGTAAGCAGGATAAGGCCGATGGTTCTCAAACTGATAACCGGGAGGTGTCGCAGTACAGCATCGAGCAGTTCATGAATAACGAGGAGGCCTGGGGAAATGGCTTCAATCATGACAATTCGAAAGTACTGCTTACCAGTAACCGATCGGGTATTTTCAATCTTTACAGTATTCCTTCTACCGGAGGAGCACCGGAACCTATCACACAATCAGACAGTACCTCAGCCTGGGGAATATCGTATTTCCCAAAAGACGACAGGGTACTTTTCCGAATGGACAACAATGGGGATGAGATCTTCAAGATTTTTGTCAAGGATAGTAGTGAAATTAAACGGCTTACACCTGCTGAAGGAGTAAGAGCGCTTTTCTGGGGATGGAGTAAAGATGGGGATGCGTTTTATTACATGAGTAATGAAAGGGATTCCCGCCAGATGGACCTCTTTAAGATGGATACGGAAACCTATGCATCAGAAGCCGTATTCACCAATAAGGAGGGGGTTCAGATCAGTGCACTTTCATCTGACGAGAAATACCTTGCCTATGTAAAACCTATCAACACCAATGATAGCGATTTGTTTCTTCTGAACCTGGAAACCGGCGAGGCCGTACAGATCAATGAGAACCAATCGGGGAATAGTCCCCAGGATTTTGCACCGGATAACAGTGCTTTGTACTACACCACAGACGAGGGCTCTGAATTCAGTTACCTCGTGAAGTATGACATCGCATCCGGAAGCAGGGAGAAGGTAAGAGAAGAAAACTGGGACATCAATGGTTTTGGTTTTAGTCATGACGGGAATTACAGCATTACCAGCATCAACGAGGATGCCAGGTCGAAGGTGATCGTTACCCGGGTAAACACCGGGGAAACCCTGGATTTACCGGAATTCGATGATGCCTTTATCAACGGGGTGCGTTTTTCCAGAGATGAGAGCAGCATGCTGTTAAGCGTTGGCGGGTCTCACACCCCAACCAACACCTGGGCTTACCACCCTGAAGACGGGTCACTACAACAGTTAACAGACGTGCTGAATCCGGCTATTAACCAGGAAGACCTTGTAGCAGCAAAAGTCATCAGATATCCTTCCTTTGACAGCCTTGAGATTCCGGCCATCTATTACGAACCTCATCAAGCCACTGCCGAACATAAAGTACCGGCAATCGTTTGGGTTCACGGAGGACCCGGAGGCCAGTCCAGACAAAATTATTCTTCTACCATTCAATACCTGGTTAACCACGGGTATGCGGTTTTGGCCGTAAATAACAGGGGGAGCAGCGGATATGGGAAGACCTTTTACCGCATGGATGACCAGAACCACGGGGATAAAGACCTGAAGGATTGTATTGCCGGAAAAGACTGGCTGGCTTCCCAAAATAATATCGATGCCGAAAAGATCGGTATCCTGGGAGGTTCCTATGGCGGATATATGACTATGGCCGCCATGACCTTTGCTCCTGAAGAATTCGAGGTCGGGGTCAATCTGTTTGGGGTAACCAACTGGATCCGTACCCTGAGAAGCATACCGCCATGGTGGGAATCCTTTAAGGATGCCTTGTACCAGGAAATGGGAGACCCGAATTCTGCAGATTCTGTACGGCTAAGAGCCATTTCCCCGCTATTCCATACCGAACAGGTAACAAAACCCCTGTTGGTACTTCAGGGCGGACAGGATCCAAGGGTACTTCAGGTGGAGTCGGATGAGATCGTTGCAGGGGTAAAAGCCAATGGTGTCCCTGTGGAATATGTACTTTTTGAAGATGAAGGCCATGGATTTAATAAAAAGGAGAATGAGATCAGAGCATATCAATCTATCCTCACCTTTCTGGACACCTACCTGAAAAAGGAGCCTGCAGATCCCGACATGAAGAACAGTAAAGACATCCCGGAATCCTGATTCAGGATGTAACAACTTAGGTCCTGCCTGTACTCCGGTACAGGCAGGATTTTTTTTAACCCATAACAATGTGAAGCGATGAAAAGATTCTTAACCTGCCTTTTTCTGGCTCTTTTACTTTCGGGTCATAGCGCTGCCATTGCCCAGGATACCGGAGAAGACCGCCTGGGGGCATGGTATATGTATTTCGGAACCAACAGGATTTCGGAAAAATGGAGTATTCATACCGAGGCGCAATTCCGGTACTACGAGGTGGCCGGTAATTTCAATCAGATGCTGCTGCGTACCGGAGCCAATTTCCATATTGCAGCAAACGCCATAGCCACTTTGGGTTACGCCTATATCGACACCGATACGGAATTCGAAGAATTTGAAGGGGAAAAGAAAAGTTTTGAACACCGGATCTTTCAGCAATTTATACTCAAAAACTCCCTGGGCGATATTGCATTTGAACACCGCTACAGACTCGAACAGCGATTCCTCGAGCAATACGGAAGATCCGATACCCAGCATCGGGCCCGATACCGCCTGCAACTCACCTATCCGCTGAATGAAAAGTGGTTTCTGAATTTTTACGATGAAATATTTATTAACTTACAGCAACCCCTCTTTGGCCAGAACAGGTTGTACGGGGCCCTGGGTTATAAATTACGTCCGGACCTCAGCCTGCAGTTGGGCTTTCTGAAAAACCATTTTACGGGCCGCAACTACGACCGTCTGCAATTTGCTGTATTCTTTAATCCTGATTTCTCCGGAAGTCGGCACAATCGTAATCTATGAGAACAGAAGCCTTGACCTTTAAAAACAGGGACGGTATTGAACTCTCCGGAAGGATTGATCTGCCACCTGACCAAAAACCCCATGCCTGGGCTATTTTTGCCCATTGCTTTACGTGCAGCAAAAATTTCCCTGCGGTAAAAAACATCAGTCGTGGTTTAACTTCTGAGGGGTTTGCCGTATTGCGGTTTGATTTTACAGGCCTGGGAAATAGCGAAGGTGATTTTTCCAACACCAACTTTTCGGCAAATATAAACGACCTGGAAGACGCCGCCGAAATGCTTGAACGGCAATTCAGCGCTCCGGCCCTGCTTGTGGGTCATTCTCTTGGCGGAGCCGCTGTCCTGGTTGCTTCCTCAAAAATCCCTTCTGTAAAAGCCGTGGTAGCCATCGGAGCACCATCTCATCCTTCACATGTAGTTCATCTGCTAAAAGAAGGCAAAGACAGTATCCTTGAAACGGGAAAAGCCCTTATCAATATTGGGGGACGTGACTTCACCATAAGAAAACAGTTTCTGGATGACCTGGAGAACATGTCTGAAAATGGAGTCAGTAAAGCCCCGGGAACCCCTCTTTTGATCATGCACTCACCCCAGGATAGCATTGTGAACATCAAAAATGCCCGGGAATTGTATAAAGCCGCCCGGCATTCAAAAAGCTTTGTTTCCCTCGATGGGGCCGACCATTTACTAAGCGATAAGAAAGACTCGCTTTATGCCGGAAAACTTATCGGGAGCTGGGCCAGCCGATACATCCCCAGACCTGAAATCCCCGTAAAACAAACCGACCACCAGGTGGCGGCAAGCCTGGACCCTGACGATAAATTCACGACGCAAATGTTCGCAGGCGACACCTATATGCTTGCAGATGAACCTGAGGCGTACGGCGGTGCCAACCTGGGGCCCACCCCATACGACCTCCTGGCGGCAGCCCTGGCCAGCTGTACGGCAATGACCCTGCGAATGTATCTGGATCGCAAAGACTGGAAGGTAGAACGCATTAATGTCTTTGTGTCTCACAGCAGAAAACATGGGGAGGACTGCGAAGTATGTACAGACCCGAATGCGAGGATCGATCATTTTCAGAGGGAAATTCAGATCGAAGGTGACCTGGACCCTGAACAGATGAAACGAATTTTGGTCATAGCAAATAAGTGTCCGGTTCATAAATCGCTGGAAACCCCAAATCATATAGAAACCCGTATCAGGGAGTCATAATGTTGTGAAAAACGGTATTACTTAGTATCTTCGGGTTTAACACAAAAAACCAACATTTGTATGACAAACATGAAAAAGTATATAGGAATACTATCCTTAGGGGTATTAACCCTGGCTATAGGATGTAAAGGGAATGAAAAAAAAGAGACCACGGAGGATGCGGTCCAGACTGAAGAGATGAAAACCGAACCCATGACCGAAACTGCCCGGGAGGTAGTGGTAGTCATGGAATCGAAAAGCGGTAGTGAAGTAAAGGGAGAGGTGACTTTCTCAGAAGAAAACGGGGTGGTGAGTATGACCGCAGTTTTTGATGGGCTTGCCCCCGGCGAACATGCCATTCACCTTCATGAAGAAGCAGACTGCTCTGCAGACGATGCTACCTCCACCGGAGGCCACTGGAATCCCACCTTTGCCAAACATGGCCAATGGGGAGATGCTGATGGTTATCACCTGGGGGATATCGGTAATTTCACGGCAGATGAAACCGGGAAAGGTGCTATTCAATTTGCGACCGACCAATGGTGTATCGGATGCGGGGATGAGAAAAAAGATATCCTCGGTAAAGCCGTGATCGTACACCAGGGTACAGACGACTTTACCTCCCAGCCCAGTGGTGCTGCAGGCGCCAGGGTTAGTTGCGGAGGCGTTATCGAATAATTTTACGATTGCATAACAGAAAATAAAAAAAGGTCCGGATGCGCTTCCGGACCTTTTTTATAATGGGATATTGCCATGCTTGCGTTGGGGAAGCTCAGCTTTTTTACACTCGAGCATACTAAATCCTTTCAGCAGTTTTCGCCGGGTTTCCCGGGGTTCAATAACCTCATCGATAAACCCTCTTTGCGCCGCCGTATAGGGGTTGGCGAATTTCTCCGCGTATTCTTTCTCTTTCTCAGCAAGTTTAGCCTCGCTGTTTTCGGCCGCCCGGATCTCCTTCTTGAAAATGATCTCACTGGCTCCCTTGGCGCCCATTACGGCGATCTCGGCAGAAGGCCAGGCAAAGTTAAGATCGGCCCCGATATGCTTGGAGTTCATCACATCATATGCTCCCCCATAGGCTTTTCGGGTGATTACGGTTACCTTGGGTACGGTGGCCTCGCTAAGTGCGTAAAGTAACTTTGCTCCATTTACAATGATCCCGTTCCATTCCTGGTCGGTACCGGGAAGAAATCCAGGGACATCCACCAACACCAGCAGCGGGATATTAAAACAATCGCAAAATCTTGTGAAACGAGCTGCTTTAACCGAGCTGTTCACGTCCAGTACTCCCGCAAGGTGCATGGGCTGGTTGGCAACTATACCAATACTGCGACCCCCAAGTCGGGCAAAGCCCACAATAATATTTTCGGCGTATTCCTCATGAACCTCAAAGAAGGTATCGGTATCGATGATTTCTTCGATCACCTTATGCATATCATAAGGCTGGTTTGGATGATCCGGTATAAGGGAAGTTAGCATATCCCGGTACTCTTCACCCGATACATAGGGGATCTTTTCCGGTTTTTCCCTGTTGTTCTGAGGCAGGTAGGACAAGAGCTTTTTTAACTTATCCAGGCAGGTCACATCATTCATAGCCGTAAAATGCGCCACACCCGATTTCGACGCATGTGTAGCAGCGCCACCCAGCTCTTCGGCCGTTACATTTTCGTTGGTCACTGTCTTTACCACGTTAGGTCCGGTTACAAACATATAACTGGAGTTCTCCACCATCAGGGTGAAGTCGGTCATGGCAGGAGAATATACGGCGCCCCCGGCACAAGGCCCCATAATGGCTGAGATCTGTGGAATAACGCCTGAAGACCTGACGTTGCGATGAAATATATCTGCATAGCCTCCCAAAGAATTTACCCCTTCCTGAATGCGGGCACCTCCCGAATCGTTTAATCCGATCATAGGGGTACCGGTTCTCATGGCCATATCCATAACTTTACAGATCTTTTCTGCATGGGTTTCCGAGAGCGCTCCGCCGAACACCGTGAAATCCTGAGCAAAAATATATACCATCCGGCCTTCAATTGTTCCATATCCGGTAATGACCCCGTCTCCGTAGTACTGTTGTTTCTCCATCCCGAAATCGGTAGCCCTGTGGGTTACCAGCGCTCCCATCTCTTCAAAGGACCCCTCATCCAAAAGATAATCGATACGCTCCCTTGCGGTGAGCTTCTTTTTCTCGTGCTGACGTGAGATCCGGGCTTCTCCTCCTCCCTTTCGGGCCGCTTCCAGTTTATTTCTAAGTGCTTCTATCTTTTCTTTCATAGCCTATGCGTTTGGTAATCTCAAGATCTTACGATCTTTCAGGTATTCACTAAAGGCCACCAATGCCGCTAGATGAGCCTTGTATTCCCGGGTTCGGGCTATAACCTCAGGATCGTAATACTGTTTTACGAAATGCGTGTCAAATTCCCCGCTTTTAAATGCGGGATGCTGCATGACAAAACTTCCGAAAGAAAGCGTAGTCTCCACGCCTTCCACCCGGTAATTCTCAATGGCCTTTAGCATGAGCTGGATGGCTTCGGTACGGTCGTTTGCGTAACAGATCAGTTTGGATAACATGGGATCGTAATATATGGGAACTTTCATCTTTTCCTTAAACCCGTTATCAACCCTGATGCCCGGTCCGCTGGGCAATTGATAGGTCTCCAGGGTTCCCGTACTTGGTAAGAAGTTATTCAGCGGATCCTCGGCATATACCCGAAGCTCGATGGCATGACCTTTCAGGGCCAGGTCCTCCTGTTTAAAAGGCAGTTCCTGACCCATCGCAATCTCAATTTGTAACCTTACCAGGTCTTTACCCGTAACCAGCTCTGTAACCGGGTGTTCCACCTGCAATCGGGTATTCATTTCGAGAAAATAGAAATTATGGGAAGCATCCAGAAGAAATTCCACCGTACCTGCTCCCACATAATTACAGGACCTGGCCACATGAATAGCCGCCTGTCCCATTTTCTCTCTGAGCTCCGGCGTGAGCACGCTGGATGGTGCTTCTTCGACCACCTTTTGGTGACGCCTTTGAATACTGCACTCCCGTTCAAATAAATGCACGGTATTTCCATGTGTATCTGCCAACACCTGTACCTCGATATGGCGGGGCGAGCTTACGTATTTTTCTATAAAAACGGCTCCGTCCCCAAATGCCGCCTTTGCTTCGCTAATGGCTCTTTCCATTTGGGATGCCAGGTCACCCTCCTTCTCTACGATGCGCATGCCTTTACCACCACCCCCGGCAGAAGCCTTGATAAGAATGGGGAAACCGATTTTACGGGCAATTTCCATGGCCGCTTCGGCATCAGTTATGGCCGCTTCAGTGCCGGGAACCATGGGAATATCATAGGCAGACACGGTAGCCTTCGCCTCCAGCTTACTCCCCATTACCCGAATCGATTCCGGAGAAGGCCCGACAAAAATGATCCCTTCCGAAGTTACGCGTTCTGCGAACGCCGCATTCTCACTTAAAAATCCATATCCGGGATGGATGGCATCTGCTCCCGAACTTTTAGCGACAGCAATGATCTTATCCATATCCAGATAGGACGAGGCCGAATCCGGACCACCAATATTCCATGCTTCTCCGGCAAGCTGCACATGAGGCGCATCCCTGTCGACATCAGAGTACACAGCTACGGTAGCTATTCCCATTTTATGGGCACTGTGAATGATCCTGACCGCGATCTCGCCGCGGTTGGCAATCAATAATTTTTTCATGTTAGCGGAATGATATTAGTACTGTTCCCTTTTCTACTGAAGTACCCTGAGAGACCATTATAGAATCAATAATTCCTTTCCTGGGGGAAAGGATCACATTTTCCATCTTCATCGCCTCGAGGACAAGTAAAGGGGTGTCTTTTTCCACCTCCTGTCCCTCAGTGACATAAATGCTAAGCAGCAAGCCTGGCATGGGTGCCGCTACTTTGTCGACGGCATTGTCCCCGGCCACGGCAAATCCCATTTTTTCAATAAACAGGTCCAGAGGCGTATCCAGATCCACCTCAAAGGTTTCACCTTCAATCCGGATCGTATACCGGGCATTAAAAAAATCAGACGATTCTACGGTGATATGTACTGACCGGTTATCCTTTAAAATATGGTAGGCATCAGGACCCGTGCGGATCTGGTCCATATCAGAAAGCGATGTTTCGGAAAGATCGAATTCGTACGTGCTATTAACACGGGCTCTGAAAAATTCAGCCATGAACAAATGTTTTACTTAAATATACTTATTCTTTCCATCTTATGGGAAGTTCATTACAATCTTTAGACAGATCACTGGAAACACCTGTGAAATTTGTTAATTTTTTCTTAACTTAATGCTGTAAATCACTACTGAAGAAGTATATGCAGTTAAAATCTCACAAAGTAGTATGGATCAGCTTGCTTTTTGTAATGGCCTGTAAGACAGACCCGGAAAGCAAAGAAAGTCCTGTTCCTGAAACCGGGGATGAAAAGGAGGTAACTACTGCACCTGAAATCACTTCCTTTTCAGAAACCTACTCGATGAACGGGACAGAATTTACAGTAACGCAAAACGGGAATGTTCTTGTAGTGACTCCCTCCGGTTTGGAGATCGATAATTCTCCTTTAAAAACCCAGGCGAAAGGGGTTGTGGTAAAGGCTGAAGCGGAAGACCTGGACAGCGATGGATGGCCGGAACTTGTGGTGTATACCCAAACTGCAGACGAGGCTAAAAAAGGTAATGCCTTCGCCTATTCTGTACTTAATGGAAAATCTCTGACCCCGGTTTACCTGCCTCCCATGGAAGATGATCCCGACCTGGTGCAAGGCTATGTGGGCGGAGACGAATTTGCAGTGGTGGAAACCTCCCTGGTAAGGCGGTTTATTCTTAGCGACGGTTCGACCCGGCAAATACAATACAAATTGAAAAATGGTGAAAACTCAAAAATATTTTTTGTGGATAAGGTAGTTGAATATTAAGGTACTGCACCCTTGGCTCCCCGTTCACAAACCCTATCATACCAACCTGAACTAAAATCTGCTGAACGCTCAATTAACACTTAAACCAACCAATATGAAAACTGCAGAACAAAACCGAAAAGAGGAGGCCGGCATTTTAATTCAATCATTCTTTGCCATACTCATGGTCGTATTAAGCGTATATCTCGCTTATACCATAGGTGAACTTTGCTATCAGGCGCTAAGTTCGATCAGCATGGGAATGCCTGCGATATAAGCAGGAAAGATTCAGAGGGTCCATCCCCCCGAACCTTCTTTTAATTAAAGTCTGCTGATGTAATTGCCGTAGACATCCTTGAACTGTAATCCGGAAACAAAACGATTTCTGGACAGTTTTTTATGGCCTGCCAGGCCCCACAGAAGGAATTCCTTCATAAAGTGACGGTCCTTTTCCGGAAGTTCAGGCTGGTATTTTGTGAGCAGCCTTTCCAGCGGCCGTATCGTATCGAGTTGCACCTTGTATTCCGCATCTGCCAGGTCGTCTTCCAGTTCAAAACCACTGCCCTCAAAGAACCATTGCATCACCTCATCGTAAGGGCTTTCCTCTCCAGGCTTTTCAAGCTTTTCTATCTTGGGAAAATAATCCGGGAACAGACTTTTTACAGAGCTCATGATAAGCGCGTTGGCCACATATTCGGCACCTTCCTGTTCGCCTTCATATACCAGCTCAACCTTACCGGTAATGGCAGGGATTACACCCATAAAATCGCTGAGGCGGATCGTTCCCTTCTCCTCATTATTTAACAACATACGCCTTTCGGCTGTGCTCATCAGGTTCTCAAACACGGTAATGCTCATACGGGCACTAACCCCGCTTTTATGGTCTATAAATTCGCTTTCACGGGCTTCGAATGCAATTTGTTCGATAAGCAGGGTTGCAAGTTCAGGAACATGTATGCGTTCCTTTTGGTTCTCATCCAGCCTGGCCTCCTGTTGGGTAATGGTTTTGGCAATGGCAACAGTCTCCGGGTAATGCGTCAGGATCTGCGACCCGATCCGGTCTTTTAACGGGGTCACGATACTTCCACGGTTGGTATAATCCTCAGGGTTGGCGGTAAACACAAACTGGATATCCAGGAGCAACCGCAATTTAAATCCCCGGATCTGGATATCTCCTTCCTGCAAAATATTGAATAACGCCACCTGGATCCGTGCCTGAAGATCGGGCAATTCGTTGATCACAAAAATGCTTCTGTTGGCTCTTGGGATCATCCCGAAATGGATCACCCTGTCGTCTGCGTACGACAACCTGAGATTGGCAGCCTTGATCGGATCCACATCCCCGATCAGGTCGGCCACAGTAACATCCGGGGTGGCCAGTTTTTCATAAAAACGCTCATTCCTGTGAATCCAGTTTACAGGAGTCTGGTCACCCTTCTCGGCTATCAGCGTTCTGGCATACCTGGAGATGGGATTCAGGGGGTCGTCGTTAATTTCAGACCCCTCCACTACCGGCATCCACTCATCCAGTAAACCAACCATGAGCCGGGCCAACCGCGTTTTTGCCTGGCCCCTTAGTCCCAGTAAATTGATGTTATGGCGGGAAAGAATAGCCCTTTCGAGTTCCGGTAAAACGGTATGCTCGTAGCCATGTATGCCTTCAAAAGGGGCCTTGCCCTCTTTTATACATGCTATCAGGTTTTCCCTGAGTTCTTCCTTCACCGTTCGGGAACGGTACCCGGATGCTTTTAATTCACCAAGGGTCTTTATCTTTTCAATATTCATAAACAATGTTGCTTTAAGGTTATCCTCTGATCCTTCGTTTTCGATTGTTTTCGTAGTCTTCAAAAATCATTTCTCCCAATCCCTGCAGGCCTGTAAAGAAGGCCTTACCGCGATTGGCTTCGGTAAAATGACGCACAAACTGCATGAGGTAAGGGTCCTGTGCGATCATAAAGGTAGTGATCGGGATATGGAGTTTTCGCGCCTGCCGCGCCATTTGGTAGCACTTATCAACTATATAGGGGTCCAGGCCCATGCTGTTCATATAGTATTCACCATTAGGCTCGCGAAGGCAGCTGGGCTTTCCATCGGTGATCATAAAGATCTGCTTATTGGTATTCTTTTTTCTCCTCAGCATATCCATAGCCAGCTGCAAACCTGCCACCGTATTGGTATGGTAAGGCCCTACCTTCAGATAGGGAAGATCTTTTATTGCTATAGGCCAGGCATCATTCCCGAAGACCAGAATGTCCAGCGTGTCTTTAGGGTAACGGGTGGTAATAAGTTCGGCCAGGGCCATAGCTACCTTTTTTGCCGGGGTTATTCTGTCCTCCCCATAAAGGATCATGCTATGACTGATATCAATCATCAGTACCGTACTCATTTGCGCTTTGAGATGGGTTTCCTCCACCACAAGATCATCTTCATTAAGAGTGAAGGCCCCTATTCCGTGATTGATCTGGGCATTTCGCATACTCTCTGTCATGGAAATACGCTCCAGGGGATCTCCAAAGCGGTATTCCCTGAAATCCCCGGTATGCTCATCCCCCCGACCTACAAATGAGGTACGGTGGTTACCGGAACCGCTGCGCTTTAATTTCCCGAAGATCTGGTCTAAGGCATGCTTCCTGATCAGCTGTTCTGTCTTTGCGGTTATGGCATAGTTTGGATCTCCATTGCCTTCTCCTTCACCGGCTTCCGGGTCGATCTCTTCCCTGATATACCCTTTTTTCTTGAGGTCCTCTATAAAATCATCAATGGAATAATCTTCTGTGGTAAGCTCATACTCCTTGTCCAGTTCCCTCAGCCACGATATAGCTTCATCGAAATCACCCGAAGTATGGGTGATAAGCTCCTTAAAAATCTCAAAGAGCTTTTCGAAGGTAGAAACCTCCGGAGCGCTGTAAGAATCAAATACAAATCCTTTTCTGAATACATCTTTCATAGCCTTGTAAAAATACTAATTTTTTACCGGGGCTAAGGATGGAACGGGGCAAAGACCCGGCCTAAAGTTTTGTTAATAAAGGTTTTGACCAGCAAGCAAAACACCGCCAGACAGGTTTCTTTGGAACTGCTCAGCCCTTAATTTCTGAAGAGTTAAATCCGTATTTATCCACCAGGTACACCAGGGCTGCCATGGTTGCAGCTCCCAGTTCGAGTTCCCGTTTATTGACGTGCTCGAACGTATCATTTGCTGCATGGTGGTGGTCAAAATACCTTTGTGAATCAGGTCTCAACCCGGCCAGAACGGTTTGACCATTTTTCAGCGGACCGATATCGGCTCCGCTTCCACCCTTTTCAAATAAATGGATAAGGTAGGGCTCAAACAATTGCTTCCAGCTTAAAACCTTCTCGAATTGATCGTCCCTGCAATCAAAGGAAAACCCTCTGGGGGTAAAACCTCCGGCATCGCTTTCCAGTGCAAAAAGATGTTCTTCTCCATTTTCAGAAGCCACCTCAGCATATTTTCTAGCCCCGCGCAGTCCATTCTCCTCGTTCATAAAGAGTACCACCCGGATGGTTCTTTTAGGTCGGTAACCGGTTTCGCTTAATAAGCGCAACACCTCCATACTTTGCACGCATCCGGCACCATCGTCATGGGCACCGTCACCCAGGTCCCAGGAATCGAGATGACCTCCAACGGTAATGATCTGTTCAGGAAATTCAGAGCCCTTGATCTCTCCAATAACATTATAGGATTTCACATCCTCAAATACGCGGCATTTCTGGCTGAAATAAAAGGTGATCTTATCATCGAGCCTGAGCATAGTACTCAACAGCTCTGCGTCCTTAGTACTGATGGCCGCAGCCGGAATTCGCTCTTCTGCTGGCAGATCTCCGTAAGACATGCTTCCGGTGTGCGGCAGGTCGTCCAGGCGAAGATTCAGCGATCGTACAATAACTCCGGTGGCTCCGTATTTAGCGGCTTCCAGGGCTCCTGCATAACGCTGGTTCACACAGCCACTGTAGGCCTGGAACGTATTGATAAGATCTGGTTGCATGGGCTCATTCAGAAACACGATCTTGCCCTCGAGCTTTTCCCGACCAAGGGTTTCCATCTCTGCAATACCATTTACCTCAACCACACGTCCCCTGAGTCCACCGTCCGGAGTAGCTACACTACCGCCCAGGGCACAAATATTCACCGGGGTGATCTTCCCCGGTCCGGATTCTATATACGCATACTCTTTAACCCCCCTGGTCCATTTAGGCACCATAACGGGTTGCAGCCAAACCCTGTCCAGCCCCAAGGATTCCATTTCCTGCTTTGTATAGGTCACGGCCCTTTCCGCATTTAATGACCCCGAAAGACGCCCCCCTATCTGATTGCTCAGATAATCCAGCCAGGAGTAACTTTTGCCGTTGGTAAGGGATTGGGAGAAAATCTCCTCAATTTGCCTCTGGTCTTCAGTCTGAGCCAGGAGCGCAAGTGGTAACAGTAAGAACAGGGTAAGAATCCTTCTCATGGTAGCATCGCATTTTATGAGTTCTAAATTGGGCATTCCCCTTCAAAAGTCATGTTAAATTTTCAATAAATATTAATCCTTCTCTAATTCTTTGCGGTAGCGATCAATATTGTCCCTGACCTCCTTCGCCAGAACAGGCTCATCAATATCCTTATATCCTTTTAATTCGTCGTAAATGATATCTGCCACTATGGTCCTGCATGCTTTTTTGTTATCGGCCGGGATCACATACCAGGGTGTTTTCGGTCCTGAGGTAATATTGATGGCTTCCTGGTAATATTGCTGGTACTGATCCCAGTACTTGCGTTCTTCCATATCTCCGGGAGAAAATTTCCAGTTCTTCTCCGGCAGGTCCAGTCGCCTGAGTAACCTGTTTTTTTGCTCTTCCTTTGAGAGATGCAGGAAAAACTTGAATACCAGGGTACCGTTCTCTACCAGGTGTTGTTCAAAATTTTTAATCTGCTCGAACCGGCGATGCCAGAACGACTCATTGACATCTTCCACCGTTACGATACCGGGAATGTGTTCCCCCAGGATATACTCGGGATGAACCCTGGTAACCAGTACATTTTCGTAATGGGTACGGTTAAATACGCCGAACTTCCCTCTTGAGGGGAGCCGCAAATAATGTCGCCACAAATAATCCTGTTTCTTCTCCAGGTATGTAGGGGCCTTAAAACTATGCACCACAACTCCCCTCATATTAAAATCCTTAAATACCTCCCTGATCAGGCTGTCCTTTCCTGCCGTATCCATCCCCTGTAAACAAATCAGTACAGCATATTTGCCATGTGCATACATAACATCCTGAAGTTTACCGAGCTTTCTTCTGGTTTCTGCAAGTCTTTTCTTTAACCCATCATCGTCCGAATTCAGGTCTTCATACGTCTCCAATTCCGAAAGTTTTACCGGGCTATCTACCCTGTAGCGTTCGGTTCTAATCTTATCCATGTGATACTTTTTCATAAAAATACCATTTAATGAATTCATTTTTAGCGCTTTAAGTCGAAGTTTTTTAAAATGAAAGATTAATCGTAATATTGTTAAACCCAAATTTCAGTTGTATTTAACTCAACCTATTCCAACTATGAGAAAATTTACTTTACTCTTTACCCTGCTTATTGCTTCCGCAGTTGCGGTTTCAGCCCAGTGCACCTCAGCCTACTCTGCAGCTTCTTATGCGCTTGCACATACCAAAAGGGCTTTAAATGCAGACAACTTTGACCATCAGATGCTTTATGCGGATCGTGGAGTGGAAGCCATGGAGAAAGCCCGGGTTCTTATTGAAGACTGCGGATGCCAGCCTGCCCTGAATGAAATGACACAGGGACTGGACAACCTGGTAAAAGCGACAGATCCCGCCGATTGGGAAGCTGGCAGATATTACACTAAAATTGCTTTCGAACATGCCAAGGCGGTGATGGGGGCATTAGATCAATGCACCATGAATACCACCGCTCCTGCTACTCCTTCTTCAGATTACGAACTCACCGCCTCTGCAGATTCATCTACAGAGTATATCGCAGCAAACAGCGACCTGATCTCTGAACAGGAAAAACTGGAAGCAGAACGCAGACGCCTCGAAGAAGAGCAGCGTAAGCTTGAAGAAAAAATTGCTCGTCAGAGAGCGCTTGCAGAGAAGGCCAGAATGGCCAGGGCCAGGGAACTGGAGGAGCAACTGGTAGTAAAGCAAGCTGCTGAGGTACACCTGCAGGCTGTGGAACAAAGTCTTCGCGATCTGGCGGAAAGTCTTGGATGCTCCAAAGCTATATCCGTTCTTAACAGCAGTTATAAGCGAAACGACGGTGTATTGGAGAACGAAAGCCTTGAAGAAACCAAGGCCTGGTACCTCCAGCAAACGATAAGAATGCAAAAAGATGTTGCTGCAGCCCTCGGGAGCTGTGCTCAGCAGTAATTCTTAAGAAATACAGAACACAAAAAAAGCCCTGATTACTTATCAGGGCTTTTTTTGTGTTCGATTTATTTACTTGCAAACAACTTCACATCTTCTTCGGTGACTTCTTCTCCTCCAAGGATGAGCAATCGCTCTACTACGTTTCTCAACTCCCGGATATTCCCGGTCCAGTTATAGTGCTGTAACAACTCCAGTGCCTCCTCTGAGAATTTTTTCACCGGGCTGCCCTGCTCTCCCGCTATCTTTTTACTGAAATGCTCCACGAGCATGGGAATATCTTCCCTGCGGTCATTAAGCGCCGGTACCTTGATCAGGATCACTGCCAGCCTGTGATACAGGTCTTCCCGGAAATTCCCCTTTTCGATCTCTTCCTGTAAATTCTTATTGGTAGCTGCAATAACCCGTACATCCACCTTGATATCCTTATCACTTCCTACCCTGGAAATCTTATTCTCCTGAAGTGCTCTTAAAACCTTGGCCTGGGCCGAAAGACTCATGTCTCCCACCTCATCCAAAAATATGGTCCCTTTATTAGCCGCTTCAAATTTACCTGCACGGTCCTTTACCGCAGAAGTAAAGGCTCCCTTAACATGTCCGAAAAGTTCACTCTCGATGAGTTCAGAAGGAATGGCAGCGCAATTTACCTCTATCATCGGCCCCGAAGAACGGTCACTTTTCTGATGAATCCAATGTGCCACGAGTTCCTTCCCGGTCCCGTTTGGCCCGGTAATCATCACACGTGCATCTGTAGGTGCCACCTTTTCTATGATATCCTTTATATGGGTAATAGCATCGCTCTCTCCTATCATATCATAATTCTTCCCCACTTTCTTCTTTAATCTTTTATTCTCAGAAACCAGTTCCTTTTTATCAAGAGCATTTCTTACCGTATTTAATAAACGATTCAGATCCGGGGGTTTTGAAATGTAGTCGTAGGCACCAATTCGCATGGTATTCACCGCTGTATCCAGGTCGCCATGACCGGATATCATCACAAAGGGAGTTTCAGGCTTTATCTTCATGGCGGCCTCCAGGACTTCAACCCCGTCCATTTTAGGCATTTTAATATCGCAAAGCACCAGGTCGTAATCGTCCTGCTTGATTAGCTCCAAACCGGAAAGACCATCGGCTGCCTCGGCAACCTGGTAATCTGAATTCTCTTCACTTAGAATCTTTACCAGTACCCGCCTGATGGCCGCTTCGTCTTCTATGATCAAAATCTTTGACATCTATCTTAAATAAGGTTTTCAAATAGGTTTACCGAAGGGATACTTTCAACAATCATACCGTAATTTCTCTGACTAAATACAGAAAATAAGGAACTCAGGACTCCCCCCCTGTTTTGTAAATATGTACATCCCGCTGCGGGAAAGGAATCGTGACTCCGTTTTCGCGAAACTTCTTGTCAATCCGGTAACGGATTTCACTTTTAGTAGTCGGATCTCCGAAGCTATCCCTGACAAAAAAGTTCAAAATGAATAATAGGGCGGAATCTCCGAAATCATCAAAAAGCACTGTTGGCTGTGGAGATCGCAACACACCATTTTGTTCGTTTGCAGCCTCCAGCAGCAATTTGGTAACCAGCCTGGTATCGCTGCCATAGGCAACGCCCACCTTTACAGATTCCCGTGTAACCCTTCTGTTCTGGGTGTAATTAAGGATGTTCTCGGTAAGAAATTTATGGTTAGGAATTATGAGCACTTTATCATCCCTGGTAATGGCCCGGGTGGTGCGCAGTTTTATATCTTCCACCCTGGCCACCTTTCCTTCCATTTCTATGATATCGCCTACGTGGAGCGACTGGTCCAGAATGATGAGAATACCGGAGATAATATCCTGAAACAGGTACTGCAGGGCAAAACCCAAACCTACAAACAACGCAGCCGAAGCTGTAAGCAGCACAGTCAGGTTGATTCCGGCCGAATTGAGCACGGTGATCACTACCAGGATATACACCAGGTAATTCACGAACTTAAAGATCCCTTTGAACTTGAGTTTATCTTCCATGGGCATCCGTCGGGTGACCCATTTTCTGATAAATTTCAAAATATAGAAGGAAATGAAGATACCCAGCACAATGCTGATCAGGGTGCCCAGGGTTACTCCTTTGTAAATATGAAGTCCGAGAAAATTACCGATCTCAGACAGGATACGCTTAATGATCTCCATAGCGGTTAATTGTATTTTAGCCATTTATACAATTCTCTGTAAGTAGGTTTTTTGCCATACATCAGGATTCCCACCCGATAGATTTTTGCGGCAAGCCAAACAATGCCTATAAAAGTAAGCATTAATAAAATTACGGAGGTTATTAATTGCCACCAGGGCACACCATCGGCTCCCACCCCTGCGGGCAGCCTCATTAGCATGACAATCGGACTGGTTAGAGGAAACAGCGAGAATCCTACAGCGATGGGACCGTGCGGATTGTCGAACACCGAAAAGAATCCTACATAAATGGCAAGCATGAGTGGCATGATAACAGGAAACATGAATTGCTGGGTATCTGTTTCATTATCTACTGCTGCACCTATTGCGGCATAGATCGAGCTGTAAATAAGGTAGCCAAGCACAAAATAAATAATAAAAGACACGAATAGAGTAATCCATGGAATTTTAAGGAGTTCAGCCAGGTAGATCTCCACGATCTCATTGGAGGCCGCAGCTTCATTAATGGTCTCCATGGTCTCCGGAGGAATATTAGTTCCGGAATTTAATTCGGTCCAATGGATTCCCATAAGACTGAACACCACAACCCCGAGCACTGAGGCAGAAATGATCCAGATAACGAACTGGGTAATGCCCGCCAGGGAGGTGCCGATGATCTTACCCAGCATAAGCTGGAAAGGCTTTACAGAAGAAATGATCACCTCTATGATCCGGCTGGTTTTCTCCTCGATCACGCTTCGCATTACAAAGGCACCATAAATAATAATGAACATCATAATAAGGTACCCGAATCCTCCGCCTATGGCCGCCTTGAGTTCATTTATTCCCTTCACACTGCGTTCCCCGCTAAAGGTGGAAGTGCGTATCTCATAATTGGAAGCCAGTTCCTGGACCACCTTTTGGGAGACCCCCAGTTCCTGCAATTTCTCCTCCCGGAGCCGCTTCCCGATCCTGGATTCAAGCATCCCGGTAACGGCCATGGAAGGTGAATTCCGCGAATAAAACTGAATACCTTCAGAAACGGCTTCTATGGAGGTATCGTTAGGAATATGAAGAAGTCCGTAATAGCCCATGGCCGCCACGGAATCTCTGGCCTCTTCCAGGGTGATCCCTTCCAGGTCTACAAAGGAAAGCTCGGGCCCGGTTATAAACTGGTTTCCGAAATAGATACTTTCATCCAGCAACCCGATCACTTTCTTCTGGTCGTTATTCATCCTGGTGAGGAATACTACAACTGCGATCATACCTACGATGAGTAGGGGACTCAGAATGGTCATGACGATAAAAGAACGGTTTCTTACCTTGGCCAGGTATTCTCTTTTGATGATGAGTTTAAGCTTGTCCATTGCCACCGGCTTGTTCATTAACAGTTTGAATAAAAATATCGTTGGCAGATGGGATCACTTCATTAAAATAGGTTACCTCCGCCCTGGAGTTCAGCAGACTAAGAAGTTCTTTTCTCCCTGTACCGTTTTCAAGGGCTATTCGAAGTTTTAATTCTTCACCCAGAGACCTGAATACAGCCTCCCTGGTAGTAAACATTGTATCGAGTTCCTGTTTCAGGTCTTGAGGGTTGTCATGGAGCAGCCCCACCTCATACGTATTGCTTTTATGCGCCTTCTTAATGGCGTTCAGGTTCCCGTCAAGGATCTTCCTGGATTGGTGGATCAGGGCGATGTGGTCGCATAGTTCTTCTACCGATTCCATACGGTGAGTGGAAAAGATCACCGTTGCGCCCTTGTCTCTTAATTGAAGGATCTCATCTTTGATCAGGTTGGCGTTTATAGGGTCAAACCCACTGAAAGGCTCATCGAAGATAAGCAGTTCCGGCTCGTGTAGTACCGTTACAATAAACTGAACCTTTTGCGCCATTCCCTTGGAAAGCTCCTGTACTTTTTTATCCCACCAGCCGCTGACCCCAAATTTTTCAAACCAATACTCAAGGCGTCGTTTTGCTTCCTGATGGCTGAGCCCCTTTAATTGCGATAGGTAAAGCGCCTGTTCCCCCACCTTCATGGACTTATACAGCCCCCGTTCCTCTGGCAGGTAGCCAATACGTCGGATATGATCTCTGTTAAGGGGCTTGCCATCGAAAAGCACCTCCCCGGAATCAGGATGGGTGATCTGATTGATGATACGAATAAGAGTGGTCTTTCCCGCACCGTTTGGCCCCAGGAGTCCGAAAATACTTCCCCTCGGGATCTCCAGGTTGACATGGTCAAGAGCCTGATAAGCTCCATACCATTTACACAGGTCTTTAAGTACCAATAGATCAGACATGGCTGCAACGCTTTTTGTAAAGATATAAAAAAGCCCTCCAGCTACACGGCCACATTTTGGAATAATGCCGGGAGGTATAAAAAGAAAAACCCACCCTTAATCAGGATCAAGGATGGGAAAAAATTGCTATGAAAAAGAAAAAATTAACACTAGTGGAACACTAGCATCTTAACAAAGATAGTTTTTTTTAAAATATCAAAAAGTTAAATTAGGAAAACATATCCTTCACTTTTTCAAAGAATGACTTATCACTATTCTCCGGATTTGGAGCAAAGTTTTCGTCGTTTATCATTTTTTCGAAGAAATCTTTTTGTTCTTTATTCAGGGTTTTGGGCGTCCATACATTTACATGAACCAACAGGTCACCACTTCCGTACCCATTTAAATTGGGGATCCCTTTCCCTCTCAGGCGAAGGATCTTTCCAGACTGTATCCCTTCTTCCAGTTTGATACGCACCTTTCCGCTCACGGTATCAATTTCCTTCGAAGTTCCAAGAACAGCTTCAGCAATATTAATGTACAGATCAAAATGCAGGTTATCGCCTTCCCGCTTCAGGCTGTGGTGTTCCTCTTCTTCAATGGCCACAATCAGGTCACCAGGGATTCCGTTACCGGGAGCTTCATTCCCCTTTCCTGAGACTTTAAGCTGCATGCCATCTACAACCCCGGCAGGGATTTTGATGGACACGGTTTCTTCCTTCACCTTTAAGCCCTGGGCATCTGCGTCGGCAGGTTTCTTATCGATCATCTGACCGGCACCCGAACAGGTGTTACAGGTAGAAGCCGTTTGCATACGACCGAGAATGGTATTGGTAATTCGCGTTACCTGACCGGTACCATTACAGGTGGAACAGGTGGTATAGGTAACTCCGTCGGCTTGTACTTTACGCCTTACTTTTACCTTTTTCTCCACTCCATTAGCTACCTCTTCAAGGTTAAGTTTCACCCGGATGCGCAGATTACTCCCCTTCACACGGCCGCGACCGCCACCAAAACCACCGAAGCCGCCAAAACCGCCTCCGCCGCCAAAGGCACTTCCGAAGATATCACCAAACTGGCTGAAAATATCATCCATATTCATACCGCCTCCACCGAAACCTCCGGATCCGTCAAAGGCTGCATGGCCATATTGGTCGTATCGGGCGCGTTTTTCGGGGTTGCTCAACACCTCATAAGCTTCAGCAGCCTTCTTAAACATCTCCTCGGCCTCCGTATCGCCTGGATTCTTATCCGGGTGATATTTTATAGCCTTTTTACGATAGGCCTTTTTGATCTCTGCCGTACTGGCGCCTTTTTCTATCCCCAGTATTTCGTAATAATCTTGCTTCATCAATTTTAGATTTTGGGACCCGGATCACTCCGGAATTTTTTCATTTGACATCTGCTCCATAGCGGTCAGGGCGTTGTCTTCGCCACTAACCATCGGTCTTCAAATCAGGCCTGACCTACCACCACCTTCGGGTGACGAATCACGCGATCGCCCAGCTTATATCCATTTTCAACGACATCAATGATCTTTCCTTTCAGATCGTCGGTGGGAGCCGGAATCTGGGTCACGGCTTCGTGCAATTCTGCATCAAAAGCATCGCCCTGGTTCACTTCAATCTTTGCCAATCCCTTATTTTGAAGAATATCGCGGAATTTATTATGGATGAGCTCCACCCCCTTTAGGACTTCCTGGTCGCTGTTCTTGCTCAGCTCGGCTACTGCACGGTCAAAATCGTCCAGTACCGGTAACATCGCTACCATAATATCCTGTCCGGCGGTCTTGAAAAGCTCAATACGTTCCTTTGAGGTTCGCCTCTTGTAATTCTCGAATTCGGCGAACAGCCTCAAAAACTTATCCTTTTCCCTGGCCAGGTCTTCCGCCAGCACTTCAGTTTCAGAACGCTCTTCGGCTTGTTCCTTCTGTTGCTGATTTTCCTGTGCGGCCTTCTGCTCTTCCGAGAGGCCTTCCATCTCCTTTATATCCTTTTCTTTTTTTGCCATAGTGAATGATGAAATTTCTAAAACCTGATTTTCAAACGGCAAAAGTACTGCCATTTCCTGTAAAATGTCAAAATGTCATCTTAAAATATTTAATAAATCCTTAATAAACTCCCCGCTTCCTATTCCTTACTTTTGGGCAACTAATTAAGAAATCAATTTATTATGAAAAAGAACATCATTAAGTTAGGTGCCATAGCATGTATTGCAGTTATGGCTTCTTGTAAATCAGAATCGAAAAATAAAACCAGTGCCGAAGAAGCAGTGGTTACGGAAAGTGTTACCGAAATGGCTGCTGCAGAATACAGTGCAGATCCTGCCAACAGTACCATAGAGTGGAAAGGGTTTAAACCGACAGGAACACATACCGGAACCGTAGCCATTTCTTCGGGGAGTTTTATGGTTGACGGAGAAGAAATTAAAGGTGGTGAATTTACCATTGATATGACCAGCATCAACGTAACCGACCTGGAAGCAGGAGATGGAAAAGAGGATCTGGAAGCCCACCTTAAAGGTACTGTGGAAGAGAAAAAAGACCACTTCTTTAATGTTCAGGAACACCCAACTGCCAGTTTTGAGGTAACCGGAATCAGCACTGAGGGAGAGAAAACCATGATGGAAGGAAACCTGACTATTAAGGGAATTACTAAAAATATTAGCTTCCCGGTACAGGTTCAGAACAACGGAGACATGATCGAAGTGAGCAGCGAACCTTTCACCATCGACAGAACAGAATGGAATGTAAACTACGGTTCAAAGAGTGTTTTCGATAACCTGGGAGATAAATTCATCAACGACGAGATCGAATTAACCATTAAGGTAATGGCTAAGAATAGCTAATTAAAGTATTTGAGATATTTTCAAGAGGCCAGTTCTTCCCGGAGCTGGCCTTTTTCATTGATCAGATCTTTCAGGGCCGGAAGCAGGTTGGGGTATATAAAATGATAGCCACTGGCTTCGATCTTCTTGGAACTTACCCGCTGGCTCTCCAGCAGGACCGAGCTCATTTCTCCAAGTAAAGCCTCAACGGCCCACTTGGGAATATTGGGTAAAAGCAGGGGTTTTCCCAGAACACCGGCTATGCCTTGAATGAGTTTATTTTGAGTTACCGGGTTAGGTGCAACCCCGTTATAGATGCCCGAAAATTCATTTTCCAAAAGATGCAGAAAAACAGATGCCAGATCATTGATATGAATCCAGCTTTGCCATTGCTCCCCGGAACCAAAGGCTGCCCCTGCATAATACCTGACAGGTTTTACCATTTCAGGTAAAGCGCCCCCATCCATACTCAGAACAAGGCCGATACGTACTTTGGCCACCTGCATCTCCAGGGCGGTAAACTGGTCTGCAGCCTGCTCCCAGTCGCGTACCACCTCTCCAAGAAAGGAGGCAGCAGTCTCGTGGGTATCTTCTTCGTAATAATTGGTGAGCGAGGAGGGATAATATCCAATAGCCGATGCACTTACCAGGCTGGCCACCTTTTCTCCGGAACGCTTTAAACCTGTAAAAAGAGTGTCCAGGGAATTCACCCGGCTATCCCGGATGACTTGTTTATAGGAGGAAGTCCATCGTCTGGACACACTGCTTCCCGCCAGATTGATAATAGCATCAACCCCTTGAAAGCAGGAAGTATCGATCTCATTCTCTGAAGGATTCCAGTAAAACCCTTTATAGTTAGGAGTTCCTGAAATCTTATCCTTACTGGTGGTCAGGTAAAACACCTCGTGCCCTTTTTCCATGCATAAGGCTGAAATTGCGCTGCCCACCAAGCCGGTGGCACCGGTAATAAGTATTCGCATCGATTAATGGTTTATTTAAAAATAAACAATAATCCCTGCTCTTTAATAGGGTTTAATGAAGGTTTAACAATAAGAAGCGTAATTTTTTCAGAAATCTTCAATCACTTCGGTTTTATGGCCCTTAGCATCTCGCGTTTTCCCGGAGGTCCGGGGAGTTTCTCTACTCCAAACCCGACCGCCTTCATCGCCCTGCGGACACTTCCCTTTGCAGCATAGGTTACCAGGATACCCCCGGGTACGAGGGCTTCATACATTTTTTGAAAAATGCTTTCTTCCCAGAGTTCGGGTTGGACCCTGGCCCCAAAGGCATCAAAATAGATCAGGTCAAAAGCGTCCTGGTCTGTAATATCGTTAAAGAATTGTTTGCGTTTATTCAGGAGGAATCCCGGGGTAATCTCCTGTTCCTGCTCCCAGGATGCCCGGTGGAGTTTCTCAAAAAGGGCACTTTGACCCGGAGTAGCGCTTAATTGTTCCGCGTAGTTAAGCTGTTTCCATTCCGCTTCTTCCACCGGATAAGCCTCTACGCCCGTATAGGTTACTTCCACTCCCTCCTTTTCTGCTTCCAGCAAAGTAATAAAGGCATTCAAACCCGTTCCGAAACCGATCTCCATGATCCGGAGCTGTTTACCGAAATTTTCCAGGGCGAGATTCCAGCCCATCCCGATAAATACGTGAAAGGCCTCCTGGATAGCCCCATGTCTGGAGTGGTAATGCTCATCCCATTCCTTCAGATAAATGGTTACCGACCCATCGGCGGTCTTAATGATCTTTCGTTCCATAACCTATTTTACTGCTACTCCGGAAGCGATAAAGGTGTAGGTTTTTTTAGGAGCTTTGATCGCCTCTATATCCTCCACGGTGCTTCCCGCATCTTCCGCATAGTGCTTCTGGTCTTCTACGCTCATCAGGTCAACAAAAGCATTCCCCTCAACCACCACAGATTTTCCCGCAAGGTCTTTAGGTACAAAAAAACCATAGTCCTTAAACCGCACCATAGCTGTCTGATCATTGCCCAGGTCGAGTTTCATCCAGCAACCTTTCATCTGGCACACCTCCACCACCTTTGCTTCGAAAGCCACAGACAGGGTGTCAGGCTCCATCATTCCTTCATACATTCCGGCCATATCTGCCGCAGAAGAGATCTTATCGGCGTTGATTCCCTTTCCAAACTCCTGGTCCTGGATTGCAGCCGCCACGGCCGGTTTTTTCGTATCGGGCTGATCCTGTTTATTCTCCGACTTACATGCGGTAAGACATAACCATGCCAGAAGCACACATACATTGAATTTCATAGCTGAAATTTTATTAAATTCAGTTTCAAATTAAATGAAAAAACCCACATCACTCCTAAAGGACAGCTATTAATTTGTTAATTTTGCGAAAACCAATTGGAAATGACAAAAGAAACCTTACAAAACATAACCGTAGAAAAAAATAAGAATTCCAAAATCGGGGAAGTTGATTTTGACAACCTCGTGTTTGGTTCGGTATTTACCGACCATATGTTCGTTTGTGACTACCATGACGGGCAGTGGCAGGATCCCCAGGTTATTCCTTATCAACCCCTAACCCTTGACCCATCTGCCAGGGTATTCCATTATGGCCAGGCTGTTTTTGAAGGGATGAAAGCCTACAGGGATGATGAGGATCAGGTCTGGCTTTTCCGTCCGGACGAGAACTTTAACCGAATCAACAAATCCTGTGAAAGGCTGGCCATGCCCGAATTCCCGGAAAACTATTTCTATGAGGGTCTTAAAACCCTCCTGGAACTCGATAAAGACTGGATCAAAAAGGGATTTGGAAATTCACTTTACATAAGACCTTTTGTAATTGCCACCCAGGCAGGTGTCATGGCCTCGCCATCAAACGCCTATAAATTCATTATCATCTGCTCTCCCGCCCAGGCCTATTACGGAGGGGAAGTAAGGGTTAAGATCGCCGATCACTACAGCCGTGCAGCCAGTGGCGGATTCGGATTTGCCAAGGCGGCAGGAAACTACGCCGGTCAGTTCTACCCTACCAACCTGGCCAAGGAAGATGGCTTTCAACAGGTGATCTGGACGGATGCCAACACCCACGAATACCTGGAGGAAGCAGGCACCATGAACGTGTTCTTCAGAATAGATGACACCCTGGTTACCTGCCCGATAAGCGATCGTATCCTGGATGGAGTGACCCGGAAAAGTGTGATTGATGTAGCCCGCGATATGGGAATAAACGTCGAGGTAAGGCCGGTGAAGGTAAAAGAGATCATCGAAGCCGCAAACGATGGGCGCCTGAAGGAGATCTTTGGTAGCGGTACCGCAGCAGTGATCACTCCTGTACTCGGTTTCGGATATAAGGGCGATAAATGGGAACTGCCCAAACAGGACTCCACTTATGCCCAGCAAATCAAAAAGCGAATTATGGACATCCAATACAACAAGGCCGAAGACAAGTTTGGCTGGAGATATAAAGTATAAACCGCGGAAAAAAGGGGCTCACCGCCCCTTTTTTATTTTAACCTCAGGCCGGGTGCCTCACTCCCAATAGCCTTCACCCACGGGGTCGCTTAATTTCACTTAAAAACCGAAGTATATGTTTAGTACGGGTCAAAAGATCTTCGCCATTTTTTTCGTTGTAGCCTTTATTATTATCATGGTCATCAGCTACAGAAAAGACAAAAAAATTCACCTCAACCAGTTCCGTGGCACCAAGTGGGTTCTTATTGGGTTCATCGCGTTTATGGCCATACTGCTTCTCATCAAATACCTGCTCACCCAATAAATGATTACACCCGTTCTCCTGTCGGCATTTCGGGGCGTTACTTGTAAGTGGATTTTTGTATTTTAGAACCGTAATACCAACCTGATGAAAATTTTAAAATACCTTCTCTTTCTGTTTCTGATCGCCATTATCGGTTTTTCAGTATATGTCACCACCAAACCGGACCACTACAAAGTGGAACGCAGCAGACTGATCAATGCCCCTGAGAGCATGGTTTATAATTATATAGACGACTACCGGAAATGGCCGGAATGGTCCCCCTGGATGGAGCAGGATCCGGAGGCCCAACTCAATTTCAGCGACCCTTCTTCAGGAAAGGATGCGTATTACAGCTGGTCAGGGGAAGCCCTGGGGGAAGGGAATATGAAAACGCTCTACAGCACTCCGGATTCCCTGATGCAAAAGATCAGTTTCATTAAGCCCTATGAATCCGAGGGTGACGTTTACTGGATCCTGGAGAAAAAAAAGATGGGCATAGAGGTGACCTGGGGTATGGAAGGCCGACTGAGTTTCATGGAAAAAGCCTATATGTTTTTTCAGGGTAAAGATATGGAAGGCCTGATCGGACCGGATTATGAAAGGGGACTTCTGAACCTGGACGATAAGCTCCATGAGGAAATGTCGCAGTACAAGATCGAATTTAAAGGACTTACCGAGTACGGCGGCGGATACAACCTGTACCAATCGGTTGCATGTCCTATAGATGATGCGGACACACAGATCAGCAGGCTTCTGGAAGAGATCGGATCCTATATGGAACGTGAAAATATCAACCCGGCCGGTCCTCCTTTTGTGGCGATTGAGAAATGGGATCGCGCAACCAATGCCGCCCTGCTCACGGTTCACATTCCGGTTCGCGATATGACCAATGTAGCCTCGGGAAGCACAGTAATGGCCGGATATCAGGAGAAAGGCCCCTATTACAAAACCATACTCGAAGGCGATCATAAGAACCTTCAGGAAGCTTATGAAAAGACCATGTTCAACATGGAGAAACTCGACATCACCATAGACCAGGATCGTGTTCCTTTTGAAGTTTTTGCCAAAGGCCCCGACAGTTCCGACAATCCTGCCGATTGGATCACAGAGATCTACGTTCCTGTGGCACCCTCAATTGAATAATCTGAAATGCAGTAGACCTTGCAAACCCTCAAAGCACTCATCCTTGTTTTTATCGGTGGCGGCGCCGGAAGTGCCCTGCGTTACCTGCTTTCAAAATGGCTCAATCCGCTGATCGCCCACTTCTATATAGGCACTTTCAGCGTGAATATTATCGGCTGCCTGGTCATCGGATTGATCTCGGGTTGGGTAGTGCGCACCAACTACCTCGACCAAACCATTGGTTTGCTGCTCATAACCGGATTCTGTGGTGGGTTCACCACCTTTTCCACTTTTTCCCTGGAGAATCTCGAGATCCTTAAAAGCGGTGAACTGAACTCCTTTTTTCTCTACAGCCTGATGAGCCTTATCACCGGAATTGCTGCGGTCATGGGAGGCATTTGGTTAAGCAGGGTGATCGCCTGAGTACTTCTGGATTATTTAACTCTCCATAACAATACCCTTAAATTTTAGGGGTATTTATTAACAAAAGCGTATTTTTTTCAACCGTACCCCCTATTTTTTTGGGTTGGTATTGAAATATGTATAGTTTTACTAGAGTAAAATCATATTATTTCATGAAAAAAGTTGAAGCCATTATTCGTAAATCCAAGTTCGATGAGGTTCGCGATGCCCTTCACGAGGTGGGTGTTAATTTTTTCAGCTACTGGGATGTCACCGGGGTTGGAAATGAGAAAAAAGGCCACGTATATCGCGGGGTAAGTTACAGTACGGCCGATATTCAGCGGCGGTACCTTTCCATTGTGGTGAACGATGATTTCCTGGAACCCACGATCAACGCCATCCTGGAATCTGCAGGCAGCGGCACGGTAGGCGATGGAAAGATCTTCGTTTCGACCATCGAAGAGGCTTATCGCATCAGAACAAAAGAAAAAGGAGGCTCATCACTTAATTAAAATTGCATTGAAATGGAAAACCTGTTAACCACCAATAACGTATGGATGATGATATGCACTGCCCTGGTATTTTTTATGCACCTGGGATTTGCATTTTTAGAGATCGGACTTACCCGAAAGAAGAATGCGATCAACATTCTCTTTAAGAACGTATTCATTATCACCTCGGGACTGCTGCTTTATGCCCTGATGGGTTTTAACCTGATGTACCCGGGAGAGTTTAATGGCTTTCTCGGATTTGCCGGTTTTGGATTACAAGCTCCCGTAGCCGGAGGCACCTTAGATCTGGCATACAATTCAGGATACACCTACTGGACCGATTTTCTATTCCAGGGAATGTTTGCTGCCACGGCCGCAACCATCGTATCCGGTGCTGTAGCCGAACGCATGAAGCTGCTCCCTTTTATGATCTTCACGATTATTTATGTAGGCCTGGTCTATCCGATAGCCGGATCCTGGAAATGGGGCGGCGGATTTCTGGATGAGATGGGATTCTATGATTTTGCAGGATCCACCCTGGTGCACTCTGTAGGCGGATGGGCTGCCATTGTAGCGATTGCCCTGCTGGGGGCGCGAATTGGAAAATTCAGAGCCGACGGAAGCCTTGGTGCCATCCCGGGACATAATATACCTTTGGCCATGGCCGGGGTTATCATTCTATGGTTAGGCTGGTTCGGATTTAACGGAGGTTCAGTGCTCTCTGCCGACCCTTCTGCCACATCCCTGGTACTGGTAACCACATGTCTTGCAGCAGCAGCAGGAGGCGTATGCGCTTCCATGCTCTCAACCTTCCTGTACAAGAATATGGATCTCACCATGTTTCTCAACGGGATCCTTGGAGGACTGGTAGGTATTACCGCAGGGGCGGATGTTATGAGTCCGGGAGATGCGATTGCCATTGGCGCCATCGCCGGATGCATCATTGTCCTGGGCGTATCCCTGATAGACCGGATTAGACTTGACGATCCTGTGGGAGCCGTAGCCGTTCACCTGATCTGTGGTATCTGGGGAACGCTTGCCGTGGGTATATTTGGCGCAAAAGCCGGATGGACGCAGTTCCTCGCCCAATTAGGAGGCGTGGCTACCTATGCTTTGTTCTGTACCGGATCTGCCTTTATTATCATTTACAGCCTGAAAAAAACCATGGGGATCAGGGTTAGTCAGCAGGAAGAGCTGGACGGACTGGATACTCACGAACACGGTATGGAAGCCTATGAAGAGGGACTGGATGCCACCTATGCTGACCTCAGCGTAGAGCACTCCAGGTAGTATAAACATTTATTTGCACAAGTAAAGAGCAGCCTTCTGGGCTGCTCTTTATATTTACTGTTCTTCTGCAACCCGTTCTCCGGCCTTTACAGCCACATCCAGATGATTCTCCCTGGGCACCAGGGGGCAGGAATATTTTGGGTTGTATGCACAATAGGGATTGTAGGCCTTATTAAAATCAAGGGTTAACCGGTTCCCCTCGGGGACTTCCAGATCCAGGTACCTGCCTCCACCGTAGGTTTGCTCCCCATTGGTCTGATCTGTAAACGGAAGAAAAAGATAATTTTCGTATCCGGGCTCCGTGAGCATTGGATCCTGGTACACCTTCAGGCTCAGATGCCGCCCTTGGAGGGTGAACCGTAAAACTCCAAATACCCTTTGCTTCACTTCCCTGTCGGTGGTAGTAGGCATGGAAGTAAGCTCAGTCGAATGAGAAAGCTCCAGGGTAGCCTCTACCTTATAAGTGGTATCTACCGGAAAATAGGGCAGACCCGTAAATTCATCCAGGTCTGCTGCTATCAGGGGAGAACTCCCCGCTTCTGCAAACTTTTTATCCTTTTCGGCCCTGAGGGCAGCAATTTCTTCCGGGTAAGAAGTACCGGCCTTCATTTCCTGTTCCTCCTGTACACCTGAATCGTCATGATAACGCTTATCCGATTTACAGGAAACCACCAATGCTATCCATATAAAAAAGGCCAATCTGATCATGGTTCAATTATTTTGACCTCAAAAATACTACATATCCTTCTTTTTCATAGTTTTGAGGAGGATAAGGAGGTCAATTCTTTATGGTATGTTCCGGAATACCCTCCCTTTGAAAAAACTTATACCGTACCCAAATACGAATTCGGAAACCCGGCAAAAAGGCCGGGTTCTTTGATTTTCCCAAGGGAAAAAATTATGAATTTCATTCTCAGACATTACATCCATTCGTTCTCCGGACTTTCGAAAGAGGTCTGGTGGCTGGCCCTGATCACCCTGATCAACAGGGCAGGAACCATGGTGATCCCTTTTCTCTCCCTCTACCTCTCGGAAAGCCTCTCCTTTAGCCTGGAACATATTGGCTGGGTAATGAGCGCCTTCGGACTGGGCTCCCTTATCGGGTCCTGGTTGGGAGGTAAGCTCACCGATACCATAGGGTATTATAAGGTTATGTACTCCAGTCTTCTCCTGTCCGGGATAGGTTTTATCGGCTTGCAGTACATTACAGGGTTTTGGGGCATATGCACCGGAATTCTTGTGGTGATGGTTGTAGCTGATATGTTCCGCCCTGCCGTATTTGTAGCCCTTACAGCATACAGCAAGGTAGAAAACAGAACGCGCTCGGTAAGCCTTATACGCCTGGCGATAAACCTGGGGTTTTCTGCAGGTCCCGCAGTTGGGGGACTTATCATTGCCCAACTGAGTTACGGGGGACTGTTCTGGGTTGATGGAATAAGCTGTATCATTGCCGGGATTCTGCTGCTTAAGATCCTTGATCCCCGCCGGTCAAAAGTACTGGAATCCCAAAGCACCGAATACAACAATATCAGTCCTTATAAAGACCGAAGCTATTTGCTTTTCCTGGGAGCCACCTTTCTTTTCGGATTTATATTTCTTCAGTACTTTTCAACGGTGCCTCTTTTTTACAAACAGGTGCATGGCTTAAAGGAAAGCAGTATCGGACTTCTGCTGGCCATGAACGGGTTTCTGATCTTCCTCCTGGAAATGCCCCTGATCAAATTTTTGGAAGCCCGCAGCCATTCTGCCGTTCAAAACATCATTTTTGGGATCTTTCTCACCATATGCAGTTTCGCCATACTTAATCTTGGGTCCTGGTCCGGGGTATTGGTTATAGGAATGCTGCTGGTAACCGTCGGGGAAATGATTGCCTTTCCATTTTCCAATGCCATTGCGCTGCAGATGGCTCAAAAAGGAAAACAAGGGGCCTATATGGGGCTGTATACCATTGCCTTTTCTCTCGGACATCTTTTCAGTCATAATTCCGGGATGCAACTCATTAGCTGGAAAGGCTTCACCTACACCTGGTATTTTATGGCAGGGCTTGGATTGCTGAGCATGTTCATGTTCCTTGCGTTAAGGAAAAAACTCTCACACACCGCATCCTGAATACAAACGGTTTTCCCCACGGGAAAATCAGGAAAATATCATGAGGCATTCTTCACCAACAATTAACGTATATTTATACTTTCCATTATGAGTGGCATTGCCACTGCCGAGTGGCATCAGGCCGCAACCTGGTGAATACTTCCGGCTGAGGATGGAGCGCAAACCCAAATACTTTAAAAATGCTGAGACCCATTTCCTTTCTGTTCCTTCTCTCTTTTCTCATCCATTCCTGTTCAGTTGAACCCACCCCTCAATTCGATCTACTTCTTACCAATGTAAGGATCATAGACGTTATCGAAAACAGCACCTCCGCCCCTATGAAAGTTGGTATTAATGGGGATACCATAGCTATGGTGGCCGATATGGACAGCAACCTGGTAACTACTGCTAAAGTGCAGGTGGATGGAAAAGGGCAGTATCTGATGCCCGGACTTTGGGATATGCATGTGCACTTCCGGGGTGGCGACACCATGATTACAGAGAATAAGGCATTGCTTAAGATGTTCCTAAATCACGGTGTAACCACTGTCAGGGATGCCGGAGGCGATATTACCACGGCCATCCTGGAGTGGAAGAAGGAAATAGCAATGGGAAATCTCGAAGGCCCCGACATCTTCACTTCAGGCCCTAAACTCGATGGAGAACGCCCGGCCTGGCCCGGATCACTCAGGGTAACCAGCCCGGAAGAAGTGTCTGCTGCACTCGACTCTTTAGAGCGGCTCGGAGTTGATTACGTGAAGATCTATGACGGCTCCCTTCAGGAGGATATCTATTACGAGATCATTAAACAAGCGGAGTCCAGAAACCTGAAGGTGACCGGCCATATGCCTATGAGTGCAGACCTAATTAAGGCCTATAACCTGGGACTGGACGGAATAGAACACCTCTATTACGTGCTTGGGGTAAGTTCTCCTTCAGGAGACAGCATCCGACGGCTGAGTAACGGCTACGGGAGCCTTCCGGCATTGATAGACAGTTTTGATCCTGAAACTGCCCAACAGGCTTTTGAAACCCTGGTCAAAAAGGAGTTTTACGCCACTCCCACAATGCATATCGGCAAGGTTTTAAAAGACCTCCGAACCCGGGATCACAGCCAGGACTCGCTTTTATCTCAAATGGGAGATCACATCCGAAAAACTTATGCACGAAGAGAATCCGGGGCAAAAAGCAGGAGTGATGAACAACAGGAATACACAGAAAAACGCTTTCAGTTATTTAAAGAACTTATTCAACCCATGCACGCGGCTGGCATTACCCTGCTTGCCGGATCTGATTGTGGTGCATATAATTCCTATGTATATCCGGGAGCCTCTCTTCAGGAAGAGCTCATGCTGTTAACCCAGGCAGGATTGTCACCTGCAGAATCCCTGGCAACTTCGATCATCAATGGTCCGCAGTTCTTCGGACTTCAAACTGAATACGGAACGATACAGGAAGGAAAGAAGGCACATATGCTTCTGTTACAGAAAAATCCCCTCGAAGATATCGGGAATATCAAATCGATAGAAAAGGTGATCAAGGGACAAAAAATACACCCCCTGAAATCCTCTGAAAATGGAACAAAAGAAAAGGGGTGATATCACCCCTTCTCCTGTTTATATTTTAACACCCTATTTTACTTTTTTTCCGCCCAGCCAGGTCTGCAACACCTGTATTCCGGGAACTTCCTCCAGGGGCACTTCCATGATATTCTTATCAAGAACAATAAAGTCAGCGAACTTCCCCGGCTCTATACTTCCCTTTTCCGTTTCTTCGAAGTTCGACCATGCAGCCCATAATGTCATTCCCTTCAGGGTTTCTTCCCTTGTAAGGGCATCTTCCGGCTGGAAACCACCCTCAGGATATCCCTGGAGATCTTTTCTGGCCACTGCGGCATAAAATGTAAGGAAGGGACTCACCTGCTCAACCGGAAAGTCAGTTCCAAGCGCAACCATTCCGGATTCTTCAAGGAGCTTCCTGTTAGCATATGCTCCCTTCATACGTTCAGCACCTACCCGGTCTTCGGCCCAGTACATATCACTGGTAGCATGCGTAGGCTGTACCGAAGGAATGATATTTCGGGAGAAATAATGCATGTCTTCAAGGTCCACGATCTGTGCGTGCTCGATCTTCCATCTGCGATCGTCCCCATCATTTAATACCTTATCGTAGGCTCGGAGTACGGCTACATTCGCCGAATCGCCAATAGCATGGGTATTCATCTGAAATCTGGAAGCAGCCAGCTTAGAAGCCAGCGCCTCAATGTCTGCAACAGGGGTAACCATGGCGCCGAAATGACCCTCGTGATCGCTGTATGGAGCTTTCATAGCAGCACCCCTGGAACCCAGAGCTCCATCTGCATACACTTTTACGGAGCCCACATGAAGCTTCTCTGTCTTCAGAACACCCTGTTCAAGGTAGTAATCCACATCTTCAGCATTATTACTGATCATGGCATAGACGCGCATATCCAGGTCTCCTGATTTCTGCAAACTATCAATAAGAGAAATGGTCTCCCGGTTGAGTCCAGCATCGTTAACGGTGGTTAAGCCGTAATCGAAACAGATTTGCTGCGCCGCCTTAAGTGCATCGATCTTTGTGCTCTTATCGTAATCGGGAATAATGGCATCGATCATTGCCATAGGGTTATCGATCAGGACGCCTGTAAGCTCCCCGTTCTCTTGTATGATCGCTCCCCCTTCTACCTGGGTGGCACTGTTAATGCCTGCCATATCCAGGGCTCTTTGATTCACCAGGTATGCATGGCCGTCTACCCTTTCCAGGATCACTGGGGTCTCAGGAAACAATTCATCCAAACGTTCCTTATGGGGAAAGGCCTTTAAGGCCCAGTCGTTTTGATCCCATCCCCGACCCAGAATAAAGGGCACATTCTTTTCTTCCTGGAAGGCCACTACCCGCTGCAGTACCTCCTCGTAGCTTTGGGTGACATTCAGGTCAACCCGAAGCTGATTTAAGCCCAGGTTGTAAAAATGACAGTGGGCATCAATGAATCCGGGAACAATGGTCTTTCCCCCGGCATCCACTACTTCTTTTGCTCTGAACCGCTCGAGAATATCGTCAGAACTTCCTACATCCAGAAACCTTCCATCGGCAACAACAAAAGCAGAGGCCTGTGACTGGAGAGAATCAACGGTATAGATTTTGGCATTATGAACAATGAGGTCTACCTGTTCCTTTTCTTCACAAGCGAGAAGCAACAGCAATGTACTCAATAAGATAAATCTGAATTTCATAGTAAGAGAATATGGTTAGTATATCTTCTAACAAAAATACTATTCTTTTTCAAAGGATACCCCCGAAAACCCTTAATGCCCTCAAAAGATGTTTTTACCTTTGTACCCCGTAAACATCATGAATGAAAAAGGTATTTCGTTTTCTCAAAAGTTTTCACTTTCTCAAAGGCTTACTGATCAGCAGCAGTGCCCTGCTTGCGCTCTTACTGTCATACCTGTTCTTCGATATCAATACAGGTATTGGTATGGCTTTCGGGGTACTTATAGTTTCCATGAGCGATATTACCGGGTTGCGACGGCACCGGGTTGGAGGCATGTTCGTTGCCCTGTTCCTGGGAGTTCTCAATTACATTCTTATTCAGCTCAGCAAAGATACCCTCTGGATACTTTACCCTGTTACGGCGATTTGTGTTTTTGCGAGCAGCTACCTCTCCATCTTTGGATTTCGCGCTTCCCTGGTGTCTTTTGCGTCTCTTTTGGGGATCGCTGTCAGTTTTGCCAGGCCTGTGCCACTAGACAGGGTAGATAATGTCGCGCTATACATCATTCTCGGTGGGCTCTGGTACATGGGCATTGCTTTGCTTATCGACCTGATCACACCCCCTGTGCTGCGCAATGAGCTTCTCAATACCGGTATCCGGAAAACTGCGGATTTCCTGAAATTCAACATCAAACAGATACAAGACCCCAAAGACCGGTTCAGTATTAAACGTATGAACGAACTGCAGGTAAGTCTTACCGAACTTCACGAGCAACTCAGAAACGAACTTTTAACCAGGGAGGCCCTTCAGGGAATTGGAGGCGATCAGAGAAAACAACTCCTAGCCACCGCAGAGCTGATTGACCTGTTCGAGGTGATCGTAGCCCAGATGAAGGAGCATAATCACGAACGGCCTGCTAAAAATAGTTATCTGGAGGCTTTGAACACCATCTGTTCCTTCCTCGAACACAGTGCCAATAACCTCTTTCATCTTTCCCACCAGGAGGACGGCACGAACGCAACTACCGAAGAAAGCCGGCAATTAAGTTATAAATGCCAGGCTGCCATTGAAAATTTCAAGACAGAAGTATCTGTCTCAACATATACAGAAGCAATTATTTACCTGAGAAACCTGCACGATTATGCGCTGGAAATCGATGAAAAGGTAGATTGTATAACGCGGTTTCTGTCCGAATCGGAAAACAGCAGTGGCGATAAAGATATCACAGAGAAGGAAAAATTTTTAACACGGCAAACTTATGAGCCCTTGTTATTCTTGCAGCACCTCAGCCTGAAGTCACCTATATTCCGGCATTCCCTGCGACTGGTTTTTGCGATTCTTATCGGGATGATCACAGGACAGGTATTTTCCCTGCCACAAACCTACTGGATCCTGCTGACCATATTCGTAATTATGCGCCCGGCATATTCGTTAACCAAACAGCGGTCAAAGCAACGTACAGCTGGCACCATTCTGGGTGCAGGTATAGCCGCGATCCTTATTTTCCTGTTCAGGGGGCAGCTCCCTCTCATCCTGTTTACTTATATCACACTTACCCTGGCCTTTACCTATGTCCAGCAAAATTACAGGACCTCGGCAACTTTTGTAACGATAGCCATCATCCTGATCTATGTACTGCTTACTTCCGATCCTTACGGCGTTATCCAGTACCGAATCATTGATACGCTTATCGGAGCCGGGATTGCCTTGCTAACCAATTACCTGATCCTCCCCTTCTGGGAATACAGACAGATCAGTGCTATCCTGCTGAACTATCTGGCAGCCGAACAAAATTACCTGGAAAGCATCAGGGAATCTTACATCCTGAAAGGACAAACCACTACCCGGTACCGGCTGGCCAGGAAGGAAGTGTTCCTGATGATGTCGCAGTTAAATTCTGCCTTTCACCGGTTACTTCAGGAACCGAAGTCAAGGCAAAAGGGGGCCGCAAAACTGCAGGAATTGGTGAGCACCTCCCAGGACCTGTTATCGGCCACTGCGGCCATGGGTACCTACATACAGATACACCCGACCTCTGAAGCCAGTATCCATTTCAATATCTATATTACCGGAACGCTTAACACCCTGAAAAAAGCTGCCAACCTGATCGAGCCGGGGTCTCATCGATTAGAGGAAATGGAAGGCACGGTGGAGGAAGCCAGAAAGGCCCTCATTGTGCATTACCACGTCCTTAAGGATAAACTTAAACGTATGGAAAATGCGGGCACCACAGAATTTAATGCCAGTTTTCGAGAACATATCAAAGAAGCCAGAATTCTCTCCGAGCAGCTGGAATGGATCTATCGTTTAAGTGTCAGGCTGTATTCTGACATGGAGCGCTATCTGGAAGCTCATTATCCCGATTAACCGAAATGGCCGATGAAACTACAGGTCAAATTTATAGGAAGCTCCCGCCAACACCTGAAATCCCTGTACCGGGAAATTATTCCAGCGGGCGTATTCATTATTACTGATATTATTGAGACGAACGAATGCTGCAAGAGGTTTGGAAACCTGGTAAGACAAACGGGCATTAATATCAAAGTAACTGTCTATGGTTACCACTTCCGGATCCAGTAAGGTTCTGTTGTCTATAAGATCCTTCCGGTCTCCCACAAAGAAAACATTTGCTCCTGCGAGCCACTTTTCGCCCAGTTTGTAATCCATAGTCAAAGTTCCTGTGAGCGAAGGCAGGTTCCACGCTTCTGCCTCGTCCTGAGTGTTATAATCCATAACTTCTCCCCGTAACCCCAGGTGAAAGTCGGAATTCACATCCAGGTTTAATTCGGCTGCAACAGTGAGGGTTTTCACATCATCATACACCACACCAAAGGAATTCCCGTATTCATACCCCTGGGTTAACTGTCCGGCCTGTTCGGGATTAGATCGAAATAACGGCATTGCATTACTCGCCTTATAGCCCCCCTTAAGATTATAGCCCAGGTTAGGCAATAACCGTCCTTTAACCCCTACATAGGCATTGTACTGCATATCGGTAGGCTGGATATTCTGGGTAGGAGAAAGAAAGGGATTTTCTCCCACAAGGTCGTGGTAATTGGTCTGGATCAATTCTCCTTCCAGGCCGCCGTACGGAATAATATATTCTTCGATAAGGCGGTAAGATGCAGAAACTCTTGGATACAGGAAGAAATCATGATCTGCATTTTGTATATCAAAATTATAATACAGGGCCGCTCCCAGGTTTACTGTAAGGTCATCACTGAGAATTTCCAGTCCTGGGGAAAGATGCGTCATCAGATTGCTGTAGGCAAGATCATCCGTATTGGCATAGTTTCTCTCGAAACTGCCGTTGAGGTAATCTACTCCAAAGTCCAGGGTTACCCTTTCTGTGGAGATCGGAAGCTCCATAGCAGCCTTCAGAAGGGCCCGGTTCTCCCCGGAACTGAACCGATCCGAAAATCTTCGTACCTGGAACTCCCCTTTTTTAAAGAAGGAGCGTTCAAAACCTATGTCTCCGCCCAATTCGGCAGTAAGGTAGGACTGGCGTTCGGCGATCTGGTTAATTTCGGTTTCAGAAAAGATATCCGGAATACCATACCAATTATAAACCTGATGCTGGAAGCCCCCCATGACCCCCCAATCCATATAATTATCCTTCATTCTGTATCCTGCATCTATCCTGCTGTTAAAATACCTGTCGTCCAGGTTCACCGCATCCAGTCCGCCCTGAGAAGAAGTGTGATTCACCGCCAGGTCGAATCGCTGATCGCGGCTGATGGTAAAACTGGTATAGGCATCCAGGTCGGCTGCTGTATAATTCCCTAACGCCAGGGCTACATAGGAGTTAAAGAGCTCTTCTCCGGGTTCTTTTTTGAGCACCGTGGCCTTTCCTTTGGCAGGGGTAAAAGTCGAGGCCACCGGCACCGAAAAGATGGTGTACTCCACCTTTTTCTTTGTCGTGGTCACAGAGTCTTCCAAAACAGGAAGTTTTTGAATCTTCACGGCCTTATTTACCGTGGGATCAAAAGCCTTGACCACATTTACAACCTCAGTACCCACACCTTCCTTCTCCTGGGCATAAGTTCCGGCATAGGAGAAAAAAAGAAGGGATCCTGAAAACAATAATTTATGACTAAAACGCATAGGATTAGCAGCGATATTCTTGATGATCTTTTTCATGGCAATGCTTTTATTTCTGTTCCGGGGCTGAAGTAGTATTCTTTAGTGCTTCCTGAGACCTTATCTTTTCCAGCTCCAGACCGGCCGCTTCGGTAATCTCCGGAAACTGCGAAAAATTTTTAATAACGTTTTCAAGAATGTAGGTGGCCTGAAAGGCATCACCCAGGGCATAGAAGTTCTTCGCCATCAATACCAGACCTTTAGCGCCGATCTCCTTATAGGAAGCATAGTCTTTTGCCAGTTTCTGGGCTGCGGTATTGGAGGCTTCGTAATTCCCATCCTTTTGTTTAAAGAAGGCGTCATAGTACAGGGCTTCTGCCGCCAGGGACCCGGTGGCCACTTTCGCCACTTCCCCATAGGCTTGTCTTGCTCTGGCCTCGTTACCCGTTTCCAGGGCAGACCGCGCTATAACGATCCACGCGTCACCCTTGATACGGTCGTCGATACCGTTCTCAGCAAGTACCTTCTCGGCATAGGCCAGAGCTTCCTGATATTGCTTAAGTTCATAATGGGCCTTCATAAGATTGGAACGGGCAAACATTATATTTTGCGGATAGTTGGCTTCCTGTTCCAGTCGCTTCAAATAAGGGATAGCCCTTGCATTTTCTCTTTGTTCAAGATAGATATCCGCTACCCTGGAAAGGGAAGGCTCGTTGAATTCGGCTCCTGCCGAATTGGCTACAAATTCATAATGTTCAAGAGCTCCCGCCTTATCGTCAGTTTCATAGCGCATCTCTGCCAGGTAATAATGTGCCTTAACGTGATGAATCCCTTTAGGGAACTGGCCAAGGTAAGACTCCATGGCCTTAATCCCCCTGGAGAAGTTCTTCTCCGCATAATGGCGCTCGGCCGATTCAAAGGAGGCATTATCCAGCTCCTCATTAGAGACATCCACAAAATCCAGTTCCCGCACCCAGTTGGCGTATTCATTCACACGACCCTCATCGACATAAATTAGTTTTGCCGTTGCCACCGCCTGCATGGCCTCCTCTGAGCCCTGGTATTTCTGAACCACAGTATTAAATCGCTCCAGTGCTTTACTGTTTTGCCCTCCGTTGTAATATACCAGCCCTTCCTTAAGAATTGCTTTGGGGACCAGGGAGCTCATAGGGTATTCGGATACCATCTTACGATAAGCCCTCACCCCTTCATCCTCACGGTTGCTGTTCACATACGTATTCCCCATTTCGTAAAGTGCATCGTCTTTCAGGGTGGAATTAGGAAAGGCACCTACAAATTCATTTAAAGCCTTGATCTTATCTTCTGTCCTGTTCACAAAACCATAGGACACTGCTTTCTGGTAGGCCGCATAATCTGCTCCCCTGCCGCCCAGTGAGATCACCTTATTATAGGCTTCCATCGCAGGCCAGTATTCCCGGTTAACGAACCTTGAATCGCCTAACCTGAGGTAAGCATCCTTAAGCTGTTCTCCTTCTCCTCTACCTGTGTTCACGAAATCCTGGAAATGCCCAGAGGCATTGGTATAATCTTTCTGGTTAAAATATGCGTACCCCAGGTTGTAATCGACATCCCCGTACTCTGAGGTGGTTCGGGCTCCGGGCAACATCTTAAATTGTTTATATCCAATAACGGCCGAATTGTAATCCTGGGCAAGGTAATCCGATTCTGCCTTCCAGAAGGTAGCCCTTGCAGTGATCAGGTCGTTCTGTGGTTCTTCCAGTGCTTTCTCAAAATACTCCCGGGCCTCTGAGAATCGTTCCTCGGTATACAATTCAAGCCCGTAATAAAAAGCCACCTTCTGGTATGCCGATTTACTGCCATAGGACCGGTTCTTGCGCAACAGCTCCAGGGCCGCCTCATAATTACGCGAGGTGATAAAGGAGTCTACCAGAAGACCTCTGACCTCCTCCCCGTGTTCACTTTCGGGATACTTCTCCAGGTAAGCAGTGAGCACTTCCGGAACACTCTCATACGGGTTCCCGATCTCATAGCTCAGCCTGGCGTAATTAAGCCAGGCATCTTTACTGATGGTGGCATTAAAATCCATTTGAGCTGCATTTCTGAATGCATTGAGAGCTTCCTGTTTTCTGTTAGTGCGCAGATAGCATTCCCCGAGGTGGTAATAGGCGTTCTGAGCTACACCATTGCTACCCTCTGTGATCTTATTGAATTCCGAAATTGCCTCTTCATAAAGTCCTTGCTTGTAATACACATATCCCAATTGGTAATAATCGGTCAGGGTCCATTGCCCGCGACTTCCTTTATAGGCCTTCAGGTACGGCAGGGCTGCCTGGTATTCCTGTTTATTAAAATAACTCTCTCCAATGATCTTGTTGAGTTGAGAGATCTCTTTCCTGTCGGCTTTGGGCAACTGTTCCTTTGCCAGAGCAATGGCCTTATCAAAATTACCGAGTTTAAAGTTCATATCGGCCTGGTAATACGACAGGTTAGAACTTAATTCAGGATCGGAGGAGACTTGTTCAAAGTACTGGTTAGCCTGGTTATAATCATCAGACTGATAGGCCATATACCCAATATAATATTTAGCCTGAGATCCGAATTTTGAGGATGTAGACACCCGCTCGAGGTATTTCTGAGCCTCTCCGTATTTCCTGGAGGCAAATAGCGCATATCCCTTTTTAAAGTTAAAGGATTCGCGTTCGCCTCTGTTTATTCCCTGTTCTTCTACCCGGCTGTACCAGGGAAGAGACTGGGCATACTTACCGTGTTTAAAGTAATAATCGGCAACATCCATAAAGGCCGAATTGCGCTTTACAGACGTCGGATAGGTATTCACAAAATCTTCCATGAGCTTATCGGCACCCAGTTGATTCAACCGGATGGCGGCATTGGCATTGTAATACGAGGCATTGGCTTTGACTTCCGGATCGTCCGTCTTCTCCTTAACCCTTTGAAAAATTGCCTGGGCGGCCTGGTATTGTTTATTGTTATACAATTCCAAAGCTTCCTGGTATTCCCGATCTTCATAGGTATATATTCTGGATTGCTGTGCAAAAAGCGGCATCAAAAAAAGACACAGCATACAACCAAAGAGATGACGAAGTACACGCATAAGAAGGTTTTAAGTTGAGTGATCTGAAACTAATAACAAACATACTAATAACGCAGCAAATTCCCGTTAATTATATGGATCGCCGGGAATTTATGGATTAAAAAAGAGGAACAGGTAAGGCCTGACGATTATTCTAATCAACCCGTCATTTTATTCCTACATAACATGCACCTGATCATGCATGTTCGATACGATCTTCAGGCCCTCCACTGGAGCTCCCTTCCAATTCCCTGATCTGCAATGGATTTATCACCTTACCTCTATCCTTACAGAAATTCCATGCTTATAACCATTGCAGATTATTGCATTCTGAAAACTGGCGACTATGAAAACACGATCAGAAGTCCTTATATTTACCGGGAACAAATCTACCATCATGAACGAAGTCATTCTTGAATTACGGGACGTTGCCATATACCAGAGAGAAAACCTGGTATTGAGCGATATCAATCTGAGCATCAACAAAGGCGAATTTGTTTACCTTATCGGAAAGACAGGGAGCGGAAAGAGTAGTTTTATGAAAACACTTTACGGAGACCTCCCCCTTACCCAGGGCTCGGGAGAGATCGTAGACTTTGATCTCCGCACCCTTAAGGAGAAAGACATTCCGTTTTTAAGAAGAAAGCTCGGCATCGTATTTCAGGACTTCAAACTCCTTCCCGACCGCACCATCTACGACAACTTGCTTTTCGTACTAAAGGCCACCGGATGGACCAGCAAGGAACTTATAGATAATAAGATAGATGAGGTTCTCAAAAAAGTAGGGATGGCAACCAAAGGCTTTAAATATCCCCATCAGCTCTCCGGGGGAGAACAGCAGCGTGTAGCCATCGCAAGGGCATTGCTCAACGATCCTGAACTGATCCTGGCAGATGAACCCACCGGAAATCTTGACCCACAGACCAGCGTAGAAGTGATGAAGGTGCTAAAAGAAATTAACAATAGCGGGCGAACCATTCTTATGGCTACCCACGATTATGCGCTCCTGCTTAAATTCCCTTCGAAAACCCTTAAATGTGATGGTAGTAAGGTATTTGAAGTGGTTCAGAAAAGTGTGTAACCCTGGTAATTTAAACTCCCTCCTCCCATTCCGGAGAATCATTTTATGTAAATACCCATTAATCCCGTATTTTTAAGGAATCGTTTTTAAAAATATCAGGATATATGCAAATTCTTGGCATTGATGTAGGTGGGTCCGGAATAAAAGGAGCTATAGTTGACCTTAAAAAAGGTAAAATGCTTACTGAACGTTACCGGATACCCACACCCCGACCCGCCACCCCTGCTGCCGTTACCCATGTTATAGAAAAGATCGTAAAACACCACAAATGGAAAGGCCCTGTAGGTTGCGGATTCCCAACTGCTATCAAGAACGGCGTTTGCCAGACGGAGAGTAATCTGCACAAACAATGGGTAGGTGTCAATGCTGAAGATTACTTCAGTGAATCTATCGGACTCCCCTTTAAGGTGATCAATGATGCCGATGCTGCTGCCCTGGCCGAAATGGATTTCGGTGCCGGAAAAAACAAAAAAGGACTGGTACTGGTGATCACCCTGGGTACCGGAATAGGATCGGGTGCATTTTTCAACGGCGTACTGATCCCTAATTTTGAATTGGGACAGGTGCACTTCAGAGAATATGAAAAGATCGAGCATTACGCAGCAAATTCTGCAAGAAAACAACAGGAACTCAGTTTTAAAAAATGGGGGAAACGAATCAACAAGGTGCTCGACTATTACAATTTACTCTTCTCTCCCGATCTGTATATTCTTGGTGGCGGCGGAGCAAAATACCTGCCTGAAATAGAAGAATATTTAAAAATCACTGTACCCGTGATCCCGGCAAAGACCCTTAATGAAGCCGGAATTATCGGTGCTGCCCTCGCAGGAAAGGAATTGTTGTAGAGAGTATAGAGTGGTGAATGGTGGATGGTGAATTATAGCATCTGAAATTGAGATTTTTAGTTAAAACATATTAGAACAATTTAGTAGTATAACTATATAACCGATCAACTATCATGGACATCGAACTTAAAGACATGCCTCAAAAGGAGATCATTCCGGGGTTTCACGGAAGGATGGTGCACACTCCAAAAACCACCATAGCGTATTGGGAAGTGGAAGCCGGAGCAGAGATTCCCGAGCACAGCCATTATCACGAACAGATCATGCAGGTTACTGAGGGAGAATTTGAACTCACTGTAGACGGCGTTAAAAGAATCTATGGCCCCGGCACCGTGGTTTACCTGGAGCCTCATATCACTCATGGCGGCAAGGCTATTACCCCTTGTAAGATTACAGATATCTTTTGTCCACCCCGGGAAGAATACCAATAGAAATGAAAATCGATCTGACAGGAAAACATGCCCTTGTAGGGGGCAGCAGCAAGGGTATAGGAGAAGGCATAGCCAGGGAATTGGCCAGGTCGGGCGCCTCTGTTACCCTAATGGCCAGAAGTGAGGATAAACTAAACAACCTCCTTCATCAACTGGAAAAGCGGCCCGGCCAGCAACACCGGTATATCTGTACCGATATGGCCGACCTGGAACGCTATAAAAAGGATATCCGGGAATTCGTAAAAAGTTATCCTGTAGATATTTTGGTAAACAACACCCCTGGTCCGCCGCCGGGCTTCGTCACCGAGGTGAATGATGAGGATTACGGAACGGCTTTCGACCTGCTCTTCCGCACTATTTGCTTTACCACCATGGAAGTGGTTCCTCACATGAAAGAAAAAGGCTTCGGGCGCATCATCAATGTGACCTCTGTAACAGTGAAAGAACCCAAGCCTGAACTGGTGCTCTCCAATACCATAAGAGCCTCCATCATAACCTGGTCAAAATCACTTTCCCAGGAACTGGGCCCTCATGGCATCACGGTAAATTCCATATTGACCGGTTATTTCGATACAGAGCGACTCGAAGAAGTGAATCGCAAAAAATCGGAACGCAGCGGTAAAAGCATGGTAACACTCCAAAAAGAAATGGCCGATCAGAATTCGCTGCACCGAATCGGTGAACCCCGGGAATACGGTTACCTGGTCAGCTTTCTGGCTTCCGACAAGGCTGCCTACCTTACCGGAACAGCGATTCCCCTGGATGGAGGATACCTTAAAGGCGTTTAGATCTGCTCTTAGTTTATAAATGGATATTTCCTGAAATGGAAGCATAAAAACAAATGAACTGGATACTGTTAATCATCGCCGGACTCTTTGAAGTAGCCTTTGCAGCCTGCCTTGGAAAGGCAAAAGAAGTATCAGGAACGGAAGCCGCCTGGTGGTATACAGGCTTTTTGATCTGTTTGTCAGTTAGTATGCTCCTGTTAGTCAAGGTAAGCCGCGAACTACCCATTGGTACTGCTTATGCCGTATGGACGGGAATCGGAGCCGTCGGAACCGTGTTGGTAGGTATTATATTTTTTAAAGAACCCGCTACATTTTGGCGACTGTTCTTTATTTCGACTTTGATCGCTTCGATCGTCGGACTTAAACTTGTCTCTAACTGAGACCTTTAAGGATATAAAGGAGATTCCCTTAAAAAATGATATCCAGCACCCCTACGGTGCCTGTCATTTTTTTTGCAGGTCATGCATTTTCAGCAAAAAAAGTTAACAACCATTAAACCGTTGCGTTGTGAAGAATCAGACTAAAATCATCCGTACCAACGCCTCCCACCCTGACTTCCTGGGCCTCGTGGAGAAACTGGATGCTTATCTGGCGATTACAGATGGGGAAGAACACGCCTTCTACGATCAGTTCAATAAGTTAAATGCCATACGCCATGTAGTGCTGCTTTATATTGAAGGTGAGGCAGTAGCTTGCGGAGCCATTAAGGAATTTAATGAATCCACTGTAGAGATCAAAAGAATGTATACCAGGGAAGCGCATCGCGGTTACCGTCTGGCCCCATTAGTACTTGAGCAACTGGAAGAATGGGCCCTGGAATTGGGATACCGCCGCTGCATCCTGGAAACCGGTTTAAGACAAACGGCTGCCATCAGGCTTTATGAACGTTGCGGGTACACACAAATGCCCTGTTACGGCCAGTATACCAACATGGCCAACAGCCGGTGTTATGAAAAAAAGCTCTCCACGGTACCCTAGAAATACTTCCGAAGTATGCTTTAATCGGGGTAGGCATCGTAGAACACCTGCAAAAGTCTTTCGCGAATATTCATACTGTAGATCCCGGAATGACTTCTGAAGGGATATACGCGATTGGAAAGAAACACAAATACCCACTCCCCTTTCGGGTCGGCCCAGACAAAGGTGCCTGTAAACCCGGAATGCCCGAAACTTTCCTGGCTGGCACCCGGCGCGGGATAGGCATCTTCTATACCCTTTCCTTTATTATTGAGTAAAGGTTTATCAAATCCCAGTCCGCGGCGATTCCCATTTTCAGGATACTGCACCCGGGTGAATTCATTCACCGTTGCCCCGGAAATGACCTGGTTATTCCCGAACCGGCCATCCTGTAAATACATCTGCATAAGCCTGGCCAGGTCTTCTGCTGTACCAAATAATCCGGCATTTCCTGATAGGCCTCCCATCAGGCTCGCATTTTCATCATGCACCCTTCCCCTGATCAAGGAATTGCGAAAAACTGTATCCCTTTCGGTGGGTACGATCAATTGTTCCGGATACCAACCCTCAGGGACAAACATCAGGGAATGCGCTCCTATGGGTTCATAGATGGTCTTGCGAACAAACGTTCGATAGGAGGTATCCGTGCTATTTTCTATGAGTTCGGGGTATAATAAAAAGGAGAGTCCGGAGTACTTATACTTTTTTTCATCCTGAACAGCAGAGCGGTCTATCGCCTTATACATGGCGTCCTTAAATTTCCGGGACAGAAAAAGACTGTCGGTGATCTTCACGGGAAATTTGGGACTATACTCCTTTCTTATGTAGCGCTTTCTGAACTTTCCGTTGTTTCTTTTTAGGTAATTTACGAAAACAATGTAGGGGTGCAACCCGGCCTGGTGTGCAAGGATCTCCCGTAGGGTAAGGTCACGTTTATCATCAACCCCGGCCCAGGAGGTCCAATATGTACTGAAGGGCACATCCAGGTCGAGCTTCCCTTCATCCACCAGCTTCATCAACCCGGGTAATGCTCCAGCTATTTTGGTTACCGACGCCAGGTCGTAGAGGTCATTTCTCCCTACAGGCACCAGGCTGTCATAAGTATGAAATCCGTAAGCCTCATGAAAGAGCATCTGGCCGTTCTTTACTACCATAAGCTGCGCACCGGGAAAGGCCTCCCCGCTTATGCCCTCCTCCATAATGGCCTTTACCTGTTGATGAATGGGGACCAGGGAAGGGTCTTCAAATATGGTCAAAGGAGTAACATTGACATCATTTTCCAGGGAGTGCTGGGCAAATCCGAAATGCAGAAGAAAGAGGAATAACAATGAACAGAAAAATACGGGTCTCATGTGTCAAGAATTGGAGCCCTAAAGTAAGAAAAATAACCTCGAGGTTACAAGCTGTTTGCTGGTTAATGGGGCAGTTTGGAGTGGGGAGTCGGGAGTAGTTAGTCGGGAGTCGGGAGCTTGCCATCCCTTCCCGAAGGAAATCCTGCCTGTGCGAAGCACGGTAGGTCGGGAGTAGAGAGTACCAGTTGTACTTGTAACTTGTAACCTGTACCTGGTCACACTTCCCCCATCACACATCACTTTAGGTCATAAAAAAACCCTCACCATTTTCATGATGAGGGTTTCAAAGAAGGCGGCGACCTACTCTCCCACTTTCGTAGTACCATCGGCGCTGACGGGCTTAACTGCTCTGTTCGGAATGGGAAGAGGTGAGC
>NZ_JAINZT010000006.1 GCF_020166515.1 Robertkochia flava | reverse complement strand
CTTAAGGTGGTTATTGCGACGGGGCTCACCTCTTCCCATTCCGAACAGAGCAGTTAAGCCCGTCAGCGCCGATGGTACTACGAAAGTGGGAGAGTAGGTCGCCGCCTTCTTTGAAACCCTCATCATGTAAATGGTGAGGGTTTTTTTATGCGTTTAGGTTACAGGTTACAGGTTACCGCGTGATGTGTGATGCGTAATGAGTGATGCGTGATGCGGGAAGTGTGATGTGTTACAGGGTAAACGTTACAAGTTACAAGTACAACTGGTACTTTCCACTCTCTACTCTCTACTCTCTACTCCCTACTAACTACTCCCGACTCCCGACATCAACCAGTCGTTCCTTATTCCTTATAGAAACAGAAGAAATATCCAAAAAAGCAGGAAGTAATAAGGGTTATTAGACTAATTCGTGAATCGCAGTCTCCAGTATTTTAAGAATGGCGTCTGAAGGTGTGATGCGATAGGTGCTCTTCAGAGATTCTATTTCGCGGTCGATCTGTTCCTTGAACTTCTTCTCAGAAAGATTCCCTTCCTTATACGCGATCAGTTTCGAGAACCATTTAAAGTAAGGATAGCCTGCATACTGTGAGAGGTTGATGCGTTCACTTTCCAACAGGTCGTATTTCTTGATCAGGCGTTTAACCGTTGCGTAATTCCCGGTATAAATCAGCGACTCCATATAGTTTCGGAAAAATCGCTTCCAGTTGTGCTCAAGAATGTCTTTTTCGTAGATATCCAGCTGATTTTCTGCATAGCTGCACGCTTTCTGGTATTCTCCATTGTGGTTATAGCACCGTATCAGGGAGGAGATAAAGAGTGTTCTGTTATAACGATTCGACATATTCCTTACATAGGGAAGTGCCTGTTGCATGAGTTTAAGCGCCTTTTCGGCCCTTCCAAGACGTAACAGGTTGAAGCTGTAATTGGTCAGGTACATCACATAATCAGGACCGTCATGCTTGATCGAAAGCTCCCCGTAATGAAGGGCAAGATCGTGTTTATGGAGTTTCATTAACAGCAATTGTTTATTCCCGTAATAGTTAATGAGTAATTTCCGGGAATAGTAGAGGCCACTTACAATGTCTTCCTCGATGGTTCCGTAATACTGAAGGGTTTGTTGGATATAGCGCTGATCCATGAGCGCGAGGTAGGTGAGAAGAACGAGGGCCTGGTATCGGTTAAAACCATCGAGATTCCTGTCTTCAATATTCTTTTTCAGCCATGGGATCCATCTGGAAGATTGCTCCGTAAGCGTATTCTCATGATAATCCTTTACAATGTCGGAGGTTGCCTGGATCAGGCGACTGTGAAGGTCCTTACTTCTGTTGTATTCGTCCTGGTATACATGAATAAAATTATTAATGGTGTGGTAGTCATTCATACGTACCCGGATCAGTAAAAAGGTAAGGTAACTTTTCACCACTTCATAAAAACGAATAAAATGGTAGTGATGGGGCTTGTATTCCCCGATCAGTTTCAGGAGTTCGCTCTCTTCCTCCGTATCAATAAGATCAGCCTTGATGCGGGTGTCGAGTTCATTGAGTCTTTTATATAAATGATCAGTATCGTGCTCCTGAAGGTTGGTTTGCATCCATTGCATGAGGTGAGAATACTTCCGCTTATTTATGGAAATGTCGTAATCCCGTGTGAATCCACCGGAGTGAATGTTATGATAGACCGTCTCAAAAATATTGAGACGGTCTTCATCACGGAATTGTTTCTTCTCGTTGAGCAAGCTTACCTCGTGAGGTAAAAGGGTATCGATATATGCAACGAATTTCTTTAATTTCATTTTATAGTACAAGTCCTCCGTCTACACTGAGGGTGGTTCCTGTGATAAATTTAGCATCATCGGATGCCAGAAATGCATAAGCCATGGCGATATCTTCGGGCTGCCCTAATTTTCCCAGAGGGGTTTTGTCTTCGAGGTCCTGTATCACCTTCTCAGGAATAGTGGTTACCATTTCAGTGGCGATGAATCCCGGAGCCACCGCATTAACGCGTACTCCTTTTCTTCCCATCTCTCTGGCCCATACTTTAGACATACCGATAACTCCCGATTTGGTAGCTACGTAATTGGTTTGCCCGAAATTCCCGTACAAACCAACGATGGATGCTGCGTTGAGGATAACTCCGGATCCGGCTTCCATCATATGGATGCCCACACATTGAGCGCAATTGAAGACACCGGTCAGGTTAACATCGATGACCTGTTGCCATTGTTCCTGGGTCATTTTCTTTAAAGTGCTGTCCCGGGTGATTCCTGCGTTATTGATTAAGACATCTATTTTTCCATATTTACCTATAATAGTGTTCACTGCTTGTTCAACAGAGGATCGGTCTGCTACATTGACTTTCATGAATTCAAGGCTGGATCCTTCGTTCTCCCTGATAAAAGCGTTACCTTGTTCTTCGTTGATATCCCAGCAGATCACACTACCGCCACGGGCCAGAAAAAGCTCACTTGTGGTCTTCCCGATTCCGTTGGCACCGCCGGTTACAATAATTACCTTGTCTTTAAATTGAGTCATGTTTTTAAGATTTTTCTCAAATCTATCATTAAAACTACTGGGGAATATCGGGAATTTATAAATATAGTTAGTGGACTTTTAACGTTAAGTTCTCATAATTATATTTATACAGCTGTAAATCAATAATATAAAAAAGTCCGTTAGAATATTGACTTTTGGTTTTATTCAGCTGGAATTTACTGAATTGATATTGGAAGAGGGCAGAATTAATCCTGAAACGGCTTTCAAAGCCCGATATTGAAGAAAAAACCTTCATTTTACGACGATATTGTCTTAAAAAGTCAACCCCAAAATTTTCTCAATTCATTTCTTGGAAGTACTAACTTAATAATTAATATTAGCCAACAATTTGAAAAAAAGAGTGGGGCATAATTGTAGATGCCTCAATTATAAAAACCAATAATTGCAGATTTAACAGTATGAGCCAGCTTTCCCCAAATTTAACCATTGCAGCCTTGTCTATTTTTGTCCTTCTGTTGATAGGGATGGTGTTAAAGTCAAGGACCTCTTCGGACAATTTAAGATCCTATGCTGTTGGTAGTGTTAGGTTTAGCCCCATTACGGTCGCTTTAGCGCTGGCATCTTCATTAACCAGTGCTGCAACATTTATTATCAATCCGGGATTTATTTCGCTTTACGGTCTTGGAGCTTACCTGGCCTTTGGGGTGGTTATGCCTTTGGCTATTTTCATTGCCCTGGTGTTTCTGATGAAGAAATTCCGAAAGTATGGTGTGCATGTCGGATCGCTAAGTATTGCAGATTGGTTGGGTAAGCGATTTAGCTCTCCTTTTCTGCAAAAGATGTTCGGAGCTTTAAGTGTGCTGCTCATCACTTTCATTGTACTTATTTGTGTAGGGATCACCAAGGTGATATCTAAAGCCATTGACGCAAATGAATTATATGTATTAATAGGACTGGTAATCGTTGTATTTACATATATCATGTTAGGGGGTGCCAATTCCCTGGTCTATACAAATTCTATCCAGGCTGTTGTAATGGTTATTGTTGCCGGGGTTATGCTGTATTCAGGTGCCGGGGACGTATTTGCATCAGGAGAAGCCAATTTGTTTCATCAGCTGTCGGCTGTAGACCCTAAGCTGGTGATGCCGTTTAATGATACGAGCCCTTTGTTCAGGGACTTTTTTGAAGTGGTGGTTTGCAATGCCCTGATAGGTATTGCAATTGTTTGTCAGCCGCACATCCTTACCAAGTCATTAATGTTAAAAGAAGACCATGAGGTCAATCGCTTCCTTGTGTATTCCATACTGTTGCTGGTATTGTTCTTTTCTGTGGTGTTTGTCGGGTTTTATGCGAGGGCCTATTTTCCTGATCTTATGTTTGAGGGAGAGCCGCTTCAGATGGATGGAATAATTCCGGCGTTCGTCGTGTCCAAATTTTCTGCTTATGTAAGCCTGCTTCTGATCATAGGTTTAATAGCTGCCGGTCTTTCCACCCTGGAAGGATTAATTCAGTCGTTGCCTACTTCGATCACCAACGATCTCTTGCTGCCTTTAATGGGTAGGGACACGGATCACAGCTCTGCGATGAAGATCAATCGTATAATAGGCGTTTTAATTGCTATAGTGGTAGTGTATTTGTCCTGGCAGCAATTAACCTCCCCCAATCTTAGTGTAGCAATATTCGCTCAGAATGGTGTGTATGCCTTTTTTAGTGCAGCCTTCGTTCCCGTATTTTATGGGATCTTTACAAAAGTTCAGAATAAACTGATTCCGGTGGTGGGTACCCTTACTGCTTTAGGGGTATATTATTCGGTATACTATCTCGAGTTGACACCTTATATGGAAGGTGCCACCACCAAGAACCCGGCTATCGCTTCAGCCCTGGCTCTTATCATTTCCTTTTTAGTATCCGGAGTGATCTACATTTCACTTAGGGTGGCAGAAAAGAAAGACTCTATTCCAGAGGTGGTTGAGGATCTCGGGAAATCAGCTTCTTAAAAAATAAAAAAATCAGTTTTAAAGGATGAGATTACTATTGTTTATAACCGTTTTTATGTCAACTATTGCCATTTCTGCCCAGGAGCAGGTATTTGAATACGAGCACCAAAATGTAACCCTTCATTATAGGGAATACGGTAAGGGAAATACAACCCTGCTGATGATTCATGGGTTGGGAAGTAATTCCAGGGCCTTTGATAAACTGCTTGCCAGCACCTCAGACCATTTCAGGTCAGTCGTGGTTGATTTGCCGGGTTATGGTGACAGCGCCAAGGGGGAAATGCAGCCGGGAATGAAGAACTACTCGGAGGTTTTGACCGCATTCATAATCCAACAGGGGTATACTGACGTTATTTTGGTAGGGCACTCCATGGGAGGGCAAATCGCACTGACCATGGCGGAGAATACCGTGGAGAAGCCCTGGTTGAAGGGCGTGTTTCTGTTGGCTCCAGCCGGGGTAGAAACCTTTACCCAGGCAGATCGCGACTGGTTTGGACAGTACGTGACTCCTGCGGCTATGTCTATGTTGTCTGCAGAACAGATCAAAGGGAATTTTGATGTGAATTTTGCTTCGGGAAAGACGCCTGAAGATGCACTGTTTATGTACCAGGACCGTATAAAACTTATGGAAAATTCCGATGCATATACGGACTATCTGGAAACGGTAGGTGCTAATATACAAGCCATGTTAACCGAACCGGTTATCCAGGGTTTTCCCGGGATCGAACACCCGGTATGGGTGATTTACGGGGAGCAGGATTACCTGATCCCAAACCGTATTCTTCATCCTTCCCTGACCCTGGAAGACCTTAAGAAAAATTGCAATTTCACCCATCCCAAGAGCAGGTTTTTAACCATCCCGAATGCCGGACATTTTCTGGTATGGGACCAACCTGAAAGGATTGCAGAACTATTGGAAGAATTTTTAAATGATGTCTAACAAAAATTAACACAAACACTTTACTAACCTTTTATTACACCAAAACTGAAATTTTATGAAAATCAAAAATCTATTCTTGTTGCTTTTCGGCTTGTTTATGAGCGCCGGAATATACGCGCAGCAATTTACCATTAAGGGTACGATAACCGATGATTCGGGTATGGCCTTACCCGGAGCGGCTGTTTTTGCTGCAAACCAAAGCGTGGGAACCTCTGCCAATGAAGATGGGGTTTATGAGCTAACCGTTTCTTCAGGAAAAGTAATTCTTGAAGTAACCTATGTAGGATTCTCAAAATCTTCAAGAGAAATTATTGTGAACCAGGATATGTCGGGAGTTGATTTCAGTCTTAGTCCGGGAGTAGCATTGGACGAAGTGGTGGTTTATTCTGGTTCCAGAAAAGCGGAAAAGCTTACCAACTCTCCATCTACAATCGTATCGATCAGTCCTCGTGAAATTGAGGAATTCCCTGGAAATCCTGCTGAACTGGTAGCTCGTAAAAAAGGGGTGGATTATTTCCGTGCTGGTATCGCTACTCCTGCTTTTAATATTCGCGGATTCAATTCCAACTTCAATTCTAAGAACCTTCAGGTTATAGATAACCGTATTTCAACCCTGGTAGCTACAGGACTTCCTATGGGTCCGTTGTCAACCGTTATTAAGGAAGATACCGAACAGGCAGAAGTGATCCTGGGCCCTAATGCTACCCTTTACGGACCTAATGCCCACAACGGTTTGATCAATATCAGAACCAAAGATCCAAGAACCTACCAGGGAGGTACCGTAGTAGGTAACCTTGGGGTGAACGGAGATGGGAATGCCTTTAACTCATTGCGTCTGAGATGGGCAGATAAGGTAAGTGATAAATTTGCCTATAAAGTGACCGGAGAATACACCAGGGCCGAAGAATTTGAATATGCCGACTCTGTTTACATCGACCGTAAGGACGCTGCCGGATTATTGCCGGGAGATCCCGGTTTTGCCGGTCGTGATGGGGTTAAGGAAGGATATGCTGAATTTCAGCTAGATCCGGGAGTGGAGTTTATCAAAGCCGGTGCAACTGCTATCTATACTCCGAAACCGGGAACCGACATCATTGCGACTTATGAGCACAGCAACAGTACCTACCTGTCTCCAACCAATGTTGGTAGAAACCAGATCGTAGACTGGAAGATCAATGTATTGCAATTGCGTTTCAATACCAAGAATTTCTTTGCCCAGGTTTATCGTACCGGGTCAAAAACCGATGACACCTATTCGATCGACGACAGAACCAAGGCGTATTATGCCGGTATCGATGCCGGGTTGTCTCCTGAAGAGGCAGGAGGAGATTTCTCCTATGGCACCGGGGCGCGTTTCCGTGATGACTCTCATCGTTGGAATGCCGAGGCACAGTATACCAACAGCCTGTTTAACGATAAACTGGAATTGGTTACCGGGGTGCAATGGCAGCTGGACAGAGCGAACAGCTTAGGTACCTACCTGCTGGATGAAAATGAAGACGATTATATTGAAGTAGGTCAGATCGGAGGATATGCACATGGACTTTTAGATATGGGACTAGGATTTAAAGTTCTTGGTGCGGCTCGTATCGATAACCATGATGTTTATGGTACTAACTTTATCCCTAAAGCCGGTCTTATTAAGGAATTTGGTAAGGGAACGCTTAGGCTGACCTATGGGCAGGGGATTGCTGCTCCAACCATCCTGAATATGTATGGAAATCTGTTCGGTGGACTTATTCTTGGAAATGCTGAAGGATTTACGCTTATCGATGGTACTGTGGTTGACCCGCAAACCGTTGAAAAACTTAATACCTATGAGATCGGGTACCGGGGAACACTTTTGGATAAGTTCTATATTGATGTGAATGCATACTACAACAATAATAAAGACTTCCTGAGTCCGGTAACCGTTGTTGGTGTAGCTACAGAAAGAGGAGATACACCAATGAGTGAGGTGCAGGCTGCTTACGGAGTTTACAATGGTCTGGTAGCTACCTATATCAACTTTGGAGAAGTAAATACCTATGGTACCGACCTGAGCTTAACCTATGCTATCAATCCATCGCTTAGTGTTACCGCTAATTATTCTTTCTTTGATTATTCATATGATGAGAATAACCTGGAGAATGATTTCAATGGGGATGGGGAAGTGAACAATTTTGACTTCCTGGTAAATGCTCCTAATAATAAAGGAAGTATTGCTGTAAATTATTCCGGAGATAAGTTCTACGGAAGTGTGTTCTCCCGTTTTGTAGAGAAGTACAACTACTTCTCCAGCTTCCAGATCGCTTCGGAAACCTTACCGGGTGAAACCTACAGAGGTACGCCTATCGTAGAAGGAGCACCTGGTACAGATTCCTTTAACTATGGACCACTGGGTGGTTTTGCAACTCTGGACCTGAATGCAGGATACCGTTTTAGTGATAAATTCAGTGTTGGTGTTGCTATCACCAACCTCTTCAACCAGGACTTGAGAGAGTTTACTGCTGCACCTCCGACAAGAGGACTTTACCTTCTGGAAACGAAATTTAACTTCTGATCTGATTTCCGGAAGACTATACCAATAGAAATTATTTGATCCGGCAGGACTGAACATATGTAATGTTCTGCCGGATTTTTAACTAATGAGATAAGGAAATGAAGAATGCAAAAATCATTTCTTCGGGGATGTATGTCCCTGAAAGAAAGGTGCCTAATCAATATTTTAATGAGTTACTGGGGGAAGACGTAGATACCTGGTTACGTGAAAACGTTCATATTCACAACCGAAGATGGTGCGAAGCAGAAGAATCTACCGCTGATCTTTGTGAGAATGCAGCGAGACAGTGCCTGCAAAGGGCCGGATTGAGTCCGGAAGAGTTAGACCTGCTGATCATTGCCACCGATACTCCGGAATATGTTTCACCATCAACCGCAGCGGTGGTTCAGCACAGGCTTAATGCCAGTAAAGCGGGAACCTTTGATTTAAATTCGGCCTGTGCCGGGTTTGTAACGGCCATGGAAACGGCGACACATTTTATCAGAAGCGGAGGGGTTAAACACGCTCTTGTTATCGGCGCCTACGCCATGAGCAAGTACCTGAATAAACACGATAAAAAAACCGTTACACTTTTTGCTGACGGGGCAGGGGCTGTACTGCTTTCTGCCACTACAGAAAAAAATAAAGGATTCCAGGCTGGAAAAATGGTGACCAAAGGAGAGTATGCCGATTGGATGGGGATCTATGGCGGAGGAACGCATCATCCGGTAAGTAGTGATATCCTGCAAAAGAACGATCATCAATTAAAATTCGTCAAAAAATTTCCGCCGGAACTCAATCCAAACATGTGGAGTGCAATGGCGAAGGATCTCGCCTCCCATATGAACATCGGTATTGAGCAGGTAGATCAATTTCTGATCACCCAGATTAATATCAACGCTATTTGGGAGACCTTACGTATATTAGGTGTTCCCGCAGAAAAGGCCCACACCGTAATGCACGAGTATGGCTATACCGGCTCTGCCTGTATACCTATGGCATTTAACGAGGCCTGGGAGAAGGGAAAGGTTAAAGAGGGGGATACCTTGTTTTTCATTGGATCCGGAGGAGGATTAGCTTTCGCGGCAAATGCCTTTATTCTTTAACATCAAAATTTATTCGCTATGATCAATACCTTTGACTGGTTTGCAAAATGGTCGGAGTACAATCCGGAAAAGATCGCTGTAAAGATAGGAGAGACAGGGAAAAAGTATACCTATCGGGAATTGCATTTTGCAGCTAATGCGCTGGCTGTCGACCTGGAAGATACCTATGGTATTCAAAGAGGAGACCGTATTGCTATAATTAGTGATAACAGCATTTACCAGGTACTGCTGTTCGCCGCAGCCCTTAAAACGGGTGCCGTTCTGGTGCCTCTGAATTTCAGGCTCGCTTCGGAAGAGCTGCAGTATATGCTGGAAGATTCCGGAAGTAAATTGCTTTTTTACCGGGATTCCTGCGTGGATGTCAAAAAATTGAAACCGGGATGTGAGGCCGTTGCTATAGATAAGCTTTCTAATTGCTTTAATGAAAGACCTGTTTATAAAAGTAAAAAGCTTCATGAAGAGGATGCTGTTTTTATTCTGTATACCAGTGGTACTACCGGGTTTCCCAAAGGAGCTGTTTATACCCATAAGATGATGTTTTGGAATAGCATAAACACAGCACACAGCCTGAGTTTGACCTCTTCCACAACAACCCTTAATTGTATGCCTCTCTTTCATACCGGAGGTTGGAATGTGTTCCTGACACCGATATTGCATCATGGTGGCACCATGTTGTTGTTTAATAAGTTCGATCCGGCCATGATTCTGGATTGCATAGAGGAAGAGCGTCTGGATCTGTTTATGGCGGTTCCGACCATGCTAAAAATGATGGTGGACCTGCCTCAGTTTTCTGCCAAGGATCTCTCTTCCCTGAAATACCTGATCGTAGGAGGGGAGAGTATGCCGATTCCGCTTATTGATGTGTTTCACCGAAAAGGAATACCTGTGCGGCAGGGATACGGACTCACCGAAGCCGGCCCTAACCTTACGTCCTTGCATCAGGATGAGGCCAAACGAAAAGAAGGGTCTATCGGAAAGCCAAATTTCTATGTGGATATCAGAATTGTCGATGATCTTGGAAAGGATGTTGAAGCCGGAGAACCCGGAGAATTACTTATAGGCGGACCTATGGTAACCCCCGGATACTGGAACAGGCCTGAGGCTACAGAAGGAGCTAAATTGGGTGCCTGGTTACGTACCGGGGATGTGGCTACAATGGATAGTGAAGGCTTTATCTATATCGTAGACCGAAAAAAGAATATGTATATCAGTGGTGGGGAGAATGTGTATCCTGTAGAAGTAGAACGTGTCCTGCTGTCTCATCAGGATGTAAAAGAAGCAGTGGTGATCGGAGTGCCCGATGAGAAGTGGGGAGAAAGCGGAGTTGCTTTTTTAGTGGCCGATCGCGAATTAAACAGCAGCGAAATAAAGAGTTTTTGCCAGGAAAAGCTGGCTAAATTCAAGATTCCGGCAGTAGTGGTAAATTGCTCTGAAATTCCTAAAAATGATACGGGAAAACTGAACCGAAAGCTGTTAAAAGATAATTATCTGAACACTACAACAAGCCATCAGAAAGTAAAAGTAAACTGATTATTTCATAATGGTGAGTTAGGTTTGACCCTAAGGAGTCTCAGGTATGAGGCTCCTTTTTTTTATGCCCACCCCGGGGGGATGGAAGATGTATCCGGAGCTATATGGCAGATTTAGAGCACTTTCAATTATTCGCCTTATATTTAATAAGTAAAATCCTATAGGATGAAAATACTTATTGCTTCAGATAAATTTAAGGATGCCTTAACTCAGGCCCAGGTCAATACCTGTATTTCAGAGGTAATTACAGCTCTAAAGCCCGAGTCTGATCTCGAAACGGTGTCCTTATCTGACGGGGGAGACGGGTTTTTAAAGGTTGTTCAAAATGCACTTCCCGATATTGACATAATCTCTCAAAACGTAAGTGATCCGTTAGGAAGAAATATCAGGGCGTCTTATCTCTACGATCCAGCCAACAGAAAGGCCTATTTCGAACTGGCAGAGGCTTCCGGCCTCTCTTTATTAAAGGAGGCCGAACGGAAGGTGATGAACACTTCTACTTTAGGAACGGGAGAGCTTATTAAACACGCCTTGGAAAAAGGGGCCAAATCCCTGTATATCGGTTTGGGAGGCAGTGCAACCAATGATGCGGGTACGGGTATCGCTCATGCCCTGGGTTTCCGGTTTTTGGATCGGGATGAGCATATACTTCAACCTTGTGGGGCAAATTTATCAGCCATTTCCCATATTGTTATCCCGGATCATTTTCTGGAGGATGCAGAGGTGTTTGCCGTCAATGATGTTTCTAATCCCTTATACGGTCCGGAGGGAGCTGCCTGGGTTTATGCTGCACAAAAGGGAGGCACTCCGGAAGATATCGAAATGCTGGATCAGGGCCTCAGGAATATTTCCCATGTGGTGAATGAGATATTTAAAAAGGATTTAGCGCATATTAATGGAAGTGGTGCAGCGGGAGGAACCGCATTCGGATTAATGGCTTTTTTAGATGCATCTTTTATCAATGGTGCCGAATTTATATTAGACCTGCAGGGCGTCACAAAAAGACTGCAAACGGGAGCATACGACCTCGTGATTACCGGAGAGGGGAGCATTGACGATCAGACCTACTATGGTAAACTGATCTCCGGTTTGGCGGGAGCGGCGGGAAAAGGGGGGACTCCTGTGATTGCATTTTGCGGAGTGAATGCATTAAAACAGCGAAATCGTGAAGACCTTGGACTTCATCAAATTATAGAGATCAGTGACCCGAACAGGGAATTGTCCTATAACCTGCGTCATGCAGAAATGTTATTGAAATCAAAAGCCCTGGAATTCTTCAGGACCTACCTTAAATAATTTAAACCGCTTCAGTAGCTAATGAATGTTTTTCTAATCCTTTTCCTGGTCATCCTTCTCATTATTTTCATGACCGTTCGCTTTAAATTGCACCCTGTGTTCTCCCTTACCGGGGCGGCCCTGTTGTCCGGGTTATTATTGGGATTTCTACCCGGAGCGTTGGTTGAGATCATCACCACAGGCTTTGGAAAGACCTTATCTGAGATCGGGCTGGTTATCGCTTTTGGTACCGTGATCGGAGTATTTCTCGAAAAAAATGGGGGTATGCAGCTCATTACCTCGAGATTGCTGAGAACCCTGCCTGAGAAATGGTCGCCAATGGCGATGAACCTGGTGGGGTTTATTATTTCCATTCCTGTATTCTGTGATTCAGGGTTCATTATTCTCTCTGCGCTGAATAAGGCATTGAGCAGGAAAACAGGTATTCCCCTTGTGGTATTTGCCGTCTGTCTCTCAACAGGGTTGTATGCAACCCATGTTTTTGTGCCTCCAACCCCGGGTCCGCTCGCTGCGGCTTCCGTACTTGGGGCAGATATTGGGTTGGTCATGCTCCTTGGGTTTGTTGTGGCAATACCGGTATCCTTTTCCGGAGTGGTGTGGGGGAGTATCCTGCAAAAACGTCATGCGAACGCTGCAGCGGAACAAGGAAAGGACTTTTCCGAAGCCCATTTTGAGATGAATGCCAAGGGTTCCCTGACCAGGGTGCTGCTTCCACTGATAACCCCTATTGTGTTGATCGGAGCTGCATCTGTGGCCGGGTACCCCGGAAATCCGCTTGAAGATAGTGCGCTAACCGCTGTGCTTGCCTTCCTGGGTTCTCCCGTGATCGCCTTGTTTATCGGGGCCATTCTCGCAATGCTATCCGGCATGGAATTATCCCTGAAGACGCGGGCGCAATGGATCAGTGAAGCCTTAAAGGATGCGGGATCCATTGTACTTATTACGGGAGCTGGTGGTGCTTTTGGAAATGTGCTGCGAAGTGCCGATCTGGGTCAAATCATGGAACAGGAGCTTAATCTGACTGGAGGCGGACTGTTGGTGGCTTTTGTTATTTCTGCTGTATTAAAATCGGCCCAGGGCTCGTCTACCGTTGCTATTATCACAACTGCAGCCATCATTTCACCCCTTATGATGCAATTTGGTCTTGAAGGCAGTACAGACACCGCCCTGACGGTCCTCGCCATTGGGGCCGGTGCATTGACCGTTTCCCATGTAAACGATAGTTATTTTTGGGTGGTAAGCCAGTTTTCGGATCTCAGTGTAAAACAGGCCCTGGGTAGTCATACTTTAGCTACCCTGTTCCAGGGAATTACAGGAATACTGGTAATACTGGCAATGAAGATGCTCTTAGGTTAATCCTTGCCGTCTTTTCTTTCTCCAAAAAATGACCTCATGATCACTCGGATGCTGTAGAAACCCATTCCTATAGCAGCAATGGCAAGAAGGATCCCAAAAATGAGCACCGGCCAGTACCAGGGATGTGTCTGGTTTTTAAATGCCTGGTAGATCACCACGGGAGCCATAAACATCATGAGCATGGTGTAGGCAAAATATTTAAGACTTTTTAAAAACAGGTCTCGATTGGTTCTTTTCATTTTCAGGATAAAAGGTATCGTGTGAACAAAGTATTTGTACCTCTGCAAAAGTAATTAGTTTTCCGGGTTATTGAAACCCGGAAAACGTGTGTTACCCTTTTTATGATCGTTAAGTTCTGCAACAGTCCTGCATGCCCCATGGTATTCCTGTTATTCAACGATCAGGGTTTGTGAATAGGATTCAAGGACGGCAAAATACCCCAGAGCAAAATTCATTGAGGTGTCATTCGGACCAACAATATTACCTCGTGCTGCTGAGACGGGAGTCTGGAAAGGAGTTAAGCCCTGTTCCCCGCTCAGTTCCAGTACCTGATTCATATAGTTTATAAACTCCTGGTTGGCTCCCAACAGGTATACCTCCAGGGTATCCCCGGGTATGGCCTTTCCATGGAAATAGGAGAATTCAAAATACTGGCCGGGATAGAACGTGTCTTCAGAAGTGAAATACTCTCCCTGGTCATAATCCAAAAGGTAATAGTTGGTCTGATCAGCAGGGTCCTCATACCCGATGATAATCTCTATATCTTCGTCGTCAAATAGGGACGAAGTTCCTTGTTCCAGTTTAACGATAGGAGTGGAAGGTGCAAATTCGTTGATCGCAGTATACAATATGCCGTTGTATGTTATCTGTAGTTCCAGAGTACCTGAGGTGAGTACATCGGTATCTGCCACGGCCGAATATACACCGTTATTCCCCTCTGCGGGTAAAAGGATGTTTTGACCGGTATCGACGTTCAGAAGGCTTACGGAGGCATCGTTTACCGCAGTATTATCTTCAAAGAAATTGCTGGAAAGCAGCAGTTTTACGCTCACCCGGTTGGAAGGACTTTCTGAGTCGACCCTCAGCAGGGCATCTACTACCAGTCGGGGTTCAGGATCGTTCAGATCAATATCAACAACATCTTCACAGGATGTAAAGAGCAAAAGAAATATATATAGAATGAAAAACCTTCTCATGACTTAAAAGTTAAAATTATAGGTTACCGAGGGAACGATCCCGAAAATGGCAGTTCTTACCGCTTCGTTATTGCCGCTGTCTGTATTTCTGCGGAAGTTAATGGAAGCCGCATTTTTTCGATTGTACGCATTGTAAATACTGAAAACCCATTCTCCCTGCCACCTGCGCTCCCCGTTTTTATCCGGGGTGAGGGAAACGGAAAGATCCAGGCGGTGGTAATCCGGAAGCCGCACCTCGTTGCGAAGTCCGTAATAGGGTACACTTAATCCCTGAAATTCAAATTGCCCTATCGGGTAATTTGTGGGTTGCCCGGTTTGATATATGAAATTGGCATTCATCTTCCATTTTCTGTTGAACTGATAGCTGCCGTAAAGAGAAATATCATGGGTTTTATCCCAGGGGGTGCTGTACCACTGCCCATTATTAATTCCCGGTTCTTCAACCGTGGTGCCGTTAAAGTCTACCGAACCTCTTCCCGGTGTTCTTTGTTCTGAACGACTCAGGGTGTAGGCCAGCCAGCCCTTGAAATTTCCGGTATTCTTTCGCAAAAGAAATTCGACCCCGTAAGCCCTGGCCTCCCCGTTTAAGATAACGGTTTCTATATTCTCTTTGGCGATAAGATCGGCCCCGTCAATATAATCGATCCTGTTCCTGATCTTCTTGTAAAAAACCTCCGTTTCCAGGCTTAGTCCTGCATTGTTGAATTCTCTGAAGTATCCGGCAGCGATCTGATCTGAAAGCTGAGGCTTGATGAAGGGTCCGCTTGGCGTCCATACATCAAGTGGGGTTGGCGAACTGGTATTGGACAAAAGATGCAAGTATTGCGAAATTCGCATATAGCTCGCTTTAATCGCATTCTGATCGTCCCAGTGATAGGTGAGTGAAAACCTCGGTTCAAAATTCATGAAGGTTGCCAGGGAATTGCTTCTTTCCCCGGTAATAATATCCGTAGGCACGGCCTCCTTATAAATACCGGTCTCCGGATCGTAGAGCACCGGCAGATCATTTTCGTAGACGGCGATCTCGTCCTGCCCAAGACGGGTAAAATGACTCCATCGCAAACCGTACTGTATGCTCAACTCGTCTGTGATGCGCTGCTCGATGTCGCCATATACCGCGAGCTCGTTGGCATATTTTTTTGTGAGCTGGTCTTCTACAATACCTGAATCTTCCCGGTTTGGGATGATCTTTCCGGGATTAAACCCGTAGTAAATATTATTAAGCCCGAAATTGATCTGAATATTGTTATTGAGGTAGTACTTCAGATCGTATTTCAGGTTCATATTTTGAATTCCCGAATCCCATTCAAATCCTACAAAATCCAGTTCCAGTCCATAGTCGTAGTCCGAATAGATCAAAGAGAGGTTCGAGAAGAGCTTTTCAGAAAAAAGATGATTCCACCTGAAATTGAATACCGCATTCCCGTAATAATTTATAAAACGATCTTCAATACTGAAGCGGTCACGTCCGAAGTAGCCGGAGAAATAGATATTGTTGTTGGGATTGAGCTTAAAGCTGATCTTGGTATTAAGATCATAAAAGCTGGCGGAATTATTGATATCGAACAGGGGCAGAAAGAGATGTGCATAAGAGCTTCTTCCACCCAATAAAAATGAGGAACGCTCTTTAGTGATCGGGCCTTCTACCAAAAGCCGGGAAGCGACCAGCCCAATCCCACCGTTCACCTTAAAGTCGTTTTTATTCCCTTCCTTCTGGTAGATGTCCAGTACAGAAGAAACACGGCCTCCATAGCGGGCAGGAATACCTCCCTTGTACAGTTTTATGTCTTTGATGGCATCGGGATTGAATACCGAGAAAAATCCGAAGAGGTGTGAGGAATTAAAGATAATAGCTTCGTCAAGTAAGATCAGGTTTTGATCTGCTGCACCCCCCCGAACATTGAATCCTGAAGCGCCTTCACCTCCGTTGGACACTCCGGGTAAGAGTACCAGAGATCGCAGTACATCTGCTTCCCCGAGGACAACGGGTATATTTTTAATCGTAGTAGATTTCAGGGCATTAACACTCATTTGAGGCTGATTGATCTCCAGGCGCTCGGTATCCTCGCTCACCACGACTTCGTCGAGTAGTTCTGTATTTTCTTCCAGTTGGATGTCGAGTCTGAGGTTGCCTTGAAGATCGATCTCCCTGGAAACGCTTTTAAAACCCAGGGCAGAAATGATAATCGTGTACTTACCTTTGGGCAGGGTTAAAGAATAGAATCCATATTCGTTGGTTGCGGTTCCCTGGCGGGTTCCCTCAGCAAGAATGGTGGCGCCGATAACCGATTCCGTGGTGTTGCGTTCAGAAACCTCTCCACTTATGGTATAGGTTTCCTGGGCGGCGATCCGGGGAGCCTGAATCAAGATCAGGATCAAGCTGAAAAGCCTGAAAACTTTTTGCATAACTTTTTTGCGATAAAGTTAAACAGAATTTATCAGAAGTATCCTATCCCTTAAATGAAAAAGGCCTGATGTAAAATCAGGCCTTTTTTGCTTTTTCTGACAGGATTATAACCTGTTCAGGATATCATTTAATAAGGTGCTTGGCCTCATAGCCCTGCTGGCCTTTTCTTCCTCGGGAAGGTAATAGCCTCCAATATCCACAGGGTGCCCCTGTGCTTCACTGAGCTCGGCAACTATGGCCTTCTCATTTGCCGTTAGCGCTTCTGCTATCGGCTTAAAGGCTTCCTGAAGCTCGGAGTTGGCGGTTTGTGTAGCCAGCTCCTGAGCCCAGTACATGCTCATGTAGAAGTGGCTGCCCCTGGTGTCCAACTGACCTACTTTTCGCTTAGGAGATTTGTCATTATCAAGGAATTTTTCTGTAGCCTTGTCCAGAGCCTCGGCCAGAACAAGAGCTTTTGGATTGTTGTTCTTATTTCCGAAATGCTCTAAAGAAACGGCTAGCGCCAGGAACTCTCCAAGAGAATCCCATCTCAGGTGTCCTTCTTCCACGAACTGCTGTACGTGTTTCGGAGCAGAACCCCCGGCACCGGTCTCAAACAAGCCCCCGCCATTCATTAACGGAACAATCGAAAGCATTTTAGCACTTGTTCCCACCTCAAGGATAGGAAAGAGGTCCGTTAGGTAATCTCTTAAAACGTTTCCGGTTACAGAAATCGTGTCCTTACCTTCTTTAATACGCTGTAAGGTGTAAAGGGTAGCTTCTTTTGGAGCGAGAATCTTGATTACAAGACCTTCAGTATCGTGATCCTTTAAGTAGGTCTCCACCTTTTTGATCAGTTCTGCATCATGAGCCCTGTCCTTGTCCAGCCAGAAAACGGCCGGTGTATTGGTGGCTCTCGCTCTGCTTACCGCGAGTTTTACCCAATCCTGAATCGGAAGGTCTTTTACCTGGCACATTCTCCAGATATCTCCTTCTTCCACCTTATGCTCGAGGATAACCTCTCCTGCCTTATTTTTTACCTGTACGGATCCGGCTTCCGGAATCTCAAAGGTTTTGTCGTGTGAACCGTATTCCTCGGCCTTTTGAGCCATAAGCCCGATATTAGGAACGGTACCCATGGTTGTTGGATCAAAAGCCCCGTTTTCCTTACAGAAATCTATAGTGGCCTGGTATACCCCGGAGTAACTGCTGTCTGGAATTACGGCTTTGGTATCCTGAGCTTTCCCCTCTGCATTCCACATTTGTCCTGAATTTCTGATCATAGCAGGCATTGATGCATCGATAATTACATCACTTGGTACATGCAGGTTGGTGATGCCTTTGTCTGAATTCACCATTGCCAGATCCGGTCGCTGCTCCATGATCTGTTGGATCTTATTTACGATGGCGTCTTTGGTCTCAACGGGAAGTTGGTTTACTTTATCCATCAGATCTCCGAGGCCGTTATTTTCATTAACCCCGATTTTCTGGAAGGTATCCTTAAATTCTGCAAACAACGGCTTGAAAAATATGCGAACGGCATGACCGAAAATAATGGGGTCAGAAACCTTCATCATGGTCGCCTTCATATGCAGTGAAAAAAGTACACCCTGCTCTTTGGCATCTTCCATCTGGTTCTCCAGAAACTGTACAAGGGCATTTTTACTCATCACACTGGCATCGATAACCTCTCCTTTAAGCACCTTGAGATGATCTTTAAGCACGGTGTTCTTTCCTTCCTTATTGATCAGGTTGATGGAAAGCTCATCGTTTTGCCCCAGTGTCAGTGATTTTTCGGTATGCCTGAAGTCACCTTCCTCCATGGTGGCCACATGAGATTGTGAGCTCGCTGCCCATGCTCCCATGGAATGCGGATTTTTTCTGGCGTAATTCTTAACTGCCTTAGGAGCTCTTCGGTCAGAGTTTCCTTCCCTAAGAACAGGATTTACGGCACTACCTTTTACACTGTCAAAACGTGCCTTGATCTCTTTCTCTTCTTCGCTCTGGGGATTATGTGGGTAATCCGGGATGTTAAAGCCCTTGGCCTGTAACTCTTCAATAGCATCTTCCAGCTGCGGGATGGATGCACTGATATTGGGGAGCTTAATAATGTTGGCTTCGGGTTGTTTGGCAAGTTCTCCCAATTGATGTAAAGCATCAGGGTGAGCTTCCTGAAGACGGTCTGGGAAAACGGCCAGAATTCTTCCGGCAAGAGAAATGTCTGCGGTTTCTATATTGATGTCTGACGAGGCTGTAAATGCTTTTACCACGGGTAGCCAGGAGTAGGTAGCCAGTGCCGGGGCTTCATCAGTCTTAGTGTAAAAAATTGTTGGTTTATGTGCCATGTATCTTTAGAACTTATTTTATTAAACTGCGCAAATATACAATTTTAAGTCTGTTTCCGGTAGCGGGATTGCGAGGTAGAAAGGAAAACAATGTGGCGGGCATAAAAAACAAAAGCCATATCATGACTTGAATGAGATGATATGGCTTTTTTGGAAACAGTCAATTACATTTATTAACTCTACAATTAATTCAACTACACTGATCGACTATTTCCTGTTTGAGATAATATTTATACCTATAAATGGTATAACTAAGATCTCTGCTATTGACAATTCAATTTCCTACTCTTTCAGCCTCTTCCGATGCTGAAGTTTCGGCACTGACCATTCAATTCAATGAATGATTCAAACTTTCTGTGGAATCCTTCACTACTGTGGGTAGCAGAAATTCTTCGAGACCTAATTAAATCGCAATACTTTATTATGAATAAGAACTTTTTACTGATTGCAAAGTAGTTATAAAATTCTATAAATCAGCACTTTGCGTGTTAAAAAATATCAACAATTTGCCATGGTGTGCAAGGCAGTGGTTATCAACAAAAAAATCCCGCACAGGGCGGGATTTCTTTTTATGATAAATCGGATACTTAAGAACGTACCTCTTTGATTCTCGCTTTCTTACCGGTAAGCCCTCTGAAATAGTAGATACGAGCTCTGCGTACTTTACCACGCTTGTTGATCTCGACCTTTTGAAGCGCCGGCATGTTGATTGGGAAAATCCTTTCAACACCAACAGTTCCAGACATTTTTCTGATGGTAAAGGTTTCTGTAAGACCAGTACCTCTTCTCTGGATAACTACCCCTCTGAAGAACTGAGTACGGGTTTTTTCACCTTCTTTAATCTCGTAATAAACAGTGATCGTGTCTCCAGCAGAGAATTCAGGAAATTCTTTTTTTTCTACAAACTCATCCTGAACAAATTTTACTAAAGCTTCCATTTTGCTATTTTTAGAATTATATCATACCAACATTCACGATTATCGCCAGAGGTTGATCTGAAATTGGATGCAAAAATAATTATTTAATTTTAATTTACAATTCTTTCCGCTTCAAAAACCTTTAGTCTTCCAAAAGATCCGGCCTCCGCGATCGGGTACGCTCCAGGGCCTGCTGTTCTCTCCAGGCTTCGATCTTTGCAAAATTACCGCTTAGCAGCACTTCCGGTACCTTCATGCCCTTGTAATCCGATGGCCTGGTGTACACCGGAGGGGCCAGCAGGTTGTCCTGGAAAGAGTCGGTAAGGGCCGATGTTTCATTGTTTAACACTCCCGGAATCAGGCGTATAACCGCATCACACAAAACCGCAGCACCCAGCTCTCCTCCGGAAAGCACGTAATCGCCTATGGAGATTTCCCGGGTAATGAATCGGTCTCTTACTCTTTGATCTACGCCTTTATAGTGCCCACAAAGGATCATCAGGTTCCCTTTCAGCGAAAGTTCGTTAGCGATCCCCTGGTTCAGGGTAACCCCGTCCGGGGTCATATAAATAATCTCGTCATAGGTGCGTTGCGCCTGTAACCCGGTAATGCATTTGTCTATGGGTTCGATCATCATGACCATGCCCGCCCCACCGCCAAACTGATAGTCGTCTACGGTTTTGTACTTGTTGGTGGTATAGTCGCGCAGGTTGTGAAAATGTACCTCGACCAACCCTTTTTCTATAGCTCTTTTTAAAATAGAGGCTTCAAACGGACTCTGAATTAGGTCGGGTAATACCGTAATGATGTCAATACGCATGGTTTCCGGTTTTTTGCAAAGATGCGAAATATTCCAGGGAGGAGAGGAGTGGTGCTCATAAAAAAACTCCCCGTTTGGGGAGTTTTCAAAGTAATGAGTCTGGATGACTTATTTCGATTTTTGCATCTTTTGCTTGTTGATCTCATCCTGCAGCTGTCTTCTGGCTTTTTGCTCTCGCTCCAAAGCTTTTCTGCGGTGTTCTTCATATTCCTGTTCCAGCTCGGCGAGTGATTGTTTCGCTTCCTGGGTAACCGCATTGGCATTTTTGAACTTGTAAATAAAAAGTAAAAGCACAAGGGTCAGTGCAGCTACAATACCCCACATGATGGACTTATAAACCGGCTTATCGATGAGTGATCCAAAAAAGGAAATACTGTCCTTTTCTTCGGTTACATTCGATAACTGGGCATTGGTATTGGCCAATTCCGTCTTCAACCCGTCGATCTCTGATTTCTGTTTGGAAGTGAGATCCTGGCTGGAGGCCAGTTCATTTTCCAGTCTTGCGATCGAATCCAGGGTGTTTTTCTTCAAAGTATTGAGCCATGCCGTTTTAACGACCTTATAATTACGGTAATTATTGGCCTCGGTCATAATGTACTCAAATTGCTTATCGATGCTTCCGTCATTTAAGGAGGGTTCCTCTTCCTTCTCCTGGGCCGAAACCACAACACTTAAAAATAGCGATAAGACTAAGGTTGTGAGCAAGTTCTTTCTGGTCTTCATCATGTCCTTGAAAAATTAGGTTTTGGGTTGCAAATTTATGTTTTTACTTGGTAACGGACATAATATTTACATATTGTTTTCGATCAAATAAAATATTTCAAGCTTTTGATTACTAGTAATATGTGAATCTTCTTACTTTCGCGATGTATTTAGCCAGTCGGATCACCTGCTGACTATATCCGTATTCATTATCATACCATATATAAAGGATGATATTTTCACCATCATCTGAAACCAGGGTCGCTTTACTGTCATAAATTGCAGGTGCCGAGGTGCCTACGATGTCGGACGATACCAACTCATTGTTCATGGAGTATTTGATCTGCTCTACCAGGTCTCCTTCAAGGGCGTATTTCTTAACGATGTTGTTGATCTCATCCCTGCTGGTGGCATTTTGCACCTGCAGATTAAGCACAACAAGAGATCCGTTTGGCACAGGAACCCTGATCGCATTGGAGGTAAGTTTTCCTTCCAGGGAAGGCAGGGCCTTTGAAACGGCTTTTCCGGCACCCGTCTCGGTGATCACCATATTCAGGGCAGCAGCTCTTCCTCTTCGGTATTTGTTATGCATATTGTCTACCAGGTTCTGGTCGTTGGTATAGGCATGGATGGTTTCCAGGTGGCCTTTTTCAACACCCAGGGTGTCTTCCACAACCTTCAGGATAGGGGTAATGGCGTTTGTCGTACAGGAGGCTGCTGAAAAGATAGCCGTAGTATCCGGGTCGTAATCGAGGTGGTTTACCCCATGTACGATGTTGGGAACTCCTTTTCCCGGAGCGGTCAGTAAAACCTTATTCGCTCCTTTTGATTTCAGGTGGCGTCCCAGGGCCTGCTCATCTCTGAAAGCTCCGGTATTATCAATAACCAGGGCATTTTCAATCCCGTATCGGGTGTAATCGATGTCTTCGGGCTGGTTCGCACTGATCACATATACACTGGTGTCATTTATGATCAGGGCCTTTTTCTCCATATCGATACTCACCGTGCCTGGGAAGTCGCCGTGTACAGAATCATAGGCCAGGAGTGAGGCTCTTTTTTCAAGGACCTCCCGGGTGATCTCTCCGCGGGTAACAATGGCTCTGAGCCTGAGTTGTGTGCCGCTTCCGGTTTTAAGCATAAGTTCTCTGGCAAGTAAACGCCCGATTCTCCCGAATCCGTAAAGTACCACATCCTTGGGTTCGATCTCCCCGTTGGTCCATGCACCTTTTAATTTATGGTGTACAAATTCATTGGCATCCTCCTTATGATTGTCTTCAAGATGATATTCATAGGTAAGTTTCCCGATATCAATCTTGGCTGCCGGTAAATTCATATCCCTGATGGCATAGGCAATTTCTACAGTATCAAAGATGGAAATGGGTTTTTCTACGAATTCAGCCGCATATTTATGCAGGTTCATCACCTCACTGATGCTTTTGTCGATCAGCTGATTTCTGAAGAGTACGAGTTCAATGGAATTCTCATACCAAAGGTCGCTTACAACCTTAATGAATTCTACTGCGGCTTTTCGTCGGTCTGCCTGAAAGGCCAGTTCTTTTTCGTAGGTAGTAGTTAAACTTATCATGTTTTTTGTGTTGTTTATAACATCTTATGATTTGGCGCAAAAGTATATATTTCAAACGTTTTCGTAAAATAATTTATTTAAAAAAAAAGGACCTGTTTTTCAGGTCCTTTACGCTTTGAATTATATCCGAAAAAGAGGTATTTAATCCTTTATATATATTCTTTCTCGTTCCCCTTTTTGATTTAAAATCAAAATGCTCAGGCTGCGATACTTGTTTAGATTAGACATTGCTGATTTAACATCATCGATCGATTCGGTTTTCATATCGTTGATAGCGATCAATAGTTTTCCTTCCAGGTCGGCTTCTTCCCAGTAAGGAGAGCTGTTAATGATCTTGACTCCTTCTGCATTTCTGAAATCTTTTCTGTCCTTATCGGATAGTTCCTTTACCGAAAGCCCAAGGTTTCTGATGTCGTAACTTGTATTTTTTAACAGGGTTACGGGAATCTCCATCCGGTCGCGATCCCGGAGAATGGCAAGAGAAATCCTGTCGTTCGGACGTTTGCTGCGCAGGTATCCGGTAAGGTCGGCGAACTTACTTATCTTGATTCCGTCAATCTCTTTAATAATATCTCCTTTTTTAAGGCCTGCGTTGTCTGCCCCGGAGTCTTCAATAATTTCCGCGATATAGATCCCTTCGGTCTCTTCGATTCCTAATTGATCGGTATCCAAATTTTTCAGGTCACTTCCCCGGATCCCTATATTGACCACCTGTACATCGCCGAATTCCATGATATCTTCCACGACCTTACGCGCAATATTACTGGGCACGGCAAAAGAATACCCGACATACGATCCGGTCTGGGAAGTAATGGCTGTATTGATACCCACCAGTTCCCCGCGGATATTTACCAGTGCTCCCCCGCTGTTTCCGGGATTTACCGCAGCATCGGTTTGTATAAAAGATTGAAACCTGCTGTCGGTTTCGTCAAGGTCCCGAGCCTTGGCACTAATGATTCCGGCAGTGACCGTAGAGGTCAGGTTAAACGGATTCCCCACAGCCAATACCCATTCACCAAGCCGGGTCTGGTCTGAATCTCCAAAAGGCAGGTAGGGCAGGTCTTCTTCGGTGTCTATCTTTAACAAGGCGATATCGGTTTCCGAGTCAGCTCCTATAAGTTCGGCATTATAGGTCTTGTTGTTGTTTAAAGTTATCTGGAGTTCCGAAGCGTTGGCAATCACATGGTTGTTAGTAACGATATAGCCATCAGGGGAAATAATGACACCTGAACCTGTACCCACCTGTGCTCTTTGTGCGCCTCCTGACCCGTAGTAAAAGTCAAACAGGCTGGTTGGTCCCCGGCTGATGGTGACATTTTTCACGTGCACCACAGCATGTACGGTATTTTCTGCAGCCGCGGTAAAATCGACATCTTCAGCATCCCATCCCGGAGCGGGAAGGGAAGTGTTCACAAAAGGAGAGGCTCCGTTAGTGTCATTAATGACCACCGGGGCAGGCTCAAAAAATAATTTATACGCTCCAAGTGTTACAGCGCCACTAATCAAAGCTAACAAAAATAAACTCGAAATTTTTTTCATGGTTTGCATCCTCGTTTTATGTTTGATTAACAATTAAAATTATAGATATATTATGTCTGAACTCTTGTTTTAACCGGACTTTAACAATGGAAATCCGCCTAACAATGTTGTATATTTGCAGCTTAACACAGCCTGATGAAACTTCATTTCTTTAAATACCAGGGAACGGGTAATGATTTTGTTATGATCGATAACCGTTCAATGAAATTTCCCAAAAATAATACCAAACTGGTCAGCCTGCTTTGTGACAGAAAATTTGGCATAGGTGCTGACGGACTGATACTGCTGGAAGAAGATGATGACACCGACTTCAGGATGGTGTATTATAATGCGGATGGAAATGAAAGTACCATGTGCGGGAACGGAGGAAGGTGCCTGGTGGCCTTTGCCCATTACCTGGGTGTTATTGGTAACAAAACAACCTTTATGGCTGTGGACGGGATTCATGAGGCTACCATTAGCGGCAAGGAAGTGAGTCTTGAAATGCAGGCAGTATCTAAGGTCGAGCATTTTCCCGGATTTAGTTTCCTGGATACAGGCTCTCCCCATCACGTACAAATGCATCCGCATCTGAAGGACCTGGATGTCAGGCAGGAAGGCTCCAGGTTGCGCTATAGCAAATACGGACAAGGGGGTAGTAATATTAACTTTGTGGAGAAACTGGAAGACGATCTGTTCGCAGTACGTACCTACGAACGTGGGGTGGAAGATGAAACCCTTTCCTGTGGTACCGGGGTTACAGCAGTTGCTCTTGCCATGTATGACCGTAAGCTTACCCAGGGCACTAAAGTTCGCCTGCAAACCCCCGGCGGGATGTTGTCGGTTTCCTTTGAGCCGACTACAGAAGGATATACTAAAGTTGTGCTGCAGGGGCCTGCGGTACAAGTGTTTGAAGGAACCATAGAATTAGAAATATGATCTCTTTAAAAGGCGATAACTGTTATCTCAGAGCCCTGGAACCCGAGGACCTGGAGGTGCTCTATATCCTGGAGAACGATGAAACAGTTTGGGAAGTAAGTGAAACGCTGGCTCCGTATTCCAAGTTTGTGCTTAAAGAATACCTGGCCAACAGTCATCGCGATATTTATGATGTAAAACAGTTGCGTCTGGCCATTTGCAATTATAAGCACCGGATACTTGGATTCATCGATCTTTATGATTTTAACCCCAGGAATAAGCGGGCCGGTATTGGTATTGTAATCCTGGATAAGGAAGACCGCAATAAGGGCGTGGGCAGGGAATCCCTGAAATTGCTGATGAATTACGCCTTCGGGGTTTTAGACCTGCATCAGGTCTATGCCAATATTAATGAAGACAACCTGGCCAGTATCCACCTATTTACCCGGCTGGGCTTTGAACAGGTGGGAGTAAAGCGAGACTGGACCTATGCAGGTGGAACCTATAAAAATGAATTATTATTTCAAAGAATAAAAGATGTACATTAAAAAAATACTACTCATCATTTCCCTTTTGGGGGTGATTGCCGGAGGAGTTTTTGTTTATAAGGTGTATACGGCTATATTTTCCCCAAATACTGCCTTTGAAAATGAGAAAGCATATGTTTATATCGCTTCCGACGACCGTTTCAGTGATGTCTATGAACAATTGTCACCCCTTTTGAAGAACCCTGAAAGTTTTGCAGATGTGGCTTCGAAAAAAGGGTATCCCGCGAACATTAAACCGGGTAGATTCCTTGTAAAGAAGGGGATGAATAACAATGAGATCGTGAATTCCATCCGAAGTCGTAATATTCCAATGGATATTTCCTTTAACAACCAGGAGCGTCTGGAGAATCTGGCCGGCAGGATTGCAGAGCAGATCGAGGCAGATAGTCTGGAATTACTGACCGCTTTTACCGACCGTGAATTCCTGGACCAAAATGGGTTTAATATGGAAACGGCTTTGGGTATGTATATTCCGAACACCTATGAATTTTTCTGGAATACAGGAGCAGAGGGTTTTCGTGACCGGATGTTGAAAGAATACAAGAGATTCTGGAACGAAGAGCGACTAAGCAGGGCAGAAGCCCTGAATCTGGACCCGTCAGAGATCATAGCCCTGGCGGCCATTGTTCAGAAGGAAACCGCCAAGGTGGATGAACGCCCCCGGGTGGCAGGAGTATACCTGAACCGTATCCGGAAAAAAATGCCCCTGCAGGCCGATCCTACCGTAATTTATGCCCTTAAAAAAGAAGCTGGTGATTTCAATATGGTCATAAAAAGGGTGCTGAATAAAGACCTTCAAACAGATTCTCCATACAATACCTATCGCAATCCCGGAATACCTCCGGGACCCATAGCCATGCCTGATATTTCTTCAATAGATGCAGTGCTCCATGCAGAGTCGCATAATTACCTGTATTTTGTGGCCGATACGAAGAATTTCGGATATCATAAATTCGCGAGGACCCTTGCGGAGCACAACCGGAACGCCAGGGAATACAGGCAATGGATTGACAGTCAGGGCGTTAATCGCTAAGTAGATTTTTTCTTACACTTCATCCGGAAGGCTTCGGGGGATCAAAAATAAAGTCTATATTTGTCGACCAAATTTTAAGCGCCAATTTGTAAAAAAATGGAGGCTTAAGAAACATCATTTTATGGGAAAACAAGTATTAAAATTAAATTTTTTAATAGCTGTTTTAATTTTAATCTTAAGTTTCGGTTTTTCTTATATAAAAAAGACCAACGACGTTCATTTAGTTTTTAGTGCAACACCACAACCCCTGAAATACGATGTTGCAATGACCCACGAGAAAAAGGAAACGGTAAATCCGCCTTTTCTCGGAAAATCCTTTAACGGATTTAAAGAAGCCCTGGCACACAGTGAGTCCAGGGGGAACTATTTTGTAGTTAACTCATTGGGATATATGGGGAAATATCAGTTTGGAGCCTCTGCCATGAAGGCAGTAGGCGTAACAAGCAAAGAGGAGTTTCTCAATAATCCTGAAATTCAGGAGAAGGCCTTTGAAGCCATCCTGCAGCGAAACAAGTGGATACTGCGTGATTACATCGAGCAGTACTCCGGAAAAACGGTAGGAGGTGTAAAGGTAACGGAATCCGGAATTCTGGCTGCCGCCCACCTGGCAGGAGCCCGCAATGTGAAGCGATTCCTGAGGTCCTACGGAGAGCAAGGCTTTAAGGATGCCTTTGGTACATCAATCCGGTATTACATGAGTAAATTCGCCGGGTATGACGTGTCGCATATCAAGCCTTTCCGAAAAGCTCGGATCTGATCTAAGTAAAAGAAAACAACTAACAACAGGAATAACCCGGTCTGAAAAGACCGGGTTATTTTTTTTACCGGGCATGAAGAATAAAAATCGCAGGCCGCTTATGTAATTCGGGTTGTCCTTTTGACCACTGGGCAATAGTTTTGGTAGCAATGTATTCGGAAGGCAGGGTAATATCTGCGGCTACACAAAGGCGGGTATCTTTTTTAAGATACTGGATGAGGTCTGCAAGCAGTTTGTCATTTCGGTAGGGGGTTTCAATAAAGGCCTGAGACTGGTTGAGCTCTTTTGACCGGCGTTCCAGTTGCCGGATCTCATTTTTTCGTTCTCCTTTATCAATGGGGAGGTATCCGTTAAAGGCAAAACTTTGACCGTTCATACCACTGGCCATCATGGCCAGGACAATGGATGAAGGTCCTACAAGGGGAATTACCCTGATCTGCCGCTCATGAGCGATCGCGACGATATCGGCTCCGGGATCTGCTATCCCCGGACAACCGGCCTCGGAAAGGATGCCTACATCGGCTCCTTCGAGGCATGGAGCAATAAATTCAGGGTACTCCTCCGGTCCTGTATATTTGTTAAGCACAAAAAGTTTCAGGGAGTCCTGGGATATTTTGGGGTGAATCCGCTTGATGAACCGGCGGGCAGTCTTTTCGTTTTCAACGATGAAATGCGTGGTATTTTCAACTACCTGTTTTACGGAAAGGGGAAGTACTTCCAAAGGTTCAACATCGCCTAAAGTGGTTGGAATAAGATATAGGTTTCCTTTTTCCTGTTGGGTGTCTTTCATACAGGCTGTTTATTTTCGAAGATACGAAATAATGGAGAGGGTTTACAAGACTTTGTCGAGGATGCGGTCGCAGGCCTGGTCCAACATGTTAAAGACGTTCTCAAAGCCCTGATCTCCGCCGTAATAGGGGTCGGGTACATCCATGTCCTGGCCGGGGTGCAGTTCGTTGAGGATCAGCGCTACCTTTTTGCGGGATGTTTCGTCAGGAGCCATATTCAGAATGTGCTGGTAGTTGCTCTTGTCCATGGCGTAGATGAGGTCAAAGTCGTGAAAGTCGGATACCGTAAATTGCCGCCCACGTTGTGAGCGAATATCAATACCGTACTTTCTTGCAATGGAAACTGACCTGGGATCAGGGGCTTCTCCGATATGATAATTTGAGGTGCCCGCCGAATCGACTTCGATTTTGTCGGCTGGTGCCTTGTGCCTGAGGATGCCTTCTGCTAATGGCGACCGGCAAATATTGCCAAGGCAAACCATAAGAACCCTCACCTGTGTCATTATTGGGCGAATTTTTTACTCAGGTCATCAATGTACTTGCGAAATTGCTTATCGGTTTCTGCCAGGTTGTCAACGGTTTTACAGGCGTGAAGTACCGTAGCGTGATCCCTTTTTCCGATTTGTGATCCGATACTGGCAAGAGAGGCCTTGGTATACTTCTTGGCAAAAAACATTGCCAGTTGGCGGGCCTGAACGATATGGCGCTTCCTGGTTTTTGACTGCAATGTTTCCACGTCCATTTGAAAATATTCTGAGATGACTTTCTGAATGTAATCAATGGAAACTTCTCTCTTGGTATTCTTTACAAATTTTTCAACGACCTGTTGAGCGAGTTCGAGAGTAACTTCCTTTTTGTTAAAGGAAGATTGCGCTATCAGGGAGATAATGGCTCCTTCGAGTTCTCTCACGTTGGTCTTGATATTCTGAGCCACACAGTTAACGATCTCGTCCGGCATCTCAACACCATCGCGATATAGCCTGTTCTTCAGGATGGAGATCCTGGTTTCGTAATCCGGACTTTGCAGCTCTGCAGAAAGTCCCCATTTAAACCTGGAGAGCAATCGCTGCTCTATGTCCTGCATATCAACCGGAGCTTTGTCTGAGGTCAGGATCACCTGTTTTCCATTCTGGTGAAGGTGATTGAAGATGTGAAAGAATACATCCTGGGTTCCCGATTTTCCCGAGAAGAACTGTACGTCGTCAATGATCAGGACATCGATAAGCTGATAAAAATGAATAAAATCGTTACGGGTATTCTTTTTAACGGATTCGATGTATTGCTGGGTGAATTTTTCAGCAGAAATATAGAGAACGGTTTTCTCCGGGTATTTATCCTTGATTTCGACCCCGATGGCATGCGCCAAATGGGTTTTCCCAAGACCTACGCCCCCGAATATGAGCAGCGGGTTAAAGGAAGTTCCTCCCGGCTTATTGGCTACTGCCAGACCGGCTGAACGCGCCAGGCGGTTGGAGTCGCCTTCCAGGAAGTTGTCGAAACTGTAATTAGGATTTAACTGAGATTCAATTTTGATATTGCGAATCCCCGGAATAACAAAAGGATTCTTAAGCTCGGGATTTTTATTCTTTACAGGAACGTCTAATTCCTGCGGAGTCATGTTGGCACGGTTGGAACTGGGAATGCTTTCCGTGTAAGGTTTTTTGTTTCCATAGGTGTTCTCCATGCGGATCACATAAACCAATTTCGCATTCTCTCCTAATTCTTTGGTAAGGGCTACTTTAAGCAATTTCACATAATGCTCCTCAAGCCATTCATAAAAGAATTTACTGGGTACTTGGATACTAAGGGCATTATCTGTTAATTTTACGGATTTAATGGGTTCAAACCATGTTTTGTAGGCCTGAGGTTGGATATTATCTTTTATGAACGTAAGACAATTCTTCCATACTGATTCCGCAGTTAAGTTCATTACCAGAATTAATTTTGTATAGTTAGTTAGGAAAGATAGTAGGCTGAAAACAACTCCGACACTATCCCATTTAGGTCAAACAAATATGTGAACAATTATTTTAAAAAAAAAATGAAATGGTGGTTGATTTTACCAAAATTTTTTCGCATACCCTTTAACTTTTTATTCACAGTTTCTGAAACTACAAAAATTCCTTTTTATAATGAAGAAAACTCATGAAATTAACATTAGAGTCCGCTATGGAGAAACCGACCAAATGGGAGTGGTCTATCACGCGAATTACGCACAATACCTGGAAGTAGCGAGGGTCGAGTGGTTGAGGGAGCTGGGGGTTTCCTACAAATGGATGGAGGAAAATGGGGTGATGCTCCCGGTAATTTCACTGCAATTAAATTATAAAAATCCCGCGCGTTATGATGACCTTCTTACGGTGGTTGTCGGACTTAAAAAGGACCCCGGAGTGAAGATCGAATTTGAGTATCTTGTATTAGATGAAAAGGGCAAAATTTTAGTTGAAGCGAATACCGTTTTAGCATTTGTTAATATGCAAACCGGGAAACCTATGAAGTGTCCGGATTATATACTTTCCAAACTTCAGGAGTAATAATATCATTTAGAAAATTTACGATACCTATCAGAATATTCTTTAAGCAATTGCCCCTCTGATTTAGGTAATTCCCTGTGCTGCAAAACAATGGCGTGTTTGTTTGTAAGAAAAAGATTTGTTTATTAGTGAAAAAATCGGATAAGATGTAATTTTACAGCTCAATCTTACCATTATGAGCAGAATCATTTGTCTTATTTTAAGCGTTCTTTGTTTATCAGCATTCGTTCCTGCAAGGGCACAGGAGTACCCGGCTTTCAGATTAAATCAGCTTGGTTACCTACCGGAGCATCCTAAATCGGCTTTTCTTCTTGCAGATTCCGTACCATCCGATGCGAGGGTTCCTCTTTTCGATAAGCTAACAGGGAGGAAAGTTGGTGATGTGGCGGTGCAACCGGCCCGGAAGGGCTATTATGAACTGGAGGAGCTATTTAGTCTTGATTTTTCCTTCCTTCGTACACCGGGGGTTTACTATTTCGAATGGAAGGGCATTAAAAGCCCGGATATCCGGATCGCTCAGGACGTCTATGCCGGCACAGCAGATTTTTTGCTTCAGTATATGAGGTCCCGCAGGTGTGGTTACAATCCGTACTTCGATAAAACCTGTCACGAGCATGATGGAGTAATTATATACCATCCGGAAAGGGAAGGAGAAAAGATCGATGTAACCGGGGGCTGGCACGATGCTTCAGATTACCTGCAGTACGTAACCACCTCTGCCAACGCTACTTTTCAGTTGTTATTCGCTTATGAACAAAATCCCCATGCTTTTTCAGACAGATACCAGGCTGACGGCCGTCCGGGCCCCAATGGGGTGCCAGATATCCTTGATGAGGCAAAATGGGGGCTGGACTGGTTAGTGAAAATGAATCCGGAACCGGGAGTGATGTTTCATCAAATAGCCGATGACCGCGATCACCGGAGCTTTGATCTTCCTTACCGGGATACCCTCGATTATGGTTTTGGCAAGGGGAAGGAAAGGCCTGTATATTTCGTAACCGGCCAACCCCAGGGGTTAATGGAGTATAAGAACCGTTCCAATGGGAAGGCCAATATTGCGGGGAAATTCGCCTCCTGTTTCGCTTTGGGTTCGGAATTGTTGAAGCCTTACTATCCGGATTTTGCGGCCGACCTTCTTCCGAAAGCGATTGCTGCCTATAAAGAAGGGGTAGCTTACCCGGGAGTATGTCAAACAGCACCCTGCAGGGCGCCTTATTTTTATGAAGAGGAGAACTGGGCAGATGATATGGAGCTGGCGGCAGCGCAGCTATACCGGCAAACTCAGCAAGCCTCCTATCTTAGGGATGCCTTTAAATTTGAAGCCATGGAGCCTGTAACCCCCTGGATGACCAGGGATACCGTGAGGCATTACCAGTATTATCCCTTTGTGAACCTGGGACATTATTACCTGGCGCCGGAAGAAAAGGGAGGGAAAGTGTTAAGGGATTTTGAACAGGGAATTCGCGAGAATGTGCAAAGAGGCCGATCCAATGTCTTTCAGAATGGAATTCCTTTTGTGTGGTGTTCCAATAACCTTGCAGCAGCAATGCTTACGCAATTTAGTCTTAGGAGTCGACTCCCGGGCGACCCGGCACCGGAAGAAGAAAAAACAGAGGCTGCGCTTCGCGATTGGTTGTTCGGGAAAAATCCCTGGGGTACCTCTATGGTGGTGGGCCTGCCGGCGCATGGCGATTACCCCTCAGATACCCATGCAGCCATTTCGCGTTTTACCCCTGACGAGCCCTGGGGAGGGCTGGTGGATGGACCGGTATACACGAGTATTTTCAAAAGTCTGAAAGGAGTAAAGCTTTCCGAAGCCGATGAATATGCCTCCTTCCAGACCAGTAAGGTCGTGTATCATGACGATTGGGCGGATTATTCCACCAATGAGCCCACGATGGATGGTACGGCCAGTCTTACGTATTACTTGTCGTCCCTGGCTCCTGAAGTGCCTGAAGCAGGCTATAAAAGAACACATCGGGGAGCTCTCATTAGTGGGGATACCCTCCAAAAGCGCATAGCGCTTATATTTACAGGACATGACAGGGCAGAAGGTTTTGAACAGGTGCATGAGGCCCTTCGGAAACACAGTGTGAAGGCCTCCTTTTTTCTAACCGGTGCATTTTACCGAAATCCGGAATTTAAACCGGTGATCACAACCCTGAAAGAGGAGGGGCATTACCTGGGGGCGCATTCAGATGGTCATTTGTTGTATTGCAGCTGGGAGAACAGGGATTCTCTTTTAGTTGATGAATCCGAATTTGCAGCTGACCTGAGAGCAAATTACCGGGCTATGGAAGAATTCGGGATCCAAAGAAAAGATGCCTATTTCTACCTGCCTCCTTATGAGTGGTATAACGACACCATTGCCAGTTGGACTTCGTCCTATGGATTGCGACTGATCAATCATACCCCGGGAACCAACAGCAACCAGGATTGGACGTATCCGGGGGGGGATGCTTCCTATTTTTCCAATTCCCGGATCTGGGACAACATTATGACCTACGAGCGGGAACACAGTTTAAATGGGTTCCACATGTTGATCCACTTTGGGACAGACCCCAGAAGAGTTGAAAAATTCTACGATCGCCTGGATGCGCTGATAACCGACTTAAAAAGCAAGGGGTATGAATTTGTAAGCATCGATGAGATGCATGAGGATGGCAAGTGAGTGGTTAGATACCGTCGTCTTTAGCTGATACGTTCACCTCGTAATAGGGTTCAAATGCCGGGACCACATCTCCGGCCTCACTCTTGCGAACACTTATTTCGATCTTACAGCTCATGCCCATTTCCTGGTGGATAAGGTTGTAGTTCTTTTCCTTGATCACCCGCATAACATGGCTCATGTCTTTGTATTCGAATTCCAGGATGAAATGAAGGTCAATGGTTCGTTCCACAACAGGGGACGCCTCCAGGGCCCATTGCGCGGTGGTTTTGTAGGCCTGAATTAAACCGCCAACCCCAAGCTTGGTACCTCCGAAATACCGCACCACTACCACCAGGGTATTGGTGAGTTCAAAGCTTTGGATCTGTCCGTAAATAGGCATTCCTGCAGAATTTGAGGGCTCCCCGTCGTCGTTGGCTCTGTATCTTATGCGTTCGGTGCCTAACTGCCAGGCATAGCACCAGTGTCGGGCACTGTGGTGTTTTCCTTTAAGGTCTTCCAGGAATGCTCCAACCTCGTCCTCGCTGGATACAGGGAAGGCATACCCGTAGAATTTGCTGCCCTTGTCCTTAAAAAGAACTTCTTCTCCGGGGGCTTCAAGAGTTTTGTAAATATCGTCTTTCATCAGGTTTAGCTTTTAGCCAGCGAGATCAGCAGGATACTTATCACAGCCAGAAAAACACCGATCCAGTTCCGGGGTTGCAATTGCTCCCTGAACAGGATAATACCGAATATCGTGGTAAGCATCACTATTGCAACATTATTAACAGAGAATACCACGGAGCTTTCCATGGATTCATGCCGGAGCGCTTTCAGGATGAAAAATATGGAAAAATAGTTAGGTATGCCAAGGGCGAGACCTCCGGCGATATCCCTCGGGCGAAATTCAAGCCGCTTTCTTACTGCCTTATAGGATATAATAATGAAGCCAAACAGGGCAGCGATCCCAAAAATGCTTGATGAGTATAAAGGCAATTCTGTTGGCGAAACATATCTGGTTTCCAGGTATTTGATGGTCGTGTCAATGATACCTGACCCGGCGAAAAGGATCAGGGGTAAAAACAGGTTTTTAGAATTCAGATGGGCCTTGTTGTTTTTCACTGAAACCAATACTACGGCTAAAAGTGCCAGCAGGATCCCAAAGATCTTTTGGAGCCCTGCAGATTCCCCGTAGACCAGCACCCCGAATATTACGGGAATTATCAGAGACATTTTTCCGGCTACAGAGGCAACCGAAAGTCCTACCTCCTGTGCGGTACGGGCCATCACCATGAATATCATGATAAACATGAAGCCGAGAAAGATGGTGCCGCCAAACCAGGGGCGCTCTGTTACCGATGCCATGGTCCAGGAATGATCGTACAGGAATAAACCGGTTAGGCATGCAAAGACATAATTGGTGACAATGGCATTGAAGGTATTTACATGGAAGCGGTTAAAGAGTTTAAAGATCACAAACAGCGAGCTTGAAACCAGGATGCTTAAACAGAGGTAGATCACAGGGGCAGGTCTTTTGAGAATAGTTGGGTGATATCTTCTTTTCCAGGCTCCAGGGTCCAGGTGTGTATCCCTATTTTAGCCGCAGCATTGGTATTTTCATGCAGATCGTCTATGAAAAGGGTTTCACCGGCCTGCAGGTTGTTTTGATCCAGAACGAACCGGTAGATTTCCTCATCCGGTTTTCGCATCCCGATCTCATGAGAAAGATAAAATTTCTCAAAAAGTGATCTGAACCGTTCAAAAACAGGCCTGCCCGTATTTAGCAAAACCTGTTGCATGTGAAGCGCATTGGTGTTACTTAGCAGAAATAAACGATAGGAATGGTTATTTTTCAGGTGTTCCAGGAAGGCGATGCGTTGTTCCGGAAGGTCGAGTATGATCGAATTCCAGATGCGGATCAACTCCTGCTCTGAAGATCCGGGAAGTTTAGACCGGTAGTGGTCAACGAATACCTCGGTAGTTATTTTTCCTTTCTCATACAGTTTATTGATGCGGTCGATCTCGGGATCGGGCATAAAGCCGGGAGCAACCCTGGTAATACCTCTTAGCGGGGCTTCCTTATCCAGGTTGATGAAGATGTCTCCAAAATCGAATATGATGTTCTTTATGTTCGGGGTCATGCTAAATAGTATCCTTAAGGTTTCCGGGATGTTTATACAAGTGTAATTGGTCTTTGCCGGAGTCGGTTATCTGCGTGGCCGCCTGGTTAATTTCAGGCGCTTTAATTCCCCGGCCGAAGGTTGTGGGTGTTCTGAATATCCGGGCTTCATCCCAAAGGTCAGCAGCGAGAAAGCTGTTCAAGGTAGTGGCCCCTCCTTCGATGATCACGCTTTGTATGTGCTTTTCATATAGTGTTTTCGCTACCAGCTCAGGGAGAGGTATTTTGGGGGCCATCCGGACGATCTCGAGGTCTTTTATGGCTTTGTCTGCATAATAAGCTGCGTTGGCTGTAAAGACGATGGTCGGGGTGCTCCCGTCGAGTAGATTGCTGTTTTCAGGAAGTTTCCCTGATTGGTCAAAAAAGATGCGCAACGGATTTGCGCCAAACCAGTCTCTGGTGGTCAGACTGGGATTATCTGCAAGGGCGGTGGATGTGCCCACCAGGATGGCCTGTTCTTCGCTCCGCCATTTGTGGACCAATTGTCTGGAGGGTTGATCGCTCAACCAAACCGGATGCGGTTTGCCTGAAACCCGGGTTTCAGGCAAGGGTGCCAGGTAACCGTCGGCACTCTCTGCCCATTTCAGAATGATGTATGGGCGTTTTAATTCATGATAGCAAAAAAAGCGTTTGTTGGCTTCCCGGCAGGCCGCTTCCAAAATTCCGGCAATAACCTCGCAACCGGATTCTGCCAGCTTTTTAATGCCTTTTCCGCTGACCTGTTTGTTGCTGTCCAGTGTACCCACAACTACCCGTGGAATTCCTGATTCTACGATAAGGTCTGCACAGGGAGGTGTTTTTCCGTGATGGGAACAGGGTTCCAGGGTAACGTAAAGTGTGGCTTGTTTCAGCAGTTCTTTATTCATCACCGAATTTATGGCATTGACCTCCGCGTGGGGGCCTCCGGCTTTACTGGTATAACCTTCGCCTATAACCTCCCCCTGATGAACAATAACGCAACCTACCGAAGGATTAGGGTAGGTGTTTCCTATTCCGTTTTTAGCCAGTTCCAGGCATCGCTTTATGTAGAATTCATGTATCTTCACACTCGCAAAATTACTATTTTAAATCCGCTATAAACAGTATGCTGATCAGAGAAATTCAACAAGCTGACAACGAACAGGTGGCAAAGGTATTGCGAACCGTTCTCGAGGAGCTCGGGGTACCTAAGGTAGGTACGGCTTATGCTGATCCTGCCGTTGATGCAATGTACGAGGCTTATAACAAGCCGGGAGCTGTGTATTTTGTCCTTGAAAATGAAGGGAAGATCCTTGGGGGCGCAGGTGTGGCTCAATTGGATAATTACGACGGCCCGGTATGTGAACTTCAGAAAATGTATTTTCTGAATGAGGTCAGGGCCATGGGGCTTGGCAGGAAAATGATAGACACCTGTATTGCAAAGGCCAGGGAATTCGGTTATGAACAAATGTATATTGAGACCATGCCCTATATGAAGCAGGCGCAGCAGCTCTACCTTAAGAATGGCTTCTATTATATTGATCAACCTATGGGCGATACCGGGCACTCCGCTTGTCCGGTTTGGTTGCTGAAAGATCTTTAACATGGATATAGGTGCTTTTCAACGACGTTTTATGAATCGCCTTGAGCCCGTTTATGGGCATCAGGAGGCCGCTTCCCTGTTTAAAATGGTGGGCGAAGAGCTGTTGGGATTAAAACCCTTTGAAATTACCATGGCGCGAAACCGGGTACTTCCGCAAAGTGATCTGGAGGTGATGGAGGGGGTTTTGGATCGGCTGTCCAGGCAGGAGCCCTTGCAGTATATTCTCGGAAAGGCCTGGTTTAAAGATATGTGGCTTAAAGTGAATTCACACACCCTTATTCCAAGGCAGGAAACCGAAGAGTTGGTACAATGGATCATCGATGATGGCCTGGATCCCCAAAGCCGGGTGCTTGATGTGGGTACCGGAAGTGGTTGTATTGCCATTGCATTAAAAAAGCATTTTCCGGAATCCTTGGTTTATGCCCTAGATAAAAGTGCAGAGGCGCTTGCTGTGGCTCAATTTAATGCAGGGAAGCAAAACACGGAGGTGAATTTTTCTGAATGCGACATTCTGGAGCTCATGGACCTGTCGGTCTTGCTTAAAAAGGGGGATACAGCTCCCTTTGATGTGGTGGTTTCCAATCCGCCTTATGTCCGGAACCTTGAAAAAAAGGAGATTCATAAAAATGTCCTTGAACATGAGCCTGCATCTGCCTTGTTCGTTTCAGATCGCAACCCGCTTATCTTTTACCGGAAAATTGCGAAGCTCGCCAGTCAACATTTGATGCCCGGGGGGCGTTTGTATTTTGAGATCAATCAGTATCTTGGTCGAGAAACCTATGACCTGGTAAGTTCGGAAGGGTTTTCTGAGGTAACACTGAGGAAAGACCTTTTGGGAAACCACCGAATGTTAAAAGCAATAAAATGAAAAGTATCGCCGTCTTTTGCGGAAGTTCCCCTGGTAACGACTCCCGCTATCTGGAAGAAGCCTTTAGCCTGGGGCAAATCATGGCGCAGCAAGGTCTTCGCCTGGTGTACGGAGGTGCCCGGGTGGGCCTTATGGGAGAGGTGGCCCGTGGTGCCCTGGAAGCCGGAGGAGAGGTCGTTGGGGTAATTCCGGAATTCCTTAAGAAAAAGGAAGTGGTGCATACGGGGTTAACACGCCTGATCACAACTAAAAATATGCACGAAAGAAAATTGATCCTCAACGAAGAGTCCGATGGCTTCATAGCCCTTCCCGGAGGTTTCGGTACCCTGGAAGAACTTTTTGAGATCATTACCTGGGCACAGCTGGGTTTGCATAACAAACCTGTGGGAATATTAAATTCCGGAGGCTATTACGATCATTTAATTGCCTTGCTGGACCATATGGTGTCTAAAGAATTACTACAGAGAAAATTCCGGGAATTGCTTCTGGAACACGAAAATATAAATGAATTAGTGAAACAACTGCAAACCCGGAAACCTGGTGATTTCCGGCAGCGCATTGCAAAAGATCAATTATAAGACATGGATGCCATCCAAAAGATTAAAGACCTTAGGGACGAGCTTAGCCGACACAACTACCTTTATTACGTACAGGATCGACCGGAAATAAGCGACTATGAGTTTGATATGAAACTCAAGGAGCTGCAGCAGCTAGAGGCGGCGCACCCGGAATTGTACGATCCTAATTCTCCCAGTGTTCGCGTTGGGGGAGCCGTCACCAAAAAGTTCGAAACCGTATCTCATGAGCACCGGATGTATTCCCTGGAGAATTCTTATTCCAGGCAGGACCTGGAAGATTGGGAAAAACGAATCGAACGTTCTTTGGGAACAAACGGCCTGGAGTTTGTCTGTGAATTGAAATACGACGGAGCTTCGATCAGTCTTACCTATGAACATGGCAGGTTGATGCGAGCCGTTACCCGGGGCGATGGAATGCAGGGTGACGATGTGACCAATAACGTTCGAACGATAAAGTCTGTGCCCCTGGTGCTTAAAGGGGAGGGCTATCCGGACCGCTTTGATATTCGGGGAGAGATCATCCTTCCCTTAGAGGGATTTGCTCAAATGAATCAGGAGCGTATAGAGGAAGGGGAAGACCCTTATATGAACCCAAGGAATACCGCCAGTGGAAGCCTCAAGCTCCAGGATAGTGCCGAAGTTGCCAAAAGGCCACTGGAGTGCCTGTTGTACAATCTTGCGGGTAATGCCCTTGGTATTGCCACCCAAATGGAAGGTTTGGAGAAGGCCAGGGCGTGGGGTTTTAAAGTTCCGGAAACGGCAGCTTTTTGCAGCTCGCTGGATGAGGTATTGGCATATGCCGATCACTGGGAAAAAAACCGCCACCAGCTTCCGTATGAGATCGATGGAGTGGTTGTTAAGGTAAATAACCTCGCCCAGCAGGAAGAGTTGGGGTATACGGCCAAGTCCCCGCGATGGGCCATGGCTTATAAATTTAAGGCAGAACAGGCCGAGACGCTTCTCAGGGAAATAGTGTACCAGGTAGGGCGGACCGGAGCAATAACCCCGGTGGCAAACCTGGAGCCGGTACTCCTTGCAGGAACCACCGTTAAACGAGCATCCCTGCATAATGCAGATCAGATCGCCAAACTGGATATCAGGGTAGGGGATGTGGTATATGTGGAAAAGGGGGGAGAGATCATCCCTAAGATAACCGGGGTGGATTTTTCGAAGCGATCTCCAGCTTCGGAGCCTACTACCTATATCTCCGAATGTCCTGAATGCGGCACATCCCTGATCAGAAAAGAAGGGGAAGCCCAGCATTATTGTCCAAACACCTATGGATGTCCGCCGCAGATCACTGGCCGCATTCAGCATTTTATTTCAAGAAAGGCGATGGATATCGAAGGGTTGGGCTCGGAGACCGTGGAGCTACTCTTTAAGGAAGGGTTGATCGAAAATTATGCCGATCTCTATGAGCTTACCAGAGAACAGGTTTTACCGCTGGAGCGCATGGCAGAGAAATCTGCAGAGAACCTGGTCAGAGGTGTTGAAAACTCGAAGGAGATCCCATTTGAAAGGGTGCTGTTCGCCCTTGGGATCCGGTACGTGGGAGAGACCGTAGCCAAGAAACTGGCCCGGGAATTTAAATCTGTGGAGGCCCTGAAGCAAGCGGATGCTGAACGGCTGGTCGCAGTAGATGAAATAGGGTCGAGGATCGCCGAAAGTGTGGTGGAATTTTTTAATAACGATAAAAATATCGAAATTATAGAGCGCTTACGTTCTTATGGACTGCAGCTGGAGATCCCGGAAGATCAGTTAACCCAAATGGGTACTGCGTTTAAAGGAATGACTTTTGTAGTTTCAGGTGTTTTTGAGACCATAGGAAGAAATGAGCTTAAAAAATTAATAGAAGATAACAGCGGGAAGGTGTCTTCCTCCATTTCTTCAAAAACTACGTATTTGGTGGCCGGAGATAAGATGGGGCCCAGTAAAAAGGAAAAAGCAGATAAGCTAGGGGTGCCCATCATCTCTGAATCTGAATTCTTGAAAATGGTTGAATGAATAAAATTTTACAATGGAAATGGTACCTGGGAGCAGGGCTTTTATTTATCATAGCCACTATAGCCGGCTTTGATGCGGGTCGGGAGCTCCTGCTGCTGAGCCTCCTGCCATTAGTTTTTGCCTATGCCTATAAATACAAGGTGAAGTTTAATGGGTTGATCTGGATGTTGCTCATCAGTTATTATACGGGTGATATTTTGATGTCCGGGCATGATCCGGATCTAGTGCCTGTGATGCTGGGAATCTATGCGGTAGGCCACCTCACCTTTCTGTATATTTCTTACAAGTGCATTAAGGATCTGAATGTGAAAAAGATCCTTTTTTCGGCTATTCCTTTTATCGTGCTGTGGTTTATCTATTTCAACTACAGTATAAAGGATATTTTCGGGAGTCAGATGGGAGATAATTATCCATATATCATGGCCTATTCCATAATACTAAGTTCGTTTATGATCGTGGCCCTGCTGAAATTTTTTAATGATGAGCGAAAGGAGTATTTGTTTACTTTGATTGTCGGAGTGAGTTTTGTAGGAGGGGATATCATGATGGGCCTCTACGATTATGTGACTCCGGCCCGGATTTTTGAGGTGTCCCACTCTATAGCAACGGTGGCAGCTTATTTCTTTCTGATGCGCTTTATTATCGAATTCGATTTTAAACAGATATTATAACGCCTTCTCCCCGGGTTTCTTTGTGGTCGAAATAAAAATCGATCCTTCCCAGATACAGTCCGAAACAACCTACCTGGTTGATCAGTACCGGCTGATCTTCCCGGTTGTTAACAACCTGAGGCTTGTCCATAAAGGTGTGGGTATGCCCTCCGATGATCAGGTCGAGGTCTTTGCTTTTGGCGGCCAGGACCCGGTCACTTACCTTATCAGAATCGTATTGGTACCCGAGGTGAGACAGGCAGATGATGAGGTCGCAGCCCTGTTCGTCCTTGAGTTCCCGGCACATGTCTTCACAAATCTCTACAGGGTCCAGATATACGGTTTCCTTATACTGCTTTTTATTGACCAGCCCGGCCAGTTCAATGCCAAGTCCGAATACCCCGATCTTCACCTCGTCTCTTTCAAAAATCTGGTAAGGTTTTACCAGGCCATTCATGACCGTATTGGAGAAATCGTAGTTAGCAGAAACAAAGGAGAATTTAGCATTAGGCATTTGCGCGTAAAGGCCTTCTATTCCATTGTCGAAATCGTGATTGCCAATGGTGGCGGCGTCATAGCCAAGTTTACTCATCAGCTTAAATTCGATCTCTCCTCCGTAAAAATTGAAATAAGGGGTGCCCTGGAAGATATCTCCTGCATCCAGCAGCAAGGTGTTTGGATTCTCATTTCGGATCTGTTCAATCAGGGAGGCCCTACGCGCTACGCCCCCCATATTGGGGTTCCTGGCATGGTCGGCGGGAAAAGGATCAATATGGCTGTGCACGTCGTTGGTGTGCAGGATCGTGATATGGTTCTTTGCTCTGGCCGGAGTGCAACCCTCCCAGGCAAGTCCGCTGGTTCCCAGAAATAATGTGCCTGCTAAGGTTTTTTGTATGAATAATCTTCTTTTCATGACTTCCCTAGTTTGGACCTGTAAACCGATCGTCCATTTCGGCGGTTAAGGTGTCTTGTTTTTCAAAATAATCGATCATTGCGTTTCGTATCAGGTAATCCATGGATTGCCTGTTTACCGGGTTGGCGAAAAACGTCATATTGTCACCCATGTTAGCCAGGTAATTGGAGGTGGCAACAAAATAGGTCCGGCTTTGATCCGGTTCCGCGCCGTTAATGGAATAACTCCTGAGGTTCCCGTTTTCATCAAGAGTGATCTTTAATCCTTTGAAAGGATGAGGTCGCCGGGCCGCAATAAGATATTCCACCATGTTGTCGATCTTTTCTGTAGTCAATTCGAGCACTTCTATTGTATTCTCAAAAGGCATTACCTCGTAGGCTGTTTTTCGGGTTACCGGCCCTTTTGATATTACCGATCGAATCCCCCCGTGGTTGATGAGTACGATGTCTATGGTGTTCGCGGTCCGGGATTGAAATACCGGGTTGGCCTGTTCATAGATGATGTCACAGAGTAAATTACCAATGGCAGTATTGTAACGACCTTCGGTTTTAGAAAGGGTTCTTGGTGCATAGCAAAGAACTTCGGAGAGTACTGAATCCAGGTGGGTGCGATACGGCTCGATAAATTGTTCCAGACTGTCGGGTTCTGTTAATTCGCTGGTTATGCCGATCTCATTTCCGTGAATTTCCTGGAGGTTTGGTGGGGTTTGCTTGCAGGAACACATTCCTATTATTGTTACATATATAACAAAATGTTTAAAAATATGACGCATGCCTTTTGTAATTTTGACAACGGAATCCTTTAAAGCTTTACCTTTGTGGCTTAATGTAAAGATAAATGATTTTAAAAAGCTTCAAGGAAAAAGCTATTGATAAAATTATTCGCAGGGAGCTGCAAAGTCAAAGGAATAAAGGAGGAGCAACCTTGGGAGAGGTTAGATCTCTTGCGCTGATCATCAATTATGACCAGCTGGCAGACTTCAAGCCTTTGCTGAATCTTGCGGCCGATTTATCGGTTTCCAATGATCAGGTATATATCCTGGGCTATGTAGAGAAAATTCACAAGAAGGTGAACTATATGATCCCGGTCTTTTCGGAGGCATCGGTAAAGACCAGCGGAGAGGTGAAATCCGGTACGGTTAAGGATTTCCTGGGAAGGGAGTACGATCTTCTGGTGAATTATTACAAGGATAATAATCCTGTAATGCAGCTGATGTCTGTACATACCCGGGCCAAACTAAAGGTTGGCGTTTCCGAAGGACTTTCGGCGATCAATGATCTGACCTTGTTGACCGGCACCGAAAATTTTAATGAATTCCGGCAGGAATTGGTAAAGTATTTAAAGATCTTAAATAAACAGTAATATATGATGGCATACAGAGGTACCGGAGTTGCATTGATTACTCCGTTCAGGGAGGATCAAACTGTGGATACCCGGTCTTTAGAGCGGTTGGTGGAATATACGATCGCCGGAGGGGTAGATTACCTGGTGGTTTTGGGCACAACTGCAGAATCTGCAACCCTTACCCCGGAGGAAAAGGAACTTGTAAAACAGACGGTTATAAAGACCAACGCAGGCCGCCTTCCACTGGTTTTGGGGGTTGGTGGAAACAATACTGCTGCTGTGGTTGCCGATCTGGATAAGGATGGGCTTAAAGGGTTTGATGCGATCCTGTCTGTTTCTCCTTACTATAATAAGCCAACCCAGGAAGGTATTTACAGGCATTTCGAACAGGTGGCCCTTCATGCTCCCTTGCCTGTTATTCTGTACAATGTACCCGGGAGAACAGGGTCGAACATGCTTCCGTCTACCGTGATCAGGCTGGCTGAAGACTTTGATAATATAATCGCAATCAAAGAGGCTGCAGGAGATATGGTTCAGGCGTTGCGCTTGTTAAAGGATAAGCCGGAGCATTTTATGGTGATATCCGGAGATGATATGATTACCCTGCCCATGACCCTGGCCGGTGGGGCGGGTGTTATTTCCGTTATCGCCCAGGGACTGCCGGAGAAATTTTCCGGGATGGTAAGGTCTGCAATGAACGGGAACCTGGAAAAGGCAAATGGCCTTCACTTTGAAATGATGGATATCATCGATTATATCTTTGAAGAAGGAAACCCGGCGGGAATTAAATCGATGCTCAGCCAGTTGGATATAATTGAAAGTCCTGCAGTACGGCTTCCTTTGGTGCCGGCTTCGGATGAGCTGCGCCAAAAAATATCCAAATACCTGCAAATCGGGGCGGCGTTTTTATAAATGCAGCTTTAATATCAAGAAATTCAGAAAGGTTTTAACACAGCTGTTGTTAAAGCCTTTTTTTATGCTAAATTGCGGGAGGTCCAGGCCCGTTAAAATTTTAATAAATGATTTTAATTGGGGGTGCACTCCTTTAAATTTACCGTTTTGTAAATTGTTTTTAATATTTAAGATAATTAGCTAATTTTGCCCGATGATTAAGAACTACCGAACCCTTATCGCTGGAATTGTAACCTCTGTTCTTTTTTCTTCCTGCAGTGAGTATCAAAAAGTACTCAAAGAGGATGATACGAAGAAGAAGTATGATATGGCTGAAAAGCTCTACAATGAAGGAGATTATAAAAAGGCCATACGACTATACGATCAGATCGTTCCCAATTATATAGGAAAACCTCAGGGCGAGCGTATCATTTATTTCTACGCCGACAGTTATTTCCAGGAAGAGCAGTACTATCAGTCTGCCTATCAGTTTGAACGATTCGCAAAGTCATATCCCAGAAGTGAAAAGGCGGAAGAGGCTGCTTATTTGGGGGCAAAAAGTGAATACATGACCTCTCCAAGATTCAGTCTCGATCAGTCTGATACCAATGAGGCTGTAGACCGGCTTCAGGCCTTCATTAATTCATACCCGGACTCACAGTATCTGGACGAAGCCAATGCCATGGTACAGGAATTAAGAGCCAAGCTGGATAAGAAGTCGTTTGAAATAGCGAAACAATACAACACCATATCCGATTATTTTGCTTCTATAAAGGCTTTTGAATTATTTTTAAAGGATAATCCCGGGTCTGAATACCGAGAGGATGCTTTGTTTTACAAATTAACGGCAGAGTATAACCTGGCCATGAACAGTATTTACAGCAAACGGGAAGAGCGACTCAATAATGCGCTGGCCACGTTTAACCTGTTGAAAAAGGACTATGAACAGGGTGAGTACATGGAGGAAGCCGAAGGTATGATAGCGGATATCAATAACGAATTAGAACAATTAAGTAAATAACTTATATCATGAGTGAAGTTAGAAATTCTGAAGCGCCGGTTTCGACCGTTACCTATAACCGTAACAAGATCGATGCGCCAACAGAGAACATCTACGAGGCTATTTCTGTAGTGGCAAAGCGTGCCAATCAGATCAATGCAGAAATCAAAAAAGAGCTTATCGAGAAACTCGAGGAGTTTGCTACCTATACCGATAGTCTTGAAGAGATCTTTGAGAATAAGGAGCAGATCGAGGTGTCTAAGTTCTATGAGAAGCTTCCTAAGCCACACGCTATTGCGATCGAAGAGTGGCTTAACGATAAGATTTATTACAGGAATACTGAAAAAGAGTAGGGCATGTCCATACTTAGCGGCAAGAAAGTTCTGCTTGGGATAACCGGTGGTATAGCCGCTTATAAATCGGCCATTTTGGTAAGAAGTCTTATCAAGGCCGGAGCTAGCGTTAAAGTGGTGATGACAGAGAGTGCTAAAGATTTTGTCACCCCTTTAACGCTTTCTACATTATCCAAACATCCGGTGCTGTCTTCCTTTACCAACGAGGAGGATGAAAATGATGTCTGGAATAACCATGTCGACCTGGGGTTATGGGCGGATCTTATGGTTATTGCCCCTGCCACGGCAAATACTCTCTCTAAAATGGCAAATGGGGTTTGCGACAGCTTGCTGCTGGCGACCTACCTTTCTGCTAAATGTCCGGTGTATGTGGCACCTGCCATGGACCTGGACATGTACAAGCATCCCACCACCACCAATTCATTAAAAAAATTACAGGAATACGGGAATACCGTTATTCCGGCTGCCCATGGCGAACTTGCCAGTGGCCTGGTCGGAGAAGGGCGTATGGCCGAACCGGATGCTATTGTAGACTTTATAGAGGAGCATCTTAAGGCCGCTGCCCCACTATACGGGAAAAAGGTGCTCATTACGGCAGGTCCCACCTACGAGCCTATTGATCCGGTGAGGTTTATCGGTAATCATTCCTCGGGAAAAATGGGCTTCGAGCTGGCGTGCAAAGCAGCAGCGCTTGGTGCGGAGGTGGTTCTGGTCTCGGGACCCACCCATCTGGAGATCCAAAATCCCGGCATTAAACTGATCCGTATTTCTACAGCCAGGGAGATGTACGAAGAGGTGCATCGCCATTATCCGGACACCCAAATAACCATCATGGCTGCCGCAGTAGCCGACTACAGGCCTGCACAGGTGGCTGGTCAAAAGATTAAAAAGAAAACAGCCTCCATGAATATCCCTCTGGAGCCTACAGATGATATTCTGGCTTCCCTGGGATCCGTGAAAAAAGAGCAGTACCTTGTTGGATTTGCCCTGGAGACCCAGAATGAGCTGGAAAATGCCAGAGAAAAGCTCAGGAGGAAGAATCTCAATGCTATTGTGCTCAATTCCTTGATGGATGAGGGCGCAGGTTTTGGAAAACCGACAAATAAAATTACTTTTATAAGCAAGGACGGAACAGAGAAATCGTTCCCCCTGAAATCCAAAGCCGAAGTGGCGGGGGATATTTTTAATGAAATTCTTCTTCGTTTTGATGCTAAAGAAAATTAGTTTTTTCATCCTTTTACTGGTGGGACTCAACATTTCGGCCCAGGAGCTTAACTGTACGGTTATAGTAAATTCTGATCAGGTCGAGCAAACCAACCAGCAGATCTTCCGTACCCTGGAACGATCCCTCAACGATTTTATCAATAAAACACGGTGGAGCAATCGGGAGGTAGCGCCTGAAAAGCGCATTGAGTGCAGTATGTTGCTAACCATCACCGATTACGAGAACAGCAGTTTTTCGGGTACCTTGCAGATCCAGTCAAACAGACCGGTATTTAATAGTACCTATCAGTCTCCGGTTTTTAACCACCAGGACAAGCAGTTCAGTTTTAATTATGTGGAGTTTCAGCCGCTGTTCTATAATCCTAACGTGTTTGAATCTAACCTTACGGCGGTGATCACCTATTATGTGTACGTGATCCTGGGTATCGATGCCGATACCTTTTCCAGGGAGGGAGGCACTCCTTTTTTTAAACAGGCGCAGAATATCGTCGGGCTTGCTCAGGGGAGCGGGTATCAGGGATGGCAGCAAACCGACGGGAACAGAACCCGCTGGGAGCTTGTCGATAACCTCTTGTCTAATACCTTCAGGGAATACCGGCTGGCACTGTATAACTACCACCGATTAGGGCTGGATGGTATGACCGAGAACACCTTGCTGGCCAAGCGCTCCATGGCAGCCTCGATGAATCTTTTTGAGCGTCTTAACGAAAACCGTCCAAATTCCTTTGTGCTTCAAACCTTCTTTGATGCCAAATCCGAAGAGATCGCCAATGTCTTTAGCGGGGGTCCGCAAATGGATACAAGTGCCCTGGTGAGCATCCTTTCCAGAATAGCCCCGCTATACAGTGATACCTGGTCGAGGATTAACTGATCCTCCTGTTTTTTTCGACTGTAAAATACCTTTATATTTGGGGGAAAATCAAAGACCTTGTTAAAATCTCTTAGTATTAAAAATTATGCCCTGATCGATGAGCTCCAGGTGAGCTTTAACGAGGGCTTTACTACCATAACCGGAGAAACCGGGGCCGGTAAATCCATTCTGCTTGGAGGGTTGTCGCTGATCCTCGGGAAAAGGGCAGACCTGAACAGTTTGAGAGATGCTTCAGAAAAGTGTATTCTGGAAGCCACCTTTGATATTCGCGGGTATGGATTGCATGCATTTTTTGAAGAAGAAGATCTTGACTTTGAGGAAATGACCATTTTGAGAAGGGAGATCCTTCCCTGTGGAAAATCCCGGGCCTTTATTAATGATACCCCTGTAACCCTTACGGTACTCTCCGGGTTGGGAGAGCAGTTGGTGGATATTCATTCTCAGCACCAAACCCTGAAGTTAACCGATAACGATTTTCAGTTTCGTTTTCTCGACGCAGTAGCCGGGAATTTTGAATTGCTGGAGGCTTATTCGGCCAAACTTAAGACATGGAGATCCTTGGGTAAACAATTATCCCGGCTACAGGAAGAAAAGCGGGAATCCCTCAGGGAGTACGATTACAATCAATTCCTGTTAGGGGAGCTGCAGGAAGCCAAACTGGAAGCCGGCATGCTCGAAGAGCTGGAAGAAACTTATGAGAAGCTCAATAATGTGGAGTTCATCAAGGAACAACTGGGATATGGAGTGCAGCTGCTGGAATCGGAACAGTTTGGAGTTCTTGGGCAATTGGTTGACCTGAAGAACGCCATGAAAAAACTTTCTTCTTTTGGGGAAAGATATCAGGAGCTCGCCAAAAGAATGGAGTCTGCCTTCCTGGAACTCGATGATGCGGGAAATGAGCTCAAGACCATGGAGGAGGAGTTGGAAGATGACCCTCAGTTGTTGGAGCGTACCAATGAGCGCCTGCAGCAGATCTATGATTTGCAGAAAAAACACGGGGTTGCCGGAATGGATGAATTAATAGCCATTCAAAAAGCGCTGGAAGATAAGGTTTTAGCTACAGAGGGGCTGGATGAGCGTATTGAACAGATGGAGGCTGAGGCGGAAAAACTCAGAACCCAGCTGGAGGAACTGGCATCGCAGATCCGGGCGAAACGATTAGAGGTGGTTCCCGGGCTGCAAAAGAACCTGGAAAGCGCCTTAGGTCCGCTGGGTATGCCAAATGCAAAATTTGATATCCAGCTGGAGGAAACAGATGATTTAAGAGGCAATGGGAAAGACGATCTGCAGTTCCTCTTCTCCGCGAATAAAGGAGGGGTGTTCAGCGAACTGAAGAAGGTGGCCTCGGGAGGGGAGTTGTCCAGGATCATGTTGGTTATCAAATCCATGTTAGCCCGTTATATGAAACTTCCTACCATTATGTTTGACGAGATCGATACGGGGGTTTCCGGGGAGGTATCTAACAAAATGGCGGGGATCATGAAGGAGATGAGCGCTACCATGCAGGTGTTTACCATTACGCACTTACCCCAGGTAGCAGCAAAGGGAGATAAACAATTCAAGGTATTTAAGGCCGATGAGGCAGGACAGACCGTTTCCAGTATGAAGGCCCTGGAGGAACAGGAGCGTATAGAGGAGCTGGCAGAAATGCTGGGAGGGAAACAATTATCAGACTCTGCCCTTGCCCATGCCAGGGAATTGCTCACTACCAAAGCCTGAGGTGTTTAAGGGGCAAGGACCTTAAAATGCGGGTGTTTCAAAATTTTTTAGAATAATTTCAATATTTTTGACCCGCAATAAACAACTGATAAGCAAAATTAACATTTAAGCATATGTCTTATAATCTATTAAAAGGTAAGAAAGGAATCATCTTCGGAGCCCTGGATGAGAATTCAATAGCGTGGAAAACAGCGGTAAGGGCGCACGAAGAAGGTGCAGAATTTGTATTGACCAATGCTCCGATCGCCATGCGTATGGGTCAGATTAAGAACCTGGCAGAGCAAACCGGATCGGAGATCATTCCGGCAGATGCTACCGATATGGACGATCTGGCCAACCTGGTGGAAAAGTCAATGGAGATTCTTGGCGGAAAGATCGATTTTGTACTGCACTCCATCGGGATGTCCGTCAACGTGAGAAAAGGAAGAGCCTATACCGATCAGAATTACGGGTTTACCGAAAAAGGATGGGATGTCTCCGCGTTATCCTTCCATAAGGTATGTCAGACCCTGTATCAGAAGGATGCCATGAACGAGTGGGGTAGTATTGTTGCCCTGACCTACATGGCCGCTCAGCGTAGTTTCCCGGATTATAACGATATGGCCGATAATAAGGCTTACCTGGAGTCGATCGCAAGAAGCTTTGGTTACTTTTTCGGAAAAGATAAAAAGGTACGTGTAAATACCATTTCCCAGTCGCCAACGCCAACTACCGCAGGACAGGGGGTTAAAGGTTTCGACGGGTTTATTGCCTATGCAGAGCAAATGTCCCCACTGGGGAATGCATCGGCCGATGACTGTGCAGACTACACAGTGAGTCTGTTCTCTGACCTCACCAAAAAGGTGACCATGCAAAACCTCTTCCATGACGGTGGTTTCTCCAATACCGGGGTAAGCAATGAAGTGATGGAAAAATTTATGGAATAACCAAACGAATATGAGTATGAAAAGGCCACCTGTAGTAGGGTGGCCTTTTTTATGTTGAGAATCCCTACTTTTGCACCCATGGAGGATTCGCAAAGCGTCCTGCACGACGAGCTATGAATATATCTTTTTCATTTATTATACCGGTATATAACCGACCCCGGGAGATTCGGGAGTTACTTCACAGCATGACACTTCTGGAAGGGGAGACCCCTTTTGAGGTGGTGATCGTTGAAGACGGCTCTGAGAAGGATGCGCAGGCTGTGGTGGAGGAATATTCGGAACACCTCAGGATCGCTTATTTTAAAAAAGAGAACAGCGGACCCGGGGATTCGAGGAATTACGGCATGCGTCATGCACAGGGTAATTATTTTATTATTCTCGATTCGGACTGCCTGTTGCCAACTTCCTATTTGCGGGAGGTGGAGACAGAGTTGCAGCGGGATTTTGTGGATTGTTTCGGGGGGCCGGATGCGGCTCATGCTTCGTTTACTGACCTGCAAAAAGCGATCAACTTTGCGATGACCTCGTTTTTAACCACCGGAGGTATCCGGGGAGGTAAAAAAGCGGTAAGCAGGTTCCAGCCCAGAAGTTTTAATATGGGGATCTCCAGGAAAGCCTTTGAGCAAACCGGAGGCTTTGGAGTGATTCATCCCGGAGAAGATCCGGACCTCACCATAAGGATCTGGGCTGCGGGCTTTATGACCAGGCTTTTTCCAAAAGCCTTTGTATATCACAAGCGAAGAATATCCTGGAAAAGCTTTTATACCCAGGTAAAGAAATTCGGAATGGTACGGCCCATTTTGAATTCCTGGCATCCACATACACGACGAATTACCTATTGGTTTCCGACGATCTTTACAGCGGGGCTGTTCCTGGCCCTGATTACGTCTTTGTTTGGATGGACCTTCCTCGGGTATTTTTATATCGTGTATTTTGCCCTTGTGTTTTTGGCTGCCCTGGGTGCAGAGAAGTCTGTTAAGGTGGCCTTAATGGCGGTTTTTGCGGTGCTGGTGCAGTTTTTTGGATATGGAACGGCCTTTGTTCGCTCTCATTTTTTAATTAATTTACTGGGTAAAGATCCGGAGCAGGTTTTTCCGAATTTATTTTTTAACAGATAAGCCCTATGGTAAAAAAAGTAACCCAGGCCTTAAAGAAACCAAAATCCCTTGCCTTTCTGGGGTTTTTGATACTTTCCTTTATAATTTGGTTGATGATCACCCTGGCCGATATATATACCTCGGTGATCCGGCTGGATCTCACCTATAATAATGTTCCGAAAGAGAAACTCATGCTCGGAGATCCCGACAGATTTGTTGATGCCAGTGTGAATGCGAGCGGCTACCGTTTGCTCAACTACAAATTATTCAGAAAAGACCTGTCTTTGGATGTAGCTTCCTTTAGTTCCCGAAGACAACGGTATTTTCTAAGCCGAAAGGAGCTGGAAACGCAACTGAAAGATCAGTATGGAGGTATTGAGGTTCGACGGGTATTCAAGGATACCCTTTGGCTGGCCCTTGGAGAGAATAAATTTAAAAAAGTGAAAGTGGTTCCTGATCTCTCCGTGAATTTCCAGGAAGATCACGAATATTCGGAGCCCCTTAAAGTGGTTCCGGACAGTATTGAGATCAAAGGGCCGGAAGATGTGGTAATGGCTATAGACAGCCTGGTTACTGAAAAAGTAATGATGAAAGGAGTTAAGGAAGATTTTAATCGCAGGGTAAGGGTGTTGATCCCCGATTCGATTCGTAAGATCGAACTGGAGCAATCTGCAGTGATACTTACCGGAACCGTGGCCCGGTTTTCAGAAAAGATACTGGAAGTGCCCCTTGTGGTGGAAAATATTCCTGAAGGCGTGACCATCAAAACCTTTCCCAGAAACATTCGCCTGTTGTGTAAGGCGAGTATCAGTGATCTGAAACGCATGGTGCCTTCAGGGTTCCGTGTAGTGTGCGATTATAATGATATCAGTGCCAATCAGGCTTACCTACTGCCAAAGGTGGTGGAGAAACCATCCTTTGTGAGAGAGGTGACCTTACTTGACAATAAGGTGGAATATTTAATCAACAGATCATGATCGTAGGACTGACCGGAGGAATAGGGAGCGGTAAATCAACCGTAGCTGCCATGTTCGGCGAACTTGGGGTCCCTGTTTTTATTGCAGACCTGGAGGCGCGAAAACTGCTGGAGGAAGATGAATCGGTGAAAGAGAAGGTACGTGATTTGCTCGGGGATTCGGCCTTTGTGGACAACCTTCCGGACCGCAGGTATATTGCTTCTGTTGTCTTTGATAATAAAACACTTCTCGATGCGCTTAATGCGATCATTCATCCTGCAGTGGCCCAGCGCTTTCAATTGTGGTACAGCAGGCAGCAATCGCCTTATGTGATCTATGAGGCTGCTATTTTATTTGAGCATGGAGGCCAAGCAAAATGTGACCAGGTGATCCTGGTTACCGCGCCAAAGGAGATCCGGATTTCCAGGGTGATCAAAAGAGATGGGGTAAGCAGGCAAGAGGTGCTTGCACGTATGGAAAATCAATGGCCTGAGGAGCAAAAAATTCCCCTGGCAGATTATGTGATAGAAAACATTGATTTGGAGGAAACATTGAGGATAGTGAAAAAAATTCACTGTTTTTATGTTAAAAATTAAAAAACCTCAAAAATTTTAACATTTTTGTTAACGTTAGGTTAAATGGTTAACAAAGGTGATTTCAAAACTTTAATTTTGACTGAATGAGTAGACGCTTATTTGTTCTTCTGGTGGTCCTGATGAGCTTGTCTTTGATCGGTATCATTTTCGTTCAGGGGTATTGGATCAAGACGGCGGTGGAAGATAAGGAAGAACAGTTTTCTAATACCATTTCGCAGGTGCTTCAGGAAGTGGCGACCAAAATGGAGGAAAAGGAGTATCGGGAGACCCTCGACTACTACCTGCAGCTCAATGATAGTCTCGATTTTTCTGAAGTCAGTAAATTCAAGGAATTCATGGTTATTATTCCGGATAACCGCAGCAATGAGACTTTTATTTACAGGCACGGTATTCTAGAGGAAGATTATCAGATTCCCCCTTCGTTCATTGAAAACAGTACGGATTCGCTGATCCTGAGAAATTACACCTCCAAACGAACCACCGAGATCTATCGGGAAGAGTTCGGGATCGACGGCAGGGTGTACAGTCCGGTGGAGCGTATAGAAAAGATCGGAAACCTGGATCAGATCGATCGTATCGCCATGGAAGAGATGTTCAGGGAACGTGCAAAACGACTCCCGATTCACTCCAGGGTAGATGCTAAGGATATTGACCTGGTGTTGCAGCAGGAACTTCGAAACCACAGTATAGATCTGGATTATGAATTCGGGATCTATAGCTGGGGGTTGCCTACCCGGGTGAAGACAGACGGATTTAAAGGGTTGCACAGCTCTTCCTATAAAACGCCGATCTTCAGAGACAGTGAAGGCATTAGCAGCTACAATTTGCTGATCGGATTTCCCAAGAAAAAACGCTTTCTGATCTCTTCGATTCTGGGAATGGCTATGTTATCAGTGATCTTTACCCTGATTATCATTATTGCTTATTCCAGCGCGTTGTATCAGCTTATCCGGCAAAAGCAGATCTCAGAGATCAAGACGGATTTCATTAATAATATGACGCATGAGTTTAAAACACCTATTGCGACGATCAATCTGGCGCTGGATGCCATTAAAAATCCTAAAGTTCTTGAAGATCAGTCCAAGGTGATGCGGTATCTGCAAATGATCAAGGATGAGAATAAAAGAATGCACGCCCAGGTCGAAAACGTACTGCGGATATCTAAACTGGAAAAAAACCAGCTGGATATTACCAAGGATAAGGTGGATGTGCATGAATTGATCCGGGATGCTGTAGATCATATCGAGTTGATCGTAGCAGATCGGGGAGGAGAAGTGAACCTTCATCTGGATGCCTCAAGAACCGAAATTTTGGGCAGTGAGTTTCACCTGACCAACATCCTGGTGAATGTTTTGGATAATGCCAATAAGTATTCGCCTGAACGCCCTCAAATCGATGTGTATACAGAAAATGTAAAGAACAGTATCGTCATTCGTATCTCCGACCAGGGAGCAGGGATGAGTAAGGCGGTTTTAAAGCGGATCTTTGAGAAGTTTTACCGGGAATCAACCGGAAATATTCACAATGTAAAGGGGCATGGTCTTGGACTGGCCTATGTAAAAAGCATTGTTGACGACCATCAGGGAGAAGTGTATGCAGAAAGTGAAAAAGATAAAGGAAGTACCTTTTTTATAAAGTTACCTTTAATATAAAAATATGGAAACAGTAAATAAAAAGATCTTATTGGTAGAAGACGACCCCAATTTCGGAGTAGTACTCAAGGATTATCTGGGAATGAACGATTTCGATGTGACCCTCGCCAAGAACGGCATGGAAGGTTTCGAGAAGTTCCGCAAAGAAAATTTTGATCTGTGTATCCTCGATGTGATGATGCCATACAAAGACGGATTTACCCTGGCTAAGGAGATCAGGGAAAAGGATGAGAACATCCCGATCATTTTCCTGACAGCCAAGACCATGAAAGAGGATGTATTGAAAGGGTACAAGGTAGGGGCAGATGACTACCTGAATAAGCCCTTCGATTCAGAAGTTTTACTTTTCAAGATCAAGGCCATCCTGCAGCGAAAATCGACAGAATCCCTGGCCGACAGCAAACAGTTTGAATTCCAGATCGGGAATTTCCACCTGAATTCTAAATTGCGTTTCCTAACCTATAAAGAGGAAGAGCCCATAAAATTGTCGCCTAAAGAAAATGAATTACTGAGGTTGCTGGCTTTACACGAAAATGATCTGATGCCCAGGGAGCTCGCGCTTACCAAGATCTGGAGAGACGATAACTATTTTACCTCCAGAAGTATGGATGTTTATATCGCCAAGCTCAGAAAATATCTTAAAAAAGACGATCTCGTTGAGATCCTTAATATACACGGGGAAGGTTTCCGACTTGTGGTAAAGGAAGACGCCGACCGTTAACAATACCTGTATCCTGCATACCAACCCTGGCCTGAGCCAGGGTTTTTTTATGGGCATAGTTCTGTGAAAACAAAATGCGGTTTTTTGCTGTAATGCTCATCATACCTGAAACTGCTATATTTTTAAGCGTAGCTCCCCGGGTATTAGTAAAAATGGGGCTCTCCCAGTATAAATCGTCTTCATACAGAAGTTTTTCACATTTCAACTTACTGCAAAACAGCATCTTATTTCGCAGTTGTCCATGTTTTTTTAAGAACTTTTATGCAGTAAAATGCTGTTTTCTTACAAATAAGTATTATTTTTCTTGCAAACTAAATCAAATTATATGAAAAAACTGTTTCTAACGATGCTGTCGTTGTGGTGCTTTGCCTTTGGTATTGCGCAGTCCGTTACGGGAACTGTTACCGACCAGGAAGGTATCCCACTTGCGGGAGTATCTGTCATGATTAAAGGTACCTCCCAGGGTACCTCATCAAATTTTGATGGGGAATACCGTATACAGGCTTCTGCCGACGATGTGCTGGTATTTTCCTTTGTGGGAATGCAAACACAGGAAGTTCCTGTGGAAGGAAGAACAACCGTAAACGTTACCCTTCAAACCGATGCCGAATCTCTTGATGAGGTTGTAGTTACGGCGCTGGGGATACAACGTGACAAAAAAGCACTGGGATATGCCTCCCAGCAATTAGACACCGAACAGATCCTCAACGTTCCGGAGACCAACGTTGTGAATGCCCTTCAGGGTAAAGTAGCCGGTGCGCAGGTTACCCGTGGAGGTGGAGCTCCCGGACAAGGATCGAGGATCGTGATTCGTGGGGTGAACTCCCTTGACCCCAATGCAGACAACCAGCCACTGTTCGTTATTGACGGGGTGCAGATCTCCAATGATACCTTTACCGTAGGTGGGGGAGGATTTCGGGGGATGTCTAACCGGGCGTCTGATCTTGACCTGAACGATGTGGAAAGTATATCGGTATTAAAAGGTGGTGCCGCTACGGCTCTGTACGGAGTACGGGCAAAAAATGGAGCCATCATTATTACCACCAGATCAGGGAAAACCGGAAGAACCCAGTTTAATGTCTCTGCCACCAGCGGGATCGATTATGTGAACAAGTACCCTAAAACCCAGCATGAGTACACCCAGGGGTTTGCCGGTAGTTATGACACCAACAGCTTCTGGCCAACATGGGGACCTACTGTGGAAGAGGCCAGAGCCATCGATCCGGAGCATCCGGAGGAAATCTTCAACAACTTCAAGAATGCCTATGAGACCGGGTATAACACCAATCTGCACTTTGATGCCTCTGGCGGGAATGAGAAAGCTTATTTCTACACTTCCTTAGGACATTTCTATCAGCAGGGGGTGTTACCTTTCGCTGATTTCGGACGTATCTCAGCAAAGGTCAACGGAAAGGTTCAGGTTACTGATAATTTCAGCGTGAACGCCTCAGCGAATTATATCAATTCGGGAGGTAACCGTGTGGATGTGGATCTTTTTAATACGCGTTTGATCTACTGGGCCCCGGCCAAGGACGTTACCGATTATCAGTTTACCGAAGGTCCACTGGCCGGAACCATGAAAGGATACCGTTTTGACGGCGCAGTCGGAAATAACCCGATCTATGGTGCAAAAACCAACCGCCTTGTGGATGACGTAAACCGCATGATCGGTAATATGGGCTTTAACTGGCAACCTTTTGACGGGATGGATGTTCAGTATCGCTTTGGTATCGATTACTACAGCGACCAGCGAACCGCTTTCGCCCCCGGGCCAACAGGTATCGAAAATGAGGCCATTTTTGAAAATAATGGCTTAGGGTATGTAAACGAAACCCGTATCAATAGTATGGACTTGAACTCGAACCTGATCATGTCTTATCAGCATGAACTTTCTGATAAGTTCGACCTGACGCTTCGTGGAGGTCTGGACGTATTCCAGCGCGATTATGACCGGGTAACTACGAATGGATCTGAACTGGATGTATACAACTTCTTTAGTTTACAGAATGCTTCTATTATCACCGCCAGTCAGTACAAGGAGCGCAGAAGAATCGTGGGACTTTATGGGGAAGCGAGTTTAGGGTATGACGATTTTCTTTACCTGACCGTAACCGACAGAAATGACTGGACTTCGACCTTATCAGCGGATAACAGGTCATTCAACTATTATTCTGTGAGTGGATCTTTTGTGTTCTCTGAATTATTCGATATGCCGGATTGGTTTGATTTCGGAAAATTCAGAACCTCATACGCACAGCGTGGTTCCGATCCGAGTCCTTACCGTACTTCTGATGTATATGTTCCCGGAGCATCCGGTTTCCCGATCGGGGATGTGACCGGTTGGACAAGAGGAAGCAACAAAGCCGACCCTAACCTGGTGGCAGAGATCTCCAAGGATTTTGAAGTACGGGCAGAGTTTAAATTCTTTAATAACAGACTGGGCGTGGATATTGCGTGGTATACCACCGATGCAGAATCATCATTGCTGAGCTTACCGGTAGCCTTGTCTACGGGGTACAGCACCTATACCACCAACGTGGGAACACTGCGTAACCAGGGTCTTGAACTTATTCTGAACGCCACCCCGGTGCAAAGTGAAGATTTCAGATGGGATTTTCTTCTGAACTTCTCGAATAATAACAACGAGGTGATCGAGATCTTTAATGATATCGACGGGATTTTCCTTGGAAGTGACTTCGGTTATGCCGGAAGTTCGGCCTCTCAGGGAATTTATCTGGGACAGTCATACGGAGCCATTCTTGGTACCTCCTATGCCCGTTATTACGAAAACCCTGCGGATGAAGATCCGTTGGTACTGGATGCCGACCGTCCGATCCTGATCGGAGACGATGGATACCCGGTGATTAACCGTGACCAGAAGATCATTGGAAACAGTACGCCTGACTGGCTGATGAACATCTCCAATACCATTACCTATAAAAACCTGAGCCTCGGGTTCGCTTTTGACTTCCGTCAGGGCTTTGAGAAGTTCAACAACCTGGATAACTTTATGGCAGCCTTTGGTACCTCCGATTACACCACCAACAGAAACGATGTGGTGGTATTTGACGGGGTTACTGCAGACGGACAGCCCAATACCCAGGAGGCCTTCCTTGGACAGGCAGACGCTCCGGACGGATTAACAGCGTTGAGTGGGGGTTACTACCGTGCCATTTACAGGGGAGTTACCGAGAACTTTGTTCAGGATGCTTCGTGGGTACGACTGCAGAACCTGAGCCTGACCTACCGTTTACCAGGTACGTTCGTAGACAATATGGGACTTACCGGAGCGAGCTTTTCCCTTTCCGGAACGAACCTGTTCCTATGGACCGACTATAACGGCTGGGATCCTGAAAGTTCGATCAATCCCGGAAATGCCGATGGATTTAATGGTTTGGCCGCTCACCCCGGTCTGAAGACCTATGCAGCAACCCTTAAACTTTCTTTCTAAACATGCGAACTATGATTAAAAAAGTATTATATCTATTTATTGCAGCGATCGCTTTGACGGGTTGTGACGATTATTTGGATATCAATGAAAATCCAAATGCTGCAACACAGCCTCCTTTAAAAGGATTGCTGGCCAATACGACCTATAACTCCGGTATCAATGTGTATCGCGTTGGAGGTACTACTTCTTATTACGTGCAATACCTGGCTTCACCTAATGAGGCCAGTGCCACCGATATTTATGAGCGTGTAAATACCGACGGTACCTGGGGAGGTATCTACGATATCCTCTCGGATCTTTATGATATGCGAACCATCGCAGAAGAAAGCGAGTCGGTACATTATGCGGGAATTGCCAAAACCCTGACTGTTTTAAATCTGGGGATGGCCGTGGATGTATACGGCGATGTGCCATTTTCTGAAGCACTCAATTTTCAGACCCTGTTTCCAACCTATGACAATCAGGAGGTGCTTTACCAGCAAATGATCAATTTACTGGATGAAGCCATTGCAAATTTCAATACCGAAAACCTGGGAGAAGTTGTTCCGGGATCCAACGACTTTCTGCATGGGGGCGATATTGAGGCCTGGAAAAAAACGGCCTATGCCTTAAAAGCCCGTTACCTGAACCACTTGACAGGAATGGGGAGTTATGATGCAAATGCAGTATTAAACGCCTTGAATTCGGCCTACACCAGTAATGATGACGATGCCCAGGTAGAGAGTTTCCAGAACAGGAACCCCTGGGGTCAGATCGCGGTGAATAACGCCGGACTTATTCTTGGAGGGTGGTTGTCTGAGCAGGTGATCGATGCCATGAATGGTACTACCTTTGGGGTGTTCGATCCGCGCTTACCGCTCATTACAGATCCGCTTCCTGACGGGGTAACCTACAGAGGTACCGTGAATGGAGAGGGGAGAATTGGCGATGGTACCGTGCAGCAGGAATGTTACCTGACCACTTCCGGGTATTATTCATCTGCAGATTCCCCATTGTTGGTAATCACCTATGCTGAAACTAAGTTTATTGAGGCAGAGGCAGCGCTGCGGGCAGGAGATCCCAACGCGGCTTATGAAGCCTATCTGGCAGGAATTGGAGCCAATATGGATAAAATGGGGGTAGCTGTAGCAGACCGCGATGCATACCTGGCCGATCCGGCTGTTGGAGTTGGTGCAACCAACCTGACCCTTGACCTGATCTTTAAGGAGAAGTATGTGGCCATGTTCCTGCACCCGGAATCCTGGGTGGATGCCAGAAGATTCAATTACCAGTATACCGACTTTACAGTGCCTACCAATAATGCATTGGGTTCAGAATTTATTCTGAGATATGACTACCCGGATACTGAATACCTTAGAAATCCTGATAACGTGCCTACCGTTGATCTGACCACCCCGATCTTTTGGGATGTCAATTAAAGGTACCTCCGATTTAGGATTGTAATAAATTGAAAATCCCCCTCTGGATCCAGAGGGGGATTTTTTTGTTATTTGCTCTATGATGAATGGTGTTGCAGAAAGTTGCTTACGTTTGCAGCTAAAAAGAAAGCTGCCCGTAATCGGACAGCTTTCTTTTGGTTGGTTGTTTAATGCGGTTAAGTACAGGGATTTTCAGTCTTTAAATAATTTTTCGGGCATGCTGCCATTCTTTTGAACAATAGCCGGGTTACCTCTATAGCTAACATCGCCTCCCGAATTGGTTTTGATCTCGATCTTGTCGGAAGAGTTTACCGTAATGTCGGCCCCGCTTGTCGCTTCGGCAACAGCATTGGTGTATCAAGGCCTCCCGCATTGATATCACTTCCGCTGCTGGCATGGGCGCTTACATTGGTTGCTTTTCCCCGTACTTCGAGGTCTGATCCGCTGGAAGATTCAAGAAATACATCCTGGGCTTCGACTTCGACCTGGATATCGGCTCCGCTGGAAGTTTTCAGGTGAATGGCATCACTTTTTAAAACGCCCATGCTCCACAGGTCAGCCCCGCTGTTTCCTTCCAGTTTTTTGATCTCAGGCATGCTCACGAAGACCTTTTTTGAGGTTGCCCTTCCAATTGCGCTCCTGCAATGTACTTTCAGGGTGTTGCCTTTTACTTCGGTCAGGATCAGGTCCTGGAGATTTTCATCGGCCTCCACGCTAACACTATGGGTGTTGTCCTGGTTGATAATTACATCGAGGCCCTCGGAGGCTTCCACGGCATTGAAGTCGCTAGCTACACTTCTGTTGGTACTGACTACGTTTCCGTTACCCTTTTCTCCGGGTCCTATAAAATCGAACTGACAGGAAAACAGGGTCATGGAAAGGATTAAACTGGCGATGATTTTGACTAAGGTGCTCATAACTATTGATTTTGATTACCGGTCTCCCGGTTGATTGATGATTGATTTTTATTGGTTTACAGGGTTTCCAAATCCGGGGTTGCCGGGGAAACCGAATCCTGGTCCTGTGTCTTGTTCACGGGATCAGGAGTATTGGTTCTATTTTTTTCGGAAGAAATGGTTTCTTCACAATCGAGACATTCCACGGTATTCTCCCGGGTGATCTCATAGGTATGCTGGGTGCGTCCCTGCAGGTAATCGGTATACCCGTTAGCTCCAAGGGTGCGGAAGTATAAATGAGAAGGGGAGTTGAACTGCAGGCGTGTTCCCGGGATCAGGTAAAAGGTTACCACAACCTCCTGGTCTCTGTATTTATTGCTGAATTCGGTGGTCCAGAAGTTGTCGACCTTTACGGTACGGTCTTCAGTATCCAGGTTATACCGGATCTGCTCTGCCCGTTCGAAGGCGTCGTCATACGAAGCCCCGGTAGCCCGCCGCTGTATTTCCACATAAGCACTGCCCTCATCCGATTTCCGGATCCAGAATTCCACATCGTCAGAATAAATGTGTTTACTACCCTCTACAGAAACGATATCAAAGTCGTTATCGTCAAAGAACCTTCCGGTGAATTTAGGATTGGCATTCACCCTAATGGTCAGGGTATCTGCAGGGGTTATGCTCAAATTCCTGGTTTCCGAGGATTTACCCGAAATCGCCCTTTGGGTGGTTTGCTGAATTCCAAGAGAAATGAGCCCTGCAATAGACAGGATCCAGATGGCCAAAAGGGAAAAATGAGCGACCTTACCCAAAGAATTCAGGTTATTGATAAGAATTCTCAGCCCCAGGTAAAAGAGGATAAAGAACGGGATACCCACAGCAAAGAAAACCATAAGGCTGATGAGCCATAGCGGTGCATCTACATTCATATAAACCAGATCGGTCCAGTGTTGTTCGCCAAATAGATTCACACTACCGGCAGTGAAAAGTCCTACCAGCAAGGCGATCAGGGTGGCGGCAGCTACAATGATAAGGATGATCCCCAGAAATTTACCCACGATTCTAAACAGTACCGTGATCACGTTTCCAAGGGTGTCGAAAAATCCCCTGGAACCATCCTTTACCGACTTTCCCATTTTCTCATAGTCTACATTCTTCACCTTTTCAGTAACTGTATCGATACCTTCCTTTATCTTTTTCTCAATATTGGAAATGTTCACAGGCTCTCCGGTCATGGCAATTTTTTCTGCCGTGGTTTTAGCTTCCGGTACCAGGATCCAGAACAGGATGTATGCCACCAGTCCGAATCCGGAGAATACCGTAGTAAAAATAAAGAGTAAACGTATCCAGATCACATCGATCCCAAGGTAATGACTAAGCCCTGCAGATACCCCGGCTACGTACTGGTTCTCGGTGTCCCGGTAGAGTTTTTTAGGTTCTTTGTAGGTGTAGGAAGATTTCCCTGCAGGCTCCTGGTCTTCAAAGAGCTCTTCGTCTACCATATAATCCTCAGGCTGCCCCATGATGGAGATCACTTCGTCTACCTCCTTGGTGGTGATTACCTGACGGTCAGATTGCTGACGTTCGGCAAAGAGTTCAGCAATACGGGCCTCAATATCGGCCATGATCTCGTCGCCTCCGGGGGGGCCGGAGAATGACCTTTTTATCGCGTCAAGATAGCCCTGAAGCTTTCTGTATGCATCTTCATCGATATGGAAGAAGATATTTGCGAGATTTATGTTGATTGTCTTATTCATTGTTAGTGCTTTTTGATCGGGTTACTAGGTTAACTGCTTTTCTCAATTCGTCCCAGGTGGTGTCCAGTTCTTTCAGGAAGTTGGTGCCATCCTCGGTGAGTGCATAGTATTTTCTCGGTGGTCCGGAAGTCGATTCTTCCCAACGATAGGTGAGAAGACCGGCATTTTTCAGCCTGGTGAGCAGCGGGTAGATCGTTCCCTCCACTACAAGCATCTTGGCGTCTTTTAAGGTGTCAAGGATCTCGGAAGCGTACTGGTCTTCACTCTCCAGAATGGAAAGAATACAGTACTCTAAAACCCCTTTCCTCATTTGCGCCTTTGTGTTCTCTATATTCATGGTTACATAATGCTTTAAATTAAACTGTTCGTTTTTTGATTGATTGATGATTGATGATTGATGGATGAATTTTTACATGTGGTGCTATTTAATAAAGTTGATTGTTATAGGGTACTGGTACAGGATGCCCTTACTGGCCCTGATGCCTGCCAGAATGGTACATAGCACATCGGCAATAAAAAGGGCAAAGATCAGTAATCCTGCGATGCCTACCGGGATCATTCCGATACTCAGATCGTACAGGCTCCTCACCGGAAGATCGATATCGTGGGTGTTGTGTTCCAAAAGGTTGGCAAGCTGTATAAAATCGAAAGCCGAAAACAGCAAAAAGGGAATACAAAGAATGCCAAGAAACAAACTGTACAAGAGAATGCTGATCTGAAAATTCAGGGCGTTCTTTCCGTTCTCATCCACGAAAGCAGATTGTCCTTTATTAGAGATCCAGATGATCATGGGCAGGATAAAGTTCCCGAAAGGGATGAAATATTTCGAAAAAGTCGAAATGTGGATGATCGCTGCCAAATTCATTTGATGTTTGTTGATGGTGGTGTCCATGATTGTTTTTTTGATTATTGATTGATGTTATAGCAGATAATTTCCTTTACCATGTAATTTCTTATACAAATATATATCTAAAAGAAGGTATTATGCAATACAAAGTACTTAAATTTAACATTTATTTAAGAATTCATGTCCGTTTGGGTCTGGTTAATAATCAATAATTTAGGTGTTCTAAAAAAGGATCATATGGAATTTACTCCGTCCAAACTCAACACCTTCTTACTCTTAAAATTACCTGCTGCCTGGATAACCGGGGTCAGGGTGGAATCCCTTTCGCCGGCTACTGCCGTAACCCGGGTAAAGCACCGGTGGATCAATCAGAATCCTTTTAATTCGATGTTCTGGGCAGTACAGGGAATGGCGGCAGAATTGGCTACGGGCGTTCTGGTCATGTCCAGGATCAAGGCCTGTAAGGTGCCCGTTAGCATGTTGGTAATTACCAATAAGGCTACATTTTTAAAAAAAGCAAAGGGTGTAATTCGGTTTACCTGTAATGACGGGAACGCCCTGGATAAGGTTTTGAACGAGGTTATAGCTTCAGATCAAGGGCATACTTGCTGGATGAAGGCAGAGGGAAAGGATGCATCCGGAGATGTGGTAGCGGTTTTTGAGTTTGAATGGACCCTGAAGAAAAAATCCGGTAAATAGCTGTAACATTTCTATTTCTCCTATCACCTATACTATAAAAGAAAACCCATTAAAATTTCAAAGCATGAACGCACACGAGATCGACTATCATATTTACGGGGAAGAAATGCAGTACGTAGAGATCGAACTGGATCCTCAGGAAGCTGTCATTGCAGAAGCAGGAAGTTTTATGATGATGGAGGAGGGACTTCGAATGGACACTATTTTCGGAGATGGATCCAACCAGGATAACAGTGTTCTGGGGAAGATTTTCTCTGCCGGAAAACGACTGCTAACCGGAGAAAGTCTTTTTATGACCGCTTACCTGAACAGTACAGCAGGAAAACGCAAGGTAAGTTTTGCTTCTCCCTACCCCGGGAAGATTGTACCCATAGATCTTACGGCCTATGGCGGAAAGTATATCTGCCAGAAAGATGCATTTTTATGTGCTGCTAAAGGAGTTTCTGTGGGAATCGAATTTTCGAAACGCCTGGGAAGAGGACTTTTCGGGGGTGAGGGATTTATCATGCAAAAGCTCGAGGGTGATGGTCTGGCTTTTGTCCATGCAGGAGGTACCCTGGCCCGCAGGGAGCTAAAGGCCGGAGAGGTCTTGAAGGTGGATACAGGCTGTATTGTGGGCTTTACCCAGCATATCGATTACGATATCGAATTTATTGGAGGTATCAGAAATACCGTGTTCGGAGGAGAAGGACTGTTCTATGCAACGCTTCGCGGCCCCGGGGTGGTTTATATACAATCGCTGCCTTTTAGCCGATTGGCGGAAAGGGTACTGGCCTCTATTCCGAGAAAAGGCGGAAAAAGCCGTGGCGAAGGATCTGTCCTTGGCGGCCTTGGCGACCTGCTGGATGGAGATAACAGGTTTTAGTTAGCTCCATACCAGGTGCCGCAGGGATAAGAGGTTGCGAAGTGATGAAGTGAAAACGAAGAACCTTTTATTCACCCATTTTCGAATTTGATCAATAGTCCCCTCCTTTTTTAAGGAAGGGTAGTTATAAGCCTGGGTTGGTCACCTCCAGGTGGATTTGTCCCTTCCAAATGCAACACTGTCGTTAAGACTAAGGTTCTGGGTTGGGCCGGTTTAATGGTATTCCTGGGGTGAAAGTAAGCCAGGATGTATTCTAATAATTGTATCGCTTTCCGGAGAAAGAAATTAATTACTGGTCTGCCTGTTTCTTTTTGAAACATTAGCCAATTTACATCCCTGATGGCTCAACAGGATTATTGACCCTGGAGAAGTACTCTTTAGCCATGGTATGCGAACCTTCTATATTTACCATTTTGAGTGCTTTGGAGAAATAACGATGGGCCTGATTCGGCTTTCCTTCCTTTTCACTCAAGCTTCCCATTAAGGCATAGGCCAGGGGTATATCATAAGACATCCTGCCAAGCGTTTCATATTCATTAATTACAAACCGAAGGTGTTTCCCTGCCAGGTCATACTTTTTTTCATTTATGAATATTTCTCCCATGATAACATGGCCTGTGGGATCATAGGGATAATGTTTGAGGTACAATTCTAGTTTGTCAAGACCAAGGACCTTATTTCCTGAGTAATAGGCTTTCAGGCCCTCGCTAAGAAAATGCAGGTGGGCGACATTTTCGGACCAACGCAATATTTTATGGTGAGGATCAAATTGCACCAATGCGGGTTCAAACTCGACGAGGAAGGAAAATGAGGTGCTCGACTGATCGATCAGGATCTTTTTGGTAACCGTATTGTGCGGATCGGACAATTGGATCTCTGCCTGGACCTGAAAGACCTCTCGTACCTGATCGACATGACCTTCTACCAGATACCTGCCATCGTCCATTTTGGTTGAATTGTATTGCAGGGTAAACTCCGGTGCTCCTGCCCTGTAAAACCACTGGTTAAAGAAATATCCCAGATCCTGCTGACTTTCTTCCTCCATAACTTTCCTGATCGCCGGAATATCCAGGCGTTTGTCGGAGGAGTATTCGTTAATGATCCGCCTGATCCCCTTGATAAAAGTATCATACCCAATGGTCTCCATTAACATAGCCATAATAAAGTGGGGTTTAAGGTAGGATATTACCGCATAGTCATTCGATCGCTCTTCCTCATAAACCCCGATAGGGAAGTCGTTGCTGCTGTTAAACTGTCTGAAATAGAACCTGGCAGATTTGGAGAACAAATCGCTGCCATTATTGATAAAGTCCCACATGGCGCTTTCCCCGTAAAAGTGACGGTAACAAAGAAACGCATTTACCTGAGCCATGCCCTCGTCAAGGAGCTTTCCGGCATGGATATCAGAGTTGACCAGGCCTCCCCACCAGATGTGTCCCACTTCGTGTGCTATTAGCGGAAATTCGAAGGTTTCATCTCTTAACGTATGGGTGGGATAATAGTTCAAGCCCTGCCCTCCGGAGCCGCCCAGACCTAATACCTTTTCTATGGGGACCTCAGATATTCCATAGCTGTCGCAGGGAAAAACACCGTAGAGTCCTGTCAGGAATTCGATCATTTTCCCTGCGTTGTCAGCATACATTTTCGCCTTTTCCACAGACCCGTTTATCAAATAGGCATTTACCTGGACCCCGTTCACCTCATGGCTGTATAGGATAAACCGGTTGGCATTGAAGGTATAGTCCATAGGGGTATTCACATTATAGGTATAGGTCACTTTACCGCCATGTTCTGATTGCTCTTCCAAACGGCCAACAGACGCTACGATCAATTCGGCAGGGACAGTGTATTTGAGCAAGGCCTTAGCTTTAGAAAGGGGGCCATTCAATTTAGGATACCAGTCGGTTCCCCAGCTGCCAAAGATCCCTTCTTCACTTATATCTGCTAAGCCATAGCCCAGTTCTTTAAACTCATTATAGAAAGATCCGGAGTAATGGATCTTCAGAGAAAGACTTTCCCCTTTCTTTAAGGCATGGTCCCGGGGAATGATGATTGCAAGGTCTTTGCGTGTAAATGCAATGGGATGGCTATGGACGTCTTCAAGGCGGTCGACCTTTAATCCTCGGTTAAGCCAAAAAAGGATCGCCTTTTCACCCTCTTCCACAATATCGAGATCAATTATGGCTTCTGCGTTCATAGTGCCTTTTTCAGGAAAGAAGTCTGCCTGAATTTCATGGTGCTTTCCCTTGAGATATACCCGTTCCGTTACGGCATTGATCATCCACCGATCGTGGGTCCATTCCAGCGTATAGGTTTTAAATCCGATATCTGTTTGCGTTCTATCGTATTTCCAATAACGTGCCGTTTCTAAAACCACCGCTGTAGCCGTCTGGTTATTTGCAGAAAGGTGAAGCGTATGGACCTCCAGACTATAGTCCAGGCTGTCCCGCCTGGTCAGGTTGGCCAGATATCTCTTTTGGTCGTTATAAAAGGACTCCTGTTTGGAGTTAAAGTTGGACAGTGCCAGGTTGGTGTCGCCCTGGGTTACTGATCGCTCTAAATTGCTCAAGGTGGTCTTGACCGCGATTTCCTGTGCCGTGTTCAGTAATGAAAAAAGTGAGAACAAGGCAAGTAAACTGATACTTTTCATAATGCTTGATTGTAATTAACGATGGGTCAAAGATGGCACAAGGACGCATGCGAATCGACCTGATAAAAAAGTCGAACCAAATTTTCTCAATAAAATGGGTTCGACTTTTTATTTTGAAGCGTTCGGATTTTTTTGGAACTGCCTATTTTACATGTTCTTTGCGGTACTCGGTAGGTGTTTTTCCCACATGCTTTTTAAAAGCGGTATTAAACGAAGATTTTGAGTTAAAGCCGATGGCGTATAAGATCTCCAGGATCGTTAACTGTTTTTTATCCGGGTCTTCCAGTATTTTCTTTGCCCTTTCGATCCGGTATTCATTAATGAATTCAAAGAAGTTCTTGCCTAGATTTTTATTCAGAAAAAGAGACAGTTCGGCACTTGTCAGGCCGATCCCTTTCGCGAGCTCAAAAATGGTCAATGATGGATCCAGGAAGACTTCTTCAGTAGCCATATAGGTATCCAGTTTTGATCTTAATGCGAGGTCCTGATCGGTGTCTTCTGCTTTGACCTCAAATTCATGGTTTTTCTTTTTTTCAGCCAGGTATTCCTTTAATAATTTGATATTGGCATCGACTCCGTTAAACAAATAGGGCTGCGACAATGCCTTGTAGATGATCCATATTATAAAGATCAGGGAGACCGATGCAGAAATATAATAGGTGATTTCCCCGGGAAGCATCTGCACACCAAAACGATTAATATTAAAGATCAATGTAGATAGGCCGTAGTATACGAAGACAATGGTAAGTTGCAGCAACCAGGTGTAATTTCGTTTGTTCTTTGTGGAGTAATGTTCTCTTACAATAGCCCTGAATCGTAAAATCACCCTGACAGACAGGACCATGTAGATCAACCCCTGAATGCGCAAGGCATAATAGATCATGCTGATGAACCAGGGCATTTCGCCGCGATGGGTCATTATTTGCAATTTGACTTCCACAGGCTGTAAATAATATTCAGCAAGCAGGATAACCCATATAATTACAAAGGGCGCCAAATGGATCAGGTCTATCCATTTTAGCCGGGTTCCGATAAAGGCCGTGCTCTTGATGTAATAATAAAAGGCCGGGTACAAGAGCAACCCGAGAGAAGGGATGAGTAAATATAAATTAGGATGCTGAAGGTAGAATGATGACTGAACCAGAAGGGCATCAAGGCTTTCCAGACCCATATAGCAAATAAAAAAGCCTATACCGATATTCCCCGGACGTTCTTTTATCCCGTTGATAAAGAGATAGGACGAAAACAGTATCGTTAAACAGAAGGTAAAAAGATTGTACAGGTATTCTACCTCGCTCATTTTATAATGGTTTAAGGGCTAAGGTCTGAAACCAGAAAATGGAGGAGGTCCTTTTTCGGTTGGATATTCTTTGGTACCCGACAGTAACGAATAGCCTGGTTGGTTTCATGTGTTTTTTATTTTTTTTCACCCTTTATGGCTGGAGTTTTTCCGGAGGATTCGAAAAGGGTTTTTAAGCACAAGTTAATTAACTTCTGTTTTAAATTTAAAGGATCGTTCTTTATTGGTCACGATAATAGTATAAGTGCCGCTTTCAAGTGCCAGAATGGCCTTGTCACCCTCCTTGGACACCTCTGTAATATCAACAGGAACTGCCTGATGGATATCCTCTCCTTCTTTAAAAGCCATTACAAAGAGGGGAAGGGGTAATTTAAAGGGGGCTATATCTATTTCCTGTTCCGAATTGACCTGGTTAAATAACCATCCCGGCCTTTCGTTCACATAATTGGTATTTGGATGAAAAACAGTGATGTCGGTATAGGCCTCCCCACTTTTTGCCTGAAGCGGCTGGTTTGCTGTATCCAGGAGTACCACAGATTTTTTTGCACCGATCGCTTTGGCAAAAGGGTGCCTGAATTTCGGATCCCCTTTCTCAGCATATAAGGTCTGATTGATCGTGAGAGGGTCTATGCCTGTGTATTCCTTAAGTCGGCCTGCCATGGCCATGCCCCACCAGCCGTGCTCGCCTTCGTAAGCATGGTCATAGCCACAATGAATTAAAAACTTACCATCGGGATTCGATCTGATAAACTCCTCTATAAATCTGGCTTGCTCAATTTCACGTTCTGTGTTATTAACCCCTGATGTTTGTTCATAGGGAAATACATGAAACCCGATTTCCATCGCCTCTCTGACCAGGTTTCCAAACTGAGGCTCATTCATGTAGAACCCTGAAGATTGAACAGGATACCCTCTTTCATTTAACAAAGAGTCTTTTTCAGTACCGTTATACAGGCCTTCCAGGCCAAGGTTTCTATATCCCAAATCATATAATTCCTGAAGCATAGACTTTGTGAAAAACCGATGAAACGGACTGTGATGGGCTTCATTGATAATTATGACTCGTTCATTTTTTGCCCTTTCAAGGATATATTCTTTTGCCGGAACCTGGCGGTAAAGGCTGTTAATAGAATCGATCTTTGTTTGGGTATAGGTTACTTCTCTGCCGCCCATGGCCAAATCCCAGTGATGGAGGGCGTTCATGTAATCGCCTTTGGTAGCGTAATCTACGGCACTGATCTGATACTTCCACGCTGTGGTATCTTCTTTTACCCATTGATCGATCTCTGAGGAAAATTTATAATTGACGGTAAAATCAATGGGCTCTGCCTCCTGGCCGTTCTTTTGACAAGAAGTCAGAAAAATCCAAAGTATACTAAAGCAAAGCACATTTTTCATAAGTAATTCAGTTTTTCAAAATTTCATAGTGAACCCCTCAGGGGATACAGGAGATATGACCTTCGGATCGCCTAAGATTGGTTGGTTTCGGAAATATAATGGAAATAGTAAGAACTTGTAAGAAAGCAGCTATGGATGATAGCCAGTGTATCATCAGTAATTATCTCGATTTGACAGAAAAATTTAATTCATCTTCGTACTTTTTTAATTCATCAATTAAATAGTACCGATGTGAATATCCGGTTAAAACTACGAGCCTTTTATTGGGATGGACTTTGATTTGGTTTAAGATGTTTGCCGTCATTGCTTTATTTCTGGTGTCCCAATATTCCATATGTATAGGGAGAAAGTCTTTAAATGCTGCTAAATCGTTTCTTTCTTTTACCATTTCCGGGATGGTCTTATAAACATAGGACTGTCTGATTCTGATAATGCTATCGGTATGTGAATTATTAATATCATATACCGTTTCAGTATTTCCGATCTCATTGTATTTTTTATTTATCTCCTGGAATTGGTCCATTATTGCGGACTCCTCACTGGACAGGAGGTTTTCCCGATTCAGCCGGATCGCTGAACCGAGCAGTTTACTTGAATTGGTTGCCAGGTTGTGTTTAGCGTGGTACGCATCTCTTTCTTCCCATTCGAAGGGTAAAATTTCAGATCCAGGGTGGTGTTTTTTATACCTGAGTGAAACGAAACTTTCTACTTTATTCCCTTTTTTAAAGGAACTCATAAGTTGCCCCCAAAAATCTGTTCTATTCACCATCCTTTTCACTGTCTTGGTGTTGTTCTCATATAAAATAACAGAGGGGGAAATATTGTCTACGTAATTGTAGATGTCATCTCTTTTGATCTTGTCCGTTTCAAAATGAACGCTCCCCACTACATATACTTCAGTTTCCTTGCTTAAGGAATTGGGTTTATTTCTCTTTTCTTTGGGGCCTTCCTGATCTATGTATCGGTTCAGATCTATATTATATTTAATGACCCCTCCTGCACAAATTACAAGTGTGAGAAGTAACCATGCTGCTATAATGTATTTTAAGTATTTGAGGATTTTCATTTTATTGATGATAACAGTTAGTTTAAAGCGTGTTTTAAGGTAGTTGATTAAGCTATGGCCATTGTTTTATTCATAGAACTCGACTATTTTTATATGTGGTGCTTTTTGTTCTAATACTTTTTTAATGTAATAGCGATGATGATATCCAACAGTTAACAAAAATCGATTATGGGGTGAATGGTCTATAGTTTTTATGATATTGGCAACCATAGCATTATTTCTGTCATAGTGTTCAAATTGCACCCATTTCTCGAAATATTGAGCTAATGAAATAGAGTCCCCTTTTGAGTCAAGCATCTTTTCAGTGAACTCATCATGCTCATTGACAATTTTCTTCATTTGAGTATACTGATAAAACTTGGCGCTATCCAAAATAGCATCAGACGCTTCAGTATTGAGAGCCTTTAAGTTAACAGCTGCAAGACTGTCTAACAATGCCCAATAAGTGGCAAACCTACTCCATATAAGACGCTCTTCAGTGTTTAACTTCTTTGACCTGCTTAGTTCATTTAGCTTTTGATATACCTCATGGGCTTCAGAGTATAGTCCCATTTTAATCCTGTATGCATTTCTCCCTTCAAATTCTATTGGCCTTAAAACTGTTTTAGGATGGTCTTTTATAAACTTGGAAACCGCCTGGTCTTCATTTTCTTCATATTCAACCTTCCTGTTGAAGGCAGTGTCAAAACTCACAGAATCTCTTTCCATTAAAATTACTTCAGGTTGTACCTTTTTTATGGCAAGGTAAACGGAGTCCATATTAATTCCAGCTGTAGGAAAATGAACTGAGCCCAAAATTGTCAATTGTTTGGTCTTGGTTTCACTACACCCCATTAAAAGGACTAAAGAGATGACGATTAAGATGTTCTTTATTAAGTTCATTTTTTATTAGTTTCAAAGGCGGGACTAAGTGCTGGCCATTATCCTGACGTTTCGGGAGCAAGGTACCAAGTACAGCAGGTTTGGTTTTTAATGCTGAACAAGATAAATAAAATAGTCTGATTCTTACGGAATTATAACGTTTGGTTATAGGCTGTGTTAGCAAACGGTTTTTTTATTTTATTTGAGTCCATTGCCCTATCAAAATCAGAAATTCAGATAGCTCATAAAAAGCCAGAACTGTCAAAACAGAAATTCCGTTTTCCGTTTTCCATTTTTTGATTAATGTCCAGATGTAAATTCCAATCGGAAGAAGCATTAAGAATCTCAATTCTCCAATAAATGGGATTGAAATAAGGCCCACAGAAAGAGTAAAAATGAAAAGAGTCCAATCGCAAAATTTGGCAATTTTCGTTTAGCAAATTGGTGGACTGAAAAAGATAAGGTCAGAATTCCAAAGCTGAAAAATGACAAGTTTGTCAACAATTGATTCTTAAAAAGCGAAAGTCCAAAACTAATTGTAAGGCCAATTAAGACTACCTTGAGAAATGTTGGTTTGGTTTTGGGATAAAGTAATAGCCCAGCTAAAATTCCAATTCCGATTATTATTGTGTGTTGCGTTATTCAAATGTTTACTAAGAGACTGCTCAAAAAAGTGTGTCATAAGTAATAATTAAAACAATAATTTATGATCACCACGCACCACGCACCACGTATCACTCATCACGCACCACGCATCACTCATCCCTCAAACTCAAACTCAAATTCAAACTCAAACTCAAACTCAAACTCCAACTCAAACTCCAACTCCAACTCCAACTCCAACTCCAACTCACTGTCCATCCCTAATAATGATCCCTGATCCACTCCAGCACCGGAGTCATTTTAGCTTTGAGAGGCGTGCTGGATCCCATATAATGATTGTTCATAAAGCTGAAGATCAGGGTTTTTCCGGATTGGGTTTCGAGGTATCCGCTCAGGCAGTAATTGTTGCTGAGGGTACCTGTTTTAGCGTGTAGGTAGGGCTTGTCGTTTCCGTGAAAATAATTTTTAATGGTTCCCGACACCCCTCCCTCCGGGAAAAAGGCATAGAGTCTTTCGGTGCCGTAACACTGGTAGAGTTTATCCAGGACATGAACCATAGACTCCGGGGTAAACAGGTTGTACCTGGACAATCCCGATCCGTCTACCCAACGGGGCTGTTGGGCCATATCTGACAGGGGTCCGTTGAACATGAATTCAATAGCCTCGGACGGGTCGAGGGTATCGCTTATTATCCCTGACGCCTGGATGAGCAGCTGTTCGGCGATAAAATTGTCGCTGATCTTCATCATTCTCTTGTACACCGAATCGGCTGGCACCCCATAGATGGTTTCCCAGGTATCTCCGGGAGCCGATGTGCAAAGTTCCACCGGTTTTTTTACCAGGTTTTCCAGCAGAGTGCGGACGCTGCTGGTATCGGTTACAAATGGGATCTCAAGGGTATCTGCTGTGGAATTGGTGTACAGGTAAAAATGATTCTCATCTCTTTTTCGATTGAACCGGGGTTTTTCAACGCTCCATTCAAAAGGAAATACATCCGGAGTCATCCAGGGTTCTCCACCTGGGGTTTTGCCGCCCAGGACTACATTTCCATACAAGGGTAGTCCGCTTCGTTCGGCGGAATAATACGCATCAAAGTCGGCCCAGGACCATCCGGGGCCCAGGGGTGTATCCTGAAAACGGTTGTATAGGTATTTGATGTGCGGAAACTGGGCGATGAGCTCCAGGGATTTTCCCGATTTGAAATACGGATGTAACAGGGTGGGATCTCCCGTACCCCTGATGTAAATGGTATCTCCATGGGCCTGATACTGCAACTGAGGCAAAAGTTCAGGTAAGAGTTCCATTGCGGTAAACAGGGTGAATATTTTGGTGTTGCTGGCGGGAGTGAAATATTTCCCGGAGTTTTGCTGATAGAGGGTGTCCCGACTCTCCGGGTCTATAATAAAGATCCCTGTAAACTGGTTCTCAAAGTAAGGGTCGTTGAGCAGTTCCGGCAAAGCCTTCGAAAACTGGCGTTTAGGGTTTGATCCGCAGGAAATTAGCAGGAAAACACTGCAGCAGGCTAAGAAGTATCTCATAAAGATGGGTTGAAAAATATGTTATTTTATCACCGAATATAATTATTCTGCCACAATATAAAATGTTCCAAATACGTTATTAATAATACAATTGAATTGGAGGAGGCGTCTGTTATGAATTTCACAAAAAAGACAGGTTAAAATTCATTATTTCACATTTTAATTTAAAATTATTTTTAAATTTATAGCGTCAATAATTCAATTGTTATTGATCATTATACCTAACTAAATGCTTAAAGATTATGCCTAGAGCTATGTTTGAGTACACCAAAACTGTTCTTGAAAAAGTCAGTTTTGATGTGCAGCTTTTCCGCAAGGAATTGGAAAAGGCTGTAAAACGACTGTTACCCCATGAACTGGATGAGCTGAGAATCTGGCTCATGCATTACATACAGGGGAAGCCGGAACTTTCAAAATGTTTAACCTTTATTGTATAGAAAAACAAAAAAGCCGCTAAAAGCGGCTTTTTTTATTTATTGATCGGACTGATGATCTGCACATTTTGAAAGGCGATGGCTCCGCGAACGACGCCTGATATGGTTTCTTTCAGTGCATTGGTGATATGCATCTTCAATTCGCTTTTATGGTAGATGATACTTACCTCCCTGGCGGGTTTGGGATCTTTAAAGTAATGTAGGTTAGCTTTTTGCGACTCCTGAAGGTCCAGGGTATGCAAATAGGGGAGGAGGGTCATTCCCATCCCGTCGTCGGCAAGTTTCAGCATGGTTTCAAAACTTCCACTGGCCAGTTGGAAATGCTGTTCGTTGAATTCTCCTTTGGATTTACAGAGGTTAATAACGCCTTCCCGAAAACAATGCCCGTCTTCCAATAACAGGATGTCGTCCAGGTCCAGGTCTTCTACAGATATATCCCCGAGATCATTTAGCCTGTGACTTTGCGGAATATAGGCCACAAAGGGTTCGTAATACAACGGACGCTCCCGGATGTGTTCATTTTCCAACGGGGTGGCAGCAATGGCGGCATCGAGGTATCCGTCTTCCAGCATTCCGATCAGCGTGTCTGTATTACGCTCCTCAACCTTTAAATTGATCTTCGGGTACTTCCTGATGAAGTTCTTCAAAAATAAAGGTAAGAGGGTTGGCATAATGGTAGGGATAATACCAAGGCGGTATTCCCCGCCGATATATCCCTTTTCCTGATCTACAATGTCCTTGATCCGAAAGGATTCGTTTACAATATTTCGGGCCTGGTCCACGATCTTTTCCCCTACCTGGGTAAGTTGTATCGGTTTTTTACTCCGGTCAAAGATCAGGATATCCAGCTCGTCCTCCAGCTTTTGGATTTGCATGCTCAGCGTAGGCTGAGTAACAAAACTTTTTTCAGCAGCAAGAGTGAAATTCTTATGTTCTGCCACTGCCAGAACGTATTGTAATTGGGTTATGGTCATTGCGGATGCGGGTTTTATTGGCACCCCAAATTTAAGAAAGTATCACGAATTCTTATGTATTATTTATAATTGATCAATAATATTGATTATCAGCAGGTTGTTGGATAGGTGCCAGGGAAAGCCATGCTGTTGGCAGCGAACTGCCTTCGGCATGGCGTGTCCGGCCACCGGATTCAGAAACGCAGGGTAAGCTCAAGGTCTTCCCCCAGGGTGAACTTTGAACTGTCAAAATTTGGTGGCCCCGGGGTCATATCGTTATTTGAGGTCGCCCATCCTTCAAGGGGCATCCCGTTCGAATCAAAATCCATCCGGTGATTTCCGTTGGTGTCGTGCAGGGCTACCACTGCATAGGTTCCGGGTTGTACATTTTCAAACCGGAATTCGGCCTTTCCGTCACTTATGGAAGATTTCCCAGAGGCTACCGGTGCTTTTTTCATAAATCCATCTTCGTTGTACAGGGCGATCAGGGCGGTGCCTTCATCATTAACCAGGTTTTCCAATTGTACCAAGATGGTATGGCCGTCTGCTTCTTTTACGGGTTCCTGGGAGTACAGCAGGTTGGTAGTACTTAAAATGGTGAGTAAAAAGATTGCAATTTTCATAATATCGTTTTTTGATTACGCTTTCAAAATTCGGTAGTCATCCGGGGTTTCTGAAATAATAGTTTCTGAATTGTTGATTTCCGGTGACGAATCGCAGGCAGGTTTGAAAAATAATTGCAGGAGTTTTCAGGATACTGCAGCTGGGGAAAAGTAATTAGCAGGCAGGGATTTTCATTTCTGCCAGGCACTAATAATTTTGTATAGAAATGTAAGTAAATACGAATAAAACTCTGAACTTTGCGCCTGGAAGTCCCTGGATTCACAAACAAAGCGGGTTCAGAAATTCCGATATTTAAAACAATATTATTAAAGCAGATTAGTTGCTATGAACGAGCTTTTAAGTTTTGGTTTACTGGCCTTCACTTCATTTTTTACCCTGATTAATCCTCTGGGCACCATGCCGATATTTCTTACCATGACCTCTGACCTTGACAGTGATCATCGTACACGTACGGCACGAAAGGCCAGTATTACTGCCTTTATTACTATAGTGATCTTTGCTTTCACCGGACAATTGCTGTTTAAGTTTTTTGGAATTTCTGTGAATTCCTTTCGTATGGTGGGCGGGGTCATCTTCTTTCTCATGGGCATGGATATGCTCCAGGCCAGATTAGGCAAGGTGAAAGTAAAGGAGTCTGAGGTGCATACTTATATTGACGATATTTCCATTACCCCCCTGGCCATCCCGATGATCTGCGGACCAGGGGCTTTGACCAATGCCATCGTTTTGATGGAAGATGCCTCCACGGTGGGCCTTAAGGTAGTGCTCATTGGGAGCGTCCTTATAGTGATGGTGGTTACCTATCTTATCTTGTACAGTTCCAGTAAGATCATAAAACTTTTAGGGCAAACGGGTATTAATGTGATGATGCGCCTTATGGGCCTGATCGTAATGGTAATTGCTGTAGAGTTTTTCTTCAGCGGATTAAAGCCCATATTGCAGGACATTCTGAATTAACGGATAGCCTATGTTTTATTTTATTATTGAAATTTTAGGAACGGTTGCTTTCGCAATTTCAGGGGTACTTACAGCCATGCATAAGCGATTGGATCCATTTGGAATATTTATAATCGGATTTGTTACTGCCCTGGGAGGGGGGACCTTAAGGGATATGCTTCTTGGAGTTGGCCCGGTATCTTGGATGGTCAATACGACCTATATGTACGTGATTATGGGGTCTGTGGTCTTTGCAGTGAGTTTTCGGGAACAACTTCGATACCTAAGAAAATCCCTTTTCCTGTTTGATACCCTGGGTATTGGTCTGTTCACAGTAGTAGGGGTAGAGAAGGGTGTGGCAGCCGGACTTACTCCGATCATGTGTATCACTCTTGGTACGATAACGGCATCGTTCGGCGGGGTGATCCGGGATATCCTCTGTAATGAGATCCCTATTATTTTCCGTAAAGAGATTTATGCCACCGCCTGTATTTCCGGGGGTATCTTTTATTTCATCCTGCAGCAGTTTCCATTGCGGGACGAGGTGGTATTTGCCCTGCCTATTGCAGTGGTTATCCTGATCCGGTTGTTAGCGGTGCGATTTAAATTATCCCTACCCTCCCTATACCATCCGGAGAACTAAACGTGATCACCGGAGTATTCTGACCGAATCAATCACCACGTTGCGCATGGGCCATTCGCCATCGTCTGTGGGAACATTATTAATGGCATCCACTACATCCATACCTGAGATCACCTTTCCGAATGCAGTATAATTACCGTCGAGATGATAAGACCCCGGATCGGTAACCACAATAAAGAATTCGTAAGGAGATGCCAGTTTATGCGGATTATCTACATTGTCACTACTAGGCATGGAGATCGTGCCACGGTGGTGCTTAAATCCTTTTTTGGTGTCCGGGGGTAAAAGATAGGACCCGATCTTACTTCTTTTCTCGGCAGTGGTAATGAGGTCGGTATTTCCGCCCTGGATGATAAAGTTTTTTACCACGCGATGGAAATAGGTATGGTCGAAATACCGTTTTTTAGCCAGGTAAATGAAATTAGCCCGGTGGTAGGGGGTTTCCTCGTACAGGTCCAGGTCAAAATTTCCTTTGTTGGTATATATTCTAACCTTATCTTCTTTGTGCTCTTTTTGATATTCAAAGAAAAAAGGGATGGCATTTTCTTCCGTTAGCAGGAATTTTTCTTCTTCCTCTTTTTTCTTTTTTTCTTCCAATAATGCCTTTTCCCTGGCGGTTTTCAGGCTGTCTTCCACGTGTTTTGCCCTTTCGGCCTGTTGCTGTTGTTGTTTGGCCTCCTGGTTGCCGCATGCAGTTAACAGAATAAGTAGTAATATTGTAATGGGACGAAAGCACGTATGACTCATGAAATTTGAAGAATTTTATAATTTGATCCCAAAAATAAAAAATCTGCCCTTGCCCGGCATGGATTCTCACCATAAAATGATTCCTCCCAGCCGGATCAGGCATGTGCGGGAAGCCTATTTAAAATCGGCTAAACCCCGTCAGGCCGCTGTACTCAATCTTTTTTATCCGGGAGAAGACCGGGAAACAAGGCTTTTACTTATCCTGAGAAAATCTTATAAAGGCGTACACTCCAACCAGGTGGGTTTTCCCGGCGGTAAGGTGGAGCGTTCCGACCGGGATCTTGAAGATACCGCGCTCCGGGAAACCCACGAAGAGGTGGGCGTGCATCCGGAAAAAGTGAATATCATCCGTTCCTTATCCGAAGTGTATATTCCACCGAGCAATTTTATGGTATATCCTTATATGGGGTATTCGGAAGAAAGATTGCGTTTCATAAGACAGGAGACCGAGGTAGAGCGGCTAATAGAGGTGCGATTGGAGGAGTTTTTATCGGATAAGGCCATGTTTTATCAACGCCTGGATACTTCCTATGCTGCGGATATCGAAGTACCTGCATTTCGTTTGAATGACTACACGGTTTGGGGCGCCACAGCTATGATCTTAAGTGAGGTGAAAGAATTACTGAATACCCGGTATTAATGAGCAGATTTTGTAATTTTGTTAATTCATCAAAATAACCCACCGTAAATGCCGCTTTTGAAAAAGAATCCTTTTGGGCACATCCTACTCATAAAAAAATGGTTGATCCAGGTCGCAGGATTGATGACCCACAGACGTTATCGCGGATTTAACGAACTCCAGATAGAAGGTTCAGAACTCATTAATACCCTACCCGACAGGGGCGTGCTTTTCGTCTCTAATCACCAGACCTATTTCGCCGATGTGGTGGCTATGTTTCACGTATTCAACGCCAGTCTTAATGGGCGTGTAGACAGTATAAGGAATGTTGGATATCTCCGACGTCCGAAGCTTAATATTTACTATATCGCTGCCAGGGAAACCATGCATAGTGGCTTCCTTCCCAAGGTTATGGCCTATGCAGGAGCGATTTCGGTGGAAAGAACCTGGAGAGAAAAAGGAAAGGATATCAAACGGGAAGTGAACCCTCACGATACCGAAAATATCGGGATAGCCCTGGAAGACGGATGGGTGATCACTTTTCCGCAGGGAACTACAAAACCCTGGAAGCCGATACGAAAAGGTACGGCACATATTATTAAAGAATATAAGCCGATAGTTGTGCCTATCGTGATCGATGGATTCAGAAGGTCTTTTGATAAAAAAGGACTGAGGATCAAAAAAAAGGGCATTCTTCAATCCATGGTCATCAAGGAGCCCCTGCATATCGATTATGATAATGAAACTGTGGATGAGATCGTGGAGAAAATAGAATACGCTATCGAGCAACATCCATCTTTTCTGAAGGTAATTCCGGAGGAAGCACTCACCGAGATGGAGGAGCTTAATGAGGCCCGGCGGTGGTCTAACCGTCCCAGATAATTTCGAATCTTTTTAACCAATCTTACTTTATATGAAAAACACGTATGTATTCCTGTTAGGACTTCTCCTTTCAGGAGTGGGGCTGTATGGGCAAAAAAGGAGCCTGACCCCGGCAGATTTTGATCAATGGAAGACCATTGAAGGTGCGAAGCTCGCACCAAACGGGCGTTACCTGAGTTACGAGTTGCAGCCAGGGATGGGCGATAACAGTCTTATCATTAAAGATCTGCAAAACGGGAGAACAGATACCATACCCAGAGGTACTAAAGTTCGGTTCAGCGGGGATGGCAGCTATATTGCCTTTAGTATACAACCCCAGATCGCCCTTAGAAGAACAGAGGAAACCGGGGAAGTCGACAGGAAAAAGCGACAGGAAGATTCCCTGGGAATCTACATCCTGGAAACAGGACGCTTAATAAAATTTCCTTCCAATCACGGGTACAGTATGCCGGAAAAGGGGAGCAGCTGGTTGGCGTATAAGACCCTGGTAAATACGGCATCAGAGCAGGGCAATAGTGCTTTGGCACTTAAAGACAGCCTGGATTCCGGCGATGCCTTAAAGGAAGTTAAAAAAGACACCTTGCTTTTAGCCTTAAATCCGCTTAAAGGAGATAGTCTAGCCTTTTCCGGGATTAAAGAATACCACTGGGCGAAAAAGGCTGATGTTCTTCTCATGAGAAGCGAGGTAAAGGACAGTGCAGGCGTACAATCTCACCTGCTTACATTTAAGCCCGAAGCCATGTCGGCAGACACCGTATTTTCCAGAATGGGTGAAGTTAAAGGGATCAGTCTGGATGAAGCAGGAGCCCAACTGGCTTTTTTATATACTTCAGATACTACCAAGGTAAAATCGTATGCCCTGTTTACGGGAACGGCCACAGCGATCAATGAGGTACCTGCAGATCAGATCAGGAATCTCCCTGAAGGATGGGCCATCAGCAAAAATGCCAATCCATTTTTTTCTGAAAACGGAAAAAAACTATTCTTTGGAACCGCCTACCCGGAAAGTGAAACGGTCAGGGATACCCTTTTAAGCAGGGAGCGGGCCAAGCTTGATATCTGGGCATGGACCGATAAGCAGCTTCAGCCAATGCAGTTGCTCAATAAAACCAAAGATGGTAAACGCACCTTCAGGGCCGTGTATCATACCGAACAAAAAACGGCGCTACAACTGGCAGACAGTACCCTTCCTGAAATTCGCGTGTTGAATCACCGAGACGCACGTTTCGCCATTGGAACAGATAATGAACCCTATGAAAGAGCCAGGTCCTGGAGCGGACTTTGGATCAGTGATTACTACATGGTGGATACCGAATCGGGTGAGCGTACGCTTCTTGCCGAAGCACAGCAGGAGGTAGAAATTGGTCCTGATGAGCGGTATGCGATCGTGTTTGACAGAACAGACAGTATTTATTACGGGATCGAAATTGCTTCCGGAAAACGCGAACCGCTGACCAGGGACCTCGATGTGGTCTTTTACGATGAATTACATGATACCCCATCTGAGCCCCGGCCTTATGGAATTGCAGGGTGGAGTAGAAATGATGAATATGTATTTGTTTATGACCGGTTTGATATCTGGAGGCTTGATCCCTCAGGCAAAAAAAAGCCGGTAAATCTTACGGAAAATGGCAGGGCTACAAAAACTATTTACCGATACCAGGAGATGGACAGCGATGAGGATTATATTGATCTCCGGAAGGAGGTGATGCTTACCGTATTAAATGAAGAAAATAAGAAGCAGGGATTTGCCCTTACCCGATTTAATCGTGCCAAAGCGCCGGAACTGATGCTTATGGGCGATCATCAACCGGAGTTTATTGCCAAAGCCAAAGATGCAAACAGGCTTGTATTTACCCTGGAAAGCTTTACAACCTTTCCTGATCTGATGGTAAGTGCCACTGATCTGAAAAACCCCGTTAAGGTAAGTGATGCGGGAAGGCAGATGCTGGATTATAAATGGGGAGAGACCCGATTAGTAGCCTGGGAGGGGTATGATGGCACCAAATTACAGGGAATATTGTATGTGCCTGAAGGTCTTGATGCATCTGCACGTTACCCTATGGTGACCTATTTTTATGAACGTTCCTCAGACCGTATCCATAATTTTGTTCATCCCACCCCAAGCCGCTCCACCATTAATAAAGCATTTTATGTAAGCAATGACTATGTGGTATTTGTACCGGATATCGTTTACCGTGACGGGTACCCGGGACAAAGTGCTTATGATTGTATCGTGAGTGGGGTAGAGGCCATGGTGGCCAATAATCCCTTCATCGATTCAGATAAGGTGGCATTGCAGGGACAAAGCTGGGGAGGGTACCAAACGGCTTACCTGATCACCCAAACCAACAGGTTTGCAGCTGCAATGGCTGGTGCTCCGGTGAGCAATATGACCTCGGCTTATGGAGGTATCCGATGGGGTTCAGGTATGAGTCGTATGTTTCAGTATGAGCGTACCCAAAGCAGGCTGGGTGTTACGCTTTGGGATGATATGGACCTCTATATCAAAAACTCACCTCTGTTCTATGCCGACAAGGTGGAGACGCCCCTGATGATGATGCACAACGATGATGATGGAGCAGTGCCATGGTACCAGGGTATCGAATTTTTTGTGGCGCTGAGGCGACTGGATAAACCTGTCTGGATGCTTAACTATAACGGCATGCCACATAATCTTAGTGGAAGTGCCTGGGGAAACAGAAAAGACCTCTCTATTCGTATGATGCAATTCTTTGATCATTACCTGAAGGGGAAGGACGCTCCTCAATGGATGGAACGCGGCCGCCCGGCTGTAGAAAAGGGAGTAAACAAGGCGTACTAAAATACGTAAACACCAAAAAAAGGGCTTTCATTTGAAAGCCCTTTTTTTATTACTCTATCTTTTTCAGATCCTTATAATTTTTATTCAGTCTGCGCATGAGCAGCCCGTACAGCAGGAAGTAGATCAGTAATATAATGCCGATCATAAAAACCGTGATCCCTAAACTGATACCAAAAAGAATAAGATATTCGGGAAGGGTGGCCGTTGCCTGAAAGTTTTCCCATCCTCCCTTTAGGTCGACCAGGGAACTGATCATCATGACCATGGTAAGTACTCCTGCAATCACAAGATTAACGATGATATACAACCGAACCGTTTTTCGGGATCTCATAATGTTGCTTAACAGGTCTTTCACCGAAGAGGTGGAGTTCACCCTTTTGTAGTTCATGAAAAACCGGTAAATGAAATAAATGCCTACCGGTAAAACGAGCCAGGATATCCATTCTGTCAATTCCGACTGAGGCACCTGTTTCTCAAAGGAGGGGTGCCATAGAAAGGGAAGAATAATTCCGATAGCCAGTTCAAGGATGCTTATAATCAGGATCCATTTCACGGCAGAGGAGGAGCGCTTAAGGATCATCTGGTAGATATCCTCAGACTTTAACCGGGGAAGCGTTTCTTCTTCCTTCTTCCATTGTTTTTTTAAAATATCAAGTTCATCCATATCAGGGATTCAGTATTGCTCTTAATTTTGTTTTGATTCTGTTCATTTTCACTCTTGCATTTACCTCTGAAATTCCCAGGGTGTCTGAGATTTCAGCGTAGTTTTTATCTTCCAGATAAAGAAATACCAGGGCTTTTTCGATATCGTTCAATTGTTTTATGGCTTCATAGATCAGTTTCAATTGCAATTCTTCAGTATCGTCATAGTGGTCTGCCTTAATACGATAGGCGATGGGATCTATGTCGGTGGTATGTGGTCCTCTTTTTTTCTTTCTGTACAGGGTGATGGCAGTATTAAGGGCTACCCGGTACATCCAAGTGCTAAACTTGGCATCTCCCCGAAACTTCGGGTAAGCTTTCCAAAGTTGTATGGTGATCTCCTGAAAAAGATCCTTATGTGAGTGCTCATCATGGGTGTAAATCCTGCAAATTTTGTGAACAATGTTCTGGTTTTTCTCCAGTTGTTGCACAAATTGATGTTCAAGCTCACTTTTCACAAATAAGTTGGGTTGATGGTTTCCTGTAAGTAGTCTAAAATAGTAAAATGTTACACGTGCTGACCAAAATGTTTTTGATAATGGTAATCTGAAATTCGAATTTGGTTTCATAAGGGATAACAATTCGGAATACATCCATGGGTTGCCACCCTCAAAACAATTAGACGGGAAACTTGAATGCGGTTTAGCCCAGCCTGGAATCTCCGGCCTGTGGTTTTGTCTTCATCGAATTTTCCGGGGAAAGGGGAGATTTTGGAATTGCAGGCATCCCGGGAATATCTTCCGGTTCCCTGGTATTAATCAGCACCCCCTTGACAATAAGGAACTGGGAAAGGAAAAAGCTGATGATTACAATAAATTTTAAAGCAGTGCTATGGTCGATAAAATGATAGAAGGCAGCAGCAACCTGGGAGATGAAAAACAGGACCATCCCGATAAAGGTCAGGTAGAAACTGTTGTCGTTCACCACCTTATAGCGCAGAAATGCGGCCTGCATGCAATTCAGCAAGACAAAAATGTAGAAGGATGCAGGAATAAAATAATCGCCTAAGTGTTCATAAAAAACATAAAGCAAGATCATAGAAAGCACAGAAGCTATTACAATGAAGGGAATGGCTCTTTTAACTCTGAGATCTGCACAGCGATAAAAAAGGATTGTATAGAGAATATTGGCCAGCAGAAAGAAGCAAAAACCCGCTAGAAAACTATATACGGGAAGGGAATTCATCAGAAAAAGACCTCCGAGAATTATGGAAACCAAAGCGATCTGAACCTGTTTGGGATTGCAGGTATTATCTTCTTTGTGGTTTTGTCGGAAGTGAAATAAAAGCAGAAGAATCATTAAGGGTTCAAAGAAGGGCCTCCAGAACCCTTCAGGATGTGAAATAATGAGAATGAGGTCCGATATCAATAAACCGAAGTAAATGATGTAGAAGGTCAGGGAACTCATCATAGTTGATCAATAGCGATTTTCTTCTAAAGTATGTAAAAGTCTGTATATAAGCAAGTTGAATAATTCTAAATTAGAATAATTTAGAATTTTTTTGATAATTGACTAACAATTTTTCTGAATTCAAACTGCAGGAAGTACTTACATAATTTTATATGAGCTACCCGGAGACCTGTTCTGTCCAGAAACTGCGAACCAGTAATAACTGAGCCAGGGCATAGGTGAACATGATTACCTGGGGAGCGAGAAAGGTGGTAAAAGCGAACTTATTTATCGCCAGAACAGAATCGGACAAAACAAAGAAAATTCCTCCTGATAATCCGGTGTAATAGGTCCGGGAAGAAACCTTTCCTTTTCTTGTGAGCATGCTAAGCGCCATAAAAACGAGTACAGCCATATAGAGGATGACATAGGGTTTGAGCTCTTTCAAATCTTCATAGATCATCCGGAAAACAATTCCGGACCAAATGAGGATTCCCGGGAGAAAAAAGGGATGCCATACATTCTTTGAGCCTTTTTTGCAGTAGAAGGTAAGAATATAGCAAACATGGGCCATAAAAAACGAAATCAGTCCGGGGAGAAACCAGCCCTCATAATTCAAAAATCCATCTCCCAAAAAGGAAAAAATAAGCCCGAGAAGAAAGGTACGTTCCCTTCGTTTCTTTACCGGGAAGTATTGCCAGATGAAGAATGCAATAAGAGATCCTAATATGAGTGGCTTGGATATTTCCCTCAGGGATAAAAGGCCTTCACTGCTCAATACCATAATATCCAGTATTACCACAAGGCCATAGACGGGCAGAAAGGCAGTCCAGGGATTCCCTTTGTGTTCCTTTACCGGACGGGTTTGATTATTTGAAGATTGCGTTTCCATTTTTTACCGGGGATATTATTTTAAAACGATGGGCGATCTGTAGAAAATTCACGAAATAAAAATAGATCATGTAAGGTTATATAGATAATCTGTACAATGATTTTCGGTAATTATAACAAGAATTTTAGTATTTAAATCGAAAGTAATGAAGTATTTTTTTGAAAACTAGAAGATTTGACCTAATATTGAGGTTACCTAATAGCAAAATAATTTAATCCTTTTAGGCCTGAGTGAATAGCCCCTTTCAGGTTTAATAATAAGGATGCCCTGAAAACCAAAGATTTAACCTATGAAGCCTAAAATTCTTGAGTCTGTTATGGTACCTCTTGTGTGCGTACTGTATCTTTTCCTAAAAAACGATCTCGACTTTTTTGCACCGATCAACATTGTTGTATTTCTGTTTCTGGTGAGCGCCGGCTCTGTTTTTCATTACTATGTGTGGAGGGCAGTGGAGTCTCATGTATTCGGAACGAACCCGTAGTACTTCTTATCATTAGAAGATCAGAGAATTTCGGGAATACAGCGTTCCTGAAACCCGGAATGTGTCTGAAAATCAACCTGTAAAACCATTGATGTGCCAAAGGTCAGGCATTGCCATGTTCCGCTGGAAAAGGGTACATGGAAATCCCTTGGTTCCAATCATGAAAGGGCATAGATGGCCGCCTGGTAGGGAGAAAGGACGATCCGGTCTTCCGGGAGTTGGGAAGGAGCATGGTCATTGCTAATAACGAGCTGTCCCTTAACTTTTGGAATATCCTTTAAAGAGAATTCTGCAGCTTCTTCTGTGAAACTTAGTAAAACCAGGAAGGTTTTTTCCTTTCCCTTCCGGGTATAGGCGTACACCTTTTGGTTATCCTCGTCGAGGAGCTGGTATGCTCCGTAGATAAGTTCCGGATGCTCTTTACGGATCCTGATCATTTTTTTAAAGTAGTTCAATACAGAATCCGGATCTTTTTCCTGGTCGGCAACATTAATTCCCGTCCTGTAGTTGGGATTCACCTTGATCCATGGATCTCCTTGTGTGAACCCTGCATTTTCACCGGAATTCCATTGCATTGGCGTTCTGGAATTATCCCGGCTGGCATCCTTTTCATTTTCAAGGAAGGCCTGAAGGTCGTCACAATTATGAGCGGCCTTATGATATGCATTCAGGGTATTTATATCCCTGTAATCTTCTATCGAATCAAACCTTATATTGGTCATACCGATCTCTTCCCCCTGGTAAAAGAAAGGGGTACCCCGCATGCTCAAACAAAAGGTATGCAGCATGGTGGCGCTGTTTCTCCAGTATGCAGGGGTATCGTTCCCCCACCGGCTTACACTTCTGGGGAAATCGTGGTTACATAGAAAAATACTACCCCACCCTTTTTCTTCAAAAACCTGATCCCATTTGGAATGAATGGCTTTGAATTCGGTGAGCTTCCAGGGATCTTTTCGCATTTTAAAGACTTCCCCCGGTTCCCGGTCCAGGGCCAGGAGGTCAAAATGAAAGAACATGTTCAGTTCCTTTCGGTCTTCGGCAACAAAATCCAGGGCCTGATCCAGGGTTACCCCCGGGGCTTCTCCCACGGTCATAACATCGTACTGGCTTAAGACCTGCGCGTTCATCTCCTGCAGGAACTCATGAAGCCTGGGGCCGTTGGCGTAATACGCGATAAAGTCACCATCATACGATGCCGGAAGTTCCGGGTAGGACGTGTCTTTGGAAATAAATGGGATCACATCCATCCTGAATCCGTCTATTCCCTTATCGAACCAGAAACGCATCATCTCATAGATCTCCTGCCTGACCTTTGGGTTTTCCCATTTAAGGTCAGGTTGTTTGACTGAAAAGTAGTGCAGGTAATATGCGTTGGTGGTTTCATCGTACTGCCAGGCGTTGTCCTCCTGGTCAAAGTAACTCCACCGTTTTGGAGGAACACCTTTTTCTGCAGGCCACCAGTGGTAATAATCCCGAAAAGGATTGGTGCGTGATTTCCTTGACGCTTTAAACCAACGGTGTTCATCACTGCTGTGATTCACTACCAGGTCCATTATCAGGCGCATATCCCTTTGATGAATCCCTTCCAGAAGTGCGTCAAAATCATCCATACTCCCAAACTCACTCATGATGGCGCGGTAATCACTGATGTCATATCCGTTGTCATCATTGGGAGATTCGTAAACCGGGTTAAGCCAGAGCACATCTACTCCAAGGCTTTTCAGGTAGTCGAGTTTATCGGTGATTCCCCGGATGTCTCCTATACCATCGCCGTTACTGTCATTAAAACTCCTTGGATAGATCTGATATACCACACTTTCTTTCCACCATATACGTGCTGTGTTACCTTCCATGTTGTGCAATTAGAATATTGGGTGATTTACTGGTCGAACACATTCGAATAGGTATTGCCTTCCAGCTCGAAAAATGTACCATCAACATAGCGATACCCTTTATTTAAGTTTGCCAGGGCTTTCATGTCGTCCTTGTTGAGGTCGATATCCTGGCTGTTGAGGTTGTCCTGAATTCTTCCGGCATGGGTAGATTTAGGAATAACCACACAATTGCGGTGCAAATGCCAGCTTATGAGAACCTGGGCAGGGGAACAGCCTTTTTTATGGGCAATGTCCTTTACCACAGGGTTTTCCAGCAGGCTGGGTTCGTCGTTCTTCTTCATACCTTCGGGACGGTCTCCGCTGCCAAGAGGGGAGTAGGCTGTAAGCACAATGCCCCGGTCGGTACAAAAGTCAAGCAATTCCTTTTGCGCCAGGTATGGGTGCAGCTCCACCTGGTTCATCACCGGTTTAACCCGACAATTTTCCAGGAGCTCCTTTAGCTTTTTAACACTGAAATTGGAGACTCCTATACTTTTGCAAAGGCCTTTTTCCATGGCCTCTTCCATGGCTTCCCAGGTTTCCTGAATAGGCGCCTGCTCAAGAGATAGAAAATCTTCTGCCCTGGAGGCGTTTACGACATCGGGTTTGAAGGCTACCGGCCAGTGTATCAGGTAGAGATCTAGGTATTCCAGCTGCAGGTCTTTCAGGGTTTGCTCCAGTGCCGGAATAACGTCTGCTTTCCTGTGGGCATTATTCCAAAGTTTTGAGGTAATCCAGAGGTCTTCCCTTTTAACCAGACCTTGTTTGAAAACCTTGCTCAGTGCTGCACCAATTTCCTTTTCATTCCCGTAGATCGCGGCACAGTCAATATGGCGGTAACCTGCAGCTATGGCCGTCTCCACTGCTTTTCCTACTTCTCCAGGGGCAGATTTCCAGGTGCCAAGTCCTATGGCGGGGATGGCCAAATCGTTATTCAGGCTAATTGTTTTCATATGCTATTTTCTTCAGATTTTTGATCAAGTAAGGATGCCTGAAGTTAAGAAAAAATGAGACGAAGCAAAAAGCGATCAGTCTTTTCTTGGATGGTAATTCAGGATGCTACGCTTAAGATCACTTCGATCCAGGTGCATATAAATTTCTGTGGTGGTAATGCTTTCATGGCCCAGCATTTGTTGTATGGCCCTGAGATCGGCTCCTCCCTTGAGAAGGTGGGTGGCAAAGGAATGCCGGAAAGTATGCGGACTGATCTTTTTTTTAATGTTGGCCTGATCTGCAGTTTGGCGGATCACGGTAAAGATCATAGCGCGAGTAAGCTGCTTGCCCCTCCGGTTAAGAAAAACAATGTCTTCATGGCCGTCTGCAATCGTTAGCTGAGACCTCCCGGACTCCAGGTATTTTCTAATGCATTGTTCGGCGACCCCGGTCACGGGCACATAGCGTTGTTTGTTTCCCTTTCCGTTTACGCGTACAAATCCTTCCTCAAAGAAAAGATCAGAGAGGCGCAGGTGGGTGAGTTCACTCACCCTGAGGCCGCAACTGTACAAGGTTTCCAGTATGGCCTCATTGCGCAGCAGAATATGGTAATCAGGGTGTTGCAAATTTCCGCTAAGGTCCAGCCGCTCCCGCTTACCTTTAAGGAGATCAATCATCATCACGATCTCTTCGAAGCTGAGGGTTTCGGGTAGCTTGCGCCCCAGGCGTGGGCTTTCCAACAGGGATGTGGGGTTGTCTTCCCGGTATTTTTCAAATTGGAGGTAGCCAAAAAATCCTTTCAAGGAAGAGACCAGTCTGGCCTGGGATCGGGGCTTTAAGGTTCTCGCCTTCTCATAAACATACTGTTGCAGGGGTTCTGCTCCGATCTCCGCTGGTCCGTCTGTAATGGAGAAAGTTTCCAGATACGCTGATAATTTGGTAAGATCAGATAAATAACTGTTGATGGAATTATCAGACAAACCGCGTTCCAGGCGCAGGTAATTCTGATAGTCGGTCAAGGCGGTTTCCCAGGTCATGATTTAAAAATAAGAAATAGGTTTTACACCGCAATACCCCGCCCCGTACCTGTGCAAGAGGTTGTTAAGGGTGTATAACTTGTTGTTGCTCTTATTTTTTAACCTTAATCGAGTCAAATCACTATCTTTAACAGTCTCCATGTCAGTACTTTGAGTAACGTTATTTGTGTTGGTTTTTAGTCCTGAATCTGCTGATGTTTCCCTCTGGGAATACGCCAAATTGAGCGGGAAATTTTCAGAATTTAAGCTGCTTTTCTAAAAAACCGACCAAAATGAAGAATAACTACCACAGTACCTTTTCAGGTGCTTTTCTCAAAACATCTTTCCTCCATACCTCTGTTTATTCTTTAATTCTTCTCTTTGTACTCATCCTTTCGGGACCTTCTCTGTTTGCCCAGGGTAAAAATGATATCGGTGCGCGCGCATGTGTTCAGGATATTGGAAATGGATTATACCAGGCCAATTTCACCTATGAGAATCCGCAGCGGCGCGAAGTGAGCCTAAGGCCTGAACAGAGCCTGGTGAAGTTTGAGAAGGGGAAACGGAATATGCAGGGGATTACCAATTTTAAACCTGGAATTCATAAAAAAGCATTCAGTTTGGTCTTTTCTGAAGGCGAAACCGTTACCTGGATAATCACCTATCCGAGTGGTAATGAGATTGTTGTAGAGGCAAATTCCAGTGCTTCGTTTTGTCAGGATGTTGAGGAGACCAATTTTATCTTCCCGGTCTATGCCGAAAACGGAAAAACCAGTGGTCTGCTGGATCCTTCTTCCTATGCTCTTGCCACCGGGAATGAGGGGGAACAGCCTTCGGATATTATCTACCAGTTAAAGGAAAATGATCTGCTGGTAGAGGTGATTCCGAACCCCGGCCAATTGGTTGCATTGATCAACCTGCTTCAAAATACCTTCGGATTAAATAATGCATCGGGAGATTTTCTGATAGACCCCCAGGTGTTGATAGACGAAGCCTTTTCTTCTGTCGATTGTTTTGTCCCGGTAGGGCGATTGCTGGAATTGAACAACTATCCCGATATTATCAATTTTGTCAGGACCAATTATGTGCCCCTTTTTGAACAGAACGGGTTACAGGGGGTGGCTTTTTCTGAAGGAGATTCGCTCCAGGGGTCCCTTGCCGTTCGGAAATCCTTTGGTACGGTTGTAGATGGAGAGGCCAGGTTTCTCGATGGTTTTGGTTTTTCGGTTGGAGTAATATCCGATAGTTTCGATAAACTTCCTTCCCCAACCGGTTCTAATGCCCTTTTTGATGAGGCCAGCGGAGACCTTCCCGGGCCGGATAATCCCAACGGGTATTCAGAGCGGGTCACGCTTTTGGAAGATTACCCCGGATTGGGAGGTACGGACGAAGGGCGGGCCATGCTTCAGATCATTCACGATGTGGCCCCTGCCAGTAAACTGGCTTTCCACTATGCCATTACCGACCAGGTATTCGGTTATGCGGTAGATCGGTTAAGTGCTCAGGGAGTTGATCTTATTGGCGATGACATCACCTTTGTAGATGAAGAATTTGACGGCGATGGCCCTGCAGGTCAGGCCATACGTGATTTTCTGGATAAGGGAGACAGGTATTTTGTATCGGCCGCAGGGAATTTTATCGATAAATCCTTTACCGGGGCCTTTACACCGAGTTCCCAGGTTCCTGTGAATAATTTCCAGTTGGATCCACAGGAACGGGCCCATGTTTTTGGAACCAATCCCGACGGGAGTGAAGATTACCTGTTGCGATTCCGGGTGCAGCCCGGGGTATACCTGCTGGCCTTTCAATGGGACCAGGAATTTGCATCGACCAACAATCAGACCGGGGCCGAGAGCGATCTGGACATGTATGTGGTAGACGACCTGGGCAGGCTTCTGGTAGGAAACAACAGCTTTAGCCTGGGCAGGGATGCCCTGGAGATCATGACCTTTTCTGTGACTGAAGAAGGGGAGGCGAATCTTATGATCGTAAGTGAACAAGGAGCCCTGACCCCTCAGGTGCCTTTCCGGGTAATCGCATTCCGGTACCAGGGCCTCGAATTTCTCGAGTATGGAGGGGCGCCCACCATTAGCGGGCATGCATCCATTAATGAGGTGATCACCGTCGGGGCGGTTAATGCCTTTGAATCCGGAAGCGCCTTACCCCGGTCGTATTCCAGTTATGGAGGGGTCATAAGCAATTCATCTGCGGTATATCCGGATATTGCTGCCCCGGATGGCGTGAGCACGGCTGTGGAAGGGTTCGAACGCTTTTTCGGAACCTCCGCGGCTGCCCCGCATGTTATGGGGGCCATCGCTTTACTTAAACCGGCATATGACATCTGGACCGGGAACAGCACAAGTGCTTCAGCCCAGGCCATGGCCTCCGGTACGGTATCCTCCGTTTTTGAACTCTACCGTCAATTTGCGCTTCCTGCAGGAAATCCGGATCAAACCGGTGCGGGATTCATCGATGTTGAAAGTACGGTAGCCAGCCTGGCAGCCAGGGCGCCTGTGATCGAATCGCTGGACCCTCCGGTAGATGTTATTCCAAGTTCGGAGGCCTTTCAACTATCCATAAAGGGACAAAACTTCAATTCCTCTTCCCAGGTTTTCCTGAATGGAACTTTGCTTGAGGTAGTTAGTATTAGCGATACGGAGATCGTGGTGAATGTGCCTGAATTCGAAGGTGCCGGAATTATATATGTTACCGTAGAACCTGTTTCCCAGGCCGGAACAGAGATCGTGACCTCTAATGAGGAAGACCTGCTGGAAGATCGCAGAGCGATCACCATAGAGGCTCAACCCCTTGAAATAGTATACGGGCAACCCTACGAGTTTGAATATACCGTAAAGGGATTGCCTGAAGGTACGACTTATGCCGATACAGGCCTGCCCGAAATAACATTCAGCACCCCCGCAGTGGCCCCCTATCCCGATGTGCGCTCGTATACCGTTATTCCTGAGTTTACGGAAGATCCTGAACCGGCCGTTCTGGAAGAATACATTGTTAATTTTAAATCCTCCGTATTTACGGTAACCAAGAGAGGACTGACCATTAAGCCCCTGCCTGCCACCTATACCTATGGGGACCTTATCGACCTGGAAATGGAGTATATCTTTGACGACACGGAGAATACGCCCATTTTAAACGAACCAGTCCTTCGGGAATTAGTAGCCTCGGCTCATGCTTCCGGTTATTTTGAGGAGAATACCTTCGCCTTGTTGAACAGGTTTCGCACGGTACTTAACGGGGAGGATATCCTGAGCTTATTAAATAACAATGCATGGATGGTATCCGAGAATACCATACAGAACCGGTTCCGTACCGTTCTGAATGGAATGGATGTGATCGATCTGGAAATGGACCATTTCGAAGATTATATCAATGCCACCGACCCGGTTACCAACCGTTTCCGAACTGTTTTAAACCGTTTCCGAACCGTGTTAAACGGACAGGATTTCTTTGATGGCCTCGCCGATGTGGAAGACCCTTCCATAACCAACCGTTTCCGTACGGTACTTAATGAGACCAGTTTTGGCGACGAAGATGATGATGGGATTTACGCAAAGACATTCACCATTATCGACGAGACCGATCTTTCCACAGATTCCGAAGACCGTGCGGTTCAGAAATTATATGCCCTGAACCTCATTACAGGCCTCGGGGTTACCACTACTGAAGAGGGAAGACATTATACCTACCCCGGGGTGTTATTGCACCCTATTGCAACCAATTTTAACGTCATTTACGATCTGAGTCGTCTTGTTATGAACCCGGCGACCCTTTCAGTAACCACAGGCGACCTGATTGTAGAACAGGGATCGCAAATTGACCCTGCACAGATCGAATATAGCATTGCAGGTTATGAATATGGAGAAGCGGAGGCCGATGTGTTCCCCAACGGGGTTGAGTTTACCTTTGCTGATGCTTCGGGAATGACTTATGAGCAGGGTGATTTCGGGGTGTTTTATATTAGTATAGAGGCTCCGCAGAATTATCTTATTGAAAACACTTCTCCCGGGGTATTGTATGTAAATCCGACAGATGGGAGTAAGATCAGAACCTACCTGGATTGCGTGCAATTGAATCCGAATGCCGCTGCGGATGGGTATACCTATATCGCCAATTTTCGCTACGTAAACCCAAATGAATTCCCGCTTTATTTGTTTGAAAATGATAATTACATCGAGGCAGAAGGCATGTATGTCAACAATTTACCGACCGAATTTTTACCCGGGGAGCACTATGTGCAAATCCCCTTTGATGGCAAGCCCATGACCTGGAATGTGTGCACCTTTGGCAGTTGTAATCCTTCTTCAACAGGATCGGAGTCTACCCTGGACAGTAAAAAATGCTCAGCAAAAGATATCGAAACCATTACTACATCCCTTAGCCTAAAGGACGCGACCATAACTGCCGGTACCCAGGGGGTGTCGGAGTTCTCCCTTTCTCCGGTAACCGCGATCACGGCCTATCCCAATCCCGTAGCTGAAGCGCTGATCATCCATCCCGGCCAGGGCGCTGTTCGTACCCTTCAGCTGTATGATATTATGGGAAGGGTCATCTATGAACGTATCACCGGAGAGAGTGGTACAGGGGTGCAGCAACGTATCGTTACCGATGACCTTTCTGCGGGGATCTATATGCTTAAGGTGGTAACTACCCTGGAGGAGAAGGTAATTAAGGTTGTCAAACAATAAATAATCTTATGAAGAAAGCCCTTTATTATGTACTATTCGTGATTCTCCTTGGCCTGACCGGGCTACACCTTCCCATAAACTCTTACGGTCAGGAATCTGATGAAAAGGATCTTGCGGAAGCGGTGGCATCTGCTAAAAACGATAGTTTAAAGGTGGATGCTTTAAACGCCCTGGGGTCTTTTTATACGAATTCCGGGGAATTTGATAAAGCACACAATACCCTTCAGGAAGCGATTGACCTGGCCAGGAATGCCGGATACCTCAGTGGGGAGGCCGAGGCCCTGAAATTCCAGGGGATAAGTTATGGTAATCAATCCAACATGTACGATGCCATCCGCTATACCCTGGAATCCCTGGAGATTTACAAACGCCTGGGTAACACGCTGGGGATTGCCAACCTGGAATCCAATCTGGGAGTGTTGTTTCTGAATGAAGGAGATCCCGTTGCGATCGATTATTTAATACCTGCACTGCGCAAAGCCGAAGCGCGAAAGGATACCACTCGTATCGTGAGTGTACTGCTTAACCTGGGAGCTGTATATGGAAACTTTATGGGGGAGCCCGAGAGGGCTATGGAGTATTATAAAAGGAGCAGGGAATATCTGGATGCCGGATTTAAGGGTATGGAGGAATTACAAATCGTCTATGATGCCGGGATGGCAGAATATAATCTGATCAATGAAAATTACGAGGCAGCCCTGGAGCAGTATGAGAAGTTGTTGCCGCTTGATGAAGGAACAAACTTTTATGCAGAAACGCTCCTTAGTGTGGGGGAGGCCTATGAAGGTCTTGGTAATATGGATAAGGCCAGGGAATTTTATTTAAAGTCTATAGAGTCAGCAAAGCAATGGAGGTCAGACAGGGAATTGGTGGAGGGACTCAGTAAATTAGGCAGTACCTACATTAAAACGGCCAACTCGAACAGGGGCCTGGATTACCTTCAGGAGGCATTGATGATCAGCGATGCCGCTGATCTGGTTCAATCGGAAAGGGATGTATACTTCGAGCTCTTTAAGGCTTATGAATACCTCGGGCAATACGATAAGGCCCTGGAAAGCCATAAAAACTACCTCCGGTTCAAGGATTCTATTTTTAACATCAAAGCGAATGATAAGATCCGGTATGCCCAGTTAAATTTTGACCTCGAAAAGAAGGAAAGCAAAATAGAGCTGCTGGAACGGGAGACGGAGATTACCGAACTACAGCAAAAACGTCAGAAAAGTGTGACCCTGGCCACGGTGGCAGTAGCGGTCTTGCTGCTAATGCTTGCACTTGGTATGTTCAATCGGTATAAGTTCATTAAACGCGCCAATAACCTGATTAACGAAGAGAAGGAACGCTCAGACAACCTGTTGCTCAATATCCTTCCGGAGGAAACTGCCCAGGAGCTCAAGCAAAAGGGAAGAGTAGAGGCAAAACGGTTTGAATCGGTCACCGTGATGTTTACAGACTTTGTGGGATTTACCAAAACCTCGGAAACTATGAGCCCGGAAGAATTGGTTAAAAATGTAGATCACTTTTTCTCCAAATTTGACGCCATCATAGAAAAGTACGGTCTGGAAAAGATAAAAACCATTGGTGATGCCTATATGTGTGCAGGGGGCTTACCCTTTCCAACCGAAGAGCATCCCCGGAAAATGATCATGGCAGCACTGGAAATTTTGGAATTTGTTGAAAAAGTGCGAAAGGATCCTGAAGATGGATTTCCCGGGTTTGATATTCGGATCGGTATTCATACCGGTCCGGTGATAGCGGGAGTGGTTGGTACCAAGAAATTTGCCTACGACATTTGGGGCGATACCGTTAATGTAGCCAGCAGGATGGAGTCAAGTTCGGCTCCCGGCCGGATCAATATTTCTGAAACCACTTATGCGCTGGTACGGGATCAGTTTAAATGTACGTACAGAGGAGAGGTGGAAGTTAAAAACAAGGGGATGCTTAAGATGTATTATGTTAAAGAGGTTAAAGTTAATGCCCCGGAACGGGATCAGGAGGAAAAGGTTAGTACGGGATAATTTCGTTAGAAGCCCGGATAATTTACTATATTGTTGATGTATTGGAAGATAAAGCTTTACATAAGGATAAAAAAGGTAAAAAGGAGAAAAGACATCTTAAAGCCCTTTTGGATGTCGAACCGGAGAATTACTGGGAACAAATGGAGCGACTTGAACGTCTTATCCGTGCCTCAGAATTAAAGGCGGGTATTATTTTTTCCTTCCATTCCCTGGTCATTGGGGTTTTCTTTGACCGGATGGAAGTTTTGTCAGAAACTTTTCACAATAGTTCAATCTTTACTATCTTAGTGGTACTGTGGCTTTTTATCGTGTTTGTATCCATATTTTTTGCGCTGCAGTGTTTTATCCCAAAAATGGAGTTGAAGTTTGATAAGAATGTGTTCTTCTTTAAAGATGCGGTGAATAATTTTGGGGATGTACACCAATACAGCAAAAAGCTAATGAACACTGTCGCCGACAGGGAGGAATTATTTGATCAGCTCGGGCAGCAGATATACATTGAAAGTAAGATCGTTGACACGAAATTCAAGAGCGTAAAAAAGGCCATGAAGTTTATGGCATACAGTTTCATCTTTGTGATATTGATCATGGTGTTGTGGCTCTTGCAGTTAAAAGATATTTTATAGATCCTATGAAGGGATATTTCACATTAAGAAAAAAGGCAATAGAAATACTTGACTCCCAGCTCTCGGATAAGTTGTATTATCATGGTATAGATCATACGCTGGACGTGCTGAAGGTGGTTAATAAGTACATCGAGCGCAGCGGAATTCCGGAACGGGAAGCCAAACTATTGCGTTTGGGTACCTTATATCACGATATAGGATTTACGGTTTCGAACGAAGAACACGAAAAACACAGTGCAGAAATTGCCCGGAAACATATGGAGGCCCTGCATTTCGATGAGGCCGATATTGAGGTTGTCGAAGGATTGATCGCTGCAACCCGAATCCCTCAATATCCTAAAAATGAGCTGGAAATGATCATTTGTGATGCCGACCTGGATTACCTGGGCAGGAAAGATTTCTGGCCCATCAGTGATAGTCTCTTTAAAGAATTGAAAGCTTTTGGCAAGGTGGATACCAAACACCAATGGAATAAAATTCAAATATCCTTTCTTGAAAAGCACTCTTATCATACCCAGTATGCCAGGGAGAAGCGGCAACCGGCTAAAGAAAAACGTATCAAGGAACTCAAAGCCATGATCAACCAAAGCATAGAGGATTAATACTGTTTCCCTTACTGTACCTTTTTTACTACTTTTACCGATCTTAATTCTTATTAAGATAATTTAATGTCTATGAAAATTGCTATTATCAATGGCCCTAACCTGAATTTATTGGGAAAGCGGGAGCCTGAAATTTACGGAGACACCTCTTTTGAGGGATACCTGGAGGGATTGAAAAAGAAATTTAAAGGTTGCGAACTGCTATATTATCAAAGTAATATAGAGGGTGAAATAATTGATAAATTACACGAGACAGGGTTTGATTGCGACGGCATTGTGTTAAATGCAGGAGCCTATACCCATACCTCAGTAGGCATAGGAGATGCGGTAAAATCTATTGCCACGCCCGTAGTGGAGGTGCATATTTCAAATACCTTCTCCCGGGAAGCCTTCAGGCACCAATCCTATATTTCACCCAATGCCAGGGGAGTGATCCTGGGGTTCGGACTCCTGTCTTATGACCTGGCCATACAAAGCTTTTTAGAATGAAAATGCCTTATAAAACATATATGAACTGGAGCAGTGGTAAAGACAGCTGTCTTGCACTGTACCGAATACTTCAGGAAGATACATACGATGTGGGTACCCTGGTAACCACAATGAATGATGAAGTGGGTCGGGTTAGCATGCACGGTTTGCCTAAACAACTGCTATTTGAGCAGGTAAAGCAGATTGGCTTGCCATTACATACGATTAACCTGCCCGGGGTGGTGTCTATGGAGCAGTACGGGATGATCATGAATCAGCATGTACAACAACTCAAAAATGATGGTTATACCCATGCCGTGTTTGGTGATATTTTCCTGGAAGACCTGAAAGCTTACCGGGAAGAACAATTAAATACCTTAGGGGTTAAAGCGGTTTTTCCCCTGTGGAAGAATGACACCAAATCCCTGATGCGCGAATTTATCGATGCCGGTTTTAAGGCAATCACGGTGAGTGTAAGCGATAAAAAACTGGGGAAGGATTTTATCGGAAGACTTGTGGATGATCAATTCCTGAAAGATCTGCCCGAAGGAGTAGATCCATGTGGAGAAAACGGGGAGTTTCACACCTTTGTTTTTGACGGCCCTGTTTTTAAAGACCCGGTATCGTTTTCTATAGGGGAGAAGATTTTAAGATCCTATAAACCTTCAGAAAAAGAAGAAGACAATTGTTTCCGTGATGAGGATGAGGTTACCTGGGATTCCTCTTTCTGGTTTTGTGAACTGATACCGGATTAGTAAGCGGTATTTGTTATGGAAGCATAAGGAAGTTATTTTAAGGTTAAAACGTCTTTGGTTCAATACCTTAAACTTTTTACCCTGCTCCCGTATTATATTTTCCCGTTCCTGACCCGCCGTGCTTTAACCTGGTATCTATTCCCCTTAATATTACTCATTGCCTTGTGTAATTTGGAGATAGCTATCGATAAGCCCGATCAGTTTTTCAGTTTCCGTTCGTGTATCAATAAGGTAAGAGTCCTGGGCTATTGTGCTCATATAAAGCTGGAAGAGATTACCAATGGTGCGTGGATCATTCTGTATGCTTACAGAGGCGTTATCCGGAATATCCAGGCTTGCACTCATAACCTGGTTAATAAACTCCCTGGTGGTGATCATGGGGGAAATGTCGTCAACAAACTTTCGGTTAGAAAGTACGACCCGTCCCTGGGTACTGTATTCCAGATCTAACTCAGAATAATAGATAGAAAGGGCTTGTCGGAGTCCCGTATCGCGAATAAGATCGATACTATTGGAGTTAAGCATATTATCAAAAGCAGTTCTGGTGCTGATAAAAATTTCGAAATTAGGTAAGATGGACATCTTACTGCTGAATGCCCTGACCAAACTGTCAGGATCTTTATAAGCAAGTATCCTGTAAGCATCCTCTATAGCAGCTTCCTTCCGGACGTTAAATTCAAGGGTTTTTTCCAGGTTCCGAAGGTCTTCTTCCAAATCATTACGGATCTGCCGGAGGTATTGCTTTTCTTTGATGAGTAAAAGGCGTTCATTGTTCCAGGTATTGATCTGCAGGGCTATCAGAATTCCTATCACAACCAGAATGATCTCTCCAAGAGCGTAGAGCAGGTATTTTCGAATCCGGCTCCCCGGAATGAGATCCCATCTGAATTTACGTAAAAAATTGACCATTTGTAATGGTTTAACTCTATGAATATAAGTATTTTAACCCAAATCCTGTCGGGGTGCTTTCGATATTATCCTGAGTTGCCCACTTACTGATTTCCCTGATCCAAACACTTGATAGAAGTCTGGTGGTTTCTTCTGCAATTTAAATGTCTCTCCCTCCTGAAATAAAAATCCCTTCGGCCTTGCCAGGGTGTATGGCGGTCGAAGGGATACTGGTTAATGGTCGGTTTGCAAAAAGGGTGGTATGGTCAATTATGCATTTACAGCAGCTGGGAGGATGTTTAGTACCTCCATACACCTGCGCATAGCTTTATAGGTGCGTTCTATATCCTGATCAAGGCCTATAGAAAATCGTATCAATCCGTCTGAAAGACCCATTTCTTTTTGTTCCTCCTCCGGAATTTCGGAAGAGGTTGAGGTGCCCGGAGCTGAGAACAGGGTTTTGTAAAATCCGAGACTAACGGCGAGGTACCCAAGGTTATTTTCCTGAAGCATTTCCATGAGCGCATTGGCATTATCGAGATTTCCGGCATCCAGGGTTAACATCCCTCCATAACCGTATTCCGGGTTAATCATTCGCTTCATGGTCTCATGGCCCGGATGGGAAGGGAGCCCGGGGTATACGACCTTTAATCCGTCCATTTCAAAGCGCTCTGCCAGGTACATAGCATTTTCGCTGTGTTTCTTCATCCGGATATGCAGGGTTCTCAGATTTTTTAATACCGAAGCTGCTCGTAAACTGTCCATAGTACTGCCTAAGAGCATAGCGGCACCGCTATTGACATCTTTCAGGCTCAGACAAAATTCTTTAGTGCCACAAACCACACCCCCGACCGTATCACTGCTGCCATTGATAAATTTGGTAAGGCTGTGCACCACGATATCGGCCCCGTGTTTTAGAGGAGAGATGTTCATAGGGGTAAAGGTGTTGTCTACCACCAGCGGGACCCCGTGTTTTTTAGCGATGGAAGAAAGCGCTTCCAGGTCGGCTACTTCCAGCAGCGGATTACTTACCGCCTCGCAGTAGATCATTTTCGTTTCAGGGGTAATGAATGCTTCCACGGCTTCAGGTTTTGTGATATCCGTAAAACTAGTATTGATCTGTAGCCTGGGAAGGAAGTTCTTCATAAATGCATACGTACCTCCGTATACCGTCCTTCCCGATACAATATGGTCTCCTGCTTCACAGAGCTGCAGGATCACTGCGGTGATAGCCCCCATACCACTGGCGGTCACATTAGCTGTTTCACTCCCTTCCATGGCTGCCAGAGCTTCTCCAAGGTAAAGGTTGGAAGGAGAAGAGTGGCGCGAATAGAGGTAACATCCTTCCGTATTCCCCTCAAAGGTGTCGAACATCGTCTTTGCAGACAGGAAAGTATATGTGGACGAGTCGGAGATCGAAGGATTCACCCCGCCGTATTCTCCAAAGTATTGTAGGTCCTGGATCTTGTTTGCTGGTTCAAATTTCATAGTCTAGGGTTTTTAGAAAGTTAGATAGCTAAATAAGTGTAATGCGGATAAAATATCAATGATGGAACTCAATTTTAGAGAATAAAACTATCATTCATGTAATTTATAGTCCAATCGCTTGTTGAGTCTCCTTAATTTTGTCAACTTGCTGAAAAATATTCACCATGAACCTGGATCAAACCGACAGAAAACTGCTCAGCCTTCTACAGGAGGATGCCAAGAGAACCACCAAAGAACTCTCCATGCAACTGGGGTTAAGTAAAACAGCCGTATATGAGCGTATTCGTAAAATGGAAAGGGAAGGGGTGATCAGGCAGTACACCGCCTTACTTGACCGTGAAAAGATCAATCGTGCCTTTGTAGTGTTCTGTCATATCCGGCTTACCCAGCACACCAAGGAAAATGTCGCTGAGTTTGAAAAACAGGTGGTTTCCCTTCATGAGGTGCAGGAGTGTTATCATGTGAGCGGAGATTACGACTACATCTTAAAAATACATGTAGCGAACATGGAAGATTACAGGAATTTCATGGTGACCAAGCTAACCGATCTGAAGCATATCGGTAATACCCATAGTATATTCATGATCGGAGAAGTAAAAAATTCTTCTGTCATTGAGGTGGGCGCGAGAAACAAAACCTGAACTTTCAGGTACACCGTTCCTTATAGGTGAAATGTACATGTCATGCCGCCTGTCGCCGTGTTATTCCCCGTTGTGATGTTTGTAAACGAAGCGTAAATACCCCTGAAGGGGGTTATCTCGTCATGAAAAAAGCCTGTTTTATGACAGCTTGTCATATTTTTTTCCATGGCATAATGATTGACTTAAAGAGAATGCAAGAATTAAAATTTAGAACATCATAAACATAGTAACATGAGCAAGATTATTGGAATAGATTTAGGTACTACCAACTCCTGCGTTTCTGTAATGGAAGGTAACGAACCGGTGGTAATCCCAAATGCTGAAGGTAAGCGTACCACGCCTTCTGTGATTGCTTTCGTTGAGGGAGGAGAGATCAAGGTGGGTGATCCTGCAAAACGTCAGGCGGTTACCAATCCGCATAAAACCATTTACTCGATCAAAAGATTCATGGGGAACAAATATTCGGAATGTCAGCGTGAGGCCGAGCGTGTTCCTTATAAAGTGGTCAAAGGAGACAACGATACTCCGCGTGTGGATATCGATGGCAGAAAATATACCCCTCAGGAACTTTCAGCAATGATCCTTCAGAAGATGAAAAAAACAGCTGAAGAATATCTGGGACAGGATGTTTCTGAAGCCGTGATTACGGTTCCTGCTTATTTTAACGATGCGCAGCGTCAGGCTACCAAAGAAGCAGGGGAGATCGCCGGACTTAAGGTACAGCGTATCATCAATGAGCCAACGGCTGCGGCCCTGGCTTATGGTTTAGATAAGAAGCATACCGATCAGAAGATCGTAGTCTTTGACTTTGGCGGGGGTACACATGACGTATCTATCCTGGAACTGGGTGACGGTGTATTTGAAGTACTTTCAACAGACGGAGATACGCACCTTGGAGGAGATGATGTGGATGAAAAGATCATCAACTGGTTGGCAGACGAATTCAACGCCGAAGAAAATATGGATCTGAGAAAAGACCCTATGGCACTTCAGCGATTGAAGGAGGCTGCAGAAAAGGCCAAGATAGAGTTGTCTTCTTCTTCTCAGACGGAGATCAACCTGCCTTATATTACTGCTACATCCAGCGGACCTAAGCACCTTGTAAGAACCCTTACAAGATCGAAATTCGAACAGCTGATCGCCGACCTGGTGGCTCGCACCATCAAGCCTTGTGAGTCGGCTCTTAAAAATGCCGGTCTGAGCAAGAGTGATATCGATGAGATCATTCTGGTAGGTGGTTCCACCCGTATTCCTGCAGTTCAGAATGCTGTAGAACAATTCTTCGGGAAGAAGCCGTCAAAAGGCGTTAACCCGGATGAGGTAGTAGCCATTGGAGCTGCTATCCAGGGAGGAGTACTTACAGGAGATGTAAAGGATGTATTGCTTCTGGATGTTACCCCGCTTTCATTAGGTATTGAAACGATGGGTGGAGTAATGACCAAGCTTATTGAAGCTAATACGACCATTCCTACCAAAAAATCGCAGGTATTTTCAACAGCAGCAGATAATCAGCCTTCCGTGGAGATCCACGTGTTGCAAGGCGAGCGTCCGATGGCTGCAGACAATAAGACCATCGGTAGATTCCACCTTGACGGAATACCGCCGGCACCAAGAGGAGTGCCTCAGATCGAGGTAACCTTCGATATCGATGCCAATGGTATTATTAATGTAAGTGCGAAGGATAAAGGTACCAACAAAGAGCAGAACATTCGAATCGAGGCTTCCTCAGGACTAACAGAAGAAGAGATCCAGAAAATGAAGCAGGAAGCTGAAGCCAATGCCGAGGCCGATAAAAAAGCGAAGGAGAAAGTAGATAAGCTTAACGAGGCAGACTCTATGATCTTCCAGACTGAAAAGCAACTCGGAGAATTTGGAGATAAGCTGAGTGATGATAAGAAAAAGCCAATCCAGGATGCCCTGGAAGAGCTTAAAAAGGCATATGAGGCCAAGGATGTGGATACGATCCAGCCCGCCCTTGACAAGATCAATGAGGCGTGGAAGCACGCATCAGAAGAAATGTACAAGGCTCAGGCAGAATCCCAGCAACAAGGTGGGGCTGCAGGAGCAGGTGCTGATGCCCAGGATGGAGCTTCAGGATCTTCGGGTCAGGAAGGTGAAGACGTTCAGGACGTAGATTTTGAAGAAGTGAAGTAACCCACTCTGTATAAATAAATCTAAAAAACCGCTTCATATGAAGCGGTTTTTTTTGCTTTAAATTATAGTGCTGTCACAACACTGCGTATTCTGTGTTTATTTCAGGATGCAGCAGTCAATGCTGTTATTCGTCTGCATTAAAATCAAGGCTCAAAGAATTCACACAATACCTCAAGCCGGTTTCGGTAGGGCCATCGTTGAAGATGTGTCCCAGGTGTCCGCCACAGGAGGCACAGAGAATCTCTGTTCGGATCATGCCGTGACTTCTGTCCTGCTGGTATTCAATGCTTCCTTCTATGGCATTGTCAAAACTGGGCCAACCACAGCCACTGTTAAATTTCATTTCAGAGGCAAATAGCTCGCTCCCACAACCTTTGCAGCGATAGCTTCCGTTATCAAAATGGAGATTGAATTTTCCGGAATGCGGCATTTCGGTACCCTTATTTCGCAGAATGCGATAACTCTCGGGGTCCAGTTCTTTTTTCCATTCTTCTTCGGTCTTATTTACCTTATAACTACTCATTTTTATTTACACGGTTAAATTCTTGAATTGGTATAAAATCCAGGGCCACCCCGTTTACACAGTGCCTTTTTCCGGTGGTAGCTGCAGGTCCGTCGTCAAATACATGACCGAGGTGCCCGCCACACCTGGCGCAATGTTCCTCTGTTCTGGCCACTCCTATTTTGTAATCGGTGGTGTACGCAACACTTCCGGGTATTTCCCGGTCAAAGCTGGGCCAACCGCTGCCGGAATCGTATTTGTGCTCACTCCTGAAGAGCGGATTCCCGCAACCGGCACATACATAAACTCCTTCCTCTTTATTGTCCAGCAGGTCACTGCTGTTTCTCCTTTCGGTAGCTTCCTTTCTCAATACCTGGTATTCCATGTCGGTAAGCTTTTGTTTCCATTGGTCGTCACTCATCTCTACGGCATAGGAGGTCTCTCCCTTATGCTGCTCCTTGTTCTGAGCCCCGGAATTGCATGAAATAAACAAGGCGGGAATAATTAGCAATAGTGTCTTTTTCATACTTTTTTATTTAAAGTTATAGTTATTTGGTCGCAGTTACTGTTAAGAACTTATGAAAGTTTGGGGTTGGTATATGGGGATATAGGGATGTGGGGATATAGGGATGTGGGGAAGCAGGTGTGCTGTGGTATGCGTTCAGGTGCGGGTTTTCAAATTTTATAAGAAGCAACACAGAAGTTATGGAAGCCGCTTTAATATTCCGTTGCCGTGCAGATCGCTACGCTTGTTGTCTCCTTCCTGTTTCGCTCAAAATAAAAAAAGGCCATAAACACAGGGTAAACTGCATTTATGACCTTCGCATCAAGAGTAATACAAGATTACTCTATGACAATATCCATATCGGTATTGGTCAACATTTTGGAAACACTCATCACCTCGTTGATATTATTTGTGTTGATATCCCCCAGAAGATCTGCCGGTAATACCGCAACCCGCATGATGAGGTTGTCAGTGTATTGCGGATCAAGCAAGGTGTAATCTACATTACCATCCATAAAGAATTGTATATCGAAAAATGTATGATTGAATCCATAACTCAGGATACCTCCATCGTTAAAATACAAGGTTCTTGGAAGTGGTTCCCATACATCGGTACCATCAATGACATCTACCAGTACATAAGCCAGCACCACATCAGAATCAAATACTTCCAGATTTGATGGGAATTCAAAGGTCTCGAACGGAACATCTTCATTAAGTTGGGTGAAGGTTACGTTATACTCAAAAACGGTACCTATTAGTCCGTCGGCTCCATCGATGCCGGGAGGTCCCGGAGGTCCCGGATCTCCCTCGCAGGAGGTGAACAAAACGAGGGAAAGTGCTAATAAAGAGAATAGTTTTTTCATAAGATAAAGATTTTAGTACTCAGGAAATATCAATTACCCTGCCAAAAAAAAACGGACAAGAAAAAGCCCATCGTAATGGGCTTTATCATGAGGATGATTCCTTGTTAATTCTGGGTTACCTGAACCTCTGCAGGGCGTGAGCTGAGTTCGGGCATAAATACCCACATTTCGTTAGCACTGCCCTGGATGAGATTCACCCACTCGTTCATATCTTTTTCATAGCTCCCTGCACCGTGCATGGCATTATATTTTTCAGGAACGTCAGGGTTGCTTTCGGCCATATCTGCGTACTTGTCCATGAATCCTACAAGGGCCATATCCCGCCCTTCTGCAGTAGAGCCCATGACATTGGAGTAGATCCCGAAATTATCGTCTGGATAGGATTCGTGGTACAGTTTTACGAACTTCTCAACGATACCTTTTACCTTATCAAAATTACCCATTCCCATCTTAATGTCCCAAAACGTAATGTTGAGCATGTTAAGTTTAAAATCGATATTCATATTGGATAATTCCGGATGGTATTCCCAAAAAGTGGCATTGGCTTCTGTGGTCAGGGTGGGGCCTACAGCGTTCGCCCAATGATCGTTATGAGCTTTGTCCATAGGGCGTTCATCCAGATCGGCCCATGTACAGGGTCCAAGGTTCCAAATGTATTTCCCGGTATTTGGTCCGGTCATGATCTGGTAAACAGCCACTTGTCTGGGAGCCTCGGAATGGAATTGCTTGTTGTGTTCGGCAATGGCCTTATGGAATTCGGCTACCTTGGATGGATTTGGAGTGACCATGATCTGATCAAAAACTACAGTGGGGGCTTCATCTTGGGCGTAGGTGCCGATAAAGGCTACCAATGCCAACAGTACTAAAATACGTTTCATTGACTTAAAATTAATGGTTAGTTAAAAAATTGTAGGGAGCAGCTTTGGGAAGTGTTCCTTAGGAAAATCAGGAAAAGATGGGAAAGGACTTGAAGGAATGTTAAAAATACGTAAAAATTATTTGTTATAGGGTTTTATTTACTAATAATGAGGGTGTTACGTGTTTTGTCGGCAAGCGAGTGAATAGAAAGGTAGTCCGAATGATCTTTTCTTCCTTTTAATAATCAGGGCAGCGCCCTAAGTGCGCTGGTTCGCAGAAAAGTGCAGGAGCAGGGTATGGAAATTACCCGGGCTGAGCTCATTATGATAGTTATGTGAAGAACTCTGTGATTTGTCGGATCACCTTTTTGTCTCCAAGGATTTTACGATGCCCGAGTCCTTCGGTTATCATAAGTTCGCTCTCGGGAAGGTTTTTATGTATTCGGTATGCAGCTTCTACAGGAACATCCCGATCTTCGGTATCATGTATGACCAAAACCGGAAGGGCAACCTCCGGGGCAACATATTCGGCAGAGAGGGATGCCGCGTCCATGCCGGAGATCTCATCAAAATAGCGTTTCATTTGTATACCCACTACAGGTTTCAGGCCGAGTTTATCGGTGAAGTCTCTCATGATATCGGTAACCAGGTTGCCACTACCAACAAGGACCATTTTCTTAAATTTTATGCCTCTTTGCACACTGTTTAATAAGGTCATAGCCCCAAGGGAATGGCCTACGGCATATTCAAAAGGGCCGAATTCCCGGTTGATAAAGAGACAGGACTCGATAAATTCGAGCATTTGGGTGCGTTTTCCCCGGGCTTTTCCATGGGCAGGGGCATCAAAACTAATGGTGCTGTAACCGGCCTTATTCAGCGCCTCGGCGATCTTAAATAACTGCGTGCCGCGTCCGGACCATCCGTGTACCAAAAGCACTTTTTTTGAAGATTTCCCGTAATGATATACCACGATCTCTTTCCCAATGCCGGGAACGATTAGCTTTTCCTGTTTGCTCTGGCGGTCCATATCATGCTCGCGCCTGGGCATTTTAAATTTAAAAGGAGTGCAAAATATCCTGGCGGCAAACCGGGCAGCCAATGTGGGTGAAATCCATTGAAGAATCCTTGCAGGAATCTTGATAAACCCGGGAACTTGCATGTCTGCAGGGGTCTGATCTTTCATTTGGTCGGGCATGTCTGCAATTTTGAAGCGAATTTACTTAATTTGATTGCTTTTTTATATTTTTATATGACTTTAACTACCCGAAATGCAAGATCAAACACGTATTATAATTGAAAATGTGAATCCCCAGTTGCAACATGGGGATTTTTATATTAAAAGAGTAACCGGTGAAACTGTAGATATTGGAGCTGATGTCTTTGCGGATGGCCATGATATCATAGCCTGTGTGGTGCGTTATAAGCATGAAAATGAACGGAGCTGGAAAGAAGAGCGGATGGAGCACCGTGGCAATGATTACTGGACCGGCCGCTTTCGGGTGGAGAAACAAGGGTTGTATACCTACCATATTGAGGGCTGGGTCGATTATGCGCTTAACTGGCAGTATGGAATCACGAGAAAACTTGAAGATGGGCAACATGTTCGCAGTGAACTCCTGGAAGGAGCAACCTACCTGGAGGAGATCGCAGGGAAATGTTCTAAAAAGGATAAAGACTACCTGAGGGAACTCAAAGCCATATTTGAAGATGAAAATCAGTATCAGCAGGCGGTACAGGAGGCGGTTTCCGAGCGATTAAAAAATCTGTTTTTAGAGCATCCCGTTAAATTTCTTTCGGCCCGGTCTAAAGACCTGAAAGTTTACGTAGACCGCTCCAAGGCGCTGTTTTCTACATGGTATGAATTTTTCCCGAGGTCGGCTTCACCGGAAGCCGGAAAACACGGAACCTTTAAGGATTGTGAGCGGTTGCTGCCACGCATCGCCCGTATGGGGTTTGACGTTTTATATTTTCCCCCGGTGCATCCTATAGGGGAGGTAAATCGTAAAGGTAAAAACAACAGCACAGTGGCCGGTCCAGGAGACGTAGGATCTCCCTGGGGCATCGGATCTGAAAAAGGGGGGCATAAATCGCTTCATCCGGAACTGGGCACAGCACAGGATTTTAAGGACCTGGTACAAAAAGCCAAGGAACACGGCATTGAGATCGCCATGGATTTTGCCCTGCAGTGCGCTCCCGACCATCCATACGTGAAAGAACACCCATCCTGGTTTAAATGGCGTCCGGACGGAACGGTACAATACGCCGAAAACCCACCCAAGAAATACCAGGACATTCTTCCCATCTACTTTGAAACACCCGACTGGAAAAATTTATGGAAGGAATTATTAAGTATCGCCCTGTACTGGGTAGAGGAGTTTGATATCCGGATCTTCCGGGTAGATAACCCGCATACCAAACCTTTTAAATTCTGGGGTTGGCTTATTGCAGAGGTTAAAAAGAAGCATCCCGATGTCCTGTTTCTATCGGAGGCCTTTACACGGCCTAAGGTGATGCATGAGCTCGCTCGCCAGGGATTCACCCAGAGTTATACATACTTCACCTGGAGAAATAATAAGGAGGAGCTTATGGCTTATGTAAAGGAATTAAGCGGTACGGAGCAACGGGAATTCTTCCGGCCGAATTTCTGGCCAAATACCCCCGATATTAACCCATACCCCCTTCAGGGTGGGAATGAATCCATTTTTATGCAACGGTATTTCCTTGCAGCCACCCTGAGTTCGAATACCGGGGTTTACGGGCCGGTATATGAGCAAATGGTTTCTGATGCTGTACCCGGGAAAGAAGAATATCTGGATTCCGAAAAATATGAGGTTCGATATTGGAATTGGGAACAGGAGAATAAACTCACGCATATCATTACCAAAATCAACCACGCGAGAAAGCAACACCAGGCTTTGCAACAGACCAATAACATACTGTTTTGCGATACTGATAACGACCAGCTCATGGCGTGGTACAAATATGATGAGGCACGTCAGGATGAGATCCTGATGGTGGTTAACCTGGATGCATATTACTCCAAACAGGGATGGGTCCGGTTGCCTTTGCAGGAATTGGGGGTTTCCGAAGGACAACAGATCAAGATGCATGACCTGATCACAGGAAGTACATATGTATGGGATAAGGAATGGAACTATGTAGAATTGCACCCGGCATTACCTTTTCACCTGTTTCAAATATTAAAATAACAGCGCAATGAGTAAGAAATCAGAAAGTAAGGTGATCAAACCGCCCTACACTTTTAAGACCACCTGGGAAGAACTTATGGACCATCAGGACTTTTTAAAGGTATTCCTTTCTGATGTTCTTGAAAAATACATCGTGGGGCAGCGGTGGTACGGAGGGAAGAGCAGTAAGCTCAAATATATTGAACTTGCAGAGCAGTTTCGTATTCAGCAAAGCGGGGAGATTTATTACGGTCTTATTCTTGAGGTCAACTTTTACGAAGCCTTCTTTCAGCATTACTTTCTTCCCATTGCTTTTGTTACCGATGAGGCCTACGCCGAAAAGGGACGAATTCTGGAGTTATCATTGGGTGAAAAGAAAGGGTATATTGTTGATGCCGTGAACCTGGAAGCGTTCCGCAGGGTGGTTTTTCAGCGAATTCAGAGTGCAGTGCCCTTTGATACCACCAAGGTACAGTATCATAAAAGTGATAAGCTGGAACTGGAGGAATATCAATCTTCCCGCTTCATGGGAATGGAACAAAGCAATACCTCCATTATTATTAACGACAAGTACGTGATTAAATTTTTCCGGAGAATATATGCCACCAAGAATCCGGATTATGAACTCAGCAGGTTTTTATCGGAAAAGAAGGAATTTGCAAATACCCCGGCCTACATGGGGAGCATGAGTGTAAAGGATATGGAGAATATCAATATCACCATAGCCCTGATGCAATGCCTTGTGCCCAACCAGGGTGATGCCTGGGAATATATGCTCGATGAGCTGCACAAGGTGTTTTCCAACCTGGAATACAAACACATCAACATCAACCGGTTACCTCAGGCTGATATGTTCACGCGGTTAAGCATCAGGGATGTACCCCCGGAGATCATTGACTGGGCCGGTCTTAATCTGTTTCAGAAATTACAGAAACTGGGGCTGCGCACCGCGGAGATGCATGTGAACCTGGGCGCAGAGTTCGAGGATATGGCCTTTACCCCTACCCATTACAATGGAGATTATGAAGTTTGGCTGAAGAACAGGATGCTGCATCAATTTCAGAACCGGCTGAATATGGTTGAGAATAACCTGCATAAACTCGAAGGACTGGCCCTGGAGCTGGCACAAGAGTTTCTGGAACGCAAGAATGAGATCCGGAAACGTTTCGTGGATTTTGACTGGACAAGACTTAAAGGGGAACGCATTCGTATCCATGGCGATTATCACCTGGGTCAGGTTTTGGTGAAGGATGATGATTTTTATATCCTCGATTTTGAAGGCGAGCCCGAAAGCACTATCAGAGACCGGAAGGTAAAACAACCCCCTCTCAAGGATGTGGCCGGGATGTTTCGATCGTTCCATTATGCCATCTATGCGACGATCTTTAATCATGAAGAAGATTATCCCTTGACCAGGGAGCAGCTCTTTAAGGCCGGGGAGATCTTATACCGTTATATGATCGCCGTGTTCTCCGATACCTACATAGATCTGGTAAGAGCAAAAAACCTGAGTATCGGTTACCTTGGAGAACGTACCTATGTATTAAAATACTGCCTGCTTGAAAAAGCGGTATACGAACTTGGGTATGAAATGAATTCGAGGCCGCTCTGGGCGGTCATACCCCTGGAAGGGATCATGAGTATCCTGGATGAAACCGATTAAAGAATATATAATCTATATACTATGAGCAATCAGGTGCAACCGCACAGTCTTTTCACGGAATTTGATATTCATCTTTTTAAAGCCGGAAAACACTATAAACTTTACGAAAAATTCGGTGCCCACCTTATAGAAAAGGATGGGGTAAAAGGATGTTATTTTGCCGTTTGGGCCCCCAGTGCCAAGGCTGTATCGGTAATCGGAGATTTTAATTACTGGCTGGAAGGCGATCATCCGCTCCAGGTGCGTTGGGACGGCTCAGGGATCTGGGAGGGTTTTATCCCGGAGATCACCCAGGGTGCCCGCTATAAGTTTAAGATACATTCTCATCACAACGATATTAAAACCGAAAAGGCAGACCCATATGCCTTTTATTGTGAAAAACCTCCGCAAACTGCATCCCTTACCTGGAAGCACGACTACCATTGGAAAGACGCCTCCTGGATGGCAACCCGGGAGGAGCACAATGCCCTGGACCGCCCGTTCTCTGTATACGAGCTGCACCTGGGGTCGTGGAAACGAAAGGTGGAAGATGGAGGAAGGGCTTTAAATTATGTGGAGCTGGCAGAGGAGCTGGTGGCCTATGTCACAAAAATGCAATTTACCCATGTCGAATTCATGCCGGTAATGGAATATCCCTACGATCCGTCCTGGGGGTACCAGCTCACCGGGTACTTCGCGCCAACTTCCAGATTCGGAAAGCCAGAAGACCTCATGCTTCTGATCGATAAACTGCACCAGGCGGGTGTGGGTGTGCTCCTGGACTGGGTGCCCTCCCATTTCCCGGAAGATGCACATGGATTAGGATTTTTTGATGGATCACATTTGTATGAACATCCAGACAGAAGGCGTGGTTATCACCCGGATTGGAAAAGCCTGATATTTAATTACGGCCGTAATGAGGTCAAATCTTTCCTGATCAGTAATGCCTTTTTCTGGTTGGATAAGTTTCATGCTGACGGACTTAGGGTTGATGCCGTAGCTTCCATGCTTTATCTCGATTACAGCCGGGAAGAAGGGGAATGGGAGCCCAATGAATTTGGGGGCAGAGAGAACCTGGAGGCCATCGCTTTTATGAAAGACCTCAACGAAGCGGTTTACAGTACCTTTAAAGGGATTCAGACCATAGCAGAAGAGTCAACTTCCTTTCCAATGGTTACCAAGCCTGTATCTCTGGGAGGATTAGGATTTGGAATGAAGTGGATGATGGGCTGGATGCACGACACCCTGGAGTATTTTAAGAAGGATTCCATACATCGTCGTCACCATCAGAATGATATTACTTTTAGTATGACCTATGCCTTTACCGAAAACTTTATGCTGCCTTTGAGTCATGATGAGGTCGTATATGGGAAAAAGTCCATTTTGGGTCGTATGCCGGGAGATGAATGGCAGCGTTTTGCCAACCTTCGCTTGTTATTTAGCTATATGTATACGCATCCGGGAGGTAAACTTCTTTTTATGGGGGGCGAATTCGGACAGGGAGAAGAGTGGAATTTTCAAAACAGCCTGGACTGGCATTTATTGCAGTACCCCAGTCACCAGGGAATACAACAGCTGGTTACCGACCTGAATAAACTTTATAGGAAGGAACCGGCTTTACATGAAAAGCAATTCTCTTCAGAAGGTTTCGAATGGATAAATTACGGAGATGCAGAGAATTCGGTACTGGTATTTATGCGAAAGGGACACAAGGAAGAAAATCACCTGGTTATAGCCTGTAATATGACCCCGGTGCCCCGGGAAGATTACCGCATCGGTCTGCCATCCGGGAAGTCTCTGGTTCAGGTGTTTAACAGTGATTATAAAAAGTACGGAGGAAGTGGTATGAGCAATAAAAAATCGATAGACATCCTCGATAGTCCATGGAACGGAAGAGAGAAATCGGCATCTGTTGTTTTGCCGCCCCTGGCTATGGTAGCCTTTTATATTTCGTAGTTTTTTAGGTGACAGTATAAGGAAATCTCTTATTTTAGGGAGCGAAAAATGAAGATATGATCACCAATACAGAACTTGAATATAAAGGGAATTTATACCCCACCCATATACTAAATTATAAAAAGGATGTCGACAAGGTAACCTTCACTACAGAAAACCTGGTAAGCCTTCAGATCACTGTTTTAAGAGACAGCATCCTACGGTTTCGTTACGCCACCGAAGAGGGGTTCGAATCGGATTTCTCCTATGCTATATCTGAAGATGCCAATTATGGATATAATCATCTGGAGGTGGTTGAGGAACCCACTTATTACAGGGTATTAACAGCAAAACTTGAAGTCAGGATTTCTAAAAAAGACCTGAGGATTGCCGTCCTTGACCTGGAGGGGAATATCATTAACGAAGATGAGCTGGGTTTTCACTGGGAAGAGAGTTACCATTACGGTGGTAATATTGTAAAGATGAGCAAACACGCTCAGGAATCGGAAAGCTATTACGGCATGGGCGATAAACCTTCTCAGTTGAACATGAGAGGGAAGCGGGTAGAGAACTGGAATACCGATCAATATGCATTCGGAAAAGATCAGAATCCGCTTTACAAGGCAGTTCCTTTTTATCTGGGGCTGCATCACAAAACGGCTTACGGAATCTTTTTTGACAATACCTTTAAAACCCATTTCGATTTCTGCCATGAGCGAAGAAATGTGACCTCGTTCTGGGCCGATGGGGGAGAGATGAACTATTATTTCATTTACGGGCCTAAGGTGTCTGAAGTGGTACACGGATATACAGACCTTACCGGTAAACCCGAACTTCCTCCTCTATGGACACTCGGGTTTCAACAGTGTAAGTGGAGCTATTATCCGGAGAGCAGGGTAAAAGAGGTTACCAGAACCTTTCGCGCGATGAAGATTCCCTGTGATGCGATCTACCTGGATATCGATTATATGGATGGTTTTCGTTGTTTTACCTGGAACAAAGACTACTTTCCCGACCCTAAGGGAATGGTAAAAGAGCTTCTGGAAGATGGTTTTAAGACCGTTGCGATCATTGATCCGGGAATAAAGATCGATAAGGATTACCCGGTGTATCGGGAAGCTGTGGAGAAGGATTATTTCTGTAAAAGGGCCGATGGGCCTTATATGAAGGGAAAGGTGTGGCCCGGAGAATGCAATTTCCCGGATTTTACCAATCCTGAAGTGCGGGAGTGGTGGGCAGGGCTCTACAAGGAGCTGATTGCTGAAGTGGGCGTTCGCGGTATCTGGAATGACATGAATGAACCGGCAGTGATGGAAGTGCCGGGGAAAACCTTTCCTGACGATGTACGCCACAATTATGACGGGCATCCCTGCAGTCACCGAAAAGCCCATAACATTTACGGGATGCAAATGGCCAGGGCCACCTATGAAGGCATGCGAAAGTACACCTTCCCAAAACGTCCTTTTGTAATTACCAGGGCAGCGTATTCGGGAGCTCAGCGCTATACCTCTTCCTGGACCGGAGATAATGTGGCTACCTGGGAACATCTCTGGATCGCCAATGTACAGGTGCAGCGGATGTGTCTTAGCGGGATGTCTTTCACCGGATCTGATATCGGCGGATTTGCCGAGCAGCCTTCCGGAGAACTCTTTACGCGATGGATACAGCTGGGAGTTTTTCATCCGTTCTGCAGGGTGCATTCCAGCGGAGATCACGGCGATCAGGAACCCTGGTCGTTTGATAGCGAGGTTACAGACATTACCAGAAAATTCATTGAACTGCGCTATAAGTTGTTGCCCTACCTCTATACCATGTTCTGGGAATATATGAACGACGGTGTTCCAATGTTAAAGTCTTTGGTGTATTACGATCAGGAAGATCAGCACACGCATTACAGGAATGATGAGTTCATTTTCGGGAATCACATGTTGGTATGCCCGATCCTGGAACCCAATGCCAAGGGGAGAAGAATGTACCTGCCCAGGGGTAACTGGTATAACTATTGGACAGATGAAAAGCTGTTGGGAGGAAAGGAAACCTGGGTAGAGTCTGACCTGGATACCATCCCCTTATTTGTTAAAGAGGGAGCCATTATCCCGGTATGGCCGGTGCAGCAATATGTGGGGGAGAAGGTGATCGAAGAGCTGAAGCTGGAAGTATATTATACCGAAGGTACTGAAATATCCAGGGTTTATGAGGATGCCGGGGACGGATTTGATTACAGGAAGGGCCGTTACAGCCTGAGAAAGTTCCGTCTTACGGGAAGAAAGAATGAGTTGATCATTCAGCATTTTAAGGAAGGGAAGTACGATACGACCTATGAACATTTTAAAATAAAGCTTCACGGTATCCCCTTTAAAGTGAAGGCGATTCAATTGGATAATGCCGAGATCCCCTTTAGCGAAGTAAAGCTTAACGGAGATCAGAGTATGGTAATACCAAAGAACTTTACGGAATTACACATCATAGGAGAATAGTTTTTTATACCTGCTAAATTAATATTTGATGAAGAAGTTACTTAAAGTTTCTGTTTTTCTGTTGTTGATAGTTTCCTGTAAAACCAATCCGTTTACAGGTAAACAAACCCTCAATTTTCAGGATAACAGCAGTTTGTTTCCAACTGCATTTAAACAATACAATGCATTTTTAGCGGAAAACGAGGTGATAACCGGTACCGCCGAAGCCGAAAAGATCAAGCGGGTCGGGCAACGCATCAAGAATGCCGCAGAGACCTGGTTCGATACCAATGGTTACCCCGGTTACCTGAAGGATTACCAGTGGGAATTTAATCTGGTAAAAAGTGAAGACCTCAATGCCTGGTGTATGCCCGGAGGAAAGATTGTATTTTATACCGGAATCCTGCCTGTTTGTGAGTCGGAAGCAGGCATTGCGGCCGTTATGGGACATGAGATCGCTCATGCTCTGGCCGATCACGGGGCACAACGCATGAGTGCAGGGACCCTGCAACAGGTGGGTCTGGTGGTAGGAAACGTCGCTACCATGAACGACAGTGATAAGAACCTTTTGTTTAATGCTGCCTATGGGGTAGGATCCAGTGTAGGAGTGATGCTGCCTTTTAGCCGAAGTCATGAAACTGAAGCCGACATTATCGGGCAACGCCTGATGGCTATTGCAGGATATGATCCGATGGAAGCTGCCAATCTTTGGGTACGCATGGAAAAGACCAACGGCAGTGGCCCGCCGGAAATCCTCAGCACGCACCCCAGCAGCAGTACGAGGATTCAAAATCTCAGAGAAAACGCCCCGAATGCAAAAGCGGAGGCCCGGAAATACGGGGTGACAAATTTTGAAAAATAACCCGGTAGAAGGATTAATTCAATATATTAGCCGCCGTTCCTTTAAAAGAACGGCTTTTTTATACCCTAAAACTATGAAACAATTGGAAAAAGGAAGCAGAAAACTGCTCCATGCCTGGGCATTCTATGACTGGTCTAATTCGGTTTACAGTTTAACGATTGCCTCCGCAATTTTCCCTTTGTACTACGGGGCTTTATTCCGGGAAGCGGGTATAGAGAAAGTTGAGGTCTTTGGCGGGATGATCGCCAGGGCCCCTCTTATCATGTATGTTACTGCAGCCGCATTCTTCGTGATTTCCATTATCAGTCCGATCCTGTCCGGAGTTGCCGATTATGTGGGAAATAAAAAGATGTTCCTTAAGTTTTTCTGTTATCTCGGATCCCTTTCCAGTATTGGACTCTACTGGTTCAGCCTTGAAAATTTGTATTACGGTTTGATTGTTTATTTTCTCGGATTGATCGGGTTTTGGGGGAGTTTGGTATTCTACAATTCCTATCTGCCGGATATAGCCTATCCTGAGCAACAGGATGACATAAGCGCCAAAGGGTATTCCTGGGGGTATATCGGGAGTGTACTTCTTCTGGTGATCAATTTAATCATGATCCTTAAATACGATTGGTTTGGCTTTGTGGGTGCTGGTTTACCCACCCGGTTGTCTTTTGTTATGGTAGGGGTCTGGTGGGCAGGTTTTGCCCAGTACAGTTTTTATTTCCTGCCACACGGGAATGAGAACCGTGGAAAGGTACACAGGGAAGTTCTGTTCAGTGGCTTCAGGGAATTAAAAATGGTATGGAACAATCTGGGAGAAGACCGAAGGTTGAAACGCTATTTAGGAGCTTTTTTTGTCTACAGCATGGGGGTGCAAACGGTAATGCTGGTGGCCTCTTATTTTGCTGAAGAAGAGTTAGCCTGGGGGAGTGCAGAAGAACGTACCATGGGACTTATCGTTTCTATCCTGCTCATACAGCTGGTGGCCATACTCGGTGCCTGGTTAACCTCAAAGGCCTCATTTTTATACGGGAATATCCCTGCACTTATCGGGATAAATATCATATGGGTAGGTATTTGTATCTATGCTTATTTTATTGAAACCCCGCAGCAGTTTTATGTAACTGCTGCTATCGTGGGACTGGTCATGGGAGGAATTCAGGCCTTGTCACGGTCTACCTATTCTAAATTCCTGCCCAAAACGCCCGATACTACCTCGTACTTCAGTTTTTACGATGTTTCCGAAAAAGTGGGAATTGTAATAGGAATGTCACTTTACGCCCTAATAGCTCAACTCAGTGAAAGTGTTCGGAATTCGGTGATCTTCATAGGGATTGCTTTTGTTCTGGGGATTATACTCCTGTTAAGAGTGCCCCGAAATCCAAAAGCTTAATGGTTCGGGTGCCTGATTCCATAGGGGAAGGCCTGAGTCTTAATTAAGATTTACCAAAGGAACCGACCATTTTTACTCCACTGGAAGTTCCAATTCGTCCGGCTCCGGCCTCGATAAATTTCATGGCATCCTCGTAATTACGAATGCCTCCTGAAGCCTTGATCGCTGCAGAATTCCCGATGGTATTTTTTATGATTTTAATATCTTCCAGGGATGCACCCCGATTACCAAAACCGGTGGAGGTCTTAACGAAATCTGCTCCCCCTTCAACCACCGTTCTCGCGCAATTAACGATTTCTTCTTTGGTGAGGTTGGCAGTTTCAATAATTACTTTAAGTACGGCACCACCTATGACATCCTTTACAAAGTGTACTTCCTGAAGGATCTTGTGATATTCATTTTCCTTGACCCACCCCTGGTTTATGACCATATCAATTTCAGAGGCCCCATGCGCAATGGCATCTTCTGCCTCACGAACCTTTGCCGTGGTAGAGCCGGCACCCAGCGGAAAACCTACAACGGCGCATACCACTACTTCGGAATCCCGAAGAAGTTCCCGGCACTGTTGAACATGGCACCCATGAACACATACCGAATGAAAACTGTAGATCATAGCCTCTTCACATAGGCTTTCAATAGCTTTGCCAGTGGCCAGAGGGTCCAGGAGGGTGTGATCTATATAGCTGCTGATGGGATTCATGAAGAAGTGGTTTTAAAGCGTTGGTTCATGGTGTCAATAATAACATTCATGGCATCTCTGAGATAGGAGGGATCATTGGTAACCTGGGTCATGTAAACGGCACCCTGGATCAGCGAATAAAACCTCTTTGAATAGACATCACCCTTGATATTCCTTCGAATAGCCCCGTTCAGTTTTCCCTTTTCAATTAAGCTGGCCATGATCATTTCAATATGGTGGATGGCCTCCTGTACCTTTCTGGTCATATCGCCATTCTGGAATTTACTGTCTGTTCCAAAGTTAACGATCGGGCACCCGCCTATAGCATCTGTGAATTCGTAATATCCTTTATAGAAATTTGCAAACTGTAATAAGGCTTCCATAGGATCGTTTTCTAAAGCTACCTGCTGTTCCAGGTTGGAAATTACCAGGTTGGCCAGATGGTCGAAACAATACAAATAAAGCGTTTCCTTATTCTCAAAATTCCCGTAAACAGCTCCTTTGGTGAGACCGGTGGCAGAAGTAATATCATTAAGGCTGGTTGCGGCATACCCCTTTCTGTTGAAGATTGGGGCAATGGTCTGTACAATGAATTGGGTGGTTCTTTCTGCTTTTGTGGTCATAACCAGGGTTTCACATGACCAATATAATAATACTGATTGGTATTTTCCAAGATTCTTTCCTAAGGATTATAAAAAAAGCCCCTTCCGTATTCCGAAAGGGGCTTACTAACCAACCAACTTAAAACTAAATAATTCAATCACGAATTATCTACCTTCATCTTAAGCAAACTATCGGGTGAATAGTCGCTGCTTATTTGCATTCCTTACATTATATATCCGCTTTATTCACCAGGTCATCCTGATTGCGAAAAACGATCTCATCGTTAAAGGCATCGAGCAGTATAATACTGTCTGTACTTATTTTCCCGGACAAAATCTCTTTAGAAAGTTCATTCATCACTTCTTTCTGTATTACTCTTTTCACCGGCCGCGCTCCGTATTGAGGGTCATACCCTCGTTTTGCCAGGTGATCCACCGCTTCAGGGGTTGCATCCATGGTAATGCCCTGTTTGGCTACCATACGAGTCACTTGCTTTAATTGCAACTCCACAATATTCCTGATGTTGTCTTCCGTAAGCGGGGTAAACATGATGATGTCATCGATCCGATTCAGAAATTCAGGCCGTACACTTTGCTTGAGCAACCCAAGAACTTCCACCTTGGCTGCCTCTGTGGCGCTGTTGATGTCATTGGTGTTTTCGAATTTCTCCTGAATGATATGACTCCCCATATTACTGGTCATGATAATGATAGTGTTCTTAAAATCTGCCAGGCGGCCCTTGTTATCTGTGAGGCGGCCTTCATCCAAAACCTGTAACAGGATGTTGAATGTATCGGGATGGGCTTTCTCGATCTCATCGAGCAGCACTACCGAGTAGGGTTTTCGTCGTACGGCTTCAGTAAGCTGCCCGCCTTCATCATAACCCACATATCCCGGAGGTGCTCCTACCAGGCGACTTACTGCATGCCTTTCCTGGTATTCACTCATATCGATTCGGGTCATTGCGCTTTCATCGTCAAACAAATATTCGGCCAGAGCTTTTGCAAGTTCAGTTTTACCGACCCCGGTAGTACCCAGGAACAGAAAGGAACCGATAGGCTTTTTCATATCCTGTAACCCTGCCCGGCTTCTGCGGATCGCATCAGACACACTTTGGATGGCCTCTTCCTGACCTACCACACGTCTGTGCAATTCATCTTCCAGTCGTAAAAGTTTTTCCCGTTCACTCTGGAGCATTTTAGTCACAGGAATCCCGGTCCACTTGGCCACTACCTCGGCAATATCCTCGTTGGTCACTTCTTCCTTGATGAGACTTTTACCACTTTCCTGCTGTTGTCGCAGCTCGTCCTGGCTCTTCTCCAGGGCTTCCTGGGCCTCTTTGATCTTCCCGTAACGCAACTCAGCCACCTTTCCGTAATCGCCTTCCCTTTCAGCCTTTTCGGCCTCCAGTTTGAACTGTTCGATATCCTCTTTGGTTGCCTGTACCTTATCGACGATCTCTTTTTCGCTGGACCATTTAGCAAAAACCTCATGCCGCTCTTCCTTGAGGTTGGCCAGTTCGGCATTCAGACTTTTGAGCTTGCTTTCATCATCTTCCCTTTTTATGGCTTCGATCTCGATCTCGAGCTGCATGATCTTACGATCAAGTACATCCAGGTCTTCGGGTTTTGAATTGATCTCCATCCGGAGCTTGGAAGCAGCCTCATCCATCAGGTCTATGGCCTTGTCCGGTAAAAATCGGTTGGTGATATACCGTTGAGACAATTCAACTGCAGCAATAATGGCTTCATCCTTGATCCGTACCTTGTGGTGGGTTTCATATTTTTCCTTTATTCCCCGAAGAATGGAAATGGCACTTTCCGTATCCGGCTCATTCACCATTACTTTCTGGAATCGCCTTTCCAGGGCCTTATCCTTTTCAAAATATTTTTGATACTCATCCAGAGTAGTAGCTCCAATAGCGCGGAGTTCACCTCTGGCCAGGGCGGGTTTCAAAATATTTGCGGCGTCCATGGCACCTTGTCCGCCACCGGCCCCCACCAAGGTGTGTATTTCATCAATAAAAAGCACAATGTTGCCATCTGAAGAGGTCACCTCTTTGATAACCGCCTTAAGTCGCTCTTCAAATTCCCCCTTGTATTTCGCACCGGCGATCAGCGCTCCCATATCGAGAGAGAAAATCTGCTTGTCCTTGAGATTCTCCGGAACATCGCCCTGAATAATCCTGTGGGCAAGTCCTTCAGCAATAGCCGTTTTACCAACTCCCGGTTCACCAACCAGCATGGGGTTGTTCTTTGTTCTCCTGGAAAGAATTTGCAGGACCCTTCTGATCTCCTCGTCCCGGCCGATAACAGGGTCGAGCTTTCCGTCGTTGGCAAGCTGGTTCAGGTTCTTTGCATACTTGTTCAGGGAATTATAGGTGTCTTCTGCACTGGCGGAAGTTACCCGGTCTCCCTTGCGCAGTTCTTCAAGGGCTGCCTGTATAGCCTTCTCGGTGACTCCCTGATCCTTGAGCATTTGTGCCACCTTACTTCTGGATTTAAAAATCGCCCAGAACAGGTGTTCTACACTTACATACTCATCTTTCATTTTTTTGGCCAGGTTTCCGGCCTCGTTAAGCGTGGTCCCTGCATCTCTGGACAACATAAGCTCTGCACCTTCCACTTTAGGGAAGCTTATCAAGGTGCTGTCTACCATCTGCGAGAGCAGACTGATATTTACGTTCAGCTTTTTTAGAATATAAGGAATCACATTTTCATCCACCTCTAAAAGGGCCTTGAAAATATGTTCGTTCTCTATTTGCTGATGACCATAGCCCTGAGCGATCTGCTGGGCTTGCTGTATGGCCTCCTGCGATTTTATGGTGAAATTATTTAAATTCATATGCTTAATTTCCTTTTTACAATTATCTTATGCCTGCATGAAGTCAATAAATATTCCAAAGCATATAATCGGTCAAAATGGCTGGTAATGAAGAATTTATACAGACAATTTGACGTTGGAATGTTTTTGGGATGTACGCCAAAATGAGAGAAAACCTTTGAGAAATGAAGCTATTTGGTTCTTTTTTAGGAAGTAACGGGGATCCTGAAAAAACGTCACTTCCCTGGGAGCAATTACAGGATGAGAGGCAATTAGAACAGATTCGGGAGATGTCTTACGATATTCCCGTTCTGATCTATAAGCACAGTACCCGTTGTGGGATCAGTTCTATGGTTTTAAATCGCCTGGAACGGGAATATGAACCTGGAGGGGAAGGCCTAAAACCCTATTTTATAGACCTGATCAAGTACCGCAGAGTATCTGACATGGTGGCTGAAGCCTTCGGTGTTCGTCATGAAAGTCCGCAAATCCTCCTTATTAAAAAAGGGGAGGTGGTTTATGACGAATCACATACGGGAATCCATATGGGAGAGATTCTAAAACATCTCTAGAAGATCAGATGCGCTTGAAAAGGGTGTAGAGGAAATTCTGCACCTTACCCCCGGGAGTTGTATGATCGAAAAACACCGCCTTTTCGAGCTTAAAGGCTCTGCCCATGAAATCCTGAAGTTCTTTTTTGGAGTATTGTGTGATGTCTAAACCACTACACCGCCGAGGACCTTCCTTGGAAAATGTTGCCAGCATTACCCAACCACCGGGTTTTACCCCGGCTGTAAGTGCCTGTTTGTAGCCTTCTTTTTGCTTTTTGGAATTCAGAAAATGGAAGGCGGCCCGGTCGTGCCAAAGGTCGTATGACTTTGAGGGCTGGAATACGGCTGCATCTTCACAGATCCAGTTGACCTTTAAGGCCTCTTCTCCCAGGTTTTTACGTGCTCTCTGCAGCGCATTACAGGAGATGTCTAAAACCGATACGTGCTGGTAGCCTTTCTGCAGCAGTGCATGTGCCAGCGTGCTGTCGCCACCCCCGATGTCTATGATAGAAGAAGATCGGTCGGGGAGTAGCTCCTCGATCCATTCCATTACAACCTGGGGGTGCTCCTGGTACCAGCTTACAGCTTCAGGGGAATCTTGCTTCTTATATACTTCTTCCCAATGATTTTGTAAGCTCACTTTTTCCATGTTTCGGAGGTTTTTTCAAATATCTGAATTATCTAGCTACTAAAAAAACGACTGAACTCCCCATTCTTAATACTCCATTTCCGGGTGTTCTTTAGTATTCCTGTTATTCCTGACCCTGTTGTTTCTGAATCCTTTCCTTTAATTGTAATTGAAGTTCCTTATTGTGGTCGCATTGAAAACAAATTTCGGTGGCTTTTGCCCTCAGGCCATAGACCTTTCTTATAAAGACAGGCCGGGTAAGTTTCAATACCGTATTATGCGGTTCCATTTCGCCAAGTAATGCCAGTTTCTTGGAAGTTCCTTTTTCAGGTAGCTCAGAAGTAAGCACAATTTCTCGGATAAACCCGTATGGAATGGTAACCTCAGAAAATAAACCGTACCTGAGGGTTAGATCGGTTTCATTTAGGGAGTGTGCCCTGTTTCGTAAGGCCTTTAAATGTGCGAAAAGTTGGATGCCGGAGTAAATGCTTAAGCCAAGAACGATCCAGGCCAGGACTGAACTAAGGGTAAGAAGGTACTTGTGCAGCCAGATAGTTTCGATCAACAGAATGAGCAAAACTCCGCAAAGAATGGGAATGACCCCACTTTCCTTATACCCGGAGAATTGACCTTTTTTTGTAGGAACAGAGCTCCACGCGGCAAAGGCATAATAGAACATGGCTGCCTCTGTGGCCAGGATCAAAGCGACTTTTTCTGATTGGATCATACTTTTGCAGGTAGACCTGATCACCTCATATGCATCTCTCCCGGGATCAAGGTTTTTTCGGATCCGGGACATGGCCATACTGGTCTTTAAAATAATAAACAGGATCACTCCCAGTTCCAGAATAGGAACAAGATAAAGCTTTACAAAGGACAACTCTTCCTGGTACTGTTGCGGCAGTAGAACAGAAGTGAGTCCGATACAGATGAGGGTTACCGGTACCAGGGTGATGAGGGGAATTTGAGTTCTTCTGATAAAAAAGAACCAAGATACCGGGATTAAGAAAATAAGATCTACTGTGATCCCGAGGCTTATTCCCGGCTTTTTTATGAGTTCCGGGTCGCCGGTCATGATCCAGGCTGTAGTAATGGCCAAAAGGGGAAAGATCAAAAATAAGAGTCGTTGAAATCCTGTTCTGGGAATGGGAATGGTCATATAACGGTTATTTCTAACCTGTTAGTAGTATATCGTCTCCTTATGTTACAAAAAAACAGCATCTGTTTAGTAATAGAAAGGGGCAGGGTATTTTACCTTTCCACTAATGGCCTTTCCCGAATAACCGTTCAGGAATTTTACCATGACAAATTTCGATGGGATATTAAAGGGAACGCTGATACTATAATTTTTGGCTTCCCGGTACCCAAATCTGGGGTAATAGGTGTCATGTCCTGTTACTAGGATAAGGGAGTGACCTTTTTCTTCGGCTAGCTCATGTACTTTTTCTATAAGCGCCGCACCTATACCCATGCGCTGCAAGGATGGATGCACGGCCAGGGGTGCGAGGGCCAGGGCCTTGTTTACTTCGGGGCCATTTATAATTTCAATTGGTGAAAGGAGGATATAGCCTATGATCTGATCGTCCATTACAGCCACTATTGAAAACTCCGCTAAAAAGGATTCCTCCCTAAGGAGTCCTGCAACGATCTCTGCTTCGTTGTGAGCACTGTTTTCATCATCTTTAAAGGCTTTCCTGAGAAGAACATATATCCCGGGGTAATCGTCCTTGGTCGCTTGCCTGAGGGTAAAGGATTGCATATTGTTAAAACGAAGGGTTTGAATTATAGTAATTTACAATAAAACATGGAATGAGCCTGGTTGCGTAAGAGGGTTTCAGGGCGATCAAAAGTTGGGATCGTTACGGAAGGCATTCTAGAGAGCCTGGAATGGTTCCGGGTGCCGATTCAGTGGCTTGTCTTATGTGAAGGTGATGTATTCACCTTGATGCATATGCAACGGAAAGCAGGAACTTAGAAGGTAATAACAGGAAGTTTTATTTTGATGGGCTTCAGAATAGGAAATGCACTTACATACAGGTGATTCATTTCAGACATACCCCTGACGGGGGAAGGGTTACCCCAGAAAATCAAAATAACTGAAGATCGAAAGCAGGATAATGAGCAGCAGACCATAGAGTATTAAAAGCCGGGTGGTATTGGTATGGTGCTTTTTCCGGATCCGGTCTTTGATAAGTTCAAGCTCTTCATCGCTGAGAAACAGCGGTGAGTTTATTTTTTTGACCATCTCTCCGGAGCTTCTCTTCTCCGAATGGGAGCTGAAAGAAGTTTGATTAGATGAGTTGGAGCCTTTGCCCAATATGCCGTAATTTTCTGATACCTGGTCCATAATAAAGGTAATGATTCCAAGGTTTTGGGGTTGTTTTTGAACGACTGTGTTGTTTAAATTTATGGAAATTAGCTTATTACTTACAATTTTTGTAATAATTGTTATCAACAACTTATCCACCAAAGATATAAGGGGAGGGGAGGGAAATACTTACAATATGTCAGGGTTTCTTTCTTGTGAAAGCTGCTTTTTGAAGGTAATCGATCTGGTAGCTGTTTACCACAGATCCGGTTGCCTGTTGACTTGCGGAATTCACCTCGAACAACAGGGTGTTATCTCTGAGTTCATAGGTGTTGCTAAGGATGGTGTTTTCCGTTTCAAACAGGCTGTAAAGCTTATTGTCAAAAGCATACATGAATAAGGATACATCATCTTCTTCGATCATCACATAGGTGTTGGATCCGGGTTTCTGCAATTTTAGCTGATAGGGTTTTACCATAGGATGCTCTTCAGAATGATAGGTGGTTACCCATTGAAAGGTAGCAGGGTCAGCAGTTCTTTCCACTTCCAGGGTTACAGGAACACTGTCTTTAAGCTGGCCCCTGCTGTAGATATGGAGCATACCTTCCCAGGTTCCAAGGCATTTCTCCGGGAAGGAAGATTGCGCATGTAAAAAGGACGGTACAATAAGCAAAAAGCATAAAACTTGCAGTAGTTGTCGTGTCATGAGCTTTCAATTTCTTAAACGAATATAAGTAATTTGACATGTCAAGACAATGCTCTGGAGGGAATATATTTGAGGATGAAAGACTTAGGTAATTCGAGACCTGAGTTTTTCCAAATGTTTTTGTGACTTTCTGTGTACCTTTAATAGTACAACCAAAATCAACACTGTTATGGCCGTAATACACAATTTTAAATACGTTTCTGTTGCCGATCTTGACGATCCGGATGATTACCGCCCGGATTCCTATCTTTCTTTTAGCACTGATCCCGGAAAAGAGGGAGAAAGGGTGGAAAATATGGTGGTCTTTCGTGAAAAAATTGCTCCGGGAGATCAGATCCCATTGCATATGCATACCTCAGAAGAGGTGATGATGGTTGATAAGGGCACTATTGAAGCCCGACTGGGTAACAAGAAACAGATCGTACAGCAGGGAGGGGTCATATTTATTGGAGCCAAACAAGCGCACGGATTTAAAAATGTAGGGGATGTTCCGGCCAGGATTTCTGCTGTTTTTCCATCGAGGTACGTCGATATTTTTTACCTGGAGAGAAATCCTGCACCGGGAACGGAAGCTCAGAACCCACAACCTCCGGTTCGCATTGATATCAGGGCGCTGTCTGACGGTAATCCGGAACAGGCTATTGAGGTAATTCCTGAATCCCTGTTCAGCCAATAGGTTTTCCGTGAGTGTCAATGCTTGTTCCGGGCATGTTAGGTGCCCCGGGTTTACGATTGCGATTGTTGCATTTCCTTCAGTATAAAATCGAGACTTTCTGTCCAGGCAGTCATGGTGTTTTGGGTTTTATTATTACCCAGCACCTGGTCTATGGTTTCGAGCATGGCCTTTCTTACCACAGGATAATGAGCGGAGGTAACCCCGTATGCTTGGTGATTTCTCCCCAGGGCTCTTATGCCTTCTACCAGGTGGTCGGGCCTGGCAAGGGTGTAGACTATTCCCGACAGCATATGGGTAAGCAACCGGCCCTGATCGGTCATGTTTCGCTTGAACAGGGAACGGGTTTCAGGACTGATACTAAATACCTTATCGTAAAAGAGGGAGGCAAATTTATCCTGGTCGTCAAGCATAAGGTGGAGCGAAGACTGCAATTCCAGTTGTGTATCCATCTCCCTGAATCCCCTGACTTCAGTTAACCGGGCAAGACCTTCCTTACCTGTGAGTTCCAGCTCAAAACTCTGACCTGTGTCAAGAACATTTTCCGGAAGACTGTTTAATACGCTCTCTGAGATCAGTATTTTAGTGCCGGTTTCTTTGGTCTTCCCCTGAATTCTGCTGGCAACATTTACAGGGTCACCAATCACCGAAAACTGGCGGTGGGTGGGGTGTCCCAGATGTCCCACATATGCTTTTCCAAAATTGATACCGATTCCGGATTGAAGTTCCATATCCAGGTCTTTTAATTCCACCTGGTTGAGATGGGCCAGGGCATATTGCATTCCCAGGGCCGCCCTGATGGCGTCAGTACAGTTCTTTTCCCGGGTTCCGCCGGTAGTACCGAATACCCCGATAATTTCGTCGCCTACATACTGATAGATTATGCCGTTGTTCATTAATATGGGTTCCCCCATTGCAGTGTAAAACCTGTTGAGCATATAGGCCAGGTCAAAATTCATGCTTTTTGAAGACAAGGGGGTAAAGTTCCGAAGATCACAGAAGAGAATGGTAATGGGCCGCTCCTCGGCTTTGCCCTCTGGTGCAAGTTCCTTTTGCAGGGAGGTGACTTCGGCCATAGACCATATCAGTCGCTGTAGTACCACATCTCCTTTTGGGTAGGTCTGGCACGCAAGTCTAATGGAAGGGTCCCATTTACGCAGGAAGGAAGCTTCTTTTTCAAGCGGGGATTTCGGGGTAAGATTTTGTATTCCGTCAAGGACTCTTACGCGACAGGTGGTACATCGGCCATGTCCCCCGCATTCGTGAAGATGAGGAAGTTGGTTGCGGATGGAAATGTCAAGTAATGAATCGAGGTCGTCTGCAGCCTCAACCACCTTATTGATTCCTGCATAGGTAATCTGATACCTCATAATGGTTTGTTTATTGCAGGCAGGGGGGGTAAGAAATGGAGTCTATTAAAAATAAGAAATTATCAGACATGTCAGCATTTTTCTTGCCGACATTTGGACAGGACGATCCCGGGCTAGGTATTTTAAGAAAGGATTTATTCCCCGGTCTTCCCGAGCAGGTACTGCTTTAAGGCATCCTGAATAAAATATTTCCACCCCAGTTCACATTGCTCTCGTTGGAATTCGGGAATACCGGAAGGAAAATCTGCAGTGACAAGATGAGATACCTGTAGTTCGGTGGTCTGTTCTTTATCGAGGAGTTCCATGCGCAGCACAGAGCATCCGGGATATTCCTTGTAATACCATTGATATGCAATGCATTTATTAGGGGTAGCCTCAACTACTTCCCAGGTATGCGTAAAGCTACGCCCCTCGTTTTCCACTGTAAATGAGGTTGTAAATCCAACTTCGGGACGAAAATCGGGAATATCCTGAAAATACCACTGAACCATCTCCCTGTGCTGAGTAATGGCCTCCCAAATCCTTTCCCCCGGCAATGAAAAGGATTGACTTACAATTACCGGAGCATCTGTTGTTTTCATACGCTATTGGTTTAATTTAATCCCGGACGAGGACGATCATTTTGATCTCACAAGCAATATTCGAAGGGAGTGATCCCATTCCAACCGCTGCGCGGGCATGCTTTCCCCGATCTCCGAAAATCTCGACCAATAAATCAGAACATCCGTTGATCACCTCAGGATGGTCGCCAAAGTCGGGATCGCCGTTGACCATACCGAAAACCTCGATCACCTGTTCAACCTTATTCAGGTCGCCGATCTCTGCTTTCAGGGCATTGAGAAGCTGAATGCCGGTAAGACGGGCTGCTGCATAGGCCTCTTCCACGGTAACTTCGGAAGGAACCTTGCCTGAGATGTATGTGCCGTCTGCTTTTCTCGGCCCTTTACCGGCAAGAAAAACAAGATTTCCTGCACGGGTTGCGTTCACATAATTGGCTACGGGTGCCGCAGGTGGGGTAAGGGTGATGCCAAGATCCTGAATTCGGGTCTCTACATCAACATCGTAAAGGGGCAAGTTTTCCTTTTCTGTAGGTTGTGGCTGGCCACAGGATACAAGGGCGATCAGGATCAATAGGTAAAAAGCTGGACGCATACGACGATGTTTTTTCTGGTTTATAGACTAAAATACAAATTCTTACGCTTCAGCAGCCCTGCAGGTGCGGTAAAACCTCTACGATTTTAATACCCTCTCGCCTCCAGTTTCCTCGCAAATTCCTCTCCGATTTTCTGTCCCCATTGTTGACCTATTAGCATGGATTCCTGCATAATTCCGGGGGTGGCTTCTGCCAGTTTCTTCCCGGGTGCAGACGTGTAAAAACCGGTGATGGACCTAAGGTCTGATAAGGAAAGGTGCTTTTGGTATACCGGACTAAGCATAACTGTTAACTCCCGGATTCCGTACTTTAAAAATTCATTATTAAGCTCTGTCCAGATTTCCTGTGGTACTTCCAGGTACTGCTCTGCCTGCATTTTCATAAGGGTTTCCAGGAGTCCGGTATAGGTATTTTCCATTCCGCTAACCTGAAACATTTTCATAAGCTCCCTGTCGTATTCCGACAGCTCCTGGGCCTGAGCGGCAAACATGCTGCCCAGTGCCAGAGCCAGGAGGAATATTCTTTTGATCATTAATTCCGTTTTGATGCAAGGGTGAAAAAATATGCTTAGAAAGTAATGAATCCTTTTAGCGGGTTCCGCGCTCATCGAATTGTTGCTGCTTAAGGATATTGATCACCCTGTTCTTGATGTCTTCCCCGGCATTATATACCATTTCTTCATTGGTGGGGAATGGAACCAGTTTTGCCTGTAGCAATTCCAGGTCTGCTGCTTCCAGTGCTCTTTGATCACCCTGGTGTTCGGCGTAAAAATGCCTGAAAATGAATTCACTGCCAAGCGGGTAGGAGTTTACCATTTGACCGGATTGCAGGTCTTTAAAATTAATCTGACCTACCACATTCACAGCTTTAAACTGAGTATATCGCTGAAATTTTGTCCGAACCGTAATGAAATTTTCCACCTTTAGGTCGTTGCCCAGACTGTCCTTTTTGACATTTCCGTTTTGGTCGAGGATATATTTATATCCGTCCTGAACCTGTTTTTCCCTGATAACGATCTTTTCACTGACCTGTTCCGGGGTGAAGTTAATTTCCTTAATATTCAATTCCATTTCATAATCGTAGGCTACATCTTCCAGGGGTTCGTTGTGATAAACGGTCCAAAGGTCGTTGAGGCCATAGGTGTTGAAGTTCAGAAGATCATCTTCCAGTCTTTCAGGAATGATTTTATCACTGGAATTACTCATGGCAACCTTTACATAATCAACTCCAAGCGCTCGTGCTTCCTGCATGAGAAATTCCGCATTCTTATACCCGGGATTGATATTGTTAAGGTAACTCAGATCGTCGTATGCCTGCCGGTAATCGTACTTGCTGCTGCCTGCTTCAAGTAATTGATTGGCGTGTTCGTATAAATAATCTGAAAGCTCATTTCTGGATGCGATCACCTGTTTGGTGTAGTCCTTGAATTCAAATTGCGCCTTTCTGTTCTCATCCTTCAGGTAAAGGGGGAGGAGGGGACGAATCAGATCCTGTCGGTTTGTGATCTTGTTGTAGGTTTCAAAGATAGTTTCCAGGTCTGCAGGATTGTTTCCGGCCTTCAAAAACCGAATCTGTTGAAGATCCCGGTCGGTGGCCTTGGCGAATGCCTGCTCTAACATGATGATGTATGGCTGATTTCCGTTTTTGGTTTTATTATCACGAAGTTTATCAAGGGCTATGGAAATAGCTCCGTCGTAATTACCTGAATTCAGTGCTACTTGTGTTTTTTTAACACTGCTGCAGGCTGTTGAAAGCACTAATACAGCCAGAAGTAAAGCTTTCCTCATAGGTTTCAGTTGGTTATGGGATTCGGGGCTAAAGTAATAAAAAACCCCTATAAAATATATAGGGGTTTAAAAAACATAGGTATTTTCTTAATGAAATTTACTTCTTTTTCTCTTTGTTAAATGTGGGTAAAAGCTTGGTGCTAACTTCTCCAAAGCCAATACGGGTGGTGCCGTTATCACAGTACCCTCTCAGGGTAACTGTATCTCCGTCTTCAATGAACTTACGCTCGCTGCCATCCTTCATTTTTATCGGACGCTCTCCTCTCCAGGTAAGTTCCAGCATCGATCCGTAGGAATCCGGCGAGGGACCGGAGATGGTACCACTACCCATCAGATCGCCACTGTTTACGTTACATCCGTTCACTGTGTGGTGGGCGAGTTGCTGAGCCATGGTCCAGTACATATATTTGAAATTACTTCGGGTAATGGTCTGAGCGGCTCCTCCTTCCGGGGTAAGATCAACCTCGAGGTGAATATCAAAGCTCTTTTCTCCTTCATACTGAAGGTATGGCAGAGGTTTGGGATCTTGCTCCGGGCTCGAAGTGCGATAGGGCTCCAGGGCATCAAGTGTTACGATCCACGGAGAGATCGATGAGGCAAAGTTTTTCGCCAGGAAGGGGCCCAGGGGCACGTATTCCCATTTTTGAATATCACGTGCACTCCAGTCATTAAATAAAACCATACCAAAGATGTAGTCTTCCGCTTCTTCAATCGGGATAGGTTCTCCAAGATGATTTGCATCTGTGGTAATAAAGGCCATTTCCAATTCAAAATCTACCAGTTTAGAAGGGCCGAAAACCGGGGTTTCGGAACCGGCGGGTAAGGTTTGTCCAACCGGACGGTGAACAGGGATCCCGCTGGGAACGATAGAGGAGCTTCTTCCGTGATAGCCAACCGGGATGTGAAGCCAATTGGGAAGTAAGGCATTATCAGGGTCTCTGAACATGCTGCCTACGTTGGTGGCATGTTCCTTACTGCTGTAAAAGTCGGTGTAATCTCCGATCTGAACCGGGAGTTGCATCTCGATCTCTTCAAGATCGAATAATACGATAGTGCAATGTTCTTTATTGTCTCTTAGCTCCGGGTTCGTTTGGTCAAAGATCTCGGCGATACGGTTCCTTACCAGCCTCCATGTTTTTTTTCCGTCAGATATGAAGTCATTTAATGTATCCTGAAGAAAAATATCATCAGTCAGCGGAATGTCCTTAAAATATCCAAGTTGGTGCAGAGCACCCAGATCGATGGCTTTATCACCAATCCTTGTTCCGATGGTAATCACATCATCCCGTGTTAAGAAAACTCCGAAGGGAATATTCTGGATGGGGAAATCGGAATCCTTATTGACTGTTATCCAGGATTTTCTCGTCGGATCATTAGCTAAAATCGGCATATTTTCGTTGTTGGTTTTGTGTTCAAAAAATAGATTTTAAAGGTATTAAATTCTCTTTATTTACCGAATGTATTTGCTATTTTTGACCATTCTTTAACGAAAAACTGTATAATGCAAAGAGACGAGCAAATTTTTGAACTTATCCAGGCTGAGAAACAAAGGCAGTTAAACGGATTAGAGTTAATCGCTTCAGAGAACTTTGTCAGCGACCAGGTAATGGAGGCTGCTGGTTCTGTTCTTACCAACAAATATGCCGAAGGTTATCCCGGGAAGCGTTATTACGGAGGCTGCGAGGTGGTAGACAAGGTGGAAACCCTTGCCATTGAAAGAGCCAAAGAGCTTTTTGGTGCTGCCTGGGCCAACGTACAACCCCATAGTGGGTCTCAGGCCAATACTGCTGTTTTTGCAGCGTGCCTTAAGCCGGGAGATAAGATCCTGGGCTTTGACCTGTCTCATGGAGGTCACCTCACCCATGGGTCTCCTGTAAATTTTTCAGGGAAGTTATACAACCCTATATTCTATGGTGTAGACAAGGAAACCGGCCTGTTAAATTACGATAAGATCGAGGAGATCGCCGAAAAGGAAAAACCTCAGTTAATTATAGCAGGAGCATCGGCCTACAGCCGCGATATCGACTTTGCACGTTTCAGAGCTATTGCCGATAAGGTGGGAGCACTTTTAATGGCAGATATCTCACATCCCTCAGGCCTGATCGCCAAGGGTATTCTTAACGACCCTGTACCTCACTGTCATGTGGTAACCACAACCACCCATAAAACCCTGAGAGGGCCACGTGGAGGCCTGGTCCTGATGGGAGAAGATTTTGATAACCCATTTGGTTTAAAGCTAAAGAACGGAAACCTGAGAAAAATGTCTTCACTTTTTGACAGTGCCGTATTTCCAGGTAACCAGGGAGGTCCTCTCGAACATATCATTGCCGCAAAGGCCATTGCTTTTGGGGAGGCGCTAACCGACGATTTCCTTCATTATATTGTTCAGGTTAAGAAAAATGCGGCAGCCATGGCCGAGGCCTTAACAGGGATGGGGTATCATATTATTTCCGGGGGAACCGATAATCACATGATGCTTATTGATCTCAGGAATAAGGATCTGACCGGGAAACTGGCGGAAGAAACCCTGGGTAAGGCAGAAATCACGGTGAATAAAAATATGGTGCCTTTTGACGATCAAAGTCCTTTTGTTACCAGTGGGATCCGAATTGGTACAGCTGCTATAACCACAAGAGGATTAAAAGAAACCGACATGGCAACCGTAGCTACCCTTATTGATGAGGCTTTAATGAATAACAACGACGACACCCGACTGGATACCATTAAGGCAAAAGTTCAGGAACTTATGGGGCACAGACCTTTGTTCCAATCCTAATAATATTAGACATCTGATGATGTACAGAAACCCTGAAAACGCAGTTTTCGGGGTTTTTTATTTTAAATTTACAGTGTGAAAAAGGTATTCATTATAGGATATGTGTGGCCGGAACCTACGGCCTCGGCTGCGGGCATTCGTATGTTGCAGCTTATCCGGTTTTTCCGGGAGGAAGGGTATGAGGTGCAATTTGGTACGCCGGCTCAAAAACCGGATACTGCATTTGACCTGGGTAAATTGGGGGTTACAACCCATGAGATCGCAGTGAATGACAATAATTTTGATTCCCTGGTCTCTGGCATTGATCCACAGATCGTTCTGTTTGACCGCTTTATGATGGAGGAACAGTTCTCCTGGAGGGTAGCTGAACATGTGCCTAATGCGTTGCGAATACTGGACACTGAAGACCTTCATTTTTTGAGGAAGTTCCGTCAAAAGTCAGCAGGTGACCCTCTTGATCCGGATCCTGCTGTATTGAAAAGGGATGCCTTAGCCAAAAGAGAGATCGCTGCTATTTACCGCTGCGACCTTACGCTGATCATTTCAGAACACGAGATGGAAGTTCTTCAATCTATTTTTGGAGTTCCCGCCCATATTCTGGTTTATCATCCCTTATTTGCAGAAGATGGATTAATTCAAGAGAGGAATGAACTTCCCGGATATCAACACCGAGCAGACATCGTATTTATAGGGAATTTTTTTCACGAACCCAATGCAGATGCCATAAAGTGCCTGGAAGAAGGGGTATGGGAAGAAATTCACAGGAGGCTTCCCGGAGTGAAATTACATATTTACGGGGCCTATATGCCGGAATCCTTAAAAACATCCTCTGTATTACTAAAAAGAAATGTTGTTTTTCACGGGCGGGCAGAAGATGTTGATGCTGTAATGCAGCAAGCCAGGGTGTGCCTGGTGCCTCTGCGTTTCGGAGCCGGCTTAAAAGGAAAGCTGATCCGTGCTATGGAAAACGGATTACCTTCGGTGACCACGCCGGTTGGAGCAGAGGGTATCTCGGATAAGACGAATTGGGGAGGAGCGGTAGTACCTCTTGGGGAAGATTTTACAGCAGCGGTGATAACACTCTACACCGATAAGGAGTCTTGGATCAAGGCGGTTGAACAGGGTTTTCGAATTATTGACCACAGATTCAGAAGGGAGAGTTATGAGAAAACCTTTGCCGGGAGGATCAACGCCTGTATGTTGGATCTTTCATTTCACCGTTCAGGAAATTTCACAGGGCAGATGTTGATGGATCAACGTAATATGGCTGCCAGATACCTCAGTAAGTATATCATGGCCAAGAATACTAATTCCCGCTAAATTCAAAAGCTCCGGCATCAGGCAATTCATCTCTTTCCATTCCCGAAATATCAAGAGGGAAGTCGGCTAGTGTGGCCGGATTTCCGGCATCAATGGCTGCGGAACCAGGGGTTAGCCTGAATTTCTCAGCAAGCGGTGCCTCGAAGCCAGGATCCTGGTTGCGGATAACGGCCTTATAAATTGAAGTATTTTCAAAATCGTATAATGGGTTGTTCAGAAGTTCGCTGTTGGTGGTTTCGAACTGGAGAAGGCAATGGTCAAAAAATATGTTAAAAGCCTGAGAGGGGTCATTATTGAGTACAAGCTCCACATTGGCGTTACCTGTTATGACGGAGTTGGTAAAATTCGCCTCTGCCAATGGAAATACCTCTGCAGTACCTCCATCGGTCTGGCGGAAATTATCGATAAGAAGTGCCGGAAAGTTTCGCAACCCGGAATTCCAGAAATTGGCCACGGTACAGTGTGTAAATTGGTAATTGCCACCTTCGGTAAGATACAGGCTTACCTGTCCTGCATTTCCGGTGACGGTATTTGATGCGCGTATAGAAGTGTTTCGTGCTAAAATATTAACGTTGGAGCTGTTAAGGAACCTGGTATTTTCCAGTAATAATTTTGGTGATGCAGCACCGGCATTTCCTTCGACAAGCATTCCTACGATCGCATTCTTTACCGTAAGGTGTCTGATGGAGTTGTCAATGCTCCCCGGTGCAAGCCAGATGGTACCCCATTGTCCGGGAATTGTACTGTACAGGGGTTCCAGCCTGTCGCCTTCGAAGATCACTTCGTTTTCAAGGGCAACGGGGTCTGAACTTAATTCCCCGGTAACCTTTATACTGGCTCCGTCTTGTACAAGGATACCGGACCCTTCATGAAAATGCAATCTTGACCCCGCCATGATCTCCAGGGTTTTTCCTGGTGGTACAGCAGCGTATCCGTAGATAACATAGGGCTTTTCGTTGGTGAAGATCAGTTCATCATCATCGAGCTCAAAGCCGGAGATCCTGATCTCTTCCCCGGATTCATCTGTACCTATGGGGATGGTCTCCGTGATTCCCGAATTCCGGTCCGGAAAGAGAAAGACGGCATCTCTTACAAGTGTTACCAGGTGCACCTGCTGGCGGGAGGTGGTATTTCCAAAGTTAATGGCGTCAGTGGCCAGGAAACTTTGCCCGTTGAAATCGGTGATGTCGAAAGTACCTTCAATAAAAACGTAAATGCTGTCCTTGGCCGGTATTTCCACATCAGTGAATGTCTTGCCTGACTGCCCGTTTACATTAAGTCTGAACGCACTGTTCTCTCCATTTTCAAGGGTTACTTCAGGTATCCTGATATCGTCATTCGAAGTGTTGTATACTTTAAGGTTATAAGTGGATGTACTGAGACTATTAAAAACAGTGTCAAGGTAAACGGTGTCTCTCGAAAAGCGCAGTTCTCCGGTGGATGATCGGTACGTAAAGTCTTCCCTGCAGCTGCAAAAAAGAGCAGCGAATAGTACAGTGATCAAAAATACCGGGTACCTGGACATAGGGAAAAGCTTTTTCTAAAATTAGAATTTTTTATGTAATCCATCCGGCTTACTGAAATAATTCTATTAAAGCCTCCGTAAGACGAGCGGGGCGTTTACTTTCTTTACCTAACAAACACCAATCGGTTTGCGCCTTTACAAGCAGCCGGTTGGAAGGTTCCTGGTACATTTCCACTACCCTTCGGGAGGTAACCCCTTCCGAGTGGGTGACATACGTTTTGATGCGAATCCGGTCCTGTTCAAAGGCCTGACCTTTATAGCTGATCTGGTGACTTAATACCATCCATATATACCGGGCCTTCATCTCATCGGTAGCAAGGGCATTCCAGTGGGCTTCGGCAGCATCCTGAACCCATTGTACATAACGAACATTATTCACATGCTCCAATTCGTCAATATCTTCCCGTCCCACTGTTATGACATACTCATATATTTTCATGGGGTTTTAGGAATGATATTTACTTCAAAGATTTTGTCCCAGTTTTTACCGGTAACAAAAAAAGTTTTGCGTTCGGGATGGTATGCAATTCCGTTTAACACATCGAGTTCATCGTGTTGAGTGACCTTATCCTTTAAACCCCGAAAATCGATAACCCCGGTGATGGCACCGGTTTTAGCATCAATGATCATGGCACTGTCTTTAAGCCAGACATTGGCGTAGATCTTGCCATCAACATATTCCAGCTCGTTGGCCTTATTAAAAACGGAAGTATTGGTAACGATCTGAATGTGGTTGGTTTCCTTCAGGGTTTCCGGGTCAAGTATCCAGATCTTATCTGTACCATCACTCATGTAAAGCGAGATGCCATCGTTGGTGAGGCCCCATCCTTCCTTACTTTTTCCGTATTTAAAACTCCCTGTTTTTTCAAAACTTCCCAGGTCATAAATGAACCCTGTTCCTGACTTCCAGGTTAGTTGGTAGATCTTCCCGTTCATGATAGTAATGCCTTCTCCGAAATAATTCGGATTCAGGTCTGCCTTGCGAATGACCTCTCCGGTTTCCAGATTGAGCTGCCTGAGACTGGACAATCCTTTTCTGCCCGTGCCCTCATAGAGGTTGTTTTCGTGAAATTCAAACCCCTGGGTAAACGCATCTTTCTGATGGGGAAAGGTATTCAGAATCTCATAGGTGAACAGTTGCGGAGGGTTTTCGGCCAGCACCAGGAAGTCGGTTTCAATTTCCAGACGCTCTTCATCCATATAAATCGCAGCCTTAAGTGATTGCTCTCCCAACTTTGGGGGCGTAACCACTATCTTGTTGTTCTCAGGGGAAACTCTTTGATCATTCAGAAAATATTGTACCGAATCGATCTCCAGATTTTTAAGGTTTTGAAGCGCGATGTTTACCTCTTCGCCATAGTTGATTTTCTTGTCAGCTGCATTTACGTTAAGGCTGAATAATTTTTTAGCATTTGTTTTATCGCCCCCGCATCCTAAGGCGAGGACTGATAAGAGACTGAGGGCTATTATTTTATGTGTAAACATGGGGATTGTTGCTTTTTCAGGGCAAGGTATTTAATAAAATTTACATGGTAAAATTATTGTGAAAGCTACAAGAGTTTGTATATTTGCACCCGGCAAGTCCTACACGACCAGCTCCTGCAGAATCCCCCAGGGCGGGAACGCAGCAAGGGTATGTGGTCGCAGCGGTGCGATGTAGGTAGCTTGCCGTTTTTTTTTATTTCTTCCCGATTAAATTAACTCTGTCTACCCTGAGTAAAAATGTCTAAAGTTGTACTTATAACGGGCGGTTCGTCAGGTATCGGAAAGGCGATTGGAACACACCTGGTTTCCAGGGGATACATCGTATATGGTACCAGCAGAAATCCGGAGCAGTTTTCAGGTCACTCACTTCCTTTTCCTTTATTAAAACTCGATGTAACTGATCCTGAAAATGCCATAGCTGTAGCGCATGAGATTCAGGAAAAAGAGGGACGTATAGACGTACTGATCAACAATGCAGGCGTGGGTATTACCGGTCCACTGGAAGAAACTCCCACAGCAGAGATACGAAGGGCTTTTGATACTAATTTTTACGGTCCGATTCATATGATGAAGGCAGTATTGCCCTATATGAGGGCACACAGGAAGGGTCTTATCATTAATATCACTTCCATTGCCGGTTACATGGGATTGCCCTACAGAGGGGTGTACAGTGCCACCAAAGGAGCTCTGAGCCTGGTTTCAGAAAGTATGCAGATGGAATTGTACCATATGGGAATTGATATCTGCAATATTGCCCCGGGTGATTTCAATACCAATATTGCACATGGACGTTATCACTCTCCGGTTCTGGATACTTCAGATTACAAAAAACACTACGGACGAGTCATGAAGGTGATCAATGAGCAAATGGCGGACTCTGCAGACCCTTCCCTTATTGGCAAAAAGGTGGAACGCATTATTGAGAAAAAGAACAGGAAGCTGCATTACAAGGCAGGAGCCTTTATGGAGAAGATGTCGGTAAAATTAAAACAGGTTTTACCGGATAAAGTTTTCAATAAATTACTGCTTAACCATTATAAATTATAACTTTGCCGGGCCATTTGAAGGTTCAAACGGCACAAGTTTATAATTATCATAACTCCTTATAAGTTAACCTATGAAATTTTTTATCGATACGGCAAACCTTGCGCAAATCCAGGAAGCAGAGGCTCTTGGAGTACTGGACGGGGTAACTACAAACCCATCCCTGATGGCAAAAGAAGGGATCACCGGCAGAAATAATATTTTAAAGCACTACGTGGATATTTGTAACCTGGTTGAAGGTGACGTTTCTGCAGAAGTGATCGCTACCGACTATGAAGGTATTATCAGGGAAGGTGAGGAGCTTGCAGAACTTCATGAGCAGATCGTGGTTAAAGTTCCGATGATCAAGGATGGAATTAAAGCTATTAAATATTTTTCAGATCAGGGTATCAGAACCAACTGTACGCTGGTATTTTCTTCCGGGCAGGCCCTTTTGGCTGCCAAAGCAGGGGCTACCTATGTGTCTCCATTTATCGGAAGGCTTGATGATATCTCTACTGACGGTCTGGCGTTGATTCAGGATATTAGAACCATTTATGATAATTATGGTTTTGAAACAGAGATCCTTGCCGCCTCCGTTAGGCACACCATGCACGTGATTGAGTGCGCGAGGATAGGAGCTGATGTAATGACAGGACCTTTATCGGCCATTACCGGACTTCTGAAGCATCCGTTAACAGATTCTGGGCTGGCTCAATTCCTTGCAGATCATAAAAAGGGAAATTAAGAGCAGCTGCAAAATTTAAATTTGCAGACCTCACATGATATAGAAAAGCCTGTACAATTTGTACAGGCTTTTTTAATGAAAAAATATAACTGAATAAATGTTTAACGCTTTATAATTCCGGCAGGGATTCGGTTAATTTCGATGCCACCTTATTATATTCTATAGGAGCGAAATTATAGATGTTTCCGAATCCTTCGATAACTTTTCCATCCTTGTCCACAACAACCATTCGGTTAAGTCGCAGGTAGGCAAACCGCTTTACTATATATTCCATATCCGGTGCTCTGAGCTGGTTTTTATCGCTTACACCAAGTTCATTCATGGTGTTTAGCCAGGTCTGATGGTCCGGATCAAGATTGATACCGATGAACTGAAATTCGGGATATTTGGAGGCCATTTCAGTCATATGCTGGATCTTTTCCCTGGCCAGCATTTTACGGTCGGAATGCCAGGTGTAGAATACCGTTTTCTGATCGTACCAGGAAGAATCAAGCCGGTGTTTCTCACCTTTTTTATCGTAGAGCTCAAGAACAGGAAAGGTAGCGCCCTTGCGCAGGTTGTTAACAGCCTGGTATACCATGTCTATATCTGCAGACGAATTACCGGATGTAAGTTTTTTGTAAAGGGTGATGAATTTCTTATTGGTTTCTTCCTGATGGTCGTACTGAAAATATTTGAATGCGGTAGTTTCGAAGAGTTTCGAACGGAGATTACCGAGGGAGATCAGGCTGTCTACCAGGTGAAGTTTATGTGTACCGTAGTGATAGGGGCTCCATTTTCCTCCAATTTGACACGCTCCTCTGCAATTATCCTTGGTTAATCTGTCAAGATATGCATTTACATAATTTGAATAAGCTTCCAGGTGTGCCAGGGACTTATCGTTAATGTCTACCTGCATGCGATGGTTGTAAAAAGATTCCGGCAGTTCCGGTTTCTCCTTTAATCCCAGCCAGTATTTGTGCATGTCGGTATAATACTCTTTGTTGGTGTAGTACGGGAAGTCGATGGTAGCCTTGGTTACGTGTTTAGCCAGGGGCGAAAGATCGGTCTCGGAAAGCAGTTCCTCGTATTCGACGACCTTCATAGCCCTCATGGAGTCCAGCTTTTTGACGAAGATTTCCGGGGAGGCCTTGTAAAAGTTGTCGACCAGATTCTTCTCATCTTCTTTGAGCAAGAACATATCGATCATAAAATTGTTCTTTTCCGAACCTATACCGGAGAAAATCAGGGACTCGTCAAACTCCATGGTGTTGAGACGAAGCATCAGGCTGTCCTGCGCTTCCAGAAGAATATACTGGTATTCCCGTCCGTGAAAGAATTTGTAAACTCCTTCTTCAGGATTATTAAGGCTAAAATGAAACCGGTTTTGGTCGTCCAGACTTGCTGAATCCAACTGTACTTCTTCGTAGAACAGATACACGTAGTCATCTTTTGGATTGACGATTTCTCCACCAAAATAGGTGACCGGATCTGCCTGATCGCAGCTGTACATCAGAAGACCTACAAGTACCAGTAAAAATTTCTTCATGAATTCAGAGTTCTGTTCAAATTTTCCGGGAGTTGTCTCCTTTTTCCCTCATTATAACAAATCTATAAAAGCTTCCTAATTCCTGATGTTAAGGCCTAGTTAAATAAGACTTTTTTAGGCTTTGCTCTCCCTGTATTATGTGTTCATTATTTCTTACTTTTGCGGCATAATTTAAAAGAGGGAACTTAATGTTATCAGTATCAAACCTTTCCGTTCAATTTGGTAAGCGTGTGCTTTTTGATGAAGTCAACGTAAATTTTACCCAGGGTAACTGCTACGGAATCATCGGTGCCAACGGTGCCGGGAAATCCACATTTCTAAAAATATTATCCGGGAAACAGGACGCTACCAGCGGACATGTGCATCTGGAGCCTGGTAAAAGGATGTCTGTCCTGGAGCAGGATCACTATGCGTATGATGAATACCCTGTACTGGAAACTGTGCTACGAGGTAATAAGCCCCTGTTTGCCATAAAGCAGGAAATGGATGCCCTGTATGCAGATTATGATGATGCCAAAGCCGATCGCATTGGTGAATTGCAGGTGGCCTACGAGGAGATGAATGGCTGGAATGCAGATAGTGATGCTGCAGCGCTGTTGTCGAACCTCGGAATTTCAGAAGATCTGCATTACACCCAGATGAAAGATCTGGACAATAAATTAAAGGTTCGTGTGCTTCTGGCCCAGGCCTTATTCGGAAATCCGGACGTCTTGATCATGGACGAGCCTACGAACGACCTGGATTTTGAAACCATCAACTGGCTGGAGAACTTTCTGGCCAACTACGACAACACAGTAATTGTTGTGTCTCACGACCGTCACTTTCTGGATGCCGTATGTACCAATATAGCGGATATTGATTTCGGAAAGATCAATATGTTCAGTGGTAATTACACGTTCTGGTACGAAAGCAGTCAGCTGGCGGCCAGACAACGTGCCCAACAGAATAAGAAGGCCGAGGAAAAGGCGAAGGAATTGCAGGAGTTTATCATGCGATTCTCTGCTAACGTGGCCAAGAGTAAGCAGGCAACTTCAAGAAAGAAAATGCTGGAAAAGCTGAAAGTGGAGGATATTAAGCCATCAAGCAGAAGGTACCCGGCACTTATCTTTGATCGTGAAAGGGAAGCAGGAGACCAGATCCTGAATGTAGAGGGATTAGCAGCTTCTAGTGATGGAGAGCCATTATTCAGCAATGTAAATATAAACCTGGCTAAAGGAGACAAGGTAGCTGTGATCTCCAGGGATTCCAGGGCGACAACTGCTTTCTATGAGATCGTCAACGGGAATATGAAGGCCGATGCGGGAACCTTCCAGTGGGGGGTGACCACCAACCAGGCCTACCTTCCGGTGGACAACTCTGACTTTTTCGATAATGATCTCAATCTTGTGGATTGGTTGCGTCAGTGGGCCAAAACCGAAGAGGAGCGTGAAGAAGTGTATATTCGGGGATTTTTAGGGAAAATGTTGTTTAGTGGAGAAGAGGCTCTTAAAAAATGCCGGGTATTATCCGGAGGTGAAAAGGTTCGCTGTATGTTAAGCAGGATGATGATGCTAAGGGCAAACGTACTGATGCTGGATGAGCCCACGAACCACCTGGATCTTGAAAGTATTACAGCGTTCAACAACTCCCTTAAGAAATATCCGGGTACGGTATTATTGACAACTCATGATCACGAGTTTGCTCAAACCGTTGCAAACAGGATTATAGAGCTCACTCCAAAAGGAGCAATCGACCGTTACCTTACCTTCGATGATTACATGACGGATAAAGGGATCAGGGAGCAAAGAGATAAAATGTACGCAGTAGAGGTATAGCCTGTATTATACTTAATTTATAGCATTATAAAGAAGCCTGACCCTTTTAAGAGTCAGGCTTTTTCTATTGTTGCTATCGGGTCTCTTCCTCAGAGTCTTCCCGTTGTATATTGTCCAGTTCATGCTGTAAATTATCCAGAACCGCCCTGCTTTTATCCATTTCATCTTTGTGAATAAAAACCTGGATCTGATTAAATACAGGAGGGGCAAACCCGGCCAGTCGGCCCGATTCAGATTCATTTCGGGTTACCGGAATAATATCAAATTTCTTTAGTTCCTCCATGAGTAACATGACCTGAACCTGGTTTCCTGTGAACAGGTGAGTATATGAATCGGTTGTCATAGATTGTTTTTTAAAAGTTTTCGAATTTACCAGACGATCAGGCATTAAAGTATTTACTGTTCCAGATATGGGTATTGAAATTTTTCCCAAGGGCAAAACCGTAAAAGATAACAATACTACCAATCATCTTGAACATAAACATATAAAGCAGCCAGAAGCTGCCTGCATCATCCTCCCCGGTAAACAGCCCTAGAGGCATCATTTTCGTGCATACCCAACTGACCATGAGGACCGTGATGATAAGATTTGTTAAATTGCGAAATGGCATGACCAGGAATTTACGCATAGGGTGTAAATCACCTCCCCACTTGTGTACCAGGTAATAGTATCCGTTTCCAATGGGAGCGAACAGTAAGGGATCGTCTGCATTCTCCAGTTTGAATAACTTAGAAGGCGCAATGATCTTAAAACCTTTTAGCTGGGTCTGGTGTTGCTTTTCCAGGGATTTGATTTCAATGAGCGCCTCGGGTGGTATTTTTCCTTTAAAATACCTGCTGGCCAGAAACCGGAGGCGGTAATCGATACAGATCTTTTTAATATGATCCAGGTGGTATACCCGGTCTACATCCAGTTTAGAGATCGTAAAATTGTTAAAATTTTCGTCTTTCCCTTCGGTTAACTCATTAACAATAAGGACCTCTTTTTCCTGTTCTTTTCTAAGGATGGATTGTACCTGGTGAAGGATGTTCTTCTCTGCATTGATGCGATCGCGGTAAGCGCGCAACTTTTCCTCTACATTCGTCTTTTTCAACATCTCTGATTTATTTAACCGTTTTCATAGCTTCTCAAAAATAAGGAAATAGAAGCTTGGTTACAAGAGTGTTACAGAGGAATGCGTGCTGTAATTGTTAAAATTAGGTGAGGATGGTAAGAATTTAACATAAACAATTAAGGACCCGGAACAGGCCGGGCCCTTATTGGATATTATCTCAGGCTGGCGTTAAACTGCTTTTCAAAACTGTTTTGCAGTTTTTGCATGACCTTGTCAATTTGTTTGTCATTCAGGGTTTTTACATCGTCGCGGAGAATAAAACTTAATGCATACGACTTTTTGCCTTCCGGAAGGTTTTTGCCCTGGTACACATCAAAGAGATGAACTTCTTTAAGTAATTTTCTTTCCGATTGCATGGCGGTTTGATACAGGTCATTAAAACTCACCGAATCATCGATCAGTAAGGCCAGGTCTCTTCTTACTTCCGGAAATTTAGGAATGTCTTCAAAAAGCACCTGTTTTCTACTGATCAGCATCAGGATGTTATCCCAGTTCAAAGAAGCGTAAAGTACGTTTTGTTTGATCTCTGTAGCCTTAAGGATCTTTTTACTTACCAGTCCAAAACTTACCACCGGAATTTTTCCTGCGTGGTAGGAGAGGCCTTCACTCAGGTAATCCTCCTTAGCGGGTTTACTTTTTAGTCCGGAAATGCCTAACCTCTCCAACAGAAGCTCAATGGTGCCTTTGAGATAGAAAAAATCGGAAGGACCGGATTTCACATTCCAGCTTTCCCGGTGCTGTTCTCCGGTAACGAACATGGTAAGATGTTTTGTTTCTTTCCTTTTGTCTTCGAACCGGTCATAGGTTTTACCGAACTCAAAAAGTTTGATATCGCCATTTCTTCTGTTGATGTTGTAGCTAAGAGCTTCAAGGCCGCTAAAAAGCATGTTCTGGCGTAAAACCGACAATTCATTGCTTAGCGGATTGATGATCTTTACCTGGTGTTCTTCCCTGATGGTGTCTGTTAATTCTCCGTATTTTGGAGAGGTCAGGGAATTGGCCATGATCTCGTAAAAACCTCTGGAAGCCAGAAGGTCACCTGCAATATTGCTTATTTTATGATCTTCGAATCGCGATGTCGGGGCCACCGAAGCATTAAATTTCTGGCTAGCCTCCACATTGTTGTAACCGTAAACCCTAAGGATTTCCTCGATCACGTCTACCTCGCGCTGAACATCTACGCGGTAAGAAGGTATGGTGAGTCCGATCCCGGATTCTGTTACGTTATTGATCTTGATCTCCAGTGAGGTTAGAATAGCCTTGATGGTTTCTGTGGGGATCTCCTGACCGATCAGGTTATGAATCTTGTCAAAAGTCAGAAATACCTGGAAATCTTCAAACTTCACAGGATAGATATCCTCCACATCGCTGGAAATATTGCCACCGGCTACTTCCTTAATCAAAAGTGCCGCCCGCAGCAGGGAGTATTTGGTAAGGTTGATGTCGATTCCTCTTTCAAACCGGAAGGAAGCATCTGTATTTAATCCATGGCGTTTGGCCGTTTTCCTTACAGATACCGGATCGAAATATGCACTTTCCAGGAAAACCTGATTGGTAGATTCGGTAACTCCCGAATGCAGTCCTCCAAACACCCCGGCAATACACAGGGGTTTGCTCTTATCGCATATCATGAGGTCTTCGGCACTTAATTCCCGCTCAACCTCATCAAGAGTGACGAATTTAGTACCCTCCTCCAGAGTTTTTACCTCAATTTTATTGCCGTCGATCTTGGCTGCATCGAAGGCGTGTAAAGGCTGTCCCAATTCGTGAAGCACGTAATTGGTAACATCAACCACATTATTTTTGGGTGCGATACCTATGGCCAGCAGTCGGTTCTTAAGCCATTCCGGGGATTCAGAAACCCGAACTCCTGTAATGGTTAATCCACAATACCGCGGACACAGTTTTTTGTCTTTTACCTCAACATCTACACGAAGGGTACGGTTGTCTACATGAAAACTGCTCACGGATGGCGTAATGAGTTCCAAGTGCTTCCCCTGTTGAAGCAAACCTGCTCTGAGGTCTCTGGCCACCCCATAATGACTCATGGCATCTGCCCGGTTTGGGGTAAGTCCGATCTCGAAAACCTGATCGTTTTCCACCTTAAATAAGTCTGCACAAGGTGTTCCCGGGGCAAGAGTTTCGTCCAGAACCATTATGCCATCATGACTTTCACCTAGCCCAAGTTCATCTTCCGCGCAGATCATACCCATGGAAACCTCTCCCCGAATCTTACCTTTTTTGATCTCCCAGGGCGCACCATCCTTATCGTATAGTGTAGTGCCAACGGTTGCTACGGGTACCTTTTGGCCCTTTGCAACATTAGGGGCTCCACATACGATTTGTACGGGTGATCCATTTCCCAGGTCCACCTTGGTTAGTTTGAGGCGATCTGCATTTGGATGCTGTTCACATTCGGTAACGTGACCAACAACGATACCCTTTAATCCTCCTTTTACAGATTCAAAGGGCTCGATACCCTCAACTTCCAAACCAAGATCTGTGAGTAGCTCTCCGGCTTTTTCAACCTCGAGATCCGTATTAATGAATTGTTTTAACCAGTTGTATGAAATTTTCATGCTTTTGATTATAGATGCTGGGCAAAGATAATAATACAGCTATAATTTACCCCCTTACCGAAGGTGTTTGTAAGGTGGATTTCCAAACTATTCCGGCAGGTGAGTGGCTCACGAGACAGCGTACAGATTTAAATGGCTGGAATCAGGATAGTTATCATGTGTCAGGAAATGTAGGTCCAGATATTTTTATGTTTGGCCATCTGCTGGTAAGTATAGGCTACAGGTCTGTTTTTTTCCTGCTTAAGTCCCGGATCGTCCTTAAGGGTTCTGATAGCGTAGTAACGTGCCGCTTTAAGGATCTCATTGTCTTTCACGATATCGGCTACCTTAAGGTTAAGAACACCGCTTTGCTGGGTGCCCATCAGGTCTCCGGGGCCTCGCAACCTGAGGTCAACTTCCGCGATTTCAAAGCCATCATTGGTGGCACACATGGTTTCCAGGCGCGTTTTGCTGTCGTTCGATAATTTGTGGCCCGTCATCAGGATGCAAAAGCTCTGCTCTGCACCCCGGCCAACACGTCCCCTTAGCTGGTGCAACTGAGATAATCCGAACCGCTCTGCACTTTCGATAATCATAACAGATGCGTTAGGTACATTTACCCCTACTTCGATCACAGTAGTAGCGATCATGATCTGGGTTTCTCCTCTGAGGAACCGGTCCATTTCATAATCTTTATCTTCTGCTTTCATCCGGCCGTGCACAACAGAGATCTGGTAGTCCGGCCTGGGGAATTCCCTTTCTATACTGGCGTAGCCGTCCATGAGATCCTTGTAATCCAGTTTCTCCGATTCTTCAATCAGGGGATAGACCACATAGATCTGCCTTCCTTTTTTGATCTCATCTCTGATAAAGGCGAAAACCTTTAGCCGGTTGGCGTCATATCTGTGCACGGTTTTAATAGGTTTACGGCCGGGGGGAAGTTCGTCTATCACAGAAATGTCCAGGTCTCCGTACAGGCTCATGGCCAGGGTCCTGGGTATAGGGGTGGCTGTCATGACAAGGATGTGTGGAGGGGTATGATTTTTATGCCATAACTTGGAGCGCTGTGCTACCCCGAAACGGTGTTGTTCATCTATGATGGCAAGACCGAGATTTTTAAACTTCACCTTGTCCTCCAGCACCGCATGGGTACCGACAAGAATATGAAGGCTTCCGCTTTTCAATCCATCGTGGATCTCCTTTCGGTCTGCCCTGGATGTAGAGCCGGTAAGGAGCCTGATCCCGATGTGCAAACCTTCCAGCAACGCCGACAGTCCGTTATAATGCTGTTGTGCCAGGATCTCGGTAGGTGCCACCAGGCAAGCCTGATAGTTATTGTCGACTGCCAGAAGCATGCTCATTAGGGCGACAATGGTTTTTCCCGACCCTACATCTCCCTGAAGTAACCGGTTCATTTGAGCATGGCTTCCCAGGTCGTTCCTGATTTCGCGTATCACCCTTTTTTGAGCGTTGGTGAGTTCAAAGGGGAGGTGGTCATTATAAAAATTCTTAAAGTGTTCGCCTACCTCCTCAAAGGGCAGTCCCTTGATCTTCTTCTTATTGCTCAGGTTCCTGGCGATTAGCTGCAATTGAATATAAAAGAGCTCCTCAAACTTTAGCCGGTATTGGGCTCTTGCCAGCAATTCGCCATTTCTGGGGAAATGTATGTTGATCATCGCCTCGCTCTTGGGCATTAGTTTGAGTTCTGCCAAAAGATCGGAGGGAAGGGTTTCGTAAAATCGCCCTCGCGTTTCCCTGAAGAGTTGCTGGAGGAGTTTGTTGATCACCCTGTTGGTAATTCCCTTGTTGGCAAGCTTCTCTGTGGACGGATAAACAGGCTGCATGCCCGATTGTAAACTTCTCTTATGGTCTTCAAGGAGCTCCATATCGGGATGTGCCATGGAAAACCCGTTAAACCAATTGGTTTTACCGAAAATCACATAGGGCTGATTGATCTTAAGGCTTTCCCGAATCCATTTGTGAGCCCGGAACCAAACCAATTCCATTTCTCCGGTCTCATCCCTTAAGGTGGCTACAAGGCGCTTTTTGCCCTTGTGTTCCACCGTTTTAAGGTGTACTACCCTTCCTATGACCTGAACCTCTGCATTATTGCGTTGCAATTCATTGATCTTATAGTAACGGGTGCGATCGAGGTACCTGTTTGGAAAGAGGTTCAGCAGATCCTGGTAGGTATGAATACCCAATTCCTGCCGCAAAAGATCAGCCCGGTTCGGACCTACTCCTTTCAGGTAATCAATGGGAGTTTGCAGGAGGTTTGTTTGCACCATGATACGAATATAAAACATTCGTTTGAAACCTCAGACCTCTGCTTTACTCCTGCGGGGTATGGCAGGGTGAGGAGGCAGAATATAAAATTGATTACATTGTAGGGGTAATTGCTTAAGATCATATAAATGAAACAATTTCTTCTGTATTTCAGTCTGCTGTTTTCGGTTTCCTTTTTTGCTCAGAATGGAGACGCTGTGGATTTTACGGAAGGTAAGATCAATATAGCGGTAAATCCTGCTGCACAGGAAATAGCAGGGGAGGTATTGTATAATTTCAGGGTGCTCAAACCAGTAGACAGTATCCTGCTTTCTTCCAGGAACCTGGATATTCTTAAAGTGACCTTCAGGGAAAGGGAAATAGGGTTCAGGACTTATAATAAAAGCCTTGTACTGGACCTTTCTCTTGATCGCGGACGCTATAAAGGTTTAAAGATAATCTATAAGGCCCATCCTGAAAGTGCTGTGTATTTTCCGGGATGGCGTTCCGGGTATCCTTCAGAGGATAACCTTGTGGTTAATGGGGAAGGCGGAAGGCAGGTATGGACTCAGGGCCAGGGCAAATACACTTCATCATGGGTGCCCTCTTTTGACGACATGAATGAAAAGGTCAGATTTTCTTTGGATGTCCGGTTTCCCCGCGATTACCAGGTAATTGCAAACGGGGAATTGCGAAAGGTAGTACATGAGAAGGACGAGAGCATTTGGCAGTATGAAATGAAAAATCCCGTCAGTAGTTATTTACTGGCATTTGTAGGCGGACTGTACGATAAACGGGAAATTCGGTCGTCTTCGGGAGTTCCCATCCATCTCTATTATTATCCTTCAGACAGTAGCAGGGTGGAGGCCACTTACAGGTATACACGGCAAATCTTTGATTTCCTGGAGAAAGAAACGGGTGTTCCATATCCCTGGGTAAATTATAAACAGGTACCGGTGAGGGATTTTTTATATGCCGGGATGGAAAATGTAACGCTGACCATTTTTTCAGATAATTATATCACAGATTCCAGAGGATTCACCGACAGGAACTACGTGAATGTGAATGCGCATGAGCTGGCACATCATTGGTTTGGTAATCTGGTAACAGAAGAAAGCGGAAAGCACCACTGGCTGCAGGAAGGTTTTGCCACCTACTATGCCTTGCTCACTGAAAAAATGATCTTTGGGGAAGATCACTATTACTGGAAACTGTATGGCACAGCCAGGCAGCTTATTGCACTTTCCGATAACACGAACGGAGAGTCGTTACTTGACCCTGAAGCCGGGAGTCTGACCTTTTATGAAAAGGGGGCATGGGCGCTGCATATCCTCAGAGAGCGAATGGGTGAAATGGCGTTCCGGGAAGGAATAAAGGCATTTCTCAATGCCTACGCATTCAAAAATGCCACGACGGAGGACCTTTTGGAGGTGTTGTCGGGCTATACGGAAGTTAACCTGCAGGAATTTCGCGAGACATGGCTGGAGCAACCCGAGTTTCCGGCAGCGGAGGCTATCCAAAGCTTGAAGAGGAATGCTTTTATTGCGCGATACATGGAGATAGAGGAGGATAATGCTCCCCCCGTGGTGCTTTTTAACGAGTCCAAAAACGCCCTTAAATCAGATTCCTTTTACCCGTTGAAACAATTGATAACCGAACGATCTGCCTATTGGCCACGCAGGTACAGGGACTCCCTGTGGCTTTATGCCCTAAAGGAAGGTGATGGTTACGTCCGCGCAGGGGTAGCCAAATCAGCAGACAGCATCGGCGTTACATTAAAGCAGGAATTTGAATTGCTCCTGGAAGACCCAAGTTACATAACGGTACAGGAGGCATTAATGAAATTATGGATCGAGTATCCTGAAGATCGCTCGCGTTATTTAAGGGAAACAGAAGCGCTGATCGGTTTTGAAGATCATTCGCTTCGTATGCTGTGGCTGGCCCTTGCTTTGTTTACTTTTGACGATCCGGAGCTTACACAGCGATACTTCGGGGACTTAACCGCCTATACAGGTCCGGGTTACCCTTTTGATACCAGGCAACAGGCTTTTAACATGCTGTATGAGATCGGGGGTTTTACCAGGGCTTCTTATCTGAATTTGATGCAGGGTATGCATCACCCGGCCTGGCAATTTTCGAGGTTTTGCAAAAGTATGATGGACCGGCTGCTGTCGAACCCGGAAACCAGGATCCAGATAAGGAGTATTTTACCTGACTTAAAATCACCATTGAAGGATACTATCGAAACCAGAATGGAAGCGGTTATTTCCGGCACCAAATAAACCCTAGAATTGATTTTATGAGAGCATTAGTAATATCAGGAGGAGGGAGCAAAGGAGCCTTTGCCGGAGGAGTTGCGCAATATTTGATCGAAGATCTCAGGCGGGAGTACGGGTTGTATATCGGGACCTCAACAGGAAGCCTTCTCGTGAATCATATGGCTCTTAAAAAGGTAAGGGAAATAAAAAAGGTGTACACCTCGGTTACGAATGACGATATTTTCAGCGTTTGCCCTTTTGTGATTCGAAAAAAGTACGGGGTCGAACAGATCGCCATTAACCATGTGAACGTGTTGAGAAACATCCTCAGCGGAAGCAAAACCTTTGGTGAGAGCCACCAGCTTAAGGCATTGATAAAGAGAACCTTCACCAAGGAGGATTTCAATGCCCTTAGAAATTCACTCCAGGAAGTTGTGGTTACCGTATCCAATCTTTCCCTGAATCAGGTAGAGTACATTTCCATTAACGATTTCGACTACGAATCTTACACTGACTGGATCTGGATCTCCTGCAATTATACCCCTTTCATGTCTCTCGCCCGTCGCAACGGATGTGAATACGCAGATGGAGGCATGGGGTGTATGGTGCCAATTGAAGAGGCCATCAGGCGGGGAGCGAAGGTAGTGGATGCGATTATTTTGCAAACAGAGGTAACGCAATTGAACCGTATGCCGTCTCGAAACCCCTTCGGATTGCTTACCAATATGTTTTCCTTTATGCTGGATCGTATTGAAAAACAGAATATAAGGATCGGTAAATTTGCAGCAACTCACAATGATGCAATTATAAATTTCTATTACACCCCAACTGTATTAACTACAAATTCCCTTATCTTTAACCAAGAACGAATGTCCGAATGGTGGGAGCGAGGGTATGAATTTGCACAGTTCCAAAGCCAGCAAACAAGTCAATTGGAAATTTTATGAAAGCCTTGGTTATTAGCGGCGGAGGAAGCAAAGGAGCTTTCGCCGGAGGAGTTGCTCAGTATCTTATCGAACAGGAAAAGCGAAATTACGAGCTGTATCTTGGAACATCAACGGGTAGTCTTTTAATCCCACACCTGGCCCTGGGCAATATCAACAAAGTGTATGATATGTACACTTCGGTGAATCAGCGGTCAATCTTCAGCAAAAACCCTTTTGTGGTTAAAAAGAAAGGGGATAAGGAGTATGTAGCCATAAATCACCTCAATGTACTTTGGCAGCTTATAAAAGGGAAACGCACTTTCGGTGAGAGCAAGAACCTGCTTCGAAATATTCGCCGCACCCTTTCTCCGGAGGAATTCTACAGATTAAAAGAGCGCAGTAAAGATGTTGTGGTCACTGTTTCCAATCTTTCCATGAATCGTGTGGAATACAAGTCTATTAATGATTTTGATTATGAAGACTTTTGTGACTGGATCTGGATGAGTTGTAATTACGTGCCTTTTATGTCTTTAGCAAAAAAAGACGGACATGAGTACGCAGATGGTGGTCTGGGCTGCGTGATCCCCATTCGGGAAGCCATCAAAAGAGGTGCCACGGAGGTGGATGCCATAATCTTGGAAACCGAGAATAAGGAACATTCCAAGGTTTTGGGTAAAAATCCCTTCTCTCTTCTGGTGAATCTCTATTCCTTTGTTCTTGATCAGTTGGAATCCCACGATATCATTGAAGGCCGGCTGGCAGCAATGAATAAGGATGTAAAATTAAATATCTATTTCACCCCAACCCGCCTTACGGAAAACTCCCTTTATTTCAATAAAAAACTTATGACCGACTGGTGGGCACAGGGTAAGGAGTATGCAGCCATTCGCACCGAAAAATTAAAGTCAGACCACGCTAAAAGCATTGACCTGGCCGGATAATATTACCAGAGCTCTCCTACCTCCTTTTTAATATACCCCAGAGCTGCATTCGATGGGGGTTGCTTATCCAGAAGTTCATTTAAAAGCCCTTCTCTTAATTTGGAAGCAGAATCGGACTGCATTCCCGCCTTTCTGATAAGTTGGATCGTGGCATTTTTAGAGGCTTTGATCACATTCCAGCACTCATCTGAGATATAGATCTGCTGGGAAATATTGTGGTCGAATTCGTTCTCTATGGTCGATATCAGAAGGGATTCATATTGATCCTTATCTGCTGATGCCGGAGCAATTCGAACCAGGAGCTTTGCAGGATTTATGCGCTCCAGAAACAGGGCCATGCGCTCATAGGCTTGTAGCCGAAGGGGCAGGGCATTCTTTTTGGTTTCTTTATGTAACAGAAATCGTCTTCTTCCTTCTTCGTTCCTGGTGTGAAGGTTAAAGAAGTAATAAGCGATAAGCCCGGTGATAAGTGCAGGCAAGAGATAAAATAAAAGTTCGATGATTTTAGATTCGTACATGGTTGTTCTTGATATTTTAAATGCAATAATACTATTTCGTTCTTACTTTTTTAAATATTCATCCTCAGCTATACCATTGACCTGAGGGTTAAGGTGATTTATTCCGGCATCCCGAACGATCCCTTCACGTGGCTGAACACTGCTTGTTATTACTTATCCGGCTGCAGGTAATCATACACAATATTGATGAAAGCCTTTACCCCGGTAAGCATTCCACTATCGTCTACATAAAAGTCAGGGGTGTGATGAGGGAAATAAGCATCAGGAGCCGCATCTGCTGGTTTTCCACCGATAAAAAAATAAAATCCCGGTATTTCCTTCGCGAAAAATGAAAAATCTTCAGCCCCGGTGGTAGCATTCTCTTCCTTTACATTTGCCTCTCCGGCGGTTTTGATAAGAGCTGGAAGCATTTACCTGGTAAGTTCCGGATCGTTATAGGTGATAGGGTAACCCGAGGCAATATCGATACTTGCCTCGGCATTATAGGCGGCAGCAATGGCTGGTACCATTTCTTTCAAACGCTGATTGAGTTTGGCCTGCATATCGTAATCAAGAGTCCGGATCGTCCCTACCATTTCTACACGTTCAGGGATGATATTGTTTCTCACACCACCAGCGATCTTGCCAACGGAGACCACTGCTGCTTCCTTGGTGAGCTCCATTTCCCGGCTCACCAGGGTTTGCATCCCGTTGATGATCTGAGCAGATACCATAATAGGGTCAGTTCCGTTCCAGGGTGCAGAACCGTGCGTCTGTTTTCCTTTTACATCGATAACAAAACGCTGGGATGCAGCCATGGCTCCTCCCGACTTGTATCCGATGTGTCCAACAGGGGTATCCGAGCTGATGTGTAATCCGAAAATAGCTTCTACATCCGGATTCCTGAGAACCCCTTCCTTAACCATAAGTTCTGCTCCTCCTTCTTCCCCCGGAGGTGCGCCTTCTTCTGCAGGCTGAAAAATAAACTTTACCGTACCGGCAAAATCATTGTTCCTGGATAAGACTTCAGCCACCCCCATAAGAATGGCAATATGGGTGTCGTGTCCGCATGCGTGCATAACCCCGGTTTCCTTTCCTAAATAGTTGGTGGTCACTGTAGATTTAAAGGGGACCTCCGTACGTTCGGTTACAGGAAGGGCATCGATATCTGCTCTCAGGGCGATAACTTTTCCCGAAGCTTTCCCTTTTAATATTCCCACAACGCCTGTTTTGGCAACGCCTGTTTTTACTTCGAGTCCGAGTGACCTGAGATGTTCAGCAATTTTAGTGGAAGTGTTGAATTCCCGGTTAGACAATTCAGGATTTTGATGGAAGTAATGCCGCCATTCAATTACCTTTTGTTCAATGTCTGCAATAGCACCATCCACGTTCTTCTGGGCGTGTAATCCGGAAATGCCGGAACAAATGACTGCAATCAGGACTGGTAAAATATTTTTCATTTTAAATTTTTTCATGGGTCGGTATTATTTTTTATCTACTCATCGGCACTATCTCTCGAGATCGCCTGCTATTTTAACGGTATTGGTGGTGGAGGAATATCATTTTATTAATGGAGGCATGTATTAAAAGCCCGTTGGTTTACTAAGGTCGACTATCCTGATCTTAAAGTTGAGAAATAAAATGGAAGATTCGTGCATGCCTTTGTGTTGTATTGAAAACTACTAAAAGTGAATTAACCGGTACCCTTCATTTTGAAGTTGCACCAAAGCGGTCATTGCTGAGAGGGCCATTTGGGTTCCCGGAATCGTCTCGGACAGTTGTACTCCGTGGTAGGCAGAAGACTGCCCGCAAAGCACCAATTCTACCCCTGCCTCGATCAGGGTGCGCACCAATGGCAGGTTTGGATTATCGATGCCGAATTCCTGCTGGTAAGATTCGGATAGCAGTAGATCCTTTACTGCTTTTCCATGAATCACCATGGCCACCTTCAGGTTTTGCTTTTCAAATCCATTTTGCAGGTGTAGATTCAGGTAACGGGCTGCGGTTTCTAAGCTGGGATTTACCCGGGAGGAATCAGCCGGTTTTCTGCTGACATCAAAAACGGCATGGAACTTCGCGCTTTTATCTGTGCGGAAATTAGCTTCGGGAACCGGGTAGACCGGCCCGAAATTTTTGGACATGGGGCCTGTTTTGGTCTGAAGCTGTGCGTATGTGCCGAAAAATCCAGATAGAAGGAGGAAGGAAAAAAGCAGTAGGTTTTTATTCATGTTTTTGGTTTTAATGCTAATATAATATAATCATCCATGATGTTTATAAATTATCAAATTACATCGCCTGAAATAGGCAGGTATTGGTTAAATTGTCGCAATTTTTGTGAGGAGTACCATGCGGATATTCCTGCAGGGAACATGTGAGAATGTAAATTTCAGAAAATTAAAGCGTTAGGTCTTGGAGAATTATATAGCTGAACTGAATGATGCGCAAAGGGCGCCTGTTTTACATAAGGATGGTGCATTAATGGTAATTGCCGGCGCGGGATCCGGAAAAACCCGGGTGTTAACTTATCGTATTGCCTACCTGATGTATCAGGGGGTAGATCCGTTTAATATCCTGGCACTTACCTTTACCAACAAGGCAGCGCGTGAGATGAAGGGGCGTATTGCCTCTATTGTAGGAAGTAGTGAAGCCAAAAATCTTTGGATGGGTACCTTTCACTCGGTTTTCGCAAAGATCCTCAGGATCGAGGGTGATAAGCTGGGGTATCCCAATAATTTCACCATTTACGATACCCAGGATTCTCAACGCCTGATAAGTGCTATTATCAAGGAGATGGGTCTGGATAAAGATGTGTATAAGTACAAGCAGGTACAAAGCAGGATCTCATCCTTTAAGAACAGTCTGATCACCGTAAAGGCATATTTCAACAATCCGGATCTGATGGAGGCCGATGCCATGGCCAAAAGACCACGGATGGGAGAGATCTATAATGAATATTGCGAAAGGTGTTTTAAGGCGGGGGCCATGGATTTTGATGACCTCTTACTGAAAACCAATGAATTGCTGACCAGGTTTCCAGAGGTGCTCGCTAAATACCAGGATCGTTTTCGCTATATCCTGGTGGATGAGTACCAGGATACCAATCATTCGCAATACCTTATAGTGAAGGCGCTTAGCGACAGGTACCAGAATATATGTGTGGTAGGCGACGACGCCCAAAGTATTTATGCTTTTCGGGGTGCGAACATCAACAACATCCTGAACTTTCAAAAAGATTATGATAACGTAGCCATGTATCGCCTGGAACAGAATTACCGCTCAACCGGGAATATTGTAAGGGCGGCAAATTCTGTGATCGAAAAAAATAAGAGCCGGTTGGATAAGGTGGTTTGGACCGCCAATGATGACGGGAATCTCATTAAAGTGCACCGTTCGGATACAGATGCTGAAGAAGGAAGGTTTGTGGCGTCATCCGTTTTTGAAAACGCCATGCAAAAGCAACTGACCTATGGGGATTTTGCAGTGTTGTACAGAACCAATTCCCAGTCAAGAGCTATTGAGGATGCCCTCAGGAGAAAGGATATTCCCTATCGTATCTATGGAGGATTGTCTTTCTACCAGCGTAAGGAGATCAAGGATGTGCTGTCTTACCTTCGCCTGGTCATTAATCCTAAAGATGAAGAGGCGCTGAAAAGGGTTATTAACTTCCCGGCAAGAGGGATAGGCCAGACTACTGTTGAGAAGCTTACTGTAGCTGCAAATCACTACAAAAGATCCATTTTCGAGGTTATGGCTAATCTCGATAAGATCGATCTTAAAATTCACGGGGGCACAAAGCGAAAACTGGAAGATTTTGTAACGATGATCCGCAGCTTTCAGGTCGCCAACCAATCTGTGGATGCCTTTCAACTGGCTGAACAGGTAGCCAAACAAACCGGAATTTTACAGGAGTTCAAAAAGGATGGTACCCCGGAGGGAATACAGCGGATGGAAAATGTTGAGGAGCTGTTAAACGGGATACAGGATTTTGTTGAGGGGCAAAAGGAACTGGCTGATGCCACAGGAAACCTCAGTGAGTTTTTAGAGGATGTGGCCCTGGCAACCGACCTGGATCAGGATACCGGTGATGACGACCGGGTTGCGCTTATGACCATCCATTTGGCAAAAGGTTTGGAGTTTCCCTATGTCTATATAGTTGGTATGGAAGAAGATCTCTTTCCTTCTGCCATGAGCATGAACACCCGTAGTGAACTGGAGGAGGAAAGGCGCTTGTTCTATGTGGCCCTGACCCGGGCAGAGAAGCAGGCCTATCTCACTTATACTGTGAGCAGGTACCGTTGGGGAAAACTAATCGATGCCGAGCCCAGCAGGTTTATAGAAGAAATAGACGATGAGTTCCTGGAGCATCTTACTCCCCCGATGGCATCGGGGTATCGCTATAAGCCCATGATGGATGATGATATTTTTGGCCCTGTGGATAAGAGTAAGCTGCGCACTACAAAACCCATTGCAGGAACCCCGCCATCGCATCATAAACCTTCTGAAGATAAACTCAGGAAGTTGCGAAAGATCAAACCCGATCTTGGTGTACCAAAGGCGAACAACGCGAGTTCAGATTTCATAAATGAGCTGGAAGTGGGAAAGCGGGTAGAGCATAGCAGATTCGGGAAAGGGGAGATTATTAGCCTGGAAGGATTCGGAAATGACAAAAAAGCCGAGATCAAATTTGAAACAGGGGGAGTGAAGAAACTTTTACTTCGTTTTGCGAAATTGACCATTCTCGAATAATTATATTCCGCCAGATTAAGTTAACTTTATAGGAACATTTACTATTGTTCTTATAAAGCGACGTCGATATGGCCCAGTTAATTCGAATTTACGAGGAGAATCCGGATCCGCGTGCTATCAAAAAGGTAGTGGATATCTTACGGGATGGTGGCCTTGTGATCTATCCGACGGATTCGGTCTACGGACTGGGATGCGATATTACCAATACACGTGCCCTGGAGCAGATTGCCCGTATTCGTGGTGTAAAGCTTGAAAAGGCAAATTTCTCCTTTATCTGCGCAGATCTGAGCAACCTGTCGGACTATGTGCGACAGATCGACACCCCAACCTTTAAGATCCTTAAAAAAGCCCTTCCCGGGCCTTTTACATTTATTCTTCCGGGTAATAATAACCTGCCCAAGGTCTTCAAGAAAAGAAAGACCGTAGGGATCAGGGTGCCCGATAATAGTATTGCCCGTTTGTTGGTGGAACAGTTAGGGAATCCTATTGTTTCCACTTCAATTTACGACGAGGATGAAGTGATAGAGTATACCACCGATCCGGAACTGATCAGGGAGAAATGGGAAAAACTGGTGGATGTGGTTATCGATGGGGGGTATGGCGATAATATTCCAACCACGGTGATCGATCTTTCCGGGGCAGTACCGGAGGTGATCAGGCAGGGTAAGGGTGATGCAGACCTGATCCTGGGATAATTTTTCACGACCTGAAATAAAAAAAGCGTTCCACATGGGAACGCTTTTTATTTATAGTGAACTGAAACAGTTTAGTTGATTTCAGGATCTGTAAGTCCCTCTTCAATCATGCTGTAGAACTGATCGATCTTAGGTAATACTACGATACGGGTTCTTCTGTTTTTAGCTTTTCCTTCGCTAGACTCGTTGTCTGCAACAGGAACGTACTCTCCGCGACCTGCAGCAGTCATTCTTGCTGGAGATACTCCGAAGTCATCCTGAAGGATTCTAACAACTGCAGTAGCTCTAAGTACACTCAGGTCCCAGTTGTCTTTGAAAGGAGCAGTAGATTTTACCTTATCGCTGTCTGTATGTCCTTCAACCATAAATTCGAAGTCAGGCTTGTTCTTAACAACAGTAGCAACTTTTCCTAAAACCTCTTTGGCTCTTTTTGTTACTGTGGTACTTCCTGAAGCGAAAAGAAGCTTGTCGGAAATGTTCACGTAAACAACACCTTTTTCAACGCTGATGTTGATGTCTTCGTCGTCAAGGTTACCAAGTACACCTTTCAGGCTTTGTACGAGTGCCAGGTTGATAGAATCTCTTCTAGTTACTGCATCCTGAAGTTTACGAATGGTCAGGTCTTTCTCTCTCAGGCTTTCCAGAGATTTCTCAAGATTTTCGGCTCCTTTGGTTGTCAGTGTGGTCAGGTTACCCATGTTGTTGATAAGCTCCTGGTTATTGGCGCGTAACATGGCGTTTTGTTCTCTAAGCGAGGCAAGCTCAGCGTCAGCGGTGGCCTTGTCTTCCAGACAGCTGTTTAATTTAACAGTTGCTGAGTCCAAAAGATCCTGAGTTTCTTTTTGTTTAGATTCCAGTTCAGAATACTTCTTTGAAGAAACACATGAAGAAAGGATTAAGGCTCCTGCAGCACCGAGTAAAAGAATTTTTTTCATAATGAATGATTTACTAAAATTTTAAGTGTTAACAGTTTCAGTTTACCGCAAAATTATAGAAAAAGCAATACCTCAAACGGGGGAATTCGTTAATATTTTATTAAATACAAATACCCTTGCCGTCCCGGTCGCTTAGTCCGTAATCTGGTTAAACAATTTCTTATTATATACGTAATAACTCCACACCACGGATGTGCAGCTGAAATATTTAAAGTCTTTATTTATTTCATCTCTTTTAAGGAAAATCCGCATAAAGTTTTTGTAATAACTTGAATGAGCGCGAATTATAGCCAAAAAATGTTTAAGTTTTCCCTGACTAAGAAAGTGCAAACCTGCCACTCCGTCAAGGATCAAACGTGCCAGCAATAAAGGAAAAACCTTTCGTTTAGGCAAGTTTTTCGTGATGGAATATAATGAATTCCTGAAATTTAAAAAGGTCTTTTGGGGGTTCATGTTATTCAGGGTGGCTCCACCTACATGATAAACCCTGGAATGTCCGGTATACCTCACCATATATCCTTTATTGTGGGCCCTCCAGCACAGGTCAATCTCTTCCTGGTGTGCGAAATAATCTTCGTCAAATCCTCCGAGCAGCCTGTATATTTCAGCACGTATAAACATGCAGGCCCCTGTTGCCCAGAATATTTCCCTTATATCATCGTATTGACCATGGTCTTCCTCGAGCGACTGGAAAATTCTTCCCCTGCAAAATGGGTAACCCAACCGGTCAATGAATCCTCCGGCTGCACCGGCATATTCAAAGAAAGCGGGTTTTTTGTGATCCAGGATCTTTGGTTGGGCGATGGCTGTGTCGGGATATGCTTTAAACAATGCCCTGATCGGTTCCAGCCATCCCGGAGTAACTTCGACATCAGAATTTAAAAGGCACCACAGGTCTCCTTCCGCGCTTTTCAGCGCATCGTTATATCCTTTGGCAAAGCCACCGTTTTCTGCGTTCTTAATGATCTTTACTTCAGGGTGGTTGTCTTTGATGTATTCGACAGAATCATCATCAGAGGCATTGTCGGCCACATAAATCGTAGCGCCTTCGCTATAATCCAGAACCTTAGGAAGAAATCTTTTAAGTAATTCCTTTCCGTTCCAGTTTAAGATGACGATTGCGATGTGCATGTTTTGTTAAGTAAGGTATTTAGGGTTCAAAGACTTGCAAATTAAAGTATATAGGCCGGAATATCCTTGATAAAACTGTATTTTTCAAGTGCGTAATCCATCTTGCAGAAATAATGCTGCAATCCGTTAGTGATCATCAGGTATTGCGCCTGGAGCCGAAGGTTGTACCTGGCTATCTGATCAAAAGTATCCTGGGTAATTTTAACCTCCGGAGCCTTGCATTCCACGATCAGGAAAATACTCCCGTCTGAATTATAAACGACCACATCATAACGTTTTCGCAACCCGTTCACTTTCAGTTCTTTTTCAGCATTTACCAGGGATAGTGGGCATTTTTTTTCTACTAGCAAAAACTGAATCACATGCTGCCGAACCCATTCTTCAGGCTGTAAAACCAGAAATTTTTTCCTGACCGGATCAAAGATCTGGAGGGTATTTTCCCTATTTTTGAATCGGAAGGAGTATTCCGGAAAATTAAGTTTCTGCATGCCACAAAGATGCTAATTCAACCGCATTTTACAAAGAAAAAGGTCATGTGGGGCTGGTCCCAGAAAACACACACATCATGAACGAGATCAAAGGCATTGTTTCTGATATTAAAAAAGGAGAGATCCGACCCATCTATTTTTTGATGGGAGAAGAATCTTATTATATCGACAGCCTTACCAAATACATCGAGAATAATATCCTAAGTGAAGAAGAAAAAGGATTTAACCAGGTGATATTGTACGGAAAGGATGTGGATATGGATGAAGTGATCTCCAATGCCAAGCGGTATCCTATGATGGCAGAGCGGCAGGTGATAGTGGTTCGGGAGGCCCAGCACCTGGTGCGTTCTATAGATAAACTCCTGCCTTACGCAGAACAGCCGCAACCCACTACTGTATTGGTTTTTGCTTACAAGGGAAAGTCTCTGGATAAACGCAAGAAGATCTACAAGGCCCTTCAGAAGAATGGGGTTATTCTCGATGCCAAAAAACTCTATGACAATCAGATTCCGGATTGGATCAGACGTGTACTTAAGGGAGGTGGATATACCATAGACCCTAAAGCTTCTGAGATGCTGGTTGAATTTTTAGGGAATGATCTGGGACGTATTGCCAATGAGCTTGAAAAGCTGAAAGGTATTATTCCCCGGACCGAGGTAATTACTCCCGAGCATATAGAGACCAATATTGGGATCAGCAAGGACTTTAATAATTTTGAGCTTAAAAGTGCCATAGCAGAACGCGACGTGATGAAGGCAGGCAGGATCATTAAGTATTTCTCACAAAATCCCGGAGACCATCCGGTATTGCTTACCGTTGCTCTTTTGCACAGTTTTTTCGCACAGGTTTTGGCATACCAGGGTTTGCCCAGTCATCATGATAAAAATGCCGTAGCCAGGGCAATAGGATTAAAAGGAACCTATCCTTTAAGGGATATAGGTACTGCAGCAAGAAATTACCCGATGAAAAAGGTGAGTAATATTATTCATGTCTTGAGGGAAGTCGATGCTAAATCCAAAGGGGTGGGGGTGTATCAGCTTCCTCCTGGTGACCTTTATAAAGAATTGATGTTCAAGATCATGTATTAAAAAAAATCCCGGATATGTCCGGGATTTTTTTTGATCGTTATTTTACAATTCTGGATATTTCTTTGGGTTGGCCTCATGCATCATGGCATAGACCTTTTCGAAAATATCCTCTGCATTAGGCTTGGAGAAATAATCGCCGTCACTGGCGTAAGCCGGCCTGTGTTCTTTTGCAGTAAGAGTTTGAGGAGCGCTGTCTAAATAGCGGTACCCGCCCTGATTTTCAAGAATCTCCTGCATGAGATAGGCAGATGCGCCTCCGGGTACATCTTCATCTACCACCAGCAGTCGATTGGTTTTCTTCAGGCTCTTGACCGTATTATGGTCAATATCAAAAGGAAGAAGAGTCTGGGCATCGATGACTTCAGCATCAATATCCACCTCAAGGAGTTCTTTGGCAACCTGTTCTACAATGCGCAGGGTTGAACCGTAGGAAACAATAGTGATATCCTTCCCTTCCTTAATGGTTTCCACCACCCCGATAGGGGTTTTGAGTTCCCCAAGGTTATTAGGGAGTTTTTCTTTTAAACGATACCCGTTAAGGCACTCTACTACCAGGGCCGGCTCTTCACTTTCCATCAGGGTATTGTAAAATCCTGCGGCCTTGGTCATATTTCTGGGCGTGAGTATGTACATCCCTCTGAGCAGGTGAATAAGCCCTCCCATTGGCGATCCGGCATGCCATATTCCTTCCAGGCGATGGCCCCTGGTTCGCACGATCAGTGGGGCCTTTTGCTTTCCTGCGCTTCTGTATAGCAGGGTTGCAAGATCGTCACTTAGAACATTGAGTGCATAATGAATGTAATCCAGATATTGTATCTCGGCAATGGGGCGCAAACCTCGCATGGCCATTCCAATGCCCTGTCCTATGATGGTGGCTTCCCGAATTCCGGTATCCGCAATTCTTAATTCTCCGTATTTATCCTGCAGACCTTCAAGGCCCTGGTTCACATCTCCGATATTACCGGTATCTTCCCCGAAGATAAGGCTGTTGGGATGTTTGCTGAAAAGCTTATCAAAATTCTCACGGATAACGATCCTTCCGTCAACCATCTGCGCCTCCTCATCGTAAGAGGCATCAACCTCTGCAATATTCGTAGCATTATTTCGGTTTTCGCTGTACAGATGTGAACTGTACTCAGGTTGGGTGAGCTGGTAATACTGATCGATCCAGGCTTTGAGTGCTTTTTTCTCCGGAGAGGTTTCTCCGGCAACGTATTTTAAGGCCTTTCTCGCCGCGGTGATCACATGTCGCTTGATCGGTTCGTCTTTGGCGATAAGGTCATTTTTCAGTTTATCAATAAAGGCTTTATTATTGCTGGATGCAGCGAGTTTTTCCAGGAGGGTTACCACTTCCTGTTTCGACGCTTTCATAGGAGCCAGGAATTCATTCCAGGCTTCTTTTTTGGCATTTCTAACCTCTTTCCTGATCTCTTTCTCCAGGGTTTCGAGCTCTTCAGTTGTGGCCAGCTCATTTTCCAGCATCCATTCGCGCATCTTCAAATTGCAATCGTGAAGCTTTTCCCATTCCAGGCGCTCCTCACTCTTGTAGCGTTCATGAGAACCGGAAGTGGAGTGACCCTGTGGCTGGGTAAGCTCGATCACATGGATCATAACAGGGACGTGCTCTTCGCGGGCAATTTTACCTGCTTTTTCATAGGCCGCTATCAAGGCAGGATAATCCCATCCCTGAACCTTTATGATCTCGTAGCCGTTTTGATCTCCATCTCTTTGAAACCCTTTCAGGATCTCAGAGATATTTTCTTTAGTGGTCTGATATTTGGCAGGAACAGAAATACCGTAGGCATCATCCCAGATACTTATTACCATAGGTACCTGCATTACACCTGCCGCATTAAAGGCTTCAAAAAACAACCCTTCACTGGTACTGGCATTTCCAATGGTTCCCCATGCAACTTCATTTCCGTTCTCGGAGAAACCTGTAGCATCTGCATCCTTTACATTTCTGTAAATTTTAGAAGCCTGTGCCAAACCAAGTAACCTTGGCATTTGCCCTGCAGTGGGGGAGATATCGGAGCTGCTGTTTTTTTGCTTGGTGAGGTCTTTCCAGGAACCATCGGCATTGATGGATTCGGTCTGGAAATGGCCACCCATTTGACGTCCGGCGCTCATGGGTTCCTTCTCAGCGTCCGTATGGGCATAAAGTCCGGCGAAGAAGTTCTTTACCGTCAATTCGCCGATAGCCATCATAAAGGTTTGATCACGGTAATAACCGCTTCTGAAATCACCATTTCTAAAGGCTCGGGCCATCGCTAATTGCGGCACCTCTTTTCCGTCACCGAAAATTCCGAATTTGGCTTTTCCGGTAAGCACCTCTCTACGCCCCAGAAGACTGCACTCTCTGCTGGTTACCGCAATGCGGTAATCGTTAAGTACCTGACTTTTAAAAGTTTCGAATGAAATGTCTTTGTGTGATTCTGTTTTGGTTTCCATATGTAATTTATGAGACTCTTGCAAAAGTAGATAAAAAGCGGTTCAAAAACAATCAGCTTTTGCTAATAATAATAACAAATCCTTAATAAATCTTCATAATTTTAGTAAAAAATGGATATTTAATTGAAATTATTAGACATTTTTAAGAATATCGCAATTGCAAAACACACGATCAACAGGTTGCAGATAATGATCTTAAGGCTTTAAGTCCTTGTCTCAGAACCATTTACGCGTAAAAAGTCCGCTCAGGATTCTTGGCGACAGTGTGACCACGAACCTTATCTTCTGGTCGTACCGGTCCTGAGCAATTTCCCATCCAAGATTCGAGTAGACAGGGAAGTACAATTCAAAGTAATCTGTAACCAGGTTTAATCGCACCCCGGAATCGTATACAAATCGCGTACTTTCATCCTTACTGTGAATAAAGCCAATATCGCCATACAGCTCAACCCATCTCCAGATGTTCATGGAGGCATTAAAGGTGGTGATCCAGTCGTTGGCAAAGGGGTCAGGGAGTTTAGATTTAAAACCTCCCTCGGCAATGATGACCTGCTGACTGGCAAATCCGGTTTCTTCGGAACGACCCAGATAGCCGTAATCGAAAAGATAATCGGTTGGGCGGTCAAGGGCATAACTGAAAAAATCGGACTCACTTTCGTTATATATAAATTTCCCAGCAAAGAACCTCAGGTTGAGCTGCCTGTTGTTCTGAAACAGTTTTCTCCACTCCCAGTTAAAGGATATTTTCGAGAATTCTGCTGCGATCTGAAGATCGATGAACCAGGATTTATATTTCACGATCCCGTTATTGCTGTAACTAAACCTGGCATTGAAAATACTGTAATCGGGATCTGTATCTATTGTAGGAGAGTTTTGGCGTAGAACGTTGACAAACCGTGTATAGAGAAATTGTCTTTCGTTAGATCTCAGATCGCTATCGCGAAATCCGAAGTTGAGAAAAGGGGTTATGGTACTGTATCTTAAATTTTCCGCATAATGAAAACTGGCTCCTGATATCGCAGCGCTGATTACATACAGGTTTCCTTCCTGGAAGTATTTCCTGTAGGTCAGGGAACCATTCCCTACCAGGGATTTTTCTTTTAGTGCGTAGCCCGGAGAAACGTCAAAAATAAATGGGCGGTCTCTCAGGGTCTTGTTATGTAAACGAAGGGCAGGGGTAAGGCCGTCATAAATGTTATAGTTGAAGGCCGGAACATAAAAGATCTGGTTGTAATTGGGATCTTCTGCATCTTTAAAAAATTGCAGTTTCAGCCTGCGGTTCGTTGAAAAGAACCCTCCAAGGGATTTCCAGTTATCTCTTTGGTTGAATTCAGGAATTACGTGATCATAGTTAAGAACCAGGCGGTTAACATCTCCGTTTGACACGGTGACCTGCTTTTCATTTTCGATATCGGAAACCCACTCTTTAAACAGAATATGCTCATCTTTATCCAGTCCAAAAAGGGTTACAGGCACCTTTGCTCCGGTCTTGTTTTTCAGGGAAACTAAAATGCTGTCGCCTTGTTTTTCGTAATCTTTGATCTTAAAATCGATACGCCTGTTCTGACGTACATACTCTTCGAGAAACCAGTCTATATCCTTCGTGGCCTTTTCCCTTAGAACGGCTTCAAAATCAGATGCCGTAGCATAACGTTCTTTATAGGTGCTGAAATATTCGCTTATACTTTGGTTCAGATAGTCATTACCTAAATAACTCTCCAGGTAGGTTAGTCCAACTCCGGCTTTGTATTTATTAGCGATTTTTTCATTGAATTTCACCAGGGAATCTGTAGGGGTAAGGAGTGACTGGTCCTGGTTTCTTCGGGCCATGAGCATTTGAAAAAATGGATATTGTTCGTTAAAATCCATTTCCGCCAGTTTCAGGCGGCTAAGGAGAAAAGAGTTGGAGAGCTTTCCCAGCATTTTCATGTCGGGATAATAGCGGTCTTTATAATCCATCATGAGCCAAATCTGAATAGCATCCGTTACCCAGCGCTCCTTTCGCTGATCTGTAAATATGCTGTTCTGCAAATAATTCTGAACCGTGGTCTTAAGTAATTTGAATTCATATTGAAATTCTTCCGGGAAGGGCCTTAAAAATGAAGGAAGCTGGGTGAGGCCGTAGAGTGGATTGGCATTGTATTCCTGCTGAGAAACCAGGAGTTTGTCGTGCGGGTAATCGCCCAGTTTCTCATGAATGAAATTAATAACCCGGTTTGCCGCATTAACCCTTGTGATTACCGACAGGTCCTCACTTTTTATATTAGTGATCAGTGAAAGGTTTTCGTTTTGAAAAATTTCAAAATCATTCTTCTTGCGAAGGAAAAGTTTAATGTCTCCACGGTTTTCGCCATAAAGTAAGTCTGTATGATAAAGTCGGCTTCTGTCTTTCTCTGTAAGGTTGAGATCCGACAAGAGGGTGTAATTTCCCGGATAGGTAATTTTGAGTTCAAAACTTTCATGCCATTGACTAATGTCATTCAGGTCTTTATTACTGTACTTATGCCAGCCGTCCCGGTACAGGGCAGGGGTAAGATACCAATACCTTAAATTGTATTCCAGGTTATCGCTGTAGCCGTATCCGGTAAATTGGTCAGAGGGAAATTCGGTGGTGTAATTGAGTCGCAGCAAATAGTATTTCCCGGGATATACCGGAAATTGAAGCTGAATTCTGATCAGGTCATCTTCAGGGGTGCGGTCCCAATTGAGGAAATTAAAATTCCTGTCGGCTATATTCTGGACCTTGGTTCGTCCCCGCTGATATGTCTTGGCAAGATGAAACTCTTTTTTAAAATCTTCAGTAAACCGCTTGGCCAGGGGGGTACTTTTATTGGAATACGCATGGTTCCAGTCGTATAACCAGATTTCATTCAGGGTGTCCTGGCTGTGATTATAGAAGATGATTTCCTGTTGAATCTGCAGGGATTTGGTTTCGTTGAGTAGCTGTGCGCGAATTCGATGACTGTTTTGAGCAGTTAGTCCCTTACAAACCAGGAGGAGAAAGAAAATAAGGTAATAAGTAAAAGGCTTCAACACTTACACAGGATCATTTATTGAATTAAGGGAATATCTTGATTAAGGCTACAACGTTATTTTTGATAACCAAACCTTCAAACCGCAGCAATAATATGGAAAAATTCCTTAAAATTACGCCTCAAAATACTTAGAATCTATCTAAGATAAAGAAATATTGTATGAAGACAAAAGACCTGAATAAAAGTGAGTATGCGATATTTTACGCACCCTATATAAATGTAGTGGGAGCGGTTGACTTATTGGAGGAACTGGTGGCCAGGCAAAAGGCGTTCAATACTATTTTAAATGGCTTAGAACAACACGATTTGGGGTATAGCTATGCCCCGGGTAAGTGGACCATTGCGGAGTTGATTCTTCATATTATCGACGCGGAAAGGGTTTTTCAGTATCGGGCCTTGTGCATAGCAAGAGGGGATATGACCTCGTTTCCAGGATATGACCAGGATACCTATGTGAAAGCCTCTGAAGCCGAAAAACGGAGTCTAGTTTCCTTAAGGGAGGAGTTTAATGCGGTTAGAGCTGCTTCTCTTGCTTTATTCCGAAGTTTTTCCAGTTCTTCCATGTTGCGTGTTGGACAGGCAGACGGGAAGGATGTAAGTGTTCGCGCCTTGGGTTTTATGATAAGCGGGCATCAGAAACATCATGAATTAGTGTTAAAAGACAGGTATCTGGCGAAATAAAAAAAGCCCCTTATCGGGGCTTTATAGAGATTTTTACTGAAGAATTATTTATCGTCGTCCGACTCATCGGGGATTTCCAGGTTATCTGATTCCAGGTCAGAGTTGTCAGATCCGAAATCATCATCGTCTTCGTCAAAATTTTCCATGGTGTCAGCAAGCTTGGTGCTTACCTTGACCAGGTACACGGTATCTTCCGTACGAACCTCTACGGCTTCCACCGTTTCGTTGTTGGCATTGCGGAATCGGATGATGTCGTCGTCACCATAACCGTCCGGATATTTTTCCACCAGCATGGTGAGGATTTCGTTCGTAAGTTTCTTAAAATCAACAATTACTCTTTTCATAGCGTGACTGTAACGGTTATTTAAATGTAAACGAAAAAAAAGATTATACCCAAAACTTTTTTGATCTAAATTACATATCTAGCAAATAGGCAAAGATCAGGGGCGCTACGATAGTGGCATCAGATTCAATGATGAACTTTGGTGTATCAATATCGAGTTTCCCCCAGGTAATCTTTTCATTGGGTACTGCTCCGGAGTACGAACCGTAACTAGTGGTTGAATCAGAGATCTGGCAGAAATAACTCCAGAATGGAATGTCTTCCATCTCCATATCCTGGTAAAGCATTGGCACCACACATATCGGAAAATCTCCGGCAATTCCGCCTCCGATCTGAAAAAATCCAACACCGTTGGATGAATTTTTAGTGTACCAGTCGGCCAGGTAGGTCATATATTCAATTCCGCTTTTCATGGTAGAGGCTTTGAGCTCACCTTTCATGACGTAGGATGCAAAAATATTCCCCATGGTGCTGTCTTCCCATCCCGGAACTACGATAGGGAGGTTTTTCTCGGCCGCAGCGTACATCCAGGAGTCTTTCAGGTCGATCTCATAGTATTCTTCCAATACTCCGGAAAGGAGCATTTTATACATGAATTCATGCGGAAAATAACGCTCTCCTTTGGCTTCGGCATCTTTCCAGATCTTGTAAATGTGTTTTTGAAGTCTTCGGAAGGCTTCTTCCTCCGGGATACAGGTATCGGTAACCCGGTTGAGTCCCTTTTCAAGCAATTCCCATTCTTCTTTGGGAGTTAGGTCTCTGTAGTTAGGAACCCTTCTGTAATGGCTGTGAGCCACCAGGTTCATGATATCTTCTTCCAGGTTGGCTCCGGTACAGGAGATGATCTGCACCTTATCCTTGCGAATCATTTCAGCAAAGATCTTACCCAGTTCTGCCGTACTCATGGCTCCGGCCAGGGTAACCATCATTTTGGCACCCTTCTCGAGCTGCTCTTCGTAGCCTTTAGCCGCATCAACAAGTGCGGCAGCATTAAAATGCAGGTAATATTTCTGAATGAATTCTGTGATTGCTCCTTTAGTCTTCATCGTCATCTTGATTTTTGTTATTGGAGTATTTGAATTTATAGGCAAGCATTTTGTAATAAAGCTTTGCCGCCAGGAAATCAGAAGATCTTTCTTCCGGGTTCGGGCAAAGTTCAACTATGTCAAAACCTACCACATTCTTCTTTTTAAAGACCTTTTTCAGGTATTCCGTCATTTCGTACCACAAAATACCCCCGGGCTCCGGAGTTCCGGTTGAGGGAAGGATAGAGGGGTCGAAGGCATCGAGATCAATGGTGATGAATACATTTTCTGTCATTTGATTAATAGAATCTGTCATCCAGTCTTCGTCACTGATCATCTGATGCGCAAAATAAACCTGGTCTTCAGTCATATGTTCTAATTCACTGATATCCATGCTTCGTATTCCCACCTGGATCAGTTTGGTGTTCTTACTGGCTTCGTGAACTGCACATGCATGATTACATTTAGAACCTTCGTATTCCTCTCTCAGGTCGGCGTGCGCATCGATCTGGAGTACGGTGAGGTCCGAAAAACATTCGTTAAAGGCTCGTATCGATCCTATGGAAATAGAATGCTCTCCTCCGAAAAGTGTAACGAACTTATCCTGTTTAATATAATTCTTCGTTGTTTTATGAACGGCCTCCACCATTTTTTCAGGAGAGCTGTTTTCGCTAACCGGTGGCGCGAGATATACTCCTTTTTTATAAGGTTCAGACCGGGTTTCAATATCGAAGAGCTCCATGTTCTCAGAAGCTTCCAAAAATGCTTCAGGGCCTTTGTCTGCCCCCTTTTGCCAGGTAGAAGTACCGTCATAAGGAACCGGGATCAATACCACTTGTGCGTCTTCCAGGCGACCGTATTTGTCAGGAATACCTGCATAGTTTTTTTTACTCATCGTATCCAAGAATTTTTAAGAAGTCGGTTGCTTTTTGTTGTTCAGAAAATAATTTTGTTGTGATGTTTCCTTCCTCATCCCTGTCGATCAGGATGTGTTTCGGACTGGGGATCAGGCAGTGCTGTAAGCCCCCGAATCCACCTATGCTTTCCTGGTAGGCACCGGTATTAAAGAACCCGATATAAAGGGGTTTTGCCTTGCTGTATTTGGGAAGGTAAATGGCATTCATGTTTTGCTCAGAGTTGTAATAATCGTCGCTGTCGCAGGTGAGCCCACCAAGTAATACCCTTTCATATTCATCGTTCCACCGGTTAACCGCCAGCATCAGAAAGCGCTTGCTTATCGCCCAGCTGTCGGGCAGGGTGGTGATAAAAGATGAATTAATCATGTTCCACTTTTCCCTGTCGTTTTGCTGTTTCTGGTAAAGCACCTCGTAAATGGCTCCTCCGCTTTCTCCTACTGTAAAACTGCCGAATTCGGTAAAGATATTAGGTACATCCACCCCGGCTTCTTCGCAGGATGCCTTGATTTGGTAAATGATCTCATCGATCATATACTCGTAATCATATTCGAAAGTAAGGGAGTTCTTTATCGGGAATCCACCTCCGATGTTAAGGGAATCCAAAGAGGGGGATACCTTTTTTAGTTCAATATAAACCTTAAGGCATTTTTGGAGTTCGTTCCAGTAATAGGCAGTGTCGCGGATCCCTGTGTTGATAAAGAAGTGCAACATTTTAAGGTTTACCCTTGGGTTCTCCTTGATCTCTCTGTTGTAGAAAGGAACAATGTTCTTATACCCAATGCCCAATCTGCTGGTGTAGAACTCGAATTTTGGTTCTTCCTCAGAAGCGATTCGTATCCCGATCTGGAAAGGGGATGTGGTAGCTTCCTCCAGTAATTTTAATTCTTCGTAATTATCGATAACGGGGATGCAATTCTTGTGGGAATTGTTGATAAGATCGGCAATATTGTTAATGTACTGATCTCTTTTAAATCCGTTACAAATGACATACTGGTCTTTGGTGAGCTTTCCTGTTTTGATAAGATGATTGACAATATCAATATCAAAGGCGGAAGAAGTTTCTATGTGGATATCATTTTTTAAGGCTTCGGTAAGTACATGTTCAAAATGAGAACTTTTGGTACAGTAACAATAGTGGTACTTCCCTTTATAATCGTGCTTTTTCATGGCATTGCCAAACCAGTACTTAGCCCTTTTTATATTATTGGATATCTGAGGGAGGTAGGTGAACTTTAAAGGAGCACCATACTCTTTAATGAGTTCCATCAGGTCGATATCGTGAAATCTCAGACAATTGTCTTTAAGGGTGAACTCTTCCTGTGGGAAGTAGTAGGTTTGGTCAATCAGATCGATGTATTTGGTTTTCATTCTATCGGATCGTAAGAATTTAAAAATTAAAAAATTGATTGTAGGATTTTACACAAAACTAAATAAAGAGGGGTCTTCAATCAAATCCGTAGATAGCTATTGGATGGGAAGAAATAGGGAATGCTTCTGGTTTTGATGAACCCGCCATAACAGTATACTACGCTGTATGGAATGGCGGAGCCTGTTTTGGTTACAAATTGCCAAAAGCCAAAGGCTGAATTTAGCTTCATCTATTCATAATTACAGGTGCAAGATTAAGTTTTTTTTTATTCCCTCCAAACAAAAAACTTAATTATTGTAAAATGCTAAAGACTTGGATATCAATTCATTTGAAACTGCCTTGTCGGTCTCGGGCTTTCCGATATCCCGCAGTAATACAAAATTGACCGTTCCCGATGCATTTTTCTTGTCAAACTTTAAAAGTGAGATGATCTCCTGAAGATCTTCTGCACTAATTTCCACCTTCCCGAAGTATTCCAGAAAGCACTTTTTAATCCATTCTGCTTTTTCCAGGGGAAGTTGGCAGAGTTCATGAGACAGGTAGGCTTCCATGACCATTCCAATGGCAATAGCTTCTCCGTGCAGTAAGGTTTCCCTGTCTTCATTCTGAAGGAAAAACGATTCAATGGCGTGACCGAGGGTATGCCCGAAATTCAGGATCTTCCGTAAGCCGCCTTCCCGGGGATCTTGTGCCACCACTTCGCTTTTGATGTTTACGGAATGTTGGATAAGACGATCGAGATCATCCAGGGTGAGATCTTTCATACCTGCCAGCTGCTCCCAGTAGCGGGCGTCCCGGATAAGGCCGTGTTTTAGCATTTCCGCAAGTCCGCTCCTCAGTTCTCTGGAGGGCAGGGTGTTCAGGTATTCACTGTCTATAAGTACCATTTCCGGTTCCAGAATAAGTCCGACCTGATTTTTTAATCCGCCAAGATCTACCCCTGTTTTTCCTCCTACAGAGGCATCTACCATCGCCAGAAGGGTAGTGGGGATGTTAATAAAGGAGATACCTCTCATAAAGGTCCCTGCAATAAAACCACCCATGTCTGTGACTACGCCGCCACCAAGATTGATGAGCAGGGATTTCCGATCGGCCCCTAACTCAGATAGTGCATTCCAAACCCCGATACAGGTCTCTACTTGTTTGTTTTCTTCCCCGGAAGGCACCTCTATCACCTCTGTATCATAAACTTGCTGTAGTCTCGACAGAAATAAGGGAAGGCAAAACTGATGCGTTTGATCGTCTACGAGGATAAAGATTCTGGAAGGTTTTGCCGTTGCCAGAAATTCTTCTAAAAGAAGGTATTGATCTGAGAAATATACGGGAGCCTGTTCGTTCCCGGCGGATAATTCTTGCATGGTCCGGTTGTTAATAAACAGGGGCAAAATAAGAAGATTTTGTTTGAAAATATACAATTTCCACTTCCTATATTTGCCAAAGATTGAAAGTGGCTTATGGATAAGATATTTAACAATACTCAGGTTGCATTTCAGCTTAAAAGTGACTCTGAACTGGAAAGGGCATACTTCCTTTTCCGCATGATTGCAAATGAACCCCTGGTTCGTATCGGCACTGCCGTTACCAATTTTGCTATTAAAGCGCATTTACCTGTAGACGGTTTGATCCGCGCTACGGTATTTGACCATTTTTGCGGAGGAGTAAGCGAGTTGGATTGTATGCCGGTAATTGATAAAATGTATGAGGCCGGAGTGAGCTCCGTACTCGACTATTCAGTAGAAGGAAAAGAATCAGACAGGCAATTTGATGATGTAGTGGCCAGAACCCTGAAGATACTCGATTTTGTAAAGGAAAAGGATGCGATTCCTTTCGCGGTCTTTAAACCCACGGCGGTTGGAAGATTCGATCTGTATAAAAAAGTAAGTTCAGGTGAGGCGCTTAATGAAGAGGAGATCAACGAGTGGAATCGTGTGAAAAAGCGCTATGAAGTGATTTGTAAAAAGGCCTATGAGCTGGAGATTTCCTTACTTATCGATTCAGAAGAGAGCTGGATGCAGGATGCCGCAGATGAGCTCTGCGAACTTATGATGAAGAAGTACAATAAAGAAAGAGCTGTAGTGTACAACACCCTTCAACTCTATCGTTGGGACAGACTGGATTACCTGAAGGCCCTCCATCAAAAAGCCCGGGAAGAAAAATTCGTGATTGGAATGAAGTTGGTAAGAGGGGCTTATATGGAGAAGGAAAATGCCAGGGCGAAGGAAAAGAACTATCCCACTCCGATCTGTGCCTCAAAGAAAGATACGGATGATAATTTTAATGCAACCGTGCATTATATGATGGAGCATCTCGAAGAGATGGCTGTATTTCTGGGAACTCATAACGAGGATAGTTCATACCTTCTTATGGATCTTATGGCGCAAAAAGGAATCGAACAAAATGATCCCCGGATATGGTTCGGCCAGCTTTATGGTATGAGTGATCATATTAGTTTTAACCTTGCCGGAAATGGCTATAACGTTGCCAAATACCTTCCATTTGGACCGGTGCGGGACGTGATGCCCTACCTGATACGCAGGGCAGAGGAGAATACCTCTGTAGCCGGACAAACCACAAGAGAATTGAGTTTACTCACTGAGGAGCGAAGAAGGAGAAAACTAAATTAATCCTGAAGTTCCGTTACAGAAACGATTTCAGCATAGCCATCGCAGCTTTTTACCACCAGCTCGATGGCTTTTTCATTGATATCCCCTTCAATAATATACGATTTGCAGGGTTTGCTCTCGGTTTCGCTACGACCAAAATCGATATCTCCGTTTCGCAGGATCAGGTCGATCTGCTCGGATTTTAATACGTTGTTGTTCAGGAGTTCCTGGACCTGAGGACTGTAGTTAAGATCTTTGGATCTGATATCCTTAAGTACACGACAAGTAGGGAAGTAGCAAATCTCTGTGTTCTTACCTTTTAAGAAAAAGGTGAGAAAAACAATACCGATAGAAAGGCCAATAAGGTAAAATCCGATTTTTTTTAGAAAAGACATTCTTGAATTAAAAGATCAATAGGTTTATATCGCGATAGGAAAGATCAAACCAGTCGGCAACAGCCTTGCTGGTTAAAATTCCGTGGTAAAAATACAAACCATTTCTTAAACCCTTGTCAAATCTTAAGGATTGTTCAAGTCCGCCATCTTCGCCAATTTTCAGAAGATAAGGCGTAAATATATTGCTGATAGACACGGAGGCAGAGCGGGCATACCTCGAAGGGATGTTGGGTACACAATAATGGGTGACGCCGTGCTTGACAAAGGTAGGGTTATCGTGGGTGGTAATCTCCGAAGTTTCGATACAGCCTCCCATGTCTATACTTACGTCTATAAGTACGGCTCCGTTCTTCATGTTTTCGACCATGGTTTCTGTTACCACTACAGGAGCTCTTTCAATTCCTCTTACTGCACCGATAAGCACATCGCATCTTTTTAGTGCTTTCAGCAGATTCTTGGGCTGAAGGGTAGAGGTGTACAGGATCCTGTTCAGGTTGTTTTGGAGGCTTCTTAGGCGCGTGATGGAGTTGTCGAAGATCTTAACATCGGCTCCTAGTCCAAGTGCGGCCCTGGCAGCGAATTCCCCAACGGTGCCGGCGCCAAGGATCACTACATTTACCGGAGGTACCCCGGTGATATTACCAAACATGAGTCCGTTACCGTGATTCATATTGGTCATGAGCTCGGCGGCTATAAGCACCGAAGCAGTACCGGCTATTTCACTTAGGGCACGAACGGCAGGGTAGTTGCCAACCTCATCCTTGATGAATTCGAAAGCCATGGCCGTGATGCGTTTTTTGGCCAGGGTTTCAAAGTACTTTTTGCTTTGTGTTTTTATTTGAAGGGCTGAAATAATGATCGTTTGTGGGTTGATCAATTCCAGTTCTTTAAGGGAAGGGGGTTCTACTTTGAGGACAATGGGGCAGGAGTATACTTTCTGGGTGTCGGAAGTGATCTCGGCCCCAGCCTCACTATATTCCCGATCACTGTAATTAGCCCCTTCTCCGGCTTTGGATTCTATAATTACCCGATGTCCATGGGCTGTTAAGGCATTTACAGCATCCGGAGTGAGGCATACACGCCGTTCCTGGTAAGAGCTTTCTTTGGGAATTCCAATGAATAACTCTCCTTTTTTCTTGAGGATCTCCAGCGTTTCTTCCTGAGGAATGAGTTCCTGTTTGCTGAAGGGCGAATTTGGATAGGACATGGCCGGTTAATTGAATTCCCTAAAGTTAAGTAATCTTTTTAAGATTGGTAGAATCTGGACTCCCGCTCCAATTCCCGGTCAAGAGCATCGTATTTTTCCAATTCCTTATCAATTTGTTTTAGATCAATTCCATGTACAACCTTATCGAAAATTTTTAATCGGATAAGATAGACAAGAGGAATTACGATCATCATAATGGGAATGATATAATATATTTCAAATTCATCAATAAAACGAATATCTTCATTGAATAAACTCATTAGTTGGAAAACATACATTGATATAGGAATAAGTATAGCATGATACCACCAGTGTTTACAAGTTAGAAACCAAATAGTAATTAAATATAGTGGTACTAGCTTGCTGAAAATTAGCCAAGCAGTTGTAAAAAGATCTCTTTTACTTGAGAAATAAAAAAACCAAGTTTTCCAAGTTTCTTCACGAGGGAAACTTTCGTATAAATAAAATATATAAGGTGAAACCGCAATTAAAATTGCAACTATAGAGCCAGTGACCAAGTTGAAAGACTCTTTGCGTTTCTTGAATTTAGTAGGTATCATATTTCTAGGGGCTTTGAAATAACTATAATACCAAAATTAAATAATTTGACAAAATGGCTAAGAATTATCTTGCAAAAATAATTTTTGAAGATTGCTTAGTGATAAGTCCAATTAAGTCATGGTATGTTAAATTCTAAAAAAAAGACTTGTACTTATACTTTACTTAACCGTTTTCAGGTACCTGAACTTTATATCTGTCAACTCCTTCGTGTTGTTCATAGAGGGCATCTTCATCAGCAACAGCAGATTTAGAGCAGGATACGGAGGTCAGTCCCAGCAGGGCGATAGCGAAGGTGAAGGTAATCAGTTTTGAAAGTTTCATATGTGATTATTTTTGGAAGGTAATTTGATGAAATTTGTTATTAAAGATTAACCGTTTTCAGGCACCTGAACTTTATATCTGTCAACTCCTTCGTGTTGTTCGTAAAGAGAATCTTCGTCAGCAACAGATGATTTAGAACAGGATACGGTGGTTAGTCCCAGCAGGACAATAGTGAAGGTGCAGGTTATTAGTTTTGAAGGTTTCATGTGTGATCGTTTAAGATGTTAGTTTGATAAAAATTTGTTATTAAAGATTAACCGTTTTCAGGCACCTGAACTTTATATCTGTCAACTCCTTCGTGTTGTTCGTAAAGAGAATCTTCGTCAGCAACAGATGATTTAGAACAGGATACGGTGGTTAGTCCCAGTAGGGCAATAGCGAAGGTGCAGGTTATTAGTTTTGAAGGTTTCATGTGTGATTGTTTAAGATGTTAGTTTGATAGAAATTTGTTATTAAAGATTAACCGTTTTCAGGCACCTGAACTTTATATCTGTCAACTCCTTCGTGTTGTTCGTAAAGGGAATCTTCGTCTGCAACAGCAGATTTAGAGCAGGATACGGTGGTTAGCCCCAGCAGGGCAATAGCGAAGGTGCAGGTTATTAGTTTTGAAGGTTTCATGTGTGATTGTTTAAGATGTTAGTTTGATAGAAATTTGTTATTAAGGATTAACCGTTTTCAGGCACCTGAACTTTATATCTGTCAACTCCTTCGGGTTGTTCGTAAAGAGAATCTTCGTCAGCAACAGATGATTTAGAACAGGATACGGTGGTTAGTCCCAGCAGGGCAATAGCGAAGGTGCAGGTTATTAGTTTTGAAGGTTTCATGTGTGATTGTTTAAGATGTTAGTTTGATAAAATTTGTTATTAAAGATTAACCGTTTTCAGGCACCTGAACTTTATATCTGTCAACTCCTTCGTGTTGTTCGTAAAGAGAATCTTCGTCAGCAACAGATGATTTAGAGCAGGATACGACACTAATGCTCAGGATGCCGATGGCAAAAACAAATGATAAAATTTTTCCGGTTGTTTTCATGATAATGGTGTTTTATAAGGTTCTGATAGTTGAATAATCTACTGATTTAAGATATTTAGGCAGTGCCTTCCAGGAAAACAGGATAATGCACCTAGTGAGCAGTGGAGATTCGACCTGAATTCCGCCATGGTGCAAAGTTTGATTTTTTGGAAAGCTTCCCTGGATCAGGAAACAGGAGATTGTAGTAGCTCTTGGTGGCTTTCATTTTAAGATCTGGTTAGGCTGTTATCTTTTGGTTTCTGGTTTTGTTATAAACGGCTATCCGGGATCATTGGTTTTTTCGGTTTCAGGCACAGGTAACCGTCAAATGTTTTTATGGGGGACATTTGGGGGGTATACTAATTAAATTTGTAAGAATATTATGATAGACATGGTGCTACTTTTACTTTATTTAACGTAGTCAAACCTATCAAAAAATCGGGTATGGATAATAAAAACCTTTATCGTATATTAGATAATTTTTTAATATACAACGATTTGAGGCGATAAAATGTAGGAGATAAAACTATGCTTTTAAGAAATTTCCAAGGTCCTTATTCCGTTTAAATGTGTGATAATATCGACCAGGGCTGTTTTTTCAGGGAAGAGGCCTTGTGCTTTTTCCGGCCATTCCACAAAACACCAGGCCCCGCTGTACAGGTATTCTTCCAGTCCTATTTCAGAAGCTTCCTCTTCATCTTCGAGACGGTAAAGATCAAAATGATAAACGGGCCCGGCTAGGGTGTGGTATTCATTGACCAGGGAAAAAGTAGGAGAGGTTACATTGTCTGAGCTGCCCAGGAGTTTCACCATCGATTTGATCAGCGTTGTTTTTCCGGCACCCATAGCACCTTTGAATAATATGACCCTGGATTTCGCATGATCTAGAATAAACTGGCAGGCTTCATCAAGCTGGTCTATGCTATAGGAAAATTTACTCATAGGGGATAGTGTTAGCAATTTTTTAAATTGTAAGGCAATAATGTTTGGAAAAATTTATTTTTACCAATATAAAGGAACAAACCCATATGCAAGTCTCCACATCTAAAAGTATCAAAAAAAGCTCAACAAGTTTATTTTTGGTAGATTTCACACTAATATTTTTAATAATATCTTCTTCATTTTTAGTTTATTTTCATCATTTAGTTCCAGATGTTAAAGAATGGGAAACAGTTTTCTTTAGTATTACTCCTAAAATAACCCCTACAGTTCAAGCGTTAGCTTATCATACCCTCGTTAAGATTTCTCCAATCATATTCTTTTCCATTTGGTTTATTACGGAAAAACATTGGTGGAGATTTTCTATTTTAGTTCCGATCGCATTTTTAAGTTTTCAGCTGATCTCAAATTTACAGGATGAATTTGGAATTTTGCCTTTCGATTCTTTTGAGCTAATACTAGTTGGTGTTTACCTGGTGTTAATCGTTATGATTAATAACTATCTTAAATATTATCGGTTTAATATTGGTGCTAAATTTAATATAGATTCTGAAAACCTTTATCTTCTGCCTAGATCGAAAGAAAATAAATCTAGAATTACAAAGGTAAAGGGTGTTCTTGATCAGGAAAATTTAAATAGAGATCAATTAAATACTATTTACAAAGAGTATAACTACTTAAATGAAACTAGCGATTATTTGAAAAGTGAAGATTTTGCACGTCAAACATATTCCTTCATTCCTAAATTGATCCTAGAAGTCTTACTGGCTCTAATATTAGTATTAACCCCTTTGTTGTTGAGTTTATATGATTTTGTAGCTCCTGGGGTTAGGGAATTAAATTTTCTTGGCATGAATATGCCATTGTTTGGGTTTCCTGATTTACGAACATTCTTCTGGGTGGTTTGCGCAAAAATTATATTGATAATACCAGTATCATTATGGTTCTTTTCTAACCGACATTGGTGGAAATATTTTCTTTTAATCCCATTTTCGGTAGGTTTATTTCAATTGCTTGAGATTTTGAGTAGTACCTCTGAAGTTGATGGCTATAAATTTTTCAATTTGGTCCCAATTATTCTCTTGATTTCTGTTGTCATGGTTGTGTTGACCCGAAGGTTCAGGAACTATGTGTTGCTTTTAGAGTTTTACAACATTATGGAGATTAAAATAAATAAGACTATAAAATATTTATCATATCATTCGCAAAGCGAGAAAAAGAAAAACCTAAAAAAGGAATTAACCGCCTTGATCAAAGACCATAAAAAGTACGCTCCATCCGAATATCTGGAAAGGCTGAAAGGCATAAAGAAGCGGCTGGAAGAATTGAGTAAGGAACAGTCATAAAAAAACCGGGGATGGACCCCGGTTTCTATTAGTTGTTGTTTTCAGTTTTGTTGATCTCAGCTTTGATCTTATCCATCAAAGCCTCCAGGTCTTCTTTTTCGTTAGCTTTAATTTTTGCATCTATGATGGCCTCCACCTCTTCAAATGTGAGTTCTCTTGCTGGCTTTTCCTCGGCATCAATGCCAAACATATTCCCACGGCCTGTGATTATCCAGTTGATGTTTACAAAAGGATATTTCTCTACGATCCTCTCCAAAATATCACTCCCAACAGAGGCGTTGTTCTTTTTCATACGAAGGGTGTATCCATTGGATGCACCTATCGACATGTCGAACTGCCTGGCACTCATGCCGAGAGATTTGATAATGGTGAAGATTCTGTCTATTGCTTTTGCCATATTTTTTTATCTAAGTTTTTTTCAAAAATAGAAAAAATTCGATATACTTGTGGTGCCAAATCTTAATAATTGTTAAAAAACCAACCAACTTATGCCTATTCTACCGCTAGACATTGATAATTTCAATGGGAAAAAACTTCTTTTTCTATTGACCCTTCAGGAGTACAATCAGCCTGGTTACCTGACTTTCTTTATCGACGACCGTGATGACCTTTGGTTTCAGGAAGACATCGGTTTGCAACCTTTCGGAGAACTTGACGCCTTACCGGTGATCGCTCTCTATGAATCCCTGCCCGATGATATAAAAAGCTCAAACCAGTATATACATACCCCGATGCTTTTTGTGGTCGAAGATTACCTCAAATTGGTTTTCGGAAGTAAGATCCGCTACAAATAATAACTTCCTCTTTTACCTCGGGGTTAACACCGCAAAGGGGATGATCATTTCTTCAAGAGAAATCCCTCCGTGTTGATAGGTGTTTTTGTAGTAGCTCACATAGTGATTGTAATTGTTGGGATATGCGAAGAAAAGATCCCCTTTGGCAAAGATAAATGAGCTGCTCATGTTGATCGTTGGAAGAAAGATGCTTTTGGGGTCTTTGACCGCGTAAACTTCTTTTTCTTCAAAGGTGAGGCTCCTCCCTGTTTTATAACGGAGATTAAGACTCGTATCCCTGTCGCCGATTACCTTTGAAGGATTTTTAGCGTTGATGGTTCCGTGGTCTGTGGTAATGATTAATTTGAAGCCTAAGCGCTGTGCCTGCTGAATGATATCCAGCAAAGGCGAGTTGCGAAACCAGCTTTGGGTTAGCGACCTGTACGCCTTGTCGTTAGAGGCCAGCTCTTTTACCACTTCCATTTCTGTTTTAGAGTGAGAAAGCATGTCCACGAAATTATATACGAGTACCGTGAGATCGTTCTTTTTTTGACTCGGAAAGTTTTGAGCGAGTTGTTTTCCTGATTTCAAACTGGAGATCTTATGGTATTCCCAGTTCAGTTTTAAGCCCATTCTTCTGATCTGCTGTTCCAGGAAGTCTTTTTCATACAGGTTCTTTCCTCCTTCATCGGTATCATTCTTCCAGAACTCCGGATAAAGCCGTTCCATTTCAGAAGGCATTAATCCGCTGAAAATCGCATTTCTGGCATATTGGGTGGCGGTAGGGAGAATGCTGAAATAGGCGTTTTCCTTTTTCTTTTTATAATGGGTGTTTACAGCGCCTTCGATACTCTTCCATTGGTCGTACCTCAGATTGTCGATGACCACTAAAAGGGTAGGAGGTCCTGTTTGCAATTCAGGTACTACCCATTCCCGAAACATGGTATGCGACATGACCGGATGATCATCTTCGGTAAACCAGCGATGGTAGTTCTTTTCGATGAACTTGCCGAACATGCTGTTGGCTTCTACCTTCTGAGACTCCAGGATCTCGATCATTCCTGCATCTTCAATGTTTTCAAGTTCAATCTCCCAGTAGAGCAGCTTTTTGTACAAAGCTATCCACTCCTGGTAAGAGTTAATCATGACCATATCCATGGCAATCTTCCGGAATTCCTGCTGATAATTGGAGGTGGTCTTTTCAGAAACAAGGCGGGAGTGATCGAGGGTCTTTTTCAGGCTTAACAGGATCTGGTTAGGGTTCACCGGTTTGATCAGGTAATCTGCGATCTTACTCCCAATGGCCTCCTCCATAATGTATTCTTCTTCGCTCTTAGTGATCATGACCACCGGCAGGGCGGGTCGGATTGCCTTGATCTCACTCAGCGTCTCTAAACCAGTGATACCGGGCATGTTTTCGTCGAGAAATACAATGTCGTAACTCTCGGATCTCACTTTTTCCACCGCATCCACCCCGCTTTGACAGGTGTCTACGCTGTAGTTCTTTTTCTCCAGGAAAAGGATATGTGGTTTTAAAAGATCGATCTCATCATCTACCCAAAGTATCTTTATTTCATTCATTCTATAAGCTGTATATTTGTAAGCAACACTTAAATGCCGGATTTGAACACTACAAACAAGTTAAAAATATTTAACGATCCAATTTACGGTTTTATTACTATTCCAAGTGCACTAATTTTTGATCTGATCGAACACCGTTACTTTCAGCGGCTGCGACGAATATCTCAGATGGGACTGTCCTATCTGGTCTATCCCGGTGCCCATCACACCCGGTTTCATCACGCCATTGGTTGTATGCATTTAATGACCAGGGCAATAAGTGCTCTGCGTTTTAAAGGAGTAGTAATTTCAGCAGAGGAGGAACAGGCACTTCAGGTAGCCATCCTGTTGCACGATATAGGTCACGGACCTTTCTCCCATGCCATGGAGCACTCTATAGTAAACGGGATTTCTCATGAACATATCTCGTTAAGGTTCATGGAGTTGTTGAATGCCGAGTTTAATGGCGAGCTCGAGCTGGCTATTAAGATCTTTAAGGGAGAATATCATCGTAAATTCATGAACCAGCTCATTTCCGGTCAGCTGGATATGGACCGGGCCGATTATCTGAAAAGGGACAGTTTCTATACCGGGGTTTCTGAGGGGAATATAAACAGTGAACGCATTATTACCATGCTGAATGTGGTTAACGATCAGCTGGTGGTAGAGGAGAAGGGGATCTACTCTGTGGAAAAGTTTCTGGTGGCCCGAAGACTGATGTATTGGCAGGTCTATCTTCATAAAACGGGACTGGTTGCCGAGCAGCTTCTGATCCGGATGCTTCAGAGGGCGAAGTTTTTAGTCTCCGAAGGCGAGGACCTTCCGGGAACCCGGGCATTGCGTTTTTTTATGGACCACAATATCGGGGTGGAAGATTTTGACGAAAATGTGATCGAACAGTTTGCACGTTTGGATGATGTTGATATTCAATCGGCAATGAAAGACTGGCAATCCCATGATGATCCGGTGCTTTCCCGTTTATGTGATATGTTGATCAATCGCCAGCTTCTGAAGATCAGACTTAAGGATAAACCCTTTGACCGGGACAAGAAAGCGGCGCTGCTTCAGCAGGTTATGGAGCGGGAGCAATGGAGTGCGGAAGAAGCCGAGTATCTGGTTTTTGACGGAGAGATCAGGAACCAGGCCTACAGCGTAGATCGGCAGAACATTAATATTTTTATGAAATCCGGAAAAATTAAGGATGTCGCAAGAGCATCTGATCAGTTTAATCTCAAGGCACTTTCCCAGCCTGTCACGAAATATTACCTTTGTCATCCTAAATAGAAATAGGAGTTTTTTTATACTTTTGCCCTGATGAAATTTACAGCCTTACAAATAGCGGGGATCCTGGAAGGAGAAATTGTGGGAGATCCGGAGACCGAAGTTTCCAAATTATCAAAGATAGAAGAGGGAGAGTCAGGGTCTTTGACCTTTCTTGCCAATCCTAAGTATACCAATTATATTTATTCTACTCAGGCCAGCATAACAATTGTAAATAAGGATTTTGAAGCCGATAAGCCTTTAACCACCACCCTGATCAAGGTGGAAGATGCTTATAAATCATTTTCCAGGCTTCTGGAGTATTACAACCAGGTAAAGATGAATAAAACCGGTATAGAACAACCGGTATTTGTCGCAGAATCTGCTTCCCTGGGGGAGGAGATTTACATAGGTGCTTTTTCTTATCTCGGGGAGAATGTGCGAATAGGGAGTAATGTAAAGATCTACCCTAACGTTTTTATTGGAGATAACGTAACTATTGGTGATAACACGATTGTTTTTGCGGGAGCCAAGATCTATTCAGAAACGGTGATCGGGAAGAGTTGTGTGATCAACAGTGGTTGTATCATAGGGGCAGACGGATTCGGTTATGCCCCGGATGAAAACGGTGCCCTGCAAAAGGTGCCCCAAACCGGTAATGTAATTTTGGAAGATCACGTTGATGTTGGTGCGGCCACTACTATAGACCGGGCCACTTTAGGCTCTACGGTGATCAGGAAAGGCGTAAAACTGGATAACCAGATCCAGATTGCACATAATGTTGAAATTGGACAGAATACCGTAATAGCAGCCCAAACCGGAATTGCAGGGTCTACCAAAATAGGGAAGAACTGCATGATAGGCGGGCAGGTAGGTATCGTTGGTCATATCACCATAGGTGACGGAGTTAAGATACAGGCGCAGAGTGGTATAGGGCGCAATGTAAAAGATGGCGAGGTCCTGCAGGGCTCCCCGGCATTAGGTTACTCGGCTTATAACAAGTCGTATGTCCATTTTAAGAATCTCGGTACAATTGTAGACAGAATTCATCAATTAGAAAAAAATAATAAGAAATGAGTGAGCAAGCTGTAAAACAGCGTACCATCGCTAAGGAGATTACTCTTGAAGGTGTGGGATTGCATACCGGGCAAAATGTCACGATGACTTTTAAGCCGGCTCCCGTAAACCATGGATTTGCTTTCAAAAGGATAGACCTGGAAGGTCACCCGGTAATTGAAGCTGATGCAAATTATGTGGTAAATACTCAAAGGGGTACTAACCTTGAAAAGATGGGGGTGAAGATCCAGACATCGGAGCATGTCTTGGCTGCCCTCGTAGGGATGGATCTGGATAACGTCCTTATCGAACTCGATGCCTCAGAACCCCCGATTATGGACGGGTCTTCAAAGTATTTTGTAGAGGCCATAGAAAAGGCAGGATCGGTAGAGCAGGAGGCGATAAGGGAAGAGTTTGTAGTCACTGATGTGATCTCCTATATCGATGAAGAATCGGGGAGTGAGATCACCGTGATTCCCGCTGAAGAGTATCAGGTAACCACAATGGTTGATTTCGGCACCAAGGTATTGGGAACCCAGAATGCCACCCTGAAACACCTTTCTGAATTTAAAACAGAAATTGCAGATGCCAGAACCTTTTCTTTCCTGCATGAGCTGGAGACCTTGCTGGAGCACGGGCTTATCAAGGGAGGTGACCTTAATAATGCCATTGTTTATGTAGACAAGGAGCTTTCCCCGGAAACCATGGAAAAGCTCAAGATCGCATTTGATAAAGATTCCATATCCGTAAAACCTAACGGAATTCTTGATAACCTGACCCTGCATCACCCCAATGAGGCAGCCCGTCATAAATTACTGGATGTTATCGGGGACCTCGCCCTGGCCGGAACGCGCATAAGAGGTAAGGTTATTGCGAACAAACCCGGTCACTTTGTAAACACCCAGTTTGCTAAAAAGTTATCCAAGATCATTAAAATAGAAAGACGTAATAAGATCCCGAAATTCGATCTGAACAAGCCGCCATTGATGGATGTGACTCAGATCATGAACATGTTGCCACACAGGCCTCCGTTCTTATTGGTAGATAAGATTCTTGAACTTTCCGACACCCATGTGGTGGGTGTTAAGAATGTTACCATGAACGAACCGTTTTTTGTGGGGCATTTTCCGGGAGCACCCGTAATGCCCGGAGTATTGCAGGTAGAGGCCATGGCCCAAACCGGAGGTATCCTGGTTCTGAATACAGTACCGGATCCGGAAAACTATCTCACCTATTTTATGAAGATAGATAATGTGAAGTTTAAGCAACAGGTTCATCCAGGGGATACCCTTGTATTCAAGATGGATCTGCTTTCTCCGATCAGAAGAGGGATTTGCCATATGCAAGCCTATGCATACGCCAATGGGAAGATTGCCGCAGAGGCCGAACTCATGGCGCAAATAGTTAAAGTAAAAGATAAAGATCAATCATAATTTTATGAATCAACCCTTAGCATATGTACATCCCGGGGCCAAGATCGCCAAGAACGTGGTGATCGAACCCTTCGCAACAATTCACAACAATGTTGTGATCGGGGAAGGATCCTGGATCGGAAGTAATGTAACCATTATGGAGGGTGCACGGATCGGTAAGAACTGTAATATTTTTCCGGGAGCAGTGATTTCTGCTGTTCCTCAGGATCTGAAATACAACGAAGAGGAAACCACTGCTGAGATCGGGGATAATACCACGATCCGGGAGTGTGTAACCATCAATAAAGGAACAACCGACAGGATGAAGACCGTAGTGGGGAAAAACTGCCTCATTATGGCTTATAGCCATATCGCGCACGATTGTATCGTGGGAGACCACTGTATTTTCTCCAATAATTCGACCCTCGCCGGACATATCACCGTTGGGGATTATGTGGTTCTGGCCGGGATGACAGCGGTACACCAGTTCTGTTCCATCGGTAACCATGCCTTTGTAACCGGAGGATCTCTTGTGAGAAAAGATGTGCCGCCCTTTACAAAAGCTGCCCGTGAACCCCTTTCCTATGTAGGTATTAACTCCGTAGGGCTTCGAAGACGTGGGTACACCACCGAAAAGATCCGTGAAATTCAACATATTTACAGGATTCTCTACCAGATGAACTACAACAATTCTCAGGCTGTTGAAATCATCGAAGCAGAGATGGAGGCCACCCCGGAAAGGGATGAGATCCTTCAGTTTATTAAGGATTCCCAGCGAGGAATCATGAAAGGATATTTTAGTAAAATTTAATTTTAATTTCATCATGGCAAGTACATCAGATATCCGTAAAGGACTTTGTATCAGGTATAACAACGACATCTATAAGATCATTGAGTTTTTACACGTTAAACCGGGAAAAGGTCCGGCTTTTGTTAGAACCAAACTTAAAAGTGTAACTACAGGAAAAGTGCTCGACAATACTTTTTCTGCAGGGCATAAAATTGAGGATGTTCGTGTGGAAACCCGTTCGTATCAGTTCTTGTACGCAGAGGGTAATACCTTTCACTTTATGAACACAGACGATTACAACCAGATCACTCTGGAGAAAGATTCGCTGGATTCTCCTGATCTTCTTAAGGAAGGAGAGGTGGTAACCATACTTTTCAATACCGAAGACAGTATGCCCCTATCGGTAGAGATGCCGGCCCATGTTATTCTTGAGGTGACCCATACCGAGCCAGGGGTTAAAGGAAATACAGCTACCAACGCAACAAAACCGGCTACAGTAGAAACCGGAGCCTCGGTTAATGTTCCTTTGTTTATTAATGAAGGAGACAAGATTAAAGTAGAGACCGATAAGGGTACCTACATGGAACGCGTTAAAGAATAAGAGGAGTTCATGAAATTTCCTCAGTTACATACTCTTGAGCAAATAGCCACGATTTTGAATTGCAGGTATGTCGGAGCGCCTGAATTTCCGGTATACGGCATGAATGAGATCCATGTGGTGGAACCCGGAGATATCGTTTTTGTAGATCATCCGAAATACTATAATAAGGCATTGAGCTCTGCAGCAACCATTGTACTTATCAATAAGGAAGTGGAATGCCCTGAGGGCAAGGCCCTGTTGATTTCTGATGATCCTTTTTCCGATTTTAATAAGCTTACCCGGTATTTTAAACCCTTTGACCGTTCCAATGTCATGGTTTCACCTTCTGCACAAATAGGCGAAGGTACCATATTACAGCCAGGGTGTTTTATAGGGAATAATGTTCGTATTGGAAAGAATTGCCTTATACATTCTAATGTGAGTATTTATGACAACTGTGTCATAGGGGATCATGTTACCATACATGCAGGAACTGTTCTTGGGGGAGACGCCTTTTACTATAAAAAGCGCCCTGAGGGCTATGATAAATTGCTGTCAGGAGGCAGGGTGATTCTTGAAGATCATGTGGAGCTCGGAGCAGCCTGTACCATTGATAAGGGGGTAACCGGTGATACAACTATCAGGAAGGGAACCAAAATCGATAATCAGGTGCATGTAGGCCATGATACCGTAATAGGGGAAAAATGCCTTATTGCCTCCCAAACCGGAATAGCCGGATGCGTGGTTATTGAAGACGAAGTCACCATCTGGGGGCAAGTGGGAATGGCTTCCGGGGTGAGGGTAGGCGCAAAAGCCGTTATCCTTGGGCAATCCGGAGTCAGTAAATCCTTAGAGGTGGGTAAAACCTACTTTGGATATCCTGCCGAGGAAGCGCGAAAAAAACATAAGGAACTAGCTGCCATAAGGCTGATTCCTTCAATTTTAGAAAAACTGGGTTAAAAACCTTTTCATATGTCAGAAACGACCAAAGCCATTGTAAAAAAGTTTTATGCCTGGAATTCCGAGGGTGATATTGATGAAACCAAATCGGTTCTGCATGACGATATCGTTCTTTACTGGAACAGTACCAAGGGATTCCGGAAATACGGGAAGAATCAGATTCTTGACCTTATCAATGATATCCGTTCAGAATATCGCGAAGTACGGGCAGAGATCACTCACCTGATCACCGAAGAAGATCGCGCTGCAGTTCGGCTCACCTATTTTGTGGTGCCTTTTGAAAATCCTGATGAAGAGGTCCCACTGGTGCATTTCATGGCCATTTGGGAGTTGAAAGACGGAAAGCTCTTTAAAGGATATGAAATGAGCTATCTCGCAGATGAAACTCCCGAAAATATGATCTCGTTTTCAAGATTGCCCGAACCTGAAGAAATGTAGATTGGACGAACGGAATTACTATTCGAATATTTCTGTTTTCTCCTACAAAAAACTATTTTTGTCAAGCTTTTAAAAATCTATCCTAATGAGTGTATTAGTAAATAAAGATTCTAAAATAATTGTTCAGGGATTTACCGGTAGTGAAGGTACTTTCCACGCAGAACAAATGATTGCCTACGGAACCAATGTGGTAGGTGGTGTAACTCCCGGCAAGGGTGGGCAAACCCACCTGGACAAACCGGTTTTTAACACGGTAAAGGATGCTGTGGATGCCACCGGAGCCGATGTGAGCATCATCTTCGTTCCGCCGGCCTTCGCTGCAGATGCCATTATGGAAGCTGCAGACGCCGGAATTAAAGTGGTGATCACTATCACGGAAGGAATTCCTGTAGCCGATATGATCAAGGCTGCTAATTATATTAAAGGAAAAGAATGCAGACTCATCGGTCCTAATTGCCCTGGAGTGATCACTCCGGAGGAAGCTAAGGTTGGTATTATGCCAGGCTTTGTTTTCAAAAAAGGTAATGTAGGTATCGTTTCTAAATCCGGTACCCTTACCTATGAAGCAGCAGACCAGGTGGTTAAGCAGGGACTGGGAATTACCACAGCGATCGGTATCGGTGGGGATCCTATTATTGGAACAACCACCAAGGAAGCAGTAGAGCTGCTGATGAATGATGAGGAAACTGCCTGTATCGTTATGATCGGGGAGATTGGCGGACAGTTGGAAGCAGATGCTGCACGTTGGGTGAAGGAAAACGGTAATAAAAAGCCCGTTGTTGGTTTTATTGCAGGAGAAACAGCTCCTAAAGGAAGAACCATGGGACATGCCGGAGCAATCGTAGGTGGAGCAGATGATACCGCAGAGGCTAAAAAAGCCATTATGAGCGCTTGTGGAATTCACGTTGTAGACTCTCCTGCAGAGATCGGAAAGAAAGTTGCTGAAGTTCTGGGATAATTCCGGATCACAAATAGTACAGGAAAGCCCGTTTGAAAAAACGGGCTTTTTTTAGTGATTATCGGGACAGGAGCAAGGGCTTAAAAAATTAAAATTTAAAGTATCAGCTTCAAGGAATTATTATCTTTGAACTGCGTACTAATCAAACTATCAATTAAAATCAATGAAATTACTAGAAGGTAAAACGGCCATAATTACAGGGGCCAGCAGAGGAATAGGAAAAGGAATCGCTCAGGTTTTTGCTCAACAGGGAGCCAATGTAGCATTCACCTACAGCTCTTCAGATGAGGCTGCAAGAGAATTGGAAAATGAGCTTGCCGGATTAGGTGTTAAAGCCAAGGCTTATAAAAGTAATGCCGCAAGTTATGAAGAGGCGCAAAAACTGGCAGAGGATGTGCTGAATGAATTTGGAGCTATCGATATCCTGATCAATAATGCCGGGATTACTAAAGACAATCTGCTGATGCGTATGTCTGAAGAAGATTTTGACAAGGTGATCGATGTGAATCTTAAATCTGTTTTTAATATGACCAAAGCTGTTCAGCGCACTATGCTTAAGCAGCGTAATGGGTCTATTATCAACATGAGTTCTGTGGTAGGAGTTAAAGGAAATGCCGGGCAAACCAATTATGCGGCCTCTAAAGCCGGTATTATTGGCTTCTCTAAGTCGGTGGCCCTGGAGCTCGGTTCGAGGAATATCAGGAGCAATGTGATCGCACCTGGATTTATTGAAACGGAAATGACAGCCGCCCTTGATGAGAAAACGGTTCAGGGATGGAGAGATAATATCCCGTTAAAGCGTGGAGGTACTCCTGAAGATATCGCCAACGCATGCGTATTCCTGGCATCAGATATGTCCGCTTACATCACAGGACAGGTCATCAATGTCGATGGTGGTATGTTAACCTAGAAGGTGGAGTCCATGTAACTTTTTGATCGGCTGTACTCGGGAGAGACCTTAGAAGTTCGCTTCAGGCTAATCCGGGGAAATCTGTAGATAAAAGAATATAAATTCGTAATTTCGGGTATACTTAAAGGAAGAAAATCCTTAAGTATACCCTTAATTTTTTTTAAATGAACGGCACTACCTATCTGCTCATCATTACATCTTTTATTCTTTCCTTTACCATAGCTTACCTATGGTACAGAGACGGTATGAGCAGAGGGAGGGTCTTTCTTTTGTTCTTCGTCCTGAGAGGTCTGGCACTCTGGGGTCTGGCCCTGTTATTGATCAACCCTGTAATCCGGAAATATACCCTGGTCACTGAGAAGCCGTCCCTTAATATCCTGGTAGATAATTCGGCATCGATGGCATACCTGGAAGATCCTGAAAGCATTAAACAGGGCCTGGAAACTTTGCAGAATGACAAAGATATCCGGGAAATGTTCGATGTGCGAACCTATCTTTTTGATCAGGAATTGTATACCACCGATACCACCCCCGGGTTTAATGGTGGGAAAACGAATATTGCCCGAGCCTTTCAGCGATTAAAGAATCTTGAGGGCCCTGAACGATCTGCTACCGTGCTCATTAGTGATGGGAACAGTACCTACGGAGGAGATTATCAGTACAATTCCTCCGGAATTTCCGGCCCTGTGTATACCCTTTCGGTTGGAGATACCACAACGTATGAAGACCTGTTCATCGAACGGATCAATGTAAACCGGTATGCCTATCTGAATAATAAATTTCCTGTAGAAGTTTTTGTCGGGTACGACGGGCAGAATAAAACGACGGCAGAAGTTGAGATTTTGGGGAATAATCGTGTTTTGGCCAGAAAGAGGATCACTATAGAACCCGGTGTGGCCAGACCGGCAGAACATTTTGAACTGGAAGCAGAGGCCTCCGGGGTAAAGAAATTTAAGGTGAGTATTAGTGAACTCCCGGTAGAAAAGAATACCGATAATAACCGGAGTACGTTTGCAGTAGAGGTCATAGACCAGCGCAACCGAATCGCGCTGGTATCAGAAATTATGCATCCCGATCTGGGTAGCCTGAAGCATATTCTGGAAAGCAGTAACCAGCGATCTGTAGAGATACTGTCTCCTGCTCAGGTAGAGAATGCAACAGAATTTGACCTGTATATTCTTTACCAGCCCGGGGATTCGTTCACCTCGCTCTTTAAAACACTTGAGGAGGGCAAAATAAATTATTGGCTCATCGGTGGGGAGGCTACTGACTGGAGGGTAGTAAACGAAAATCAAAACGTATTTACCCGCGAGGTTACCTACACTGCAGAAGAAGTTACCGGACAATTAAATCCCGGGTTCGGGGCCTTTCAGGCGGTAGATCCCGGAGTTGAGGGGTACCCTCCTTTAAATTCACTTTTGGGAGATTTTATCTTACATGGAGCTTTTGAAACCCTGATCTATAAAACAATAAGTGGTATCTATGCCGACCGCCCTTTATTGTTTACCTCGGAAACCAATGAACAGCGCATTGCAGTGCTGGATGCAACGGGAATATGGAAATGGCGGCTGTGGCATTATAATCAAAACGAATCTTTTGAATCCTATGATGAATATTGGAATAAACTTATCCAATTCCTCTCTTCAGGGATAAAAAAGGAAAGACTTAGCGTGAGCTATGACCCTTTATATTACGCAAATTCCACGGTCCGGCTTATAGCAGGATATTATGATAAAAATTTCGAATTTGATGCGGGAGAGCGCCTGGAGTTGGCGCTGAAACACCAGGACTCGTCAAGGGTCCGGTCCATTCCCTTCAGGGCAGGAGAAAACAATTATGAGGCGGTCTTAAGCGGTCTCCCTCCCGGACAATACGATTTTTCGATCAGAGTACCTTCACAAAACCTGAGCAGGTCCGGACAGTTTACTGTACTTGAATATGAGGTGGAAAAGCAATTTGTAAATACAGATGATTCCAGAATGAAGCATCTTGCGGAAATAACCGGGGGTAAAATGACACGGCTGGGGATGCTTCCTCAGTTGATAGAGGAGCTTAAAAGTAACACAGCATTGAAGCCGGTACAAAAGAGAAGAGAGAATATCGTACCTTTATTGGAATGGCAATGGTTGCTCTTTACCATAGCTTTGTTATTCGCAATAGAATGGTTTACCAGAAAATACAACGGATTAATATAAATAACTAAAAACTAAAACTTCAATACTATGGACAGATTGCCCAAAATAGGCATACCACTAATTATCCTGATCATTGCCGTGGTCATCCTCATATCTAAATCTGCTGTGACCATTGGGTCCGGAGAGGCCGGCGTACTATACCGAACCTTTGGTGGTGGGGTAGTTACCGATGAGCCTCCGATGAGTGAAGGTTTTCATCTGGTGGCACCCTGGAATAAGATTTTTATCTATGAGGTGAGACAGCAGGAGATCTATGAGAAGATGACTGTTTTGTCGTCGAATGGTCTGGAGATCAAGATTGATGCATCCGCCTGGTTTCAGCCTAAGTATGAATTGCTGGGGAAATTGCACCAGGAGAAAAGTGAGGAATATGTTACGCGAATCCTTATGCCTTCCATACGCTCTGCTGCGAGAAGCGTGGTAGGTCGCTATACGCCGGAGCAGTTGTACTCAAGTAAGCGCGATGCGATCCAGGAAGAGATCTTCGCGGAAACTAAAAAGATTGTGGATGCACAATACATACAACTCAATGAAATCCTGGTGAGGGATGTTACCTTACCTCCCACGATCAAGGATGCTATTGAGCGAAAATTGAGACAGGAACAAGAGTCTCTGGAATATGAATACCGCCTGGAGAAGGCTGAAAAAGAGGCTGAAAAACAACGAATAGAAGCCCAGGGTAAAGCAGATGCAAACCGGATTTTAAGTGCATCTCTTACCGATAAAATCCTTCAGGACAAGGGGATTGAGGCCACACTGAAACTTTCGGAATCACAAAACTCTAAAATAATTGTAGTTGGGGGAGGAGGAGATGGTCTTCCCATTATACTCGGAAATCAATAGTATCTAGTAAAGGCCTGATTTTGAAAAGGCTATTTTTACAGAAATACCCGGTCAGACCTCTTTGGTGACCGGGTATTTTTTTGATAATTTTTTCGCCTGGCCTATCCAGTTATCCCTGTCTATTCTTCCGGGAAAAAATTCAAGTAGTTCTGTAATAATTTTTATATCCTCCTCTTTAAGGCGGCTTAATTGTTCAAAATTATAGATCCCAAGATGGTTCAATTTCTCCTCTATAAATGGACCGATTCCGTCTATCATCTTCAGATCGTTAGCGAGTTCAGAATTTCCTTCCCCCAGGCGTTCAAAGTCGAGTTTTCCTCTCAGGTGTGCCTTTCCAGTGATCTTTATTTCAGGAACCTTAACAGCAAGGCCGCTTCGACCCCGGGTCTGAACCGCCTTTATGGCATTTCCCGTTTCAATTTCTCCGGGTACATTATGAACATTATTGAGCAAGGTACTTTTCTCTTACAGGCATTTCTCCAGTTCATTTTTATACTTGTTCTTGATGAACAAACTGGCAAGCAGGTATCCCAATCCGAAGGCAATCACAATAAAGGCCCAAAAACTGCCGGAGCTGAAGCTGAAAATAGTAGGTTCCATGGTATAAAGTCTGAGTTAAATAAGCATATGATGCACATTAAAGGTTTAAATATGCAGGTTTTTCTTATTTCTAATATAGAAAAAATATTATTATGAGGCATTCAAACAGCTTATATCTAGAGCCTTGTGGAAGGGTGAGGCAACTCCTAATAAAAATTATCGCCAGGGATATTTGATTTTTAAAAAGTTTATGCGTTATATTTGTGTCAGAAAATCGAGAAAATGACTTCTATTTTTATGCATCATCATCATTCTCATCCACGCACTCAGGCGAGGTAGAATGATACTGCATAAATTTTAAATATCATTAACACCCGTTTGAGTATTCAGACGGGTGTTTTTTTTATCCCTTCTGCGTACTCAAATAAAAAAAAATTGCTGATGAGTACAGAAACATTAAAAATTGCAGTTCAGAAATCAGGGAGGTTATTTGAGGAATCTCTGAAAATCCTTAAGGATTGCGGTATTTCTATTGACAACGGCAGGGACCAGCTAAAAGTTCGTGCAAGAAATTTCCCTCTGGAAATCATGTATCTCAGAAACGGGGATATTCCGCAATACCTCAAAGACGGGGTGGCCGATATTGGGATTATCGGAGAGAACCTGCTGGTGGAAAAGGGGGGCGACCTCGAAATCCTGCAAAAACTGGGGTTCTCCAAATGCCGGGTTTCCCTGGCCGTTCCAAAAGGAACTGAATTTAAAGGGCTATCGGATCTGGAAGGTAAAAAAATAGCGACTTCTTATCCCAATACAGTAAATGAATTCCTGGAAGAGAATGGAATTACTGCCGATCTCCATATGATTAGCGGGAGTGTGGAGATAGCCCCAAATATCGGGTTGGCAGATGCCATTGTGGATATTGTATCCAGTGGAAGTACCTTGTTTAAGAATAATCTTAAGGAAGTGCATACCCTGATCAAAAGCGAGGCCGTACTGGCCGGATCTCCTGTAATGGGAGATGCTCAAAGGCTTTTGGTGCAAAAGCTATTATTCAGGCTGGAGTCTGTGCTTCAGGCCAGGGAAGCCCGATACGTTTTATTGAACGCTCCGAATGAAAAGATCGACGCAATCATTAAGGTGTTGCCGGGGATGCGCAGTCCAACGGTATTGCCCCTGGCAGAACAAGGATGGAGTTCCCTTCATACGGTAATTCAGAAAGAAAAATTCTGGGAGATCATCGATGAATTGAAATCCCTCGGCGCTGAAGGTATTCTGGTATGTCCTATCGAAAAAATGGTATTATAAAATAAGCAGCATGAAAAAGTATATAAATCCAAGCGCTTCAGAATTGGAAACACTTTTAAAGCGCCCTACTCCCGGTCTTAACGAGCTTGAACCCCTGGTTGAGCAGGTTTTTAATGAAGTAGCTCAAAAGGGAGATGAGGCATTATTAAAGTATACGGAACTCTTTGACGGGGTTACCCCGGATACCTGGCAAGTCTCTCCCAAAGAAATGGAAGAAGCTGGGAAAAAGGTGCCGGAAGATCTCAAAGAAGCAATAAGAACAGCTGCAGCTAATATTGAAAAGTTTCACCTGGCACAAAAAACTGATAGCGTCAGGGTAGAAACCATGCCCGGGGTAGTTTGTTGGCAGGAGAAGAAACCTATTGAGAAAATTGGTCTCTATATTCCGGGGGGTACAGCGCCCTTGTTTTCCACCGTGCTTATGCTGGCTATTCCTGCAAGAGCCGCAGGCTGCAGGGAAATCGTAATTTGCACACCACCGGGAAAAGATCAAAGTGTGAACCCCGTTATTCTTTTTGCCGCAACCCTTTGTGGGGTGAAGAAGGTATTTAAGGTAGGAGGCATTCAGGCTATTGCCGCAATGACTTTCGGAACCGGGACCATCCCCGCTGTGTATAAAATTTTCGGACCCGGAAATCAGTTTGTCACAGTAGCCAAACAATGGGCTACGCGATACCAGGTGGCTATTGATATGCCGGCAGGTCCCTCAGAACTTATGGTGGCGGCCGATAAGACTGCCCAACCGGAATATGTGGCGGCCGATCTCTTGTCGCAGGCAGAACACGGAAAAGATAGTCAGGTGATCCTGGTGAGTACTTCCAATGAATTTTGTGAGCAGGTGGAACAGGAGATCACAAAGCAAATAGAGAAGCTTCCCAGAAAGGAAATTGCCTCTGCAGCCATAGAAAACTCCAGGATGGTGGTCGTCGAAAATACCCGGATGATGATTGATGTCATCAATAGCTACGGACCGGAACACCTCATTATTTCAAGTGCAGATGAGGAAGACATATGTAGAGCTGTAATAAACGCAGGCTCGGTTTTCCTGGGTAATTATACTCCGGAAAGTGCGGGAGACTATGCCTCAGGAACCAACCACACCTTGCCTACCAATGGTTACTCCCGTCAGTATAGCGGGGTGAATCTGGACAGTTTCACCAAGAGCGTCACCTATCAGAAGCTCGATGCGACCGGGATAAAAAACCTGGGGGTTACCATTGAGAAAATGGCAGAAGCCGAAGGGCTTTTTGCTCACAAGAATGCAGTATCAATCCGGTTGAGAGACCTCGAAAACCAAGAATAATGAGTACAGCACCCGTAAAAACAACCTTTGAATTGGAAAAAATGGTAAGGCCATCGGTCCTAAAGCTGCAGCCTTACAGCTCCGCAAGGGATGAGTTTAGCACCGGATCTGAAGAAATGATTTTTCTGGATGCCAATGAGAATCCTTTCGGCACACCGATCAACCGGTATCCGGACCCGTATCAGAAAAAATTGAAAGAAGCCCTGGCCACTGTAAGAGGAGTTGACCCTGAGCAGATCCTTATCGGTAATGGCAGCGACGAAGTGCTCGATCTGCTGTTTCGTGTTTTTTGTGAACCCGGAGAAGCTAATGTAATCACATTGCCTCCTACCTATGGTATGTACGAGGTCCTGGCAGGTATAAATAACGTGGAGGTGCGCAGTGTGGCACTGGATGAAAATTTTCAGCCCAGGGTAGATGATATCCTGAATATTGCCGATGAAAACACCCGGATACTTTTTTTGTGTTCCCCAAACAACCCTACCGGTAATCTTATGAATGCCTCCCGGGTTAAAAGGCTACTGGAGCAATTCAGGGGCCTGGTGGTTATCGATGAAGCCTATATTGATTTTGCTCAGGTTAAAAGCTGGGCGAAAGAACTCGATGTATTTCCTAATCTGGTCATCGTGCAAACCCTCTCAAAAGCATTCGCATTGGCAGGGGCCCGAGTGGGCTATGCGATCACCTCCCCCGGAATCATAGGCTTCCTAAATAAGATAAAACCACCTTACAATGTAAATCAGTTAAGCCAGGACCATGCCCTGGAGGTATTAAATAACCCTGCTTCGGCAAGGGCCTTGCTGAAATCCCTTGTGGTGGAAAGAAGTTACCTGACCCAGCAACTGGAGGTTCTTCCCTTTGTGAAGAAGGTATTTCCTTCAGAAGCAAACTTTCTCTTGATTCGCGTCGATGATGCAGGTAAGCGCTATACACAGCTGCTGGAAAAAGGCATCGTGGTACGAAACCGGTCTTCACTGCCGGGCTGTAACCAAACCCTCAGAATCACTGTCGGCACACCGGAAGAGAACCGGCAGTTAGTAACCATATTAAATCAACTTCCTGAATAATTATGAAAAAGATCCTTTTTATTGACCGGGACGGAACCCTGATAAGGGAGCCTGAAGATGAACAGGTAGATTCCCTTGTAAAACTCGAATTTCTTCCCGGAACGCTAAGGTATTTATCCGATATCTATAAGACCGGAAATTTTAAACTTGTTATGGTGACCAATCAGGATGGATTGGGAACCCCTAATTACCCGGAGGCATCCTTCTGGCCCATTCAGGACTTTATTATGAGAACCCTTGAAAATGAAGGTATTCATTTTGACGAGGTGGTCATAGATAAGACTTTTCCTCACGAGAATTCTCCTAACAGAAAACCCAATACGGGAGCGCTGACCGCCTATCTGGGCGGGGACTATGATATTGAAAATTCTTTTGTGATCGGAGATCGGCTAACTGATGTGAAGCTAGCCCAAAACCTGGGATGTAAGGCTATCTTTATTGATAATAAACGCAATCTTGGCAATCATGAGCTCGTCGAAAATAAGAAGGCGCTTGACGAGGTCATTGCTCTTGAAACCGAATCCTGGGAAAGGATACGCGAATTTTTGTTCCTGGGGTCAAGGCGGGTAGATGTTCACCGCAAAACCCGGGAGACCGATGTGTCCATTTCCCTGAACCTGGATGGAAACGGCAAGACCAGGATAGCCACCGGAATTGCCTTTTTCGACCATATGCTGGATCAATTGGGGAAGCATGGACAATTAGATCTTACGGTAGAAGTTAAAGGTGATCTCGAAGTTGATGAACATCACACCATAGAAGATACTGCAATAGCCCTGGGAGAGGTTTTCCATAAAGCCCTGGGAGATAAGAGAGGTATTGAACGCTATGGGTTTTACCTGCCCATGGACGATGCATTGGCCCAGGTGGCCATCGATTTCGGGGGACGAAACTGGCTGGTATGGGAAGCGGAATTTAAACGCGAAATGATCGGGCAAATGCCCACAGAAATGTTCATGCATTTCTTTAAATCGTTTACAGATGGCGCCAGAGCCAATCTCAATATCAAGGCCGAAGGAATTAACGAACATCATAAGATCGAGGCGATATTCAAGGCATTCGCCAAAGCAGTAAAGATGGCCGTAAAACGGGATCCGGATCGCATGATCCTGCCAACTACTAAAGGAATACTTTAAAAATCGGAGAATGAAGCTTAGTATCATAGATTACGGGGCAGGTAATATTCAAAGTCTCATTTTTGCTTTCAGGCGGCTGGGTATTGAACCGGTGGTAACAGACAATCCTGAAATTATTACCCAATCAGATCGGGTGATCTTTCCCGGAGTGGGGGAGGCTGGAAGTGCGATGCATAAAATTCGGGAACATAACCTGGAAAATGTCATACCGTCCCTGAAACAACCGGTTTTGGGTATTTGCCTTGGCATGCAGCTCATGTGTGCTCACAGCAAGGAGGGAGATACTTCCGGATTGGGAATATTTGACACCGATGTCCTGAAGTTTGACACCGGGCTGAAGGTTCCTCAGATAGGATGGAATACTATAGAGGGTCTGCAATCTCCCTTATTCAAGGGAATTAAAGAGGGAAGTTATATGTATTTGGTACACAGTTATTATGTTCCGGAAAATACATTCGCCATAGCCAAAACGACATATGGTGTTTCCTATGCTTCGGCTTTGCATAAGAACAATTTTTACGGCACCCAGTTTCATCCGGAAAAAAGTGGCGATGCAGGAGCCCTGATCCTGGAAAATTTTTTAAAAATCGATTAAGGCATGAGAATTATACCCGCTATAGACCTGATAGAAGGGAAATGTGTTCGTCTTTCTCAGGGCGATTACGAAACCAAAAAAATATATAATGAAGACCCCCTGGAGGTGGCATTGGAATTTGAAGCCCACGGAATTCAGCACCTGCACCTGGTAGATCTGGACGGAGCGAAGGCCAGGAGGGTAATTAATTATAAGGTACTGGAGAAAATTGCTTCCCGTACACAACTTAAAATTGATTTTGGGGGTGGAATACGGTCTGATGAAGATCTTCGTATTGCATTTAACAGCGGAGCCGGCCAGGTTACAGGAGGAAGTGTTGCCGTAAAGGATAAACCCTTATTCATGTCATGGGTGGCTCAATACGGTCCGGAAAAGATCATCCTCGGGGCAGATGCAAGGGATAATAAGATTGCAGTCTCAGGATGGACCTCTACCTCAGAGGAGGAAGTGATTCCATTTATCGAAGAATACCTGAAGGAAGGATTGCAGTATGTGGTTTGTACAGATATTTCAAAGGACGGGTTGCTGCAAGGGCCTTCTCTCGATCTTTATAAGGATATCCTTCAGGCTTGTGGAAGGGACAGGATTCATCTTATTGCTTCAGGAGGGGTAACCAGTATAAGCGATATTACCGAATTGATCGCTGCCGGCTGTGAAGGAGCCATAATTGGGAAGGCGATTTATGAAGGTGCCATTACACTTAAAGCCCTCGAAAAGTTTATTTAACCATTGTATCATTAATAACTGAAGAACAATGCTCACAAAAAGAATTATTCCTTGCCTGGATATAAAAGACGGGAGAACGGTAAAGGGGGTGAATTTTAAAGGGCTTATGGATGCAGGAGACCCGGTAGCCCTTGCCGAACGTTATGCCCGGGAAGGGGCAGATGAGTTGGTATTTTTAGATATCTCGGCTACAGAAGAAAAGAGAAAAACCCTTGCAGAGTTGGTGTATCACGTTGCAGAGAAAGTAAATATCCCATTTACGGTGGGCGGCGGTATCAGCAGTGCCGAAGATGTAGGGATTTTGTTGAGAGCAGGTGCAGATAAGATTTCTGTGAACTCAGCTGCCGTGAAAAGACCGGAACTCATCAATGAACTGGCGCAGAAATTCGGTTCGCAATGTGTGGTGGTTGCCATAGATGCCAAAATGATCGATGGCCAATGGATCGTGCACCTCGTTGGAGGTAAGGTACCCACTGAGATCGAACTGTTTGATTGGGCATTGGAGGTCCAGGATCGCGGAGCAGGAGAGATACTCTTCACTTCGATGGATCACGACGGAACAAAAAATGGCTTTGCAAACGAGGCGCTGTCAAGATTATCCACCATGTTGCATATTCCGGTGATAGCGTCAGGGGGAGCAGGTTCAAAAGAGCACTTCAAAGATACCTTTACCGTAGGGAAAGCAGATGCTGCACTTGCTGCAAGTGTTTTTCATTACCGTGAAATTCCCATCCCCGAACTCAAGTCTTATTTGCAAAAGGAAAATATATCTGTACGACTATAAAAATTCTATACATGAAACCAGATTTCAATAAAAATAAGGACGGGCTTATTCCGGCCATTATCCAGGATGTGCAAACCCTTAAGGTGCTCATGCTGGGGTATATGAACGAAGAAGCCTACGAAAAAACCATAAAGGATAAAAAGGTGTGTTTTTTCAGCAGGTCTAAACAGCGGCTATGGGTAAAGGGTGAAGAAAGTGGCAATTTCCTGATGCTTCAATCCATGGAATTGGATTGCGATAAGGATACGATCCTTATTATGGCCAGGCCTCTGGGACCGGTTTGCCATACGGGAACAGACACTTGTTGGGGAGAGACGAATAAGGAAACCTTTGGCTTTTTAACCGCTCTGGAAGCGGTTATAAGCGATAGGAAAAAGGAGATGCCGGAGGGCAGCTACGTGAGCAGCCTTTTTGAAAAAGGGATCAACAAGATCGCGCAAAAGGTAGGAGAAGAGGCTGTAGAGACGGTAATTGAAGCCAAAGATAACAACGACGACCTCTTTCTTAATGAAGCTGCAGACCTGCTTTTTCACTACCTGATTCTTCTGCAGGCCAAAGGATTTGAACTTCAGGATATCAGTAAGACACTTCAGGAGCGGCATCTCTGAAATGATTTGTGATCTTAATATTCCTAAGATTGCTTAAATTATCCTAATTTAATCCCATGATCAAGAAACGAAATGCCATTAATAAGGTCATTGGAAGACCTTTTAAGCGCCATTCTAAGATAGGTCAGGCCCCGGGTACGGTGATCTATTTGGGAAAGCGCAAGGATGAAAAATTTGAGGTAACCTTTACACATTTCAGTCCGGAGGAGTATACTGAAATCTCGATGGAACGCCCGGAGGCTTTTGTTCCGGCACCTGGTAATAATGGGGTGAACTGGTTTAATATAAAGGGACTATCCAACACCCAAGAGGTAGATGCTTTCGGCAGATCATTCGGGTTGATTCCGCTTACCCTGGAAGACATTGTAAATACGGATCAGAGGCCAAAGCTGGATTATTTTGATGATTATCTCTTTGTGGTCTTAAAAATGATCTACCTCGATGATACCAATAACATTAATGTGGAGCATGTGGCCCTGGTGTTGCTCAGAAAATCGGTATTGCTTTTCCAGGAGGTGGAAAAGGATGTATTTGAAGGGGTCAGAGAGCGTTTACGGGGGTCTTTCGGTCGTATCCGAAGCCGTCTGGCAGATTACCTGCTGTTTGCCCTTCTCGATGCCATCGTAGACCAGTACTTTATCGTAATGGAGCATGTAGGGAACAGGGTAGAGGCCCTGGAGGAAAAGGTGTATAACCATCCCAAATCGGATACGGTTTATGAGATCCAGGCCCTTAAAAAGGAGGTTTTGGAATTGCGGAAAAATATAAGACCGGTTAAGGAACTCATCAATCAATTGATCAATCTCGATCACCCGCTCATTTCAGAAGATACCAGGCCTTTCTACCGGGACATTCTCGATCATTGCAATGAAATTCAGGATACCATTGATCTTTACAGGGAGATGAGTATGAGCCTTATGGAGATCTATATGAGTAATATGAGCAATAAGATGAACGAGGTGATGAAGGTCCTAACCATAATGGCAAGTATTTTTATTCCGCTGACCTTTATCGCAGGCATTTATGGCATGAATTTCAGATACATGCCGGAGTTGGAGTACACCTATGGTTATCCCATTGTAATTGGGGTCATGGTACTTATGGTGATCCTGATGCTGATCTACTTTAGAAAAAAGAACTGGCTGTAAAGCTATTCGTTACGAAACAGGTCTGATGAGAGGTATCTGTCGCCTCTGTCACAAATTATAACCACTACCACTCCTTTTTCCAGGGTGTCGATAAGTTTCAGGGCGGCCGTTACTGCACCCCCGCTGCTCATTCCGGAAAACACACCCTCTTCGGCGGCGAGTCGCCTGGCCGTTTCTGCGGCTTCCAGCTCGCTTACTTCGATAACCTGATCTACTTTTGAAGGGTTAAATATTGCAGGCAGGTAGGCTTTGGGCCATTTTCGAATCCCGGGGATCCTGGAATCATCGGTAGGTTGAACCCCTACAATTTGTATTCTGTGGTCTTTCTCTTTTAAAAATGTGGAAGTTCCCATAATGGTGCCCGTAGTTCCCATAGAGGATACAAAATGCGTTATTTTCCCTTCGGTGTCCTTCCAGATCTCAGGGCCTGTGGTTTTGTAGTGTGCTTTCCAGTTATCCGGGTTTCCAAATTGATTCAACATGATATACCCTTCATTTTTTACCTTATCCTCTGCATAATCCCGTGATCCCTCAATACCATGTTCTGCCGGGGTAAGTGTTAGTTTCGCTCCGAAAGCCCGCATGGTAAGAATTCGTTCTTCCGTGGAATTTTCGGGCATTACCAGTTCCAGGTTAAGATGAAAGAGGCCGGCGATCATGGCCAGCGCTATTCCGGTGTTTCCGCTGGTGGCTTCTATGAGTTTTGAATTTTCATCAATTTCTCCGCGCTCCAGGGCACTTTTAATCATATTATAGGCCGGGCGGTCTTTAACACTGCCGCCGGGATTATGCCCTTCCAGCTTAAACCAGAGCTCTACACCCGGTTTGTGAACCAGGGCCCTGGAGCGTATTAAAGGGGTGTTTCCGATCTGTTCAAGAATAGAATCACTTTTCATTTGAAGTAGTCTTTATTTTGATATCAGGTGTGTGGGTGACCACAGAATTAGGGGGGATCGAGGAGGTGAGCCATACGTTTCCGCCAATAATACTTTTTGCGCCAATGACGGTATCACCACCAAGAATAGTGGCATTGGCATAAATAGTTACTCCTTCCTCAATAGTGGGATGTCTTTTTTTATTTTCCAGGTCTTTAGCCACATAAAGGGCCCCCAGGGTAACGCCCTGGTAAAGCTTAACGTTATTTTTAATAACAGTGGTTTCTCCAATTACCACCCCGGTGGCGTGATCGATAAAAAACGAGGTGCCTATTTGTGCGCCCGGGTGTATGTCAACACCGGTAAGGCGATGGGCATATTCGGTCATCAGACGGGGTACTAACGGGAACCCGACCCTGAATAATTCGTGCGCAAGCCGGTAGATGGCTATGGCGTAGAAACCGGGATATGACAGGTAGACCTCTTCTACCGAACGGGCAGCCGGATCACAACTGTAGATAGCCTTAGCGTCGAGATTAAGTCGCTCCAGCAATTCCGGTAACGTTTCAATATAGTTTTCCCATACCTTTACACAGGGATTCTCCGGTTTCCAGCAGGCCAGTTTTACAAGTTCAGAGAACAGTTCCTGAAGATCTTCCATATGGGAGGCGACATCGGTTTCTGAATCAAATAAGGTATAGAACAATTCCCGGGTAAAGCGTTCTGTCTCCTCCTTTAGTCGCAATTTAAGGTGAGGAGTAATTTTATGACGTTCAATCTTTCTAATCAACCCATCTCTCATTCCTGGCGCATTTTTATCATCTCAAATTTAAACATTCTGAATCGCCTTAGAAGTGAATTTATATTAACTTTAGGCTTCATACATTATTTACTGCATTTTATGGACAGGACAACTGTGCCGGTATCGGTTCTCCAATATCTTAAGGAGTTAAAAATTAATAATAACAGGGAGTGGTTTGACACAAATAAGAAACATTTTAAGAAAGAACAAAAACAGATAAAAGCTTTTTTTGAAGACCTGTTTTCACAATTGCAATCTCATGATGAAGTAGATCAGTATAAGGTTTTCAGGATCTATCGTGATATCCGTTTCTCTAAAGATAAAACGCCTTACAAAACGCATTTTTCAGCGTCTTTTCACAGGACTAAACCAAAATACAGGGGAGGTTATTACCTCCATATTGAACCCGGGAAAAGCTTCCTGGCTGCCGGTTTCTGGAACCCGGAGAAAGATGATCTTCTCAGGATACGGAAAGAATTTGAGATCGATGATGCCCCCATGCGTAAATTCCTATCCTCCGAGGCGTTCGAAAAAATATTTAACGGACTGGAGGGGGAAGAGCTGAAGACGGCTCCGAAAGGCTTTGACAGAGATCATCCTGCCATAGATCTGATTCGTAAAAAACAGTATATAGTTACCAGGAAATTCACCGATGCCCAGGTAATAGCTCCTGGGTTCCCGGAGGAGGTTAACCAAAGTTTCGCAGCGATCAGGCCATGGTTTAATTATATGAGCGAGGTGCTAACAACTGACCTGAATGGGGTTTCCCTCCTGGAATGATCATTCGATCTTCTGGATAGTAAAACTGTTATTGTTAAAAGTGATGGTTTCACCTTCCTTTTTATGTAGTAACAGTTCAGCAACAGGAGCTTTGCCTGAAATGGCCGTGAATTTTTCACCATTAGCCTCCAGAATTCCCAGCGGCACACTTAAGAAGAAAGTCCCCCGGTCTGTATGTACCAGGGATCCCATTTTTACATTGTCGTTGTTCTGAAAAATATCTATGTGCTTTAATTGCTCCTTCAATTTTAAAGTCTCATCGAGATAGCGCATCGTCTGGGTGTAGTTCTCACCATAGCCTCCCTCCGTAGTGCCGTCTTCCTCACTTTCCTTGTGGTGATCTTCATTCTCTGCAGACTCCTTTAAAAGAGCAATCTCATTCCTGTATTTTTCTATTCTGCCATTGAGCACGTCCATGCATCTCTGGTACACCTCTTTTTTGATCATAGAAGTTGATTTTTTGAAATTGTCCCCGGGGGAGGAACGCTATTACAAATTTATAGAAAAACTTTAGGCTACAGACTCATTTTCAAGCAATTGAAGCTGGTCTTTCAGGCGTTCGATCACAATCTTCATCATCCTTTTATTTAAGGCCGAGGAATTATCCGTATAGGCCAGGAACTCTTCAACGGTGAATTGACCGATGATGATGCCTTTTAGTGAATTTCGGAACTTGATGTCTTTCTGTACGGCGTTTTCTATATACCTCATCTTTTTTGGAAGGGAGAGGGTGTAGAAAACCCCTTTATGCTTGTTGGCATAATTCTTAAAAGCCTCTGTAAGCAACTCACTCTGAAGTTTGATCACCGGTCTCAGGGTAATATTCTGAAAACGTTCGTCCTTACTCATATTGTCATAGATCATCGCATTCGGAACTTCGGGTCGGAGGTTGAGAAGACTCTCTTTACGTGTAGCCATAATGAAGTAGTTTTCTTAAATATAGCAAATTCACTTTCTGCTAAGGTGAAAAGTAAGTTAAGGTTTTCAACCGATTTATAAACATACGGATGCTCCAGAGTTTGATACAATTGGTATCTTTAAAAGAAAAGATATGATTAAAACCATAAATCCATACAACGGGAAAATACTCGGGAAATACCGGGAATTGAAAGAGGAAGAGATCCTTGAGAAACTCATAAAAGGAGAAGCCTGTTACAAGTCCTGGAAAAAGGTGACTATAAAGGAGCGGGCACAGTTCTTTCTCCGACTTAAAACGCATCTCCAAACGAATAAGAAGGAACTGGCCGAATTGATGGGCAGGGAGATGGGAAAGCCGGTAACCCAGGGGATTGCCGAAATTGAAAAATGTGCCTGGCTATGCGAATATTATGCCCATCATGCAGATAAATTCCTCAGATCCGAAGAAATTGAAACCGATGCCGGGAAAAGCCTTATTGCCTATGAGCCTTTGGGAGTAATCATGGCTGTTATGCCATGGAACTTTCCGTTCTGGCAGGTATTTCGTTTCGCGGTTCCCACTTTGATGGCAGGCAATACAGCTGTTCTAAAGCACGCCTCTAATGTAATGGGATGCGCCACTGCCATCGAAAAGATGTTTAAGGATTGTGGTTTTCCTGATGGTGCTTTTCAGAATCTGGTGATCGGAAGTGAAAAGGTAGCCTTCGTGCTGCAGCAGAAAGAGGTGAAGGCGGTAAGTCTTACCGGAAGCGAACGCGCCGGCAAGGCCGTTGCGGAGGTTGCCGGTCGGGAAATTAAAAGTTCCTTATTAGAGCTGGGGGGTAGTAATGCGTTTATCGTTCTGGAAGACGCAGATCTTAAAAAGGCTGTAGAGGTTGCGGTAAATGCCCGGTATCAGAATACAGGGCAAAGCTGTATTGCCGCCAAAAGACTTCTTTTACAAAAGGGAGTGGCCCAGGAATTTCTCAATGCCTATATAAAACGGGTAAAGGAATTAAAATCCGGGGATCCGCTGGAGGAGGATACCTATATAGGTGTTATGGCAAGGAAAGATCTGGCGGAAACCCTGGAGGACCAAATGAAACGTTCATTGAATGCCGGAGCTGAATTGCTTCTGGGAGGAGAAAGGGATGACGCCTACTTTGAGCCTACCGTATTGAAAGTGACTAATACTGCAATTCCCGTAATGCAGGAAGAAACCTTTGGCCCACTCATTGCCGCATATGTTTTTGATACTCTGGATGAGGCCATCGACGTATCTAACAGCACAGCATTCGGCCTGGGTGTTTCGGTATTTACCGGTGATCCTGATCGTATCGTTGCAAGGTCTGATGCATTCGAGGAGGGGGCGCTTTTTATTAACGAACTGGTCAAGTCAGATCCCAGACTGCCCTTCGGAGGTGTTAAGTCTTCCGGATATGGCAGGGAGCTTGGTAGGGCCGGAATTCGTGCCTTTGTGAATGTTAAGACTATCTATGTCAACTATTAAAGTGATAGTTTAAATCAAGACACTTTTTCCCTGTAAATAAAAGGGTTGCACTCATCCAACTTAAAGTTATCATTTAAGATGTTTTCAGATAGCTTATGGCATTTCTCCGGAGTTGGCTGCATATCGCAGTTCTTCCGTTCTTTTTCTCCTTCGGTGCTGCTGCTTATCGCTGAGGAGATCAGCATGGCGAGTAGATAGACAAGCGTTTTCATAATGGTTTTACTTATTGGTTTTCTGAAAGTTAGTACCATTAACGCTTAATTATGTAGCCTTTAAGGTTAAATTACAATTAATTTAACGTAACGATTAGATTTTTAGCGGTTTACTGTGAATAAATTCTGAATATAGGATGGTTATTCCTGTTCCTGGGGATGATCTTCATACCAATGATCAAAGGTCTTATCGGTTTTATAATTATCGGTTAAAACCTTATAGACCATCACCACAACTAAGAACTGCCCGATCATCATCATGTAAAACAAGATATCGAATCTCACCTCCATTTGGGCAAGTGCCGTAAAGAGTACCAGGAAAACAGACACCACGAGCACCAGTATCATTGCCGTTGATTTCATAGCTTTTCTTGAAAATTTACGGAATCAATACGGCTTCTTATCTTAAGACGGTATTAAATTTCAGATTTTCAGCCTGTTAATGTCGCTTCCGGTTGGTTTTTCATGAAGCTCCAGGTCGAAAAAGGAAATGGAGGCGAACAGGTGTTCAAGAATGTCGGCCTGAATGCGTTCGTAATTCTGCCATACCTTATCTGAGGAAAATGCATAGATCTCCAAAGGGATACCCTCTGTAGTAGGGGGAAGGATGCGGGTCATCATCAGGAGGTCTTTATTAATGGCAGGGTGATTCTGAAGGTATTGATCGCAGTATTTCCGAAATACCCCCAGGTTGGTCTGATTTCTTCCATTGATAGGGATGGATTTATCAATATTCCTGTCTCTGTTAAACCTGTTGATATCACTTTGGCGTTTATCCAGATAGGGGGCGATAAGCTGTATGGCTTTTAATTTTTCGATATCGCTTTCAGAGAGGAACTTAACACTCCCGGATTTAAGATATAGAGTTCGCTTTATTCTTCGCCCACCGCTTTCTGTCATACCTCTCCAGTTCCTGAAGGAATCTGAGATCAGGGAATAGGTGGGTATGGTGGTTATGGTGTTGTCAAAATTTTGAACCTTCACTGTAGTGAGATTGATCTCAATAACATCTCCATCGGCCCCAAATTTATCCAGAGTAATCCAATCGCCAATGCGCACCATATCGTTCACAGAAACCTGTATACTGGCAACAAAGCCTAAGATGGTATCCCTGAACATTAATATGATGATGGCTGAGGCGGCCCCCAGGGTGGCAAGGAATTGAAAAATATCCTGGTCTGTCAGGGTCGAGAAAATGACCAGTCCGCCAAAAGCCCATAAAAATATAATAACGATCTGACTGTAGGAATCCAGGGGTTTGTCCTTGAAATAGGGTTTGGTCTTTAAATACTCCTTTGTTGATTTAATTACACTTCTTACGATCCACACCAGGAGAATGACCAGGTAGATATCGGTAACATTCATGAAAAAATCCCTCCATCCTGGAAAATCCTGGAAAATATAAGGAATGAGCCTTTCAAAAAGAATAAAGGGAATGATATGAGCGGTGTACTTTGGGAAATTACTTTCGGCAAGGAAGTCATCAAAGCTTGTGGTGGTGGTGTTTGAAAATTTCCTGAAACTGGTAATGATCAGTTTTCTGAGAATTCTGTCCAGGATGATGACCATCATAATGGTCAGCACCAGGTTAACCCCCAGGTTAATCTGGTTGGCCATGATCGCGGAATAACCCTGTTCCAGAAGAAAATCCTTGATCCAGGTGTAGGTATTGTTTAATAGTCCGGGCTCTGTCATATTTCGAAGAATTTCCACCCACAAAAGTAAGGGGATTTCCAGAGTTTAAAAACCTGTCTGTGTTTTATTTTGTCTCTTCTGTAAGGCCTTCGAAATTTTTGCGTTTTGTCTTATTCGGGTTCTTGAACAATCGTTTAAAAAATCCATCCTTTTTTGTTGGGTCGCAATCCAGATCTTCCAAAATATCCGCTTCCGGAGAAGCAAAAGTCCTATTGGTAACGTGTTTTAATTCAGGTGTTTTCTGGAGGTCTTTCCACCATAAGGCAAACATAGGTAATGCGGCATTGGCGCCTTGCCCTATAGCTGTGTTGCTGAATCCAACCCTTTGATCATCCAGCCCGACCCACGACACACTTACCAGGTCATTACTAAGGCCTATAAACCAGCCGTCTTTATTGTTTTGAGTGGTGCCTGTCTTTCCTGCAATATCACTTTGTATTCCGTATTGATCCCTGATTCTTCTCGCCGTACCATCATTGACCACCGAACGGAGCATTTGAAGAACCAGACTAGCCGTACGTGGCGAAAAAGCGGCCTCCCTCTCTGTATTACGATCCTCCCTTCTATAAAGTACCTCTCCCTCCTTATTCAGGATCTCAGTAATAAAATACGGCTCACTGCTCTTGCCCTCATTTAAAAAGCTGGTGTAGGCCTCTGCCATTTCCAGGACAGAGATTTCGGCCGTTCCCAGAGCCAATGACGGGACCTGAGGCAGCTCGGTGTCGATTCCCATTTTTTTAGCGGTCGTGATCACATTGTTTATCCCGGCGTCTTCGAGTACTTTTACAGCGACCGTATTAACCGATCTGCTCAAAGCGTACTCCATAGAATAGTTCATATAGTTCTTGTCTTCCTTGTCTGAAGCATTGTCCGGGGTCCAGCCTTCCAGGTTTTGGTATTCCACCTTTCTCAGCTCGTAATATTTACATGCAGGAATGCCCTGCTCGATAGCCGTGGCGTATACAATAGGTTTAAATACCGAGCCCACCTGGCGTTTACTTTGGGCCACATGGTCATATTGGAAATAACGGTAATCAATGCCGCCGATCCAGGTTTTCACGGCTCCCGTAGAGGCTTCAACACTTACCCATCCTGCATTAAGAAGTTTAAGGTAGTGCTGTAAACTGTCTTTTATGCTTAGTTGCTTCATTTCATCTCCGGTCCAGCTAAACACTTGCCGGGTAACTTTTTTATCCAGGGAGTCCATTATGGCGCTTTCACCAAGACCCTTATTTGCCAGATCCTTATAAGGGGCAGAATTTCGGTACAGGGAGGCTAAAAGTTTTTTGTCGGTTATCCATGGTGCCTGCTTTCCATAAGATTTTTCAAATGCATTTTGCAATGGAGCCATATGTGTTCTCAAGGCATTTTCTGCCTTGACCTGCATTTCAAGGTCAAGTGTGGTCTTAATGGTTAGTCCGTCTGCATAGATGTCGAGTTCTTCTCCTGATTCCTTTTGGTAATCCCTGGCCCATTGTACCAGTTGCTTTCTTACCTGTTCCCTGAAGTAGGGGGCAACCCCCCTGCTCGTGCGGTTCGTATTTAACCGGAGGTCGATCTCCAGTTTTGTTAAGCTGTCATAACGCTCCTCCGTAAGTTTACCGTACTTAGTCATCTGAGCGAGCACCACATTGCGTCGCTCCCGGCTCTTCTCAGGGAATAACCTGGGATTGTAGGTATGAGTGGCCTTTAAGGTACCAATGAGCACGGCTGCTTGATCAATACTGAGATTTTTTGCCGGGGTGCTGAAAAAATGCCTGGATGCGCTTTCTATTCCATAGGTGTTGTCTGAAAATGACACCGTGTTCAGGTATTTTTCCAGGATTTCCTCCTTAGTGTACAGTGCTTCCAGCCTGGAAGCAATGACAGATTCCCGTATCTTATGCGCTACCAGTCCGACAAATCCCATTTCTTTCCGGCCATACAGGTTTTTAGCTAGCTGCTGGGTTATGGTGCTTCCGCCGCCGGAAGAGGCATCCTGAAGAAGGATGGTTTTAATGAATACCCTCATAAGACTCCTGGTATCTGTGCCATCGTGTTCATAAAATCGGGCATCCTCTGTCGCGATAAGAGCTTCTGTAAGATGTTCGGGTAAATCCTCATACCGAACGGGCTCCCTGTCCTGTTGATAGATCTTTCCAATGGGAACTCCATTGTGATCTGTTATCAGGGTTGCCAGGTCCAGTTGGAGTTCCTCCAGATCTTTCCCGGAGGGGAGGGGACCCCAGAAACCGGAAAAAACAGAAATAATAAAAAGGGTAAACAAAAAGAAAAGGCTACCAATTATGATAGCCAAAACTTTTTTATATGTGTTTAGTGTGTGCCACCTCATGCAAAAGCTTTTAGTGTGATATACGTAATAAAAGCAGGGTAAGGATGTTTGAGGTGTCTTAAAATGCTGCTAAAATCAGCCCAAATACATTTTAAGGATCTTACTTCTTGAATTGTGCCGTAATCGCCGGATTCCTTTTTCCCGTATCTGCCTTACGCGTTCTCTGGTAAGATCGAAAATATCTCCTATCTCTTCCAGGGTCATTGGCTGCTCCAGGCCAATGCCATAATTGAGCTTGATCACATCAGCTTCCCGGGTCGACAGTGTGTCAAGAGCTCTGGTGATCTCTGTATGCAGGGAGTCATGTAATAGTTTTTTGTCTGGATTGGGTGATTCTGCGGATCTTACCACATCATAAAGGTTGGAGGATTCTCCTTCCTTTAGCGGGGCATCCATTGAAACATGGCGGCCTGCATTCTTCAAGGATTGCTTGACGTCTTTCACGGTCATGTCCAGCTCGCGGGCGATCTCCTCTGCCGATGGCGGGCGTTCATGTTTTTGCTCCAGGAAAGAGAAGGCTTTATTGATTTTGTTGATCGAGCCTATTTTGTTCAGCGGTAACCGTACAATTCGCGATTGCTCGGCCAGTGCCTGTAATATGGATTGCCGAATCCACCATACTGCATAGGATATAAACTTGAATCCACGTGTTTCATCGAAGCGCTTTGCGGCCTTTACCAACCCGATGTTTCCTTCATTGATAAGATCGGAAAGCTTTAGTCCCTGGTTTTGGTACTGCTTGGCCACCGATACCACAAATCTTAAATTAGCCTTGGTGAGTTTCTCGAGAGCGGCCTGGTCTCCCTGTTTAATCCGCCTTGCCAGTTCCACCTCCTCATCTGCAGTGATCATATCGATCTTACTGATGTCTTGTAGGTATTTGTCCAGGGATTTGGATTCGCGGTTCGTAACCTGCTTTACGATCTTTAATTGTCTCATAAAAATGATGTTATTAGGGAATTACCCACTCTTTATAACATTTTTTTATCAGAAAAGCAAGAAGACAACAGGATAACTACCTCTTTTACAGAAACTTTAGTATAATTTTAAGAGAATTGACCGGAAAAACCTGTAAAGCGGGTAGGGAGGGGGTGAAAAAAAGAATCCGGGTATGCAACTGCATACCCGGACCCGTTATAACAAATTATTATCAGATCAAAGGATCTCGATAACTTCAACTTCAAAAATCAGGTCTTTTCCGGCCAGCGGATGGTTGGCATCCACCATGATGCTGTTTTCCTTGATCTCGGAAACCACCAGGGGGATCTCACGTCCGTCCGGGGTTTTAGAAACCAGTCCCATTCCTACTTTAGGTTCCAACTCTTCAGGCAGGTCACTTTTTGGAACTTCCTGAACAAGTTCTGGCCTCACTTCACCGTAGGCTTGTTCCACCGGGATCTCAAGGGTTTTCTTTTCGTTCACCTTCATATCCAGGATCCCGTTTTCAAAACCGGGAATAAGCATTCCTTGTCCGAGGGTGAATTCTAACGGTTCTCTTTCGAGAGAACTGTCAAAAACCTGTCCGTCAGAAAGTTTTCCGGTGTAATGAACTTTTACAGTGTCGTTCGCTTTTACTTGACTCATAAAACGTTTTTTTATTTGGGCTAAACGCCTGTTTTTTAATTAAAACGCGAAACTACTCTTTATTAGGCGGAACACCATGGGAATTATGTTAAGTATTCCCTAAATAGAAATTCCCGGCAGCAGCTAAATCCTTCAGCAACTGTTAATTTTGAGATTTAAGGGCTTAAAATTTCAGGGTATCCCTTATTTCGGTTAATTTTGCTGGTTTAAAATTTAGGAGCCCTGAAACTATGTATGCGATAGATGAAATAGAGAAAAAAGAGCTATACGACTATCAGAAAGGTGCTATAGACCAGATCTTCGATCGCATTAATCATCGCCCTTCTAATTACCATTTGTTGTATCAATTGCCAACGGGAGGTGGGAAAACGGTTATTTTTTCGGAGATCGTCAGGAGGTATATAGAAACCTTTGGCAAGAAGGTGGTTGTACTAACTCATCGGATAGAACTCAGTAAGCAAACCTCAAAAATGCTGCGCGGATTCAATGTAAAGAACAAGATCATTAACAGTAAGGTTAAGGATCTTCCCGACCAGCATGAATATATGTGTTTTGTTGCTATGGTAGAGACGTTAAAGAACCGTCTGCATGACAACAAACTTGAGATTGATGATGTAGGCCTGGTCATAATTGACGAGGCGCATTACAATTCGTTCAGAAAACTTTTGTCTTTCTTTAAGCAGAGTTTTATCATCGGGGTTACGGCCACTCCTCTGAGCTCGAATATCAAGCTCCCGATGAAGGATAATTACAATGAACTTATTACCGGGGAACCCATTCAGGCGCTCATCGATAAAGGGTTTCTGGCCAAGGCTGAGATCTATTCGTACGACGTGGGCCTTACTTCTCTGAAAGTAGGTATTAACGGAGATTACACGGTGAAATCTTCCGAGGCGCTTTACTCCAAACTGGATATGCAGGAGAAACTCCTGACCGCCTATGAGGAACGATCTAAAGGAAAGAAGACCCTGATCTTCAATAATGGGATTAACACCTCCTGGTACGTCTATGAGCTGTTCAGGGAGGCTGGCTACCCGGTACGTCACCTCGACAATACCCACAGCGGTAAAGATCGCAAGGAAATCCTAAGATGGTTCCGCAATACCCCTGATGCTATCTTAAGTTCAGTGAGTATCCTGACCACTGGTTTTGACGAACCTACCGTGGAAAGTATCATCCTGAACAGGGCGACCCGATCCCTGACGCTGTATTTTCAAATGATCGGCCGGGGTTCAAGGGTTTTACCCAATAAAAATAAATTCACGGTAATTGACCTGGGAAATAATGTCGCACGTTTCGGATTGTGGAACGAGCCTGTAGACTGGAAGCATATCTTTAAATATCCCGATTTCTACCTGGAGAGCATAAAGGATGATGAGGAAATCGAGAGAAATTTCTTTTACCAGATGCCGGCAAAGCTCAGGGAAAAGTTTGCAGAAACTCAGGATGTGACCTTCGATGTGGAAAAGGTTTACGATGAAGTACTTAAAAACGGTTTAAAGTCTAAGGTGATCCTGGAACGATCTCTTGAACAGCATACCAAAATGTGTGTGGATAACAGTGAGGATGCCTATGAAGCCCGTATGCTGGCTATGGAACTGAAAGACGATATAGAATGCCGCATCAACAGGTATGCCCAGTGTATCAGTAAAAGCACCAAAAATTACAGGGACTGGCTCGCTGAGGATTACTTTAAGAAACTAAGAATAAACATTGTGAAGTGTTATCAATAAAAAAAGCACCCGGTTAAGGGTGCTTTTTTTATGCGCATGCCAAACCTGATCTTATTGGCATCCAGAGGTAAATCCGCTGGCGTCGAAACTGGTTTGTACCGCTCCGGTTCTTGAGCCGTCAAGTGCTTGTATTACGAGTTGATTCACGCCACTGCCGTCTCGCTTCGGGCTGCAGTATTCAAAGAGGTAAAAACTACGGGCCTGGCCTCCGACTGCATCAGAGATCTCATTAAACGTGGCTTCCAGTTCTTCCTTATTTGCTGCAAAAACACTACTGGTCTTTCCTATCTTTTCAAGAACTGCCTGGTCAATCTCACTCCCCAGTCCGATACTGAAAAAGCTGATGTTGTCATTGGCATTCTTAACCTTATTCAGAGCAGCATCCCTGGTGTATCGACCTGCCTGATCTGTTCCGTCAGTAAAGATCACCACAGAAGCGGCAGAGATAATGTCTTCGGTTTCAGATTGCGATAACAAATTTTCTGCAATGTCTGTAGACTTGATCACTGCACCGTAAAGGTCTGTGGACGGGTCTTGGCTGATATTCTGATCAATACTTTCCACTGCATTGATCAAAACATTTCTGTCGCTGCTCAACTCCTGCAACTGATGTAGTTCATCTTCCCCGTCAAACCAATAGATGGCCATTTCATAAGAAGGGTTGGGATTTAAGGGCATTACATTCCTGATAAAACTCACAGAGGCACTCTTTAATTCGAACAGACTTTCACTAAGTACACTATTACTCAAATCCAGAACCAATATGGTGTTCTGCTTAAAAATTTGTTCATTAGGAGAAATTCTCGCGTTGGATTCTGTCGGAGAAATAGGATTGAAACAGTTGTCGTTCCTTCCCTTTTCATAAATTTTAAAATCGCTTGCGCTTAAATCTGCAACCGGATTTCCGGATTTGTCATTCACCTTAAAAAAAACAGATACCTTTCCCGGTAGGGTAGTGTATTCATCCTGAATGGAGATCTTTAGTTCGAAGGTGCCCAGATCCAGGCAAGGATCTATACCCTGGTTGTTCCCAAAGTCATCATCGGCATTTCCGCAGGAAATCAATCCTGCACATACGAACAAAAATAAAGTAAGGGTTTGGAGTATTCTCATAGCATTGAATTAAGTTTTGGATCACAATAATAACGTTTCGGGGCCATTAAAATTATTCGGAGTCCACTATTTTTTAATACCAGGTTAAGCGTCCAGGAATTTCGACCTCAATGCAGGGGTAGGAATCATACACTGGTCTTTTTTGCCGAACCACCTATACCGGTTTCGGGCAACAAAATCGTAGAGTTTATCCCTCAACTGCACTGGGAGAATATAATTAAAAACGTAAAGGGTTTTCCAGGGCCATCCAAGGCCCTCCGCAATTTCAAGGGCAGCATCGGATTTCACAAAATACGCTACCCCGGGCTCTATCAGCACTATGGAGTCGATCTCATTGGTATCAATTTTGCGCTCTTTCAGCAAGGCCTTTCCGATCTCACTTTGCAGAGAGGCGTACCGGAAACGATCCTGATGATCTCTTTTGATCACGAAGTTGATCGCACCATTACAGAGGTTGCAAACCCCGTCGAATAAAATTACTTTTTTACCTGCTTCCAGTTCCATGCCCGAAATATAACAATTTATAATAGGTATTATTTTTTCTTGGCTTCCACCAATTCCAGCTTAGTCATGGCCACTGTGGTGGTAAACATGCCGTAATTTACGATAGCTTTATCTTTTTCAATAGCATCGATACTTCCTACAGCTTTTCCATCTTCCAGCCGGACACGGTCGCCAACTTTTAAAACAGGTCTAGGTTTGGGTTTTTGGATTTCAGCAACCTTTTGCTTTTTCTCCTTCTTTTTCTTCTCCCGAATCACGGCCACCTTAGACTCCAGTTCTTTTGCGATCTTCTCCTTGCGCTCCCGTTCGTTGCGCTTTTCTGCTGCAGATTCCTTTTTACGTTTGGCATTTTCGGTCTCTACGATCTTTAAAAATTCGGAGATCAAAGGTCGCTTCTTCTTGTTGATAAAATATTTTTCTGCGATTTCATTGACCTTGTTTCCGAGATAGATCATCCGTTGGTTATGATCAAAGAGTTCCTGGTAGCCTTCCAGCTTCGTCTTTAGTTTTTGGTTCAGGGATTCAAGACGCTTTGCTTCCTCCCGTGTCTTTTCCTCTTCCTCCTTAAGGGAGCTGGAGGTTTTAGCCATTTTACTACGTTCCTTCTGGAGCTTGGCTATGGTAGCATCAAAGCGTACTTTGCCGCGTTCAATCTTTTTCTTCGCCCTGTTAATGAGGCTGTAAGGGATGCCGTTTTTCTGAGCCACCTCAAATGTAAAAGAACTACCCGCTTCCCCAAGTACCAGTCTGAATACCGGCTCCAGGGTTTTTCTGTCGAACATCATATTGGCGTTGGTGGCATGAGGAAGTTCATTCGCCAGCATTTTTAAATTGGCATAGTGGGTGGTGATAATGCCGTAAGATGCTCTTTCGTAGAAGACTTCCAGAAATGTTTCAGCCAGGGCGCCTCCAAGTTCAGGATCACTTCCTGTTCCAAATTCATCAATAAGAAATAATGTTTTGTCATTACACTTTTTCAGGAAATAATTCATGTTCTTTAACCTGTAACTATAGGTGCTCAGGTGATTTTCTATGGATTGATTATCGCCTATGTCTGTGAGAATCCTTTCGAAGAAAAAAGTAGAACTGCGTTCATGTACAGGAATAAGAATGCCGCATTGCAACATAAGTTGCAGCAATCCCACTGTTTTTAGGGTGATACTTTTACCTCCCGCGTTAGGCCCGGATATCACAATGATCCGGTTTTCCTGTTCAAGCTTAACCGTTTGCGGGTAGGTGGGTTTTTGAGCTCTTTTATTGGTTACCAGCAATAAAGGGTGGTAGGCCTCCCGGAAATACAATTCTCTTTCCTGGTTGATCTCCGGAAGTAATCCATTGATCTCCCTGGCATATAAGGCCTTGGCTGAAACAAAATCCATAAGAGAAAGAAACTCCTGATAATCCTCAAGTAACTCCCTGTAGGGCCTGATGGTATTGGTTAATACCTTGAGGATACGTTGAATTTCCTCTTTTTCCTCAAAATGAAGGTTATTGAGTTCCCGGTTGTATTGATGGGTGGCTTCTGGCTCCATGAAGATGATGCTTCCCGTCTTGGATTGCCCCATGATACTCCCCTTAACGCGCTTGCGATACATGGATTTAACGGCCAGAACTCTTCTGTTGTCAATAACGCTCTCCCTGATATCGTCAAGAAAACCGGAGGAAGCGTAGGATGACAAGGCGGCACCGAAACTTTGATTGATCTTATTTCTGACCAGTCCAATAGCCTTTCTTATGTGGTATAAGGCATCTGAAGCATCGTCTTTTATTTCTCCGAAGCGGTCAACCACTTTTCCTACTTCATCCACAAAAAGGGTGGTGTATTCCATATGACTACAGGCCCGGGTTAATTGTGGGTAGTACTCTTCAAATTTCATAAAAAATTTCAGATGCTGGTTTACCGTATCTGAGATGCTGCTTATTTTCCTGAAACTTCCCACTTCAAGGATACTGTTCTCGATTTTGAGCATCTTGAGCTCCTCATGAATCGGGTCGAAATTATGGTTGGGAATTTTATTATTATTGTCAAAGGAGGCCAGGTATTCATTGGTTTGATGAAGTACCTCCAACAGTGTATCCTCGTCGGGGTATGGGGTCGTTTTTAAGGCCAGTTCCTTTCCCGGAGCCGTTGAACAGAAATCACTGATTTGCACCAGAACTTTCTGCAACTCCAGGTCATTTAAGGTTTTATTACTTATTTTGTTCATTGCAGTTACAGGACTCTTTTTGAGCAGGACAAATTTACATAACTTATACTGCATTTAAGTAACGCTAAGGGAAAACCTAAATCACACTACTGCGTATCATGAATATGGAAATAAATAACGGCTGGCAGGCTATTCTGGAAGACGAGCTCCAAAAGGATTATTTCACCTCTTTAAAACGTTTTGTGGGGGAAGAGTATAGCAAAAACCCATGTTATCCCCCGGAGGAACAGATTTTCAGGGCATTTGATCTATGTGACTTACAGGAGCTGAAGGTAGTAATTCTAGGCCAGGATCCTTATCATGGTGCGGGGCAGGCAAATGGATTGTCATTTTCTGTTTCTCCGGAAATTCCTCATCCTCCTTCCCTAAGGAATATCTTCAGAGAGCTGGAGGAGGACCTGGAAAAGCCTTACCCTGATTCAGGAGATCTCGGGGACTGGGCCCGTCAGGGTGTTTTATTGCTTAATGCAACGCTGACTGTTAGGGCTTCAGAGGCTGGAAGCCATCAGGGTAGAGGATGGGAGAAATTCACAGACCAGGTCATTAAGCGTATTTCAGATGCATGTGAGGGAGTCGTGTTTATGTTATGGGGAGGCTTCGCAGGTAAAAAGCATCGTCTTATAGATAAGGAAAAGCATCTTATTTTACAAAGCGGACATCCCTCACCCTTAAGTGCAAACCGGGGCTATTGGTTTGGGAATCGTCATTTTTCCAAATGCAACAGGTATTTGGAAGAAAAGGGGAAGGCACCTATAAAGTGGTAGTTAGTTCTGAAAACGACAGTCTGTCTTTGATAATTCCTAATTTCCCGAGCTCGTCCTGAACATTTTTTAGCGTAACCGGAGTGATTTGTTCCTGGCTCCAGGTAGTGAGGGCCAGCCATTCGCGGATGTCTGTAAGGTCCTGTTCATACCTGTTGGACAACATCCTGTCTATACTTGGAATCTCCTTGAATTCAAGGGTCAACGTATTAATTATTTCAAGTATGTGTTTAAGTGCCGGGGTGTTTTCTCTCACGGCATTTTCAGAAGCCGCGATCACAAAACAGGGCCAGGGCGTAGGACAATCGCCTAATCTTCTAAAGATGCCCTTATCTACAAGGGGCTTGGTAGTGAAATGCTCCCACATGAAATAATCGGCTTCTCCCGCACCCAGGGCGCTAACGGCACCTTCAATAGTGTTCACCACAGAAAATTCCAATTGCTCTGTATCCCATCCCAGGTTATCGGCATTTATATAGGCCATTAAGTGACTGCCACTTCCGAAACGACTAATGGCAGCGGTTTTTCCTTTAAGCTCTTTCAATTCTTTATAGGAACTGTGAGCATCTACATGAATACCCCAGTAGAGGGGTGAGGCAATAAATTCCTGTATGATTCTTGCTGGGCTTCCGGCAATGATATCCTTGGTAATGCCCTCTGTTAGTATTATGGCGAGGTCTGTTTCTTCCGTTCGCAGCATCTCACACATCCTCCCTGTACCCTCCGGAACATCAGACCATTCAAGGTCTATGCCTCTCTCGGCAAATGCACCTTCCTCTATGGCCAGTTGCCATGGCAGGTTAAAGTGTTCGGGGACTCCTACTATTCGTATCGTTTTCACCTCTAAACATTTTAGTAATCCCAACTAAAAGTAAGATGGATTTTTAACAAAAGGAATTTTTAGAACTAAAAAGTGATTGTTATTTCGGAAAATAGTTGGAAGAGGCGATTTTTTCCAGGGTTAGCCGGATGAGATCATCAATGCGTTCGCCTCCCCGTGAAGAGAAGGTCCCGCTGGCTCGGTTGGCGAGAATACAATTCAGGGAAATGGCGCTGTGTCCCATCATTTTAGAAAGAAAATAAATTCCGGAGGTTTCCATTTCAAGATTGGTTACCTGTAATTCGTTAAATTGGAAATCAACCAGTTTATCCAGGAAATCAGGATCCTTTACCGGGACACGGAGTTGTCTTCCCTGGGGGCCGTAAAAACCGGAATTGGTGGCAGTTACCCCGGATCTGATATCCTCCCCGGAAAAGATCGCAACGAGATCGGCGTCTGCCTGTACCACATAAGGTTGGCTGTGGGCGGTGTCACGTTGCAAATGAGCCGAAAGGGCTTCGGAGAGTTCGGGATGTACCACCGATGCTCCCCGGTAAAAATGAGCGAGGTTATCGAATCCTATGGCGTATTGACTTAGAAGGAAACTATCGGTTTCTATCTCCTTTCGAAGACTGCCGGAGGTTCCAATCCTTATAATGTTTAGCTTTTTTAACGGAGTGCTGATCTTCCGGTCTTCGAGGTCGATATTAACAAGGGCATCCAGTTCATTAAAGACAATATCTATATTGTCAGTACCGATACCTGTAGATATTACGGTGATCCGTTTTCCTTTATAATACCCGGTATGGGTATGAAATTCCCGTTTTTCCTTTTTGACCACAATCCGGTCAAAATACTTGGAAACTCCAGTAACCCGCTCAGGGTCCCCTACGGTGATCACCGTAGGGGCAAGGTCTTGTGGTTTTAATGCCAGGTGGTAAATGCTGCCATCTGCATTCAATATCAATTCTGATGCTTTCAGCACAAATCAGAGTTTTAAAAGTTGTCTCGCTTCTTCATAGTAGAGGAATGAGTATTTAGGTGCTCCCCCCAGGTAATCAGAATCATTTCGGAGTATGGGATAGAAATTCGATTCGCCTTCCAGAACCAAATGCCCCTGTGCACTGATCTTAACCGGAGTCATAGATTTAAACAGCGGTCGTAATCTTTTGGCCATTCGGTCGTACTGGAGATCTCCATATCCGTAGTTTTCCTGATCGATTAAGATAGATCCTATAAGCTGTTCCCGCGAAGCATAAGTGTCTTCTGCGGCCAGTTGTATCATGCGGTTCTCAAGGAAATTAAGACCGTTTTTCACCGTAGGGAAACGCTTGCAGTGGGCATGAATAGCAGGATTGAGAAAAGGAAAAGCCTCTCTTTCTTGGTGGGTGGCATTCAATAATCGGAGCGGATTCTTTTCACAATACAATTGCCACATAAAATCTGCGTATTCAATATCGTCTCTGCTCAGGAGTTCCTTTTTCGTGTAACATTTTTTTAATTCACTATTGCTGAGCTCACTCAACGGGATAAATTGTCCTTTTTTATTCTTTTTACTGAGTTTTACCAGGAAAATATCAGCATCCCTGCGGTGCTTAAGTAACCAGCTGAGCACCCCCAGCATATTTACCTGACAAAAAAGATCGTCCTCAAACCATAGGACGATCTCTTGTTGTTTCTTGTGATTACAAAGGTTGCGATACTCTTTTAAAGTAAGGTCGATAAATTTCTTCTTCGATACCTGGTAACGGGAATGCAGGAATTCGTAGCGCTGGCGCCAGAAGGATTCGCTGCCGACATCAATAGTAGTTTTTCCTTCACACAGCATTTCACGCCATGTAACAATGTCTCCCTTCAAGTCGAGTTTTTGCAGGGCATTCGTAAGAGAATCCCCATTGGTGATGTGTAGTGGAGTAGTCATTTCTAGTTAGTTAGGTTCCTATAAAAATAGGAAATAACTTTTAGAAATACCACTTCAAACTTTTTTACCCTCCAACTCTTTTTACTTTGAAGCCTTTTTCTTTAAGGATGCCCATTATTTTATCCCGGTAATCTCCCTGCACGATGATTTGATCATTTTTGAAACTTCCACCAACGCTCAATGTTGTCTTGATTTCCTTGGCCAGCTTCTTAAAATCGCTGTCTGCACCGGTATAGCCCTCGATGATTGTTATTGGCTTCCCTTTTCTTTTTTCGTATTTACACAAAAGCGGATCGTCCTGAAGCCATATACCGTCCTTATTTTGATCCTGTTCCCGGGTTTCTTCCTGAAATTCATGATCCGGGAATAGATTTTTAAGTTGATCCTGTAAATCCATAATACTCTTTACAACCGGTTGATGTTATTTTTTGATGAGTCCGAGATCGATTAGCCTTTCATGGAGAAAGTCTCCCGCGGTGATATCATCGAACTGTTTGGGATGATCGGCATCCACACATTTTTCCAGTACATTAAGCGGCATATCACTTACCGGATGCATGAAAAAGGGAATGGAATACCGGGAACTGCCCCACAATTCTTTAGGCGGGTTAATTACCCTGTGAATGGTAGACTTGAGTTTGTTGTTGGTATGCCTTGACAACATATCTCCAACATTAATCATCAGCTCGTCAGGCTGTGCTATGGCATCAATCCACTCTCCTTTGTGGTTCTGTACCTGCAATCCACGTCCCTGGGCACCCATTAAGAGCGTGATCAGGTTAATGTCCCCGTGGGCTGCTGCACGAACGGCATCCTTTGGTTCTTCTGTGATAGGAGGGTAGTGGATAGGTCTTAAAATCGAATTTCCATTCTTAATGTATTGATCAAAATAGGTTTCTTCCAGGCCGATATGCAGGGCAAGTGCTCTTAAAACGTAACGGGCAGTTTTTTCCAAAGCCTTATATGCCTTTTTTCCTACTTCATTAAAAGCCGGTACTTCTTCTACGATCACGTTAGGTGGGTATTCTTTTTCCAGGACCGGATCATCCTCTACATACTGTCCGAAATGCCAGAATTCCTTAAGGTCTCCAGCCTTACGTCCCTTTGCGTGTTCCTTCCCGAAGGAAGTGTATCCGCGTTGTCCGCCAAGTCCCTCGATCTCGTATTTCTTCTTTACATCTTCAGGAAGGGCGAAGAACTTTTGAACCTGGCTGTACAGGTCATCCACCAGGTCATCAGGTAGAAAATGCCCTTTCAAAGCCACGAAACCTATTTCTTCGTAAGCTTTGCCAATTTCATTAATGAATTTCTGCTTTATATTCGGATCCTCTGAAAGAAATTCCCTTAGATCCACACTAGGTATCCTATCCATTGTTATTCAGTATTTTAAACTTGACGTGTCTGGCAAAGTTACACAAATAAAAAACTTTTTTAACGGTGCCCAACGTAAGAAATTTAGGGCTCCCATGTAAAACCATAGTCCTTTTTTCTAAATTTGATCTAATAGAAATTTACTTATGTCTACCACTCCAAATACTACCACGTTTACTTACGATAACAGAAGCCTTTCTGAGAACATCCAGCTTGAGCTCTACAGAAACATGCTCAAATCCCGACTGATAGAAGAAAAGATGCTCATTCTTTTAAGGCAGGGTAAAATATCCAAATGGTTCAGCGGAATCGGACAGGAAGCTATTTCCGTTGGGGTAACCATGGCCATGAACAGAGAAGAGTACATTCTGCCTATGCACAGGAACCTGGGGGTGTTTACTACAAGGGGAATTCCGCTGGAACGCCTCTTTGCTCAATGGCAAGGCAAGTTATCGGGATATACCAGGGGGCGCGACCGGAGTTTTCACTTCGGTGATAACCCTCACCGGATCGTAGGAATGATCTCTCATCTGGGGCCTCAACTTGGAGTTGCTGATGGAATTGCCCTGGCGGCAAAACTCAACAGTCAAAAAGAAGCGGTAGCCGTTTTCACCGGCGAGGGCGCGACCAGCGAAGGAGATTTTCACGAAGCGCTGAACCTGGCTTCAGTCTGGGATTTACCCGTGATTTTCTGTATTGAAAATAACGGTTATGGCTTGTCCACACCGGTAAACGAACAGTATCGCTGTGAGCACCTGGCCGATCGGGCCAGTGGATATGGCATGGAATCTTATATTGTGGAAGGGAATAATATTCTGGAGGTATATCAGAAGCTCCGGAACATCGCCGCAGATATCAGGGAAAATCCCCGGCCGGTATTGGTGGAATTTAAAACCTTCAGAAGACGTGGTCATGAAGAAGCAAGTGGTGTTGCCTATGTGCCTGAGGAACTGATCAAAGCGTGGGAAGAAAAGGATCCCATAAGCAATTACAGACAGTTTTTAGTGGAGGAAGGCATCCTAGATGAAGAAACGGAAACCCAATATATCTCAACGTTGAAGTCTGAAATTGACCAGGCTTTGAAAACAGCTTTTTCCGAAGCCCCTGTAGAGGCTGACACCGCTGAGGAACTCCTTGATGTTTATGCTCCTGCTATCGAGAGCCCAAACACCTTAAAACCCGGAGGTGAAACTACCGAACTGCGATTTGTTGACGCCATTTCTGAAGGCCTGAAACAGGCAATGGAACAACATCCCGACCTTGTAATTATGGGGCAGGACATCGCAGAGTACGGTGGGGTATTTAAAATAACGGAAGGCTTTGTGGATCTGTTTGGTAAAGACCGGGTGCGGAATACGCCAATATGTGAATCCATTGTGGTTTCTGCAGCAATGGGATTATCCATTAAGAATAAAAAATCGGTGGTAGAGATGCAATTCGCCGACTTTGTATCTACCGGATTTAATCCCATCGTAAATTATTTGGCAAAGGTTCATTACCGATGGGGGCAATCTGCAGACGTCGTGGTTCGGATGCCTTGTGGAGCCGGAGTTGGAGCCGGACCCTTTCATTCGCAAACCAATGAGGCCTGGTTTTTAAAGACACCGGGACTGAAAGTAGTATATCCTGCATTTCCAGCAGATGCCAAAGGTTTGCTTACAGCTTCGATTGAAGATCCCAACCCGGTACTCTTCTTTGAGCACAAAGCCCTTTACAGAACGCTGAAGCAGGAGGTGCCAAAGAATTACTATACCCTGGAACTTGGTAAGGCCGCAGTTTTAAGGGAAGGAACACGAGCAGTAGTGATTTCCTACGGAGCGGGTGTGCACTGGGCTATTGAAGCCATGGAGGCGATGGGAGTCGCAGATGTGGCATTAATAGATCTGCGTACCCTGCAGCCTCTGGATAAGGTTACCATTTTTGAATGGGTAAAACGTACAGGTAAGGTTTTGGTAGTACATGAAGACACTTCATTTATGGGGTTCGGAGCCGAACTTGCAGCGATGATCCAGGAAGCGTGTTTCCAATATCTGGACGCACCAGTAATACGGGTGGGGAGCCTGGATACCCCCGTGCCCTTCGCTAAAAGTCTGGAACAGAACTACCTGCCAGGAACCCGTCTGCGGGAAGCTTTACAGGGGCTTTTGGATTATTAACAGGCAATACACTTCAATTTTGATGAAAGTTTGGTGAAAATATAGAGATGCACTACTTTTATGTAACTGATAATCTGATAGTTATGAAAAAAAGTGTAAATGCAATTTTCGCCCTGTTTATATCTGTTTTACTGATATCCTGTGGCGGAAGTTCCAGCCTTGGAAAAGAAAACAAATCTTTAAGAAGTAACCTGGATGGCACCTGGGAACTAAAAGGGGTGACCTACGATGGGGAAGGATATTATAAATCGACCCTTTTCGATGATGCCAATGCCAAATGCTATGAGGGTAGTGAATGGTTCTTCAGGTCCAATAACAGTACCGGGACGTATACCCTGAGCGGGGACGAGTGTAATCCCGGAATCCGTTACATCCGTTGGTCCATTCAGAATGATGCCAACGGGAATCCCAGTACCTTCACTTTTAAATTCACTGATGAAAAGAAAAATGACCTCTACGGCGGAGCGGGATATGTTTTCAATATCCAAAGCATTTCAGAATCGTCCATGGTCTTATCCAGCACGGAAAGTGCAGGGGACGGCAATGTGGACCTCGTTTATGAATTCAATAAAATAATGCAATAAATTATTATGAAAAAGATATGTCAAAATTTCGTGGCTTTAAGTCTTATGCTAACATTGGTTACAGGCTGTGATGCGATCAAAAATTCAAACAGCACCCAAAGAGGAACTGCCGTTGGAGCCTCTTCCGGAGCCCTTATCGGGGGTATCATTGGTAATAATGTCGGAGACGGGAATAATTCGGTGGTGGGAGCCATCATCGGGGCCGCAGTTGGCGGGGCGGTAGGTAACCGTATCGGAAACAAGATGGACCGGCAGGCAGAGGCCATTTCAGAAGCGGTTCCGGGGGCTGAAGTGACCCGGATAGGGGAAGGTATCAATGTGACCTTTGATGAGAATAGTGGGGTGCAGTTTCAAATTAACAAAGCCGAGTTAACCCCCGAAGGGAAATCGACCCTGGATAAGATGGCGGAGGTGTTTGTGGAATATGACGACACCAATATCCTGGTAGAGGGGCATACCGATAGCTCCGGAAAGGATGATTATAATATGACACTATCCAAAAAGAGGGCGGAAACCGTTACCAATTACCTTATTGGAAAAGGAGTTGATTCCAGCCGGTTAGCCACAAAATGGTATGGAGAAACCCAGCCTAAATACGACAACAACACAGAAGAGGGACGTGTAAAGAACAGAAGGGTAGAGCTTGGTATTGTAGCTTCTGAAGAAATGATCGAGGAAGCCAAACAGGGAAATTAACAGCTGCTATATAATTCGTATCTTAAGGTTCGCAAATTGCGAACCTTATTTTTTAATTTAAAATTTAAAACATGAAAACATATACGGCATGCATTTTATTGCTTTTAACAGGAATGATATCGTGTAAACAGGAAGAGAAATCCACCACATCGGAAGTGGAGGATTCGACCACTGAAGAAATCGTGGAGATCGATATCAGGGGAAAGGAAATAACCTATCAGTCTGATTCCACCATGATGAAAGGATACATGGCCTGGAATGAGAATGCCACAGAAAAGGCACCTGGAATTCTGGTCATCCACGAATGGTGGGGACACAATGATTACACGAGAGAAAGAGCAGATATGCTGGCAGAGCTCGGGTATGTAGCTTTCGCTATAGACATGTACGGAGAAGGAAAGCAGGCCGAACATCCCGATGAAGCCGGAAAATTTGCCAACATGGTAATGAGTAATATGGACGAAGCAGAGGCCAGGTTTAATGCCGCCCTGGAACTTTTAAAGCAAAATGAACATGTAGATCCCGAAAAGATCGCTGCAATAGGGTATTGCTTTGGAGGCTCTGTGGCCCTTACCATGGCCAATACAGGAGCCGACCTGGATGCAGTAGCGGCCTTTCACAGTGGTATAAATTTACCAGTGCCCCCTAATGATGATCTTAAGGCCAGAGTATTGGTTTGTAACGGAGCGGCAGACCCCATGGTGTCTGCAGAGGATGTGGCAAAATTTACGAGCGCAATGGACAGTACAGGAGTTACTTATGAATATATAGCCTATGAAGATGCAATGCATGCCTTTACTTCCAAAGCGGCGGATTCTCTTGGAAAAACATTTGATTTACCACTGGCATACAACGAGGAAGCCGACAGAAAGTCCTGGGAAGCACTTAAGGCAATGCTCGATGAAGTATTTTAAGTTGGAAAATTCCTTAAAAATGGAAAAGGGGCGCTCAGGCCCCTTTTTTATTTTAGGTTGATCTGCACCTCTTAGTGGTGCGCTTTCATTTTTTCCTTACGCTTACGCAATTGATTAGCAAGTTCTTCTGTTGCTTCAGCAATAGACATCTCATAACTTTTGGTATTAGCCTGTGCAAAAAGCCGTGGTCCGGGAGCGCTTAACTGAATGTTGCAGATCTTTCCGGTTTCGGGGGAAGATGTATTTTCAGTTTTGAAAAAAACGTCAGCCCGAACAATAAAGTCATATTTGTCAACCAGTTTATTGATCTTTTTACTGACCATTTCTTCCAATCTGCTGCTGGCGCTCACGGCATCGTACTCAAAATTTATTTGCATAATGTTTACTTTTATGGGTTAAACAATAGGATTCAGCTTTTAAACCATCTTATATTTCTAAGATAGGGTCTATGTACCTGAAGAAACATGATTTAAATCATATTCAGAAAGGTAAATAAATTATGAACACTCTACAAGATATTTAACGAACTGAAGGTCAGTTATTTATCTGAGTCGAGGATTTGCAATGATGAATTTATTGTAGGGTTAGTATTGGAAGGAGGGAAGCAGTAACTAGCGTTTGAACCGTAATCTGTAAAGGCTTAGTTGCTTTCTTTTCAGATACAAAAGGATCAGGATGGAAAAAAGCGAACATAAGGTGAATCCTACAAAAAGTGGATAAACCCTTGTCCCTGAAACAAACCTTCCGATAAATGTGCTTATGGGTACAGCCATTAAGGTGGAGATCAGGCCGGTTATGGCTGCAGCAATTCCTGCAATATGGCCAACGGGTTCCATGGCAAGAGCCCGAAGATTACCGAATAAAAAACCGACAGCAAAAAACTGAAGGGCAAAAAATCCGAGCAAAATTGAAATCGGAGGATTCGGGCTTCCAAAAAATAAGACCAAATAAATTGCTGAGCACAGAAAATAGGCCACTAAAGCCGCTGAGACCAATCGCTCCATCCCAAGTTTCACCACCAGTTTTCCATTCATAAATGTAGCCAGTCCAACCGATATGGCCAATCCGGCGAAGATGTATGGAAATTCCTCCTTCATTCCGTATTGGGCTTCAAATATGTGCTGAGACGCGCTAAGGTATACCAGAAAAGATCCGGTAATAAATCCGGAGATCAATGTGAAACCCAGGGTCCTTGGGTATTTTAATAATTCCGATGTACCCCTTGTGAATAGCGAAAAGGAGAGCGGGGTGCGGTATTCTTCTTTTAAGGTTTCAGGCTGTCGTTTCCAAAACCAGAGACCTACCAGGATACTGAATATCAATTGGACATAAAATATAGCCTGCCAATGATAGAGATCCAAAATAAATTTACCGAAGGCTGGGGCTATTATAGGTACCAGTAAAAACACGACTGTAATAAAACTCATGATCCTGGCCATATAATCCCCCCGGTACAAATCCCTGACCATGGCAATACTAATGGTTCTGGGTGCAGATAATCCGATACCTTGCAGAATTCGTCCGGCGATCATAACAGCCAGCGTATGGGCATTAACACAAATTATACTGCCAATCAGGAAAACAAAGAATCCTATAAATACAATTGGTTTACGTCCAAGGCTGTCAGAGACAGGTCCGAAAATCAGGGGACCGATCCCTAAACCCAGAAAGATCATGGTTATAAGTAACTGGGTGTTGGCATTATTGGTAATTCCTATTTCAAATCCTATAAGGTCGAGTGCCGGAAGTAAAGCGTCTATAGCAAGGGCCACAATAGACATGAGAGAGGCCATCAGAGCGATAAATTCCAGTTGAGAAGGATGCTGTTTTTGGATCATGGTCCAAAATTACATTATTCATATGGGTGGGTGGTGACATTCCCTTAATATTTTCTATTTGACATAATATAAATTATAGAGCAAAAAAGGAATGTAGTGTTGAAAGCTGGGGTATATGCCTGTATAAGTTTAAGATTACACAAAGCGATATTCAAATAATAGAAAAAAATAAAAACCAGACGTTAAAGCCTGGTTTATTGCGTGTGGATATTCCCATTTCTATTCCTCAACGGGATGTGCATCCAACGGATTTTCGAATGCAATAAAAAGTGTACATGGACCGTCATCCCCGCATCTGGCAGTATGTGGTTTTTTGGCCGGTCCATAGGCATAATCGCCCGTTTTTAGAACCTGGGTCGCTTCTCCATCATAAGTTACCTCTAATGTACCACTTAAGAGCACCATACGTTCCGGAGATGTATGCCAGTGCTTAGGCACATCGAAATTAGCAGGTATTTTGAAAAGGATGTCAAAATTTCCTTTGGTGTGATCTCCCTGCAAAACTGTAATAGTACATCCTTCAGGAATAAATGGCGGACAATCAAAGGTAGTCATCTCCGCTGATATTTTCATGGGGTCAACCGCTATGGAGTTTTCTGACATATCCTGGGCTAATATGGGTAAAGTAAATACGAAGCACATGCCTGTAACCAGGAGGCATTGGATGTTTTTTGAAATTTTCATGAAATTGGTTTTTATGGTTATTTGTTTAAAGTTACTAAAATATTGATTAACAGCTGTTTGCGATAGCACACAAAACCTGGAAGCTCATTGAAAAGTATAGTTTACCTCCTGCACCGAATGCACCGAAAATCGGATTTCAATATCATTTAAACATAAGCTTTAACACCAGCTAAAAGAATTTCGTTAAATTTATAACTCTCTTTATATCAGTAAATTACACCAGCAATGCGATTAGTTTCCCTTCTACTCCTACTTCCCCTTTATTTTCTTATCCATACAGATGTAAAAGCCCAGGCTCATGCAAGGGAATTTGATTATCTCGTTGACGCTCGGTCTACGCTCATCGATAATTCTATGAAAGATCAGGGCTACAGTTTGGTTAAAACGGAAAAATACGGCAGTGACGCGTATCAGTACTGGTGGACCGACGCACTTAAAAAATGTGTAACCGTACATATCAGTGAAGGCCGGATTCTCTCGGTGGTGAATACACCGGATAATGATTGCGGAAACAGCACCTTTGGCACCCAACCCTATTCCTATACCCGGTCTTCGTCTTATGAAAGCTATGACGAACGCAACGGGTATAACTCCGTATCCATTGCCTATGACAGAGGTTTTAATGACGGGTTAAGAAACCGAAGTTTTCACAATAGTTATTACAGGGACTTTTCCCAAAAAGATGCGTATGCAGACGGATACGATCGGGGATTGGAGACCCGAAGAAAAGGTGATCATTGGAGCGGAAACTCCGGTTCTTCATATATTGAATTCAAGGACCTCGAAGGCTGGGGGGCATTACGTGCTTATGACGAATTAATAAAAAGAGGCTTCGAGGAAGAAAGAAGGTACAAACAGGGAGGAACCACTTACAGAACCTGGTATCACAGCCGAACCGGGCAATGTATTAAAACGGTGAGTCAGAAAGAACGAATTTCCGAAACCATGATTTCCACCCACTGTGATTAAACCTGATGCCATAAAAAAAGACCCTTCAATGATAATAGAAGGATCTTTTCAGGCTTGGGGGAACTGCTGGTTCCGTAATTAAGGTTGGATAATATTGCGTACTATTTTCTGCAATAACTGAACCAGCAAACCTATTTCTTCGTCGGTTATCCCTTTAAGGGCTACTTCCCTGTTATTCAGAATAACGGGGGTTATCGACTTCAAAACTGCATCGCCTTTTGAGGTAACGGTTAGCCTTGCCTTTCTGCGATCTGAGGGATCTTCATCTTTTGTCAGTAACCCTTTCCTAACCATACCTTCAACCATTCTGGTCATAGCGGCATTGTCCTTATACAATAGGTCTGCAAGTTCCTTTTGGGACCGTTCCGGCTGGTCGTTTAACACATTAAGTATTAAGGCCTGATCTACAGTTATTTCCTTTTGCACCTTGTTAAGGTTACGCTGGGAGAACTTTCGGTATTCTTTAATCGCCCTTTCTATGTTATAAAATACTGTTTTTAAGGGCATCGTCATATTCGTGTTGTTTTATAGCGTAAGAACAAATATAATTGATATATCAATAAAACACAGAGGTTAAGAATATTTTATGAATTTTCAGGATGATTTAAACCACCAAATCGGGCTAATAGCGGTTTGCCCACTGGGATCGGTGACTTCCACCTGCCAGTAAAACACGGAGCCGTCATCCAGGTTAAGGGTAACTTCGGTAGTATTAATTCCTTCGACGTATAAGGGTAAATTCCCGTATTCAGTACCCAGATATATATTGTATTCCAGATCCGTATCATCTACGTCAAAGCACGTCCAACCTAATTTTGCCTGGTCAATATCTATTGCTTCGTCCAGATCCGGGAACCGTTTTTCGGGTGCAAAAGGAGCATAATTTGAAGTTAATTCATCGCGAACCACAAAATTTTGTCTTGGAGAGAATTCACTTGTATTATTTGAGGCGTCCTTTGCCCGAACCCTCCAGTAGTAATATTTCCCTTTGGTTAGTTCAGTGGTATATCCATTTTCATTAAGCTCATCACTAAAGATGATATGAGTAAAATCCGCCTCATCCGAAAGTTGAAGATTGTAACTGATCTCCTCCCCTTCCGGATCCGAAGACCCTTCCCAGCTAAATGTAACATTAACTCCGTCAACAAGGCTGTTATTTGCAGGACTCAAAAGAATTGGTATGGTCGGGACTTCATTTTCAGCGTTTGGATCTTCCTTACTGCAGGAATACAGGAACAACAGGGATATTGTAATTATAAAGAGATTATTTTTCACCTTTCATTTTCATTTGTGCTGTAAAAAGCTGTAAAACAGAAATTTAAGTTAAATATTATGTTTATTGGGGCAAGCTCCTTTGAATTGCAGGTTTTTTCCGCCCAATTCCTGTTTACAAGCATTTTTTATGTTCATAAATCAGCTTAATAAGATTCATTTTATCGAGATTCCCTGCCTATGGTCTAAAATAACCCTGATTTTTTTCGGAAAAATTTTCTAAAATATAGAGGTCACATTATTCTGTAAACCAGTTGTTCACAAAGATTTTGTAGGGTTTTAAACCTGCTTCTATGATAAAAGTTTCATATTTAAAAGATCTATTTGGTCAAATTCTACGTAGATATATCAAATTTCAAACAATCATTATGAAGAAAATTTCAATTACAGTATTAGCCATAGCGCTATTAACTTCGTGTGTTTCCAAAAAGAAATATGTAGCGCTTCAGGAAGAAAATGGTCAGATCAAAAGTGAATTAACCAAAACTACGGTTGAGAAAGAAGAGCTTGAGGCAAAATTTGCTCAGATCGAAAAGCGTGTAGACGAATACAATTCGAAAATCAATTCTCTTACAGAGGAGAATAACGCAAGACTGGTAAATGTAGATGACGTTGCTGTAATTTCGAACGATGCGAAAGCTGCAATGAATGAGACTCTTAAAAAGGTAGATCCGGCAGAATTAGCCAATGCCAAAACGCTTAAGGATTCTATGAATGTAGCCATTTCATATAACCTGAAGCAGCATATGGACAACAGTGATATTAATGAGGATGAGGATATTGCTGTAAGCATTGACGAAACGGTTGTGATGATTTCGATCTCAGATAAATTATTATTTAATACAGCCAGTTACAGGGTAAGTAATCGTGCAGACGACATCCTTAAGAGATTGGCCGACGTTATTAACTCTGAGCCTAGCATTGAGGTGATGGTTGAAGGACATACAGATGACAGACCTGTGCGCACTGAGCAATTGAGAGATAACTGGGACCTGAGTGTGCTTAGAGCCTCTTCTGTTGTAAGAAAACTTCAGAATGATTTCGGAGTTGCTCCTGAAAAGCTGATCGCTTCTGGCCGTGCAAGCTTTCACCCGGTTGCAGATAATGAATCTAAAGAAGGGCAAGCCAAGAACAGAAGAACCCGTATCGTAATTCTTCCAAACATGAACAAGTTCTTCGCCCTTATGGCATCGAACTAAGTCAAGCAGATTATTATATGTTAACACGAAAAGAGGAGCCTTTAAAGCTCCTCTTTTTTTTATCCAAGATTTTTTCTGAAGCTTTTTCGAACTGCCAGCATGAGCTGTTGAATCTCCTCTCGGTTTACCGCTTTGATCTCTGCGATTTCATCCACCGACATTTTCCCAAACACAAACAGGTCCAGGATATTGGACGTTTTTCGAGGAAGCCAGGTATAGATCTTATTAAGTATAATACGTTCGTCCTTATCCAGGTTTCGCGTCGCATCCGTTAATTCCAGGGTCTGAATAATGTTCTTCTGGGCATCGTCATATAACACTACAGTTTTGTCATGGTCGTGCTGATGGTAGGAGATATCATCAAGGTCTTCGCTCATCACCATATCTTCATCTGCATCCATAAAGAAGTTTTCCTCCAGCGTTTTTAATTCCTTCCGAAGAATGCCACTGGTACTCATGGTGTCCTTATGAAAAGACTCCTTTTCATAAAGTTCATCAAGCCTTTTTTCTACCAGAGCGAATAAGCGGAGCTTTAGTTTCATATCGTCCTCCAGTTGGTCTGACTCCTCATACAGGTCCAGAATGGCATCGTCGAGCAATCCATTTGCCTTGTACATATTCCTGGGAATGATACCCGAACTCTCAGCAATATACAGGCGGTGTTTTAAATAAGGATAAATGTGGGGAACTGCGGACAGGACGCGTTTTCCAAATTCTTCTGATTTTTTGTCGGTTGGGTTATTTGCTTCGGTGGTCATATCTACATATTTAACTGAAATACATATCCTTCTTCAATATGCAATTTACACATTTACAGTTAATTACGCAGGATGTATTCCGAATTTGAATAAAGAAAAACAGGAAGACTCCATTAAAACAAGGAGGTATAACATTGCTGAAATATGGGGAATACGATCGGGCCGTAGAATAAAGGATCAGTGATCTTTTACTATGATCATGGTTGCTTTAACCCCTGTTGCGAGGTTCCACTCTTTAACAGAAATCAGGTTGCCCTGGTCATCGAAAACGGCAAGAGCAGCAGTATTTGGCCCGGAACTACCCTGGTTTAAAGCAAGAAAATCTATTTTATTGAAACCGGTTTCCAGGTCAACATAAATACCCTTATAAGAGGCGTCCAGTAAGACATTGGGTTGCACAACACGATCATTCATGAGAATTCGTACCCGGTCTCCGTCAACATATTGATGATCCCGGCAAACAATTTTCACAAACTTCCCGTTACTTCTGAAATCCCCAAGAAACTGGTTGCTGGTAGCCCCCATCTGGTTCTCCCCTTCCGGCTTATTGGTTTTGCGTTTATACTGCTCTCCGGGATCCATAAATTCCTCCTTGACCATGAAATTCTTATTTTCCTTAAGATCGGATAAGGAAGAGGTATTGGTTTTAGGAAGATTGAGGAGATTAAGGGAATTATCGTTCTTTTCCTTCTTCACATTAATTCCCTCGATCTTCACAGGATTAGCAGGTAATTCCTGGGCCAGAGCAATCCCTGTTCCTGAAATACACAGAACACCAAAGATGAATATGTAGGAAAGAATGTGTTTCATTGTTTCGGTTTACAAATAGTTCTTCTCCTCTGTTACAGCTAAAATAGTGCCAAAAGGTAAGATCCAAGGAATCTTACCTGTTAAATATGTCAAAAATAGCAGATCATTTGGAATTATCGTCTTTCTCCAACTGCCGCTGGATTTTCTCGATAGCAGATTCAATGGACTTCTCTGGTTCTATCACATTAAACGGCCCCCAGAAATCAGGGTCTGAGAACCCTGACGCCTCATCCGATATAATAACCGTAGGACGCAGCCGCTCCTTCCCTGGAATGCGCACATCACTGTCAAAGGGTTCCCAATCGGTAATAGCCATTTCACTGCTCAGGTAATATTTTGAATTGAACAATTTTCCCTTTTTATCGACAACCACGGCCAGTTGTACGTTACTGTATCCGTAGTACCATTTGCCATTTTTGATCCTGTAATCTACCCGGTATGCCGCATTGGTAGGATATACAGAAGTACGTGGCGGTTTCTTACGAACCAGTAGATCGCTGGCCATGTCCCTGTTTTCCACATTGAGATTGAACACCGCACTAACCAGGGCATGCGTGTCGGTGTCTATGTAGAGTTTTCCGTAATAAAGCGGATTAACGATGTTTTCATGCTGTCTGAAGTTGACCACATAAACCGTATTTCCATTTACCTGGGTGGGTTGCTCCAAAGTAAAAATGTAGGCTTCAATCATATCATCGGTGAAAATATTCTCCGGATATTTCATCAGATCCAGAAATAGAGGGGTAAATGGTCCCCCTTGTAGTTTCACCGACACCGTATCCAGGCGATCATAATCCGTGTTTTTTCGGGATTTATAAAGCGTAACGATATCGTTTCTGGAACTTTTATTGGGCTGCTTATAGATTTGCACCACAGCTTCCGATAAGGAGGCGTCTCTTCTGCGCTTTTTAATGGTTTCCCTGTAAAAAGCAGTCATTTTGACCGGTTGGGAAATATAGTTGTCCCCCCTTTTACTGAGCATGCTCTGAACCAGGTTGAGTGCATTTTTTGGACTGCTCACACTAACCTCCTCCAGGGCAATCGCAGCAGGGGTAAGTGCAATGGTATTACCATTACGGGTAAAGCGGTTTAAACTTATCTGTTTTGATTGATATCCCAGGAAGGAAACATTAATGTATCCCTCCGCCAATGCCACAGGTACCTTAAGAGAGAAGTCGCCTTCTGCATTGGTAATGGTACTTATGTTGGTGCCTTCCACGGTAAGGGTGGCAAATACAAGGGGTTCCTCAGTATCTGAACCGATTACATTTCCTTTGAATTCCTTAACTGAGGTCGAATCCTGGCTCACGGCAGTTTCGGGAGTGTTTTGGGCAACGGCTCCGGTAAGAAACAGAAAGAAAAGCAGATAAATACTCTTATGATTAAATAGGGTTTGCATTTTATTCATTTAAATAGCATTTTTTTCTTAAAAAAGATACGAATTTTCCCTGATAAAGAAATCTTAAAGTATTGTGAAATGAAGCCGGCCTTCTGACTTTTAATCCTGCGTAGGTATCACTGGATTAAAAGACAAAAGGCCGACAATGAAAACAACCAATCGGTTTTAATGAAAACCCGAAAAAACTGACTTTTAGATGAAAGGACTCCATATTAACCGGAACCTTCCAGTCTGTAACTTTAAATTTTATCCCGCATAATTAGGTTAAGCTCAGGCAAATTTTGCAGGTGATATTTTGGTCAAGTTCCCGAAGGCCTATTTAGGGTTCACCTTCAAGAGCATTATAAAAGTATGCTCTAAAGAGGAATCTTGAAACTTTATGTTGTGTAGGCATTATAACCCGTTGTAAACAAATGATCTTTAAGGGTCTTACGGTCTTATATGCCCCTGTAAATCAGTCCGATGTTTGAAATTGGATTCGTTGACCAATTACAACTGCGCTAAATGGAACGCTCTTGTATCCGCGGGTTTACTGATAACTTCCCATTTCCACCTCTACCATATCGAGGAAGAGGGAAGGATCTACAGGTTTGGTGATACATTCGGTTGCTCCTGCCTCAAACAATTTGGAATGAAGCCGGTTCTCTGATTCATGGGTAAGAATCACCACCGGAAGATCTCTGGTGTATTTTTTGCGAATGAGTTTCAGAAAATCAAATGTATGGAGCCCCGGCATTTCTATTCCACAAATGATCATGTCGGGATTGTAATTTTTGAGAAATTTTAAGGCTGCTTCTCCATGGCTAACCTGTTCCACCCGGTAACCATTGCGGCGCAAACGAAAGGCCAGTAAAGTAGCCTGCATTTTATCTTCCTCAGCTATTAATATCAGTTTCTTATCAGGCATAGAGTCTTTTCATTTGTTGTTGAATATCGGCATCTACCAGCTTGTATTCCGCTTCAAAGTCCTCGAGGAGTTTCTCCAGAAATACAATAGAATCCAATTGCTGACATTCGTGTTCAATAATATCCAGAAAGTCCAGCAATCCCTTGGCTTCGATCATTAATAAACTGTTCCTTAAGCGATGACTTACCCTCGCAATGGAAAAACGGTCTTTTGCTTTCAGGTACATTCTGGCCGAAGCCAAAAATTCTTCCACACGTTCATGCAAAAGCTTTAACAATTCTTCCAGGTTCTCTCTGTCGTTCAAACAGTATTCGAACAGTTTAAAGATATTGGCCCGGTATGTTTTATCTGTAGTGCTCAAAATCAATTTCTTTTCGGTTTGGGGGTTACACAACACTGTTAAAAATGATAAAAAAGCTTTCGGTCTTTTTGGTCCAAAAGCTTTTTTAAGCAGGATTCAGGTAAGATTTGAAGGCTCATATTTTGGGGCTGTAAAATAATTCCTGTTTTATCTTAAATTTAAAAATAGCCACATCCTGCTTTGGTTTCAAATAAATGTTGTGTAAGTGCGATTTTTGTATGTGAAAAATCAGATGGTCTATTTTCTTTAATGACGAAAATTTGATCCATAAAAAAACGCCCCTGGTAAAGGGCGTTTTCAATCTATATCAATACAGGATTTTTAATATCCTTTCCTCAGATTTTTCCCTGGATAATTCAACATTCCCTCACTTTTTGCTATCAGGGATGATACGGTAGCGTCTCCTGTTACGTTTACCACCGTACGGCACATATCCAGGATTCGGTCTACAGGTAAGATGATGGCGATCCATGCAGGATTCAACCCTACCGATTGCAACACGATGATCAGCATCACCAATCCGGCACTTGGTACCGCTGCAGAGCCGATTGAAGCCAGGGTTGCCGTTAAAACGATGGTTAACTGCTGTCCCAGGGTGAGGTCGATCATATGCAACTGAGCCAGAAAAACCACTGCCACTGCCTGGTACAAACAGGTGCCGTCCATGTTCACGGTTGCTCCGATAGGCAGCACGAAACTTGTGATCTTTTTGTCTACCCCAAGATTATCTTCAACGCACTCCATGGTAACGGGAAGTGTTGCTGCACTGCTGGAGGTTGAAAAGGCAAGTGTCTGGGCAGGACTCATGGCTTTAAAGAATCCGATATAAGAGATTCCTTTTGTAAAAGTTTTAATAATGAGGGGATAGATCACGAAGATCATGAGCACCAGCCCCAGGAATACCGCAAGCGAATACCAGCTCAACCCTTTAAAGATCTCTGTTACCTTATTGATATCATCGCCTGCCATTTGGCCAACCACGCCTGCCAGCAATGCAAAAACAAAGAACGGAGCAGCCCGCATTACCAGGTCTACCATCTTCAGAAATACCTCCATAACTCCATCGATGAAACTCATCACCGGTTGGGCCTTATCTCTTGGAATAAACAGCAAGCTCACTCCAAAGAACAGTGCAAAGAATATCACCTGAAGCATCAGGCCATTATCCCCCAGGGATAAAAAGATATTCTGCGGAACTATATCCACCAAAGGTTGTAAAGGGCCCGCCTCTTTAGCCTTGTTGGCGGTTTGCATCTTCTCATTTACCGTGGCATCCTGTAATTCTGATTTGGTTACCTCAGAGATTTCCTGGGCTCTTTGAAAGTATTCCGGATCCTTAAGGTAATTTACCCCGTCTTTAATCTGCAGGCCCTGGGACGATGCCCATAATTCATAACTTATCCTGTTATCGATTCGGCTTTGTTCATCTATGAGCTTCCCGGGTTTCATCAGGTTCACCAGGGTAAGTCCCACGGTAACCGAAAGGATGGTCGTTAACAGGTAGGCCAGCAGGGTCTTCCCTCCCATTCTTCCCAAACTTGAAGGATCACCAATATTGGCTACCCCGTTTATGATAGAGAACAATACCAGGGGTACGGCTATGAGCTTAAGCAGGTTGATAAAAATGGTCCCGAAGGGTGCGATCCAGTTCAGGGTAAATTCACTCCACCCGAATTTACTGGAAAGAAGCGCCCAGATGATCCCCAGAATTAAACCTATTATAATTTGCCAATGCAGCGCAAGTTTTTTCATGTACGTGATTTTGGGTTATTTCTTATTACTTCGTTTTATTAACATATGGTCTGCAAGAACCAAGGCCGCCATGGCCTCGACAATAGGCACGGCCCTGGGCACAACACAAGGGTCATGCCTTCCTTTCCCCTGCATTTCCACCGGGTTGCCCGCACTGTCGATAGTTTCCTGCTTTTGCATGATCGTTGCCACCGGCTTAAAGGCCACCCGAAAATAGATGTCCATCCCGTTACTGATACCGCCCTGAATGCCTCCTGAGAAATTGGTTTTGGTAGTGCCGTCAGGGTTATAGAGGTCATTGTGCTCACTACCTTTCATGGCAGCTCCCTCAAATCCACTCCCGTATTCAAAACCTTTCACGGCATTGATGGAAAGCATTGCTTTTCCCAGGTCGGCATGCAATTTATCAAAGGCAGGTTCTCCCAGTCCTGCAGGTAATCCCTGAACCACGCAAGTGATCACGCCTCCCACGGTGTCTCCCGCTTTTCTGATCTCGCGGATATATGCTTCCATCTCTGCAGCCATGGTGGCGTCCGGACATCGAACCGGGTTTTTTTCGGCTGCGGGGAGGTCAAGTTCGGCATATGGCACGTTAAGATGGAGCGGGCCAACCGAAGAGACATAGGCCTGAATATTCACGCCCTCCAGAAATTGTTTTGCAATGGCACCAGCCACTACTCTGCTGGCGGTTTCTCTGGCAGAACTTCTACCTCCTCCCCTGTAGTCACGAAATCCATATTTTTCATCGTATACCTTATCGGCATGTGATGGACGGTATTGATCTTTGATATGGGAATAGTCTCCGGAACGCTGGTTGGTGTTTTCAATGATGAATCCGATCGGGGTCCCGGTAGTTTTTCCTTCGAACACCCCGGATAAGATCCTTAGGTGATCCGGTTCTTTTCGCTGGGTAACGATAGCCGATTGGCCCGGTCTGCGCCTTTCCAATTCAGCCTGGATCTTAGCTGTATCCAGTGTGATGCCTGCAGGGCAACCATCAACAACACCTCCCAGGGCCTCACCATGTGATTCTCCAAAAGTGCTTACTTTAAATAGATTGCCAAAGGAATTTCCTGCCATTAAGTTGGTTTTTGAACAAAAATAGACGTAAAAGCCAATAATCAAAAATTAATGCGGATTAAGGTAATTTAAACTTATTTACCAGGCCTTTACACTGTTGTAACGTGAAGATCATAAAGGCTTAAAAATCAGGTAATACAAAAGCTCGTGAAATGTATTTACTTGCGACGTAAAAGAATAATTATTTTGAGGAAGCGCAAAATTGAACTTGCTGTAATTTCAGATACCCATCTGGGCACCTTCGGATGTCATGCGGAAGAATTGCTCACCTATCTGAACAGTATAGACCCCGGGATCCTGGTGCTTAACGGCGATATCATCGATATATGGCAGTTTCGTAAAAGGTATTTCCCCAGGCAACACCTCCTGGTTATAAAAAAGATCCTCGACATGGCCGCTAAGGGTACAGAGGTGTATTACATCACCGGTAATCACGATGAAATGTTACGCAAATTCACCGATATTAAACTGGGGAAAATACATGTTGTCAATAAACTGGTACTGAATCTTAGCGGTAAAAAAGCCTGGTTTTTTCACGGAGATGTATTCGATGCTTCTATGCGACACACAAAATGGCTGGCACGCCTTGGAGGCTGGGGTTATGACCTTTTGATATTGATCAACAGGGTCTTAAATAAAATTTTGTTATTTCTTGGAAAAGAACGGTACTCCCTCAGTAAAAAAATCAAAGACAGCGTAAAAAAGGCAGTAAAATACATTCACGACTTTGAAAATGTGGCCGCTGACCTGGCCATTGCAAACCACTATAAATATGTGATCTGTGGTCACATTCATCAGCCCAGGATGATTAGAAAAGTAAATAAGCACGGTACCTGCCTCTATCTTAATTCCGGAGACTGGGTGGAAAACCTGTCTGCCCTGGAATATTCCGGAAAACGCTGGGAACTTTATTATTTTAAGAATGACAAACTAAGTCCGTTCTTCGCAGATCAGGACCTTAAAAAGATGGATTATAAAGAACTTCTGACCGCAATCACCATTACACCCCGTATCTGAAGCCTTTTTCTTTGTTTTTCAACGATATATCCCTGAATATGCTGCCTGAATCTCACTTGAAAAGAACGAATTCATTAAATTGCTGATTCAAAGCTGATTAGATGAAAAATATTATTCTGTTCCTGTTGGGATTGATACTTGTATCCTGCTCTAATAATGATGATGACGGAGGATCTTCTGTGGATTTTCACCCCAACTCCGAGGGTACTTATTGGATTTATGAAGTAATGGCCAACAAAAGTGGTACAGACAGTTTGTTCGTAACCGGAAGCAGGCAGGTCGATGGAAGTACATACGCACAGTTTGATGCAAGGGAGCCGTTTTATGGCTTATATACCCTTTTTGCAAAAGAAAATTTGCTAAAGAGTGAGAGCGGCAGGATCTATGTTCGGGGGGAACTCAGCGCCTTTGGAGATGCTTTTCCGGAATTATCGATCCCGCTGGACGACCTGCTCATTCTGGATCCTTCCGCATCCCCGGGAAGTCAATTGGATATAACAGAGCAGGAAATTACCATCCCCTATGAAGCAGCTTCATTAACGGGCTTCGCCACGGTTCGTTCAGAAATGCTGGGTACCACCGCCACTTTGGAATTGAACGGGATCTCCTATACCAATATAAGATCCTCTGTAATCACGGTGACCGCCTCTGCAGCTGTAACCGGGGAACTTGATGGGGTACCCATAACCATTCCAGTTCTTGGGGAACAGGAAATCCTGCGAATGGAATTGTCATTTGCTGAAGATACCGGTCTAGTATATTCCGAGGCCATCCTTTCCTATGAACTCTCCAATACCCAGTTGCTGGATCTGCCTATAGCAAATACCTACAGGGAAGAGATCATTCAAACCTTACTTCGCACAGGAAGTTCAGGAGAGTAAGGCTGCTTTGAGAATGCTTACAGGATGCAATGCCTTCTTTCCGGTTCCATCCGAGATCTGATGTCGGCAACTGTTACCGTTTGCGGCGATCAGTACCTCGTCTTCACAATTGCGAACCGCCTTGAATAAGCGCTGCTCCCCTATCTTCATGCTTACCTGGTAATGTTCCTTCTCATAACCAAAAGAACCGGCCATTCCGCAACAACCGGAATTGATCATGCTTACCTTATAATTCTCAGGGAGACTAAGCATATCAAAAGTTGAACGGATATCGGAAAGGGCCTTTTGATGGCAGTGAGCATGATACTTTACAATTCTTTTCTCCTTGGTAAACAGGTCAGGTTTTAGCACTGCAGACCTTATAAGACCTGATATAAACTCTTCAATGGTCTGGCATCGTTTTGCGATATCTGACGCAAGATCCTTATCAGTAGCCAGTCTTAAAAAATCATCCCTGAATCCAAGTATGGCCGAGGGCTCTATTCCCAGCACGGGTACGGAAAGGTCCGCAGCGCGACCAATCTGCTCAAGAAGCTGGTCTACGCATTGTTTTGCCTCAGGCAAAAATCCTTTGGAGATATAAGTTCTCCCACTTTCCCCGTAAACGAGTTCAGGGTGATACCCCAGGGCCGTTAGCAGGTAAATGGCGTCCTTGGAAATATCAGAGTCCAGGTATTCACTGAATTCATCGATATACAGGATTACCTTTGCATAGGTCCTTTCTGGTTTCAGGAGTGATGTTAAATAACGGTCCAGATTCTCCTTTTTGATTTTGGGCAACTTCCTTTCTTTAGCGATACCCAAAGCAGAAGCTACTACCTGTTGTGCCAGAGGATTATTTGCCAGAAAAGGAGCCTTTGAGGCCCATTTATTTAATTTTCCATTGTATGCAAAAAGCTTGTCTCTAAGACTTCTTCCATTAATTTGCTGATACTGATGCAGAAACTCTGCTTTATAAGTGGCCATATCAATGTTGGACGGACACTCACTTCCGCAGGCCTTACAACTAAGGCAAAGATCCAGCACTTCTTTGATCTCCTTGCTGTTAAATCTTTCCGCTCCCGAGGTGTTGGTTAAAACCTCCCGAAGTGCATTGGCTCTTGCCCTGGTGGTGTCTTTTTCGTCCCTTGTGGCGTGATAACTTGGGCACATGGTCCCTTTACTCAGTTCTGTTTTACGGCAATCTCCACTTCCATTGCATTTTTCCACAGCCTTGAGGAACCCCTGGGAATCGGAGAAATCCATAAAAGTAGATACCTCCGGTTCGATTCGGTCTGTTACATACCTGAGGGAGTCGTCCATAGGCACGGCATCCACGATTTTTCCCGGATTGAAGATGTTATTGGGATCAAAGGTTAATTTTAAATCCTTTAAAAGATTGTAATTTTCTTCCCCGATGAGCAGGGTGATAAACTCCGACCTTACCCTGCCTTCCCCGTGCTCCCCAGACATAGCACCTCTGTATTTCTTCACAAGATGGGCCACGGCGGTGGTGATCTCACGAAAATTCCTTACCCCCTCAGCTTGCTTCAGGTTCAATATCGGGCGCAGGTGTAGCTCTCCTGCCCCGGCATGAGCATAGTATACAGCCTCCTGACCGAAAGAACGCATTAAGTCTTCAAATTCCCGGATGTAAGGGCTCAGATCTTCGATACTCACCGCAGTATCTTCAATACACGCCACTGCTTTATCATCTCCGATCATATTCCCCAACAACCCCAATCCAGCTTTTCTAAGTTCAAATGCCTGATCGATCTCCATTCCGGAAAGCACCGGATGTGCGTAGGAGGCCGTCTCATGGTCCAGGGTATGGAGCAGGGTCTGTTTCTTTTCCTTAAGAACTCCGGGATCATTATCGCATATCTCGAGTAAAAGAATAGCTTTCGGATCTCCTTCTATAAAAAACCGATTGGGCAATTGGGCCTTGTTGTTTTTTGTACAATCCAAAATAACCTTATCCATCATTTCACACGCAAAGAGGTCGTGTTTCATGAGCGGAACCACAGCGTTACAACAATCTTCAATAGACCGGAAATGCGCTGCCATCATAAATTTTTCTACGGGAGGCAGTACATCCAATTGCAACGTAATGGCAGTAATTATTCCCAGGGTACCCTCACTTCCCGATATGAGCTTTGCAAGATTAAACGGCGCTCCATCTGTGACAAAAGGTTTCATCCCACAGATCACATCTACCGCATAGCCAGTATTTCGCCTGTGAATGTCTGGTTTGGGATATGCCTGGGTAATACGCTTTTGAACCTCTTCAGATTGTAATTCCCGCATAAAAAAGCGGTAGATCTCCCCTTCCCTGTCGTCCTGGGCCAATTTGGCTTCCAGTTCTGCCGCATTAAGCGCTTTAAAGGTGACCTCTTTGCCGTCGCTAAGCAACATGTCCAACTCCAGCACTTTATCACGCGTTACCCCATATTTAATGGAGGTTGATCCTGAGGAATTGTTCGCGGTCATTCCGCCAAGCATACAACGGTTCGAAGTCGAGGTATTCGGGCCAAAGAACAATCCGCTGTCCTGGATCTTCAGGTTGAGCTCATCCCTGATTACCCCCGGCTCTACTTTTACAGTCCTGTTTTCTGTATTCAGGTCCAGTATTTGTGTGAAATGCCGGGACATATCAACGATCAAACCGTCACTTACGCATTGCCCTGCCAGGGAGGTTCCCGCAGTTCTGGGGGTAAGCGATATTCCGGTCTGGTTTGCAAATTCAATGAGAAGAACCAGGTCGTTTTTATCTTTAGGATATACTACGCCCTGTGGTAAGGAACGATACACCGAAGCATCTGTGGCATAGATCATTCGGTGCAGGTCATCCGTGAATATTTCTCCATTTACACGGTTTTTTAACCTTCCGAGGTGCAAATTTTCGTTCATATATTTGGTGGCCACGATAATTTCAGATTAAATTCGTCGTTAAATTAGTGAAACATAAAATCAATTTTAATGAAAAAATTATTTTTCTCCTTCCTGCTGATCGCGGGAATGGTTTCTCTTGCTCAGGCTCAGCAAATTGCGCCAAACGCCCTTGGATTAAGACTGGGAGACAGTGACGGATTTGGAGCCGAAATTTCTTACCAACGTGCTCTTGGAGGCAACAACCGTTTAGAAGCCGACCTTGGATGGCGCGACAGTAACAATTGGGACGCCTTTAAACTTACCGGGCTTTATCAATGGGTTATGCCCCTCGATGGGAATTTCCATTGGTATGTAGGTGCCGGTGGAGGTTTAGGTAGCTACAACTACGATGATGATTTTGCTTTTGATAACGATGTTGACGACAGCGGTACCTTTATTTTTGCTGCAGGAGACGTGGGAATCGAGTACAATTTTGAGATCCCATTATTGCTTTCCCTCGATTTTCGTCCGGAAATTGGTTTTGGAGACTTTAACAATGATCTTGATTTTGATATCGCATTAGGTATTCGCTATCAGTTCTAAGCATTACAACACCTATATCAAAGCCCTGTTCTTAAAAGACAGGGCTTTTTTTGTTAATTCGCTTTGCCGGGTATCCTTATATTTTAAATTTGCACAAACCCTAAAAACAAAATAAGATCTCATGAAAAAGATCCTTAGTATTTTTGGTTTCCTTCTGTTGTTCGCCAGCTGTTCGGAAACCGCTAAAAATTCCTTTACACTTAATATCAAAGCCGAAGGTATTGCCGATAGCACCAAAGTGTTCATTCAGAAACTGAGCCCCGCTGCTCAGGGAGAAATTATCGATACCCTTGAGATCATGAATGAAACCGCTACTCTTTCGGGTACAGCTGCCCAACCAGGTTTTCATGCCCTGATCATTGAAAACGTACGCGGGGGATTACCTTTTATCCTTGAAGAAGGGAACATAGAAATCACGGCTTACAAAGACTCTATTAACCGTTCGCTGGTTGAGGGCACACCTACCAATGCTGATATAAGCAACTATACCGATGCCACCGAGGAACTGGGTAAAAGGTATAATGATATTATGGGTCAAATGCGTGACGCCAGCATGAAGGGAGATACCGTAACCCTTAATGTTATGAGGGAAACCATGATGGAATTGCAGGAAGATGCCTCCGGCATGGAGTACCAGTTTGCGAAAGACAATCCGTCGTCTTTCTTTTCCGTGATCCTGATGAACAATATGCTCAGAACACAATCACAGCCGATAGATTCGGTAAGTAAATTGTACAATGCCCTGGATGAAAATCTAAAAACCTCTGATTTCGGAAAGTTTGTAAGTGAAAGTATCGAAGCCAACAATAAAGTAAAGATCGGCGCAAAGGCTCCTGAATTTTCGGCACCCACCCCTGAAGGAGGTGAGCTTGCTCTAAATGAGATCCTTGGTAAGGTAACTATTATTGATTTCTGGGCAGCGTGGTGCAAGCCTTGTCGTGTAGAAAATCCTAATATGGTTAAACTTTATGAAGAGTACCATGACAAAGGACTAAATGTGATCGGAGTTTCGTTAGACGCCACAAAAGATGCCTGGGTAAAAGCTATTGAAGAAGATGGGCTTCCCTGGCACCAGGTATCCCACCTGCAGCGCGGAAACGACCCTATTGCAAGGATGTATAATGTAAACAGCATTCCTGCTACGTTCGTACTCGATGAGAACGGGGTTATTGTAGCTAAGGGATTAAGAGGAGAAGAGCTTTACAACAAGATCGCAGAAATGTTGCCTTAAGTAGATTTCTCAATTTAAAATTATAAAAGGGCGTTGTCCACACGGAAAACGCCCTTTTTCTATTCATTGAGTCGGTAATATTGCAGTCTGTACTCATATTTTCCCGGCTTTTTCCAGGATAAAGAGGATGACAATAGGGATGGCCAGTAAAATAACCATCAGGGTTTCTTCCACAAATAGAGATGGCATAAGAATAAGAGTCATGGCATACCCCCCTATTGCACCCCCAAAATGGGCAGTGTGCCCTATGTTCCCCAGACGATTCTTCATTCCGTAAATAGAATACATCAGATAGCCTATCCCGAAAATATAGGCAGGGATCGCTATAGGAATAAAGAACAGAAACAATTTCATATCGGGCCTAAGTAGTATTGCCGAATATAAAACCCCTGTTACTGCCCCACTTGCTCCTACTGCGCTGTAGTGATAATCATTGCGGTGAAAAACCGTGGCCAGCAGACTTCCTGCGATCAGGGAAATAAAGTAGATGACAAGGAATTTTCCTCCTCCGAAATAACTGATCACAATAGGTGCAAAAAAATACAACGTAATCATATTAAATATCAGGTGGGTATAGTCCACATGAAGAAAACCGGAGGTGATCGATCTGATGTGTTCTCCTCTCTGGATAGCCCCTATATTAAACTTATAACGCTCGAAAAAACTAAAGTCGTTAAAGCCTTTTAAGGAGACTACTACATTGGCCGCGATGACCAGAAGCATGCTTAAGTTCATTTTTACTGATGGGTTTGTGATCAAATATATAAATTTGCGCAAAATTATCGTGAATGCAATTACTGGCCTACATACTGATCTATCCAATCCTGTGGCTTATTTCCATTTTACCCTTCAGGGTCTTCTACTGGGTTTCGGATGCCATTTATTTTCTCGTTTACCGCATCATTGGATACCGAAAAAAAGTGGTGCGTAAAAACCTTGAACTGAGTTTCCCTGAAAAAAGCAAGGAAGAGCTAGATACTATTGAGTCCCGGTTTTACCGGCATATGGTGGATCTTTTCCTGGAAATGATCAAATCGATGAATATTTCCAAAGAAGAACTCCTCAAGCGTTTTCAATATACCAATCTCGACCTGTTATCCAAATACGAGGAAGAAGGCAAGAGTGTGGTTATTGTTATAGGCCATTACGGCAGTTATGAGTGGCTTATGTCCTTAGGGTATTTTATAAAACATGAAGGCTACGCCATTTACGCCCCTCTTTCGAATAAGTATTTTGACAGACTGGTAAAGCGAATTCGTTCTAAGCACAATGCCTTCCTGATTTCCCGGTATAAAACCGTAGAGATCATCCAACAACACCTCAAAGAAGGGAAACTAGCAGTTTATGGCTTTGCCAATGACCAGTCTCCTCAAGCACAAAAGGCCCGCTACTGGCGCCCCTTTATGGGGGTTACTGTTCCGGTCTTTACCTATGCCGAAACCCTGGCAAAACAATTGGATATGGCCGTTATCTATTGCGGGATCGAAAAGGAAAAAAGAGGCCATTACAAGGCAACCTTCAGATTAATTACCGATTCGCCAAATGACTTTGCGGATTATGAAATTACAGACCGTTTCACAGAGCTGCTTGAAGAGCAGATAAAGGCAGATCCTGCATATTACCTCTGGACGCATAACCGGTTTAAACATCGCGATAAGGTTCCTGCCGTATTAAAACGTTAATCTACTTTTAAGTTTTTTCAAGTCTTTGCGGATATACCGCCTGATATAAAAAAGCCGGGGATTTTCATCCCCGGCTTTTTCTTGTTATTGAATCTATTTCTAATTTTCCGGATATCGGACAAAACAATTCGGTTATGCCAAACCTGCTATCGCCCTGATCTCTCCTATGATCTTATCAGCCACTCCATCGGCCATTTCCTGGTTAGGCGCTTCTGTATAGATCCGGATGATAGGCTCGGTATTGGATTTTCTGAGATGTATCCAGTGATCTGCGAGGTCAATTTTCACCCCATCTACCGTGGTTACTTTTTCCGAAGCATATTTCTCATACATGGCCTTTAAAATGCCATCCACGTCCAGCTGGGGAGTGAGTTCAATTTTCTTCTTGCCCATAAAATACGATGGATAGGATTTTCGAAGTTCGCTTACCTTCATCTTTTTCTCAGCAAGGTGAGTAAGGAACAATGCAGAACCTACCAGTGCATCGCGTCCGTAATGACTCTCCGGATATATGATTCCTCCATTCCCTTCGCCACCTATCACAGCGCCATTCTTCTTCATAAGTTCTACCACATTTACCTCTCCCACAGCAGAGGCCTCGTAAGAGCCCTGGTGCTTTCTGGTGATATCGTGAAGTGCTCTGGAAGAAGACATATTGGAAACTGTATTTCCCGGCGTTTTCCCTAAAACATAATCGGCGCAGGCCACCAGGGTATATTCTTCCCCGAACATAGTTCCGTCTTCACAAATAAAGGCAAGGCGGTCTACATCAGGATCCACCACAATACCAAGGTCGGCATTTTCCTCCTTTACCCTTTTCATAATATCCCCAAGATGTTCTTTCAGAGGTTCCGGGTTATGAGGAAAGTGTCCGTTAGGCTCACAGTACAGTTCAACCACATCGACACCCATGGCCTTTAACAAGGCCGGAATGGCTATACCGCCTGAAGAATTTACTCCGTCTACCACTACTTTAAACCCTGATTGCTTCACTTTTTCAGCATCCACCAGATCCAGTGCCAGAACGGAGGCAACATGCCTGTCAATATAATCACTGATCTCGGTTACATTTCCCAGATCATCAACTTCTGCAAAACTGTAATTTCCGCTCTCTGCAATTTCCAGGATTTCCTTTCCGTCATTACCGCTTAGAAACTCTCCCTTCTCGTTGAGCAATTTAAGTGCATTCCATTGCTTGGGATTGTGACTGGCAGTAAGAATGATACCTCCATCGGCCTTTTCCCGGGGTACAGCGATCTCTACGGTAGGGGTTGTTGAAAGGCCAAGATCTGTAACATCAATACCCAGGCCCACCAGGGTGGAGCTTACCAGAGTCTGTATCATTGCTCCGGAAAGCCTGGCATCCCTGCCGATGACAACTCTCAATCGTTTTCCGGGATTTTTCTCTTTTAGCCAGCTACCATAGGCTCCGGCAAATTTGACGGCATCGATCGGGGTCAGGTTCTCTCCTGCTTCTCCTCCGATGGTCCCCCGAATCCCTGAAATTGATTTAATTAATGTCATTGTCAATAATTTTGGTTTCTGCAAATATACAATTCCAAAACGCTTTTGTTTTGCCCGAATTTGTATTTTAGACCGATGAATTTTCTGGCTCACATCTACTTATCTGGAAATGACAAAGCTGTAAAAGTGGGTAACTTTATGGCCGATAGTATTCGCGGCAAAAAATACCTGGACTACGATACCGGGATTCAAAAAGGCATTGTATTGCACAGGTTTATTGATACTTATACCGATGCTCACCCTGTATTCCGTCAGAGCACCAAACGGTTGCACCACAATTACAGCCACTACAGCGGGGTGATCGTGGACATCTATTACGACCATTTTCTGGCCAAAAATTGGGCGGAATATTCTAAAGAGCCGCTTTTGGACTATACCCTGGATTTTTACACCACCCTGAATGAGTACTATCATGTACTTCCTCTTCATGTTAAAAAATTCATGCCCTATATGATTGCAGACAACTGGCTGTACAGCTATGCCCAACCCGAAGGCATTGCCAGGGTATTGCAGGGAATGAACCGACGCACCAAAAATCGCGTAGGCATGCACGAGGCCATAGATGACCTTATGGTTCATTACGTAGATTTTGAAAATGAATTCCGGATCTTTTTTGAGGACCTCCGGGAACACAGTATATCCAAATTAAAAGCACTTAATAACCAATACTTATGAATCGATTTTTTCTACACAGTCTTTTAGTTCTTGTGATCCTCTTTCAGGGATGTCAAAATGCCCCCCAACCTTATGTAGCAGAAAAGGCTATGGTGGTAAGTGCCCGGGAAGAAGCCTCCACACTGGGACTGGAAACCATCAGGAAGGGCGGAAATGCATTTGATGCCATGGTGGTCACCCATCTGTCATTGGCGGTGGCTTACCCCTTTGCGGGTAACCTCGGCGGGGGTGGGTTTATGGTTTACCGTTTAAATGACGGAAACAAAGGCACCCTGGATTTTCGTGAAAAGGCCCCTGCAGCAGCACACCGTGATATGTACCTCGATTCTCTGGGTAATGTGATCCCCGGGAAGAGTACCACAGGTGCCACCGCTGTAGGTGTTCCCGGAAGTTTAATGGGAATTTACCGTGCTCACAGCAAATTCGGGAAGCTGCCTTTTGAAAGTCTGCTGGACCCAGCGATCGCTCTTGCCGAAACCGGGGTGATCATCACCGAAAATCAGGCGAAAACCCTCAATAATTACCGATCGCTTATCGAGGAGGTCAATGGGCCGGAATCGCTTTTCTCCAAAACATTTAAAGCAGGAGACACCCTGGTGCAACCGGCTCTTGCAAAAACCCTTCGCACCATCAAAGAAAGGGGGATAACCTCTTTTTATGAAGGAGAAATTGCAGCTACCCTGGCGAATTTCATTCAGCAGGAAGGCGGATACATCACCCGGGGAGACCTGGCGAATTATGAGGCAGTATGGAGAGACCCTATCCTGTTTTCCTACAGGGACCTTACTGTAGTTTCCATGGGGCCTCCCAGTAGCGGAGGAGTCACCCTGGCACAAATCATGAAAATGATCGCGCCTTATCAACCCGAAACACTGGATTACCATTCTCCTGAAATGATCCAGTTACTTACCGAAGCGGAGAAATACGCGTATGCAGATCGCAATTATTTTCTGGGAGATCCTGATTATGCAGAGATCCCAATGAATACCCTGCTTAGTGAAAACTATCTCAGGGAACGAATGGATGGGTTTGGATACGGAACGCCTACCCCATCGGAGGAAATCAGAAAAGGTGAGATCAATTACGCTGAAAGTATGGAAACCACGCATTATTCCATTGTAGATGAAGAAGGAAATGCGGTTTCTGTTACTACCACCCTGAACGGGGCTTATGGTTCCAAATTATTCTGCGATGCCCTTGGATTCTTCCTGAATAACGAGATGGATGATTTTAGTTCTAAACCCGGGGTGCCCAATATGTTCGGACTTACCGGAGCCGAGGCGAACAGCATTGCCCCCGGAAAAAGAATGTTGAGCAGCATGACGCCTACCATAGTGGAAAAGGACGGGGAACTTTCTATGGTGGTGGGAACACCTGGAGGGTCCACCATCATCACCTCCGTTTTACAGACCATCCTCAATGTATACGATTACAACATGAACATGCAGGAGGCCGTAAATGCGGGAAGATTTCATCACCAGTGGAAACCAGATGAGATCATGATGGAACCAGGGAAGTTTGCTCCTGAACTTATCCGGGAACTTGAAGATATGGGTTACAAGATCAATATCAGAGAAAACAGGATCATAGGAAAGGTCGATGCCATTCTGGTCAGAGAAGATGGTAAGCTGGAGGCCGGAGCAGACCCCAGGGGCGATGATTCGGCTAAAGGTTATTAATTTTAGGGTATGAAACGAATTTTAAAACGTGTTCTGTATTTTTTCATTGTAGTATTAACCCTTGGGACGGTGCTCTTTCTCATCTACAATGAACCTCTTCCCGAAGGGGAGCAAGGCCCCGGGGCTGAAGCCCTTGCTGAAAAAATGCTTCAATCCCTCAATGCGGTTAATTATAATAAGACCAGGTATATCGAATGGGATTTTAACGGAATCCATTCTTATAAATGGGATCGGCAGCGCAAGATCGCAGATGTTTCATGGAAAGATCGCAAAGTGGTGTTAAACCTGGAGGACTATTCTAAAAGTGAGGTCTATATTGATGGGGTACGCATCCATACCGAAGAAAAAGAGGAACCTATTGAACAAGCAATAGCCTATTTTAATAACGATTCCTTCTGGCTGGTTGCCCCCTATAAGATCTACGATAAGGGGGTAGAACGGCGGTTGGTTAAAACTGAGGAATACGGAGATGCACTTTTGGTTACCTATACCAGCGGTGGGTCAACACCAGGAGATTCCTATCTGTGGTTGTTTGATGAAAAGGGATTTCCGGTCGCCTGGAAAATGTGGGTGGAGATCATTCCCCTTGGCGGACTGAAGGCCGGTTGGAAACAGTGGAAGATTACAGAAACAGCTACCTACCTGCCCACCGGACATAAATTGTTTTTATTCAACCTTAAACTTAACAACGTAAAGGCATACGGCGAAATAGAGTGACTACCTAAGATCCGGCAGTAAATGCACACCATAGTTCCTTTTAAACCGACCCGGATAGACATTTCCCCCTAAAATGGTACAGCCGTAAAATCCTTTGTTACCCGAGGGCTATGGCCGGAAGTCATTCCCTGGAATCTTTGTTCCCGGGACCCCTCAGAAAGGAACCCATCTGTACCAGGAAGCCCTTCCGGATTTCAGCCCCTGATTCTGAAGAACTCCCCTGCCCCCACACTTCAAAATTAACGCTCAAATACGTAACTTCGCTTCTTTGCTATGAATATGACCAATTTTGAAGAACATATTGAAGTTAAGGGTGCCAGGGTGCACAATCTTAAGAATATAGATGTTACCATACCAAGGGAAAAGCTCGTGGTGATTACCGGGTTATCCGGTAGTGGAAAATCGTCTCTTGCTTTTGATACGATCTATGCCGAAGGGCAAAGGCGGTATATAGAAACCTTTAGTGCCTATGCCAGGCAGTTCCTAGGAGGCTTGGAAAGGCCGGATGTAGATAAGATCGACGGGTTATCTCCTGTGATCGCCATCGAGCAGAAAACCACCTCGAAATCCCCCCGTTCCACTGTGGGCACCATTACGGAAATCTACGATTTCCTGAGATTGTTATTCGCCAGGGCGGCAGATGCGTACTCCTATAAAACAGGAGAGCTCATGGTGAGCTACAGCGATGAACATATTAAAGACCTGATCCTTCGCGACTTTGAAGGTAAGCGAATTAATGTGCTCGCCCCTGTGATCAAAAGCCGGAAGGGACATTACAGGGAACTTTTCGAACAAATCTCCAAACAGGGTTTTGTTAAGGTCAGGGTCGACGGGGAGGTCAGAGACCTTGAAAAAGGTATGAAACTGGACCGCTATAAAACCCACGATATCGAGATCGTAATCGATCGTATCAAGGTGGACGCCTCCAGTGATGAAACTTCCAAAAGACTTATGGAGACCATTAATACGGCGATGTATCACGGGGATGACGTGCTGATGGTAATGGATCACGATACGGGTAATACCCGGTATTTCAGCCGAAACCTGATGTGTCCCACCTCAGGTATCTCCTACCCCAACCCTGAACCCAATACATTTTCCTTTAACTCTCCCAAAGGCATGTGCCCCACCTGTAACGGACTGGGCAGGATTTACAAGGTAAATCGGAAAAAGGTAATTCCCGATGATACTGTTTCCATTAAAAACGGAGGAATAGCCCCACTGGGAAATTTTAAAAAGTCATGGATCTTTAAGCAACTGGAAACCATCGGACAGCGTTTTGAATTTCAACTCACCGATCCGATCAAAAATATACCGGAAGAAGCCATTACCATGATCCTTGAAGGGGGTAATGAAAAATTCTCTGTTTCCTCAAAATCCCTTGGAGTAACGCGTGATTACAAGATCGATTTTGAAGGTATCGAACGTTTTATAAAAAATCAGTACGAAGAAAGTGGTTCGGCTTCCATTAAGCGATGGGCCCGGGATTTCATGGATCAGGTAGAATGCCCGGAATGCCATGGAGCCCGCCTGCGAAAGGAATCACTGTATTTTAAGATCCATCAGAAGAACATCGCCGAATTATCGCATCTGGATATTTCCGATCTTAAGGCATTTTTCGAAACTCTGCCCGATCATCTCTCCGAAAAACAGATGGCTATTGCAGAGGAGGTGCTAAAGGAGATCAATGCCCGGATACGCTTTCTTCTGGATGTTGGACTGGATTACCTCTCCCTTCACAGAAGTTCAAAATCCCTTTCCGGCGGAGAGGCACAGCGTATAAGACTTGCCACGCAGATCGGCTCCCAACTGGTCGGGGTGCTCTATATCCTGGACGAACCCAGCATCGGACTGCATCAGCGGGATAATGACCGTTTGATCGCCTCCCTGGAATCCCTCAGGGATATAGGCAATTCTGTCATTGTAGTGGAACACGATAAGGATATGATCGTTCGGGCAGACCATGTGATTGATATAGGACCAAAAGCAGGCCGCCATGGCGGGGAGATCATTTCCCAGGGTAGCCCCAGGGAGATCCTCTCAGACGAAACCCTCACAGCGAGCTATATCAGAGGAACCAAAAAGATCGAGGTTCCAGAGGAAAGAAGAAAAGGCAATGGACATGAGATCGTACTAAAAGGGTGTACCGGAAATAATCTCAAGTCGGTCAACGTTACTTTTCCCCTTGGGAAAATGATCGGGGTAACCGGCGTTTCAGGTAGTGGAAAGTCTACCCTGATCAATGAAACCCTCTACCCCATTCTCAACGCGCATTTTTTCAATGCGGTAAAAAAACCCATGCCCTATAAAAGTATAAAGGGCATCGAACATATCGACAAGGTTATTGATATCAATCAAAGCCCTATAGGACGAACTCCAAGATCAAATCCGGCTACCTATACCGGGGTTTTCAGTGAGATCAGATCGTTGTTCGCTCAAACTCCCGAAGCTTCTATCCGGGGTTATAAACCGGGGCGCTTTAGTTTCAACGTAAAGGGCGGGCGCTGTGAGACCTGTCAGGGGGGTGGTGTAAAGGTTATTGAAATGAACTTTTTACCCGATGTCACGGTAGAATGTGAGACCTGCCAGGGAAAACGCTTTAACCGGGAAACCCTTGAAATACGGTATAAGGGAAAATCCATAGCAGATGTGCTGGAGATGACCATGAATGAAGCCGTGGAGTTTTTCTCGAATATCCCCAAGATCCACAGAAAGCTCAAGACCATCCAGGATGTAGGATTGGGATATATTACTTTAGGCCAGCAGTCAACTACCCTTTCCGGGGGAGAAGCGCAAAGGGTAAAACTTGCCACGGAACTATCCAAAAAAGATACCGGAAACACCTTTTATATTCTCGATGAGCCCACCACAGGGCTCCATTTCGAAGATATCAGGGTGTTGATGAATGTCCTGAATATCCTCACCGACAAAGGGAACACGGTACTTATCATTGAACATAACCTGGATGTGATCAAGATGGTAGACCACATTATTGACATTGGTTATGAAGGTGGTAAGGGAGGCGGTAAGGTGGTTGCCATCGGCTCGCCTGAGGAGATCGTAAAAAACACAAAAAGCTATACCGCCAAATACCTGAAAAAAGAACTTTAAAGCACTATTATGAGAAAAGACATGCACCACAAAAGCTGGAATGAGATCAAAACCAATGACTCATGGGCTATTTTTAAGATCATGGGGGAATTTGTAAGTGGCTATGAAAAACTCAGCCAAATCGGTCCCTGTGTCTCTATCTTCGGATCAGCCAGAACCAAGCCGGATCACGAATACTACAAACTGGCCGAGCGGGTGACCCGAAAGATCGTCGAATCGGGCTATGGTATCATCACCGGGGGTGGACCTGGAATTATGGAGGCCGGAAACAAGGGTGCTCATCTGGCCGGAGGAACCTCCGTTGGATTGAATATTGACCTTCCCTTTGAACAACATGACAATCCTTATATAGACGCAGACAAGAATCTGAATTTTGATTATTTCTTCGTGCGTAAAGTGATGTTCGTAAAATACAGTCAGGGCTTTGTAGTTTTACCGGGGGGGTTCGGGACCCTGGACGAACTTTTTGAGGCGCTTACCCTGATACAGACCCATAAAATTGCCAAATTCCCCATTATCCTGGTGGGAAGCGATTTCTGGGGCGGTCTGGTAGACTGGATCAAAGGCACCTTGCTGGAGAAAGCAGGAAACATCAGTCCGGATGACCTGGATCTGTTTGAAGTAGTGGATACGGAAGATGAAGTATGCCAGGTGCTTAATAATTTCTATAAGAAATACAATCTGAGTCCGAACTTTTAAAACAAAAGAAAGGCCGGTAAAACCGGCCTTTCTCATTTTTATGCGGAGTTCCTGCTCGCATTGATATTTCCATAAAGGGATCGGGTGACCATTTTCTCCAGGATCTCCCTTTTTTCAGGGTTATCCGCTTCGTCCTGGTTGAGTTTCTGGATCTGCAACAAGGCGTATTGCTGGATAGTTAACAGCGGAAGTACGATTTTTTCCCTGACCTGTATGGAAGCCCTCATGGTTCTTGAATCCTCCATAAGCTCCTCATATCCGGTAATCTCCAGGATCAACTCCTTACTGCGTTGGTATTCTTCATAGATCTGTTTCCAAAAGTCCCCGTATTCAGGATCTTCAGACATATAAGCCGTGAGCTTAAAGAAAGATTTTGTCAGGCTCATCATACTATTCTCAATCAGGGTACGGAAAAATGCCGAATTCTTATACAAAGCCTTTACCTTGTCGATCTCTCCCCTTTGCTTAAAACCTTCAATGGCCATACCTACCCCGTAGAATCCGGGTACGTTTTGTTTGAGCTGACTCCAGCTTCCTACAAAAGGAATTGCCCTAAGATCAGAGAACACCAGTTTATCAGATTTCCCCCTTTTAGAAGGACGGCTGCCGATATTGGTTTTCGCGTAATATTTCAGAGTACTCATATGTTCCAGGTAGGGCACAAAACAGGGGTGATTTTTAAAATCCACATAGGCTTTATAACTGCGCTCTGCCAGTTCTTCCATGGTTTTGCGCTCTTCCTTGCTCAACGCCCCGTTCGAGGTGAGTTCAATGCCGTTCATAATTCCTGAAGAGAGCAGTTGTTCCAGGTTATACTGGCAACTTTCCCGGGTACCGAAATTTGAACTGATGGTTTGCCCCTGAATGGTGAGCTGAACCTCCTTATTCTCTATGGTAGGTCCAAGAGAAGCGTAGAACTGATGTGTTTTTCCCCCTCCCCGGGCCGGCGGACCTCCACGTCCGTCAAAAAACATTACCTCTATTCCGTGTTCCCTTGAAACTTTTGACAGGGCTTCCTTGGCTTTATAAATACTCCAGTTGGCCATCAGGTATCCTCCGTCCTTGGTTCCGTCAGAGAAACCAAGCATAATGGTTTGCTTATTGCCACGCCGCTTTAAGTGTTTGGCATATTCGGTGTTGGTGTAAAGGGTTTTCATCACTTTGTGAGCCACTTTGAGGTCGTCTACGGTCTCAAATAACGGGATCACATCCACATCCGGGGATTTCCAGTCGCAAAGACGGATCATGGCAAAAGCCTCCATCACATTCAATACACTTCCGTTATTACTGATGATGTAACGATTACATCCTTTTTCCCCGTTGTTTTTCTGTATGGTTTTAATGGCATAGATCGATTCAAGGGTATTCCTCGCCATCTCATGCTTTAAAAGCGCGGGGTTTATTTTCCCGGTTACTCCCGATAGCAGTTGTATTTGCTCCTCCTCAGATTTTTTTTCATAATCTTCAGGAAAGATATCCAACCCCATCTCCCTGCTTTCCCTGACAATATTGGAAAGCACATCATGGTGTACCCTGGAATCCTGACGGATATCCAGGCTGGCAAAATGAAACCCGAACAAATGCACTTTATTGATCAGATCATCCACCTCTTCCACGAACAGGGACTGATGCTTATTGATAAGGATTTCCCTGATCTGCTGAAGTACCTCAAGGGTTTCTTCCGGTGAGATCGTGGTTCGGCCGTGCTCCAGAAATATATTTTCATACAGGCGCCGCTCCAGGTCGGTGATCATCTTATCCACCAGTCGGAAGGTAATTCTGCGTCTTAATTTCCGTACGTCCCTGTAATAATTTTTAAGAATGGTACTGCGAAGCCTGTCAGCCACCTTAAGGGTGATCTCGGTGGTTACAAAAGGATTTCCATCTCTGTCGCCTCCGGGCCAGAACCCCAGGTTTAAGATCTCATTATCAATGACCTTATTATCATAAATATTGCTTTGCAGGTAATTATAGATGGTCGAGAAGGCGTGGTAAAATACATTTTCAAGATACCAAACCAAACTAACTGCCTCATCGTAAGGCGTAGGCTTTTCCTGATTGAAAAAAGGTGTTTTACCCAATTGAGCCAAAAGTTTTTTAATGAGTATCAGGTCATTCTCCCGAATGGCACGGTCCAGGTCGGTAATAATTCCCAATACCGATCCGGGGTAAAATTGTGTGGGATGGGCTGTTAAAACAGTTCTTACTTTAAAATTTTCCAGGAAAGACCGAAGTTCCGGGATCTTCCCCTTTGCCTCTGCCTCCTCCTTTACATTCCGGAGTGTTCCCCTTCCATTCATGTTATTCACTACCGAAAAGGCAGCATCTTCAATGGCGTCAAAAAGCACTACCTGTCGTTCAATGTACTGGATAAATCGGAACATCAGGGAGAACCGGTCCGATTCACTGGGATGCTCAAAATATTTTTTGAAAAAAGAATTGACAATTTGCTCAGGATTGTGATTGTCCTGAAAGCCCTGCTCACAGCATTCTGCAAATAAGGGTAAAAGCACCCCGGTATTGGTTACTTCATCAAAAGGCAGCGTCATAAAGATGCTGTTATAGATCTGGTATTTTGAAAGAACACTTTCATTAAAGCGCTCTATTCGCGGTTTTCGTAGCATTGATTTTGGTTTTGGTTATTAGTAAAAAAAGCCCTCTGAAGAATCTTCAAGAGGGCTTTTTTTGATGTGCTCTAACAGCATCGTATCATATCTCATTGAAGATGGTATGCATCAGTCGCTTTTTGTCATTGATGCTCTCCTCCAGGCTGATCATTGTCTCCGTACGATAAACGCCGTCGATGTCATCAATTTTGAAAATAATATCCTTGGCGTGTTTCGTGTCTCTGGCTCTGACCTTACAGAAAATATTAAACTTACCTGTGGTAATGTGTGCTACAGTAATATAAGGGATCTGGTTGAGACGCTCAAGTACGAATTTGGTTTGGTGAGTTTTTTCCAGAAAGACCCCCACATAAGCGATAAAGGAATACCCCAGTTTTTCATAATCCAGGGTAAGGGAAGATCCTTTAATAATTCCGGCATCTTCCATTTTCTTTACCCGTACATGGACCGTTCCCGCAGAAATCAGCAATTTTTTAGCAATATCTGTAAATGGGGTCCGGGTATTATCGATAAGCATATCAAGGATCTGATGGTCAACCTCGTCCAACTTAAATTTTGCCATAATCAAGTTTAATTATTAAGAATAATGCAAAGCTAAAGCAAAATTTGTAAATATTTCATAATTATCAGAGGTTTCCACCCCCTTTTTTCTACGAAATCGTTATAGTATTGTCATTTAATCATCGACAGTAAACGGGTAGCCTTTTCTTTAAGTTCCTTTTCCGTATGGTAAGTAATAGCCGGTAATTCACGCATATCCATCTCTTTGTGTCCGAAACGGGTTTCCTGATCAGCCGGTCCTTTGAATTCCGGAACCAACCGGATCTGCCCGTCACGAAGTTCTTCCCTGTACTGAAATACGAGATCCGTAAACGCTTCCTTACTCCCGGAAGGCTTCAATTGTACATTTCTGAGAATTAGATCTGCAAAGCGCTTTTTATTTTCAGGAATCTTAAAGTAATCCCGGTAATCGTATTGAGAAAGCTCCCCCATGCTGATTGTTTCAATAGCCGCACACAGGGAAAAAGCAATAAATTTTCGGGTTTCCAGTCGTTGATAGTCAAGCTCAAAATGTCCTGCTTCAAATAAAACCGTGGGAACTCCCATAAACTGGAAGGTGTCCCCCACACAATTCAGGTTGAATGCATCATCGTAACGACCTACTTTACCGGGAATCACTTGCTGCAACAGAGAATTCATGGCTGAAATTAAGCTCATACTGATCTCGCGAACACCATTTACATCACGATCCTCGTTAAAAGCCGGACTTAAAAAAGAAATGGTTGCAGGTTCGCGTTGATCTCCTGCACTGAATATGGTCCGCTGGTCGTGCAAATTAAAGCAATAGTCCGGCTGCACCTTCTCGAAGGCCATTCTGAGTGCCTTGCTTTCCGGCTGACTTAAATCCTGTGCATCCCGGTTTAGATCAATTTTATTAGCATTTACCCTGGTATAGGCATGGGCTCCGTCAGGATTTAGTTGTGGGATTATAAACAGGCTTACCGCAGTGTTTATCTGTCGTAAAAATTCGGGTTCAGCATTGAGATATTTTAAAAAATCGTACAGGCCTCTGGTGGTGGTAGATTCATTACCGTGCATCTGAGACCAAAGGAGCACCCTGACAGGACCGTTCCCGATTCGTATCATTTCAATATTTCGACCCTCTACGGAAGTGCCTAACATTTCCCTGGAAACAAAAAGATGGGCGATAGACGCAAATGCCTCCTCCAGGTGTTCAGGATTCAAATAGCGTCCGGAAAATGAATCCTGAACGTAGCTGCTGATATATTGGGTAGAATACTTCATAAATTTCGTGTTCACAAAAATAAACTAAACTCTGTTTACAGATGTGAATACTAAAAACAACCCTGCGATTTACAACTGTATACACTTAATTAAAAAGCCGATGCAACTGTAAAGCATTGAATGGACGGCTAATAGAAAACATCTATACTTCTACCTTTTCTAAAATTAAATTACTGTAAATCAATTAGTTAGATGCGCTAAGTTAACCTGTAAGTTAAAGCTTTTAAAGCTGTTTTACAGGTGATTAACCTGGGAGTATATCAATTGTTTACAGATGTAACATTAGTTTGATGGGTTATTTTGTATACATTTGTAAATAAATTATACCAATGGTAAACAGTGAAGAATTCGCCGCACGTTTGCAGCAGATCATGGATCACTACCACTTAAATGGCTCTGCCTTTGCAGAAAGTATTGGAGTGCAGCGATCAGCTATTTCTCATATTCTGTCCGGGAGAAATAAACCAAGCCTGGAGTTTGTTATGAAGATATTAGACACCTACCCTGATGTCGAATTGTACTGGTTGCTAAACGGAAAAGGCCAAAATCCCTTTAAGGCAGCAAAACCCGGGAAGCAAATGGATCAGGATCTGTTTACGGAGCCATCTCAACCGGAAGCCCTGACTGAATCCTCTTCACCAGCTATACATCAGGAGGCTACAGAACGTTTTGTGCACTCCGGGATGACTGCAGGCAAAAAGATCCGTAAGGTTGTTATCTTCTATGATAACGGCTCTTATGAAGAGATCATCAATTCCTGAAAAAATTGACCTTCAAGGCTTTTTAGATTAGGGTAAATCCGTCTTTTATGGCATAAAAAATTGGTACCTTTGAGCGTGAAAACACACACTATGAAAAGGTATTTGTACGCAATAATTGTTTTGATCAGTATGCAATCCTGCTACGACAGCGGGAACCGAAATTGCGATCAGTTCAGAACCGGGGAGTTTCTATTTAAATACACCCTGAACGGAGAAGAAAAGGAAAGCAGGTTTGTACGAACCGACAGTACCGAGTATGATTATTATGAAGATCGTATCGATACCAATACGGTAAAATGGGTGAACGACTGCGAATACATCGTTAAAAAAGTGAATCCTGCAACACTTCAGGAGTCTAAGCCATTGCATTTCAGAATTTTGTCTACTTCTGAAGAAAGTTATAACTTCGAATATTCCCTCCTGGGCGATTTAAAGAACAAGCAGCGGGGAACGGCATATAAAATCAAATGATCTTATGTTTGAGATTTTTTCCAGTGTTGATGCATGGGTAGCCCTTTTAACGCTTACATTCCTGGAGATTGTTCTCGGTATCGATAATATCGTGTTCATTTCTATCGCAGCCAATAAGCTTCCCAGCCACCAACGTAGGAAAGCTACCAATATTGGTTTACTGGCGGCCATGGTGCAACGAATCCTTCTATTGATGGCGGTTTCTTTCCTGGTGAGTTTGAAGAATCCTTTTTTATATCTCGACACCGGATGGATTCAGGCTGGAATTAGCTGGCAAAGCATCATTTTATTCGCTGGAGGAATGTTCCTGCTCTATAAGAGCACCAGCGAGATCCACGAAAAAGTAGAATATCCTGAACACGATGCAGATCAGATAAAATCCAGGAATATCACTACACTTTCTAAGGCGATCGTACAGATTATGATCATAGATTTCATATTTTCAATTGACTCCATTCTTACCGCAGTGGGAATGACTAACGGAATTAGCAAAAATCCGAATGATGCCCTTTTGATCATGGTCATTGCTGTGGTGATCTCTATCCTGATCATGATGATTTTCGCAAACGGAATCAGAAAATTCATCGAGAGCAACCCTACTGTACAAATACTTGCCTTATCCTTTCTGATCCTCATCGGGTTTATGCTGATTACTGAGGCTGCCCATCTATCTCACACAGTTATTTTTGATCAAAGTATCGGAGCTATTCCAAAAGGCTACCTGTATTTTGCCATAGCCTTCTCGCTCTTGGTGGAATTTCTGAATATGCGTTTGCAAAAGAATATGGTAAAAACAAATGACAAGGCCGGGAAATAATTTCGCATTTCAAGTAAGGACCGCTTGAAGCAAAGCATTAAGCATATCGCGCCACATCGTTACCAATAAGGGATTAGCGTACTTATGTGAATAATTACTTTAACTAAAACCCCTTCTAAATTAACTGTAATCTCATGAATTGGGAAGTTGCACATTTTACCTTTATTGTAAAACTTCTTGCTGCGTTGATAGCAGGACTAGTCATTGGGCTCGAAAGAGAGTTCAAAGGGAAAAGCGCAGGTATAAAAACCAACGGATTGGTTGCCCTGGGCTCCGCTATATTTGTTCTGGCTTCCCTGGAGTTTCATGGTGAAGATTTCGTTGACATTACCAGGGTGCTTAGCCAGGTCGTCACAGGTATAGGCTTTCTTGGTGCGGGCGTAATTCTTCAGCAAAGAGAAAAGGTAAAGGGCCTCACTACGGCTGCAACGATCTGGTGCAGCGCAGCCATAGGGTGTCTCGCGGCCCTGGGTATGTTTCCCGAGCTTCTGATCACCACGCTCCTGGTGGTTACCGTAAATCTGCTTTTCGGATTTATTGACTCAAAAATTGAAAGCCGTAACAGGAAGAAACCTTAGTCAAGTTCCATGGTTATCTGACCTTCCCCATCCTTTTCGTCATCCTGACCGATACGCTCTTCATCAACCACCTCCATGTCTTCTGCATGTACTTCTTCCTCCTCTTCATAAGGGATCGGATCCAGCTCTTTCACAGATTTAATTTTATCTGCAGTAAGTTGATTTCCAAGGGCTTTAATCCCTTTCACTGAAATAAAATCTTCAAGCACGATCTCCATAGCAGGTTTTACTTCTTTGCCTCTCGGTTTCACGAAGTCCACTTCAGCAACCGGCTTCCAGTGTGTAGAAACAAATTCCAGGCGGGTATCCGGATGGTCAGAGATGAATTTATCCTCCTTATTCTCGTTCTCCACCAGAAAACGTTTAACGTAATAGCGTTCTTTTTCGCCTTCGTAATAAATTGCAGAAATGGGTTTCTCCGGATTCCATTTTTCCAGGATGATCATGTTGTCATCGAAATGAGTAGTCAATTCCGGGGTAATGGTTTTTATCAGACCATCGGAATGGATCACCAGCAAACGGTCTTCTCCTTTAAATGCCCCGAGCAATTCCCCGCGGCCATCTACATTGAGTCGCTTCACGGTGTCATCAAACCAGATCTTTCTGGGTTTTAGGGTAGAAACACCTTTCTCTTTTAATTCGATGCGTTTTACAGCGTATTTGGTTACGATATTTCCTTTTGAATTTCTTCCTTTTATCAGGATATCTGCGAAATCAATATCCCATTTCAATTTTTTAATACTGCCCTTTTGACGCAGCATCACGGTAATGGTTTCGGCCTCCCCATTAGGATTAGCTGTAAAATAAAGTACGGAAGATCCCGCTTTGCCTGTTGTCAGGTCGTATTCTCTGTCGCGGGTTACACTGGAAACATAAAAGCGCTTAATGTAGGTGGCTCCTCCTTTTCCATCCTGATAGATCATATTATAAATGGTGCGCTTATCCTTTTTCTTAAATACCGCCACATGAATAATATCCTTACCGACAAAGGTTTTAGCATCCACCTTGGTCACCATCATTTTCCCGTTTGCGGTGAAAACGATGATATCATCAATGTCACTACAGTCGCAAACATATTCATCTTTTTTCAGGGAAGTTCCGATGAATCCTTCAGAACGGTTAACATAGAGCTTGGAGTTACGTATCACCACTTTCTGTGCCTCAATATCATCAAAGACACGAATCTCGGTCTTGCGTTCCTTGCCTTTTCCGTAGGTCTTCTTGAGTTCCTCGAAATAGGCAATAGCAAAATCGATCAGGTTTGCCAGGTTGTGCTTTACCTTTTCAATTTCCCCTTCCAGGGCTTCGATCTTTTGCTGGGCTTTGTCGATATCAAATTTTGAAATTCTTTTGATCCGAATCTCGGTAAGCCGAACAATATCCTCTTCGGTAACTGCTCTTTTCAGGTGAGTGATATGCGGCTTGAGTCCCTCGTCTATTGCTTTTATGACACCTTCCCAGGTCTCTTCTTCCTCAATTTCGCGGTAGATCCGGTTTTCAATAAAGATGCGTTCCAGAGACGCAAAATGCCAGTTTTCCTCCAATTCCTGCAGTTCGATCTCCAGCTCCTTTTTGAGCAGGTCTACCGTATTATCGGTAGAACGCCTTAAGATTTCCGAAACGCCTATGAACAAGGGTTTATTATCTTCAATAACACAGGCAAGCGGAGAAATGGAGGTCTCACAAGCGGTGAAGGCATACAGGGCGTCAATGGTCTTATCCGGGGAAATGTTCGGGGGTAAATGCACCAGGATTTCGACTTCTGCTGCCGTGTTATCCTCGATACGTTTCACCTTGATCTTCCCTTTATCATTGGCCTTAAGAATCGAATCGATGAGACTTGAGGTATTGGTTCCGAAAGGGATCTCGGAAATAACCAAGGTGTTTTTATCCAGTTGCGAGATCTTGGCCCGTATCCTGATCTTTCCGCCCCTGTTCCCGTCATTATAGTTGGAAACATCCATTACTCCGGCAGTCGGGAAGTCCGGATAAAGGGTAAAACGTTTTCCTTTCAGATGTTTTACCGAGGCCTCAATGAGCTCTATGAAATTATGAGGGAGAATTTTTGTGGATAGCCCGACAGCGATCCCTTCTGCCCCCTGAGCCAATAGTAAAGGAAATTTAACGGGAAGATTGATGGGCTCCTTCTTACGGCCGTCATAACTCAGCTGCCATTCGGTGATCTTCGGGCTGAAGATCACTTCCGTGGCAAATTTAGAAAGACGGGCTTCGATATATCTGGAAGCTGCAGCACTGTCTCCAGTTAAAATATTTCCCCAGTTCCCCTGGGTGTCAATTAAAAGGTCTTTCTGGCCAATCTGTACCATGGCATCGGCAATACTTGCATCCCCGTGCGGGTGGTACTGCATGGTGTGACCGACAATATTGGCTACCTTGTTATATCGTCCATCATCGAGATCTTTCATGGAATGCATGATCCTCCTCTGAACGGGCTTAAATCCGTCTTCGATGGCAGGAACCGCCCTTTCCAGAATTACATATGAAGCATAATCAAGAAACCAGTCCTTGTACATCCCTCCCACACGGGTGATGGTGTCCTGCTGGTTCTCTTCAGATCCTTCCTGGTTGATATTGATCTCGTCAGACATTTATTTTTGGTTTGTTTTTATAGTTACGGGAAATACTTTTTACTAATCCTGGCTGATCAGGATAAGCCTCTTGAAAAAATATTACGGAATTACACTTCTTCCTCTTCGATCACATCCTGTTCTACCTTCAGATTCTCGATGATAAACTTTTGCCGGTCTGGGGTGTTCTTTCCCATATAGAATTCCAGCAGGCTTTCTATAGACATGGCTTTATCAAGCATTACCGGGTCCAGACGGATATCATCGCCGATAAAATGTTTAAATTCATCCGGTGATATCTCCCCGAGTCCTTTAAATCGGGTGATCTCCGGCTTGCCCTTCAATTTCTGAACGGCATTCCTTCTTTCCTCCTCACTGTAGCAGTAAATGGTTTCTTTTTTATTACGAACCCGGAACAGCGGCGTTTGCAGGATGTACAGGTGTCCCTCCTTGATTAGTTCAGGGAAGAATTGCAGGAAAAATGTAATGAGCAGTAAACGAATGTGCATCCCGTCAACATCGGCATCCGTGGCAATCACGATATTGTTATACCTGAGGTCTTCGAGCGATTCTTCAATGTTTAAAGCCGCCTGCAGCAGGTTGAACTCTTCATTCTCATAAACGATCTTTTTGGACATCCCATACGTATTCAGAGGCTTACCGCGTAAACTAAAAACGGCCTGGGTATTTACATCCCTTGACTTGGTGATGGACCCGGAAGCCGAATCCCCCTCCGTAATAAACAGGGTTGTATCCAGACGTCTGTCCTTTTTCATGTCCCCGAGATGCACCCTGCAGTCGCGTAGTTTCTTATTGTGAAGGCTCGCTTTTTTCGCCCTTTCCTTGGCTAGCTTCCTGATACCGGATAATTCCTTGCGTTCCCGCTCTGCCTGGAGGATCTTACGTTGAATTTTTTCTGCAGTTTCCGGGTTCTTATGAAGAAAGTTATCCAGATAGGTACCCACAAAATCATTCACATAGGTTCTTACAGTAGGGAGCTTCCCTCCCATTTCTGTCGAACCGAGCTTGGTTTTGGTCTGACTCTCGAACACAGGCTCCATAACCTTAATGGAAACTGCAGCGATGATCGATTTCCTTATATCCGACGCCTCGTAGTTCTTACCGTAGAAATCTCGTATCGTTTTCACCACTGCCTCTCTGAAGGCAGCCAGGTGCGTTCCTCCCTGGGTGGTGTTCTGTCCGTTTACAAATGAATGGTATTCTTCGCTATACTGACTCCGGCTGTGAGTCATGGCCACTTCGATATCATCTCCCCGTAAATGAATGATCGGATAGAGCATATCTTCCTTGTTGGTGGTGTCTTCCAAAAGGTCTTTTAAACCGTTTTCAGAATAAAATTTCTCACCGTTGAGAACAATCGTAAGTCCGGGATTCAGATACACATAGTTTCGCACCATGCGCTCGATATATTCCAGGCGATACTTGTAATGCCTGAAGATCGTTTCATCCGGAACGAAGGTTACCTTGGTCCCCCTTCTTCTGGTGGTTTCCTCCAGTTTCTCTTCATTAACCAGGTTCCCCATTTCAAACTCAGCAGCCATGGATTGTCCGTCCCGGTTGGACTCTACCCTGAAGAAGGTGGAAAGGGCATTAACGGCCTTTGTACCTACCCCGTTAAGTCCGACAGACTTTTTAAAGGCGCGGGTATCGTATTTTCCACCGGTATTCATTTTAGAAACCACATCCACCACCTTTCCCAGGGGTATTCCCCGTCCATAATCGCGAACGGTAACCCGCTCTCCCTGAACAGAGACTTCAATGGTTTTCCCGGCTCCCATCACAAACTCATCTATACAGTTGTCTAATACCTCCTTGATAAGAATATAGATCCCATCATCGGCAGAAGATCCGTCCCCAAGCTTTCCGATATACATCCCGGGACGCATTCTGATGTGTTCTTTCCAGTCTAATGAACGAATATTCTCTTCGGTATACTGTACTGTTTGCGACATATGAAATGAAATGGGTTTGCTGCTAATATAATGTTTCAGCGTATAATATAAAATATGTAAACTCCTAAAGTAATTAACAAGAATTACTGTATTTATGTTAAGGATCTGATTTTTTGGGGTTTGATTAAACCGTTCCTCCTCATTTTTTAAGAAATATCCTATTTAAGGGAAATCCCCCTAAAGGGCCAAAACCAAAAAAACAGGCCTAATGACCTGTTTTTTAGCAAGGTATTGCAACACCTTTTTATACGTTAAAACGGAAATGCATCACATCGCCATCCTTTACGATATACTCTTTTCCTTCCACCCGCATTTTCCCTGCTTCTTTCACTTTGCTCTCACTGCCGTAAGTCACATAGTCGTCATATGCAATAACCTCGGCCCGAATAAATCCTTGTTCAAAATCGGTATGGATCACCCCTGCCGCTTTTGGAGCTGTGGCCCCAACAGGAACTGTCCAGGCTCTTACCTCTTTCACCCCGGCGGTAAAATAGGTCTGAAGATCCAGCAGCTTGTAGGCCGAACGGATGAGTTTTGAAACACCCGGTTCATCCAGTCCTATGTCTTCGAGGAACATCTGACGTTCTTCATAGCTTTCCAGTTCTGCGATATCTGCTTCCGTAGCTACGGCCAATACAAGGATCTCTGCATTTTCGTCCTTGACCACTTCCTTCACCCTGTCCACATATGCATTCCCGTCTTTAGCTGAAGCCTCGTCTACATTGCACACATACAGAATAGGTTTTGAAGTAAGCAGCTGGAAGGGACTCATAATTTCTTCTTCATCTTCAGTCATTTCAACCGCTCTTGCAGAGACACCACTTTCCAGGGCCGATTTAAAACGCTGCAGAACTGCCTGTTCTTTCTGCGCCTCCTTATCTCCTGTCTTTGCTGCCCGATTTACTTTTTCCAGACGCTTCTCAACGGTTTCCAGGTCTTTTAGTTGTAACTCAATATCGATGGTCTCCTTGTCCCTGATAGGATCTATACTGCCATCGACATGAACGATATTGTCGTTATCAAAACACCGCAGTACGTGAATGATCGCATTACACTCCCTGATGTTCCCTAAAAACTGATTTCCAAGACCCTCTCCTTTACTGGCTCCCCGAACAAGCCCGGCGATATCAACGATCTCCACGGTAGCAGGCATTACCCGTTCGGGATTCACAAGAGACTCCAGTTTCTGTAACCTGGGGTCCGGCACATTCACCACCCCAAGATTAGGTTCTATGGTACAAAAAGGAAAGTTTGCGCTTTGCGCCTTGGCGTTCGACAAACAATTGAACAATGTCGATTTTCCAACGTTGGGTAAACCTACGATACCGGCTTTCATATAATCAGATTTTGAGCGGCAAAAATACTATTTAAAAACAAAAAAATCCCAAGCCAAAGCCCGGGATTTTCGAATCTTTTGGAATTAAATGATCTAGTTTTCCGGATGCATAAATCGTTGCTTAGCCAACAGCTCCTCTTCCGACTCCACATGGTCGTCATCCGGGACACAACAATCTACAGGACATACCGCAGCACATTGAGGTTCTTCGTGAAATCCTTTACATTCAGTGCATTTGTCGGGAACGATATAATAGATCTCGTCACTTATCGGGGTTTGGGCTTCATCGGCATCCACAGATTTGCCATCCGGAAGCACCACTTTACCTCCAAGCTCCGTCCCATCGCTGTAGCGCCAGTCGTCTGCGCCCTCATAGATAGCGGTGTTAGGACACTCGGGTTCACAAGCCCCACAATTAATACATTCGTCAGTGATGATTATAGCCATAATACAGTTTCTTTCGGTAAAGACTTAAACAATGCATCAAAAATACGGGAATTAACCCTTTCTGAAAAAAAAATAGTCAAATACTGCAGTAATCCGACTTTCCTAAAAGACCCACCCTCCCTCTTTGTGCCGGACATCGGGAAATGACGGCGGTCTCGTGGAGATCCGGATTTGAAAAGGGATGATGGTTTTCTGAACAGCAAATCGTAAATTTGCACCTTGAAAAGTTTCACCGGAAAAACAGCATACAGCCATGAGCGATATCCATAAAAGAATTGAAGCCTTTGATAAATTGGGAAGTTTCCTGGATCAATTCAGTACTCCCGAGCCCGTGGTCAAGGAGGATATTCCCTTTAATGATCTGTTTTTCGACGGATATAAACATCAGATTAAACTTGCCGGGGAGCACAATCAATGGTTCAATCGCGAACAACTGGCGTATGCTTTTAAAGGGTGGTCGGCCCTGCTTCGTTCCGGGGAACTTAAAAAATGGATGTCGGGCTATCTTATAGAGGACAAGGAACCTAAAACCATCGCCATTGTTATGGCGGGCAATATACCCATGGTTGGTTTTCACGATCTGTTATCCGTACTTATCCTTGGCCATAAGGCAGTGGTTAAACCCTCGTCAAACGACAAACACCTGCTTCCCTATCTGGTGAAATACCTGGAACATATAGAACCATCCTTTAAGGAAAAAGTAGTTTTCTCCAATGGTAAACTTGAAGGCTACGATGCCGTCATTGCCACTGGAAGTGACAACACCTCGAGGTATTTTGAATATTACTTTAAAGGCAAACCCCATATCATCCGGAAAAACAGGAATTCCGTAGCCATACTTCGGGGAGATGAGACTCGGGAAGATCTAAACGCTCTGGGAGAAGATATCTTCAGGTATTATGGGTTGGGCTGCCGCAGTGTTTCCAAGCTTTTTGTGCCTAATGGGTACGACTTTGACACCTTCTTTAAAGGGATTTATCCTTACAGGGAGATCATCGAAGAACAGAAATACGCTAATAATTACGACTACAACAAGGCGGTCTACCTGATGAGCTTGTATAAATTACTGGAGAATGGATTCCTCATGCTTAAGGAAGATGCTTCTTACCCCTCCCCGATCGCTACCCTGTTCTACGAATACTACGAAGATGAACACGCATTAAGAGCAAGGCTGGAACAGGATGCTGAAAAAATTCAATGTGTGGTAAGCAACTCCTGGAGCGCAGACAGCATTCCCTTTGGTGAGACCCAGCGACCTGGCCTGACAGATTATGCAGACGGAGTAGATGTGATCCGGTTTTTGCTTGCCCTTTAGAATCGCCCCGGGCTGCAGCAGACCCCCTGTAATTTCATTCAGTCCTTCGTTTTTTTGGAAAACGACAGTATTTACATTGGTGTTGTATCATTCAAACTCAAAATCAGATAATTTACCTGACGGGGTATCTGGATCCCGGACTAAACCCTGTAATCGAACAGATTTAAAAGTATATCCGGGAGCGTTTTTCAAAGGTGGATTAACACAGTTTTACCGCTTATAATACTGTCTAAAATCCTGTTTTTCAGTATCTTTACCATTCATTCCGACCAATAAATTATGAACTCATGGAATCTGTTTTGGCTTCCATTAAAGGCGACAGCAAACTACAAAAGCTGCGGCAGATTGTTCTTGACAACCTTGAAAACGAGCATTTCAATGTAGAGTCATTTGCCAGCAAGGCCGGAATGAGCAGGTCCGAACTTTACCGCAAAATCAAAAGACTTTCCGGAAAGTCAGTTACCCAATTCATACGGGAAATCCGGTTGGAAAAAGCCCTGAAAATTCTTTCCTCAGACGATCTCTCGGCCTCGGAGGTGGCCTTTGCCGTAGGCTTTAACAGTCCCACCTATTTCAGTAAATGTTTTAAGGAAAAATACGGATTTACCCCGGGGGAAACCGAATTTCATCAGGGGGAAGTGGAAAAGATTCTGTACCATCCGCCAAAAACAAAGAAGAAAGACTGGTTTGGGGTTCAGCTGGTTTATATTCCAATTGTATTAACAGCATCTATTATCATCTTCGGGACCCTGATCTGGATGCGATCGGGTTCTGATAAGTCGGGTACTTCGGGCAGTACCCTGCCAGGTTTTGGGACCATACTTCCCGAAGGAGAATCACCTTCAAATATTTCCGAAAATTCCATTGCCATACTGCCGCTTTATAATTGGACCGGGGAGCCCTCGAATGACTTCATGGGCCAGGGATTGGCACATGACCTGATCAATATGGTCTCCAGAAACCATACTCTGGGAAGGGTGGCTCCCATGCTTTCGGTGATCCCTTATAAAGATTCTGTGCCTAACGTAGACCTGATTTCAAAAGATCTGGATGTAGCTTTTTTACTCTGGGGAGGGATTCAAAAGTCGGGAGATTTTTATAAATTCTCCATCGATATTATTAATGCAGTTGAAGATTCCCTTTACCTGTCTAAAGTCTACGTTATCGATTACAAGAATACGGAATCGTACTATCTGATGGAAGCAGATATCGCCGATCAGATCTCAGGAATCATGGGGCGCACTCCCGTAAAAATGTTTTCCCGGGAAGCGCCCACCACCTCCAGTAAAGCCAGGAATTACTATTTCCAGGGAATTCAGAAGTCGAACATTTTAACCCGGCAATCCTGGGAAAATGCCCTGCTGCTGTTCAATAAGGCCATAGAGGAAGATCCGGTGTACATCGATGCCTATGAGGCACTTGCCAAAACGTGGGGCTTTGGAGGCATGAATTGGGGATATACCTCCCAGCAGGAAGCCTGGGGTAACATGAAGTATTATCTGCAGAAAATTCTTCAGATTGATCCCGGACATAAAACAGCCCTCTTCTACTTGAAGGATGGGTATTTTTATTTTGAGCTGGATATAGCTCCTGAAATCCCCGGATACAGCAATATCTCACACGAAGCCATGTTAGATTTCAATGCAGATTTTGCTGGTAAAATGGGAAGGCACCTGCGGGCAATTGAAGGCAATCTATTATGGCTTAAAAACGAACCTTATGCCGGAACGGTTTACGCGCTTTTGGCTATTAATTATTACTTTTTGGGAGACTATGACAAAGCCAGGACCCTGTTAGCGGAAAATTATGATATATATAAAACCGACCTCGACTTTTTAAGGGAGTCGGCCAAAGCCTGGTATTTCCTCGGAGATTATGAAAACATGGAAATGGCGGTGACCTATTTCTTCGAAAATTTTAAAGAACGCCCTTTGATCTTAAGGTGGCTAAGGGCTATGGTCGCAGATCAAAATAAGGATGAGAATGAGGTTGAAAACCAAATACGTATCCTTCAACAGAAATACCGGGAAGGGGCCTCCGGCAGTCCTGCCTGGTTTATAGCCCTTTACCATGCTTATAAGGGAAACAAGGCGAAAACCATGGAATGGCTGGAAAAATCTTATAAAGCCCGGGAAACGGAAATGACCTGGCTCGCCCAGGAACCTGATCTGAAAATTGTGGGTGATGACCCCAGATATATTGCCCTGCTGGACAGCATGCATTTTCCTCAAAGTGCACGGACGCATGTGAACACTTCAATGATCAGTCAAAAATAATGTGGGCATGACAGGGAAGAACGCCAAACAGAAAGCGGAGTTTATTGAGCACCTCCATGTTATTGTAGAAGCGCATTTAGATCAGGAAGACTTTGACGTAAAAACGCTTACCGGGCTCGCCGGGGTAAGCCGATCGGAGTTGTATCGCAGAATTAAATCCCAGACCGGGAAGTCGGTCACAGAGTTTATCAGGGATATCCGGTTGCACAAGGGAATGGAATTATTGCGGGATACCGATTTAACGGCTGCCGAGATCTCTTACAAGGTAGGATTTAACAGCCCAACGTATTTCAACAAATGCTTTAAGGACAAATACGGGATCACCCCCGGAGAAGCGGATAAAGGAAAGCAACCAGAATATAAAAGTATTTATGAAGCCCAGACTGCCCAACCTGAGCGGAAAAGCGGGGTATGGCATATTCGAAATTCCTGGATCATGATAGGAATCCTTATCATTCTGGGACTGGGATCCTGGTATTATATCTCTGTTCAAAACAACGGGCTACCACCTTCAGAACCCCTGGAAGAGAAGGCAGATATACCACTTAAGAATCTTAAAAACAACTCCGTTGCCGTACTTCCCCTTAAAAACTGGACGGGTGAAAAAGACTACAATTACATTTGCTATGGCATGTCTGATGCCATTATTGCCAGGCTCACCGCCCTTGAGGCAGTAGACCGGATCACGCCTTTAAGCGCCATCAATAAGGCACAGGACACCCTGCAGGATCTCGATACCCTGGCCGATACTTATGAGGTGGGTAATCTTTTAACCGGTAATATTCAAAAATCTGGAAACCAACTTAAATTCTCTTTTCAATTCTACAACGTTGCCTCCCGGAAAATTCACTGGATGAAGGAATTCATCATCCAATGGGATCCGGAACAGGCCTTTGAACTGCAAAAATCGATTTCCCGGGAGATCGCCATGACCCTGGATATGAATTTTGATAAGGAGCGCTTTACCTCCATCACCCTGCCCACTTCCTCTACCCTGGCTTACAATAATTACCTGAAGGGAATCTATGAATCCACGAAGTCTACACGGGAGGGATTTGAACTCTCCAGTGATTTTTTTGAAAAGGCCATAGAAGCCGATCCTGACTTTTTGCACCCCTATATTGCCCTGGCACAATCCTGGCTATTAAGCTGCATGATCTGGGCGTATTGTTCCCAGGAAGAGGGTAAGAAGAATGCATTAAAATACCTGGATATGGCAGTTGATAAAGGAATTGCCAACACCGAGGTTTTAAGGATCATGAGCAATATCCGATTCTACTACGAGTTAAATGCGGGCAATACGGCAGACAGCATCCCGGGGCTGGCATTTTTTGATCTTAGCGATTACAGTCAGGATTTTGCGAAAAAGATCGGAAACCACGCAAAAAATGAGCGGATCATCAGGGAGGTTTTAAAAGAAGATCCTTACAACGGACTCTTTATTTCACTTTTAGCACAGAGCCATTACTTTAACGGGGATGCAGATGCTGCTCAAACGCTTCTCGATGCTTCCTATGAAGATTATAAAGCAAGCCTGGATTTTTTGAGAGAGGCCGGGAAAACCTACTACTTTTTAGAAGATTACGATGGTTTGTCAAGGGTGGTTCAGGATTTCACCTTTCAGTTCGAGGAACGTCCACCGGTATTAGATTGGTTACGCCTTGTACTGGCTGAACACAATAATGAGGTTGCCTTAAGGAAGGAACTTTTACAGCATCTGGAAACTGCATTCGACAATAAAGCCCCGGGTAGCCCGGGATGGTTCATCGCCTTGTACTACGCCCATAAGAAGAACGCTATGGCCACCTTAAGCTGGCTTGAACGTTCTTACGCGGCAAAGGAGGTTGAAATGACCTGGCTGGCCCAGGAACCCGACCTGGAGCTGGTGGGCGACCATCCTCGGTATATCGCCCTGTTGGACAGCATGAACTTCCCGGAAAGTGCCCGAAAACATGTTAAACTTTTGGATTGAGCCTTGCTAACCTTGTTGCGGCATAGGATCACATAAGAACACACAATGGAACTAACCTCTTAGATTATAAGTAAAATATCACTAAATTTAATAGTCAAAACAACCAGTACACCAACCATAAATGAACTCCGAGACTTCTTCATCCAAGGAACATCCCTATGTGAAAAAACTTCGGGAGATCGTATTGGAAAACATCGAAAACGAAGATTTCGATGTGGAATCCTTTGCGGCCCTTGCAGGAGGAAGTCGCTCTGACCTGTACCGGAAGATCAAAAAACACACCGGAAAATCAGTCACCGAATTTGTTCGGGATATCCGGTTGCGTACCTCCTTAAAATACCTCGGGGATGGCACCCATACGGTGGCCGAAGTGTCTTATAAGGTAGGCTTCAGCAGTCCTACCTACTTCAATAAATGCTTTAAGGATAAATTTGGGTTTACCCCCGGGGACGCCGAGCATTACCGGGATAAGATCGATGCGATATTAAAAACGATACCAGAGGAAATCGGAAATACTGAAAATAAAAGTTCTTGGAAAAAAGGTGTATCTCTTCTTGCTATTCTCATTGGACTTATATCCATTAGCTGGTTTTTCCTAATAAGATCGCAGCCTCAGGATTCGGAAAATGATTCTAAGAAAACCGAAGGGCTATCCCTAATTCATACAAAAAAAAATAAAGGATTATCGATAGCTGCTTTACCCATTCTTAATTATACCGGAATCCCCGAAAATGATGTCATAAGTTACTATGCTACCTTTGAGATTATTAGTAGTTTGAACGGGATTGACTCCATAACAAAAGTTCCCCCATTACGATTGGTGGGGAAATATAAAGACTCTCTTGACATTTCTGCCAAGGAACTGACGGAGCGCATTGGGGTGGATTATATTCTTCAGGGATATCTCAACGGAAATAATTCGGAGGGCTACCAGCTCATGTTTGAGCTATTTGACGCTCAGGAAACCCTTATTTGGAATCATATGTTCAAATATAAAACCGAGGAGGCTGATCAAACGTACAGGGAGTTTAACCATACAGCGTTTTTACTTGCAAAAGAATTAGGTGTAAACACACCCGAAGTAGCAGACCCAACAAATAAAACAGAAAACCCCATCGCCATGGATTATTATTCCAAAGGGTTGTATGAAGCAAATAGTTATACGAGCGAAGGCTGGCAAAAGGCCCTTGCTTTGATTAATAAGGCCCTGGAGAAAGATCCCGAATTTGTTGATGCCTATTCCGAACTTGCTGAATTATGGTTATACGGGGGGATGAACTGGGCATATACTTCTCAGGAAGAAGGCTGGAATAACGCTAAAGCGCTATACAACAAAGTATTGCAAATTGACCCGGACAATGATGATGCAAAAGACGGATTGGCAAATGGAATTTTTTACTACGAACTCAATGTGCAGGATACGGTACCTGAACATTTTGGAATTCCATATGAAACCTGGATCAGAACCCACCCGGATCATGCCGAGAAAACCGGTCAACATAAAAACGCACTTGAATCAAACTTAAATTGGCAACAACGGGATCCTATAAATGCCATTGTAAGTGCAATGATCGCTCTTAATTATTATTTTCTGGATCGACCTGCAGAAGCTGTCCAGAAACTCGATGAAAGTTATCCAAGACACAAAGATGATCTCAATTATCTAAGGGAAGCTTCCAAAGCCTATTACTTTTTGGGGGAATACGAGAAAATGGAAGAAGTGGTCATGCATTTCTACAACTCTTTTGAGCATGAAGACATTTCTCCCATATTCAGATGGCTAAGAGCCATAGTAGCCGACCTAAACAACAACCGGGCTGAGGTTGACAAACAATTGCAGGTTCTTCTGGAAAGCTATCAAAACAGTGAGGCAGGAAGTCCAGCCTGGTTTATCGCCCTTTATCACGCTTACAGAAAGGATGCAGACAAAACCCTTGAATGGCTTGAAAAATCGTATGCAGCCAGAGAAATGGAAATGACCTGGCTGGCCCAGGAACCCGACCTGGAGCTGGTGGGCGACCACCCGCGGTATATTGCCCTGCTGGACAGCATGAATTTCCCCCAAAGTGCCAGAGCCCATGTAAAAAACACGATGAACCCGGATTTTTAAGGTTCATTTCATTCAAAAAATACGTAAAACTACGCCTCATACACCTCTACTTCTTTCTTTTTCAATATCTCCAGAAAAATCAAGGCTTACCGAAGTTTTTTGCAACATAATTTAAAGCCTTGAAATAATTTTTTAAAGGTTTTAAAAATTCATTTTAACATTTCGGAACGAGGGTTACATTTTCTGCAACCAGACTGCTATCACTTCACTGCTTTATTTCCACACCTTTGTTTTGAAAGCATCACAAACCTTTAAATCCAATAATTATGAAAACTTTAGTATTAAGCGCATTAGCGATCCTGGGAATAGGGATCCTCAGCGCACAGGAAACTCCGGTAGAACTTGAAGATGTAACCGTATCCCCTAAAAACTCCACCTTCTTACATGCCATGCAGGATGAATACACTCCTAATCATGCTATTAAAATGCAAAACAAGGCGGCCAGTTATGACCTTATACATAGTGAACATTACAGAGGTAGCGCAAAAAGTGACTATTTCATCGAGTTCAAAAGTGATAAGGGAAGTATGTATACCACCTATGACCGAAGGGGAGAAATCACCAAATGTCAGGAAAAGTACAAAGATATTGCCCTCCCTGTGGCAGTAAGAGATGAAATCTTAAAAGACAATCTCGGCTGGGAATACAGAGGGTGTGATTATACAACCCTGTACAAAGATGATGAAGTGTTTAAGAAAATATATAAGGTTACCTTAAAGAAAGGGCGAGATAAAAAAATCATGATCATCGACCTGAAATAACTTCCTGATTTCTTTAACACATCCGTAAACAACCAATAATCAGGAGGGACCGGAATTCTGCACCAACAGGATTCCTTTCCCTGTTTAAGGAAACCCGGAACTGTTGTGGTACATGTAATGGATTAAAATAAATAAGACACCCTGCTGGTTCCCTATTACCATGTGGATCTCAAAAATTGAGATATCCAATCAATAACCTTTAAAACCCAATTACAATGAAAACTTTAGTAGTAAGCATGTTAGCGATCCTGACCATCGGGATCGTCACCGCACAGGAAGTCCCCGTAGAACTTGAAGATGTAGTCGTGTCTGCAAAGAATGAAAAATTTCTGAGTACTGTTCAGGATGAATATACCCCGGACATCGCACGGGATATGGAAGCCTTGGCTGCGCGCTATGATCTGGAGCACAATCCATTTTCCCTGACCCATATCACAAATATCACCCAGACAGATTATGTAGTGGAGTTTATATCCAACAAAGGATATATGTATGCCGTTTATGATGAAAATGGAGATATCTCTGTGTGTTCAGAGCGATATAAAAACATCGCCATACCAAAACCCGTAAGAGACCAGGTCTACAATGAAAATACAGGATGGCAGATTGATAAAAACCAGTACAAATCCGTGTTTAAAGACGACCAGTTGATAAAAAGGGAATTTAAAATGTATTTAAAAAACGGAGATAATAATAAAGTGGTTATTGTCGATCTTCAGAAATTCGATCATTAACAAGAGTCCCTTCCATTCGTCTGAATGGAAATCTTTAAAAAGAAAAGACCGGTTTGCTGTTTTTTGCAGCATTCCGGTTTTTTGTTTCAGGTAAAAATTAAAAACTAAAAGGAGTTTTTCGTTCTGTATTATTATTCTGACAATTTTTTTATTAATCTATTGAAATATTGATAACAATCCTCTGGAATATAGAACTAAAATTATGATTTTTCTTCAAGGCTATTCAAGCAATTATATGCAACTTTGTATTCGTCTTTAACACACAACTGACCATTTATTTCTATGAAAAAACACAACTTCAGTGCCGGTCCATGTATCTTACCTCAGACGGTATTTCAGGAAGCCTCAAAGGCAGTTTTGAACTTTAACGGGATAGACCTGTCTATCCTTGAGATCTCTCACCGCAGTAAGGAATTCATTGCCGTAATGGAGGAGGCTCAGGCCCTGGCCCTGGAACTACTCGGATTGGAAGGAAAGGGATATAAAGCATTGTTTTTACAGGGAGGAGCAAGCATGCAGTTTCTCAATGTTGCCTATAATCTGTTGGAAAACAAGGCGGCTTATCTCAATACCGGAACCTGGGCTGCTAAGGCGCTTAAAGAGGCAAAATTCTTTGGAGAGGTTACAGAAGTAGCTTCTTCCGCTGATGCCAATTTTAATTATATCCCGAAAGGTTATGTAGTGCCAGAAGATGCCGATTATTTTCACTGCACCAGTAATAACACCATTTTCGGAACCCAGATGAAGTCGTTTCCGGAAACAGCTGTACCCATGGTAGCGGATATGAGTTCCGATATTTTTTCCAGATCCATAGACTTTTCGAAGTTCTCCCTGATCTATGCCGGGGCTCAGAAAAATATGGGACCTGCCGGAACCGTATTGGTGGTGATCAAAGAAGATATCCTGGGTAAAGTATCCCGCCCGATACCTTCCATGATCGATTATCGCCAGCACATCTCAAAAGAAAGTATGTTTAACACCCCTCCGGTATTCTCCGTTTATGTATCCATGCTTACCATGAGATGGCTCAAAACGCTTGGCGGAATAAAAACCATTGAAGAGCACAACAACCGCAAAGCGGAGATCATCTATAATGAGATCGACAGAAACCCCTTGTTCAAAGGGTTTGCTGAAAAGGAGGACCGTTCAGTCATGAATGCGACCTTTAACCTTACTGATGAAGGATTAAAACCTGTTTTTGACGAAATGGCAAAAGAGGCCGGACTTAACGGTATTAACGGTCACAGGAGTGTTGGGGGCTACCGCGCCTCCATGTATAACGCCATGGAAACAGAAAGCGTACAGGTACTCGCAGACGTAATGCGGGAGCTTGAAAACAAAGCCTGATAGTAAAGTAATAATCAAAAGAGAAGTACAATACAGCATGAAAATTTTAGCCAACGACGGGATTTCAACCAGCGGACAAAAAGCTCTTGAAGATGCCGGATTTGAAGTGATCACCACTACGGTGGCACAGGAACAACTGGAAAATTTCATCAATGAACATGAAGTGGGCGTTCTATTGGTGCGCAGTGCCACCAAGGTGCGTAAGGATCTGATAGATGCCTGCCCTGTTTTAAAAATTATCGGACGTGGTGGTGTTGGAATGGATAATATTGATGTGGATTATGCCCGCAGTAAAGGGCTACATGTGATCAATACCCCTGCTGCCTCCTCCTCTTCTGTTGCAGAACTGGTTTTCGCCCACCTTTTTGGAGGTGTACGATACCTGTATGATGCCAACAGAAATATGCCTCTGGAAGGAGAGAGTAAATTCGGCCAGCTCAAAAAAGCCTATGCCCGCGGTTCGGAATTACGCGGAAAAACCATGGGAATTATCGGAATTGGAAGGATCGGACAGGAAACTGCCAGAATCGCCCTGGGCCTTGGCATGAAGGTTATCGCTTTTGATCCCTTTATCGAAGAGGTAAACCTTGAATTATCCTTTTATGACGGACAAAAAGTACAGTTTAATATCAAAACTGTTTCTAAGGAAGAAGTCCTGAAAAATGCCGATTTTATCAGCCTGCACGTCCCTGCCCAGAAAGACTATGTGATCGGAGAAAAAGAATTCAAGATCATGAAGAAGGGAGCCGGACTTATTAATGCAGCCAGGGGCGGTGTGATCGATGAGGTCGCTATGGTTGACGCCCTGGATAATGGCCTCCTGGGATTTGCAGGGTTGGATGTATTCGAAAATGAACCCACTCCGGCCATCAGGGTACTTATGCACCCAAAAGTCTCTCTTACGCCCCATATCGGGGCTGCTACAGATGAGGCACAGGACCGCATTGGTACAGAGCTGGCTACTCAGATCACGGAATTACTTAAAAAATAAGGCTTTAAATACCCGCATTTCTGAAGCCTCCATTAATTTGGGGGCTTTTTTGTATCTTAAAACTTGGATTTCCAATATTTTAAAACTATACATCATGGCAGGATTGGTGAGTTTGCTGGAAAGTGATTTAGGAAAACAAATCATCGGAGGATTGAGTAATGAAACAGGAGTAGATCAGGCCCGGGCAGCAGAATTTACCGGTATGGCCATGCCGCTGATCATGGGCGCCCTAAAGAAGAATGCCAAATCTCCGGAAAAGGCCGGTGGCCTGCTCGATGCCCTCAATACGGAGCGGCATGACGGGAGAATACTGGACGACCTGGACGGGCTTTTCCAGGGCGGGGTCAACGAAGAAATCCTTAAAGACGGAGCAGGGATCCTTGGGCATATCTTCGGGCAAAGCACTCCGGAAATGGAAAATGAACTGAGCAGGCGAAGTGGATTAAACACAAGGGATATTTCTAAAATGATGATGACCCTTGCTCCTATCCTGCTTGGTATGCTGGGACGACAAAAGCGGAGGAATCAGATCAGTAATCCCGACCAGCTGAATACTTTGCTGGCGAGTATGCTTGGCGGGCAACCCAAACAAAATCAAAATTTACTTATGTCTCTACTCGATAAGGATGGAGATGGAAGCATATTGGACGATGTTAGTGATATGATAGTGGGCTCCGGGAAAAAACAAGGTGGACTCTCCGGCCTGATCGAGGGTTTGTTTGGATAACACCTGCATATATCATGTAATCAGGGGTGGAGATTCGTGTGGTGAGCTTTCTTTTTTGTATCTTAAGATAAAGTACGTTAAAGCTATGAGAACGTTTTTAATTTCGATCTTCATCATTGCCCTGATCACAGCCTGTTCCGGAGGTAAAAGCCAGAACAGCAATAAGGATTTAGAAATCACCCCAGAAGAGCAGGAGATTTTCGAATCTGAGGGTCAGGATACGGTGCGGATCGGAAATGATTCCACAGAATATGACATCATCATCATGGATCCCGGATTTTATCCATGGCTCAACAGAATAGCGCAACCCCGCGGCTATTATTCTCAGAATTTTATGGAAAACCGCAACAATATTTTCGTTACAAATTGGAATAACCGGGTCATGCAACCCCAGACCTATGACCCTAACCTTTATATGTTTCCCATAAATTATGATCCCTCTACCGATTATGGTTACGAGGTGAATTATATGTTGTTTAATTATTTCCTGTATTTCCTACGGAAGTACAATCAACGCCTCGGCCCTTTTTATCCAAGAATAAATTGACTTATATTTGCAGCCGGAAAATTAAAGGCATGAAGAAATTAAAAGAACGCTGGGGAATTGATTCTAATTTTCAACTTTTCGTTGTTTTTGTGGTATTTGCGATCACAGGATCCACTGCAGCAAAATTAGCCAGCCCGGTAACACACTTTATGGGACTCGACCAGGAAACAACCAATGCCTGGATCTACTGGCCCGTAAGGATCTTTGTCATATTTCCTGTTTACCAGGTGTTGCTGGTGGTATTCGGATGGTTGTTCGGGCAATTTTCCTTTTTCTGGAATTTTGAAAAGAAGATGTTATCCCGGTTTGGGATCAAAATCAAATAAATCACTCAGGAAACCTCGCCGATTTCTTTACGTTTGTAAACGTAGGTGTAGATCCACATTAGGGTAAAGGTGGGGATCACATCCATTCCCGGAATTAGTTCTTCCACAAACCCTATTAACCCACCAATTTTACCACTACGGTCCGGGTACATCCGGGTGATGAGAAAACCGGCCAATGGCGCCCAGATCAAATCTGCCCCCTCCCCTATGCCTGGATAGAGATAAGACCCCATACCCACAAGGTCAAGAATAATACTTAATACCAGTTTTCCGTATTTCATTTTTCCAAGTAAGGCAAAAATCAGCAGAAATAAAAACCCTCCTATCTTGTACGATCAGGTAAGATGAGAGCTAATGAGCTTTAGAAATTCATTCCGCGTTTCTATTTTTTCAAACTGACCCCGGAATCCTGAAGTGGTGGTTACCGAATTTTGCTTTTGAACGCCCCGCATCATCATACACATGTGGGCCGCCTCGATAACAACTGCAACGCCTTTTGGTTTTAGGGTTTGATTAATGCACTCCAGAATATCATGCGTGAGCCTTTCCTGAACCTGAAGTCTTCTTGCGTAGACATCTACAATTCTCGGGAGTTTGCTTAACCCCACAATATAACCATCTGGTATATAGGCAATGTGAGCTTTCCCGAAAAAAGGGAGCATATGGTGTTCACACAACGAGTAGATCTCTATATCCTTTACGATAACCATCTCGTTGTAACTTTCCTTGAACATGGCACTTTTAAGAATGGCCGAGGCATCCTGGTAGTACCCCTGGGTTAGAAATTGCATGGCTTTGGCAGCGCGCTCAGGAGTGTTGGCTAACCCCTCACGATCGGCATCTTCCCCTAATTCCGTAATGATGTGACGATAACGGTCTTTGACTTCTTCCGTTATCTTAATGTTATATTCCTCAAAGTTTTTATAAGGCATGGGTGGTTTTTAATTTATTAGCGTAATGTTGTTTTAATTTTTTGATCTTCGGGTCTATAATTATCCTGCAGTAAGGTTGTTCCTTATGAAGCCTGTAATAATCCTGGTGATAGTCTTCAGCCTCGTAAAACGGGCCTGCCTCTTCGATAGTGGTAACGATCTTATTCTCAAAGACTCCTTCCTCCCCGAGCATTTTGATAAATTCCCGGGCCTCTTCTATTTGCCTGGAATTTGTGCAAAATATTGCAGAGCGATACTGGGTTCCCATATCATTGCCCTGACGATTTAAGGTTGTAGGATCGTGGGTGGCAAAAAAAATCTCGAGAAGCCCTCTGAAACTGATAATGTCAGGATTAAACTCGATCATAACACCTTCTGCATGCCCGGTTCTGCCTGTACAAATTTCCCTGTAGGCAGGATTCTTTATTGAACCGCCTGTATACCCAGACCTCACAGATAAAACACCCTCCAGCCTCTCAAACACTGCTTCTGTACACCAGAAACATCCGCCTGCAAGTATTGCTGTTTCTCTATTCATGGTAATAAAAGTTACTTAATATTGAAATGTCAAAATGTTGTTTAACAAATATATTTAATTATTAAACAACAATCTCTTCTTTAACGATTATTTGGCAGGCAAAAACCCAGGGGTAAAAGATGTAAATTTTGCCAGTTCTAACGGTAATCCGTATTTTTCCGCAACTTTTATTCGAAATTATGATCATAGCCCAAAACATCCATAAGACCTATGGGTCTCTTGAAGTCCTCAAGGGAGTAGACCTGCATATCAGCAAGGGGGAGGTGGTGTCTATTGTAGGAGCCTCCGGGGCAGGAAAAACCACGCTTTTACAAATTCTGGGTACCCTTGATACTCCCGATAAGCGTAACGATAGTTCTATACGCATAAATGGAACGGATATACATCCTTTAAAGGACAAAGCGTTAGCCAAATTCAGGAATGATCATATCGGATTTATTTTTCAATTCCATCAACTACTTCCCGAATTTACAGCCCTTGAGAATGTATGTATCCCGGCCTTTATCAAAAATACGCCTCGAAAGGAGGCTGAAACCAGGGCAAAGGAGTTATTGACCTTCCTGGGGTTGTCTCATCGCTTCGACCACAAACCGGGAACCTTATCGGGTGGCGAACAACAGCGGGTTGCAGTTGCCAGGGCCCTGATGAATAAGCCTGATATCGTTTTTGCAGATGAACCCAGCGGGAATCTGGATTCTGAAAGTGCAGACCGGTTACACAAACTCTTCTTTGAGCTCAGGGACGAATTTGGGCAAACCTTTGTTATTGTGACCCACAATGATGAACTCGCAGATATGGCCGACAGGAAGCTGGTCATGGTAGACGGGCGCATTGTCAATCGGGAGGTGGAACGAGCGGAAGTCCCTGTGTAATGCTTACCCATAACGAACTCAAGGCCTTTCTGGATGAGAAGGCCACACAATACAACAATCCGGAATTTATCGACACCGATCCTGTCCAGATCGTTCACAGATACCGGCAAAAGGAAGATATGGAGATTGCGGGTTTTCTCACTGCTACCATTGCCTGGGGAAACCGCAAAAGCATCATCAATAATGCGAATCGCATGATGGAACTTTTAGGGAACAGCCCTTTTGACTTTGTGATGTCGCACCGGGAAACAGACCTGGAAAGGCTCTCCCCTTTCGTTCATCGCACATACAACGGAGACGATTTCAAACACTTCATAAAAGGACTCAGACACATCTATAACGAATACGGAGGTATAGAGTCCGTTTTTTCAGAATACCGCAATGCTCCCCGCCTCCAGGAAGCCATTGCGGATTTCAGAGGCCGGTTTTTCGAGATCCCTCATCTGCAGCGTACCGAAAAGCACGTCTCCAACCCGCTAAAAGGATCTTCTGCCAAACGCATCAATATGTTCCTTCGCTGGATGGTGAGGCAGGATAATAAAGGGGTCGACCTGGGACTCTGGAAACAGGTGTCACCGGCACAACTCTCCTGTCCGCTGGATGTACACTCCGGTAAAGCGGCCCGAAAACTGGGCTTGTTAAAAAGAAAACAAAACGATGCAAAAGCCTTGATAGAACTCGATGATTCCTTACGAAAATTAGATGCACAGGATCCGGTTCGGTATGATTTCGCCCTCTTTGGCTTAGGGGTTTTTGAAAAGTTCTGATACACCCCTTTAAATCACTGGCATTCAGCAGTATAAAATACTTCTTTACTTTACTTTTTTGTAAGATTTTCTTTATTCCTATTTTTATGTCCAAATAAAGAAAATCTTCATGAGAACAATTTCCTTCTATACGCTATTATCGCTTTTATGGGTGGTTAGTGTAAATGCCCAAAATCTTCAACTTCCTGTAGATACGCTTATCACCACCAGTCATTCGGTGAACATCAAAGGGAAACAGGTAAAGTACAATGCTGCTACCGGTACCCAACCGGTATGGAATGAAACCGGAGAGGTTATTGCCACTCTCTACCATACTTATTATTACCGCACCGATCTTAAGGATTATGCCAACCGTCCGTTAGTGATCTCATTTAACGGAGGTCCCGGATCTGCTTCGGTTTGGATGCACCTGGCCTACACCGGGCCTAAGATCCTGAATATTGATGATGAAGGATATCCGGTACAACCTTACGGTGTTAAGGACAATCCGAATTCCATTCTGGACATTGCAGATATTGTATATGTAAACCCGGTAAACACGGGATATTCCAGAATGGTCCCTAATAAAGATGGAGAAATGCCGGAGAGAGAATTGTTCTTTGGCGTGAATGAAGACATCAAATACCTGGCCGATTGGATCAATACTTTTGTAACCCGACACAACAGGTGGCGAAGTCCGAAATATATTATCGGGGAGAGTTACGGAGGCACCCGTGTTGCCGGCCTGGCTCTTGAGCTGCAGAACAGCGAGTGGATGTACCTGAATGGAGTGATCATGGTTTCACCTGCCGACTACCAGGTGCTTCGACGAGGCGGACCAGTGGCAGAAGCCCTGAATACCCCCTACTACACCGCTGCCGCATGGCATCATAAGGCCCTGGACCCGTCTCTTCAGCAAAAAGACTTGTTGGAGATCTTACCGGAATCAGAGCGTTTTACCATAGACGAACTTATTCCTGCCCTGGCCAAAGGCGGATTTATTGAGCCCGCAGAACGCGAGGCTATTGCTCAAAAAATGGCAAAGTACACCGGAATTGATGCCGGAGTTATTTTGCAACACAACCTTTCGGTGCCAAACGGATTCTTCTGGAAAGAACTATTGAGGGATGAAGGTTACACCGTTGGCCGTCTGGATTCCAGGTATCTGGGTATCGACAAGAAAGAATCCGGAGACGCCCCCGACTACAGTGCTGAACTTACTTCCTGGCTGCATTCATTTACTCCGGCCATAAACTACTATATACAACAGGAGCTTGGTTTTCATACAGACATCAAGTACAATGTATTTGGTCCGGTACATCCGTGGAATAACGACGACGACGAGACACGCGACAACCTGAGACAGGCCATGGCACAGAATCCGTATCTCAATGTGTTATATCAGGCCGGATATTACGATGGTGCAACCACCTATTTCAATACCAAATACAGCATGTGGCAACTGGACCCTTCCGGAAAGATGAAAGACCGGTTGAGTTTTAAGGGGTATCGCAGTGGCCATATGATGTACCTTCGGGCAGAAGACCTTCAGAAAGCCAATGATGATCTGAGAGTTTTTATTGAAAGTTCTTCTTCCAACGGCAAGGCCGCTAAATATGAGCGCTAAACAGGCTAAACCCTATAAGTATGGTTTCGTACTTGGGGGTGGTGGCGCCCGGGGCTTCGCACACCTGGGCGCTATAAAAGCCCTTAAGGAAAGAGGCATCGAACCGGATATTATATCAGGGGTAAGTGCAGGAGCAGTAGCAGGAGCTTTTATTGCTGCTGGAAAAACTCCCGAGGAGACCCATGAAGCCGTCAAAGCGCTTTCCATGATGGATCTCACTAATTTTCAGATGCCCAAAACCGGGCTTTTCAATCTCGATAAGCTGGGAGCCTTACTGCAATCCAAATTGGGTAAAATAGATCTTAAGGAACTTAAGATCCCGATGATTGTGGGAGCCACGGATATACTAAACGCCCGGGTCACTTATTTCCGGGAGGGAGATCTCTCGGAAATCGTACAGGCATCGGCCTCCATCCCGGTGTTGTTCTCTCCTGTAAAAATTGATGACCTGTATTACGCAGATGGCGGGGTTTTCAGCAATATCCCGCTGGCCCCCCTTAAGAGCTGCTGTGAATATACCATAGTGATCAATATAAGTCCAATGGATAAAATCAAAGAGCTTGGAAATATTGCCAATATTGCGGCCAGGACGTTTCAGTTAAGTGTTAACGGGCAAAACAGCACTATTAAATCTCAATGCGATATCTACATCGAACCCCCTGAACTCTCTTCCTTCCCTATATTCGACACCCAAAAGGCCGATGAGTTGTTTGAGATCGGGTATTCGCATGCCCTGAACATGGAACTGAACTTAAAGGATACCTCGGGAAGCTCCTGGTGGAAAAAATTTACAGGATGGTTGGATAAATAAAACTTACCTGAAGATTAATCTTATATTTATACATATTCAATAGGGAATGCATTTAAAACATCCGGAAATTCTTTGGGCTCTTTTACTGCTTTTGATACCCATAATCGTGCATTTATTCAGGTTAAGGCGGTTTAAAAAAGAGGTGTTTACCAATGTGCGGTTTTTAAAGGAGATCGATCTGCAAACCCGGAAAAGTTCAACCCTGAAGAAATGGCTGGTTCTTTTGATGCGTTTATTTGGCTTAGCCATGCTCGTTTTGGCATTTGCCCAACCTTACCTGGGCGATCCCGATGCCAGTGAACAGGACGCCACCTATGTGATCTATTTCGATAATTCCTACAGTATGCAGATGCCCGCTGCACAGGGATCATTATTGGAGTCTGCGGTTAACCGATTTCTCTCTGAATGGCCGGCAGATATTCCTGTAAAGGTGATTACCAATGACGGGGAATTCGGCCCGGGGACTAAATCTGAGATCAGAAATCAGTTACTGGCCCTAACCTATACCCCAAAACAACTTGATCTAAATGAGGTGGTGTTAAAAGCCAATCCAGAATTTGGTCCCAGGAAAAAGAACAATGCCTTATACATACTTTCAGACCTGCAAAAAACAACAGACATTCAGGAGACATTGCCACCCGGCAATGCAGAGGTCCGGTTAATTCCCCTCAGAAGTCCAAACCTCAGGAATATCAGTATTGACTCCCTTTCCCTGTCTGATGATGGCCCTGAAAATATTACCATTAGTGTCTCGCTGAGCATTACAGACGACGAAGAGGAAGAAAGCACTCCGGTATCCATTTTTTCTGATAGCGAACTCCTTGCCAGAGGTACGGCAGCATTCCGGTCCGGGTCTGCGAAGGTACAGTTTACCCTGCCAAAGGAAGACCTCACGCTAAACCGCGTTGAAATCTCCGATTCCGGTCTTAAATACGACAACTACCTTTATTTCAGCACAGAGGAAGATCAGAAAATAAATGTAATGCACATTGGGGGATTCCCTGCGACCCACCTGGGGCGAATCTTTACCGATGATGAATTTAATTTTGTGTCAGTATCCCCGAATGCTGTCGATTTTAACCAGCTTTCCAACCAGAACCTGGTCATCCTCGACCAATTGGATCAATTACCTGAAGCCCTGGGTAAAACTCTGGTGGATCTCGCAGAAAACGGTATAAAAATAGTACAGGTTCCCTCCTTTAAAGAGGTTACGGAAAGCTTTAACGCTCTCAATCAATCTCTTGGACTGCCGCTTAGGGATAGCATTGTACGCAGCGAGGCAGTGGTAAATACGATAAATTATGACCACCCCCTGGTGAGGGATGTTTTTAATGACAGGATACAAAACTTCAGGTATCCCTTGGTTTCGGGATATTTTTCGATACGGGGAAGTGCTCAAAGTGTATTGGAATTCTCCGGAAACATTCCTTTTCTATACGGATCCAACGGACATTATGCCTTTACTGCCTCCCTGGATGAAGAGAGTTCAGATTTTCAGTCATCCGCATTGATCGTTCCCGTTTTCTACAACATTGGCCTTCAAAGCCTGAATCGCCCAAAGGCATATTTTACCCTTTCAGCAGATCGGGAAGCCGATATAAAAACGCAATTAAAGAAAGATCAGATCCTTTCCCTTCAACACGCGTCAGGATCATTTATCCCGAGGCAACAGAACTTCGGGAATTACATCAGGATCTTTCTGGATGAACAATTTACTGCCCCCGGGCACTACGGGGTGATGAAAGACATGGAAAAGGTCGGGAATCTCAGCCTTAATTTACCACGAACTGAAAGCGTGCTTGAATTTCTCGATCCGGAAATGCTGAAAGATATAACCTTTTACGATTCGATCAATGAAGGACTGGATCAGGTAAAAATTGAAAACAAGGTCAACGAGCTTTGGAAATGGTTTGTTATTTTTGCATTAGTCTTTTTCCTAACCGAAATGCTCATTTTAAAATATTTTAAATGAATATCCTCCTAAGATCAGCCACGATCATTGATCCCCAGGGAAAATACCACGCGAAGCGCTGTGATATCCTGATTAAAAACGGAAAAATTGCCAGCATCGGTTCTTCGGTAGCTGCAGACAAAAACACTTCTGTTATAGCATTGCCCAACCTGCACGTATCCAGGGGATGGTTTGACAGCAGCGTGAGTTTTGGGGAGCCCGGTTTCGAGGAAAGAGAAACCCTGAAGAACGGTCTTTTCACTGCCGCCAGAAGTGGTTTTACGGATATTGCCCTGAATCCGAACACCAACCCTGTAGCCGATTCCAATACCGACATGACTTTTCTTAAGTCCAAAAGTGCAGATACGCCCACCAAGATACATCCCGTAGGCGCACTCACGGTTAAGGGAGAAGGCACAGACCTTGCTGAAATGTATGATATGAAGCAGGCAGGGGCTATATCTTTTGGAGACTACAAAAGTCCCGTTCGCAATCCGAATCTGCTTAAAATAGCCTTGCAGTATGCTCAGAATTTCGATGCCCTGGTGCAATCCTTCCCCCTGGAAAAGGACATTTCCGGAAAAGGGGTTATGAATGAGGAGGCAACTGCTATAGCTCTCGGGTTAAAGGGAATCCCAGCCCTTTCAGAAGAATTACAGATCGCAAGAGACCTTTACATCCTTGAATATACCGGCGGCAAGTTGCATATTCCAACCATATCTACCGAACGATCGGTGGACCTTATCGCAGCAGGTAAGAAAAAAGGATTGGATGTAAGCTGCAGCGTAGCCATTCACAACCTTTTTCTCACAGAAGAAGAGCTTAAGGGTTTTGACACCCGGTATAAGGTGTTGCCTCCGCTGCGCACGGAAAAGGACCGTAAAGCATTGCTTAAAGGTTTAAAAAGCGGGATAATCGATATGGTGACTACCGATCATGATCCCCGGGATATTGAAAGAAAAAAGGTGGAATTTGATTACGCCGATTATGGCACTATCGGACTGGAAAGTGCTCTGGGATCGCTTCACAAGATCCTCCCCCTGGAAGATACTATTCGTATCCTTAGTTCCGGAAGAGAGCGGTTCAATATAGCTGCTCCCGCCATTGAAGAAGGTCAGATCGCTAACCTGACCCTGTTTGATCCGGATAAGGAATATGTCTTTGAAAAACAACATATCCTTTCTGCCTCCAAAAACAGTGCTTTTCTAAGAAAAGAAATGAAAGGGATGGTATATGGGGTTATTCATGGAAAGCACCACGAGATCAACCCAACAACTTAAGCTATGGGCGTAACCGAAGAACAGGGAAAAACCACCGCCATCGTTAGCTACCTAACCATTATCGGAGCACTTATTGCTATTTTCATGAACCAGGAACCTCAGAATGAGTTCGCCCGGTTTCACATCCGCCAGGCTTTCGGCCTTCATTTGCTTTACTGGCTGTTAGGATATTCTGTGGGTAACCTCGATATGTGGATGCTGCACACCGCCTACTGGATTTTCTTTTTTGCGCTCTGGTTTTACGGAATTCTGGGTGCTATACAACAAAAATGGAACTCCATACCGGTAGTTGGACCTTACTTCCGGAAATGGTTCACTTTTATTCGATAATCATAAATCTAAATCTGTTTACGCTATTTTGACCACAAAGGAACTTTCACTTTATCACCTGATCAGGCCCGCAGAAGGCATAGAAATAAAAGACGCCCCCGTAATATTTATGTTTCATGGGTACGGCAGCAATGAAGAAGATCTTTTTTCATTTGCATACGAGCTTCCTGAACACTGTATAGTCATCTCAGCAAGAGCTCCGTACACCCTGATGCCGAATGCCTATGCGTGGTATGCTATAAATTTTGATGATGTTGAAGGAAAATGGAGCGATAACGAGCAGGCAAAAAAATCCCGCGACCTGATCATGGCTTTTATTGAGGAAGCCTGTGAGGGCTACGGATTAAATCGAAATAAGATCAATCTTCTCGGCTTTAGCCAGGGTAGTATCCTAAGTTATGCCGTTGCCTTAAGCTATCCGGAAAAGATCAGCAATGTAATTGCCCTGAGCGGATATATCAACCAGGACCTCATAGCCGGAATCCCTACAGACAAAGACCTCTCCGGGTTATCTGTTTATGCCTCTCACGGAAGTGCAGACCAGGTGATCCCTGTTGAATGGGCAAGAAGAACACCAAAGATCCTGAATGAACTGGGGGTTGCTCATACCTACGAAGAGTTTCCCGTAGGTCATGGAGTTGCACCTCAAAATTTTTATTCCCTGCTCAAATGGTTAAATCTTCATAACTGATATGCTTCGTTTCATTTTTTTATTCGCAATCACAACATCACTGACCTCCTGCATGCAAAATTCTGGAGGTGATCACCCGGATATACCTACTGAATTCTATATCGGTACCTACAGCAAAAATAACAGTAAGGGAATCTACAAGGCTGCCATTACCCCAGAGGGTAAATTTAAAGAGCTAAGAGCTTTGATGAATGTTAAAGACCCCTCCTACCTGGCGAAAGCAAAAGAGGGTAACTTTCTTTTGGCCGTAAGTGAACAGGAAATTGGAAGTCTCAGGGCTTTCATGATCAATGGCGACTCACTTCAGCAGGTATCTCTGGCAGAGGAAATTGGAACCCATCCATGTCATATCAGCATAGATAAAAACAGGAATATTGCAGTATCCAATTACAGCAGCGGTACTGTTGCCATGTTCCGAATGAATGATGAAGGAAATCTCACTTCAATGGGTTCTCTCGAATTTAAAGGCAACGGCCCTCATCCCCGACAGGAAGCTCCGCATGCTCACAGCTCCTATTTCCTGGATGACAACCACCTCATTACGGCTGACCTTGGAACAGATAAACTCTGGATAAGCAGGGTCAACAACGGGGAGTCCGGTCAAAATCCTGAAATTTCGGATAGCATTGTTTTAGCTCCGGGATCCGGACCACGTCATATGGCCTTCCATTCCAATCAAAAATGGATATACCTAGTCAATGAACTCAGTGCTACGGTTAACCTTATCAAAATGGATACTACAGGCACTGCCTTTAGTGTGGCACAGGAAATTTCGACGCTTCCGGATAGCTATACCGGCGAAAACCTCTGCGCAGATATACACCTGGACCGTTCAGGAAACTTCCTTTACGTCTCCAACCGTGGACATCAAACCCTGGCGATCTACCGGGTTGACCAGCAAAACGGAAGACTTTCCCTGGTTGGGTTCGAATCGGTACGCGGGGATTGGCCCAGAAACTTTAATATAACCCCGGACAATAAGTATCTTATTGTTGCTAATGAACGATCAGATAACCTGGTGTGTTTTAAACGGGATACGCTTTCGGGTAATCTTATCTATACAGACCAGGTTCAGGTTCCTGCCCCGGTTTGTATCACCTTTTAATCACCGGATCAACGGTACCTTTAAATATACGGATTGCAAAATACCATCAGAGCTAAGCTTTAATTGATATCTTTAGGAGGAAATACCAGAAGCCTATGAGCTATTTCTTCAAAAAGATCATTCTCGATGTTGTACGCAAGCATTATCGCGAAGAGTTAAAACGTGGAAGTGCTCCGGAAAAGACCTTTAGAAAACAGGTTGAAGACCTGGAAGTAGAAGTTAAACACTGGATAACGGACAGCATTTACATCCTTATAGGTATCGTATCGGCTACCTTCGGACTCAAGGGATTTCTTCTTCCCAGTAATTTTATTGATGGCGGAGTTACAGGTATCTCCCTTATAATTTCGGCAGTTTCGGCCATCCCTCTGGGTATTCTGATTTTCGGCATCAACCTGCCGTTTCTTATCCTGGGTTATTTTGTTATCTCAAAAAGATTTGCAGTAAAGAGCATTGTGGCTATCACCCTGTTATCCACCCTGGTTCACCTGATAACGATCCCGGCTGTTACAGATGATAAGATCCTGGTCGCGGCTTTCGGAGGGTTCTTTCTGGGGCTGGGTATCGGACTGGCCATTCGTGGCGGGGCAATCATTGATGGCACAGAAGTACTTGCCATCTATACCAGTAGAAAAACTCCGCTAACGGTTGGAAATGTCATCCTTATCTTTAACCTGATCATTTTTATCACTGCAGCCTATATTATTTCTGTTGAGATCGCCTTATACGCCATTCTCACCTATTTTGCCGCTTCCCAAACGGTAGATTTTGTAATTGACGGGGTTGAGGAGTACATGGCTGTTACCATTATTTCACTTAAGTATGAAGAAGTACGCCGGGTTATTGTAGAAACCATGGGGAAGGGCTGTACTCTCTTCCGGGGTCAAAGTGGCTACTCCCCTTATCTTTCCGGATCTGCAAACAGAGATATCATGATCGTGTATACGGTGATTACCCGTTTGGAATATGCCCGTATCAAAAGGGAAATCGAAAAAGTGGACAGCAAAGCTTTTGTGGTGCTTACCACCGTAAAAGACACTGTTGGCGGGCTTACCAGAAAGAAGCCACTGCACAATATAAAATGAGATGCTTTAACGCTTCGTGCAACCCTATTCTTCAGGGGGCAAACCCATGACTTCCGAACCCTTTTCACGGTAGCCCGGTCCGCGAACAACCCTTCCTGAAAACTGTCCGGTATGTTCCCCGTTCTCCAGAGCCTGAACTCCGTTTACAAATACATGGACAACCCCATCCGCGAGCTGATGCGGTTTCTCAAAAGTGGCGTTATCGGTGATCTTTTCCGGATCAAAAAGTACGATGTCTGCAAAATAACCCGGTGCCAGCAATCCCCGTTTCTGAAGCTTAAGATGTGATGCCGGAAGTTTTGTGAGTTTATGTATGGCATCTTCCAGAGGGATCACCTTTTCATCACGAACATATTTACCCAGCAACCTGGCAAAATTACCATAGGCCCTCGGATGGGTGCCGGATTTTAAAAACACCCCCTCCGGCGCCATGGACCCTGCATCAGAACCAAAGGACATATAGGGCAATTGAAGTTGTCGTTTTACATTTTCCTCATCCATAAGAAAATAAACCGTACCTACCCTGCTGCCGTCTTCGATAACGAGATCCATAGCCGTTTCTTCCGGGCTCTTGCCTCTTATTTCAGCCACCTCTGCCAAAGTTTTACCGGTAAGATGCTTTAAACTGTCATTTCTAAAATACACCAGAAGCATCTTCTCTGCGCTTCCGGCTGCCTGCATCAGGTTCTCCCATTCCACCTCGGGATCCCTCATTTCCCGGACGACTCTGCTTCGGATCTCCGGATCCTTTAAACGCTCTGCCCATGCATCATATCCGCCTTCCTGGACCCACGGGGGCATGGCCGCATTAAGCCCGGTAGCACCCGCAGTATAATTATACATATTAGCACTTATGTCCAGTCCTGCATTTCGGGCAGAATCGATCTTACGGATCACTGCATCCAGTTTATTCCAGTTCTTCTTGCCCGCTTGCTTCAGATGGTAGATCTCGGCACGAATTCCAGCCTTATCCGCTATTTCCATAAGCTCATCTATACTTTCCAGCAAACGATCACCCTCACTGCGAATATGAGAAATATACATACCGTCATAGGCAGCAGCTTCTTTACAAAGTGCAATAAGCTCCTGGGTATCTGAATAGAACGCCGGAGCATAAATCAGGGAAGATCCTATACCCATGGCCCCTGCTTCCATAGCCTCCCGTACCAGCAATCGCATACTATCCATTTCTTCTTCCGTAGGTTTGCGGTTGTCGTACCCTACCGTGTGAATTCGCAGGGTGGTAGCCCCAATAAAAGAGGCTACATTTGGGGCGATACCTTTCTGCTCAAGAAATTCCAGGTATTCATTCAGCGTGGTCCATTGAATATCGTATTTAATATCCGCCATCTGTTCCACTTCCTCCTTCTTCATCACAGGAGTAAGGGGGCCCATAGACCAACCTTCTCCAAATACCTCTAGGGTTACTCCCTGTCTTAGGTCTCCCATCGACCTGCCATCCTCGATGAGCGATTCGGTAGCCCAGCTGAGCATATTGATAAAACCCGGAGAAGCCACCAGTCCGGAGCCATCCACGGTATTTTCAGAAGCCACAGCTTCCTTTCCTACATAAGCAATGGTATCGGCATTTATCCCGATATACCCGGGGTATCCCGGAGCTCCACTCCCGTCAATAATAGTAGCATGAGCAATAACGGTGTCGAAAGAAGCTTCTTTTTTACAAGCGCCTAAAATAATAACCAACAGAAGTAACCAAATCGATCGAAAGTACATAACAGATGAAAGTTAGATTTCACCTAAACTACTGATTATAGAGGTAATATCCTAAATACGAAGCAATGAAAATCTGACATTTTATGACATTGGCCATAAGAACAGCAGTGCCATCTGCAACAGGAAGAATAACAGAAATGGGATCACCAAATACCCCATAATATCCCGGGCTTGTATACGGATACCCGCAGCCATTACCGGGATTACCAGTAAAAGAAAGAAAGGTTGAAGCAAATTACTTAAAGACTCTCCATAGGCTATGGCCATAGACGAACGAGCGATCATCTGTAAAGCCTCGGCCTCATTAGCAGCCAACTCACTCACGGCCTGGAGTATGCTCGGACCGATAACCGCAAACTCGCCTCCTGCTGAGGGAATGGCAAAATTGACCAGTCCTCCTGTGATGTATGCAAAAACCCCGAAATTTTCCGGAGTAGCTGTTCTTACCATAAGAGCTGCCAGTTCGGTTGCGAGCCCAGTGTGGATCATGATTCCCATGATCCCGGCATAAAATGGAAACTGGAACAGAATGCCGGAAACATTACTGCTTGCCCTTTTCATGGAAATACCATATCGCAACGGGGTTTGATGGAGAAGCATTCCCAGCATAAGGAAAATAAAGATCATGATGTTCAGGTTCAGATCCACGCCCCTGGTGTAGAAATGATGTGCTACATAGACCATACCTGCAGTGGTTATGACCAACAGCAACCCTTTGCTGTTGTTTAATACATCAGAGGCCGCCCGGCCTCCAATAGAGGTGCGCTTCGCTTCTTCTGCGATGGAAAGTTCAGTTGCTCTGTTCTCGGATTGTTCCAGGAGGTCACTCAGAGCTTTGCCTTCTGATCTCTTTGGTCGCAACAGCAACATAACAAATGGGGTGAAAAGCACCAGGATCAGCACCATCACCAGGTTTAACCCTGAACCCAGGGTATATTCGGTTCCTATGGTGTTATTTAAAATTCCTGATTCAACCAGGAAATTACCTTCCGTATTCAGTAATAGCGGTATGCTGCTCGATAATCCCGCGACCCAACTGATAAAGGAACAATAGACACAGGCGATAAGGTATGGATAATGGATCCCCTCCACCCGAAGGGCAAGCTCCCGGGCAAGTACCGCAGTGATAATGATCCACCCCCAGCTGACCAGACACAGTAAGCATCCCAGCAGGGTGACAAAAAAATAGACCTGCCAGGGCGTATTCAGGGCTTTTCCCAGGGCATCGATCTGTTTCCTCAGGAAAGGAGATAAGGCAATACTATATCCCGTTATAACCAGCAATACCATTTGCATTCCAAACTCGAGCAACATCCAGAATCCCTCATACCAGGCAGAGACCACCTCCATTAGTCCTACCGGTCGCAGAACCAAAGCCGCCCCACCGCAAACCAGGGTGAGTAGCAGTGCAAATACAAAGGCATCAGGCATATTGCGCCTGTAGATATCTGTAAAGGTTTTCCCGAGACGCTCGATCATGGAAATCAGAGTTTTTAAGTTGGGGGTTTATGCCACTTTGAAAAAAAATTTAGCTTCTGGAATACAATAAATGACCAAGCGTGGTAAAGTCAATGCTCATATCATCATTCAGGTAATATTCAACCAGGATCTCTCCCCAGTATTTCCCATCGGAGAAATCTGCTATGATCCACCTGTGGTTTAAAACCTTGATCTTGTTGATCTTCATTGGAGCCCCGCTCATGCCATCGTAAGGCACCAAAGGGTTATTCCCTTTGGCTTCGTTGGTTTCCAGCAACTTATCAGCAATATACCGGGAGGGATTCTCCAGGTCCAGGTGTTCGTAATAGGCGAATGCATCATCATTGTGTTCGAGGTCGAAATACTGCAGGTCCATCTGCTTTAATAACAGCGACTGCACCGAATCCTGAAGGCTTTCTTTCTCTGCCCTGAGATTCCCGATCTTTGCCGTTTCAGATTCTATGTATTTGGATGCACTTACATACTGATACAGGTTTAAAAGTGCTGCAAATACAAAGAGATACATGAATATTTTACTTTTCATAGTAGTAGTTAGGGTTATTATAGTTCAATTACGAGATTATCATAAGCCAGGTGAATACCTTCAGGCAATTCTTTTTCGACTTCCGCATGGAAACCTAAATAAGCACTGATGTGCGTAAAATAGGCGCGTTCAGGGCCAACGCTTTGAACGAAGGCTACAGCCTCCTCCAGGTTAAAATGCGAGTGATGTGCCTCCTTTCTGAGGGCATTGACCACAAGCACCTTTACGCCTTTAAGTTTGGCTGCTTCCTCATCTTCGATATGCTTGACATCAGTGAGGTAGGCAAAATCCCCAAACCGGTACCCAAATACCTGAAGCCTGTTGTGCATCGCATTCACAGGAATTACCTCTAGTCCTCCAAGAGCCAGGCTTTCCCCGTTCACCACTTCGTTTTCCTGTACGGCAGGAGCCCCGGGATAGCGGTCTTCGGTGGCAAAAATATAATCAAATTTATTCCGAAGAGAATCCAATACTCTTTTATGGGCATAAATTGGAATATCTCCCTGTTTAAAGAAAAAGGGACGTATATCATCCAGTCCCATAATATGGTCTGCATGCTCATGTGTAAAGAGAATGCCGTCAATATGCTTTACGTTATTGGCCAGCATTTGCTGCCGGAAATCGGGACCGCAATCAACCACATAATTAAAGTCATCCCAGGATACCATGACCGATACCCTAAGTCTTTTATCCCTAGGGTCTTCACTAAGACATACCGGATGATCGCTTGCAATTACAGGAATTCCCTGTGATGTACCTGTTCCTAAAAACGTAACTTTCACTCCTGATTTTTTACCAAATTTATCATTTATTATCAGATTAGCTTCATGAAACTTTTTTAACTTTGTTGCAAAGAAAATTGAACTATGCCGATAGTTTTAAAAGGAGATAGGAATTTCGAGAACGTCCCTTCCCTTAAGGCGAAAGCCTTACGAATTAATCTGAATGAAACCATTTACGGAACATTTGCGGAGATAGGTGCCGGTCAGGAAACCGTTCGTCACTTTTTCCGGGCGGGTGGTGCCTCGGGTACCATTGCCAAGGCTATGAGTGCCTATGACAAAGCCTTCAGTGATGCTATTTATGGGGTAGAAGAAGACGGGAGATACGTAACCGAAGCCAGGCTTACCAAGATGCTTTCACATGAAATGCAGCTTATGGAGGAACGAATTTCCAGGGAGGAACACCCCAATAAGATCTTCTTTTCTTTCGCCAATACCGTGGCAACTATCGATTTTGCCAAGAAATACCTGGGCCATGGCTGGCTGGGTATCAAATTTCAACTGGAACCGGGAGAAGCGTATAACGATATTGTACTTCACATCCGTTTTAAGCAAACCGAAGCCAGGCTACAACAGGAAACCCTGGGTATTTTGGGGGTTAACCTGATCTATGGTGCTTTTTACAAACATCATAAACCCAAAAAATTACTGAAGTATCTCTATGATCTTATTGACAAGGACACCATAGAGATCGATATGATAAACTTCTCCGGGCCGCGCTTCGAAAATGTCGATAACCGACTGATGAGCTTGCAGCTGGTGAAAAACGGAATGACCGAAGCGGTAATGTTTGGCCCTGATGGGAATAACATCCTGCCTGCTGCCATTCTGTACAAAAAGAACATACTTGCCCTTCGCGGTAGTTTCAGGCCCGTAACCAAGGTAAATATGGATATGTTTCAGAAATCATATGACATATTTATCAGGGAAAATAAGGTAGACGTGGAAAACACGGTGGTAATTTTCGAGATCACGCTTTCCAACCTGAGGGCCGAAGGTGAGATCGATGAAGAAGACTTCATGGACCGCGCAAGACTGCTTTGTTCACTCGGACAAACCGTACTTATCTCCAACTTCCAGGAGTATTACAAACTAGTGGAATACTTCTCCAATTATACCAGAGAACGTATGGCCCTGACCATGGGTGTAAACAACCTGGTGGAAATCTTCGACGAACGGTATTACCGTCACCTGAGCGGAGGGATCCTGGAGGCCTTTGGAAAACTTTTCTACAAGGATCTCAGGGTATACCTCTACCCTATGGTGGATCCGGAAACAGGGCTTCTGGTTACCAGCAACAATCTGAAGGTGCATCCGCGTATGAAAGAACTCTACAAGTTCTTTAAATACAACGGTAAGGTGGTAGACATCTTTGACTACGATCCGGATATTTTGAACATCTTCTCCAGAGAAGTACTTAAAAAGATCTCCAACAATGAGGAAGGATGGGAAGAAATGCTTCCGTCGGGAATCGCCGAACTGATCAAACAAAAACACCTTTTTGATTACAAATCTCCAAAGCAGATCACGGATAAATCAAAATCCTGATCTGAAGATCATATACAACCATAAAAAAGGCCCTGTTAAACAGGGCCTTTTTTTTCAATGGGTATCACAAATTATGAATTCTCAAGGATCTGAGCGGCGTGATCCTTGGTCTTGACCTTATCAATTACGCGTTCTACCGTACCTTCTTCATTAACTATAAAAGTCATACGGTGAATCCCGTCATATTCCCGACCCATGAATTTCTTTGGGCCCCAAACCCCGAAGGCATTGATCACCTCCTTATCCTCGTCGGCCAGTAAGGGAAAGGGGAATTTGTATTTTGAACTGAAATTGGACTGCCGCTTTTCAGAATCGGCACTCACTCCGAGCAGTTTGTACCCTTTGTCCTGCAATTCCTTATAATGGTCTCTCAGGTTACATGCTTCTGCCGTACAACCCGGAGTGCTCGCTTTCGGATAAAAGAAGACCACGAGTTTACTGCCTTTAAAATCATCAAGGCTGATTTTCTCTCCTTTATCGGTAGTCCCCGAAAAGGCGGGCACCTTATCTCCTGCTTTCAATGTATTCATAGATTTTTTTTAATAGTTTTACGATGCTCTAAATTAACAAATAATGACCAAAGCAGAAAAAGCGGCCTTTGTGGTTGATACCCTCGAAGAACTGTATCCCACCGTACCCATACCCCTGAACCATACAGACCCCTATACACTTCTCATCGCGGTCCTGCTCTCTGCTCAGAGCACCGATGCCAGGGTAAATACCGTTACCCCCATACTTTTTAAAAAAGCCAATACTCCCCATCATATGGTGCACCTGAGTGTGGATGAGATCAGGGAAATCATAAAGCCGGTTGGGTTATCGCCAACCAAATCAAAGGCCATTCATGAGCTTTCTCAGATCCTTATTGACAAACACAACGGCGAGGTCCCCACTACCCTTGAAGAACTGGAGAAACTTCCGGGTGTAGGTCATAAAACCGCGAGCGTGGTTGTAGCGCAGGCCTTTGGGATCCCCGCTTTCCCGGTAGATACCCATATTCACAGGCTGATGTACCGGTGGAATCTCACCACAGGTAAAAACGTGGTGCAAACGGAGAAAGATGCGAAAAAATTATTTCCTGAAGAGAAATGGAATAAACTCCACCTGCAGATCATCTATTACGGAAGAGAGTACTCCCCTGCAAGAGGCTGGGACCTGGAAAAGGACATCATCACTAAAACCATTGGGAGAAAAAGCGTAATTAACGACTATTACAAAAACAAAAAAGCCCGGTGAACAACCAATTCCGGGCTTTTTTGAAATGATCAGTTCGAGATGGTCTCGAAAATCATTTTCTGGTACTTAGTAACACTTAAAGCTTTAGAATAATTGAGAAGGAAATCAACGGTTTCCTTTTTGGGTTTTAATTCTTTCTTTTTAGAGGAATTTGAAATGTAAAGATTTGCCATGTTGTTAGTTTAATATTCTTTTGAATAACGGGGCAAACCTCTTGTTATTGTGTCAATTGGTTAAAATAATATTGTTTTTTTCAACCAGTTTCCTGAGGTTAATAATGGCGTAACGCATTCTTCCCAGGGCGGTATTGATGGAAACCCCTGTTTTATCGGCAATTTCCTTAAAGCTCATATCCTTGTAAAGCCGCATTATAAGCACTTCCTGCTGATCTTCAGGCAATTCGCAGATCAGCCTACGCACATCGTGCTCCACCTGATCTTTTATGATCTGTTTTTCTGCATTCAGGCTAGGATCACCCAGAACAGAAAAGATGTTAAAATCATCACTGCCTTCAAATTTGGGCATCCTGGAATTCTTCCGGAAGTGATCGATCACCAGGTTGTGCGCGATACGCATAACCCAGGGAAGGAATTTCCCCTCTTCATTGTATTTCCCCCTTTTCAGGGTACGAATGACTTTGATAAAGGTATCCTGGAAAATATCTTCCGTAATGTCACGGTTGTAAACTTTCGAATAAATAAAACTATAAATACGTTGGGAATGTCTGTTAATTAGCACTTCAAGTGCCTTCTCATTACCTCGCAGGTAGCTGGCTACCAAACATGAATCCTGAAGTTCCTGGTCCATAAAATTACTTTTTAAGAATAGCATGCCCTTCAAAACAAAAGGCATAGCAATTAGTTGATTGATAAAAAGTAATTCTATAGTATAGGCGTAATTCTTTTAGCTTGGTTGAACCAAATATAATTATATTTCAAAGACAAAAACAAAAAATTTTTAGCATTTTTTTATAATCTTTCTTTTACAACTCATTTAAAATCAATCGCATTAGATTCTTATCTTTGTGGTTTTCAAACCAGGCTATGATTGATATTTCCACTTTAGATCCCAAAAAAAATATCCTCATAAAAGGAGCTAAACTCCACAACCTGAAAAACATAGATGTAGCGATCCCCCGGAACAAACTTGTGGTGATCACGGGGTTGTCAGGAAGTGGAAAATCCAGTCTTGCCTTTGATACGTTGTATGCCGAGGGGCAACGACGTTATGTGGAGAGTCTTTCCTCCTATGCCCGGCAATTTCTGGGTCGCCTGGATAAGCCTAAGGTAGATTACATCAAAGGAATAGCTCCGGCAATTGCTATAGAACAAAAGGTGAATTCCACCAACCCCCGTTCTACCGTGGGTACTACCACAGAGATCTACGATTATCTTAAGCTGCTGTATGCCCGTATCGGAAAGACCTATTCTCCCGTATCGGGGAAGGAAGTGAAGAAACATACGGTTACCGACGTGATCCGCTTTGTTAAACAGTTTGAGGAACGCAGTAAATTATTGCTCCTTGCACCCGTGCACATCCCTGACGACAGGAGTGTTCTGAAAACACTACAGATTTTGGCACAACAGGGGTATGCAAGGATCAAATACCAGGAACAGGTACTGCGCATTGACGAAATTGAAGAAGAGATCGACCACGATTTTTTCCTGGTGGTAGACCGGGTTGTGGTAAGCCATAATGAAGATTTTTTCAACCGCCTTGCCGATGCGGTAGACACGGCCTTTTTTGAAGGAAAGGGTGAATGTATCCTCGAGGAGGTACGCACAGGAAAAACACACCCTTTCAGTAACAAGTTCGAACTGGACGGGATGAGCTTTCTCGAACCCAATGTACATCTTTTCAGTTTCAACAATCCTTACGGGGCCTGTCCCAAATGTGAAGGCTATGGCGACGTTATAGGCCTTGATGAAGAACTCATCGTTCCCAATACAGGATTATCGGTATACGAGAACGCTATTTTTCCCTGGAGAGGAGAAAGTATGAGCTGGTATCGCGATCAACTGGTTAACAACGCCTATAAATTTGATTTCCCCATTCACAAACCCTGGTATCAGCTTAGCGAGGCACAAAGGGACCTGATCTGGGAAGGGAATTCCTATTTCACAGGCCTGAGAACCTTTTTCAATGAACTGGAAGAAAAAAGCTATAAGATACAGAATCGGGTCATGCTGTCCCGATACCGGGGGAAGACCAAATGTGAGGTTTGCAAAGGAAAACGCCTGCGAAAGGAAGCCTCCTATGTAAAGGTGGGTGATAAAACTATTATTGACCTGGTGGAGCTTCCGGTAGATCAGTTAAAGAAATACTTCAAGGAACTCGTTCTGGAGGCGCATGAAACCACCATTGCCAATCGCCTGTTAAAAGAGATCAACAACAGGCTGGATTTTCTAAGTAATGTCGGATTGGATTACCTGACTCTCAATCGTAAATCCAACACCCTCAGTGGAGGTGAATCCCAGAGAATCAACCTGGCCACCTCCCTTGGAAGCAGCCTGGTAGGTTCCATGTATATCCTGGATGAACCCAGTATAGGATTGCATCCCAGGGATACCGAAAAACTTATTGGCGTACTCAAATCCCTACGCGATCTTGGCAATACGGTTATCGTGGTGGAACACGACGAAGATATCATGAAAGCTGCCGATGAGATTATCGATATTGGACCCGAGGCCGGAACCCACGGCGGGGAAGTGGTCGCAACCGGCAGTTATGCATCACTGCTAAAAAACAGTTCACTTACCGGGAAGTATCTGAGCGGAAAAGAAACAATAGCCCTGCCTGAAAAACGCCGAAAAGGAAGCTTTTATATAGACATTAAAGGAGCCCGGGAAAATAACCTCAAAAATCTGGATGTCCGATTTCCATTGAACTGCCTGACCGTAATTACAGGGGTTTCCGGAAGTGGGAAAAGCACCCTGGTAAAGAAGATCCTTTTTCCTGCAGTTTTAAAGGAAACGGGAGGGTATGGAGAGAAGGCCGGACAGTTCACTGCTATAGAAGGGAATTTCGGTAAGCTCAAATCAGTGGAGTTTGTGGATCAAAACCCCATCGGGCGTTCCTCCCGTTCCAACCCGGTCACCTATATCAAAGCTTATGACGATATCCGGTCACTTTTTTCGAATCAGAAATTATCTAAAATTCGCGGCTATAAGCCTAAACACTTTTCTTTTAATGTTGAAGGGGGCCGATGTGAAACCTGTAAAGGTGAGGGCGAGGTAACCATAGAAATGCAGTTTATGGCCGATGTCCACCTGGAGTGTGAGACCTGCGGTGGAAAAAGATTCAAAAAGGATGTGCTGGAGGTTAAATTCCAGGAAAAGAACATAGACGACATCCTGAATATGACCATTGACGATGCCGTTGATTTTTTCGAATCGAACAAGGAAACCAAGGTTGTAAATAAATTAAAACCCCTTCAGGATGTTGGTTTGGGTTATGTTACCCTTGGTCAGTCCTCCTCCACCCTTTCCGGCGGAGAGGCACAGCGGATCAAACTGGCTTCCTTTCTGGTAAAAGGGAACAGCAGTGACAAAGCCCTGTTTATTTTTGACGAACCCACAACCGGGCTCCACTTCCACGACATCAAAAAGTTATTGGCATCCTTTAATGCCCTGATCGCAAAAGGGCATTCGGTAGTGGTTATTGAACACAACCTGGATCTCATCAAATGTGCAGACTATCTTATAGACCTGGGGCCCGATGGCGGAATAAATGGTGGGCAACTCGTTGCTTCCGGAACTCCTGAAGAGGTAGTTGCACTTAAAAAGGGGCATACCTGGAAGTACCTTCGGGAAAAGCTGTAGCTGATTTTTTGTGATTTAGGGTAATGTACGGTTTTCTTAAACGACCCATTTAAGGAATCTAAAATCAATTTACATTATGTCATTAACAGAAAAACTGAATGCCCTCAACCAGGCCAACCGTAATAAAATACCTGAAGAGGCCTTATCTGTCATGGATCAGGCCACCCTTATACTCAAAGAAAAAGCCATCACCGACACCATACTCAAAACAGGAGCTTCATTTCCGGATGCCACATTAACCGACCCTCACCACCAACCGGTATCCCTCCGCAAGGAAATAGAAGGCACCAAAACCATTATCAGTTTCTACAGGGGTGGCTGGTGCCCTTATTGCAACCTGGAATTGAGAAGTATGCAGGAAGAACTTGAAAATTTCAAGGCGCTGGGAGCACAACTTATTGCCATAAGTCCTGAAACCCCTGATAATTCACTATCCACTACAGAAAAGAACAACCTGAACTTTAAAGTTTTCAGTGATAAGGATCATGAATTGGCTAAAAAGGCCGGACTGGTATTCCAGGTTCCTGAAAGCCTTAAGGAAGTTTACAGTACTTTCGGGATCGATCTCGAAACATCCCAGGGAAACAGCGACTGGAACCTCCCTGTACCTGCGACCTTTATTCTTGATGAAACCGGGATTGTACGTTACGTTTATGCCAATGAAGATTACACCAAAAGGGCTGAGCCGAAAGCGCTTGAAGACGCATTAAAAGTCCTGTAGCGATCGTCTGAATACTTTTTGGCACACTATTTGAAATCAATACTATACATCAGGACCCAAAATCTGAAGAGCTTAACCTGAGGAGTTTTAAACCGTACCCTCAGTACATCTTCTAAAACGGTTCTGATCTGAAAACATAAAGGTATTAGCCCAGTGCTAATTTTTTGATTATTGGTTGGTTAGTTTTAAAAACTCCGCAATACCGTTTCGCTAAGATCGGATTGTGGAGTTTTTTTTTATAAAACACTGTTTACCAATAGTATACTATTCCCACAAACACTTCTGCAGCCCAGTAAATTCGGGCATCATCAATTTTGGCACGCTGTTTGAATGTAAGAAAGTAATACCAACCAAAAGTTGTTGAACCTTAAAACCCTTTTGATCATGAAACACGTTATCATTACATTTTTAAGCATCTTTTTGAGCTATGGAGCAATACAGGCCGGAACTACCGGAGAGGCTTCACAACGAACTTTTGGTTATTCCAATTCCATGATATTCGTTGAAGGCGGTATTACGTTTTCAGTATATCCAGATGGGGAGTTCGACTTTTTTATCGATCAACCCTCCTACCTTGGTGCCGCATACCACAGTCCGGGAGTAAGTATCAGTTTTAATTCAGGATTCAATTACGACCCCTGGGTTCAGTATGACGATTACGGGGCAGTGATCCAGATCGAAAACACTCCTGTATATTATGATTTCTATGGCAGAGTAAACCGGATCGGGAATATTAATGTATGGTACAACAGGGGACGTGTCTCCAGAATTGGTGGCCTATACGTGTATTACGATGCCTATGGCGGATTTAGCAGATTCCAGGGATATGTAAATGTGTATAACAGACAATTCGTGTACAGACCGGTATACAATTACTTTGTACGACCAGCAGCCAGGTTTTGTATCGTTAATCCGAGACCCTACAGAAGGTATTACCACCCTGTACGATACACCTATTACAGACCGTACAACAACAACCACAGAAGGGCCTATGCCAATGTGGGAAGAACCTATCACCATAAGGGTAAGAACCCCAGAAGTAGTGTTTATATGAATGACCGCAGAGTGGTGAACAGGAGAGATGTTCAGGTAAGACGGGATATCAGAGATCGAAGCCTCAGGTATGAAAAGAATAAAAGAGGCTACAATAAATCAACTCCGAATTCCAACGGAAGAAAGAAAACTGTAGCCAACAATACCAGGGGGTATAACAAAGATTACAAACCAAGAAGGAATCCGTCCGGAAAAGGTTATAACAGGAATTACAATGCTAAAAATAAAAAGCCTGTTCGTGTAAGTAGTACCCGAACTACAGAAGTTAAAAAGGGCGGAAAAACCATAACCCGCTCTACTACGGTAAACCGGACGAAACGCAATAGTTATCAGAAACCGCAAAGGGCTGCAGTTAAAAAAAGCAGAGCCTACAGCAAAAAGGATAACCGAAAGAGCGGTAAAAACATGAGCAGGACCTATTCTTCCAGATCAAAATCTGGTAATGCAAAAAATGACAGAAGCACCAGAGGAAGAAAAAACAGATCCTGAGAGACTTAGGCAATTTTAATGAGTTTGATTAGTGTAACAAAAAAGGGGAACCCAATTAAGGCTTCCCCTTTTTTATATAGCTGTCGATCTCTTCATTGATCTCAACGGAAACCTTAAGGTGGTACACCAGGTAAAGATAAAGCCCCACCACCATTACTGACTTGAGAATGATATTCAGGATGGGATGGAAAGGAAAGCTCCAGAAATAGAACACCAGCAGAAATGCAAACATGATCACAAAGACCATTACCGTATTTCCTGTAAGCGGAAAAAGGCCCATTTTTCTTTTAATATACCATAACTTGGAGGCATTATAAATGAGAAAGGCCAAAAGGGAGGCAAATGCAGCTCCGTTTATACCCCACAAAGGAATAAAGATCATATTCAATACCACCGTTAAAACCGCCAGTAAAAGACCGAAAAGCAGAACCATACGGTAATAGTTACTATTGTAAATAATGGCATTGTTATTTCCAATAAGATTATCACTAAGTTTCGCCAGGGAGATCAAAAATACCACGGTAATTCCGCCACGGTAGGAATCCGGAAGCAGCATATAAAGTTGTTCAATATTCACCATGATGAGAACAAAAATGAGGCCGCTTACCACAAGCAGGTTGATGGAGCTCTTGCGATAGAGTTCAGCAAGCTCCCTGTGGTTGCGTTCATTCATCAGTTTAGAGGTCAGCGGATAGGTGATCTGATGCAGTGCTCTTGCCGGAACTGCAATAACTACTGCTATGTAAACCGCTACACTGTAGTATGCAATGTTTTCAATGTGCTCATACTGGTTGATCATAAACCGGTCAATATCAAGAAAAACAGCGGCTACCGACCCTCCTATAATTATCAGAACCGTGTATTTCAAAATATCCACCCACCTGGATGGCAGTCCCCATTCTAAAGACGGTTTTTGTGTCCTGGCCGCACTAAGCGCCATAAGCAGCATTCGCAGCAGGTATACCCATACAAGGGAATAGATAAATGCTTTTACGTCCAGCCATTTCACAGATACTGCCAGCAGTAGCAACATAATGCAGATCCTGGGGAATACCTCCTTGAGGAAATTCCCGAATACAGATCGAAGATGCACCCTTGCCCAGGCATAGAATACCTCGAAATAGGCCATGGCAAACCCAATAATATAAATGGTCCATATATAATCAGAGATCACCTCATTGCCAGCGGTAAGGAAAGATGATATGAATTTAAAGGTCAATACCCCTATCCCTCCTAGTACTACCGCAACCAACAGGGGTAAAAAAAGCATCATGGCAGTAAATTTTCGTCGCTCTTCGGTATCGGAAAAAGACGTATAGAATTTTACGAGGGTGTTCTGGACTCCAAATGCAAGAACTGGCATAAGCAGGTTAGCCGTAGATAACAAGTACGTTACCAGACCGTAATAGGTATCGGTTAGAAAGTATGTGTACAGAAAGATAGTATTCACTGCCCCTATTCCGAAACCGACATAGGTACTCATCAAATTTGCGAGAGATTGCTTTTTAACGATTCCCATCAGATATCCTTAATAATGGTGGCTAATTTTTCGGTCAGGGCCTTTCGGGTGTATTGACTTATTTGGGTTTCTTCCCCGAAGATAGTTCCGTTCTTATAATTGCGGTAAAGCTCAATTACCGCTTCTTTAAGGGGTTGTTTCTCCTTATAGGTAAATACTGCTCCTGCCCTGCTTTCGGCAAGGAGTTCTCCGGCTTCCCAGTTTTCCGGACCAATTGCCAAAACCGGGCGCCTTGCAGCCATATATTCAAAAAGTTTCCCGGGAATAATTCCGCGGGTATCTTTTGAATCGATCTCCAGCAGCAGTAATACCCTGGCTTCCCTTTGCAATTGCAGGGCCTTGTCATGAGATACATATCCCTTCACAAACAGAAAGGGTTCCAGGCCGGCATTTTTAACCGATTGCAGTACCTCTTCACTCACAGCACCAACCAGATTGATCTCAAGGTCGTCCTTAAAACTCCGTTCAGTCTCCACCAATTCTCCCAGTACCTCCCAGAGAATTTTAGGGTCCCGGCCGGTAAGGAGGGATCCTATGTGAGCAAGCCGGAATTTTGAAGAAGGGCCAACCTCTACCGGGGTATCCGCTGTATCGAACCCGTTGGTCAGGGTTTTAACTCCCCTACCTGAGATCCCTTCAAGCTCCTTTGCTGTAGTATGGCTTGTGGCAAGTACGATATCCGCACTTTTCAACACCTTTTTTTCCAGTTGCTTATGCTTTTTTGCAGCCCAGCGGCTTAATTTCAGTTTTTTATGATAGCCTATACTGGTCCAGGGATCTCTGAAATCTGCGATCCACTTCACCTTGGTTTCCTTCTGAAGCTTTAATCCTATCAGGTGTAAGCTGTGCGGAGGGCCTGTGGTGACCACTGTATCAATTTGTTTTTGCTCAAGTAGCGGTTCGAGAAATTTTACCGAGGGGTGTATCCAGAATCTGCGGGCATCCGGAATAAAAAGATTCCCTCTTATCCATAAAAGCAGGCGTTCTTTGATCCCTTGTTCCTTTTCCTTTATCAGGCCACTGCTCATGGCTTCGGTTCCCTTTTTAGAAAATACCGATGCTATGGAATACGGTTCAAATACAGGATGTTTAAAAACTGTGATATCCTCCGGCACCTCTTTGATCAGGTCCTGGTCTAACAGCGGGTAACTGGGATTTTCGGGAACATATACCAGGGGGTCAACGCCAAATTCCCTGAGGTATTTAACGAATTTCAGCCAGCGTTGCACCCCGGGGCCTCCGGCAGGAGGCCAGTAATAGGTTATGATAAGAACTCTTTTTAGCGTTTTCGGCTCCACAGTTACGACTTTATCGCCTTTTTCCCGAATAGCAGATAAATGCCTCCGAGAAAGCACAGGAATAACAACAAATTACTCATCAGGGCTATGGTGGTGCCCGTTTGCACCACTTCAGGCTTAAATTCGAATACGATCTCATGATCCCCGGCGGGTACAAAAAGAGCTCTTAACGCATAATCAACCCTGAAATGTCCTGTTTCTGAGCCATCGATGCTCACCTCCCAACCATGTGGATAGAACATTTCTGAAAATACAGCGATCCCGTCATGTGCATTGGAACTTTTGTATACCATTTTATTGGGGGCGTAAGACGCAAGGGAAATGGCACTGGCAGAATCTTTCACGTAATTTCCGATATATTTCTTCCATTCCTTTTCTTCCCAGGAAGAGGTGTCTGCCACAGCCTTTCTGCTCGTGTCAAGACCGGTAAGTGCCTGCATCTCGGCATTGGCATTCTCTACCGCTTCGAGCTCTTCCACGAACCAGGCATTCCCGTTGGCATTCGGATTATTCATGGCAACTACCTGACCTTGTTCATCGCGTCTTTTAATATATCTCACGTTGAACATCGAGAGGACCTCCGGATTATTTTGAGCCAGTTGATATTCAAACAGTTCCTGAATTCGCTTCGGTTTGGCTGCATGATAGCCCCCAATGGAGTTGTGGAAGTAGGAAGTTCCGGCGCCATTAAGACCTTCCTGAGTGTCATACACCCTGAAATGTCCCTGATCTTTAAGAATTTCCTGATCGGCCTCATCGGGTTGAAAAGGTTTCTTCATCACCCTTGCCTGAACAAAATCCTCCTCGTTCACATAGCGCTTATCTACCGTTACCAAGTCTGCAAGTATGAGAATTCCAGCACCTGCAATAAACAGGTCGCGTTTCAATTTTCCACGAACCAGCAACCAACTCAGTGCTCCGGACAACACTACAAAAAGCAGGCTCCTCAGAAGATCCTGGGTATAGAATGCCTTTCGATCTCTCACGATCATTTGTACCACCTCCGGTCCAACAGACTGGGCATAATACTCATCATAGGCTCCTGTAAAATCAAAGGTTCCTTTTAATAAAAACAACACCGCTCCTAATCCCCCGAAAATCAATAAACTGTAGGTAATGGCCTTTTCCTTGACAGCTTTCTCCACCGATTTATCCAGTAATGCCGCCATGGCCAATACTGCCAGTACTGGAATACAAAGCTCGAGAATGACCTGCACCGAGGTAATGGCCCTGAACTTATTGTAAAGCGGGAAGTAATCGATCATGAAATTGGTTAAGGCTTCAAAATTCTTACCCCAGGAAAGTACCAGCGATAACAGGGCACCGCCCAGCAACCACCATTTGTGTTTTTCCCTGACCAGGAATATTCCTGCTACAAAGAAAAATAAGAGTACGGCTCCCACATAAGCCGGTGCGGCAACACCAGGCTGTCCGCCCCAGTACATGGGTAGGGCTTTAGTGAAATTCTCGGCCTGTCCGGGATTTACACCCTGGTTCACCAGGAATTTATACGTATTCGAATCTTTCCCTGCATTTTCCTGATCGCCACCTCCGAACAACCTGGAAGAAAACAGGTTGAACGATTCCAGGATACCATAGCTGTATGCAGTAATATATTCCTTATCCAGTCCGTTGCTTTGCTCAACCGGGTTCCCTTCCGGATCCATGGTTAATGTACTGGCCCCTCTGGTAGACCATTTTGTATACTCACTGGTAGCAAGAAGGTTCGCTGCATTGGTTCCGATAGCAAGAAGAACTGCAATCACCAAAACCCCTATCCCCTTAAAAAAAGAAGGGAGCTCTTTCTTTCTGATTGCATCAAAAAGAAATACGCCTCCTAATACCAGGACAAGAAGCAACAGGTAATAGGTCATCTGAAAGTGATTCGCATTGATCTCAAGGGCCATACCCAGGGCGGTTAACAGGAACCCTGCAACATAGCGTTTTCTCAGCGCCAGTAGGATACCGGACAACACCCAGGGAAAATAGGCAACAGCATGGGCTTTTGCATTATGCCCTACCCCCAGAATAATAATGAGATAGGTGGAAAAACCAAATCCAAGTGCCCCGACTGCAGCAAGCTTCCAGGGTACCCTGAGAACCAGCATGAGCATATAAAAGCCTATAAAATAGAGAAAAAGATAGTCTGCCGGCCTGGGTAAAAACCGCAGCGCACGGTCCAGTTTCTTGATGTAATTATGGGCGTAATTTGCGCCTAACTGATAGGTAGGCATGCCCCCAAAGGCACTGTTGGTCCAGTAAGATTCGATCCCTGTTTCCTGCTTGTACTGGTCCCGTTCATGGGCCATACCAATGTATTGAACAATATCACTTTGAAAGATCTGTTTCCCCTGAAGAACCGGAGAAAAGTAAAAAAGAGAAGCTGCAATAAACAACAACAGTACCACAAAATGAGGTACTGCCTTTTTCAGTTGGTCTGTCATTAAGTCGTCTAGTTAGTTAGGTTAGTCAATTTCTTCAAATTCGATGTATTCTCCAACTTTTTCTGAAGAATTTTTGGAATTTCGAGTGGTCTTATCAGGCTCAACGATGGTTTCACCTTCCTTATAATTGCTGTCCGGATTCCTGCCTCCATATTGTTTTTCGAAGCGTTCCCTGAATTTTTTCTCTACCTTCTTTGAGGCATATTTCACTAGAAACGGCCCGAAAAGCCTGGCCAGAATTCTCATTCCGAAAAGGATCATCAAAATGATAAGCAATGTTCTGAGTAACTGCATGCTTTTGGTTTTGAATTACACCGCAAAAATAAGGGTTTCCCATGGCGGGCCGCCTTAAAAAAATAATAAATTACCCCGATTTCAGTTATAATCACAACAGAGTTTCTCAACATAGAAGGAATAATGCCACAATCTTATTATTTTAGAGCGGTAAAACCGAAAGATAATACCCCGAAACTTATAAAATTTTCACCCATGAAAAGCCCATATACCTGCCTCCTGCTTCTTGTTCTGCTTGCCTTTCCCGGCTATTCCCAGTACACCAATACCATTAACTCCAACCGGCCCGGTGCCTCCTACAGCGCCTACGGTGTTGGAACAGGGGTTATACAGGGAGAAAACGGTTTTTTTTATGAAAACAGGGAACATGCTGGACTACGAACCAGCGCTGATCAATTCGGGTTGGATTATGTCTTCCGGTTCGGATTGTTTTTTGAACAACTGGAGATCATTATAGATGGTAGTGCCGCCTATGAACAGGTTACAGACAATTCCACCCTGCCGGCATCCAGCTACAACCGCACTAATTTCCTGCACAATACGGTAGGAGCAAAATACCTGATCTATGACCCTTTTAAAAATGAAGAGCGCAGCAAACCCAACATCTACAGCTGGAAGGCCAACAATTCTTTTCAATGGAAGAACCTGATACCGGCCATTGCCATTTATGCCGGGGCAAATTTTAATTTTGGAGACAACCCTTTCCTCCCTCCCAATGAACCTACCGTAAGCCCAAAGGTTATGCTGGCGGCACAACACCAGCTAACCCCACGATGGGTTTTGGTTTCCAACCTCATTTATGATAAATTTACCGGCGATGATCCTGCATTGAACTATGTGATCACGCTAACCCATGCCCTTAGTAACGGGCGCTGGTCTTTATTTGCGGAACACCAGGGGTTTAAAAGTGATTTTTACGGAGACGGAGTATTTCGCCTTGGGGCTGCCCACTTATTAAATAAAAACCTGCAGGTAGATCTTTCCGGTGGCCTGAACATAAAGGATACTCCGGGGAGGTATTTCGGAGAGATGGGGGTGGCGTACCGCCTGGACTTTCACAAGGACCCGAAAAAGAAAATAGACAATATGTCTTCATTCGAGAAGAAGGCTCTTAAAAAACAGAAGAGAAATAAGAAAAGGAATAAATCCTTTTAATTGGACGAGAATATGAGTGATACTACGATTGAGATCAGGGAAATTGCCGGAAGGAAAGGTCTTGAGCAATTTGTGAAATTCCCCTTTGAACTGTATAAAAGTTCCCCGAATTGGGTGCCTCCCATCATAAAGGAAGAGATCGATAATTTTGATCCGGAGAAGAATCCTGCCTACCGCGAAGCTGATGCCTGGTTCTATATGGCTTTTAAAAATAATACTCCTGTTGGCCGGATCGCGGTTATCGTTAATTGGCCGGAGGTTAAGGAACTTGGGAAACCAAAAATACGATTCGGCTGGTTTGAAGCCATCAATGATATGGCCGTAGCAAAAAAACTGTTTAAAAAAGTAGCAGAAAAAGGCAGGGAACTGGGTCTGGAATATGCTGAAGGGCCTGCCGGTTTTACCAACATGGATAAGGCCGGGATGCTACTGGAAGGCTTTGACCGCCCGGGAAGCATGTCTACCTATTACAATCCTCCCTATTACAACACCCTGATGGAAGATGCCGGGTTTACCAAAGAGATCGACTGGAAGGAATATGAAATAGACGTACCCAAAGGGGTGCCGCCCAAGGTAGATAAGTTCGCAGGCCTGGTCATGGAACGTTTCGGGCTACATCTATTAAAATTCAAAACCAATAAAGAACTCCTGCCCTACGCCGATAAGATCTTTGACCTTATGAACAAGGCTTACGGTTCCTTACAGTCTTTTACCCCTATAAAGCCTTACCAGGTAGCGCATTACAAGCAAAAGTTTCTGAAATTCATCCACCCCGACTATATCGCACTTATCGCGGATAAACAAGGGGAGCTCGTCGCGTTTTCCGTAGTAATGCCCTCGTTCACCAAGGCGCTTCAAAAGGCCAATGGAAAACTATTCCCCTTTGGATTTTATCACCTTATGCGAGCCATGAAAAAGAACGACAAGGCTACCTTGCTGCTTATCGGAGTGAGCCCGGAATACACCGGGAAGGGCATTACCGCGATCATTTTCAAAGAAGTGATCAATCTATTTAATGCCAAGGGCGTCAAGGTAGTGGAAACCAATCCCGAACTGGAAACCAATAACCAGGTACAGGCCCTATGGAAGGATTACGACCCGAGGCTCATCAAGAAATGGCGTACCTATCGCAAAGAACTTTCAAAATTTGAAGCTTAAGGCCTTATTCAAAAATTAAATTCAAAACCCGCAGACATCTTTATGATGACTGCGGTTATTTCTAAGAGGTGCCTTAGGCTATTTTGCTCCTGTCAGACAGTTCAGATAGGCTGGAATGGGTTATGCTTTGGTATAGACTAAAAACGATCCTTAAAGGATAATAAAAATAGTTAAACACATAGGTCTCTGTACTACCTCCCTGAATCCGCAGGTTAAAGTCAAAAAAAATCCGCCGGAAATACCGGCGGATCTAATATTTAAAACAGGATCAGTTTCTTTATTCACCCATTGCCATGGCAACTGCCTGCGACAGTCGCTTGTAGGTTCCGTTCTCGAGTCGGGTACGGATCGCTGAAAAAGCATCCAGGGTAATTTGAATATCTTCCATGGTATGTGTTGCCGTAGGGATCATTCTTAAAAGAATGAGGCCTTTTGGGATCACAGGATACACAACAATAGAACAGAAAATACCGTAATTCTCTCTAAGGTCCTTTACCAGGGCCATAGCCTCAGGAATACTTCCGTTAAGATATACCGGAGTTACACAACTCTGTGTGGTTCCAATATCAAAACCGCGTTCTTTCAGTCCGTTCTGAAGGGCATTCACATTATCCCATAGCTTTTGCTTGAGCTCCGGCATAGTCCTGAGCATATCAAGACGTTTCAGGGCTCCTTTTACGAAGATCATTGGCAGCGACTTGGCGAACATCTGCGAACGCAGGTTGTATTTCAGATAGTCGATCACCTCTTTATCTCCGGCAAGGAATGCACCGATACTGGCCATCGACTTCGCGAAGGTCGCGAAATATACATCGATCCCATCCTGTATTCCCTGCTCCTCTCCTGCTCCTGCCCCTGTGGCACCAAGAGTACCAAATCCGTGAGCATCATCAACGAGAAGTCTGAACTTAAATTTTTCTTTTAACGCAACGATCTCTTTAAGACGTCCCTGCTCTCCTCGCATACCAAAAACCCCTTCAGAGATCACCAGGATCCCACCACCTGTTTGCTCCGCCATTTTGGTAGCGCGCTCCAGGTTCTTCTCCAGGCTTTCCATATCGTTATGCTGATAGGTAAAGCGTTTTCCCATATGCAGACGTACACCGTCTATGATACATGCGTGCGAGTCTACGTCGTAAACAATAATGTCGTCTTTAGTTACCAGTGCGTCGATGGCCGACATGATACCCTGGTATCCAAAATTAAGCAGGTAAGCAGCTTGCTTATTTACAAAAGCTGCAAGTTCGTTTTGTAATTGTTCATGAAGATCGGTATGTCCACTCATCATTCTGGCCCCCATAGGGTAAGCTGCCCCGTGTTCGGCTGCAGCCTCGGCATCTGCCTTAATCACTTCAGGGTGATTGGCCAATCCCAGATAGTCATTAATACTCCATGTGATTACTTCCTTCCCATTAAACTTCATCCTGTTGGAAATTTGTCCTTCCAGTTTTGGAAAAACAAAATAACCTTCAGCCTGTGAGGCCCATTTTCCAAGAGGCCCTTTGTTTTCGATAATTCTATCAAATAAATCTCTCATGTATATGGAGTGTTTTTAAGATTGTCTTATTTAACAGCTGGCAAAAGTAAAGAATTTAAAACTCTTATCATAACATATTTATCATTGCCGAACCAGCCCGTCGAATTGCTTTTTAAACATCCGGTCGAGAGTCCTGTCTGGCAATAAATAGATGGCTAACAGGAACATCCAACGCTTTGGAGCAATCAGGTATCGGGTCTTATTTTTCCTACCTTCCGCAATATCATATATCAATTCAGCCACTTCTTCGGTATCAAGAGCCATGGCCTCCATTTTATCCACCATCTTATCGAGATTGCGATACACCTCCCCGTAAACGGTTCCGGAATATTTAACTTCTTCATCGCCTTTCCTGGCCTTTGACCAGATATCTGTTTTGATCGGACCCGGTTCTACCACGGTGACCTTGATCCCCATGCCCATCAATTCTCTTCGAAAAGCATCCGACATGGATTCAAGCGCAAATTTAGAAGCAGAATACGGCCCCATAAAAGGTCTTGTAACCCTTCCGGATCCGGAACTTATATTTATAATATGACCTTTGGGAAGGGAATTATCGAAACCGAGTAATGGTAAAAAGGCCTGGGTTACCCGAAGCACCCCCAAAACATTAACCTCAAGCTGATGCCTGAATTCGTCAACAGCAATGTAGGCCATTGGACCATTTACAGAAATGCCCGCATTGTTTACCAAAACATCAAGCCCGCGATCAGGCCCAAGTACTTCTTTAACCTGTTCCAGGGCACCGGCAATGCCTTCATCAGAGGTGGTATCAAATACCAGTCCGATAAACCGGTCCGGAAAGCGTTCAGCGATTCTTTCCAGGTCTTTTTGCTTTCTTACACTACCGAAAACGCGGTATCCTTTTTCCAGGAAATACAATGCAGTTCCATAGCCAATACCGGAAGAAACCCCGGTGATCAAAATATTTTTCATTAAGCAGATTTTCTTCTGTTTTGATTCAGGTAATTTGCAGCCCGCTTATGAGCGGTTTGCTCTTTAAAAGTTTTCCAGGAATTTCCTGCAAGCAAATTCATACCATTATCCATGGTAAACAGCCTTACAAGATTCCATATTCCCCTGGTTTTGGTAGCCCACGAATCATTGGCTCTTAAAGCCAGGGAAAACCCACTTTCGGAGTAATATACGAAATGCCACCATAACTTGGGAATAAATAATGTTTCTCCGTGCTCAATAATAGCTTCCAGGCCTTCAGCCATCCGAAAAGCAGGGTATTTTTCAAAATCGGGATTGAGCACGTTCACATGGGCGTGATTGGTAAAAGGCAAATGATAAAGCAATGGCCCCTGATCAGGGGAAAACAGAAAAACTTTTTTCTGGGTTTGAAAATGGGTGAGAAACACATGAGAACAATCGATATCGTAATGCAGGTTCAGCGCAGCCCCCTTTCCTCCAAAGAACATCAAAGCAAACCGCAAAAAGCCATCCATAATATCAGGGATCTGGAAATCGCCTGAAAGTTCAGGAGCCCTTTTCATGATCTGAAAATTATGAAACCGCAGGTCTGTGGAGCCTGCTGCAATAAGATCGAGATAATCTCCGAATTTTTTATAGACCACGGGTTTCATATATCCTTTCCCGGGATTGTGATAGGAGCTATCGTACATGGGGACCTCCCAATGCCCGTATCGCTCCTTGAAGAATTCCAGGGTCCATTTGTTCACGGCAGCCCATTCGGAGGCGAGATCCTTAAAAATAACCGGTTTGCAGGGACGCAGGTAAAGCTCATAGAATTCCAGGGGATCAAGTTTTTCAACTTTTTCTACCTTGGCGAATTCCATGTTATTATAATTTATTTCACGTATTGAATGTCCTGTTCCAGTTCAGAATTCACAGCGTCAAAAAATCCTTGCTCCTCCATCCAGTCATCGCTGTAAACCTTACTCATATATCGCGAGCCATGATCGGGAAATATAATGATCACGTTGCTTTTCTCATTAAATTCACCTTCTGCAGCCAGTTGCTTAACGGCTTGCATGGCAGCCCCGCTGGTATATCCCACAAAACACCCTTCAGTTTTTGAAATCTCTCTGGCAGAATGGGCGGCCTCCTCATCGGTCACCTTTACAAAGGTATCAATTACGTCGAAATCAGTCGCGGTAGGAATAAGGTTTTTTCCCAGTCCTTCAATTCTGTAGGGATAGATCTCTGCAGGGTCGAACTCCCTGGTTTCATGGTATTTCTTTAAGACCGACCCATAAGCATCAACACCTATGATACGGATATCAGGGTTCATTTCCTTAAGGAAACGGGCAGTACCTGAAATAGTACCTCCGGTTCCGCTACAGGCTACCAAATGGGTGATGGCCCCACCGGTTTGTTCCCAGATCTCGGGTCCTGTGGTTCGGTAATGTGCATCTGTATTGAGCGCGTTAAAATACTGGTTAATATATACCGACCCCTTGATCTCCTCGTGCAGCCGCCTGGCTACCTGGTAATACGACCTGGGATCGTCTGCCTTTACGTTGGCAGGACAAACATAAACCTTGGCCCCCATAGAACGGAGCATGTCGATCTTGTCTTTAGACGACTTGGAGCTTACCGCCAGGATACATTCATACCCTTTAATAATACTCACCATGGCGATACTGAAACCGGTATTACCCGAAGTGGTTTCAATAATGGTGTCCCCAGGTTTCAATACCCCTCGCTTTTCAGCTTCCTCAATAATATGGAGCGCAATACGATCCTTAGAGGAGTGACCAGGATTAAATCCTTCCACTTTAGCGTAAAAGTTACCATCGAAATTACTGGTGATTTTATTGAGTTTGATCAAAGGAGTATTTCCTACTAACTCAAGTACGTTGTTGTAAGCTTTAATCTTTTGTTCCATAGATATCAAGTTAGGTCCAAAGAATTTGGAGGGACTCGGATTGATGCAAATTTAAAATTTTTTTTTAATTAGATGCTTATACCTTCTAAATCAAGGAGAAAAGCGTACTCCATTGCCTCCTCCTTCAAGGCCTCAAAACGCCCGGAAGCACCGCCGTGCCCCGCATCCATATTAATATAAAAAAGCAGGGAATTAGAGTCAGTTTTCCGGTCTCTAAGGCGAGCCACCCATTTTGCAGGCTCCCAATACTGTACCTGGGAATCATGTAGCCCTGTGGTGATCAGCATATGAGGATAGTTCTGCTCTTTTACATTGTCATAGGGAGAATAGGATTTGATATAATGATAGAAGGATTCTTCCTCCGGATTTCCCCATTCATCAAATTCCCCGGTTGTAAGCGGTATGGTCGTATCCAGCATGGTGGTTACCACATCCACAAAGGGTACCTGGGCCACAACCCCATTATATAATTCAGGAGCTTCATTGATCACTGCCCCTATTAGCAACCCTCCGGCAGACCCTCCCATGGCATATAAATGTTCGCTTGAGGTATACCCCCTTTCGATCAGGGAACGGGAACAGGCGATAAAATCCGAGAACGTATTTTTCTTATGCAATAATTTTCCCTGTTCATACCAAGGCCTGCCGAGGTATTCCCCTCCTCTTACATGTGCTATGGCATAAATAAAGCCCCGGTCCAGTAAACTCAGTCGTACCGAGGAGAAATACGGATCTATAATAGCTCCGTAAGACCCGTATCCATAAAGCAACAACGGATTTTTTCCATCCAGTTTTATGCCTTTTCGATACACAATTGAAACCGGAATCTTTACCCCGTCTGCAGCCTCAACCCAGATCCGCTCTGAAGCGTAGTGATCCTTATTGAAATTCCCACCCAGCACCTCCTGCTCTTTCAGGATGGTTTTTTCCATGGTATCCATATTGAAATCTATGGTACTTGCCGGCGTAGTAAGGGCATTATATACATAACGCAGGTTGACCGTATCAAAATCCAGGTTGGTCGATGGAAACGCCGTATAGGTTTCATTATCGAAAGGAATAAAATATTCATAACCGTCAGACCAACGGATGATACGGATCAGGTTAAGTCCTTCTTTACGCTCACTCACCACCAGGTACTTTTTAAAGATATCCACATCTTCCAGCAAAACATCCTCACGATGTGCAATAACCTCCTGCCAGTGCTCCCTGGACGTAGCATCTGTCCTGGTTTTCATCAGCTTGAAATTGGTCGCATTATCGGCATTGGTAAGAATATAAAAATGATCCTCATAATGCGATATGCCATATTCCAATCCTCTGATCCGAGGCTGAAACACCACCGGAGCGCCTAAAGGATCATCCGCGTTCAGAATGCTGTATTCTGAGGTAAGGGTACTTTCCGATCCGAAAATAATATAGCGATTCGATTTGGATTTATAGACAAAGGCGTTAAAGGTTTCATCTTCCTCATGATACACCAGCACATCACGCTCGGGGTCCGAGCCCGACTGATGGCGGTAGATCCGGTCTGAGCGCAGGGTCACTTCATCCTTTCTGGTATAGAACAGCGTGGAATTGTCGTTTCCCCAAACACTGCTTCCGGTGGTATGTTCGATCTCGTGCTCATAAAAAACCCCGGTCTGCAGGTTTTTTATATAGATGGTATAAATTCTCCTCCCTACCGTATCCACCCCATAGGCCACCCAACGGTTATCCGGACTAATATTGATGCCCCGGAGATGAAAATAACTGTGCTCGGCAGCCATTTCATTGCAATCAAACAGCAACTCTTCTTCCGCCCCTTCTGTATCTGCTTTTCTGAAATACAAGGGGTAATCCTTACCTTCCTCATACCGGGTAATATACCAGTAACCATTATAATGGTAGGGTACCGATTCATCGTCCTCCTTGATACGCGAGCGCATTTCCAGGAATAACTTCTCTTTAAGCCCCCTTGTATGAGCTGTTTGCGCTTCATAATAGGCATTTTCTTCGTTCAGATAGGCGATAACCGCATCTGCATCCCGATCCCTTAACCAATAGAACTCGTCCTCTCTGATATCACCGTGCTTTTCCAGCTTGAACGGACGTTGCTCCGCTACAGGGGCATTTAATACCTTCATATATCTAATACATCTTTTTAACCAATGGCAACAAAAATACTACTTCGGTATAGAATTGCTGCTTCTGGTAAAAGTTTTAATAATTGCCCGGTGAAATTATTAATTTTGTCCCGTTAATCTTAAAGAAAAAGACCATGTTTGGAGATTTAATGGGAATGATGGGCAAGATCAAGGAAACCCAGAAAAAAATAGAAGAAACCAAAAAAAGGCTGGATACCGTTATCGTTACCCAGGAAAGTAATGATGGCCTGCTCAAACTCAGTATGACAGCGAACCGGGAAATGAAAAGTATCGAGATCGACGATTCACTCCTGGAAGATAAAGAGCAGTTGGAAGACTATCTGATCCTGCAGGTGAACAACCTGATCGAAAAAGCCACCAAGGTCAATGAGGCGGAGCTTGGAGCAGTGGCCAAAGAGGGAATGCCCGATATTCCGGGAATGGATATGTTTAAATAGGGCTACTGTACTTTAACGGATTTTAAACCCCGCTTAACAAGTTGTAAAGGGATATTTTTTCATACTTGAGGTATATTTAAGTTCTTAAAAGTTAAATCTTAAAAAATACCTGAACCCATGTTTGAAATATTTCAAAGCGACAAAAATCAAAAATTCTACTTTAACCTGAAGGCAAATAACGGACAGATCATACTGTCAAGCCAGGGGTACGAGAGTAAGAACGGGGCAGAAAAGGGAATAAAGTCGGTAATGGACAATGCCGATGATGACGGGAAATACGAAAGAAAAACAGCATCCAACGGCAAATTTCATTTTAACCTTAAGGCTGCAAACGGCCAGGTAATCGGTAGTTCTCAAATGTACACCTCTGAAGCAGGGATGGAAAATGGAATTTCTTCGGTTAAGAATCACGCTGCAGGAGCGAAAATCAAGGACCTTTCTGTAGAATAACACACATCATCAAGAAAAAAAAGCGACTCCTAAAGGGTCGCTTTTTTTACTGGTATACGTTGAATCAGGTCCAGAAAATACTGATGCATCGTATCGGTATAATCGAGATGCGTCACGATGCGCAATTTTCCCTGCCCCATACTGATAATATGGACGCCGTGTTCTTTAAGGGTGTTCAGAAATCCCGATTCATCCACATCATCGGTGATATTAAAGATCAGGATGTTGGTTTCTACGGGTTCCACCCCTTTTATAAAGGGTAACGTGCGCAGCACTGCGGCGATCTCTTCCGCTTTCCGGTGATCTTCTTCGAGTCGTTCCCACTGGTGATCCAGGGCATATATGGCTGCGGCTGCAAGGTAACCGGCCTGACGCATGCCACCGCCCAGTACCTTCCTGATACGAAGTGCCTTATCCATATCTTCCTTTGAACCAACCAGCATGGAGCCCACCGGGCAACCCAGTCCTTTGGAAAAACATACAGAGATCGTATCAAAAAGATGCCCGAAGTCTTGGGGCTTTTGTTTTCTGGCCACCATGGCATTCCAAAGGCGGGCTCCATCCAGGTGGTATTTCAGCCCATGTGTATCACAAACCTTTCGAATGGCCTTCATCTCCTCAAGATCCCAGCAGGCACCCCCTCCCTTGTTAGTCGTATTTTCCAGGCAAACCAGGGAAGTTCTCGGACTATGATAAAAGTCCGGTGGATTAATGGAAGCCTCTACCTGTTTGGCGGTAACCATTCCGCGCTCTCCGTCTATTAATTTACACGAGACCCCACTGTTAAAACTTACACCTCCGCCTTCGTAATTATACACATGGGCGTATTTATCCGCGATAAGCTGATCTCCCGGTTGTGTATGTAGTTTTATAGCGGTTTGATTGGCCATGGTTCCACTTGGAAAAAGCAGGGCTGCCTCCTTTCCGAACAGTTTTGCCACCTTTTCTTCCAGGGCATTAATAGTAGGGTCGTTTTTAAAAACATCGTCACCCACCTCTGCTTGCATCATGGCTTCCAGCATCCCTTTTGAGGGCCTGGTTACCGTATCACTTATCAGGTTTATTTCCATAGTATTCCTTCCTTATAATTCACAATAACTTCCAATAGGAGCCCCGTCAGGTAAAGGCTTAGCCGGAGTGAACTTAAATTCTTCCGGGTGTTCCCTGAACTCACGGATACGGTTCACATACTCCACGGAATAATACTCCGGTAAACGATTGGTACTCTTCAATGTATTTTCGATCTCATTGATGGTCCACCTGGCAACGCCATTTACCTGCCCGTACGCCTCGGTGGCCGAGGCCAGGATCATAAGATGTTCCAGTACCCGGAAATTTATCATTTGCTGAATTTCCTGCAGATAGGGATCCTTATGATTTTTTTCAAAGGTATTCTCTAATAATGATTTCATCAAATCTTCCAGACCCGGTAAATTTTTATCAAAAGCCTTTTGCTGTACCAACCGGGAGGCTCTGGAAGGATGTAATAAGAGGGACAGTGTCATATCTGCTGCCGTTTCTGCCGCACTGTAAGGGTCAAAGGCTACATCGGTTTTCGATTTGAAACTCTCGCGTGTTCTGGGATAGCCGTATGCCCGTGGTGGAAAAAGGGCTAATTGCGCCTTCGGAATGGCCAGTTCTTCCGCAGAAAGCGTACGCAACAAAGCATCAAGAGCTTCCTCCTGCATTTTTTCGGGTACCGGTCGCTGTATTACAGCAGAAGCCCCCTTAACGGCATAACTGTAATCTACTCCTCCCAGTACTTTTACAGCAGCTTCGGTTTGATACCTGTGAAAGAGATACAGTGGTACGAAAACATCTTCCAGGACAGAGTAGGGTTCGCCTTCCTGAATGTGGGAAGCATCAAACTGGCTGATCCCTTTCTCGCGGATATCCAATACCTCATTCAGTGCCTGTGCCGCATCCTTCCCGTTATCCCAGAGATGGGCATATGGGTGAGCCCCGCCCCTGGCCCGGGAATCGCTGTCCGATATAAACTGAAGCCCTTGTTCTGCAGCAGAATCAAGCACCTTATCCAGATACGCCTTTTCATTTGCCCCTTCCGGAATAGTTCCATATAAATAGGCTACGGTAACCTTATCCCATTCTCCTATTCCTTTGTCGTATGCCTCAGGAGCGGTGATCTGTCCGCCCTTTAACTCATACAGGGGATGGGGATAATCCATAACCGAAGCCCGGTTGCTGATACTGGCCGCAAAGTTGTGCGTAAAGCCCAGGGTATGCCCCACTTCATGAGCAGCCAATTGCCGTATCCTGGCCAGGGCGATCTCCAGCATCGGATCGCCATCCCGATCAAAGGGTTTATCCAAAAGCGCCTGGGCGATCAGGTAATCCTGGCGCACCCTAAGGCTTCCCAGACTCACATGACCTTTAATGATCTCCCCGGTTCTGGGATCGGTAACACTGGCACCATAGCTCCATCCCCGGGTAGAGCGGTGTACCCACTGTATTACATTATAGCGAACATCCATAGGGTCGGCATCTTCAGGAAGTATTTTTACCTGAAAGGCATCTTTGTACCCAATGGCCTCAAAAGCCTGATTCCACCAGGAAGCTCCCTCCATCAGGGCACTTCGAACAGGTTCAGGGGTTCCGTTATCAAGGTAATAAACGATAGGTTCTACCGCCTCGCTTACCTCTGCCCCCGGATCTTTTTTCTCCAGACGGTGACGTATTGCCAGTCGTTTTACCAGATCGGTCCCTATGGCCCCTGCATAGTCATAATAGCTCATCATGATGTTCCCGGCTCCGGGATGAAACGCCCTGGTTTTATAATCGCTGTCGGGTAGTTTGATAAAAGAATGGTGCTGAACCACGGAAACAAGACGGGCATCAGGGGTAACAGAACTGATCATTCTTCCCTTAGGCTCCCCTTTAAATGTCAGTAAAGCCTCCAGCTCCGTATTTTCCGGGAAATTTTTGGTGTTTTCCATCCACAATACCGATCGCGACTTGTCCAGACTGTAACTTCCCGCATTAGCACCCTTGATTTTCCTGGCCACCCCGTGCCAGTCTTCCATGAGAAATGGGGTGAGGTCTACCAGATAACTTCCGTTTTCCAGGCGCTCTTCTATTTCAAACCCGTAGAGCACAGACCTGGCAAAAGCCTGCTCCACAGACTGTCACTCCTGCAGGTTTTCTGAATCTGCGCGGTACTTAAGATTAGGCTGCACCAGGAGGATCTTATTGCCGGATTTGGTAAAATAAACTACCTGCTCATTTCCCAGCTGCCCGCGGTCGAGACCGAGATCATTGTTTCCAACCCCGGTCTTGAGGGAGTATACATATAAGAATTCCTCATCCAACCGGTCTACCTCCAGGAATAACTTCCCTTTGTCGTCATTATAATAGAAATCAAAATACCCGGAAGTTTTTTCAAGGTCTTTCACTTTTGTTTCCTGAGCATTAATTCCGGTGAAAGCAACCAGGAATAATAATGCAAAGGCCATAGCCGATTTTTTATAGCTTGGTGTCATACTAGTAGGGTTTTAAACGAAGCCTAAAAATAACTAAAGAATATTTAAAACCAATTCTTACATTATAAAGTTGTAAACCCCTAATATTCATTCCTCGCCTCAGTCCGTTACTTTTGAGTAATAGGAGGTATGGAAAAAGTATCTTACTTTTGAGCAAAATTAGATCCTTATGATCACTACCGATCAATTTAAAGACCTTGCCCAACGGGTGGAAGCCCTTAAGAAATACCTCAATATAGAGGCTAAGCTTATTGAGATACAAAATGAAGAGGAAAAGACCTTTGCCCCGGATTTTTGGGACAAACCCAGGGAGGCAGAGGTCATTATGAAGGCACTGAGAACCGAAAAGAAATGGGTGGAAGATTACAACACCGCCAAAACCCTTGTTAATGACCTGGAGGTTTTGCTCGAGTTTCACAAAGAAGGAGATGCCACCGAAGAAGATGTGGATACCCAGTATGAAAAAGCCCGGGAACAAATAGAAAGCCTGGAATTCAGAAATATGCTTTCTGAGGAAGGCGACAGCATGAGCGCCGTGGTGCAGATCACCGCTGGTGCAGGTGGTACGGAAAGCTGTGATTGGGCTTCAATGCTGATGCGTATGTATATTATGTGGGGTGAAAAACACGGCATCAAGATTAAAGAGCTGAACCATCAGGAGGGCGATGTGGCCGGAATTAAAACAGTAACCCTGGAGTTTGATGGCGATTACGCCTTCGGCTGGCTTAAGGGGGAAAACGGAGTGCACCGGTTAGTGCGTATTTCGCCTTTCGACAGCAATGCGAAGAGACATACCTCCTTTGCTTCGGTTTATGTATACCCTCTGGCAGACGACAGTATTGAAATTGAGATTAATCCCGCTGATATTTCATGGGATTTTGCACGTTCCAGTGGTGCGGGAGGACAAAATGTAAACAAGGTAGAAACCAAGGCTATCCTGACCCACCACCCTACGGGAATCGTGATCCACAATTCAGAAACCCGTTCCCAGCTGGAGAACAGGGAGAAGGCCATGCAAATGCTGAAATCGCAGCTCTATGAGATTGAACTGAAGAAAAGACAGGCGGCGAAGGATGAGATCGAGGCCGGTAAGATGAAGATAGAATGGGGGTCACAGATCAGAAACTACGTTATGCATCCCTATAAACTGATCAAAGATGTAAGAACCGGACATGAAACCGGAAATGTTGATGCAGTAATGGATGGTAACCTGGATGGATTTTTAAAGGCATACCTTATGATGATGGGACAAAAGGAAGAGGAAATCTAAGTATTATTTTACCCTAAAATCCATATTCTTATGATTAAAATATATCACAACCCGAGATGCAGCAAATCAAGAGAAGGTCTTGAGATCCTGGAGAATTCCGGGGAGAAGTTCGAAGTGATTAAATATCTCGATACGGTGCCCGACGAAACCGAGCTCAAAGAGGTATTGAAATGCCTGGGTATGGCCCCAATCGACCTGGTTCGTAAGAACGAAAAGATCTGGAAAGAAGAATACAAAGGCAAGTCTATGAGTGATGAAGAGATCATCCGGGCCATGATCGAACATCCCAGGTTGATCGAACGTCCGATCGTGGTGAAAAACGCTAAAGCCGTAATTGGCAGGCCACCCGAAAACATTAAAAATATTTTATGAAAATATTAACCGGTATGCCAGCATACCGGTTTTTATTTAACAATGCTTTAACCGCGGGGGTTTAGTGCTTCATCTATATTTGGTGTCTAACGATTTCGAAAAAAGATTAGACACTAACTAACTATGAAACAGGATCTTAAGATCAAATGTGTGCTATTTCTTCTCTTATGCAGCACAGCACTCTCTTTCGCTCAAACTCCGGGTGAGGGCGACCAACGTAAAACCACAGTTACAGGAAAAGTAGTAGACGCAGATAATGGAACTCCACTGGAATTCGCTACCCTGGTGCTGGAAAGCACTGATGACTCCAATACCGTAACGGGAGGCGTTACCAATGCAGAAGGCGCTTTTGAGGTGGAAGCTCCCTCCGGGAACTATAATATCCGGGTAGAATTTATTTCCTACAAAACCTATGAAGTAAAGAATAAGACCCTCAGCGGCAGAGTAGATCTTGGAACCATCTCCCTGGCCCTGGATGTCGCCACTCTTGATGCCGTAGAGGTTACAGGAGAGCGCACCACTGTGGAGATCAAACTTGACAAAAAGGTTTACAATATAGGAAAAGATCTTACCACAGCCGGTGCAACCGTAACAGATGCACTAAACAATGTACCCTCTGTAGCTGTGGATATCGAAGGGAATGTTTCCTTAAGAGGAAATGATAACGTACGCATCCTGATCAACGGGCGCCCTTCGGCCCTTGCAGGTTTTGGTTCTACTGATGCCCTGCAGCAATTACCAGCAGATGCCATTGAACGCGTTGAAGTTATTACAAGCCCATCTGCAAGATATGATGCTGAAGGTACTGCGGGAATCCTGAACATTGTTTTGAAAAGGGATAAGACGCTGGGATTTAACGGTACGGTTCAGGTAAACGGGGGATATCCCGATCGATTCCAAACCACAACCAACTTAAATTTCAGAACAAAAAAATTCAATTTCTTCAATACCCTGGGTTATAGCTACAGTGCACCTCCCGGAAATGGTTTCTTTGAGAATGATTACAACGAGGGTACTTTTGATAAGATCATAGAAGACCGGGATATTTCGCGTCTTAACAATGGTTTCAACGCCAATATCGGGGTAGAATACTTTTTAACCGAACAATCATCGGTAACAGCCAGTTTCTTTACCCGTTTATCAGATGAAAAAGACCGCACGGAAAATCGCAGCGATCGATTTTTCAGGGACGGCGGCTTTGATCAGACCGTTCGGGTGGAAGAAGAAAATGAGGACGACAAAAGTTACCAGGTATCCCTGAATTACAGGAATAATTTTAATGATGAAGGCCACAATTTAACCGTAGACTTTCAGTATTCCTTCGATGATGAGACCATAAATACCGGGATCCGCGAAGACCGTACACAGCCTACTCCGTTTTTAGTCGCAGAGGAAAGGGTTTTTGAGACAGAAAGCCAGGATGATTACCTGATTCAGGCCGATTATGTACTGCCACTTGGAGATGATGCACGTTTCGAGGCGGGATATCGGGGTTCATTTGAAAAGTCGGTGAACGATTATCAACTGGATTCGCTCGACAGAAGCCTGGGAGAATTTGTGACTAACTTTGGTCTTACCAATATCTTTACCTTCGAACAAAATGTTAATGCCCTGTATACTCAATACGGGACCAAACTTGGAAAGTTCTCCTTTCTTGCCGGTCTTCGAATGGAAACCACCCAATTAAAAGGAAAGGTAGAATCTGAACTCGACGAGAGCACACTTGAAGAAGAGCTGGGCCTCACATTCGACCCTAATTTTAATAAAAATTTTATCGGGCTCTTCCCCACCCTGAACCTTACCTGGGAATTAGCCGAAAACGAAAATATTACCTTAGGGTATAACCGTAGGATCAACAGGCCGCGGGGATGGTTCATTAATCCTTTCCCTTCGCGTTCCAGCAGAACCAATATCTTCCAGGGAAATCCGGACCTGAATCCCGCATATGCCAATGCCTATGATCTGGGATACCTGAAACGATGGGATAAACTTACTTTGACCACTTCGGTGTATTTCCAAAGAGAGACCGAAGCCTTTGAAAGGGTGCAGGAAGATACCGGTCTCACCACGCCAGACGGTATTAATATCATCAGAACCATCCCCATTAACCTGGCCACTAATGAACGGTACGGGGGGGAAGCAGCCATTCTTTGGAATCCTGCAAAATGGCTTAGGATCAACTCCAATGTGAATGTTTTTAAATTTATTACAACCGGAGAATACAACGGAATTGATTATGGTGCTTCCAATTTCAGCTGGTTCGCCCGCTTCAGTTCCAAGGTTACCCTTCCCGGAAAAATTGATTGGCAAACGAATGCCTTTTACAGGGGACCCAGTGAAAACTCACAGACCAGGAACAAGGGAATTTTCTCCTTAGACCTGGCCTTTGCAAAAGACATTTTTAATGACAACGCCACCATTAGTATGAACGTAAGAGACTTATTAAACTCCCGGAGAAGGATGTCTTTTACGGAAACAGAATTCTTTACCTCCAACAGTGAATTCCAGTGGAGAGAGCGGCAATTCCTGATCGGTTTTGTATACCGCTTCAACCAAAGCAAACGGGACGCACAACGAAATCGCGGAGGGGATGATTTTGAAGATGAAGGCGGATTCTGATCCGTGCTATCGGAAACACATACTTGTTAAAAGAGAGAGGGAAGCAAAAGCTTCCCTCTTTTATATTCTAACGGGCCGTACAAAGCCTTACTGTTAACAAGATAAATTCAGGTATCTGGGATTCCTTCCCCCCTGTCTACTTTCGAATCACACTATCTGAATCATTCGAAATAACAGGACACAGGGAACAGACATCACCTGAAAGACAGTCTTCCAAAATGGATGTGCAATTCATTTTGAAAAAAGAGACAGAGAGAAGGAAAAAGGGAAGGGTTTAATACAAAAAAAGGAAGCTTTTCGCTTCCTTTTTTTATTCTCCTTGCTCAGCTTTTTTAGCAGCTCTTTTTTCCTTGATCATTTCAATGATTGAACCTCCCACCCAATAAGGGATTACGAAGGTTAGGAGAAAGATCATTAACCAAAACCCGATGGTCAGGATGGTTAAGAAGGCTAAAAAGCCAAGATACTGATCAAATTCGAACATAGTTTCCGGAAATTTTCTGAATTCGCGTCAAAGATAACCAGATTTGTTTATTTATGCCCAGTATTTCATGAATTATTTCTGGGGTTCTGCGAATCTTCTGCTGCCACCACAGGCTTTCCTGCCCACCTCAAACCCTTTGGAATTGCAGGTACTTCATTCTAAATCCGCCGTTTACCCTTTCCTTTCCATCCTTAAAAATGAACCCTGTTTTAAGGCGGAAATGGCTTGTAAAAAATGTAAATTTGTGCAACAAAAAATCAATATATCCTATGGAATACAGAATAGAGAAAGATACTATGGGAGAGGTAAAAGTACCCGCCGATAAATTGTGGGGTGCCCAAACCGAACGCTCCCGAAACAACTTTAAGATCGGGGCCCCGGCCTCCATGCCCCTTGAAGTGGTCTATGGTTTTGCCTTTCTGAAAAAGGCTGCAGCCTATACCAATTGTGAACTTGGAGTTCTTTCTGAAGAAAAACGCGACCTTATCGCAGCGGCCTGTGATGAGATCCTGGCAGGAAAACACGATGACCAGTTTCCGTTGGTGATCTGGCAAACCGGTTCGGGTACCCAAAGCAATATGAACGTAAATGAAGTTATTGCAAACAGGGCACACCAGATAGCCGGTAAAACCATAGGAGAAGGCGAAAAAACCCTTCAGCCCAATGACGATGTCAATAAATCACAATCGTCTAACGACACCTTTCCAACCGGGATGCATATTGCCGCTTATAAAATGATCGTGGAAACCACCATTCCAGGGGTTACCCTTTTGAGAGATACGCTGGCGAAGAAATCGGAAGAATTCAGGAATGTGGTTAAGATCGGGCGTACCCACCTTATGGATGCCACTCCCCTAACCCTGGGGCAGGAATTCTCAGGATATGTATCTCAACTCGACCATGGTCTTAAGGCACTGAACAACACCCTGGAGCATCTTTCTGAACTCGCCCTTGGTGGTACAGCTGTAGGAACGGGCATTAATACTCCTGAAGGCTATGCGGAAGTAGTGGCCAATTATATCGCAAAGTTCACTGAACTGCCCTTTAAAACCGCTGAGAATAAATTTGAAGCCCTTGCTGCCCACGACGCTATTGTGGAAACTCACGGCGCCCTGAAACAGCTTGCAGTATCGCTTAATAAGATCGCTAACGACATCAGAATGCTGGCCTCCGGACCACGCTCCGGAATCGGTGAGATCATTATTCCAGCTAATGAACCCGGTAGTTCTATCATGCCCGGAAAGGTTAACCCAACACAAAGCGAAGCATTGACCATGGTTTGCGCCCAGGTCATGGGTAACGATGTTGCCGTAACCGTTGGAGGTACACAGGGACATTACGAGCTTAATGTGTTTAAACCCATGATGGCGGCCAACCTGCTGCAATCTGCCCGCCTGATCGGAGATGCCTGTGTGAGTTTCGAAAGGAACTGTGTAGCAGGTATCGAACCTAACCATAAGCGAATTAAGGAGTTGGTGAACAATTCCCTGATGCTGGTTACGGCCCTGAATACAAAGATCGGGTATTATAAAGCCGCAGAGATCGCCAATAAGGCTCACGAGGAAGGAACCACCCTCAAAGAGGCTGCCCTTGACCTTGGATACCTTACTGCAGAAAAATTTGACGAATGGGTGAAACCGGAAAATATGGTAGGATCCAATTCCTGAAGTAACGCGAATCTCTGAAAAGCAGTTTTCGCTTTATAGCCATACCAACAAAAAAAAAGAGTTCCAGGGGGCACTGGAACTCTTTTTTTTTGTAATCCAAAGCAGGTTAACTATTCATTTTGGATCCGGGTTATGATTTACTGATAACATCTTTGGGGCGTTGTAATCAGTAGTCAAACTAACAACACTGCTAATATACCACCCCACCCAGGGATGCGAAAATTTATGTTGTAAGAATAGCCTTATTTGTTGTGAAGTATTGTTAGTGAGTTATTTGGTGTTTTTTTAAGGTACGAAGTTACGAGGTAAGGGATTATAGATTATAGTTGATAAATTATAGATGGATTCCAGGGCTGCTTCATCTTTCCGACTTTAACATCCTGCCGTAAGGGATGGCAGGTTTACGACTTTACGACTCCACCCTATTCACCTATCCGCCTATTTACCTATTTGCCAACCTGCCTGTTGTACAGCCAAGAAGGCAGGGGTACGAAGCACCTACTACGAAACAGTTCGTCTTTGCGAGTCCCGCCTTGCGGGACGTGGCAATCTCCCTATTAAAGGTACAAAGGTACGGACCTGCCTGACCGCAGCCATGCAGGCAGGGGTACGAGGGTACGAGGTAAGGGATTATAGATGATCGATGATAAATTATAGATGGATTCCAGGGTTGATTCATCTTCCCGACTTTAACATCCTGCCGGCTGCCAGGTTTACGACTTCACTACTTCACCCTATTTATCCATTTACCTATTTACCTATTTGCCAACCTGCCTGTTGTACAACCAAGAAGACAGGGGAACGAGGCATATATTCTGAAACAGTTCGACTTTGCGAGTCCCGCCTTGCGGGACGTGGCAATCTCCATATTAAAGGTACGGAGGTACGGACCTGCCTGCCCGCAGCCATGCAAGCAGGGGTACGAAGTTACGAGGTAAGGGATTATGGATTATAGATTATAGATGATCGATGATAAATTATAGATGGATGAGAGGGCTGCTTCATCTTTCCGACTTTAACATCCTGCCGTAAGGGATGGCAGGTTTACGACTTTACGACTCCACCCTATTCACCTATCCGCCTATTTACCTATTTGCCAACCTGCCTGTTGTACAGCCACGAAGGTACGAGGGTACGAGGTAAGGGATTATGGATTATAGATGATCGATGATAAATTATAGATGGATGAGAGGGCTATTTCACCTTCCCGACTCTAACTTCCTGCCGTAAGGGATGGCAGGTTTACGACTTTACGACTTCACCCTATTCACCTATCCGCCTATTTACCAACCTGCAACGAAGGTACGAGGGTACGAGGTAAGGGATTATGGATTATAGATGATCGATGATAAATTATAGATGGATGAGAGGGCTGCTTCATCTTCCCGACGCTAACATCCTGCCGGCTGGCAGGTTTACGACTTCACAACTTTACGACTTCACCCTATTTACCTATCTGCCTATTTGCCACCCTGACTGCTGTCATTGCAAGGAGGCCTTCGGGCCGACGCGGCAATCTCCATAATAAAGTTACGGAGGCACAAGCCTGCCTGCCGCCGGGTAGGCATCAAAAAAAAGTTCCGGGGGGCACCGGAACTTTTTTTTCGTAACTCATAATGTAGGTTAGTTATTGAGATCAATTTGGGGTATGCTAACTGACAACATCTTGGGGCTTGTTTATCAGTATTGAACTAACAACACCTCTAATATAGATTCACATCATGGGTTTTGGAAATTATTGTTGTAAGAATAGTCTTAATTGTTGTTAAGTGCTGTTATTGAGTTATTTGGTAATTTTTTGGGTTCGAGGTTACGAAGGTACGGAGGTACGGAGGTACGAGGTAAGGGATTATAGATGATAAATTATAGATGGATCAAGGGCTGCTTCATCTTCCCGACGCTAACATCCTGCCGGCTGCAAGGTTTACGACTTCACGACCCTGCCTGCCGGCAGGCAGGTTTACGACTTTACGACTCCACCCTACTTACCTACTTACCTACTTACCTACTTACCTACTTACCTACTTACCTATCTGCCTATTTACCCACCAGCCGGGTTACCTCTTTACATACCGGAGTTCTAACGGTGAAGTGTAATATCAACTACAGTAAGGCGTTCACCTGCTTGGCGATCTCCAGTTCTTCATTAGTGGGAACCACCAGGACGGTGACCTTGGAATTGTCTTTACTGATCACCCTGGGCTCCTTGGCCCGAATGTTATTTTTATACGGTTCCAGGGTAATTCCCAGGTAATCCATATCCTTGCATACCAGGGCTCTCAATACATCGCTGTTCTCCCCTATTCCGGCAGTAAACACGATAGCATCCACTCCATTCATCGCGGCAATATAGGCTCCTATGTATTTTTTAATCCGGTAGGCGTTCATCTCAAGGGCTAGCTGACACATTTCATCTCCCCCGGCTGCGCGCTCCTCAATATCCCTGAGATCACTATAACCGGTTAGCCCGAGCATCCCACTTTTCTTATGAAGTATTTCACTCACCTGGGCCGCAGAATACCCCAGTTTTTCGATCATATAAAAGATCACAGACTGATCGATATCGCCACTGCGCGTTCCCATGATCAGGCCATTTACAGGACCAAATCCAAGGGAATGGTCGATACTCTTCCCGTTCCTGACAGCAGTTATGCTGCAGCCGTTCCCTAAGTGAATGGTTATAAATTTTCCCTTGGGCTTTTTCAGGAATTCCATTGCCTTTTCTGATACATACTTATGGCTTATTCCATGAAATCCATAGACCTGTAACTCGTATTTGTCGTGAAACTCATTCGGAATGGCATATTTTTTAGCCCTGGTGGGTATGCTTTGATGAAAAGCCGTATCAAAAACCGCCACCTGTTTTGCTTCCGGGAATATTTTTTCTGCCACTTCTATACCCTTGTAATTCGGCGGATTATGCAGGGGAGCAAGAGAAAAAAGATCCCTGATGCTCTTTTTAACCTCCTCATTCACCTCAATGGTATCCGAAAATGCGCTTCCCCCATGTACCACCCTGTGGCCCACTGCAGTGATTTCCGAGGTATTTCTGATAACCCCCTGTTCTTCATCCATGAGTAACCGGGTAATTTCTTTTAACCCGGTTTCGTGATCAGGGATGCTGAGCTCCCTGGAGATCTTATGCTTGCCCGTTTGCAGGTGCAGGGCCGAATTCTCCAGGCCTATACGCTCGATAAGCCCCGAGGCTACCACACTTTCACTGGGCATTTTTATCAGTTGAAGTTTGATGGAGGAGCTACCGGAGTTAATAACTAGTATCGCGTTCATATGATTTTCAAAAATTTTATATTAAAGACCCTGCGCCTGAATAGCAGTAATGATCACTGTATTAAACACATCATCGGTAGTACACCCACGGCTCAGGTCATTCACCGGTTTGTTCAGGCCCTGAAGCATAGGACCAATCGCAAGGGCTCCGGTTTCCCTTTGCACAGCCTTGTAGGTATTATTTCCGGTATTGAGATCTGGAAAGATCAACACGTTGGCCTGACCGGCCACTTCAGAATCGGGTAACTTACTCCGGCCTACGGTCATATCCACCGCAGCATCATACTGAATGGGCCCCTCGACCTTGAGGTCCGGTCGTTTCGATTTAACGATCTCGGTAGCTTCCCTAACGCGATCCACATCCTGCCCTTTTCCGGAAGTTCCCGAAGAATAGGATAACATGGCTATTTTGGGCTCTATTCCAAATGCCTTTGCACTGTCTGCCGAAGAGATCGCGATCTCTGCGAGCTGGTCTGCGGTTGGGTTCGGGTTAATCGCACAATCTCCGAATACAGAAACCCGATCTGACAGGCACATAAAGAATATGGAAGACACCACACTCACCCCCGGTTTGGTCTTGATAAACTGCAGGGCTGGCCTTATGGTATGTTGGGTGGTATGTACCGCTCCCGATACCATTCCGTCTGCATGGCCTTTGTAGATCATCATGGTCCCAAAATAAGAAACATCACTCATCATATCCCTGGCGATATCCATATTGATATTCTTGTGTTTCCTTAACTCGTAAAAAGTCTGCACATAATCTTCAAAGTGCCCGGATGAAACCGGGTTAACGATATGCGGACGTCGGTTGGGAAACTGGATCCCCAATTGTGTTATCTTTTCCTCTATTTTAGAAGGCTCTCCTAAAAGAGTAATATCAACGATATCCATCGCCAGTAAACGCGATGCGGAAAGCAGGATCCTTTCGTCTGAACCTTCGGGAAGGACGATATGCTTTTTCTCCTTCTGGGCCCTTTTCATCAGATCGTACTGAAACATTCTCGGGGTAATCCCCCTTGGCTTTAAGTTGATAAGATGCTCTATGACAGCGTCGAAATCGACATATTTCATGAAGGTATCGATAGAGGTCTCTATTTTCTGTATACTGCTGGCATAGATATTGGCCTGTATATCCCCGATCATGTTGGTGGCATTAAAAGTACCCTGTTGTACCGATATAATAGGAACCACCTGCGAGAGTCCGTCGATAAGTCTCAGGATCGACTCTTCCGGGATCAGGCCTCCGGTAAGCACGATCCCGGAGATTCTCGGGTAGTTGCTGGATATATTGGCCTGTAGTGCCCCAAGGATTATATCTGCCCGGTCGCCGGGTGTAATCACAAGGCTGTCGTTATTGAGGTGATTGAGGTAATTACGCAATTGCATGGCTCCTACCCCATAGCTTCCCACCTGGTTATCCAGGTATTCTTCCCCTATCACCACTTTTCCATCCAGTGCTTCCATGATCTCTTTGATGGTGGGATTGGAAAGGGTATTCATCAGCGGAATGGCAAAGGGCTCCACCTCCTCAGGCAGAAACCTGCCCATTTCCCCGGTAACCAGCTCCAGGTTTTCAGGTTGAATCTTATTAGCGATGAGAGCGATCACATCCACATCCTTCCCCATAAAGGTCTTGTAAGCCATCTCCATACTTCCCAGGAGCTCTTCCTTGGTTTTATTGACACCACTGGCTACGATAATGGTTGGCAATCCCAGGTTTCTCGCTATAAGTACATTTACATCGAATTCGAATACACTGCCTTCCCCTGAAAAATCGGATCCCTCTACCAGCACCATATCGTATTGACTCTCCAGTTTCTTATACCGGTCTATGATGGCATCCATAATATCACCCGATTGCCCTTTATTACGCATCTGAATGACTTCTGAACGGGTAAATGCATAAGAATCCTCATAAGGGATAGGAAGCTCGTAATAACTCAGAATGGTTTCGATGTGATTGTCCATTTTTCCTTCAGGAAGGTCCTCAATCACAGGCCTGAAATAAGCCACTTTTGAAGTCTTACCCAGGAGCGTTCGCATCAGCCCCAGGGAGATCAGCGATTTTCCGCTGTTGGCCTCCAGGGTGGCGATATAAATTCCTTTATTCATAAATAGCGCTTTGTACTTCAAATTTACGCTATTACCAAGAGCTTTCCTAAATGTTTTAATACCTTTGAGTTTAAGGCTCAGATCATGAAAACACTCTATATAAACATAAAGGAACTCTTACAGGTAAGAGACAGAAATGTAACCCTTCTCAAAGGGAGAGCTATGAATATTCTTCCCAGGCTACAGGACGCTTTTTTACTGGTGGAAAACGATACCATAGCCGACTTTGGCGAGATGCGGTATGTCAATACCGAAATTGCAGACAGGGTGGTCGACCTGAAGGGACGGTTCGTACTTCCCACCTGGATAGACAGCCATACCCACCTGGTATACGCAGGGAACCGGGAACAGGAATTTGTTGACCGGATCAACGGACTCACCTATGAAGAGATCGCCAAAAAGGGTGGTGGTATTCTCAATTCGGCAGAAAGGCTGCAAAAAACCTCCGAAGAAGAACTTTATGAGCAATCGAGACAGCGCCTGGAACAGGTAATTGCCCAGGGAACCGGAGCTATAGAGATCAAAAGTGGTTACGGACTTACCAAAGAAGCCGAACTGAAAATGCTCCGAGTAATTAAACGACTGCAAAAAGAATATCCTGTAAGCATTAAATCAACCTTCCTCGGTGCTCATGCCATTCCTGCCAATTACAAAAATAACCGGGAAGGCTACATGGATATGGTAATCGATGAGATCCTGCCCGAGGTTGCCAGGGAGAAACTGGCGGATTATATTGATATTTTCTGCGAGGAAGGCTATTTTACGGTAGCAGACATGGAACGGCTCCTTGAAGCTGCTGCCCAATATGATCTCGCCCCAAAGGTACATGTCAACCAGTTTAACATTATTGGAGGTATACCGGCTGCTGTAAAGAACAAGGCTTTAAGTGTAGACCACCTTGAAGTTTTAAATGAAAACGACCTGGAAGCCCTGAAGGACAGTTCCACCATACCGGTGGCCCTGCCACTGTGCTCCTTCTTTATATCCATACCCTACACGCCTGCACGGAAGATCATTGATGCAGGACTCCCCCTGGCCATTGCCACCGATTACAACCCGGGAACAGCGCCAAGCGGCAATATGAATCTGGCGGTTGCCACTTCCTGTATTAAAATGAGAATGACACCGGAGGAAGCCATTAACGCCGCAACAGTAAACGGGGCCTATGCCATGGGACTTTCCACCTCTCATGGAAGCATCACCAAAGGAAAAAAAGCCAGTTTCATCATAACCAGGGAAATACCGTCTTACGAGTACCTCCCCTATGATTTTGGAAACAACAATATTGACAGGGTGATCCTTGAAGGAAAAGAATTTCCGGAAGTAAAAGCATAAAAAAAGGCCCGTGGCGGGCCTTTTTTTCATACTAAACTACATCTATTTTACCCACAACACCCATTTGTCTTGTTTGTACTGTCCATCCAGATGCGATCGCTGAAGTTGTTTTACCCTGTAATAATTATCGGCATAAGCCAGGTATACATACCAAAAATCATTGTCGGGGTTTTTAAAGTAGAGGGGTTCAAATCCCTTTTCCCGGAGTTCGCTGGTAAAATCCTTAAAATAATGTTCCCTGGAGAAAACATTAACTACCAGGTAGAATCCCTTTTCGACTCCTGTGGCAGCTTTTAAGGTGCGGTACGAAGTCGTTTCTCCAAATACCTTCCGGGTAACCAAAGCTTCTGATTCTGCTTCCGCCACATCTTCCTGAACACTGTCATTATCTGCAGGTACAGCCTTTTCCCTGATAACGGAGGTAGCTGCAACAACTGTCTTTTCCGCATCCGGATGGACATCCGTTTCCGATTTAGGAGACAGCATCTCCTGATGGCCGGATCCGGTTAAAGAAGGCAGCGGTTTGCTTTTCTTTGTACTCCCGGTGGTTTCCGCTGGTGTCGTAATTTCATCCTTTAAAACCTCCGCTACGATCCGTTCCAGGTCCTGGTTTTGATCTTCTTTTTTCTTAATAGCAATCTCTTCCCCAGTATTCTCAACACTTACCGGGCGCCCCACCATAGGGGTGTCCTGTTTTTGTGTTTCCTTAGTAGTGGCTCCAAAAACGGCATACACTCTTTTTAAAGGGGCACCGGGAGTGACTGGTATATCTTCTGCTTTTGAATGGTCACCTTCCGGGTTCTGTTGATCAGCCTGGTTGGCAACCTTTTGAGTTCCCTTTTTTGGGGCATAGGCTGCAAGACCGTTTCTGGAATTCCTGTTTCTGCGACCACCTAATTCCACAGTAGCCATAGCTTCGTAGGTAGGACCAAAATTACGGTTGCTCAGATTGGTACCCGTCTCAAAGATCACTCCCACACTAATCCCGTCCCCGAGTTTTACCCCAAGGGCACCATTAATACCGTATACATTGTTATATCCCATTTGCAACCAGCCATAACGGGGCAGGTCCAACAGGGTACTTCCTCCATACTGGGGTTGATTGTTGGGTTGCGTCTTTGCATAAGACAATGATCGCCATTTTGCCCCATCCAAAAGGCCAATGGCATTTTTAAATTCGTGTGTATACCCAAGTTGGGCAGAGTAGATCTTATGGTCAAATCCTGTAACCGACCTCGACTCGTTAAGGTTATAATCAAAAAGGTTTTCTGCATACACCCCTATATCCACCCCACCAATACTAAGATTGATCCCGGGCATAAAGATCCAAAGGAAATCATCCTGGTTTTCAAGGATTGCCGGGTCGGGTTCTGACGAGCTTACCGCATTTTTGTTCAGGCCTCGCCGGAAGAGGGCTGAATTGATACCAAAGGAAAGATAAGTATGCTCACTGAATCTCGCCCGGTATGCATAATTCATTAACATACCAGAATCTGTAAGCAATCCCAGATTTTGCTGATAGAGTCCGATTCCAGCTCCGGAAGAGGCCCCGACCTTCCCTGAATAATTCAGCAGGAAGGTCTGTGGGGAATTGTTTACTCCGGTCCACTGGATACGGCTCCAGAAACTGATGGCCGTTCCCTCTTCCCCCACCACACTGTAGGCCGGATGTACCAGCATCCTGTTGTACTTGGTTAGATTGTGTTGCCTCCAGTCTACAATGGTTGGCGTATCTGCTTCCTGAGCAGCAAGCATGGCAAACCAATGGAATACAAGGATGGCTATATATATATGTTTCTTTTCCATAATTCCAGGGATTAGGTTCCTTACCTGACCAGGGTAATCATTCCTTTCTGAATATTCCGACCTCCCTTATTCAGGATGTAGAAATAATTTGGATCCCCGGAAGACAACTGCTCCACCGAAGAAGGCCAGCTGTTATCATAATTATTGGTCTTTAATACCGGGTTTCCATAAGAGTCACAGATAATCACCTGCAGCTCGGGATCGTCGAGAAGTTTTTGCGGCAATACCCATCGATCATTTACCTGGTCACTGTTGGGTGTCACCACATTGGGTATGGCGGTGGTAAGGTTGAAATATACCTCCACTTCCTTTTTAGTTTCACATCCACCTGTAACCGCTGTCAGGTAATAAATACCTTCATCGCTTACATTCAGCGTTTCACTTTGAGAAAGTATTTCTCCTGACCCATTGCTCCAGGTGTAGGCTTCTGCCCCGCTGGCAACCAGGGCTACCTCCTGATCGGGAATTAATGCCACCCGATCACCCGGGAATACATTTACAAGAGCATCCTGCTCTGCCACCACGTCTTTCTTTCCTGAACTTACCAGGCATCCCATATACTCGGCCTCTACCCTGTAAACCCCGGGAAGATCTGCCTCGTAGGAAGCTTCCAGACCGGAATACATAATAATGTCATCCCTGTACCAGGTATAAATTACCTCTTCCATTACTGGTACCTTCAGCACAGCTGCCTCCAGGCAGGTCAGGGCATTTTCCTGAACAAGGGTTATTTCCGGTAATCCGATATGAACCTCCTGAGCAGCAGACCAGAATGTTTCTCCTGCATAAACCACCTCTAAAACATATTCCCCGGTATAGGTATGATCGTTAAGCGCAATTTGAGATGGGCCCGACAACAGGAGCTCCCCATCCCTGATCCAGTTAAATTCAAAATTGTGGTATAGAGAAGAATCTACCGGAAACTGATCTCCATTGGAGAGCAATCCATAAAGTGATTCCAGGGATATATTGGCATTGGAATTATCGCAAGGAGAATATTCCTCATCTAATCCAATCACTGCAGTAAAGCTTACCGGCTCATATACATAAAACTCCGAAGAAACCATAGAGGTACCACAGCCCGCAGGGTCTGTGATCTCGGCTACATATACCCCTTCCCCGCTTACCGTGAGATGTAACCTGTCTGTCCCCCGATCCACCTCATTGCCATCCCGGTACCATACCACTTCCAATCCGGATTTATTAGCCTCCAGACCGAGATCCATACTCGTATTCCCCAGAATAACGGCATGGTCAGGGGTTAGTTGGGAGATTTGAAGCGGATCCTTTTCGCTTACCACGACAGTAGCTGTTACAGCAGAACAGCCGTTTACATTGGTAGCCTTCAGGTAATAGTTTCCGAAAGTAGTTTCTCCCGTGCTGAAACTATATGAAGAATTGCCGTTAACAGGTGAGGCAACCGGACTGTCGTTCCTGAACCATTGATAGGTAAGCGAAGGGTCGTCGGAAGCAGCTTTTAATGTAATGTCTTCATTAGTACATGAAACGATTTCCCGGGGCACTCCCAGGGACACCGTTATAGGATCCAGCGCATCTACGGTTACAATATTCGAAATGAGGGATCCGGAACAGGCTCCGAGATCCGGCTCTGCATAATACTGACCGGCCTGCTCAATATTCAAATAAGGAACATCGGTCTGGGTGAAAACTTCTCCGTCCTTATACCAGATATAGGAATCGGCAATGTCTTCATTGAGTTCAAGAAGCGTAGGCTCTGCAGCACACAGACTAGAGGCCTCGTAATTATTAAGGATAAGTTGGGTGTCTGGAACATAAAAGGCTTCAAAGGCGGCAGTTGGTTCACTCACCATTGCCGGAGAGGTAGCCCTGATCCTTAGCCGATACCCTTTCCCCGATAAGGATTGAGGAAATTCCAGTGCAGTTTTAAACTCATAAGCATTATTCTTATCGGTTACGGTCTTTAGAACGGTAATTTCAGAGAAATCTCCTGTCGAATCCGAAAGTTCTATTATAAACGCGTTGTCGCTGTTAAATGCCCCTCCGGTAAAGGAAAAGGCTACTTCAAAAGCATTGAAGGAATTGCTGATACACGCATGGGTAAAACCCGGTTCTGGTTGCTGTAGGTTCTGGGCCTGGCCCATTAGCGTATAAAAAAACAAAATGCATACTAATAATGGTTGTTTTTTCATAATCTTCGGTTTTGGGGCAGTAGGATAAATAATGAATCAGAACATGATTTTTCCTACATTTTGTAAAATGAAGATAGGTAAACAATTTAAATACTCCGATTATCTGCATTGTTTTTTCGATGAAATGCACTTTTTAAGAAATGCTAATAAGACTTTCCCAGCTACGGAAACATCAACCCTACAAGACTTTAGGGCTTTAATCGGAGAAAAACTTATCTTGGTAAAAAATTTCTGAAATGAGACCAATTTACCTGTCGTTTTACATGTTTATCCTGTTTTTTGCTTCCTGTGATCAGGAGGTTCACAACAATATGGAATCCCCAAAATTGGAAGAGACCACTACATTTTATCTGATTCGTCATGCAGAAAAAGACAGGAGCAATCCGGAAAACAGGGATCCGGAACTTACAGAAAAGGGACACATGCGGGCGGATTACTGGAAGGAAGTCTTAAACCAGGTACCACTTACTGCGGTATACAGCACTAACTATAAAAGAACGGTACAAACAGTAACACCGGTTGCTGAAGCTAAAGCATTGAAGATCGATCTTTACGATCCGGATACGACCAATTTAAGGAACTGGTCGCAGAAGCATAAGGGACAACATGTTCTTGTGGTTGGTCACAGCAATACAACCCCAGCACTTGTCAATCAGCTCATGGGTACTGAGAAATATCCTGATATTGACGATTCGAACAACGGAAATCTATACATCGTGCAGTATTTAGCAGGTGAGGCCAGACCCATTATACTCCATCCGGAGCCTATTTGCAGTCCTCACACGGACCAACCTTAACGTCCTTCAGTTCGATAAGGGAAAGCAGTTCAAGACCATCATTCATATAAAGGCTGTCCAGGGTAAATAGCGTTGCTTTCTGCGCAGCGGGTTTATAATTACGGTAGTCCACAAAATCGATACCGTCGATATTTCTGCGGTTAAAAGCCTCCCTGAAGCGGATACCTCCTCCATTGGTATGGTATTCGTAGGCGAGGTAATCGATCTGGAAATCTTCTTGTCCAATCCAGTACAAAAACACATCTTCGTAATCAGACCCGCCACCCTGCTCATCAAACCAGACTTTTACCTTATAGTAAGGCTTATCATTTACACGGACCTTGCCTAACAGTTCCTTATTTACAGCCTGAGCATTCAACCCATAAGGCAAATAAGCAAAATAATGCACCGAATTCACCGAATTTGAATATCTCACAGCCATGCTGTCTGCTACCGCGATCAGGCTATCATTGGAAAACCTCTCAAAACCATCGTTGGTTAAAACATCCCTGATCTCCATAGAATCCTTTTGAAAACTACGTTCAAGCAGATATCTCCCATCTTTTCGATAAGAACGATAATGCTTATCTCTGAAGTCAAAGCGGATCTCTTTACCATCGAATTGATCTGCACCTGCTTGCTCCATGGCTTTTTCCACGATTTCATCGGCGCTTGGGGTACAGGAATACAATCCGGTAAGGGTAAGCATCAGTAAGAGGGTCTTTTTCATAGTACCTGAATTGATTTTTCAAAACTTTCGGCTGCAAATATAACGGTTCACCGGGAATAAATCCATGGGGAGCAGGAAACAGTTTTCTCGGTAATTAATGTTAAATTTGACCACGCCTATGAAGAATAACATCAACATAAAGAACAAAAGGGCTCGTTTTGAATACGAGATCCTCGACACCTATATTGCAGGGATCGTCCTGGCGGGATCAGAGATAAAATCGATACGCCAGGGAAAGGCTTCCATTGCCGAAAGTTTCTGCGAATTCAATGAGGATGGAGAGCTCTTTGTGATCAATATGACCATACAGCAATACACTCATGCCACCCACTTCAATCACCAGCCCAAGAGTGAGCGCAAACTCCTGCTTAAGAAACAGGAATTGAGAAAGTGGCATAAACAGGTCAAAAATTCAGGAAATACCATTGTTCCCTTGCGGGTATTTATCAATGACCGGGGACTGGCCAAGATGGAAATCGCCCTGGCAAAGGGTAAAAAACTTTACGATAAACGGGAAACTATAAAAGACAGGGACAGCAAGCGGCAATTAGACCGAATCAAGAAATCGTTCTGATCAGTTCTTATCTTCCAGTAAGGGTACAAAACGAAAATCCCCGTATTCCGTCTTCTCAAACTCAGTTGCCGATTTGCGGATAAACCTGGTCATCACCTGAACCTCATCTCCTACCGGTATCACCAGCTTCCCTCCTACATCCAGCTGCGACAACAAAGGCTTGGGCACGAATGGGGCACCTGCGGTGACGATGATACCGTCAAAGGGCGCTTCTTCCGGCAACCCTTTATACCCGTCACCAAAGATCGTACGCTTGGGTTTGTAACCCAGTTTGGGAAGAAATCTGCTGGTCTTCTTGAACAATTCATGCTGGCGTTCTATAGTAAACACCTGGGCTCCCATTTCCAGCAGAACCGCTGTCTGATATCCGCTTCCGGTACCTATTTCCAGGATCTTATCCCCGGGTTTTATCTCCAGAAGTTCGGTTTGAAAGGCCACGGTATAAGGCTGGGAGATCGTCTGATCGGCCGCAATGGGAAAGGCCTTGTCCTGGTAGGCATGATCTTCAAAACTACTATCCATAAAAAGGTGACGCGGAATGCTTTTTATCGCTTTCAACACCTTTTTATCTTTAATTCCTTTGGCTTCAACCGTTTGGGCAAGTTTATTTCTCATGCCCTGATGTTTCAGGCTATCTTTCAAAAGTGGCTGGGTTTTAACAGGTGGTAAAATTAAAAATATTCCCCGTTTTTCGATCTTCTGATGACCTTAGTTTACCAAATTTATAGTGCATCCGGTTGAAAGAATGCCTTTATAAGTTTATTTTTGTGGAAAATAATACACTATGCTTAAAGCAGGGGTTCTAGGTGCAGGTCACCTTGGGAAAATTCACCTAAAATTACTTCAGCAATCAGATCAGTATGAATTGGTCGGGTTTTATGACCCGGATGCAGATAATGCAAAAAAGGTTTCGGAAGAATTCGGGTATACCTATTTCAGTTCTATCGATGAACTTATAGACCGGGTTGATATGGTTGATATTGTTACGCCAACACTTTCGCATTACGACTGCGCTATAAAAGCGGTTAGCAAAGGCAAACACATCTTCCTGGAGAAACCCATTACCAAAACCGTTGAAGAGGCCCGTGCCATCATCGAAATGGCACGCGAAAAAGGCGTTATGGGCCAGGTAGGCCATGTCGAGCGGTTTAATCCTGCTTTTATGTCGGTGGCAGAAAAGCTGGAAAATCCAATGTTTATCGAAACCCACCGCCTTGCAGAGTTCAATCCGCGGGGTACCGATGTGCCGGTAGTCCTGGACCTCATGATTCACGATATCGACATTATCCTGAGTGTGGTCAAATCGAAGGTACGCCATATCGTGGCCAGTGGCGTGGATGTGATCTCCAACTCCCCGGATATTGCCAATGCCCGAATCGAGTTCGAAAATGGATGTGTTGCCAACCTCACAGCCAGCAGGATCTCCCTGAAAAACATGAGAAAATCGAGGTTCTTTCAAAGGGATGCCTACATCTCCGTTGATTTCCTGGAGAAAAAGGTTGAGGTGGTCAAGATGAAAAATGCCCCGGAGAACCCCGGGGAATACGCCCTGGTACTGCAAAATGCGGAAGGAGAGAAAAAGCAGATCTACTTTGAGAATCCTAAGGTTACCCAGAACAATGCCATCCTCGATGAGCTGGAAGCCTTTGCAAAGGCCATCAACAATAACACTACGCCTCCTGTAACCCTGGAACAGGGCACAGAAGCCCTGAGAGTGGCTATGGAGATCGTTAGGCTCGTAGAACAAAAACACTAAAATGGAAAACAAACACTAAAAACCAACATAGTTCATGAAACATATCGCAGTTATTGGAGCCGGAACCATGGGAAACGGAATCGCCCATACCTTCGCACAATTCGATTTTAAAGTAAACCTGATCGATATCTCTGAAAAATCGCTTGAAAAAGGGCTAAGCACCATCAGTAAAAACCTGGACAGGATGGTCTCCAAAGGGGCTATAGACGAAGCCAGGAAAGAGGCCACACTCAAGGGGATCACCACCTTTACGAATATGGAAGAAGGGGTTAAGGATGCCGACCTGGTGGTGGAAGCTGCCACAGAAAATGAAGAGCTCAAACTTAAAATTTTTCGTCAACTGGACGAGGTTTGTAAGCCGGAAGCCATCCTGGCCACCAATACCTCCTCGATCTCCATTACCCGTATTGCTACAGCAACCAATCGGCCGGAAAAAGTGATCGGGATGCATTTCATGAACCCGGTACCTATCATGAAACTGGTAGAAGTGATCCGAGGATATAACACTTCAGACGAGGTTACCGCTGCCATCATGGAACTCTCTCAGCAGTTGAACAAAGTTCCGGTGGAAGCGAACGATTACCCCGGTTTTGTGGCTAACAGGATTCTTATGCCCATGATCAACGAGGCGATCGAAACCCTTTATAACGGGGTTGCAGGCGTTAAGGAAATCGATACGGTAATGAAACTGGGAATGGCCCACCCGATGGGACCACTGCAGCTGGCCGATTTTATCGGCTTAGACGTTTGTCTTTCTATTCTTCATGTATTGTACGACGGATTCAAAAATCCGAAATATGCCCCCTGCCCCCTGCTGGTGAATATGGTGATGGCCGGTAAACTCGGAGTGAAGTCAGGAGAAGGATTTTACGATTATTCGGAATCCAGAAAGGCCGAAAAGCCATCGTCCATGTTTCTGAAATAATTCAGCACACGATTTTTAATATTCCTTCGGAGGTTCACCATCACATGCGGAACGAGGTTTCTAAAGTCCTTTGTCCGAATGCATAGCACAGAATCTCCGAAGGAATTAAATAGGGGGCGAATGCGCTGCAAATCTGCCGGTGGACTATTCCCGGGCCTCTGCTTTTGTAACCCTTAGAGCAAGGGAACCTGCACCGGAAAAACATATGCTGACAAAGCGGACTTCCCCTCTGCGAATTTTTAATATATTAGGCAAAACATCGATACAAATGATAGCGGAAAACCTCAAGGAAATTTCAACGGACCTACCGGAACATGTAAAGCTTATTGCGGTTTCAAAAACGAAACCGGAAGAAGACATCATGGAGGCTTACAAGGCCGGACACCGGGATTTCGGAGAAAATAAAGTTCAGGAAATGACCGCTAAGTATGACGAATTACCGAAAGACATCCGGTGGCACATGATTGGTCATGTACAGCGTAATAAGGTAAAATACATGGCTCCCTTTGTCCATCTCATTCATGGGGTTGACAGCCTGAAGCTTTTGAAGGAAATTGAGAAGCAAGGCAAAAAACATGACCGGACTATAGATTGCCTGCTGCAAATGCATATTGCTAAGGAAGAGACCAAATTTGGTCTTGACGAACAGGAACTGGAAGAATTACTCGCTTCAGAGAGTTTCCGGAACATGAAACACGTCCGGATCAAAGGCCTTATGGGCATGGCCACCTTTACCGATAATACCGATCGGGTAAAAGAGGAATTCACCTTTCTTAAAGAGTTGTTTGAGGCTCTTAAGGAACGTCAGGATCAATGGCCTCATCTTGAAATGGAAATCCTCTCCATGGGGATGAGTGGCGATTACAAAACCGCAATTTCCTGCGGAAGTACCATGGTTCGAATTGGCAGCAGTATTTTCGGGGAACGCAATTATAACTAAAACGGAAGTATTGTACGCAATTCTTGATATAGAAACAACCGGCGGGAAGTATAACGAAGAGGGGATCACCGAGATCGCTATTTATCGCTTTAACGGACATGAAATCACCGACCAGTTTATCAGCCTGGTTAATCCTGAAAAAGAGATCCAACCCTTTGTGGTAAAACTTACCGGCATCAACAATACGATGCTAAAGAGCGCTCCGAAATTCTTCGAAGTGGCCAAGCGCATCGTGGAGATCACGGACGGCTGCATACTTGTAGCCCATAATGCCCAGTTCGATTACCGAATTCTGCAAACCGAGTTCCGTCGATTAGGGTACGATTTTCAAAGGGAATCCCTTTGCACAGTAGAGCTTTCACAGCGTCTTATCCCCGAGCAGCCCTCCTACAGCCTTGGAAAACTGGTTCGATCGCTAGGAATACCAGTAAGCGACAGGCACCGGGCCAACGGAGATGCACAGGCTACGCTGAAACTGTTCCGGATCCTGCTCAACAAGGACCACAATAAGGAAATACTGAAGAATACCGTACGTTCGGCCAGCACGGGCATCCTGAGTCAAAGACTGCTGGATATCGTAGAGGATATGCCATCCAGTACAGGCCTGTATTATATGCACGACGATAAGGGAGAGGTGATCTACATAGAAGAAAGCAAGAACCTCAAAGCCAGTATCAACAAAAAATTTACCTCTGCGGGCAAAAAATACCGGAGTCTGCAAAAAGAAATGCGGGCAGTAACCTATGAGGAAACCGGGGAAGAGATGATCGCCGCGCTCAAAGAAAATGAAGAAATCATACAGAACCGGCCCAGGTACAACAGAAAAGATCGTCGTAAACCCTTTAAACTAATCCTGAAAAAGGAAAAGACCCCCCAGGGCTATCTAGCCTTGAAAATTGTTCAATACAAGGGACAAAAAAGTTATGTTACCAGCTTTAACAGCTGGCCGGAAGCCAGAACCTTCCTGGCAGATTTCAGTAAGAAGAATGAATTGTGCCTTAAACTAACCGGCCTGAGTGAAGCCCGAAAACAGTGCTCAGCCTATGAAGAAGGTACCTGCCACGGCGCATGCATCAGTAAGGAGACCCCCGAAGCGTACAATGAGCGAGTGGAAAAAGCATTGGAAAGTGCTACCCTGGCGCATAAAAACCTGATCGTTACCGGCAAAGGCAGAACCATTGAAGAAAAAAGTGCCCTCTTAATTGAAGATGGAGTCCTTAAGGGATATGCATTTGTAAATCTCAATTACCAGATCCAATCCTATGAGGTGATCAAATCTTTGATCAGTCCGCTTTCAAATGATCCATTTAATCGCCATATTGTAGAAAAATTTCTACGGAAAAAGAATAAATTCAGGATCTATACTTTTTGAAAACCGACTTAGAACACCTTAACCAACCTCCTCTTCATGAACAAACCACTTACCTTATTTGGTCTGATCGTCATTTTTTGTTATCAGATGTCTTGTGCTCAGTGGGAAATTACCTTTGGGAAAATTTCACCGAATTTACTCTTAATGAAGGAATATCCGCAGGATACAACAGCCAATGCCCTGGTTTTATATGAAAAGGGCGAGGCTGAGATCAGGAAAGATCAATTGGGCAGACCGGCCCTGTTTTTCAAAAAAACAACCCGGATTAAGATCCTGAATAAGAACGGGCTTACGTACGCCAATGTGGAGATCCCTCTGGTCAAATCGGCCTCAGACAACAGCAGGGAAATTCTGAAGGAAGTAAGGGCTATCGCAATTAATCCGGACAGAAGCGGAGGTATGCTTGACCAAAAGGACATTTATTATCAGGATGTCAGCGAAACGGTTACTCTCGTTAGGTTTACCGTTCCCAATGTACAGACCGGCAGTGTTATTGATTACACCTATGAAGTAAAATCGCCTTTCCTGTATAATTTTCAATCCTGGGAATTTCAGGGAGAGATTCCCAAGCTACATAGTGAGTTTCATACCAATATTCCTGCGAACTACAAATATCACATCAAGTTAAACGGCACCTTAAAACTGGACCATCAAAATGACAAGATCATTCATAATTGTTTTTATTTCCGTGGTTTGGGCACTGCAGATTGCGTAGTAAGTGAGTATATCATGGATAATATTCCGGCTTTCAGAGAAGAAGAATACATGACGGCCAAGCCCAATTACCTTTCCGCACTTCGATACGAGCTCACCACTTTTGAAAATTTCACCGGAAAAAAGGAACATTACACAAAAAGTTGGGAAACGGTGGAAAAGGAACTCAGAACAGATGATATCGGACGGGAATCTCAAAAGGGGCGGTACTTCCGGAATGCTTTGCCTGAACACCTAATGAATACCCCTACAAATCTGGAAACGGCCCAAAAGCTATTTTACCACCTGCAGAAACAGCTTTTCTGGAATGAAAAAGACCAACTGTTCGGAGAGATCGATGTTAAGGATGCCTTTGAAAGCAGGGAAGGCAGCAGTACAGAACTGAACCTGATCTTACTCAATGCGCTTCATGCAGCCGGATTAAAGGCATTTCCCGTGTTGGTATCTACCCGGGATAACGGAGTTCCCTCCCAACAGATACCTGCTATCTCAGATTTTAATGCCCTGATCGTTAAACTGGATCTGGAAGAGCGTTCCTATCTGCTGGACCTGTCTGAAAAGGAATTTACCTTTGGGATGATTCGCTTCGAAATGCTCAATCAGTACGGAAGGCTGCTGGATTTCAAGGATGGCGGATCCTGGATCCCACTTTTGCAACCGGAAGCCTACAGCAGGCAGATTTTTCAGGCCTCCTTAGACCCGGGAGCCGGAAAGGCAAGGGTTCGCAAGATCTCTTCAGGATATTATGCTTCAGAAAAAAGAAAAGAAATACGAAACACCTCAGAGGGAACCTATTTAGCGGACATTGAAAAGATGCTGGAAGCCAGGGGTGACTTTTCATTAACCCATTATGAAAACCAGGGACTTCCGTCTTCTGATGAACGATTAACCGAAAGTTTTGAGATCGACATGAATACAGACGTAAAAGAAGATCGTCTTTTTGTTAATCCATTTATCCTCGAGTCCTACAAAAAAAGTCCTTTTACCCAGCAATCGCGAACCTACCCGGTAGACTTCGGTCACCCTTTTAATATCGAATACACCATTTTTATTGAAACGGGAGATGAATTTATGCTGGAAGACAAAGCAGCGGATCTCCACCTGGAGCTTCCCGATTCATCGGGAGAATTGATCTACAACATCAGGGAATTAGATGAAAATGTGATGGTAGTGCTTCAGATGAAAATATATAAACCGATAATCCCGCCAACTCAATACGCGGCATTGAAAGAATTTTTCAACGAATTTGTAAGGTTACAAAACAAGAATCCCATAACTTTAGTTAAGCTTTCAAAATTTATATCCGAAAATGCCGGAAAAAAGTGACGCCAGGTCCAGCTGGAAATTCAAACTTCACGAGATCATCTACGAGGCAGATACCCCTATGGGTAAAGCCTTTGATATAGGGTTATTCATTGTTATTATTATCAGTGTGATCCTGGTCATGCTGGAGAGCGTTAAATCTATCGATGCCAAATACCACGATATTCTGCTGAAAGCTGAGTGGGTAGTAACCATTCTGTTTACCATAGAATATATTGCGCGTATCATCAGCATTAAAAAACCCACTAAATACATTTTCAGTTTCTACGGTATAATAGATCTCATTTCTACCATCCCTTTGTACATCTCCTACTTTTTTGCTGGAACACAGGTGCTTCTAGCTGTTCGGGCTCTGAGACTCCTTCGTGTTTTCCGGATCCTGAAACTGATGCGCTACCTTGGAGAGGCCTCTCAACTGGGGCGTGCCCTTAAGGCGAGCAGGATCAAGATCGCGGTATTCATATATGTAGTACTTATCCTTTCGGTGATATTCGGAACGATCATGTATCTGATTGAAGGGGAAGATGCCGGATTTACCAGCATCCCGCGAAGTATTTATTGGACCATTGTGACCCTGACCACTGTGGGATACGGTGATATTGCACCACAAACAAACCTGGGACAGGGAATTGCCGCCGTTATTATGATCCTGGGTTATGGGATCATAGCGGTCCCCACGGGAATAGTGACCTCCGAGTTCGCGAAACAATCGCAACTGGAAGATTATGTCCATGACAATACCCAGGTATGTCCGCATTGCCTGGAAGAAAATCACCTGGGAGATGCCCATTTTTGCCATAAATGCGGATCTTTGCTGAATGAGTAAAAAGCACCTCATTACCGTGTCAGGCCCTACGGCCATTGGAAAAACCGCTATGGCCATAGCCCTTGCCCAACACCTGAATACAGAGATCATATCCAGCGATTCCCGGCAATTTTTTAAGGAAATGACCATAGGTACCGCAGTACCGGATGCAGAGGAATTGCAGGCTGCAAAACATCATTTTATCCAGCATATCAGCATCCACGATCCCTATACGGTAGGCGATTTTGAAAAGGATGCGCTGGGGTGTCTTGAGCACCTCTTTAAAAAGCACGACTATGTGATCATGGCCGGCGGCAGCGGGCTCTATGCCGATGCGCTGATCAAAGGCATAGATGCCTTCCCGGAGGTTGATGCTTCGGTAAGGGAAGCCCTTAACACCCAATTCCGGGAAAAGGGAATACAATCCCTTCAGCAGTTACTCCTGGAAAAAGATCCTGTGTATTACGAAAAAGTAGACATCCATAATCCGCATCGCCTCATCAGAGCCCTTGAGATCTGTATAGCAAGCGGAAAACCGTATTCTTCCTTTCTGAATCAGCCAAAACCTGATCGTCCTTTTACCACCCTTAAAATCGGATTGAATGCCAGCAGGGAATTGATCTATAAAAGGATCAACGACAGAGTTGATAAAATGATGGAGGCCGGACTGCTGGAAGAAGCGAAACAACTCTACCCCTACAAGGACCTGAATGCCCTGCAAACCGTGGGATACAAGGAAATATTCGACCATCTGGATGGCCATGTGAGCCTCGATCATGCCGTGGAAGAGATCAAAAAAAATACCCGAAGGTTTGCCAAGCGGCAGTTGACCTGGTACAGAAAAGACCCGGAGATCACCTGGTTCGATTACGATGCAGATCCACAGGATGTCTTTGCGTTTATTAAAAAGGAAGTTGGGGGTGGTGAATCGTGAGTGGTGAGTCGGGAGTCGGGAGTCGTTAGTGGTGAGTGGTGAGTGGTGAGTCGGGAGTCGTGAGTGTTTAGTTGGGAGTCGGTAAATTTTAAAACCGAATGCGTCTACTGCATTTATAATTTATCATCTATAATTTATCATCAATAATCTATAATCCATTTCCTTGTACCCCGTACCCCGTACCTTTATTAGGGAGATTGCCACGTCCCGCAAGACGGGACTCGCAAAGACGAACTGTTTCGGAGTAGGTGCTTCGTACCCCTGCCTACCTGGCGGCACGACAGGAAGGCTCGCCCCATCGACCATCAAATGACTCTAAAACAACACTTTACAACAATAAAGATTATTCTGACAACATAAAATTTTAAATCCTTCCCTCCTGTTCTATATTAGTAGTGTTGTTAGTTTGTTGCTGATGTCAGAGCCCCAAATTGATGTCAGGAATTCACAACAAAAACCAAATCCAAATACTAACCTACTACGTGGATAACCATAAAAAAAGTTCCGGTGCCCCCCGGAACTTTTTTTTTGATCCCTAACTTGCGGCAGGCGGGCTTGTAGAGTCGAGAACTTAAAGCATCCCTGGTATCCATCTATAATTTATCATCTATAATCCATAATCCCTTACCTCGTACCTTTATCAGGGAGATTGCCACGCCCCGCAAGACGGGACTCGCAAAGACGACAGACCTGAGCTACCTTTTCCACAATTCATAATTTACAATTCATCATTAACCATTCCCCCTCAACCTCTCCTTTAATTTTCCTTTCTTAAATTTGAAATAAAAACCATGAGAAGTATTAGCAGGATCATAAAGGCCGAGTCCCGGCCAATGGGTGGATTAAGTACCTATTCCCCTATCCCGAGCCGGCAACTGGATCAGATAGACCCCTTTATTTTTTTGAATCACCATGGGCCCCAGTTTTTCCCACCAAATAACAACGGATTGCCTTTCGGTCCGCATCCACACCGGGGTATAGAGACAGTAACCTTTATCATTTCGGGCGATATTGCCCATAAGGACAGTTCGGGGGCTAAGAGCGTCATCAACGGAGGAGGCATCCAATGGATGACCGCCGGAAGTGGACTCATTCACGCTGAGTTATCATCCGATGAGTTTATCCGTGAAGGCGGTGATCTGGAAATTCTTCAGCTATGGGTAAACCTGCCAGCCAAACACAAAATGACTACCCCTTCCTACAAGGGATTGCAATCAGACGAATTGGCGAAAATACAACCGGCCCCGGGTATCGAAGCTGATCTGATAGCCGGAGACTGGGACGGAAGGAAAGGAAGTGTGAATACCCTCACCGATATCTTTCTCAGTACAATACGGATGCAGAAAGGGAGCACCCTAAATATGGACATTCCGGGAGAACGAAATATTTTCTTTTATGTGGTAAAAGGGCTTATTGATGTAAACGATAAGGAAATTCCGGAATTTCACCTTGCAGAATTTGAAAATGAGGGCTCAAAACTAAGCCTGGAAGCTCAAAGGGATAGTATAATTATTCTCGGTCACGCCCACCCTTTAAACGAACCTATGGTTGCCCACGGTCCCTTTGTGATGAATACAGAGGAAGAGATCGCCCAGGCCTACCAGGATTTCCGGGAAGGAAAAATGGGCCGATGGGAGGAGTGAGTTTTGAGTGGTTAGTGGTGAGTCGTGAGTCGTTAGTGGTGAGTGGTGAGTTGGGAGTCGGTAAATTTTAAAACCGAATGCGTCTACTGCATCTATAATTTATCATCAATAATCTATAATCCATTTCCTTGTACCCCGTACCCCGTACCTTTATTTGGGAGATTGCCACGTCCCGCAAGACGGGACTCGCAAAGACGACAAACCTGAGCTACCTTTTCCACAATTCATCATTTACAATTCACCATTCACAATTCCTGCCTTTCTGACGGGACATCAGGGTTTTCTCCCGGAAAGGATTCCAGATGTAGCCCATAACCTGTAACCTGCAACCCAAAAAACAACCAAATAACTCTAAAACAACACTTTACAACAATAAGGATTATTCTGACAACATAAAATTTTAAATCCTTTCTTCCTGTTCTATATTAGTAGTGTTGTTAGTTTGTTGCTGATGTCAGAGCCCCAAATTGATGTCAGGAATTCACAACAAAAACCAAATCCAAATACTAACCTACTACGTGGATAACAAATAAAGTTCCGGTGCCCCCCGGAACTTTTTTTTGATCCCAACCTGGCGACAGGCAGGCTTGTACCACCGTACCTTTATTAGGGAGATTGCCACGTCCCGCAAGACGGGACTCGCAAAGACGAACTGTTTCGGAGTAGGTGCTCCGTACCCCTGCATTTTTGGCTGTACGGCAGGCAGGGTGTTAGAGTCGAGAAGTTGAAACATCCCTGGTATCCATCTATAATTTACCATCAATCATCTATAATCCCTTTCCTCGTACCCGGTACCTTTATCAGGGAGATTGCCACGTCCCGCAAGACGGGACTCGCAAAGACGATCTATTTCAGAATATATGCCCCGTACACCTCCTTTCTTGGCTGTACGGCGGGCAGGGTGTTAGAGTCGGGAAGTTGAAACATCCCTGGTATCCATCTATAATTTATCATCAATCATCTATAATCCCTTACCCCATACTCCTCTGCAACCACCCGGTTAAAAATTCCTATATTTAATCAACCAACCTTCTTTACATGAAAACACCAAGACCGCTTGCCCTGATCATAATGGGGGTCTCAGGATCGGGTAAATCCACTATTGGGCACCTGCTTTCGCGTGCCACCGGTATTACCTTTATAGATGCCGATGCCTATCATCCCGAGGCCAACCTACGTAAAATGAAGCATGGGGTACCCCTGAACGATGAAGACAGAAAACCCTGGCTCGAGCGTTTGCACGAATTGATCGAAACCCATATAGACAAAGAGGAAAGCTGCATCCTGGCTTGTTCTGCCCTTAAAGATAATTACCGACGTATCCTTGATAAAGGCATAGAGCACCATGTAAAATTCATTCATCTCGACGGGGACATATCCACCATCAGGGAGCGGATACACTCCCGTTCCGGGCATTTCATGCCTCCGGATCTGCTAACCTCTCAATTCCTTACCCTGGAAAAACCCGTGGAAGCCCTGGTATATTCCATTGAAAGCGATCCTGAAGATATCTGCAACAGCATTCTTGAAGACCTTACCGTTAAAGCAGAATTCGGAGTGATCGGCATGGGGGTCATGGGGTGCAGTATCAGCAGAAATCTTGCGACAAAACACATCAGGCTGGCACTGTACAACCGCGAGGCTGAAGGAGAAGAAGCCCTGGCCGAGAAACGAATTAAGACCTACCCGGAATTAAAGGAGGCGAAAGGGTTTAACGACCTTCAAGAGTTCACCTCTTCCCTGTCGAAGCCGAGAAAGATCCTGCTTATGGTTCCCTCAGGAGTAGCTGTCAACCAGGTTGTCGGTCAACTCAAAGCGCTTCTTGATCCCGGGGATGTGATCATCGATGGGGGAAATTCACATTATAAAGACACCCAACGACTGAGCCGGGAATTGCAGGAAGCCGGCATCTGGTTTCTTGGTTGCGGTATTTCGGGAGGTGAGAAAGGCGCCCTTACCGGTCCCTCCCTTATGCCGGGGGGGCATCCCGAGGGATACCTGATCGCCTCGCCTTACCTGTGGCTACTGGCCGCGAAAGATAAAAATGGTGCCCCTTGCTGCTCCTATTTGGGCAAAGATGGTTCAGGGCATTTTGTAAAGATGGTTCATAATGGTATAGAATATGCTGAAATGCAGCTGCTGGCCGAACTCTATCACCTGATGAAGCGCGGGGAATACTCCAGCGAAAAGATGCATGAGGTATTCTCAGCATTCAACGGGGGTCCTTTGGAAAGCTACCTGCTTTCCATCACCTGCGATATTCTGAATTATTACGAGAACGGAGAACTTCTTCTGGATGCCATTCTCGACAAAGCTGGCAACAAAGGCACAGGCAGCTGGGCTTCTGTGGCAGGGGCTAAAACCGGAACTCCTGTTTCTATGATAACCGCATCGCTGTTTGCGCGTTATGTATCCTTTTTCAAGGAGAAACGCGTCCGACTTAACCAAAGCTTCACACCTCCGCAGGAACCCATCTCCCTGGAACCCGAAATTCTGAAACAGGCCTATACCCTCGCCCGTTTCATGAATCATGTCCAGGGATTTGAACTGCTGCAGGCCGGAATATCAGAAGAATCGTATTCCTATGCCCTGCATGAGGTAGCCCGGATCTGGACGCAGGGTTGTATAATAAGGTCTGTTCTTATGGAAACCCTGTCTGCCACCCTCAAAGATCAACCGGAAATCATGCTGCAGGAAGAAACTATTGAAACCGCCGCCTCCTGCAGATCAGCCCTGCAAACCGTTATTATTGCCGCAATAAAAGGTAATGTTGCCACCCCTGCACTAAGCGCTGCCCTGAACTACCTGAACGGGATCACCGAGGCAAACAGTCCGGCAAACCTGATCCAGGCACAACGGGATTATTTCGGTGCTCATAAATACCAGAAGCGTGAGGATCCTTCCTCCGATTTTTATCACACCCAATGGGAATAAACCTTATGATGAACGAACACTTAATTCTTACCGCCGTTGTTACCGGAATCGCACTGCTGCTTTTTCTTATCCTCAAATTGCGGATCCATGCCTTCCTATCCTTACTGATCAGCAGCATAGTAGTTGGATTGATCGCCGGGATGGGACCCGACCGGATCATAGGAACAGTTCAAAGCGGGATGGGGGGAACACTGGGATATGTGGCCACGGTTGTCGGGCTTGGAGCTATTTTCGGAGCCATACTGGAGCATTCCGGAGGAGCGAGGGTCATTGCATCGCACCTATTGGAACGGTTTGGTATACGCAAAGCCCCCCTGGCTTTGTCCATAACAGGATTTATTATTGCCATTCCGGTATTTTTTGAGGTCGGATTTATTCTGATGGTGCCCATGCTTTATGCGTTGCAAAAACGAACCGGGCGTTCTCTTTTGTTCTATGCAATCCCGCTTTTATCAGGACTGGCGGTAACCCATGCATTTATACCTCCTACTCCCGGACCCATAGCCGTAGCCGATATAATTGGAGCCGACCTGGGGAGTGTGATCATGATCGGTATCCTTGCCGGAATCCCTACTACCCTGGTAAGTGGATTGTTTTTCGGTAAATTTATTGGCAACCGCATTTATGCACCTGTACCAGAGGCAGTACAAGATCAGTCCTCCGAAAGTACCCTTAGTTCAGGCTTCAGCCTGGTATTATGGCTTATTGCCGTTCCCATCGTACTTATCCTCTGCAACACCCTCCTGAATAGTGAGGTTAGCGGAATGGAAAATACGGGCGTGGCATCCTTGTTCGCATTAATAGGTCATCCGTTTTCGGCTTTGATCATAGCCAACCTGTTGGCGTGGTACTTTCTGGGCATACGAAAAGGAGTAAGCCGAAAGGACCTTCAGAAGATCAGCAATAAATCTCTCGCTCCGGCGGGGATCATCATTCTCATCACCGGTGCGGGTGGAGTGTTCAAGCAGGTACTGATAGACACGGGTGCGGGTGAAATTCTCGCCAATTCCCTCTCAGACTTAGGCGTACCCATCCTGCTTTTTGCATTTATAATGGCCGCTCTGGTGCGTATCGTACAGGGCTCGGCAACTGTTGCTATGATTACTGCCGCAGGGTTGGTGGCACCGGTTATTGACACAGCATTCTCTTCCCTGGAAATGGCCTGCATGGTTATAGCAGTAGCCTCGGGCGCCTCGATCTTTTCGCATTTGAACGACAGCGGATTCTGGCTGGTAAGTCAGTATCTCGGATTGGATGAGAAACAAACCTTCCGATCGTGGACGATGATGACCACCTTACTGGCGCTCACCGGGCTGGCATCTGTCGGTTTCATTTCCCTATGGGTATAAAAAAACATCAGCCCGTAAAACGGGCTGATGTCATTATGATCTGAAAAGTGGGTATCTGATCAATTATTTTAGTTCGAACTGGGCTGACCCTAGTTCTCTCAGCTTCTCATCAAATACTACTACATTATAACTTCCTTCAGCAAAGTCTGCTTCTCCTGGTTTGTTCAGGAAATCACAAACATCAAGAGCAGTGTTCTCATAGTAGAAGCTTGAAGCCTTACTGTAGGTAATGCTGTTTCCTTCCTGTCCTTCTTCTTCAGGCTGGATGGCGGCTACAGCGCGCTCTCCAAGGATCTGACCGGATGGATCAGTAACCTGGATGTAGAATTGCTTTGCTCCTGGCTTGGCAATTCTGTTAGCCAGTACGGTATAGCAAATTCTGATCTTATCGGCACGTCTGTTATTATTAACGGTTACCAGTTTTCCACTGTTACGCTCTTTTACGGCCTCAACAGTAAATTTACTTAATCCTAAAGCAGATCCGGTTTCAACAACCTTAGCCAGTTGGGTGTTCTGAACAAGCAGGGAATCCGTAAACATAGATTGCTCTTCCAGGGCTACCTTAGTACTGTCTACTTCCATAGCCAGTAATGCATTAGACGATCTTAAGGAATCGTTCTGAGCAAGCAGGTATTCACGCTCTTTGGTAAGCTGACGAACCTGGCGTCTGTAACGGGAAAGGGCACTGATATCTGCCTTCATGGTCTTAACAGAATCAATATACGCAGAGATCTTATTTCTGGCATCCACCAGCTGTGCATTTGCAGATTCGCTTTCAGAAATGGCACGGTCGTAATCTGATTTCAGATTGTTCAGGTCTTCAATTACAAGATTTTTTTCCGATACCAGTTTAGCGGTGGTTTCTTTCTTGTCATTATACAAACTCACTGTATAAAAGACAGTAGCAATAAGTGCAGCGGCCAGTAAACCGGCGATCACTTTTAATCCGTTATTACTTTTTGTGTCAGTCATAATTTAGTTTTTAAATTTATTGGGGCGTTAATATAGTCTTTCTTTTTTATAAATTACCCACCGCTATATATACGCACAGAAATTTATTTTAGATTATTTTCGCACTCATTTAAGAATTATTTTTATATAATGCCTTCAAAATTAATCACTTACGATTTAAAAAAAATTCATTCCCTGACCAAAATCCGGGCCGGAGAAACCAAGTTTGGAGAGAAAACGGAGGTGCTTAACTCCGGGGGAGATCTGGAGGAACAGTTACAGGCTTCCGGAGCCAGGTTCGTGCTTTTTGGTATTCCTGAGGATATCGGGGTTATGGGGAATCACGGGCAGCCGGGAACCAGATATGCGTGGGAAGCCGCATTGAAGGCCATTCTCAATATGCAGCACAACGCATTTACCAAAGGGTCCAAAGTACTTGTACTTGGACATCTCGATTTTTCTGACTCCCTTAAAAGCATTGAAGGGCTATCCGGCGAAGAACGGATTTTAAAGTGCAGAAGTATCACCGAAGGCATCGATAAGGAAGTTACAGACTTGGTAAGAAAGATCGTTTCTTCAGGTAAGAAACCTATTATCATTGGTGGAGGGCACAATAATGCATACGGCAACATTAAAGGAAGTTCCCTTGCGCTTGGATTAGGCATCAATGTACTCAATATCGATGCCCATACCGACTTTAGAAAAAGAGAATCAAGGCATAGTGGCAATGGGTTTAGCTGGGCCTATTATGAAGGCTTTTTGGATAAATATTTCATGTTCGGCATTCATGAAAATTATACTTCCAAAAAAATCTTTAAAAAGATAGACCAGGAGGACCGCATTGCCTACAACACCTTCGAGGAGCTGTTTATAAGAAGGGAAAAGGGCCTGGAGTTCGAGATCAATGAGTCTATAAATTTTGTCAAAGGCGGAAAATTCGGTCTTGAAGTCGATATGGACGCCATTGCCTATATGCCCAGCAGTGCGCATAGCCCTTGCGGACTAAGCCTGGAAACCGTAAGACAGATGGTGTTTAATGCATCGAGATCAAAGAACGCGACCTACCTCCACCTGTGTGAGGCAGCACCCGATCCGGATAACCCCAAAGAAATGGCTCTAACAGGGAAAGCCCTTGCCTACCTGGTGTCTGATTTTATAAGGAAGTAATGACGGCAAACAGCGATATTGAGATCGTACCTTATCAAAAGCGTTACCAGCCACACTTCATAGCCCTGAATAAGGCCTGGCTGGAAGAATACTTCTACGTTGAAGATCACGATATGGTTATCCTGAATTCCTGCGAGGAACACATTATACAAAAAGGCGGCTATATCTATTTTGCAATACAAAATGAGGAGGTTGTAGGGTGCTATGCCCTGCTCAGGGTCTCGGAAAAAGTTTTCGAACTGGGAAAAATGGCAGTTGATAAAAATTTCAGAGGTCAGCATATCGGACACCTGCTCATGGAACATTGCATGGACCTGGCCCGATCGGAATCCTGGGAAAAGATTATTTTATATTCCAGCGTGAAACTAAAAAATGCCCTGCATATCTACCAAAAGTTCGGTTTCAGAGAAATTCCATTGGAAAAAGACGCCCCTTACCAAAGAAGCAGTATTAAAATGGAGAAAATAATTTCTAATATAAAGTAATTTTCGTCTACAAAATCAGGCAGTTAAAACGTTAAAAAGTACAAACTCTACTTTTTTTTCTATATTAGCAGTCGCAAACCCAAATTGTTAACCTATAAATTAGCATTACCATGACAACCTTAATCCAGGAAGTTAATGTTGCACGTCTTACTTCTGTTGCAACCTCGGGATTCGTAATCTGTCTCGCCTTGCTTATTGTAGCGCTTTACAGGAATTTAAAGCTGAAAGCGGAGAACAATCGCTTAAAAGCGGACCGATCCTGAATTTTCCTCAAAATCAACTTCTTATTACTTAAAGGGATTCACCATCCCCCATACACTAATTGATAAGATGAAGGGTTTTTCGTAACTTTAAAAACAAAAAAGTTATGAAAACACACCTTGGTTTACTATTGTCTTTTCTCTTTCTTCTTTCTTTGCAACCTATAGTTGCCCAGGAAAATGCTGCCGATGTTATAGGAGATATAACGATCCAACCTATTGTACACGGAACCTTGGCCATCACCTGGAAAGACCAGACCATATATGTAGACCCGTATGGTGGCGCGGAACGATTTTCGGAAATTGCTGCTCCCACCCTGGTTCTTATCACAGATATTCACGGGGATCACTATAACGAGGAAACCCTGAATGCCCTGCCTGTTCAGGACGCCCATTTTGTGGTTCCTCAGGCAGTACACGATTTGTTACCCGATAACCCTGCACGGGCAACCTCAGTAATCGGAAATGGGGAAAAGACTACTGTAAACGGCATTGGCATCGAAACCATTCCGATGTACAACCTACCGGAAACCGAAGAGAGCCGGCATCCTAAAGGCAGAGGTAATGGATACATTCTAACGCTTGGCGATCAACGCATTTACATTAGTGGAGACACCGAAGACATTCCCGAAATGCGCAACCTCGAAAACATCGACGTTGCTTTTATATGCATGAACATGCCCTATACCATGACCGTGGAACAGGCAGCAAGTGCAGTGAACGACTTCAAACCGCATATTGTTTACCCATACCACTACCGGGGCCGCCCGGAAATAAGCGATACGGAGAAATTTAAGGCGTTGGTAGAAGCAGAAAACAAAGATACCGAGGTAAGACTCCGAAATTGGTATACGGAATGATACCTGCCATCCCTTTCGGGAGGAAATCCTTTCGTACCGCTGGGTAGGCAGGAATTGTGAATGAATGGTGAATGATTCAGGATAAGAGCGAAGAATTCTAAAAGATATACCTTTAAAAGGTATAGGGAAAATAAAAAAGCGGATCTGTTACAGATCCGCTTTTTTGATGCTATACAGGGAGAGCACTTTCACCGTTCCGGGTTTCCCGGTCAGGAAGAGAGGTTTACCTCAAGAGGTATAAAGGTTACAAGCAAATACACTGCAACGGTGCACAAACCTGCCCTTCTACTCTCTACTCTCTAGTCCCTAATCAGCTTTTTATACTTAATACGTTTCGGAGTAACATCTTCTCCCAAACGTTTACGTTTGTTCTCTTCATAATCTGAGAAAGAACCTTCAAAGAAATACACCTCACTATTTCCTTCAAAAGCAAGAATGTGTGTACAGATCCTGTCCAGGAACCATCGGTCGTGGGAGATCACCACGGCACACCCTGCGAAATTCTCCAGTCCTTCTTCCAGCGCCCGGAGGGTATTCACATCCAGGTCATTGGTAGGCTCATCCAGAAGCAGAACGTTTCCTTCTTCTTTCAGGGTCATGGCCAGGTGGAGTCGGTTACGCTCTCCCCCGGAGAGGGCCGATACCTTTTTGTTCTGCTCACTTCCTGAGAAATTAAACCTGCTCAGGTAGGCTCTCGAATTTACCTGCCGCCCACCCATCATGATCAGTTCCTGACCTTCAGAGAAATTTTCCCAAATGGTCTTCTCCTGGTCAATATCTTTATGCGACTGGTCTACATAGGCGATCTTCACGGTATCTCCCACCTTGAATTCTCCTTTATCGGGCTCTTCTTCTCCCATGATCATCCGGAAAATGGTGGTCTTCCCAGCTCCATTGGGACCAATAATACCTACGATTCCCGCCTGTGGCAATTTAAAGTTCAGGTTTTCATAGAGCAATTTGTCGCCAAAAGCTTTGGCAACCCCACTCGCCTCGATCACATTGGTTCCGAGACGCGGACCGTTCGGGATATAGATCTCCAGTTTTTCATCGAGTTGCTTTTGATCTTCATTGAGTAATTTGTCGTAATTATTCAAACGTGCCTTTTGCTTGGCCTGTCTCCCTTTAGGAGCCATTCGCACCCATTCCAGCTCGCGCTCCAGGGTTTTCTGTCTTTTAGAGGCCTGTTTCTGTTCCTGTGCAAGACGCTTTGCCTTTTGATCCAGCCAGGAAGAATAGTTTCCTTTCCACGGAATACCTTCTCCCCTGTCCAGTTCCAGGATCCATCCCGCAACATTATCCAGGAAATAGCGGTCGTGTGTTACGGCAATTACCGTTCCCTTATATTGCTGCAAATGCTGCTCCAGCCAGAGCACAGATTCGGCATCCAGGTGGTTGGTAGGTTCATCCAGTAAAAGCACATCCGGTTCCTTCAGCAAGAGTCGGCACAAGGCTACCCTTCTGCGCTCTCCTCCCGACAACACCTTTATCGGGGTATCCGGTTCCGGGGTACGCAGGGCATCCATGGCCACCTCCAGTTTATTGTCCAGTTCCCAGGCATTGACCGCATCGATTTTATCCTGGAGCTCGGCCTGCTTATCCATCAGTTTCTGCATTTTATCTGCATCCTCATAGACCTCAGGCAAACCAAACATATCATTGATCTTATTGTACTCGTCCAGAATGGCCACAGTTTCTGCAACACCTTCCTTTACTATCTCAAGTACGGTCTTTTCTTCATCCAGCTGTGGTTCCTGCTCCAGGTACCCTACGGAATACCCGGGTGCAAATACCACATCGCCCTGGTAATTCTTATCGATCCCTGCAATGATCTTCAGCAAGGTCGACTTTCCGGATCCGTTCAAACCGAGGATCCCGATCTTCGCTCCGTAAAAGAAACTCAGGTAAATATTTTTCAATACCGGCTTGTTAGCGCCGGAATAGGTTTTGGACACCCCCGACATCGAAAAGATCACTTTTTTATCGTCTGACATACGTTCTTTTAATTTTTAAAACAATACCACTTATACTCTTCCTTTGAGTGCATTGAACACCCATGCAATCGAAAAGAAACCTACTCCTACTGCGGCAAATCCCCATCCGGCTACTTCCTGATATTTAAATGCTCCCATAGCAATGAGTCCGAGCCCCACAAAAATCATGATCCAGGTGGCCCAAGCCAATACTGTATTTTTATTCATACTCATTTTCTTGTTCTGTATTTGATTCTGTTAGTTTTTGATACCTAAAGCGGGCAAATATCGTTAAAATTAAGGAAATTTATGCGGAATTAAATCCCTATTGATTTTGTATTTTAGCTAGGTGTTTACAGGGTCCGATCACGGCCCGGTACCATGGCCGTCCGGAGATCATCCCTGCTTCGGGCCCGGATCAAATAATACCAACTCAAAAATTGCATGATGGATATCAACTTCAACAAAAACGAAGATCACAATAAATTACTGGTTTCTGCATTAAAACAAAAATTGGCCAAGGTTGAAAAAGGCGGGGGCGAAAAGCGCATTGCCAAATTACACGACCAGGGAAAACTAACGGCCCGTGAACGCATCAGCCTGTTACTGGACAAGAATTCGGAACACCTGGAGATCGGGGCATTTGCCGGAGATGGGATGTATGAAGAACACGGTGGCTGCCCGTCCGGAGGTGTGGTAGTAGTGATCGGGTATGTAAGTGGAAAGCAATGTGTTGTAGTGGCCAACGATGCAACAGTAAAGGCCGGAGCATGGTTTCCCATCACAGGCAAGAAAAACCTGAGAGCCCAGGAGATCGCCATGGAAAACCGCCTTCCCATCATCTACCTGGTGGACAGTGCCGGGGTCTACCTCCCCATGCAGGATGAGATCTTTCCCGACAAAGAGCATTTCGGCCGTATTTTCAGAAACAATGCCATTATGAGTAGTATGGGAATCACCCAGATCGCTGCTGTTATGGGCAGTTGCGTGGCCGGAGGGGCCTACCTCCCTATCATGAGTGATGAAGCGCTGATCGTGGATAAGACCGGAAGTATTTTCCTCGCAGGAAGCTACCTGGTTAAAGCCGCGATCGGAGAAAATATCGATAATGAGACCCTGGGCGGGGCCACCACCCACAGCGAGATCAGCGGGGTTACCGATTATAAAGCCAAGGACGATAAGGATGCCCTGCAAAAGATCAGGAATATCATGGATAAGATCGGGGATTTTGAAAAGGCCGGATTTAACCGGTCCAAACCCGCCAAACCTAAGGCAGACCCTGCCGAGATCTATGGCATACTTCCAAAATCCAGGGGCGATCAGTATAATATGATGGAGATTATCCAACGCCTTGTGGATAACTCGGAATTTGAAGCGTATAAGGAGGGCTACGGACAAACCATTATTACCGGTTATGCCCGAATCAACGGATGGGCTGTAGGTATCGTAGCCAACCAGAGAAAGGTGGTGAAAACCAAAAAGGGTGAGATGCAGTTCGGAGGGGTTATCTATTCAGATTCTGCAGATAAAGCCACCAGATTCATTGCCAATTGCAACCAAAAGAAAATACCCCTGGTATTTCTTCAGGACGTTACCGGTTTTATGGTAGGCAGTAAATCAGAGCACGGAGGCATTATCAAAGACGGAGCAAAAATGGTGAATGCGGTGAGTAATTCCGTAGTTCCCAAATTCACGATTGTCATTGGAAACTCATACGGGGCCGGGAATTACGCCATGTGCGGAAAAGCGTATGATCCGCGCCTTATATGTGCCTGGCCAAGTGCAGAACTGGCTGTTATGGGAGGTTCCCAGGCCGCAAAAGTACTGCTGCAAATCGAAACGGCGGCAATGAAAAAGAAGGGTGAAACCATCACCAAAGAAAAAGAACAGGAACTCTTTAATAAAATAAAATCGCGATATGATGAGCAGGTATCGCCTTATTATGCCGCCGCACGCCTGTGGACGGATGCGATCATCGACCCTGCAGAAACCCGAAAATGGATTTCCATGGGTATTGAAGCTGCGAATCACGCCCCGATAGAAAAAGACTTTAACCTGGGCGTGATCCAAACCTGATGTCATTCGCCCCTGCAACCTCTTTGCAGGGGTATTTTTAAAGGCTACCATGGAAGATTTCAGGAAGATATCTGGCAGATAATGAAGGATGGTAAGAGTAATTTACAGGATTTTTTAACCGTCAAATACAGCCAGCTAGCTCAAGCTATGCCCTAAAAACTCCCTTCTCACGACTAACGACTCACAACTCCCCACTCCAACTCCAACTCCAACTCAAACTCCCTACTCACGACTCCCAACTCACGACTAACGACTAACGACTCACAACTCCCCACTCCAACTCAAACTCAAACTCAAACTCCCTACTCCCGTGACCCCACCTCCTCCCTTCGGATCCCGAAAACGAATTCATCGTGCAGGACACCATTCTTAAAGACGGTTTTTTTAAAATGTGCTTCCTTTTTGAATCCATTTTTAAGCAGCACTTTCTGGGAGGCCTGATTCTCAAAAAAGGTTTTGGCGAAGATCCGTTCGATATCAAAGGTTGCGAATCCGTATTCCAGCATCCATGATATCGCTTTAGTCATGATACCTTTACCCCAGTATGGTTCTGCCACCCAATACCCGATCTCGGCATTTTTCCGGTGAATGTCCTCCTGGGGATGAATCCCTATTCCGCCGATCACTTCGTTATTGATGGTAATCGCAAAACTGCGTAATGGATTGCGACTTAAGGCCTGTTCAATGAAAGCAGCAGCATCCTCCTCGGAATACGGATAGGTAAACTGATCGGAAAGGAAACGGGCTATTTTCGGATTATTGGCATGTTTTGCCAGGCTCCCGATATCTGATCTCTTAAATGGCCTTATGTGAATATCCATGACTTAGCAATTTCAATGGAACATTAAAAAATGAGGCTGCTTTTGAGTTCCTAATACTCCGGGATGCCATTACAAACTATGCTGAAACCGGCAAAAAGGCAGGCGCTACATCCCTTCTGTTTTCAGCCCCTTTATTCTCCTAAATGATCTTTTACACGGGGAATAAGCAACAGGTCGGTCTGTCTGCCTTTGACATACCTGAACCCATTATCTCCCCAAAATCCGGCTTCTTCCAACATCACCCGGATATCCCGGTTCCATTCTTCGATATGCACGGTGGTATTCAGTTCGATCGCGTAAACTGTATTGGGAAAAAGCGTATAATCGCCATCGCCGGGCACTCCTCCCTGGCTGTCCCACATCCCTATGGTAGGGCCTGCAGAATGCCCATAACTACCCAGGGGATGGGTATAGATGGCCGGATGCAACCCCTCCGCCTTGCCTTGCTTTAAAGCAGAGAGGAGGATCTCGTTACCCCGTCTTCCTGTCTTAAATTGATCCGTTAAAATATCCTGGACCCTGTTCCCTTCCTCCAGGGCGTCAAGGAGAAAATCCGGAGCATCCGTTTCTCCGGGTTTCAATACATAGGCCAGTTCCTGGCAGTCTGTATTCAGCCTCAGGTAAGTGATTCCAAAATCGCAGTGGAGGAGGTCTCCGGGCTGAATGATCTCCTGATCCGGCCGATCTGAAAATGAATACAGGTGCCCCGTAAGGCCTTCATTATTTCGCTGCACATCCACCGTTGGATGAAACCAGGTTTCCAATCCGAGCTGAGTGACCTTGTCCCGCATCCACCACTCCACATCGGTGGTCGTGGTAACTCCCGGGGTGATCACCTTTTCAGAGAAAGCTTCTGCAATAATATTGTGGGTGATCTCCACTAATTGTTCATAGATCATCATTTCCCGGGGTGTACGAGTTTCGATCCACCCAACAGCCAGGGGCTCGGCGGATACGATCCGCTCCTCCAATTCCGGTTCCAGATAAGACTTAAACTCCTCCAGATCGGTATGTACCAATCCGTCGGCAATGTTGAAATGCTCTGAAAAGTTGAGAGCTATTTTCTGCGGATCCCGCTCTTTAATAAGTTCCACCAGCCTTGCCCATTGGTCGGGTTGCTGCTCCTTATCCCAGGCCCCTTTGATATTGGCTCCGAAATCATAACGGGCTACCGCCAGTTTCTCGAGGGTATCCTTTTCCCGATCGCGGTAAAACAGCAAAATGGTTCTTCTTCTGGCATTGAGCCAGGTGGCAGGCAACATGGTCCGGAGTACGGGATCCTCGTTATATTCCCTGGAGATCACCACCCACATATCAATACCCGACCTGTCCATCAGTTCGGGTAACAGGTGATTCAGGCGTTCTGCAAGGATCTCATCGACCACTCTTGCCCGTTCCCGTTCCGGCAATATTTGTTGCCCGAAACCACAGTGCATGCCAACGAAAAAACAAAGGATCAAAACTCGTATCATTTTACTAATTTTTTCAGAAAAATACTGCATATCTGAGAGATTCAGAAACCCTGGCGCACCTATTTTATAAGTCATTGATTTTTAGTAAATTAAGACTATAAACAAACTGATTATGGAAACTGTAAAAAACCTCAATAAGTGGGCCAATGCGCACACTTATTATCCGCTCGACCTGTTGCGAATTGCCCTGGGTGTATTTCTTTTCTTAAAAGGCACAAAGTTCATTGCAAACAGTCAATACCTGATCGATCTGATTGAACCCTTCCAGGGATGGATGGGATCTATGATGATGATACATTACGTGGCTCCCGCTCATATGGTAGGAGGCATCCTCATCGCCTTTGGCTTACTAACGAGGTGGTCTGCTGCAGCCCAATTACCAATCCTCATTGGCGCAGTAGCTATCAATTTTGTGGGAGAGATGCATACCGCGAACCTGATCCTTTCCCTGGTTGCCCTGGTGCTTTGTCTATTCTTTCTTTTCTACGGAAGCGGAAAACACTCTGCCGACTATTACTTCAAGATGCAGCAGTAAACTTTTTGGTGAGTCGTTAGTAGTGAGTCGGGAGCTTGCCATCCCATACGGGAGGAAATCCTGCCTGTGCGAAGCACGGTAGGTCGTTAGTAGTGAGTTGGCAGTAGAGAAACGTCAGGCCTTGAAATGATGGATCATTAAAGAGGTATGGAGTGAATAGAATCCCCGAAATTTAAAAATTCACGATATCCGCTTTCTTCACTTTTTGAAAGACAGCCCTGTAAACTTGCAGGCAGGGTAATGTCTAAAATACAGATTTGGCATGTTCCAGGCTCGAAGGTGAATCCTCTAACCGGCCCTGATCCCGGTTCCTTATGACCATATGTGTAAGCACAGATAAAAATTCTTAGGTTGGAAAAGACAGGTGCAATATTCGGTGTCCCATAAACTGATTTTCGTTACTGAATACATGTATAATACGGTTTCCGTCCTAAAATCAAATCCGACTAATGCATTCAAACAGGTAAGTTCACGATTCACAACTAACCACTAACGTCTCCCCACTCACGACTCCCGACTAACTACTCCCCCGACTAACGACTCCCTACCTGCACCTTTTCAAGGGTAGCATGCCGGATCACCTTACCGTTTTCTGTTTCTTCGAACCGATCGGTAAAAAGGAGCGATTTTGGCATTTCATATTTTCCGAGGCCTTTTACCTTTTTCAGGGTATCCCAGTAATCATCTTCCTTAGCCGGGTCATCTTCAATTACCATAACGAGCTTCTCTCCCAGCTCCTTATCCTTCATCCCGCAAACGAAAAAACGGTTGCTCAGGGATTGGGCAAACTTCTCTTCGATAAGTTCCGGGATAAGCTTTACACCTCCGGAGTTGATCATATTATCGTACCGGCCCAGCCATTCGAACTGGTTGTTATCTACAATACTTACCAGGTCATTGGTTACCACGGTCTCATCGGTAATGTGAGGGGCATCGATCACCAGGCATCCCCGCTGATCGGTTTTAATGGAAATGTTCGGAAGCACCCTGAAATAGGACTGCTCCACTTCTTTCGCATTCTTAAAATTATTGAGTTGACGGGCTGCGATATGGGTAACGGTTTCCGTCATCCCGTAGGTTTCATATACCATCGTTCGCTTGTCCTGAATACTTTCGATAAGCTCCCTGCTTACGGGTGCTCCTCCTACTATCAGCTTTTTAATACGATCGAGATCATCCAGAGAATTATAGAGCTGCATGGGTGTGAGCGCCGAAAAGTCGTAGGATTCTTCTGTTTTTTTCAGCGGTTTTGAACCCGGCTCTACCAGATCGATCTCCAGGCCGAGTATCATAGCCCTTACCAGCATCATTTTTCCCGCTATAAAGTCGGCAGGCAACGCATGCAGCGCAGTATCTCCGGGATTAAGTCCAAAAAAGTCTCCGGAAGCCAGAGCTGAATTAACCATATATTGCTTATCGACCTTTACCCGTTTTGGGCGGGAAGTAGATCCTGAGGTAGTGACCTCAATGAAATCATGATGATCCAGCCAATCCATTAAAAAGTTACCAACAGACTTTTCGAAGGGTTTCCCTTCTTTGACGAAGCTATAAGCCACCTCCTGCAGATCTTCCCTGCTGAAAGGATTTCCATTGAGCTTAAACTTCAGGTGTATTTTATCGTACGTGGGATTCATAATGTAAAATTACTTTTTATTCCTATGGTAACAAAGGGGAAAAGTATTATTGATCTACAGCAACAACCGCTTCTTCCTTAGCGACTTTACCCGTCAATCTTTCAGACCAGTTCGTCCATCCATATCGCTTCCCAAAAATCCATAATAAAGCAGGGAAAACGATGAAAACCGGAACCACAACATCGAATCCTATAGAGGGTTCTGCAATATCCCTTAATACCGAAGGAGTTTGAAAGGCGGTCCAGTTCGCGGTAACAAGCAAGGCGGTAAACAAATTATTGGCAGCGTGGAACCCGATGGCCAGCTCTAAACCTTCATCCATCAGGGTTAACACACCCAGGAAGAAACCAGTACCGATGTAATACAACATAATGCCATAGCCCAGTTTCCCCACTTCGGGATTCCCCAGGTGCAGTAATCCAAAGAACAGGGATGTAACCACCAGTGGTAACCATCTGTTTCCCGAATAAATTCCTATCCCCTGCATCAGGTATCCTCTGAAGAAATATTCTTCAAAGCTGGTTTGCAGAGGGATCAGCAAAATACCAACCAGGGCCAGCTGTAAAAACATCATCAGATCAAAATTCCATTTATAATGCTCCGGCTTTAAACCATAATCGACGAACACCAGTATGGTGGTCACCGCTCCCCAAAGGAAAAAAGCGAAAAATATCCTTCCCCAGTCGATCTTTTTCCGGGAAGTGGTCAGGGCCGTGATCGATTGCTTGTGAATATATTTCACCCAAACCAATAGCATCCCCAGGGCAAAGGCAAAAGGCAGCAGCATCTGTATTAAAAAATTGATCTCTCCCTCCTGCTCGATCATTTTGGCCATCATCTGTTCTATTTCCCCTTCCGGCAAAAAGAGCAGAACGATAAAATTCAGGGCCATATACCCCAGGAAAAGTCCGGGAATAATAAGGTATTTCCAAAGTTCAGGTTTCCCTTTATATGCTTGTTCTATATACATCGTTAATAAGGATTTTGGGTCGTTAGTTGTTAATCTTTAGTCGTTAGTAGTTAATCGTTAGTAGTTAGTCGTTAGTTGTTAGTTGTTAGTTGTTAGTTGTTAGTTGTTAGTTGTTAGTTGTAAAATTAATAGGAATCCCCGGGATCTCATGTTTATCATTTCCCGGTTAATGGGCCTTGCCTCCTTTGATATGAAATGCCTCGGGCAATTCCCACTTGCTGCTTACATTATATTTAAGCATCCCGTTCCCGACTTCCAAAGGAGCCTGGATATTGTTGGTAAACAGACTTCCTGTCCCCAAGCCCTGAGGCATCGGATTGTGAAGGGTGTATGTATACTGCGCAATGGCATTGAGGCCTATGTTACTTTCCAGGGCACTGGTGATCCACCAGCCTGCATTAACTTCTCCGGCCAGGTCGATCCACTCATCACAGGCTTTAAAGCCTCCAACAAGACTGGGCTTAAGAATAATATACTGTGGGCGGATATGGTTGAGCAGCTCTCCCCTTTCGCTGGCAGAAAATACGCCTATAAGCTCTTCATCCAGGGCTATGGGTAAAGGTGTATACCGGCACAAGTCAGCCATCGCTTCCGGTTGTCCGGCCTTGATGGGTTGCTCTATCGAGTGCAGGTCCAGGGAACTTAAGACCTCCAGTTTTTGGAGGGCCTCCTGGTTAGAAAAAGCCCCGTTGGCGTCTACCCGAAGCTGTATGACATCCCTGGAATATCGTTTCCTAAGGGTCCTTAGCAAGGCGATCTCCGAATCAAAATCTATGGCCCCGATCTTCATTTTAATACAATCAAAACCCTGGTTGAGTTTTTCTTCGATCTGCTCCTGCATAAAATCAGGGTTGCCCATCCAGATCAATCCGTTAATGGCAATCGAAGATGTACCCTTTGTGAAATCGGATGGAAACAACAAAAAAGGATCATTCGACCTTAATGATAATAAGGCTTGTTCCCAACCAAACTGTATGGAGGGAAATTCGGTTAATTCCCGGTAGATCTCCTCAGGGTCCCGGTGAAGATTGTTGCAAAGCCAGTATAGTTTTTCTTCATAATCCGGCCGATCATCCACACTGAGGGTACGTAGGATCCCACACTCGCCTATTCCGGTTTTACCGCCTTCTTCGAGTATCAGAAACCAGGTTTCCTTAGTAGTGAGCACTCCCCTGGAAGTTCCGCTGGGACGTTTGAAATTGAGGACATACCTCAGGTATCTGCCTTCCATTTATAATTCTAAACTTTCACCGATCTCCAGTAACATCAGATCTTTGTTACTCTCATAAAATTTACGTTTGGCTTCCTCATGGTTGATCTCAATATATCCGAAAGTATCGTAATGATACCCTAGAACCTTATCGCATTCGAGAAAGTTAGCGGCTATAATGGCATCATCAACCCCCATGGTGAAATTATCTCCAATTGGCAGAATGGCCAGGTCAAGTTTGGTCTGTATCGGAATAAGCTTCATATCCCAGGTAAGGGCAGTATCCCCGGCGATATAGATATTCTTGTGCTCCCCTTCGATCACGAATCCACCGGGCTGTCCGCCATAGGAACCATCAGGAAAGGAAGAGGTGTGAATGGCATTCACATATTTTAGTTTACCAAATTCAAAATCCCAGTTTCCCCCGTGATTCATCGGGTGCATTTCCAGACCTTTATTTCCGAAATGGGAGGCGATCTCAAAATTAGAAACCACTACAGCACCGGTATTTTTAGCAATACGCTCCACATCCAGGATATGATCCTGGTGGGCATGAGTTACAAGTATATAATCTGCTTTAATCTCGTCAATAGCTACAGATGCGGCCTTCTCATTTCCTGAAATAAAGGGATCCACCACCAGGTGTACCCCGTTTACTTCGATGCCAAGAGAGGCATGACCGTAAAAGGTGATCTTCATACGATATCTCTAAATTGGTTCAGGTTAAAAGTAGTAAAATTTAACCAAAATTAAACCAGAATCGGGCTCCGGAAGCCTCGGTGTCTATCTGAAGATTTGAACGCAACTGATTGGCCAGACGCCTGATTAAACGAAGCCCCATAGACCCTATGGAAGTCTGCTCAAAATCGTCAGGCAGTCCCTTGCCATCATCCTTGTATTCAAAGGCGTATTCTTCGCCTTTATTTTGAAGGGTGATATAAATGTTCCCTTCTTTATTTTCGGCAAAAGCGTACTTAAAGGAATTAGACACGAGTTCATTCAGGATCAGGCCAATGGGAATAGCGCGATCTACATCCAACTTGGTCTTTTCAGCAGCAATATGAATGTTGGTTTGATAACCTTCCTTTTTAAATACCGAATGAATACTGGCTACGAGCGATTCTATGTATTCCTGCATTTCAATAACAGAAAGATCGTCGTTCTGATATAATTTCTGATGGATCAGGGCCATGGCCTTTACCCTACGCTGCCCTTCCTCCAGGGCATTGATAGCTGCCCTGCTCCTGGTGTTCTTGGATTGCAGGTTCAGCAGACTGGAAACCATCTGAAGGTTGTTCTTCACCCTGTGGTGGATCTCTTTTAACAGGGAATCCTTCTCCACCAGGGAGTCCTCAATAAACTGTTTCTGTTCTTCAATGAGCTTCTTGTTGCGAACGCTTTTCATATAAGCTACAATAAGTGCCACCACGCAAAGCAAACTGAATAAAAGCGCTACGATACTAAGGTAAATGATCTTTTCCCGTTCAAGGATCTCATTCTTATTATGCTCCAGGTCAATACGCTGCCGCTCCAGTTTTCTTTTGGTTTGCTGGTCCATATCAAAGGCCGCATACTGTCCGAGTAGTTGTTTATCCATTACCGACTTTTCCAGGGAATCCCTCCCATTCGAGTAGCGTCTGAGATACACCGCAGCCTTTTCCACTTCTCCCAACCCGAGAAGATGATCGGCCCTGAGATGGTAATATCGGAACTTATTTGAAGGTGATACCGTTCCTATTCCACCCACACTATCCAGGTACTTGCCGGCAATTTCCAGGTCTCTCTCCTTCAGATAACACTCTGCCAGATCGGTCCAGTATTCCGCAGTGTAATAAGGAAATTTACCGCGCTCGTAATTCCGGCCGGAAGACACCCCCTGTTCCAGGTAGGTAATGGCTCCCCGGTATTTTCCGAGATTTAGCATACACTTCCCTATCCCACCAAGGATCTGACCGCGAAGAAAGATGGCCTCCCTGAATTCTTCTTCAGAACTGATCCCCTGGATGTTTATATACTCATCGATCAGGGCTAAGGCCGTCTCGTATTCTTTAATAGCGGTAAGGTTTAACCGTCCATCCTGCCGTTTAAAATCGGCCCTTTTCCTGTGGTAGGCAGCCAGGGCAAAATTTCCTTCGGTCTTAACAGAATCCAGCGGATACCTGATCTCATAATCGGTAAGGGCGTGACGGTGCAGTCCCATTTTCTCATATACCGTATACAATTCTGTTTTTTCTCCGAGTCGTTCCTGGGCCTTTCGCACCTCCAGCTGTTTCTCGTACAGTTGCATCTCTGCATAAATCCCGTCAGCTACTTTTAACAGCCTTCGTTTCACCTCGAGATCCAGGTTGGCTTCATCTGCTAAAAGTTTATCGGCCAGATAGGCCCCTTTTTCAAAAGCCCCCAGGTCAAAATACACCTGGCAAAGCATGGTCTCATAATAGGGCCGGGATAGCGGATCGTCTGCAATATTGATCTTACTTATAATATCTTCCAACTTCTCCTTCCACCTGTAGGCCGAGATTCCCTGGTACTTTTGGCGCTTGTTGAAAAAGTAATCAAAGCGCTCTTCTGTATCTTCCAGGTTCAAAAAGGTGGTATAAGCATCGGCAGGCGGATCCTGGGTAACGGCATGAAGTCTCCCCAGGGTTAACAACGTTATCCCGAGGAGTACCAGTAGTGGTTTTGTATGGAGGAAATGGGTTCTCAATGTCTTATCAATAAATGAGCCGTTGTTACCTAAAAAAAGCCTAAAACTCGTATTTAGGCTTTCTTTGACTATTGCAGGCAGGCTGTGTCTGCCTGTAAAAACAATGAACATCTCAACAGCAGGGTAAACATAGCTGATTTCATCCCAACAAATAAACTTTTGTTGTATAACAGTAGCATCCTGTTGTGAATTTATGCCCTGTTCATCAAATATAAAAGTACGGGAATTAAGGAAAAAAAGTAAGAAATGTCAACTACAAAACTACCCCTAATAAACCTCAGATCGCAATGCGCTAAACCTCAAATCATTACATAAAAAAACGAGTTTTAAGGGGCGACTTAAAACTCGTTTAGGGCATCATTATGAAAAACAAGTTGTTATACTAATAATCAACTCTAATGTATCAACACCTCTAAAGTATGTCAGAATTACCTTAATAGAAAATGTATGTTGTGAATGTGATCCAAATTGTGGTGAGCAGATGAAAGTGTGTAGGGAGGGGGATGTTCAATGAATTGTGAGTGGTTAGTCGGGAATCGGGAATCGGGAGTCGGGAGACGGGAGACGGGAGCTTGCCATCCCTTACAGGAGGAGATCCTGCCTGTACGAAGCACGGTAGGTCGGGAGAGGTGAATTGTGAATTGTGAGTGGTTAGTCGGGAATCGGGAGTCGGGAGTCGGGAGCTTGCCATCCCTTACGGGAGGAGATCCTGCCTGTACGAAGCACGGTAGGTCGGGAGTTGTGAATTTTGAATTGTGAGTGGTTAGTCGGGAGTCGGGAGTTGTGAATTGTGAATGGATCTTAAAAATATTGATAGCATAAATATGTATAGGTCGCAGTATATACCACCCTATCTTTAATTTATAATCTATAATTCATAATCTATAATTTACAATTCCCCTTTCGTCATTTCCCTACCTGCCCTACTCTGTCTCTAAAACAAAAAAGAGTTCTGACGCTGGTCAGAACTCTTTCTCTTAAATCCATTCTTGCAGGTTATGAAGTTGGATCTATTGGGGTATACTATACTGATAACATTTAGGGCGGTGTAATCAGCATCAAACTAACAACACTGCTAATATATACAGTGCATTATCTTTGATGAAATTATTGTTGCCAGGTGACTACTATTTGTGGTAAAACGGAATTTTCCTGTGGCAGCCCCTTAGGAGTTCATATTGGACAGCACAAAATCCCTGAAATCCTTTGAGATCGGAATGGTCTCTCCATTGATCACGATATCCCGGGTATTAATGGCCTCAATATGGTCGAGATTGACGATATACGACTTATGCGCCCTGTAAAACTGATGCGACGGAAGTTTCTCAATATAATCCTTCATAGCAGAACGCACCAGGTAGCTTTTATCTTTGGTATGCACTTCCAGGTAAACGTTATCGGCCTTTACATAATGAATATCATCAAAGGCGATACGGTGATAATGCTGATTCTTTTTTACGAAAATCGAATTCCGGAGAATCGAATTATTCTCACTGGCCTGCTCTGCCCTGGTGGCAGCTTCTGCAACCTGCTCGTTAAAATTGGAAAGGGCGATCTCTATAGAAGTAAACAGGTCCTGCTGCTCAAATGGCTTAACCAGGTAACCGTTAGGCTTTACCGATTTTGCATTTTCCACGGTGGCCTTGTCTGAGTTGGAAGTCACAAAAATAAAAGGGATATTCTTGTTCTCGCGTATATATTTACCCACATCAATCCCTGTTCTTTCCGTGGCAAGGATCACATCGAGAAGGGCAAGATCTACTTCGTTATTCTCCAATGCTTCGATAGCACTTTCGTAATCGATAACGTTAGCGACAATGTTATAACCTATCTCCTCGAGCATAGATTGCATATCATCTGCGATGATCACATTGTCTTCTACAATGAGAATTTTAATAAGTTCGTCCAAGATACTAGTTGCGTTAGTTTGTGCTAATAAAACTACAAAAAAATATTAAAACTTATAAAAAACATGACAGAGAATACAAACGTACTGATAGCCAGCTTCTTAAGTTCCGGATCTACCAGTTCATCCACTTTTATACTGTTAAAACGCTTCAGGTGAAAAGCCAGCGGAAGGAAAGATAACACCCATAAGAGGTTCACCCAGCCATTGAAATTAACGATTAGGTATATGAGAGCAAAAATCATAGCCAAAACAATGAGAAGATTTTGGTATATCCGCGCTTTTTGAGATCCGAGTTTAACCGCCAGGGTTATTTTTCCGGAGCGCTCGTCGCTTTTACGATCCCGGATGTTATTCAGATTAAGCACCCCCACGCTGAGTAAGCCGATGCTGAATGCCGGAAGCCAGACGGTTAAAGACAATTGCTGTACATATAGAAAATAGCTTCCCACAACGCTCACCAATCCAAAAAACACAAATACAAAAAGATCTCCGAGTCCCCGGTATCCGTATGCAGAATCCCCAACGGTATACTTAATGGCAGCCACTACAGCCGCCAGGCCAAGTACAAAAAAGAAGAGAGAGTACAGGAACTTATCCTTCCCAAAAGCTATGTAGATAAGCACCACTGCAGATACCAGGGTGACCAGTGCAGTGAGTACCACTGCCCTTTTCATAGCTTCCGGGGTAATCGCCCCGCTTTGCAAGGCCCTTTGAGGCCCTACCCTTTCTGCATTATCGGTTCCCTTTACGCCATCCCCATAATCATTGGCAAAATTAGAAAGCACCTGCAACCCGATGGTGGTAAGCAAGGCCAGGATAAATATGGTATAATCGAATGCCCCCTGGCTGGAGGCCATGGCAGTTCCGGCTATGATGCCGGATACAGAAAGCGGTAAGGTACGTAAGCGTGCGGCAGAAACAAATGCCCTGATGTTATTCATTTAATTCGGGGTCTTCAATTTTAATGCGCTTCCCGTTTCTGTATGACGCTACAAAAGCATCCTTAAAGCCCAGTTTTACAAGGGCCTTCCTCAACTTTTGGGCGTCTTTCAGATTGGCGAAGCTGCCAAGTGCAAATTTATTATAGGGAAGATCCTTGTAAATATTCATATTAAGAAGATCTTCAGAAACCAGGTCCACATTTTCATTTACCAGGGCGGCTACCTGCACGGTATACACCACCTCATCATCCAGCGCCCGGTAATCCAGGGTTTGCAGGATGTGCTTCAGGTTCTCGATCTCTTCAGACTTTCCTTCCAGCGTACCCTGCAACTCTGCCAGCTGCCCCTTATCGAGTAATACCTTGTTTTCGGAACTTAACCGCTCCTGGTCGACAAAGATGGAAGGTTTTAAAAGATAGGTCACTACGATCACCAGGACTACCATGGCGGCCGAGACCAAAGACCAGAGCAATCGCACATTGGTCTTTCTGTATTTCTTATTCAGTAAACGCTGTTTTCTCAGCTCACGGGCAAGTCGCTCCTCAGATATCTCCTTCTCCTCCAAATGCCGGTGAATGTCTACAAGGTGTTTCTCTTCAACAAAAGGCATAAGTATTGGTTGTTATTGGTTTATATTACGGGATCCATTTAATGTCTTTAAAGTTAGGCTTTCTTTTTTCTAAAAACGCATTTCTTCCTTCTTTTGCTTCTTCGGTCATATATGCCAGTCGTGTGGCCTCCCCGGCAAACACCTGCTGACCTACCATTCCGTCGTCTGTAAGATTAAATGCAAATTTGAGCATTTTGATAGAGGTAGGCGATTTTTGAAGGATCTCCTGAGCCCACTCCCAGGCGGTTTGTTCCAGGTCGGCATGAGGCACTACTGCATTGACCATACCCATATCAAAGGCCTCCTGTGCCGAGTAATTTCTCCCGAGGAAAAAGATCTCCCTGGCTCTTTTCTGTCCAACCATTTTAGCGAGGTAGGCAGATCCGTACCCGCCGTCAAAACTGGTTACGTCGGCATCGGTTTGTTTGAATATGGCATGCTCTTTACTCGCCAACGTAAGGTCGCAGGTTACATGCAAACTGTGTCCGCCGCCAACTGCCCATCCCGGTACAACCGCGATAACAACTTTCGGCATAAAGCGAATAAGACGCTGCACTTCAAGAATGTTCAGTCGGGGCATTCCCTCGTCATCCACATATCCCTGGTGTCCCCTTGCATTCTGGTCGCCTCCGCTGCAAAATGAATATTTTCCGTCTTTGGATGAGGGGCCTTCTGCAGACAGCAATACCACCCCTATAGATGTGTCTTCACGGGCGTCCAGGAACGCTTCAAATAATTCTCCAACTGTTTTCGGACGGAAGGCATTTCGAACGTCAGGACGATTAAAAGCGATCCGGGCAACCCCGTCGCATTTTCTATAGGTGATATCCTCGTATTCCTTTACTGTTTTCCATTCCGGACTAGACAACTCGCTCATGGCCTGTATTTTGTTTTTCAATTTATAAAATTCTGATTCAAATCTGGTATTTGGGAAACTACATCAGGTAGATCCCATCCTCTTCTATACGAATGCTCTTTTGCTTGTATAAGACCCCTATGGCCCTTTTAAAGGATTTCTTGCTCATCTCCAGTTGCTCCCGGATCACTTCGGGTTCACTTTTATCGTGCAGCGCCAGAAATCCGTGGTTTTCCTCAAGCACCTCCATGACCTTTTGTGCACTGGGCTCCAAATTTTTAAATCCGAGCTGTTCCAGGGAAAGGTCGATCTTATTGTCTTCCCTTACCTTTTTAACCACACCGGTTAATTGTTCTCCAAGATGAAGCTTTTTATAGATCTCATCCTTATAGACCAACCCCTTGTACTTCCCGTTCACGATCATTTCCACTCCGAGGTCGGTATAGCGATACACCATGAGTTCTACAGTATCGAACCGGGAAACATCCGGTTTCCTGTTGTCAAGAAAACGATCGGTCTTACTGCTGGCCACCAGTCGGCCGGTCTTCTCGTCTTCGTACATATACACGATATACCACTTGCCTTCTTGCATTTTTCGGGCCTGTTCCTTAAAAGGAACAAAAAGGTGCTTCTCCATCCCCCAGTCCATAAATGCTCCGATATCATTCACATCGGCCACCTGCAGCAAGGCAAAGGAATTTATGGTGATCTTCGGTTTCAGGGTTACCGATACCGGGCGCTCCTCGTGATCCAGGTAACAGAAAACGTTCATGGTATCCCCTATTTCATAGGTCTCCGGAACGTATTTATTGGGTAGTAAGATCTCATTTCCATCCTCATCCCCCAGGAAAAGCCCCACCGAAGTATGCCTTAAAATATGAAGGGTATTGTAATCGCCTAATTTTATCATACAGCAAAAATAAATAAAAACCCTTCCATATTCAGAAGAAGTCACCGAATAAAAACAGGCCGGCAGCAATTCTGCTTTCCATGGTGTTCCCATAGCCCGGTTACTTCCATTTCCAACTTAATCCTTAACTTTAACCTTACAACCTTCCATTATGAAAAACCTGATTACTGCACTCACCCTTTGCTGGCTTTGTCTTAGCTGTAATACCGAAAAGTATACCCCGACAATGGCCACGATGATGTCTAATGCTGAAAGTATTCCCGGCAAGAAAGACTACCTGAATTCTCCCTTTGTCACTGCGGGAAACCGCCTTTATATGGTTGGCCATCAAAATGGGGATTTTCCCGAATTGGGATGGCATCTGCCCGGAGAAATGGGCGGGGTATGGGATCACCCGATAAAACTTCTCGACGGATTTGACCTCCGGATCAGTGCTGACAATCAAAATACCAGGCTCGACGATGCGCAGATGTTCCTGAACCTTCCTTATGCCAACAGGCATGAATTTCAACTGGAAGCCCAGCAGCTTAATGTTAGCCGATCGCAGTTTATTCCCGATGATATGGAAGGTATTGTGGTGGAATACATCCTGACCAATACCTCAGATACACCCCAATCCCTGCAGGCCGAATTCACGGTATACAGTGACCTGAGACCCACCTGGCTGGGAGAACAAACAGGCATGCAGGATGCCCGGGATACGGTAACGATACAAAAAGATAAGGCGCTTTGCATCTTCAGTGATAAGAATAACTCCTGGTATGCCCTTGTCCGGTCTTCCCTGCCTGCCGATGAGATGGTCTCTTCGGAAACACCTTATAAAGGCAGTGGAACAGCTGCAAGCTACCTGTTCACTTTGGCCCTGGAACCCGGAGAGCAAATTCCATTGAGATTCTATATCACCGGGAGCATCCAATCGGAAACCCGGGCCATGAACACCCTGAATTCCTTAAAAGACAACTGGCCTCAGTTCCTTAATCAGAAGGCAGCAAGATACGATCAGATCGCCAACCGATCTGCATTAACCATTCCAGACAAAGACCTGGAAGAGGCATTCCGGTGGCTGAAATACAATTGCGACTGGCTGGTGCGCAAGGTACCGGGTATTGGTACCGGTATCGGTGCAGGTATCCCAGATTACCCCTGGTGGTTCGGGGTAGACAGTGAATATGCCCTCCAGGGGTATATGATGACAGGGCAACGCGATGTGGTGTATAACACCATACGCCTGCTTGACAGCATTTCCATGGCCACCAACGGAAACGGCCGTATCGTGCATGAAGTTTCCACCAACGGAGCGGTCTTTAACCGGGGAAATATTAACGAAACCCCCCAGTTTGCCAGCCTCATCCGAACCATTTACGACTGGAGCGGAGATCGCGACTTTGCAGCACGGTATTTCCCCACTGTAAAAAAAGGGCTGCAATGGCTGGAAAATGAAAAGGATAAAGATGGAAACGGATTTCCGGACGGATTCGGAATGATGGAGATTCACGGACTGGACAGCGAAATGATCGATGTGGCCGTATACACCCAGAAAGGGTATGATGATGCCTCCTACCTTGCCGCTGCCCTGGAACAGGACAGCCTTTCCAAAGCCTATGCTGATAAAGCCGGGAAGCTCAAGGAAGCGATCAACCGAAGGTTCTGGTCGGAGCCCTTCAACTCCTATGCCGATTTCATAGGGACCGACGCCCAGGCCCTGAAACTTATCGAGGATGCCATCATCCGCGCCGACACCCTGAATAAACCCTGGGCCGTGGAAGAATTGGAGAACACAAAACAGCAGATCCTGGATAATCCTTCCTCCATGCCCCGTCCTTTTGTGGTACACCATAACTGGGTGGTAAATACCCCCATGGAAACCGGGATAGCCCCCAAAGAAAAGGCGCTGAAAGCCCTTAAAACCGCCGAAAACTTCGTGAATCCCTTTGGCGTTTTCGTGACCGGTATTGACCGGGATGAAACTGCAGGTTCAGATTCAGCCTCCTTTAAAGGCAGCAAGGTCTTTTCCTATACAGGGGCGGTAATGACCCTGCCCACCGGAGTTCAGGCCATCGCAGAAAATAATTACGGCAGGCCCGATGCAGCTCTGGACTACCTTAAACGCATGACACGAACCTTTGGGTATGCCCTTCCGGGGAGTATATACGAAGTATCTCCCGATTACGGGATGATGACCCAGGCCTGGAACATCTACAGTTTCGCTGTACCCATAATCGGACAGTTCTTCGGCGTGCAGCCCAGGGCCGCTTTGGAAACACTCATCATCCGCCCGCAAATGCCTTCCGAATGGAAGCAAGCCGGCCTCACCAACGTTGCGGTTGGAAACGGGGAGGTAAACCTCGACTATGCCATAGAAGATAGTGAGCTGTCCTATACGATATCACATTCCCTGAACAATTGGAAAACGGAGGTGATCCTGCCGAAGTCGCGCTTCGAAAAACCCTCCCTGGAGGAAGGTTCCTTTGAAATTACAGAAGATAGCGATCACTGGATCCTGAAAACCTCAGAGAATCGCATAAAAGTCAATGCTACGGTTATTACTATTGTTCATGAGAAACTGTAAAAAAGGTAGGGCGGCAGCTTTTTAAATTAATGTGCTGGTTGATAAGCCGATCACTCCTTCCATTCCAACAGTAAAAAATCAATAAGATAATCGTCGGGCCAACCCCTCCGCCCTTCGGGCACCTCCCCTGAAGGGGATGGCGATGTCTTTCCTTGATAAATCATATTAGAAAGAATTAAAAAGGTTCATGAAATGTGCCCGGTATGCTTGTATCAATTTGATAATTTAATCTTCCGTGCCTGGTAACATCGGAGCTCTAAAGGAGTAAAGGAGGCGAGGGCGCAGTCCTGCGTTCCGTTAAACCAGGGTCGCTAAAGAATAGGGAATTTAATAATTCCTTCTTTGCCGAAACTCCCTCATCTCTAATTCATAATCTATAATCAATCATCTTAATTTCCGTACCCCCTTACCCCCGTACCCCTGTGCCCGCTTACCCCCCTTACCTCCGTACCCCTGCCTGCCGCAGGCAGGTCCGTACCCCCTTACCCCCGTACCTCCTACACCCTTGAATAACTCGTTAATAAGTCCTCCCGGATTGGCTTCCTGCGTATAAAACATATTCATAGTTTTATACTAAAATCCTGTAATAACATTTTTCATGAAACACATAAAAAACCACCCGGGAACAGTACATTCTCCTGTTCCCGTTCATCAAAAGGCCCTGTTTCGCCTCACCCTGTTCGCCTTGTTACTTTGCTTAGGGAAAACTGCATACAGCCAGGGATTCCAGGGGTATTACCGTTTTCCGACCCTGCATGAAAACACCATTATTTTCAGTGCAGAAGGCGACCTGTGGAAGGTTTCCGACCAGGGCGGACAAGCCATTCGGCTTACCACCCATCACGAATCTGAGGCCTACCCCGTGATCTCACCCGATGGAACCCAACTGGTTTTCACCGCCAGTTATGAAGGGCCGGAGGAACTGTACATGATGCCCCTGTCCGGGGGAGTGCCTGTACGGCTTACCTACGAAAATGAAGGAGCGGTCCCAACCTCCTGGATCAATAACGAGGAGGTACTTTATCATACCACGGCATATGCCACCCTTCCGGATCTGCAGGTAGTAAAACACAACACCAAAACCCATACAGAAAGTCTTATCCCACTAGCTCAGGCCAGTGAAGCCGATATCGACACACAAACCAATACGGTATATTTCGTGAGTCCGAGAGACCACAGAAATGTGACCAAACGATATAAAGGCGGTACTGCAAGGCAGATATGGAAATTCACAGAAGGAGCAGAAGAGGCCGTTAAGCTCACCAACGACCATCCCGGAGAAAGTTTCAATCCCATGTATCACAACGGAAGGGTATACTTTATTACCGACAGAGATGGCATCATGAACATCTGGTCTATGAATACGGAGGGTGGCGATATGATACAGCACACCCAACACAAAACCTACGATATTCGTACAGCAGACCTTTATGATAACAGGATCGTGTACCATCATGGGGCCGATATCCGGATACTGGACCTCAACACGGGGAATTCGAAAAAACTGGATATATGGTTACCCTCCGACCTGGATCAACTCAGGGAAAAATGGGTTACCAACCCTACCGACTACCTTACTTCGGTAAACACCGATCCGGAAGGTGAACATATAGTGCTTACGGCCCGCGGACGATTGTTCGTAGCCCCGGTAAAGACGGGAAGGTTTGTCAATTTCGCTCCTAAAGAAGGTGTACGTTACAGGGACGCATTTTTCTCAGCCAACGGGAAGTCGGTATATGCCCTCTCTGATGAAAGTGGCGAATTTGAATTTGTCAGAATAGATCCCCAGGGGATAAAAGACAAAAAACAGGTTTCAGCCAACGGTAGCGTACTTCGCTTTGGTGGCGTGAATTCGCCTGACGGGAAATACATCGCTTTCCATGACCTGGAAAACAATATGAACCTGCTGGACGTTAACACCGGAAAAGTAAAGGTGATCTCCACCAATAACGAAGGCATTGGCGATTACTCCTGGTCTCCGGATTCCAGATGGATCAGCTTTGTACAAAGTGCAGAGAACACCATGCTTCAGATCATGCTCTATAACCTGGATAAGGGCACTACCACGGCTGTGACCACCGACAGGGCCAATTCCTTCAGTCCGCAGTGGAGCCCCGATGGTAAATTCCTCTACCTTATCTCCGACCGTAATTTCCAGAGCCTGGTAGGAGCTCCCTGGGGGCCCCGTCAGCCGGAACCTTATTTTGACGCTGCCGAAAAACTCTACCTCATCCCCTTACAGGCCGGCACCCGGTCGCCTTTCAGGCCAAAGGATGAGCTTTTTACACAGGAAGTACCGCCTGCCGAGGATGATAAAAAGGGAAAACCATCCAAAAAAGAAACCGAAGCCTCCGCTGTAACCGTCACCATAGACCTGGAAGGCATCAGGGAGCGACTTACTGAGATTCCTGTAAAACCGGGAAATTACCGCAACCTAAGGGTTAACGATAACACCCTGTTCTTTACGACTGCAGAAACGGGTGTGGATGCGAAAACCCACCTGGTTTCGGTAAAGATCTCTGATGAAAAGACAGAGATGCAAACAGTTATGGACGATATTAATCGCTTTGAACTAAGCGGCAATGGTAAGAAGATCATCGTACAGAAAAAACAGAATTTCTATGCCATTCCGGCTTCTCACGGCAAGGCTCTAGATCTTGAAGAAAAAGGTATAGACCTTTCCGGATGGAAATTTCCGGTTTCTCCTAGGGAAGACTGGAAACAGATCTTTAACGACGCCTGGCGTATGGAGCGCGACTATTTCTACGATCCCGGAATGCATGGGGTAAACTGGAAAGCGATGTACGACCGGTACTATCCGCTATTAGACAGGATCACCACCCGGGAAGAACTGTCGGATCTGATTGGGCGTTATGTAGGAGAGCTTGCGGCGCTCCATACCAGTGTTCGCGGAGGAGATACCCGCGAAGATAAAAATGACATCGATGTAGCCAGCCTGGGTGCTCGATTTAAAAGAGATGATGCCTCAGGCGGATACAGGATCGAACACATCTACCAGGCCGACCCGGATTATCCGGATGAGAGGTCTCCCCTGGACGATCCCTATCTCCAAATTGAGGAGGGCGATATCATTACCGCTATTAACGGCACCCCTGTGCTAAGTGTTACCCATATCGGTGCCCTGTTGCGTAACCAGGGCGGGAAACAAACAAGGATCACCTTTAAAACCGCAAAAGGAGAGGTGAATAAGATCCTGACACCCATAGGCAATGATATGGACCTCAAATACCGCGATTGGGAATATTCACGCAGGAAGATCGTGGAGGCAACGACCGATGAACAGGTGGGATATGTGCACCTGAGAGCGATGGGACCGAATGACCTCCATCAATGGTACCGCGAATTTTACCCTGTTTTTAACCGTCCGGGACTCATTATAGATGTGCGTCATAACCGCGGAGGGAATATTGAAAGCTTCATCCTTGAAAAGCTGTTGCGCAAGGCATGGATGTACTGGAAATCCCGTTCCGGAAAACCCTACTGGAATATGCAATATGCCTTCCGGGGCCATATAGTGATCCTGGTGGATGAACTCACCGCCTCAGACGGGGAAGCCTTTGCCGAAGGATTCAAACGGCTCGGACTGGGAACCAGTATCGGGACCAGAACCTGGGGTGGTGAGATCTGGCTGAGTTCGGTGAACAGGCTATCCGATAACGGGATCGCCCGGGCCCCGATGAATGGAGTCTATGGCGAAGAGGGAGAATGGCTGATCGAAGGACACGGATTTGTGCCTGATATTGAAGTCGTCAATATGCCCCATGCCACCTTTAAGGGAGAAGACGCCCAGCTGCAGGCGGCCATAGACCTCCTCTTAAAAAAGATAAGCGAAGATCCGAGGGAAGTACCGGAAGTTCCGGCATTCCCGGATAAATCCTTCAGAAACAATTAACCCTGAAAAAAAGATCGCCCTTAAAACAGGCGATCTTTTTTTATTTCTTTCAGGCTACTTTCTGCCCGGTGAATTTTTAGGACGGCTCCGTTTGGGAAAGATACCTGAAGTATTCCTGAAGCACTTTATCGTTGAGTGTCCTTGGAGTAAACACTTCGAGTAATTTTGGTCGGTCTCCTTCCTTATAAAAAGTGGTTAGTTGGGCCTTCAGTTCCTCATCACTCATTGCCCTGTGGTATTCCAGCCCGAAAGTGTCACAGATACCCTCTGCGTGCAGGTTATGGGTGGTTTCAAAGTAGGTTTCAAAATCCGGATCCTGTTTGTCTCCGGGAAGAATGCGAAATATCCCTCCCCCTGCATTATTGATAAGGATGATCCTGAAATCATTTTTCAGGTAATTGTTCCAGAGTCCGTTGCTGTCGTAGAAAAAGGAAAGATCCCCGGTGATCAGAAGGGTGGGTACTTCATTCTTAAAGGCCGCGCCCACCGCCGTACTGGTACTCCCGTCTATCCCACTGGTACCCCGGTTACAAAATATTTGAAGCTCCGGGTCCAGGGTAAACAACTGGGCGTAACGTATGGTGGAACTGTTGCTCAGGTGCACGTTAAAAGGCGTGGGAATGGTTTTCAGTACGGTTTCATAGGCTTTCAGATCGCTGAAGGACAGCCCCCTGAAATAGTTTTCGTGCCGCTGGGAACGATCTTTTCTTATGGCATCCCAATAGGGGTAATAGGCACTATCCACCGGATGTATTTCCATTGCAAAACGCTCCAAAAAGACTCCAATGTCCAGTTTAATATGTTTTTCCAGGCAGAAAAACGTGTCAAACGCCTTTTTCACATCCACGTGCCAGTGGTGCTTTGGCTGGTACTTCCTTAGGAAAGCCTTTACCTTTTTGGAGACCACCATGCCCCCAAAGGTGAGGAGCACTTCAGGTTGCAACTCTTCCCAGTACCTGGATGCATCTTCCATCTTTTCCAGGGGTGCTATTAATTTGTCAATAAAGGGAAAAGCCCTCGAAGTATGTAAATTTGAGGTGGTTTCGGTAAGGAGCACTACAGAATCATCATTTACCAGTTGTTCCAGCAGTCTTTGCTCCAGGGAACCCGGTTTCAAAACCCCTACCATTACGATCTTCCGCTTTGCCTTATTCCAGATGCCTGCCATCTCTTCCATATCCCGGTCAGTCACCATAGTGGTCACCGGAGTAATCTCATTTACATCAGGTGCTACGGTAGGTCTTTCCAGCCTGTTATACAAGGGTTCCTCGAAAGGGGCATTAAGATGTACAGGACCCATTTTCTCAATGGCCGTGTTCAGGGCCTTGTTGATCTCTTCTTCATTATAGGCTTGTACCCCGTTTTGAAGCGTGAGGTCCTTATGAGCAAGTTGCATCAGCGGCGGAATACTGTCCTGGTCACGCTGCAGCGGATTATCATCCTCCCGCAGGTCCTGTTTCAGGTTGGCCGAATACAGGATATGTCGCTCGAAGATATTGTCCTGTCTTATGGTTTGCCCATCCCCGATATCGATTCGGTACGGTGGCCTGTCGGCAGAGATCACCACCAGGGGCACATCACTGTAAAAAGCTTCAGAGACGGCGGGAGAGTAATTGAGAAGTGCAGAACCGGAAGTACACACCACAGCCACCGGTTGCTGTTGTTGTGCCGCCATTCCCATGGCAAAGAAGGCCGCACTGCGCTCATCGACGATACTATAGGTGTTAAAATACGGATCGGAGGTAAACCCTATGGTGAGGGGTGCATTTCTGCTCCCGGGAGAGATCACTATATTTTGGATGCCTTTGGCCTTGCACAGGAACACGATGGTCTGGGCCAATGGTATTTCAGGATATTTCATCAAAATCTTAAGCTAGTTCGGTGTTACTACCACAAAAGTACTCATTAGGTCATCCAAAACCCAAAAATAATATTCGCCCGGGAAGGCTAAAGCACCGAACGCATGGTGGCACTTTTATTCACGGTCTCCTCCCATTCTGCCTGAGGATCGGAGTCGCGGGTAATTCCTCCCCCTACATAGAGATGATACTGCATTCCGCTCATCTCCATACAGCGAAGGTTGACGAACAGATCAGTGCGATATCCGGGATCTACCGGACCCAGGTAACCTGTATAATACTTGCGGTCGTACCCTTCGTGATCCAGAATAAATGCTTTGGCAGTCTCCCGCGGTAAACCGCATACGGCCGGAGTTGGATGCAGAACCTTTACAATATTTACCAGGGGAGATTCCCCGGCACGAAGCGTGGCTCTTATCGGAGTCAGCAGGTGCAGCAGGTTCCCCGCCTTAACCGTACTGGTATTTCCGGCAGTCACTTCGGCAACATGAGGCGCCATATTTTCAAGAATGGAACGGGTTACCATGGCCTGTTCCTCCTTTTCTTTCGCTCCCCATTCCACCTCCAATGTTCCCTTGTAGGGTTGTGTCCCGGCAAGAGACATGGTTTGCACCTCCCCGTTTCTCACCCTTAAAAGCGTCTCGGGAGTAGCACCCAGCCAGGTCCCCACCCCGGGATGATGCCACAGATAACGAAAAGCCCCGGGGTACCCCTGCAGTAAGTTTTGAAAAACTTCAAAGGGAGCCTTCCCTGGATCGGGTAAGGTGATGCGCCTGGAAAGCACCACCTTCTCCAGGACACCCGTTCTTAAAGCTTCAAGAGCCCTTCGGATTAAATTGATATGCCCTTCGGGACGATCTTCCTTAAGAACAGCTACCGGTTTTAATTCAGGAGATTCCGGATCATATAGTGCAGTATATTCTTCATCAGAGGGGATCAAAACGCCGGGATGACCTTCGTGAAAAGGTTCAAAAACAAATCCCTTACGGTCAAGGCTTCCCGAAGGAATCACCGCTTTGGTATGCTGAACACAGGCATGAACCTCATTTTGCCCCGGAAAAGTATAGACCACAAAAGGTCTGTCTTCCTTCCAGACGGAGGTCAGGGTATCAAAAAGTTTGGCTGTGGTCAATGTTGTCATTTGGTTTTGGGAAGAGATATGGTAGTGAGTTTACAGGACGAAACCAGTTTTCCATCTCCGTCTGTTACCTTAATATCCCAAAGTTGGGTGGTTCGGCCTTTATGCAGAAACCGGGCGGTGGCATAGACGTAGCCCGATCGTACAGAGCTCACGTGATTGGCAGCGATCTCGACCCCTCTTATAAAAACCTTCTCATTATCCAGAAAAATGAGGGATGCGGCACTCCCCACACTTTCGGCAAGGGCTACAGTAGCCCCACCGTGGAGTACCCCGTCGGGTTGATGCACTTTTTCATCCACCGGCATCCTGGCGGTCAGATAATCCTCCCCAATATCGGTATAGGTAATATTCAGGGTTTCCATCAGGGTGTTTTTGGTAATCGCGTTACATCGCGCAAGCATCTTTTCTTTGTCTGCCATTGTACAGGAGATTTAGCTGTAAAAATACAAATCAAAGTAAAAGGATGTTTTCCCATCCCGAAATCTTTCCGGGAAAAGCGCAAACGCATCTGCCAAAAATGTGTAAAGCCTATCTTTCAAACGGTATACAAAATAACCTTACAAATACTATCATAACAATCCTGCAACGAATCATCCAACTTTCACATAATCAATCGAATAATGACGGCGGTCAGGATTTCATCGGAATGATTTTAATAATTTAAAAGACTGTTAACCAATTAAATATACAACGATGAAAAAGTTATTGCTAGGTTTAATGATGCTGGGAGTGACCGTCCCTTTGATGGCACAGGATATAGAGTTATCTGAAGTGGTCGTAACGCCTGTAAACTATAAATATCTGCAGTCTGTAGACAATCAGCAGGCCGCAGTTCCGGTAAAGATGCTGGAGCAGAAAGTTGCCAATTACGACATAAAGCATTCCGATATATACGATGATTCATACGATACTTATACGGTTTCCTTTTACATTCCGGACGGCAAGATCGTTGCCGCATATGACAAAGACGGAAACATCGTACGTACCATTGAAAAATTCGAGAACACGAGATTACCAGACGCGGTTAGAGACGCTGTTGTAGAGCGCTTTCCCAACTGGGTGATGACCGAAAATGCCTTCAAGGTGACCTACCACGACAAGAAGGGCATGAATCATAAGGGGTATAAGATCACCCTGATGAACGGCGACCAGGTTGTGAAAGTAAAAGTTGACCAGGACGGTAATTTTATGTAAGTTTACGTTGAACAAGGGTTTATGAACAACCACCTTGTAAACAAAGATCCCGGGATAACCTCCCGGGTTTTTTTATGGTAACAGGTGAGCGAATAGGTGGATAGGTAAATGGGTAAATAGGTAAATAGGTAAAGTTATTAAGTCTAAAACGATTCAACCATCTATAATCTATCATCAATAATCCATAATCCCCTACCTCGTACCTTCGTAACCCGTAACCCGTCACTAAACTAACAGATTCCTTCGCCCCGGGCCCGCAATGGCAGCAGGTGGCTAATAGGTGAATAGGTGAATAGGTAAATGGGTAAATGGGTAAATGGGTAAAGTTATTAAGTCTAAAGCGATTCAAGCATCTATAATCCCTTTCCCCGAATGTGGGTAAATAGGCAAATAGGTGAATAGGCAAAGGCGTAAAGACGTAAAGTCGTGAAGTTGTAAAGATGAAGCAGCCCCGGCATCCATATATAATCTATCATCAATAATCCCTTAACTCCTACACTTGTTCAAGAGATTGCCACGTCGCCCGAAGGCCTCCTCGCAATGACGGCAGTCAGGTAGGTAAATAGGTGAAGTTATTAAGTCTAAAGCGATTCAACCATCTATAATCTATAATCAATAATCTATAATCCCCTACCTCGTAACTCCGTAACCCCGTAACCCGTCACCAAACTAACAGATTCCTTCGCCCCGGGCCCGCAATGGCAGCAGGTGAGCGAATAGGTGAATAGGTAAATAGGTAAATAGGTAATTAGGTAAATAGGTAAATGGGTAAAGTTATTAAGTCTAAAGCGATTCAACCATCTATAATCCCTTTCCCCGAATGTGGGTAAATAGGCAAATAGGTGAATAGGCAAAGGCGTAAAGACGTAAAGTTGTGAAATTGTGAAGTTGTGAAGTTGTAAAGATGAAGCAGCCCCGGCATCCATCTATAATCTATCATCAATAATCCCTTAACTCCTACACTTGTTCAAGAGATTGCCACGTCGCCCGAAGGCCTCCTCGCAATGACGGCAGTCAGGTAGGTAAATAGGTAAAGTTATTAAGTCTAAAGCGATTCAACCATCTATAATCTATAATCAATAATCTATAATCCCCTACCTCGTACCCCCGTACCCTAAAGAAAAAAACCACCCCTCCCAAAAGGAAGAAGTGGATTCTATTTATTTTATATGCGGAGGGTTTATCCAGCGGATTATCCTTGCTGATACTTTAGTATTTACAGGCTTACCGGACTACAAGTGGATCACCTCATCGTAAGCGGCAGCAACGGCTTCCATTACGGCCTCACTCATGGTTGGGTGTGGGTGTACTGCCTTCAGGATCTCGTGTCCTGTGGTTTCCAGTTTTCTGGCTACAACAGCTTCAGCGATCATATCGGTAACCCCGGCTCCGATCATATGGCAACCGAGCCACTCGCCGTATTTGGCATCGAAGATCACCTTTACGAACCCGTCAGCATTTCCTCCGGCCTTGGCCTTACCACTGGCTGAGAATGGGAATTTCCCTACTTTAATATCATATCCGGCTTCCTTAGCCGCCTTTTCGGTATATCCTACAGAGGCAATTTCCGGCATACAATAGGTACATCCAGGGATGTTGTTATAATCGATAGGCTCTACGTGCATGCCTTTGATCTTCTCCACACAAAGGATCCCTTCAGCCGATGCTACGTGGGCCAGGGCCTGTCCGGGAGTAACGTCACCAATGGCGTAGTATCCGGGAATGTTGGTCTGATAGAAATCGTTTACCAGGATCTTATCCCTGTCGGTAGCAATACCTACGTCTTCCAGTCCGATTCCCTCAATATTGGTTTTGATCCCCACTGCACTAAGCACGATATCGGCCTCAATAATCTCTTCTCCTTTTTTGGTCTTAACGGTAGCTTTAACGCCCGAACCGGAGGTATCCACCTTGGTTACCTCTGCAGAGGTCATCACCTTGATACCAGATTTCTTAAAGCTGCGCTCCAGTTGTTTTGAAATTTCTTCATCTTCCACTGGAACCACATTAGGCATGAATTCCACCACGGTTACCTCTGTACCCATGGAGTTGTAGAAGTAAGCGAACTCCATCCCGATAGCCCCGCTACCTACAACGATCATCTTTTTAGGTTGCTTGGGAAGGGTCATGGCCTCGCGGTACCCGATCACCTTTTTCCCGTCCTGCGGAAGGCTGGGAAGCTCACGGGAACGTGCTCCGGTGGCAATAATAATATGGTCTGCGCTGTATTCGGTGGTTTTTCCGTCTGCACCTTTTACATCGAGCTTCTTTCCTGGCTTCAGTTTCCCGAATCCTTCCAAAACATCGATCTTATTCTTTTTCATCAGGAACTGAACCCCCTTGCTCATTCCATCGGCAACCCCACGGCTGCGTTTCACCACCTTGTCAAAGTCCTTGTCATAACTTTTTACGGTGAGTCCGTAATCGTCGGCGTGCTTCAGGTACTCAAATACCTGGGCCGATTTCAGTAATGCTTTGGTAGGTATACACCCCCAGTTTAAACATACGCCCCCGAGGCTTTCCTTCTCTACCACGGCGGTCTTGAATCCGAGTTGCGAAGCCCTGATAGCGGTTACATAGCCTCCGGGTCCGCTTCCTAAAACGATTACGTCATATTTACTCATATCGTAAAATTTAATTGTCAGTTTTTTGCGGGTACGAATTTAGTGATTATTTGGGGAAGATGCTAAGGGAGTTTTGGTTGTTAATTGTTAGTTGTTAGTTGTTAGTGGTGAGTCGGGAGCTTGCCTGCCTGTGCGCAGCACGGTAGGTCGGGAGTTTGAGTTTGAGTTTGAGTTTGAGTTGGATAAAAAGAAATTACCAACAAATAGAAACTAACAACTAATACAATACAGTATTCTCAGTAGTATTAAGGAAATTTATCTGTTTTCCATTTCCCCCTGAACTACTCTCCATTCTCTACGCTCTTTAAGATATTGTTTCATCCCAGGAAGCAGGTGAGCAAATAGGTAAATGGGTAAATAGGTAAATGGGTAAATAGGCGAATAGGCAAATAGGCAAAGTAATAAAGTTGTTAAGCATATTGCGATTCAACCATCTATAATTTATACTCCATAATCCCTTAACTCCTTCACTACTCTCTATTCTCTATTTTCTTCTCCCTACTCCCTACCTCCCCACATCCCTACATCCCTTAAAAAGATTGCTTCGTCCCAGGGCTCTCAATGAAAGCGGGGGGCCTAATAGGTAAATTGGCAAATAGGTAAATGGGCGAATAGGTGAATAGGTGAATAGGTGAATAGGCAAAGTAATAAACCTGCCGGCAGGCAGGGTTGTTAAGCATATTGCGATTCAACCATCTATAATTTATAATCCATAATCCCTTAACTCCTTCACTACTCTCTATTCTCTTCTCCCTACTCCCTACCTCCCCACATCCCTACATCCCTACATCCCTTAAAAAGATGGCTTCGCCCCCGGGCTCGCAATTACAGCAGGGGAGCTAATAGGTAAATGGGTAAATAGGTAAATGGGTAAATAGGTGAATAAGTGAATAGGCATAGTAGAAAAATTGTTAAGCTAATAGCGATTCAACCATCTATAATTTATAATCTATCATCTATCATCAAAAATCCCCTACCTCCCATCCGAATGCACTGCAGTAAAAATGGTCAGTCGTTTTCGGGATACCGGTTCATTACCCCGCTTGCAAAAGCCAACCGAAAGACCAAAAACCCACTTAATCAGCTACTTACATCAAAAAATTATTACAAAACCAACTCTGTATATAGAATATTTACTATATTTATTAGAACAATCTAACAACAAATCCCTCCCTTTATGATCCACAATTACAAAAATCACAGGGACCTCCCCGTCTGGAAACCCAGCATCGAGCTGGTACAATCGGTTTACAGACTGCTCTCCATCCTTCCTTCCCCAGAAGAATTCCATTTATGCGCCTTAATAAAGAAAACCGTTGTTGAAGTCCCGGCCTCCCTGGCAAAAGGCAGTAAAAAGGCCACCTCAGAAGCAGAGTTCATTTACTACCTCGACCAGGCCAATTCGTATCTCTATGCCTTAAAAGCACAGCTCGGCATCCTTTCCGACCTCGGACTACAAACACCGCGTAAAATCATCGACAACCAGATCAAACCCCTGAGGCTTCAGATATTCCTGGTTAAACGGACCATTGAGAAGACGAGGTTTAATGATATTTCGTGAAGGTACATACGAGATGGGTGAAGCGGGAAGAGAAATAATCCAACTCTAAATTAATTAAAAGCATACTAAAGAAAATCCATTTCATTTCCCCTCCCTAAAGGGTGGAAATGGATTTTCCAAGAACCTCAGTAAATGAAAAAAACAGAACAACCTTATCACGATCTGAGTATGTCGAAGGGAGCTAAACCAGAAACATTTCTCAAAGCTCAGCAACTAAGAAAAAATCTAACTAAGGCTGAAAAATGCTTAAAAGCGATCCTGGACAGTCCACCTTTTGATTCCTATAACTTCAGATGCCAGCATCCTTTGGGTATTTACATTTTGGACTTTTATTCCCATAGTTTAAAAATGGTAATTGAAGTTGACGGGCCATACCATAGTTCAAATGAACAGATTCTTGCTGACCGGGAAAGAACTACCTATCTTGAATCCTATGACCTTAAAGTCATTAGGTTTACAAATCGCATGGTCCTGAATAATGCAGAGAAAGTAAAGGCTATCCTAATTACATTGATAAAACCTGGTTTTTCCTCCTCCCTTTAGGGCGGGGAAAAGAGGAAAACCATGAAGTGCATAATTTCACCATCGTCTTTATCCATCTTCCGTAACCCTTGTAACCTCTGTAACCCTTGTAACCTCTGTACCCCCCAAAAAAAACCGCCTCCATAATGGAAGCGGCTTTTCATATTATCATCCTCTAAACAGGATCTCAGGTCATTAGATATGCAGTGCACGATCCTCCGTGGCGGCCAATGCAGCTTCTTTCACTGCCTCCGCATAGGTGGGGTGGGCATGACTCATTCTGGAGATATCCTCGGCACTGGCGCGGAACTCCATTGCGGTTACAGCCTCCGCGATCAGGTCGGCAGTACGCGCTCCGATCATATGAACTCCAAGCACCTCATCGGTTTCGGCGTCGGCAAGGATCTTCACGAATCCGTCTGTATCCATAGACGCTCTTGAACGTCCAAGGGCACGCATCGGGAATTGTCCGCTTTTATATTTTACTCCTGCATCCTTCAGTTCTTCTTCGGTTTTCCCAACAGAAGCCACTTCCGGCCAGGTATATACCACTCCCGGAATCAGGTTGTAGTCGATATGCGGTTTCTGACCTGCCATGATCTCAGCAACCATTACCCCTTCTTCCTCAGCCTTATGGGCCAGCATAGCCCCTTTGATCACATCTCCGATAGCGTAGATGTTGGAAACGTTGGTTTGCAGGTGATCGTTCACTTCCACCTGTCCGCGGTCGTTCATCTTCACCCCTGCAGCTTCCAGGTTGAGTCCGTCGGTATACGGACGGCGACCTACTGAAACCAGCACATAATCGCCTTCGAGTACCACTTCTTTTCCCTTTTTATCGTCTGCTTTTACGGTCACCTTCTTCCCGTCTCGGGTAACTTCTTTCACCTTGTGAGAGGTATAGAACTTGATCCCGGCCTTCTTAAACACCTTGGTGAGTTCCTTGGAAAGCGCTGCATCCATGGTTGGAATAATGCGGTCCATATATTCCACTACAGAAACCTTGGCTCCAAGGCGACTGTACACCTGTCCGAGTTCCAGTCCGATTACCCCGCCTCCGATCACGATCATGTGTTCGGGAACCTCTTTCAGGGAAAGGGCTTCGGTAGAGGTGATCACACGTTCCTTATCGAGTTCGATAAAGGGAAGACTGGAAGGTTTTGATCCCGTGGCGATGATCGTCTTTTTCGCTTCGATCTGTTCTTTCTCCCCGTCATTTTTAGCGATATCGATATGGGTGGCATCGGCAAACGATCCGAGTCCGTGATACACATCAATCTTATTCTTATCCATCAGGAAGTTGATCCCTTTGGTGGTCTGATCCACTACCCCGTTTTTACGGGCGATCATTTTTTCCAGGTTTACCTTCACCTCCCCGGGAATTTCGATCCCGTGCTCTTCAAAATGCTTTACCGCATCCTCATAGTGGTGGGAAGAATCCAACAGGGCCTTTGAAGGGATACAGCCCACATTCAGGCAGGTTCCTCCAAGGGTATCGTATTTCTCAATGATTGCAGTCTTCATTCCCAGCTGGGCGCAGCGAATGGCTGCCACATACCCTCCGGGTCCGGAGCCGATTACGGCTACATCGTAGGTTTTCATATATGGATATTAGATCGTTTTTGTTTTACGAGCATCAAAAGTACAAAAATTAGTTAGTAGTTAATAGGGAGTCGGGAATAGGGGGATTGATTATGGATTATGGATTATGGATTATGGATTATAGATGATAGATTATAGATTATAGATTATAGATTATAGATGGAAATTAAAAAATATGTAACACTATGATGAATATAACTTCTGTTAGGGGGTATGTGGGTATGTGGGTATGTGGGTACGTGGGTACAGAGGTACGAAGTTCAGGTTAGTGGTAAAGAACCACCGGACGTTATTGCGAGGCGGGTAAGCGAATAGGTATATTGGCAAATAGGTGAATAGGTGAATAGGTGAAGTGGTAAACCTGCCTGCCGGCAGGCAGGGTTGTTAAGTATATTGCGATTCATCCATCTATAATCCATAATCACTTAACTTCTTCACTATTCTCTATTCTCTTCTCCCTACATCCCTTAAAAAGATTGTTACGCCCCCAGGCACGCAATGAAAGCAGGTGAGCTTAGAGGTAAATTGGCAAATAGGCAAATAGGTGAATAGGCAAAGGAGAAAAGTTGTTAAGCATAAAGGGATTCAATCATCTATAATTTATAATCTATAATCCCTTTACTCCTTCACTACTCTCCACTCTCTACTCTCTACATCCCTACCTCCCTACATCCCTACATCCCTTAAAAAGATCGCTTCGCCCCCGGGCTCGCAATGACGGCAGCATTTAGGTTACCCATCTCCCTAATTCATCATCTATAATCTATAATTGATAATTCCCTTTTCACCATTCACAACTCCCTTCTTCTTGCCTAACTCCAATAGCATCGTTATATTAGAACAATAAAAAATTAACCACATGAAAATCCTCGCCTTCGCCGGGAGCAATTCCTCCACCTCCATCAATTTCCAACTCGTTAAATACACGGTCTCCCTGCTGGAGGATCAGGACATCCAGCTGTACGATATGTCGGGGATGCCTTTTCCCATGTACAGTGCCGATGCCGAAAAGAACGACGGATTCAAGAACTCCCTGAAGGAATTCCACCAGGAGATCCGCTCTGCCGATCGCATCATCCTTTCGGTGAACGAGCACAACGGCGGCCCCTCCGCCTATTTCAAGAACCTGATCGACTGGCTCTCGCGATTCGACCGGGAATTCATGCTGGGAAAAAAGGTATTTCTGATGAGCACTTCCCCCGGACGCGGAGGGGCGCAGAGCTCCCGGAACTACGCAGAGACCGCCCTTACCCGATTCGGTGGTAACATTGAACAAACCTTTTCCCTCCCCTCCTTCAATCAGACCTTTGATACAGATCAGAAGGTGATCCTTGATGAAGCCCTTAAAAAGGAACACGGTGAAAAACTGGAAGAGTTTATGGGGTGATTGCAGGGTACGAGGGTATGAAGGTACGTAGGTACGGGGGTACATGGGTACGGGAATCTATCGGAAACTGAAATGATAGATTATAGATGATAAATTATCGATGGATATCAGGCAGGTTTACCACTTCATTCCTTTACCCCTTTACCACTTTACCCCTTTACCCCTTTACTCCTTCACTAAAAACAGCCACTTACTGTATTTTAAATTTTCGGTCCTTCGCAATGACGAAAAGCGTCAGGTTACCCATCCCGCGAATTCACCATTCATAATTCATCATTCACATCTCACCATTCATAAACACATCCACCTACCTCCCCACATCCCTACTTCCCTACTTCCCTTAAAAAGATTGCTTCGCCAACTGGCTCGCAATGACGAAAAGCGTCAGGTTACCCATCCCGTGAATTCACCATTCATAATTCACCATTCATAATTCATCATTCACAAACACCTCCACCTACCTCCCCATATCCCCACATCCCCACATCCCTAAAAAAGATTGCTTCGCCACCTGGCTCGCAATGACGAAAAGCGTCAGGTTACCCATCCCGCGAATTCACCATTCATAATTCATCATTCACAACTCACCATTTTCCATTCCCTACTCCCTATTCTCTACTCTCAACCTCCTTACCTCCTTACCTCCTTACCTCCTTACCTCCTTACCTCCCTGCCTCACCATCTCCCCACCTCCCTAAAACGTTAATTAACAAACAAATAGGACAGACTTAACAGTGTAAGCAGGCTCATTTTGTACCTTTTTAAAATCCTGCTACTTGTATTGATCTAACCCAATTAACTTAGAAATTATGAGAAGTAGTAGATGTTGGCTGATGGTATTCGCATGGATAACGCTGTCGGCCTGTAGCAATGACGATGACCAGAATGTGAACTTCAACAATGAGACCCTGACCGACCAGGTGGAGGATGAAACCCAAACAGGGCAGGAAGAAGAGGAGAACGCCGAACCTGTCGGGGTGAGCACGCTCAGCAATACCACGGAAGAATCAGATGAGGATACCTCAGACGACGACGATAATCCGCGGAACAACAATAACAGTAACGGATCCGGAAATGACAATAACAATTCCGGAAATACCGGTAATCCCGGTCAAAACGATCCGGGCAATGCGCAGCAAAATGAGAACAGTGGGAATAACCCTTCCGGCAATCCGAACGGGGAGCAAACCACCAGCACGGCCGAGCAGAATGCACAGAGTTTCGGAGCCAGCGAACAGGAAGGCGATACAGATAATGACGGGGTTCCCGATGAGATCGACCTTTGCCCTGATACTCCCGAAGACAGTGCTACCGACGAAAACGGATGTGCCGATTCCCAGAAAGACAGTGATAACGATGGGGTAAGCGATGCAGACGACCGCTGTCCCAACACGCCCCCTAACCAGTCCGTTAACGAAAGTGGCTGCCCTGGAAATAACGGGTAAAGAGGGATTATAGATTATAGATGATAAATTATAGATGAAGGAGTTTCAAATAGGATAGGCATCGCGACCCTGACTGAAGGTACTCAGGGTTGCGCCGCCCTCCTTTTTCTGCCCTGCCCTATGGGCAGGTATATTCACTCCTTTACCCCTTTACCCCTTCATTCCTTCACTCCTTTACTCCCTCGCTTCTCTGCTCCTTAGCTCCCCTGCCTACCGGCAGGTAAATTTACCCCTTTACGACAACCAGGTACCAGACCACTTCTCAATAGATAAATCCTCTTCCCCTCTAAGAGAAACGTACCCGCAGGGCGGATAGGATATTCTAAGTATCCATTGCCAAAATAAAAGAAGTATAAAGAATTGGTCTTTTTTAAAAGATTGCCACGTCAGGGTAAAGCCCTCCCTCGCAATGACGACACCCTTTAGGCCACCCTTCCCCAAATTCATCATTCATCATTCATCATTCACAACTCACCATTCATAAACACATCCAACTTCCTCCCTATATCCCCACATCCCTACATCCCTACATCCCTTAAAAAGATTACTTCACCACCTGGCTCGCAATGACGACATCCGTCAGGTTACCCATCCCGTGAATTCATCATTCATAATTCATCATCCATAATTCATCATTCACAACTCACCATTCATAATTCATCATTCACCATTCACCATTCATAATTCACCATTCACAAACACCTCCACCTACCTCCCCATATCCCTACATCCCTTAAAAATATTACTTCACCACCTGCCTCGCAATGACGAAAAGCGTCAGGTTACCCATCCCGCTAATTCACCATTCATAATTCATAATTCATCATTCATAATTCCTCCCAGTAGGACGGCAGGCGTACCCAAACCAACAGGTTAAATTGCTTAAATCAACCCTTTAACCCTAAGATTATCAATTCATTAATGACGAATTTGTGAAACCCTATAAATCTGAAATTCAATAATTTACACCCACAACATCCTTCAAAAGACCAATACCGATAAAGATGAAAAACTATACCTGGGTACTTCGACACCTCCTTCTGCTATTGATCCTTCTGATTACCGCCTGCGGCAGCGATGTGGAAATGGACCAGAATCTCGATGACCCCCGCAACGTGTCCGGACAGAATGATGGCAATTCCGACGATGACGACTCCAGTGATGACGACTCCAGTGACGACGACTCCAGTGATGACGACTCCAGTGACGACGACTCCGGTGATGACGACTCCAGTGATGACGACTCCGGTGACGATGATTCCGGTGACGATGATTCCGGTGACGATGATTCCGGTGACGATGATTCCGGTAACGACAACTCCAGTGACGATGACGGGGACGGCGTCCTGAATGAAACCGACCAGTGTCCGGAGACCCCCTCAGGAGAAACCGTGAATGAACAGGGATGCAGTACTTCACAAACCGACACCGATGGAGATGGCATCTATGACGATACCGACCAATGCGAAAACACCCCTTCAGGAGAGGCAGCGGATGAGAGCGGGTGCTCCGATTCCCAGAAAGACAGTGACGCAGACGGAATCAGTGATACAGAAGACCAATGCCCGGACACCCCCTCAGGAGAAACCGTGAATGAACAGGGGTGCAGTGCCTCACAAACCGACACGGATGGAGATGGTATCTATGATGATGCCGACCAATGCGAAAACACCCCTTCCGGAGAGGCGGTGGATGAGAGCGGGTGTTCCGATTCCCAGAAAGACAGTGACGGAGACGGGGTGAACGATGCCGAAGACCAGTGTGCTGACACCCCGGCAGGGTCCGAAGTTAACCCGCAGGGTTGCGTGGAAGAAGCCAGGACCTATGTCCCGGACGACGGATTCGAGCAAAGTCTGATTGACATGGGCTACGATGATGTTCCGGATGATTATGTGTTAACAGAGAATATAGCATCCCTGGAGGGACTTACTTTAAGGGGGAATAGAACAAGCTTTGGTAACGGAAACGAGTACGGGATTAAAAGTCTCACAGGCATAGAAGACTTCCTTTCCCTGAAGCAGCTGAGTCTCGACGGAATATGGCTTGACGACCTGGATTTAATAAACCAGCAAAATCTGGAACACCTGAGTCTCCATGAGATTAAGGTAGCTAATGGGTATAAAATCAGCGGCTTAAATAAACTGAAAACACTTATCATAAATTGTCAGCTTCCCGATGAGATTGCCGGAAACCCTTTATTAACAGGTATTAAGGGGGATGAATTCACTTTTGCGGCTTCTACAACACACAGCCTTCTCATTGCCGATAATGCGTTGCTGGAAGAAATTATCTTCTTCACCTCTAACCTGCAAAATATACAGCTCAGAAACAATACGCAGTTAAAAGTATTCAGCGCACATACCGGGTATATCAATTCCCTTACCTTTGAGAACACCCCCCGGATCATAATACTCAGAGCAGGGTTTAACGGAGGATTCACCCAGATCGATCTGTCCGGACTACCCCTGCTGGAAGAACTCTATCTCGATACCGGAGCACTGGAGACACTTGATGTGTCCAACAATCCCGCCTTATCTAAAACAGACCTCAGGGACAATCCCCATCTGTATTGCATCCGGGTAAACCCGGACCAGCTTTCCGCTATCCCGCCCGATTGGAATAAGGACATACAGGCTGAATACAAACTTGAATGCAATTAGTCTCCCACCACCGGGCTGCTGTAATAATTCATATCAGCCCGGGGCCGGAAAAAGGGCTAAAGCTAAGCCTCGCCAACCTATTAAAGTATCTGAGGTCAAACGTTAGGACATACTGCTTGATACCCGCATCCGGGTATCCTTTGATCAATGAGAATCTTTTTCAGATTTCAGTGCTTACATAAAGGGATTCGCAGGAAAAATGACAGGCCATTCCCTGCTTTCTTTCCTTATCTCAGCTCCAGCTCCATCCTTTAAGGGAACAGTTCACCCGGCAAAAATACCCGCTTAGCCCTTAATCATGTAAATCGCTGATATTTAACACACTCGGTGTTGATTTTTAATTATTTTAACCCTTGCCCATTCCGGCACCCAAATGCTAAACAACGGTACTATGAAAGGATTAAAATGCATGATGATACTACTCCTGTTACTTGAGGTGTCCGCCTGTGGCAGTGAACTGGAAATGGATCAAAACCTGAATGACCCCAGAGCTCTTCCGGGACAAAATGATAACAATGCTGATGATGCGGGGGATTCCAATGATAATACAAACGATGACACTAATGATTCCGGTGGCAGCGATACCCCTCCTGATGATGACGGAGATGGTATAAGTAACGATCAGGATCAATGCCCGGAAACACCCGGAGCTGAAGAAGCGGACGAGAACGGATGCGCTCCCTCCCAGAAAGACAGTGATCAGGATGGAATATCCGACGCTGCAGATACGTGTCCGGATACGCCCCCAGGAGAAGAGGTGAACAACCAGGGGTGTGCTGCCTCCCAGCTCGACAGCGATGACGATGGGGTGAACGATGCCACAGATCAGTGTCCGGACACGCCCGCCGGTCGGGAAGTCAATGAGCAGGGATGTCATACCCCTCAGATCGGGGAGTTCTACCAGGGCGGATATGTCTTTTATATCTTTCAGCCGGGTGATGACCGGTATATCTCAGGGGAGGTCCACGGTCTTATTGCGGCCACAGAAGCACTGGAAACCCCATATCCGTGGATGCCGGAAGGCGCTAATTTTGAAAGGGTTTTCTATGATGATATGTCACGGGACGGGGAAATAAATACCGAAAAGATCGTAAAAGCCTATGGAGAAGGGGTCTATGCCGCCAGGGTTTGCTACGACCTGGAATATAACGGATTCAGCGACTGGTACCTGGCCTCTGGGGTCGAAAATGCGATCTTATGCATCAACCTCGCTCATAATAACGATCCTGAAATTGCCGATGGTTACAGTACAGGAGATCAGTATTGGACCTCCTTTGAAACTTCACTGTTCTACAAAAAAATTCCTGAAGTGGTATATGGCATCACCTGGTCTAACCTGAATGATGAGCTCAGGTCAAAGATTGTTCTTTCAAAAGACAATACCGTATATGAATGTTTTGTCACCTCATTTGACATTTGTCAAACAGACGATATGTACAGTAAAACCTCATTGCAACCGGTAATTCCGGTACGGCAGTTTTAATATAAAGGCGATGTTGTAATAGATCCCTTTTCCATCACGGTAACAGGAGAAGGAAATGATTTTTATCTCTAAGGACTGACTTTATTTCCTGCCGAAAGTAAAATCACTTGTAATTCTTAAACCGGTGTCCCCCTCTTTTTCCAGGTTAGATAACGCCTTAAGATATCTGTTGGAAACCATAAGCTGAACAGGGTTCAATCCTTTGAGCAACCGCTGTGCGGCCTGTCTTTTGAAACCATCCTAAATCGCTGATTTTTAATAGTTAAACGAATAAAGTTTTTCTCCATCGGGGAATATTCTAATTTTCCTCTAACCCTATAACCCAGCGTCTATGTTATTCAATTCGGTAGACTTCGCCGTATTCCTTCCGGTGGTATTTTTTATCTATTGGTTTCTTCTTAACAGAAATCTCCAATACCAGAATCTTTTTCTCACCGCAGCGAGTTATTTCTTTTACGGGTACTGGGACTGGCGTTTTCTTTCCCTTATCCTGATCAGTTCGCTGGCCGATTTTACCATCGGACTGCTCCTTAAAAAACAGTTCAATTTCAGGGTACGCAAAGGGCTGCTCTTTGCCAGTGTGGCTATTAACCTGGGGATCCTGGGCTTTTTTAAATACTATAATTTCTTTCTGGATAATTTTGTGCAGGCCTTTTCCCTCTTCGGCAGCGAGATCAGAGCCAGTTCCCTGCAGATCATCCTTCCGGTTGGGATCAGTTTCTATACCTTCCAGACCCTGAGCTACACCATTGATGTGTACCGGGGACAGCTAAAACCCACCAAAGACTTCATAGCCTTCAGCGCCTTTGTCAGCTTTTTTCCACAATTGGTGGCCGGCCCGATCGAACGGGCAAAGAACCTCCTGCCGCAATTCTATAAGAAAAGGCATTTCGACTACGCCAAGGCCATGGATGGTTCCCAGCAGATCATCTGGGGACTGTTTAAAAAGATGGTCATTGCCGACAACTGCGCGGTCTATGCCAACATGATCTTCGAAAACTCAGACCAGTATTCCTCATTTTCACTGCTCCTGGGAGCCTTGTTCTTCACCTTCCAGATCTATGGGGATTTTTCCGGCTACTCCGATATAGCCATAGGAACGGCAAGGCTGTTCGGGTTCGACCTGATGAAGAATTTTGCCTACCCCTATTTTTCCAGGGATATAGCCGAGTTCTGGCGCCGGTGGCACATCTCTCTTTCCACCTGGTTCAGAGATTACCTCTACATCCCGCTGGGTGGCAGCCGGGGTGGAAAATGGATGAATATCCGCAATGTCTTCATCATTTTTATCGTCAGCGGTTTCTGGCATGGCGCCAACTGGACCTTTATCGTCTGGGGGGCACTAAATGCCATCTACTTCCTGCCATTGATGCTTTCCAATGCCAACAGGAACCATATTGAGGTGGTGGCCAAAGACAAATTATTCCCCTCCCTCAGGGAGGTTCTGTTTATGGGAATTACCTTCGCCCTTACCGTCCTGGCCTGGATCTTTTTCCGGGCTGAGAACCTGGGTCATGCGTTTTCCTATCTGGGCCGTCTTTTCAGTGCCGGAAACAGCGGTTTGCGTTTCAATATTTTTATGGACAATTACCAGGTATTATTCCTGTTCACCTTTATCGCGATCATGCTTTTTATGGAATGGATGCACCGCGACAAGGAATACGGGCTACAGCTCGAAACCCCTTCCCCGGCAAAGGTCTGGGCGGTAAACCTTAGCATATTCAGCCTTACCCTGATCTTTGAAGGGGCTACGGCCGACTTTATCTATTTTCAGTTTTAATAAGAGTTTATGAAAAAATATCTTCTCCAGATTATCGGATTTTTGGCAGCTTTTCTGGTGCTCAATTTCCTCACGGTTCTGGTTTTTATCAAGTACGACTGGAATTTCAACAAAAGGGTAAAGAGCATCACCTTCAATAACCCCGATTACGATTGCCTGGTACTGGGCAATAGTTTTGCTCTCGACGGTATCGATGCAGAGCTGCTCTCCACAGGATCCTGCAACTCCTACAACCTGGCTATTGGTGGGGCCTCAGTACGCACCAATTACATACAGCTCAAGGAATATGTGGAGCAATACGAAAAGAAGCCGGAGAAGGTCATCCTCGCCCTCGACTCCTTTCGCCACGATTTCAAATGGGATGAGATCCACCCGGTGGTCGATTTCACTATGAAAGGGAAAACCTATGGGGTGCGCGACCTTCCGTTCATCAAATTCAAATGGCTGTTCCGGGAACTCATCAAAAAGGTCATCAGCTCCCGCCACCGGGACGCCCAATTGGTAAAAGGACAATTACGGCTGGAAAAGAAAATCCCCGATGCCACCAAAACACCGGAAAAACCTGTTCCCCTGGCAGTTGAAAATTTTAAAACCTCCCCATGGGTACAGGCCATTGCTCAGCTCTGCATTGATTACGATATCCAGCTTATCGTCCTGGAAATGCCTTCCAAGGCAGAACAGCGAAATTCAACCCCGGTCGGACCTATCCCAGTGGTGCTCGATAACGGGATACCCATCGAAATCCACAATTTTAATTCTGCCGATTTTGAATTCGGCCTCGACCCGGAAAACGACTGGATCGGCAACTCCCACCTCAACCTCTACGGGGCAGCCAAGTTTACACGCACCATTAAATCAAGACTGAAGATTTAAGAAATAGTGGTTAGTGGTTAGTGGTTAGCTTGCCTGCCAGTGCGAAGCACGGTAGGTGGTTAGCTTGCCATCCCTGGCGGGAGGAAATCCTGCCAGTGCGAAGCACGGTAGGTGGTTAGCTTGCCATCCCTGGCGGGAGGAAATCCTGCCAGTGCGAAGCACGGTAGGTGGTTAGTGGGAAACTAAAGAAAAGAATTCATATTAACCTGTTGTCTTTGCGAGCCCGTGGGCGAAGCAATCTTTTCAGGTTAGTGGTAAGTTGGAGTTGGAGTTGGAGTTGGAGTTGGAGTTGGAGCGTTGAGTGAGGAATTTGTGAAAAAGATATACATTATCTTCTTGTCTTTGCGAACCCGAAGGGCGAAGCAATCTTTTCAGGTTAGTGATAAGATGGAGTTGGAGTTGGAGTTGGAGTTGGAGTTAGGATTAAGGAATTAAAGAAAGGATTTACATTATTAGCTCGTCTTTGCGAACCCGAAGGGCGAAGCAATCTTTTAGGAAGTGGAGAATAGAGATTGGAGAAAAGCGAAGTAGTGAATTTACCTCCTTACCTCTTTACCCCTTTACCTCTCTACCTCCTTTACCCCTTCTCTAAACAGGCTCCTTGGCCTCTTTGCGCCTTTGCTCCTTTGTCTTATTCACCCGATACCCGGATTGGAATTAAAAAACAGAAAATATAGACATAAACGTTACACTCAACACTCCAGTATATAGGTTTTTATATCTTTACAATAAATTCCCACTAAACGAGGTAATATTCCCATATGAAAAGGATGCATAAAAATCAATCCGGGATATTACGAGTGTTAATGCCATATTTAATCCCTGATTCTGCGCAAAGTAATGACCACTGTACACGGTAAAATAGAATCCATAAAACAACTCAAATCCCAATTAGAACAAAGAGGTATTACCCAATTCAACTCTGTCGGCGACCTAAATAACTTTATGAAATCATATAAGTTTGAAATACAGTCATCCGAAGATCAGGCCACAGAAAAATATGAAAGATTACTCGCTAAACTCATATCTGAAAAAGAGATTATACAATCCGAGCTAAATGAGGTTACGCGCCAAAAGACTCTTGAACTTCTTACCAAGCTTCATCGACTAAAAAATAAGCACGATGTTGCAAAGTCTAAACAAAATAAAAGCGCACTGACAGGGCTTATCAATTGGTATTGGGAAAAGATCCTGGAAACCCGAATTACTAACTTTGAGCAAAACATTGATTACCGGATTCAAATAGCAACCGCAGATACTTCGAAGAAACTAAAAAGAATACAACAGAAGGTTGAGGATTTTAAATTAAATATGGAGTCCTTCATTGACGAACAAAAAGAATTAAAAATCCGAAAGCTAGATCACATTAGGCAAGTCATAGAGGAGTTAAAACCAGTAATAGCTGGAGCTGTAGGAGAAAATAAAGTAGTTCATAAACTTAGAACACTTACCGGGAACAATACTTTGATCAACGATTATTATAAGCAGTTTAATCCTCCTTTGTACAACAGAAAAGAAGTGGACCATATTTATAGTATTCAGGCAGATCACATTCTTATAACTAATGCTGGAGTTTTCAATATTGAAACCAAAAATTGGAGCAAAAAGTCAATAGAAAATCTAGATTTGCGTTCTCCGGTACAACAAGTGAAAAGAACTGGTTTTGCCCTTTGGGTACAACTAAATGGGAACTCCAGATACAGTGACTTTTATCTTGACTCACATCATTGGGGACGTAAAGAAATACCCGTCCATAATATCGTGATTATGGTCAATCATAAGCCATTGGGTAAATTCAAACATGTTCATATAAAGACTCTGAAGGAAGTAAATCGCTTCATTACCATATTCGATAAAGTACTGGATGATCATGAAGTGAAACAAATCTCCGATTATTTGATTAAATCCAATGATAGAAAATCCGATAATTCTTCTACTGAAAATGACTTTCAATCAAATATTTCTCAAGTAAAAACCATCAATGACCTGTATTCTTCCTCAAGCAGTTCTTGGTGGTAATAAACAGCCACAAAAATGTTGAGAGGTGGCATTAATGTATTTTTATTCTTCACCATCCCCCAAAGCATAGGGAGCGAAGACCTCACAATTTCACTACACCAAAAAAACATCTTTGAATAAAAGAGAGCTGTCAGAGCTAAACCTTGAACATGGTGAGTTCATTTTATTTAGGCATTGGGAACTAGTAAATCGCCGAATGGGCAGAATTTGATTTTTTGCTTCGTTTATTCGATTATTCTTAATTGTATTAGAGTTACTCATGAGAGCTTTGTCGTTGCTTTAAGGCAAAATGAAGAAAAAACTCATGAGAAGCTCTATTGAGTAGACGAAAAGCCCATATCAAGAAGGAACCTCTTCCTCTTTCTTTCGGGATTTGGATTGTGGTTTTGATACACGATACCCGGGCACCGATTTAGGAAAAACAATAAGCGGGGGCTCTTTCCGGTTATTCGCTTTTTGAACGGCCTTGAACCGCTTGCGGATAAACATCCGTTTTTTCAGGCTGTCAAATCCGCGGGAGAGGCGGTAGGTGGTAAATAACAGAACGCCGACCGACAACAGAAAGATCCCTCCCATGATGAGGTAATTGTCAAAGGTGGCTCCGAGGAACATCATGATCCCTACAAAACAGAAAGAGAACAGAGCCATGATAAAACTGGCGCGACGGTGACTCAGGTGGAGCTTGTCGATCAGGATATGATGGAGATGGTTCCGGTCGGGATCAAAAGGCGATTTTCCATTCATGATCCGCATCACGAAAACGCGTCCGGTATCGAAAAGGGGGACGATAAGAATGCTCAGGGCGATAATGGGCAATACCTCGGGCTTGAACGGCAGTTCCAGTTCGTTAGTACTGCGCAGGGCCAGGAGTTTAACAGTAAATATAGCCATGATAAATCCGACGATCATCGATCCGGTATCCCCCATAAAGATCTTGCGGGTATGCGATAGGTTAAAGATCAGGAAAGCGGCCAATCCTCCTGCAAGGCATACGCTGAGCAGGGAATAAAAGGGATATCCAGCAAAATGAAATAAAGCGGCAAACACAGAAAGGATCACCGATCCCAGCATCCCTGCCAGTCCGTCGATCCCGTCGATCAGGTTAAAGGCATTGATGATCACGATCATCGTAAATCCTGAAAAAGCGTATTTCAACGCCAGCGGAATCTCGTATATCCCCAGGAATCCGTTGAGGCTTTGAAGCTCAAAGGTAGGGTGATAGAGCATGAGCGCTATAGCGGCGATCTGGCCTAAAAGTTTGGTCGTAGGCGCGATGGCCAGCAGATCGTCCTTGAGTCCCATGATAAACAGGATGGTCAGGGCCGGAACAAAGTGAAAGGCCACATCTGCGTTATCCCATTGACGAATAAAAAAGAGTCCGAAGATAAGTACCAGGAAAAACGCAACCCCACCGAGGGTGGGTGTTACCTCTTTATGAGACGACCGGTCGTTCGGATCATCAAACAGTTTTTTATACTGCACGATCCCGATGATCTTCGGGATAAGCAGGTAGGCTAAAGAGAAGCCACCAAGGAAGCTTAAGCATAAATAGAGGTACAGCATGGGAATACTAAATTCTAAAGGCGAAGGTAGTTAATTTTCTGTTAATCAAGGTTACGGGAAGCCGTAATGAAAGAGTTGTTGTTACTGATGCAAGTGATGGAAATGATGTAAGTGATGATATTCAATAATGATATCGATAATAGAATTCTGTATTCATGTTATATGTCGTAAATTTTCTATATATTTAAAAATAACAAATACTGGTACTATGAATCACCTAGAAATAAAAAGTTTCGAGTTCTCCTTAAACATTGTAAAATTTTGTAAGGGGTTAGCGACTGAGCAAAAAGAATACATCATCAGTAAGCAATTATTGAAATCCGGCACTGCCATTGGAGCAAATTACAGGGAAGCAGCCTATGCAGAGTCAAGGGCTGATTTTATTCACAAAATGTGTATTTCTCAGAAGGAATGCAATGAAACAATCTATTGGCTTGATATACTTCAGCGATCAAATGACTATGATGAGGAATTTCAAAAACAGTTAAAGGAAGAAGCTACCGTGTTAATGAAACTTATCAGCAAAACCATATTGACCGCTAAGAGAAATCGAAAGGCGCAAAAGATTTAAAATCATACTCTTAGTAAAGAGACCCATCAGGAAATAGTTAACATCATTTACATCACTATCATCACCTAAATCACTTACATCACCTACATCACTTACATCACTTCCATCATTTGTATCACTTACATCATTCACATCACTTCCATCACTTGATAAACTTCCATCATTAAAGGTGCTTTACATACCACCCCACCGCCTCTTTTATCCCGTCGGCAATGGCATGGGTGGGCTCATAGCCTAATAGTGTTCTGGCTTTATCTACAGAGGCCAGGGAATGCGGGATATCGCCCTTACGGTTCGGACCATGAACAGATTTTACATCTGCAATTGCAGGATCATATGAAGCCAGGTGCTCACGGAGCAGATCTACGAGTTGTAACAGGGTGGTACGGTCGCCTACGGCGGTATTGTACACCTGGTTGAGTGCTTCCTCATTATCAGTGGTGATGCTCAGCAGGTTCATCTGCAGGACATTGTCGATATAGGTGAAATCGCGGGAAAAGGTGCCGTCGCCATTGATCACGGGCGACTCGTGATTTCTCAGTTGTTTTACAAAAAGCGGGATCACTGCGGCATAGGCCCCGTTAGGATCCTGCCGACGCCCGAAGACGTTAAAATACCGCAGGCCAATCGTGTTTAAACCGTAGCTCTTATGGAAATTATCGGCATAAAGCTCGTTCACATATTTGGTAATGGCGTAGGGAGACAAAGGTTTCCCGATCTTCTCCTCCACCTTAGGCAGGGCTTCCGAATCCCCATAGGTAGACGAACTTGCTGCATACACAAACCGCTTCACCCCGGTATCCCGGGCGGCAACCAGCATGTTCAGAAATCCGCTCACATTCACTTCATTTGAGGTGATAGGATCTTTCAGTGACCTGGGTACCGAACCTAATGCAGCCTGGTGCAGCACAAAATCCTGCCCTTCACAGGCCTTTCTGCAGGTTTCCAGGTCGCGGATATCCCCTTCGATCAGGGTAAAATTCTTATTCTCTAAAAACGGTTCAATATTATGTCGATGCCCCGTCGCAAAATTATCCAGGCAGGTCACCTTCGCCCCGATCTCCAATAGCACTTCGCAGAGGTTAGAGCCGATAAAACCTGCACCACCGGTTACTAATACTTTCTTAGACTTTAATGATTTGAATTTATCTATGTTCATTTTTAAGAATTTCAATTTGCACGGTTTATGGGGTTTATGGGGTTTATGGGGTTTATGGGGTTTATGAAAGTAACAAAATTAAAACTTCATCAACTCCATCAACCTTATTCTCCATCAACCTTATTAACTCCAACAACTTTATCATTATTTTGTATAGAATTTTTTCTATACTCGTAGTATCTTTAACCCACGACATCATGAAACACTCCGATCTTGAAGTTTGGAAAAAGAGCATTGAACTGGTTTATAAAACCTATGCTATTACTCGCCAATTTCCCTCGGAAGAAAGGTACACCCTCGGTAATCAGATTAACCGGGCTGTTATTTCAATTCCTTCCAACATTGCTGAAGGAGCGGGACGTGATTCATTTAAAGAATACATTCGCTATATAAATATTGCAAACGGTTCTTTAAACGAACTCGAAACTCAGCTGATCCTGGTTAACGGTCTGAAGTTAGGAGATACAAGTGAGATGTAGGAACATGACATAAAACTCATCCGGTCAATGCTGTATAACCTAAAAAAATATCTTTCCTCCAGAGTTAAATAATATAGTTTAAAACGCTATCAACCCCATCAACTTCACAAACCTCATCTACTTCATCAACTCCATCAACTCCATCAACTCCATCAACTTCTTAAAGTCTTGCATCAGCAGCACCCCCTAAAACCCCCTTCACATCATACACCAGAGTATTCCCGTTCTTAAGCTTGCTCATGTCGAGGTTCATGAATTCCTTATGGGCTACGGTAAGAACGATGGCATCAAAGTGATCATCGGGGAGTTCGCTTACGATCTCCAGTCCGTATTCGTGTTTAACCTCCTCCCCTTTGGCCCAGGGGTCGTATACAACGGTTTCCATATCGTATTCCTGCAGTTCGCGAACCACATCTATGGCGCGGGTGTTTCGAACATCAGGGCAGTTTTCCTTAAAGGTAATTCCCAGGACGAGTACTTTGGCATGATTTACATGGATATCGCGTTTCAGCATTTGCTTGACCACCTCGCTGGCCACGAATTTCCCCATGGAGTCGTTCAGGCGGCGTCCGGCCAGGAGGATCTCCGGGTGATAGCCCACTTCCTGGGCTTTTTGCGCCAGGTAATATGGGTCTACCCCGATACAGTGCCCCCCAACGAGTCCCGGTTTAAAAGGAAGGAAATTCCATTTGGTACCTGCAGCTTCCAGTACGGCATGGGTGTCGATATTCATCAGGTTAAAGATCTTGGCCAGTTCGTTCACGAAGGCGATGTTGATGTCCCGCTGACTGTTCTCGATCACCTTGGCGGCTTCTGCCACCTTGATGGTGGGCGCCAGGTGGGTCCCGGCGGTGATCACGCTTTTATACAGGTCGTCCACGATCTTGCCGATTTCCGGGGTAGAACCTGAGGTTACCTTCAATATTTTTTCTACGGTGTGTTCCTTGTCGCCCGGGTTGATCCGCTCGGGGGAATAGCCCACGAAGAAATCTTCGTTGAATTTGAGTCCGCTCACCTTTTCCAGCACGGGTACACATTCATCCTCGGTAACGCCGGGATATACCGTACTTTCATAGACCACGATATCTCCCTTTTTGAGGACCTTACCTACGGTTTCACTACTCTTATAAAGTGGAGTTAATATCGGACGGTGGTGTTTATCCACCGGAGTGGGTACGGTTACCACGTAAACGTTGCAGCCTTTAATATCCTCCAGGTGGTCTGTACAATAAAGTCCGGGCGTTCCGGCTTCAGGACTTTGGTTCACCAGCACTTCCTGTAGTAGTTCGTCTTCCACTTCCAGGGTATGGTCGTGCCCCTTCCGAAGCTCCTCCACCCTTTTGGTATTGATATCAAAGCCAACAGTGGCATATTTGGTTGCGAAAAGTCTTGCCAGGGGAAGGCCCACATATCCAAGGCCGATAACACAGATCTTATGATTCATTTGTAGTTGGTAATAATTATTTAGAATAGAAAGTTATTTTATTTTGACGCAACCCGTTAATAAATAACGACTTACCGCATTAATAGTCGATTTACAGAAAGATAAATTGTGAGTGGTGAGTGGTGAGTGGTGAGTGGTGAGTGAAATTTTAGTCACTTGTATCACCAACATCATTACTATCACTTACATCCAGTATCGCTTCCATCACTTCCATCACTTCCATCACCTATCACTTCTCCCGTATAACCTATCCCTGCTTACATCACTTTCATCATTAACGTCACTTCCATTACTTATATGACTACTTAACCGTTTCCCCTGTTCTTTATTCCACTCCAGGTACCATTTCACAAAAACAGGGATGCCTTCTTCAAGTTTGGTTATACCGGAATATCCCTGGGATTGGAGGGCAGAGGTATCTGCCCAAGTCTGTGGCACATCCCCCGGTTGCATGGGCATCAGATTCTTCTCAGCCTTTATTCCCAATGATTTTTCGATCAATGCGATAAATTCTGAAAGGGATTCCGGGGAACCCTTGCCAATATTTATAATGGAATAGTTGACATCTGCTTTCTTTTTATTTTCCAGAAGCAGGACCATACCCTGGATGATGTCGTCAATAAAGGTAAAATCCCTCCGCATATTCCCTTCATTGAATACTTTTATGGCTTCTCCTTTCAGGATGGCCGATGCAAACAGCATGGGAGCCATATCCGGTCGTCCCCAGGGACCATACACGGTAAAAAATCGAAGTCCGGTGGCTTTCATGCCGTAAAGATGACAATAGGTATGTGCCATCAATTCATTACTGCGCTTGGTGGCGGCATACAAACTCACAGGGTGGTCTACCCGGTCTTCCTCAGAAAAGGGCACCTTTTTGTTTTCTCCATAGACACTGCTGCTGCTGGCATAGAGTAAATGCTCAATATCATGATGCCTGCAGCATTCGAGGATATTTAAAAAGCCTACTAAATTACTATCGATGTACGACTCAGGGTTTTCCAGGCTATAGCGCACTCCGGCCTGGGCAGCTAAATTGACAACAACATCAAATTTCTCCGCGTTGAAAAGTTCAGGAAATGCTTCCCTGTCTTCCAGGTTCATCCGTATAAACCTGAAATTTTCATGGGAATCAGAAGTCGAAATGGTATTCCATGTACCAGCAGAATCCCTTCCAATACCCAGTTCATTCAATCTGCCATATTTAAGATCGACATCGTAATAATCATTGATATTATCCAGACCAACCACCTCATATCCCAGTTGTATAAGTTTCTTCGAGAGATGAAAACCAATAAATCCGGCAGCCCCGGTAACTAATATTCTTTTCATTATGTTCTTCTATTCATTGTATGTAGTACGTGCCTACAAAAGGTAGGAATTGTGAGTGGTGAGTGGTGAGTTGTGAGTTGTGAGTTGTGAGTGAAATTTTAGTCACTTGTATCACCAACATCATTACTATCACTTACATCCAGTATCACTTCCATCACCTACATCACTTCTCTCTTATCCCTTTTTACTTCTTACATCACTTCTATCACTTGCATCACTTGCATCACTTACATCACTTACATCACTTCCACCGCTTCCTCTTTCTTATCCAGAACAAGCCCACGCTCGGGAAGCCCCTTAAAAGCGCGATACACTAACTGGCTATTTGGAAAAACGATCACCCAGGCAGTAATAAAGATGATCTTCAGATCGGTGAGGAAGCCGCGATTGGACTGGTACCATTGCTCTACCTGTCCTTTATAGGGATAGATCTGATTGGTATAGAAATCCCATACATCGCCTCCGTTCTCCTTTACTTTGGTGATCAGCTCTTCCTCATCGCGGAAGATGATGGAACCGATCCCGGTAAGCCCGGGGGGCACGTTGTAGATCACCTCCTGTACCGCTTCCGGGTAGGCCGCAAAGCTTTTGGCCATTACCGGCCGCGGACCCACCACGCTCATATCCCCTTTAAAGATATTGATGAGCTGGGGCAATTCGTTGATCTTGCTCTTGCGCAAAAATCCGCCCATGGGGGTGATCCGGGGGTCCTTTTTGGTAGTAATGATCCCGCCGGCCATGTTAGGGCTGTCCTTCAGCATGGTCGCGAACTTATAGATATGAAATTTTCTGTTCTTAAATCCTACCCGTTCCTGGAAGTACCAGATATACCCCTCTCCGGTGAGTTTGAGCCCGATCATGATGGGGATCAATAAGGGCGAAAGGATCAGCAACAGGATCCCGGAAACTGCGATATCGCAGCATCTTTTAAATACAGCATACATAGGCATTACATTTTCTGGTCAAGACTTTTTCCGGTCTCGATATGTTCAAAATCGGGCAAATATTTTTTCAGGGTGTTCACGATAGCCGCCTTGTCATAGGCTCCGGAGGTGAGCAGCGCCTGCAGTTCGTTCAGGGTAGTATCTATGGTCTCCATGGGGAGTTTCCTGGCGTTCTTGATCACCCCCATACTTGCATAGGTATCCTTATCTACCAAATCGGTATCGGTAAAGAACTCCTCATAGAGCTTTTCTCCCGAGGTATCAGTATCAAAGAAATACACCGGATAAGGCTCAGTTTCTTTAAGATTTCGGGCCAGGGCTTTGGCTTCCTCTTCATTCTTACATTCCCGGATCTCCAGGTTCGAAGCTTTAAAGAAATCCAGGGTGATGTCCTTAAAATACACCATCTCCTCTTCTTCCAGCTTGGGGAAGAAGATCTCCCCGCTCTCGCCCAGCATACAGGCCAGCAGGCAGATCTCCCCGCTTTCGTCTGGAGAAACGAAGAAACGCTTGACGTCTGAAGGACAGGATATCGGTTGTTTCTTAAACAACCGCTCGATATACCCGGCGAGGAGCGAACCATTTGAAAAGGCCACATTGGCAAAACGGGCCGTGGTGATCGGGATGCGTTCGCTATAGGCCATGATCACCTCTTCCATCAGTTTCTTGGAGGCCCCCATCACATTCACCGGGTTGGCCGCCTTGTCGGTAGAAACGCAGAAGAAATGTTTAGGTGGGAATTCCAATAACAGATCGAGGAATTGCTTGGCCTTAAATACATTGTTATCGAGCATGGCCTCGATGGAGTACTTATCCTTTTCGGAACGCACATGCTTGTGGGCCGCAAAATTGGCAACGATGTCGAAGGAACCGTGATCCCGGAACATTTTTTCAAAAACAGGATCCCCGAAGTTCATGGGATAGGTCTTGTAATCTTCAGGAACAATGGTATTGGCATCGCTGCGCAGCTGACGCGTCAGTTCGGTAAGTCCGTTCTCGTTGGTATCCACCACGTACAGGCTGGCCGGTTCAAATTTCAGAATGGCACGGATGTAGGAAGAACCAATGGTTCCGGCACCACCGATCACCAGGACCGAACGACCTTTGATGCGTTCGCTAAGGGAATTCTTGTATATATCCTGGTCAGGAAGAAAAAGGCTCTCCTCCCTATGGGTGATATAAGTTTTTATAAACTGGGGTACATCGATCAGATTCATTTACTCGTAAAATTGCTTTATGGTTTGTACTACGGTTTCCAGTTGTTGTTGGGTGATCCCTGCCGAGCTGGGGATGGAGATGCACTGCTCGTACACCGAATTCGAATGGTCTTCTTTGGTGATATAGATCTCTTCAGTAAACATGGACAGCTGATTCATAGGCATCCAGAACGGACGCGATTGCACCCCATTGGCATTCAAATAATCCAACAGCTCCCGCATGCGAGACGTTTTAAAGGTAAACAGCCAGCCGTTAGCTTCAACCCCAGACGTGACTTCCTGGAATTGAATATCTCCGACGCCCTTAAGTTGCTCCCTGTAAAAGGCATCCATGGTGTGTTTCTTTTTCAGGATCTCGGGAAATTGTTCCATTTGGGCCACTCCGATAGCAGCCAGCACATTCACCAGGCGGTAGTTATAACCGATCTCGTCATGAATATATTCCATGGCAGAAGTCTTAGCCTGGGTGGTAAGGTGTTTGGCGCGTTTGGCCAGTTCCTCATCATCGGTAACAATGACTCCACCACCCCCGGTGGAGATGATCTTGTTCCCGTTAAAGGAAAATACCCCCAGCTTGCCAAAGGTCCCGGCATGCTGCCCTTTAAAGGTTGACCCAAGGGCCTCCGTGGTATCTTCGATGATATCCAGATGGTACTTTTCTGCTATGGTTATAAGGCGATCCATATCACCCATATTCCCCAGCACGTGCACCGGCATGATCGCTTTAATTCGCTTCCCGGTCTTCTTATTAAAGGTAAAAGTCTCGCCTCCCTCTTCCCGCATCTCGCATCCCTCTGCGAGAAATTCTTCGAGCAGCTCCAGATCCATCTGCCAACTCCCCGGATCCACATCGATCAGGATTGGCTGGGCCCCGGTATACTTAATAGCATTCAGGGTAGCAATAAAGGTAATATTAGGTGCGATCACATGGTCGTCTGCAGTAACCCCGGAAACGATCTGGGCGACATGCAGGCCAACTGTACCGTTCATACAGGCGATGCCGTATTTGGCACAACAGTACTCCGCAACCATATCTTCGAATTTGGTTACATAAGCCCCGGCAGAAGAGATCCATCCGGTGTCCAGGCATTCCTTGACATAGGTCCATTCGTTGCCGTTGAGTTCAGGGATTGATAAGGGAATCATATTATTTCAATTGTGAATTGTGAATGTGGTGAGACATAACTAACAAGTCCTGCCTACCTTGAGGTAATGGCAGGCAGGCACCACTAACTTTTATCATACGAAGCTTTAGCGAAGTATGACAACTTACACCTTTTTATGGTTTAAGAATCGCCGGAGATCCGATATATACTCCTGGCTTATTAATATCTTGTGTAACAACCGCTCCCATCCCAATAATCACATCATCACAGATAGAAACACCGGGTTTTATAGCAGCATTAGCACCTATCAGGCAACGTTTACCAATAGTAACATCACCGAGCAATACAGCACCAGGAGCAATATGAGAAAAGGCTCCTATTGTGCATTCGTGCTCTACGATTGAACCTGAATTAATGATAACCCCAATCCCTATTTTTGCTAGCGAATGAACTATAGTGTTAGGTCCAACGAAGATTCCCTTACTTAAAGTTGCACTGGAGGAAATATGAGCACTTCGCGAAAGAACATTTATAAGCTGACCACAATCTTTAAATTGGTAATACAGTTTTTCCCTTTTGAGGTTGTCTCCAATCCCAATAAACCAATTATTCGCATCAAGTACTTCTTTAGTTTCGAGTCCTTCAAAGTTTAAAGCGTATGGATTGGCTTTTGCTTCATTCAGGTCGCAATACCCGGTAAAACAGTTTCGGGTATGCATTGCTGCTTCGATCACTCCATAAGCATGGCCGCTATACCCTATAATTATATTTTTTAAATCATCAACTAGTTTCTTCATTACTTTATTTTAAGAACTTACAACATGGGCTGAATTAATATCTGTTATAAGAGTATTGTACATTGCAAATAGCTCATGCCACAACTGTTCCCTAGTATAAAGTTTTTGAATTCTTATACGTCCCTGTGCTCCATGTAAAACTTTTTCTTCAGGTTTATCGATATAGCTCTGAATAGCGTTAACTAATCCTACCGTATCCATATAATCTACAAGCTTACCTGTTACGCCGTCTTCGATAACATCCATGATTCCTGTAATTTTGTATGCAACAACAGGAACCTCCATAGAACTTGCTTCTGCTGCTACCAACCCAAAACCTTCCCTTCTGGATGGAAATAATAGAACATCAAAACTTTTTAAAATCTTTTCGGGATGTGTAATTTCATCCAGCAATAACAGATTATCAGAAGACAAGGTTTTATAAGATTTTACGAGGTTTTCATATTCCCCCCCCATTTCGTTAGGACCTACTATAACTCCTAAAATATTATTAGATGTAGATAGAGAGGAAACGACATCCAAAAAGTCCGTGATTCCTTTATCCTCATTCAAACGGCCAATAAACCCTATTACAAATTTTCCTGAATCACGTAAATATGAAAATTGGGTAGAAACTACATTCTCTGGATTAAATCGTTCATTAGTATCAATACCATTTATTGAACCTTTGCCAATCACCTTAATTTTAGATGCACTACAAATGGAATTCTCAATTGCTAACCTTTGAAGACTTGGACTAACAGCAAGTACCTTATGAGATAATTTACACGTTAACTTTTCAAGATAAAACATTAAACCTTTATCGATCTTGTTTCCTCTTGATGAAATAAGACCATGCATGTGATAAATGATGTTTTTTCTAAATAACAATCTGCTTGCTAATGCTCCTAAAAAAGAAGCCTTGGGTGTATGTAAGTGAATAATATCGGGTTTAATTTTTACAATAATTAAAATTAAACTGATCAGGCTCTGAAAATCCCTAAATGGATATATCTTTCTTTCCAAAGGAATATGATGAATCTTAACATTCTCATCTCTTTCCTTAATTTTTGGTAAGTAGAACGTATCCTTTGGTATTACAATATGTGCTTCTACTCCTCTCGACATCATATACTGCAATTGCCCTTCCATAAAATAATAAGGAGACATCGGAGAAGAAAAGACATGTAATAACTTGAAACTTGCTGAGTCAGTATGCTTCACTAAAATGTATTTTTTAATTATCCAGGCCGGGAATCCTGGTAAGTTTGATCTCTTTTAAAGCCTCAGAATATAGCTCTCTTTGTTTAAGATCTATTTCAGTCTTATTTCGCCTTTTTAATAACTCATGCAATCCTCCTCTTTTATTTTTGTAAATGACATAAATCGTTTTTAAATAAGATTTAAAAATTAAAAACAATGACAATGGAGAAATGTATCTAAACAACATTTTCCTTTCGTTCTTATAGGCACGCAATAATTTATCTAAAGAAACATTACCTTCTTCCCGATAGATATACAATGAATCCTTTATTGATTTAATTTTAAAATCCTCTTTCAACGCACTTCTTACCCATAAATCATAATCCTGTGCAATTTTTAAACTTTCATCATAACAGTTACGTTGATACCAGGATTTTTTCACAAGCATTGCTGCATGAATGACATTCACTTTTTTTGTTATAATATCTCTGAATGAAGGATTTTCAAAACTCTCTCCTCTTGCGCCTTTTAGAGATAAGTTATTCGCTACTGAAAAAACTCCAGTGGTAACAATATCCAACTCAGGGTTATTTTTGAGAATTTCAAATTGAGTTTCTATTCTTTTAGGTAACATCAGATCGTCAGCATCCATTCTTGCTATAATATCGTATTTAGCAATTTTGGCCACTTCATTTAATCTGGCTGCCAGGCGCTTATTTTCTCCGTCAGAAATTACTTTTACTCTGGGATCCTTTATAGATCTTGCTAACTCTAAAGATCCATCTGTAGATCCATCGTCTATTAAGATCAACTCCCAATCCTGAAAAGTTTGAGCAAATACTGACCGAATAGCGTCAAGTAAGAATTCTTCAGCGTCGTAAAATGGTATTGCTATGGAAATGGCCATATTTTATAAATTAGGATTTAAGCTGTAGGGGACAAGATTAGACATTTTGTATAGATAAATTCCATAAAACAACAGATGTACTAACACAAACATTAATTTTATTGCGTGATTTTTAAAGTATTTAACATCTTCAAAAACTAAAGGCCAAATCAATATGTAGCCCAGCATAAAATAATTTGACAATCTCATAAAATTCACATCGATTCCCGTAAAAACAACCAACAAATAAATTATGGAAACAAACAAACTATAATTTAAATAAATGTCATAACGATTCAGGTTCTCTTTTGTAATTCTTTTTCTGAAATTGAATAATATAACCGTAGTCAAATTGAAAAATAATGCCAAAAGATACCCGCCGGTGGCCCCTCTATTTTCGTAAACAGCGTACCTTGCCTCAACATCTGTGCTAAAAACTGACAATAAATAACCAAGAAAAGAGATACTTCCCCCCCCTAAGAATAGATAAATCAAGATATTTTTCAATTTCACTTCCCTGTTTAAAATGAAGTAAAAAGGAAGCATGATTAAAGCTGTGTTATGAAACAATGATGCAAAAGCGATACACATAAAATATGCAATCATATTTCTTTTTAGAAGGAAAATCAACGAAAGAGAAGAAATTCCAATCGCAATACCTTGCCTACCTGCATTAAAAAATACCAGGTAACTGGCAATAGTAATGTAAATGAATACGGATAATGTAACATTCTTCGAAAACTTTTTAAGTACATACAACATTGGGAATACCGAGAGAAAGGCAATCGCGATTAGTAATGCATAGTACTCTGAAGAAAAGAATAAAGCCACTTTCTGCAAAATCCAATACCCAATTTCAATAGTACTTTCTATTTCAAAAATAGAATCAGTGTAATAGCTGAAATTATTGTATATCCCTACGTAGTTATTTGTATCGGTACCAACTTCACTCGACCTCAATCCCGCAAAAAGAACTAATAGAATACCTGAAAAAATAAAAGGAAAAGAAAAAAAGCTTAAACTCTTTTTTTTTGATAATGAGCTATTTAAAACCCAAACAACAACTAATAATAATACATAATACGGTAGTAGCATCGAATCGTTTACTAGTCCTTTAACAGTTCTTGAATTACCTCGTTATGAGCCTCACATCGAATGATGTTATGAGAAACTGCCTTTTGTTTTTTACCAAAAAGAAGATTTACTATAGAATTTTGTGAAATTCGATTTAAATGAATTAAATACCGGTTAAATCCAAACAACCATGGTATGTAGAGGTGTTTTTTCTTTCCACAGAAATGCTCCCATGATGTTTGGATAAATTCCTTATCAGACAATGTAGAGGAACGTAGAAATAAAGCTTTGAGAAGTTTTTTTGAATTATCCTTATCTATAAGTCGTATTCCTTTATTTGCAGCCTGGATTGGAATCAGATTGATGTTATTAGTTATACCTATTTCATCCCTTACAAGGTTTAGTTTAACAACTAAACCCTGATTCCACGAATCATCACCTTCCCGAAAACCAAAAACAGTATTACCCTGGCCATAAAGTATACTTTTATCTTGATAATTTTCTATAGTTCCGATACAATGACTGTGTTGACATGTTACAAAATCGGCCCCCTTATCTACAAATCTCCTGCACTTTTTTTGAAGTTGAGGACTGGGATATTCATAATACTCTACACCTCCATGATACAATATAACAAGGTAATCTACTTCCCTTTTAACATCTTCGATAAGATCTAAATCCTCATAAGGATCGAAGAAATTAGCCCCATATTCATTTTCAGAAGCACAATTAAACTCTTGTTCTGCGAAGGACAAAATGCCAATTTTAAAACCATTTATTTCTTTCAAATAAGGTTTCTTCGCTTCCTCTAAATTAGCTCCTGCCCCAAGTGTATCAATATTGACTTCACGGCAAGCTTCAAGAGTGGATTTTACACCCTCTTCTCCACAATCTTTAATATGATTGTTTGCTAAACTCAATAAATTAAACCCTGAACTCTTTAAAACATCAATACATTTTGTAGAACCATGAAGAATTGGACCTGCTTTTACAATTGGTTTGGGGTTATCAGTTAACACAAACTCTAGATTACCCAGCACCAGATCAGCATTTTCAAAAACAGAGAGTAAGTCATTAAAAAGTGGTTCCGGGCGTCCAGCCTCAAAATATCTTAATGTATCCTTAGTTGGACAGATATCCCCACAAATTACAATTTCACACTTCATGGTTATTGTTACTAAGCCTAAATCTTTGCTATTCTATAATTAGTGCATCTCCTAGCAAAAAAATCAGGTTGGTTAAAAGACTGATATGGAATAAAATTTGCACTTAATAATTGATATATAGCGTTAAATAGATTCTGGCCTACTTAAGAGTCAATACCTCAATGAACAAATCCTATTTAACACATTTTTTATAATAAGATTCAATAATTTGCGAATTTGAAAAACTATCAAAACCGTTCTCCTTGATGCTTTTAATTATCGAATCTTTATCATCGCTCTTTCTGCTTTTGTTTAACAAAATTAAATCCACCCATTTATGAACATTAAAGGAATCAATGAAATTCACAAGACCTATGTTCATATCTACATCTTGAGGAAAACCTTTATATAATAGAGCTGGGACACCGGCTGCCTGAGCCTCGACAGCTACAAGTCCAAAACCTTCCCTTAGCGCAGGTCCTAAAAAAATATCAAAACTATTCATCACTACAGGGATATCATTCCTCAATCCCAGGTAGATTACCTTATCATCTATGCCGATGTCCTTAATTTTATTATTGACACTTTCTAGATAATCCTTATCATCTGCTCTTCCGGCATATACAAATTTAAAATTGACATTCCTCTTATTTAGTTCATTTAGTATTTCAATGATGAATAATAAATTTTTATGAGGCACTATCCTACCAACATTTCCAAGAACTAAGGTTTCTTCACTTAGGTCATAGGACAACTTCAATTTTTTCACTTCACCTTGATCGACTTCCAAAAATGATTGTGAATCGATAGCGTTTTTGATAATCCTTGAAGATTTGTTTTTATCTTTACTTATGCCAAATAAACTATCATTTGCTTGTTCGGAACATCCCCAAAATTGATCAGAATACTTTTGTATTAGGATCTTTTGAAACTTCATCTCAATATTAGATATAAATCGGTAAGCAAAGTTACCTCTAAACTTAATATCTGCATGGGCATGTGTAATAACGCACTTAATTCCAGCTTTTTTCGCGGCCCAGGCTATAATACCAGACTTACTATTCATATGAATATGAACAATATCAGGCTTGGCTTTGTCAATTACCTTTTTAAATTCTGAAAAATATTTTAATGGCCCTATTTCCCATTGCGTCGGAATCTGATAAATATTTCCTCCTAGTGCTTTAATATCATTATCAAAATCACCTTCTAATATTCCTGTACTTTTATTGTAATTTATTAGAAAATCAAACTTAATATCTTCACTTAACTGTTTGAAAACATCCATTATCATAACCTCAGCACCACCACGGTTCATAGTACCGGATACATGCAACACTTTAAGCATCCCCATGTAATTTTGGAAGTTTTAATTTTTCACCTAGTATAGTATCATATTCGATAGGATTAAAATCAGGCAACCCACTTTTAGGATAAAACGTCATTTCCCCAAAAATAATTTTATCCTCTACCTCATAAAAATCTACTCTTACAAAAGGGAAATCCCCAGCCAGATCTTCAGCAATTTGAATCATTCGAACTAAATTTTCCGGGGCTTCTATTTCAATATCCGGTCTAGGCTTTAAATCTTTTCCAAAAGGTTGAATATTCCATTCCAAATCATAGAAATTCTGTGCATGATCTATAGACCCCCTTCCTTTATTGGCCTGGATAAAATGTGCTTTACCATTAAAACAGAAAAATTTATAATCCATTAATTGGCCACTTTTATCAGTTAAATATTTTTCAGCAATTAACCTGGGTTTCATATTTTTATATGGCCACTCTCTCCCTGGCCAAAAAATATTATTCTTTAACCAAATCTTGAAGATTTTTCGCCACCAAAACCAATTAATTTTAGACTTATCTGTACATATTAAATTCCATCCGCTCCCATGGGTTGCCTTGATAACAAATTTTTCTGGCAATGAGTCCAATTGTATTTCTTCTACTTTGTCATAGACCCCTATTATTTCTCCTAAAATATCCTCATATCCCTTGTCAGATAAATAACTACGCACCTCATATTTATCGGCACATACTGTCATCATAGGATTGTGATAATTTAATTTTAGCCATTGTAGTTTTTCACTAAAAGTAACGGGCTTACTAAGATTGGGAGTTTTACCGCTGAAAGATGAATACAGCTTTAGAATACAATCTTCATCTGTGAAATTATTTAAACTTTTAATTCCCTTTTTCCATTGTTGTAAATTCCACAAATAATATAAAAAGGGAATATTATTTTTAAGATCTACCAAATAGGCTCTCATAAATTCGAATTTATGGTCCGATAAATTTTCCTGGCAAATTTCCAAGAAGCGTATTGTAAACTAGCAAACGGTTTTCCACTTATAGATTCTAAGAAATATTTAGTTTGTGGTCGAACTAATTTTGTGGATTTCAAAAATTTTAAATGGTCAGTACTCAACCGCTCTTTAATTAGTACTAACGCTTTTTGTTTGTAGTCATCCTTTATATTATCAAACATGCCATGAAAAAAATTCAATTGCTGGGTATAAAATTCACGCTTATACTTAGAGAAATTTCCTTGATCTTTTAATTTCCCCTCAACAATATCCATTATATAAACCAGATCAAATAATTTGGAGTCCTTTTTTGCAGTAGTGGCTCCAGGTTGTTGACGGTAAAAGGATAATCGCTCTGGCAAAATTGAGATTTTTTCTAATTCAGTTATCAAACGCCAATGCACAGGAATATCTTGTCTGGTTAATCCTTTTGGAAAATCAATTTTAAGCTCTCTTAATTTTTCTGTTCGTAGAAGTTTAACCCAGGTAAACGCTGGCCGATTTAAAAGAGCAACTTTGTTACTGGCATCTAATTTTAGGAGATCAGAAGGAATAGTTTTTAAATTGAATATTTCTTCTTTTTTGTAAAAAGTAACATAATCCCAAAGAACCATATCACTTCTCTCCCTTTCCGCTAAATGAACAGCTTTTTCAAAAAGTGTATTATCGTATATATCATCGCCGTCTAAAAACAAGATGTATTTTCCTGTTGCTAACTCAAGAGACTCGTTTCTTGCAACAGCCAAGCCTTGATTTTCCTTTTTAAGAATAAGTTTAATCCTGTTATCATCTTCAGCATATTCTTTTAAAACCTGAGATGTTAAGTCGTCTGAAGCATCATCAATACAGATAAGTTCAAAATCCTTAAATGTTTGATTTAAAATACTACCTATACTTTCTTGAATAAAGTCTTGGACGTTAAAAGCAGCTAAAGTTACTGATAGCTTGATTTTATTCATTTCCTATTTCTAAAACAGTCTTAAAAATATTATCCCACCTAGAAACCATATCCTCCGTGTTAAATTCAATTTGATAATCTGTTCTAATTCGATTAGACATATCTTCTAATAAGCTCCTATTGTTGTATAAAAGTTCTATTTTTTCTACCATCTCATCCACCTCTTTCTCAACTATAAAACCATTCACACCATTTTTTATAACCTGGCTAGGCCAGCCTATATTGGTAGATACACTTGGAACACCCATCAATGAAGCCTCTCCAAACATTGAAGGCCCGGCATCAGCATCAGATGCTATTAAAACCACATCTACATCTTCATAAAAATCTGGTAAAGTTTCCATTGGCCCTGAAAACCTAGACTTTAATTCAATATCAGAATGTTGTAGTTTCAATATTTCTGCAACCTTTAAAACATGAGAATAATATCCTTTAAATTCTCTTTGCGGGTTTCCGGTCCAACCAATTACAAACTTCTTTCTATTATATGCTTTCCTTCGAATAAAGAAATTATCATCTATTAAGCCATTGGCATAAAACACTCTAGGAAAAATTTGTGAATAAAAATCTTTTATTTGCCTAGACCCACAAACCAAAAGATCTGTATTAGCACAAAATTCATTAATAAATTCTTCTGGTTTTCCTTGAAAATTTGAATTTGATGGTGGGAATCCATCTGTATAAATACCTTTTATTCTATACCTTGACTCCCAATTAATCTTCATATGCTTTTCAAAATAAAAGCCCAATTCAAGAACTATATCATATTTATAATCCTTTTTCAGCTCCGAATATTTCCTCTTACCTAAATAGTTTTTAAATCTTCTTAATGGATTCTTTGATTTAACCTTGGTATTAAAAACCAAAAAATCACAATAGATATCATATTTATATGAAAGATTCTTTTTTAAAAATTGTTGAATCTCAAAGTAAGCCCATCCAGGAAAATCAGCTATTATAAGAATAGATGGTTTCATTAAATAGTTAAAATTTATCTTTGTTTAAGCCCTTCATTACAAGTATGTAATCGCCACAATAAAAAACTTCACTGATCTTGCCATCAGTTCTACCATTGTTTTTTGATTACAGCAGGAATTCCAGCTACCATACAGTTACCAGGAACATCTTTCGTTACTACAGAGCCTGCAGCAATAATCGCATTATCCCCAATTTTAACACCAGGAATTACAGTTGCAGATGTCCCAATAAAAACATTAGCACCTATTTTACAATGCCCCGATATATTAACGTTCGGACAAAGCTCCACATAGTCGGAAAGAATACAATCATGCCCTATCGTAACATTTAAATTGATAAGGCAGCCTTTGCCTAATTTTATATCATTTGTCAATATGACTCCAGGGGTAATTATTGAACCGTCGCTGATTTGATTATCATATCTCCCAATAACGGCATGGTTACTTATAATATTAGTTAATTAACCCCCGATTTCGGTGAATTTATCAGCAAGCAACTTTCTTATATTGGGATTACCTACTCCTAAGACAAATCTTTTATCACCTTTTTTAAACAGATCTTCTGCTTCATCAAGAGTAGTTAGGATTCTAAATTTGTCAAATAAATAGGGCTTTTCATATTCATTTACATCATCATAAAAAAATATCTCACCCTGATTAGAATATTGTAACAATATCTCTATCAGCTCTTTAGCAAAACCCTTCGCTCCAATATCTAGCATATCTTTTTATTAATTATTTTGAATTCTTAACATTAAACGACATATCAGGTCCACTTCCTCTAAAGTCAGATCATGATATAAAGGCAAACAAAGTACACGCCTGGACACATCATCTGTAATTTTATATTCCTTAGGTTCTAGATAAGGCAAGGCATTGGCCAAAGAAGGGTAAAAGTAACGGCGCGTAAAAATTTCGTTGCCGTCTAAGCCGGATTTGATCTTCAATAACAGATCTTCACTTTCCAATACCAATGGGAAATATGCATAATTTTGAGAAGCATCCTTATGCCATAATGGCATATAGGCTTTAAAATTGCCTAATTGCTCCTTATATCTATTAGTAATAGCATTTCGGCGTTCCTGAATATCATTTACATATTCAAGATTCACTAATCCCATAGCGGCATGAAACTCAGAATTTTTGCCGTTAATACCCAGTTCATTGAAGGAATCGAAACCTGAGATACCAAAATTACGGATGGATGCCATCTTCTTTAATAGATCAGGGCATTTGGTTACAATCAATCCGCCTTCAATGGAATGATATAACTTGGTTGCATGTAGGGAACAGGTAGAAACATCACCATATTCAAATATTGATCTTCCATTTACTTTTACCCCAAAGGCATGCGCCCCATCGTAGATCACTTTTAGATTGTGCCTTTTTGCGATCCTTTCAATGGCTATCACATCACAGGGGTTTCCATAAACATGGGTCGCAAGAATCGCCTGGGTATTTTCTGTAATGGCCTCTTCAATTTTTGAGGCGTCGATATTTAAAGTTTGGGCATCAATATCCACAAAAACCGGGGTACAACCTTCCCAAACAATACTAGACGTAGTTGCCACAAAAGAAAATGGAGTAGTAATAATCTCACCTGTTATTTCAAGCGCCTTTATCGCCATTTGCAATGCCACAGTACCATTGGTCACAAAAAGCAGATGGTCAATTCCCAAATAATCTTTCAGCTTCATTTCCAGCTCACTGGCCAAAGGTCCCATATTGGTAAGCCACTGACGCTTCCATATGCCTTGTATCAACTTAAGATAGTCACCTTCTGGTGGCAAAAATGGCTTTGTTACCGGTATCATTATTCTTTACAATATTTATAATTTCAAATAAAGATTCAAATCTCAACAAATACCCTAAAATGGTATAGATCAATACTCCAAATATTCCACTTACAAACAGACGCACTACATCTCCAGATAAATCAACCAGGAAAAATTCATCCAACAAATAAACTATAGCGCCCATCACTAAACTCAAAGTGATTATAGGAAGTAAGTCCTTGGTTTGCTCCCAAGCCGAATAACTTAGAAACTTCCCGCTATAATGCGTATTGATAAAAAAGCATAAAATTGAAGAAATCACACTTCCGTATAACAGTCCATAAATTCCAAATTGAAAGGATATTACTAGCACTACAGCTATAATAACTTTTTTAATAACCTCCAGTCTTAAAAACAGATCACTCCTCCCTTTAACTTTCAGTATCTGTAAATTATATGAATGAATAGGAAATAGAATCCCATTGACACATAAAATCTGAAAATAGGGCACTGCAGGCAACCATTTTTCGGTAAAAAGAAAGCGGAATAACGGTTCGGCTGTTACCGCCATTATAATTAGTATTGGTGTGATTAAAAAGATCACTAATTTCATAATTCTTTTATAAACGCTTTTTAGACGTTTATCTTCGTCCTGAATTGACGAAAATAAGGGAAATGAAACCTTAGTAACTATTGAACTCACATTCCCTACAGGCAGCATCTGCAAGGTATTAGCCCGGTTATAAAACCCAACCTGGGCAGGAGCGAAAAATTTCCCTATGACAATAGTATAGACATTTGTAAATAAAATATCCAATAAGCCGGATAACATCAATTGAACCCCATAGTGAAAATGAAGCCCAAACTTTGCCTTACTAAAACGCCATAAAGGTGTCCATTTAGACCAATACCATAATTGAATTGTACCTGCTGTTGCTTGTACAATTGCCGCACCCACCAGACTCCATACACCAAAACCAAAATATGCCATAGATATACCGGTAATACCACTCAAAATTGTGGAAGGCAAGGATACTTTAAGCTGTGTTTTAAAGTCCATTATTTTGGTTAAACGGGTTAACTGGACTGCACCAAAAGCGTTTATTATAATGGTCACAGCATATACCCTCACAAGATTTGTTAAAAGCTCCTGGTCATAGAACGCTGCAATTAAAGGTGCCGTAAAAAAAATAATCCCATAAATAATAAGGCTTCCTGCCAGGTTAAAATAAAATACTGTAGAAAAATCATCCTCATCGGGATTTTGAGTCCTTATTAAGGATTGTGTCATTCCTCCATTCACCAATGCAGTACCAAGCCCCATAAAAATGCCTAACATTGCAATAAGACCAAACTCTGATGGCATAAGTAATCTTGCCAGGATCACTGATACAATGAAACCTACTCCCTGAGTACCAAACTGCTGCAAGGTAGTCCAAAAAACACCGGAAAGTGCTTTCTTCTTTAAAGACATTAGCCTGTGATCTTTTTCAAATACTCAAAATAATCACCCTTAAGATCTCTAACAGATTCTATCAAAAAATCTTTTTCGATCCACCTATAGTTTAGAGCTATCTCCTCCAAACAAGCAATTTTAAGACCAGTCCGTTTTTCAACTGCCTTAACAAACTCAGTGGCCTCTGTAAGCGCTTCATGGGTTCCTGTATCCAGCCAGGCGAATCCTCTACTTAAGACTTCCATTTTCAGATCTTGTCTTTCAAGATAAGTCTGATTCACAGAGGTGATCTCTAATTCTCCACGTTCACTTGGCTCAACCTGCTTAGCGATCTCCACAACGCTATTGGGATAGAAATACAAACCAACAACCGCGTAATTTGATTTTGGAATTTGGGGTTTCTCTTCAATAGAGATCACCTTTTTATTTTCATCAAACTGAGCTACACCATAACGCTCTGGATCATTAACATAGTTTCCGAACACTACCGCTTGGTTTTCTTGCTGTACCGTATTAACAGCATTTACCAAAAGCTTTTGCAAACCGGCCCCGTAGAATATATTATCCCCTAAAACAAGACATACATCGTCACCACCAATAAATTCTTCTCCAATAATAAAAGCCTGTGCAAGCCCGTCGGGAGATGGTTGCTCTGCATAACTCAAGCTAATCCCAAACCGACTGCCATCCCCTAACAACCGCTCAAAATTAGGTAGATCCTGAGGGGTTGAAATAATTAGTATCTCTCTAATACCTGCCAGCATCAACACCGATAACGGATAATAGATCATCGGCTTATCATAAACCGGTAGTAATTGCTTTGATACAACTTGTGTCAAAGGATGCAAACGAGTGCCGGAACCTCCGGCGAGGATGATTCCCTTCATGTAAACACGGATTTAAGGATTAATGCGGATTGCACGGATTTTTTGATAGATTTCGCGGATATGATTTGGATTACGCGGATAGTTGGATTGATTACGCTGAAACTAGTCCTGGTACTGTAATTTATAATAGTCTTGGTAAGCCCCGGAGGTTACATTTTTGAGCCATTCCTGATTGTCAAAATACCAGTCGATGGTTTTGGCGAGACCTTCCTCAAAGGTCACAGAAGGTTTCCAACCTAGCTCTTTATTGATCTTGGAGGCGTCTATGGCATAGCGCAGGTCATGACCCGGACGGTCTTTAACATAGGTGATCAGTTTTTCTGATACACCTTCTTCCCTACCAAGTTTTTTATCCATCAACCTGCAAAGCAATTTTACCAGGTCGATATTCTTCCATTCGTTAAAGCCACCGATATTGTAGGTCTCCCCATTGCCTCCATCATGGAACACCAGGTCGATCGCCCGGGCATGATCGATCACGTATAACCAGTCGCGGGTATAATTTCCGTCTCCGTATACGGGTAACGGTTTATCTTCTATAATGTTATTGATAAAAAGTGGGATCAACTTTTCAGGAAAATGGTTGGGCCCATAATTGTTCGAGCAATTAGAGATCACCACCGGCATCCCATACGTTTCCCCATAGGCCCTTACAAAATGATCACTACTGGCCTTGGAAGCTGAATAAGGTGAATTTGGGTCGTAAGGGGTGGTCTCTGTAAAGAGCCCGTCTTCTCCCAGGGTACCATAAACTTCATCTGTACTGATATGGTAGAAACGCTTTCCTTCCCAATTATTTTGCCAAAGCTCCTTGAATGCATTTAGGAGATTCATGGTACCCAGAATATTGGTTCTGGCAAAGGCCAGCGGATCGGTGATCGATCGGTCTACATGGGATTCGGCCGCCAAATGAATAATTCCTTCAAATCGATGCTCCCGAAAGAAAGTATTAATGAATTCTATATCGGTAATATCACCGTGAAAAAAAGTATAATTAGGCTTCCCTTCAATATCCTTAAGGTTTTCCAGATTCCCCGCATAGGTGAGGGCATCAAGATTAAAGATCTGGTATTCAGGATAGGCATTAACGAACAAGCGTACAACATGGCTTCCTATGAAACCGGCTCCTCCGGTAATTAAAATGGTTCTTGAGTTGTCTGACATTCTTTAAGTGATGTAAGTGATGTAAGTGATGTAAGTGATGTAAGTGATGTAAGTGATGTAAGTGATGTAAGTGATGTAAGTGATGTAAGTGATGTAAGTGATGTAAGTGATGTAAGTGAAATTAATAATTATACAGTTTACCAGCTATTCCTACAGCATTTGCATCATTTGTATCACTTACATCATTTGCCACACATCCTGCGTGGCACGGCTTCGCCGCACTCACTCCCAATTATAGTTGTTAGTTTTTAGTGATTAGTTGTTAGTTGTTAGTTAACTTATCTGCTATTAAGCTTCTGTTTGCAACTGTGCACTAAAAACAAGACTTGGGACCTTGTGTCAGGGTTCAAAACCCTTTATAATTATAGATGATGGATTATGGATTATAGATTGAAGTACTATAGCCGATAAGCCACTCATCTTTATGTTGAATACGGGTTTGCCTGGGCTGGGAGTGATCGGGATAAAACCGCTAAAATCAACTCTTGATGACCGGGCAAAAGGGTCGTTTTCGAATCGGCAAATATAATAGAATATTTACGGTGGCCTAAGCTAAACAAAATGAAGTTATCAACTTTAACAAGGGAAAACTGTTGATTTCGGGAGAGGTTACGGGTTTCCTTATTTGGTTTTGAGGTTTGCGGTTTTCGGTTTTCGGTTATCGGTTTGCGGTTTGCGGTTATCGGTTTTCAGTTTTCGGTTTTCGGTTTTCGGTTATCGGTTATCGGTTTGCGGTTTTCGGTTTTCGGTTATCGGTTATCGGTTTGCGGTTTGCGGTTTTCGGTTAGCGGTTAGCGGTCGTCTTAAAGTTTTTAGTGATTAGTGTTTAGTTATTAGTTATTTTTATAGAAAATATACTATAACATAAAAATGAAAGAACCTCTTAAAATTAAAAGCTACGAATTTTCCATATTGATCGTCGGTTGCTGTGATACGTTACAATTGAAACGTGAATATATCCTTAGTAAGCAATTGCTAAAATCCGGAACAGCGATCTGTGCATTATACAGGGAGGCTCAATATGCCGAATCACGTGCAGATTTCATACATAAGCTCGCTATAGCCCAAAAAGAATGCAATGAAACTATTTATTGGCTGGAACTTTGCAGAGATTCGGGTAAGGTAGACCAGGAACATTCAACGTGTCTAATATTCAAAGCTACTGAGTTGCTAAAAATAATTACCAGCATCATCAGGTCTTCCAAGAAAAAACTAAACACTAATAACTAATAACTATGCACTGCTAAAACTCCTTACGCACCGATACTCCCAAAGCCGCATTCCTGTTCTCCTGGCTGTAATCTCCTGCAGCAAACAAGGTAAAGGGCAGAACCTTGTTGTCTATAAACACCTCCAGCAGTCCGGATACGATAACCTTGGAGCCTGTATAAGACTGATCCTTGAGACCGTAGTTTCTTCTGTAGCTCAATTTTCCTTTATAAGGCACCGTTCCGATAACGCCTTGCAACCCGAAATGGTGGACGATAAAACGGTTGGAGATGATACCATTTTCCCCCTCAATAAAGAAAGGCACCCCGATCACCCGGTTGTGGTAGGTCCACCCCGAGGTGTATACCCCGTGATTAAAGTAGTTCTCGTTCTCCCCTTCCCGGTCGCTCTGGTTGCGGGTATAATAGAATTCGTAAAGAAAATTATCCCAGAGGGGAACATCCCTTTTGTTCTGGACATAGAACCCCCAGCGGCCGTCCGGAAAGTTGGCCATACGCAGGCCTGGGCCAAGTTCGGCCATATGGTCCCAGAAGAGTTCAATATCGAAGTTCCTGTTCGTTCTTTTGTATTTGAAGCGGTAGGTGGCCATCTGGTTCCAGTCGCCCATCACCCCATTGGCCGTATTCTTACTCTGTTCGCGGTCCATGGCCCCGGCCCAGATGGTGGCATAGTCGGCCATTCCGTCAAAGAAGGTGCCCTTAAACGGCCAGGCGCCGTCCCACAGGGCCACGTGCTGGAATCCGGCCTGCAGCTGGTTGCGCTCATCGTGGTTGTAGATCAGGTTCACCTGCTTGGTGTGCACCCGGGCATTGCCTATGGTTCTGTCGTCATCCAGGATATACTCCCCCCAGTCGGCTTCCAGCTGCCAGACCTCGTTATTACCTAACAGCAACGGACGAGGCGTATAGATCTTTACCCCCGGCAGCGGACGCGCATTGTTGGAGAACATGTATGAAGGATCGGCCGCCGAGAGTCCGTTATACTCCAGGTCGGGCTGCTCCTTTCCGGCTACGATGCCGAACCAGTAGTTCTCGTATTTGGCGTAGTAATGGTCGGCTCTCACATTGGGATCGCCCCCGTTATTGGCCAGTATCCCGGCCCCAACCTCGAGAAATCCCCAGCGGGCAAACTCCCGTTTGGCCTTTACCGTTCCCAGTGCATAGTAATTGCTTCCCTGTTCTACCCGGCCAAAGGTATTGGCATAGGCCCAGAAGGGCAGGGTATCGTCACTGCCGTACATCCCGAAGCCTTCCAGGCTGCCAGACCATTGGGTGGATTGTGCATTGAGTAGTGTGCAGGCCACGAGGCAGGTGGCCATAACACCCCATAAATGTTTCATAGGTTAAGTTCTGTTTTTAATTCAGTAATAATGTTTACTTTCACAGCAGTAAACGGTAAAATCCGGGCAAAATTTTGCGCTCCAAGATATATAAATCCACATAATTTATTACATGCTATCCCTGTTTTCTTCGAAAATATACTATAAAGATCTGACGCACAATGCCGTAGACATCCACTGCCACCTCCTTCCCGGCCTGGATGACGGGGCAACAGACATGGAAATGTCTTTGAAAATGACGGAAAACTATTTGGAACTGGGGTATCAAAAGGTGATCTGCACCCCCCATATCATGGAAGACCATTTCAATTTGAATGCTTCAAAGATCGGTACCGCCTTAAACGATTTACAGCAGGAAACTAAAGTTAAGGGCTATGAGCTGCACCTGGAAGCCGCTGCCGAGCATATGACCGACGGACAGTTCGAACACCTGTTAAAGACCGGAGAACTTCTTCCTTTATACAACGATATGGTGCTGATCGAAACCGGATTCCTGGCCGCCCCCCTGAACCTGAAACAGCTCTTGTTTGAAATGACCAATGCCGGGTATACCCCTGTACTCGCCCACCCCGAGCGGTATAGCTACCTCTCCAAACCGGAACAATACAAACGCCTGAAAGACCGGGGGTGTTTGTTGCAGGTTAATGCCTTGTCTTTAACGGGGTATTACGGGAAAAGTATACAGCAAAAGGCGGAGTTTTTGGTAGAGAAAGGGTTCGCGGATGTTATGGGGACGGATGCACATCATGAACGACATTTACAACGGTTGCTTGATTTTAAGGTAAATAATAAATTTGCCAAACAGCTTGAGGTGGTGATTGGGAGAACTAATGAGCTTTTTGGGTAAATTCAAATCTCCTTTAATCACATTCTTTCTCTTTTTCCCCACCCTAAAGGGCGAGAGAAAGAATGCGATTATTTCGACATTAGGATTCTAAGGTTATGCTACCATTCCCGGGCGCCTTATCATAAAAACATTCAGCATATTTTCTGATCAACAGAATTCCTATAGAATAAACACCTAAATTGAGATAATATGCATTCTACGCAACTTGCCTGACCGAATTAAATTTTAAACGGCATAGTTAAAATTTCAAGCTTTTCCTCCGCCCTTTAGGGAGGGGAAATGAGGAAAATCTTGAAATTTTTCTTGGTTCATGTGGTTTTTCAAAAAGTGAATCCCTGACTACCTATCGGAGGCAGGCAGGCTCGCCTGCCATAGGCTATGACGGTTTTTTTAATGTAGCACCCAATTTTAAAATCTGCCTTTCCTATAGCTCAACTAACCAGGTTATTTTTTCCGTGAGAACTATATTCAATCCCTTTCCTTCTCCATTTCCCCTCCCTAAAGGGCGGGAGAAAGAAAGGGATTATTTATGACTTGAATTTTCAATTAAAATTAATGATTAGTAAAGCCCTTTTTAAGGCATCCTACACCTGCACCAAAAAGAGAAGCATCATAGTTTATGAAAGCTAAGCTTCCTCTCCTCCCTTTAGGGTTGGGGAAAAGAGAGGAAACTGAAGTTTTTAATAATTACTCGATAACCATAATTAACAGCTCTTACCATTTTTATATAAGTTAATACCGTCCGCAGGTTCTGGCAGGCCAGCCTGCCTGCCTTACCGCCAGGTAGGCAGGGACCCGCTTGGTGAAGTTAGCGTAATTAGCCAGGTGCTGTCTGAGCCACGCAGTAGGCGTGGTGAGTTCAGCTGGCTTAGCTAACGAGACAATGGCGGATGGCCGAAGAACCAGGACTAGACTTTTTTGTTACTTTTTTACTCACTCCTGGTTATCGTTCTAGACAAGTTCGTGAGCCCTAACGGGGTTGGGCAATGCAAAAAAGTAAGGCGAAAAATTAATGAAAAGGCAAAAACAAAAAACTCCCATTTGGGAGTTTTTTAAAATCAATGCAAAATATATTTTAAGCCGACAATCGTTTTTTAATCTTCCCAAAAAACGTCTCTCTTTCCCGACCATAATAGCTATACCCGTACTTATTACCATACCCGAAATCGGCCATACTAACGTCATTGAGTACGAGGGCTACTTTTTCAAGCTTTTTGGTCTTCAGGGTATCTTTGATGAAATCGGTAAACCTGATCTCGGTATACCCCGAGCGCATCACGTACAATACAACATCTGCGTATTTGTTGATCAGGAAGGTATCGGTTACCAGTAATAAGGGTGCGGTATCGATCACGATATAGTCGTACTCCTGTTTCAGCGTATCGAAAAGTTCCCCGGTGCGCTTGCTTAAAAGGAGCTCTGCCGGGTTGGGCGGGATACTTCCTGAGGTGATCAGGTCGAGTCCGTTAACTTCTGAAGCGCTTACAATATCCCTGAGGTCAATACTCTCCTTAAACAGATAATTCGACAGTCCGGTCTGATTGCGATCGTGTTCAAAATAACGTCCTAGCTGCGGATTCCTGAGGTCGGCCCCGATCAGCACCACCTTCTTTCCGGTACCTGCCAGGGAGATCGCCAGGTTGGCTGCGGTAAGGGACTTTCCTTCCCCCTTGGTGGTGGAGGTTACCAGGATGGTCTTTGCTCCCGCACCTTCTTCCCGGTCAATAAACATGTATTGCAGGTTGGTCCTGAGAATACGGAAGGATTCCGCCAGGATCGATCGTCCGTCATTCGCGATAAATTGCTCCTCCTTATCGTCCACACTTGGCAATTCTCCAACAATCGGGACATTAGCCACCCTGCTTTCGATATCCTTTCGGGTTTGGATCTTATCGTTCAGTAACTCGCGGACATACACGATAAGGAGAGGGAAAATGAGCCCTAATACAAAGGCCCCGCCAAGGATCTGCTCTTTTTTGGGCGAAACCGGTTTTATACTGCTGCGGGCATAGTTCACCACCTTAGCCTTGGGTTCATTGATCGCCATGGAAATGGAAGCTTCCTCTCTTTTCTCCAGCAGGAATAAATACAATGCTTCTTTTATACTCTGCTGACGTTCTATATCCCTGAACTGCTTTTCCTTTACCGGAGCCGCAGCCATCTTCGCATCTACCAGTCGCTCCCTGCTTTTGAGGTCCTGTAAGGCGATCTCCAGGGTTTTGATCTCGGTGCGAAGACTTTCCAAAACCGTACCGCGTAATTCATCGATCTGGGCATCCATGGTCTTTAACACCGGGTTCTTTTCCGTGGTATGCTTTCTCAGTTCATTGCGCTCCATGACCAGGGTATTGTATTGTTCTACCAGAGCGCTGGAACCACTCTCTCCGAGGTTCACCGGAAGCAGTTTCGCATTATCACGCTCCCCGAGGTAACTCACCAGGCTATGAATCACAGAAATCCGGGTATTGAGATCCAGCTGCGCCTTCATGACTTCCTGGGAGGCGGCCGAGATCCCGGAAGCCTGACCTTCCACATCCACCAGTCTGTTACTTACTTTAAAGTCTACTTTATCTGTTTCTACAGAATCCAGTTCGCCGGCGATGATCTTCAGTCGACTTTCAATGAAATCAGAGGTGTTCTTTGCGATCAGGTTGTTATCGGCGATCGCATCCTTGTTGTATTGTTCGATAAGTTCATTGACAATAGCCTCCGCTTTTTTAGTAATGGGGTGCACCAGAGAGATCTCCATCACTGTACTCCCCTTTTTTGAAGGCATCACCTTTACCTCTTGCGCCAAACGCATGGCTACCTCATCTATGGTAAAAAAATGTACCTGGAAATCACTCTTCCGCGATTCCGGAAGCACCTCTTCATCAAAATTTGGAACCACCATGATCTCTGCAAACTCCAGGTCGATCACCTCTCCGAGCGCATAATCATGAATCCCTTTATCATCTGCTATACTTACTGTCTCAGCATCGAGCAGGGTAAAAGTAAGATCGGAAGCAGGCAGACCGACAGCAGTATTATAGCTTAATACCTTTACCTTAAAGGGTTGTTCCCCATATACCTCAAGTCTTTTGATACGGCCTTCCCGATAATACTCCACATTAAGACCCAGGTTCTCTACCACAGGCTTGAGAAGTCGTTCCGACTGGAGGATCTCCACCTCATTCTCTATACTGGAGGTATTCAGGTTATTGAGCACTCCGAGGTTCTGTAAGGCCGCCACTTCACTGGACGCTCCGCCGTTATTGCTGTCTGAAATAATGATCCTCGCCGAAGTACTGTAGGTAGGAACCGTGTACCTGAGATATATGAACGCCGTTGTAACGGCTAAAACCACTCCTAATACCATCCACGGCCAGTACCTCAGATATCTGCCCACCATTTCCTTGATGGAAACCTCCTGTTCTTCTGCTTCTGTTACCTGAAAATCCTGCATAGTAGTCTGTTAATTGGTAAATAATAATCCCAGTCCGATCAGGAATCCTGATACCCCGGTCAGGAATCCGAATATGGAACGGTTGGTCTGGTTGATCTTGAACCTGTTGGGCTCTACATATACAATGTCGTTCTGCTTTAGAAAGTAATTCGGGGAATTAATGAAATCGGCCTTGGTCAGATCCACGGTAAAGGTTTCCCGCTTGCCGTTCTGCTCCCGGATGATCCGGATATTCTCTCTTTTGCTGCTGGGCGTTAGATCTCCCGCAGCTCCAAGCGCCTGAAACAACGTTATACGTTCTCCCTCGAAGATATGGCTCCCGGGATTACCTACTTCCCCAAGTACCGTTACCTGGTTGTTCGTCACCCTGACAAGCACCGTAGGTTCTACCACATACTCCCCAATTTTTTCTTCCAGCAGATCGGTTAGCGCTGCCCTTTTGTAACCGGCAACAGCAACCGTGCCCAACATCGGGAAATCGATATCCCCGTACTCATCCACCTGGTAGGTCATACCGCCCCGGTTTCCATTACCGCCCATCATGTTTCCACCCCCGTTCGGGTTCATGAACGGATTGAAAGGTTGTACTGCCTTCATATCCTGGGCAGTTACCGTGATCTGAAGCAGATCGCCGGGCTGAATAGCCGATGCGTAAGAATCTGCGACATCCCCTAAAGTTGTGTTTTCAATGTTTTGGACATAAAGAAGATCCTTCTTGGTGACACAGGAACTTACTGCAAGCAGTAAAACCCCGAGAACCAGCAAGTTCTGCAGACGGTAAAATTGGTGCATTTAATTCGAATTTGGGCACAAATATAATTAATGACCGGGAGATTGGAATGCGGGCAGGCGTAATTAATGAGGACACGATAGTACGAACCTGCCTGTATGCAGGCAGGGGTGCGAGGTTTTAACTCTCATTATCAGACGGTTACAAGAGCATCTGACAGAAACGTTAAATCGGTGAAATGTCGGTTTTTGGGGATGAAGGGAAGGTAGTTATTAGTTGTTAGTTATTAGTTATGAGTTGTCCATGCCTAACGCAGGTAGGAGTTGTGGCCTGCCTACCACAGGTAGGAATTGTGAATTGTGAATTTTGAATTTTGAATTGTTAGTTGTTAAAAGGATAGAAAATATGAAAGTGATGAAAGTGATGGAAGTGATGTGAGTGATGAAAGTGATGGAAGTGATGGAAGTGATGGAAGTGATGGAAGTGATGGTTTCTGAGTTTCTCCGGGTACGAAGTTACGAAGGTTAAAGCGATGGTATCGATTAACAGGACATCATTGCGAGTTGGCCTTCGGGCCAGCGTGGCAATCTCCTTAATGCGGGTACTAGGTGAGGGATTATGGATTATGGATTATAAATTATGGATGATAAATTATAGATGGATACATGGGTTTCTTCAACTTTACGACTTCTCGACTTAACCCTTTTTACTTATCTACCTGTTTAAATTTTCGCCGACAAATGGTGCGGGATATGGGATTATGGATTGTGGATTATAAATTATAGATGATAAATTATAGATGGATACATGGGTTGCTTTATCTTCACAACTTTACGACTTTACTGCTTTACTACTTTGCTTCTTCGCTCCTTCGCTCAATGACCCTATTCACTAACCAACCTGTTTACCAATTGGCCGACAAAAGTTATTGGTTACGGCTGCCTTCCCTTTTGGGAGGAAACAACAGAAATGTTGAAGGCCTTCTCCTCCCTTCAGGGAAATCCAAGGTGGGTAAAGAGGAAGACCAGGTAACAGTAAACAGTATAAGGAATTATTATCTTTGCACCCAATACAAAATTTCACAACCTATGCAATGGATGGTGCTCTGTACCCGCCCGAGATGGGAGAAAAAGGTAGCCAGTCAGCTGGAGGAAGCCGGTATTGAGGTGTATTGCCCGATCGTGACCGAAGTGCGGCAATGGAGTGACCGTAAAAAAAAGGTAAAGCGTCCGTTGTTCAACTCCTATGTATTTGTGAAGATGGAAGAAAACCGGAGGAATGCTGTTTTTGAGGTCCCCGGCGTGGTGCGCTTTCTTTTCTGGCTGGGTAAACCCGCAGTGGTTCGCAAAGAGGAGATCCTTTTACTAAGGGAATGGCTGGACGGAAAGGTATACGACGAAGCCCGCTTACTGGACCTGAGCCCCGGACAGGAGGTAAAGATCAACTCCGGAGCCTTTAAAGGCCAGGAGGCCATCGTTGAAGAAACCCGAAATAATAAAATAAAGATCCGCCTGCCAAAATTGAATTGCCTGGTGGTGCTGCATCCGTCAGAGGTTCAGGGGTAGATGATTATAGATTATGGATGGTAGATTATCGATTATGGATTATGGATGGTAGATTATGGATTATGAATGGTGAATGGTGAATCGTAAACCGTGAACTAAGTAATGTATCAAAGGTTTTGATCTTCACCAATTCACGACTTTGCCTTCCTTGCGTTCTTCGCCTACCAGCCTATTCACCTATTTGCCTATTCGCCTATTCGCCTATTCGCCTATTTGCTAGATTAAGCAGATTGCCACGTCGGGTTGCACCCGCCTCGCAATGACGTGCAGATAATATTTACCATCACCTTTATCCTCGTAACTTCGTACCCTTAATAAGCAGATCGCCACAACCTGCGATACAGGTTTCGCGAAGACAGCATTTCCTTTTAAATTCTTTGTACCTACGTACCTCTGTACCTACGTACCCATAATAAGGAGATTGCCACGTCGGCCTAGAGGCCAACTCGCAAAGACAACCCGGCTTATAATTTCATCCCCCGACACTCCTTTTAGCCCTGCACCTTAGCATCTGTCAATGATGAAGGAACGAAGATCATTGTACTTGTATTCATCTATAATTTATCATCGATAATCTATAATCCTCTACTTCGTACCCCTGCCTGCCGGCAGGATTTCCTCCCGAGAGGGATGGCAGGTCCGTACCTCCGTACCCGCGTACCTTTCAAACATCAATCAATACACCTCTGCTACCTCACGGACATCAGGCGTCAAATGTCCTAAAACCCTCTTCGCCCTGAAATACCGATTCTTATTGAATTCGTCGTAGTTGTCGGCTTCGGGGTCCATGCTGGAAATGTGGACATCGCCGGAGGAGTGGATGAATTCGTTATTGCCGATCCACATGCCTACGTGGGTTACTTTTTCACTGCCGTCTTCCCTCAGGCTTCCGAAGAAAAGCAGATCCCCGGGCTGCAGTTTAGAAAAGTCTCCTTCCTCATCCACCAGCATGCCGCTGTGCACCTGTTGGGAGGCGTCCCGCGGCAGTACGATCCCGTTCAGGAAATACACCGTCTTTGTAAATCCGCTGCAATCCACCCCCTTGGCGGAGGTTCCTCCCCACAGGTACGGAAGTCCCATCAGGGTTTCTGCCGTATCTACCAGGGAAGTTTCTGAGGTGGCCATGGTTTCCATCCAGTCTGAGTAGGGTCGTGCAGCCGATTTCGGGATAAACGCCTCCCTGCCGTCGGGATAGCCTACCCGGTAGTAATCGCCTTCCTCTCCGTTCAGGGCCAGGATATCTCCTACCACCAGGTCGGATACGATGGCCGCATCGGCCTCTGTGGAGGTTAATGATCGCCCGTAAGGCTCGGTATAGACCACCTTAGACATGGCCTTCCAGGCTTCGAGTGCTTCCTTATTCATGATCTCCAGAGCCCCGTCATCTGCCCAGGCAATGTATTTGTCCGGAGTTTGCACCAGGTGCCACCCCCCTTTCTTCATGAGCACCTTCACCACGGTTCCCATAGTGGCCTGGGTGGCCAGTTCCTGGGAATGCCCGGGATTCGACCGGATATTGGCAACAGAAAGCCGCACCACCCCCAGGGTGTCTGCCCCCAGTTCCGGGGCCGGCAGGTGCTGCACGCTGTCGGTTACCTCAAGGCCCATGGCCGCAAGAGAATCCTGCAGTATGGCCATGGCCGATTTCTGGTCGCTTTGTCCTTTCAATACCCAGTCGGTCTCTTGTTTCTCCAGCTCCAGGTGAAAACGGGCGATGCGCTTATCCGGAGCATAGGTCTGCTGCAGATCGCTAAGTAGCGCCTCGACTTCCTTATCAGATGTATTTTTCTGAGAACAGGAAGCTAAAGCCAGTACGAGCACCAGTGAAGGTAAGGAGGTACGGAGGTACGAACCTGCCATCCCTCTCGGGAGGAAATCCTGTCGCCAGGCAGGGGTACGAAGTATGGACAATAAATTAAACAGAATCTGAAAATTTGGAAATTGGAAATTGGAATTTGTGTTTTTAAACATCTCCGGGGCTTTAATATTTTTTAAAGTATTCATTAAGGGTTTGTGTGAGCTGCAATATATCATTTTCCTCGTGAAATGCAGAGATCACGATGCGGCACATCAGGGGCGAATCGGCATTGGGATAATGGAAATTGGTGATCACGACCCCGCGTTCTTTCAGGTAACCGGGCAGGGCATCGTCTGAAATCGAAAAGCAGGGATATCCTTCACTCCAGGCGAAGCGGTCGAGGTACTCACACTCCTTTACAAACAGTTCGGTATTTCGCTCCAGCAATTCCCTGCGTTCTTCCAGCAGTTCTTCCGACTGCACCAGGGTTTCCAATCCGGCTGCCGTACCGGGTCCGCTCCCCCCAAACCAGGGGTCCTGGCTTATTTTCTTAATGTCTTCCCGGGATCCCAGCAAAAAGCCACCCCCGATACCAAATCCTTTTCCCATGGAACCACATACCAGCAGCTTCTTCGGCTGCATATCCGACAAGGTGCGATAACTACCTCCCCCCTGTTCTCCGGTGATACCGATGGCATGAGAATCATCGGCCACCAGGATCATTTTTTCCAGGGGCAGGGAGCTCAGCCATTCAAATTGCAGGGGTTTGGTGCCCGCAAAATCTACGGTATCAAAGAACAGCACCGGGGTTAAATCCGGCTGGGTTTCCAGGGTTTCCAAAATAGCATTGCGCAGCTCTTCCAGGTCCCGGTGAATCCTATCTCCTGGTACCAGCAAAGCCGCATGGGTATGGGGTGCAAAAAATAAGGGATCACCCTGGCTCCCGAAATATTTCCGGGCCAGCTGACAGGCTGCAAATCCGGAGGACACATACAAGGCGTTCTCTGCCCCTGCGATCCCGGCCAGCCATTGCTCGCCTGCACCAAAGGGATGCAGCTGCACATTGGCGTGACGGGAAGCAGCATAGGTAGTACCATGCACTTCCAGGTTCTTCTGAAAGCGTTCGAGGAATTCAGGATGGGTCTGCAGCCCGAGATAGGCCGTACCCCCGAAATAGAGATACTTCCCCTCCCCGTTCCGGATCATCCTTCCGGGAAAATGATCGATCTCCAGGGCCATTACAACAGGTTTACGCCGCTACCGGGTTCTTCCGGGAATACCACGGAGGCATCCGGATTAATATGCACACCGGTGGCGATATCTTTTTTAAGTAAAAGCGCTCCGTCCATATCCACATAATCCAGCTGGGGGATGAGCTGGGCAATAGCCGAAATACCCACGGTAGATTCCGTCATACAGCCCACCATGACCTGCAGGTCCAACTCCCGGGCTTTGGCGATCATTCGCAGGGCCGGGGTGAGTCCGCCGCACTTAGTAAGTTTTATATTGATGCCGTGAAAATACCCGGCACATTTTTCCACATCGGCTTCCACAATACAGCTCTCATCAGCGATCACAGGAAGCACCGATCCTTCCATCAGCTTTTTATAACCTTCCAGGTCGTCCGCCTTCAGGGGCTGCTCGAGGAATTCCACTCCCAGCTCTTTTAGCTTAGGAGCGTACTCAAGTGCCTGCTCGGCTGTCCATGCGCAATTGGCATCGATCCGGAATACCGCATCCGTATGTTTGCGGAGTTCGGTAACGATCTCCACATCCCGGTCGGTCCCAAGTTTGATCTTGTATAAAGGCCAGGGCTTTTTCTGCATCTTTTCCACCATTTTGGGCACCGTATCAATCCCGATGGTGTAGTTGGACCTGGGATAGGAATCGGTCGTGGTCCCCCAGAGTTCATAGAGGGGTTTCCCCATCAGTTTCCCCCAAAGGTCATTGGCTGCTAGGTCCAGGGCGCAGATGGCAAAATTACTGAGTCCCTTTTCGGTTAGAAACGCATGAAATGCTGCGGGATCCTTCATATCCCAGGCTTCGATCTCCGCGCGAACAGCCTCGATCTCCTCCATCATGGATTCAACGGTTATGTTGTAATACGGATTGGAGGTGGCCTCCCCGTACCCTGTCTTTCCATCCTGCGTTAAAGTGACGATAAGGGAATCCTGAAAATCATGGGATTCACGAGAGATGGAAAAGGTGAATTCCAGCTCCAGCACATATTTTTTTAAGGTGAGTTGCATAGTGGTTATTTATGGGATGAAGATATAAATTTTTGAAAAAGACTCCGAAGGTTTTTGCTGTTTTTATTTCGAATAAATGCTGGTTTATGCTGTTTTTTTGAGGGACGAGTGATGAGGGACGAGGGACGGGCTTAGACGCCATCTATTTCATGGCATTTCTCTTTTCCCCTCCCTAAAGGGTGGAGAAATGCCGGATCATAATAGGATTTAACTAATCAGCTGCTTACAATTAAAAGAAATACCGCTTCCCCTCTCAGGAGAGGGTGCCTGCAGGGCGGATGGGGTGTTTGAGTGTTCTATGCAGCCTCTTAGAAGTGATATGTAGCCGTACTTTTATTAAAAAGATCGCCACGGTCTCCCAAAGTATCGGGATCCCTTGCGAAGACACTTAGTGCCTGGTATAAGGAGATTGCCACGTCAGTGCGAAGCACTGACTCGCAAAGACGACCGGGCTTATAATTTTATTCCCGAAAATCTATTTAGCACTGCACCTCATTATCTGTTAATGGGGGAAGGAGCGAATTTACCTGCCCGTAGGGATGGGAGCTAAAATGTAAAGTCACGAAGCCTATTGAACTTGCATTCATCTATAATTTATAATTGATAATCTATAATCCCCTACCTAGCGCTTTCGTACTCTTTCAGGCAGGCAAGATCAGAGCATTTCTCTTCTCCCCTCCCTAAAGGGTGGAGAAATGCCGGATCATAATACAATTTAACTCATCAGCTGCTTAAAATTAAGAGAAATTCCCCTTTCCCTCAGAAGCGAAGGTACCCGCAGGGCGGATGGGGTGTTTGAAGGTTAACTGCAGCCTCTTAGAAGTGATATGTAGCCGTACTTTTATTAAAGAGATCGCCACGGTCTCCCAAAGTATCGGGATCCCTTGCGAAGACACTTAGTGCCTGGTATAAGGAGATTGCCACGTCAGTGCGAAGCCCTGACTCGCAAAGACAACCGGGTTTATAATTTTATTCCCGAAAATCTATTTAGCACTGCACCCCATTATCTGTCAATGGCAAAGGAGCAAAGGAGCGAATTTACCTGCCGTTAGGCAGGGGAGCAAAGGAGCTAAAATGTAAAGTCGCGAAGTTTGCTGCATTTGCATTCATCTATAATTTATAATCTATAATCCCTTATCTCGTACCCCCGTACCTACGTACCCTCATTGAGGAGATTGCCACGTTGGCCTGACGGCCAACTCGCAAAGACGTATTGATTCAAAATTCATCATTCATAATTCATAATGAACTACCCCCGTACCTCCGTACCCCCGTACCCCCGTACCCCCGTACCCCCGTACCCCCGTACCTACATACCTACATACCTACGTACCTACATACCTTAAAATAACCTTTCCCATTCCCAATTTATAACAACAAAAAACTATATTTGCGGCCACCCTAAAACGTTTTCGCACTATGGAGTGTATCAGTGTTTTCGACATGTTGAAGATTGGCATCGGACCCAGCAGCTCCCATACCCTCGGGCCGTGGAGAGCAGCAGAGCGCTGGATCGGTGAACTTAAGGAAGAAGGCAGTTTTGATAAGCTGGTTAAGATCAGAGCCCATGTGTATGGCTCCCTTTCCCTTACCGGAAAAGGACACGCCACCGATACGGCCATCCTTCTCGGGCTTTCAGGTTGCGACCCGGAGTATTTCCCGGTAGAAAACATCGAAACCCTGATCGCGGATATCAAGGAAAACAAACGCGTACAGCTTAACGGGGAACTGGAACTTCCCTTCTGCGAAAAGGAAGACATCGTTTTTCACAGGGACTTCCTCCCCTTTCACGCTAACGGACTCACCTTTGAAGGGTTCTTCCCCAACGGGGAATCCACTTCGGAGACCTACTATTCCATAGGGGGCGGATTCGTGGTAAAGGAAGAGCGGGAACACGCCAAGGAGAACCTGCAGATCTTTAAAACCTTTCCTCATCCGGTTCAGAACGGGAATGAGCTGCTGGCCGCCTGCAAGGAAACCGGCCTGAACATTTCAGATCTCGTGCTTACCAACGAGCGGTCGCTGCGCAGCGATGAGGAGATCGACAAGGAACTGCAGCGCATCTGGAACACCATGCTGGAATCCATGTACACCGGATGTCATACCGAAGGTATTCTGCCCGGCGGACTCAATGTGAAGCGACGGGCTTACGAGATGCACCAGCGGTTAAAGGGAGACGTGATCTACAGCAATCCGCATGACTGGATCGCAGCCATCCGAAAGACGGAAGTGAAATTCCGCCAGATCCTCAAGTGGGTATCCTGTTTTGCGCTGAGCGTAAACGAGGTGAATGCCTCCCTGGGACGAGTGGTTACCGCACCTACCAACGGTAGTGCAGGGGTGATCCCCTCCGTACTTATGTATTACCTGGTGATCGAGAATCACGAGGCCGATTTTGAACACATCAAAAAATTCCTCCTCGTAGCCAGCGAGATCGGAAGCATCTTTAAAAAAGGAGCCACCATCTCTGCCGCCATGGGCGGATGCCAGGCCGAGATCGGCGTATCTTCTGCCATGGCTGCCGGAGCCCTTACCGAGCTTATGGGCGGTACCCCGGAGCAGGTACTCATGGCTTCTGAGATCGCCATGGAACACCACCTGGGGCTCACCTGTGATCCCATCGGCGGACTCGTGCAAATACCGTGTATCGAACGGAATTCCATGGGAGCCATCAAGGCCATCAATGCCGCAGAACTCGCCATGGAATCAGACCCTTCTCACGCCAAAGTCCCTCTGGATAAGGTCGTGAACACCATGTGGGAAACCGCCAAGGACATGAACTCGAAATACAAAGAAACCTCCGAAGGCGGACTTGCGGTTGGAGTGTATTTATCAGACTGCTAGGGCAGTCTGATAAATGATTATAGATTATCAATTATAGATTATTGATTGATTGCTTGCATACAATAATCTAGCTTTTCGCCTTTGTGGTTAGAATTATGCGGGTAATGATCTTGGCAATGGACTTGATCTCCTTTCTTAATATCTCCGAATCCTCATCATTCAGGTAACCGGATTTATTCAAAAGATCTATCCAATACATGGTTTCATTACTCTCCTTTTGGGCTATCGATAATTTATGAATAAAGTCTGCCTTTGATTCTGCATGCTCGGCTTCCCTGTAGTTTGCTCCGATAGCCGTGCCGCTCTTCAAGAGTTGCTTACTCATTACATATTCCTTCTTATCATTGGTCAAATACTTATAGTACTTGACAATCTCGAGAGCAAAAGCATAACTCTTTTCCTTGATTAAATTCATAGTACATTTTAGTTATACCTTATAAAAATATAGAAAATATACTATATTATTAAAACCTGGATTAGATTAATTATCGATAATCTATAATTGATAATTTATCATTCGTGAAAGCAATCGCCTTTACGTCTGGTATCCACCACAAAAAAGATCTTCCAGCCATCACCTTGTTTGATAAGCTGGAAATTATTCACGCCGCAGTGACTGAGTTCCCCGTCGATCCAGAAGCGATAGGGTGTCCAGGCGTTGGCCATGTCGCCATCCACGCGGATCATATAGTCGGTAAGCTCTTCCCGGAACTGCATGTCTTCGGGCATCCCGGCCATTCGGTTTAGAAAATCATTATAAGTGCTTTTTCGGAGGACGGTATTCCCTTCCTGGTCCTTCCCTATGGTCTCCATGGGGGTGGCATCCATGGCCATGGTACGAAGGACAGCCGTGTCCTTTTTATGAAAGGCTTCGAAGAATTCGATGATGGTTTGCTTCACCATTTCCTCGGGGGTGTCCTGGGCTTGTGTAAATCCACAAAAAAGCAAGAAGGTGGTAGTAAGGAGTGTGTATTTCATTGATGTTGGTTTTGTTTTAAAAGTAAGAATTATTTTGGTTGAAGTTCTCGGTTCCCAGTTCTCGGTTCTCAGTTCCCGGTGATCAGTGAACAGTGTTCAGTAATATCTTTCTAAAATTTAAGGAGCATATTTACCTGCCGGCAGGAAGGGGTGTAAAGTCGCGAAGCTTTTTGCAATTACGTTCATCTATAATCTATCATCCATAATCTATAATCCTTTGTCACGTACCCTTATTAAGGAGATTGCCACGTCAGGTCAAAGCCCTGACTCGCAAAGACAACCTGGCTTATAATTTCATCCCCGATACTTTTTTTTCCCTACAGCACAGTATCTGCAAATGGCGAAGGAGCAAAGGAGCGAAGGAGCAAATTTACCTGCCAGCAGGGAGGGGTGTTAAGTCCAGAATCTAGTAGCGACTGTAACCATCTATAATTTATCATCTATAATCTATAATTCATCATACATCAGCTTTCTTTTTCAATTCCCCCCATTCGTTTAATTAACGGGAAAATCCTACTTTTATACCTTCAAAAAATTCACTGCATGTCTGTTGCCAAAAAAGAATACAAGCGCGTTACTGTAAAGTCCATCCAGGACATGAAAAATAACGGGGAAAAGATCTCCATGCTTACGGCCTATGATTACACCATGGCCCGCATCGTGGACGGAGCCGGGGTCGATGTGATCCTGGTGGGGGATTCTGCCAGTAATGTGATGGCCGGACACGAAACCACCCTGCCAATTACCCTGGACCAGATGATCTATCACGCCTCTGCTGTGGTGCGCGGGATCGATCGCGCCCTGGTGGTGGTTGACCTTCCCTTTGGAAGCTACCAGAGCGATCCCAAGGAAGCACTTCGTTCTGCGATCCGTATCATGAAGGAAAGCGGCGCCCATGCAGTAAAACTCGAGGGCGGAAAAGAGATCAAAGACTCCATAAAACGTATCCTGCACGCCGGAATTCCGGTAATGGGGCACCTGGGGCTTACCCCCCAATCCATTTATAAATTCGGAACCTATACAGTTCGCGCCAAAGAGGATGAAGAGGCCGAAAAACTTAAGGCCGATGCCAAAATGCTGGAGCGTTCCGGGTGTTTTGCCATCGTCCTTGAAAAGATCCCTGCACACCTGGCCAAAGAGGTGGCAGAAAGCGTCAGTATTCCCGTGATCGGCATCGGAGCCGGACCGGGGGTCGACGGACAGGTACTCGTACTCCACGATCTGCTGGGGATGACCCACGAGTTCAATCCCCGATTCCTGAGAAGGTATATGCACCTTTATGAGGAAATGACCGGTGCCATCGGACAATATGTGAAAGACGTAAAGTCGAAGGACTTCCCTAACGAAGAAGAATCGTACTAAGCTGTGAATAAACAGGTCTCAACGGCAAAAAACCTGGAGGTGCTCTATGAGGACAACCACCTGATCGTCGTGAATAAAAGACCGGGGGATATCGTACAGGGCGATAAAACCGGAGACACCCCATTGTCTGAGGTGGTCAAGGAATACATCAAGGCCAAATACAACAAACCCGGGAACGTCTACCTCGGGGTGGTACACCGCCTGGACCGTCCTACCAGCGGGGTGGTGTTGTTTGCCAAAACCTCCAAGGCCCTGCCAAGACTCAACAAGCTTTTTAAGGAAAAACAAACCCTGAAGACCTACTGGGCCGTGGTGCAACCCGCTCCGCCCAAGACGGAAGACCGGCTGGTGCACTGGCTCAAAAGGAATCCCAAACAAAACAAGTCCTACGCCCATCTCAAAGAGGTACCCGACAGCAAAAAGGCCATCCTCTCCTACCGCGTTATGAAATCCCTGGATCGCTATACCTGCCTGGAGATCGACCTGGAAACCGGAAGGCACCACCAGATCCGCTCCCAGCTTTCTGCCATCGGCAGCCCGATAAAAGGTGACCTGAAATACGGCGCCCCGAGAAGCAATAAGGATGCGAGCATCCACCTCCACGCCAGGCAACTGGAACTCATCCATCCTGTAAAGAACACCAAATTGGTCATAACCGCCCCCACGCCAGGCGATGATGCGGTTTGGAAAGCCTGTAGGTGATTATAGATTATAGATTGTGAATTATAGATTATAGATGGTTGAATTCCCATAAGCCTAACAACTTTACCCCTTTACCCATTCACCCATTTGCCTATTCACCCATTTGCCTATTCGCCAATTGAGCTGTAGATACCTATTACAGGGTACGAGGGTACGAGGGTACGAGGTACGGAATTATGGATTATGGATTATAGATGGTTGAATTACTACTAGCTTAACAACTTAACGACCCTGCCATCCCTCTCGGGAGGAAATCCTGTCGGCAGGCAGGTTTACCCCTTTACCCCTTTACCCATTTACCCATTTACCTATTTGCCCATTCGCCAATTGAACTGTAGTAACCTAATACAGGGTACGAGCCTGCCTGCCGGCAGGCAGGGGTACGAGGTACGGAATTATGGATTATGAATTATAGATTGTGAATTATAGATTGTGAATTATAAATTGTAGATAAATAGTTATCATAAGGACTACCCAACTATGATAAACAGCCTAAACTGTCAGCATAATTACATTAAATATCCCTTCCGCTCCGACTGTACCTGTGCCACTTTACCCTCAAAAGGAAAGAAGAGGTCCTTTAATTGGAAAATAGTATCATAATATCATAGCATATATTTGACATTTCTCCTCCCTTTAGGGCGGGGACAAGAGAAATGTCATAAACTTTAATTCCATAAGAACCCAGAATTTCCTGTTAACCCACCCGGAATCAAGGCGCAGTCTTGCCACTCCGCGCCCTGACCAAGGCAGGCAAGCAGACTATATATTTTGTATTCATCGGTCATCTGGATTCCGCAAGACAGCCTGCCTTCCCAATGCAAGCTGGCAGGGTGCCCGGAAGGCGGCATAGTCAGACTGAAGGGGGCTGGTACAGGTTAACTAAATGATACAATTCAGCTACATAAAAGAGATTACAATCAGCAGTTTTAAATTTTACCCTCCTTTTTCATAACTTAACACTATGAATATCAAACACAAACATGATCCCTACTCCCCACTAACGACTCCCGACTAACCACTATCAACTAACCACTAACGACTCCCGACTAACGACTCCCGACTAACGACTAACGACTAACGACTAACCACTAACCATATGAAAACGCTTGCGTCCCTCCTCCTCGCCCTTCTTCTCCTCTCCTGCGGGGCGATGAACATCAACAATTTTTACGATATGCACCGGAATGATCCCGGGGTAACGGCCGTTGAAGTACCGAATTTTGTTCTGGAAGTGCTGAAGAACAGCACCCCCGAAATGCGGCACCTTCTGGATAATGTGGAAGACGTGCGGTTTATGAGCCTGCCCGCCAAAGACCCTGCCTACAACACCCGGGTGGGCATGGAGATCGATCGTATTACCGCCACCGGGTATACCGATGTATATCGCCGTACCGGCGAAGACCTTACCAAAAGCCTTTTTAGTGTAAAGGAAAACGGGAACAGGATCACCGAGCTGGTCTGGTTTGACCAGGGGTACAACAACAGTCTGCTGTTGTATTTCAAGGGAAACTTTGACCCTAAGGTCATCCAGAAGCTTTCAGACACCGAGGAGATTGACGATATCAAGCACCTGCTCAGGGAACAATAATCAGAAGTACTTGTCAGGTCGCAGTTCCCTGCTTGCGGCCCCTTACACTCACCAGGGCCTCCGTGATCACCGCAATAATGATCACCAGTCCGCCAACCAGGGTGTTTGCCCCGGGAATCTCTCCCAGGAAAAGCATGCCCAGCAGGATACCATACACCGGCTGAACACTGCTCATAATACTGGCCGCAGTAACCGAAAAATAGCGGAAACTCATCAATAAAAGCGTATGCCCCACCGAGGTGGTGATCACAGCCAGGGCAAGGAGCGGCAGGAAATTCTCTGAAAAGGTGGTTACCGAGGCCTTCCCGATCACCGGCAAAAGCACCACCGACATCACGATCAGTTGCCAGGTCATCAGCACCGATCCGTTGTATTTCTTCACCTGGGGTTTCAGGATGATATTGCGCAGCGCATAAAAGAAGGCCGAACACAACCCGAAGAGCACTGCCAGGAAATAGCGGTTGTCCAGATCGAATTCCGGAACCAGGAACCAGATCCCCCCAATCACCAGAAGTCCCAGGAAGAGATGCACCTTTTTAAACGGGGTTTTCAGGATAAGCGGCTCCAGTAAACTGGTCATTACCGGGTAGGTATAAATAGACAGCATTCCTACGGCTACAGACGACAATTGCAGGGCGTAAAAATAGGTGACCCAGTGAATCCCGAAAAAGAGTCCGCCAAGCAGGACAATACCCCGGTCCCTGGAGCTAGGTATTCTAAAATCGTACCCCCGGAACCAGGAGAATCCGCCGATCACCAGGGTAGCCAGAAGCGCCCTGTACCAGATGGTGAGCTCCGGATCCAGCGGGATATACCTGCCCAGAACCCCGCTGCTGCTGATGCAAAGCACGGCAAAATTAAGCTGGAGATACGGCCAGAGGTTTTTGGTGTCGGTTTGCTGCATATTATCGGATCAGTACCGCAGCTTTTTCCCGGATGATCTCCCCGATGGGGCGATTCTCGATCTTGCTTTCCAGCCAGGAAATGATATCCAGGTAAAGGAATGCCCTTTTCTCGTAGGGATGATTCTCGAATTTCTTCAGTCGGCTATGCAATTTTTTGAATTCCGCCTTCAGCTCGCTCGGGTAAATATCTCCAAGGCTTCTCATAAAACGGATCATTTCTTTTTGCACCTCGTGAAGGTCGTTCATTTTGAGCAGGAACTTATAGGTGTTTCTAAGCTGTATCTCGAGGTGGTAATCCATTCCTGCATCGTAATGGGCCACGAGGTTAAGCACGCGGGCAAAACACATGAGGTCTTCCCGCATGGTGAGGTTCTTGTTATCGATGATCTTTTTGAGGTAATCGATACATTTTTTATTGTCTCCCGCCCCAAAATACATACAGGCCAGCTTGTAGTAGAACACCATGATGTGGTGTTCGTCGATCATGTTCCCATACTTTTTGATTCCCTCCATGATGGGTTTTTCCAGGGTGAGTCCTTCCTCAAAACTCCCCTCCAGGAAATGCAGGTTGAGCTTGTTGCTGTTCATATACATAAAGGCCAGCACCTTGAGGTTGTCGTTATCGGGAAACTTCTTGTCTTCAATGGTTTCCTGCAGTCGCTGCAGGCTTTCCTTAAAACCGGTACGCGATTTCACGTAGTACATGGTTTCCAGGAGGTAGTTGTTCCCCTTCAGGAAGAATACCGGGTTCAGGTAGATCATGGAAGGATTCTCATAGAAGAGATCCACCCATTTCTTGGCGTATTTAAAGCAGGAAAGAAAATCCTGGGTTAGGAAACTGTACCAGAGGTAGGCCTTATACAGCCATAGTTTTTCGCGAAACCCCAGCTTAGACTGGTCATATTCCGGCAAATGGGAGGTAAAGTATTCACTGATCATCCTGTACTCCTCATCATTCTTCACATACCCAAACTTGAGCATGATCCCATAAAGCTGCAGGGAGAGGTTCGATAGTTTACTGGTGATCACGTTCTGCTGACTCAGTTCCTTGGCCTGTACTGCCAGCTCATCTGCCCGTCCGCTTATACTACGGGTGATGTACTGGGTTTCGATCACCTTTTCCAACTCCACGATCTCGTAGGCGATCACCTTTTCCTGGTTGCTGATAGCCATAGCCTTGGCCTTATCCAGAATCTTAAGGCTCTGCTTATACAGCCCTTTCATATATAAGATGGTCGCAAAATCGAGCTGCTCCCGGATCTGGATACGAATGTTCTGGTTAACCGGGTTCAGGCGTAAACTCACCAGGATCTGCTTGTAAAGATGCGCCTTAAGATTGGAGAGCTGTTGCTTTTTAACGATCCCGCTGGTGAGGATCTCCTTCTCGTTATAGGTTGACATCTTATCCAGCAGGTTAAATAAGGCCAGAAACTTGGCATCGGCATTTACCCCCAGGCGATTCACATAGAGTTTAAACTGTCGCTTTTCCGACTTGGAAAGCGACTTTATAAGGATGAAAAGACTATCGTTAGAGCTACTTGTCATTGTAATAAAATAACCCGCAAATCCTTATTTAACAAGGGTTTACAGCGCTTAATTTCCTGTTCAACATTGTAATATCTCCATTTCCAACTTTAGGATACATCCAAAAGCTGATACTTTCGAGATACAAGCAATGAAATTAAAGTAAAATTATAAAATGAATAACGAAAAAGTCCAAATCTTCGACACCACACTTCGCGACGGGGAGCAAGTTCCTGGATGTAAGCTGGATACTGCCCAAAAAATTGTGATCGCCAGGCGACTCGACGAGCTCGGGGTGGATGTCATTGAGGCCGGATTTCCGATATCCAGTCCGGGAGATTTCAAATCGGTACAGGAGATCGGTAAGGTAGTGGAGAATGCCAGGGTATGCGGGTTAACCCGCGCGGTGAAAAAGGATATTGAAGTCGCTGCCGAGGCACTCAAATCTGCAAGATACCCCAGGATTCACACCGGGATCGGGACCTCAGATTCACATATCAAATACAAGTTTAACGCCACCCGGGAAGAGATCATCGAGCGGGCTGTGGCTGCGGTAAGCTATGCCAAATCCTTTGTGGAAGACGTGGAGTTCTATGCGGAAGATGCCGGTAGAACAGACAACGAGTTCCTGGCCAGGGTTTGCGAGGCAGCGATCAAAGCCGGGGCTACCGTTCTGAATATTCCGGACACCACCGGGTATTGCCTTCCGGAGGAATACGGTAACAAGATCAAATACCTCAGGGAAAACGTGAGGGGGATCGAAAAAGCGATCCTTAGCTGTCACTGTCATAACGACCTGGGTATGGCTACTGCCAATTCTATTGCCGGGGCCCTTAACGGAGCGCGGCAGATCGAATGTACCATTAACGGGATTGGCGAACGTGCCGGTAATACTTCCCTGGAAGAAGTGGTCATGATCATGAAGCAACACCCCGACCTGGGGCTGATTACCGATATCAACACCAAACTCCTCTACTCTACCAGCCAGATGGTTTCTGAGAGTATGGGAATGCCGGTACAACCCAATAAAGCTATCGTAGGCAGCAATGCCTTTGCCCACAGCTCCGGGATCCACCAGGATGGCGTGATCAAGAATCGCGAGACCTATGAGATCATCGATCCGGCAGCCGTTGGGGTAAATGCCTCTGCCATCGTACTTACTGCTAGAAGCGGAAGAGCGGCCCTTGCCTACCGTGCCAAGCTGGTAGGATATGAACTTACCAAACTGCAACTGGATGCTGTATACGAGCAGTTTCTCCATGTGGCGGATAAGAAGAAAGAAGTGAATGATGACGATATCCATCAAATTGTAGAACAAAGTAAAATACGCGTACAGGCCAGCGCCTGATCGATTTATGAAAAAGACATTATTTGATAAGGTCTGGGATGCCCATGTGGTGGAAACTATTGAAAACGGACCCCAGATCCTTTATATAGACAAGCACCTCATTCATGAGGTAACGAGTCCGCAAGCCTTTGCCGAACTGGAAGAAAGGAACATTCCTCTTTTCCGTAAGGACCAGATCGTGGCTACGGCCGACCATAACGTACCTACACAAAACCAGCACCTGCCCATCAAAGACCAACTGTCTAAAAAGCAGGTGGATATGCTAACCTCGAACTGCGAGAAACACGGGGTAACCTTATACGGGCTTGGCCATCCCTACCAGGGAATCGTTCACGTAATGGCGCCGGAGCTGGGGATCACCCAACCCGGAATGACCATGGTTTGCGGCGACAGCCATACCTCTACCCACGGAGCTTTCGGAACTATTGCCTTCGGAATAGGAACCAGCCAAGTGGCCCAGGTATTTGCCAGTCAGTGTTTATTGCTGTCAAAACCCAAAACCATGCGTATTACCGTAAATGGTAAACTGCGCAAGGGCGTACTGCCTAAGGATGTGATCCTGTATATCATTGCCCAGCTGGGGACCAACTCCGGAACCGGGTACTTCGTGGAATATGCCGGGGAGGTTTTCGAAAGTATGAGCATGGAAGGCCGGATGACGGTGTGTAATATGAGTATCGAAATGGGTGCCCGTGGCGGAATGATCGCTCCGGATGAAACCACATTTGAATATGTAAAGGGACGTGAGTTCGCTCCGAAAGGAGAGGAATTCGACAAGAAGGTAGCCTACTGGGAAACCCTTAAAACGGACAAAGGGGCCGAATTTGATATGGAATACGAATTCCAGGGCGAATCCATAGCCCCCATGGTTACCTATGGTACCAATCCCGGAATGGGGATCCGGATCTTTGATGAGATCCCTCAGCAAAACAGCGATTCCTTCGAAAAGGCCCTTTCCTACATGGGCTTTGAAAAAGGAGAAAAACTGCTGGACAAAACCATTAACTATGTGTTTATAGGAAGTTGTACCAATTCGCGAATTGAAGATTTCCGGGTTGCAGCCGCCTATATCAAAGGGAAAAGGAAGGCCGCCAACGTAAATGCATTAATTGTTCCGGGATCTCAGCAGGTCGCCAAACAGATCGTGGCAGAAGGCCTGCAGGACATCTTTGAGGAGGCCGGGTTCGAGATCCGTCAGAGCGGTTGTTCGGCCTGTCTCGGAATGAATGAGGACAAGATCCCTGCCGGAGAGTACTGTGTATCGACCTCCAACAGGAACTTTGAAGGCCGTCAGGGCCCTGGCTCCAGAACCATCCTGGCCAGTCCGCTCGTAGCAGCAGCAACGGCCATTCACGGAAAACTCACTGATATTACTAAGGATGAAGAGGTGCTGGATGCTGCAGCACTGATCATGTAAGCGCATTTAAAATGGAAAAATTCAGAAGATTATTATCCAGGGCTCTGCCCTTACCCATAGAAAACATTGACACCGACCAGATCATTCCTGCCCGCTTTTTAAAGGCGACCAATAAGCAGGGATTCGGAGAGAACCTCTTTCGCGACTGGCGGTACCAGCCGGATGGAACCCCTAACAGGGATTTTATCCTGAACAACCCGGATTATGAAGGGAAGATCCTTCTTGCCGGGAACAATTTCGGGTGCGGAAGCTCCCGGGAGCACGCTGCCTGGGCCCTGGCCGATTACGGGATCAAAGTGGTGGTGTCGAGCTATTTTGCCGACATCTTTAAGGGCAATGCCCTGAACAACGGATTGCTGCCTGTACAGATCAGCGAATCCTTTCTGAACAAGCTGATGCAGGAATGCCGGAAAGATCCGGAAACCACCATTGAGGTGAACCTTGAGGAACAGTACATCAGCCTGGACGGCACCAGTTACCTGGAAGATTTTGAGATCGACCCGTATAAGAAAATGTGCCTGGTGAACGGCTATGACGATATCGATTATTTATTGAGTAAGAAAGCGGCTATTGAAGCCTACGAACAAGAACGTACCTTTTAATTGAGATACTATGAAATTTAAGATCGCGGTATTACCCGGAGACGGAATAGGCCCCGAAGTCACTGCCCAGGCCATTAAATGCCTGGAGACGGTTGCAGATATATTCGACCACAGTTTTGAATTTACCGAAGCTCCGGTAGGAGCCGTCGCCATAGACCAGACCGGCGACCCGTTGCCGGAGGCTACCCTTGATATTTGCAAGGCGAGCGACGCGGTGCTTTTCGGCGCTATCGGAGACCCGAAGTACGACAATGACCCGAGCGCCAAAGTGCGTCCGGAACAAGGGTTGCTCAAACTGAGGAAGTCCCTCGGACTATACACCAACATACGTCCAGTGAAGGCCTATCCTACCCTGATCGACCGTTCGCCCCTGCGTCCGGAACGCATTAAGAATACCAACTTTACCATTTACAGGGAGCTTACCGGAGGTATTTATTTCGGGGAGAAGAAACTGAACAAAGAAGGTACGGTAGCCTCTGATCTCTGCGAGTATTCAGAGATGGAGATCGAACGCATCGCACATCACGCTTTTAAGGCGGCGAGAAACCGAAACAACAAGCTCACCCTGATCGACAAGGCCAATGTGCTGGAAACCTCCCGCCTGTGGCGTAAGGTGGTTACCCGTGTTGGCACGAGCTACCCGGAGGTGGCCCTGGATTTTCTTTTTGTAGACAATGCTGCCATGCAGATGATCCTGAATCCGTCCCAATTCGATGTGATCCTCACCGAGAATATGTTCGGGGATATCATTTCTGATGAAGGGAGTGTGATCGGTGGATCTATCGGACTACTGGCTTCCGCCTCTGTTGGAGATAAGTACGCCTTGTTTGAACCCATACACGGTTCTTTTCCGCAGGGAAAAGGCCTGAATATCGCTAACCCTATTGCATCCATTCTGTCTGCAGTTATGCTGCTGGAGCACCTCGGACTTCAGGAAGAGGCTCATGCGCTGGACTGCGCCGTGGAGATCGCCATAGCAAGAAACATCGTTACCCCGGATCTCAATCCGGAATCCCGGTTCGGAACCCGGGAGGTAGGAGATCAGATTGCCGAACTGCTGTCAAATGCAGGAGAGAATATCTGCTTTAACCGGGAGAACGTTGAGTTTGGAAGATCAACTATAATCTAAGTTGAATTTTGATCCATTTTTAGTGTTTGTTTGAACCCCGGCTCTGCCGGGGTTTCTTTTTATTACTGCGGAAGGGGTGCTCCCACGGCAAGGTCACAACGATGCCCTGGCTGTCCGTGTGGTGGATTCAGGGTCGCGGTGGATGTATTGGTATTCATCAGTCCTGATGCAGCAGGCGTAGTACTTCTCACAGGAGCGTCGAGAGAACTGCCCACAGGGATATCACAGCGGTGTCCCGGTTGCCCGTGAGGCGGATTTACCCCGGCAGACGTCTGCGTTGCCGGCATCTCAGGAAATTTTTCCTTTACCTGTTCAAACTGTTCTTCAGCCTCTTTTTCGTTATACCCGTCCAACACTTCAGTTGAGGAGAAACGGGTCATGTCTGTACTCCACATATATGCAGTACCTCCGAGGAGGATAACAATGAGGAGGACCTTCCAGTATTTTTTCATAGTAGGAATTGTTTAGTTGAGATCAAATATAGGAAAATTGGGGATACGGGGGATATAGGGATGTAGGGATGTAGGGATGTGGGGATGTAGGGATGTGGGGATGTGGGAATGGTGAATGGTAAATGGTGAATGATGAATGATGAATGATGAATGATTGTACGTCCCTGATATAGGTTGACCACTTAAACGTGGAAAACTATGAAAGCAAGTCTTGGAAAGATCCGTAAGAGCCGTCATTATTCGGAGGATTTTAAAAAACAATTGGTCAGTGAATTCGAAAG
>NZ_JAINZT010000005.1 GCF_020166515.1 Robertkochia flava | reverse complement strand
GAAAATATTTTTTCCAAGTTGCCCTTCGCGTTTTCAATGCCGTGTAAAAGAACTTTTTCGCTCCAAACTGCCCCTCTTACAAGGTGCCTTGTTGTTCAAAGCGGGTGCAAATATAAGACGGGTTTTTAATTACACACAAACTTTCAATGCAGTTTTTTTCAAAAAAACCAAACCCAAAAAAGCCCTGCGCTCATAATCAAAGGATTAAAGCGTTTTAAACAGGGAATAGCAATGCATCCCACCGGATTTTACAACAATGTCACAGAAAAAATGAGAGTTAACTCATTGAGTACTAAAATAGTAGGTTTATTTAGAGCGGACTTCAAAGATAAGAAAAAATTGGAGTTTCCTCCAACTAATTTGGATCTAATTTATTGATACTCCACTTGTTAGTTAGTTCTCCGTAGTCAAAATCCAATACAGAGGCCTGAGGTTCCAGTTGTTCACTGGCAAAGGCTCGTTGCAGAATGTCTTCTATAAGGTAATCTTCATGAACCACAGAAGGTTCATAGGTCTCCTTCAGGGAAATATCGAACATGCTCGCAGTGGTATTGTACCAGAAGGCCCTCCACCCGCTCCTTAAATTACGAACCAGGTCAAAGGCTGTATTCCCGGTTTGCCTGTAGATAAGCTTCACCAGGATCTGCCCTTCGGTTCGGGTTAGTTTTTTAAGTTCTGCTGAGAATTCCTCTTCGATATACTTCTGGATGATCCTGGTATACCTGTTTCTGTCTGCATTCGTTTCCATCCTGCCTAATCGCTCGTTGAGCTCCGTAAGCCTTTCGGCCGCCAGTTTAGCATAGGGATACACCTTAAGAGTCTTCCTCTTTAATATATAATAGTGTCTTTTGGCTTCATAGTTATCGAATACCAGGGGTTGAAAAACAAAAACCGGGTCCAGCTCAATGGCTGTTCTGGGGATGGAATCCCCTTCAAAAAAGAAGTATTGCACAGGCACACTGTCTCTCTGGCCGGGAATCTTTAAAGAGTCCGCCTTTTTCACCTGTGCATACATCACAGAGGTGGAGAGCGTCCATATGACAATTAAAATCAATCGCAACTGGTGTAGATTTGAGCTTGTTCAAAAATAGGAAATAACTCCTTGGCACCTTATTAAATCTATGTGAATTTCTTAATTTCGTGCATCACTAATAATTAATGATATGACTAAGAAAAGTATACTCAATGAAGACTCCATGAGTTTTCTGGAGCGCTACCTGAATAACCCCTCTCCTACCGGATACGAATGGGAAGGACAAAAACTTTGGATGGACTACCTGAAACCGTATGTAGACACCTTTATCACCGACATCTATGGTACTGCCGTTGGAGTGATCAATCCGGAGGCCGAATACAAGGTGGTTATCGAGGGGCATTCTGATGAGATCTCCTGGTATGTAAATTACATTACAGACAATGGCCTTATTTACGTGATCCGTAACGGGGGAAGCGACCACCAGATCGCTCCGTCAAAAGTGGTGAATATACATACCGACGGGGGAATCGTAAAGGGTGTCTTCGGTTGGCCTGCCATTCACACCAGGGACAACAACAAGGAAGAAGCTCCCAAACTGGAGAATATTTTTATTGATATCGGAGCTAAGGATAAGGCCGAAGTGGAAGCCATGGGCGTGCATGTGGGGTGTGTGATCACCTACCCGGACGAATTCTTTATTCTCAATAAGGACAAATTCGTATGCCGGGCGCTGGATAACCGGATTGGCGGATTTATGATCGCTCAGGTTGCCCGTTTATTAAAGGAAAACAAGAAGGACCTGCCTTTCGGACTTTACATCACCAACTCGGTGCAGGAGGAGATCGGCCTGAAAGGGGCAGAAATGATCACCCAGACCATTAAACCCAATGTAGCCATTGTAACCGATGTAACCCACGATACGACCACCCCGATGATCGAAAAGAAAAAGCAGGGGCATGCCGAAATCGGAGCCGGACCTGTGATCTCATATGCGCCGGCAGTACAAAACAGGTTAAGGAAACTCATTATAGAGACCGCTAAAACCAAAGAGATCCCATTTCAGCGAATGGCAGCATCCCGCTATACAGGAACCGATACCGATGCCTTTGCCTACAGCAACGGCGGAGTTCCTTCTGCCCTGATCTCTCTTCCTCTTCGTTATATGCACACCACAGTGGAAACCGTACACAGGGAGGATGTGGAAAACGTGATCAAACTGATCTATGAAAGCCTGCTTACCATTAAGCCCAACCATAACTTCAGTTATTTCAATTAATCAGCATGGATGAATGGGTAGACATATGGACGGATGACGGGAAACCTACCGGCAGATCCATATTAAAATCGGAGGCCCACAGAAAAGGCGTCTTCCATCCTACCGTTCATCTCTGGATATACAATTCCCTTAAACAGGTCCTCTTTCAGAAGAGGGCCTGTTCAAAAATGACATTCCCCGGGAAATGGGATGTATCTGTAGCGGGACATATTACTTCGGGAGATGATGCACCGGAGACTGCGGTGCGGGAAGCCCGGGAAGAATTAGGCCTTTCCCTGAAGTCCACAGACCTCAAATGGATAGGCATGCACCCATCAAAGACCGTACACGCCGAAGATGTTATCGACAATGAATTCCACCATATTTATTGTATTGAATGTGACTTTTCGGAAAAAGACCTGGCACTTCAGAAGGAAGAAGTCGAGGAAGCATGCTGGTTTCCCTTCAGCACCCTGGAAGCGATGCAGGACCCGGACCATTTCGATGAGGTTTTTGTCCCTTTTGACCCTGCATACCTGAAACTTGTTATACACCACCTGACTTCCATATTTCAAAAGAAGACACCCTGACAGCACGGGTATTTTTTATTAATTTCAACATATGAGAAATACGATCTCCCTTCGGATTGCTGACTTTTTGAAGTCCTACCCGCCATTTCATCTCCTTGAACAGGAGGAATTAAAGTCGATTGCAGAAGAGATCACGGTACAATACAATTATAAAGGAGAGCATTTATTCAAACAGGAAGACCCTTGCAAACCGTATTTTTACCTTATCCAACAGGGTGCCGTCGAGATCTATCAGAACGAAAACGGGAAAGAAATCACTCTGGACCAATGTGACGAAGGCGATCTTTTTGGCCTGAGACCTCTGTTTGCCGGGAAGCATTACAGTATTTCCGCAAAGACCCTGGAGGAAAGCATATTCTACCTGATCCCTATACAAGCCTTTAAGCCGATCACAGTTAACAACCCGAAAGTGAGCGAGTACCTGCTAAGCAGCCTGGCCTCTAACACACATACTCCTTATTACACCGAGTCGCCCTCCAGAGGCAACCTGGACCTGACATCAGACATCCACGAACTGCAAACTGTTCATTACAACAAGAAGCTTATCTCCTGCAGTAAAGATACCACCATTAAGGATCTGGCAGGGCTTATGAACCTTCACAGTGTTGGTTCGGTAGTGATCCTTGAAGACGGAAAACCTACAGGCATTGTTACTGATAAAGACATCCGGGTAAAAGTTGCCTCCGGTAACTGGGATATACAAATGCCGGTTAAGGAAATCATGAACAGTCCGGTAATATGTTATCCAGCATCCCTTACCGCCTCCCAGGCACATCTTGCCATGATGAAACACCGCATAAGTCATATCTGTATTACGGAAGATGGCACCCCCAATTCAAATGCACTTGGTATTGTTGCCGAACACGACCTTATTGTAAGCCAGGGTAACAACCCTTATTTTCTTATGAAAGCGCTCCTAAGAGCCAAAAAGACCAAAGATTTAAAGAAAATACGGCGGAACATTACAGCACTTCTGGAACAATATATAAAAAGCAATATTCCCATGACCCATATATCGAGGGTCATGTTTGAATTGAACGATGCCACGATCAAGAAATGTATCGCGCTTAGCATCAAAAAAATGAATACCCCTCCCCCATGTAAATTCGCCTGGATGTCGCTGGGAAGCCAGGGGCGTAAAGAGCAATTACTTCTTACCGATCAGGACAATGCTATTGTATTTGAAGATCAGGATGAGGCATCTTATCCGGACATTCACACGTATTTTATGGAGCTGGCCAAGAACGTAAACAAGCGTCTTCTCAAAATCGGATTCGATTATTGCCCTGCAGACATGATGGCCGGCAATCCTAAATGGTGCCTGAGCCTTAGTCAATGGAAAGAACAATTTTCCGACTGGGTTAAATCTCCCATTGACGATCATATACTGTTGTGCCAGGTTTTCTTTGATTACGATATCAGCTATGGAGAGCTGAATCTTGTTAACGCCCTGGCCGACCACATCTTCAAGGTAACCAGTGACCTGCCTATCTTTAAAGCCAACCTGGCACGCAGTGCCCTGCTCAATCCCTCTCCAATGGGATTTTTCAGACAGTTCCTCCTCGAAACCAATGGAGAATACAAGGACTTCTTTGACCTTAAAAAAAGGGCCCTTATTCCCATAACCGATGCTGCCAGAGTGCTGATCCTCGAACACCAGGTTAAAAACATCAACAACACCTTTGAGCGCTACGAAAAACTGGCCGAACTCGAACCCCAGAACAGGGAGTTATACCTCTCTGCTTCCTATGCGACGAAGGTCCTCTTAAAATTCAGGACCCGTCAGGGGCTTATGCATGGAGACAGCGGAAGGTTCATCGACCTGAAATCACTTTCCAAAGAAGAAAAAGTAAAACTTAAAAGATGTTTTAACACCATAGGCGATCTGCAGGATCTTATCAAACTCCGCTACAAACTCGTAAACCTGATCTGATGAAGTGGTTCACCAAAAAGTCAACCGACGATGCTCCGGGATTCTGGAAGGCGTATCTGGAAACCTTCAGGGAACCGCTTCCGGAATTTGCGCATCAAACCACCTATGTCGCTTTTGATACAGAAACCACCGGTTTCGATTTTAACCAAGACCGGATCCTGGCCCTGGGCGCAGTTAAGATCCTGGATAACCAAATCCGTTTAGACGACACCCTGGAAATTTATACGACACAGGATCATTTCAATCCCGATACAGTGCCTATTCACGGAATTCTCCACAATCCCCGGCATCAAACCATTTCTGAGCTGGAGATGCTGAAACAGTTTCTGGACTATATTGGAAACGCCCCCCTTATTGCTCATCACGCCAATTTTGATATTGGCATGATCAACCAGGCTTTAAAACGCCATGGATTACCACCGCTCAAAAATAAAGTTGTGGATACCATGAAATTTTATCGAAGAGGACTGATCACCTCCAACCTTGTGGATAAACAAAGAAGCTATAGTCTTGACGAGGTAGCAGAGAAACTGAACGTCCCCCTGAAAGACCGTCATACGGCGGCCGGCGATGCTTTTATTACCGCGCTGATTTTTATGAAGCTTTGGCGAAGATGGGAGAAAAAGAAAAGCCTGAAAACCAAAACGCTGATCAGGGTTCAATAAAAAAGCCGGGGATAACCCCGGCTTTCACATATCTGTCTTTGCAGTGAATGGATCATAAAACCCCTTTTTTGATCTCCTCAACTACTTCAGGGTTGAGTAAAGTGGAGATATCCCCAAGAGAGGAACCATCTCCCGAAGCAATCTTCCTTAGAATTCTTCTCATAATTTTCCCGCTTCGGGTTTTAGGCAACCCGGATACGAACTGTATCTTATCCAGTTTTGCAATGGGGCCAATGTGTTCTGTGATCTGCTGGTTGATCTCCTTACTCAGGTTACTGCGGTCTCTGCTCTCTCCCACTTCCTTCAAGATAACAAAACCGTATAATGCATTTCCCTTAACGTCATGCGGGAAGCCCACAATAGCCGATTCTGCCACCGCAGGATGCTCATTTATGGCATCTTCTATAGGGGCAGTTCCTAAATTATGTCCGGATACAATCACCACATCGTCTACCCTACCCGTTATACGGTAATACCCTACGGCATCTCTAAGCGCACCATCTCCGGTAAAGTAGGTATTTGGAAAGGCAGAGAAATACGTGTCGCGATAGCGTTCATGGTCTCCCCATATGGTTCGTGCCATACTTGGCCACGGGAATTTTATGCATAATCTGCCGCTCACCAGGTTCCCTTTTATTTCCTGGCCATTCTCATCCATGAGTGCCGGTTGAATACCAGGCAACGGCAGGGTGGCATACGTTGGAATGGTAGGCGTAGCATAAGGTATCGGAGAGATCATGATTCCTCCTGTTTCCGTTTGCCACCAGGTATCCACAATCGGACATTTATTATTACCTACGTTGTCATTATACCAATGCCATGCCTCCTCATTGATCGGTTCGCCAACTGTACCTAAAACTTTAAGCGAAGACAGGTTGTAACGGGAAACAAAATCCAGGTTTTCCTTGGCCAAAGCCCTGATGGCCGTTGGCGCCGTATAAAATTGATTTACCTTATGTTTTTCTACTATTTCCCAAAACCTGCCAAAATCGGGGTAAGACGGCACCCCTTCAAACATCAGGGTGGTAGCCCCGTTAATTAACGGGCCGTAAACAATATAACTGTGACCGGTGATCCAGCCAATATCTGCAGTACACCAGTACACGTCATCGTCCTTGTACTGAAAGATGTTTTTGAATGTATAGGCACTGTATACCATATACCCTCCACAGGTATGAAGCATTCCTTTGGGTCTGCCTGTTGAGCCGGAGGTATAAAGTATAAATAATGGATCTTCTGCCTCCATGATCTCCGGTTCGCACTCGGGAGATGCTGCATCCAATAAAGGCTGTAACCACACATCGCGCCCCTCCTTCATAACAACTTCTGTTCCGGTTCGTTTCACCACCAATACCCTGTTTACACAATCACATTGCTGCAGGGCTTCATCGACTATCCCCTTAAGATCTATCGACTTGTTCCCTCTGAAAGAACCATCGGAGGTGATCACCATTTTACAACTGGCATCATTGATTCGGGTTGACAGGGCGGTAGATGAAAAACCTGCGAATACCACCGAATGAATGGCTCCAATCCTGGCACAGGCCAAAACCGCAATGGCCAGTTCAGGAACCATCGGAAGATAAATGCAAACCCGATCCCCTTTTTCGACTCCCTGAGACCTTAACACATTGGCGAATTTCCCCACCCGGTTATGAAGTTCCTTATAAGTGATCTTTACAGCAGGTTCAGAAGGATCATTAGGCTCCCATAAAATAGCCACCTTGTCACCTTTGGTAAGTAAATGCCGGTCGATACAATTTTCTGTGATGTTCAGCCGGGCACCTTCAAACCATTTCACCTCCGGTTTACTGAAATCCCATTCCAGAACCTTATCCCATTTTTTTCGCCAGACAAAATGTTCTTCGGCGATTTCAGACCAGAAATTTTCAGGATCTCTCACCGATTTCCGGTAGATCTGATAGTACTCTTCAAGATTTTTAATGTGGTAATTGCTCATAGTGAATTGGTTAATGGTTTGGATAAGGATAATATTGTTTTTACACACCTGATCTCAGGCTATCAAATAAACGAGAATCCGATATTTTTTGCAAAAAAAATACCCCGAACATCGGGGTATTTTTTATTTTTTGTGATTTTTTAACGTATTACAAATACTACAAACTCTTTAAGTATTTGCCAACATTTTCTGTTATTCTTTCTTCGATATCCGAAAGATCACTCTTTACAAAGGGTTCTCCGGTAATTTTCTCATACAACTCAATATAGCGTTCAGACACCGAGTTCACATAGTCATCGCTCATTTCCGGAATCTGTTGACCTTCCAGTCCCTGAAAACCATTGGAAATAAGCCATTGGCGGACAAACTCTTTAGACAATTGTTTCTGCGCCTCTCCCTTTTGCTGACGTTCTTCATAGCCCTCAGCGTAGAAATACCTGGACGAATCCGGGGTGTGTATCTCGTCTATGAGAACAATTTCCCCCTCTGCCGTTTTTCCGAATTCATATTTCGTATCCACTAGGATAAGTCCTCGTTTGGCGGCAATTTCTGTACCTCTCTGAAACAAGGCCCGGGTATAGTTCTCCAGCACCTGGTAATCTGCCTCAGAAACGATACCTCGCTTGAGGATATCTTCACGGGAAATGTCCTCATCATGGTCTCCCTTTTCTGCCTTGGTTGCAGGCGTAATAATGGGTTGTGGGAATTTATCATTCTCCTTCATCCCCTCGGGCATCGGAACTCCGCAAAGCTGCCTTTTGCCTGCCTTATATTCTCTTGCAGCGTGACCGGAAAGATATCCCCTGATCACCATCTCCACCTTAAAAGGCGTGCATTTCTTACCTACTGCAACATTGGGGTCCGGAGTAGCGATCAACCAGTTTGGAACCAGGTCTTCCGTATCCTTCATCATCTTTGTGGCGATCTGATTGAGGATCTGCCCTTTGTAAGGAATGCCTTTTGGCATGATCACGTCAAAGGCAGAAAGACGGTCTGTAGCAACCATGACCAGGAGGTCATTTTCAAGGCTGTACACCTCTCTCACTTTACCCCGGTATACATCTTTCTGACCCGGAAAATTAAAATTTGTAGAAGTGATAGTGTTCTTCATAAGTATGAATCGTAGCTATTATTTTCAGGAGCAAAGATACTTCTAATTCTACTATTGTTTCAGCTTATTTCGCAACCTTTTCGGTCGCTGTTTTTCAAATAAAAATTGATACAACTTACAACTAACATACCTTCTAAGAAGACCCGGTTATATTTCTGCCTTATTTAAGGGAACAGGTACTGAAAACCGGGTATCTTGCACTACCTTTTTTACATTGTCAGGCATGACGGTTTACAGACGGTGATCTTCTATAATCCCGGAAGGATCCGAAATGTACCTGAAAAGAAATTTAACCGGAAAGGCATCAGGCATTCGAATGCTCTATGGTCTTATAGGCCGCGATTATGCTTTTAACCAGCCTGTGGCGTATAACATCCTTATCATCCAGGTACAGCATGCCTACCCCCGGAACATCCTTAAGCACCAGGACAGCTTCCTTCAGTCCGCTGATCACCCTTCGGGGAAGATCGATCTGGCCGGGATCTCCGGTAATCATAAACTTGGCATTTTTTCCCATACGGGTTAAAAACATCTTCATCTGCGCATGGGTGGTATTCTGAGCCTCATCCAGGATCACGAAAGCATTGTCCAGGGTACGTCCGCGCATAAAGGCCATAGGAGCGATCTGTATGATTCCGTTCTCAATATAATTGGTTAGTTTCTCAGCAGGTATCATATCCCTGAGTGCATCATAGAGGGGTTGCATATAGGGATCCAGTTTTTCTTTCAGGTCTCCCGGGAGAAAACCAAGGTTTTCTCCTGCCTCTACTGCCGGCCTGGTAAGAATGATACGACGCACCTGCTTCTCCTTTAATGCCTTCACGGCAAGGGCCACACCTGTATAGGTTTTCCCGGTACCGGCAGGGCCAATAGCGAAAACCATGTCGTTCTTCTTCATCAATTCCACCAGCTTTTGCTGATTGGAAGTTTGTGCTTTTATGATCCGGCCGCTAACCCCATGCAGGAGTACCTCCCCATCGAGATGGCTGTTTTCATCTAACCCTTCCCGGGCGTCTGAGGTGAGGATACGTTCAATTATATTTTCATCCAGCTGATTGTATTTCCCAAAATGAGTGACAAGCCTGTCAAACCGTTTGTCAAACTCCTCCAGCATTTCTTCATCGCCGTAGGCTTTTATCCTGTTTCCCCGGGCAACGATTTTGAGCTTGGGAAAATACTTTTTGAGCAATTGAATATTGGTATTCTGAGCTCCAAAAAAGTCCTTTGGATTTATTTCTGTAAGTTCAATGATCAGTTCGTTCAAAAGCGTTTGGTTTTTGGTGGGTTATTCTATACTTGACTCAATAAAGTTTGAACCTGAATTAAAAAAATCGCTTTCTTTTTAGTAGGTTTGTTAGCAGTTGTGATCTTTATAAAGGGTCCTAAACAAACATAAGCAAAAAAAGATTTTCCTAATTAAAAAATATATCAACAATTTATAGATGGCGATCATTACTCTGACTACAGATTTTGGGGTGCGAGATCACTTTGTGGGAGCCATTAAAGGGTTTATTTACAGCGAGCTACCGGAGGCTGTTATTGTTGATATTTCCCACCATATAAGTCCGTTCAATATCACCGAAGCGGCCTACATTCTCAAGAACGCCTACAAGACCTTCCCTAAAGGAACCGTGCATATCATTGGAGTGGATTCCGAATTGACCCCGGAGAACAAACATATCGCTGTAACGATTGACGGGCATCATTTTGTGGGGGCCGACAATGGGATTCTCTCTTTCCTGGCCCAGGAGATCGTGCCTGAAAAAATTGTGGAGATCAACATCCACGACCGGGTTCAGGGGGTGTTTCCTGTTCTTGACGTATTCGTAAAAGTAAGTACTCATCTGGCCCGTGGAGGTCAGCCGGAGGTGATCGGGAAACGCATCGAATCGATGAAAGTTCTAAAAGGATTGTCTCCTTTGGTCAACACAGCCGGCGACCAGATCAGTGGCAGTGTGATCTACATCGATAATTACGGAAATGTAATTTCCAATATCTCCAGGAAGTTCTTCGAAACGCACCGCAAGGGACGTGGTTTTGAGTTGTATGCCCGTAACCATAAGTTTGAGCGAATCCATGAGAAATACAGCGATGTGATCAATTTCAATGCAGAAAAGAACCGCAGAAATGCCGATGGAGAACGATTGGCCATATTCAATTCTTCCGGGCTCATCGAAATCGCTGTCTATAAGAGTAATCTGGAAACTGTTGGCGGGGCCTCCAGTTTACTAGGATTAAACTACAGAGATTCCATAACCGTAAAATTCGTGTAATGCTGATAAGGATTGTCAAAATGGGTTTCGAAGAGCCCTTTATACCCCAATTTTTAAAGAACTTCGATCAAAATAAGGAGAAGATCCGCCAATTCCCCGGATGCCTGCATCTGGAACTTTACCGGGACCGGGATCAGTCGAATGTATTCTTTACCTACAGCTATTGGGATCAGCCGGAAAGTCTGGAAAAGTATCGTCAATCAGATGTATTTCAAGGCATCTGGAAAGAAACCAAGAAAGGCTTCTGTGAAAAACCGCAGGCCTGGAGTGTAGACCGGATACAGAGTTTACCTTAAGTAATTATATTTATAGCCTCAAATAGTGTACTATGCTTGCCATCCTCAAAAGAGAAATCAGCAATTTCTTTACCTCACCCATAGCCTACCTCGTTATGGGGCTTTTCCTGGTCATAACAGGCTTATTCCTCTGGGTTTTCAAAGGTCCGTTTAATATTCCCGACAGCGGATTTGCCGATTTGACCCCCTTCTTTGAATTAGCCCCGTGGGTCTTTGTTTTTCTGATTCCCGCAATAACCATGAAAAGTTTTGCAGATGAACGACAACTGGGTACCCTGGAGATGCTTCTTACAAAGCCCATATCGATCTATGAGCTGGTTACGGGGAAGTTTCTTGGCGGTTTGCTGCTGGTGGTATGTACCCTGATACCTACCCTGCTCTATGTGTACACCCTTTATACCCTGGGAAATCCAACGGGAAACCTGGATATGGGAAGTATTATAGGATCCTATCTCGGGTTGCTTTTTCTGGCTTCTGGATTTGTTGCTGTAGGGGTTTTTGCTTCTTCTGTAAGTACGAATCAGATCACTGCCTTTATATTGGCTGTAGTATTGTGCTTTGGCCTGCTCTACCTTCCGCAGGCGGTATCAGAATTATCACCTGCCCTTTCCGCTGTAGAAGGGTTAGGGATAAAAGCCCATTTTGACAGCATCAGCCGGGGCGTATTAAGCCTGGCAGATCTGACCTACTTTATAAGCCTGAGCGTACTATTTATCGTATTAACTGCCACATTTCTTAAAAAATGAGCTTAACACAAAAGATATCAGAAAACAGAATCGTATCCCTCCTACTATTATGTGCATTTCTGTTCTTATTGAATTACCTCTCGGGCCTCAGCGGTATCCGGGCCTACCTTACCAAAGACCAAAGGTATACCCTGAGTGATGCGGCAGAAAGGGCCGTGGAACCTTTTGACAGCCCTGTTTACGTGGATGTATTTCTTGAAGGAAACCTGCCTTCTGAATTTCGGAAGCTCAGGGATGAAACCCGGCAGATGCTCTATGAGTTCAGTCGGGTAAACCGCAACATTCATATTAATTTTATAAACCCACAGGAAGACAATAACGGGGAGAGCGTCGAGGGACTTCAGGCCATGGGCATGCAACCGGCGAGTATCACCATTGAAGAAGGAAACAAAGTATCCCAGGAATATGTTTTTCCCTGGGCTATTGTTAATAAAGGAAGGGAAACCGTTCGGGTGCCCCTTCTTAAAAACAACCTCGGCGCCACCCAAGAAGAGCGAATAAACAATTCTGTGCGCCACCTGGAATATGCCTTTGCAGATGCCTTTACCAAAATAGGCCTGACCAACAAAAAAAAGATCGCTGTATTAAAGGGTAATGGAGAGCTTGCGGATGTTTTTATTGCAGATTTCCTGAACACCTTGAAGGATTATTACCAATTGGCGCCCTTTACCATGGATTCGGTGGCTTCTGATCCGGCAGAAACCCTGGAGCAGCTTAAAGCCTATGATCTTGCACTGGTCGCCAAGCCAACCGAGGCTTTTTCTGAGGAAGAAAAACTGGTTCTCGACCAATTTACCATGCATGGGGGTAAAAGTATCTGGCTCATGGATAAGGTGATCATGGAAATGGACAGTCTCTACCGAAATGAAGGAACCAGCATCGCCGTTCCCAGAGACCTTAACCTGGATGACATGTTTTTTAAGTACGGCGTGCGTATTAACCCCGCTTTGGTAAGCGATCTGTATTTTACCCAGATCGTTCTGGCCTCCGGAAGCGGGAATCAAACCCAGTACAATCCGGCTCCCTGGCTGTACGCACCTATGGTATTCTCCCCGGAGAATCACCCCATAAACACCAATATTGAAGCCTTACGCATGCAGTTTTCCAATCCGATGGACACCTTGAATAACGGGATCGAAAAAACCGTGCTCCTCCAATCTTCTCCGCTTTCCAAATCTGTGGGCACCCCTGTTGAGGTAAGCCTGGATATGGTGCGACAGGAACCGGACAAAGCCAGCTTTAACAACGGTGGTTTGCCATTGGCGGTCCTGCTGGAAGGAAACTTCACTTCCGTATTTAAAAACCGAGTTCAGCCTGCTACCCTGCCTGATTTCAGAGAGGAAGGCAGACAGAACAGTATGATCGTGATCGCTGACGGGGACCTTATCAGGAACGATCTCAGCAATGGAAATCCGATGGAATTAGGTTATGATAAATGGACCAACAACTTTTACGGCAACAAAGAATTTCTGCTGAATTGCGTGAATTACCTTTTAGACGACAACGGACTTATAAACATTCGGACCAAAAAAGTGACTTTGGCATTCTTAGATCAGCAGAAAACCATGGAGGAAAAATCCTTATGGCAGCTCGTAAATATTGGAATTCCAGCGATTTTATCAGTACTGGCCGGACTGGGCTTTTCCTACTTCAGAAAGCGCCGGTATCAGGTTTAAATGTTAATAAGTTATTTTCTATTTAATAACCAATTGAGATATCTTTGTAAGTGTTAGAAAACAACGATTTACATGAAATTTATTGTATCAAGCTCATATTTGCTTAAGCAACTACAGGTGTTGGGAGGAGTGATCAACAACAGTAATACACTTCCTATTTTAGATAACTTTCTTTTTGAACTGGATGGAACTAAACTAACCGTTTCGGCTTCTGATCTTGAAACCACGATGAGTTCTGTCCTGGAGGTAGATTCTGATTCACAGGGAAGTATCGCCGTACCGGCTAAATTACTTCTGGATACCCTGAAAACATTCCCGGAACAACCCCTGACCTTTGTAGTTGAAGACAATAATACGGTTGAGATCAGTTCGAATTATGGAAAATATGCCCTGGCATACGCCGATGGGGCTGAATTTCCAAATACTATAGAACTGGCCGATCCAAGTGCAACCACCATCCTTGGAGATATTCTTGCAACTGCCATCAGCAAAACCATTTTCGCATCAGGAAATGACGACCTGAGACCGGTAATGAGTGGGGTATTCTTCCAGTTCTCCCCGGAGAACCTGACCTTTGTAGCCACAGATGCCCACAAACTGGTGAAATACCAGCGACAGGATGTCTCTGCCTCTGAGGTGGCCGAGTTCATTATGCCTAAAAAGCCTCTTAACCTCTTAAAGAACATCCTTGCAGGTAGTGAAAATGAGGTTACCATTGAGTACAACGACAGTAACGCGAAATTTATCTTTGAAAATATAGAACTGGTTTGCCGACTCATAGACGGAAAATATCCCAATTACGAAGCGGTTATACCAAAAGAGAATCCGAACCGACTGAGCATCGATCGCATGCAGCTTTTAAATTCAGTAAAAAGGGTTTCGATCTTCTCGAATAAAACCACGCATCAGATCCGTCTTAAGATCGCGGGAGCAGAGCTGAATATCTCTGCAGAAGATCTTGATTACAGCAACAAGGCAGAAGAGCGCCTAACCTGTGATTACCAGGGCGATGATATGCAGATCGGGTTTAACTCGCGATTCCTTACCGAAATGCTGAACAACCTGACCTCGGATGAAGTATCTCTCGAAATGAGCCTTCCTAACCGTGCCGGGATCCTTACGCCTACCGACGGACTGGATGAAGGAGAACACATTACCATGCTGGTGATGCCGGTAATGCTTAACAACTAATAAGTGGAAGAATCCTATTTATATAAAAAGCTGCCCGATAAGGCAGCTTTTTTTGTTATTGGGTTATGAGAACAACTGTGAACATGAGAACGTCTTGGGCTACATGCCTGCCAGATTCTTCCTCTACCAGCTCCCCTGTCTCCCTGTCTCCCTGTCTCCCGGTCTCTCTGCTTACCGGCTTAAAAAAAACGGATGCTTAATGGGTAGTAGGGTTCTTCCCCATTCGAGGCCCTTATGGCATTGATAATGGGAAATACAAAAGCAATTATCCCGATACCTATCAGCAATAGGATGCCCAATCCGAAGAGCAGTATCAGCGGAATACTGATAAGGCAATAAATGAACATACTCAGCTGGAAGTTTAAAATAGATCTTCCGTGTTCATCCATCCCCAGAACATTATCCTTATTGGAAATCCATAGCACCAGGGGGATGATGAATCCTCCAAAACCGGTGACGTAATCCAGGAGCTGGGTTAAATGGGTGATGGCCAATAACTGGGTATCTATCCTTTTAAGCGTCAAATTCTTTTCCATGATTTTTATTTTGATTGATGATGTTTATACATATGTCGATTTAAAAGCGAAAATGTTACAGTAACCACAGGATTAAAACCTTATGCTTCCGACTTTGGGATAGGATTGGAGAAATCGATGGTTCGAATTGGGAAAGGAATCACAATTCCGTGCTCATCGAAAGCCCTTTTCAACGCCATAATGGCCTCTCCCCTGGCCTTCAGGATCTCTAACCCGGAAGTGGAATCGATCCAGAATCGCACTTCAAAATTTATGGAACTATCTCCGAAAGCGGTGTAGAAGAACAGGATGTCGGAGGCCGACTCCACGGCTTCGAATTGCCTGCTAATGGTTTCTAAGACCAGTTTTCTCACCTTTTCAAGGTCACTGTCATAAGCTACCCCGCATTCCAGGATCACCCTGGACTGGGCCGTTACCGAATAATTCTTTAAGGGGTTTTCTATGACCATTTTATTGGGAATGGAAACCATATTATTATCGATCTGCCTTAAGGTAGTGGTGCGTAAACTCAGATCTACCACTTCCCCGGTATACCCGTTAGTCTCCACCCAATCGCCCAGTTTCATGTATTTAACAAAAGACAGGGTGATTCCTGAAAAGGTATTGGTAAGCAATCCCTGTAATGCCAGACCTACCGCCAGACCGGCCACCCCGGCACCGGCAAGCAGGGAGGTGAGCATCTTATCGAGGTTTAATATCCCTAAAGCCACGAATATCCCAAACAGAATCACGATAATGGAAATCAACCGGGAAGTGATCCTACGTACAGAGCTCTGCATGGACGTCCTGCCCAGTAGTTTCTGCATCAGGGTAAATACATATTTGGAGAGAAAATAGGTGCCCAGGAATACAACACAGGCCAGTAAAAAATTAGGTAGGTTCATGACCAGTTTATCCAGCCATGAACCTACTTCTGATAACATCTTATCCCATGCCTGGGAAATCTGTTCTTTCATTCAGTTCGTATTAAGACATTTTCGCTTTAAGTACCTCATTGGTCTTCATTCTCCATGCATCTAACATCCAGGAGGTCTTCTCAAGTTCCCGAATATAAGCTCCGATCAGGTCTATTGTACCCTCATCTCCACAGTCTCCGGCCACGTGAACCACATTGCGCATCTGTTTCAGCATTTCGGAGTGGTCGCTCAAAAGCGTTTCTATCATTTCTACATCAGACAGATCGGTGCCCGATTCTTTTACATTGGAGATCTCAAGGTATCTTGATAAATTACTCACCGGTCGGTGTCGAAGCGTTAAGATACGTTCTGCCAGTTCATCAATTTTGAATTTGGCATCGTCATATAACTCTTCGAACTTTTCATGAAGATCAAAGAAATTTCGCCCGAGAATATTCCAGTGAAAATTTCTGAGCTTCTGATAGTACAGATGATAATCTGCCAGTAAAACATTTAACTCGTATACTGTTTTTTCTGTCTTGTCCTTATCTAAATTCAAATAATTCATATGCTTACCTACATTTTTAAGATTCACTAATTAAGATAACAAAATCCTCCAGATAATCAAGCGTTTAACAAGATTTAACTTACCTTAAATCTTCCTTTAACGCTATATGGATCTGCAACTCTCTTTTCTCTTATTAGATTCGTATTTTTGTTGAAAACTATTACATGAAACTTGAGGATACCATTATTGCTTTAGCGACCCCATCGGGGGCAGGTGCCATTGCTGTGATCCGGCTCTCGGGGAAAAAGGCGATTGCGCTGGCCGGCAGGCATTTCCGTTCCATTCACGGGAAAGACCTGGATAAGCAAAAAACCCACACGATACACCTTGGTCATATCATGGATGGCGACCGGGTTATTGATGAGGTTCTGGTATCCCTCTTTAAGAATCCGCATTCCTATACCGGGGAAGACGTTGTAGAGATCTCCTGTCACGGCTCCCCTTATATCCAGCAAGAGATCATCCAGCTGTTTTTAAGGGCAGGGTGTCGTATGGCTGATGCGGGAGAATTTACCCTCAGGGCCTTTCTCAATGGAAAAATGGACCTGAGCCAGGCAGAGGCCGTAGCCGACCTTATCGCCTCAGATAATGCCGCAGCCCACCAGATCGCCATGCAGCAAATGCGCGGGGGATTCAGTAATGAATTAGCACGTTTACGGGAAGAGCTGATGAACTTTGCTTCCCTCATCGAGCTGGAGCTCGATTTTGCCGAAGAAGATGTGGAATTTGCCAACAGGGACGAATTCAGAAATCTGCTGGAACGCATCAGGAATGTACTGAAAAAGCTCATCGACAGTTTTGCCACCGGGAATGTGATCAAAACGGGGATTCCTGTGGCTATCGTGGGCGAGCCCAATGTAGGAAAATCGACTCTTCTGAACGCCCTGCTGCAGGAAGAGCGCGCCATTGTGAGCGATATAGCCGGTACGACCCGTGACACCATAGAAGATGAGATGGTGATCGGGGGCATCGGATTCCGTTTTATTGATACCGCCGGAATAAGGGAAACCAAGGATGTGGTAGAAAGCATCGGGATTCAGCGCACCTTTGAAAAGATCGAAAAGGCCCAGGTGGTGATCTACCTCTTCGATTGCGAAACGGTAAAGAAAAGCCTGCATGGAGCAACCGGTCCGAATGGCAGAACGTTAGACACCATCATTACCGAGATCGGGAAAATTAAAAACAAATATCCCCAGAAACATCTGGTGATTATTGCCAACAAGATTGATGTACTTACCGAAGAAGAACGGAATAAGGTATCGGAACAGATTCCTGAAGCCCTGCATCTATCGGCACGTTCCGGCGTTGGTGTGGATAAACTCCAGGACAAACTGCTTGAATTCATCAATACAGGTGCGTTGAGAAACAACGAGACCATCATTACCAATACCAGGCATTACGACGCCCTTTTAAAGGCACTGGAGGAGGTAGAAAAGGTTCGGGAAGGCCTGGATGCCGAACTCCCGGGAGACCTGCTCGCTATCGATATCAGACAAGCGTTGTATCACTTCGGGGAGATCACCGGAGAAATTTCGAGTGACGACCTGCTGGGGAATATCTTTGCGAATTTTTGTATCGGAAAGTGACACATCTAACTAAATTATTGGCATAGTTGTGGAGGTAGTAATGATGATCAAACCCATGGATCCTCAATTTGTGGAGGAAGTGGTACTGGATCAGGATATGTACTAGTGATTGATTGTCCAGGATCAACTACCAAAATAAACTTTTTCAAGACCGCCACTGCAAACGCAGATTGTCCAGATTGCAGTAGTACTCCCATTGGCTCAATGGCTGTAAATGATTGGGCTAAAAGTGTTTTGAAGTTGGAGTATTATTTGTGGGATATTAATTATCAAATGTCAGATGCGGAATTAACATATTACCAACTCTAACCTGAAAAAGCTTACACTATAAATAGATGGTTGATAGATAATGGTCGTACCGAGGAAAACCTCTTTTTTGCAAAAGCCTGGATGAAGGCGGAAATGGAAGGTGGGGAAATAAATGTTTCGGATAAAATAATTGTTGATGCGTCTATGGTTAATACAAAAGCGAAATGCGTATACGACAAATTGTTGAGGACAGGAATAGATAATTTTAACGAGATGACATCAATTTTGGTGGCATTTAGTGACGACAATTACGACAAAAGCACACTAATTTATAGAGTGGTACCGGATATTGTGAATAGCAATGGCGTTCGATTGAATGGAAGGTTTGAAAGAAATGATAACAATTATATAGTAAATCTTAATGCATAGAACTTGGCAAATAGATCTGGCATTGAAATTGCTAAAACAATAATTCATGAATCAATTCACGCAAAACTTAGGAGACATCTTCAGGTTGGACAAAATTCATTCGAAGAATTATATGGGCTATATATTTTGAATACAACAGGTAGTGATGAATTGTCGCACGCGATCATGAGAGATCAATATGTTAAAAACATTGCGAATGTATTATACCAGTATGATGGAGGCACAGAACCCATGAACTATTATGAGGATTTAGCCTGGGAAGGTCTTGATCAATATCTTCCATCCTCCGAAATTGATCAAATAATTCAATCAATAAATTTAGCTAGAAGTAAAGGATTAGATTGTGAATAAATTATGAAAAGAAAACTTTTGTTCTTGGGCATTTCAATTGCGATTTTAATATGCTTATCATCGCTGTATATGTTCTTCGGCAATTTAGAGTCAAATAAAAAATCTGTATTTATATTTTATTCAGTTAACGAAGAAAACCCTAAGAATTATTGGGCGAAATTCAGGTACCTTTTCCCGGAAGACTTTAATCCTTACATAGCCGTTTCAGAGTCAAATCGGTCTGAAATTCTTAAATTAAATCAGAAGCAAAGGGAATTATACGATAGTATTCAAAAATCGATATACCCTTTTAAAGCAATCTTTAAAACGGATTCTGTAATTAAATATTCCATTCAGGTATCACCGAAATCTGAAATATATTTTGAAGCTCTTTCACAAAAAGAGATCCCCTATTCAAAAGCCATAGAAATGGAAGGTGTAAGCATTGATTCTGTTCTATCGTTAATCCCAGATGTTTATATTACTCTACCCCTAGATAATAATCGTAAAAAACGAGAAGACATTAACTACAATTTGGTTTTATTGGATTCAACTACAGAGTCAGCTTGGCTATTGAAAGTAAATCCAAACTATATTGTTTACGAATAACAAAAAAACTAAGAAATCTAAATTAAGCGAAAACTACTCATATATAACAAAATTGTATCTCATTTGTAACTGACACTTATTAACACATTGTTTTTCAACTAAAATTACTTTCTGTATCGGAAAGTGATCTTCCACATCCTGGGCAAACAGTAATTACAGATACACCAAAAAGATCAAAAATATAAATCTACCTGATACAGATACTCATTAGTTCAAGATTATTCCTGTCCCGATTTTTCCCAGCAGGTACGGATTATGATCTACAACCAGGATATCGTTGTGTTCACTGATCTTTTCAAGCATGCCAAACAACAGATCGATATCCGCATAATGTAGTCCGATAGCGGGTTCATCAAGGATGTACAAGGCATTCCTTCCGGCATCCTGAAGCCAATTCAACAATAACAGTCGTTGTTTTTCTCCTGAAGACAGCGACCGGACGGGCTGGTCTAAAATGAGGTGTCCTAACCCTGTTTCCTCTAACTGATCTAAGAACAATGCTACCCCGGACGAAACACGCTGATGCTCTATCCATTTTTTCAGACCGGAAATATCCAGGTTGAGCACCTCAGCGATATTTTTAGATCCTACAGTATGTTCTAATATAGATTTTTGGTATCGCATACCGTTACACACTTCACAAGTCTCTTTCATACCGGCTACAATATCCAGGGAGGTTTCTGTATACCCCTTTCCCTTGCAACTTACACATTGAGCAGACTTGTTCTTATAAGAAAAATCACCTGGTTTAAGTCCGGTCTCCTTTGCAAAGACCTTACAGATGCCCTTTAGCAAATCCAGGTAAGATACCAGTAAAGTACTCTTATAGGCCCTGAGTCTTTTAGGTTCAAAATAATGAACTCCGGTGTACTTTGCAGGAAAGTCAATACTTTCACAATGCACAGGTTTACTGCTCCTGATGGCAGGGATGATCACATCTCTTACCAGGGTGGTTTTCCCTATACCCGACTTCCCGCTGATAGCGGTTATTCCACCAACCGGAATATAGAGTACTTCTTTTTTTAATGTATGCCTTGAAAGGTTCCTAATCTCAATGGTTTTCCCACCCGGATCAAAGTGGATTTTCCCGGATGGCATCTTCAAAAAGGGATGACAGCCAGGGCTTTTCAGATATTCCTTTGGAATACCCTGGTATGTAATATATCCTCCCGATTTGCCTGCTTTTGGTCCCAGCTCGATCAGGTGATCGGCAGCCAGAATGATCTCTTTGTTATGTTCAATAACGATCACGGTATTCCCCTTTTCTATAAGCTCCTTTAGCAGGTTAACCAGGTCTGGAATATTGGTTTCTGATAATCCGGCCGAAGGTTCATCCAGTACATAGGTAATGCCTTTAAGCGGACTGTTTAATTGTTTTATAAGCTCTACCCGTTGACATTCGCCCCCGGAAAGCGTATTCGACCGGCGGTGAAGTTGCAGGTGATCAATATGCAGCTGCTTTGCCCTTTTTATGGTATGGGTAAGATGGGCTGAAATGTTCGATATAAGTTTTTTATCTACTTCATCGTAAGCATCACGCTCCAGGAGCCAGTCTTCCAGGTCTGTAAAATTCATCGATTTTATTTCATGAAGGGACTTCCCCCCCAACTTAAAGTCCAATCGCCCGGGATCTAATCCACTTCCTTTGCAATGACGGCAGCGTACTGGGGTAAACAGGGCTTTCAGATTTTCAATATTCTTGTTCTTGCGGGTGTTCATGTATTCCTCCCTCAAATATTGAAACAGTCCGTTCCATGGCATCCGAACTTGTTGTGTACCTTCCCTGGTTTTGGTCTTAAAATTCCATTGGGTCTCCCAAATGGTTTCACCCGTACCATTTAGTAAAATATCCTTCTGCTGTTGTGTAAGCGCTTGAAAAGGCGTCTTCAGGGTAAACCCGTACTTTTTACCTGTTTCTCCTGCGATAGCCATGTACTGGCTGCCCCTGTGCCCGTAATAAGCCAGCGCCTTGTTATGCTCGAACAGACCTTCGGAGATACTTTGAGTCTCATCAAGCACAATTTTCTGCAGGTCCGGTAAAAATTCCTGTCCTGTCCCATCACATAACATACATTTTCCTAATTCGTGATTTCCGGAAAAATGACTGGCAGACAACTCCTCCCCTTCAAACTGCGCTTTTCTGGAAAATGCAAATCGCAAGATCCTGTCGATCCCGGTTTGCATAGCCATATCTGACCGCTCTGAAAAGCTCCTTACCTTCCTGGTCACACAGATCGTAGGGGTGAGTCCCGTAATGAGATCTACCTCAAATCGTTCGTTTGCTCCGCTTCTGGATAGCTGATAGGTTGAAAACTGTTTGGTCATTTCCTGAAGGCCGAATCCATGAAGGGTATCAATTAGCAGGGAAGATTTACCTGACCCTGATATCCCGGAGATCACTGACAGTTGATGCTTAGGGATATGGAGATTCAGGTCCTTGAGATAATGGGTGCGGGCACCACTAATGATGATCTGATCTGTTTCCTGGGAATTGACCTTGTCCCTACGATTAAATTTTGCCTTTACGGCGTTTTCCACCAGCGCATCACAGGAGGACTGAAACAGGGTATGATTCTCAAAACAGATGATTCCTGCAGTCTGCCCTTTTAACTGATGTAAAGCCTGGAGCAGCTGCCTCACATTTTTCTGATGCAAGCCTATACTGGGTTCTTCCAGCAATAAAACGGTATCTTTTGAGCGCTTCGAAAAATGCTTTGTGAGCTTAATTCGCTGTGCTTCCCCTCCGGACAGGGTATTTGAAGGCTGACCCAGTTTAACATACCCAAGGCCCAGTTTTAGCATTAAAGCTAATACCCGGGTAATCTTTTCTTCGCCTGCAAAGAAATCAAAAGCTTCCTCTGCATCCATATTGTAAATTTCTGCGATATTGCTGCGATTCCAATGCACCTGGAGCACTTCAGGTTTGAAACGTTTGCCATTACACTCCGGACAAACCTGGTTAACAGACCCCATGATATTCATGGAAAGGGTAATAACTCCGGCCCCTTCACAGGTGTGGCACCTACCTGCCTTATTATTAAATGAAAAGGCTCCCTTTGCCAACTTTTTCGCCTTCGCCTCCGGAGATTTAGCCAGGAGATCCCGGATTTTATCTGCCAATCCTGTGTAGGTGGCGGGGTTACTTCTTGGAGTTTTACCTATAGGCTGATCTGTCACCTTTATAAGGCTGTAGTTCTTTTGCAGGCAGAATTCGGTTATTGCCTCCATGGCGCGGGTAGTCTTCCTGTTTATTACGGTCAGGCTTCCCTCCCGGGGTTGAAACTCATCTAAGGATAGCGAATCGGGATCATGAACAGGGATTGAAGTTGGTTTTCGCAGTTCACTTAAGGTGGGACTGGCAGGATCTTCGGCTGTTAAAAAATCCTTCACCGGGCCGTTAAAGATCACCTGGCCTCCATGAACCCCAGCCTCCGGACCTAATTCCACGATCCAGTCGGCCGACCGGATAAAATTCAGATCATGCTCCACCACCATAACGGTATTTCCCCGGGCTATCAGGCGATCAAAGATATGACGCAGATACTCCTGGTGTGCTTCGGGCAATCCTATGGAAGGCTCATCAAAGACATACATGATCCCTTGCAGACTGCTGTTTACCTGCCTGATCAGTTTGATACGCTGACCATCGCCGGAGGAGATCTCGATGCTTGGTGTACCCAGGGAATATTGCTCCATTCCCAACTGTACCATATCATATAGCGGGTCGGAAATCGTCCGGACCAACTCCTGTTCCGGAGGGGTGAGATCCAGACCCTGGAGCTTTTCGTATAATCGGCCTAACGAAAGGTCCATCCATTCCCCGAAATTGAGTCCTTTCCATGTGTATTGAAGGTGTGCAGCTTTTATTCTCGCCCCGTTACAATCCTGGCAAACCCTGGAACTCACAAACTTCAGGATATTAGGATTCCGGTCTCGTCTTAATATATCCTGCATGATAGGAAGCATGCCCTTGTAATAACCTTCCTCCCGGGGCTTGGCCTTTAAAGCTTTCCATTTCAGACGCGATTCTATACTGTGTTTCCCGTAATACACCTTAGTGCGGTCACTGCCATATAGCACTGCGTCCTTTTGTTCAGCAGACAGCAATTTCCATGGTACATCCACACTGAAGCCATGAGCCCGGCAGACCTTATTTAACTCCTCGACGGTGACCTGCGAATAAACAATATAGCCATTAGGCAAGGTCGTGGCAATGGCTCCTTCACGCAGGGTTTTGTCCTCATCTTCGATCAACTTCTGAAGATCGATGTACTCTTCCTGCCCGATCCCATGACAGGTTTCACAGGCCCCTTTGGGGTGATTAAAGGAAAAAAGCGACTTGCTCAGGGGACCCTTTCCGGAAAATCGCGCAAACAGTATTCTAAAAACCGAAGTCAGCTCAGACAGGGTACCAAAAGTGGCATTAACAGATTGAAATCGTTTTGATTGCCCGATCCGGATCACCGGTGGCAGCTCTGTTATTTCATCGACTTCTGCTGTAGGGATCAATTGTGCATTTTGCTGATTATATGCAGACAGACTTTCCAGGAAATGCCGGTATCCTTCATTGGCAATAACGTCTATGGCCAGGGAAGACTTTCCGGATCCCGACAAACCGGTAACTACAATGAGCTGATTTCCGGGAAGACTTAGATGAATGTTTTTCAGGTTGTTTTGATGGGCATTTATGATCCGCATACAGGCTGCTTGATAATCCGTTTGGTTAATAAAGGGAATAAAGATAGGAAGATTATTACTCCTTCGGATTTATGGATAAAAGGCCGGTGGAATTACCTCAAACGGAATTCTCTCTGCCTTCAAAAGGGAAAAAGCAACAGTACAGACGATCCATTCAAATCCGGTCTACAGCACGGTTGAAGAAAATACCTGAATAACCGGATGTATCCCACTCAGGAAAAGAGCTCAAAAAAATACCCCGGGAAGCTTTGCTGTACTCCCCGGGGTGTAAATGGATATATAATGTTGGTTAAGAGTTTCCGGCCTGTTTTTTTATCGCGGCCTGGGCAGCAGCGATTCTTGCAATAGGTACGCGGAAAGGAGAACAGCTCACATAGTCCATTCCCAGGCTGTTACAGAATTCAACTGAGGCAGGGTCGCCCCCGTGTTCCCCGCAAATTCCGATCTTCAATCCGGGTTTTATTTCGCGTCCCCTTCCTACTCCGATGCGCATCAGAGTACCTACTCCTTTCTGGTCTATAGTCTCAAACGGATCGGCCTTGAGAATCCCTTTTTCCAGGTAAATAGGTAAAAACTTACCGGCATCGTCCCTGGAATACCCGTAGGTCATTTGGGTAAGGTCGTTCGTGCCAAAGGAAAAGAATTCAGCTTCCCCAGCGATCTTATCTGCGATGAGCGCGGCCCTTGGAACTTCGATCATAGTTCCGATCTTAAAGTCTACGCGGTCTTTGTATTCCCTGAACACCTGTTCTGCTGTTTCCCTGATGACATCTCTCTGGGAGGAGAATTCTTCAAGGGTTCCCACCAGAGGGACCATGATCTCGGGTTTTACTGTAATTCCTCTGGATTTAACATGGAGAGCAGCCTCGAGAATCGCCCGGGTTTGCATTTCTGTGATCTCAGGGTAAGTGATACCTAAACGGCATCCGCGGTGTCCCAGCATGGGGTTAAACTCTGCTAATTCTGCAACCTTTGATTTTACAGCCTCCAGGGAGATATGCAGGTCTTCTGCCAGTTCCTTCTGGGTGGTTAACTGGTGAGGAACGAATTCGTGAAGCGGTGGATCGAGTAATCGTATGGTTACAGGATGACCGTCCATAGCCTCGAAAATACCTTCGAAGTCTGAGCGTTGCATGGGTAGCAATACCTCCAGAGCCCTTCTACGACCTTTGGTGGTGGCGGCCAGGATCATTTCCCTCATGGCCTTGATACGGTCTACCTCAAAAAACATATGTTCTGTGCGGGTGAGTCCTATCCCTTGTGCTCCAAAATTCCTTGCTGCCAGGGCATCTGCCGGAGTATCGGCATTGGTCCGGATACGCAAGGTACGGTACCTGTCGCTGAGTTTCATCAGTTGGGCAAACTCTCCTGTGAGTTCCGGTTCTCTTGTGGCCACCTTGCCTTCAAAAATGTTTCCTGTGCTACCGTTTAAGGAGATCCAGTCGCCTTCGTGATATTCGCGTCCATCAATGGTCAGGGTTCGGGTCCTGTAATTGATCTTCAGGGCACCAGCCCCTGAGATACAGCATTTCCCCATTCCCCTGGCCACTACGGCAGCGTGAGAGGTCATCCCACCTCTTGCGGTAAGAATACCATTGGCAAGGTGCATCCCTTCAAGATCTTCCGGAGAGGTTTCCAGACGAACCAGGATGGCATTTTTAAACTTGCCTACCTCATCAGAGTGAAATACGATCTGTCCGGTTGCAGCACCGGGAGAAGCAGGAAGCCCCTGGGCGATCACCCTGGCCTTTTTAATGGCCTTTGTATCAAATACCGGGTGTAGCAATTCATCCAGCTTTATGGGTTCTATACGAAGTATTGCTTCCTGTTCCCCGATGAGGCCTTCCCTGAGCATGTCCATAGCTATTTTTACCATGGCTGCTCCGGTTCGTTTTCCATTCCTGGTTTGCAGGATCCACAATTTACCGTTCTGAATGGTGAACTCCATATCCTGCATATTCCTGTAATGCGTTTCCAGCATGCGCTGGTATTCAAACAGCTCCTGGTATACAACAGGCATGATCTCTTCCAGGGAGGGATATTTGGATCTTCTCTCTGCTTCAGGGATCTGTGCCAGCACCGCCCAGCGTTCTGAACCCAGTTTAGTGATCTGCTGAGGCGTGCGCACCCCGGCTACCACATCTTCCCCCTGGGCATTCATGAGATATTCGCCGTTAAAAACGTTCTCTCCTGTGCCCGCATCTCTGGTAAAGCAAACCCCGGTTCCGGAATTCGCTCCCATATTTCCAAATACCATGGCCTGCACATTAACAGCCGTACCCCAGTTAGCCGGATAACCGTGCATGGTTCTGTAGTACACGGCCCGGTCTCCGTTCCAGCTGTTAAATACAGCCATGACCGCTCCCCAGAGTTGTTCCCAGGGATCTTCCGGAAGTGTTTTCCCGGTTCGCGATTTAATAGCCTCCTTAAATCTCCTGACCAGTAATCTCAGATCGTCTGTGGTAAAGTCGGTATCCAGTTCAATGCCGCGGTCTTGCTTAATTTCTTCCATGATCTCTTCAAAGGGATCGATCTCCTCTTTAGACCTGGGCTTCATCCCCATAACCACACCACCGTACATCTGAACGAATCTGCGGTAGGAATCCCATGCGAAACGATCATTTTGCGTAAGTCGGGCCAGAGATTCCACGCTCCTGTCATTTAAGCCGAGATTCAGCACCGTATCCATCATCCCAGGCATGGACACCCGGGCTCCGGACCTGACGGATAATAATAAAGGATGGTCGTCGGATCCGAATTCGGCCTTCATAATCTTCCCTATGTTCTTTACCGAGGTTTCCACCTCTTCGCGAATCAAACGAATGGTTGCATCCATCCCTACCTGGTTGTATTCTGTACAAACCTCTGTAGTGATTGTAAATCCCGGGGGGACCGGCACCCCGATTCGGCTCATTTCAGCCAGGTTGGCGCCTTTCCCTCCCAGGAGATTCCGCATGGTTGCATTGCCATCGGCTGACCGGTCTCCAAAATTGAAGACCCTTTTTTTAATTTCTGTGTGAACTTCCATAACTATGGTATTTTATCTGTATTGATTTCGTTTATTTACTTTGATAGTTGGTCTAATAAAGGTCGTACAGACTCCCTTCCATTTCTATGATCTTTATCATATCTGATGATATTTCAATCAAGAATTTTCAGGTATCGACCACCATTTCAGGGAACGAAAACAATCATTCATAACAAGTCCGGTAATGGAGGGTTCGGTTCAGCTATTTCCATGAAAAGCATCGCCGGGAATAATGATGGGATGGTTAAAAAGGACGGTGTACTATTGAAGTCTACAGGTCGATCCCTGCTATTCAGCAAGGAAAATGAAAAAGGAAACTAAACAGACGGGGGAATAGTGATATAGCGGAAAGAACAGTGAAATTTGATTTTGAGTACCGTCTTCATTAAATTAAGACATGAAGTACTCAGGAAAGAAAACAGGACTATACCTCATGCTTGCCGGGGTCGTGATCACCGTGATCGGGATCATCACCGGATGGTATTTTTTTATCTTCCTGATCATCCCCATAGGGATGTTCTGGAAAGGAAAGAAGCAAGACTAATTTACCTTCGGTTTCTCCTGCCGCGTTTCCAGAGAAAATACAGGATAATAAAGAGAACGGGGATGGCCACATACAGCACCATCTCGGTAGCCGAACCCGGATCTAAAGGTGGGTTGTTATGCGGTTTTGGAACTTCTTCGGGGATTTGAAAGATTAAAAACATATCAAAAATAGTTGATTCTTAAGTTAGAGAATTTTTATTAATTGTTCGATATTCTCTTTTACCGAAATCTATTCATAAAGGCTCTATACCAGGGTTGAGAAGAGTTATTGTAAACTTTACCATATTTCCCTGAATATCCCAGATTATCCTGGTTAACATCATTCAAGACTAAAACCATACCAGGTAGCTTTTCATCAACAGCCAATTCACCGATATGTGGAAGTAGTTCCTTTTCTGTATAACCTGCCCTTACAATATAGACCGATTGATCTGCATACTTCGAAATGATCATGGTATCAGTAACAAGCATTGTAGGTGCTGTATCTACTATCACTATATCAAAATTCTCACGTAATTTGGAGAATAATATATCCACTTTAGGGTTCATTAATAATTCTGAGGGATTCGGTGGAACACTGCCTGAATGCAGTATAAATAACCCTGGGGTACCTTCTACAGATTCCACAATTTCATCTAATTCACCATCCCCATTTAAATAATTAGATATTCCCTTTTCTTGTGATAATGGGTTTAATTCATGTAGATTTGGTTTCCTTATATCAGCACCTACCAATAAAACTTTATTATTTGCATATGTGTAGATTTTTGCAAGATTATAGGCAATAAAAGTCTTTCCTTCCCCATTTACAGAAGAGGTAATAAATATTACCCTTTTATCCTTCCTATCCTTATGGAAAATAAAATCAAGATTGGTTCTTAAGATTCTCAATGCTTCCGAGAACAAATCTTTCATATCATCTTCATTAGCTCCTTCCTTAATTCCTGGCAGCTCCCCAATTACTGGAGCATATCCTCTAATCGAATTCAAGTCTCTTAATTCAAGAATTTTTGTATTTAAAATGTTGTTCAGAAAGAATATGACAAAAGGAACAATTAAACCTATTAATCCAGACGCTAGTAAAACCAATTTTCTTTTAGGGAATACCGGAAACTCATCATTTATTCTGGCCGGATCAATTACTTCTGCGCTCGGATAGGCTGTGGCAGTTGTTATGGCTGATTCTTCTCTTTTTTGGAGAAGATAGAGATATATGGATTCTTTAATATTCTGTTGACGTTGTATAACCCTGTTTTCCCGTTCTTGGCTTGGTACACTGGAAATTCTTGTATCGATCATCTCGGCACGAGAAAGTAAATTGGATTGACGTATTAATAATGTATTTTTTAAATTCACCAAACTTTGCATTAAAGAATTATACAACTCCTTTAATCGTTCATTCAGCTGTAAAACAACCGGATTCTTTTCCCCTGAACTATTGAGCAAAGAATTACGTTCAATAACCATTTGATTATATTGGCTTGCAATTGAAGCGATTCCCTGATCTTCGCCGAGATTGGTTGGTAAGGTTTGATATGAATTCTGAGTATTGTTATTTAAATAGGCGATCATTGCATTGACTGTACTTAGTTCCGTGGCTACCTTTATTAACTCAATTTCATTAGAGGCCTCTGCCTGAACATACATTCCAGCTTCTGTGTTGACATCAGTCAGCATATTGCCTACCTTAAAACTTTCCTTGGCACTATCCACTTCACTCAAATCACTGGATATGGAGGCAACCCTTTCATTTATAAAATCATATGTGCTTTGGGCAATTTGCTGCTTATTTTCTATAGACTTGTCGTTGTATGTTTTTATGAGTTCATTTATAAAAGTAGCGGCCTTTTCCGGCACAGGATCAGTTATGGAAATCCCTATCATGTTTGATCTGTTAATTCGATCATTATATGAATATACGGTCAATTTATCTCTGTAAAATTCAGCTACTTTTTTAACGGGTTTGATAAGAATCTTAAGCTTCACGCCATTATAACGATTAAGGTCAAAATGTTCCGAAGGAGTGATGACAAGTGCACCTGCATTTGTATCGATTTTACTTCCAAAAACCCTTTTAATTTCGACACCATATTCATCTGTTAGAACAAACTCAGAATCAGAAATTACAGTAATTTCAAAATACTGTGAATAATCATAAAGGATAGAGTCCGCAGCAAAAAGATTTATTCTAACAGGCCGTTTAGAATATATCTCTCTATCTTTTATGTTGCCTTCAGAATAAACTTGAACATACAACTGTAAATTCCTAACTACATTTTCGATCAATGATCTGGATTTGAGAATTTGAATTTCATCTGTATGTAATTTGTCTCCGCCATAAACAAGTCCAAGTTCACCAAGTATAGCCTCTTCGGGAGTAGGATTATTATTCAAGGTAATTAACCGGATTAAAGCCCTTGATTCATATTCCGGTGTCGTATATCTCAAATAAACAAGAGCTATTCCTACACTTAAGAAAAAACCAAGAAGAAACCATTTCCACTTACTTAGATAATATTCAATGGTCCTTTTGATATCCATCTTACTGTCAAACTGAGTCATTTTATGGTCCTTTTTGGAATTCATTTATGACCTGGTTAAGATTAAAACTGTAGATGTAAGTAAAACTGAAAAAATTGAAACGACTATTGTTGCTCTATTATCAAGAGAAGAGGTTTTTATAGCCGATTCATTCGGTTCTACGTAGACAACATCATTTTGGGTGAGAAAATAAACCGGAGAGTTTATGAATTCTTTGGACGTAAGATCTATTCGGGAAAACGTCTTAACACCATCAAAATCTCTAATAACCAGAACATTATCTCTCCTGGCTTTTATTTCCAAATCTCCTGCTAGACTTAAGGCCTCCAGTAGTGTTATTCGCTCTGTCGGAATATTAAAAGTTCCGGGATTCTTTACATGGCCCAAAACGGTTACTTGAAAATTTTTAATACGAATATTTACTACGGGATCTTTCAAATATCCAATAAGCTTTTTCTTAATCAATTGTTTAACTTCAGTAGTGGTTAAACCTTTAACCGTAAGCCTTCCTAAAACCGGAAAATCAATATCTCCTGATTTATCCACAACGTAATCAACTTCCTGATAATTTAACCCTTCCCCTTTGGTTAAATTAAAAGGTGTGGTAGCTTCCATATCGAAAGTAGATATATGAATGCTTAATAAATCATCCACCTTAATTCTAGGTTCAAAAGATTGGGTTTCCACAAGTGTTTCGAACTCTCTTGCATTTTGAAAGTAGGCCACATCCTTTCTGGTTGCACATGATGTGCATAAAAGAAACAAAAAAATAAAGATGTTCCTTGTTAAAATGTTTAAATTAAAAAAATTTGGGTTCATTTTTATTATGGCTTTTCGCAATTAAATTCCTTTGTAGGGATTGAAGTTAAGTGATTGTAAAATGGAATAATTGGAGGCCCTTTCATCATCAGGATTATCTAGGACAGTAAAATCCGAATTCTTCGAAATATATTCCGGGACAATTTGCTTTAATTTAGCTACTATCATATTCTTATCGTTGTAAAGGTTTAGAACACACAAGGCTTCTATTTTTGCCTTCAGTCTTTGATAATCCAAGTCTTTAACCTTACTAATCATTATCTTTTCGTGATAGGTTGGCATAGTATCTTCTCCGTTAGCAAGAAGTTCTTCGTAGAGTTTTTCACCAGGACGTAATCCAGTAATTTTGATATCAATATCTTCCGGATATCTCAACCCGGACAATTTGATCATATTCTTAGCAAGATCAAAGATTTTTACGCATTCACCCATATCAAATATGAAAATTTCCCCACCTTGCCCCATACTTCCCGCTTCCAAAACCAGTTGAGACGCTTCAGGAATCGTCATAAAATATCTAGTTACTTCCGAATGTGTCACTGTGAGAGGACCGCCTTGCTCCAACTGTTTCCTAAATAATGGAATAACGGAACCATTAGAACCCAGTACATTACCAAAACGGGTTGTGATGAATTTTGTTGTATTCGTTTCTCGTTGTAAGGCTCCTATAAATATTTCCGCAGCTCTTTTTGTAGCCCCCATTACATTGGTGGGGTTTACAGCCTTATCGGTAGAAACCAGGACAAACTTATCTACCTTATGCTTTACTGCTGTATTTGCCAAAATACGTGTACCTGCAACGTTAATTTTTACAGCCTCGTACGGGTTCTCCTCCATTAGAGGAACATGTTTATACGCAGCAGCATGAAATATAATGTCTGGTTTATAATTACCCAGGATCGCATCCATTCCATGCGCATCCCTGACATCACTGACAATTGCCCTGAAATCAGTTTTACCTGCTCTTTTAAACTCCTGCTGCAAATCATAAAGTGCAGATTCTGCAATATCCAAGCAGATCAACTTTTCCAATGGGAAATGGGTTAATTGCCTGGCTATCTCGCTACCTATAGAACCCGCCGCACCAGTTACCAATACCGTTTTCCCGGTAAACTCTATAGAAAGTTCGGGATTATCAATTATGATAGGACTCCTTTCCAGAAGGTCCTCCAACTGGACTTGCTTTATTTGTTTTAAATCGATCTGTCCGTTGATCCACTGGTCTACCGGTGGGATGATCTTGACTTGAGGCACCAGGTCGACTATTTCGTTAATACTTTGTCGGAATTCATTCCCAGTCGTATCGGGTATCGCAATAATCACTTCATTTATCCTGTACCTTTGCACAAAATTCTTGTTGAAGGATGTTCTCGATAAAATAGGAGCACCATTAATACTACTGCCAACCTTGGCTTTATTATCATCAATAAAGGCTATCACCTTAATATTTTGCTTTATAGAGTTAGTTAAGGCATTATAGGTCATAATACCTGCATCTCCTGCTCCATATATAACGATCCGATCCATTAAGCGTAAATCGCTCATGATATACTTGTATGTAAGCTTGAAAGTCAGTCTCGAAGCGGCTAGTGCAACGAAATTGACAAAAGCATGCATAATGATAAAAAATATTGGAATCGTAAAGTTTTCCAATATCGTAAAGGAGCGATTTAAAAGCACTACGGCCACGGTAAAAGCAGTTATGAGCCCTACTGCTAGAGTCACTTTTAGAAGATCTCTTAATCCGGTATATCGTATGATTCCCTTGTAAGAGCCGGTAATAATAAAACTCAGCAGGGCCAAAAATCCGATAACTGGTAACTGAATCGCCAGAACCTCCAAATCAAAATTCAAAGAAAAGCCAAAACGCAAAAAATACACAAGGAAAAAAGTAAAAACGACCAAACATGTATCCATAGTCAGAACAATCCACTTGGATGCATATTTCGGAAGAAACCAGGGAAGGTATTTATTTATCATAATCTTATTTCATTTTTAATCACGCCGCAAATCCGGGTGAGTTCTATTTCCGTTAAATCCGATCCGCTGGGTAAACACAACCCTCGAGAAAAAAGAGCTTCGGATACTCCATTGAGATAAGCTTTATTACTCTTGTAGACCGGTTGAAGATGCATAGGCTTCCACAAGGGCCTCGATTCAATGTTATCCGCTAAGAGTGCCATTCTAATTCTTTCACGTAATTCTGCATTCCTTAATAGAATGCAGGTAAGCCATCGGTTTGAATAATAACCTTCAGGCTCGTCTAAAAAGCTGACTTCTTCAAGATCACCGAGTTCAGCACGGTAGAAAGCGTAATTCGACCTTCTTGCAGCTACCCGAGCCTTTAAAACTTCCATTTGCCCCCTGCCAATTCCTGCAGTTACATTACTCATTCTATAATTGAATCCAATCTCTGAGTGTTCATAATGAGGTGCATTATCTCTGGCTTGGGTTGCAAGAAAAACGGCCTTGTTCTTTAAAGTTTCATTTGGAGTTATTAAAGCTCCACCACCAGAGGTGGTTATAATTTTGTTCCCATTAAAGGATAGCACCGATAAATTACCAACTGTACCACAATTTATTCCCTTGTAAATACTACCTAATGCCTCAGCGCTATCTTCAATTACAGGAATATCATATTTCCTGGATATATCGTTGACACGTTCAACATTATAGGGCATTCCATACAAGTGAACCGCAATTAATGCTTTTGGTTTTTTACCTGTTTTTGCTAGGTCTAATATGCATGATTCCAATAAATCCGGACACAGATTCCAGGTATTGTCTTCGCTGTCGATAAAAACCGGCTCAGCTCCCAGGTAGGTAATAGGATTTGCACTGGCGGCAAAGGTGAAACTCTGGCATAAGACCACATCGCCGGGACCAACTCCACATAAAATTAAAGCAAGATGAAGAGCTGCGGTTCCGGAAGAAAGGGCAGCTACCTCCCTGAACCCTCCCAAATAGCTTTGAAGATCCTTTTCAAAACCTTCTACGTTAGGACCAAGAGGGGCAATCCAGTTAGTTCTAAAGGCCTCGTTAACATAGGAGATCTCCGAACCTCCCATGTGAGGGGAAGAAAGCCATATCTTTGTTTTTGTTGCAATCATCCGATCTTTCTATTAAACTAAGACCACTGATATCAGAAAAGTTTTGGAAGAACTGGGGGCATATCAATCTGCTATTTCATTAAAAATGCTACAATTACATTGTAAACATTTTGTAGATAACAGATTGCAAATAAAAGTATTAAACCATCCATGGTTTGAACACCTATTTCGGCAAAAAGGTATAATTATCGGCTAACTACTGTTATTCCAAAAGAATAAAATATCATAAGAAAAAGCCTTTAATATCAATGACTTACAAAAGACTCACAACTATTATCTAATGTTTGATTTAAAAGTGAAATTGTAGGGTTTTATCTAAAATATTTTAGAATAGTAAAGTCAGAATTTTCGAAATTCTATCTTTGTCATCCTTAAAAATTTATCAAGTAATGAGAAAAATTAAAAAGATCTGCTGTATCGGAGCGGGATATGTTGGTGGTCCCACCATGTCTGTTATAGCAAATAAATGCCCGGAGATTGAAGTTACTGTAGTTGACATTAATGAAAAGAGAATTGCAGCCTGGAACGATGATAACCTGAATAATTTACCTGTTTATGAACCAGGATTAGAAGCTATCATATCAGAATCAAGGAATAAAAACCTGTTCTTTTCTACCGAGGTCGATAAAGCTATTGACGAGGCAGATATGATCTTTATCTCTGTGAATACCCCAACCAAAACCTATGGAAAAGGTAAGGGAGAAGCCGCAGACCTTAAATATATAGAATTATGCGCCCGCAATATTGCCCGGGTAGCAAAGGATGATAAAATAGTGGTTGAAAAATCAACATTACCCGTTCGAACTGCACAAGCCATTAAAGACATCCTTCACAATACCGGAAATGGAGTTAACTATGAAATCTTGTCGAACCCGGAATTCCTGGCCGAGGGTACTGCTATAGACGACCTGCTTAACGCCGATCGTGTTTTAATCGGGGGCGACGATACAGCCTCGGGTAAAATCGCCAAAAACACTTTAAGTAAAATTTACGAACACTGGCTACCTAAGGAAAATATTATTCAAACCAACCTCTGGTCATCAGAGCTATCCAAATTAGTAGCTAATGCCTTCTTAGCGCAAAGAATTTCTTCAATAAATTCCATATCAGCCTTATGTGAGAAAACGGATGCCAATGTTGCTGAAGTAAGTAAAGCAATTGGACTGGATTCCCGAATTGGTCCTAAATTCCTAAATGCCTCCGTAGGCTTTGGGGGATCGTGTTTTCAAAAAGATATTTTAAACCTTGTATACATATGTAAATCCTATGGTCTTACTGAAGTTGCTGAATATTGGGATCAGGTGATAAAGATAAATGATTATCAGAAAAGGAGGTTCGCCGATAATATTGTTTCCACGCTATACAATACCGTTTCCGGGAAGAAGATCGCCTTTTATGGTTGGGCCTTTAAAAAAGACACTAACGATACCCGGGAATCTGCTGCCATTTACATTGCAGATACTTTGCTTGATGAACAGGCAGAGATTGTGGTCTACGATCCTAAAGTATCTGCAGAACAAATTTATGCTGACCTTGATTACCTGAACACCAGAAGTGAAGAAGAAAACCGTAAGTTGGTCAAGGTAGTTAATGATCCCCTGGAGGCTGCCAACGGTGCCCATGCCATAGCCATATTAACGGAATGGGATGAATTTAAATCCTTTGACTGGCAAAATATTTATGACCTTATGCTGAAGCCTGCATTCGTTTTTGACGGCAGGAGGATCTTAAACAAAGAACAAATGATGAATATTGGTTTTGATTTTTACCGAATAGGTGAAAGCAATTAGTCTTCCTCCACCATATCGTAAAAGCCCGAAATTATTCGGGCTTTTTTTATGCCTATAAGGTTCCTGTTCGATCTCCAATATGAACGCATACTCGCCTACGTGATTTACAAAGTTTATAATCTTTAGGTTGTCAGATTAAACAGCTAAATCATTGGTATTTTTGTTAATATCTGTTAAAATAAGGTAGTTGAACGTCTGTACTATGCATTTCATCGTATAAATACAGACGTTCATCTGACAATGCTGCGTATAATCGACATGAAATGTTAAACAATGTATTTCATCGAATAAAACTTACACTTCATTGTTACTTGACTGAATTTAAATAGTTTAGCAAAACCAAATCTTAAATCCCAATTTTACCATGGAAAGACTGAATAAACTTCGGCCTATGATGATTATTGTGCTTATTTCACAACTTTTTTTCGCCTGTGCAGCAGACCAGGACGAATTCATCGACGAGAATATAAATGACGAAGAAGAGGTAACAGAGGTGTATGCCGAAGCAACCATTTATTACGAAAAAGATAACGATAAATTCGCCGTTGTCTACAATAAAAACGGAGATAAAAAAACATTCGAAAACGGCAAGAAAGTTGGACATATAAAGGAACCTGCTCCAGATCCTATTACTCCGCCGGATGATGCCACCAATGTAGAGATTATCGAGGATGACGCCTGGACAGATGAGGAGGCCATTGATCAAACTTCTCCTGATACACAACCTGAAACTGATCCGGAACTAGGACAGGAACTTTCGGCTGAAGTTCAATATTGGAAAGATCGATTTGATCATGAATGGACAAATCCTGAAAATCATCTTGATAGCCTGGACGCACATACCAGATCTAAGAGTAAAAATCTCAATGCTGATTATTACTATCTCTCATGGTATATCGATGGTCTAAGTTCTATGTGGCAGGCTACCGGAGACACCGAGTATCTGGATGAGGCTCTTGTCCTAATCAATAATACACTTAATGATGCAGTAGACGTGGGAGGCGGATATAAAGGATGGCCGACTTCCGACGGAAAGGAATATCCCCTTTATGATAGCTATTACTGGAGACATGTAATTACTATTGTCAGAATTTTACACCAATCTCCAAACCTGAGGAGTACCAAAGATTATCAGGCTCAGTATGAAAAACTACTAGAGTTTTCTATAAAACACATATGGGATAAATGGACTACAAGAGGTGATAATCATATTTATAGAAGTAGAACCCACATGGCATCTCATTGGGCCAGGTTAGGTCTGGAATTGTATACAATTACCGGAGATCCTAAGTATAAGACTGTCTTCGATAATATATCTCATGGCGATATGCATAATTTTCCATCCAACCTTCGTGGACAATTGCAGCCGCATCCAAACAATCCTAATGCTATTATTTGGGCATCTGTTTGGGGAGCAACTTTGCCTAATGGGATTCAGGACACCCCCCATGCAGGAGCAGTGATAAGCTTTTGGGTATTGGCCTACGAGCAAAATGCCTATTGGACCAAAAATGATATCGATGGTTTAATCGTAACGCTTGACGAAGTAATCTGGAAAGATTCCTATGGGAGTAATTTCACGAAAAATGTAGATGGTTCAGGTGGATACGAGATTCCTTGGAGACTTCATGAATGGTTAACTTTAGGGAGATTTAGTCAAAAGATTCAGGATAAAATCAAGAACAATTATAACTCTTATGACAACCTAAGATCTTATGGATCTGAAGCACTAGGTATCGCAGCATTAAATGCTAAAATCCTGGAGGATGGAAAGGGAGTTTATCCTGAGCAATAAACAAAAACATATTACAATTGAAGAAACAGGCGGATTTTCCGCCTGTTTTTTTTTAACTAAACTCGTGGTTTATCGATAATTACTCCTCATTCATACAAATTATTATCCTTACTCACATACTTGTACGACTTTTAATCCCTTACTATCTAATGTAAATGATATCAAGGCTTGTAAACATTTTAGGAAAATACCGTTCGAGTAGTTATTTGAAAGATATTTTGGGGCAAGCAGGGTGGATGTCTCTGGGGCAATTAATCCCCGTTATTTTCAGTCCAATATTAACCCGCATGTACGATGAGTATGCATTAGCTGAAGTAACTGGAATGATGACTTTGGGCAGTCTTGTTTTAGTTTTTTCCTGCTTAAACCTAAACTCTCCAATTATTATTGAAAAAGATGACGAAAATTCCAAACAACTCCTTATTACTGGTCTTTCAACATCATTCGTAATATCAATTATTCTTCTTCTTTCAATTTATTTATTTCCTCAATTTTTTATTACAAATTTTAAAATAGATAATGTTGCTTATTATGTTCCTCTTTACGTTTTAAGTTTTTCATTTGTTAATCTGCTCTTTTCTTGGCAGATTCGTGTTAAACGATTTACGAGAAAAGCTCATGCAAAAATTATAGAATCTGTTTCTTACATTCTATTAGCCTTGCTGGCATTTGCCTTGGCCAATAGTAATATATGGGGTTTGGCATTAGGAAAGATTGGAGGGTTAGTCATTGCCCTGATATACATGTTTCTTTGCAGTCGAAATATCTTAATTAAACCTGACTGGAAAAAAGCTATTAACCTCATTAAAAAATACCGGGATTTCCCGTTATTTAATATGCCTTCTACCTTTATCAATGTCTTAAGCCTGCAGATTTTGATAATTTTCCTTGGAATTTATTATTCGAAGAGTGAGTTAGGATTCTTCAGTCTTGCAAATATGGTCGTTCTCGCACCAGTAGCTTTAATCTCTCAAAGTATAAGTGACATTTTTTTTCAAAAAGTAGTAGAGAATTTTAATCAAAAAAACTTTCAAAAGACCCGTTTAGTATTTTACAACACCTTATTATTGCTTACCATAATTGGGGTCCCTATCTTTCTTATCCTCCTTTTTGGAAGTAAAAGGCTATTTCCCTTAATTTTTGGATCCAATTGGCAAACTACGGGAGTTTTAGCAAGTATGCTATCTTTTATCTTTTTGTTTAAGGTAATAATCAGTCCGTTAGGCGTCATCCTCTTGGCAATAAATAGGGTTAAAACAAATTCCTTATGGCATATGGGTAGGTTCATTTTTCTTATGGCTATTCTATTCTATGCTGCGGACATTAAAAAGGTAGAGTTCTTTACCTTTATATTATATTATATTGTTGGGACAGCTATTTCATATATTTCTTATTTAATTATCATTATACTGGAAATTGAGAGGCTGCCGAAATACTACCCTAAGTCATGAGTAGTGATAAAATATACAGATATCAAAGTGTTCTACTTGCATTACTTTGGTTATCAGGTGCTGTAAAACCCTTTCTATTAAATTACATTGGCAGCATTGATCTAACCCTTATTATGATGTTATTAGCCCTGTTAGATATGGCCTTGCATTATAGAAATTTCTCACCAAATAAGGATTTTATTCAAGGTTTAATTCTACTCTTTTTATTTTATTCCATCATGGCCGTCAGTCTAAGCTATTCCCCTTCCTACGGCTATAAATACGAAAAAATGGTTGCCTTCTTTGCCAACATTATTTACTTCCTGTATCCGGTTTTTGTTAAAGAGGTTCAATTAAAGTCCATTGTTATGACCTATTTGGTTGTACTCATTCCAACGAGTATATTCTTTGTGAGTATGACTTCAATTCTTTGGTCAAGCGGAAGCGATTCGGTAACAGCATTTATGGATTTAAGAAGTAATTATCTCTCCATTGGATTTAATCTTGGTCTATTGTTCTTGATTTTATATCATCAAAAGAAAATACTTTGGCTGCAATTTTTATCTTTTTTTTTATTAATCGCCAGTGCAGCGAGAGGTGCTCTTATTTTCACCATTGCCTTGTTAGTTGTTGATATGTTTGTTAGGTATAGCAAAAAAAGTGAAATTTCATGGAACAGTTATTTTTTGAGTTTTACCGGGTTAATTGGAGCAATTTTAATCTTTAACCAAAAGATTATAAATTTCTTTTCCACTTCCATTAGACGATTTTCTAGTTTGGCTGAAGGTGGGGATGTATCTTCAGCATATCGCTTGGAAATGATGGAGTTTGCGGCTTTTACACCTTTTTCCAATCATGTAAATACCCTGAAAATGATCTTTGGTTATGGAATTGGCAGCTTTGGAATCACCTTCTATGATAAAGACGTCAGAGCATATCCTCACAATATATTCTTGGAAACTTTTTATGAATTAGGTCTATTAGGACTGGTATTATTTATAATGATTAAACTCCGAGTCCTTTATTCTCTAAGGTTAAAAACAAGCATTTTTTCCCTGCTTTACCTATTTGCCCTTTTAAACGCCATGAAATCAGGCTCCCTAAGTGACCTATGGATATATTTTAGCCTGGCTTCCCTGGTATTATTGGATAAAAAATATTCCTGGAGTTAATATTGAATATCCGGTAACTCCTCATTCTATACATTTAGACCATTATATTGTGACTTCCCCACGAAGTCCAAAACGACCCATTCATCTAATTGTCAGCTACATATATATTATGACAGTCTTTTTTTATTATGTTTAAAATAAAATTACCCATGTATGAATTGTCTTCATTTGTGTAATGATCTGCTTGGAAGCAAAGTTCACTTAAATTTATATCATCAACTCCATAGGATAGGCCTTCAGCAAAGCATCTTCTTTGCCTCAAGAAGAGAGCACAAGGGATTAAATGAGGTGAAATCGAAAAACCCTGATCTTAAAATTCTGACTAACAAGGTCCCCATTAATAAATTTCATAGAATATTTTTTAGGAGTAAAATCGAATTCTTATACGGTCATTTAATTCAACAAATTTCACCTAAAGATTATGATATAATTCATGCAACAACTCTTTTTAGTGATGGTGCTCTAGCATTCAAACTAAATCAAGAGTACGGGATACCTTATGTGGTAGCTATAAGGGCTACTGATATTGATTTATTCATGAAGTACAGATTTGACCTCTTTCCATTATGTTTACAGATTATAAGAAACGCTAAAAAAATCATATTCATAGCTGAATCCTTACATATAAAATTAAAAATGAAGTCCTTCTATACATTTTTAAAGAGTCAATTAGATCAAAAATCCGTTGCAATATATAATGGTATTGACGAGCAATGGCTACAAAATAGAAATTTCGAAAATACCTTAAATAATCCAATTAAGGTATTATTTGTGGGGAACCTGGTTTATAGAAAACATCCTTTAGAATTAATCAATGCAGTTAAGATTTTACACCAATCAGGATTAAAAATTAATTTAACCTTAGTTGGAAAAAAAGGAGATCAATTGACCCAGATACTTCAGGAAATCAATAAATATCCTGGTTTAATTTGTTACAGGGGAGAAATTAAATCCTTATGCGAAATGAAAGCTGTTTACAGATGTCATGATATTTTTGCTCTCCCTTCCGAAGGGGAGACTTTTGGTCTGGTCTATTTAGAAGCTCTCAGTCAGGGGCTGCCCATATTACTTTGTGCAAATCAAGGAATAGATGGTATAATTGATAATTTTCCAGGGGTGAGGATAGCCAAACCAACACCATTAAATATTTCTCAAGGCCTGGAAAGAATAATTTTAGATTATCCAACTTATGACTTTTGCTCGTTAGACATGGATGAATTTTACTGGAGCAATGTAGCTAAAAAATATAAAGCGCTTTTTGAAGCAAACACTAAACAGGAAATCAATCAATAATGCCATTATTTTATCCAAAACAAGACAATCGAATATGAAAATCATATATATTCATCAGTATTTTACGTTGCCGGAAACTAGTGGAAATACGAGATCTTATGATCTAGCCATGAGCTTCGTAAAACAGGGGCATAGGGTCGAGTTCCTAACTACCTCCTGTAATATTAAAGGTGATTTTCATGACGGATGGAATATACTTCCTTTAAATGAAAACATTACCTTAAACGTGCTTAAAACCAGAAAATATGATAACTCACTCTCTACTTTCCAAAGAATCAAATTTTTCTTTCATTTTCTCTGGTTTAGTTCAGTGAAAATCCTCAATATCCCCGCGGAATTGGTCATTGCCACCTCTACTCCATTGACCGTAGGAATTCCGGCATTAATCAAATCCTGGTTTGGAAAAACCCCCTTTATATTTGAAGTCCGGGATGTCTGGCCGGAAGCAGTTATCGCAATCGGAGCTATCAAAAACAGTATGGTCATCAAAAGTCTTGAATTACTGGAAGGAATTATCTACAAAAATTCTAAACACATTGTAGCACTCTCCACCGACATGAAAAAATCTATTGTACACAGATATCCTGAATTGGAAAAAAATATTACTGTTATTGAAAATCTTTCCGTAATAAATAGATTCACTGTTTCAGAATCAAAAATAAATGGGGTCCCTGTTCAATTTAAAAAGAATAATAAGTTTAAAATTGTATACGCCGGCGCCTTCGGAAAAGTAAACGCACTTGAATATGTAGTAGAACTCGCCTTCTTACTTCTTCCCTTAGAGCCCAACATAACTTTTATTCTCATAGGTAATGGAGCAGAAAAAAACAACGTAATCGAGAGAGCAAAGCGATTGGGAGTCTTTGATAAGAATTTATTCATATTAGATCCCGTTTCCAAAAATGATCTACCCCCCATATATTCTCACACTGAAATGGGCAGTTCTTTCGTTGCACCTATAAAGGAATTATGGAGTAACTCGGCTAATAAATTTTTTGATACTCTGGCTGCTGGAAAACCCATACTAATCAATTATGAAGGATGGCAAAGTGAGGTAATAAAAAATGCAAATGTCGGCTATGTTCTCCCTTATGATCTTAAAAATATCACGAAAGAAGACCTGTTATCATTTATTCACTATACCAGAAATACTCCTTTGCAGATTGAGCAAAGACTTAATGCAAAAAAACTATCCAGAAGATATTCACTTGAAACGGCTAGCGAAAAATACTTAAATATTATTGAGTTATTTCCTACATGAAATTTACCACACAGAGTAATCCCGAAATCATTAAATCCTTATTATCAGATATTTCAGCTATTTATCTAGTTTAGTAAAGTCAACGAATTAAGCCATGTAAATTAGAATTCGAAAAGACATAAGCTTTGTTCTTCATGTACACTAATTTTTTAAAAGTTACCCTGGATCTCATTGTGGCCTCAGTCACCCTTCTGGTGTTGAGTCCGGTTATGATAATTATTTTCTTGGTTCTGAAACTTACCTCAACAGAACCCGTTTTATTCACCCAGGTCCGTCCAGGTAAAAATGAAAAACTATTTAAGATTATGAAATTCAGAACCATGACTAATTTAAGGGGGCCTAATAACCAGTTGTTGGATGATAATGAGAGGATTACTGCTCTAGGTGCCTTTTTAAGAAAATATTCTTTAGATGAGTTACCACAACTCTTCAATGTAATAAAGGGAGAAATGAGCTTTGTTGGACCCAGGCCTCTATTACCAGAGTATCTTCCTCTTTATAATAGTCTCCACAAAAGGCGACATGAAGTTAAACCAGGAATTACAGGATGGGCGCAGGTTAACGGCAGAAATGCAATAGACTGGGATACTAAACTAGATCTCGATATCTGGTATGTAGACCATATCTCTTTTCTATTGGATCTTCAAATTCTGTTTAAAACGTTCCTGAAAATTTTTAATAATTCAGACGTGTCCTCAGCAACTCACGCCACAATGGAAAAATTTACAGGCAGTAAAACTTAAAGTATTATGAAACTGAGTATCATCCTCCCTACTTACAATCAGGAAAAGCTTTTAGGTCGTTGTTTAGATAGTCTGTTGAACCAGCAGTTAGACTCTCGGGAATATGAAATTATCATCGTGAATGACGAGTCAAAAGACAATACACTAGAGGTCGCCAGGAGTTACGAGAGTCGTTACCCGAATGTAAAGGTCATAGATAGAAAAAATGGAGGGGCGGGAGCTGCCAGAAATACAGGAATGGATGCGGCCGAAGGCGACTATTTACATTTTGTAGATCCTGATGATTATGTCACCGAAGATTGCTACAGACATTTGATTGCATTGACCGATACTTTACATCCCGAAATTTTGTGCTTTGAACACAAGAAAACGAAGGAAGGAAATGATGTGATCCCCCTTAATCCATACCAACTGTCGCTCAAAGATTACCAAATTTTCTCCGGACCGGAATATATCGCTACTCATAAATATCATAATGAGGTTTGGTGGTACCTGATTCGAAAAGATTTTATTCTAAGCAAGGGAATTAGGTTCATTGAAGGAAAGTGGATGGAGGATGTAATTCTAACCCCTACCCTTTTTCTACAGGTCGAAAAACTTGTTAAAACCAACCTGGATGTATACAGGCATGTGATTATGCCCAATTCTGCCATGACCAGAAAAGAGCCTTCACACTACAATAAACTGATTAAAGATATAGAAGATGCTACCTATGTATTTAATGATTTGATAAATAGTATTCCTGAAGATAATGCAACCAGTATAGCCTGTCGAAAACGGATTAAAACGAAACAACAATCCCTGGTCTTCTTCATGTTAGTACGTTTAATGAAATCGAACCTCCCTATTAACACCATCAGCCCCAAATTAAATGGTTTTAAAAACATCAAGGCCTATCCTTTGGACCAATTCGTAGGGGAAGATTACCAGGGAGCAGGGTATTCCATCCTTACTTTGATTTTCAATAATGAAAAAGTCATGTATCCCTTCATGAAAGTATTCAGATCCGTCTACAGACCTGCTTTAAAAATCTATGCGCTCTTATGAATATATTAATTACTTCAGCAGGGAAAAGGGTTTCCTTATTGCAAGCTTTTCAATCGGAAGCTTCAAAAATTGATAAACAAATCTCTGTGATTTGTTGCGATGCATCTCCGGAGCTTTCCGCAGCGTGTCAGATGGCTGAAATCTCCTTCAAGGTACCCAGATTGAACAGTGACGTTTATATAGACGAGTTGTTACAAAGATGCAAAGATCACAGCATAAAGCTTATTATTCCTACAATAGATACAGAATTGTTCCTTTTATCAGAGAATCGTTCCCGATTTCTTGAGGAAGGAATAATACCAGTTATATCAGAAGTGAATGTTATTGGTATGACAAGAGATAAAAGGAAAACACACGCTTTTTTTAATAAACATGGAATTCTTACTGCCAGGGAATATACCCGTGAACAGCCGGAATTCCCTCTATTTCTGAAACCCTATGATGGCAGCCGCAGTGTCGATATTTATCTTATTAGAAGAAAAGAGGACTTAAAAGTGAAGCATTTAAATAATGAGAAACTCATGTTTCTCGAATACCTGGACCACAATGAATATGATGAATTCACCTGTGATCTTTACTACAATAAGAATAATGAACTTTCATGTGTAGTGCCCAGAAAACGGATTGAGGTAAGAGACGGAGAGGTGAATAAGGGAGTGACTAGCAAAAATGAAATAGAAGTTCTTATACGTGAAAAATTAGCAAATATTAAAGGAGCTATCGGTTGTCTGACTGCTCAATTCTTCATGCATAAGACCTCTAAAAAGATTGTTGGCATTGAGATCAATGCCCGGTTTGGAGGGGGATACCCCCTTACCTACCTGGCCGGAGCAAATTATCCGCAATGGATCATTATGGAATATCTAATGAACAAAGAAGTGTCGAATAAATTTGATACCTGGGAAGATTCATTACTCATGCTCAGATACGATAAAGAAGTTCTTGTTCATGGATTTAGAGGTTAATTATAACACAGTAGTTGTTTTCGATCTGGATGACACCCTCTATAACGAGGTTGATTTTGTGCGATCTGCATTTCGTGAAATAGCAATGACCACTGACCCTGTTCAATGGCAGGAGCTATATGCAATAATGTTCTCCTTTTTCAGAAGAAAAAAAGATGTCTTTGCCTATTTGGTTAAAAACTTTGAACTGGATAAAGATCACCTTATACAAGTCTATAGAAATCATAAGCCCGATATTTATCTTCGTCCTTATGTTAAAGAGGTCATGGAGCAAATAAAACAAAGGAACGGTGTCATCGGTCTAATAACGGATGGAAGGAGCATTACACAAACTAATAAAATTGAGGAGCTACACATAGGTTCTTATTTCGATTTCATTCATATCTCGGAAGAATCTGGCCATGAGAAAACTTCAGCATATAATTTTGAGCGGGTAAGTGAAAAGTATCCGGGTTTTCAATTATTCTACATTGGAGATAATCCCGCCAAGGATTTCTATCATCCAAACCAAGCCGGATGGGCCACCATAGGAATTTTGGACAATGGCCTACATATCCATAATCAAAATATATGTGAGCAGAAAAAGGAATATCTCCCGGATAATTGGATCTGGAATTTCAAGGATTTAAAGATTTCCTGAGAAAAAGTCGTAAGCTTTACAATTAGAAGATCCTGATCCCGGAGGATAAAGCATTCAACAAAAATTATCTAAGCTACCTTAATCATATAGATAATCCTTTGACACAATACTTTTGTCTTCTGGGAATGTGAGATTTTACGGTATATACGAATCAAACTTGAATTTAAAAACCATACTTGACTTACCTTTTGAATATCAGTAAGATACAGCCTAATATACACTTGCATCATCAACGAAATATAGCTTACCTTAATCGATTAATAACCGTTCCTAGCAAATAAATTTAGAATTTTACTTTACCCCTCCCATTAACTGGATGATTAATAGCTAAATATCAGTTCTAAATTGGAGGCTATGGTTAAACTAATACCTTATTTATTTCATAGTTCACTTTTTAATATTCTTAATTCACGATACTTAAGGTGTTTTGTCTTAAGCTTTGCTGTGAGTATTAATTTGCTGAACGCTCAGGCGCCATCCTGGGGTGCCGCTGGTTTGGAGAATGAAAACCTGGTAAACCCGACCTCTCTGGATTTCGGCCCTAACGGAAAGTTGTATGTATCCCAGCAGGATGGATTAATCTGGGAATATACAGTGGAGCGGGATAATGCGCCCGCAGGAGAGGGAAGCTACACGGTTAAGCAGGGAAATGTTATAACTCTTATAAAAAACAATACCCAGAATCATAATGACGATGGTAACTTAAACAATACCAAAATCAGGCAGATCACTGGTATTCTTGCTACCGGAACTGCTGAGAATCCGGTTTTATATGTTACCTCGTCCGATTGGCGTATCGGAGGGAAAAATCAGCCGGGAAACGATGTAAACTTAGATACAAATTCCGGCGTGCTCTCCCGACTTACCTGGAACGGTAACAACTGGGACAAAGTAGAACTGGTAAGGGGCCTGCCCCGATGTGAAGAGAATCATTCCACAAATGGAATGGAATTATTCACCAAAAACGGAAATCAATACTTATTTATTCAGCAAGGGGGCAATACCAATCAGGGGGCTCCAAGTAATAATTTTGCTGGTTCCTCTGAATATTTTCTTGCAGGAGCATTGCTTATTGTTAATCTTACCCAATTAGAGAATATTGAACAAAGTAACGGAGGGCCTTTTACCGATTTAAGAGATAACAACTCGAAATACATTTACGATCTGCCGACCCTGAATGATCCGGAACGACCTGATATTGATAACAGCAGTCCTGATTTCCCCTATGGGCCGGGACATCCTCTTTATAATGCTACCATAGATAAGGGAGATCCCTTTGGAGGCAATAATGGTCTGAATCAGTCATTTCCCGAGCCCAACGGTCCTGTACAGATTTTTTCTCCGGGCTATCGCAATGCCTATGACATCGTGGTGACAGCAAAAGGCGATATCTACACATTTGATAATGGCCCGAATGGGGGGTGGGGAGGTCCGCCTCTTATCAGAACCCAAAACGGATCCATAAAAGGAGACGATTACTCTACTTCTTTTAATCCTGGTTCAGGAGATTACGTCACAAATGAATTTAATTATTCGAACGGGAAAACCCATTCCGATCAGCTGCATTATGTGGGTAACATCAATGACCCCAATAACACCTATTATGCCGGTCACCCGGTACCAATTAGGGCATTTCCTTCGAAGGCAGAAGTTATCGAATACGAATATAATGGGAACGAGTGGATCATTTCAAAGAGATTCAATTGGGCCGAACTTATAGAAGGTGTTTCAGGATACTTTCAACAGAATTTCTCCATGAATGACTTCCCCGATGATCCCAGACAAGGATTTTATACTACTGATGAAATTAATAATCCAGATCTTAACATGCTGGACTTTGTACCCTCTTCTACCAACGGAATGTGTGAGTACACCGCAAGCAACTTCAATAACCAGTTAAAAGGTAATTTATTTGCCGCATCGTTTAATGGAAATATTAACCGTTATGTCATTGAACCGAATAACCACACCCTTATTGAAAAAAATAATACCTACCTCAGCGGATTTGGAAGTATTCCCCTTGACGTGATTGCACAGGGCGATGATGAGATCTTTCCAGGAACCATTTGGGCCGCCACTTACGGAGAAGATAATATAACCATATTTGAACCGGCCGATTTTGGCCAGTGCTTTTCTCCGGATGAGGAGGGATATGATCCAGAGGCGGATTATGACAAAGACGGATTTTCCAACGCAGATGAGGTAGCGAATCAGACCGACCATTGTTCAGCTGGTTCAAAACCAGCGGATGCTGATGGTGACTTTATTTCTGATCTGATTGATACTGATGATGATAATGATGGCATTCCGGACAAAGAAGACACATTTGCGTTAGACCCCTTAAATGGGACAGGAACAGACTTACCAATTACCTACCCCTTTTGGAATAACGATCCGGGTACCGGGATGTTCGGTCTTGGATTTACCGGACTCATGCTCGATCCTTCAGGGCAAACAGATTACCTTGAAACATTTGATCCGGAGAATATGTCTTTTGGGGGAGCCGGAGGGAAAGCTACAATAGACTTTACCACTCCAGGCGATGCTTTGGAGCAAAAAAATAATCAGGATTATGCATTTCAATTCGGCGTAAATGTTGATGAAAACTCAAATCCGTTTACCGTCCATACAAAAATTGAAACTCCTTTTAATGGCGAACGTCCTTTAGAAGGTCAGTCTTACGGAGCTTATATAGGTACCGGCGATCAGGACAATTATCTTAAGGTGGTTTTAATGAATGGTTCCAATCAAAATGACAATCTCGACGGAATTGCAATAGTACTGGAAACTCAGGGAAATACTGAAATACAGATTATAGATATCCCAGGCATTTTGGGAGCTATCGGGGTGGATTTATATATGGGAATCAACCCCAAAACCAAAACCATGCAAGCTTCATATTCCCTTGATAATGGTCAAACGGTACTCGCATTAGGCAATGAATTATTGCTGCCGGATAATTTTTTTACCCCTGATGATAACCATGGATTGGCAGTGGGTATAATTAGTACTGCAGGAAATTCAGGAGTTGGCTTTACGGCTACATGGGATTTTTTAAATGTCACTGAAGATCAACCCAATACACTGACTGCTAATCCGGATGCCATCGACTTTGGGATTACTACTATTAACAGCAATCCCTCAGGAATCAGTTTAGAATTGTTTAATCTCGGAGGAAATGAAGATCCGGTTATTGAGATCACCGATCTTAAAATCATTAACGATGCGGAGCAAATATTCAGTGTGAATCAAAATCTGCCTATCAGCATAGGTACAGGTGTGATACAACAGATTCCGGTTACAATTACCCCAAATGATATTACCGGAAAAAAAACGGGCGACCTTGAGATTACCCATAGCGGAATTAACAGCCCTTTGGTGATCCCCTTATCAGTGGAATTGGAAAATGCTAAGATTGAAGAACCCATAGTTCGCATCAATGCAGGTGCATTGACCAATTTCCTGGCTACAGACGGAGGACCGGTTTGGGAGGCTACGGCAAGTAACGGATTTTACAAAGGAAGTTTTTTTGAAGTAAATACAGGAATTAATTACAATACACAATTTAGTTATAACTTAAGACATGAGAGTATTCCTTCATATGTCGATCAACCCTCTTTTAACGAGATTTTTAGTCATGAAAGGTTTGATAGTGCTTCGGGGGAAGAAATGAAATTCAGTATCCCATTAAAAAATGATACCTATGCGATAAGAATTTATCTTGGGACAAACTTTAATGGCACAAGTGAAATCGGTAGTCGGGAATTTGACATCCTTGTAGAAGGCCAGGTCGTAAAACCTGCATTCGACCCTGTTTTGGAGTTTGGATTCGGAAAAGCCGGAATGCTTGAATTCCCGGTGAATCTGCAAGACGGGAATTTGAATATATCCTTCACCCATATCACCGAAAACCCCAACATCTACGCAATTGAAGTGCTTGGTTATTCCCTGTTCAATGGGGTAAATGCACAGGCCCTTGCCTTTCCTGTAAAAGGTACTGCTCCTCTGGAGGTTGCATTTAATGGCAGTGGCTCCAGTGCCTTTAATAATCTGGAGTCCTATGAATGGGATTTCGGCGATAATTCCTCCTCTACAGAAATCAATCCGATCCATACATTTACCTCCTCCGGAAAATATACGGTTACATTAACTGTTTCTGACGGGAAAAATCAGGATACAGATACCTTAACCATCACGGTAGATGAGCCAGTAAAACCAGAAGATTTTGCCTTATTGATCAATGCTGGTGGTGAAGAAATTACCTATAATGGGAAAATCTTCAAACAAGATCAATATTTTAACGGAGGAGATATCTACAATAATAAGCAGGCAGAAGTTCCTAATATTTACCGAACAGAAAGAAACAGCAGTGAATCTTTAAGTTATGGCATACCAGTAACCAATGGGACCTATGAACTAAACCTCCATTTCGCTGAAATATATTTTGGAGCCAATGGTGGCTTCTATGCTGTTGATCCCGGGCAACGTGTCTTTGATGTATATATTGAGGATAGCCTTGTACTCGATAATTACGACATCCTGAAAGAAGTTGGCCCCGAAACACCCGATATAAGAACATTTACGCAAAAAATATCAGATGGTGAGATAAACATATTCTTAACTTCATCGTTTTCGACCGGAGGAGTTGGTAGCGCAAAAATTTCTGCACTGGAGATTTATGGACTGGACCCTAATGGTAAATTTTCACCTCTTGTGGTCGAAAGTATTCCCGATCAATACAATGATGAGGGAGAAACTCCAAACCTATCTATTAATGCCTCAGGAGGAGATCCATCAGAAAACTTTACATATTCGATTTCAGGACAACCTCGGGGGATAAATATAGAGCCCACCAACGGAATGGTCTTTGGTGTTGTAAGTTCTGGGGCCAGAACAGAAGGTCCCAATTCGGATGGTGTATACAACGTAACTATAACTGTTTCAAAAACTGGATCGCAACCTGTCCAAACTGAATTTACCTGGACAATTACACCAGCACTGAATGAATGGTTCAATAAAGATGAAAATGAAAATTATACAGCCAGACATGAATGTTCCTTTGTTCAGGCAGGACAAAGCTTTTTCCTGATGGGAGGAAGGGAAAACGCAAACAGCGTAGACGTTTACGATTATCAGAATAACAATTGGTCAAACCTTGACAACAATACTCCTTTTGAATTCAATCATTTTCAGGCTGTAGAATATCAGGGCTACATTTGGGTAATAGGCGCATTTCAAACCAATTCCTATCCAAATGAAATTCCTGCGGAGTCAATCTGGATATTTAATCCTTTAACTTATGAATGGAAAAAAGGACCGGACATACCTGAATCCAGACGCAGAGGCTCCTCTGGACTTGTAGTTTACAATGATAAATTCTACATAGTGGGAGGAAATACAGACGGACACGATGGCGGATATGTCCCCTATTTTGACAGCTATGACCCTATAACTGGTGAATGGAATGTACTACCCGATGCCCCTCATGCCAGAGATCATTTTCATGCCGTTTTAGCCGATAATAAACTATATGCCATCGGAGGTAGGCTTTCCGGTGGGAACGGAGGGGTATTTACCCCGATTATACCTGAGGTTGACGTTTACGATTTCAATACGAACTCCTGGGAAACCCTTGATCCATCTTCTAATATCCCCACACCCAGGGCAGGCGCCATAACGGTGAATTTCAAAAATAAGATTTATGTTGCAGGAGGTGAGGTAAATAACTCTCCCGAAGCCTTTAAGATAACTGAGATATTTGACCCGGTTAGTCAGCAATGGACAGTGGGAGATGATATGAATCATAATCGTCATGGCACCCAGGGTATCGTTTCCGGAAATGGAATATTTGTAGCGGGTGGTTCCCCTGTAAAAGGGGGAGGAAACCAGAAAAATATGGAGTATTACAACTATGATACCCCATCCGGGATAAAGTTAATTAATAGTAAAATTAATCTCCCTTCGCAGGTGGTTTTCAAACCAGGGGAAACTAAAATCATTGAAACCTATGTTAGAGATGGTAATATGGCAATTTTACCGGATTCTTTGACCATTACCGGATCGAGTTCAAATCTTTTTAAAATAGAGAATGTAACCCTTCCTGAATTGATAAAATCGAATTCTACTATAACATTTGAAATTACATACACTGGAGAAGGGCAATTCGATGCAGCTAATTTTACTCTCTATTATAATAACGATCAAAAAGTTTCGGTTAATCTAACATCTAATGATATCCCGAATACATTGGAGCTTATCCCAATTTTGAGAATAAACACGGGAGGAGAAGGAATTGTTTCAATGGATGAAGGACCTGATTGGTTTCCGGATAATAAGAATGGAACTCAAAAATATGATGATTTCACAGTTAACGGAGGTAGCGTATATAATGGAACTGATCTCAATTATTTTGACAAAAATGGGTCTATCCCGAATTATATCGATAAAAGTACATTTGAACAACTGTTTTCTTCCGAGAAATATAATGCCAAATCTGAACTGAAATACAGTATTCCTGTCGTCAATGGTACTTATGTAGTGAACCTGTATTTTGGAACCTCATTTGAAAAAACAAGTTCTGTTGGAGATAGGTTGTTTAGCATAACCTTGGAGAAAGAAGTTGTAGATCCTCAATTTGATGTGATTAAGAAATTTGGATTTAAAATTGGAGGAATGTTCTCCAAAGAAGTTTTAGTAGAAGATGGGGAATTAAATATAGATTTAAAAGGTATCGTTCAAAATCCATTTATCAATGGAATTGAAATATTAATTGACCCTAGAAACTATAATGAGCCTCCGATAGCTAAAATTAGCACTGATAAAAATACCGGTTATAATCCGCTTTCCGTCAGCTTCTCTGCCAGGCAGTCCACAGATGATTATGGTATAAACACCTACGCCTGGGACCTTGGAAATGGAGACATCGCTAGCGGGCAAGACTTAAATTATACCTTTGAGGAACCCGGAGAGTACCTGGTTACTCTTACCATAGCAGATCGTTATGGTCTTACAGGTACCGATACTACCACCATCAAGGTTATAGAACGCCCAGAACCTGACCTGGTGAGCAATCGCGATACCTTAGATTTCGGGAAACACATCATCGATGGCGAGATCGCCAATATGGAATTAATTTTAACGAATCCTTCTCAGGAATTCAATGGAATAAATAATATAAGTTCTATTTCCATTAGAGGTGAAGACGCTTTCTTATTTGAGCATGAGTTTGAAATACCTGCTTCGTTAAATACAGCCTCAAGTATTGCGGCGGATATAACCTTTAATCCTGCAACACAAACCATTGGTAAAAAAAAGGCCTTGTTACAGGTTGTTCATAATGGTGAAAACTCTCCCCTGGAAATTATCCTGCAGGCCGAGGTAATTAACAACCCCGAACTTAAACCTCTTTATCGAATCAATGTTGGTGGAGATGTCACAGTAAAAGCCAACGATAATGGCCCGGATTGGGAAAAAAATCCGGATGACGGATATTACCTGGGTACCTATTATGAGGTTTTTGGAGGTAAAAACAATAAGGGAGAATTGAACTATAGTGACAGAAACAGTTCCATCCCCCCTTACCTGGATGAATCTACCTATCTGCAACTTTATTCTACGGAAAGGAATGTGGATATGAACGACCCACAAATGGAATTTGAAATCATCGTTCCGAATGGTGATTACGTACTCAACATTTACCTGGGCAGGGAAGATGAAAACAATGTCGTGTATGATCTTAGCGTAGAAAATGTTGAAATAAAGAACCTGGATCTGGGAAAACTTATATCCAGTAAGCAATCTGCTATGATGAGCATACCGGCAACCGTTACGGATGATCGACTTAATTTCTTAATCAATGTCCTTGATGGTACGTATTCGCTATTTGCATTAGAGGTATTATCTGCTAAAAATGTAGAATTAGAAGACCTTATTACCTTCGATGATGAAAGAGGAAATATCGCATTAAATATATTCCCAAATCCGGCAGCTGAAGAAGTGAATTTCCTTTACGGAAATAGCGGGATTCCATTAAAGACTATTCAGCTCTTCGACCTGAATGGAAGGCTCATTAAAGGTTTTGATCCCTCAGCATTAAAATCAAGTGCACCTTTGTCAAACAAAGAGAACAGCAGGTTATACACCCTCCCTCTTGAAGGGCTCTCTCGTGGCTTATATATACTAAGTCTGGAAAATGATAACGGTGACCAAAAGAAAGCCAAGCTCGTAATAAGTAAACCCAGATAATACGAACGCGCACTTAAAGCTATGCTAAGAAAGATATCGGGTGATCTTTTACAAGTCCCACAGCATACCCTGTAAATTAAATGTGAATTGAATATTCAATAACTAGGAAACTAAAATCTTTAAAACTATTATTCCATTCGCTGAAAAATAAAATGATCAGGTAGCAACCGAATTCATAAAAAAAGGCCCCGGAAATCCGGAGCCTTTTTTAATTTTTGGAATACAGGAGAATGTTACTCCCATAAAAGTTTATATTCGGTTCTTCTGTTCTCTCTGTGTTGCTCCGGAGTACATGGAGTACCTTCAACACAATTGTTAACCAATTGATTTTCTCCCAGTCCAACAGCTATCAGCCTGGAGGCATCAATCCCTTTGCTCACTGCATAATCAACAATGCGCTTGGCTCTTCGGTCTGATAACCACAGATTGTACTCTTCTGTACCTCTGCTATCGGCATGCGCCCGGATTTCCAGCTTAGCATTAGGATACTTATTCATAAAGGCAATCATTTCATCTACAATTCTCTTATCATCTTCAGTGATATAAGAAGAATCAAAAGCGTAATAAACCTTATCCATTGCTTCAAGCTCTGCCGTCTTCTGCTCTCTTAAAATTTCCTCTTCTGACTTCGCTGGAATTACTTCTTCTACCTCTTCTTCAACGGGCTCCTCTACAACAGGCAGAACCTCGGGTTCCATATCTGGTTCAGGTTCAGCTTGTCTTACAGGCATCGGAGTAGGTTCAGGCTTTTTCTTAAACAAGTCCGGGCGGATAACCACACCAATACTATGCTGAATGTGATTTCTACCGGAATCATCTCCTAAGCCCCATTTACCCAAGGTTCCAAGGTTTAAGGCTAAATTATCGTTAAACCAGAAATTGGCTCCTCCTCCAAGATTAAAAGTTATTATTTCATTTTTATTAACTGAACTAAGCCCTGCTCCGGTAGCAAGGTAAGGATCGAAAAATCCTCTTTTCCCGAAAAACTTATTTAAAGCATAGGTAATACTACCATCTATGGCGAAATAATTCTGATCAGCTGTGATTTCAGTCCCATCAATAATTTTCCCTTCCTTATATTTATTCAGAGTAAAAACTCCCTGGAAAGTGAACCCGTTAGCTAAGGCGTACCCCGCACCAAACCGGTTTGGATAAAAGGTTGAATTCCAGTTTTCACCGATATTAAAGGGTTCGTTACCCCTGGTTCCTGAATCGTCAACAAAATTATAACCTACATCAAATACCCAGCCTTCCTGCCTTTCCTGGCCAAAAAGTTGAAACGTTGATACCAAGAGAATCAAACAAATTCCAAAAAAGTAATTTTTTTTCATAAGATAGTTTAAGTAATTGCTTTTATTCTAATATGTACGCCCCTGAAAAGGCCAAATTACATTGGTAAATATATAAATTATGTAAGATTATTCAGGATTTAATTATAGAAAAAGAAGGGTCATCTTTTGTAGGAATATCAGTAACATAAGAGGAAGATGAAAATAACGGAGATACCAAAATCACATATTACACTAATATCCAATACATTAAAATTAGTTTAAGGTCTGCAGACACCCTCAATTTCATCCACAAAAATTCGGATTATTTGATCGAAAATTCAAGGCCCAACGCTTGCACGTATGAAGTCGTTTATTTTACGGAAAAGAGGCACTACATCACAAGGAATTACCCACTTACCCTAATACCTTGGTAAAGGCTTCCTTATACAAGTCTTCGTACATCGTTACGATCTTATCAATATCAAACCGGGAAGCCTGTGCTATGGCCTGATTTTTAAATTTAGAAAGTGTTGCATCATCCTTTAATATACTTATCCCCTTTTCAGCCATATCATCACACTCGCCAACATTGCTTAGATAACCACTAAACCCCTGCTCATTGACCTCAGGAATACCCCCGGTATTACTGGAAATTACCGGAACCCCGTTTGCCATCGCCTCAAGAGCTGCCAATCCAAAACTTTCCGTTTCCGAAGGCAACAGAAAAAGGTCCGAATATCCCAGTATTTTATCCACTTCATTGCTATTCCCCACAAAGATCACTTTCTCTGCCATCCCCAGGTTTTCACATAACCGTTCAGCAGCCTCCTTTTCCGGCCCCTCTCCTACCATTATGAGCTTGGAGGGGACTTCCTTCTGGATCAGATAAAAGGTCTTTATAACATCAGGTATACGCTTTACTTTCCGAAAATTACTTACATGAGTTACGATGCGCTCATCCTTATTTGCCATTCGCTCCCGTTTACAGTCTTTGGTAATTCCCTGATATTTATTGACATCGATAAAATTAGGAACCACATGTATATCGATCTTGACATCAAAATGCCTGTAGGTATCCTGCTTGAGGCTCTCAGAAACAGAAGTAACGATATCAGACTTATTAATACTGAAATTTACGGCTGGCTTATAAAAAGGGTGATTCCCAACAAGGGTAATATCTGTTCCGTGAAGGGTGGTAACCATAGGCAGCTTTATACCGACTTCCGCCAGCATCATTTTCGCCATATAACCTGCATAGGCATGGGGTATCGCATAGTGAACATGAAGCAACTCGATATCATGCATTTTAACCATATCCACCAATTTACTGGATAAAGCCAATTCATAAGGCTGATAATGAAAAAGGGGATATTCAGGAACATTTACTTCATGAAAGTGGATATTCTTATCCAGCAACTCCAGCCTGACCGGCTGGCTATAGGTAATGAAATGAATTTCATGCCCTCGTTTGGCCAGGGCCATTCCCAATTCTGTTGCTACTACACCACTCCCTCCGAATGTCGGATAACATACAATACCTATTTTCATATTTCCTGATTTGCCTGCTTTTCCCTTTCTGCAAGGATTTACAGCATCTTTAGCAAATTTAGTTAATATGTAGGTTTTATCAATTAAGAATGGAGTCGTAAATGATTTCCTGTATAACAGTTCGCGTACCTTCAGTGATTAACTTCCTGTTTTCCATGCTTGGAAAGGTTCTGTTCGAAAGAAAGATATAAATAAGGTCTTCTTCGGGGTCAGCCCATGCATAGGTTCCGGTAAATCCGGAATGTCCGAAACTGGTCATAGAAACACATCCGCAGGTAGGTCCTGCCTCACCCAACTGTGGTTTATCAAACCCCACTCCCCTTCGGTTATCCTCTTCACAGTAGTAGCAGGTATTGAATTTATCCAGGGTTTGGGAAGTAAAAAAACGTTCTCCACCGTAATACCCCTTCTGAAGATACATCTGCATGATCTTGGCCACATCATCAGCATTACTGAAGAGTCCGGCATGGCCCCCTACCCCGCCGAGCATGGCCGCAGCCATGTCGTGCACGTATCCCTGAAGGGTCTGGTACCTGTAATAATCATCCACCTCCGAAGGTACAATTTCTCCTTTTTTAAATTTTTCAAGAGGGTTATAAGTAGTATGGCTCATCCCCAAAGGACGATAGAAATTTTCCTGAACCACCTCATCCAAGGGCTTTTTAAGCTTTCTCTCTATAAATCTTTGCAGAAAAAAATAGGGAAGATCACTATAGCGATATTGCTTAACCTTAAGTAAGTCACTTTCTTTGATGATCTTAATAATAGAATCCTGGTAATCTCCGCGCATGTATAGTTCGTCTGCGATCCGGACATTATAATCTGCATCCGGCTCCATACGATAATAATTGTCACTTGGCTTCTTGGTCCCATCGTCAAGAGTATACATATAGAATGGCAACCAGGGTTTTAATCTTGCATAGTGTGAGAGCACCTCTATGAGGCGTAAATTTTCCTTATTACTTCCTTTGAGATCCGGTAACATTTCACCCAAGCGTGATTCCAGGGAAATCTCCCCCCTTTCCGTAAGCTGCATGATCACAGGAAGTGTGGCTAATATTTTGGTTAGTGATGCAAGGTCATAAATATTCGAATCCCGTACCCTTTCTGCCTCCTGGGCGTAATCGAAGCGACCAAAACTTTTATTATATATTACTCTCCCGCGCCTGGCAATAAGAATCTGTGCACTTGGAGTAACTCCTGTTTTAATGGCCCTGTTAATTACAGAATCAATCCTTTTAAGATTAGTACCATCCATGCCTACCGCTTCCGGAAAGCTGTACCCTAATCGCGATAAAGAATTCGTATTATACCCCAGGTTTTCCGGCATCCACTCATTGACAGTTACCGGAAGGATTCCTCTGGCTTTTACAGCACCAAAGATCACCTCTGCAGAGGCGATCTGCGCCAGTGGATCGTTTTGGTAACTCACCACTAAAGATTCGATATTACCAATAGACTTCAACTCCTTCAAAGCGTACGGTTTTACAAATACATCGAGGATCACATCCTTAAGCCTTGAGATTTCATAAAGCCAGGTTTTTTCTGTATCAGTAAGTTCTGCGGCCTTCCAGGGAGTATCAGTATCCCTGTGAAAACCTATAATAACGGTCTCATACGGTTTTAAACGCTCAAGGAGATCAGCAAGGTCTGCTCCCCGAATAAAATCTACTTTGGTATATTTCTTCAATGTCGAAAGGAAGGGCTGATGATCTCCATCCCCCATCTTGACATAGGCAATCCTTCTTTCTTCAAGGTCCCTGACAGGGACTAATTGCCGGTCATTCCTTACGAGGGTTATGGCATTTTCCATGATCTCCTTATACAGCACATCATCATCTGCAGTATGGAGATCTTTAGCAATACCATCTATTGAAACGGGTTGATAACGGTTTAACCCTACTTTATATTTTGCTTTAAGTATTTTCTTAACGGAATGTTCAAGCCTGGGGGCCGTGATCTTTCCTTTAGCCAGGGAACTTTTAATACTCGCTACAGCCTCAGGTACATCTTCAGACATCAAAAGGATATCATTCCCGGCAAGAAAAGCCTGAACATCTGTATCCCCTGCCTTGCCGTATTGAGAAACCCCTTTCATTCCCAGGGCATCCGTGAAAATCAATCCCTTAAAAGACATTTCTTCCTTTAACAGGTCAGTAACCACATTTTCGGATAAAGATGTAGGCATGTCCTTTTTCCGTTCCAGGGCGGGAACATTTAGATGAGCCACCATAACGCTTGCTAAACCTTCGCCGAACATGCGTCGGTAAGGATAAAGCTCAATGCTATCCAGCCGACTCTTATCAAAAGATACGGTAGGAAGTGTCTTGTGAGAATCCTGATCGGTATCCCCATGACCGGGAAAGTGTTTTGCGTTGGCCAGAATCCCTGCAGACTGTAACCCTCTGGTATATGCCATTGCCTTTTCGGTAACGTTCATTTTATTTTCACCGAAAGAACGGTTACCTATTATCGGATTATCAGGGTTGGTATTAACATCCACTACCGGACCAAAATTGACGTGCACCCCAAGTCGTTTACAATGCTCGCCGATACGTTTACCCGCTGCTTCAATAAGATCATTATTTTGTACTGCTCCCATCGCCATATTATAGGGATAGGCAAAGGTTGAATCCAGGCGCATGGAAAGGCCCCATTCAGCATCCAAGGCGATCAACATTTTGGTTTTGGAGAGCTCCTGCCAGGCATTGGTAAGTTCCGCCTGCCTTACTGGACCTCCCTTTGTAAAGATGATTCCTCCAATATGATAATCCCTGATAAGCGATTCGATAGTTTCATTATAGGATTTCTCCTTGTTTGAAAAAGCCTGTACCATGAATAGCTGGCCGATACGCTCATCCAGTGTCATCGCATTATATACGCTATCCACCCATTGGGATTGTTTTTCGGGATTTTCAGCTAACAGAGGATCAGGCGTTGTCTGGCTTTGCAGCCAAAAAACCGACATCATACACAGGAACACAGCAACATTTGCAGATCTCATTCAGCAATCAGTATTTAAGGTTTTGGGGATAGGTTAATTCAGGATTTGGGAAAACTGACGACCTTTAACTCATAAAACGGGCGTGCCAGCTATCTCTTGCGGGCACCTCCCAATAATTTTGGTACTCTTCCTTTGTATTAACCAGGTTGTTAAATACAATGGTGTTTTGGGACACCGCTCTGTCCTTAGCCATTTTCTTAAAATCAACAAGTGGCTTATATGCAATAAAATCGCCCTGCCTGTAGGACACATTCATCTTATCCAGCAAATCAATTCCGTATTTTTTCTCCAGTTCCTGGATAAAATGAACTGATGCATCAATGGAGCATCCGGAAGCCATATTCATAGACTGATCCAAAGCTATAATCAGAAATCGTTTATAGCGAATTTCATACCCGGCCCTGAGGTTGGCCCCATGGGCCGTCCACTGTTTTAGAAATTCGTTGAGACTGGATCTCAGCTCCTCAATTTCATCATCTGTAAAAGTCCTGCTGGCCTGGTATATCCAAACTCTGGCATCATCAGGCAAACTTTCAAAAGACACCAACATAATAATCTTCTTTTTTAAAGATCATCAGCATTGGCTATCAGTTCTGCGATATCCAATACTTCAATCTCTTCTTCCTTTTCCTTTCCTTTAACTCCGTCCGTCAACATGGTATTACAAAACGGGCACCCTGCAGCTACAATATCCGGCCTGGTTTCCAGCGCCTGTTCAGTACGCTCTATATTGATGTCTTTATTACCCTTCTCAGGTTCTTTAAACATCTGAGCTCCCCCGGCACCACAACACAATCCTTTTTTGCGGCAATTTTTCATTTCCACCAGTTCAGCATCCAACTTTTTAATCAGATCCCGTGGAGCCTCATAAACGTTGTTGGCTCTGCCCAGGTAACATGGGTCATGAAAAGTAATACGCTTCCCTTTAAATTTACCACCTTCAATGGTTAACCTTCCATCCTCGAGAAGAGACTTCAGGAACTGTGTATGATGCACTACATCATAATCTCCTCCAAGTGAAGGATATTCATTTTTCAGGGTATTAAAACAATGGGGGCAAGCGGTGACAACCTTCTTTACTTCGTAGGCATTCATCACCTCTATATTGGTCATTGCCTGCATTTGAAACAGGAATTCATTCCCTGCTCTTTTTGCAGGATCGCCTGTACAACTCTCCTCAGTTCCCAAAACAGCAAATTCAACTCCTGCCTTGTTCAGGATTTTCACGAAGGCTTTGGTTATTTTCTTGGCCCTGTCGTCAAAACTACCGGAACATCCCACCCAAAACAAAACTTCAGGCGATTTTCCGGCAGCCATCATCTCCGCCATTGTTGGAACTTTTAATGCTTCACTCATAGCAATTTGCTCGTATTTTTTCCCTTGCGGGGTTTTACATTATCAATCGTGTCTGCCGTCATCGAAAACCTGAATGGTCACTTCCTTATCCACCAGGTCCGTAAATTTACCATTATAACGGGTAGCCTTCACCAGGTGGTTATCTATCCAGTGATAATTCCCTCCTCTGGGTTTTCCCATCACCATCCCATGATATTTAAATCCATGACGATTCAACCACTCCTCGGTAACTGCCCTGTGATCTTCTGTACGGGAGGTAAAGAAGAAAATAATATGGCCTTCATCAAACCACTTGTTCAGGGTTTTAAGGGCATCCGGATAAACTTCAGCGGTTGCCATTCTTTCCGGCTCCTCATTCGGGATATCATCACAAATGGTACCGTCTATATCGATGAGATAGTTCTTCATCCCTTCAGGTAAAACAGGACTAACGTGTGCTCCGTTCTCCAGTTTCTCTTTCAGGATCTTATCTACGTCTTCTTTTTTCATAATCAGTGTATAGGTTAAGGTTAATTAATTATTTATTCATCTTTCCAATTCAGCCTGTCCATTTGATTAAACGGCCAGGGAGCAGCATTGTTCTCAATATTCGACATCATATTATTCAGTTCTGCGGGAGCGGCAGATTGCTCCATAACCAGATACCTTCTCATATCCATTATTATGGATAAAGGATCAATACTCACCGGACAGGCTTCAACACAGGCATTACATGTGGTACATGCCCATAGCTCTTCGCGGGTAATATAATCGTCGAGTAATTGTTTTCCGTCATCCTTGAAAGTGCCGTTGTTAGCATCTATATTTCTACCCACCTCTTCAAGTCTGTCGCGGGTATCCATCATAATCTTACGCGGACTCAACTTTTTCCCTGTTTGGTTAGCAGGGCATTCACTGGTACACCTTCCGCATTCAGTACAGGTATAGGCGTTAAGCAATTGAACCTGATTCAGGTCCGTAACGTCTGAAGCACCAAATTTTTCGGGTTCCCCTTCCGCATCATCCCCTTCAGCAGCTGCAAAAGGATCTGCATCAGGATCCATCATAAGTTGCTCCTCTTTTGTTACCGCCTCAAGGTTATTGAACCCACCCTTGGGCTTAAGGTTAGCATACCAGGTATTTGGGAATGCGAGAAGGATATGTAGGTGTTTTGAAAAATACAGGTAATTCAGGAAAATAAGGATACCCACAATGTGCAGCCACCATGCTGTGCGCTCAATGACAATAAGAGTTCCTTCACTTAACCCATCAAACAACGGAAGCAAATACTGACTTACAGGAAAGGCTCCTGCCTGAGTGTAGTGCTCTGCCCCGAGGTGCTGTAATTGAAGATCACTACCGTTCATGGTAAGGAAAAGCAGCATAAGGACCACCTCAAAATACAGAATGATATTTGCATCATTCTTAGGCCAACCCTTCATTTCCGGCTTGATAAAACGCTGCAGCCTCATAATGTTTCGCCGTATCCAGAATATGACAACTGCAACAATAACAAGAAAAGCAAGAATTTCAAAGGAACCGATGAGCACATCGTAAAAACCTCCTAAAAAAGAAAAGATTCTATGCGTACCGAATATACCATCAATGATAATTTCTAAAACCTCAATATTGATTATAATAAACCCAACATACACGATCACATGTAAGAATCCTGCAATTGGACGAACCACCATTTTTTGTTGTCCAAGGGCAATGCGCGCCATATGCTTCCAACGTTCTGCAGGATGATCGTTACGATCTATATGTTTTCCGAGCTTGATATTCCTGATCAGCTTTTTAATATTCCTGGCGAAATAGCCAATCCCGGAAGCCAGAACAAGCACAAACAGTATTTGAGGTATCAGATTCATGAATAGATTTAAATTTAATGGTATGAGTTAATTTGATGGGTTCTCTTCAAGAGGCCCTTCGTAAGGTTCAGCCTTTTTTCCGAAAAGGGAGAAGTGTACATATCTCTTTGGATTTACACGCATATCCTCCAATAAAAGTTGCAACTCACCCGAAGCACTGTTCAGGTTGTTATACAATTTCTCATCGTTTATTAATTTTGCCAGAGAACCATCGCCCTGCTGGATTTTCGAGATCATCTCGTTCAGATTAGATGCAGTGCTCTCCAGTGCCCTTATAGTCTTACCCAGATCTGCCTCTGCAATGGTATCGCTTACTTTTGCCAGGTTAGCAGTTAATCTGCCCACGTTTTCCAAAGAAGTACCCAGGTTTTCCTTATTGTCATCCAGAAACTGATCCAGTTTTCCGGAAACCGATTTTACATTGACAAGAACATCATTGAGATTTTCAATACCGGAGCGCAAATTTTCACGAGACTCCGGATTCATCACCTTATCCATACCTACCAGAACCGTATCTGCACTGGTGAGTAACATTTCCAGTTTTTCCTGCAGAGGATTTAACCGCTGGGTAACCAAATCGGTAATACCAGGTTTGATACTCGACACCAGAGTGTCTCCGGATTTTGCCGTAGGGCCTCCATCAAAAACCGGGATAATGCGAAGGCTTTTACCCCCAATTATTCCTGTGTCATAGATCTCTACCTCACTATTCTCAGAAAACTCAAAGTCCTTGGAAACCGTGAAGGTAACCACGAGGTTTCCCCGCTCATCGACAAAGCGAATATCCTTTATGCTTCCTACGGCTAAGCCATTTATATCGACTGAGGTACCGGCAGTGAGCCCGTTAACATTTTGATAAACGGCATAAAATGTTTTACTGGAATCAAAAAGTGAAGATGATTTAAGGAAGGTGAATCCAAGTACGAACAAAAGGATCCCCCCTATGATGATTATAGCTGTTTTTAGTTCTCTTGATAATTTCAAAGGGTCTCTTATTTAAGGATAAGTAACAAAATTAGAAATATTTTCAAAAGAAGGATGTTAATTAGCTATTGATTTCACTGCTGTTTCAAGGTCCATTTTCTCACCGTTCTTATATGCAACAATAAAACAGGAAGGGAAACCTTTTGCAGCAGCAGTTTGTTGCAGTCCCTGTACTTCCTCCCAACTGTGGGTAGCTCCATAAAAATACCGATATATAGCACCGGCCTTTTCCTTACTTAGTTCCGACAAACCATTAAAATTAAAAGGTTGCAATTCCAAATCCTTAGAACTGGCGGCAATCTGCACCTTAAAAATCACATCGTGATCGGCATCCTTAAGCAATGCGTCCCTGGATTCTGCAATATCACCCCCCGTCGCAGAATTCAACCCGACATCATCTTTGCGTACTTCGAATGAAAAATCGTCTCCCACAAAGCCTTCGACCATATTTTTATAAGTGAAAACTGCTTCGGTAACCGATACGGCCATTTCCCGCTGTCCCCTGGCAGAGTTTAGATACTGTCCTTCCGGCTTGTAGGTAAGGAATCCGGTCTCAATCAATACACTGGGCATGTAGGTTTGAAGCAGCACAACGAAAATATTCTGTTTCACCCCACGGTTTTTACGCTTAAGTTTATTTTCAAAATTGTCCTGTATAGCGTCTGCCAGTAAAATACTTTGATCAAGATATTCTTCCTGCATCATCGTAAGACCGATGAGCGATTCCGGGGCATTAATATCATACCCTGCATAATTAACCTCATAATCCTCCTCCAGGTAGATTACCGAGTTCTCTTTTTTGGCAACCTCCATATTGTATTTATTCCCGTTTAACCCCAATACCCAGGTTTCCGTACCATGGGCACTTGAATGATGTGAATTACAGTGTACGGATATGAAAAGATCAGCTTTAGCCTTATTGGCTATATTGCCACGTTCTTTAAGGTCAACAAAAACATCCGTTTTACGGGTGTAGACTACTTTGAAAGATGGATTTTTCTCCAGCATTTCCCCGATCTCAAGCACAATGTTCAGGGCAATATCCTTTTCCTTAAACCCATTCCCTAAATTCCCCGGATCATGACCTCCGTGGCCCGCATCCAGAACCACAGTAAAAACCTTGCTCTTAGCAGGTGGATCAAGGGGTTTTCCGTGGAGGAAACTCATACTCAGCAGGCTAAAAAGAATAACAGTAAAAAAATCGGATTGCTTCATAGATATCAAACGAAATCAGGGCTTCTTTATTGGTTAAAAATTAGCATAAATAATTAACAGACCAAAAAATATACGTAAGTTTGGCACGGCTAAAACCTTACCGCTTTATTGTACAAAAATAGGATTTAAAGCTTTGCTAGCAAACAAACTCAACATACTTTTAAGTCTTATACTCCTGTTTTTCAGCAGTGTCATTTTAGGACAGGTTTCTCCCCTTCCAGAACCTTTGCCAACCCAACCTCTTAAAGACAGCATAAACATAAAAGCACCTGAAAATTTCCTGCCCGGGAATCATCAGGACAGCACCGCAACAGACAGCATTCAGCCTGCCCAGGGGTTTCTCCTGGGGGATATCCAGTATAACGCTAAAGACTACAGGCAAATAAACAGAAGTGAGAACAGGATCTACCTTTACAATGAAGCCGAGGTATATTATCAGGAATACGAGCTTAAAGCCGGAATCATCGTTATCGACTACAACACAAATGAAGTCTATGCCGGGCGTATAAAAGACAGTACCGGAAACTATAGTCAGACCCCCTATTTTAAACAGGGAAACAATGTAGTGGAACCGGACTCCATTCGCTTCAACTTTGACACCAAAAGAGCTCTTATCTTTAATTCCAGATCTGAGCAGTCTATAGGAGAACCTATGAAAGTATATGCCGAAACCGTAAAAAAGGAAAACGATTCGGTATACTTTTTAAAGGAAGGTAAACTTACAACTTCGGAAAATGCTGAAGACCCCGATTATTACATCCGTGTAAGAAATGGAAAATTTGTACCTAAGAAGAAGATCATAGCGGGATTCAGTAATATGTATATTGCAGATGTGCCCACTCCAATCGCCGTACCATTTGCATATTTCCCCCTGAACCAGGAAACCAATGCTTCAGGTATCATTCTCCCCACCCCGGGACAAACCAACCTGAGAGGCTATTCCCTTCAAAACGGCGGGTATTACTTTGCGATCAATGATTATATGGATCTTGCGGTACTGGGAGACTATTATACCAACGGCAGTTATGGTTTAAGACTGGAGAGCAGCTACGCCGCCCGCTACAAGTACAGGGGAGCCTTGCGCTTCAGGTATGAGAACCTTATCAATAGTCAGCGGGGATTTCCGGATTATAATCGCAGTACCATATACAATATTCAATGGAATCATAACCAGGACGCCAAGGCTAATCCGAATTCAAGGCTTTCAGCATCGGTGAATTTTGGTAGCAGTCAATACTATCAGCAATCGATTAACCAGATCAATACAGGGAACTTTTTGAACAACACCCTTCAATCGTCTGTAAATTACAACAAGACATTTTCAGGATACCCCATGGTTAACGTAGGTATTACGGCCGCTGTGAGCCAAAACACCCAGACGCAGTCGGTAAACCTCACCCTACCCACGCTTCAGGCCAGTATGGAACGAATTTTCCCTTTTGCCAAACGTTCAGGAACCAAGAAGGGAATTATTCAGAACATAAACTTTCAGTACACCGGTCGGGGCGAAAACCGGATAAACACTATAGACAGCCTGTTGTTCAAGCCGGAGATGTTTGACGATGCCAAGGCGGGTTTCCGCCATGTTATACCTGTAAGTACCAATTTCAAGCTCTTCAAGCACTTCAGTACCTCCCTAAGCTTTAATTACAACGAGGTATGGCAATTAAAAACCATCCGCATAGACGATTACAATCAGTTGCTGATGCAACAACCAAGAGACACGGTTAGCGGATTTGACCGTTTTGGCACTTACAATTTTAACGCCAATGTTGGAACCACGCTTTACGGTACCTTTAATTTCAGGGAAGACGCCAAGATTCAGGCAATAAGACACACAGTAAGGCCATCTGTAGGCTATGGCTACACCCCGGCATTCGACCAGTATTACGACGAGTACGTAGACGAGAACGGAGTGCAGCGCATGTACACCCGGTTCGAAGGCGGACTTTTCGGAACTCCGGGCCTTAACAACTCCAACAACCTGAATTTTGCCTTGAGCAATGTGGTCGAAGCAAAGGTCAGGGACAAGGATACCACTGCTACGGAACCCAAAAAAGTAAAGCTCCTGAACAACCTCAATTTCTCGTCTTCCTATAACATTGCCGCCGATTCCTTAAACTGGAGCCCTGTTCGTATGTCGGGAAACACCCAGCTGCTCAACAACAAAATGAGTATTAACTTTGGCGCTACCCTGGACCCATATGCCCTGGATAATTCAGGCAACCGCACCGATGTTTTTAACCTGGAAAACGGAGGGAGTATATTCCGTCTCACCCAGGCGAATGTAAATGTGAGCTACAGCATCGATAATTCTCTCTTTAGCGGAAGGGATGACGACAGGGACGACAATACCCAAAGTGGTGGTCGTCCGGATGACCTTTTTGGCAGCGGAAGGGATTTCAGCGATAAGCGCACCTTTGGAAGAGACCCCGAAGAAACGGCTTCAGAAGGCCCAACAGAACTGTACAAGGCAAAGGTGCCATGGAATTTCAGAATGGCCTATGCCCTCACCTACTCCAACAACAGGAGGCAAAGTGAGATCACCAACAATTCCTTAATGTTTTCCGGAAATGTAGACTTAACCCCTAAATGGAGGCTAGGTATTTCCTCCGGATACGACTTCAAACAACAGGGATTCACCTATACCCAATTCCGGTTTGATCGCGTAATGGACAGCTGGCAGATGAATTTTCAATGGGTTCCCTTCAGCACCAGAGCTTCCTGGTTCTTTACAATAGGTATCCGCTCTTCCCTGCTCAGCGACCTGAAATGGGAACAGCGACGTGAGCCAGACAGACGACTCTAAAATCATAAAACACCACCATATGAAAACTATCATCAAAACCGACAAAGCCCCTGCACCCATAGGGCCTTACAACCAGGCTATACTCGCAGGGAACACCCTGTACATTAGTGGTCAGATCGGCATTAATCCTGCCACCGGAGAAGTGGCTGAAGGAGGGGTTGAAGAAGAAACCAAACAGGTTATGAAAAACCTTCAGGCCATTCTTTCTGCAGCAGACATGTCTTTTAAAGACGTGGTAAAAAGTTCGATATTTCTGAGTGACATGAATGATTTCAGAGGAGTTAATGGAATCTATGCCGCTTATTTCGACAGTGAAACCGCTCCCGCAAGAGAGACAGTGGAAGTAGGCAATCTCCCAAAATTTGTCAATGTAGAGATCTCCATGATCGCCATTAAATAAAAAAAGTGGTTGTGGAAACTATTTTACATCATCCACAACCACCTTATATATTCTTCATCAGGAACAACCTATCCAAACATGGCCATATGGTAATCTACAAGACCGTCAATAGGCCGTCTTAATACTTTCCCTAAATGCAACCCGTTATCTTCCATAACCTGTTTAAGTTCCTCCTGCAGATAGAAAGCGATACTCCCCACAAAATGGACGGGAACCTGATTCGCCTGTTCGTATTGCCTGATGGCATTATCTATGAATAACTGCATGCCCTTACGAATAAGTTTTTGGGAGTACTCCTCATTCTTATTCTGAATCAAAAACCGGGCAAACGTAGCCAGGTACGTATTTGGATTAGGCTGCTTATACAAATGATTCTTTATGGTATCTTCGTCCAGATCGTATTCTCTGGCGAACTTCGAAGCCAGTTTCTGAGGAATCTTTCGATAGTAGTAATCTCTCAACAGTTGACGCCCAAAATAATTACCGCTGCAATCATCCATCAGAATATACCCCAGAGAAGTCACTTTCTGGTAAAGCTCTTTGCCATCCCAGTAACTGCAGTTTGACCCTGTACCAAGGATGCAAACAATGGCATTTTCGTCGGGATTCACTGTCGCATAAATCGCTGCATAAGTATCCTCTTTAACGGCAATCTTGGCATTCACAAAATAGGTCTCAAAAATGCCTTTGAGAAAATCTCTCATGCGTTGTGTACCACACCCTGCACCATAGAAATACAGCTGAGACACCTCTTTTCGATGTTTGTACAACTCAAAGTTATTGGCCAGCCGTTCGTCTATGATTTCCTTGGTCAACACTTCAGGACTTAAACCCAGCGTTTGGGTCATAAACAATTTTTCGCCCTGTTCATCCAGTGCTATCCAATCGGCCTTTGTGGCGCCACTATCTACTATTAATATCATGATATCAAATCAAAATGATCCTCTCCCTTCCGGGAGAGGATATTTAACACCTGCTAATATTTTAATTTCTTAAAGCCCGTGTACGTACTGAGCCAGGTCAACCAGTTTATTGGAATATCCCATTTCGTTATCGTACCAGGAAACTACCTTAAAGAATTTGGAATTGAGCTCAATACCAGCTCCTGCATCGAATACAGATGTACATTTTTCCCCAACAAAATCCTGAGAAACCACATCTTCTTCCGTATAGCCTAAAATTCCATTAAGTTCTCCCTCTGAGGCTGCTTTCATAACCTTTTTTATCTCTTCATATGAAGTTTCCTTTTCCAGGCGAACCGTAAGGTCTACCACAGAAACATCGGCAGTAGGAACCCGGAAGGCCATCCCAGTAAGTTTACCCACCAATGAAGGTATCACTTTGGTCACAGCTTTGGCCGCACCTGTTGATGCAGGAATAATATTTAAAAGCGCACTTCTACCCCCTCTGTAATCCTTTCTTGAAGGACCATCTACAGTTAACTGGGTAGCGGTTGTTGCGTGAACCGTTGTCATCAGTCCTTCCTCAATGCCAAAATGGTCATTAAGCACCTTGGCTATCGGCGCAAGACAGTTGGTGGTACAGGAAGCGTTAGACACGATATTATCAGACGCCTTTGCCTCCTTATGATTTACGCCCATCACAAACATTGGCGCATCTTTAGACGGAGCCGAGATCACTACTTTCTTCGCTCCGGCATCAAGGTGATACTGAGCAGTATCAAGAGTGGTGAAAATACCGGTACATTCAGCTACGACATCAGCACCTACCTCATCCCATTTCAGACTTTTCGGATCTTTCTCTGCTGTAATTCGAACGGTTTTACCATTAACCACGAGGTGACCATCTTTGATCTCCACGGTACCGTTGAATCTGCCATGAACAGAATCATATTTTAAAAGATATGCCAGATGCTCCACATCAAGAAGGTCATTGACTGCGACAACCTCCACATCATTTCTTTCAAAAGAAGCCCTGAAAACCAGTCTTCCAATTCTACCAAATCCGTTTATACCAATTTTTAATGTTGACATGTGTTCTAATTTTTATTCTACTAATATTAAGTGGTCATGATATCGGAAACTCTGATGAGTTCCTTATCAATCTCTGATTTTCCTTTAACAGCCTGCTCCAGGGGAGTAAGATTAAGTTCGTCATTGCTGATCCCTACCATGAAATTTGATTTTCCTTCAATAAGGGTTTCAACAGCTTTTACACCCATCCTACTGGCCAGTACCCGGTCCCGACAAGTCGGAGTACCTCCGCGCTGCACATGGCCCAGCACCGTAACCCGGATATCGTAATCCGGCATATTTGTTTCTACATATTCTGCGAGCTCAAAAACATTTTTCCCGGTTTTATCACCTTCTGCCACCACTACGATAGATGAAGTCTTTCCGGTAATCCGGCTTTTCTCCAGTGATTCGAGTAAGCGATCCAGACCCAGGTTCTCCTCCGGTATCAAAATCTCTTCAGCCCCTGCTCCAACACCTACATTTAAGGCAATATGGCCAGCATCGCGTCCCATAACCTCAATAAAGAACAAGCGGTCATGCGAACTTGCCGTATCCCTGATACGGTCTATAGCTTCCACGGCTGTATTAAGTGCTGTATCGTATCCCAGGGTAAATTTCGTGCCGTAGATGTCATTATCAATAGTTCCGGGAATTCCAATTACGGGATACCCAAACTCCTCGTTAAAGATCATTCCTCCGGTAAAACTTCCATCTCCGCCGATAACCACCAGGGCATCAACTCCGTTTTTCAACAGATTTTCGTGGGCCTTTTTTCGCCCTTCCTTGGTACGGAATTCCTGTGATCTGGCCGATTTCAAAATGGTTCCGCCACGATTAATGATATTGCGCACACTCCGGGCAGACATTTCCACCATATCTCCTTCTATGAGCCCCTGATACCCCCTGTAGATTCCAACACATTTCACCTTGTGAAATGCGCAGGTTCTAACCACAGAACGAATAGCCGCGTTCATCCCTGGAGAATCACCTCCGGACGTCATCACTCCTATTTTTTTAATACTTGAAGACATGCATTTTTTTTTGATCAACGTAAAACTACCAAAGAATTTTTAATAATAAGGCAATGAAACACCTTGTATTATTAATAATGAAAATTTCAAACGTTTTCGTTGATAAATTCCTATTTAACAAGCTATTCGAGCATAAAAAAGTTCAGGATTTTCACTAATTCCCGGGAATTGAACCCGAAAATAAATGCAAGTAAAACGGGACCGAAAACATGCATACCAGCCCTTCTCCGTTTCATGAAAAGGAAGCATACAAAAGATCATTACAGGTGGGTACTAGTTATCGTTTTTAGGGCGGATGGTTACCATACCATTTCCTAAAGTTCGTTTTGAATTGGAGGTTGTTGAAGGCGCTTGTTTTTCATCTTCTTCAATGGGGGATTGACGATCCTTACCCAGAAGCTTTCTGAAAAGCTCCCTAAAGGTATCAAATTCTACCTGATAAGACAAACCTACCCCCTGGGTATACCCCTGTTCCTGAGCAAAAAACTGACGTATCTCGTTCTCACGATTAAATATGGTGGCACTCAGGGTTCCGTCATCATTTAGAAGGATCTGTACCTCAACATCCCCGGCCACTACACTTTCACTTACCCCTCCGATGGGCATTCCTATCTTACCATTAACCAGGATCCGGTCACTGATTTGTGTGGAAACTGTAACCCCTAACCGGTCGTCAGTAACGAAATCCTGGTTAGGATTGCGTTCCCCGATCTCATAAGATACCCCAACATCGAATACCCCGTCTCCGGAATTCAGGATCTGGTTAAACATACTGGAAGCAGTCTGCACCAGGTTTCCGGTAACGGCTTGCTGGGTAATACTCAGGTCATTAATAAACGCTCCCTGGGAGAGCAGGGAGAAGGCCTGCATTTCCCTTTTTGTATTATCGTCCAAACGGTATTGAAGTTCCGAGTTGGTTACAGCACTTGCTGTTGGAAATCGAATCTCATAATCAAAGGTTGGTTGCACCAGCTCTCCCAGCATATTTATTACTACCTCGGTTTCAATCTTCCGGGTATACTGGGCATTGTCGAGCAGCACCGAAGGGTTTGCATATAAGGAATAGGTGGCGGTTAAATTTACATCAGCCTGTAAAGGATCCCCATTCCAGACGATGGTACCATTGGGTTCCACATTAAATTTCTTATCGATAAAGCCCCCGTACTTAAAATTGTATTCCCCCCGTGAAGTAATAAAGTCTCCCCACATATTAAACTTCCCGTTGGTGTTTATTTCAATGAGCATGTTCCCCGCACCACTTCCCTTAAGGGAACTTCCTGTTTTCTCATCAATCACGATCTCCACTTCCGCTGCCGGGGTTACATCCAGATCAAAAAAGAGCTCAAGGCCCTTATAATCCCTCAATTCCCTTTGATCTGCCCCTCCTTCTCCGTTATTCTTGTCTTTAAAATTAATAAATGATAAATCGCCGATCTCGGTTTCATCACTTATCGGAATCTTAAAAACAGTACCTCGCTCTGTTCGCGCATTCACCTCTATATTTAACAACTCATCCGTTAACCCGGAGATCGTAGCAGACCCAGAGATAAATGCAGTTCCATAATAAAGCTCATCACTGCCTGCCGGTGTATCCAGCACCAGGAAGCGCTCTCCACGGCTCTTCAGATCAAGGTCCAGGTACCAGTCGCTAAAACCATTATGCGATATAGATCCGTTAAAAAGGGCCTTGGTTTTAAATTTCCTGTCCGTCAGAATAAGATCCTCGAACAGGAACGATTGTTTTTCAAGACGCACCCTTGATAATTTATTAAAATCCAGGTCCAGGTTCAGGTAGGGTATTTTTAATCCGGCATCGGCCAGTTCTATATAACCATTAATATCCGGATTTTCCAGCGGCCCCGTAACCCGCACCTTCCCCCCTGCCGTGCCCCGGAGGTCCGAAAGCACTATTCCGCCCAGCGGACTAAAGGGTTCAAGCTGAAAACCATCCAGATTGACATCCAGGCTTAAACGGGTTTCCTTATTCGCATATTTAATCTGCCCCAGCACATTCATGCGTTCCCGGTAACCATCTACAACCTTGGCATTTACATCATAACTCGAAAGGTCCCGGTTTCCGATAATTGCCACAAAAAGATTCCCCAGCCTATAGCCATTGACTTCAAATCCACCAATCTTCACATTGGAGGAAGGAACATAATTATTGTCTCTTTGCAGAATATTCAGGTATCCATCTACCTTTCCCTTCAGATGAAGGCTGTCGATCTCCGGAATAATATTTTGAAGGTTCACCTGGCTGAACTCAAGATCAATATCCTTATAAGTCGTATCAATGAGCATCCCCTCCAGACGTATCTGCTCTTCCCTGTAGTTCATTACCAGCTGGTCGATCTGGATGGTATCCAGGGTACGGTTAAAAGTAACCTTATTCTGCCGGTCGTTATTCTCATTGATCACCCATTCATTCCCTTTAAATCCAAGCTGAGAACGTTTCAAACCAATTACCGATCGCTGTTCCTTATTAAAAGTATGGTAGAAATTCAGGCTGTATTCATCATTAAACTCATTTCCCCCCTTAAATTCTGTCCTGAAGAATAACGTATCCTGTATCTTGGTATTGATCAGGTTAAAATCAGAAACATCGTAAAAGTTAGAATTGATCTGCCCTACCTCCACAAAGGTGTTGAACAGTGGGTTTTTATTATCGATATTCACATTAATGCTGTCAAACACATTGCCGAAAGCATCTATATGGGGCGATTTGAAGGTGAGCTTGAAATCACCATCATCGGCATCCATTTTACCTCGAATCAAGGTGTTTGGTCCAAACTCCACTTCCGGGAAAAAGACCTCTACGATCTTATTGTAGATCTCCAGATTGAAATCTACATACTGCCCGGGTGAGATCTCATAAGGGCTGTAGTTGGTATAGATACTTCCTATGGAATTACTTACAAGATTACCCAGCTCCTTTACTTTAAATACCCCTTCTACCGTACCGGTAATAATATCCGGGGAATTGATCTTTAAAATCCGTTCCCCATCGCGGAATTCAGAAGTAACTTTGAAATCATTGAAATAGTAGGTGTCGTTCTGATTAACAAATTCCGTATCTGAAAACCTGACCTCTCCTTCAAAATCGTCGAGGTTACGTCCTACCACATTCATATTGATCTTCCCTTTAAATACGGCAACACTATCGCGCTTGAGGAAATTGAGACGTTTCAGGTCTGCTTTATTCACTGACGCCACGAAATTAAACTCATTGGTTGTCCCGGAGATATCTGCCAATCCTTTAAAGTCTACTTCGAAATTCTCATCCCGGGAGATCAGTCTCCCGTCAAAAAGCTCATCTTTAAGGATCCCTGAAACTCTCAGGTCATTGTACTCATACCCATTGTAGGTAAGCTTAAAGATCTGACCAATAACTTCAGTATTCAGCACTTCCTTTTTAAAACCACTACCGTCAATATTCATATCCAGGGATGTGAGTCCGAGCTGAGGATTCTCTAGAAAGTTACCCAGATCAAAATCTGTAAGAGACAAAAAGCCGCTATATGAGGCCTCTTCGATATTATCAAAATTAGTGAGATTAATATCGGTATACCCTTTACCCGTTTCTGTTTGTACGGCGATACGGGAATAGATATTATCTTCGGTAAGTTCCAATCTTCCGGTAACATTGAACTGGCCGAAACGACCGAAGTTCGCCGGCAGGGAATTTCCAAGAATATTTGGCATCAACGACCGGAGCTGAAAGTAATTGGAAGAGGCTTTTTCAAGGTCGGCTTCCATGCTAAATCCCTTTTCGAATTCAAAAAGATTATGAAAATCAAAATCACCCCTGATCGAGGTGTTTCCACTTCTCAGGTTTACTCCTTTTAATTGCAGCTGGTTGAGCACACCTTCAAATTCGGTTTGGAAGGAAACCCGTTTGCCCTTTCCGAATTCATCGTAATAGAGATTTAATTCATCCAGGGATAAATTGGATTCTTTAAAACTTCCCTGGAACTGCACCTTATTTACAAAATCTGCAAAATCTTCTCTGTTATAAGACAGATAGATATCTCCGGAAAGGTCAGATCCTTCCGTATGTACCTCAAGACCCTCAAGGCTCATATCCTCCTTGGTATACTTAAAATCTCCCCTTAAATGATCCACCACCAATCCCCGTTCTGAAGTAAATCCAAGCCGGTCGATCAGTGCAAAGACCTTCGGGCCTAAAATCTTAAAATCTTCCACCTCGGCAGTGATGTTATTCAATACCAATAAACGCTCGCTCTCCAGGTTCTTATCAAGCAATAAGAAAGTGCCTTGATTGATATCAACTTCCGGTGCGGTAAGTAAAAAGGGTGGGGTATTGGGGTCGGAAGGGCCGGTATCCAGTTTGTTAACAAAAACATCGAGATTCGTATCGCTTTCACCTTCATAGGTGACCATCTTAAAAAGCACCTTATCCGCCTCAATGCTGCCAAATTCAAGATCGCCCCCCAGGATACGCTTCATACTCAGGAGGGAGGTGTTCAAATGGTTTACATAGACCAGTGTATCTTTCCTGTAGTCACGGATAAAAACTTCTTCAAGAGCCACATCCCCGAAAAATATAGACACCTTTACCCGTTCTACATTTATATCGGTATTAAAATTCTCGTTGATATAGTTGGTTGCCTTTTGCGCCAGTTGCGTCTGTACAGGGGGCAAGGATAGTATGGTACCCGTTAATACTAAGAGGCCTAACAGGACCAAAACCAAACGCAATAATATTTTTCGCAGTTTATTGATAGGGCTTTATGTTTTACCTTTGTGGTCCAATAATTATTCCAAATATAAGATGAATAGCCAAGATATCTTTATTCTTGCCATAGAATCCTCTTGCGACGATACATCTGCAGCCGTATTACATAACGACAAGGTATTGAGTAATGTTGTTGCCAATCAACATATTCATGAGGCCTACGGAGGTGTGGTTCCAGAACTGGCATCAAGGGCGCATCAGCAAAACATAGTTCCTGTAGTGCACCAGGCACTAGCCAAGGCAAATATCGATAAAAATAGTTTATCTGCCATTGCTTTTACCAGAGGTCCAGGGCTCATGGGATCGTTGCTCGTGGGTACTTCATTTGCCAAATCGCTTAGCCTTGGATTAGGAGTGCCGCTTATTGAAGTGAACCATATGCAGGCCCACATCCTCGCACACTTTATTGAAGACCCTGAAATGGCCAAACCTGAATTCCCCTTTTTGGCAGTTACCATAAGTGGCGGGCACACCCAGATCGTTCGGGTGATGGATTACTTTGAAATGGAGGTTATTGGTGAAACCATAGATGATGCGGTTGGAGAAGCTTTTGACAAAAGCGCCAAAATTCTCGGGCTGCCCTATCCCGGCGGACCCCTGATCGATAAAAATGCTGCTCAAGGCGACCCTAAGACCTTCGAATTTCCGATTCCTAAAGTAGGCGGATTAGACTTTAGTTTCAGTGGATTCAAAACCTCTGTATTGTATTTTATTCAAAAAGAAGTCGAAAAAGATCCTGACTTCATCGAGCATCATATGAATGATATCTGTGCCTCCATTCAGGATACCATCATTCGCATCCTGATGAAAAAAATCAAAAAAGCGGTAAAGGAAACAGGAATCCGTAAAGTTGCCATCGGTGGAGGTGTCTCTGCCAATTCAGGAATCAGAAAAGCCATGCAGGATGCCGAAAAAGAATTGGGTTGGCAAACCTTTATTCCTAAATTTGAATACACCACAGACAATGCTGCCATGATCGGCATTGTTGGATACCATAAATATCTCAAAGGTGATTTTACCGATGAAACCATAGCCGCCAAAGCGCGGTTTTCGATCTAAATATACTCGTATGCAAATATTTTATGCTCCCCAAATTAAGCCGGAAAACGCAGAATTTCATTTCGACAAGGATGAAAGTAAACATATCAGCAGGGTTTTAAGAAAAAAAGAGGGAGACAGCATACTCTTAACAGATGGAAAAGGAAACCTGTTCCATGGCACGATAACCCTTTCTTCTTCAAAGGCCTGCCAGGTGCGGATTGACAGGGTAGAAGAAAAGTCCCCGAGAAGGTATTCCCTGCATATGGCAGTGGCCCCCACAAAAAACAACGACCGTTACGAATGGTTTCTTGAAAAGGCCACTGAGATTGGCGTCGATGAAATTACTCCCATCATCTGTGATCATTCAGAGCGAAAAGTAATTAAGACCGACCGTCTGGAAAAGATCCTGCAATCGGCCATGAAGCAATCCCTGAGTTGTTTTCTGCCCCAATTGAATGCCCCTGAAAATTTCAGGGATTTCATAGCAAAAGAAAAACCGAGACAAAGTTTTATAGCGCATTGTCTTGAAGAGGATCGCTACGAACTTAAAAGAAGGGTACAGCCGGACTGCCCTATATTGATCCTGATTGGTCCGGAGGGGGATTTCTCGGAAGAGGAAGTAGACCTGGCCATAGAAAGGGGTTTTTTGCCTGTCATCCTAAGTGACAACCGACTGCGAACAGAAACAGCAGCTATAATTGCCTGCCACACGGTTGCCTTGATTAATCAATAAAGCATGAGATCCGCTATGAAAAAATGGCTTACCACAACGTTAATTCTTCTGTCTTCTCTGGTCATTCATGGCCAGGAAATCGCTGTGTTAAAATATAAAGGCGGCGGCGACTGGTATGCCAATCCCACTGCCCTTCCCAACCTCATCGAATTTTGCAATCAAAACCTGAATACCCGCATAAAATCAAAGCCAGCTACGGTAGATGCAGGTAGTGATGAAATATTTAATTATCCGTTTATTCACATGACTGGTCATGGGAATGTCTTCTTCAGCGAAGAAGATGCCCGTAACCTGCGAACCTATCTTTCAGGAGGGGGCTTTTTACACATCGACGATAATTACGGGATGCGTCCGTATCTGGAAAAAGAGCTCAAAAAAGTATTTCCGGATAAAACCCTCACCGAAATAGGTACTGACCACCCTGTTTTTCATCAGAAATTCGATTTTTCAAACGGCCTTCCTAAGATCCATGAGCACGACGGGTTAAGACCTCAGGCTCTTGGTATTTTCCATGAAAACAAACTGGTATTGCTCTTTACCTTTGAAAGTGATCTTGGCGATGGCTGGGAAAACAGGGAGGTGCATAACGACCCGGAGGATATCCGTCTTAAAGCTCTTCAAATGGGGGCTAATATTGTTCAGTTTGCCTTTGAATTTTAAGACCATGGCAGAACAACTGGAACATCACCAGCATAATTTTAAGCAACGTCAATTCCCCATAACCCTGGTTTGTGACGGGGTGAGCTCTGCTGCCAATACCGGTTCCCTGTTTAGAATTGCAGATGCCTTTGGGGTGGAAGAAATCATTTTTTGCGTTTATCCACCGGCTTTCAGCAGGCGTATGGAAAAAACTGCAAGATCTGCCCACCTAAGGGTCACCAACCGCTTCGAGCCGGAGACATCAGTGGTACTCAAAGCGCTAAAAGATGAGGGATACCGACTGATCGCGCTGGAGATCACCAACACCAGCACACCCTTAAAGGAACTTAAAATCCCTGAACATCAGAAAACAGCACTCATCATAGGAGGAGAAAACCACGGCATAGCACCCGAGCATCTGGCCCTGGCAGACCAACATATTCATATTGAGATGTTCGGAATAAACAGCAGCATGAACGTGGCTATGGCTACCGGCATATGCCTGTATGAAATGACCCGGTTGTTAAAATAATTTTTTATACTACCTTGTAAGAAAATAAAACCAGACCACTTTCCATCAATGAATTCTAAGATTATTGCCAACGGAATTTTACGCGCCATAGCCATCCTTGCAGGCATTGTTCTGCTTGGTTTATTTCTTTATGAAATACAGTCGGTTATTGCTTATATCCTGATTGCTGTGGTAGTATCCCTGATCGGAAGACCCCTTGTCATTTTTCTGCGAAAACGCCTTAAGTTTAATGATACCCTTGCCGTGGTAACCACCATGCTCCTTATGGTCTTGTTCCTGGTAGGACTGATAAGTCTCTTTATTCCGCTTATTATGGAACAGGGGAAAAATCTTTCACTACTGGATTACAACAAGTTACGAGCCAGCCTGGAGGGTGTATTTCTGGAAGTTTCGGACCACCTCAACATCAGCCGCTCACAGGTAGAAGCTTCCTTACAGGCCTCCCTTAAACAATCAGACCTGGTCTCCAAATTTGGTTTGTCGGCTATACCAACCCTGCTTAACAATGTACTTGGAGGTATAGGTACTTTTAGTTTTGGATTATTCACGGTTATATTCATCTCATTCTTTTTCCTGAAAGACAGCATGTTGTTTGAAAATGCCCTTATGGCCTTTATTCCTGATCAGAAAGAAAAAAGAGTAACCAATTCCATCGAAAAAATAAAGAATCTGTTATCCCGGTATTTCATCGGACTGCTAATTCAGATCAGCATTCTTTTCATTTTCTACACCATTGTCCTTCTCATTGTTGGAATCGAAAACCCCGTGGTTATTGCCTTTTTATGTGCCCTGCTCAACCTCATCCCCTATATAGGCCCTCTTATTGGAGGGGCCCTGATGCTCGCCCTTACTATGTCGAGTAACCTGGGCTACGATTTCAGCAGCGTTATCCTGCCTAAAACCATCTATGTTTTCATTGGATTTCTGATTGGGCAGCTTATCGATAACTTTTTCAGTCAGCCATTCATTTTTTCCAGCAGTGTCAAATCACATCCCCTGGAGATCTTTTTGGTCATTATCATCGCCGGATTATTATTCGGCGTATTAGGTATGGTTATCGCAGTTCCCGCATATACCGCCGTCAAAGTGGTACTTCAGGAGTTTCTCTCAGATTACAAAGTGGTGAAATCACTTACCAAAGGTTTGTAATGTGAATAAAAATATACTACATAAAGAGGTTCAGCAATATATCAAAAACCAACTCCGTAACGACTTGGCCTCGCTGGCGCTGAAAGGATCTCCCTTTAATAACATCGATAACAGGGAAATCCTGCAACAGGTAGAATCCATGACAAAAGCCGAAAAGAAACTACCAACCTGGTTTGAAACGGAAGGTATTTTTTATCCGCCTGCGCTGTCTGTAGAACAAACCTCCTCGGAAATTACTGCTAAGTTCAAGGCAGCCCTGGTTGAAGGCACTCATATGGTAGATATCACAGGTGGCTTTGGGGTAGACGATTATTATTTTTCAAAACACTTCAGGAGGGTAATTCATTGTGAGGTTAATACTGCTCTTTCTGAAATTGCAACACATAATTTTAAGCAGCTCAAGGCCACGAATATAAGTACGGTAGAAGGGGACGGACTGGAATACCTCCATGAGATCGAAAGTACCGATCTTATTTATGCAGACCCCGCCAGAAGAGACCAGGCTAAGAGAAAGGTATTTCTGCTCTCTGATTGCACCCCGGACCTTACCAAACACCTTGAATTTCTTTTCAGTAAATCCAGGAAGATCCTCATTAAAACATCTCCCCTTCTCGATCTCAAAGCAGGATTGGGTGAGTTGAGTGGTGTAACGCATATTTATATCGTGGCTGTTAAAAATGAAGTTAAGGAATTACTATGGTTCCTGGATGCTTCCTCCAAACCGGAAGACCTCCTCATCACAGCAGTAAACCTGGACAGAGACTCGGATACAACCTCCGTTTTTAGCTTTAATCCGGAGGAAGAAAACCAGTCCTTAGCCGGTATCGGGCATGTTGCCACTTTTCTTTATGAACCTAATGCAGCTGTCATGAAATCAGGAGCTTTCAACCTGGTGGCAGAACGCTACGGACTTAAAAAATTGCATCCTAACACCCATTTATACACAGGAGATAAGCTTGTGGATTTTCCAGGGAGACGCTTTCGCGTTAAAATTGCGGAAGACTACAATAAGAAAAGTGTGAAAAAATTATTGGCTGGAAAAAAGGCGAATCTGACCACACGCAATTTTCCGGATACCGTCTCAAGTCTCAGAAAAAAGTTCAGGATCAGTGATGGAGGTGACACCTATGCCTTTTTCTGTTCCGGCCCGGAAGACCGGAAACTTCTGATCGTTACAGAAAAAATCTAAGTTATTTGCAATCCCAAACAAAATCGGCTATACCATAATTCAGGGTAGGCCCGAAATTATAATGCCACCATTCTGAGGTAATGGCGTTAAATCCATACGACTCCATGGTTGATTTCAATAGGATCCGGTTGCTGAGTACCTCCTCCGGCAAATCGCTGTATGCATGATGGGCGGCCTTCCCGAAAAAGTCGAAAGTTGTTCCCATGTCAAGTTCTTCTCCATCTATGTTCACAAGAGTAATATCCACAGCGCCCCCTTTATTATGGATTGATCCTTTTGCAGGATCTGCCACATAGGTTGGGTTCGGATAGATCTCCCACATTTTCTTCTGAATGCTGTGCGGACGATAGCAGTCAAAGAACTTAATCCTGAATCCCTGCTCCATAAAGGCCTGGTTCACCTCAATCAGAGCTTTAGCAGTACTTACCCTGGTATAGCATTCATCACAATCATATACCTTTTCCCCTATAAAATTATCCGTCGTTGCATATTTTAAATCGTAAACAAAATCTTTACTGTAATCTGCCAACCGAACAAAGGCAGTATCCGGCAGGTCTTCCAGGGATACAGGGATTGCAGTGGCCTTAGTTTCCTGCTTTAAAGACAATGACTCTTCATTACCCTTACCGGCAGACTGAGATGATTTGACCGAAGGGTTCTTACAACCAAAAACAAATAAAGTAAACAGGGAAATAAAAATCAGATTTCTGTGCATGCGATGGGGTTTGTTTCCAAATGTAAGATATTCTTGTCAATCCACATAAGAGTGTAATCCTCCTGCGAAATTTTCAAATAACGAATTATTCTGGTATCTTATTTTGATGCATACAAAAAAATCATTCCTCCTAAGTATTATAGCATTGTTCACCGCAATCACAATCATGCTCATTGCGATTTCACTGCATCCATTAAAACTCGTTACCTTCCCCTACACCCTCATCCTCAACAGTCTCATGGTAATACTCGCTTTTCTCTGCCTCTTTGGATTTCTTACAGCTATTAAAGCCGTAAAAGAGCCCAATTCTAAAAGAAAATATTTCGCTTTCGTAGTGCACAGTATATTCCTGATTTTTTTCCTTTATGTCATCGCTGTGAACGTTAGTGACCATATCTTAGGAGTCTGAGCCTTTGTATTAATATTACCCTTCTTACATATTTAACAGGAAACTATTAAAACACTGACCAACAAGGTGTTAAAGTTAAATCATTCATGGATAGAATAAATAAAAATGCGTACTTTTAAAGGACTTTATCGGGGTGCTTTTTATGGCTGAGATCATACCCGTAGAATTCAGCAGGTAATGCTGTTGAAGATTTAAAGTGTCAGGGGGAATACAATTGATTTTTCAATTTCTATTCCCCTTGTCTTTTGTATGCATTTCATTTCACAATCAAAGGCTGCCGCTGTCCAAAGCTGCATCTTCTTATTCTTTTACTGCTCTTTTTTCTGAAACTCAGGAGGCTATCTTCATGAACAATTCACAGGAGTAAGAGATATTTTCCTAACTTTACTGTATGCTGAAATGGCTTTACATAGCGATGGCTGGATTAATTACCTTACAATCCATGCACATGAGTCTGAATGACATCCTGAGCATAGGGAACCTCATGGAACATGCCAGTTATCACAAGGATGCCTATGGTGATGATCTGGTTAGCTTCATTGCAAAACATTACGGCTCCCAGCAATCAGATCATATGGACAGTTCCCATAAGGATCAACATCAGGATCTTCCTTTCCAGCATGCCTTTGTTCATGCATTTTACCCAATTGCCTTCGTCGATGGATTTCTGTTTGAATTTTATATTCCTGTAAGCCCCCATCCTGCGATCGATTCCTTTTACCTTCCCATCCGGAAGAATCTTTTTGCCATTAAAACCTTCCAGCCACCCAGGCTAACATAATCTTTTTCATTTGTTACTAAAGCCTTTCCCGGAAGTTGAAAAATTCCGGATGGCAAATATTTCTGTAATCCTTATCGATGCATTATGTTAACCCGATTGATCAAATTCAGTGTTCATAACAAACTGATCATTTTACTTTTCACTGCCTTTCTAATTGCCTTTGGAATATTTTCACTGACACGACTTTCCATTGGCGCTGTACCTGATATCACAAATAACCAGGTTCAGGTAATCACCACCTCCAGGAACCTCTCTACCCAGGACATGGAGCAGTTCATCACCTACCCCATAGAATTGGAAATGGCCAATCTACCCGGGGTAAAAGAGATCCGCTCGGTCTCCAAGTTCGGGCTCTCTGTGGTAACCATCGTTTTTGATGACGATCTGGGAACCTACCTACCCCGGCAACTCATTACAGAAAAAATCAAATCGGCCAGCGACAAGATCCCCCAGGGCTTTGGAACTCCGGAACTGGGCCCTATCACCACAGGATTAGGCGAAATCTACCAATACATTCTGGATGTGGAACCGGGGTATGAAGACCGATACACCGCCATGGATCTTCGCACCATACAGGATTGGGTCGTCAAGCGTCAGTTATCCGGCATTCCCGGAGTAGTAGAGATCAATACCTGGGGAGGGTACCTGAAACAATATGAGGTAGCCCTGAACACCTCTGTGCTCAATGCTATGCAACTTACGGCAGGAGACGTTTTTGAGGCACTGGAGGAGAACAATAACGTTGCCGGAGGAGGGTATATAGAAAAAACCGATCAGGCCTGGTTTATTCGCGGGGAAGGATTGGTAAACAGCCTTGAAGACCTCAGTAACATTGTGGTAAAAACAATAGACGGCAGTCCTGTTTATATTCGTGACATTGCCGAGGTCAACTACGGGTATGCTACCCGGTTTGGAGCCATCACCGGTAATGGAGAAGGAGAAAAGGTTCTTGGGCAGGTAATGATGCTCAAAGATGCTAATTCCAAACAGGTAATTGATGCGGTTAAGGCCCGGGTGTCTTCCATAGAGGCTACATTACCGGAAGGGGTTCGCATCAATGCCTTTCTCGATCGAAGTGAACTCATTTCTGAAACTACGGCCACGGTAACAGAAAACCTCATCCTTGGATTCCTGATCGTGATCTTCGCTGTTGTGCTAATCCTTGGGAACCTTCGATCGGGATTTGTAATAGCATCGGTGATCCCCTTATCCCTGCTTTTTGCCCTGTCCATGATGTATCTTTTTGATGTAGATGCCAACCTGATGAGTTTGGGAGCTATTGATTTTGGGATCATTATCGACGGAGCCGTTATCATTGTAGAATTCATTGCCTTTAAACTGGCCAGGGACAGTTTTGCACCTGAGAAGGCTTCCAAAGCCGACCGGCAAAACCACCGGGATGAAATCAGTATCTCCGGGGCTTCAGAAATGATGAATTCGGCAGTCTTCGGCCAATTGATCATTCTTATTGTATTTATCCCTATCCTTTCTTTAAGTGGTATTGAGGGAAAAATGTTCAAACCCATGGCGCTGACATTTTGTTTCGCTCTTATCGGGGCCATGATCCTTTGTTTCACTTATGTTCCGGTAATCTCCTCATTATTTCTGCGAAAATCCGTTCAAAAGAAAAATATCTCCACGAGGTTGCTGGGGGCTATTCACCGCTTCTACGACCCCATGCTGGACCGGGCCATGGAGAACAAAAAGGTAATTCTGGGAATCGCTTCTTTACTCGTTATTACCGGTGGGATTTTATTCAGCCGGCTGGGAGGGGAATTCGTTCCGACACTGGACGAAGGCGATTTTGTGATCCAACCGGTCTTAAAAACAGGGACTTCCCTGGGCAAAACCATTGAGATCACCACCCGTATCGAAACCATCCTGTTGGAGAACTTCCCTGAGGTCGATCAGGTGGTGTCCCGGATCGGAGCAGCAGAGGTACCCACCGACCCCATGAGTATGGAAGACAGTGATGTGATCATTACTCTTAAAGATAAAGATGAATGGGAATCTGCTTCAACTAAGGATGAACTGGCAGAACAATTCAAGGAAGCCCTGGCGGTAATTCCCGGGATGGAAGTGGAATTTACCCAACCCATCGAGATGCGCTTTAATGAACTTATCTCCGGAGTGCGCTCAGATATTGCTGTTAAGGTCTATGGGGAGGATCTGAATACCCTGGCATCCCTGGGGGAACGTATCAAGGATATCGCTGAACAGGTTCCGGGAGCAGCCGATGTTACCGTTGAGAAAGTAGAAGGCCTCCCTCAGATGAACGTCACCTACGATCGAACCAAGATCGCAAGGTACGGACTGAATATTGCCGAACTGAATAACCTCATTGCCATGGGATTTTCAGGAAAGACCCTCGGAAGCGTTTTTGAAGGCGAAAAAAGATTTGACCTCGTGGTTCGCCTGCAGGAACAGAACCGGAGAGGTATCGATGACCTTAAAGGTCTTTTTATAGATTTGCCTTCAGGAGGCCAGGTCCCACTGGGAGAACTGGCAACCATAGAATACAAAAAAGGAGCGGCAAAGATTTCCAGGGATAATACCCGCAGGCGGATCGTTATCGGTATCAATGTGAGAAACAGCGATCTTCAGACCGTGGTGGATCAGATTCGTTCAAAGATCGAAACCCAGGTGAACCTGCCCGTAGGATATACCATTACCTATGGTGGCCAGTTTGAAAACCTCAATGAAGCTAAAGCGAGACTTAAGGTTGCAGTACCCATTGCCCTCGTACTTATCTTCCTGATGCTTTTCTTTGCTTTTAATTCTCTCAAGAAAGCCATTCTTATCTACTCGGCAATCCCCCTGGCTGCGGTGGGAGGTGTACTTTTACTCTACCTAAGAGGGATGCCCTTCAGTATTTCTGCAGGCGTTGGGTTTATAGCGCTATTCGGGATCGCTGTATTAAATGGAATTGTTTTGATCGAACACTTTAAGGAAATGGAACAACATGCATACAGCAATATCGAAACCCTGGTAAAGGAAGGAACCAAGAACCGGTTAAGGGCAGTTTTACTAACGGCCACAGCTGCTGCATTAGGATTCTTACCCATGGCTGTTTCTACCAATGTCGGTGCCGAGGTACAACGTCCCTTGGCAACAGTGGTTGTGGGCGGACTCATTACTGCAACCCTGCTTACCTTACTGGTATTACCTGTTTTATATGCCTTGTTTTATAAAGGCAGTACGAACGAAAAATCACGAATTGCTCTCAAGCCTTCAAAACTAAGCCTGCTACTGCTGGTTTTTGGCCTTGGCAGTATGATGAAGTCAACCGCCCAGGAAAGGATATTAACCCTTGACAGTCTCCGGATATTGGCTTACGAAAACAACAGCAAACTAAAAGCATTAGAGCTGGAGCAGCTTCAGGAAGAATCTTTAAAGGGAGCCGCCTGGAATTTTGATAAAACCGAGATCTACTATCATTACGACCAGAATAACCTGGCCGTTAATGGCCGTCCTCTTGAGGTATACGGAATACAACAGAATTTTCTTTTCCCCACTGTGTATACTTCTCAGCGCAAGGTTCAAAAGGTAAGGGCTGTTAGAAGCTCGCATCAATTAGATCTTCAAAGGAACATCCTTACAAGAGACCTGGAACAGGCCTGGTACCAATACCAGGTCGCAGCAGAAAAACAAGACATCTATCGCAGACTTGACAGCCTCTATGAAAAATTCGCCTATGCCGCAGGTCGGCGGTTTGAATTGGGAGAGACCAACTATCTGGAAAAGATAACGGCCCGTTCAAAGCAACAGCAGATCGCGATACAACTTAAGGCAGCCATCGCAAAAACCGCGATCAAAAAAAACCGGATACTTGCCCTTGTCCAGGCGTCAGACAGTTTTGCCCTTGGTCGAGAAACCCCTGTAAAATTACCCTATCTACCGGCCGATACCCTGGTTTCGCCGGAATTGAATATTATGGAGAGTAGTATTTCCCTCAGAGCTGCCGAGAATCAGCTGGAAAAAAACCGCTTTCTGCCGGATATAAGTCTGTCCTATTTCCAGGGGAGTAACAGTACGCTTAACGACCAACGCTACGGATACCAGGTCGGACTAAAGATCCCTATACTGTTCGGAGGCCAGGCTTCCAGGGTGAAGGCAAGCAATATCGCCCGTGATGCCATGAATAGCAGGAAGGATGCTTTTATGGTGGCCTACGAGAACAAGGTGATGGAAATGCAGACCCTAATGCACACCTATGCTCAAAGCCTGAAGTATTACGAAACTGAAGGCAAGGCCATTGCAGAGGAGTTGATTCGTACCGCAATGCTTAGTTACCAGAATGGCGAGATCAATTTCTTTCAATACATCGCCTCCCTTGAGAATGCGTATACCATCCTGCTGGAACGGCTGGAGCAATTAGAACTTTACAACAATACCGTTATTGAACTGCAATACTTAACCTTATCAGAATGATCATGAAAAATTCAGCAAAATATATCCTCATTTTTATCCCATTCCTCTTTGCATGTCAACCGTCTGAGAAGGAACAACCCCAAAATGAAATAACCGCACAAAAGAATCCCTCATTAATCGTAGTAAGCAAAGAACAATTCGAAAAGAACCGAATGGACTTCGATACCCTATCTGTGACAATTTCCCCCGATGGCATCAGGGCTACCGGTATTATAGATGTACCCCCGGAAAACAGGGTATCCCTGAGCCCGCTTATGGGGGGATACGTCACCTACAATCCGTTTCTAGTTGGTGACCATGTCCAAAAGGGGCAATTGCTGTTGAGGCTGGAAAATCCTGAATTTGTAACCTTGCAGCAGGAGTATCTTGAAATCAGGGAACAATTAAAATACCTTAGGGAAGAATATACCCGACACAAGGAATTACTGGAAGAGCAGATCACCTCCCGCAAAAACTTTCTTCGGGCAGAGAGTGAATACCGGTCGGCTAACGCAACATACTTTGGCCTGCGCAAGCGGCTGCAATTACTCGATCTCGATCCCGACCGGGTAACCCCGGAAAACATCACATCCCAGATCAGTATTTATGCGCCAATTTCCGGGAGTATCACAAAGATCCATGTTACTAAAGGAAGTTTCGCAAATCCCTCCTCCCCGGCTTTGGAGATCATCAATGGTGACCACCTTCACCTCGAAATCAATGTTTTTGAAAAGGATGTAATGAAGGTCAAGAGAGGCCAAAAGATTTCCTTTCAGGTTCCCGAGGCAGCGAAAGAAACTTTTCCTGCAGAGGTTCACCTGATCAGTGAAGCACTCTCGGACCAAAGAACCATAAGAGTACACGGGCATATTCCCGATTCGCTGAAAAACAACTTTGTTGTTGGGATGTATGTGGAAGCCATGATTCAAAATAATCCATTTAAAGAGGACAAGCCGACGGACTTATCGGCGGCGTCTGCTGCGGTGGTTGAAAAAGAAGGACGGTACTTTATCCTGATCCTTGAAAAAGATGAATCGGATGCATATACCTTCAGGCAGGTAGCGGTAAGTGCAGGAGCAGAAATTGAAGGACGAAGAATACTCAGGAGCCCGGATTTATCTGTAAATAGCGTAGTTCTTAAAAAAGGGGCTTTTGATCTGGTTCGATAAGGTTTTTAAAATTCTGGAATATTATGCGTAGCGCGCCCTTATATTTTCGAATCTTAAATTTCCTGTTCTAACAAAAGAAATACTTTTTCAAAAAAGTATCGATAATAGCTACATTTTCTTTATTATTGACATCCGAAAAGGGTCATTAACTCAGTTGGTTTAGAGTGTCACCTTGACAGGGTGGAAGTCACTGGTTCGAATCCAGTATGACCCACATCAAGCGCAATCCCGGTGCCTTTTGGCACCGGGATTTTTGTTTTGAACACCGTTGAAAGCTTGCTTTCATAAGGTGGGTAAAACAAAAAGACCGACGGCTTAACCGCGTTAAGCCGCGGGATTGCATTTGCAGGAGTGGTTCTTCTCTGGATCATGTCAATAATCCTTCTCTTTATCTCTAAGTCCAAAATAATTCCTCCCAGAAAAATCCCGGGAGAGCGAAGCTCATAGGATGGTCCCGAAGCGTCGGGATGCAGGAGTGGTTCTTCCCTGGATCATGTCAATAATCCTTCTCTTTATTCCTGATTACAAAATATTTCCTCACAAAAAAATTCGCGGGAGAGCGAAGCTCTTAGGATGGTCCCGAAGCGTCGGGATGCAGGAGTGGTTCTTCTCTGGATCATGTCAATAATCCTTCTCTTTATTCCTGATTACAAAATATTTCCTCACAAAAAAATTCGCGGGAGAGCGAAGCTCTTAGGATGGTCCCGAAGCGTCGGGATGCAGGAGTGGTTCTTCCCTGGATCATGTCAATAATCCTTCTCTTTATCTCTGAGTCCAAAATAATTCCTCCCAGAAAAATCCCGGGAGAGCGAAGCTCTTAGGATGGTCCCGAAGCGTCGGGATGCAGGAGCGACTCCCCTTCGGATCACCCATAAAAGGAGGTAATCCGGAAGAACGGAAAGAGGAAAGAACAAAGACTTAAGAAGCAAGAGCTAAGACCCTATATAAAAAGCACCATATCGATAGTCATTTTCCTTAAGATATGAACTAAAAATATTTTCGACCGTACCTGCTATCCCCGACCTCTCTCTGTTTTTTATAATGCTCAACCCGTGAATTTAGCCTTAAACAGATAAAACGACAGGCTTAATCAAAATTTACATAGATTTACTTAATAAACTGAATTAGTGATACTTAAATAAAACATGAGAATCATATGATCAATTATTTAAGAAAGAGAACAGCCCTTTTTTTCCTTATCCTGATCGCTTTCGTTTTTACCTGTCATGGGCAAATTGAATCCAGGTTCGTTGAGGATAGCTTGATTAATCTGGATCCTAAAAAAGATTTTTCCTGGGACATGTCTTTCGCCTTTAAAAGCATGAATGTATTTCGCGGTTTAATTCCTTCAAAAGCTCCCGTTCTATCAACCCAGGCAGGTGTGAGATATAAAGATTTTATAGGAGGTTTTTACGGTGGTGCATCCTTTAACGGCGGCTATACCGAAACGGACCTGATCCTTGTGTATTACCGTCCGAAATTCAACATTCGTGCAGATTGGTATTACAACTTTACTGAGGGCATTACCAATATCCCTGTAGCCACTGGTTTTTTTGATTTCAATCCTGATGTAACCCGTGGATTACTGGATTTCATGGTAACCTATCATATTAACCATAACCTGAGCATCCATTCTTCCACGCTTCTGTATGGCAGAGACCGGGGAGTACTACCGGAAGATGCAGCAAATCAAGTGCAATTAAGACGAGGACCCCAACGCTATTCTCAATACTTCCAATTGCAATATTCCTGGTATATGAAAAAGTCAAAATTCTCCGCCCATGTGGGCGGGTCTTTCAGCTGGCAGGATTTTGGAGGTCCCTCCTTCTACGGAGACCGGCCGGGCTTCAATGATATTGGCATATCTTTCAGCAGAAAACTGGTAGATACTCCAAGTGTGACCATCCCTATAAAAGTTGCGTCCTATCTCAATACCCTTTCTAATAACTTATATCTTGTGGCAGTAATACAACTTATAGATCTTTCCAGCCTGTTGGAATAAGATTAAATGCCAGGGATGTTCCATACAGGAAGTAAAACTGTATGTATTTAGGAACAAGGACTCGAACCAGAGGGCATTCCCGCAGAGTTGTTTCATGGGTAAAACCCAAAAAAACACTTTGTCAAAAAGTGACCTTTATCCACTTACCGACCTTCCAGCTTACCGCATCACCTCTGCTCCTTCAGGTTCAAGGTATTTCCCTCCCATTCCATTCCAAGGATTTTTGCCAGAGTCGGTGCGATCTGGCTGCTGTATAATTGGCTCGTACTACTAACCTCCCCCAATGGCTCGACCCCAACACCAAAGACCAGCATCCAGACCTGGTCGCTCCCTTCTACCTCACTCCCGTGACCTGTCCAGGTATCCAGGGGCTGGGTACCCCTTCCATGGTCGGTAGTGACAAGAAATACTGTCCGGTTGTGGTAAAAGTCGTCTTTCTGGGTAAATTCCCATACATCCCGAAGTAGGTCGTCTGTATTTCGGGCGGCATTCAGATAAGCTTCATAATTCCCTGCATGGGCAAAATCATCGGTTTCCCCATAGGCGATATAAACAAAATCGGGGTGTACCTTCTTCATGTACTCCAGGGCATAATGATGGGTAAAGGCATCAAGGCGCACTTCCTTCCAAGGACTCGGGACCTGCCCCTGCAATTCGTTAAGGAATACTTCCCGGTCACTGAGGTTACCTGAAGCCGTCTCGAATCCTGCATTTACCGGAACTCCTGACCGCTCTTCATTGATGATATAGGGAAATACATCCCAACTCCCAAAAGCTGCGACTGCACCCTCCCTATTCCTTTTATTTTGATAAGCCTCTAATAAGGTCGTGTTTGGATTGGGTACTTTATCGTTACTACGGATACGCGCATCATCGGCTTTACCGGTTAGAATCTCATTGTAGCCCGGATAGGAAAACCACATGGTATTAGTCAGGTTCATACTATTCCCAATGTTCCTGTTTCCATATAGCTGCCCCATGTTCACTGCATCATTCCAAATAAAGGGGAACAGTGCCAGGCGTCTTTCTTCAGCAGTATCCCTCCATAAATCGGCTTTCAGCAACTCAGGGTGATTTGTATATTTTTCATTTGTGATAAGGTCCATATCGGCACCTGTAAAGAGTTCCTGCCAACGCAATCCGTCCATAGTGATCAGAATAACCTTGGTTGAGGGTTGCTGTTGCCCGTAGAACCACCAACCATAATGGAGTAATGCAATAAGAAAGACATGTTTCATAATAATGGGGATTAAAGTTTTATTCTAACCCGGATGTGTAACCGCTGCAAATAAGAACCGGAACAAATACGTTTTTTAAAGATATATAATTCACCTCAGGAACATCTGAAAAATCCTGACATGGATTCGGGAACAAATGTGAGCAAATCATTTCCCTTTTGCCGGACACTCATTTAGGGTCAGTCCGGCACACATTTCAAATACCATTAAAACACTGGTTTTTAACACATTAAAAAACGTGGTCTTTGTATTTTTACATTATTACCAACTGTTTACCTGATGAATAATCCACGCCAATCCATATTTCCACCCCTCCCCCTGGACGAATGGGAAGCTACCAAAGAAACCCTGCACCGTTACTTCCAGATCGCCGGAAAGATCAGGTTAAAGCTCATGCCGCGAAAGAATCATTGGTGGTATATAACCTTGCACCCAAATAGTCGCGGTTTTAGTACGGGAAGCATTCCATACGGACCCCTCTTTTTCGAAATACAATTTGACCTCCTGAACCATCGATTGGTCATTTCGAACAGTAATGGCCCTGATCAGTATTTCGAACTGTATAACGGACTTACGGTTGCACAATTCTATACCCGTATCATGAAATTACTGTTTGATATAGGGGTTGAGGTACAAATTCTGGGCAAACCTTATGATCTGTCGGATGAGATCCCTTTTGCATCCTGTGAAAAACACCATACCTATCAAAAGGACTATGTATACAGGTTCTGGCAGATCATGTTACAGGTAGATCATGTTTTTAAAGAGTTTAGCGGGAGGTCCTACAGCAAGACCTGCCCGGTACATCTTTACTGGCATCATATGGACCTGGCCGTTACGCGGTTTTCAGGAAAAAAGGCCCCGGAGATGAAAGGTGCCGGGATCGCCGATAAGGATGCGTATTCTCATGAGGTGATAAGCTTCGGATTTTGGGCCGGGGATCAGGAAGTTCGGGCCCCAGCATTTTATTCATATACCTATCCCTCACCGAAAGGCCTTGACCTCGAACCGTTACAACCGGATACAGCCCGTTGGATCGATAGCAACGGCAGTCCAATGGCCCTGCTTATGTATGACGACATCAGAGTCAAGGACGATCCAAGGGAATCGATCCTGGAATTTCTGGAAAGCACCTACCTGGCCGGGGCAAAAAGAGCGGGGTGGGATATCGATGGGCATCGTGTACCCTCCCTGGAGGACCTGAAGGCAGGAACCTGACCCTACCCTGTGAATGATCCATGCAGGATGACTTGGTGATCCTTACCAATCCCCCCTGAAAATAAAAGCCTCAGCCCTGCTACCGCAGGCCTGTCTTTTTTTATTCCCCATGCGCTTATAAAAGCAAGCTTGTCTGACGAAAGTCAGGCTTTTGACGTTTTTGGATTATTGATATGGTTCCCCGCCCTGGTCAGGGAGGGGTGGCAACGTCCTCGACGGTGCCGGGGTGGGTTGATCAGGATTACTCTCTGATCCTTACCAATCCCCCCTGAAAATAAAAGCCTCAGCCCTGCTCGCGCAGGCCTGGTCTTTTTTTATTCCCCCTGCGCTTACAAAAGCAAGCCTGTCTGACGAAAGTCAGGCTTTTGACGTTTTTGGATTATTGATATGGTTCCCCGCTCTGGGCAGGGAGGGGTGGCAACGTCCTCGACGTGACCGGGGTGGGTTGATCAGGATTACTCCGTGATCCTTTCAGTTCCCCCCTGAAAATAAAAGCCTCAGCCCTGCTCGCGCAGGCCTGGTCTTTTTTATTCCCCCTGCGCTTACAAAAGCAAGCCTGTCTGACGACAGTCAGGCTTTTGACGTTTTTGGATTATTGATATGGTTCCCCGCCCTGGTCAGGGAGGGGTGGCAACGTCCTCGACGGTGCCGGGGTGGGTTGATCAGGATTACTCCGTGATCCTTACCAATCCCTCCTGAAAATAAAAGCCTCAGCCCTGCTCGTGCAGGCCTGGTCTTTTTTATTCCCCCTGCGCTTACAAAAGCAAGCTTTTGACGCTTGGGGGAATAAAAAAAGCCGCATCATTTCTGACGCGGCTTTTGCTTTAAGTGATCGAGACAGGATTCGAACCTGTGACCGTCTGCTTAGAAGGCAGATGCTCTATCCAGCTGAGCTACTCGACCTTTCCTTTCGGGCTGCAAATATAAGTGTACTTTCATTTAATTTCCAACAGAAATCTCGTTTTTTTCAAAAAAAACAATCCTGAAATGCCTTTACCCATTCCAGGACTTGTCACATACTTCATCGAAGGCTGTGGTTCAGAATTCTTTACCCAAAAATGCATGGTATTGCACAGTATGCAGCTGCAACCATTATTGTTTGCCGGATGGCATGGTCACACTTTGATATTCCTTTTTACTGATCGTATTAGACGCTTCCTTGAGAGCAACACACCGCATGGAAAGATCATTACTATCCCCGGTCTTATCCTTCATATGCATCTCCATCATGAGTCCGTATTTCCCGTCTTTACGCACCCATTCAGGATCAAAATTCGCAGGTAAGTCTTCATTAACACCAAATACATTAGCCATAGTGACCTCCGCATCAAAGGTATTATAAACCGTTACCAGGTACTCCGGCGTTTCCACCTCAAATCCCTGGCAGTCATACCCCAGGATCTCCTTACCCGCTATTTCCCTCACTTCAAAGGGAGAAGCTTCCATATCTTCCTCATTCATTTCTGACAGATCCGTCTTAAAAGCCATCGCCATTTTCTGGCCATCCTGATCCATAAACATCACCATGAGGTTTTTATCAGCATCATGAACCATGGTCATTTGTTCTGCCTGTTTCATTTGCATACCCCAATATCCCGCATCCGGCTCCAGATACATATCCATCGTTGTGGCTTCATTTTGGGTATCATCCTTCATTTCGAGGGTATATACATAAGAAAAGCCATAGGTTTCTGCCACATCAGACATATCTGCCATTTCGCCCCTGCTCATCATCGGATTCTGATTCATGAAATCGCCCTCGAGCATCTGCTCCATGGCCTTCCCTGCCTCATGCTGTACCTTTTCATTGGTTTTATCGATTACGGTCTTCTCCAATCCCTTTTCGATCTTCTTTTGTAATTTCTTTAAAATCTGCGCCTGCACAGGTATCAGTCCCCCGGAAATAAAAAGTATGGTCAATACTATTCTAAGTGCTTTCATAATTCAAATATTAATGGTTTCTTCATTGATTAGGTACAATAGCAGGGTAATGTCAGGGAATAAACATTTTTAAAATACTTAAAATCAATTCTTTATCAAAATGAAAGGGTGGTTTATTTATATCATCATTCCAGGAAAAAAACAGATCGCTCTTCGAAATTTTAAGAGTCTGTTAAAAGACTTTTCCTGATAAATTTTGTTCTTTCAAAAACTAAAATGCAAGTTCATGGAATTATCTGAACGTCAAACCGACAGAATCATTGAAATGGCATGGGAAGACCGGACTCCTTTCGAAGCTATCGATTTTCAATTTGGGTTAGCAGAAAAGGAGGTGATTACACTTATGAGAAAGGAACTGAAGACTTCCAGTTTTAAAAGGTGGCGGAAAAGAGTCAACAGCGGGGTAAGCAAAAAACATCTAAAGAAAAGAAATCCGGAAATTACGCGCTTTAAATGCTCCAGGCAGAAGGCTATTTCCGGAAACCGCATCAGCAAAAGATAAAACTCACGAATCAAATATTGCTATAATTACTCCTGACTGCATCGAGTAGCTGCTTCGCCAGAACAATATAAATCGCATATCCCAAAAAGGCATGGAATATTTTGTTAAGGAAGGTTCTATCGTGAGAAGTATCTGGGGCGACGGCGATACCGTACTTTTAATTTTTGCCGGGGCCGCGGCAGAGTTCGCCCTGAACAAAGCCGTAGATTGGTTGTATTTTACCGGAAAACTTCCTGCAGATCCTCTTGGCCGGTTGTTCTCTACCGTTTCCTACGCCCGGGAGATCGTATTTTCTGATGAAGCATCTGCTTTGAAAGCCATCTCCAGGATCAATCAAATTCATGGAAGCGTAGAACGGATGCGGCAAAGCGAAATCCCCCAATGGGCATATCGGGATGTACTGTTCATGCTGGTTGATTACTCCATCCGGGCTTATGAGGTCATGCACCGAAAGCTCAACTATTCAGAAAAGGAAGAGGTTTTTCAGGTTTTTTACCGGGTGGGATTGGGGATGCATATAGCAGCATTGCCACTGAATTTCTCCACCTGGGAGGAGGCCAGAAAGGAGCACCTTCTTAGCGATCTGGAATATAGCACGTATACCGCGGACCTCTATTCTCAATATGAAAAGCACCTTGGTCCACTGAGGTTCCGACTGCTCAAAGAAGCCCAAAAGATACTGGTTCCGAAACGGATGGCCACGCTCCTAGGGTTTAATTCCATCCCACTTCTGAGACCGGCTTTGACATGCTACATATTTTTAAAAAAGCATGGGTATGCAACCCCCTTAAAAACCGTGATCATTCCGGGAGCTTATCGCGAAAAAGTCAGATCATTAGACCATCACCGTGGATAAACAAGAGACTGCGAGATACTATATCCATCCCCTCAACACCCCCTGTTGCTTTTATATAAATCAAGGCAAGGTTTTCTCCTTTTTACTGGGTTATCCATCACCAATTGAATAAATTTAACGTAGGAAAAAATCCATTAACATATATTCCAAAGGGCCCCTTGTATTCAGAATTTTAAATACCATTTAAACCCCATAAACAGGGAGCCTGAAAACATTCATTATGAAACAAACCCATGTTGTTATCATCGGCGGAGGTTTTGCCGGGCTTGAACTTATTGAACAGCTCAAAACTTCGGACAAGTTCAGGGTGACCCTGGTAGATATGAACAATTACAACTTCTTTCCCCCTTTACTGTACCAGGTGGCTTCCGGATTTATGGAACCTTCCGCAATTAGCTATCCCTTCAGAAAGATTTTAAGGAAGAAGAACAATACCAGGTTCCGACTCGGGGAATTGAAGCAGGTGCTTCCGGAAGAACAAAAGGTGATTCTATCCAATGGGGAACTCAGATACGATATCCTGGTCATGGCCACCGGAGCCGAATCCAACTTTTTCGGGAATGCGAATGTCGAAAAGAATGCCCTCCCGATGAAAACCATCAGCGATGCCTTGTCCCTTAGAAATATGATATTAACAAGGGTGGAAAGAGCTACCAGGATCGAAGATCCTGAACAGCGCAAGAAGCTGCTTACCTTTGTTATTGCAGGGGCCGGACCTACCGGCGTAGAGCTCTCGGGAATCTTTGCTGAAATGCGAAAACACATCCTTATCAAAGATTATCCGGAGCTGGAAAGAAAAGACCTTGGAGAGATCTACCTTATTGATGGTCAGCAGGCCGTATTATCTGCAATGTCTGTCAAATCGCAGCAATACAGCAAGGCAAAACTGGAAAAGCTTGGGGTAAGAGTCAAGCTGAATACCCTTGTTCAGGATTTTGATAAGGAAACCGTATTCCTATCCAATGGGGAAACCATTTCTTCCCGAAATCTTATCTGGGCAGCAGGAATATACGCCAGAGTGTTCGAAGGATTTAATAAAGAGGATTACGGACGTGGCCGACGTCTTAAAACCGATGCCTTCAATAAGGTAAAAAACTATCAGAACATTTATGCCCTGGGTGATGCAGCCCTGGTCGAGGGCGACCCCGGTTATCCGGAAGGACACCCCCAGGTAGCACAGCCGGCCATTCAACAGGCCAGGAATCTGGGTGAAAATCTGTTAAAAGCTCCTTCAAAAACATGGACACCCTTCAAATACAGTGATAAGGGCTCCATGGCCATTATCGGGAGCAACAAGGCGGTAGCCGATGGTCCGGAGGAGAGGTTTTTCCTGAAAGGCTTCATTGCCTGGTTTGCCTGGGTATTTGTGCATATCATGTCCCTGGTCAACTTCAGAAACCGCCTCAGAGCCCTGTACGACTGGACCGGATATTACACCCATAAGGACCAGAGTTTCCGAATGATCATTAAGCCGAGGGAAATGAAAAAATAAATACCCCTCCCAGCATATTACATTTCCATTTTCTCACCATCAGCCGGAATCCAGGTTTTCTCCAATAATCCCTTCGCCTTTAAAATTTCTTTTAATTTTTCCCTGGTGGTGGGACAATGGTTTACCGCCTCCAGATGATTCGCAATGACCTTTCCGGGAGCATTTCTGATAAATCTCACAATATCCTCCGAAGTCATCAGGATAGGCTTGAAAAAATCCATTTGGGCCGAACCACAAGCGACCACACTAAGATCGGGAGCTAAGGTCTTAAGCACTTTATCTACATCGCTTGTGTACACCGTGTCAGAGCTCAGGTATACAGATGGGGCTCCCGGAAGCTTTATAAAAAATCCCATTACCTTACCCATCCGCTTGGCAATGTATCCATAACCGTGGAGTGCGGGAATACCGGTAATGGAGCCTCCAAGAAAGTCTGTAGGTTGTCCGTATTGCAATACCTGTACAATATGCAATCCTTTATCCTTAAAAAAGGTCTCATCCAAAGCGCTGCAGGTTACAGGTATCTTATGTTTCTTTAGAAAGGCTATTCCGGATTCATCAATATGGTCGGGATGCCTGTGAGTGATCAGGCAATGCGTGATCCCTTTCAGAACTTCTCCGGTATGCTCCGGCAGATCGACTATGGGATTCCTCCTTGCCCTGAACCGGAAATAAGTGAAAGCGGGCAAAGAACCCTTAGGACCGAGCATGGGATCTACCAAAATCCTGTCAGTGTCCGTTTCGATAATCATGGTAGCATTGCGTATGTGATGTATCCTCATGCTATTTCCTGCTATTTATTTCTTGATATCCAAAATTAACTAAAAGGAAAACAGCCCACATCTTCCTCAAGTAAGAACGGTAATTTCCCTTCAAATAGCGAACTTATCCACCATCGATAAAACAGGGCTAAATTTTATTTTTGAAAATTAATATTACATTTTATATCAGAAAATATCTTACTGCCACTTTAATTGATCTGCAATTTTTAATACCTTCCGTACTGTTTAAGAAACAATTACTAGGCTCTACAATGAAGAACAACTGCAAACTATGGTTTTTGGGACTGTTAATGTGTACTGCACCGCTTTTAGCACAAGAAAATAAGAATGCCGGCGACAGCACAAAATTGGCTACAAAGGAACTTCCTCTGGAACCTGAAAGAAGCATTTCCTTTACCTCTAACGAAGGTACCTGGCTGTCCCTGGACGTAAGTCCTGATGGAAAGACCATCATCTTTGATATGATGGGAGACTTGTATACCATCCCCATTTCCGGCGGGAAGGCTACCAAAATTACCGAGGGTATGGCGTATGATGTCCATCCCAGGTTTAGTCCTGACGGCAAATCCATCGTGTACATCTCCGATAAAAGCGGGTCAGACAATATCTGGACCATGGACCTCGAATCTGAAGAGACCAAACAAATCTCAGAAGATAAAGACCAGAACTTCTTCTCTGCCGATTGGAGTCCGGATGGCAAATACATTGTGGGTGCCAGGGGCCGCAGAAATATCAAACTTCATCTCTATCATAAAAAGGGGGGCAAAGGTGCCCAACTTATCGATGAACCTAAAAATTTAAAAACCATCGATCCCGGGTTCAGCCCGGATGGAGAACTGATCTATTTTTCGCGCAGAACTGCGGCATGGAATTACAATGCACAGTTGCCCCAATATCAGATTGGAACTTACAATATGAAAGATGGTAAGATGGCAACCATCACCTCCCGCTATGGCTCCGCCTTTACCCCAACCCTTTCCCCGGATGGAAAATGGATGGTGTACGGAAGTCGGTTTGAAACGGAAACCGGTCTGGTGTTACGCAACCTGGAAAACGGAGATGAGCGCTGGCTGGCTTATCCGGTACAACGCGATGAGCAGGAATCCATTGCTCCGCTGGGTGTTTTGCCTGCTATGGCTTTTACCCCGGACAGTAAAAACCTGGTTGCCAGTTATGGGGGGGGAATTTACAGTATCGATATCTCCTCCAACACCGCAACCGAAATTCCTTTTGAAGTAGATGTACATCTTGAGATGGGGCCAAGGCTATCTTTCAAATATCCTATTGAGGATACCCCGGAAGCCCTGGTTACACAAATACGAAATGGGGTACCCTCCCCGGATGGAAGTCAGCTCGCATTTACGGCCCTGAACAGGTTATACGTTATGGATCTGCCCGATGGAACTGCAAAGCGTTTAACCACCAATAACTTCACGGAAGCCCAACCAACCTGGTCTCCGGATGGCAAAAGTATTGCGTTTGTAACCTGGGAGACTGATGGCGGGCACATCTACAAGGTCAATTCCAATGGAAGAGGCAAACCTCAAAGACTCACAAAGGAAGCTGCCGTATATACCCATCCGTCGTGGTCCTATAAGAGCAACCGGATTGCCTTTACCCGGGGAGCAGCTCAGGTGTACAGAGATGCCATTGACCCGTTCACTCCGGGCACTGAAGAAGACCTGGCCTGGATCCCTGCAGATGGTGGGGAAGTCACCATTATCGATAAATCCGGAGGACGTACCCATCCACACTTCTCAAAGATCGATGACCGTATTTATTTAAATAAGGAACGCTCCCTTCTCTCCATTCGTTGGGATGGCACTGATGAAAAAGAACACCTGAAGCTAAGCGGTATCACCACCTATGGGTCATCCAGTATGGGTTTTCACGACCACAAAGGGGGGCACAATATTTTACCTGGATCTTATAATGCACCGGAACCTGAAGATAAATCTTCTGCCCCATCCGAAATGAAAATTTCTCCTGATGGCACAAAGGTCCTGGCCAAGATCAATAACGATCTCTACACCGTTACCATTCCAAAATTTGGAAAAACACCAAAGATCTCTGTAGCCGATGCCGAAAAGGCAGCCTTCCCTGCCATGAAACTCACCGTTATGGGAGGAGAATTCCCGGCCTGGGCAGGAAACAGCCAGGATGTACATTGGTCTCTCGGAGCCAGCCATTTTATCTATAATATTCCTGAGGCAGAAGCCTACGCAGATAGTGTTGCCTTAGCTAAAAAGAAAGAGAAGGAGTTGGAAAAGGTAAAGGACAAGGAAAGCGAGGACAAGGAAGAGGATAAAGAGGAAAAGGATGAAGACCCCGGCTATACGGCACGGGAATTAAAAATAGCTGTGACTTACACCAAGGACATTCCGGAAGGCAATATCCTGCTTCGCGGAGGACGAATCATTACCATGAACAATGATGAAGTCATTGAGAACGGAGACCTCCTTATAGAGAACAACCGCATCAAGGCCATAGGGCCATCAGGTTCCTTAACGGTCCCCAAAGGAACCATCGAGATCGATGCCAGCGGAAAAACCATTACTCCGGGCTTTGTAGATACTCATGCCCATATGTGGCCCAACTGGGGAATCCATAAAAACCAGATCTGGATCTACTCTGCCAACCTGGCTTATGGGGTTACCACCACCCGGGATCCGCAAACAGCTACCACCGATGTCCTCACCTATGCCGATATGGTAGATGCCGGTATGATGCACGGACCACGGGTATACAGTACAGGACCGGGAGTGGGATTCTGGGCTTATAAGATCAAGTCGCTCGACCACGCTAAAGAGGTACTGAAACAATACAGCGAGTACTACAATACAAAAACCATCAAGATGTATCTTACAGGGAACCGTCAGATGCGTCAATGGATCATTATGGCGGCCAAAGATCTGGAGCTTATGCCCACGACAGAGGGCGGTCTCGATTTTAAACTTAATATGACCCAATTGCTGGATGGATATCCGGGACATGAGCATTCCCTGCCTATTTATCCGATTTATAAGGATGCTGTGCAAACCATTGCCGAATCAAAAATGGCCGTAACCCCTACCCTCCTGGTATCTTATGGAGGCCCTTGGGCTGAGGAATACTACTACGCTACAGAAGATCCTTACCATGATGAAAAACTGCAATACTTTACTCCTTATAAGGAACTGGCTCAGAAGTCAAGGAGAAGAGGTGCATGGTTTATGCCGGAAGAACACGTTTTCCCAAAACATGCCGAGTTTATGAAAGACCTTGTTGAAGCCGATGGTCTTGGAGGCGTTGGAAGTCATGGACAGTTGCAGGGACTGGGGTATCACTGGGAGCTCTGGAGTGTTGCCAGCGGAGGTATGAAGAATATGGATGCCCTGAAGGTCGCGACCATTCTCGGAGCTGAAGCCATAGGCCTGGATGGTGACCTCGGGAGTATTGAGGAAGGAAAACTGGCTGACCTGCTTATCATGGACCAAAATCCGCTGGAAGATATCCGCAATACCAATACCCTTAAGTTTGTCATAAAAAATGGAAAGGTATACGATGCCAATACCCTGGATGAAGTGGCCCCTGAAAGGAAACAGGCGGAAACCTTGCACTGGCAAACCAAAAAGCCCGAAGGAATTCCAGGAATAAAGAAATAATTAAGAACCCATGAATCAAAGCCACATTTTAATATCAAAATGTGGCTTTTTCTGTTTCAATTGGCTGAGTCATTCTGTATATCCAGATTTTACACTTGAGATATTCCTTACTGAAAAAATGGATAACCATCTGGGCCCCGGTGGTTTTCTGAATGTCCGGGAAAAAGTAATTTTTAACTATCTTTCAAAACCTGAAAACCATTTACAAGACGTATCCTAATGACCCTGAACAAAGACCTGTTAACGCAAGAGGCACCTTACTTAGATTCTACCCGGAACAAACTATGGCTTATCGGTATCTTGTCAGTATTTACGATTGTTTTTCTATTGGTTTACAATCCATTCAATTCGGAACATTGGGATGGTCATGTCACCGGATATGTTATCGTTGGTTCATCCTTTATGCTTTTTAGTCAGTTCGCTTTAAGAGGGATCCTCAAAAAACAGCAATTAAGACTTTATGAACTCATCCTTTTTGGTATGGGAGAATTACTTGTGATTCCCCTGTTAATCCAGCTCACGTATGGCCCTGAATTCCCAACTCCGGAGAAAAACATTGCAGAATACCTCGTGACTTTAAAGTTCGTTGCCCTCATCGTTATTGGACCCTATATTTTATCTGTATGGATTCTGGCCTTTAAACATAAGATTTCTTCATACCAGGCGATCAGCGAAAGTAGCCCTGGGGCAAAAGATCTAAAAAAGAATACGTTGTTAACCATTACGGGGGAGAACGACAACGTGATTATGGCTATCAAATACGACCAGCTGTTGTATGTGAAATCCTCCGGGAATTACCTTGAAATATATTACCTGAGAGGGGAAACCTTAACCAAACAGCTCGTCCGTTCCAGTCTTAAAGAGCTGGAGGCTAAAATCACTGATCCCGCAATTGTGCGTATTCACCGATCCTATATGGTAAACAGACACAAGATCTCTTCTTTCAAAAAAGAAAGAAAGGGTTATAAACTGGTTGTACAGCACGCCCCGGAGGAATTCCTTCCGGTGTCTCTTAGCTATAAAGAAAAATTCGAGGAGGCGCTTGCATTGAACGCCGGCCCATTCGTCACCGTATAAGGTCCATTCATCACAATGGGCATAAAAATGCCTGATACCTCCTGAAATTATTTTTAATTCGTTGCATCCCTTGTATTTTAGTTACAGGCTGTACCCATTAGCACTAATCAGGTCATCAGACAATGAAAAAGAAAGATCTTCTGATAAAATCGAGCATCCCTGTTCTTCTGGCAGCATTGCTGTTATTGCATTATGCCTTTAAACAACCCGCAACCGATTATGAGGAGATTCCCCTGCTGAACACAGATTGTCCCCCAGGGTTTAAACGCAATGCCAATAACGAATGCATTGCACAAAACCTGTATATGCAGTACGATTCTCCAAATAATAAGGGAGTAGGAGGACTACAAACAGGTTTGCCGGAAATTCGGGATGGATTTACACCCCAGGAGATCGATCTGGGACGGTATTTGTTTTTTGACCCGGTCTTGTCTGGTGACGGCACTATTTCCTGTGCTTCCTGCCATGATCCGGGGAAAGGTTTCAGTGACGGCCTGGCAACCAGTATCGGCGCAAATAATCACACCCTTAAACGCGCAGCGCCCTCCCTGTGGAACGTAGGTTACTTAAAAAAACTTTTCTGGGATGGCCGGGCTTCTTCCCTGGAAGAGCAAATGAAGGGGCCCTTATTTTCGCCTGAAGAAATGAACAACACCCCGGACAACCTTATTCATACGTTGAATTCCATCGAACAATACAAGCTTTTATTTGCTGAGGCATTTCCCGAAAGAGACAGGAATGCTCCCATTAAACTGGCCGAAGTTTACACATCTGTAGCAGCATTCCAGGCATCGCTGGTTTCCCTGAACAGTAAATATGACCGTTACGCCCACGGGTATCACCAGGCCCTCAACGATAAGGAAATTGAAGGCATGAATGTCTTCCGTTCCTTTGTTGCACGCTGTGCCGAATGCCATACTCCCCCATTATTCACGAACCAGCAGTTTGCCGTTATTGGAAGTCCGGAACCGGATGACCTGCCTTTAGATCCGGGTGCAGAAATCCCTTTCCAGGACAAAACATTAAGAGGAGCCTTTAAGGTTCCAAGCCTGAGAAATATTGAGAAAACCGCCCCCTATATGCACTCCGGAAAGTTTAAGACACTTCGTGAAGTGGTTGAATTTTATACCGGAGGCCGCGGCCATGCCGTTCCTGAAGGTGAAGACCTCATCATACACTGGCATATCTGGGAGCCTGAGCTTAGTGAATACGAATTAGACCGACTTGTGGATTTCCTGAAAACCCTGACCGACGAAACCTTTACCCCCGAAATACCACAAACCTTACCTTCAGGGTTAAACCCAACCGTTAAACCATAATTACTGCATACTTTATGAAATCGAAATTAACAAATATCCTTGGCGCCATCTTCCTTTTAGGAATAGGCGTGTTTTTAGGAAGATCTTTTTTCTCAGTACCACAGGAAGTTACCATTCCCATTCCATCCACCATCAAATATCGAAATGCGGGGACATCAGCAGATACCCTCCAGGTGGCCGCGGCCAGAGAGTTTAATGGCCAAATTATTGAAGTAAAAGATGGGGAATCCATACAAGCTGCCGTGAGCCAGGCCAATCCTGGAGATTTGATCAGGGTCTATCCGGGCACCTATTCAGAAAATGTATATATAGACAAAGACGACATCAGTTTACAAGGTATTGTTATAGATGGAAAATGGCCAACCCTGGACGGAAAAAAGGAGATCAACGACGCCTTTCTCTATTCCGGGAATGGCATTCTCATAGAGAACTTTAAGATCATCAATTACAAGGGGAACGGGATTATGGGACAGGCAGGAAACAATTTCGTTATCCGCAACAACTGGATCATTGACACCGGAGTATATGGTATTTTTCCGCAATATGGAAAAAATGGCCTTATCGAGCACAATGTACTGAGCATTATTGCCGATGCCGCTATTTATGTAGGCATGTGTGATAATGTGGATGTCAGACACAACGAAGTGTTTGATAGTGTTGCCGGGATCGAAATTGAAAATTCCAGGCATTGCCTGGTGGAAAATAATTATGTCCATGACAATACGGGAGGTCTCCTGGCCTTTATTACTCCGGGCTTGCCCATTAAAACGACCTTTGACGTCATTTTCAGGAACAATTTTGTGGTCAACAACAACCATGAGAATTTCGGAGCCCCGGGATCTACTGTAGCCGGTATACCTCCCGGAACAGGAATTCTGATCATGGCTGCAGACGATGTTATTGTTGAAAATAATATCATCACCGGGAATAACAACGCAGGAATCACGATAGTAGACCTTGCCAACGGAGATCCCAAAGCCAACGATCCCAGTGCTGAAGGAAACCCCGACCGGGTGATCATCCTCGATAACATTATGTTCGACAACGGAAAAGACCCGACTGGAGAATTAAAAGCTATAATGCTTACCCAGCTGGACAGTAAGGGCCCGGATATTTTTGCCTATGGCGGAGGAACCGGAAGCACTATACGCGACAAAAACAAATACCGTACTTTCGGACTGGATGACTATGGCATACCACCAATTACGGATACTGAGGAAATTCAGACCATGATGACCCCTTCCCCGGTACCGGCGAGGTCGGTTTCGAAAGAACAGCTGGGCGAACTCACGTATTATGGCGTTTGCGCAGGTTGCCATTCTTTTGGCAACAGATTGATAGGGCCGCCTACCGAGATCATCCAGGCGATCTATCACGGAAATCCTCAGGGAATTGTGAATTACATCAACAAACCGCTCAACGTTCGGGAAGACTATCCGGAGATGCCGCCACAGGACTACCTGCCGGAAGAGGCCAAACTGGCCGTTGCAGAGTATATATTGTCCCTGAAAAAATAAATGGTCTCCGGCCCCGGGTCACCCCCAACCCAGGCGGGCAAAATATACAGCTTTAAGATATAATTAAATACTGTGAATCTACCGGAAGCAGTCCGTTATCGGTATCATCATGTGGGGCGTATCGGGAAGATCTAAAGAAGAATAAGGCTTTGGGAATCTCTTAAAAAAACACCTACCTCTTGTAAAACCTAAGGGCTGTTTTTTATAAGAAGTATAAAAATACCTGTCAGACCAAGAGTTTATAACCCCTGTCCTGACAGGTATTCTTAATATTAATCCTTCACTCTTAAGGGCTTTATGCCGTATTCTCAACTTACTTAAATTTACCACAGTAATACAATCCAAAGCTTTAGCAAAATGGTCTGCAGCCGCCTGCTAAAGTTTTTTTTGTTCGGGTATAAACTACTTCCCCTAACCCGGTATTGCCTTTGACAATTTCATAACATGCTTTAACAATGCCATCCCCTTCTGCATTGCACATGCATTTATTTGCCCAGGTCACAAGTTTCGGGGCCTTTTTAAATGACTTTATGTGATTGAAAACAGTTTTAAAACTCCTTATTTGCTGAGGTATTTGGAAGTTGATTAACTCTTTTTAATCTGTTGATATGCAGCTTAACCCTAATCAGATTTCAAACCTATTTAAGGATAAGATACCATCTCATCGCGACCTCAAACACCTGTTTTTCAAATTATTACACCTCAACTAAACTTATTCAGAATTTTAAAATACCTATATTTACTTAATGAAGTTTGAATATGATTCTGTGACGATACTGTTGCTGCCTGGCTGCTTTTTCATTCAACGTCAGCAGGTATTCAACATTTGAGTTGACTATGCTTTAGAGTGTGTTAAATAAGATTAATACCAGACAACTTACCTGAATATTAAAACTTCCTGCAAATTAAATAGCCATTGAAATTAATGCCTGCTCGTGAATTGAAAAAATGAGAAGATAGGAAATGATACCATTACAGACCTTTTTGACACAAAAAGGTCTGCTATTAACAGGTTTACACCTTCCTCTATTCCATTTCGAAATTTGCCTCTAAAGGCCGCCTGATCAGTATAAGAACAAACCGAATAACAGAACTCGATCTTAATGGAATTAAAGCGCGATCATTTAAAAATCTCCCATTCCAGGTAACACATCCTCCCTGCGGTTTATAATGACGGAAAAAATTATAACAGGATGCTGACACAGCATCTGTAAATATGAATTATCAATTCGAAGATTATGAAAAATAAATGTGTTATTATAACAGGAGCCCTCCTGTTTATTTTGAGCTTTATAACCCCTGTCCATGCGCAGGAATACGACATTGCTATTTTAAATGGCCGTGTTATGGACCCTGAAACCATGCTGGACAAGATTTTGAATGTTGGTTTAAAAGACGGTAAGATTGCTGTGATTACTGAAGAAGTAATTACGGGAAAAGAAACTATAAATGCGGAAGGCTTAGTGGTTTCTCCCGGGTTTATCGATATACATTGTCATATTTCTGATTTCCCCTTTGGTCAAAAATTAAGTTTACGGGATGGGGTCACTACCCCACTTGACATGGAAGCAGGTGCCTATCCCGTAGATGCTTGGTATGCAAAACTAGATAGTAAATCTCAAACAAATTACGGTGCGGCTGTATCTACAGCATCAGTAAGAGAAATTCTTGCAAACCCTGATTACAATACATCCACAGCTTCTATCCTATTGGATGCCTTCGACCCTCATAATAAGAGTGGTTTCAATATGTCCTTAACCGAATTTCTTCCAACGCCGGAGCAAATAGACGAGATGGAAAGAATGCTTGAAAACGGCATACGACAAGGAGCATTAGGGCTGGGAGCGGTTCCAGGTTACATGACTAAAGGCACCACCAGTCGGGAAACCATTATGTGGCAAAAACTAATGGGAAAATACGGACTTAGCACGGTACTCCATGGTAGATTTTCAAGTCAGATGCCTCCGGCCACAGGTATCTTAGGAACCCAGGAAATGGTGTCCAGTGTTGCTGCCTATGGTGGCGGTTTATATGTAAGTCATATCCATCAGCAGGCCTTAAGTTATACTCCAACAGCCATTGAGCTTTTAGATGCCGCAAGTAAGAAAGGATTAAATACGGTTGCGGCAATTTATCCCTACTGGCAGGGCGCCACTGTAGCCGGTGCAGACTATTTGGCCCCCGATAATTATCAGCGCAATATGGGAAGAAGCTATGAGGACATCATCGAGGTTGCAACTATGAAGCCACTTACCAAAGAACGCTATGAGGAGTTGTTGAAAACACAGCCTGGAGCATCGGTTATTTTTGGCGGTGTGGAAGAAAAAATAATGCTGGAGGCATTAGCCGACCCGAGAACTATGATTGAATCTGATGCAGCACCTTTATCCATTTCAGAAACAGGAGAATTGGCACTCGACTGGTCAACTCCATATGAGGCTACACAGGGTCATCCGCGTGGGGCAGGGTCCCATGCTAAAGCTTTACGTTTAGTCAGAGAAAAAAAATTAATGCCACTCATCCTGGCCATTTCAAAAATGAGCTACATGCAAGCTAAATTTTTGCAGGAAAATGGGGTGGAGCAAATGGCTGCAAAGGGCCGTATTCAGGAAGGAAAAGATGCCGACATAACTATTTTTAATCCGGAAACAGTGATGGATAACGCCACTATGGAAAAGGGAGGGTTACCCTCTACTGGCATTCCTTATGTTATCGTTAACGGAACCATCATCGTAAAGGACGATAAGGTTCTCGAAGGGGTGTATCCGGGTAAACCGATACGTAACAATATCATCGATTAACCAATCATCATGCACGCAAAGCGAATAAAATTGGTATGGCAGAAGTTATTTGATTAAAACGATTTGGAGTTCAATAAGCAAAAGCAGAACCCTGACAAAAAATCAGATTACAGGTTGAGTTAAAAGCAGGTTATTAATGTCTACGGCTGCCGAGGATCCCTGCCTGTGGAAGCCATGCAGGGAGTTCCATTTGGGGGATTTCAGACCATACTACTGAAATAATACAGATTTCCACCTGGGTCGGGGTTGTGATCGTTGGCGGAGTGTCTCTGAAGTGCTGCACCACGTAATGGTGTACTGCCCTTTTTTATGCCCTTTTGCTTATGCAAGCGAGCTTACAGGGTCAAAATGAAGCCTGGAGTTAAAGTGCAGGATTCACTCACCTTCGGTAAGTGATCCTGATGGAAGGGTAGCCTCAGAAAAGCCGATCAAGGCTAAGCCTTGACGGTCTTTTTTATGCCTCAAGCTTACAAGCGGGAGCACATAGGGTCAAAATGAAGCCCGGAGTTAAAGTGCAGGATTCACTCACCTTCGGTAAGTGATCCTGATGGAAGGGTAGCCTCAGAAAAGCCGATCAAGGCTAAGCCTTGACGGTCTTTTTTATGCCCCAAGCTTACAAGCGGGAGCGCTTGACGCTTTTGGGCATAAAAAAAGCCGAACAACATCCTGTTGTTCGGCTTTTCTGGTCGGGGTGGCAGGATTCGAACCTGCGGCCTCCTGCTCCCAAAGCAGGCGCGATAACCGGGCTACGCTACACCCCGAGTCAGTATCTACTGAATCTTGCGGAGAGACAGGGATTCGAACCCTGGCAACGGTTACCCGTTGACAGATTAGCAATCTGCTCCATTACCACTCTGGCACCTCTCCTATTCCGTTTTTTATCAGAACCTGCAATTTGAAATTGCGGTTGCAAAGGTATATTATCATCTCCTTTCACGCAACATTTTAGTGTATTATTTTTTAAATAAATCCCTTCCATTCTGCCGCACAAGCACTTACTATTCGGGGTATTCCACCCGCAGATGATAAATATTGCTCAGTTTGTGCTTAAGCACCTTTTTTATGGTCCGGATTTCCTTAAAGGTCACATTCGCATTGATAAACTGATCCTCTTCCACCTGCTTATCCACAATGCGCTCTACAAACTCCTCGATTACCGAGAAATTCGGATTTTTTAAACTCTTGGACGCGGCCTCCACCGAATCGGCCATCATCAGGATAGCAGTTTCCCTGGAAAAAGGAATCGGGCCGGGATACCTGAAATCGTCGGGATTAAAATCACTTCCGGCATCTTTGGCCTGCTTATAAAAATAATACACAAAGGTGGTGCCGTGATGCGTCCGGATAAAATCGATGACCCGGTCGGGAAGCTTGTTCTTTTTGGCGATCTCAATGCCTTCCAGCACATGATCGATGATCACCCGGGCACTTTCCTTGGGCAGCAGCTCATTATGCGGATTCACGCTGGTTCGCTGATTTTCGGTGAAATACATCGGATTGTTCATCTTGCCAATATCGTGATACAACGCCCCTACCCTAACCAGCATCGAATTGGCACCGATCTCATTGGCTGCTGCCTCTGCCAGATTGGCTACCTGAAGCGAATGATGAAATGTCCCGGGAGCTTTGTCAGACAATTCCTTTAAAAGCTTGGAATTCGTATCGCTTAATTCCAGCAGGGAGACATCACTCACCAGAGAAAATACCTTTTCATAAATATAGATCAACGGAAAAGCAGCAAGTGTAGCCAATCCATTTAGAATGAATTTGGCAAAGGTAAAGAGCGTGGCATTATCGAGATTTCCTTCATGAATCACCAGGAAGGCGAAATAGGCCAGTATATAGACCAGGGTAATCTGAGCCACCGAAATAAACAGGTTTACCCGTTTGTGAAGTTCCGAAATGGTTTGTATGGTGACGATCCCGGCAATAATTTGCAGGAAAACATACTCGAAACTATTAGGGACTATAAACCCAAGCAGTAATACGGTAAGCACATGCACGAACAATCCAAGTCGGGGATCAAAGAACGCCTTTAAAATAAGCGGAAGTATACACAAGGGCACTACATACACATAATCTACATTGAACTTAACCACGGCAGTGGTCAAAAAGATCAGCACCAGAATATTGAAGAAAATGAAAGTCACCTTGTTGTTATTCTCATAGACCTCCGGCCTGTACTTTTTAAGAAATAACATCAGCATAAAAAGGGTTAGCGCCACGATGAGCACATAACCGAGTACGATCCAGTTGTAATTGCGTTCATTCCACAATTGCGACTGGTACTCTCTTCTCAGGGAAGAAAGGATGTTGTACTTTTCGCCTTCCACTACCTCTCCTTTAGCAATAATACGTTTGCCCTTATCCACATTACCCCGGGTGCGGGTTACCCTGGATAATTTTGCCTGCAAGGTAGTATTGGTGAGGGCCTCGTCAAAAAAGACATTCGGGCGGATGATATCGAAAAACAGGCCGTAAAATGCAGGAGATAATTCCTCGACCTTCCTCTCCTCCAGGTGGGTATTAATAAAAGTCTCCAGCTCGCTTATCTTCAGCAATTGTCCGAACAACACGGTATTCTCCTCATTCTGGCGCACCACATTAACCACCTTATCGTCGCTCCGGTCCCCCTCAGACCGAACTACCCCCAGAGAATACATATCAGCCAAAAGCTCCTGACCGTCCTCGTATAACCTATCATACTGTCGTGTAGTAAAGCTGTCTTTAGGAAAAAACGTCGGGAACCGCTCTTCAAAATCCGCTTCCACAGTTTCCCTGACCTCCACATCGTATTGAAAATAATCCGGGTGATTGTTGGTAATATTTTCCCGATCCTGTTCTACCTCTTCCTCGGTTTTGTATATTGGAAAATCAAAAGGGGCGTAGAGGGTTTCTTCCTGCCATAATTTTCCCTTCTGAAAATCGTACTTAAACTTTCCTCCTTTTGGGAAAAAGTATACAATAAGTACAATAGTCAGGATAAACAAGAAGATCTTATAAATCAGGGATTGATTGGAATAAAGCTTATCGAGCAAACGCTTCATGGATTGGGATATTGATATTCAAATGTAAAAAAAATAAGTCATCTTACCTTTGGCATTAATGACCTTCCTACTTATGATTATCGTATTAAATTACCTAAATTCGCAACAGTAAAAAAAGTATCTTATGAATAAAGTAGTAATCGTTTCTGCTGCAAGAACTCCAATCGGGAGTTTTCTTGGAGCATTATCCAGTATACCGGCCCCAAAACTCGGAGCTATTGCCATCAAAGGCGCCTTAGAAAAGATCAACCTGTCTCCTGATCAGGTAGATGAAGTACTTATGGGAAATGTGGTTCAGGCCGGAGTTGGCCAGGCCCCTGCCAGGCAGGCAGCCATCTTTGCAGGCATCCCCGACAGTGTACCCTGTACCACAGTGAACAAAGTGTGTTCCAGCGGCATGAAGGCCGTAATGCAGGGAGCTCAGGCCATTGCCCTTGGAGATGCAGAAGTTATTGTTGCAGGAGGTATGGAAAACATGAGTTTGATCCCGCATTACGTTCATATGCGTAACGGACAAAAGTTTGGTCCTGCTACCTTGGTTGACGGACTACAGAGAGACGGACTGGTGGATGTATATGACCAGAATGCTATGGGGGTTTGTGCAGATGCATGTGCCACAGAATACAAGTTCTCAAGGGAAGACCAGGATGCCTATGCCATCCAGTCTTATGAGCGCTCTGCCAAGGCCTGGAAAGAAGGAAAATTCAATGATGAGGTTGTTCCGGTTGAAGTACCTCAGCGCCGTGGAGAACCTGTTATCGTTAGTGAAGATGAAGAGTTTAAAAATGTAAAACTGGATAAGATTCCGGCCTTGCGTCCCGCCTTCAGTAAAGACGGTACCGTAACTGCAGCAAATGCATCCACCATAAACGACGGAGCCGGAGCTGTGGTATTGATGAGTGAAGCTAAAGCTCAAGCATTAGGCCTTACGCCTCTTGCCACTATCCTGAGTTATGCCGATGCGGCCCAGGAACCGGAATGGTTTACCACCGCACCTGCCAAAGCACTGCCCAAAGCACTGGGCAAGGCAAATATAAGTATGGATGAGGTTGACTATTTTGAGGTGAACGAAGCGTTTTCTGTAGTTGCACTGGCCAACATGAAGATTCTGAATCTGCCCGAAGACAAGGTGAATGTAAACGGAGGCGCTGTTTCTCTGGGGCATCCCCTGGGATGTTCAGGCGTAAGAATCCTGATCACCCTGATGAATGTACTGAAACAGAACAATGCCAAAATAGGCGCTGCAGGAATATGTAACGGCGGTGGAGGAGCCTCTGCCATGATCATCCAAAGAAATTAATAACCTCAACACCCAAGACTAACTGAATGCAATACGGGATCTGCAATTTAAGTATCGTTCCTTTGCGTAATGAACCCAATGATCAAAGCGAACTGACCTCACAGGTTCTTTTTGGAGAACATTTCAAGGTACTGGAAATGCGCAAACACTGGAGCCGTATACGCCTTGCATTCGACCGTTATGAGGGATGGATAGACAATAAGCAATTTCTGCTTCTTGAAGAAGAGACCTACAAACGTCTCGACAAGGAACCGGCAGCCTTATCTGCCGACCTGGTAGAATTTGTATATGGAACAACGAACGATCTGCTCCCTGTACCTATGGGGAGCACGATCAGTTCGGCAAAACTCCTTGGATTTAATTACGACGGGGCTGTTAAGTCGGGGAAACACCCAAAAGAAGACCTCGTCAAAACAGCTTTTCTCTACCTGAATGCCCCTTTCTTATGGGGAGGTAAAACACCGTTCGGCATCGATTGCTCCGGTTTTACACAGATGGTGTACAAACTAAACGGATATAAACTGCTTCGGGAGGCTGCACAGCAGGCTACCCAGGGAGAAGCCCTTAGCTTCATAGAAGAAAGCGAGCCAGGGGATCTTGCCTTCTTCGATAATGATGAAGGAGAGATCATCCATGTAGGGATCATTATGGAAAACAATTACATTATCCATGCCCACGGTAAGGTTCGGATTGACCGTTTAGACCACAGCGGGATCTTTAATGCTGAAAAGAATATGCACACCCATAAGCTCAGAGTGATCAAAAAGGTGATCTGAAAACAGGCAGCCTTTTGAGTTCTCTTAATAACGCTAACAAAACAACATAAAAAAAGCACCGGTTTCCCGGTGCTTTATTTATGCTATATAGTGGATGCTTATTACTGCTCCAGGCTGGCTAATTTTTCTTTCATAGCCTTGTAGTTTTCAGTATCTCCAAGGTTACCGTAGATATTCATCAGCGTACGGGTAGCATCAATATTATTTGGATTCACCTCGAGAAGTTTTTCAAGATATGGAACCGCTTCTCTATAGAGATCCTCACGCTCTTTCTTTAATTCGTCGTAGCGCTTGTTATCAGCCGCGGTGTTCCCTAAGCCATTCATCTCCTCAACAAGATCTCTTTCCTGGTTAAGAATGGTAGAAGCCATGTTCAGGTAAGTGTTCTCACTTTTCGGATCCAGTTCAAGAGAACGCTGGTAGTATTTTATAGCATCCTCAGAATTTCCCTGCTCAGCAGAGATCACTCCAAGGTTATAGAATAATACCGGGTTATTAGGATCCATGGCAACTGCGCGCTCCATGGTTTCTTTGAACTTGTCCTTTTGATCGAGCTGAATGTAAAGGTTAGCTTCAGTTAAAAGCAGGTTTACATCTTCAGGGTTTTCTGCCTGAGCTTCCCGGATGGCCGCGATAGCCTTTTCGGTCTCTCCCTGCTGACTGTAGATAAGCGCAATATTCTTCACGATCTCAGGGTACCTGCTCTCGGTAACTTCCTCTCTTGGATTCTCATACTGACCGGTTTTTACCATCAGTTCCATTTGTTGCTTAGAACCCATGTTTTCAGTCTCCCCGGTCTCTTTGTTGTCAGCAAGATAATTAGTAGTTACCCCGGTATATCCGCTATCCTTAAGCTCGATATACCATGGCAGTGCCTTCTCGTATTTTCCGGCGTTTACCGCTCCTGAAGCTGCATAATAAAGGTAATCCTCATTTCCGCTAAGCTTGTAGGCCAGGTAAAGTTTATCAGCACCTTCCTCGAACTTCTGATTCTCATTATCCTTTACAGCTGCCTGAACGAGCTCGTTGGAGTTATTCGCCATGATCTCCTGAGCTTCTTCGGTATATTTATCCTTATACCCTTTTTCAAATTCGATCAAAGTATTAAAATACTCAGCTGACTGGGTATAGGAATCAATTGGATCCATTCCCTTTTTTCCCATATCGGCATAAGTTTTACCCATCAGGAAATAATATTCAGCCTTGTACTTGTCATCAAATCCATCTACACCCCCGGCTAAAGCATCCAAGGTTGATTTGGCCTCAGCAACATTTCCATCTTCCAACGCATCTTCGGCTGTTCTCAGTTCCTTTTTCTGAGCCATCGAAAATGTAGTAAAAAGTACCGCAGAGGCTAATAGAATTCTCTTTTTCATTGTTAATTAAATTAATTTTTGTGTTAAGAGTTAATTTTCTTTTTCGGTGTCGTTCTGGGTTGGTTCAATATCCGTGCCATCTTCGATTACCTCGATGTCATTTACGTCATTGATGTCATCTTCGTTCTTTACCACCTTGGCAACGGCCGCAATAGAGTCGTTCTTCAGATTGATCAGTCTTACCCCCTGGGTAGCCCGACCCATAACTCTGAGGTCTTCCACTGCCATTCTGATGGCGACACCTTTTTTGGTAATGATCATCAGGTCATCGCTGTCCAGCACACTTTTAATGGCCACTAAGTTACCAGTTTTTTCTGTAATAGACATGGTTTTGACACCTTTCCCCCCTCTGTTGGTTATACGATACACCGCCTCACCATCTTCAGGATCGTCGAGATAGGTTCGCTTTCCATACCCGTTTTCCGAAACAACCAGCACATTCTCTTCCATGTTATTGATAGACAACATTCCGATGACCTCATCATTTTCGTGTTCTATGGTGATACCCCGAACTCCGGAAGCGTTTCTTCCCATAGGCCTGATCTTGCTTTCTTCAAATCGGATCGCCTTTCCGGTACGAACAGCCAGCATAATCTGACTATTACCGGTGGTTAGTTTTGCTTCGAGCAGCTCATCATCCTCACGAATGGTGATCGCATTGATACCATTGGTTCGTGGCCTGGAGTACTGCTCAAGAGAGGTTTTCTTAACCACACCTTTCTTGGTGGCCATAATTACATAATGGCTGTTTATGTACTCCTCATCCTTCAGGTCTTTGGTACAGATAAAGGCCTTCACCTTATCGTCCTGCTCAATATTGATCAGGTTCTGAATGGCCCTTCCCTTGGACGTCTTACTACCTTCAGGAATTTCATAAACCCGCATCCAGAAGCACTTCCCTTTCTGGGTAAAGAACAACATGTACTGGTGATTGGTTCCTACGAACAGGTGTTCCAGGAAATCTTCGGTACGGGTAGCAGAGCCTTTTTGCCCTACCCCGCCCCTGTTCTGGGTCTTGTATTCTGTAAGTGGGGTACGCTTGATGTAACCGGCATGAGAAATGGTGATCACCACCTGCTCATCAGGGATCATATCCTCGATACTGAGGTCGCCTCCGGCATATTCGATCTGAGACCTTCTGGGGTCTCCGTATTTTGCATCAACTTCAGCCAGTTCATCCTTGATGATCTGCATACGGCGTTCCTTACGCGCAAGGATATCTTTACAGTCCTCGATGAACTTCATGATATCTTCATACTCCTGACGCAACTTATCCTGCTCCAGTCCGGTAAGCTGACGCAGACGCATCTCTACTATGGCCCTGGCCTGAACTTCTGTCAGTTTAAAACGCTCAATAAGTTTGTTGCGTGCCTCATCGGCATTGGACGATGCACGGATAAGGGCAATTACCTCATCAATATTATCGGAAGCGATGATGAGTCCTTCAAGAATATGAGCCCGCTCTTCCGCCTTCTTTAGTTCATATTCGGTTCTTCTTACCACAACCTCATGCCTGTGATCTACGAAGTGACGGATCAGGTCTTTAAGGTTGAGCATTTCAGGACGACCGTTCACCAGTGCAATATTATTCACACTGAATGACGACTGCAGGGCCGTATACTTATACAGCATGTTCAGCACGATATTAGGAATAGCGTCGCGTTTAAGGATATAAACAATTCGCATCCCCTTTCGGTCCGATTCGTCCCGGATATTGGAAATTCCTTCTATTTTCTTTTCGTTCACCAGGTCTGCGGTCTTCTTGATCATATCCGCCTTATTTACCTGGTAAGGGATCTCAGTAACCACAATGGCTTCCCGCCCGTTAACCTCTTCGGTGTGGGCCTTACCGCGCATCACGATTCGGCCACGGCCGGTTTTAAAGGCTTCTCTTACCCCGTCATATCCGTAGATAATACCGCCGGTTGGAAAGTCAGGAGCCTTAATATGCTCCATGAGTTCATCGATCTCAATTTCGTGATTATCGATATAGGCCACGGTTCCGGAAACAACTTCGCTCAGGTTGTGTGGCGGCATATTGGTAGCCATCCCCACAGCGATTCCCGAAGCCCCGTTGATCAACAGCCCCGGAACCCTGGTAGGAAGTACCTTGGGCTCTTTAAGCGTATCATCAAAGTTAAGCTGGTGATCTACTGTATCCTTATCAATATCCGCAAGCATGTCTTCTGAGATCTTGCGCATCCTGGCTTCTGTATAACGCATTGCTGCGGGACTGTCGCCGTCTACAGATCCAAAGTTACCCTGCCCGTCTACCAGCATGTAGCGCATGCTCCAGTCCTGGGCCATACGCACCATGGTATCGTATACCGAACTGTCTCCGTGAGGGTGGTATTTACCCAGCACTTCCCCGACAATTCTCGCAGATTTCTTATATGAAGTGTTTGAACGCACACCCAGTTCGTGCATACCGAATAAAACCCTTCGGTGAACCGGCTTAAGACCATCGCGAACATCTGGCAGTGCACGTGACACAATGACCGACATCGAATAATCGATGTATGCCGATTTCATCTCGTCTTCAATATTAATAGGGATCAGCTTTTCTCCTTCCGCCATATTAAATTGTTTATAATTATGGTTTGTTTACAATCGTGCCAATATACATATTTTATGAGCTCCGGTATCAATTCAGCCCAGAGTTTTTCAACGTTTTTATTAACAAACCGCCCCTTGCGCACAGTTGATAAAATGGGTGTTAATTTTTTTGTTTTTGGTACTTTTTTTTGTCTATTAGCTAAAAGTGTTTGGAATTAAGGTATAGTTTTTGCCTTGTTGTAGTTGATTTACTATTTTTATTAGAAGATTAGAAGAAAGGATATAAGCGTATGGATGACAATTTTTCACCAAGAGTTAAGGATGTGATAGCCTATAGCAAGGAAGAAGCCCTCAGGTTAGGGCACGACTTCATAGGTACAGAACATCTTATGCTCGGGCTTTTACGTGATGGAAACGGAAAAGCTATAGATATCCTTACGGCCTTAAGTATCGACCTCGATACCTTAAGACGTAAGGTAGAGATCTTGAGCCCGGCCAACTCAGGTACCGGGGTCAACACTAACGATAAACGCAATCTTCATCTGACCAGACAGGCAGAAAGAGCCTTAAAGACCACATTCCTGGAAGCCAAGCTCTTTCAAAGCACCTCTATAAATACTGCACACCTGTTGTTGTGCATCCTCAGAAATGAGAATGACCCCACTACCAAACTGCTCAACAAGTTAAAAGTAGACTACGACAACGTGAAAGAGCAGTTCAAACTGATGATCACCAGCGAAGATGATTACATAGACGCCCCGAGGGCCGAATCATTTTCAGATGATCCTTCAGACGGTGATGATGCCAAAGACAACCCCTTTGGCAATTCTTCCTCATCGGGAAGTAAGAGCAGTAAGAAATCCAAAACCCCCGTTCTGGATAACTTTGGAAGGGACCTGACCCAGCTGGCAGAAGAAGACAAACTCGACCCCGTGGTGGGCCGGGAGAAAGAGATCGAGAGGGTATCCCAGATCCTGAGCAGACGTAAGAAGAACAACCCACTGCTTATCGGGGAACCGGGAGTGGGGAAAAGTGCTATTGCCGAAGGACTGGCCCTGAGGATCGTTAAGAAAAAAGTATCCCGTATACTTTACAATAAAAGAGTGGTTACACTTGACCTGGCCTCACTTGTGGCCGGAACCAAGTACCGCGGACAGTTCGAGGAACGCATGAAGGCGGTAATGAACGAACTGGAAAAGAATGATGACATCATTCTCTTCATTGACGAGATACACACCATTGTCGGAGCCGGAGGCGCTACAGGGAGTCTGGACGCTTCAAACATGTTCAAACCCGCCCTGGCCAGAGGAGAGATCCAATGTATCGGAGCCACAACCCTGGACGAATACAGGCAATATATCGAGAAGGACGGTGCCCTGGAAAGAAGATTTCAGAAGGTGATCGTGGAGCCTACCTCTGTGGAGGAAACCATTGAAATCCTCAACAACATCAAGGCTAAATACGAAGAGCACCATAATGTAACCTACACCCCCCAGGCGGTAGAGGCATGCGTAAAGCTCACCAACAGGTACCTCACCGATCGCTTTCTGCCGGACAAGGCTATTGACGCACTTGACGAGGCAGGTTCCCGGGTACATATTACCAATATGGAAGTCCCCAAACAGATCCTCGAGCTTGAAAAGCAATTGGAGCAGGTTAAGGAACTGAAGAATTCGGTGGTTAAAAAGCAGAAATACGAGGAAGCTGCAAAACTCAGGGATGATGAAAAGCGCCTTGAAAAAGACCTGATGACGGCCCAGGAAAAATGGGAAGAAGAATCCAAATTACACCGGGAAACCGTTACCGATGAAAATGTAGCCGACGTGGTTTCCATGATGAGTGGAGTTCCCGTAACAAGGATCGCTCAGGCCGAAAGTTCGAAACTGGCGCAATTACCGGACCTTATTAAAGGAAAAGTGATAGGCCAGGATGAGGCTGTGGCCAAGGTGGTAAAAGCCATTCAAAGAAATCGTGCAGGACTTAAGGATCCGGATAAACCCATAGGATCTTTCATTTTCCTTGGGCAAACCGGAGTGGGTAAAACCCAGCTGGCCAAGGTACTAGCTTCCCAGTTATTTGACTCCGAAGACGCCCTGTTACGTATCGATATGAGTGAATACATGGAGAAGTTCGCCGTTTCCCGATTGATCGGTGCACCTCCCGGATATGTCGGTTACGAAGAAGGTGGTCAGCTTACAGAAAAAGTAAGAAGGAAACCGTACTCTGTGATCCTGCTGGATGAGGTGGAAAAAGCACACCCTGATGTTTTCAATATGCTGCTTCAGGTACTGGATGACGGTTATCTTACAGACAGTCTTGGCCGTAAGATCGATTTCCGTAACACCATCATCATCATGACCTCCAATATTGGAGCCCGTCAGTTAAAGGACTTCGGACAAGGCGTAGGTTTCGGTACCGCCGCCAAAAAAGCACAGGCCGATTCCCATACCAAGAGCGTAATCGAAAACGCCCTGAAAAAAGCCTTTGCCCCTGAGTTCCTCAACAGGATAGACGATGTAGTAGTGTTCAATCCATTGGAAAGAGAAGACATTCACAAGATCATCGATATCGAGTTGGACAAACTCTTCCGCCGCATCCAGGGCCTCGGGTACCACCTGTCGCTTACGGATAAGGCCAAGGATTATATTGCCGACAAAGGTTTTGACAAGCAGTATGGTGCAAGGCCGCTCAAAAGAGCAATTCAGAAATACATCGAAGATGCTTTGGCCGAAGAGATCATCACAGCCAAACTCACCGAGGGCGACAGCATCAAAATGGATCTTGATAAGAAAAAGGATGAACTTACCATCAAGATCACCAAACACGAAGAATCGGCAGAATCCGAATGATAGATTACTGCTTAACCAAATAAAAAACGCGATAACCAGATTATCGCGTTTTTTTATGCCGTTCCGTTATTTTAGTTCTTAAATTCGTATTTGCAAACACAGAGAAATGGAACAAGATAAGATCATCATTGGAAGTGAAGAATGGGTAAGTCTGCCTGATCTTAACATTCCTGCTATTAAGGCGCGGGTAGATAGTGGTGCCAAAACCTCAGCCCTTCACGCCGTTAATATCGAACCCTTTCAGCGCAATAATGAAGCCTGGGTAAGTTTCGACGTATATCCTCTGCAGGATAACGGCAAGAAAAGAATACGCTGCCAGGCATTTGTAATCGACAAACGCGTTATCAAAAGTTCTACGGGAAATCGCGAAAGCCGGTACATCATTAAAACTCCCATAACCATTGGTAATGAATCCTGGGATATCGAGATCTCCCTCACCAACCGCGACTCCATGGGGTACCGCATGCTGTTCGGAAGGGAAGCCATGATAGGCCGTATGCTCGTGGACCCTGAAAACAGCTTTATGATGGGCCGTATGAGCGAGGAAGAGGTCAGTCATAAATACCAGGCAGATGTCACTTTTAAAAATGGTCTGAATATTGGGTTGCTGGCCAGCAACCCGGAACTTTACAGCAATAAACGCATCATCGAGGCAGGACAGCGAAGAGGCCATAAGATCGAGTTCTATAATCTCAGGCAGTGCTACATGAAGCTCGATGCCCAGACCCCGGAAATTCATTACAGGGGCGGGAAAATCCTGAACGGACTCGACGCAGTTATCCCTAGGATCAGACCCAGCATGACTTTTTACGGGTGCACCCTTACCCGCCAATTCGAATCTCAAAATGTATTCTGCCTTAATAAGGCCGCTGCGATCCGTCAGGCCAGAGACAAGATCTTCTCCCTGCAGCTCCTGCTTAAAAACGGAATAGAGATCCCAACAACCGGCTTTGCCAATTCACCCCTTGACACCAACGACCTAATAAAAATGGTTGGCGGCTCTCCTCTGATCATTAAACTGCTGGAAGGCACACAGGGTAAAGGCGTGGTCCTGGCAGAGACCAAAAAGGCTGCAGAGAGTGTAATCAACGCCTTTAAAAGCCTTAATGCCAATATTCTCGTTCAGGAATTCATCAAAGAAGCTAACGGAAAAGACCTCAGGCTGTTCGTAATTAATGGCAAAGTGGTTGCCGCCATCCAGCGTACTGCACCCCCCGGAGAATTCCGCGCCAATGTACACCTGGGAGGCATAGCAACCCCAATACGACCTACCGCAGAAGAAAAACGTATTGCCATAAAGGCCTCCAAGGCGCTCGATCTGGATGTTGCCGGGGTCGATATCATCCGGTCTTCAAAAGGCCCGCTCTTGCTGGAAGTAAATTCCTCTCCGGGTCTGGAAGGGATAGAGAACGCTACCAACAAGGACATTGCAGAACAAATGATCATTGCCATTGAAAAGAAACTGAACTGGAAACCAATTATCGAAGACTGATCTTCGAACCCATAACCAGCCTCGGCTAAAGTTCATCTTATGAACAATTTTCCCCCATTTCCGGATCAGATCCTGAATATCGAAAAAATCGATATCGGCACCTTCTACATTTACCCTAAGTTCACGCTTGGGGTAGTAAATGAGGGAGTGAACCTTACACTCCCTCAATTGTCTGTCCTGGTTGCCTTATGTGAGCGCAATTACCACCTCAAGAATTTTGTCTATATCTCCATGCGCATCAACTCGTACTCCATAGACCCAACCCTCTATTCCTATCTTCTGGAAATGAAAAATCTAAAGGGCATAGCTGTGGTAACCAACAAGAAAATATTCAGACAAAACTTCCAGGTAGAGCAAGTTTTTTACGGAAATAATATGAGAATTTTCAACACTGTGGAAGAGGCAGTTAGCTGGAGTAATAACCTCATCGACTAAATCGGTCCGTTATACGATTAGATTTCCCGAAAATTAAAGTGCTAATTATTTTAGGGGCAGGTTTCTACCTACTGACAAACAACCTGATACCTCATATGATTACCAAGATCGAACTAGACTTCGCTACCCTAGAATTTCATGATAAAATTGTTGTAGGCACTATCTACGAAGGAGTAGACCTCTCTCAGGAGCAGGGTGGTGAGATTTTTAAAATGATCAGACAACAGTTCGGAGACGCTCCCTACGTGTTAATCTCCAACAGAAAACATTCCTTCTCTTTCAACCCATTTATGCATAATGAGCTGGCAAATAAGCAACCTAACCTCAAGGGATTTGCCGTGGTAGCCCGCACTCCTGTGCAGCGAATGAATTTTGCCATTGAACAAATGTTCATCAAAATTCCATCAGGATATTTCTCTAATCTGAAGGATGCCAAATCCTGGGCCAAACGCCAGTTAGCCCTTCACCCTAATACTCAAGAATCGGCCCGGTCAATTCAAAACGATCGATAAACCCTTTAGTCTTTTCTATATCGTAATGCAGCACGCGGTCCTGAGCAACAAAGGGTACAACAGTGGTATAGGAAGCAAGGAAATCTTCAATCTTTTCCGAGCTTTTCAGAGGCTTTCTGAATTCCAGTGCCTGAGACGCATTCATAAGCTCAATGGCTAAAATACTTTTTAAATTTTCTACTATCCTGTAGCACTTGGTTGCTGCATTGGCGCCCATACTCACATGATCTTCCTGACCGTTAGAAGACACAATACTGTCTGCACTGGCCGGAGTACACAACTGTTTATTCTGACTTACAATACTGGCGGCGGTGTACTGAGGAATCATAAATCCTGAATGCAGTCCCGGGTCATGCACCAAAAATGCAGGCAATCCTCTCAGGCCCGATACGAGCTGATAGGTTCTTCTTTCCGAAATACTCCCCAGTTCAGCCAGAGCAATGCCGAGATAATCCAGGGCCAAAGCCAATGGTTGCCCGTGAAAATTACCCCCGGAAATGATCTCGTCCTCATCAACAAATACATTAGGATTATCGGTAACCGAATTGATCTCTGTTGCGAAAACACTTCTAACATGAGCCAAAGCATCCTTGGAGGCGCCGTGCACCTGAGGCACGCATCGGAAGGAGTACGGGTCCTGCACATTTTTCTTTTCCTGGGTCGCAAGTTGACTACCCTCGGTAAATTCCAGGATTCTTTCTGCAGTACATAACTGTCCCTTATGCGGTCTGATTTTATGAATGAGGGCATTAAATGGCTCTAATCGCCCGTCGAAAGCTTCCAGGGAAATGGCGCTGATAAAGTCAGCCAGATAGGAAAGCTTATACCCCTGCAAAAGACTCCAGACACCATAGGCCCCCATGAATTGGGTACCATTGAGAAGTGCTAGTCCTTCCTTGGATTGAAGGGTAATAGGCTCCCAACCATATTCAGAAAGTACTTCTGAGGCTGCTTTGATCTCCCCCTTATAATACACCTCTCCCCTGCCGAGCAAAGGAAGTGCAAGATGGGCCAATGGAGCAAGGTCACCCGAGGCACCTAAAGATCCCTGCGTGTAAACTACAGGAAGAATATCATTGTTGTAAAAGTCAACCAGTCGCTGAACGGTGAGCAATTGTACCCCCGAATGTCCGTAACTCAGGGATTGCACCTTAAGCAGAAGCATGAGCTTCACAATCTCACGGGGTACTTTGTCTCCGGTACCACAGGCGTGAGACATCACCAGGTTTTCCTGAAGCTGGCTCAGGTTTTCCCCGGAGATCTTAATATTACACAAGGAGCCGAAGCCTGTATTAATTCCGTAAACAGGGCGTTGATCCGACAACATCCTCTGGTCCAGGTAGGCCCGGCATTTCTCAATCTTAGCACGTGCTTCATCCGAAATTTTAAGGAGCAATTTTTGGCCCAGGATGGTATTCAGGGTTGCCAGGTCCAGCTCTTCCGAAGATATATTGTAAAACGCACTCATAAAGTATACGGTAAAATTAATATTGGTTAAGTAAGGGATCATAAGCTTTAACTTATGACGTCTTAAACAGCGACTTCCCTGAAAATGAAGTATCCCTTTTATTTACATATAAAATACCTCTTCCTAAAAATCGCTGCGAAGAAAGCAAAACTTCGCTATAAAGACAAGCAATTATCCTTATTATTAGCCGTCCGCAAACCTTTGATCACACGATTTCATAAACCGGTACAACAGAAGGCCCGGATTCAGGTTTTTCAATTCAAATCATTTCCTTTGCGAATCCAGGTGTAAAAACGCATCCCCCAGAAAATCAATGATATCAGTAGCCGTTAAGCTCCACACCGAAGTTTCACGTATGGCGATATCTCCTGAGAGCCCGTGTAAATAAACTCCCAGCCGGGCTGCCTCAAAAGCAGGGTAACCCTGCCCCCTTAGGGCCGATATGATTCCGGTGAGCACATCCCCGCTTCCTCCGGTAGCCATTCCCGGATTCCCGGAAGCGTTGAAATACATACGCTCCCCATCAGTTACCATGGTGTAAGCTCCTTTTAAGACCATAATAACCTTCCGCTCCCCTGCCAGTCTCATAGCCCGCTCCATCATTTCAAAGTCATTATCCCAGGATCCTGCCATGCGTTTAAACTCCCCGGGATGAGGGGTTAAAACCGTACCTTCAGGAAGGAGACCCCATATTTCCTGTTCCTCAGCCAGGATATTCAACGCATCGGCATCGAGAACCAGAGCTCCACGGTAACCTTTCAGAAAGCGCTTCATAGCCCCTGTTGTTGATTGCTCTTTTCCCATCCCCGGCCCCATGGCAACAACATCCGGAACAAAACCGGGATTCATTTGTGTAAGTATCTTTTCATCTTCAACAGGAACACACATTACCTCAGGTACTGCGGTCTGAAATATTTCATATCCGCAATGAGGCACCAGGGCAGAAACAAGACCACTTCCTGATGTCAGGGCCGCTTCCGCACTCATCAGCGCTGCCCCGATCTTCCCGTAACTTCCTCCTACAATAAGTACATGCCCGTAGGTACCTTTGTGTGAAAACCGCGCTCGCGGCCTTAGAAGTTGCGCCATATCTTCCTGATTGCTATAGTAATATTTCGTCGGGGTATTATCGATAAAATCTTTATCCTGATCTATAGAAACCAGGCTCCAGTTTCCGGTATATCCCCCGGTTTGAGGAAGCAAAAAGACAAGTTTCGGCAATTCAAATGTAAACGTATGATGTGCCCTGATGACCGCTTCCGGATTTTCAGGCAATCCCGTCATGTATAAACCTGATGGAATATCAACAGCAACCACCCTGGCAGCGGAATTATTGATTTGAAAAATAAGTTCCTCTACCCACAAAGGGGGTCTTCTGTTTAATCCTATCCCAAAAATAGCGTCGATAACAAGATCGTTTCTGCCCGGTTTCGGAACGGGATCCCCCTCATGCAGTTCCACGATCTCACCTCCTGCAGCAACAAATTTTTGACAATTCACCTTAAGATCTTCCGACCGGCCCGAACTGAAATTCACCATGATCACCTTCACCTTTTGCCTGGCCTTTCTAAGGTAGCGCGCCACAACCAGACCGTCTCCCCCGTTATTCCCCATTCCAGCCAGAACCAGAACCTCACCTTTAACCGGCACGAATCCTTCATGCAGATGCTGAAACAATCTGTATCCGGCTCGCTCCATTAACTGGACACTGCTGATATGTTGCCGCTCCATTGTCATTTTATCAGCCTCCCGTATCTGATCTGCATTAAAAATCTTCATTCCTCAGTGATTTTAATGAATTACTGCATTATCCTTATTTTTTCTCTTAAAATTTGTTTAGAGCATTAAATCTTATACATTTGACATGAACATTAAGTCATGCCATTAACCAACCAAATACCATTTTCTACTCACTTCCCTTCCGGAAGCTATAATGGCGCGACCACCATCACCATTATTATCACCATCACCCCCTAGGGGGTACTTCATTACATATCAACTATCGCATATGGCCTTTTTTCTCAGGTCATAAAAAGTAATTATCATTTTCCAAACAAAATCTTACATGAAAGTATTAAAATTTGGTGGAACCTCCGTTGGTAACCCAGACAATATCAGGAAGGTATATCAAATCATCCGAAATAATCACAACCAGGACCTTATCGTAGTGGTTTCCGCCATGTCAGGAGTTACCAATTTACTGGATCAGGCAGTAACTACTGCGGCCTCCCAAAACAGGGAATTCGAAAATGCACTAAAGGAACTGGAGGAAATTCACGTAATCGCGATCCGGGAACTATTCCCGGTGGCGCTTCAAAGCAATCTTATCGGGTACCTGAAAAAAGAAGTGAACAAACTTGAAACGCTTTTGGAGGGTGCTTTCATGATCGGGGAATGCACTCCGCGTCTTAAAGACAAAGTCCTGAGCTTTGGAGAACAATGTTCCTCATATATCATTCAGCAGTTCTTTAATGCAAACCACCTCGACTCCTGGCTTGGCGACAGTAAGTCTTTGATCAAGACCAATGAACATTTTGGGAAAGCCCAGGTCGACCGGGATCTTAGCTACAAACTCATCAAAGCTGCCTACCGGGAACACAAGGGAGCCGTAGGGGTACTACCCGGGTTTGTCGCATCGTCCAGAAGCGGACATGTAACCACGCTGGGGCGCGGAGGATCGGACTACACGGCCGCCCTGGTTGCTGCCGCCCTGAATGCAGAGCTTTTAGAGATCTGGACCGATGTAAGCGGAATGTATACCGCAGATCCGCGAATCGTAAAACAAGCCTTTGCCATTGCTGCCATATCTTACGAGGAGGCCATGGAGCTTTCGAACTTCGGAGCTAAGGTACTCTATCCGCCAAGTATCCAGCCGGTGCTTGAAAAGGGCATTCCCATTCTCATCAAAAACACCTTTGATGCGGAAGCAGAAGGAACCATGATCGCTAAAAACCCGGAAGGGTCCAGGAGGGCTGTCCGAGGTATTAGCCGCATTAGCGGCATCAGCCTTCTTTCCCTGGAAGGTCCGGGACTTATTGGTATTCCGGGTACTTCTCAGCGATTTTTCGGAGTACTCTCGGCAGGAAACATCAATGTTGTAATGATCACACAGGCCTCCTCCGAACATTCTATCTGCGTTGGGGTATCAGATGAAGATGCTGAGAAAGCCCAGGAACTGGTCCGACTTGAATTTGAAAACGAGATCAATTCCAATAAGGTTTACGATCCGGTTATTGAGCAGGAACTTAGCATTATAGCCCTGGTCGGAGATCAGATGAAAAGTTACCAGGGACTGAGTGGCCGCATGTTCAGTGCCCTGGGAAAAAACAATGTCAATATAAGGGCCATTGCACAGGGCGCTTCCGAGCGAAACATTTCCGCAGTGATCGCCAATAAAGATGTTAAGAAAGCGCTGAATACCCTTCATGAGGAATTCTTTGAAGACCGTGTAAAGCAACTCAATCTTTTTGTTATGGGAGCCGGAAATGTGGGAAAACGATTCCTGGAGCAGATCAAAAAACAAAAAAAGTTCCTTAAAGAACAATTAAAGATCAATGTGCGACTTACCGGACTTGCCAATTCCAGAACCATGACCTTTAACGATCATGGGATGGACCTAGATAATTGGGAGAATTTACTCAAAGAAGGCCAACCGGCTACCCTGGAAGAATTTCATAACAAGGTTCTTTCCCTTAACCTCCGCAACAGTGTTTTTGTGGATATCACGGCGAATGACAAGGTAGCATCCACCTATGGCGATTACCTCTCAAAGAGCGTTGCCGTGGTTACCTGTAATAAGATAGCCGCCTCTTCAGAATATGAACACTACCGCCATCTGAAAGACCTTTCAAAAAGATACAACACCCCTTTCCTTTTCGAAACCAACGTAGGGGCCGGACTTCCGGTTTTAGACACTCTGAAGAACCTGGTAATTTCAGGAGATAAGGTCAGACGTATCGATGCAGTGCTGTCGGGAAGCTTGAATTTCATATTTAACCATTTCAATTCAGAAACCGCATTTGCGGGGGTGGTTAAGCGGGCCATGGAAGAAGGATATACAGAACCCGATCCACGAATTGACCTGAGCGGGGTGGATGTGATGAGAAAGATTCTCATCCTCGCCAGGGAAAGCGGCTACCAGCTGGACCTGGAAGACATTACCTGCAACGACTTCCTCCCTGAGAACGCTTTGAAAAGCGAGAATACAGAGTCCTTTCTTAAGATCCTCGAAGACAATGACGCACATTTTAACCGGATCCTGGAAAAGGCGAACGCAAATGGTTGTAAACTAAAGTACGTAGCCAGCTTCAACAATGGAAAAGCCAGTGTGGGCCTCCAGGAGATCGCTCCCGACCATCCCTTCTACAACCTGGAAGGCAAAGACAATATTGTCCTTTTTTATACCGACAGATACCCGGAACAGCCCCTGAATATAAAAGGAGCCGGTGCAGGAGCGGAAGTAACCGCCTCCGGAATATTTGCCGATATTATCAGAACCGTTAACTCATAACCTATGAAGAAGATCGGCGTATTTTGCCCGGCCACAGTAGCCAACATCTCCTGTGGTTTCGATGTGCTTGGACTTTGTCTTGAGAATTCCGGGGATGTCATGTATTTCAGTGAAAAAAAAGACCCCGGAGTACACATCTCCAGGGTCCAGGGGCCTCCTCTGCCCACAGACCCGGAACAGAACGTAGCCGGGGTCGCGGCGCTAGCCATGCTCAGGCACCTGGGAACCTCTCACGGGGTAACAATAGAGATCGAGAAAAGGATTAAGCCGGGAAGCGGTATAGGCAGCAGCGCTGCAAGCGCAGCAGGAGCCGTTTTCGGACTCAATGAACTTTTAGGCCGGCCGCTGTCCAGGCAGGAACTTATCGGTTTTGCCATGCAGGGCGAAAGCCTGGCTAGCGGGGCCGCCCATGCCGACAACGTAGCCCCTGCCCTTCTGGGCGGCATTACGTTAATCCGCTCTTACGACCCCCTGGAAGTGATCTCTTTGCATGTACCACCTGAGCTATGGGTTACTGTGATCCATCCCCAGCTGGAACTTAAGACAGCCGATGCACGGGCAGTACTGAAAGACCAGGTGCCATTAACCAAGGCCATCCGCCAATGGGGAAATCTGGGAGCCTTAGTGAGTGCATTATATACCGAAAACTACGAACTGCTGGGAAGATCGCTTACTGATCACATTGCAGAACCTTTGCGAAGTCCCTTAATTCCGGGGTTTACCGAAGTCAAAATGGCAGCCCTTGAAGCCGGCGCACTGGGCAGTGGAATTTCGGGATCCGGACCTTCCATTTTTGCCCTGTGTAAAGGCAAACCTGTGGCAGAGCTGGTCGCAGGAAAAATGAAAACCATTTATGACGCTCTTGGAGTTCCCTCGGAGCTCCACATCTCCAGAATTGCAACAACCGGAACACGCCTAATACCCTAAAAACAACCAACCCATGAGATATTACAGTCTGAACGACAAAAAGGAAAACAAAGACATGGTAAGCTTTCGCGAGGCCATGATCAAAGGACTCGCTCCTGACCGGGGACTATATTTCCCTTCGGAAATCCCAAAACTCGATCCCGACTTCCTGAACAACCTCGATACGTACAGCGATAACGAGATCGCCTTCAGGGCAATAAAGCCCTTTATCAATAACGAAATACCCGAAACAGAACTCCGGAAGATCGTGTCAGAAACCCTGAATTTCTCCATTCCGGTGGTGCCGGTAAAAGACAACTACAGCACCCTGGAGCTCTTTCACGGCCCCACCATGGCTTTTAAAGATGTCGGTGCCCGGTTCATGGCCCGATGCCTTGGATTCTTTAACCGCGGTAAGGAGCAAGCTACCATACGGGTTCTCGTAGCCACCTCCGGTGATACCGGAGGAGCTGTTGCCAATGGTTTTTTGGGTGTCCCGGGAGTCGAAGTCATCATTCTTTACCCTAAGGATAAGGTAAGCGACATCCAGGAGCGCCAACTTACCACCCTTGGAAAAAACATACATGCCCTTCGTGTAAGTGGGAGTTTTGACGATTGTCAGAACATGGTCAAATCGGCGTTCCTCGATCCGGAAACGCAGGAATTGAACCTCACATCAGCCAACTCTATCAATATTGCGAGGTGGCTGCCGCAGATGTTCTATTATTTCCTGGCCAAAAAACAAGTCATGTCTTCCGGCCGGAAAAAGAAACTGATCTTTGCCGTACCCAGCGGTAATTTCGGAAACATCTGCGCAGGAATGATGGCTTCGGCTATGGGGCTTGAGGTGGAGCATTTTGTCGCCGCCACCAATATCAATGACACCGTACCCCGTTATCTCGAAAGTGAGGCCTATGCACCTGAACCTACCCGGCCTACCATCTCCAATGCCATGGATGTTTCTGACCCCAGTAATTTTGTGCGAATTGAAAAGTTATTCAATAACAGCCTCCCTCTGTTAAAAAAACAATTCTCCTCCTGTAGTTTTACCGATGAACAAACCCGGGAAGCCATGAAAAAGCTCTACACCTCTTCCGGGTATATTGCAGACCCTCATGGAGCAGTAGGATTTCTGGGAGCAAAAAAAGCCATGACGGAAAAAAGCGATGTTCACGCCATCTTTCTCGAAACCGCACATCCGGTTAAATTCCGGGAAGAAGTAGAAAGGACCCTTGGGCTCACCCTGGAACTCCCCCCTCAGATACAGGAAGTAATGGAACACCCAAAGTCGTTTACCTCCATTTCCGATTACAAGGAATTGAAAGACTTTTTAATGAATACGTAATAATTTCAGGATTATTGGTCCGGCAATTTAGTTCTCCTGATTATTTTAAATAATTTTGCGACACTATAAAAAAGACCAATAAAGATGAAAAATACGGCTTTAACAGATAAGCATATTGCGCTGGGTGCAAAGATGGTTCCTTTTGCAGGATACAATATGCCCGTTCAATATGAGGGAGTTAACATTGAGCACGAAACGGTTCGCGAGCACCTCGGGGTATTCGATGTTAGCCATATGGGTGAATTTTTTATAACCGGACCCAAAGCGCTTGACCTGATCCAGAAAGTAAGCAGCAATGATGCTTCAAAACTTACTGATGGACGGGCACAGTACTCTTGTCTTCCAAATGACAACGGTGGAATTGTAGACGACCTGATCATCTACAGGATCAACGAAGAAAAATACCTGCTGGTAGTCAATGCTTCCAATATTGAAAAAGACTGGAACTGGATACAAAAGTATAATGAAGGGATCGGTGCTGAAATGGAAAATGTCTCTGATCAATACTCCCTTCTGGCCATTCAGGGACCAAAAGCTGTAGAAGCCATGCAATCGCTTACGCCAACAGACCTCTCGGCTGTTAAATTTTACCATTTTGAGATCGGTCCCTTTGCCGGAGTGCCGGAAGTGATCATTTCAGCCACCGGATACACCGGTAGCGGAGGCTTTGAGATCTATGTGAAAAATGAAGACATCGCCCAGGTATGGGAGCGCGTTCTGGAAGCAGGAGCCGGTTTCGGCATCAAGCCTATAGGACTGGCAGCAAGAGACACCCTCCGTTTGGAAATGGGATATTGCCTTTACGGAAATGATATTGATGACACTACCTCTCCTATTGAAGCAGGTCTTGGATGGATTACCAAATTCACCAAAGACTTTGTCAATGCAGAGGCCCTGAAGGCCGAAAAGGAAGCAGGCCCGGAGAGAAAACTCATAGCCTTTGAACTGGAAGAACGCGGCATTCCGAGAAAAGGATATCCATTGCTTAACGATAAGGAGGAGGAGATCGGAATCGTAACCAGTGGTACCATGTCTCCGTCGCTTAATAAAGGAATCGGCCTGGGTTACGTTAAAACGGCATTTGCTGGTTCAGAAACCCCGATACTTGTGAAGATCAGGAAAAACCTGGTCCCCGCCAAAGTGGTTAAGTAGCCCTTTTACAAAAAGCAATAAGACCCCTGATGGCTGCGTTTGACAAAAACGTCATCTGAAAAAACAGCATATTTGACCAGAATACTCATTTTAGGAGCCAGCGGATTTATTGGTGGGGCGTTATATAAGGAGTTATGTAATTATTTTGACACCTTCGGAACCTACCATACAGGAAGGATCTATTCTGAAAACCAGCACTTTTTCCATTACGACATGGAACGTCAGGATATTTTCGACATCCTTCTTGAACTGCGCCCCACCATTATTATCTCCGCCCTAAGAGGACCATTCGAAGCCCAGGTCATTGCCCATGGTCAGATTGCGGCTTATTGCCAAAACTCAAAAACCAGGGCTATTTTCCTCTCCTCAGCCAACGTGTTCGATGCCTTCAGCAACTACCCTTCTTACGAGTACGATAAAACCCTTTCCGAGAGTCCGTACGGAAAGCTCAAAATACGCCTGGAGAACATGTTCATGAAATTGCCCGAACGCCAGTATATTATTGCACGCTTACCTATGGTTTTCGGAAGTCAGTCCCCACGGATCAAAGAATTGAAATATCACCTGACTCACAACGAAGCTTACGAGGTTTTTCCAAATTTGGTAATGAACGTAACCAATGACGACATGCTAACCCGGCAGGTGCATTACATGATCAACAGAAAGCGAAAGGGCATATTTCACCTGGGATCCACAGATCTTATCCATCACAATGAATTCATTGAAGAATGCTGCTCTAAATTAGGGTTCGAAACCCCCTATTTCAAGAACGTATACACCTCCAATTTCGACCGCTTTCTGGCCGTACTCCCCAAGTCCAAGACACTTCCCAAACACCTGATGTTCAGTCACCATGATGTCATCGAAGAATTGCGTCCGCTGTAAGTTTAAATTCTTATATTTAAGCAACTAAAACCTCCAAAATGAAAAAATTGACTGAACAAGAAATCCAAAATGAGATTAAAGATTTGCAATACTGGGACCTGGAAGAGGGTATGCTGGTGACCTCCCTGGATTTTAAGAATTTTGCTGATGCCTTCGCCATGATGACACGTATTGCTTTTGAAGCTGAAGCCAACAACCACCATCCGGATTGGTCCAATGTGTACAATAACCTCACCATTCGCCTGACCACTCACGACGCAGGAGGACTCACCGACAAAGATTTTCATTTAGCCCGAAGAATCGAGGCAATTATCAATGGTGACTAATATTTCATTTTTTGCAAATTTCCCTATTTTTGCCCTGAACTATTATTTATAGAATTCTTTATGGGAAGAGCTTTTGAATTCAGGAAGGCAAGAAAGATGAAACGTTGGGCCAGTATGGCCAAAACCTTTACGCGTTTAGGCAAAGATATCGTCATGGCAGTTAAGGAAGGCGGGCCGGATCCTGATGCCAATGCAAAGCTTCGTGCGGTTATTCAGAATGCCAAGGCTGCAAATATGCCCAAAGACAATATCGAAAGGGCTATTAAGCGTGCCTCTGATAAGAACACTGCAGATTACAAGGAAGTTCTTTTTGAAGGATACGCCCCTCATGGGATCGCCATTCTTATTGAAACCGCTACCGACAATAACAACAGGACAGTAGCCAATATAAGAAGCTATTTCAATAAATGTAACGGCAGCCTGGGCGTCAGCGGATCGGTGGAATTTATGTTTGACCACACCTGCAATTTCAGAATCAACGCCGAGGGTATCGATCCGGAAGAACTGGAATTAGAACTTATCGATTTCGGGGCGGAAGAAATTTTTGTAGACGACGATGGTATACTTATCTATGCGCCATTTGAAAGTTTCGGGGCCATTCAGAAAGAACTCGAAAACAGGGATATTGAGATCCTGTCATCAGGTTTTGAGCGCATCCCGCAGGTGACCAAAGAACTGAGCCCTGAGGAGGTGGCAGATGTGGAAAAACTGCTGGAAAAGATCGAGGAAGACGATGATGTCCAAAACGTCTACCATACCATGAAAGAAACCGAAGATTAAGGTTCGAAAGAAAATTCCGGTTTCTTTCCTTTCACACCTTTAAAATAATTGTAGATCTTATTCATATCGGCTTCCATATTGTCGGTGGTATACAAGGGTTCTGAGATCCTTACCTGTTTGTTGGCAAAATCGAAGGCCACCATAACGATGGGAACACCGGCACCCCTGGCCACATAATAAAAGCCTGTTTTCAGGGTATCTACTTTTTTCCGGGTACCTTCCGGCGCGATACTCAACCTGAACTCATCCCGGCTGTTAAACAGATCAATAATGGCATCTACGGTGTTGGATTTTTTACCGCGGTCAATCGGGGCGCCTCCTGTCCAACGAAAGTACCAGCCAAAAGGGGGCTTAAACAATTCCTTTTTTCCGACGTAATTCATACGTTCTCCCGTCATTCCCCGAACCAGAAGGCCAATATAAAAGTCGTGCCAGCTTGTATGGGGCACTACAATAATCACATATTTTTTCAGGTCAGGAAACTGTCCTACAAGTTCCCAACCCATGAACTTATGATAGATTAACCGTGATAACCATTTCATAGCTTACATCTTTTCGTATAGTGAGCGTATTTTCTTCTCGTCGATCTTTTCCTTCCAATGTTCTCCAAGGGCATTTTCCCAGAGGGGCTCCATACCGAGCGCCACGCCTATCATGGTATCAAATTGCGCTTCGCTCAATCCCGAACAAACTCCTTTGGGCAGGGCTATCTCATTAATCTCCTTCATCTCCCTGAACTTCTGAACGCCTTCAGGGTAATACGCCTCAAGATGATCGAATACAATACAATTACCCACCCCATGATGAATGCCCAATTCATAGGATAACCCATAACTCAGGGCATGTGCTACCCCCACCTGAGAATAGGCTATACTGAGTCCGCCGTGCCAGGAGGCCATCATCAATTTATTCTGACGTTCGCTCTCAGACATGTGTTGGCAGGTATAAACCTCTGTGCACATCTCATATGCTTTTTCGCCATAACTCTCTGAAAAAGTATTTATAAAATGCCCCTCCAGTGACTCCACACAATGGATAAAGCAATCCATACCGGTATAAAACCACTGGTCTTTTGGCACTCCCCGGGTTAATACAGGATCAAGAACCACCTGGTCAAAAGGCGTATAATCTGAATTAATTCCGAGTTTCTTTTCAGGCCCGGTTAACACAGCAGTTCTGGAAACCTCTGCTCCCGTACCACTAAGGGTTGGAATGCCCACATGGTAAACCCCTTTTCTTTTCACGAGATCCCAGCCCTGATAATCGGAAGCACTACCCGGATTGGTAAGCAACAGGGCCGTGGCCTTGGTTAGGTCCATGACACTCCCCCCGCCTATTCCGATGATCCCGGAAGGCTCTTCCCCGTATTGTTCATTGATCATTTTAACGATCGCGTCAACCTGGTCTGTCTTTGGCTCTTCCTCAACATTGATAAAGATGATACGATCCTGAAACATCACCGGGATTCTGGAAATAAACTCCTGCTGTTGCTCCAAAACATCATCCACAAGAAATATAAATGGCGCTTCACTGTTACGTCTTTGCGGCATGAGAATTTCCCCTAATTGATCGAAACTGTTTCGGCCAAATATGACCTTTGGCACCATTTGAAAATTCCTGTACTTCATAAGTCTGTCTGTTCTTTAATACCCTTTATTCAAAAACCCTTCAAATTCTTCAGCAAACTTTCCCACATGTACCCCGTCTGCCAGGGCATGATTTACATGTACGGAAACCGGCATCATCAGCGCTCCTCCCTCTTCAAACAATTTTCCCACCGAGATCTTCGGCACGCTGTCATTCTCACGAAAACTTCTGGCATGAGACAAGGAAGTGAACTTCAGCCATGGAAGGGCCGAGAAATGAATGGTTCCCGCATCATTTTCAGAGGGAACAAGATCGTTCCCGACACGAACCCGTTTCATTTCCATTTCCGCCAATTTATAAAATTCAGCAAAACTTTCTGCATACTCCATATAGGAGAATCCAAAAGTTCCATCGTCCCGTTTAACCGTAGGTGAAATACTCACCGTATCAAAAACCACAGGGACATCATCTACGATCCTGTACCTGAACTCTTTTACTGCGTTTACCGCCTTAAGCACTGCATAGAGATAATAAATAAAGAAAGAGCGATTGTGTTCCTTGCAGAACTCATAGCCCTTACCCACCTTTACATTAAAGGCGACTCCGAAAAAAGGCTCATCAAAATCCTTAAAGAAAAGATAATGCGGTTTCCGCTTCCAGGAGTCTATATCTATTTTCTTATACCTCATAAAAACTCCAGCACTTCCGTAAGACGATCTATGGTATGGTACCCCCCGTTATTATCCTCATCCTTCACCAATTCATGTGCCCAGGTGGTATGAAAAGGAACATGAATTGCACGAGCGCCAATATTAATGATCGGGAGCACATCCGATTTCAGGGAATTGCCGATCATCAGGAATTGGTCTACGGGGATCTCCAGGTGTTCCAGAAGATTTTTGTAATTCTCCTCCTTTTTATCACTTAGCACCTCGATATGATGAAAATAATCACTCAATCCTGATTTTTCCAGCTTTCTTTCCTGGTCAAGCAGATCGCCTTTGGTTAGGAGAATCAACCTATATTTTCCGCTGAGCTTATGAAGCACCTCCTCAACCCCTTCGAGAAGTTCAACCGGATGGGTGATCATATGCTTCCCAATATCCAGGATCCTGCCAAGGGTTTGGTTATCTATTTTCCCGTTGGACAGGTCAATGGCGCTTTCCACCATAGACAGCATAAATCCCTTGATCCCGTACCCATAGATCTCCAGGTTTTTCATTTCCATTTTAAAAAGCTCCTGGTCGATCTTATTCTCTGTTTCATAACCGGATAAAAGCCTTGCGAATTCATGCTCGGCATCCCTGAAATAGGTTTCGTTAACCCAAAGGGTATCATCGGCATCAAATCCGATTACTTTAATCTTACTGTAATCTATTTCCATGCTTTAATCGCTTTCTCCAGGTCTTCCGGAGTATCTATCTCTATTCCGGAAACCCCGGTTTCCACCATTTTTATTTTTCTCCCGTATTCCAGATACCTGATCGCCTCGATCTTTTCTGTAGCCTCCAGCGGAAGCATGGGCCATTGGGAAAAGTCCATAAGTGCCTGCTTCCTGAAAGCATAGACGCCCTTGTGCTTGAAATAGGTAACCCCTGTTTTCTCATCGCGGGGGTATGGAATAGGTGACCTGGAAAAATACAGCGCAAAACCATTCCTGTCGGTGATCACCTTTACTACATTGGGGTCTTTAATTTCTTCCCACTGATGCAGCGGGGTCATTAAAGAGGCCAGGGCAATCTCATGGCGCGGGTCCTTATGAAAAACATCTATTAATCCGGAAAGACTTTCCCGTTCTGTAAAGGGCTCATCTCCCTGTACATTCACAACTATATCAACATCCATGGAAGCCACGGCTTCTGCGATTCGATCGCTTCCGCATTCATGTTCCTTTGTACTCATAAGGGCCACTCCTCCGTTAGAGATGATCTCATTGTAAATGATATCACTATCGGTAACCACATAAACCTCGTCGAAAAGCCCGGTAGACAGGGCGGCCTCATAGGTTCTGAGAATTACGGTTTTACCCTTAAGATCTTTCATGAGTTTTCCCGGGAAACGGGAGGCCGCGTAACGGGCCGGAATCATTGCTATTACTTTCATGTTTGGCTATTAAAAAAGCTCCTACAAATGTACGGCATATCCCTTACAATTGCCTCCGGCTGGGCCGTAATTTTCTGTATATCCAGTAGAGGGAAAACAGTAAAACCAGGGCAGCGATCCCGGCAAGTACCGGAGCCACAAAAGACAACACACTCATTACCACCGCGGCGAATGTTTCTATGGTAGACACAATGGGATTACCAAGGCCGGCTGTGGTAACCGAAGAACCCAGACGCGTACTGGCGGTTGCCCCTTTAACTGCGGCAGCTGTTCCTCCACCGGCAATAATAGCCAGTGCCCAGGTGATAAGTGGAGAAACATCGGCCATGGTTGCTACCATAACAGCTGTCCCCGCAATTCCTGCCAGGGGAACCGCTGCGGTATCGAGCAGATTATCAACCCAGGGAATGTAATACGCCAGGAGTTCTGCCAGCATAGCAACCCCCAGGGCCACCAGGGCTGGGGTACTGCCCAGCCACTCCCACTGGCTGTGTAAAGACCACCAGTCGAAATGTGCCGTAAGGCTTAAAGCAAATAAGGGGAGAAACACCCGGAAACCGGTAGCCGCAGCCAGACCGATTCCCAGAAATAAACTTATAATCAGGGAAGAGTCCATAGGAATAACCTTTTTTTGAGCATGTTACATCACCCTACTAAAGGTATGAAATATTGAGATAACGTATTATTCCTCAAAAAACTCATCCTTAAACCCGATAAGGTAAAGATTTTCACTTGCCCTGGTCACCGCGGTGTACAACCAGCGGAGGTAGTCCCTATCGATCCCGTTAGGCAAGAAGGGTTGCTCTATAAAAACGTTTTTCCACTGTCCTCCCTGGCTTTTATGACAGGTGATTGCATAGGAAAACTTAACCTGCAGGGCATTGAAGTAATTGTTATTCTTCACCTTCATGAATTTCCGGTAATTCGAGGTTTCATCCTGATAATCTTTCATCACTTCCTGGTAAAGCCTGTTGCCGTCTTCATAGGGCAAAGCCGGCGATTCGGCATGGATAGTATCAAGCATCAGGACGGTTTCGAAAGGTTTCATTTTCGGGTAATCCACCATCTGCACCTTAACCTCTGCAAAACGGAAACCATACAACTCCTTAATGGCAAAGATCTCCAGAACCTCCAGGATATCACCATTTGCAATAAATCCGGCCTCAGAACTGGCCTTTATCCAGAAGTAATTATTACGTACCACCATCACGAAATCCCCGGTGGCCAACTCGTTCTCAAGAAAGAGGATACGTCCCCTGATCTGCTGATTATAAAGGTTGGCGCGCTTGTTGGAGCGGACAATGATAGCGGTATCTTCCCTTCCGTATTCACTGAAAGACCTGTCTATAGCCTCCTGGATTTCGTATCCGTCCACCAGGCGCACGATATCCGGAAAACCCTGTACCCGAAACTGAAAATGGTCAAAGTAATCCGATTGCAATTGCTCCCTTAAATTGGTTGCGTTAAAGAGAATCCCGGAGTTCAATTGCTGGCGTACCACTTCATCCAGCTCCATTTTACGCACCGTCTTATTGTAATTCATCTCCAGGGTGCTCTCACTCAGTGCCGGACTAAGATCTAGATTTACGGGAGGCAACTGAGCCGTATCGCCAATGAGCACCAATTTGCAATTATGACCTGAATACACATACATTATAAGGTCGTCCAGTAAAGAGCCGTTCTCAAAAAGCTTAGAGTCTGAAGGTGCATCGGGAATCATCGAGGCTTCATCAACGATAAACACCGTATCCCGGTGCTTGTTTGGCGACAGCACGAACTTGACGCCACCACCTTTTTGCTTGCGGGGAAAATAAATATGTTTATGAATGGTATTAGCCGTTCGGCCGGAATAATTGGTGATTACCTTGGCAGCCCTCCCCGTTGGGGCGAGCAACACAGATTTTTTTAAAGCCTTCCATAAATTCGTTACCACAGCTCCGATAATAGTGGTCTTTCCGGTACCGGCATACCCCTTAAGTACAAAAACCTCATTCGTGTCCTGAGAGAAGATAAAATCGGAAAGTTGCTGTAAGACAACATCTTGCTTCAGGGTAGGTTGATGAGGGAATTTTTCCTTGATTAATTTGTAAAAAGAAGTAGCATCCATGAAGTCCGGTTCTTGCCCAAAAATAGGAATGTTTTTTAAGGCTCAGTCTTTCGTGAAAGAAAAAAAATTGTAGATTTGCGTAAAAGCACTCTAACACAAAATACAAAAAATGAAGACAGTAATACAAATTGTTCTTTGGGCTTTAAGTATATTTTTTGCTTACCAGATCTACAATTCGGTAATGGAGCCAATCAAATTTGACAAAGTTAAGCAGCAGCGTTATATGGCTACTATTGAGAAATTAAAGAGCATTCGAGATGCTCAGGAAGCTCATCGTAGTATTCACAATGCGTATGCCAACAATTTTGATCAACTGATCTCCTTTATTGATACTGCACAATTTGTAATCCTGGAGAAAAGAGATTCTTCTTTTATGAGATATAACCGCACCTATCGTATCGACATGCCGGTTGATACCGTGGTGGTTGATACCTTAGGATTTAAAGCGGTAAAAGACTCACTTTTCAAAACCCGTAATTACAAGAACCTGGCCGAGGTGCCTTTCGCACAAAACAATGCCAAGTTCGAAATGAAAACGGATATCCTTGATAAAAACGGATATAAAGCTCCGGTTTTTGAAGCAAAAGTTGCCAAGGATGTTCTTCTTTACGATCAGCCCGATTATCTTGTAGAACAGGAAAACACCATGATCGACGTGGAAGAGGTTAACGGAAACGAGATCAAAGTGGGAAGTCTTACAGATGTAAGTACAAGTGGTAACTGGCCTCCATACTATGACACAAAGAAAGACGACTAACATCATAGATACATCATTAAAAGAATTGTCCATTCAGGTTAGCTTGAGTGGACTTTCTTTTTGTATACGCGACACGGCTAAGGAACGGATTACCGCACTGGAACACCGCTACTTCGAACAGCCTGCCAATGCCGAAAGCCTCGTAGAGGAACTTCGCCGTTTACTCGAGGAAGACGCGCTGGCCTCCACCGATTTCAAGGAGGTAAAGGTTATCCACGATAACGAACTATCGACCTTTGTACCCAGGGCCCTTTTTAATGAGAGCAACCTGTCTGACTACCTGAAGTACAGCGTAAAGATCCTGGAAACCGATTATATCAGTTTTGATGAGATCAAGAGCCACGATATGTTCAATGTTTATGTGCCCTTTACCAATGTAAACAACTTTATTTTTGACCGCTTCGGCAGTTTCGAATACAAACACGCCTCTACCATCTTAGTGGAGACGCTGTTGAACAGGTTCAAAGGCGGAGATAATCACAAGGTATTTGTACAGGTGGGAAGAACCCATTTTGATGTGGTAGTGCTTTCGGATAAAAAATTACTACTGCACAACAGTTTTTCATATCAGACCCGCGAAGATTTTATTTATTACCTCTTGTATATTTTCGAACAACTCGATTTGAACCGGGAGGAAACCGAGCTCCATCTTCTTGGCGACATCCAGGAAGGCGACGGACTTTACAATATAGCATACACCTATATCAGAAAGGTATCATTGGGTGATAGCCATAACCCTACGCTTATGGCAGACCACCTGCAGCATATGGATAAGCAAACCAACCTGGTCCTTCTAAACAGTTTTTAATGCGAATCATTTCCGGTAAACATAAATCCAAGCGACTTGTCGCCCCTAAAAAGCTTCCGGTGCGCCCCACCACCGACTTTGCGAAGGAGGCGCTTTTCAACGTGCTCAACAACCATTACTACCTGGATGAGCTCACTGTGATCGACCTGTTCTCAGGCACCGGAAACATCAGCTATGAACTGGCCAGCCGCGGATGTACAGACATCACTGCAGTAGACAGCCATCCGGGATGCGTACAATTTATCTCCAAAACTTCTCAGGAACTGGATATGAACATAAAAACCGTACGCTCTGATGTCTTTAAATTTCTGGAAAGAACCTTATTAAAAGTGGATCTGATTTTCGCTGATCCTCCATATGACATGCCGGAGGAAGACATGTTAAAAATACCACAGATCGCCTTTGACAGAGCACTGCTGCTTCCCGGAGGCATGTTGGTTGTGGAGCATTCCAAGCATACCGATCTCAGCAAAGACCCGCACTTTTCAGATTCCAGGAGGTATGGTGGGAGTGTATTCAGTTTTTTCGAAAACCCGGAGGAGGAAGAGGATACGGAAGCATAAAAAAAAGCAGGTCATAAGCCGGATTCTGTGCCCATAAGGGTCCCTATCATTTATCTGGCCCTGTTATTACTAACAGGATCTAGCCGCCTACCCTCCAGCATCGGACGCGCAATCCTCAAGCACTGGTATACATGGCGTTTCACCGCATAGAGTTTACCTGATTTCACTACAGCATTACCTGTACATTCTTTCTGTTGCACTGGTCCTCGTTTTACAACGGACGGCTGTTAGCCGCTATGCCGCGCTACGGTGTCCGGACTTTCCTTCCCGATAAATCGGAACGATAGGGTGACCTGCCGGGCAAAAGTAAGTCTTTTTAACGAAGGTTGTTAATAATTAAATGCAAATAGCATCGGAATTAAATTCATTTTAAATCGCAATTTTTATCTTTGCTGTGATGGAACACTTTGTCGTATCAGCCCGAAAATACAGGCCTAAGACCTTTAAAGATGTCGTAGGACAACAGGCCATTACCAATACCCTGCTCAATGCCATAGAGAACAATCATCTGGCCCAGGCCTTATTGTTTTGTGGCCCCAGGGGAGTTGGTAAGACGACCTGTGCCCGCATACTGGCCAAAATGATCAATCAGGATGGTACGGAAAGTGAAGACGAGGATTTCGCCTTCAATATTTTTGAGCTGGATGCCGCATCCAATAACTCAGTTGATGATATTCGAAGTCTTATCGACCAGGTGCGCATTCCTCCACAAACAGGAAAATACAAGGTATACATCATCGATGAGGTGCATATGTTGTCTACCTCCGCCTTCAATGCTTTCCTAAAAACCCTTGAAGAGCCGCCAAAGCATGCCATTTTTATCCTGGCAACCACCGAGAAACACAAGATCATACCCACCATCCTCTCCAGATGCCAGATTTTCGACTTTAAACGTATTACCGTTACCGACGCAAGGGAATACCTTAAATACATAGCCGAAAATCAAGGTATCCAGGCAGAGGAAGATGCCCTGCACATTATTGCTCAGAAAGCAGACGGTGCCATGCGGGATGCCCTTTCTATTTTTGACAGGGTAGTGAGTTTCTCCGGAAGCGAGCTCACCAGGCAGGCAGTGACCGAAAATCTCAATGTACTGGATTACCAGACGTACATGGAGGTAATAGATATGCTGCTGGAAAACAATATCCCGGACCTTCTGATACGCTTCAACCACCTCCTTTCCTTAGGATTTGATGGTCATCATTTTATCTCCGGACTAAGCTCGCATTTCAGAGACCTTATCGTATGTAAGAATGAAGCGACCATAGCACTGCTGGAAGTTGGGGAAGATTCAAAGCAAAAGTACCTGGAGCAAAGCCGGAAATGCCCGGCCGACTTTTTGATGAAGGCCCTGGATCTGGCCAACACCTGCGATTTTGAATACCGAAACAGCAATAACCAAAGATTGCACGTGGAACTTTGCCTGATGCAATTAGCCTCTATCAATTTTGATGGAGAAAAAAAAAAGTCCGGTAGCTTCATCATCCCTCCCTCCCATTACAAATTAAAGGAAGGGACTCCCAAAACGGTTAACGGCTCAGAGAAAACCCCGGTGACTACTCCTGCGTTTCAGCAAAATGAAGTAGCACAGCAAAAGCCGGCTCCTGCCCATACCCCCGCTCCCGTTCCCACTGTAATGCAGGAACAGCAACAAACAGCAACACAAACTGAGGTTGCCGTAGCCGATAAACCAAAACCTAAAAAACTGGACCTGGGAACTAAAAAAGTTTCAGGACTATCCCTATCCAGTATCCAGGCAAAAAAAGCACATGAACGGGCTAAAAAAGATCTCGTTCCCGACACCGAAAATCTACCCCGGGAACCCTTCACTGAGAAAGCCATGCAGGAAGCCTGGAATACTTATGTGGATGAAATAGACAAAGAAGGGAAAAAGATCCTGAGTTCGGCCCTTGCATCTGACATCCCAAAACTTGCGAACGAAGAACGCATACGCATAGAGCTTCCAAACGACACCATGAAAAAAGAGGTGGAAAGGGATCAGTATCCTTTAATGGAATACCTCAAAAAAACGCTTAACAATTACTACATTGAACTGGAAGTCGAAGTAAACGAGCAAACCGAGAAACAATATGCATTTACGCCTATGGAAAAGTACCAGAAGATGCGTGAAAAAAATCCGGCACTCGATTTCCTCCGAAAGGAACTCGATCTGGAGATCTAAACGGTTTTTTTTCCTTTACGAAGTGAAAAAGCGTAGATCAGCATTATCAGGGCTGTAATGAATAATCCGAAAGCCTCCCTGCCTTCCTCAATATTACGGATATCTCCTCCTCCTATGGTAAAGCCTTCAAATTTAGCAGGCCATGAGATCAGGCCCCCTGCAACAAATACCAAAGCAATTACCACAGCCACCCATAAGGGGAGGCGGTCAAAAACATAAAGCAGGGATATCAGCGCAGCTATACCATATACCACATACCACAGCACCGGATCCGGGTCGTTGTATTGCAAGCCGGCCGAGATTATAAATAAAATGGCAAATAGTACTGCCAATGCCTTAAGTACATACGTTCTCATAGTTCTTCGACTTTGTCACCAGGTTTAAAATGATATCGTAAATCTCCTCGGCAGCGATTTCCTCTGTGTCTTCGAAAATTCCGGAGTTGGACATCGCCAGGGGATAGAAGTTTTTATCTTCGGGAACTCTTCCGTGAGAACCTTTTACCAATTCCGGCTTGAGGGGGATAACATCCATTAAGACCCGAAATCCCAGCTTCCTTTTTAACAACTTCCATAAGATCCTCAGCGGCATCAACGACTTGTCCGGATCGGTAAACATCTCCACAGGATCATAACCGGGTTTTCTGTGAATATCAACCGTAGGTGCAAAGTCAGGAGCTTTAGCATCATCAAACCAGTAATAATACGTAATCCAGCTGTCTTTATCAGCACTTACCACGATATCTCCTGCCCTGTCGTGCTTCAGGCCTACCTCACGCCGTTGCTCCCCGTACCAGATCTTATCCACCCCATCGAGCGCCCCAAGCTTACGGGCCAGGGTCTCAACGGATCCTTGGTCTTTTACATAAATATGGGCTACCTGGTGATCTGCAACGGCAAAAGCCTGGCTGGCTCCTGCATCCAGTAACTCCCGGCCACGCTCTTCCCTCACTGCCAACAGCCCCATTTCACGCAAGGTGCGGTTAAGGTGAACAGGGTGCCGAACATCGGTAATTCCATATTCAGAAAGTAAAACCACCTGTGCATTTTTCTTTTCATACCAACCCACAAGATCCCGGACCAGGCGGTCGATCTCCTGCAGGTCCTTCCCTACTTTCCCGGGGTCTGTCCCCCAGCGCTGCAAGTTGTAATCCAGATGTGGCAGGTATACAAGGGTGAGGGTCGGGTCGTACTTTTTATCTACCTCGACGGCCGCATTGGCGATCCACTTTGAAGAGGTGATATCTGTTGCCGGACCCCAGAACTTAAAAAGAGGAAAACGGCCGAGCTTCTGTTGCAGGTGATTTCGGAGATCGGCCGGATGGCTGTATACATCCGGAATTTTTCTCCCGTCGGCCAGGTAATTAGGTCTCGGGGTCACCGAATAATCTGCAGAAGAGTACATATTATACCACCAGAACAAATTGGCGCAGGTAAACTCCGCGTCTCTTTCCTTAAGGGTCTCCCAGATCTTAGCGCTCTGTACCAGCCGGTTGCTCTGTCTCCAGAATTTAATTTCCAACTCCTCTTTAAAATACCACCCATTACCTACAATACCGTGTTGCGCCGGTAATTTTCCGGTTAAATAAGCAGACTGTGCCGTACAGGTTACAGCCGGGAAAGCCGGTCGGATCCGCGTCATGCTTCCCCGACTGAGAAAATCATTCAAAAACGGGGTGTTTTCTCCTAACAAAGAAGGAGATAAGCCAACGATATTAATCACAACCGTCTTCCTCATAGGTGCATTTAAAGTGTTCCTTTACCCAAAGTAATTCTCTTTCGATACATTCTTCAACGCTGGTTTTCATATCTTCCGGCAGTACCTCCCAGGTATAGGTTTCCACCTCCAGGTGTTCACAAACCCTGTCGTGCTTTTTGAGGTATTCCAGGGTAGCCAGAATATGATCCTGTGTTGAATCCAGAAGTCCGTAATTCTCAAGAAATACAGGCACGTGAAAATGGGCCCGCAACTCCTTAAAACTTCGCTTACTCTTTAATACCGCAGGCAAATCCTGGTAAGTCTTTACTGTATCTCCCCGAAGTTCAGTAACCTGATGCAGGTAAACGGGCTCATCAAAACCGGCCAGGAGTTCCATCTTTTGCTGGTCGTATCTTCCGTCCAGGATGATTTTTAAAGCAGAACTGAGCTGTACCTTTCCCACTCTTATCCCGGTTTGCAAAAAGCGTTTAAAGGTCTTTGCCGGCGATTCATATGCCAGGGAAAAATGGCAGACATCGTAGCATACATTAATATATTTAAGTACCATTTCTTCGGCATCATATGGCATGCGATCGATTGTGTTTTCAATATGGTCAGAGGCGATAGGGATCAGGTATTCTCTGAAAAAATCGATGACCTCCAGGCTGTTCTGCATCAATCCATCCGGCTCCGGCTCGATATCCAGGTGAATGTATACCCCCTGGTCCCGTTCGAGCTCATATAACCTGGTAACCACCCGTGCCAGTTGTTTCGCTGCCTTCTTCATGCATTTTTCCCGGAATTCATCAGAGGTATACCAGTGGCGGTAACTCAGCGGAGAAGTAGAGATACTCCCGGACAATCCCCTCGGTAAAAGATATGCAAGCTGATCGATTAACAGGAAGGTATAATCCAGCCTGTCATCGGTAGTCCAGTCCGGAGCATGAACCAGGTCTTTAACCTCCTTAAAATGGAAACTGCCATAGGGAAAACCATTCATGGTAAATACGTAGAGATCATGTTCGAGCAGCCACAATTTCAATGCCTCCAGCTTACTCCCGGTACCCAGTTCCTCACTGGCCTTGTTGGAAAGCCGGAGTCCAACTCCGAAAGGAGTATCAGGAGCAACGCGTTGTTTTATTTCCGGTAAAAACCGCTGAAGATTTTCCCAGGTTTGCTCCCATCCTTCACCGGGGTGAATATTGGTGCAGTAACTTAAATGAAAATTATTCCTGACCAGCATTATGCTATAATTGATTAACAAACATTCTGTTTCGTACCCGATATACCGCCTCACTCATTACTTCCTTATCAATTTCGTGTACATCCTTTTTAATCCCAATACCTGATATCAGGGTAATGGTGAGAGCCCCTCCCAGGTGCTCCCGGAATTCGCCGATGCCTTCGAAGAGCATCTCAAAATCCACATGCGCTGGTATCTGCAGGTCAAACCCCAGGTGCTCCAGGGTTTGTACGATGAGTCCATGGTCCTGAGCCCCTATCATTCCTTTCAGATAAGCATAGGTTATATCAATAGCCATCCCCACCGCAACAGCCTCTCCGTGACGCATCTCAAAATTGGTGAGTTGTTCAAGCTTATGCGCTGCCCAATGCCCAAAATCCAGTGGTCTGGAAGACCCTTGTTCAAATGGATCTCCTCCGCCTATATGTTCCACATGCAGTCTCGCACAGTGATAAATAAGTTTTTTCATAGCTTCAACATCCCTTTCTTTCAAAGCTTCGGCCATGTTGCAGATCTCATGAAAAAATTCCGGGTCTTTTATTAAAGCTACCTTGACGGCCTCGGAGGTTCCGGAAATCCAATCCCGCTGATCGAGGGTACTGAGAAAGTTCCAGTCGTTGATCACCGCGTAGGGTGGTGCAAAACTCCCCAGGAAATTTTTCTTACCCTGCCAGTTCACACTGTTTTTCACCCCGATTCCCGAATCATTCTGAGATAATACGGTAGTAGGTACCCTGATAAGGCGTACCCCCCTGTGAGCCACCGCTGCAGCGAAACCTGCCATATCCAGTAAAGCTCCACCTCCGACGGCAATTACAAACGAATGCCTGCAGATACCTTGCTTGTCAATCTCTTCAAGTACGGTAGTTAAAAACTCCCGTTCGTTTTTCACCCTTTCGCCCCCGGGCACAATTAATTTGCCCGCCAGGGTGATCGAATTATTATACATCCTGGCATAGGCTGAGATTTCATCCGTAAGGTATTCATGAGCCTTACTCACCCCTTCGTCTATAACGAACAATACCTTCACAGGTTGTTCTGCACCGGAAGCCGATATGAGCTGTTGAAGCAGCGGGTTATTATAATCAAACAGGTCATTGGTAAAGTGCACCTGATAGCGGTGCCTTACCTGAAAGTCCTGTTCCAATTTCGAATATTTTTTCATCACTGATATGATTTATCTATGTCACAGCAAATTGTCTTGAGAGAAATAAGGATACCGGCAACAATACCAGTATACTCAATCCAGCCCTCCATCCGGCGAATATGACTGCAATACAGGCATCGAGGAGAATAAGCGAAATAACCCCGGCTCGTACCGCTTTTCTTATATTTTCAGGAGTGTTTTGCCTGTAGGCCTTCATCAGGGGCACCATGGTCATTACCGCAAAACCCACAAGAAAAGGCAATACAAAAACAAAAGAGACTTGACCCATATTATTAAGTCCGGTGAGAAAAACAAATACCGTGAGATACAGAAAGAAGGCGATCAGGATGTGATTCCTGTTTTTTCCCTGCACCTCTCCCCGACTGATCAGGGTAATCGCCCCGATATAGAGCACGGGTATGATGGCCATCCACCAGAGTTGTACCTCTCCAAACAAACTCATCCCCAGTAAAAGATTCAATCCCCGGCAGAGCCCCATATTCAAGGGCCCCAGGGTAGTATTCCTTTTAGCCCAGGCATCATAGGAAAGAATACTAACGGCAAGGATGACTCCCAGAATCCCACTTAGAGGAGAAACCAGAAACCCGGTGAACACTCCCAGTCCCATGAGCGTAAAACCAAATACTGCCGCAGCCATAGGAGCAACTATACCACTGGGAATCGGGCGCTCCGGCCGCTCAACCGCATCGATCCCACGATCGAAGTAATCGTTTAGCACCACACCTGAAGCATACAATAACACTGAAGCCATGCTCAGCAGCACCACCTGAGCCACCAATTCCCGGGAGCCGGGCATAAGGCCTCCTGAATTCATGATCAGTGCTGTACTTACTGCGGCTCCTGCTATGATATCTGCCACGGCCGTGGGAAGATTGGCAGGACGCGTAAGTCGTATATATGCTTTTAGTTTCTTCACCTTTTACACGATCTTTTCGGCATCTACCCTGGGCTCCTGCCCTCTTAACACCGAATTGTCATTATAGAGTTTTCTCTGATCGATCCCATCGTTGTTCTCCCAGTGTTCCTCCTTCATCTTACCACTCTTACCAAATACCTCCAGGGCATTGCGATAACAGGTCTTTTCCACATCTTCCATGGCTATTCCTCTTTTAAGCATCAGGGAGGCGGTTTTCGGCACCGCCAGAGGATCGCTGACCCCCCAATCGGCAGAGCTATCGACAATGATACGGTCGCTGCCGAATTTTTTTACAACCTCCACCATACGTTCATTTCCCATTTTGGTTTTGGGATAAATCGTGAAGGCGGCATTAAACCCCCGGTCGAGAACATCTCTCACCGTTTCCTCGTTATTATGATCGATCACCACCTTCGAAGGGTCCAAACCATGTTCCAGGCAGACCTCCATACTTTTAATGGTTCCCGCCTTTTTATCGCGATGCGGTGTATGTACCTGTACCAGCATATCAAACTCTTTTGCCAATTCCAGCTGCATCCTGAAATACCGGTCTTCAAGAGGCGTCTGATCGTCGTAACCGATCTCGCCTATGGCAACCACATTATCTTTGAACAGGTAAAGGGGAAGCAGCTCCATGACCTGTTCTGCAAGGGCTTCATTATTGGCCTCCTTGCTGTTGAGTCCAATGGTGCAATAATGCTTTATTCCAAACTGGCTCGCACGGAAAGGCTCCCAACCTACCAGGCTGCTGTAGTAATCCTGGAAAGAACCTACCTGGGTACGCGGTTGCCCGAGCCAAAAAGACGGCTCGATCACCGCTACCACGCCTGCCTTAGCCATGGCCTCATAATCATCGGTGGTTCTGGAGGTCATATGAATATGAGGATCGATAATTTTTAACTGATGTTCCATATTTTTACTTTAAGTTGTTCCAATTCAGGGTTTTATTTTTTATCCGTTCAAGAATATCCGGTCTCTCCAGGGCCAGAGCCCTTAATTGCTTATCTGCCGATGAGGCGGCTACCAGAACGGCAGCATGGATTTCGGCCTGGCTGCCTTGTTTTAATAATTTCCTGATGTCTTCCAGGGTACCGGGGGCCGGAGCAAAGGCTACAGGCCTCCAGATACGGGCATCTATCTCCCTTGATGCTGCCCAGCGTTCATGGGCGTAATCAGAAATAATACGACTCAATTCCACATTGGCGCGCTCTTCCACCCCTACGATTTGCTGTAACGGTCGTTGCATAAAAGCGGCTTTGAGGTACATCTGGTTCCACTGTTGTTCATTGAAATACAGTGTAGGATAGGGATTATGAAGTGCAATGGCATCAAAAACAGGCACCATATTGGTTCTCAGGGCTTCGACTGCCGTATCACAAAAATGTTCAAGCGCGGGAAGTAACCACAGGTCCCTCAAAAAGGTGGTTAATTCCCGGCCATCGGCCACTTCAATTAGCTTTTGAACGGCCTTTTCATAGGCTTCCGGCTGATTTTGCAACACGTTTAATAACAACCAGAGCCTGCCTGCTTCTGCTAGATTGATCTCATGATGCGCCAGGTAATCGGTAGACAATTCATCTTCACTATCCTGAAGGTCTACAGGAGTAACTCCGAACTTCTGTCCGATCAGGGTATAGGCCAAATAGAGCTCCCTGGCCGAAGGCGACTTGAGTAATTCTCCCATGCGCTGCTCAAGCCATCGAAATTGTGATGGCTCCAGGGCGGAGTGGAGAATTTTTTCGAGCACGTTTGCCATACCGTGTTGCACGAGTGAATCTCGGGAGGTAATCATAATCAGATATTAGTGAATAATGCGTAAGTCGCTAGATGTTAGGTTTTTAAAATTATAGATATTGACCAGAGGGTATCCTAAACTTCGATGAATACTTAAATTAATCGTTATAGCCCTTTAACAGGAGCATAACAGGCAGACTGGGCAGAGGTGGAGAAAATTCATAAATTTGCAAAAGGAAAAACCGGATATAAAATGCTTGGATTAAAACTACCTACAGACCCGCGCTGGGTAAACATCGTGGAAAAGAATATTGAAGAAATTCTTTCAGATCACGCCTGGTGTGAACAAAAAGCCACCAGTACGGCAATTTCACTGATCGTGCAATTTCCGGAGCATACGGAACTTGTTCAGGCCATGACCGCACTGGTGAAGGAGGAAATCAGTCATTTTAAGATGGTACACGATAAGATCGTGGAACGCGGCTGGGTTCTTGGACGCGACCGAAAGGATGAATACGTAAACCAACTTATGAAGTTTTTCCCTAAAGGTGGAAGCAGAACCACCCATCTTGTGAACAAACTGCTTTATGCAGCATTGATTGAGGCCCGTAGTTGTGAGCGCTTTCGATTGTTATCTGAAGAACTCGCAGACAAGGAACTGGCAGAATTCTACAGAAAGCTGATGATAAGTGAAGCCAATCACTATACCATGTTCCTTAAATTTGCAAGGCAATACGGCAACCGGGAGGAAGTGGATCAAAAATGGCAGGACCTGTTAACCTATGAAGCAGAGATCATGAAAGATCTCGGTAAAAAAGAAACCATACACGGTTAAACCAGCCTGCGCTCGCCGAGTTCCAGATTGTAGAGTAATTTAACGATCCCGTCAGACAGTCCTATTTTTGGCACGAAGATCTTGCGGGCCCCGCTCCATTTACAGGCATTAAGATAGATGCGTGTAGCGGGAATGATCACATCGGCCCTGTCCGGATTCAGACCCAGCTCAGAGATCCGTTCGTCAAAAGAAAGCTCCTGCAAAAACTGATACTGGGCGTTGAGATAAATATAAGACAGCGGAGTCCCGGGCTTCCTGCCGGACATCTTGAAAAGTTTATTGATATTTCCTCCGGATCCAATGATGGAAATCTTCGGATAGGCTTTGGTTTTCTCCCGGATCCATTGCTCTATACCTTTCCAGTAGGATTCGCTTACCATTTCGTTTAGCAGGCGAACTGTCCCAATTTTAAAAGATCGGGAGGTCACAATCTTTCCGCCACTGAAAATAGTGAATTCGGTACTTCCACCACCCACATCCACATAAAGATAGTTCTTATCCTGCTCAATAACCTGGTGCAGGTCGGTCGATGCTATTATAGCCGCCTCCTTTTTACCGTCGATGATCTCGATCAGGATTTCGGCCTCCTTTTTTATTCTTTCCGCCACGTCCTCTCCGTTGGCAGCCTCCCGCATGGCAGAGGTGGCACAACCCATATATTTTTCAACCCCGTGCACCTTCATAAGGTACCGGAAAGCTTTCATCGTATCCAGGATTCTGGCAACATTGTGATCAGAGATCGCCCCGCCAGTAAACACATCCTGCCCAAGCCGCACCGGTACCCGTATCAGCGCACTCTTCTTGAATTGGGTTTCCCGGTGGTCCGGAAATTCGATCACATTGTTAATGAGCAGCCTTATCGCATTTGAGCCCACATCTATCCCGGCAAACTTCCTGATCTTCAACACGTCCTGTTTTAAAGGTTTTTCTTCAAATAATACTCATAGGTAGCAAATTGCGAACGTACCGGGGCTTTTTTATTACGTCTGTAGGCGTTATCCTGTTTCACGGAAAACACACGGGCTTTCACATTATCCTTCCAGCAGATCTCGAAGGTATCCATCAATTCCTTTTTTATATCCTCATCGTAAACAGGACAGCCCACTTCGACGCGGTAATCCAGGTTTCGGGTCATCCAGTCGGCTGAGGAAATGTAGTATTTGGGGTCTCCCCCATTGGCAAAGATAAATAATCGGGGGTGCTCTAAGAACCGGTCAACCACGCTGATCGCTTCAATGTTCTCACTCATCCCCGGTACTCCGGGGATCAGGCAGCAGGTACCGCGAACAATAAGCTGAACCTTAACCCCTGCCCTGCTGGCTTCATACAGTTTATCCACCATCTTATAGGAGGTGAAGCTGTTCATCTTGATTCGTATCCAGGCTTCTTTTCCATTCCTGGCATTTTCGATCTCCTTCTTAATAAGTTTGGTGAATATATTTTTGGTATAATGCGGAGAAACGATCAGGTGTTTATATTTATACACCTTGTAATTGGTATCAAAAAAGCTGAACACCTTATTGATCTCCCGCAAAATGGGCTGATGTGCGGTAAAAAGGGTGTAATCGGTATATACCCTGGCGGTTGCCTCGTTAAAATTACCGGTGCTTATAAAGCCATAGCGCTTTAGCTCTCCTGCCTCTTCCCTTTCAATGATACAAACCTTGCTGTGCACTTTTAACCCCTGCACACCAAAGATCAGTTTAACTCCTTCTGCCTGTAATTGTTCGGCATATTTGATATTGGCCTCCTCATCAAACCTGGCCTGAAGTTCAATCTGAACGGTAACATCCTTTCCGTTCTTCACGGCGTTGACAAGGGCACTGGCCACCTGAGAATTCCTGGCCAGCCGGTAAACAGTGATCTTGATGGACTTGACATTCGGATCGATCGCCGCCTCCCTCAAAAACTTAATCACATAAGAAAAGGTATGGTAAGGGGCATATTGCAAATAGTCCTTTTTTGCGATCGATTCGAAGATACTGCCCTCCATGCTGAGCCCCTTCACCGGAAGCGGCGGAAACTTCTTATAGAGCAGATCCTCCCGCCCCAGACTCGGGAATTTCATGTAATCCCTGCGGTTATGATACCGCCCTCCCGGAATAACACTATCGGTTTCATCAATTCCCATCTTTTGTTTGAGGAAATTGAGCGTATCCTTCCCAATACTCTTGTCATACACAAAACGAACAGGCTCACTGATGCGCCTCCCTCTTACACTGCTGGAAATCTTTTCTATAAAGCTCTTCGAAAGATCATTATCAATATCCAGCTCGGCATCCCTGGTGATCTTGATCATGTGGGCAGACAAAGATTCATATTTAAAAATATTAAAGATGCTGTCCATACAATACCGGATAAGGTCATCCAGGATCATAATGTAGCTCTTCTCCCCTTTTGAAGGCAGCACCACGAAACGATCCAGGTATCGCGGAATTTCCACCAGGGCATAACGAACGGGTTTTTCAGGTCCCCCGATGAGCTTTTTAATCCCTTTTACCGGTTCTTCCGGTTTCAGCACCATTTTAACGGCCAGGTAAGCAGCATTTTCCTTCAAATGCGGAAACTCGGTCAGTTCATCAAGCATGATCACGGCTACTGCCGGACTCACTTTCTCCAGGAAGAACTGCTTTATAAATACATCCTGATCCTCAGCCACCTGATTCTCATTGACCATAAAGATATTCTCCTTCTCGAGCTCCTTCCCGATGCTCTTCAATATTTTCAGGCTTTCGGTTTGCTGCTGGATCACGATCTCTGTTATATCTTCCATCAGGTCTTTGGCATCGGCACCTCCCAGAACGCTTTTCCCCGTTTTCCCGGAAAGGGCAATGCGTTTTACAGTGGCATACCGCACCTTGAAGAATTCATCCAGGTTATTGGAAAAGATCCCTAAAAAACGAAGGCGCTCAATAAGAGGCACCTTATGATCTGCAGCTTCCTGTAAAACCCGGGCATTAAAATTTAACCAACTGATCTCACGGTTTATATATTCATTATGTACTTTGTTCATTTATCGCAGGTGCTTAGGAAAAATTTTTAATTTGGTGGTTCCTTTGGTAATGTCTGCCCAGTGCTGTTCATTGAAATGAATATGAACCAATCCGGCAGTAGGCAGGTTATCAATTTTTTCACTTCCAAATATATTAGAAATTGCCGTGAATGCATGATTATGACCAAAAATCATTACATGGTTGAGGGAATCATCCAAATTACGAATAAACCGTTCTACACTACCTCCGGAAAAATCATACAACTCTTCAGTAATGGTGAGCTGCTGAGGATCGAGTCCGAAATTCCTCATAGCGATCAGGCAGGTATGCAGGGCCCTGTTGGCCGGACTCGAGAATACCGCCTCGGGTAATTCCATGCGATCGTGGGCGAATGTCGCTACGTTACCTGCGTCTTTTACTCCACGTTCCTGTAAGGGTCTGTCCTGGTCTTTGACATCATTTTCCCACGAGGATTTTCCATGCCTCATAAGGGTTATTTTTTTACCTTGCACGCCTTAATTATTAATGTTTTACAACAATAAAGTTACTAGGTTTATAAACGATTAAAAAACACTTTACGTCAATTTTTTTTGAAAGAAAAGCCTTAACTCTGTTCCTTCGTGGATGAAAACACTTTCCTCCCGAAAAAACTGAAATTTTAAGATTGCCCAAATCTTACCTGTTAAGGATGTTCTTGATGTTGAAGGAGCACGTCCGGACTTAAGCCCTACGAAGTCTGTGGACCCTATTACTATGTGCGTATGATGAAAAGACTACTACTATTGATTTACTTCATGGTGATTTCTTATGCAACCGGGTTCGCCCAGGATTTCACCTTTGATGGTCATAATTGTAAACCGGGAGCTGACTCTGAATGGGGTATTCCGGACCATGCAGATAATGACACTGATGGAGATGGCTATGGAGAGCGTGATACTCCTACTGGAACTGCCGACGTTCTCAACCTTTGGTTCAGACAAAGTCCGCAGTACCTCTACCTGGCCTTTGAACGGCGCAAATCCGGGAATTCATTTTTCTCTTTTTACCTGAATACCGATTGTGATCCCAATACCGGAGACCCCTCTCAGAACGGGGCAGATATTGCACTGGCCTTTGATATCAGGCCGGGAAGCAACCCACAGATCACCAATAACCTGATTTACGAATGGGATGGAAATGACTTTAAAAGCACTGGTAAAAGATTTGAAGCTAAAGTAGGAAAGGAATCCTGCGATGGAGACCTTGGCAAATTCTTTGAATTCCGAATTGCAATAAGTGAAATTTTCGATACCTGTGGCGGCAGCAATAATTGCCATACCATAGGCCTCAATTTAGCGTCTGCCAATGCCGGAGGCTCACCAAATTCTGCTCATAAGGATGATTTTGATTTTCCGGTAAGTTTCGGCATCAACTCTGAGCCCACCGCAGCTATCACTGCTCCTGACGAGGTTTGTGCTCACAGTGAGATCACCCTGAGTGGGGAAAGTTCCGTTCACTATGATGCGGCACTGTACAATGCACAAAATGCCCCTGATTTCATGGATGGCATTACCGCCTACGAATGGGACCTGGATTACGACGGGAACAAATTTAAAACCGGGGCAACTACAGCTTCTGTAAACGTCACTTTTAACAAAAAGGAGAACAGAGTCATAGCCCTAAGAGTTACAGATTCTTACGGGTGCACCAACACCATAACCCACAGTATTAAAGTAGAAGAAGCACCCGAGGCTGTTTTTGAGGCTATTGCCGATGGGGACTGCGGTATGCAATACCATTTCGACGCATCTAAAAGCAAGGGCTCTTCCAAACAGAACTGCATCATTAAGTACGAATGGGACTTTAATTATGACGGTACCTTCGAAACTATGACCACCGGCGAGAAGGTTAACCGGGACTTTCCAAATTGTGGCACCTATACTGTGGCCTTAAGGATTACTGACGACAGCGATCAGTGCAACAGCACCATAAGCGTTCAAACCATAGAGGTAACAGATACCGAAGCTCCGCAGTTTACTGTACCGGCAGACCTCGAAATCTCGTCTGCTGATCTGGCTGAAGATCTGGACCTCACCGGAAATGTCACTGATGCCACCGATAACTGCCAGGTTGGCGAGATACGTCACAGCGATGTGATGGAGCTCAATTCCTGTGGTGGCGGAACCCTCACAAGGACATGGACGGTAACAGACAACTGTGGAAATGAAACGGTAAAAACCCAGAAAATTACCATCTCGGAAGAGGAAGTGGCTTATGAGATCACCGCCCCCGATGATATACAGATGGAATGTGGTATTAATTACATTCCCTGTATCGATTTTGAAGGGATTAACGACGTCTCTGTATTTACCCATGCGGGAAGAACGATAACCGTATCTGCGGGCTCTTCCAGGGGAAGCCGGACTCCTAATCTATTTGATTCCTCCAACCCTACCTCGTCCGACAAGGACCTGGGTACACCCAATGAAGATTTCGGAGGGCCCGGTATCGGCGCTGAAGGCAGAGACGGAAGTCTATATCCCAATTACATTCCTGAAAAGAATATCCTGATCATACAGAATCCATCGTACAACGTTCCAAACGATCTGAATGAAAAAGGAGCCTACCTCGATTTTGATCTCAGCGCTTTTAACGGTGTTGCCCTGAAGGGAATTACCATTATGGATGTAGAAGACAACCAGTCCAGGAGAAGGATCGAATTGTACGGCGCCACAGGAAACCTGATCGGAACGGCAAACATTCCGGCTATGGGAGACAATGGGGCAACCACTATTGATTTGAGCGGCTTTACTGATGTTTTCAGGATGAAGGTAATTCTTGATGGATCAGGAGCAGTAACTTCGGTTTGTTTTGCCAATGAAGGTTTTGACCCCGGCATTGCCACCGTAAATACAGAATGCACTCCCCCTCCGGGTATCTGGTATGAAGACCAGGTAACTGCTACCGAATGCGGTGTAGAGGAAATTATTCGTACATGGATGACCACAGACCGTGCCGGAAACATCTATTCTGATCAACAACTTCTTACATTTTATGACAACGAGGCACCTGTGTTTAATGAGGTGCTTCCGGAAAACCTGGAAGTGAGTTGTGATTTGGTGCCAGAGCCCGTTGAGTTAACAGCCACTGACAACTGTGATCCTGATATACGCGTAGAATTTATGGAAGTGATATCCGGAATGGATGATGAATGTGCTTCCAGCTACACCATCACCCGGACATGGACCGCTACGGATTGTTCCGGAAATTCTACCGCCCACACTCAGACCATTACGGTTACAGACAATAAAGCTCCCGTTTTCAACGAAACCCTCCCGGCAGATGTTGCGGTTTCCTGCGGAGAAATTCCGGAAGCTGAAACCCTTTCAGCTACCGATAACTGTGATTCTATGGTGGAAGTAACTATGGAGGAATCTGTGGTAAATAACGCTTGTGGCTCTCCGTCCAGTGTGATCAGAACCTGGACCGTAACCGATTGTAGCGGCAACAGCAACGAGCATACCCAAACCATCACCATAACAGATGATGTGGCGCCCATATTTAATGAAGAGTTACCAAGTAAAAATCTGAAGGTGAGTTGCAGCGAGATTCCTGATCCCGCCATCCTTACCGCGACCGATGCGTGCAGCGGTGAAATCGACGTTATTTTTGAAGAGGAGATCTCACAGACCAATAACTGCGGTACGGCATCGGAGATCAGAAGAACGTGGACAGCTGCGGATTGTAGCGGAAATTCTGTTTCTTATGTACAGACGATTACGGTAACAGACGATGAAGCTCCAGAATTTACCAGCGAGCTTCCAGGAGATATTACCGTGAATTGCAGCGCGATTCCGGAAGTTCCTGTGCTTACAGCCCTGGATAACTGTGACGTGGCAGTGGCTGTAGAGATGAGTGAAGATCAGGCTCCGGGCAAATGCCCGGGTTCACAGGTCATCACCCGAACCTGGACAGCACAGGATTGTGCAGGAAATACCAGCACGCATACCCAGGTAATTACTGTAGAAGACAACGAAGGGCCGGTATTGGACGGTAATCTCGACACAGACATTACTGTGAGTTGCGGTACCATTCCCGATGTTCCGGAACTGGTTTTTAGCGATGGTTGTAGCGGAAATGTTGAAGTTTCCTTTACCAGCGACAGTGATTTTGAATCCTTTGAAGAGGATTACCAGATCGTGAGAACCTGGACTGCCCGTGATGCCTGTGGGAATACTACTACCCTTACTCAGACGATTTTTGTAATGAACGACCATGAGGAGGTGGAGATTGAAACTAGAAGACTCTGCCTTGATGACTCCCCTGTGAATCTCAATTCTTTTTTACCACAGGAAGTGGTCAATACCGGAAAATGGAGGGTTATCAATAGAAATTTCAACCTGAGGAATGACATCTTTGACCCCGAGGAGGCCGATTTAGGTACCTACACCCTGCGATACGAAGGCGATAATGGCCAGTGCGGCGTTCGTTACACCCTGCAGCTGGATGTGCATGACGAATGCGTGGTGCTGCCATGCACCTCGGTAAGCGATGTGGTGATATCCAAAACCATAACTCCCAACGGAGATGCCTATAATGAGTATTTTACCGTAAAGGGAGTAAATGAAGATTGTGGTTTCAGGATTACCGTTAAGATCTTTAACCGATGGGGACTTATGGTGTATTCCTCCAATGACTATAAAAACAACTGGAACGGGTTTACGAATAATAATGCCATAGGAAGCTCCGGACAGGTTCCTTCCGGCACTTATTATTACGTTGTTGAATTGATCGACAGCGGCTTAGATCCATTCACCGGGTATATCTACGTGGGAACCGGATCAAATTAATAAAACTTCAGCCCTATGAGAATCCTTTTTACAACCATATTATTACTGCTCGGATGGCTGTCCTTCGCACAGCAACTTCCACAGTTCACTCAGTACATGTATAATACCATCTCCATCAACCCTGCCTATGCCGGGTCGAGGGAAAGTCTGAGCGTGGTGGCATTACACCGCAGTCAGTGGAGCGGATTTGAAGGCGGCCCTCAAACCCTGACCGCCTCTGTGCACTCCCCGTTAAGAAACGATCGTATCGGGTTGGGCCTTTCGTTTATAAATGACCAACTGGGATTTGAAAACTTCTCCTATGTTTACGGAGATTTTTCCTATTCTATCCAGACCGGAGCCTCCAGTGAACTGGCCTTTGGCTTAAAAGCCGGTATCACCCAGTTCGCGCTTGACCAGGCCTTCATTAATGACCCCGATGTCTCAGGTGACCCGTTCTTCAGGGACCTTTCCAACCGGGTGAGTCCGAATATAGGAGCCGGGATCTATTGGCACAGTTACCGTTGGTACGTGGGTATTTCCGCTCCGCGATTATTTATCAATAACTACAATAGAGGAAACAGCTCCCTGAACCAGGATTTTGTGGCCTCAGAAAGGGTGAGCTACTATTTTACCGGAGGACTGGTGTTCGATCTTTCGCAGGATATCAAGTTAAAACCCTCTATCCTGGTAAAAGCCACCAATGGAGCAGAAGCGGCTCTGGACACCTCTATGAACCTTCTGTTTTTTGACCGTTTATGGCTGGGGGCCTCCTACCGCTGGAATGATGCTATAGGGGCTATTGCCGATTTCCAGGTTACCAAAGCCGTTCGGATCGGGTATGCTTACGATTTTGCGGTTTCAGAACTAAGACCGTATACAGACGGAAGTCATGAGATCTTTTTACTGGTAGACCTGTCCTTGAAGAACCCTAAGTTCAAATCTCCACGTTACTTTTAAAGCTGTTTGAAGATGAGAAGAATTTTATTATTGACAATCTTAGTGTTAGGGATATCAGGGCCAACCGCATTACAGGCCCAATACGGAATGCAGAAAAAGGCTGATGCCCTTTTTAATAAATTTGCCTTCCTGGAAGCTGCCGACAGCTACAAGACCCTGGTACAAAACGACTACAATACCGATTATGCCATAAGGAAACTGGCCGATTGCTACTTTCTTTTGAGAGATCCTAAACAGGCCTCGGATTATTATGCCCGGGCGGTTCAACAAAAGGGGATAACCCCCGAGTACTACTATAATTACGCATTGGTACTTCGCGCCCTTGGACAATACGACGAGGCTATGGAATGGGCAAAAACATATAAACAAAACGGAGGAGAAGGGCGTCTCTACAGGGACCTTAAAAAAGACGAGGGGGTAGATAACCTTTTTGAGACCGGCAGCCATTTCGAGATCAGTCCGGTTACATTTAATTCATCCTATAGTGACTTTGGAACCTACGAAAGAAACGGAGAACTCTATTTCGTGTCTTCCCGTCCGCATAATTCCCATTCAGATAAGATCTATAAATGGAATGAGCAACCTTACCTGGATATTTTTAAAAGAGATGCCAGGGGTATCGCACAACCCCTTGCCGGGGATATCAATTCAAAATATCATGAAGGCCCGATCGCTATAAGCCCGGATGGGGGCACCATGTACTTCTCAAGAAATAATTACCTCGACAGGAAGGTCGGAAAGGATAAGCAAGGCGTAAACCACCTTAAGATCTACCGTGCAGAATGGGTGGATGGCGCCTGGAAAAGGATCACAGACCTCTCCATAAACGGAGAAAACTACTCCGTTTCCCATCCTGCGCTGAGCCCGGATGGTAAAACACTGTACTTTGCATCTGATATGCCCGGAGGTCAGGGCAAAAGCGACCTTTACAAGGCAGAGATTCATGCCGATGGCAGTTTTGGCAATATTACCAACCTGGGAGATCGAGTTAACACCTCTGAAGATGAGCTGTTTCCATTTATAAATAACGAAAACACCCTGTTCTTCTCTTCAGACGGACATGGCGGGTACGGACTTTTAGACGTATTTGCAACGGTAAAAGATCAGGACGGAACTGTGAGCCAGGTCGTTAATCTCGGGGAACCTATCAACAGCACCAAGGACGATTTCTCTTTCTTTATGTCAGACAATGGGTATGAAGGATATTTTTCTACCAACCGAGACGGATCGCCATTTGATGACGATATTTATTATTTCGAAAAAATTCCACCACTCATGCTGCGCGGCCTGGTGAAGGATTCTGTGAATCACAAACCTATTGCCAATGCCAGGATCAGCCTGCAGGACGAGAATGGCAATGAGATCGCTTACCTGGAAACCGATGCCAACGGGCGCTATGAGATCAATATCGACCGGGAAAAAGAGTACATAGTAGGTGCAAACCACACCAAATACCAGGAAGGTCAGGAGAAATCCTTCACCAGTAAGAACCTGCGTAAAAGAGCAACTGAGGTCATTGTAAACCTTCAGTTGGTTCCTGTGAGAGATATCTCCGTACTTGCTGATCTCAACACCATTTACTTCGATTTTGACAAATACGATATCAGACCGGATGCTGCAAAGGAACTGGATAAGATCGTAAATCTGCTGTTAAATGAATACCCTGATATGGTCATGAGAATAGAGGCGCATACCGACTCCAGGGGTAGCTTCTCCTATAACGATAAATTGTCTCTGGACCGTGCTAATGCGACTGCAGAATACCTCGTTTCCCAGGGGCTTCAAAAAGAGCGGATCATTGCAGCCAAGGGCTATGGCGAAAAGAAACTAACCAACGGCTGTGAAGACGGTGTAAACTGTGAAGAACCACAACACCAGCAAAACAGACGAACCGAATTTATAGTGCAACAAATGCAATAAGAAAAAGACCCGGATATTCCGGGTCTTATTTTTTAATGAACAGATGGGTGTAGAAATAACTCCCATCACTGCCCTTCATTGCACATATGCTGGCATGCGAAAAATCACCTTCGATAATAGACTTGTGAGAAGGACTCTCCAGCCAGGCCTTTACAACCCCTTTGGCCGTACTGAAAGCAAAGGCCACATTCTCGGCCACCTGCTCGGCATCGGCATGAGCAACCAGATAGGCCTCCCGGTCGTAAAAGAAATCATGACTCACCTTGCCACTCGCGATCATATACTCGGTATGCTCCTCTGCTTTAAGATAAGCAAGGTCCAGATTTGTCAGGGGGTTAAGCCCCAGACTGTCGCGATGGGCATTAATCAGTTCAAAAACTTCTGATTGAAGATCTGTTACAACCTCGGCATGAGGAACATATAGCTCCTCCCCGGGGTCGGGACTGCATGAGAAAAGTATGCAGCCCAGCATAGAAAGGAAACACAGACGTACCGTGTCCTTGAAAATGGGGGCATTCATAGGTTAATTTAATAAGATTTGGCCTTACTAAATTAAGAGACGCCTTACATTAGAAATGTTAAAGAAATGTTAATATATGTGTAACCACCCTTTTCTGTGGTGTATCAGGGCGCCAATCGTACCAACCTCCAATTCCAGTCTTTATCCAGGGTATACAACAGGCGGTCATGAAGGCGGTTGGGCCTTCCCTGCCAGAATTCTACAGCTACCGGCCTAACCAGATAGCCTCCCCAATGTTCAGGCCTGGGAATTTCCTTATGTTGGTAACGTTCTTCCAGGACTTTTAATTCGTCCTCCAGAACCGCCCTGGAGGCCACCTCCGAGCTTTGATCTGATACCCATGCCCCGAGCTGGCTCCCACGGGGCCGCGATTCGAAGTAACCGTCCGAGAGATTGGCGGCGAGTTTTTCCGCCACCCCCTTTACGATAACCTGCCGTTCAAGGGCGGGCCAGAAAAATGAAAGACAGACCTTCGGATCGGCTTCAATGGCCTTGCCTTTTTCACTGGTATAGTTACTGTAGAAAACGAAACCTTCTTCATTAAACTTTTTCAACAGCACTACCCGGCTTTTGGGAAATCCATCCAGCCCCTGGGTAGCAACGGTCATGGCGTTCGCTTCATCAACTGCTCCGGATTCTTCTACTTCGAAAAACCAGGTACGGAACAATTGCAACGGATTATCAGGGACCTGAGACTCCAGCAGTTCAGATTTCTCATATACCTTCCTGTAATCACTTAGATCTTTTTCTTTTGTCATAGCATGTGTAATTTAATCGGTGAACACCTTCCCGTCTTCCGCAAGTTCAGTATTTTCAAAAATATCCAATGCTTCTTCCCTGAATTTTTCCAGGTCGTCGTAGCGGGTAGAATAATGGCCAAGGATCAATTTCTTTACCTCCGCCTTCCTGGCTATGGTGGCTGCCTCTTTTGCAGTAGAGTGGCCGGTGGCCCTGGCCAGTTCCTTATGAACATCCTGAAAAGTAGCTTCATGGTATAACCAGTCGGCACCTTTAATCAAGGGGATGATACTTTCATTATACCGGGTATCGCTGCAGAAGGCATAGGAGCGTACCGGGTTGGGATCAAAGCTTAACTCTGCATTCGGAATCACAGTACCATCTTCCAGCGGCACATCCTTGCCGAGTTTTATATTTCGGAAATAGCAGGTATCCACCCCATAGGCTTCGGCAGCCGCAACGTTGAGTTTGCGTTCTCCCGGCTTTTCCCTGAAGAGAAATCCGTTGGTATATATACGATGGTCAAGCGGTACGGTAAACACTTCCACCTTTTCGTCTTCAAAAATGCACTGTGAGGTTTTGGATTCCAGTTCGTGAAAGATCAGCGGATAGTTGGTCCATGAATTCCCCAGTTTAAGCATCAGGGTCATGGCCTCTTTAAGGCCCTTGGGACCGTAGATATGTAATGGGGCTTCCCTGCCAAGGAGGCGGAACGTGGTGATCAGCCCCGGCAAGCCAAAAAAATGGTCTCCGTGCAGATGGGAAATAAAGATATGCTTGATACGCGCAAATTTGACCTTAAGTCTTCGCAATTCGACCTGGGTACCCTCTCCGCAATCGATCAGGAATAAATGATTCTTGATATTCAGAACCTGGGCTGTGGGATTGGTATAAGCTCTGGGCGTGGCACTGTAACAACCCAGTACATATAACTTCATTATAAAGGTTTAAAATGTTAACCGGGAGTTACCTCCCGGTTTTATGGTTCAGGCATCGAGGTCTCTTGCGATCTCGTCCATTTCGATCAGGTCATAGGCTTCCTTTACAGTAGGCACTACAATAAGATCCGTATTCACATCGTCATAATTCACCGAATCGTTCACGATAACGAAGGATTTACCCGTATTCATATGGTCGAGAGCCACCTCGTGCAATTCCATAAGGTCGTTCGCTGTAATACCGGTAAATGCCAGTAAATTCACGATAATATTATCATTTTTGAATTTGTCATACGCCTCCCTGAATCGTTCTCTGAAGGTGGTCAGGGAGATACTCTCCTGGGTGATCAGGGTTGTGCTATCATTTCTGTCAACTATCATAATCCTATTGTTTAATTTTACTTGCTAATAAATAAATAACCGCCATGCGTACCGCCACTCCGTTCTCCACCTGGTTTAAGATGATGGCCTGTCCGGAATCGGCGACGTCACTGGTAATCTCCACTCCTCTGTTAATCGGACCGGGGTGCATCACCACGATCTCCTTATTCAGAGAATCAAGTAAGGTCTTATTCAATTGGAATTGTTGGGCATATTCGCGTGTAGTTGGAAAATAACTGATATCCATGCGTTCATTTTGCACCCGGAGCATATTGGCTACGTCACACCATTCGAGCGCCTTTCTCAGGTTGGTCTCCACCCCTACCCCCAGGGTATGGATATATTTCGGAATCAGGGTCTTCGGTCCGCAAACCTTAACTTCTGCACCCTGGAGCTGCAGTGCAAAAATATTGGAAAGTGCTACCCGGGAGTACAGGATATCTCCTACAATAACCACCTTTTTCCCGGCCACCTCTCCGAGGCGTTCGCGAATGGAATAGGAATCAAGCAACGCCTGGGTAGGATGTTCATGAGCTCCGTCTCCTGCATTAATAATACTGGCGTTGACATGCTGCGAGAGAAAAACTCCCGCTCCAGGGTTGGGGTGTCTCATCACCACCATATCCACTTTCATGGAGAGGATATTATTTACCGTATCAATTAAGGTCTCCCCCTTTTTTACAGAAGACTGGGAGGCCGAAAAATTAATAACATCGGCCGACAAACGCTTCTCGGCAAGTTCAAAAGACAATTTCGTTCGGGTACTGTTCTCAAAAAAAAGATTCGCAATGGTAACATCCCGCAAGGAAGGTACCTTTTTGATGGGCCTGTTAATCACTTCTTTAAAGTGATCTGCAGTTTCAAAGATAAGGTCGATATCTCTTTTCTGAAGATATTTTATACCCAGCAAGTGATCTACACTTAATTCACTCATGCTAACAATCCTATTTATTTACCAAAAATACGGTGTCTTCACCATCCTGTTCCTTCCAGGTTACTTCCACTTTCTCCTCGTTGATGGCATCGACCTGTCTGCCCCTGTAATCAGGTTGGATAGGCAGATGACGGCTAAACCTCCGATCGATCAGGGTAAGAAGTTCGATCTCTGCAGGACGGCCAAAGCTCTGTATGGCCGTGAGCGCTGCCCGGATACTTCTGCCGGTGTACAGCACATCGTCTACAAAGACCACTTTTTTCCCTTCCACCAGAAAATCGATCCTGGTCTTATTGGCTTCCAGGGTCTTATCTCCCCTGCGAAAATCATCGCGAAAGAAGGTAATATCCAGGTAACCCAGCCTGATGCTTTCAATGTGGTATTCCTCTTCCAGGATCTTCTTAAGACGTTCGGCTACCCGCACGCCTCTGGGTTGGATCCCTATGAGAACGGTATCTTTAAAATCGAGATGATTTTCTATGAGTTGACAAGCCAGACGATGTAAAATGATGTTTATTTCCTTGGCCGTAAGCAGTACTTTTTGACTCATATGCTGTGGAGAAAGTGTATCGAATTGTAAAAGTAAACAATTTTACCGACAATACTTCAAGGGATCTGGCTTTAAACTTCACCTCCCGTAAGAAGAAAAAAAACCAATTCCCACATTTTCAGATCCTTCCCGGACAAACCCCCTTCGGGTATTAGTTTAATTCTTATTTTTAGGAGAAAATCAATCTAATTTTTTAAAATATGAAAAACACTAAACCGATCTTACTACTCTTGTTTCTGGGCTTTGCCGGGCATCTTCATGCACAGAAGATCAGTGCCGATAAAAAGGAGCTGATCGCTCATCTTGAAGACCAGCAGGAGGAGATGATCACCCTGTCAGACAGCATCTGGGCAGCTGCCGAGGTTGCTTTTGAAGAATCTACTTCCAGCGAACTCCTGGCCACTTATGCTGAGGCCAATGGATTTAAGGTAGAACGCGGCGTTGCCGGGATGCCCACTGCATTTGTAGCCTCCTACGGTTCAGGGAAACCGGTAATCGGTATCCTCGGGGAGTTTGATGCCCTTCCTGGGATCTCCCAAAAGGCCCAGCCTACCAAGGCTCCTCTCCACGAAGGTGCTGCAGGCCACGGGTGCGGTCACAACCTGTTCGGGACAGCAAGTCTCGGGGCTGCTGTTGCCATAAAAAAAATGATCGAAGAAGGAACGCTGAAAGGAACCATTAAATTTTACGGTACTCCCGCAGAGGAGAAATACTTTGGAAAGATCTGGATGGTCGAAGCCGGGTTATTTGACGACCTGGACGTATGCATGGACTGGCACCCTTCTGCAAGCACCAAGGCCGATGTACAAAGTTCCCTGGCCCTGGTAGACTTCATTGTGGAGTTCAACGGGCAGGCAGCGCACGCTTCCAGCGATCCCTGGAACGGGCGCAGTGCTTCTGATGCCCTGGAGCTGTATACCACCGGGATCAATTATTACAGGGAACACATCAAACCAACTGTGCGTATCCACTACCACATTCAGGATGGCGGGCAGGTGGTAAACGTCGTGCCTGACTATTCCAAATTGTGGGTTCGGGTAAGAGATACCAAACGGGAAGGATAATCCCCGGTCTACGAGCATGTGATGAAAATGGCCGAAGGTGCTGCCATCATGGCAAACGTGGACCATAAAGTATCCCTGGTATCAGGTATTTATGAAATCCTGGTAAACCGTACCGGGGGAGCAGCCATGCAAAAAAACCTGGAACTCCTGGGAGAGATCAGCTACACTGCGGAGGAGGTAGACTTTGCCAAAAAGATCCAGGAATCGGTTAATAAACCTACCGTGGGACTCGACAGTAAGATCAAGCCGCTGGAAGATACCAAGGAACATCCCGGAGGAGGAAGCACAGATGTAGGCGATGTGAGCTGGGTAGTGCCCACCATTAGAATGGGAGCCACGGTAGCTCCAAAAGACACCCCGTGGCACTCCTGGGCTGTTGTAGCCTGTGCCGGGATGTCTATCGGGCACAAAGGCATGATACACGCCTCCAAAGCACTTGGAATGACCATGATCGACCTCTATAAAAACCCGGAGCTGGTAGAAAAGGTGAAGGAAGAATTTAAGGAACGTAAAGGGGACCATACTTACAAACCCATGATCCCGGAAGGCGGACCACCGATCGGCTCCAACTAATCGCTGAATGCATATAAAAAGGCCGCTTCGAGATGAAGCGGCCTTTTTTATTATACGAAAACGGTACGAGGTTAGTCTACCCGGACAATACGCGCTCCAATAGCGCGAAGTCTTCCGTCGATATCCTGGTAACCGCGGTCTATCTGTTCGATATTATGTATGGTCGAAGTTCCTTTGGCAGACAGGGCTGCAATAAGCAGGGATACCCCTGCCCTGATATCGGGTGAGGTCATGGTAGTGGCCTTAAGCTGCGACTCGAAATCATGGCCAATCACTGTAGCCCGGTGTGGATCACAAAGAATGATCTTCGCCCCCATATCGATTAACTTATCGACAAAGAACAAGCGGCTCTCGAACATTTTCTGATGCACCAGCACACTCCCTCTTGCCTGGGTAGCCACTGTGAGCACAATACTCAAAAGGTCCGGGGTAAATCCGGGCCATGGCGCATCTGAAATGGTAAGCACCGAACCATCAATAAAATTCTGGATCTCATAGCCGTCTTTATGTTCCGGGATAAAGATATCATCTCCCCTGCGTTCGATCTTAATTCCCAGCTTTTCAAAAACCATTGGAATCTGACCCAGGTAATCCCACCCAACATTTTTGATGGTGATCTCACTTTTGGTCATGGCTGCCAGTCCGATCCAGGACCCGATTTCGATCATATCCGGAAGCATGGTATGCTCGGTACCACCCAGTTTACTTACCCCCTCTATTTTCAGCATATTGGAACCGATGCCGCTAATTTTAGCTCCCATCCGGTTAAGCATGTTGCACAACTGCTGCAGGTAAGGTTCACAGGCCGCATTATAAATGGTGGTCTCCCCTTCTGCCAGTACCGCCGCCATTACAATGTTAGCGGTTCCCGTTACAGAGGCCTCATCCAGCAACATATATGTCCCGGTAAGCTTTTCGGCTTCCACGCCATAAAAGTACTCTTCCCGGTTGTAGCGGAACTTTGCCCCGAGTTTAATGAACCCATCAAAATGGGTATCCAGTCGCCTGCGTCCGATCTTATCTCCTCCGGGTTTGGGAATATACCCTTTACCGAACCTGGCCAGCAACGGCCCGACCAACATGATCGATCCGCGAAGTCCGCGTCCGTCCTTTTTGAATTCCTCAGACTGAAGGTACTCCAGGTGGAGATCGTCTGCCTTAAAGGTGTAGGAAGCAGGTCCTATTTTCTGGATCTTGACCCCCAGGTTTTCCAGAAGGTCAATAAGCTTATTAACATCAATAATGTTAGGAATGTTATGAATGGTAACCTTTTCGTCGGTCAACAATACTGCACACAGTATCTGGAGCGCTTCATTTTTAGCTCCCTGCGGGGTGATCTCACCTTTCAATCGGTGGCCTCCCTCGATCTTAAATGTTCCCATAGCTGAAATTTGGTGTGATTAGTAACGCTTTTTACGTCCTTTCCCATGGTGCTTTCGCGTACTGCCCCGGGTAGGTTTCGGAGTACTGCGCACCAGATTTTTGCTTTCCGCAAGATCTTCATCCCATTTGGCAAGGTTGATCTTTCCATTACTGAGCTCATAGAGATGCTCAAAGATCACCTCATCTTCTACCGTATCCTTATTCCAGTTCAGGTAGCTTTTCTTCATGTGGTTGGCGATCGTAAATTTCAGGGCATCCTTAAGGTCCCCGTCTTCCCAGGAAACACACTCATCGATCATCCTTTTAATATTATTTCCATAGAAACGATATTTCGGATAATTCTGAGGATAATCCAGGGGTTCCGGACGTTCCGCCAGCATTTCCCTGGTGGGTTTCGGATAGGGTGAATCCACGTCGAGATTAAAATCAGAGATAATAAATAACTGATCCCAAAGTTTATGCTGGAAATCGGGAACATCTCTTAAATGAGGACTCAGATTCCCCATGACGCCAATGATGGCGTTCGCTTCCTTGTTTCGCTCTTCGCGGTCCGCTAAAGAAATAGCATGATCGACCATTTTCTGAATATGGCGTCCATATTCGGGAATGATCAATTTAGGACGTTCGCTGTTGTATTCTAAATTGTCAATCAAAATATAATGTGATTATAAATCTGTAGTATGCTAGCAGAAGTGTATTCTGCTTTCGAAAATAATAAAAATATATGACCCGTGTGGTCTCAGAGCGAAATTACTCCCTTGATCTTACTAACTTCCTTGTATTTTACGATCACCGCCTCGGGACTTTCCATTTGCACCTCTACAGAGACACTTGTATATTTCCCCCCCGAGGAAACCTTTTTACTGATCACTGCACCGGTATTATCAAAGATTTGCTCTATGGCCTGAACCTTGGACTCATCAGACTTTACAATAAACTTATAAAGGTATTTCGAAGGCCAGTCGGTACTATTTTCCAATTCATCCCGCAGCCTTTCGTAAAAGGCCTCTACTTCTTTTGGATCTTTCATCTGTCCTTTTTTGCTTTTTGCAAAGATAGTCCTTACAAATGTATTTTTTATTACCATTTCATTTAGTTATTTTGCCATGTGGGAACAATGAATGGAAGAACGAAGAAAATTGTGGTGACCGGGGGGCCCGGCACCGGAAAGACGACCCTGATCGAATCCTTAAAACAAAAGGAGTATCATTGCCTGCCCGAGATTTCACGGCAAGTAACTCTTGAAGCCCGGGAACAGGGCGTGGAGCAGTTGTTTTTAACAGACCCTATGCTGTTTAGCCGGAAACTGATGGAAGGCAGGGTAAATCAGTATTTACAATCCTTACAGGCATCCAAGGAACTGGTCTTTTTTGACCGCGGCATTCCCGATGTTCTGGCCTATATGGATTATATAGGCGATCCCTATCCAAAGGAGTTTATCAAGGAATGCGAAAAACACCCCTATGACCAGGTCTTTCTGCTCCCTCCCTGGGAAGACATCTATATTTCCGACAATGAACGCTACGAGAATTTTGATCAGGCCAGGCGTATTCACGACCATTTGCAAAGAACCTACGAGAATTTCGGTTATAAATTGCTGGAGGTACCCACAGGCACCCCGGAAATACGCAGAGACTATATCATAAATAACTTACTCCTCTGACATGAATTATAAAGCCCCGGAAGAGGTATTGGAATCCTATTGGGGGTACAAAGCCTTTCGCGAACCCCAGAAGCAGATCATAGACCATCTTCTGCAGGGAAAAGACGCCATGGTCCTGCTGCCTACCGGAGGAGGAAAATCGGTTTGCTATCAGGTACCGGCGATAAGCAAAGACGGTATCTGCCTGGTGATATCCCCTTTGGTCGCTTTAATTGAAGACCAGGTCACCCAGCTTAAACAACGCGGGATAAAAGCGCTGGCCATCACCGGAGGTATCAACCCGACAGAACTGAGTGACCGGCTGGATAATGCCATTTACGGAAATTACAAATTCCTCTACCTCTCCCCCGAGCGACTGCAACAGGAAATGGTCATGGAAAGGATCAGGCAAATGCCGGTGAACCTGATAGCGGTAGACGAGGCCCACTGTATTTCTCAATGGGGTAATGATTTCAGACCCGCTTACCGGAACTGCGGAATTCTCAAAACGCTCCTTCCAGACATCCCTATGGTGGCGCTTACCGCAACAGCCACTCCCGAGGTCACCAAAGATATCAGGGAAAACCTCCAATTAACTACGGCTCCCGTTTTCAGCAGTTCCTTTAAAAGAGACAACCTCAGATACTGGATCCGGGAATGCCATGACAAATACCAGGAATCCGCTAAAATTCTGGGAAAAGTAGAGGGCAGCGCCATCATTTATATAAGGAGCAGGAGAAAAAGTGTTGAATTTTCAAGGGAACTCAATGCCCGGGGGATTCAGGCCACCTATTTTCACGGAGGCCTTACCCGGACAGAGAAAAAAGAAAAACTGGCATCCTGGATGAACGGATCGGTTAGGGTTATGATCGCCACCAATGCCTTTGGAATGGGGATAGATAAACCGGACGTAAGATGTGTGATCCATGCAGACCTTCCGGATTCCCTGGAGAATTATTTTCAGGAGGCAGGTCGGGCCGGCAGAGACGGCAAACAATCCTGGGCCATCCTCCTGCATAATGAAAGTGACCTGGACACCCTGGAGAACCAGTTTATTAAAAACATACCCGACAGAAAATTCATTTCACACCTCTACAGCAAGATCTGCAATTATCTGCAGATCGCATTCGGCGCAGGAAGTGGCGAGACATTTGAGATCAATTTCAATGAATTCTGCAACACCTATCAGCTCAACCATATGCTTACCTATAACGGGCTGCAGCTGCTGGACCGGAATTCGGTGATCAGGCTCAGCGAACAATTCAACAAGAGACAAGAGGTACAGTTCGTGATCAGCAATCACAAACTATTTCAATACATGGATCGCAATCCGTCTGCAGAAACCATCATCCAGCTCATCCTGAGAACCTACGGTGGAATTTTTGACATCGTGACTCCCGTGAACACCCACCTGCTGGCTGCGAGATCCGGCATCGATGAAGAACGCATATCGCTTTACCTGAAAAAATTTGAACAGGATGGGATTATTGAATTGCAGACCTTCAAGGCGGACACATCAATTACCTTTCTTTGCCCCCGGGAAGACCACCACACCATTAACAGTATCGCACGGGATATTGAAGTACAGAGAAAGAACAAGCTCGAACGCATTTCAAAGGTGAAGGAATACCTGCTTACGGGGAGTTGCCTGAGTGTTTTTCTCAGCAATTATTTCGGACAGGAAGACACCCCCTGCGGCAAATGTTCGAATTGCCATAGCAAATCAGACCCAAAGAGAGCACCCGGCTTACCTACTCTGAACCGGGCTATTCTGGATTGTCTGTCTGATGGCCCTTTATCTTCGGGAAGCATCGTTTCAAAAACAGGGTTTGAAGAGGCACCTATTCTGGAGGCCCTGGAGCTGCTGCTCAAAGAAGAAGAAATAAAACTCAATTCCAGAAACGAATTTTACAGAGAAAAGTGATGAACAGGACATTAAGAATTGTATTTATGGGGACCCCGGATTTTGCCGTGGAAACCCTGAAAAGCATACATGAGAAAGGTTATGAAATTGCAGGGGTGATCACCGCTCCCGACCGCCCGGCAGGTCGTGGCCAGAAGCTGCGGATGTCGGCCGTAAAACAATATGCGCTGGATCACGGCCTAAAGGTACTGCAACCCACCAACCTAAAGGACGAAACCTTCCTGGAAGAACTTCGCGCCCTGGAAGCCAACCTGCAGGTCGTGGTAGCCTTCAGAATGCTTCCTGAAGCCGTTTGGAGCATGCCTGCATTCGGCACCTTTAACCTTCACGCCTCCCTGCTTCCCGATTACAGGGGTGCAGCGCCTATTAACTGGGCTGTCATTAACGGGGAAACGGTTACCGGAGCCACCACCTTTTTTATAGATGACAAGATCGATACCGGAGCCATCATATTAAACGAAGAAATACCTATCGGACCGGAGGAAGATGCCGGCAGTCTCCACGACCGGTTAATGGTTATGGGGGCCAACCTGGTGATCAGAACCCTGGAACGCATTGAAAAAGGCGAGGTATCCACTACCCCACAACCCAAGGTGGAGCAGGAAAAGAAAGCCTATAAGCTCAATAAAGAGAACTGCAAGATCCAATGGGACCAACCTGTAGCACTCACCCACAACCTGATCCGCGGCCTGAGTCCATATCCCGGAGCCTGGGCGAACTTCCACCACAACAACAAAAAGGAGCAAGTAAAGATCTTCAGCTCTAAAATTGCCGACAGGTCACAGCCTGCCACCCCCGGAATGCCGGTAAGTGAAGGGGGCTCACTTTATATTGCGTGTAAAGACGGCTGGCTGGAAATCCTGGAGATGCAATTGCCGGGCAAGCGGCGTATGCAGGTCAAAGACATTCTCAACGGACTTCACCTGGAACGGGAAGATAAATTTAGCTAAGCCCCTTTAAACAGTGCTTCACGCGCATATTTCGTAGAAAAATGCTTACTTTATTAACAATATTCCCGAGTTATCAACAAAATTCAAGGATTTCCTTGCTATTACTTGCATGGCAAGGATTTCCGTATAAATTTGTGAGACGATTAGAATAAATGTTTAACCAATCTTTTTGTAAAATCTTTAAATTATGAACAAAACAGAATTAATCGATGCAATGGCTGCAGACGCAGGGATCACCAAAGCAGCTGCTAAAAAAGCTCTGGAATCATTCCTAGGAAACGTGGAAGGAACTCTTAAAAAAGGAGGAAGAGTATCTTTAGTAGGCTTCGGATCTTGGTCTGTTTCTAAGAGATCTGCCAGAGAAGGTAGAAACCCTCAAACAGGTGCTACCATCAAAATCGCTGCTAAAAACGTAGTGAAGTTCAAGGCAGGTGCTGAACTTTCAAATGCAGTAAACTAATCCTGTAGACGATAAAAAAATGAAGCGCCCAATGGGCGCTTTTTTTATACAATATATCTGAAATCGATAATTTTTTTTTACTCCTTATTTCAGATTAATAGAAAGTTATTATATTTAAGTAGTAACTATTCAAAAATCAAGGGCTTATGGTTTCTTTAACTCCGAAGAAAGGCCATTTGCTCATTGCCGAACCTTCAATCATAGGCGATGTAGCTTTTAACAGGTCTGTCGTGCTCTTAGCTGAGCACAATCAGGAAGGGTCCATCGGATTCATTTTAAACAAGCCCCTTGAATTCAGACTCAACGAACTCGTTCCTGACATTAAAAAATCCTTTAAAGTATACAACGGTGGTCCCGTGGAGCAGGACAACCTGTACTTTATTCACAAGGTCCCCCAACTCATCGAAAACAGTATTGAAATTTCCCATGGTATCTACTGGGGTGGAGATTTTGAAACCATCATTGACCTGATCAATAATGGATCCATCAAAGAAGAAGACATCAAGTTCTTCCTGGGCTATTCCGGGTGGGAAAACATGCAACTGGAAAAAGAATTAGGAAGTAATTCCTGGGTGGTAGCCGAAAACCACTACAAAAGCAGTATTATAAAAAAGTCGACCATTCATTTCTGGAAAGAAAAGATGATGGAACTCGGAGGAGATTACATCATCTGGTCAAATGCCCCCGAGAATCCTTCCCTGAACTAACCATACTTTGGCTATTGTTCCGTTAGACGCACGACAGCGTTTAACCTCCCAAGCAACCTTCTGCAAACCTCACTTTCAAAATTTTTCTTTCGGTACTTACTTACAGGTATGATACCCGAAATTACATTGGTAATAAACAACTCATCTGCTTTCTGGAGTTCGAAAGGAGATATACTCTCTTCCCGGAACTCGAGATCTTCGGTTTTCCCGATGATCTCAATGAGCTTTTTTCTCAGAATTCCATTTATACACCCATCCGCAACCGGGGGTGTTTTTATAACGTTCCCCTTAACGAGGAAGAGATTTCCGTTAATGGCTTCAACGACCTTCTTATCGGTATTCAACAAAAGGCAATTATGATAATCGTTCTCACTGGCAAATATTCCTGCAAGAACGTTCAGAGCCCTGTTATTGGTCTTTACGGAACTCAGTAAGCCTGGAGCCATATAATGATCTTTAAACAATTCCACCTCGCAAAGGGCTTCCCTGATCTGGTAAAATGCCTCGGCTACCGGTGCAGCTTCAATAACATATTCTACCCCTCGGTTTTCCGGAGTGTAGCGCCCTCCGCTCTTTCTGAATACCGTAAGTCGCACCCGCGCGGTGGTGCCGGTTAACCCGGTAACCTCCAGGATTTTCCTGATCTGGTCTTCAAGAAATTCCATGGTGAATTCCATGGGTATATCCATACGCATAATACGCATCCCGGCCATAAGCCTGAGGTAGTGTTCTTCCCAGAACAATACCTTCCCTGCATTTACCCGGATGGTCTCGAACACTGCATCTCCATAGCGCAGCCCCCGATTCTCTTGATTGAGAAATTTCTCCTCATGTTCCAGGATAGTACCGTTAAAATTTACCATAAAAAAATGCCTTGAAAAATTCAAGGCACAAATATAAAGGTAATGCTTAAGCTTTCCTAAACCGAACCCAAGACGTGCTTCAGATCAGAGATCTGGTTTTCCCAGAGCATCTTAGCTTCATCTATCTCATCTTCCTCCGTGAAATCGGTAACCATTAGTGAAACATCCTTGGTGATCTCATCCACCACGATCTTCATCTCAAAGAAGCTGTCATCTTCAGATGCAACCCATCGGAATTTGATAAGCTCCCCACTCTTCTTGCGAATCACCTTGGCCTGTTCCTCCGAGTCGTCCCAGATAAAGGTATAAAGCTCACCCCGGGAGTTCACATTATCTGCGAACCATTCTGATAATCCGGAGGGTGTAGATATATATTGATACAGTAATTGTGGGGAGGAATGGATAGGGAACTCCAATTCATATTTAATCTTTTCTTCCATAGGTTGATTAGTTGATTCTTGTGGGTCAATATAATTATTTCTTTATAACCTCAAGATAATTTTAGATGAAAATATTTTTTTGACTTTAGTTTGTACAAGGTGATTTTGTTTATATATTTGCACCCGCTAAGAAAAACAAAGGGTTCAGACCCTGCGGGAATGGCGAGGTAGCTCAGTTGGTTAGAGCGTCGGATTCATAACCCGGAGGCCACGGGTTCAAATCCCGTCCTCGCTACAAGAATGAAAAGGCTTTCGAGAGATCGGAAGCCTTTTTTATTTGGCGGGTACAACATAGGTAAAACATTTTCGACAATAATTACCTAAATGGCAGTTCATCATTTTAATTGAACAGATATGCCTTAATTCTTCTTTTTAACATTCAACAAATCTCTTTATTGTTTGGCTTGTTTATATGGTTTCCTGAAAGGAAGGCATATAAATAGCTCGTTTACCAGGCCTTAAAAAGGGCCAGAAAACGAGCTTGAATTGTATTTAAAAGATTGAATTTGAGAAAGAATATTAATTAAGAATTTAATCCGGTATGTTATCTTCCAAAACTCCAAATTTGCCTTCCTTAAAATCATTGAAGGCTTGCATTAATTCTTCCCGAGTATTCATAACAAAAGGGCCTTGGGCTGCGATTGGCTCATTAATCGGTTCGCCGCTCATCACTAAAACTACCGCATCTTCTTTTGCTTCCAACCTGAAAATCTCACCGTCATTAGCCATTAGGGCCAGATGATCTGTTGGTACTTCCTCCTTACCATTGATCACGATACTTCCCTCCAATACCAGTAATGCCGTATTATAGTTTTGAGGGAAGTTCAATTCAGCTATATTTCCCTCATTCAACTTTATATTAAACATATGTATCGGGGTAAATGTGTTAGCTACACCTTTTATACCCTTATATTCTCCCGCAATGACTTCAACGGACCCTGCATTATGTTCAAACTCATATCGGTTAAGATTGTCACTTTTAATGGCCTGGTATCTTGGGGAACTCATTTTAAATTTCGCGGGCAGGTTAACCCAAAGCTGAACCATTTGAAAATCGCCCCCCTTCTTACTCCATTCTTTTTCATGATACTCTTTATGCAAAACCCCACTTGCAGCGGTCATCCATTGGATATCTCCTTCACCTATAACTCCTCCTCCCCCGCTGCTGTCATGGTGTTGAACCCTTCCCTTATATGCTATAGTTACCGTTTCAAATCCTCTATGAGGATGAACATCCACTCCTTTTGGGGTATCACTCGGCGGAAAATAATACGTTGAATTGTAATCCAAAAGTATAAAAGGACTCATGCGTTGCATATCCATACGAAACCCACTTGGGATAAAATTATGTACCCGGAATCCATCACCCACAAAATGGGGTTCCTTTGGGCTTGCCACTAATTCTAAAGATCTTGTTTTCATATGCTTTTGTTTATGTCTCGAAATTACGCTTCAGTATGATCCTGCACATTGATGTATGGTAAGAAACAATCCTTAAATACTCTTTGTGGATATTGACCTTCTGACACGACTAAGACTTTCAGGGGTTATACCCAGATAGGAGGCAACCATCGCCTGAGGAACTCTTCTCAAGATATCCGGATACATCGCTACAAATTGAAGGTACCTCTCTTCTGCACTGGCACTTAACAGGAGCCTGATCCTGTTTTGTAAATGCCGAATATGATTATGCAGTAACCTGTTGTTAAAATCAGAGAATCCTATCAGCTCCCTTGATAGTACTTGAATTAACTCTTCATTTATCAATGCTACTTCACTATCTTCCAATGCTTGAATGAAGTATGTAGATGGATTGTCAAAGTAGGTGCTTTCCCTGTCAGTAACGAACCAGCTCTCCGGAGCAAAACTTATAATGTGCTCCTTGCCGGAATTATCTAAGTGAAACTGTCTTAATAGCCCAGTTTCCACAAAAAAAGTAGTTTTGCAATATTCCCCAGCCTTTAGAAGAAATTGATTCTTTTTCACCTTCCGAATACTACAAGATTTTAAGATAGAACTCACCTCGTGCTCATCAATACCTGAATTGGAGATCAAAAATCTTTTAAAATTATTATTGTTCAATGATATATTATTTTTCTTTATTCAACAATTTTCCCAAGCTGTAATAAAACAACCTAAGGACATACATTAAAGGTGTCAGGTGTCATACAACAGTAACATTTGGATAATTCTAGATCACGAAATTGTTATGTATTCATCAAGATTGTCCTTTTTAAAAATAATCAATTGACACATTATCCTAAAAACCTTATATTCAACACTTTAAGGATTATCGGTCGTAAAATCCAGTATTGCTTACTTCTGGAAATTAAAAAAATCTAAGACATGAAAATGAATAATTTAATTCTCCCCCTTATACTTCTTATTTTTCATTCAAAAGCAATTGCCCAGGACACTCCTAAACCTATTAAAGAACAAATCCAATATTCTCCCTACCCTGAAGAAAATTTCCCTAATCAGGTGTTTTATGGCGACACGCATTTGCACACCAGCTACTCTACCGATGCAGGAATGATCGGTGCTATTCTGACTCCGGAAGATGCATACAAATTTGCGATGGGTCAGCAAATTACATCCAATACTGGGTTGTCCGTACAGCTTAACAGACCTCTTGATTTTCTTGTAGTTGCTGATCATTCTGAGAATTTAGGCCTCGCTCCCGCCATAGCTTCTTCAGACCCAGTACTGCTTACCAACTCATGGGGTAAAAAGGTTCACGATCTGGTTAAATCCGGATTGGATGGAGCTGCAGCTGCCTATGATGAGTGGATAGCCAAACTTGCAAAACGTGAAAATCCACTGGAAGATCAACCTGAGTTTCAAAAAACCTACTGGAACAAAATCATTGATGCAGCAGAAAAATACAACCAGCCAGGGAGCTTTACCGCCTTTATCGGGTATGAATGGACCTCCAATCCAGATGGGAACAATTTACATCGAAACGTAATTTTTCGTGACGGAGAAGATAAGGCCAGGGAGGTAATTCCCTTTTCCCAATACGACAGTTACGATCCCGAGGATCTTTGGAACTGGATGCAGTCTTATGAAGAAAAAACCGGAGGTCAATTATTAGCCATTCCTCATAATGGAAATCTGTCTAATGGATTAATGTTCGATGTCGAAACATTCAGTGGAGCGCCACTCACTAAAGAATATGCAGAAAAACGTATGAAACGTGAACCTGTTTATGAAATAACACAAATGAAAGGTGATGCAGAGGCCCACCCATCATTGTCGCCGAATGATGAATTTGCAGATTATGAAACCTGGGATTTAGGAAGTTTTGGTCCTGAGCCAAAATCAAAAGATATGCTCCCGCGGGAATATGTACGTGAGGCATGGAAACGAGGGTTAGCCTATAAAAAAGAGTTTGGAGCCAACCCATTTAAATTTGGCGTTATTGGCTCTACGGATTCGCATACCGGACTGGCCTCTACAGAAGAGGATAACTATTTCGGTAAGGTGGTGAGCCTGGAACCCTCTGCCGATCCTATACGTTTTGACGAGGTCATTGCAGGACGCCCGGCCCCAGAAGGTCATCAGATCTATGCCCGTCAAGTTGGTTCTGGTGGGTTGGCAGCAGTATGGGCCCGTGAGAACACGAGAGAAGCGATCTGGGATGCCTTCGCCAGAAAAGAAGTGTTTGCTACTACCGGGACCCGACTGCGAGTAAGAGTATTCGGAGGATTCAATTTTAGCGCTGAGGATTTGCACCTGTCTGATTTTGCCAAATACGGTTATGAAAACGGGGTACCCATGGGAGGTGATCTTGAAAGAGCACCTTCAGGGAAATCCCCGGCTTTTCTAATTCGGGCAGTTAGAGACCCGGATGGCGCAAACCTTGACAGGGTTCAGGTGATTAAAGGATGGATGGATGATGAAGGTATAACGCATGAGCAGATATATGATGTAGCCGTGTCGGGAGATCGTACCATCGATGAAACCGGAAGGGCCAAACAAAAAGTAGGTAATACAGTAAATATTGAGGAGGCTACTTATGACAACTCGATTGGTGCTCCATTCCTGGAAGGATTTTGGATTGACCCTAATTTCGATCCTTTAGAGAGTGCTTTTTATTATGTTCGCGTATTAGAAATCCCCACTCCAAGATGGACTACTATTGACGCCAAGATATTTGGAGTTACATTACCCAAAGATGTCCCTGCAAGTATACAGGAACGTGCTTATACCAGTCCAATTTGGTATAATCCCGGAGAGTAAAGTTATCCGGTATCTTTTTGCTAGCTTATAAATACCTGATGATAATAAACAGACACTATAGGGTAATGCTAAAATCCAATCCTTGAGTCACTGGAAATAAAACTAATAGGCCAGTACCTTTGCCTTTGGTTTTACAATGAGAGTCATCTGAAATTATCAACAATGTTTCATTATAATAAAAGGGAATAGCAAGAGGGCAACGCGCTGAAGCTCGTTGCTTTTATCCATGATTCCCCTTAACCCCTGTTATTACTGATGAACTAGCATGTTGCATGTTAAACATGCGAATTGGCGTTTTTACCACAACTTTATCCCCAAACATTGCATAGATTAGTTATGGAAGATAAGGGGTTGATTTAGTACTGAAAATTGAAATATCCGTGGAATACTCATCCCGCAACATGAAAAGAGAGAAAATGACATAGTCGATTTCAAATATTCAATTCGGATTACTTCTCTTACCAAATCAAAAATTAACCACTTTATCAAGGGCGTCATCAGCCTCCTTTTGCATAAAGCTGGCCTGGTAGGCGATGGTGGTGGTAATAGAAGAATGCCGATACAGTTTCTGTAGCATTTGAATAGGGATTTTATCCCCCGAAATATTCCCGAAACTATGACGCGCAATATGCATGGTTAGTTTTTTATCAATTTCCAGTTTATCAGCAATGGTCTTAAGTCTTCTGTTTATGGTTCTGGTAGAAGTACGAATCCTGGTAAGCCTTGTTCTTGAATGATGAAGGTCTGCCTCCTGAAGATAATCGAATAACAAGGCATTTCGAGAAGACTTTCCTGATCTGTATTTGCCCAGAATCTTTTCGGCCTTTACCGGTATTTTCAAAGACACCAGCTTTTTATTCTTATCCATTCGGTAATACAACCTGCCATCCTTGAAATCAGACCAACGCAATTGCAGGACATCACTGACACGTATCCCTGCAAAATAAAAACTGGTAAGCCAGACATCCAAAGCCCGGACTTGAGCAGGAGTTAATCCTTCTGCAGATTCAAGAATCCGGATCTCATCCATCGTTAATCCGATCTTTTGAGATTCCGGTATTTTTATACTGATCTTACCTTTCCCAAATGGATATAACGCCCTGGAGGCCATACCCATGGTAATGCCCTGATTATAAATTTTTCGTATCAGGATCAAATAGTTAATTGCCGTTCTGGGTTTTCTTCCCTCTGTTACCACCAGGTGACTTTGAAACTTGCGCAACAAGGCTACATCAATATCATCAAAAGAAAGCTTATTTCTGCCGATAAAAGTTAAAAACTTCTCCACCCTACCCTTTTGATTCTCATACTGCCTGAATTTTTCGTCACGCTTCAATTGATCCAGGTGCATCTTAGCTACCTCAAAAAAGCCTAACTTATCTTCGCCCCGAACACTTTTACGAACAGCTCCTGCAGAAACTTTGGCCTTGGCTATTTCGGCCTCCAAGAGTTTATCGTTGATCTCTGCGATCCTTTTAACGATCAGGTGATTTAGTCTCCTGGAATTAGGATGACTTTTTTTAACAACTCCCAGTTCTTCGTCCCAATGCTTTTGTTCAATATATTGTCCGGTATAGATATAAGAAGATTTGCGATCTTTAGTAATCCGGATCGCAACGGGAAATAAGCCCCTGGCGTTTCTCTTTTTTCGCAGTATGGGTTTTATGGAAGACATTCATATAACTTGCTGATACTAAATTTACGAATAAGTCAGGAGATACAGGTACAACATAGGTACAACATTTTATGCATTCACTTGGTTTTAAATCGTGTCAATAAAAATTAAAACCTCTCAAAACCATAGTATTTAAAGGGTTTTATAGAAAATTGAAGAATATCCGATTAATCTTCATAACCCGGAGGCCACGGGTTCAAATCCCGTCCTCGCTACAAAAATGAAAAGGCTTTCGAGAAATCGGAAGCCTTTTTTTATCCCCCACTCCCGGCGGTTCGCTCCCCTATTTTATAGACTAAAATCCCTGGCAAGAAGTAAAAGATACACAGCAGTCTACTAATTCTCCATAAAAATACGGGTATCCGTAAACTTCTATACGGAAAGTGGATTAAATTTGAGTACCCCGATAACGAGCTTCGTTTCATTTCATTCGACACGTATGATAAAGAAGGTACTGATTGCAGAAGATATTGACAGCATCAATGAAGGGCTGGTAAATTTCCTTAGTGATACTTTCAACTTTGAGATCGTACAGGCCAAATATTGTGATGAGGCCTACCTGAAGATCAAGCGAGCGATTTTAGACGAAGAGCCGTTTGACCTCCTCATCACCGACCTGTCTTTCAAACAGGATCACAGGGATGCCAATCTCAAGGATGGCGAAATGCTGATGAATCGTTTACGGGATGAAGCTATAGACATTAAAGCCATCATGTATTCTATCGAAGACCGTCCATTTAGAGTCAGGCAGCTAATTGACAAACTCCGGTTAAGTGCATTTGTCACCAAGGGCCGTAACAGTATCAACGACCTGAAGCAGGTTATCCAGGCCATTTCAAAGGGCGAAGCGATTCCCGTTGCTCCCCAGAGAGACCAGCTCCCGGGAGAGGAGTCGATGAACCTGGATGATTACGACATTGCTTTGCTCTCGAAACTTTCTGAAGGGCTTTCCCAGGAAGAGATCGGACAGCTGTTCAAAGACAACAATATTAAACCTGCCAGTTTGAGCAGTATAGAAAAGCGCATCAATAAACTCAAGATCTACCTCAAGGCCAAAAACACCATCCATCTTATTGCCATCGCCAAGGATATGGGAATAATTTAGAAAAATAGCGCGCTATACGGTTTTCCGTAAGGAAAAAACAATTCGTTAATTGATATTTGTCACTGTGCGTAAAGCACAATTAATAATCTGTTTGACTTAGTAATCAAACAAGGTTTGGGGGAAAGAACCCCTCCGTTTATTCGGAGGGGTTTTTGTTTTACAAAGCTCTTGTATTTTACAACCCCGAATAGCGCTCTCTATGAATTCCGAATAAATCACTCATAATCAATCGATTATCAACCATGTCTTAAAATCTCGCTTTCAACCTGTCATTTACAAGGATTAAACCCTTCTTTTTATAGAAAATAAGTACTATATTCCTCCTCCATTTACGACCCTTTACACCACTATTTTGAAAAAAAACTACATCCGGATCTCCCCCCTTTTCTTACTATTACTTTTTCTCATCCTCCCTGTTCGTTCCCAGGATGTTAACTGGGCCATAACCGGTGGCGGACACCTCGGCGCATCGTCCAGAGCGATAAAAAAAGTACCGGGCGGACTGATTTATTTTACCACCTACGCTCTCGAAAAAAGAAGTTACCAAGGGGAACTGATCTGGAGGTTTGATGCCTTTGACCTGGACATGTTCCAATATTCCACAAGCAAACCCGGACTCGGGGGAATCACCGTTGACGAGAAGGGAAACATATATGCTCAACTCACCTTTCCTGTAAACGGGGATGGCCCCACCACAGTGCAGGGCATCAAGATCCCTCATGGGGATTCTATCATAAAGATCAGTGCTGATGGTCGTCTGCTCTGGGCCCAGCCCCTTGAGAATGCTGTAAGAGTATACCTGGAGTACCACCAGGGTACCGTTTATGTCGTTGGCGAATTTACAGGGACACTAACCGCAGGTAATACCGAAACCCTGACCAGCCAGGTATCTTCCTGTTATTCCGGTTCAGTAAATGCGAAAGACCTTTTCATCCTTCAATACAATACCATAGGCCAGCTTCAGAAAGCTCAAAGGTATGGTGGCGAAGCTGATGACACCTTAAAATCATTTACCCTGGACGACCAGGGCAATGTGTATTTTGCAATCAACTACGGGATAGACACCTGTGCCCCTAATGAAACTCAACTCCATAAATTGAGTAAGGACCTATTACCGGTTTGGCAATCCACAATAGCAAAAGAATTTGAACAAGGTAACGGGTCCTCTGTATTTGACTCGGCCTATATCAAGATTGGCGCTAACCAAAAGGTTTATGTATGGACATACGCGTTTAATACGGTGATCTCCAATAATTTTCGGGTGATCAGCACCTCTTTCGGATATTCTGCCGCCTTACTGGAATACGACTCGCACCGGGGAGACTTTATGAACTACAATACCTTTGACACCTTTGTAAATTACGGTCGGGCTGGCTTTATGGCCGATTACAAGGATCACCTGCTACTGGCCACCTCTTTCTGGGAAGAGCAGGAATTCACGAATGGCTCCTTAAGCACAAATAACCCCGGAACAGAACCGGTTCTTATAAAGGTAAATCTGCATGACCTGAGCATGGAGTATCTGATTCACCTTTCAGGAACGCCTCAACCCTATTTTAACAATGTAGAAGATATTTCAGGCCCTATCGCTGTGGAAGATGATCAGCTCTTTTATTCAGGTGCATATTCTTCAGATACGCTTAACATCAACGAACAAATCTATTTAAAGAACAACGCAGGGAATAACGCAAAGAATGCATTTCTGATCAGCTATGATCTCTCTGCCATCGACTTTTCAACAACCGACACAGACTCCGATCAGGACTCGGTGCCAGACCGCCTTGATCTTTGTCCGGACACCCCTTCCGGCGAAGCTGTTGACACCAGCGGGTGTAGTCTTTCCCAGAAAGACTCTGACCATGATGGGATTTCTGATGAAAACGACCATTGCCCTGATACTGCTTTAGGTGCAGAGGTCAATGCCCAGGGTTGTGCAAGCAATCAGACCGACAATGATGCAGACGGCATACCCGACATAAACGACAAATGCCCCAACACCTCACCCGGAGCTGAGGTCAATGATGAAGGATGTGAGCTGATCTCTCTGCGATCCGATCTTTTTGAGGTAAATGGCACCGGAGAGTCTTGTCCGGACGCGAACAATGGGATCATTACCATTAAGGCAGGAGATAATCGCATGTACAAGGCTATTCTGGACGGGACTGATGCAGAGGTTTTTTCGAATGAACTCATTCTGAAAAACATGGCCCCGGGGTCTTACCAGGTATGTATTACTGCAGCAGAATTGGTCTCGGACACCCTTTGTTATAATGTAGAGATCGCTCCAACAGCCCAGGTTTCTTTCAAAACGCAGATGGACGAAACCTCAGAAAAGCTTCAGGTCGAGCTTCAGGGAGGTGAAATGTATATCATCAACTTTAACGACCGGATCTTTACCACTTCAGAAACGTACCTGGAACTATCGCTGAAAAAAGGAATCAATACCCTGGAAGTCATAACAGATAAAGAATGTCAGGGTAAATTGATGGAAAAAGTTTACCTGGAAGAAGATCTTTATACCTTTCCAAATCCTTTTAATTCAACCTTTGAGATCGCTCATTCAGACCTGTCGGCTTCTGCCGTGGTAACTATTTTTAATCCTCTGGGGCAGCAGGTATACCAGGAAATCCATTCACTTTCGGGGAACACCATCTCTATAGCGCTTCCGGAACTACCCCGGGGGATATATGTATTAGAATACCGTTCGGAGCAACATACCCACTATCAAAAAATCATCAAACAATGAAAAAAGTTCAAATCCTGGCAGTTTTAGGACTATTATTGCTCTCCTGCAGTAAAAAAGATGATACGGAAACAGCCCGAAAAACAACCCCTGTTGCGGTAAATCTGGAGTTCCCCCTGAATAATGCAGTTTGTATTGAAGGACAGGAAACAAGTAACGGTAATCTTCTTGTTTCGTTTGGATGGCGGGACGCAGAACATGATTATTACGAAGTGGAGATCACTAACCTGGAAACAGAACAAACCTTCAAAAGCAGTGTCACTACAAATTCTTTCAAGACAGAATTAAGCAGGAATACCCCCTTTTCCTGGAAGGTCATTTCCCGTGTCAATGACAGGGAAGACAAGGCAGAAAGTGACCTCTGGAAATTTTATACCTCAGGAGAAGGAATTTCAAACTATGCGCCTTTTCCGGCGGAATTAACTGCTCCGGAAGACAGGACTGTTCTGGAGAAAACCCAGTTAACTGTCGATTTCTCCTGGGAGGCCAGTGATATCGATGACAATACCCTTGAATACGATCTCTACCTGGGGAAGAATAATCCTCCCCTTGAAGTTGTAGCTTCCGGCCTGGAATCCCCGGTTTATAGTTTAACACTTTCTGAAGGGAATAATCTATACTGGAGAGTCTTAACCAGGGATGGTGCTGGCAACGAATCCTTTTCCAAAACACGTATGCTGGACCTTCCAAATGGAACTGTTATTTCTTCCTTTACCGTAGCGGTGAACGACTCTGTTTACACAGCCAGTATAGATGATGAGGCAGCAACCATTAACCTGACTCTTGGCAATTTCAGCTACAGTGAGATCGCCCCCACCATCGAAATTCAGGAAGGTGCAAGTATCAATCCTCAAAGCGGCGTTCCTTTAAACTTTCTGGACGACCTGTTCTATGAAGTCACCCTACCGGACGGAACCCTCAAGCGCTATGACCTGGTCCTTACCAGCGGGCAACATGAGGTGGAGTCATTCAGGGTATTTAACGGAACTGACGAATATATAGGGATGATAGATCATGAAGAAGGAACTATCGAGATCGAGCTCGGGAATTTGGACTACTCTTCCATCACCCCGGAGATCGTACTTTCTCCTTCAGCTACGAGCGATCCTGCGCAAACAGAGATCATGGACGTTTCCTCTCCTTATACTTTTACAGTAACCTCAGAGCGGGGAACTACTAAAGCATACGTGGTTAAGGCTCCCATTAAACTTTCCAGAATTTATGGGTATTTCAGGAACCCTGGATTTCAATTTTACGAATCTTCAGTCGGCATCGATCATCGGGTATTCGCAGGAGCCACCCAGTACATTCATGCGTCAAACATACAGGATGTATCCCAGGTTGCACTATACCTGGTTTCCGATGATGGAACACCCTATCAAATGGAGGTATTCCGCAGTTCGTATTCTCATGCCCACAGTTTTGAAAGTTCTAACTCCACCAACCTCCTCACCGTTATTGTTCCGGATGGTATACCTTCAGGGAAATACAGTTTCCTTATAGAAGAAAACAACAGAAGTACTGCATACCCTCATATGATGGAAGTCATTAATGACGATAGTATCATCAGGATCACAGAAATCAACAAAACTGACCTGTCTTTAAGGGATACCCTGGTTATTAAGGGGTTTAACCTTAAAAAACGTCTGGCCATTAAATCTTTCGGAAGCACCTACCTATACAGTGATTACTCCAGTGAACTTTCGGTAAATGCAGAGGGTACAGAAATGCAATTCATCATTTCAGGGGGGGTGTATAACAACCTGAGATGGGGCGGATCGAGTCGTGAAAAACCCCTTGCTATTCAAACTAGCAGATCAGACTATTCGAACACCTTAAATTCTAACATCATCTATTTCAACATTAATTAAAATGGCTCATTGCGCTATGCTCACCCGCAAAAAAATTCTGCTTTTCCTGATCGTATTCATCCATTGCTCGCTTCAGGGCCAAACCTATCTCGCGAATTTCCAGGAAATGGGATCCTTCAGAGAAATGAATGACCTGACCTATTTCTTTGGGAAAACCATTGAAAACTGGGGACTATACAGCTCCGACGGCACCGCAAAAGGAACGTATTTAATAAAAGCTTTTGAGGGTTCCATCCAGCCTTCAAATCTGTTTGTCCACCAGAATATGCTGTATTTCGCAGGAGCAGACTCAGAAAACGGACAGGAATTGTGGAAGTCTGACGGAACAACAGTTGGAACGGTCATGATCAAGGATATTTTCGAGGGCAGACATAGTTCCAGCCCCACTAATTTCACGGTTTACAACGGAGAGGTATACTTTAATGCCCGTGATATATATATAAATATAGATTCGAGATACCTTTATAAAACAGACGGCACGGCAGAAGGCACTGTACTACTGGATTCCATCATGCCGGAAGGTAGAGGCTACATAAGAGGAGTTGCCAACGGCTACCTGTATATTGATGACCTGGTACAGGTTCATCAAACCGACGGGACACCTGAAGGAACAACTTCCGTGGTTATAGACGGATTAAACTATATGAAAGGATTTACCCCTACCAGTAAGGGGCTTTATTTTTACACGCATGATTACAATTACAAACACATCAGGCTATACCTATTAACCAGTACAGCCACAGACGGATTTACCATGTTAAAAGAGTTCGCTTCGTCTACCACTCAGGAATTATATGCCATCAAGGAGGCTGGAGACTATGTGTATTTCGCCGTGGGATCGGGGAGCTCCTACAGTAGTATCAAAGATGCCTTATGGCGCACCGATGGGACAAGTGATGGAACCATTGAATTGATGAGTGCAGGAAACTCCCAATTGTATGAATCCGGAAATTTCAGAGGTTTTACAGAATATAATGGTAAACTTTATTTCAATGCTGGTTCAGGTGGTAATAATGCCATGTGGGTAACTAACGGCACCAAGGAGGGTACCTCCTTGCAAATGGATAATGTAAGTCTTAACAAGCTATCAGAGGTAGTTGAACTGAATGGTAAAATCTACTTTGTTGGAAGTAACTCCTACTTGTATTCATATGATCTCGCTGAAGGTACTGCAACAAGATTTTCCAAACAGCAAAATTACGCCAGAACGACCGGCGATACCTACCGCGTGCATTCCGATGGGGAAAAAGTATATTATCAGGTCTCGAACGATAACGGTATCTACCGTATACATCTCTACAATACCAACTCAAATCCTTTGATGGAGGTTGGAGTGAATTACAGTCAGATAAAACAGCACCTGGATGAAGTGTCCTTTTCATCAAAAAAAGACAGCCTGGTCAAGACCCGTGGCTGGATAAGGAATGTAGGGAATGATCCCCTGATCATTTCCAGGGCTTACGTAAGTGGAGAGGGTTTTTATATAAACGGTAAACACGACAGCAATCAGAACGATTACCTTTCTCAGGTAATTGATCCGGGGGCTACCGGTTATTTTGAAATTGGGTTCACCGCCTCAGAAGCAGGGCCATATAATGGCCATCTTATTCTAAAGACCAATACCACGATTCAGTCAGAATTTCGATTAAAACTCAAAGGAAATATTTCAGATGATATTCCCGCAGGGCAAAGCCCGTACTTCCCAAAGGAAAAAGAGATTTATTTTGACCGGCAGCCAGGTTCCATTATTATTGACAATTCCACTATTTCAGAGTCTGCCCCGGCAAATACAACAGTAGCCAGTCTTGAAGTAGCAACACCCGGAGAAGAGTCTTTTCAATTTGAGTTAACATCCGGTGAGGGGGATAAAAACAACGACCTGTTTACAATATCAGGCAATCAATTGGTTCTTCTTGGCGACCCCGCTTTTAACAATCAAAAAGGTCTTACGATCAGAGTCAGGGCTACCGGCGATGGAGGAACGACAGAGGAAGCGGTCTTCGTATTCGAGGTTGTTGCATCGAATAAAATACCGGACCTCTTAGCATGCACTGTAGAGGGAATTTCACTGAGCAGTTCGCTTCTGGATGTGGAATTTCTGAATGAGACCGATGCCATTGCTGTTGGCCAAAGCGGGGTGATCCTGAAAACCACAGATAAAGGAATTACCTGGCAACACCTTTACAGCATCGATAATTTCGCATTATTAAGCGGAATTTATCCATATAACAGCCGGCTCACCGATGTGCAGTTTGTAAACGAACAGACCGGTTTCGTGACAGGTGAGTCGGTATTACTCAGGACTGATGATGGCGGACTTACCTGGCAACCCCTGAATTTTGAGTTATCCTATTCGACCAGGATAAGTTTAACGGCTCTTAGTGCAGACCACCTTATCCTTCGCAATATAAGCCCCTATTATAACGATCCGAATAAAGGCAAGCTCTATCAAAGTACTGATGGCGGCGTAACCTGGCAGGCTTTCGGTGATCTCACCCACAATTACGACCCCGGACCGGTATATTTCTTCAACAATAATTTTGGGCTGGCACTGAACCGAAGTAAGGCATACCACATCACTAACGATGGAGGTGAGCATTGGATACAATACACTATAGAAGACATACCGGGACTAGATTATGACGAATACTTCTCCACTTTTCATTTTCTTGATGAACAAACCGGATATGCCACAACCACAAAAGGTAAATTCCTGAAATCGACGGATGGCGGCATCACCTGGGAGGTGATCAATGCCGACTACCGGGCATCAATGAATAAGATGTTTTTCTCTGATGAAAACACGGGATATCTCTATAATAACGGATTGTACAAAACCTCAGACGGGGGACTTACCTGGGAACGTATAATCCTGGGTAGCTGTACAGGTATATCTTCCATATCCCTGAATAACAGTGGCGATATTATTGCTGTTGGAGGTGGCTGTTATGAAGAGGGCAGAAATATTCATTATTATTCCGAGAGCGAAAGTAAATGGTATGCTTCGAGCTATTTGAAAGGGCGAAACAATATCTCTTACATTTCTTATTCTTCCGATCAAATCTTTATTTTTTCAGAAAATTCTGCAATCTCCAACGATGGAGGAAATAGCTGGAAACCAATGAACCATCCAACAGACGACAGAATAAGATTCGCAGAAAAGCAGGGACAATCGTTATTTATGAAGGACAGTTGGGGGAAACTATACAAGTCTGCCAACAACGGGGAAACATGGACGGAGATCTTCCAGGGAGATTCGAATGGTGGTTTTGATGCCCTGAGCGAAGACACCTTATTTGTTCAAACGGTCGACGGGAATATTGCAAAGACCACTGATGGGGGAACCACCTGGTCGAACCTATCAGCGGATCCTTATTCCATATTCCGAAACATCGAATTTACCGATGATCTAACAGGCTATATGTCGGGGACCAGCTCACCTTTTTTAAGAACTGTTGATGGGGGCGCTACCTGGGACACTTTAACCATGGGTAGTCCGGAGGCTTTCCTCCTTCATCAGTTTCATTTTGTAAACAGCACTACCGGAATGATCTCCAGCGATACCGGATTTTATAAAACAAACGACGGAGGAGATACCTGGATTAAAATGGACCTGCCTGCAAAGAACAGTACAACTTCGCTTCGGATCGAAGCTAAGAACGCTTCCGAATGGTATATCGCAATAGGAAATCAACTGTATTACTCTCCTGATACCGGAGACACCTGGACTCTCTATCACCAGACGTCTGAAAACATATCGGCCCTCGCATTTCAGGGCGACCTCATTTATCTGAGTCAAGGCAATGGAGCAATACTGAAATTAAAGGACGATGAAAGTACCCTTACCGCATCTGCAATCTCGGGGGACATAACGGTTACCCTGGGATCTGAAGAGGTGTATACGGTTATAAAATACAGCGATGCGCAATACAGCTGGGAAGTAGAAGGTGAAAATGAAGTCGTTTATGAAGGCAATCTTGCAAAAATAAAGTGGTTGCAGGAAGGAACATTTAGCATCGCGGCCACTCCATATAACAGTTGTACTTCCGGAAATTCATCAGCATTGACGGTGCGGGTATTTGCCAGGCCCGACCCACCTGTTATCCAGGGGCCTGAACATGTTACCGAGGAAGATAGCGGTATCATCTATACGACGGCAATAAGAGAAAATGTTAAATATATATGGCATGTCTCCGGTCATATTTCGTACCAGGCGAATGGAAATGAATTATTTGTGGATTGGGGTGAAAGTGGTATCGGACAGGTTGGATTAACCCTCCGTTACCCGGATTCGGGAATCCTGACGTCCAGCGCACTAGATGTAACGGTTCTTCCTAAGGATCCTTTCATTATCACGACCAGGGATGTTTCTTGCCAAGGGAAGACCAATGGGCAGCTTACCGTTTCTTCCAAAATACCATCCACACTTATGTATAATCTGGAGCTGCAGTCTGCCAGCGGAACAGAATCTCAAAGCTTTTATTCCGGAACAACCATTAATGACCTAGCGCCGGGAATTTACAATTTGTGTATTACAGCGAACTTGTATAACACCAGCTTCTGCTACCAATTCGAAATTAAAGAACCCGAACCCCTTCAAGTAAGTTCCAAAACAGAAAGCTCCTCGAAAAAGGTAAGTCTGGATATACAAGGAGGCACCCTCCCCTACACGATCTCCATGAATGGTGTGGTAGTTACAGAAACCTACCGTGGTAAAGTAGATATAAGCGCCTCAAACGGCGACCTGATCGAGGTTTCCTCTGCTGCAGAATGCGAGTTTTCATATAGTATGAAAGTGAGCTTCTACCGGGATGCCGGTATCATTCCCAACCCGGCACAGAATCAATTCAGGATCTACCTGGACCCGGATAGTGATACAGGAATTCAATCTATGCCCGTTACAATATACAATACGGCAGGGATTGCGGTTTACCGAAAGGATATCCCTGTGATTAATTATACCGTAGAAGCTAATATCACTTCCTTTCCTGCAGGAGTATACCTGGTAATTATCGGCACTGAAAAGAAAAGAACCTATAAATTAATTAAGCAATGAGAACGTTTTGGACCATCTTGATCTCGGCAGCGCTTTGCGCTTGTTCCGGAGAAGAAATTGAAGAACAGGAAAAAGGGCCCGACATCATCATCAATAAAGCTCCCGGCACCCCAATCCTCATCTTTCCGGAGAAAGATCAGCTTTGCCTTGATCCGGTAATAGCATTTACATGGCACAGGACAACCGATCCCGATGGCGATCAGGTCTCTTATAATTTACAATTGAGTTCAGATCCTTCCTTTGGGGTACTGATCAGGGACCTCAACACGAGAGACACCACCACAACCATGAACCTGGATCCTGCAGCCGATTATTATTGGCGGGTGGCGGCTTACGATGATTCCGGGGAGAAAGGATCTTTCGCACAATATCAGGCATTTACAGTTGAAGGCAACCCTGAAAGCAATCATGTTCCCAACTCCCCTACCCTGGTAAGCCCTTACCTGAATGCAAGTGTAGCACCGGGAAGCCAAACACTTTCATGGGACGCCGTGGATGCCGATAACGAGGTTTTAACCTTTGACATCTATTTCGGTACTACCAACCCTCCGCAGCTGTACGTCGCTGATCACGGTGCCAACACCCTGGGCGTTACCACCGAGGCCGGGAAAACGTATTTCTGGAAGGTACATGCCAAGGATCAATCATCTTTAAGTATCGGTAATACCTGGACATTCAGTACATCAGAATAAATTTCGGAAAAGAACCGAAAAGCGGAAATACGCGTTCTGTTTATAAAGGAATTATTCTGCAAAAAAACCTTGTGCTCACTTTCTTGGTTAAATCAAAAATTGTCTTATTTTTGCACTCTCCTTTAAGGAAAACCACGGGGTGTAGCGTAGCCCGGTTATCGCGCCTGCTTTGGGAGCAGGAGGCCGCAGGTTCGAATCCTGCCACCCCGACCAGAAAAGCCGAACAACAGATGTTGTCCGGCTTTTTTTATGCCCTGAAGCGTTGCAAGCCCGCTTGCATAAGCGCAAGGGCATAAAAAAACCGGCACAGGGCAACGCCCTGGGCGGCTTTTGTGAGTCACCTCCCCCTAAGGATCACGAGGTTAGCTTTGCTAACCGAGTAATCCTGCTCTCTATTTCCCGGTTTCATCAAACAAGGCATAAAAAAACCGGCACAGGGCATCGCCCTGGGCGGCTTTTGTAAGTCACCTCCCACTAAAGATCACGAACAAGAAAACGGAGTGCGAATAACCCAGCTCCCTTCCGTCAGCGCTTTAGACATAATCCTCCAGGCACCGGCTGGCCGCATCGCTAAAATAGTCTACCCACCTTTTTATCACGCCCGGTTCTTGGCCCACAATACCATCCTTTAGCAGAAATGCAAACCCGGAGTTCAGAATCTTCATAAACATGATAATTTTGAAGGTTTTTTCGCCGATGAAAATCAGATAAAATTGGCATTATTTTAGTCCGGGAACCGCTCGTCTAAAACGCATCGATTTCGGACCATTTAAATTTTGTAATTACCTGATTATGTGTAATTTAGAACACCATATACTTACTCCCCCTAGACTGAATTACTTGTGCTGAATAACGCGCTTATTCCAACCTAAGACTATGAAGAAGATTCAAACGAAGAGAGGTTTCTTTCCATTTCCATTAATTTCCGGCACCGCAATATCTCATGAACACTTTGCCTTTTTAGTTCTCTTGGTGTTTCTAAAATGTGGACTACTATCGGCACAAACCACCTATTATATTGCCAGTGAGGGAGACGATACCGCAGATGGCCTGACCCCTGCCACAGCCTGGGCAACCATCAACAAACTTAACAATGTCAACTTCAAACCGGGAGACAGCATTCTTTTTAAATCCGGGGATATTTTTAACGGGCAGCTAAAACTGGATGAAAACGACGGTGGAGACCCTACAAGAATCATAAGCGTTTCTTCCTTTGGCACAGGGTCCGCTACCATAGCTGCCGGTAACGGCATCGGAATCTGGATCGAAAACGGAGAAGGGATCGCTATCACCCGGCTTCATATCCAGGGAAGCGGGATGGAAACCAATTCCAGGAGCGGAATCCTTTTGCGAAACACCCTGGAGGGAAATTATAAACTATCCAACATCATTTTAAGTAAACTGGAAATAAGCGGATTTGGAGTAGATGGCATAACCATTTCCGGGCTTTCCGGGAATTCCGGATTTGACAAAGTGCTAATTGACCAGGTAAAAGTTTATCAATGCCTTGATGCAGGAATTAAGGCAACCGGAACCTTTTCCCAGGTTAAACAAGGGTATTCTCATTCCAACATTACGGTGAGGAATACGGAAGTTTTTGATATTCCCGGATATGACAGTGAAGTGCATTCCGGAAGCGGAATCGTGATCTCGGATGTACAAAACTCCGTTATTGAGCACAGTACGACCTACAATTGCGGATACAACAATACCCAATGCGGGGGCCCTGTAGGCATCTGGTATTACGATTCGGATCAGGTTACTATTCAATACTGTGAATCCTACAACATTAGTTCCGGAACGGGTTGTGACGGCGGAGGTTTCGATCTTGACGGAGGGGTTACCAACGGGATAATGCAGTACAACTATTCACATGACAACGACGGTTCGGGATTTCTCATCGGCCAGTTCATCGATTCGCGCAGGATGAATAATATTACCGTACGGTATAATATTAGTGAAAATGATGGCCGTACCAATGGCGGGGGGATCTACCTTTTTAACCTCAACCCGGATTTTCCACCCGAAAATATCAGCATCTATCACAACACGGTATATACGGGAAATATGCCCGATAATCCGGAGCATGCCGCAGCAGGAGTTTTAGATCATCTTAGCACCGGAAGCGGAGTATATTTTGCCAACAACATTTTTTACACCATGGGGAACACGCCCTTTATCAGCGTACCCAAAAACTTTCCGGTAAACCTGGTCAATAACCTGTATTATTCCCAAGGGCAATCGCTCTGGAAGTATCACGGTACCACCTACAATACCCTGGAAGCTTTCAGAACCACAGGTAATGAACTTATAGACGGCCTTCCGGCAGGATTGTATACCGACCCTGAATTAAACAATCCCGGGAAGGGAGGTACCGTTGGGTTCGGGAATGATCTTCAATCCCTTGATGCCTATCAACTCTCCCACCGTTCTCCGGCTTTAAATACTGCCATCCCCATTCCTGACAATAACAGTGAAACCGATTTTTTCGGAAATCCAGTCCTGTTGGGACCACTTTCAGATATCGGGGCATTTGAACTGGACGATAAGACCCCTCCGGTAATATACCTGAATGGCGACAATCCATTTGTTTTGGAGGCCGGAGAGAACTTTGAAGATCCCGGGGCCTATACTGACGATGGTTCTGAGGTGATCCTGGATACCAGTCCCCTCCTGGAGGAGGTTGGCACCTACGAGGTGATCTACAGCGCTACGGATCTGTATGGCAATACTGCGGAAGAAATCCGGACCATCGATGTGATCGACACCAGGGCTCCTGAGATCGCCTGTGATGAGATGTTTCTTGAACTGGGGCCCGATGGACAGGCAGTGGCGGATGATGCATTTCTCAGGGCACACATAACCGATCCCAGTGCGTTTGACCTGGAGTTTGAAACTGCAGTTTTCACCTGCGAATCCAAAGGTTCTCAAACCATCATGGTGAAAGCCACCGATATTCACGGGAACAGCAGCAGTTGTATGGCTAATATCCAGGTGGTGGATCTTAAAGCACCTCGTCTGATCACAGAATCCAAGTCTTTACCCCTGCTGCTCTATGTAGCGGAAAAGGAAAAAACCGAAGTTCCAGACCTCAGGCCATTGATCGTTGCAGAGGATAATTGCGCGTTATCTGAGGACCTGATCATCACCCAGTCTCCCCCTGCAGGGAGTATGCTTCGGGAAGGGGAATACGACCTGGAAATAACCATTTCAGACAGTTCAGGAAATACGATCACAGCATTCTTTCCCCTGACCATCCTGGAGGGAATCCCTGATGACGGCCCCTTGTTTATCTACCCTAACCCTGCAAAAAACCGTATTAAATTCAATAAGGAGGTGGTACGCACCACCATTTTTGATCTTAAGGGAACCCGGATTCTGGAGTCCTACGACCCCTCTATAGACCTTTCCTTCCTGCAGGAGGGAATCTACCTCCTGGAGGTCATTACCCCGGAAGGCACCTTTTTCAGAAAGGTTGCCAAACAATAGGTGATGCCCTGGGCAACCTCTGTTACCACCGGAAGGTCAAAGAAATTGCTTCTATGATAAAAGTCATGCCCTTAAAGGTTACTTCCCACTAATTTAGTAGGCAGATCCACCCCAATAATGTTTTTTGAACACAGTATAAATCAAAAACAGATTCGCGATGAAAAAACTATTATTCACCATGTTTTCGCTCCTGGCCTCTTTCGGCTTATATGCCCAGGCAGGACATATCATGCAAGGCGTCGGAGCCAAAAACATGTCAATGGGTGGAGCCGCCACCGGACAAGCCCTGGATATTTCAGGTGCCTTACACTGGAATCCGGCAGCGATAACCACATTTGAAGGTTCACAATTTAAACTGGATATAGGGATCTTTTTTTCTGATCCCGAACTGCGCTCTACCGTACCGGAGATCAATCCGCAAACGGGACAACCTACGGGAAACTTTTTAAGCGGCGTTACCAATGATGATCGGGGCGCCTCCCCCATGCCCGCCCTGGCATTCGTTTGGGGAAAGGAAGGTAGCCGTTCCAAATTCGGGGTTTCTGCATTCGGGATTAGCGGCTTCGGGGTTACGTTCCCGGAAAGCATGACCAACCCCGTTAATGCGCCCCAGGAATTTGGAGGGTTCGGAAGAATAGAATCCGACTACCTGCTCTTTCAACTGGGCTTTACCTGGGCCTACCAGTTAACGGACCGCATCTCCTTTGGGATACAGCCCAATTTCAACTTTGCGGCCCTGGAACTCATTCCCAATCCAACAGCGAACCCGAATGCGTCCGGATATCCCTCCGCAGACCGTGCTTCTGCCTTCGGCTATGGGGCTCAATTTGCAGTGTATTATGAAAGTCCTGTTGGCTTTAAGGCGGGAGTATCCTATAAAACTCCTCAATATTTCAGCGATTTCAATCTCGACAATACGTATCTGGACAACAGCCAGGAAGAGAACTCTTTCAGAATGGATTATCCTTCTATCTTCTCTGTGGGACTTGGGTATTCTTTAGGCAATATCGATCTGGCCCTTGACTACCGACTGGTAAACTATGAAAATACCGAAGGATTTGAGAAAGCCGGATGGACCCAAACGGCTTCGGTACGCGGATTTGGCTGGAAGAACATCAACATCATCTCTGCGGGAATACAGTATAAGGGCATAAATAAATTACCCTTACGGGTGGGATACACCTACTCCTCCAACCCTATAACCTCAGAACTGGCCTTCTTCAATATCCCGGCAACGGCGATTATAAAGAACGCCTATCAACTTGGTTTAAGTTATGAATTTGGAACCCGCTTCATAGTCGATGCTGTGTTTCATTACGGAGACAGCAGCGGCTCAACTTCCGGCCCTGCTTTGAATCCTATGTTTATATCCAATGATAATCCTTACGGAGCTGTTCCCGGTACAGAGGTATCTTATGATATGACCACCTCTATGATCCAGGTTGGGGTCAGCTATCGTTTTAACTAAATTTTCTTAATTAATTGGTTGTTATCCCCCGGATGCTTTCAAAATCTACCGGGGGATATTTTTTTGGTAAAACGGGCTTAAAAAAAGGTCTTGTGAATTTCATGATGACCCTCAGACACTTACAAAAAGTGTCCTTGCAGAGGGGAAGAAAATCTTGAAAAAAGCTATTGTAATTTTGAATAAACGTTTATTTTTGCAATCCACTTTTCACCCATGATGAAGTGGATTTTCGGTTACTGATATGAAGTTAAGTTCACACCGGAAAGTTTAGGTTTAATGATTTTACATAAAACAGCTCCGGCTGTTTTTCGGGATGTGGCGCAGTCTGGTAGCGTACACGCATGGGGTGCGTGGGGTCGCAGGTTCAAATCCTGTCATCCCGACCAAAAAAGCCCGACAGGAAACTGTCGGGTTTTTTTATTCCCTGAAGCGTCAAAAGCCTGACTGTCGTCAGACAGGCTCGCTTTTGTAAGCGTATGGGGATAAAAAAACAGGCCACACGCCAGTGTGGTCAGGGCTTTTTTGAGCAACATCTCTCCGCATGGATCATGAGTAACACGAAGCGTTACGAGTAATCCCCCCCTTCCGTCAGCGCTATTAACGCTGCCACCTTCCCCCGGCTGGGGGAAGGTGCCAATTCTTTTATAAAGCGTATAGAAAAAACCAGGCCACACACCAGTGTGGTCAGGGCTTTTTTGAGCAACATCCCCCTATCTGGATCATGAGTAACGCGAAGCGTTACGAGTAATCCCCCCTTCCGTCAGCGCAATTAACGCTGCCACCTTCCCCCGGCTGGGGGAAGGAGCCAATTCTTTTATAAGGCTTATAGATAAAAATTAGTCCACACGCCAGTGTGGTCAGGGCTTTTTTGAGCAACATTCCCCCTACCTGGATCATGAGTAACGCGAAGCGTTACGAGTAATCCCCCCCTTCCGTCAGCGCAATTAACGCTGCCACCTTCCCCCGGCTGGGGGAAGGAGCCAATTCTTTTATAAGGCGTATAGAAAAACCAGCCCACACGCCAGTGTGGTCAGGGCGTTTTTGAGCAACATCCCCCTACCTGGATCATGAGCCGAAGGCGAATAATCCGGAGGGGGATGTAAGGATGTAGAGATATCACAAGAAAGTTTAAAAAGGGCTTTTCCAGTGTAATAACCACCCCGGCCCTCGACTACCCCTCCTTCAAAAAGAGGGGGTATATTTATTTCCAAAATCAACGGTATTGTATGCCCACACCTGTATCACGGCCCTGACGCAAGAAGGGAAGTAACCCTTGGGTAACAGGTGACAAGTAACAGGTGACAGGTAACACGATAGGCCTGGTAATCCTTAGCCACCTCACCATTAAACATCCTCACTATCGAGTGTAAACGGAAGTTTATAAAATCTTTGGCCGGTTGCCTGATAAAGTGAATTGGCAACAGCAGGAAACACCGGCGGGAAGGTAGGCTCCCCAAGACCCGTAGGATCAATTCCATTATCCATAAAATGTACCTCGATCTCCTTAGGCGCCTCGCTCATGCGGATCATCCGGTAGGTGTCAAAATTGCTTTTAGATGGCACACCATCATCGAAGGTCATCTCCCCAAAAAACGCATTGCCTACTCCATCAACAATACCTCCTTCGGCCATATTCCTTGCCGAGTCCGGATTTATCACGATTCCACAGTCCAGGACACAGGTAACCTTTTCGACAACCGGAATATTATCTTTAACCTTCATATAAAGCACCATAGCGGCATAAGAGTTATGACAAAAGTAAGCTGCCATACCACGGGACAGATCTGAACTCTTTTCAGCCCAATTTGACTTCTCCTTTAGCGTTTTCAGCACCTCAGCATACCGTACCGGATCATAATCATTCTCCTCTCCCACAGGATCGGAAATTGCGCGGCCCAGAAGTTCCAGGCGAAAATCCATAGGATCCTTCCCGGCAAGTTCCGCTACCTCATCCAGGAATGACTGTTCTGCACAGGCCATAAAATTGGAACTGGGAGCACGGAAAGACCCAACAGTGATATTGCTGTCAATGGTCCATTCTTCAGCCAAATAATTCTCTACAGTTCCGGCAGGGAACCGATTCTCCCACAACGGACTTTCAGGAATTCCCCCGGCATTTACGTGGTATGCGATCAGCTTATTATTGGCATCCAACGCCGCTTTGAGCTTTACCAAATAGGAAGGACGATAGATCCCATCGGTCATATCATCTTCCCGGGTATATATCAACTTCACCGGAGCCTTCATTCTTTGTGAGATCAAAGCTGCTTCTACCATCCAGTGTGCATAGGAGCGCCGACCATAACCGCCTCCCAGACGGGTCATTTTAATATCGATATTCTCAAGCGGCATACCAAGTCGCGCAGCTAATGTCTGTTCTGTAAACTCCGGCTTCTGCAGCGGACCTATTAACTCAGCCTTATCCTCTTTCACGTCAGCAAAGAAATTCATCGGTTCCATGCAATTATGAGCCAGGAAGGGTGCCGTGTAGGTTCTTTCTATGGTCTTCTCGGCATTCAGGAAGGCTTTTTCCGGATCACCATCCTTACGCATAACTGCGCCGCCTTTATTCGCCATTTGTTCCATCCGGGCATAATGGTCTGATGTATTTTCTAACCCCGAAGGTGTATGCTGTTCCCATGCCGTTCCGAACCGATCTCTTTTTTCAGTCTTACCCTGAATAGGCTCACAATTGATCTTAAGTGCCTTTTTAGCCTGCATGACCTCCCAGGTGGAACCTCCCACTATGACAACAACTTCGTTAAAGGTACGGGTATCGAAAAACGTTTTCACATAATCCTCATTGTACACTTTAATCTTGAAAATATCCCTTATTCCTGGCATATTTTTCGCAGCAGAATCATCTATGGATCGAATCTTTAATCCAAATGCCGGGGGATGAACGATCATTGCGATCAGCATTCCTTCACGGTAGGTGTCCATACCGAACAAGGGTTCGCCGGTAACTATTTTTAACCCATCTACATTTTTTCTTGAAGTACCAATGATGGTAAACTCTTCTTTTTCCTTTAGTGCCACTTCTTCCGGTACTGATAATCCAGCAGCCATAGATGCTACTTCACCATAGCCTAAAGACCTGTTGCTCGGCTCATGATAAAGCACCCCTTGCTTCGTCGTTATTTCATTTGATGGAACCTACCAAACAGAAGCCGCCCCGTTTATAAGCATTTGCCTCGCAGAAGCACCTGCCAGACGCAAGCCCGGCCACCCCCTTCTGATGGCCTGACTTCCACCTATAAATTGAAAACTAAAAGCATCTGTGTTTAATGGTGCTTGTTCCACAACAACTTTCTGCCAATCAACGTCCAGTTCATCTGCAATGATCATCGGCATGGAGGTTTTTACATTTTGTCCGCCTTCAGGATTGGGCGACACTATGGTGACCACACCATTCTCCCCTATTTTCAAATAGGCATTCATCTCAAACCATTCATCCGGCATATCGTTTACCGCCATGGTTTTGGACTTTTCAGGAGTGCAGGAATTCAGGATACTAAAACCAAGAACAAGACCGCCACCAGCAAGGCTGCTGTTTTTAATAAATGCCCTTCGTCCTATTTTAGTCCTAACATCCTTCATATATCAGTCCTTTATAATTGCTATATCCATTTTAGTTACCCAAGATTTCGCTATAAGGCGCTTATCCCAACAGTTCAGAATGATCTGCATTAAATGGCTGGTGATAATACCTGCGTCCGGTAGCCTTATAGAGTGCATTGGCAAGCGCTCCAAAAACCGGTGGAAATGGGGGCTCTCCCAGTCCTGTGGGGTCGACCTCATTCTGCACGAAATGTACCTCTACCTGCTTCGGCGCCTCCGTATGACGGATCATTCTGTATGTATCAAAATTGGTTTGCTCGGGTTTACCGTCCTTAAAAGAGAGCACACCATACATGGCGTTCCCAACACCGTCTATAATCGCACCCTCTGCCATATTAGCAGCAGCATCAGGATTGATCACAATACCGCAATCAATGGCACAAACCACATTCTGCACTACAGGCCTGTCCCCTTCCATTACTATATCCAATACGTGAGCCGCATAACTGTTATGGCAGAAATAGGCTGAAACCCCACGAGACACTCCCGGTTTGGGCGTATCCCAGTCTGATTTCTCCCGTACTAATTTAAGCACCCCCGCCAGGCGATCAGGATCGTATTCGTTTTCCTCCCCTACAGGGTTGTTCTTTGCTTTCTCGAGTAATTCCAGGCGAAAATCAATGGGATCTTTACCTGCAGCTTCTGCGACCTCATCCAAAAAGGCTTGTTCTGCTCCGGCCATAAAATTGGAGCGGGGTGCCCGGAAGGCTCCAATGGTGATATTCGATTTGATGGCCCATTGTTCCGCAAGGTAATGCTCTACTGTTCCTGCTGGGAATCGATTAGGAAACAACGGACTTTCCGGAACCCCTCCTGCATTCACATGAAAAGCAATTAATTCATTATTTTCATCGAGGGCTGCCCGATAGGTAGCATAATAAGATGGGCGATATATCCCGAAGGTCATATCATCCTCGCGAGTATAAATAAGCTTTACCGGTGCCTTTACTTGTTGAGAGATCAAAGCAGCCTCAACGGCATAGTGGCCATATGCCCGCCTTCCGAATCCTCCACCCATTCGGGTAAGTTCAATTTCTACTTTTTCAACAGGAATTCCCAAACGGGCAGCCACCGTGGTTTCGGTTAATCCCGGTGCTTGAAGTGGTCCGGCAAGGTGTGCTCCTTCGTCCGTAACATTAGCAAAGAAATTCATCGGTTCCATACAATTGTGAGCCAGAAAGGGACAACTGTAAGAACGCTCTATAACATTGTCGGCATTCCTGAAAACCTTTTCGGGATCACCATCCTGTCTCATTACTGTCGATGCTCTGGATGCCATTTCCTTCATCTTAGCATAATGGTCAGTGGTACTTTCTAACCCTCCTGGCACTTCCACCTCTACTTCGGTTCCGAACTGATCCATTAAATACTTAGAATCGGCTATCGGCTCCCACTCTGCTTTCATCGCCTTTTTAGCATTCATTACCTCCCAGGTGTTTTTACCTACGATAACCAGTAGATCAGTGAAGGCATTGGTATCAAAGTATCCGCGCTTAAAGCCGTCTTCCAGGGTCTTAATCTTAAAAACATCAACAATGCCCGACATAGCGCGAACACTTTCATCATTGTAAGATTTTAACTGTAAACCAAAAGCTGGTGGGTGCTCCACCATAGCCACCAATGCCCCTTCGTATTGATAATCCAAACCGAACAATGGCTTTCCGGTTACGATCTTTTTATTTTCAACACTTTTCTTAGAAGTACCGATTATCGTAAAGTCCTTTACATTCTTTAATGGCACTTCTTCAGGAACCTCCATGGTGGCTGCTATGGAGGCCAACTCTCCAAATCCTGCCTTTTTCCCGGTCTGCTCATGAGTCAAAATTCCTTCGGCAACCGAAATTTCAGAGGCGGGAACATTCCAGGTTTTGGCAGCGGCCGCCACTAACATGGCTTTGGCTGTAGCACCTGCCAAGCGAAGGCCTTCCCAACGTCTGCGAATTCCCTGGCTGCCCCCGGTGAATTGCCATCCATAATCTTCCGCATTAAAATTGGCCTGCTCCACGATCACATCCTGCCAATTTACATCCAGCTCATCAGCAACGATCATCGGCATGGCGGTAATAACACCTTGTCCGAACTCAGGATTGGGAGCCATAATGGTTACCAACCCATTATCACCTATTTTTAAATAGGCGTTCATCTCAAACCATTCCTCAGGCATTTCTTTAACAGCCATGGACTTCTCCTTCTCTGTGCTACAGGAATTCAGAATACTGAACCCAAGAATAAGCCCACCACCTGCCAAGCTGGTATTCTTTATAAATGCTCGTCTTCCTATTTTGGTTTTTCTTATTGACATGGTCTTCTGTTTTATGAATTGGTTCAGGAGGTTTTTCCGGCAGCGATCTGCACTGCCTTTTTTATTCTGAGATACGTACCACACCTGCATATATTCCCGTTCATCGCAGACTCGATCTCCTCTTCGGTCGGATTCGGATTTTGCTTGAGTAATGCTGCGGCAGTCATGATCTGACCTGCCTGACAGTATCCACATTGTGGAACATCAACCTCCATCCAGGCCTGTTGTACCGGGTGATCACCATCTGCCGACAATCCTTCTATATTTGTAATTTTACTTTCCGCTACGGAAGAAACCGGTAAAACACAGGAACGAACCGCGGTATCATCAATATGAACAGTACAGGCACCACATTGTGCCATACCACATCCAAACTTGGTACCTACGAGCTTTAAATGATCCCGCAATACCCAGAGTAAAGGTGTCGAAGGATCTACCTCTACTTCAAGCCTCTTACCGTTTATGTTTAAAATATAATTTGCCATGATCTGTTATTTTTCTTCGTTATGGTAATTAAGGTATCTTTAGAAAGTTACGAACTTTAGGGGAATCAGCTCTAACCGTAAGCACCTCCCTTCTCATTTTAGTTTGAGTTGACCTAGCCAGATTTTTATTTCCCTTCTCACTTCCTCCTTCCGTTCACCTTCTATCGCTAAATAAACGCCCTCCTTTTCCAATCCACCTTTTACTGAATAACCCTCCAAAACAGTGCTTCGGGGGCAAAGTGAACGAACGGTATTAAAACCACTACCTACACCGTAACCCCCATGGGTATTAAATGGCACCAGCGTTTTCCCTTCAAAGGCATTATGCTGCAGGAAACTCTTCATAGGGGGTGGCATCTGCATATCCCAGGTAGGAAAGCCTATAAAAATGAGGTTATAGTCGTCAATATCCGGATGATCTTTAAGTGGCGGCAAAAAACCTGTTGTATTTTCTTCTGATACCTGCCTAACCATATCGAGATAATTGTCAGGATAAGGGGTAACCAACTCCAGTTCCATCAGATTGCCCCCAACCTCATTTTGGATCATTTCTGCCAACACTTTCGTATTGTTTGTTCTGGAAACATAGACGATCAACATTTTCCCGGATGAAACCACCTCCTCTTGCGGAAGTCCGGATGCCATTAGCAGTAATATGCAGGTCAAGAACATCTTCATCAGGTGCCGAATAACAATTATTCTGTTGTCAGCAATTTACTGAAGGTCAAATCTCCCAATTTCCATTGCCCCTCCTGTTTCACATATACCTCTGTAACCATAAAAGGGTTGGTTACTTCATTGGTTCCAACGACAGCAACCAAGGTAATTCGATTCCACAGGATGACTGTATCATCCATAACCTCTACCATCACTTCGTGCACATCTGCCTGTTTATAATGAATAAAACCGCTTCGGATGATCTCCAGCTCCCTGTCTTTTCCCCACGTACCACCCATATGCACGAATTTTGATTTATCATGGAAGAGTACTTCCAGACTGTCTGCATTCTTCTCTGCCATCCATTGCCATTTTTTGGAAGACAGTTCGGTAATTGTTTTTTCTAACTCCGAAGTCTGAGATAAAATCGCTTGACTACTGAATAAGGCGAAAAGAAGCGAAAAAAAGATCCTTTTTCTATTCATAAATATCATTCTTAAATTTTAAATCTTATTAATGTTCGATCTCGTGAGTATCCCTAACACTGCTAAAGGTAAGATCGAGTAACTTCCAATCGCCTTCCTGCTTTTGGTAGAACTCGGTTACAGTAAATTCATTGGTAACATCGTTTCCCCTGACGTGGGCAGTTAGCGTTATGCGGTTCCAGAGCACAGCTGTATGGTCTTCAAAGGTTTCCACCGCCACATCATGCACTTCGGCATTTTTGTACCAGATACTACCGGATGAAATAATCTCCAGCTCCCTCTCCTTCTTCCAGGAACCACTCATATGTACAAATTTTGATTTGTCGTGAAATAGATCAGCAAGTTTCTCAACATTCTTATCTGCCATCCATTCCCATTTTGCCGCTGAAAGCGCTTTGATTTCATCTTCAATGGTCGATTCCTGAGCAAAGGATACACTACTAATAGCCACTAAAAGTATCCCAAATAGTAATTTTTTCATTTTAATTGTGTTTTATCGTTTTTGGTTAATAAATGAGTTCGATAACACTATCCACTTCTATAGAAACAGACACTAAGTATCAAACATACCGATATTTACAGGTAAAGTATTGACCATATTTACGGAATCACTAACCATTTTTACAGGTATGGCATAAACAAAACAGATATTGACAAAAACATTACTTATTTTCGGAAAAACAAGACTTCAAATGCCGAACATTAAGAACCTCATAAAGATCGATGACTATTGTACCGGACTTCAATTAGAGACCTTGCATCCACTGGTTAGTATAGTGGATCTCTCTAAAGGGAAATGGCCGGGAACCTCGGATGTAACCTCCGTTCGCTATCACTTCTATGGGGTCTTCCTGAAGCAAGGGGAAAGCTGTGTTTTAAAATATGGCCGACAGAACTACGATTACCAGGATGGTACGCTGGTCTTTATAGGACCGGGACAGGTTGTTAATATCTCAAGAATCGATACCGATTACCAACCTTCCGGGTACGCCTTATTATTTCATCCGGACTTCTTAAGAGGAACCCATCTTGGAAGCATCATGGAAACGTATTCATTCTTTAGCTATGACAACCATGAAGCGCTGCACATTTCCCAAAGGGAGCGTCTGATCGTTCTCGATTGCTTCAATAAGATTCGCATTGAACTTTCACAAGGTATCGACAAGCATAGTAAGGCACTTATCCTATCTAACATAGAGCTATTCCTGAACTACTGTACAAGATTTTACGATCGTCAATTCATCACACGCGATAATGAGAACCTGAGCATTATTCAAAATTTTGAAAATTCCTTAAAGGCCTACCTTAAAACCGGCAAAGCAAAAGAATATGGAATACCCTCGGTTAAATACTTTGCGGATCAGCTTCACCTGTCTGCCAACTACTTCGGAGATCTGGTAAAAAGAGAAACAGGGGTTACTGCCCAGGATTACATCCAGATGAAGATTATTGATGCTGCTAAAGATATGATCTTTGATCCGGATCTATCCATCAGTGAAATTGCATATACGTTAGGGTTTAAATACCCTCAACATTTTTCCCGGCTCTTTAAGAAGAGGGTTGGGCACACACCTCAGGAATACCGGTCGATGAATTAAATATAGAATTGATATACCCCTTTAATTTAGAATAGCTAAGCCGTTTTACGACTTTAACTTAAGGAATATGGCACTCATGGATTCGGGGTCAATGGCTTCCACGTCTATCAGCTCTAATGATTTAACCATTTTTAGAGTAGTTCCCTTGTAATGCTTAAAGTGAGGCGTTTGCAGATGAGATTGGTAAGCTTCCTCACTTTCATAAATTTCCAGTAGCCTGATCAGATTTGGATTATCCTGTTGAAACATGGGATAGATACAAATAACACCGGGCTCTAATCGCACGGAGGCCTCTGATTCTTCTCTGAGAATAGACAAATATTCTTCTCTAAATTCAGGGGCTATTTCAATTTCAGCGATTCGCACTTTTAGTTTTTCAGTATCTAAGGACACATTCACTTGATCCTGATTTTTACAAGATTGTAAAAACGAAGAAATCAGAAGCGATAATGCGATAAATTTATGGAGATAGTTCATTGGTGTATTTTTAGTCCCATAGACCCCTTTAAATATAACACAAATCAAAATGCAGCGAAGCATGGTGAATGGGAGTAGGAATTCCGAAGTTTAACTTTCCTTAGAAATACGTTTAAATTCTTTAAAATGGACAATCGGAAGATTCTAAAGGTAAAAAATAACAGGTAAAAGGTGACGTGTTGCGTGTTACAACTAATATTCTGAACCAACCTGCACCAAAGACCCTTTTAACTTACCTAAAACTTATAGGTAAATCCAAGAAGGTAGTTTCCATCTTCGCTGTTGAAGGTAAGCTGCATATGTTCCTGCTGGTATTCTGTAGTGAACAACAGGTTACTGCACAACCCAATGGCCGCTCCGGCGGTTACATCCAGAAGATCGTGTTTATCAGCCTCCATTCGACTGGCTGCGGTGAATCCGGCAAGCAGGTAGGCCGGAATACTGTATTTAAATCCGTAACGCCTGTGCAGATACCCTGCACTGTGAAATACCACAGAGGTATGACCTGAGGGAAAGGCATGGTTATCACTCATGTCCGGACGTTCTTTATCTATGGCGAGTTTTAAGCCGTATGTAACCGCTCCTGTAAGCACAATACCTTTTGCAAACTGCCAGGCGCCCTTTTTATCCCCAATGATAAAACTACTTCCCAGGGTGGTAACCGGCAGGGCAAATCTTATCACATCACCGACCACCTCTACTGTGCCTGCTTCAGAGGTGTCAGCCCCGGATTCCTGCCCATGTATTACACTTAAATTCACCATAAAGAGCAGAAGCAAAACCCTGAATAGAATAGTACTGACGGTCGTGTGGTGATTTCGCATCTTTATGGTATCTCTTGTGTATAAAATGTCTTTAATATCTATGATGAACTTCGGCACATCACACTCTCGCCCATGGATATTTCGTATAAATTACAAGAAAAATCATTTTATCATTTAAACCTTTTACAGATATCTTCTTAAAAGACAGATGAACTCTGCAAAATGAATCTTTATCTATCAAAATGGAAACTGGTTTGAGCAGAAAGGACTATTAATTTTAAACCAGAAACAGAGCAACCCTATTCAGAAATTCTCAAACTGCCAACTCTATACTGCTAACAAAAAAAGGCCATCCTTTTCAGAACAGCCCTTTCATTAGCAACAATCAAAAATAGTAGGTTAGTTTCCGGGAGAAATGGAAAAAGACCCATCTCCCTTAAAATTATTTAGTACAATCTTTACGGTCCATTCTCCTGGCACCCCGGCCTGGGAAACCCCCGAACGGGAATCTTCCCCCTGTCCGGCTACAATAGTTCTGTCCAGTACAACAGCTCCGTCAGCATCCTGAAGGATCAACTGAAAAGATCCGTTTGATGCAGCCGTAATATCCATATTGTAGTCAACAGTAGCCAACGGATTGTTCCATGTATAGCTTTTATTTAAACTGCCTCCCTGTCCGGTGACATCCCCATCAAAATCGGTATTTTGGGCGGTAATATTCACCTTTGCCATGGGCTCATCATCTTTACTACACCCAATGGTGGCTAAACTGATAAAGGCGATCATTAAAGTTTTAAAAACAAATTTCATAGTATAGGTAAGTAAGTTAATTAGTTAAGATTCCGGGTTAGTCCTCTAACAGTTCGATGTGATTTTTAATGGCTTCCTTAATGGCATCTGCCAGGTCATTGTTCCCATCTTCATCCATAGGGCTGATCTCTACTGTGCCATCTCCGTTGCCATCGGTGGCCGCAGAAAGGTCTATTCCGAAATCCTGGGTAAAGATCCCGAGAAGATCAAAATTGATGGTAACACTTTCGGCACCTTCAGTGATAACGATGTTTTGCTCCACATCTTCAAAATCAACCTCTACCTCATCATTGAAATCGTGCCAGAAAACAAAAGGAGTACCTTCGAAGGTTCCCTCTATTAAAATTGATTTTCCAAATAGAGCACTTTCCGGGTCATCACTTTTTTCAAACTCGAATTCCAGTTCTTCAAAAGGTCCGACAGGTACACTGATATTCATCAATTCCACCTTTCCGGCCAATAGGTCCACTACAAACGGGCCTTCCAGCTCAAATTCATCTTCAGAATCGTAATAGCCATCATCATCCCAGAGATCGTCATCCCCAGAATAATTATCATCATCATAATTTTCATCCTCATAATCGATCTCCAGCTCGAACTCTTCGATATTGATCAGGAAGGTGGAAAGGTCAAGTCCGGGAGCAACTTCCTTGTGAGAAGAACTCTTAGCTCCTGTTTCAACCAAACTGTTAGCCACATTAATACTGAGCTGACCTCTTGTCGCAGGATCATCATTGTCACTGCAGGAGATCATAAGCAAGCCTGAAAAAAACAAGCCGGATACCTTTGATAAAAGTTTAAAATTCATGGTTTTAATTTTAAAGGTTAATTTTTTCCCGATCGGGACTTAAGCTGTTTTGATGCCCGAATCAATTATAAAACAACACAACAGTGAAAAATTACCCTTCGGGAATTAATTTTTTTTTAAAACATCAGAATGCACATACCTGCAATTCATTATTTCCCCTCCTGAAACACTTGCTTACCCTTTTATAGCTTCTATTAAGACACCTCATTCTATTTGAAGCGACCAGGGTTCGAATGGATATCCAGGCATCAGAATATCCATCGCACCTGCATTTTCATAAAATCTGTTATCTTAACCACAACTTTTATTTATCTATGCAAATAGAAATCAAGCCCGGATCTTATGGACATTTGTAAGGAAAAAGTATTTTCCGAGATCTATAATAAATACATACAACAGGTTTCCAACTTCTTATATTATAAGTATGGTGCAGGCAGGGATAACTTCGATATTGCCCAGGAAGCCTTTGTAAAGCTGTGGCAGAATTGTAAGAAGGTACCCCCGGAAAAAGCCAAAGGATACTTATTCACGGTGGCTAACAATACCATGCTTAACGAATTAAAGCATCAAAAAGTGGTGTTGAAGCATCAAAAAGAGGCTGTCAAAGACTATGATCAGGAAGATCCGCAATTCATTCTCGAAGAACAACAATTTCTTAAAAAGTACGAACAGGCCCTTGCCGGACTCAGTGAGAATCAAAGAGTGGTGTTCCTGCTGAACCGTGTGGAAGGGAGGAGCCACCAGGAAATTGCAGAAATATTAGATCTATCAATCAGGGCCGTTCGAAAACGATTGTATATGGCCGTTGAAAACCTGAGAAAACACATTGACGGCATCTGAATTTCAAAGTTTAAACCCTTAAGGGGTAAACATTAATGATAAAGTTGTTTAGCATATAAAAGGAAACCCGATGAAAAAAGAAGACCTCATCTTGAAGTGGCTTGATAACGATCTGACTCCCGAAGAATTCAGGGAGCTGGAAGCCATGGAGGGTTTTGAAACCTACCGGAAGATCATTGAAAAGGGCGGGGACTTTCCCAACCCTAAAACGGTTGATCCCGTCAAGGGATTAGAAGATCTTCAAGCTCGCATGAAGTCTGCCCCCAAGGTCATCTCCTTTAAAGAACGTATCAGATATGTTGCCGGCATCGCAGCCGCCATTGCTGTACTTTTCACCGCGTATCTATTTTACCAACAGCAATCGCAGGTCAATTTCTCAGCAGACCTGGCCGAACATTCGTCCATATCCCTTCCTGATCAATCTCAGGTAACCCTGAATGCTCAGTCTGAGATCAGCTTTAACGAAAAAGAATGGTCAAAAAGACGCAGTTTGAAATTAAAAGGAGAAGCCTGGTTTAAGGTGGAAAAGGGATCTGCCTTTAAAGTGAATACTAAAAGCGGGTGGGTTCAGGTACTTGGCACCCAGTTCAATGTATACAACCGGGAAGGCATTTTTAAGGTTAGTTGTTATGAAGGAGCCGTAAAGGTAGGAGTCGGTGAAGAGGAGTATACGCTGCGTCCCGGACAAGAGCTCCTGTTAGCGGAAGGAAAATTAACCATGCGCTCTATTGGCGATGCGCATCCGTCCTGGATCGATGGCAGCTCTTCTTTTGAGAGTATACCCCTGGCGCATATCTTTAAGGAGATCGAAAGGCAATACGATGTTACAGTAGATTACCGAAAACAGCTTTCCTCTCAACGCTTTACCGGAGTATTCCCTCATGACAACCTGGATCAGGCCCTTAGATCGGTCTGCCAGCCATTCGGGCTCGAATTTAAGATCAGTGATGATGGTAAAAATGTAAAGATCTCTGCCATTGAGAAATAGCATTTTCTTAAAATTTATATTTTCATTCCTCCTTTTTCCCGGAGTTATTTTTCAGGCATCCGCACAGGAAACAGCCCCTCTGAAATCGGTGCTTATCACTCTGGAATCCCGTTATGAATGCAGGTTCTCTTATGCCGATGAGCTGATCGCTGTTTTTGAGGTAATTCCCCCCTCCCCTGTTTCCACCTTACAAGAAGCGATGAACGACCTGGAGCAGCAAACAGGCCTGGTATTTAAGACCCTCGATAATCGTATTATCACTATAGCTCCTTCCATTCCGTATCCTGAAACCTTATGCGGAACGGTTACCGACATGGAAAACGCCCCCCTGGAAGGGGCCGAGATACGAACCCTCAACCAAAGAACATTTACCAATAGTGATGGCTATTTCAGACTTTCACGGGTGGATCAAAGCGACACCCTTCGCATTACCTACCTGGGATATAAGGCATTGGAGCTTCCTGTTTCATCAATAACCAAATCAGACTGTGGCAGCTACCGTATGCAAGGCGAGATCAACCCATTACAGGAGATCACCTTATACAACTTTCTGGCCAGGGGTATTTCCTTAAAAGCAGATGGGAGCCTGGAGGTTGATGCCTCCCAATTCGGGATCCTCCCAGGGTTAACCGAGGCCGACCCTTTACAGACAGTACAGACCCTCCCGGGCATCAACAGCAATGATGAAACCGTTACCAACATCAACATCCGGGGTGGCAGTCACGACCAGAATTATATCACCTGGAACGGCATTCCCATGTATCAATCCGGACACTTTTTCAGTTATATCTCTGCTTTTAACCCTGATCTTGTGAATGAAACCACCCTGGTAAAGAACGGGACTTCGGCAGCTTATACAGGGGGTGTTTCCGGAAGTATCTTGATGAATTCAGGACAACAAACAGACAGTATCTTCTCCGTTAGCGCCGGCCTGAATCTCATTAATGCCCATGCGGCTTTGAATATTCCTATGGGGAAAAAAGCCTCCCTGAAGGTTGCAGGAAGAAGGTCATTTAACGATCTGTTCCGCTCCCGGGCCTACCAGAATTATTTCAACCAGGCCTTCCAGAATACAGAGGTACTTACCAACCGTGAAAACGTTATTGAAGCCAGTGATTCCTTCCGTTTCTTTGACCTGGGTGGCGTACTTAATTACACCCCGGGAAGCAGGGATCATCTTAAAGCCGGATTTTTGATGATGGATAACAGTTTTTCATTTTTAGAAAACGCCTTCGTGAACAACGTGGAGCAATCCAGAGAAAGCAGCAGTACCCAACGAAATAGCGGAGGTTTTTTCAACTATCAACGATCCTGGAACCGCCGTATAAGCAGTACACTAAACACCTACCATGTTCAATATACCCTGGAAGGGCGAAATGCCGATATCTTGCAGGATCAGCTGTTCCTACAAAATAACAAGGTCTCAGAAACCGGGATAAAACTGGAAGGGAAACTGGAAATTTATGCAGATCTTCTGCTAAAGACCGGTTACGAACTCAACCATACCCGGGTTCAAAACACCGACACCCTGCAGGGCGGTACCATCGCTACCGAGATCGATCAGGATATCACAAGACACGCCTTCTATACGGAAGCATTCTGGGTGCCCTGGGTGGGCAGCTCGTTAAGGCCGGGAATACGTCTTAATTATCTGAAACAACCCGATTTGTTCCTTGCTGAACCGCGTTTGAATCTGGTTCAGGCTCTGGGCAATTCCGGTTATTTAGACCTTTCAGCAGAGATAAAAAGCCAGGTGATCACCCAGGAAGTTGACTTACAGACCGATTTCCTTGGAGTGGAAAACAGGCGATGGTTTCTTTCACAAGAACCTGAAAGACCTGTACTAAAAAGCAGGCAGCTCTCTGTGGGATACCGGTACAATACCGGTCCCTGGAAATTCCATTCAGAAGCCTATTTTAAAGCTGTGGAAGGACTGAATGCCCGAAGTCAGGGGTTCACCAACGCCTTTGAAGGAATTAATGCCCTGGGTAATTACACCTCTAAAGGATTAGACCTGGTCATCAACCATCAATCCGATGCCTTTAATGGCTGGATAAGTTATTCGCTGGCTGAAACCACCTATGATTTTGAAGACCTTTACCCTGAGCAATTTCCCAGCAACTTTAATATTAATCATGCGGTTTCTTCCGGGTTGAGTTATTCATGGCGCCGTTTAATATCTTCCATAGGTTTGAATTGGCGTTCGGGATTACCCACCACCCTGCCTGTACAGGGTAATGAGGTAGTAAACGGAGCAATCAATTACGAGGCACCTAACAGCAGAGTCCTGCCTTATTACCAGAGAATAGACGCTTCCATAAATTATACTTTGAGACTCAATGGCAACGGGTATGCGAAGTTAGGGGTAGCGGTTTGGAATCTGTTTGATCAGGAAAATGAGATCAGCCGTTTTTACCGGTTTACAGACATCAATTTTCCACAACGGATATCCCGGTTTGGATTGGAACGCACCATCAATCTATTTGTTAAATTTGAATTTTAAAGCCATTTATAAAATTCCGGTTTACCGTAGAGGCGGTCCGCTGATCGTGTAGGAAATAAAAAAATAACTTTGGAGGGGGTAAAATTCTCCTTCCGGATTGTTTTAGAAACATATGGGTATTCCCATATCAGAAACCCCTGAAAATTTAAAGATAAAAACTGAATATAAAAATTATGAATAGATTACTACCCCTGAAATGGTCTTGCTTATGTGCTATGGTATTTGTTACGATGATACTGGTGGGTTGTTCCCAGGACAACCTCGACGAGATCGGCTCCGGAACCTCCACCCTCGAGATCTCTGCCGGCCTGTTTTCTCCGGTACAGGCGAAATCGGTTAATGCGCAAAACAAATTTTCCGGAAACCTGAATTTCACCTCCGGGTATATTTGGGTTAGTGAGGTGGAGTTTGACGGTACCCTGGAGAGGGGAACCTCTATAAACAGGAGAATTGAACGATCTTCCCGAATTGACCTTATGAGTGGCGAAGGCGTACCACCCATTGATGATGTGATCATACCTTCCGGCACCTACACCTATGTAAACATTGAAGCCGAATTACGGGATGAAGACGCTCAGCCCGCAATTGTAATGGAAGGTACCTATACCCGATCTGACGGCAGCTCGGTTCCCGTGCGATTTGAATTCAATTCCGGGGAGACCTTCGAAGCAGAAACCGAACAGACGGTTACCCTGACGGAGGATGCTACCGTGATCGGTAAGATCATTATTGACCATTACACCTGGTTCAACAACGTTTCTGTAGCCCTTATGGATAATGCAAACATCAATGCCAACGGGGTACTTCTCATCTCTGAAGAGTTTAACGAAGATATCTATGACCTTGTTACAGACGGACTCGATGAAAGCACGGAATCGGAATTCATCCCTTAAGGAGATTGGCCACAGCCCTTTAATAAAACAAAACACCCGGTTGATGATCAACCGGGTGTTTTTATTTTACAACTGTTTCCTTTTTTAGTTATTCGGATCCAGGATCTCGTCTATACGCTCGCGAAGGTCGCGCAGGTGGTACTTGCTCATCGAATCTCCGGTGCGGTTGATCGCATTGTTTACCTGAGTCCTCAGGGCGGTGAGCTCTGCTCTGGAGATGGCTCTGATATCAGACTGGCTGGCATCGATCTCAGTGGCTGTTCTGCGGCTTTGCTCCTGCTCCTCATGCATGAGATATCCAAGTCTTTCCACATAGGCCCTTTGCAGGTTTCTGCGATAGGTATCTATGGCTGCTCCACGTCTCAATTCGCTGAAGAGACCTGCTCTCAATTCACCCATCATATCTTCCAGGGTATAGGCCTCATTTCCGTACAGGGCTTCATTTTCAATGATCCTCCCCATTCTGCCAAAATCCAGCAGGTTGTTCAGGGTGCGGGTCTGAAGGCTTCGGATGCGTTCCACACTACCATCGTGCTCGATCTTACTCACGATCTCCTTATCCAGCATCCACTCAGGTGTTGCAAAAAGCTGACGCTGTAAAAAGTCCATGGCCTTTTCCTGATGTGCTTTCGGAACATGGGTATATACAGGACCTTCCTGGTCATAGGTTTTGTAGTGTTCATACACACCTCCTATATTATTGCTTACATGCCCCATATACCTGTTGAACTGTGAAAGCACCTGACCGTACATCTGATCAAGCTTTTCATAATTCGCTCCCTTCTCATAAGTCCATTCGATCAGGTTAGGCACAATTCGCTTGAGGTTTTCAATACCGTAATCACTTGCTTTTACCGCATCATCTCCAAGGTCTTCCGTCTGTGAACTTGGGTCAACCACAGTCCACTGCTGTCTTCCGAAACGATACAATGGATCTCCGGCATGCTCCATGATCCAGCTGTCAAGAGTCTCTTTCTCCTCCTTCGCAGTTTTTCCTGGAATGGGTCTGTACCCCCATGATATGGCATACTTGTCATACACCCCGATCTCCGGCATAAGGGCCACTCCCTCGTCTCCGGGTTGGGCTACGTAATTGAATCGCGCATAGTCCATAATAGATGGCGCCGTTCCGTATTTCCAGGTAAAACTGGCAGACCTCAGCGAATCTACCGGATACGCCACACTACTTCCCATATTATGGGGTAACCCCAGGGTATGCCCTACTTCATGGGAAGACACAAAACGAATAAGCCGGCCCATTACCTCATCGTCAAACTCCACTTTTTGCGCATCAGGATTGATGGCAGCGGTTTGAACAAAGAACCAGTTTTTTAACAAGGTCATCACATTGTGATACCAGTTGATATCAGATTCCAGGATCTCGCCACTTCGCGGATCACTTACGTGAGGTCCGTTGGCATTAGGAATGGGAGAAGCCAGGTAACGCACTACGGAATAACGCACATCCTCCGGAGACCATTCCGGGTCTTCTTCTTTTGATGGCGGATCTTTGGCGATGATGGCATTTTTAAATCCGGCGGCCTCAAAGGCAGTTTGCCAGTCTTCAATACCCTGTTTGATATACTTTCTCCATTTTACCGGAGTAGCCCGGTCTATGTAATATACGATGGGCTTTTTGGGTTCTACCAACTCTCCCCTCTCAAATTTTTCAAGGTCTTCATCCTTTACCTCAAGTCTCCAGCGATCGAGGTAGCGAATGGTCTTACTCTCCTGCACATCCAGGCCGTAATCTGTTTGTCCCCTGGCAAACCAACCAACACGCTGGTCAAAATACCGCCTTTTCATAGGTTCTTTAGGAAGCAGCACCATGGAATTATTCATTTCTACGGTAATAGATCCCAGGCTTTCGTTAGAAGGAGGATTCTTGGAATTATAGGTCTTTACATGCCTAGCCTCGATATTCAACGGAAAACTTCTCAGGTTTTCAATGTAGGTGCGGTCTCTGTCGATACTGGTTACTTTATACCGCTCCCTGTAATTATCAGGCAGTCCCAGGGCTTTAACATCGTCTTCAAAAAGACTGTTTACCTGGATGACCACCGAGGTAGAATCCTTACCGATGGCTTTGATATCAAAACTGTGTAAAATGGGCTCGAGGTTGGAATTCACCACCGCCTCATGAATAGGCAGGGAATCAGAAGCAAAGATCTCATGAGACACCACCCTTAGAAGCACTTTTTTGGGTTTCCTTTCCCAGCGAAGCACCTGGGTATTGGCTTTCCCTCCGCCGAAACCTATATTGGTAGCGGTTTTAGCAATACGGGTAACCATGAGCATTTCCCTGCCAAAGAGACTGTCGGGGATCTCATAGTACATTTTGTCATCATCGGTATAGACCGTAAATAATCCGGTGTCTTTTTCAGCACCTGAAGGGATCACCTTGTCAAAAGGTTTGATACCGTTTTTGCTCTCTTTCTTCGCTTCAGACGGAGCTTCTTTTCCGGTCTTCTTCTTAAACAGCTGAGACTCAGCTGAACAGGAGGAAAGAAGCATCCCGGCAGACATAAGCAGCGTAATGCCCAATCTTAATTTCATAGGATGTAGTTTAATTTTTTCTCAAAGAACCTGATTATCACTTAAAATTCTTGTTAAACTTTTATTAAGATTCCTGATTTTGAGACTAAAGTGGTGATGTCGGGTCTGATGTATGAGATCGTGAACCGGAAATACCGGAAAGACACGACCAAAACAGCGTACCATCGCCCTAATGCTCCACCATTTTACCTTCATCCTGCCCGGTTACCAACCAATCCATTTTAAAGCTGGTAACATATGGAGTACTCCATTAACGACTGTTATTTCTATGCATGGGGGAGCAATTTATTTCGGACGGCAGGCACATGAGTGGCTGGGGTGAATAATGTTCGCTTTTAAAACTTCAAAACTGACCCTCATCATTCTGTAAGCCAACTTTTTAAATTTCCTTTAGTTAAACGCTAAAAATCATGAAGACCATTTTGTGCGCCATAGATTATTCAGACAACTCCATCGCAGCCCTGCGTTATGCCCTGGCTTTAGGCAAGGCACTTACTTCCAGGGTAGAGGTTTTTCATGTATATGACCAGCCTACTGTTTTTAGCAGCAATCTCAGAGCAGAAGAAAAAAAACTCGGAAACCTGGTAGCTCAGATCCTGCAAAAAAGCGATGGAGAAAGCCGGGTACACTCCAGTCTTATGGAGCACCGCTCTGTAGTTGAAGGCATTGTTGAAAAGATACGTCACGTCGAGGCCGACCTGCTCATCTCGGGGCGTAAGGGAACGAACAAGCTAAAAGAGTTATTCATGGGCCATGTGGCGAGGGAATTGATACAGCAAGCCCCATGTCCATTCCTCATGATACCCGAAGGCACGGAGTTCAAAGGATTGAAAACCCTCGTTTTTGCTACCGATCTGGAACCGCAGGACCTTCCGGCCATTGATCATTTCACCTCTTTTCTGAGATCCTTTCAGGCTAAAACTCATGTGATCCACGTACTGGCAAAACAGGCGCTGGAGGAGGAAAAAAAGCTACTTGCCTTTAAGGAATGTTTCGTGAAAACCTACACCAGTGAAACTACCCGTTTCACCTTATTGCGCGCAGACAGGGTTTTTGACACCCTAACCCATTACCTTGACGAACACAAAGCAGATATCGTGGCTATGACGGCTCGGGAAAGAAGAGGATTATCCCGTTTCTTACTCAACAGGGATACGGTACAGCAAATGCGCCATTACAGTACGATCCCCCTGTGGGTTTATAATTCATGGAGTACGCCCATTCCCGGAATATCATAATATAAGCAGCATCTTAAAAATAAACACCATGTCACTCAATTTCAACAATTACGCTACCGAAGGCAATACCTTTTTAAAGGCTTATGCCCGAGACCTCGATATGCCGGAGAACCGGGATAAAGCAGGCAGGATACTTACCAGTGTTTTACATGCCCTTCGCGAAGTGATATCCGTGCAGGAATCATTTCAGTTCATGGCGCAACTACCCATGTTCTTAAAGGCGGTCTATGTGAACGGGTGGTCTCCCGGAAAGACAAGGCAAAAGGTAAAAAACATAACGGATTTCACCGATCTGGTCAGGCGTATGGATGGTAAGACCTCCATAAACGATTTCGGATCAGATGAAATGGCCGAAAACTATATCCTGAGTACATTTATTGCCCTTCGGAGATATACCTCCCTTGGCGAAATGGAAGATATCCGATCAGAATTACCTAAGGATTTAAAACACATGGTCTACCATCAGCTGCTGTTCTAACAGGATGAAGCAGAAATCCCGCATCTCCTGTTGAGTACCTGTACCGGTTTACTCTGGTCTCTGTAAATGGTTATACCCTTCAGTCCGTATTTCCAGGCAGTCATTAAAATCATATCGATTACATCGGTAGTGGTATGTTTGGGCAGGTTAATGGTTTTGGAAACCGCATTATCGGTAAATCTCTGAAATGCATGTTGGTGCTTCAGATGGTATTCCCATCCGATCTCCATGCTGGTTTGAAATAACAGGCGGACCTCCTCAGGCAGCCAATGGGCTGCGGCAATTCTTCCGGATTCCCAGATCATAGCCTTCAGCCGTTCATCCCAATACCCCATGGCCTCGAGTTTTTTCCTGACAATCGGCATGGTCGCTTCCTGCCTCTTACCATCTAAGATACCACTGCGGATAAACGAAAGCGCATATAAGGGCTCTACAGCATAGGTGGTATTGGCAATAACTGCCAAAGAGCCTGTGGGTGCGATACTGTTACAGGTGGCATTTCTCATTCTCCTGTCCGGATAAAAATGACTCTCCCCCCAGGAGGGAAACACCCCCTTTTCCTGTGCCAGTGCTTCTGAGGTACTATAGCTTACTTTCTGCACAAACTGCATAAGATCTTCAGCCAGGGTTACAGCCTCCGTTGAAGCATACGGGATATCCAACTCCAATAGCAGTTCTGCCCATCCCATCAGACCCAGACCTATTTTCCTGTTGGCCAGGGTAACCCTTCGCACTTCAGGTAGGAGATAATGATTTACGGTGATCACATTATCCAGAAATCGAATTCCGTGTTGAACCGTTATTTTCAACCGTTCCCAATCCACCTCCTTCCCCCCTTTTCCGGGGCGTAGCATCCGCGATAGATTTACCGATCCCAGGTTGCAACTTTCAAAATCCTGAAGCGGAACTTCTCCACAGGGATTGGTACTGTTGATTACCGAGGTTTTGGCCAAAGGATTCTCCCGGTTAATAGCATCCAGAAAGATCAGGCCCGGATCTCCGGTTTGCCAGGCCATCTGTACAATGGTGTCCCACAGTTCCCTTGCCGGGAGTACACGGGTAATCTCCCGGGTCATGGGATTTCTCAGACTCCATTCCAGGTCTTGGATCACCCGGTTCATGAATTCATCTGTGATCCCCACAGAGAGGTTGAAGTTCTGCAAACTTACCCCATCTGCTTTCACCCTGACAAAGGCTTCAATATCCGGATGATCAATATTAAGAATTCCCATATTTGCCCCCCTGCGCTTCCCCCCTTGTTTCACCTGTCGGGTAGCCTCATCGAACACCTTCATGAACCCAACAGGACCAGAGGCCGTTCCTCCGGAGGAATCGATACGACTCCCGCCGGGTCTTAATTTTGAAAAATTATATCCCGTGCCACCCCCGCTCTTATGGATCAGGGATGCCCTGGCCAGGGTTAAAAATATCTGGTCCAGACTATCTTCTACCGGCAGGACAAAACAAGCACTTAACTGCCCTTGAGGAAGCCCTGCATTCATAAGGGTCGGGGAATTGGGTAAAAATAAGCCTTCACTCATCAGGTTAAAGAATACCTCTTCCCAGAACCCGGCATCCTTGCCTTCTGCAGCGGCAACACCCCTGGCAACCCGGTGAAAAAGCGCTTCAGGCTGTTCCGTGATACTGCCTGCCTCGTTTTTTAGAAGATATCGCTCCTCCAGGATCTGTAAAGCGTTTGCCGTTAATGCTTCCATAATACTAAAGACCTATTAATCAGGATCACCGCAGCGGGAGGACCTGACAAAAGTTCCCGGGAGTGCCGGGTTTTCCGCGATAAACCCCGTCGGTATTCCCAAAGATGAAAAGTACTCCAAATCCCGGGTTAACAAACTGATCTTCATCATTCTAAAACAATTATCCCTGCCTTACCTTCCCTCTGTATTAAATCCGTTTTATCATGAAGAAAATTATTAACAATGCCGATCTTCATTTTGAACATGAAACCTGGCAAAAAGAGTTGTTGTTTTGGAAAGATGAGATAAAAAGTTTCCAGAAACGACTTTCTGAAATAGCAAGCAGATGGACCGATGAGCAAGTACTGGCGAGGCTGGAGCAATTTCAGAATCAGTTTTTTATTCACCGGGAAAAGATCAATGATCTCCTCGATGAAACTGAAGGTCATGAACATATTATTGCCATGAACGTAAACGCTGATCATGACGCCATAGATATGAAAGGGTACAGACACCATGAAGAGATCAGGGAACAGATGGAGTCGGAACGTTTAATATACAACGACCTCAAAAAGAGGTTTTTTGGATTTCTTTCCCGGTACATGTAAACGTTTCCGAAAACGGTGCAATTAATTGCTGGCCTGTTGCCGGATATTGCACAAAAAACAGGAAGTTCAAAAGCTAAAATATCGGGTACAAACAGGACACAGCGGGTCGTAAAAAACAGGATTATGTTTCTCAACAGAACACATGCAGGAAGCCTGTTGGCAGAAAGGTTAAAACCCTATAAAGGGACAAATGCCCTGGTACTGGCTGTTCCCAGGGGTGGTTTACCTCTGGGGTCGGTTATTGCAAAAGAACTTGATCTCCCGCTGGGGGTCGTCCTTTCCAAAAAGATCGGGCATCCCGATAATAAAGAATACGCAATTGGGGCAGTAAGTCTTCAGGGAGTGGTACTGGACAAACAGGCTTCGGGCATTTCCAGGGAGTATATCGACCGTGAAATTAAAAACATCAGAACACTTCTAAGGCAAAGACAGCAAATCTATTACAGCGAACAAGCCCGGGAGCCACTGCACGGAAAGATCATTATCCTTACGGATGATGGGGTGGCCACAGGGAATACCCTGCTTTCCACGGTAGCACTGATCCATGGGGAGTCGCCTGAAAAGATCGTACTTGCTATTCCCGTAGCCCCCGAATCGGCATTAAAGAAATTTAGGCGATCTCCCTACATAGATGAAATTATTTGCCTGGAAACCCCTCAATTCTTTAATTCCGTAGGTGCATATTACAGGGATTTCGACCAGGTTTCAGACCAGGAAGCTGCCGCCTTGATAAGGGAAGCAGCAAAGAGAAACAAATCCCGGGATCTATAATATTCTTCCCTAAATCCCCGACACGAACAGGAAACGGAGCACTTTTGATGTCCGATGCATTCAGATCACAAACCGGTAATGCAAGTGTTTATCAACCGATACCGGCAAAAAACATAAAAAAAAAGTAATCATGGGAGAAATAGCCACCTCAGACAGACAGATCACCTTATTCTGTAACCCGGATACGCTAAAAGCAAAGAAAACGAGGGCTTATGCCCTTGCCGAAGGCCTGCCCATCCTGGAAGTCGACATTGTTAAAACACCTCCAACAGGCACTCAGATCGCAGAATTGGCCGCAATGCTGAACATGGAGATCCATGAACTTATTATTGCTGAACACCCTAGCTTGCATTCCTCAGGAGCCCTCCCCTATGACCTGTCGGAAGAAGACTGGATCACCATGATCCGAAGCAACCCGGAAATCCTGAAACAACCCATAGCCATAAGGGGAAAAACCGCTATTCTGGTGGATACACCATCAGATATCATCAGGATTTAAAAAACACCTCCTCCATTCCTGAAAACTGGAATCGATGGATAATGGCTTGACCGGTTACCGGTCAAAACCCACACACCCGTGAGATTAAGCTTGCAATATCACATACCAACAGGTTGAACCCACATGTCTTGTACGAAAAAACGCTTTTTATTTTAGCTTTTTACGAGCATATTTGGAGAGTTTACTATATTTGACCATAGAAATATCCTGGAATTTTAATAGGATTACAGGAATTGCTAATAGTACCTTTCCCCCAGAAATTAACATTTTTCGCCAACCATAAATCTTATTATGATGAGAAGACATCTACATGTTATGGCTTCTGCTCTGTTTATTATCCTGTTTACAGTGCAGGCCCATGCCCAGTATGAAAAACAAGGCTGGTTATTTGGAGGGGGCTTTAATTTTATTGATGATTCGGGCACAAACGGATCTGAACCCTTTAATTTTACAGAGAACTGGAGCAGTGTCGTATTTCCCTCCAGGTTCTCCATGGGCTACGCCCTCACCAATGGAATGTTTTTCCAGGGGTTTGCCAGTTACAACAGGTATCAGAAAGACGTGATCGTTGATGGAAACCCGCAATCAACCGAATGGAACTATTACGCTCTTGACGGAATGATTGGGTATGGATTCAAAAATATGATCGACCCCAGAGGCTGGTTTGATCCGTTTATCAATACAGGAATGGGAGTAAATCGCCTGGCTGGAAATAACAGCCTGACCTACAACCTCGGGGCAGGATTTAACTTCTGGTTTAACGACCGTTTTGCAGTAAACCTGAGCACCCTGGGCAAGTGGCAGTTGGGCGATGGTTCAGGAGATAATCATATTCAACACGGGATAGGAGTGGTATTCAAACCGGACCTTGGAAAACTTTTTGCCGGAAAACAGGAGACAGAAGAAAACAACACCCTGGTGGTGAACGATTCCATAAATAAACAGCCGGAGATCGACAGATCCCTGGTGGCCTCAACCGAGAACACCCCTTTAGAGAAAGAAGAAGAAACAGTTCCTCCAGCCGCTGAAACGCAGCCTGTAAAATCCGTATCTGAAGAGGAAAAACGAGTGGCGATCATCAACCGACTCAAATCGGATCTCGCTTCCGTAGAAAGGATTTCTTTTGAGGTCAACTCCTCTTTTATTACCCTGGAAGACCTGGAAAAGATCGACCAGCTTGCTGCCTTTCTAAATTACTATCCCACCACTGTTATCGAGATTCGTGGGAATGTAGACCCCAGGGGTTCCGAAGAATATAATGCCTGGCTCTCGGTAAGACGCGCCAACAGGATTAAAGCCTACCTGTCTACCCAGGGGGTTGCCCCGGAAAGGATCAAGGCTGTGGGTTCTATCCAGAACGAGATCGAAGGACCCTGCCGTGAAGGGCAACCCTGTACAGAGGAACAGCTGCGTGAAAGCAGGCGGGTGGAATATATTCTATTGGATTTTTAAGAAGTAACCCCGTTTTACATCCGGAAGAAAAAAGAGACTTCGGACTTTGATTCCCCGAAGAACATCCGTCCTTATTCCAATAGGGCCGTATCCTCATTTTGGGCAGGCTGTTTCGGGCTATATGCCAAAGCTGTATTCGCATCCAGTTCCTCCTCCAGGTAATACAAGCCATTCATGGTAAACCTGTATCGGGTCAGGGCTACCCCCATAGTGTTATTGGCCAGGACCCCGCTGGTATCATACCTCCGGATCTCGCGGGTGAGTCCGGAAGGGAATAGCTCGTATTCATAAGTAGCAATTCCGCTTTGGTCTGCCATCAAACGCAGGCCGGTGTCATACATGGCGTACATTTTCAACTCACCCACTTCATCCCATTCCTGTACTATTTTGTGATATCCATTGGGGCCAGGAACCGGCTGGTGCTCCTTATCCAAATATTGCAGGCTTTGCGTATACCCCATCGCATTGAGCGTGTAGACTTCATAAGCTATACCTCCGTTGTTATTTACCGGCTTATCCAGTTCGTCAAAATATGCTTCACCGGAAGACAACATTCTTTTATCGTAACGGTATGCTATAGCACTTACACCCTCAGCATTTCTGGTTCTTTGGCCATTCCGGTTATAAAAAGCCTTTCTTGTTAACCGGTCATAAGCATTATAGGTATACTTTTCGATGCAGGCTCCCTCGATTAAGTTTCCGGTCAGGCCATATTTTTTTACCACAGCATCCAGTCCTTTGGAATTGCGCTCATACTCCCACTTATGAACTCCGTCGCGCGCTGCGGGAAGGCCCTTTTCATCGAAGTACCATTCTGAGGAAATTTGGGAATCACTACCGTATTGATATCGGGTGACGCTTACGCCGGATTCATCGGCTACGGGCTGGTCATCCTTATCAAAACAAGCGAGTCGGGAAGGATTTCCGAGACTGTCGTACTCCCTGACGATCTTGACGATATCGACCTCGAAGGGAGTCGCCTGACCCAGACTGTCGTATGTCGTGGTTTGAAGTAGTTGTCCCTTATCATTATAAACATAGCTGAATTTATGGACTCCGTTGGCCATGATCGCTTTACGACCGATCATATCCAGGTATTGCTCTTCCAGTACTTCTCCCCGGTCGTTCAGGATTTTCTTTACCATAGCGATCCCTGTTTCGTTTACATCAACCTCCCCGTAGCCGTTGAGGTTATATTCAAAAACCACGCTGTCACCCACATATTCGTTACGGGTCGCACCCCATTTGTTGTCGTTAAATTTTAAGACATCTCCCGGGAGGTACAGGGCCGTAAAGACAATTCTCCCTAAAGAATCATAATCAGTTACCCGCTTATGATACCCGTCCCTGGACACTACCGGGTCGTATTTATGGTTAAACCTTTTCTCCAACATGACGCGATCGTTCCTGTCGTAATAATATTCATAGACCGCTGTTCCGTTAGCATCATAGATCAGATTCCCTTTTTCATCCAGCGATTTTATTATCCGGAGATTCCCACGTTCATCATATTCATAATTCAAATGATAATCCTGAAGGTGATATGCAAAAGCTCCATTGGCGTCATACAACTTCATAGTGGTTTCCTGGTTATTGTCATTATAGCGGTACGTATACCGGGCTACCAGGTTACGATCATTAAGCATACGAAGATCCCGGTCTAAGTTTATTTTCTGGATGGTCCTGTCATGTTTATCGAGTATTTTCTGAACATGACTTATGCCTTCATCGTTGGGGATCTCCATACCTTGTGCGTTCAAAAAGGTCGAGGTATAGGAATTGTTTTTTGCATTGAAGTCATACCTTATTTCAAAATTGGCATCAAAGTCTACCCGTTCCTGTTTGGCGTTAAAATAACGGAAGACAAGGCTGCCGTCCTTCCCGGTTCTCGCTTCCCGAATGGCGTACTCCCGTTTTTCATTATACGCCCCATCAGCATCCAGGTAATGCGTTTCCACAACACCTTCTGCTTTACGTACGATCTTTAAGGTTGCTGTTTCAAAAATGCCTCCCGAGGTATGAACTCCGTCCTTGTAAAATTTAACCAGTCGATCTCCATCCTGATATATGACCTGGTACACCTCTCCGTATTGCATCTCCTGCATTCCGGTAGGAATGGACGGAAGCAGCTTCCCGGTCAGGGTATAGCTCATTTCCTTGTAATACCCGGAATTATTTCCATAAAAATTAAAATAGTTGTAGATGTCCGGTTCCTTGTACAAAGCAGTTTCCCGAAGCCAGTCATCGATCTTTAACACCCACTGTCTCTGCTCATCGGTATTCAGGTTATGATCTGTTTTATTGTCGTATTCCTGTTGAAGTTCTTCCAGCTTGTCCGTGTATTTGAATCTTAAATGCTCGAGGGTTTCATAAGACATTCCTTCCAGGCCCTTGCGAACAATTGCTCTTCGCAATAACCGGGAGCAGTACTCGGCAAGGTTGAAATGGTATTGTTCATGTATCAGGACGCTGGAACCTTCCTGGGAAGCCTCGGCTATTCTTGCTGACTGATTGGGATCCATATAAGCATATACCCTGGAATCGGATTCCGTGATCAGGTCGGGAGCAACGATCCCCGAATAAATGATGGCTGCATAATTATTTTCAAGTTCATCCACAAGTCTGAACTGATCCCAATTCAGAGGCAGTTCAGACCAGGCCACAGGATCCTGGTAATGGTACGTTCGATCATGGGTAATTCCAAAAATGAGGAGGACTGCAAACAATAGTCCCGAAATAAAAAGATGCGATAAGTTCCTCATGCGTGTACCTGTGTTTTGTTAAACATGGAGAGGTATATCTTGTAGGAACCCCAGGAAATTCCTGCCAAAAGAAGGATAAATAATAGCTCCAGGGGAACTGAGTAGGGTTCAAAGGCCGTTTCCCTGAAAAAGAGGACATAGAGTCGCAATCCAATATAGAAACAGGTACCAAAAAGAAACCGTTGTTTAAGAATAAGGTAAGAGCTCAGATTTAAGGGTCTTCGCCGGTAAACCGCCAGTAGTGCCAATAAAAAAAAGGGAACAACAAGCAACCAGATCACTGCAAATTTCAACAGTTCATCAAAGGGAAGGTATTCCAGCAGTACTACTGAAATTAAAACATAGCTCATAATAGAACTGCTCATAAGGATGAGCAACCTGGTGCGGGAATGTTTAAAAGACCTCCTTTCTTTTAAACGCTTTAAAGTGGGCAGTGTACTTGCCGGAGGGGTGTCCTTTGGGTTTTTCCCATAGGCATTCCGGGCACTTTGCCCGTCCTGAAAGATCAGGATCAGGAAGTAAAAAGGAATGAACTGATAAAAGGCAGAATACCCTATATCATGACAGCGTTTCGATCCCTGAGCCAGAAGAAACCACAACAGCACCACAGAAATCAGGTAAAAAATAAAAGCTCCCCGGTTAAAAGCCTCCCATACCACCACAAGACAGGCATACAATACCACGTAAAGAATAAGGCTCAGGCCGTATTCCAGGCGCCTGATCCTCCCGTTAAATGAAAAGACATTATTAAACATCACGGTAGTCGAAATAAAAATTTTCGGACAATATAGAGAATCATTTTTGTAAAAAAAATTCTACACTACCTGATATTAAATTTTAAAAATACCCGGGCTTACAGCCGCTGTTTCAGAAAAAACCGGAAGCAGGAGCTTACACGGTTCCGGTTCTAAGGACCCGGAAGATACCTCGATGCAATAAAAATTTTCACCTGGGTGTATCTCCTCCTCCCCGATGATTATACCTTGATCTGATCCTTGGCTTCCACCCTTGAAATGACCTTCAGGGTCTTCAGCACAGAATCCGGGGTCACCGAAATACTGTCGATCCCTTCCCGTACCAGAAATTCCGAGAAATCCGGAAAATCGGAAGGTCCCTGGCCACAGATACCTACCTTGGTTCCGTGGCGCCTGGCTGTCTTAATCAGGGTTCTAATCATGGTTTTTACCGCCTCATTACGTTCATCGTAGAGGTGAGCCACCAGGCTGGAATCGCGGTCAAGGCCCAGGGTAAGCTGAGTCAGGTCGTTTGAACCAATCGAAAATCCATCGATCATGGGGATAAAATCTTCTGCAAGAATAATATTGGAAGGGATCTCTGCCATCAGGTAGATCTCCAGGTTGCGGTCTCCTCTTTTCAAACCATTTACCTCCATGATATCGAGCACCTTTTTTAGTTCCTGTGGAGTCCTGCAAAAGGGGATCATTACGGTAAGATTATCAAGTCCGAATTCATCTCTTACCATTTTTAAAGCACTGCACTCAAGGTCAAAAGCCTCCCTGAAATCTTCGGCATAATAGCGCGATGCCCCTCTCCACCCGATCATAGGGTTTTCTTCTTCCGGTTCGAAGTATTGCCCGCCCAACAAATGGAAATATTCATTCGATTTAAAATCAGACAATCGGGTAATCACCCGTTTGGGGTAAAAGGCAGCTGCGATCCTGGCCACTCCCTGAGCCAGTTTATTGATAAAAAATGCTTTTTCGGATTCATATCCTGCGGTGATCTTTTGAATGGCCGCAGAAAGTTCTTCATCGCCGATCTCCCGGTGTCTCAGCAGGGCAAGCGGATGCACCTTTATATGATTGTTAATAATAAACTCTTCCCGGGCCAGCCCGACACCACTATTGGGAATTCTTGAATATTGAAAGGCGAGTTCCGGAGAACCCACATTCATCATAATTGGTGTCCTGGTTTGAGGGAAGTCGGCATAGGCTGTTTCCTTCAGGCTGTAATTGATCTTACCATCGTACACCTTCCCCGTGCTTCCCTCGGCACAGGAAACGGTAATCTCCTGTCCATCTTCCACCAGACGGGTAGCCCCTGAAGCGCCTACTATAGCCGGCACTCCGATTTCCCGCGCTACAATGGCTGCGTGACAAGTTCTCCCTCCTTTTTCAGTAATAATGGCTGCGGCCTTTTTCATTAAAGGCTCCCAATCAGGATCGGTCATTTCGGTGACCAGGATTTCCCCTTCCTTAAAGGCTGTTTCATCTACACTTCCATCTCTCCCGTCGAGGCTTACGATACGGCGAACCTTTCCGGTTCCTACTTTCTCTCCTACAGCCACTCCCTCAAAGAGCAACCTTTCAGCCAGATCACCATCCTCCACCTTGAATTCCTTGATACCTTCCTGGGTCTCCTGGGAATGTATGGTTTCAGGTCTGGCCTGAACGATATAGAGCTCATCGGTTAACCCATCTATGGCCCATTCCACATCCATAGGGCACCAGCTTCCGCGTATACCCGTGTAATAATCTTCTATTTTCTGAACCCATCGGGCCAACTGAAGGATCTGATCATTATCCAGACAAAAGGCAGATTGCTGGGATTTCTCCACCGGTACTTTTTTCACCGTTTCAAAGGGTTTATGGCCGTAGATCAGTTTATGGCTCTTCTCACCCATTTTCTTTTCTATGATAGACCTGTATCCTTTTTTAAGGGCAGGTTTAAAAACGAGAAACTCATCGGGTAGAATTTCACCCCCAACGAGCAATTCCCCCAGTCCGAAGGCGGCATTGATCAGAATAACATCCCTGAAACCGGTTTCGGTATCCAGGGAAAATGCTACCCCGGAAACCCCGAGATCCGATCGCACCATTTTCTGTACCCCTACAGACAGTTTCACTGCAAAGTGGTCAAAACCCCTGGAAGACCGGTAGGAAATAGCCCTGTCGGTATATAAAGACGCAAAACAACTGCGAATGGCCGTGAGTAACATTTCCCCGCCCCTAATGTTGAGAAAAGTGGATTGCTGCCCGGCAAATGAGGCATCGGGAAGATCTTCGGCTGTGGCCGAAGAGCGCACGGCTATATCCGTAGCTTCCTGCCCGTACATCTCCGATAACCTGTAATAGGAGCTGAGGATGGCCTTTTCCACAGAAACAGGGAACTTCCCGTTTGAAATCAATTTCCGGATCTCTGAACCGGTTTTCCTTAAATTAATGATGTCATTTACATCCAGGCCCTTAAGGATATCTTCTATTTTATCCTTTAACTGGTTTTCCAGGATAAAAGCGTCGAATGCCTTTACCGTTACGGCAAAACCGTTTGGAACTTTTATACCCTGATGGCCAAGGTTTCTGATCATTTCTCCCAGGGATGCATTCTTACCACCTACCATTGGAAGGTACTCCATACCGAGCTCATCCAGGAATATCACATAGTCGTTAGAGGGAATTTTACCGGTCATATTGTTGTTTTTCGGAAATCTACGCAAACGTTTTCGTAAATCTGTTTTCCCATCGGTAAAGGCACTATAAAATACGTGAAATGCACCCCCTGACTGCCTGTCCTGCTCTTCATGAGCCCCTGTCTCACAACACATTGATTATAAGTAAGATGTCAGCCTTTATTTACAAAAAATTAAGTAACTTTAAATCCCTCTTCTTCTTCCGGCTCCCTTTTTATGCGTCCGCATTTCTTATCCCTGATGCCTAAATACCAGCAACTGATCAGGCCGGTTATGAACCGCCACCTGAAACACAACATAAATACCACATATGTATGAAAATGAACCATCAACTTTTTTGCGGCATCTTTTTTATGATCGGGTGCATCACAGGACTGTGGTCACAGGAAGAAGGGAAGTTTAAAAGTATCTCCATAAAAGCACTCTCCGGAGCTCATCTATATTCAGGACAGGACCTGAATGATAAAGTTAATTACGGATACGGGGCGCTCGATATCAGGTTTGCATGGCAACCTTCCAATGCGGATCAATGGTCCCGGGAAACCGGTTTTGCCGCATATGGGGTCGGATACTACACTGCTAATATCGGAGACCCACAGGTATTCGGAAATCCGCATGCCCTCTATGGTTTTGTAAACTTCTTTTTGAGTAAACCTCACCGCAGAAATGTTCTGGAGATCAGTCCTGCCTTAGGACTTACCTACAATCTTGAACCATTTAATGAAGAAAGCAACCCGCTTAACGATGCCATTGGAGCAAGAATGGCGGTTTACTTTAATGTGAATTTCGGAGGGGCCTGGAAATTAAACCGGGAGATCGATCTTTTATATGGAATAGATTTCACACATTACAGCAACGGAAGGACCTATACCCCGAATTACGGCTTGAATCTTTTTGGTTTAAACCTGGGTATGCGCTATCACTTCAATCAATTGCAAAAAGAATTGGATAGGGACCCCTATACCACCACGGTGGTAAGTTCCCGGTTCCTGCGACCGGAGCGGCCGAAATCGGAGAAGAACCCCTACAACAATTCGGTGGATATCTACCTGGCCGTAGGCACGGTACAGAATTATATTGATCAGGGTACTGACCTGCGCTATGGCACCTTCTCCGGCGTGGTGGATTACAGAAGATATTTCAACCGTATGCATGGACTTACCACGGGGATGGACCTGTTTTATGACAATTCCCTCGCCGAATCCTACCCCGACAGTAAAGACAGGTACCTTATCGGAGTACATGCGGGTTATGACTTCATGTTCTGGAGGCTTAATATCAGGGTACAACTGGGTACCTATCTCACCGACGACCGCATGAAGGACAACCTTTTTATTCGGCCTGCCATACAATATGAAATTTCAAAGCGGTTTTTCGCCCAGCTGGGACTAAAAACCCGAAACGGGGCCGGGGCCGACTGGATAGAATTCGGGGTTGGCTGGAAACCATTTGAGTGGTAGTTCCATGACTCCCGGTCTTTACAATTTAAAGTCTTATTATTGTAAGATTTTAAGTTGTAATTATGAGACTTTTAAAATACATTCTGGCACCTGTTCTGCTCCTTTTGGTTCCTGACGATATCAGCGCCCAGGAGAAGTTATATAAAGAACTTATGGCCCGGGACTGGCCTGACCTAAAGCGCTATGCTGCCGCCAACCGGGAAATCGCTGAACAGCAAAACTACCCAAAAGTGGTCTTTATGGGGAATTCCATCACCGAGGTCTGGGCCGATCATCACCCGGAATTCTTCCGGGAGCATCAAATTGCCGGAAGGGGCATCAGTGGACAAACCACCCCGCAAATGCTGATCCGGTTCACCCCCGATGTAATCGATCTCCGGCCAAAGATCGCAGTCATTCTGGCTGGAACCAATGATATTGCCGGAAATACAGGATACGCCAGCGTTAAGATGATCACCGATAACATCAAAGCCATGGCACAACTGGCTCAGGCCAACGGGATCAGGGTCGTGCTTTGCTCGATCCTTCCCGTTTACGATTATGCCTGGAGACCCGGTCTGGAACCGGTCGAAAAAATAAGCCAGGTGAATGCCTGGATAAAGGATTTTGCCGGAGAAAATAACCATATCTATGTCGACTACTTTTCAGCCTTGTCTGATGAGAAGAAAGGAATGAAAAAAATCTATTCTGAAGACGGGGTACACCCCAATGCGGCAGGTTACAGGGTAATGGAACCCATTGTACTTAAAGGAATTGAACGCGCACTTAAGAATTAAAAGCCGGTACCGCTTCCAGAGCGGGTGAATATTTTTAATTTTGTAGCAAAGAGAAAACCCGAATTATGAAATACCGTTTTAAAACGATCAAACTTACAACCATCCTATGTGGGTTATTAATTACTGCTTCCTGTGGTCAGAAAAAGGATACCGCAATGGAAGAAGCCCCCATCGAAATTGAAACTCCTGAACAGGTAAATTATACGACTGAATTAATAGTGGATGACCTTACCATTCCGTGGGGTATGGAGTTTCTTCCTGACGGAAGAATGCTCATTACGGAACAGAATGGGAACCTGATCCTGTTCGACAACGGGAAAAAGACCAAGGTGTCTAACGTACCGGAAGTCTACTATCACGGACAAGGCGGATTACTGGATATCAAATTACATCCGGATTACCAGCAAAATGGCTGGATCTACCTTACCTATGCTTCCAGTGAAGGGGAAGGGGAAGGAGGTCATACGGCACTTATGCGGGCCCGGCTGAAAGACAGTACTCTTACCGATAATGAATTGCTGTACAAGGCAACGCCCAACACCACCAAATCTGTTCACTTCGGCTCGCGCATGGCCTTTGATAAGGAAGGAATGCTCTACTTCAGCATCGGCGAACGGGGAGCCCGCGAGGTGAACCCACAGGACCTGACCCGCGACGGAGGAAAGGTATACCGCCTGCATGACGATGGGCGGGTTCCCACAGACAATCCTTTTGTTGGCCAGCCCAATGCTGTCGAGGCAGCTTATTCATACGGTCACCGCAATCCCCAGGGAATGGCGATCCATCCCGAAACCGGGGAAGTATGGACCCACGAACACGGTCCCCAGGGTGGTGATGAGATCAATATCATTAAAAAAGGGGCTAATTACGGTTGGCCGGTAATCAGTTACGGCATCAACTACGATGGCACATCTTTTACCGAGCTTACCGAAAAAGAAGGCATGGAACAGCCGCTGTATTACTGGGTTCCCTCTATTGCTCCCAGCGGAATGGCCTTTGTTACTTCCGACCGCTACCCCGAATGGAAAGGCAGTCTGCTGGCAGGCTCATTAAAGTTCCTGTACCTGGAACGCCTTGAACTTAACGGCAACAGTGTTACCAAACGGGAAAAACTTTTTGAAGGTGTAGGAAGACTCCGAAATGTAAAACAAGGTCCGGACGGGTATCTCTATTTAGCCGTGGAAGGCAAAGGTATTCTCAGGATCGTGCCTAAGTCCTGAAAAGCTTTTAAACGTAGCGGCTAAAACCGTCTTTTTTACATTCCCGGTTAAGACGCTCCGGATTTTTGTGGGGGCGGAATGGTACTGGCATTCCCATCGCGTTCTGCCCGGTAATGGGGGGAAAGAATCTCTACCCCGGCATTATTGAAGGCATCCTGTATGTTGGCGTGAAGCTCCGAATAGATGCGGCCCTGGGAACTCACATGGTCTGTATACCCGTTGAGCTGGTAGCTGATAAAGAAATCATCAAGGCTGGTTTGCAACACGAAGGGCTTCGGATCCTTTTTAATGAGTTCGGTATGGGCGGCAGCCTCCAGGAGCAGTTCATGTACCTGCTTCCAGGGAACGTCATAACCTATGGTAACGGTAGTATGCACGATGAGCCCCTGGTTGAGTGATCCGCTGGTGTAATTAATGGTACTCCCATTCAGGATGGTGGAGTTGGGCAGGGTAACCTCTTCATTCTTAACCGTTCGCAACCTGGTGATCAGCATGGTTTTTTCGATGACATCTCCGGTAGTATCCCCGATCTTTACCCGGTCGCCGATCTTGAACGAGCGCATATAAATAATTACCAGTCCGGCGATGATATTGCTGATGGCCGAAGTTGATCCCAGAGACAGCAGCAAGCCCAAAAATACGCTTACCCCCTGGAAAGCCGGGGAGTCACTACCGGGAAGGTAGGGAAAGATCACTACAAAAGCGAAGAGGGTTATGATCACACTGATCAGCCTGTAGGTAGGTTGGGCCCAATCGGGATAAAACCCCGGGATCTCCAGTTTTCCCCTCTCGACCTCTGAGGTTAAAAATCTAAGGCCCTTTTTCAGGTATCGCACCAGGAAAATGATCACCGCGATGGTAATCAGGTTGGGAACAAACCCGATAATGGCCAGACCAAATTCTTCCAAAGGACTTACCACATAATTGAACAATTTCATGGCGATGGGCTCTGTCTTCGGAAAAATGGTAAAGAGCAGGAGGGAATAGAAATAGATCAGCACCAGTAAGCCAATATTCTTCAGGATATTAAGCAACCATAATACCAACATCTCCGACCGCTCCCTGGACAGGAACTCATACTCGTTAAACTTAACAGCCCCAAGTCGTTCCCGGAATCTCCTGAGCACCTTCAGCATCAGCCATTTCAAAAAACGATTGAGGTATTTGAATCCCACCACGAAAAAAACCAGGGCTACAAGAAAGATCAGCTGTCTTTTCAGGATCATTGTCCAGCTGCGGTCTTTCTGACTTTCCATAAATGTGTACAGGCGGTCAAAACGGCCTTGGGCCATTTCCTCCAGGTCAGATCCCATCAGGTCGGCTTGCCTTAGGGTCATGGTGGTGATCAGGATATCCTTATAGACAATCCTGCACATCAACGGATCGCAACTCAATTTCAGCTCTTTCAGATCTACAGGCCCCGATTCGAGGATCTCCTCGATTCTTGCACTCACTGCCCTGGCGCGTTCTCCAGGACCAAAAGGCCCAAGGTTGTCATAGATCCGGAATAGTGTATCACCTTCAAATACCACATAGGCGGGAGGATATTTCTCCTGGTAGGCCTTTCTTCCCTCTTCCGTACTAAACTCGTCTCTCCAAAGCTTACGTATTAATTCGGCTCCTCCCGCAAGGGAATCACCCGCCTCTACAGCATCCTGCCCAGGCCTTACAGTATCCTGCTTCAACGCAAGAGAATCCTGTACACCTGCAATGCTGTCCTGCGCCACAGGATAGGTCGGAAAAGGATCCGTTTCGGGTAGACCTGCGAATAAAATAAAAGGAAGTGCCCCTAACAGGGTCAGGCATAAGGGAACAAAAAATCTTCTAATGCAATTCATCATACAGGTACCGGAATAAGGATAAAGGCCCTGGCATGACCAGGCCTCTGATTACCATTAGCAGAAAGTAAGTGAGGCTATTGTATTCAGGCAGAAAAGAAAGCATCACCCGGGATCTTTTTGCAGGAGTAACCCCTGCCCTCCCGGACCATCTTTTCCTTAGAAAAGTTAAGTATTATTTAGCTTTGTGCGTTATTTTTCCCCGTCAACCGCCTGATAAAACCGCCGAATATTAAACGATACGGGGCAGGGTCCTTATGCAGCGCCCTTCTTGATTGTTTTTAAACCCCATTAATGCTATAGCCGACTCTGCCGGTTAGGCACCGGATTTTACAAATTCCGGAGCGCCCGGGCGAGGCTGTTTAAAAGGTCTTGACTTTTCACTTTATCTCTTCGCTGCAAATCTCTATTTTTGTAAATAAATCAGGGTTTATGCTAATCATTGGAATTGCCGGAGGAACAGGTTGCGGAAAGACAACGGTTGTTAACCAGATCATTAACGAATTACCTCCGGATGAGGTCGGGATCATATCCCAGGACTCGTATTACAACGATCTGTCTCATATGCCAATGGAAGAAAGGGTAAGGGTGAATTTCGACCATCCCGGGGCTATAGATTTCGAATTACTTTGTGCACACCTGATGGAATTAAAAGCCGGGAATGCCGTGGAGCAGCCTGTGTATTCGTTCAGGGAACACAACAGAACAGGAGATACAGAGACCACCATTCCGCGAAAGGTAATGATCGTAGAAGGCATACTGATACTTACCCATCCGGAGGTAAGAGATCTTTTTGACATTAAGATCTATGTGCATGCCGATTCTGATGAAAGGCTTATCCGCCGTATTAAAAGAGACGTGGACGAGCGCGGACGAGATATGGAAGAGGTGTTAACCCGCTATCAGACCACCCTGAAACCGATGCATCAGCAGTTTATTGAACCTACAAAAGAATATGCCGATATTATCATTCCCAATAACAAGTACAATACCGTTGCGATCAATATCGTACGAACCATAATAAACGAACGCCTCATTTAAATGAACTGGAAATCCATACGCGAGAAAAGATGGTTTCGAATCGGAAGCAATATTTATGTATTGGTTTCCCTGGTATTCGTGATCTGGATGTTATTTTTTGACACCAATTCCTGGTGGTTCACCCATCGTGAACTCAATGCAGAGATCGAAAAACTCCAGATGCAGAAAAAGCACCTGACACGGGAAATTGCCAAGGACAAGAAGGCGCTGAGAGCCCTGCAAAAAAAGCGGGAACTGGAGCGGTTTGCCCGGGAGGAATACTATTATAAAAAGGATAATGAGGAGATCTTTATCATAGAATACGAAGACAGCCTAAAAACTGATACTAATGACTAAACCCTTATTTGATGCATTTAAAGGAGTGAGCGCTAAACAGTGGAAGCAGCAGATCCAGTTTGACCTTAAAGGCCTGGATTACAATAACACCCTGCTGACCACTACTCCTGAAAACATCACCATAAAACCCTTTTATCATTCCGAAGACCTGGAAAACAGGCCGGTTTTGCAACCAACCACTCCCGGACGGACCTGGAGCATATGCGAACGCATTTACACCGCCAATGAAGAAAAGGCAGCGAAAAAAGCCCGGCATGCTCTTGAAAAAGGAGCAGAATCCATCCTGTTCGTATTGCACGATAAAAAAGTAAAGCCGGAGGTTTTGCTCAGTGCTCTGGGAGAAACCTCCGTTCCGGTTTACCTGGAGATGCATTTTTTATCTCCCGATTTCATCAGGGAACTTACCGGTTTCCTGGAAGGAACCACCTTCAGGGTGTACCTCCTTCTGGACCCGGTCAACGACCTCAATGCTTCCGGTAACTGGCATTATAACCAGAAAAAGGATATGCAGCTTCTGGCAGACATTCTTGCATATCTTCAAGATAAAGAACACCCCGGAGTAGCGAACATCCATTCGCAGGTAAGTATCAACCTGGGCAGGTACCTTAACTCAGGTGCATCTGCCATACAACAACTGGCGTATGCCCTGGCCCACGCCAATGAGTATCTTCATCTGCTCGAGGCCCATGAAATCAAGGCTTCGGCACTTCAACCCCTTTTCTTTTGCGGGGTGGGTAGCAACTACTTTTTTGAGATCGCCAAAATCAGAGCCCTCCGGGTGCTCTGGGAATCCCTGGCCGGAGCTTACGGAAATACCCATACCCCACATATCCTGGCTATTCCCGGAAAACGAAACAAAACGCTATATGACTACAACGTTAATATGCTTCGAACCACGACCGAGTATATGAGTGCTATCCTCGGAGGAGCCGACACGGTTTGCAGTATGCCATACGACAGCATATACCATAAAGACAATGAATTCGGGTCAAGAATAGCGCGCAATCAATTGCTGGTCCTCAAAAAGGAAAGCTATTTTGATGTGGTGGACAATCCGGCTGACGGAAGTTATTACATCGAGACACTAACCACAGAAATGGCCGAGAAAGCCCTGGAGATCTTTAAGCAGATCGAAGCAGGAGGAGGATACCTCAGGCAGCTTATGGACCATACCATTCAGAAAAAGATCAAGGAAACCGCAAGGGAAGAGCAGGAAGCCTTTGACCGGAAAGAGCGGATTCTTGTGGGAACCAACAAATACATCAATCCGGAAGACCGGATGAAACAGGACCTGGAACTGGATCCCTTTTTAAAAAAAGAGGAGAAAAAGACACTTATCGAGCCCATTATTGAGAAACGCCTGGCAGAGTCTCTGGAAAAGAAACGCCTAAAAGAAGAGTAAGCGATGAGCAGAAAACCATTACAGGACTTAAGATTAAAAACACCGGAAACCGGAACTGATGCCCCTTCTGAGGGAAAACGCACCGCAGAAGATATCGAAATAAAATCCCATTACTCGGTTGAAGACCTCAAAGGCCTCGGACACCTGAACTTTGGAGCAGGAATCGCCCCTTACCTTCGCGGTCCATACAGCACCATGTATGTACGCCGACCCTGGACCATAAGGCAGTACGCCGGGTTTTCCACGGCAGAAGAAAGCAACGCCTTTTACCGCCGTAACCTGGCTGCAGGTCAGAAGGGATTGTCGGTCGCATTCGATCTTCCCACGCATCGCGGATATGACTCCGATCACGAAAGGGTGATCGGCGATGTGGGAAAGGCCGGAGTGGCTATTGACAGCGTGGAGGATATGAAGATCCTCTTCGATCAGATCCCCCTGGATAAAATGTCGGTATCCATGACCATGAACGGGGCAGTATTGCCTATCATGGCATTTTATATCGTTACTGCCGAGGAGCAGGGCGTAGCTCCGGAACTGTTATCCGGAACCATTCAAAATGATATTCTCAAGGAGTTTATGGTGCGAAACACCTACATCTACCCTCCCACCCCTTCCATGAAGATCATTGCAGACATCTTTGAATTTACTTCCAGGCATATGCCCAGGTTCAACAGCATCAGTATTTCCGGATACCATATGCAGGAAGCCGGTGCTTCTGCAGACATAGAACTGGCCTATACCCTTGCCGACGGACTGGAATACATACGCACCGGTCTTAAGGCCGGAATGGACATCGACAGTTTTGCCCCTCGGCTTTCTTTCTTCTGGGCCATTGGTATGAATCATTTCATGGAGATCGCAAAAATGCGGGCGGGGCGCATGCTTTGGGCAAAACTGGTCTCGCAGTTCCACCCTCAGAACCCCAAATCTCTGGCCCTGAGAACCCATTCACAAACCAGTGGCTGGAGTCTGACCGAACAAGACCCTTTTAACAATGTGGCCCGCACCTGTATAGAGGCTGCGGCAGCGGCCTTCGGGGGCACCCAATCCCTGCACACCAATGCCCTGGATGAAGCGATTGCCCTGCCTACCGATTTTTCGGCACATATCGCCCGGAATACACAGTTGTACCTCCAGGAGGAAACCATGATTACCAAGACAACAGACCCCTGGGCAGGGAGTTACTATGTGGAATCGCTTACCGGGGAAATCGCTGCAAAAGCATGGAAGCTTATCGAAGAGGTAGAGGAGCTCGGAGGAATGACAAAGGCCATAGAGGCTGGTATTCCAAAGATGAGGATCGAAGAGGCGGCGGCCCGAAAACAGGCCCGTATCGATAGCGGGAAAGATATTATTGTCGGGGTCAATCAATACAGGCTCGATAATGAGGACCACCTGGAGACCCTCGAGGTCGATAACGAGCAGGTGCGAAGACAACAGCTGGAGCGCCTGGAGAAGATCAAAAGCACCAGAGACCAGGAGCAAGTAACCGCTGCCCTGCTCGCCCTTACCCGGGCCGCAGAAACAGGGGAAGGGAACCTGCTGAGCCTGGCGGTGGAAGCTGCAAGGCTCAGGGCAACCCTGGGCGAGATCTCGGAAGCCCTGGAAAAGGTTTACGGCCGTTACAAAGCAAAAATCCAATCCTTTAGCGGAGTATATTCTAAAGAAGTGAAAGACGACAGCAGTTTTAGTAAAGCCAGGGAAATGGCCCGGTCCTTTGAAGAAAAAGAAGGAAGACGCCCCAGGATCATGATCGCCAAAATGGGCCAGGATGGCCATGACCGCGGCGCCAAAGTAGTAGCCACAGGATATGCCGATGTAGGGTTCGATGTGGATTTCGGACCACTTTTCCAAACCCCGGAAGAGGCTGCCAGACAGGCGGTGGAAAACGACGTCCACGTGCTGGGGGTCTCCTCCCTTGCGGGCGGGCATAAGACCCTTGTGCCGCGGGTGGTTAAAGCCCTTAAGGATTACGGAAGGGAAGACATCATGGTCATCGTCGGGGGGGTGATCCCCCGAAAAGACTACGAGGCCCTGTTCAAAGACGGGGCGGTTGCCGTATTCGGTCCGGGAACCCGAATAAGTGACACGGCTATCAAGATCCTGGAGATCCTTACAGACGAGGAATAACAACGTAATTAATCATTCAAAACAACCAAGATGAACTTTAAAGAAAAAATGTTACGCGACGGAGCGTTAAAAGATAAGACCATAGTGGTTACCGGTGGCGGTAGCGGACTCGGAAAAGCAATGACACGGTATTTCCTCGAGTTGGGTGCCCGGGTAGCCATCACCTCCAGGAACATGGAAAAGCTGGAGAACACGGCAAAGGAACTGGAAGCTGAAACCGGAGGCACCTGCCTCCCACTGCAATGTGATGTACGCCATTACGACCAGGTCGAAGCCATGAGAGACCAGGTTATCACGAAATTCGGAAAAGTGGATGTATTGCTCAACAATGCTGCGGGAAACTTTATCTCCCCTACCGAGCGACTTTCTGCAAATGCCTTCGACACCATCATCGATATTGTCCTGAAGGGAACTAAAAATTGCACCCTGGCCTTCGGGAAACACTGGATCGACACCAAACAGGAAAATACCAGCGTGTTGAATATCGTAACCACCTATGCCTGGACAGGATCGGCCTATGTAGTGCCATCGGCTACGGCAAAGGCCGGAGTACTGGCCATGACGCGCAGTCTTGCGGTGGAGTGGGCTAAATACGGCATGCGTTTTAACGCCATTGCACCCGGTCCTTTCCCCACCAAAGGCGCCTGGGACCGACTACTACCGGGAGAACTGAAAGAAAAATTCGATCTGGCCAAAAAAGTCCCCCTGAAGCGTGTGGGCGAGCACCAGGAACTGGCTAACCTTGCGGCATACCTGGTTTCCGACTTCAGCGCCTATGTCAATGGGGAGGTGATCACCATAGACGGAGGCGAATGGCTGAAGGGCGCCGGGCAGTTCAACCTATTGGAGGCCATCCCCGAAGAAATGTGGGATATGCTCGAAGCCATGATCCGGGCTAAAAAACAAAAGTAAATACCCCAGGCTGTTAGCAACTCCGGGCACGAAGTTATCAACAACGAAAAGCCAGCATTCCCGGCCCTATCCTAAAACAGGATAGGGCTCAGTTGCTTATGTATTTCTGCCGTGAACCAATGGGGGAAAAGGAAGGCCGTTGTTAAAAAAATTCATTTTTAATACTCACAAATAATCGTATTTTTACGAGGTAATTCTATTTATTGTTATGGGTAAAATAATTGCTGTTGCGAATCAGAAGGGAGGCGTGGGCAAAACCACCACCTCTGTAAACCTCGCAGCCTCACTCGGCGTGTTGGAGAAAAAGGTATTGCTTATCGATGCAGATCCACAGGCCAACGCCACCTCCGGGTTAGGCATTGATGTAGAGGCTGTAGAGCACGGTTCCTACCAGTTACTGGAACACTCCCTGCCGGTCAGGGACACCATCATAAAAACCGATTCCCCCAATGTAGATCTTATTCCTGCACATATTGACCTGGTGGCTATCGAGATCGAGCTCGTGGATCAGGACGAGCGGGAATATATGCTTCGTAAAGCCATTGCCGAGGTAAAGGACGAATACGACTATATCATGATCGATTGTGCTCCGTCCCTTGGCCTGCTCACCTTGAATGCCCTTACGGCCTCCGATTCGGTGATCATCCCGATACAGTGTGAGTATTTTGCCCTCGAAGGACTGGGAAAACTCCTGAACACTATTAAAAGTGTTCAGAAAATCCACAACCCGAATCTGGATATCGAAGGAATGCTGCTTACCATGTACGATTCCCGTTTACGACTTTCCAATCAGGTTGTTGAAGAGGTGCAGAAGCATTTCAGCGATATGGTTTTCGATACGATCATCCAGCGTAATGTGCGGTTGAGCGAGGCGCCCAGCTACGGAGAAACCATAATAAATTACGACGCGACCAGTAAAGGTGCTACAAATTATCTAAATTTGGCCCACGAAATTATTGAAAAGAACAAGCAAGCGGTATAATGGCAAAGGCAACCAAGAAACAAGCTTTAGGAAGAGGACTTTCGGCCCTGTTAAAGGACCCGGAAAATGACATACAATCGGCAGAAGACAAAAATGCCGATCAGGTAGTTGGTAATATCGTAGAACTGGATCTGGAGACCATCGAGGTAAACCCTTTCCAGCCCCGTACCAACTTCAATGAGGAAACCCTTCAGGAACTGGCTGTTTCGATTAAGGAGCTTGGAGTAATCCAGCCTATTACGGTTCGCAAGGTAGATTTTAACAAATACCAGCTGGTTTCAGGAGAACGCCGGCTCCGGGCCTCTAAACTGGCAGGGTTAAAATCTGTTCCCGCCTACATTCGTATCGCCAATGACCAGGAGTCTCTTGAAATGGCCCTGGTGGAAAACATTCAGCGTCAGGATCTCGACCCTATTGAAGTAGCACTGTCTTACCAGCGCCTTTTGGATGAGATTGAAATCACTCAGGAACAACTCAGTGACCGTGTAGGTAAAAAACGTTCAACCATTACCAATTACCTGCGACTGCTCAAACTGGACCCAATTATTCAAACCGGAATGCGGGATGGGTTTGTGAGCATGGGACACGGAAGGGCCCTGATCAATATCGAGAGTAAACAAGACCAGATACAGATCTATGAAAAGATCATATCGCATTCCCTCTCGGTAAGAGAGACAGAAAAACTGGTACGCGATTACCAGCTCAAAAAGGAAACCGGGGAAACCAAAAAACCTGCTGCTGCAGAAATGCCTGAATATGTTTCCGACAACCTGGACAGCCTTACGGAATATCTATCGTCTAAAGTAGATGTAAAAGTTGCCAAAAACGGAAAAGGAAGGCTTATTATTCCTTTTCATTCCAAGGAAGACTTTTTGCGTCTCGCCAAACTTCTGAAGTAGTGCAGATAAAATATTTAGCGATCTTTCTTTTGTGCCTCTCCCATTTGGCGATCAGCGCACAGGAAACCCAATCGCCTGCTTCTGAAAATACAAAGACAGCGCTCACCACTCCCGGGATACAAGGTGACTCCTTAAGTAAAAAGGAAATTCGCCGGCTTCAAAGGCAGCAGCGTAAAGACAGCCTGCGCTCCAACCAGCAGATCAATCCGCTTTCCCCTGCACGGGCCGCCTTTTATTCGGCCATATTACCCGGCTTGGGGCAGATCTATAACAAAAGCTACTGGAAGGTCCCTTTAGTCTACGGCGCTATTGGTACCGGGCTTTATTTCTACATTAACAACACCAACGAATACAACAGGTACCGGGATGCCTATAAAAGCAGGCTCGCCGGATTTCAGAATGACGAGTTCTACGATATCAACAACAGCGGAATTATACCAGGCAGTCCGGACGTAAGTGATGAGGCCCTGAGAAATGCCCAGGAATTCTACCAGAGAAACCGGGATCTATCCCTGCTTATCACCGTTGGACTCTATGCGCTTAACATTATCGACGCCAATGTAGACGCCCACCTGAAACAATACAACGTAAACGACAACCTGAGCTTCAAACCCTTTATAGAACAGGATCAGACCAGTTTTAACACCAATTTCGGACTGACCCTCAACCTGAAGTTCTGACCACAGTAAAACAAGACCATGAAGATTGCACTTATCGGATACGGAAGAATGGGGAAAATGATCGAGGAGATCGCCCGCCAAAGGGGGCACCATATCGTATCCCGCATAAAAAAACAAGATGCCCTGGATCTTAAAGATGCCGACGTCGCTATTGATTTCAGCGTTCCGGAATCTGCCTTTGAAAATATCACCCATTGTTTTCATCACAATGTCCCCGTGATCTCAGGTACCACCGGCTGGCTGGACAGGTATGACGAGGCTCTCGAGGTATGCCGGGCGCAGAACGGCGCCTTTATCTACGCCTCCAATTTTAGCCTTGGGGTTAATATCTTTTTTGAATTGAACCGGTTCCTGGCAAAAATGATGGGGAACCTGGAAACCTATAAGGTCGCAATGGAAGAGATCCACCATACCCAAAAACTGGATGCTCCCAGCGGTACGGCCATTACCCTGGCAGAGGGCATTATAGCACATACCCCATACAAGGACTGGAGCCTTGAAAACCCGGATGAAAAATCCATTCCCGTTAAAGCCATAAGAACCGGACAGGTTCCCGGCACCCATACCATTAGCTGGGAAAGTGCTGTAGACCGCATCGATATCACCCATACCGCCCATAACAGAGAAGGCTTTGCACTTGGAGCCGTTATCGCCGCGGAATGGCTGAAAGACAAAAAGGGGGTATACAGCATGAAAGATGTGCTCAGCCTCTGAAGCATTTTAAAGAAAACAGCTATTTTTACTGAAACGATAACATTCTCTGGCCTGACGGCCTGAATCATAAAACCCAAATATCCAAGATGACAGCAACGCAATGGATCATATTCTTCTTCCTTATTCAGGTTATCCACTTTCTTGGAACCTGGAAACTGTACACCAAAGCAGGAAGAAAAGCCTGGGAAGCTCTTGTTCCTGTTTATAATGCCGTAATCCTGATGAAGATCATTCGCCGCCCCTGGTGGTGGGTCATTCTTTTATTCTTGCCCATTATCAACCTGATCATGATCCCGGTGGTCTGGGTAGAAACCATCAGAAGCTTTGGACGCAACAGCACCACAGACACCCTCTTAGTGCTGATCACCCTCGGGCTTTATATCTATTACGTAAACTATGCCCTGGAGGTAGACTATATTGAAGACCGGTCTCTGCAGCCCAGAACAGCACTGGGCGAATGGGTAAGTTCTATTCTTTTTGCGGTGGTTGCAGCTACCCTGGTGCACACGTATTTTATTCAGCCTTATGTAATACCCACTTCCTCCCTGGAACAAACCCTTTTAGTAGGCGATTTCCTTTTTGTGAGTAAATTCCATTACGGGGCAAGGGCACCGATGACTACAGTAGCCTTCCCGATGGTTCACGATACTCTTCCGGTGGTAAAAACCAAATCCTACCTGAAAAAGCCTCAGTTACCGTATTTCCGTTTGCCCGGGTTCCAGGAAGTAAAGCGCAACGACATAGTGGTTTTTAGCTGGCCTGCAGATACGGTGGAACAGTTTTTTAAGATCACAGACAAACGCATACGAAAACCTATCGATAAGAAGTCAAACTACGTTAAACGCTGTGTGGCCATTGCCGGAGATACCCTGGAGATCAGAGATGGGTTCGTTTACATAAACGGAGAAAAAACCGTGCTACCGGACAGGGCAAAAACCCAGTATTCGTACCGTGTTACTTCATCTAAGGGCGTAACCTCTGCAGCACTTATCGACGCAGGAGCTAGAGAGCTTAACCGGGTTTATATTGCCAGCAATATGACCCAGCAGCAACTTAACGGGGTAGCCCCCTACTTAACGGCCCCGCCACAGAACGCACAACAGGGCGGAATCGTCCTGCAAACCGGAAAGAACGGTATTCCCCTGGAAGTGGTCAGAAACTACAGGCTCAATCTAAAGGAGATCGCCAATTTCGAAAGAGAAGCCACCCTGACTTTGGAAGGAGCTGAAAAACTGCGTGCCAACCCGGCTATAGACAGTGTGATACGCTATGTGATGCCAAAAGAGCTCACCAGCCAGTCTTTCTTCCCCAATGCCCCGGAATACACCTGGAACCTCGACAATATGGGGCCCATCTATATGCCGGAAAAAGGGAAAACAGTGACCCTGACCACAGAAAATCTGCCCCTGTATAAAAAGATCATCCGCGAATACGAGGGGAATACCCTTGATGTGGAAGGCAATCAGATCATTATTAATGGGAATCCCACAACCACCTATACATTCCGGCAGGACTATTACTGGATGATGGGAGACAACCGACACCGCTCAGAAGACAGCCGCTACTGGGGCTTTGTTCCCGCAGACCATATTGTAGGTAAGCCAGTATTCATCTGGATGAGTGTAGAGAACTTTACCCAGGGCATGAAAAACTGGAAGGTTCGCTGGGACCGGGTTTTCACCACCGTGGGCGGTGAAGGTCAACCGAAATCCTACCTGTTGTGGTTTGTAGGCGCCCTGGCGATCTATCTCGCATGGGCACAATTTCGGAAACGCAAAAAGCAAACCTCTTAGTTCACTCGCATGAAACCGCTTTTACATCCTACATATTTTCCCAACATTGCCCATTTTACGGTCATGGTAAAGGGCGGATTTGTGTTTGAAAAAGAAGACAATTATCAGAAACAGACCTATCGCAACAGGACGTATATCTATAGTGCAAACGGCCCGCAATTGCTATCGGTCCCTGTCAAGCACAGCAATAATGCTGAAGGCCACCAGAAATACAGGGAAGTGGTTATAGAAGACAATTTCGACTGGAAAAAGCAGCACTGGAAATCCATACAGACCGCCTACCGCACCTCTCCCTTCTTTGAATTCTACGAGGACGAGATTGCCCCCTTTTTTGAAAAAAAACACACCCGGCTTTACGATATGAACCTGGAATCGGCGCTTTTGCTGGCGGAGATCATGCAAACCGACCTGGATTACAGTTTTACTGGAAGCTATGAAAAATCTCCTCAGGAAACTACAGACCACAGAAACCTGGCAAACGCCAAAAGCAAATCAACTTTCGATTTTCAGCCCTACACCCAGGTATTTGAAGAAAAGCAAGGATTTATCCCCAACCTATGCATACTCGATTTGTTATTTAATGAAGGGCCAAATGCATTGAATTACCTGGAAAGTCAGTCGGTTCAATGAGTGCAGAATACCTGAGACCTTTAATACATTACGGAATTCATTTCGGGATCCCAATAGCTGTAGCATGGTTTTTCTATGGCTCCAGATTTCGCCACACCTTACTATTGCTTTGGGCCGGTATCCTGCTGGACACCGACCACCTTTTAGCCTCGCCTGTATTTGATGCGGACCGTTGCAGCATTGGATTCCATGTTCTGCATTCCTGGCCATTGATCGTATTGTACATGCTTCTGCTGCTTCCCAGGAGAACCAGGATTATAGGTATCGCCTGCTCGATCCATATCCTCGCAGATATGGCCGATTGCTTTTTAATGAATTCGAACCTGTGAAATGACCGGATAGTGATCTGAATAAAAGTCATACCGGTTCTTATGAGAGATCACAGGAATACTTTCATGGGTAAATATAAAATCGATCCTTAAAGGGTAATACTTAAAATAATACGTCTTTCCGGTTCCCTTCCCCTGCTCTTCAAAGGTATCCGCAGCATCACCCCTCACCTGCCGGTAGATGGCAGAAAACTGGGTATTGTTAAGGTCGCCACAGGTAATGGCCGGATAAGGGGAAGTATCGCGGTGCGCTTCAAAAATATCTGCCTGTATCTTCTGGCGCGAAAAAGCAATTCCCATACGGTTGGCTATTCGATTGGAATTCTCCTGGCTGATTTCTTCCTTCTCAGGATTGATCATGAACGACTGAAGATGGAGGTTGTAGACCCGAACCGTGTCCCGGCCAATACTGAGATCCGCATAGATGGCATTATTCCCGGAATCCGGAAAATCCAGGGATCCCTCCCCGACAATCGGAAATTTCGAAAAGATCACCTGCCCGGTCTGCCCGGTTTTATACTTCACATAACGGAAGGGGTACTGGGAGAAACTCCCCTCCTCCTCCTTGTGAAATTCCTGCATACAGAGGATATCAGGATCTTCCTGCTTCACCATCTCCTGTATGCGCTGAGCCACATCCTCCTGTTCGATCCATTCATATTTATTGAAGAGCCGGACATTATAGGTCATTACTTTCACAGCCGAGGTGGTGATCACACTGGGAGTCCCTCCGAATTTATAAAGAGACAATACACTGGAATAGCCTGCCAGCAGTACCAGGAAGGATAACAACCATTGCCTCTTAAGTGAAAAAAGCCAAAAAAGCATGAATAACAGGTTTACCACCACCAGGGGAGGTACCGCCAGGCTGAAAATTGAAAGTTTAGGAGAAAGCTCTATGGGGATATATGGGATAAGCAACCCAAAGATCAGGGCCAGGGCGGTAATGATATTGAGCAGGTACAACCCCTTTTGAATCCAGTTGAGATTTTTCATGGAACCCGGTTAATCTTCTTTACCTGCTTTAAACAGAAAATCCTTTTCTTCCTTGGATAGGCTTTCATACCCGCTTTTGCTGATCTTATCAAGTATGGCATCGATATGCTTCTGATACTCCTGTTGGTCAGGCCTTTCATCCCTGCTCATTTTCTTACTTCGGTGAACGGTTTTTAAAGGACTCTTGCGCTTCCGGGAAAACGCATCCCCCATTTTATCGACCAGGCTTCCAAAGCCTTCTCCAATATCCTTACCCTCCATTAATTTACGGGCGTAGAGAAAACCGAGCAACTCTCCTCCCAAATGCGCAAGGTGGCCTCCGGAATTCCCCATGGGAAGCTGAATGAGATCGAGCAGCACCACAAACACCCCTATGTACCACAGTTTCACATTAAAGAAAATTACCCGCACCTCCTGGTTGGGTAAATACGTACACACAAAGAGCAGCACAGCCATGACCGCGGCAGAAGCCCCGATAAGCGAGGTTTTGATCCCGGAAAAGGCCGGGAAGATGTTATAACTCAAAAGGAAAACCATTCCCCCCACGATGGCACCCAAAAAGTACACATTTACAAAGGTCTTATTGCTGAACAGGTTTAAAAATATCCTTCCCGAAAAATAGAGCAGCAGCATGTTCCAGAAAATATGCATGAAGCCTCCGTGAAAAAACGCATAGGTAACCAAAGACCACGGCTGAATAATGAAATCCCCGAACCCTTTGGGCAGCTCGAACCAATTCATCAGAAAACCGGGATCCAGCTGAAACAAAAAGGTCACCAGCCCGTTAATGATGAAAACGGCCACATTTATTGCGATTAGCTTTTCGGCAATGTTAAGCCGTGAGAATTTATATTGCAGGTCCTTTGTAACGCTCATTAATCCCAACGATTGTTTTTAAACTGACTCCGTTTCCAGTACCACATCATAATAAAACCGAACAACGCCCCTCCGATGTGCGCAAAATGGGCAATCCCTGAACCAAATATAGACATTCCGGTAACGCCGGAAAACAGGTCCAGAGCTATTAAGATAGGAATAAAATATTTTGCTTTAACAGGAATGGGGAGGAAGATCAACATAAGTTCGGCATTTGGAAACATCATCCCGAAAGCCACCAGAATCCCGTACACCGCACCCGATGCTCCCACGGCCGGAATATTGTAGGCCATGGCAAAATTTTGCATCACGTCGTTAGAGATCCCTTCCACCTGAAGAAACTGTCCCGGGGGAATGCTTGGCAGGAGATTGGCGATACGTTCAGGAGTATACCCCACCCCCAGCAAGGCCTCGTATCCTTCCCTGAAATGGTAATAATTTACCAGGGTATGAATTAAGGCTGCCCCGAGTCCGGCAGAAAAGTAAAAGAACAGGAACTTATTCTTGCCCCAGATCTGTTCCAGCGGAGACCCAAAAGCCCACAAGGCATACATATTGAACAGGATATGAAATATCGTTCGCTTGTCATGCATGAACATATGGGTCACAAATTGCCAGACTCCGAAGTTGGAATTTTCCGGGAACCACAGTGCCATGGAAAAATAAAACTGGTCACTCAGCAATTGAGCCGCAATAAAGAAAAGGATATTAATGATCAGCAAATGCTTGATCGCTTCGGTGATTCGTCCCATTTATAAAAAACGTTTATCGATCTCGTCTACCGTTAATGTACTGTAGGTAGGTTTATTAAAAGGTGAAATATCAGGTTGTTTCGTAGCAAACAGATTGTTTACCAGGGCTTGCTGGGAAGCCTGGTTGAGGTGTTCCCCCGGCCGCACTGCCAGGTTCTTACTCAGGGTGCGTGCCAGCAGGTCGGCCTGTGAAAAATTACTTTCCGGAAGGTCGTTCTGAAAGTCAGAAAGCAGCTGGTCGAGCACCATGGCCGTCTCGCTCTCGGAAACGATCACGGGTATTCCGGAGATCTCGGCCTCTTCCCCATCCAGGGAGGCAAAAACAAATCCGGTATTTTCAAGACTTTGTCTTAACTCCTGCAGCAAACTCATCTCAGTCGGATTCAGGCTTACCTTAATCGGGAAGAGCAATTGCTGACTGATGCCACTTTGCACGGTCATATTTTTCAGGAACTCCTCATACAACACCCGCTGATGAGCCCGGTGCTGATCGATGATAACCAGACCCGATTTAATGGTAGTGATAATATACTTTTTATGCAGCTGGTAGGTTGTACTTCCGGTATGCTCTTTATCGTCTTCAAATAGCGACCCTGTGACTTCTTCAGATTCCAGCTCTATAGAACTGAAATCTTCCTTCTGGTTCAGCCCCACATAAAGGTTTTCCCAGGAAGCCCCTGCAGGTTTCGAATAATAAGCCCCATGGCCTTTACCCGTAGCGGTTGCCACCTGCGCATTACCCCTCACCTTCGGTTCATCCTCGAACGGATTAAAACTGCTGTCGACCTCAATGGTAGGTACCTGGGCGCCCTGCATCTTATTGTATTCATAAGGAGTATCGAGATTGGCATCCCTGTCAAAATCGAGTACCGGAGCTACATTGAATTGTCCAAGACTGTGTTTTACGGCCGAACGGATGATGGCGTAAATCGTATGTTCATCATCAAATTTAACCTCGGTCTTGGTGGGATGAATATTGATATCAATGCTCCCCGGATCTACCTCCAGGAAAAGAAAATACCCCGGATGTGTATGGTCTTTGATCAGGCCTTCAAAAGCCGAGCCCACAGCGTGATGAAGGTAAGAACTCCTGATAAAGCGGTCATTTACAAAGAAAAACTGTTCTCCACGGGTTTTTTTGGCAAATTCAGGTTTAAATACGAACCCGTTGATCCTGACTACTCCGGTCTCTTCCTCTACAGGTACCAGGCGTTCATTGGTCTTGTTCCCGAAAACATGCACGATACGTTGCCGGATATTGGCAGAAGGCAGTTTAAAGAGTTCACTTCCGTTGTTGTAGAAATCAAAGGCTGTATTGGGGTGAGCCAGCACTACACGATGAAATTCATCAATAATATGACGGAGCTCTACCGTATCCGATTTTAAGAAGTTTCGCCTTGCCGGGATATTGAAAAACAGATTTTTCACCTGCATGGACGTACCCCTGGCGGCAGCTACCGCTTCCTGTGATTCCAGCTTACCGCCTTCTATGCGGATCCGGGTACCGATCATCTCCTCATTATCGCTGGTACTCATTTCCACATGGGCGATAGCCGCAATGGAAGCCAGCGCCTCTCCCCGGAAACCCTTGGTGTGCAACTGAAAAAGGTCTTCCGCCGTACGTATCTTGGAGGTGGCATGGCGGGAAAAAGATAACCTCGCATCGGTCTCACTCATTCCCTTCCCGTTATCTACTACCTGGATCAGGGTCTTCCCCGCATCTTTTATAATAAGCTGGATGTGGGTGGAACCGGCATCAATGGCATTCTCCAGAAGTTCCTTAACTACCGAAGCCGGCCGCTGTACTACCTCCCCCGCTGCAATTTGATTGGCAACATGGTCCGGTAAAAGCTGAATGATATCTGCCATTAAAATATAGTGTCTAGGTTAATAGATCTGAGCGCCACATAGGCAAACATGAAAAGAAAGATCACAATGACCACAAGACGAATCCTGGTATTCATGGAAGTAGAACTCCTCCGCTGGGCTTTCCAGTCTTCCCGAAAACTTTTCCTTCGGTACCCCTTAAAATAATCCTCATCAGAATGTGCCTCCTTCTTTCGTTTCAGTTCTTCCAAACGCTCTTTACGTTCATCATAATATCGGGGCGTATAGCTATACGTCTTGTTACCTCGCTGTTTAAAAAGTGATGGGAGCTTCATATCTCAAATTTACTTAAAATGGCATAGAATGCCAGCCTCTTCCTCCTAAAAAATGTTAAGCTATGCGCCGGGCCCGATGCCCCGACATTCCATAGGATCCTGTGAAAAGCTATAAACGAAAAAAGACAGGCAGGCCTGTCTTTAATAATATCCGAACGCGCCACGCCCTTTTATTGGGCCAGTAACGCCATCTTGATCGCTGCGATCGCCGCTTCTGTACCTTTATTCCCGTGTTTCCCGCCACTTCTGTCAATAGCCTGCTGCAGGGTATTGTCGGTTAGCACACAAAAGATCACCGGCACATGGGTCTGCACGTTAAGATCCATAATGCCCTGGGCGGTAGCCTGGCACACGAAATCAAAGTGCTTGGTTTCTCCCTGGATCACACTCCCGATCGCGATCACTGCATCAGGCTTCGTCTTCTCGATAAGTTGTTTTGCGCCAAAGGTAAGCTCGAAGCTCCCGGGCACATTCCAACGGGTAATGTTTTCGATCAGCGCCCCGCAATCTAAAAGGGCTTGTTCTGCACCCTTGTACAGCGCCTCGGTGATCTCGTGGTTCCATTCAGAAACAACAATCCCAAACCGAAAAGGTTTCGCGTTTGGGATCTTGTCTTTATCGTAATGCGATAGATTCTTATTCTCAGTGGCCATTATTGAAGGGTTTTGGCTTTCCCTATAAAGATATCAATTGTTCTCGCTTCTTCAGAATCAGGATACTCATTTTTGATTCTTTCAAAATAAGAAACAGCCTCCTGGTTATTTCCTGTTTGCATGGCCAGGGTTCCCGCCTTATACAGGAACTTAGGGGTAGTAAAGCTGTTATCGCTGTGCGCAATAGCCTTCTCGTAAAACTCCATGGCATCTTCAGGCTGGTTAAGCTGTACAAAGGCATCTCCGATATTTCCTTTGGCAAGGGCACCCAGGATAGGGTCTTCAGACTCGAATTGCTCGAGGTAGTTGATGGCTTCCTGGTATTTCTGAATGTTCAGATAGGCCATACCTGCACTGTAATGAGCGAGGTTTGCCGCCTTGGTTCCACCGTAGTTGTCAATGATATCCAGCAGTCCGTATTTACCGGCAGCACCATTAAGCGCCAGGTTGTACAGAGAATCCTTGGCAGTACTGTTTACGGCCGCATCAAAGTATTGCTGGGCAAAGAACATCTCATTAGAAGCCTCTGCTTCTTTTGGCTTTAGTATAAACTGCTGATATCCCAGAAAAGCAAGAACTGCAAAAACCACTACTCCGATACCACCCAGAATATACTTTTGGTTTTTGATCACCCACTCCTCCGTTTTACCGGCACCCTCATCCAGGGTATTAAACACCTCTGCTGTTGCACTGTGTTCATCCTGTACCTGAGTTTCCTCTTTTTTTCTAGCTGGCTTGTAGCCTCTTTTCTTATACGTTGCCATTAGATCAATTTTAATTATATGCCCCGCAAAAATAAAATTTATATTGAAATAGGAAAGCCTTTATATTTGTTTATTTTAGATAATTTGCGACGCTTCTCAAAAGCGTCAAAACACCGAAAACAACTGCTTTTACCCATGGTCCTGAAACAGTTATCACTTATTAACTTCAAGAACTTCGACTCCAAAAAATTCGAACTGGACCGAAAGATCAATTGTTTTGTCGGAAATAACGGAATCGGAAAGACCAATGCCCTGGATGCGGTGTATCACCTCGCCTTCGGAAAAAGCTATTTTAACCCGATCGCTTCCCAGAACATTCGACACGGTGAAGATTTCATGGTGGTAGACGGGGTATTCGAAAAGCACGAGAAAGAAGAGAAGGTTGTTGTAAGCATTAAAAAGGGACAAAAAAAGGTCATTAAAAGAAATGGCAAGATCTACGACAAGCTCTCCGAACACATCGGATTCATCCCCCTGGTGATCATTTCCCCTGCCGATCGCGACCTCATTATCGAAGGCAGTGAAACCCGCAGAAAATTTATCGACGGGGTTATTTCCCAGAGCAAGGCCACCTACCTGCACCAGCTTATCTCGTATAATAAGCTGCTCTCCCAACGAAATTCCCTTTAAAAATACTTTGCCCTTAACAACACCTTCGACAAGGATACCCTGGAGGTCTACAATCATCAGATGAACGACCTGGCAACCCGTATTTTCGAGGAACGCAGGAATTTCCTGGAAACCTTTATTCCCATTTTCCGTCAAAGGTACAAGGCCATTGCCGGTAAGGAAGAAGAGATCTCCGTAAGCTATGAAAGTCATCTTTTTGAGAGCCCCCTTACTGACCTGTTCCGGGAATCCCTTTCCAAAGACCGGGCCTTACAGTACACCTCTAAAGGGGTGCATAAAGACGACCTTAAATTCGAGATCGCCGGTCACCCGATCAAGAAATTCGGCAGCCAGGGGCAGCAAAAATCGTTTCTTATCGCGCTTAAGCTCGCCCAGTTCGATTTTCTGAAGGCCCAGGCCGGGGTGCCTCCGCTTTTACTGCTGGATGACATCTTTGACAAGCTTGACGAACATCGTGTCGGACAAATAGTAGCTCTGGTGAATAAAGATGAATTCGGGCAGATCTTTATCAGCGACACCCATCCGGAAAGAACAGAGGAAGTGGTTAAATCCACCCACCAAACCTATAAAATGATCAACCTTTCAGACTCCTGAAATATGATGAAATCCATTTTCATACCCATACTCTCACTTCTTGCCTTAAGCCTGGTCACAACAGCATGCTCGGAGCAACCCGATATCAAAAACCTGGAAGGTTACTGGGAAATTGAACGGGCAGACCTGCCGGAAGGAAACACCATGGAATATTCCATCAGTACGACCATCGATCATTTTACCCTGGAAAGTGACAGCACCGGGTATAAAACCAAAGTAATGCCCCAACTCGACGGCAGCTTTATAACCTCAGGAGACAGCGAATCCTTTTCTATTGTTGAAAAAGATGGTAAATTAAAGCTGATATTTACCACTCCCCTCAGCTCTCATACGGAAACCGTATTACAACTAAAGGAGGAGCAGCTTATCCTGCTCAATGAGCGGGAGATGAAATACACCTACAAACGATTTAAAAAACTGGAACTGGAATAATGGCGAAACGCAGCGGAGAATACCATTCACTGGCAGATGTACTTAAAGATTTCATCAATGACAACAAGCTGGAGAAGGGGCTTGAAAAGATCAACGCCAGGGATGCCTGGGTTAAATTAATGGGAAACGGGGTCAACAACTACACCACCGATGTGCAGCTCAAGGAAGACACCCTTTATGTTTCCCTGAGTTCTTCTGTTTTAAGAGAAGAACTGAGCTACGGAAAAGAAAAGATCGTCAAGATGCTCAACGAGGAACTGGGCGAAGAGGTGATCAGAAAGATCATCTTACGATAAAAAAATCCCCGGCAGGAAATTTCCACCGGGGATTATTACTTTATATGACAGGTTGCCCTGATTAGAAGATCTCTCTTCCTGAAAAATGGAAGGCACCTTCAATAGCTGCGTTCTCATCGCTATCAGATCCGTGCACTGCATTTTCTCCGATAGAAGTCGCGAATAATTTTCTGATGGTTCCCTCTGCGGCTTCTGCAGGATTGGTAGCTCCTATCAGCGTACGGAAATCCTCAACAGCATTATCCTTTTCAAGAATAGCCGCAACGATAGGTCCTCTGGTCATAAACTCCACCAGCTCCCCGAAGAACGGACGCTCATTGTGAATCGCATAGAACTCTTCTGCATCGCGCTTGCTGAGTTGAGTAAATTTCATTGCAACGATCTTAAAACCTGCTGCAGTAATCTTTTCAAGTATCGCTCCGATATGTCCGTTCTCTACGGCATCGGGCTTGATCATTGTGAATGTTCTGTTTGTCGCCATTGGTCTTTATTAAATTCGGAGCAAAAGTAAGGCTTTTAATTTGAACTGCAAGGGAATTAATAGCCCTGCTGCAACTCCTCCAGGACCTCCCCCCCTTCTCCTACAATCTGCATCAGGGCCGTATGTTCAGAGAAATTCAGCCTGAGTACACCAAAACTTTTCCTGGTGATCACCTCTCCCACCCGATACGGATTTTCCTCTCCCTTAAAATTCTCATAGGTATGGGTAAGTCCGCTGGAGGTGAAATCCACAAGTGGGTACGACAAACCCTCGAGGTTTAACCGTGAGAATTCTGAGATATGACGGTCTCCGGAGAGAATGATCACGCCCCGCGCTTTACTGTCGCGGATCAGATTCAGAAGCTTTTCGGATTCCAATGGAAAATTACCCCAGGTTTCAAAACCATGTTTGTTGGAAAGTACCTGAATACTGCTTAGCACAATATTAAAATCGGCATCCGATTTGCGCAACTGGGTCTCAAGCCATTTCCATTGCGCTTCTCCCAAAAGTGTACTTCCCGGGGTTTTATTGGGCAGGTACTTCTTATCTCCGGCCCCGAAGTTTTTGGTTAACGGACTTCGAAAATACCGGGTATCCAGCATGATAAGCCTGACCTTACCCCCGGGAGTAAAAAATTCCTCCACGTGATAAACCCCTTCCCTGGCTCTTCTGGGATGGTTTCTTGGCACATCCATAAAGTCGAGAAAAAGCTCCTGGGCATCCTCCTTAAAGGCATAGTCTCCACCCCCGTCATTCAACCCGTAGTCGTGGTCGTCCCAGGTTCCGGTAACGTGCACACGCTTTTTGAGTTCCCGGTATCCCTCCTGATAGCGCTGTTCTTCATAGGCCCTCCGTTTTTCCCTCTTATCATTCGTATCGGCATAGATGTTATCACCGCCCCATACCCAGATCGAGGGCTGTATACTAAGCACATCATCCCAAAGTTCATTCTCCTCATCCTGTTTATTACAGGAGCCGAAAGCCATTATAAATTCCCCGTCCTGTAAAGGATAGGTTACTGAGGAAGATGTCGATTTACAACCGGCTAACAGCCCCAGTGCACTGATCAATATAAGTGTTCTACGCATTAGTTTAGTATGGTCCTGCAAAAGTAGTAGTAGTTTTTAAACTGTTATTTTATTGATGTATATTGCACGCAATGAAAAAGGACGATATAAAGGTAGTAAAGAAGCTGCTTAATACCCCAAAAAAAATACTTATCATTCCGCATAAAAATCCTGACGGCGATGCTATCGGAGCCAGTTTAGGCCTATACGACTACCTCCGCTCACAGGGGCATCATCCCGTGGTGATTGCTCCCAATGAATACCCTGAATTCTTGAAGTGGATGCCCGGAAATGAGCAGGTTTTGATCTATGAGTCCGGGAAGGATGCCTGCGAAAAAGTGATCGGCGAAGCCGAGCTGTGTTTTACCCTGGATTTTAACGCCCTGAACCGTATTGGCGACCTGGAAAGCGGATTGAAATCCTTTAGCGGAGACTACCTCATGATCGACCATCATCAGCAACCGGACACCTATGCCACCGTAACCTATTCTGATGTTTCCATGAGCAGCACCTGCGAAATGGTCTACCATTTTATTGATGCTCTTGGGCACAGTGACCTCATCAGTGAGGCCACAGCGAATTGCCTGTATACGGGAATCATGACCGATACCGGATCGTTTCGTTTTCCTGCTACCACCAGTACCACCCACAGGGTGATCGCCAGCCTCATTGATAAGGGAGCGAAAAATTCGGAAATACACAATAATATTTACGACTCCAATTCGCCGGAGCGTCTTCAACTTCTGGGCTGCGCCCTGAGCAACCTCACTGCCCTGGAAGAATACAACACAGCCTACATCACCCTTACAGCAAAGGAACTTGATCAGCATCAGTTTAAGAAAGGAGATACCGAAGGATTTGTAAATTACGGTTTGAGCCTGAAAGGGATCCGCTTTGCGGTTATATTTATAGAAAACATCCAGGAAGGTATCGTCAAGATCTCCCTGAGATCCAAGGGCGATTTTTCTGTAAATGAATTTTCCAGAAAACATTTCCAAGGAGGCGGTCATATCAATGCTGCCGGAGGAAAAAGCGACCTTCCCCTGGAAGAAACCGTAGCATTCTTTAAAAGTCTTTTACCTCAATACAAAGAAGCCCTAACCCAATGAAAAACTCTCTTTTCCTAGCCGCCTTTACCGCATTGGTTTTGATTTCCTGTAGTACACCGGAAGCCAGAAGGCCTGTGAGCGTTAAGACCGGCAGTTTTATGAAACAATCTATCGAGCGAAACAAGAAATTACTGGAAGCCGAAGAAGAACGGATTCTCGGGTTGATCGAAGAAGATTCCCTGCACGACTACACCCGGTCTGCCAACGGATACTGGTATTACCTGGAAACCACAGACAGCACAAAGACCTACCAGCCTGCAGAAGGCGATATCGTTCGTATCACCTACGAGCTTAGCGATCTGAACAACAACATTATCTACAGCGAAGAGGAAATAGGCCCTGTCGAGTTTAAGGTAGACAAGGAAGCCCTGTTTCCAGGTATCCGGACAGCAGTTAAATTGCTGCACGAAGGAGAATCTGCAACTTTTCTCTTCCCCTCTGCCCTGAGCTACGGATACCATGGTGACGACGACAAAATAGGGACCAACATTCCTTTAAAAGCATCGGTAACGCTGCTGGAGGTCATCGAAAGACAATCAGACAGTTTACCCGACAATCAAGAACCGCAAATCAAATAGCATAATCCAATGAAAAAAATCAGCTTACTATTTATTTTAGGCCTTATCGTTACGGCCTGTTCCAGCAGCAAAGTCTCTGACCTGGACGACGGTCTCTATGCAGACATACAAACCTCCAAGGGAGCTATGTTGGTGGAACTTTACTACCAGCAAACCCCGCTCACGGTAGCCAATTTCGTGAGCCTGGCAGAAGGTACCAACACCTATGTTAACGAAGAGTTCAAAGGAAAACCATTCTATGAAGGCACCATTTTTCACCGCGTGATCAAAGATTTTATGATCCAGGGCGGAGACCCCACCGGAACCGGTTCGGGCGGCCCGGGCTACAAATTCAATGACGAGATCGTAGACAGCCTCACCCATGACGGCAAAGGAGTACTGTCTATGGCAAATGCAGGCCCCGGAACCAACGGAAGCCAGTTTTTCATTACCCATGACACCACGGCCTGGCTCAACGGTAAGCACACCGTTTTTGGTAAGGTAGTCAAAGGACTTGAGGTTATCGATTCTATAGCCACTACTGAAGTTTCCACGGACCCTTCAAAAGCCAACAGGCCTGCAGAGGATATCGTAATCGAAAAAGTGGAGATCTACAGAAAAGGCAAAGAAGCCAAAAACTTTGATGCTCCCCAGGTGATGACCACCTACTTCAAACAAGCTGAAGAGCGGGCAGCCGCGGCCAGGAAGATGATCGAAGATGCGGCCGCAGAATTTGCCAGCCAAAAGCAGCAAGCCGATTCCACAGCTTCAGGCTTAAAATACATCTACCTTAAAGAAACCGACGGGGAAAAACCAGCCATGGGATCTACGGTAATGGTGAATTATGCCGGTTATTTTGAAGACGGAAACCTCTTTGATTCCAATATCCAGGAAGTTGCGGCAAAGTACGGTAAAATTGACGTTCAACGAAGAGATATGGGCGGGTATCGTCCCTTCCCCATGGAAATCGATCCGGAAGCACGTCTTATCCCCGGATTTAAAGAGGGCCTTACCCTGCTGAAGTACGGAGAAAAGATCCGAATTTTCATCCCTTCCCATCTCGGGTACGGGCAGGCAGGTTTTCCACCGGTCATCCCACCGAACACCAACCTGGTTTTTGATCTGGAGATCGTAGAGGAATAATACACTAAAAAAGCCTTCTGTTTTTCAGAAGGCTTTTTTTATCAGATGTATCGGCAGGTATAAAACAGACTATCCTGCACTTACCAATCAAAGCATTACTAAAAAAAGCGGCTGAAGCCGCTTTTTTTTCTTTAGTCCTTTTCGGGTATGTTGGCCAGGATCTCCCTGGTGAATTTCCAGAATTTTTCCACCGAGGTAATATTCGCGCGTTCATCCGGGGAATGGGCACCTTTAATGGTGGGACCGTAACTTATCATATCCATTTCAGGATAGTTCTGCCCGAGAATACCACATTCCAGGCCGGCATGACATGCCACCACTTCGGGAGCGTCTCCGAAAAGCTCCTCGTATTTATTACGCAGCAATTCCAGGGCCGGACTTCCGGGGTTCGGGGTCCATCCCGGGTAGCTCCCGCTTAGCTCCACCTCACATCCACTGAGTTCGAAGGCCGCCCTGATCCCATTGGCCAGATCGGTTTTTGAACTTTCCACAGAAGAGCGCGTCAGGCACAACACCTCGATCTTTCCATCCCCGACCTGCACCCGGGCAATATTGTTAGAGGTTTGCACCAGGCCTTCCATATCCGGACTCATACAGAACACTCCGTTATGAGCTGCGTATAAAGAGCGGGTAATGCCTTCCTGAACCCCTAATTCCATCACCTTATGAGGAACCGGAGTTACCTCTGCAGTGATCACCATTTTAGGTTCTGCCTTCCTGTATTCTTTTTTAATGGTAGCCGCCAACTGATTAAACTCAAAGGCAAAGGCATTGTCGTGGATCTCATCTACTACCACTATCGCCTGGCTCTCCCGGGGAATAGCATTACGGAGCCCTCCCCCTTCTATAGACGAAATTCGCAGTCCAAAGTCCTCAAACCCGTCCATCAGCAACCGGTTCATCACCTTGTTGGCATTGGCCAGACCGCGGTGGATATCCATTCCGCTGTGACCACCTTGTAAGCCTTTTACAGTGATCTTGTAAGCTCTTACCTTTTCCGGGGTTGGCTCTTCCCTGTAAGAGCGTGTTGCAGAAATATCAACACCTCCTGCACACCCTATATCGATCTCATCATCTTCTTCGGTATCGAGATTCAAAAGGATCTCTCCTTTAAGAACACCCCCTTCAAGGCCCTTTGCTCCGGTCATTCCGGTTTCCTCATCTATAGTAAACAGCGCTTCAATAGCCGGATGTGGCAGATCATCACTCTCAAGAACGGCCATGATGGCCGCCACTCCCAATCCGTTGTCAGCCCCCAGGGTGGTCCCTTTGGCTCTAACCCAACCGTCCTGTACAAACATCTCTATACCCTGGGTTTCAAAGTCAAAATGGGTATCGTTGTTTTTCTGGTGTACCATATCCAGGTGAGACTGCATAACCACCGGTTTTCGGTTTTCCATCCCGGGGGTGGCAGGTTTGCGAATGATCACGTTTCCAACAGCATCAGTAAAGGTTTCCAAACCGAGTTTCTTCCCGAAAGAAAGCATAAACTCAATTACCTTCTCCTCCTTTTTTGAAGGCCTGGGAACCGCGTTCAGATCAGCAAAATTTCTCCAGACCGCTTTGGGCTCGAGGGCTCGTATTTCTTTATTCATGAATCTTGATTTTTTGATCTTAAACAAAAGTAATACATGCAATTTAGAATCGCTTTATTATTTTTGACCGTATGTCCAAAACCCTCAAAACCCTGTTTGCCCTGTCCATCTTCCCCCAGATCTTTCTGATAAGATGGTGCTCCAAAAGGCCGGAACTCATCGAAAAATGGTATAGCCAGGGGTTTTACCTCTGGATCTCCAAAATGTTTCGGGGGGTATTTGGCTGGGTTCCCTTTTCTATAGGAGATCTGCTTTACACCGTACTGGGCATCCTCATCATCAAGTTCTTCATCACCAAAGGCCCCCTGTTCTTCAAAAGCACACGGGAATTTTTCAGTCAGTTATTCATGGGGATTTCCATGATCTACTTCGTGTTCCATCTCTTTTGGGGACTCAATTACTACCGGCTTCCCCTGCACAAAAAATTAAATCTCGATAACCAGTACACCTCCGAAGAGCTCTTTGATTTTACCGATCGCCTTATCCAGAAGGCCAATACAGCTCATTCAAAGGTGGCCTCCCACGACAGTATCATGGTAAAGATCCCGTACAGTAACCGTAAGATTTATGATATGAGCGCATCGGGATTCAAAAACCTGCAAAGGGAATTCCCTTACCTCTCTTATGCTCCCGAGAGCATAAAAACGAGTCTTTACAGCATCCCTCTGACCTATATGGGGTATAGCGGCTACCTGAACCCGTTCACCAATGAAGCCCAGGTCAACGGGATGCAGATCGATTTCAAATATCCCGTGGTAAGCTGTCATGAAGCCGCCCACCAGCTGGGGTATTCTGCAGAGAATGAAGCCAATTTCATAGGGTACCTCGCGGCAGTGAACAACGACGATCCTTATTTCCAATACTCAGGTTATATCTACGTCCTGCGGTATTGCCTGGGAGAGATCAAAAGCCGTGATCCCGATGCCTTTCAGCGCTATAATGAAAAGATTCATCCGGGTATTCTGAAAAACTTTATGGAAGTAAGCATGTTCTGGAGACGGTATCAAAATCCTGCCGAACCCGTATTTAAAAGTACTTTCAATTCTTACCTGAAAGCCAATAATCAAAAAGAGGGCATCAAGAGTTACAGCTATGTAGTGGCCCTGCTGGTGAATTACTATAAGAACACCCCGTTGTAAAAGTTAAAAAAAACTAAAACGCCTATAATTTCTTACAGCTTCCTTTATTTTTAGGTGCTTTTAAAAACCACTAACTAATTATCTTAACTATGAAGTTAAAATTTTTCCTGCTGGCATGGCTATGCTTCGGGTTGTCACTTCATTCCCAGGAATACTTTCCGAAGAACGACGGGGTGAGCAACCAGAAGAACAACCATACCGCATTTACCGGAGCAACCATTCATGTTTCCCCCAATGAAATTATTGAGAACGGGACCCTGCTGATCAGAAACGGAAAGGTGATCGCCGTGGGAACGGGGGTCAACATTCCTGAAAACACCATCAGCATTGCGTTGGATGGAAAACACATTTACCCTTCCTTTATCGATCTGTACAGCGATTTCGGGATTGAAAAACCCAAAAGAGCGCAACGCGGCAATAATCCACAGTACGATGCCAGTCGTGAAGGGTATTACTGGAACGATCATATTTTACCCGACCAAAAGGCTGTAGAGAGCTTTGCCTACGATAAAAAGCAGGCAGAAGACTACCTAAAGGCCGGATTCGGGGTACTCAATACCCACAAATCTGACGGGATCATGCGGGGTACCAGCATGCTGGTTGCCCTTAACAACCAGGGTGACAACAACGACCGCATCCTTCATCAGAATGTCGCCCAGCACATGTCGCTTTCGCGAAGTGTGGCTTCCAGTCAAAGTTACCCCTCATCCCTTATGGGAACCATGGCCCTGATCAGACAGGTGTACCACGATGCCCAATGGTATGAAAAGGGAGGTGCAGACCAGACCGACCTGGCCCTGGAGGCTTTCAATGCCAACAGGTCGCTGCCGGTGATCTTCGAGGCCGATGACAAACTCAACGCCCTGAGAGCCGATAAGATCGCAGATGAATTCGGAGTTAACTTCATCCTTAAAGGGGGTGGAAACGAATTTGAGCGTGCCGATGCCATAGCAGCCACCAAGGCAGCGTATATCATACCTCTTGATTTTCCAGAAGCCTTTGATGTGGCGGATCCGTACCAGACCAACCGGATAAGCCTTGCCGATATGAAAATGTGGAATCAGGCCCCTCAAAACCCTGCCGTCCTTGCCTCAAAGGGCGTGGAATTCAGCCTTACCGCAGCCGACCTCCAGAAAAAGAGCAACTTCCTGCCTAACCTGAGAAAGGCCGTAGACTACGGACTCGCCAAGGAGCAAGCCCTTGCTGCCCTTACTTCCGTGCCGGCCAACCTTATCGGAATGGACCATATGCTGGGAATGCTTAAAGCAGGTTACCAGGCTAACTTCCTGATCACCTCAGGAGATATTTTCGATAAGAATTCTACCATCTATGAGAACTGGGTTCAGGGATCGAAGTACACCATCACAAATATGGATGCCAAAGATATCCGCGGAGACTACAAGCTAAGTGTTGCAGGTAACACCTATGACCTTAAGATCAGCGGAACTCCTGAAAAACTTAAATCGGAGATTACCAAAGACAGTGTAAAAATAGCCTCAAAACTCAATTACGAGAATGGTTGGGTAAACCTGTTCTTCACTCCTGTGGGTGAGGGTGCAACCCAATTCGTTAGATTGAATGCCAAAACAGGGGCAGACACCAATCTCTCCGGTACCGGAGTACTTACAGACGGAAATGCTGTGAACTGGACTGCCACCCTGGAGAAACCGTTTGAATCTGAAGCAAAAAAAGAAGAAAACGAGGAGGCGCCCAAAGTGCTCCCACTCTCCTTTCCGAATATGGCTTACGGTTTTAGTGAAAAACCACAGCAGCAGGACGTGCTTTTCAGAAATGCCACCGTCTGGACCAGCGAGGATGCAGGAATCCTTGAAAATACAGATGTTTTGGTAAAGAACGGAAAGATCGCTGCTATCGGGCAAAACCTCAACGCAGGAAATGCCACTGTAATCGACGCCACAGGCAAGCACCTCACAGCCGGGATCATCGACGAACATTCGCATATTGCAGCTGCCTCCATAAACGAAGGCGGACATAACAGTTCAGCAGAAGTAACGATCGAAGATGTTGTAGATCCTGAAGACATCGATATTTACCGCAACCTCTCCGGTGGGGTTACCACCATACAGATCCTGCACGGATCGGCAAACCCGATCGGGGGACGTTCGGCCCTGATCAAACTCAAATGGGGAGAAGATGCAGAATCGATGATCCTGGACAACAGTCCGAAATTCATCAAATTCGCCCTGGGAGAAAATGTAAAACAATCGAATTGGGGCAGCACCGTACGCTTCCCGCAATCGCGAATGGGGGTAGAACAGGTCTTTACCGATTATTTCCAGCGCGCAAAGGAATACGACCAGAAATGGAAAGCCTACAATGCCCTTTCCAAAAGACAAAAAGAACGCACCACGGCGCCCCGGTACGATGAGGAAATGGAAACCCTCGCCGAGATCCTCAACGGGGAACGCTTTATCTCCTGTCACTCTTATGTGCAAAGCGAGATCAACATGCTTATGAAGGTCGCCGAGCGCTTTGGTTTCCGCGTAAATACCTTTACCCATATTCTGGAAGGCTATAAGGTAGCTGATAAAATGGCCGAACACGGCGTTGGAGGGTCTACCTTCTCCGACTGGTGGGCTTACAAGTACGAGGTGAACGATGCGATCCCTTACAATGCAGCCATCATGCATAACCAGGGAGTTACCGTAGCGATCAACTCTGACGATGCTGAGATGTCAAGACGACTCAACCAGGAAGCCGCCAAAACCGTAAAATACGGTGGAATGAGCGAGGAAGAAGCCTGGAAATTCGTGACCATCAACCCTGCAAAACTTCTGCATCTGGATGATCGCACCGGAAGTATCAGGAAAGGTAAGGATGCTGACCTTGTGCTGTGGAGTGATCACCCTATGTCTATCTATGCCATTGCAGAGAAGACCATGATCGAAGGGGTGGTTTACTACGATTACGAACAAATGCAGGCCACGCATAAAAAGAACCAGGAAGAACGCAACGCGCTGATCAATATGATGCTGGATGCCAAAAACAAAGGTATGAAGACCAGAGCACCAGAGATGAAAGAGAAGATGCACCTTCACTGCGATTCAGAAATCTACCAAAAATAAGATATCATGCTAAGAATAAAACATATCATCGCTGCCCTCCTGTTTGCCGGAACATGGATGGCTCAGGCGCAACAAACTCCGGCCCCTGCCCAGGAAGGATCGGTACTGATTACCGGGGCAACCGCCCATGTGGGTAACGGACAGGTGATCGAGAACAGTGCCGTGGGATTTGAAAATGGAAAGATCACCTATATCGGGCCAGCCTCCGGAGCTGAAGCGGCCGCTTTTGACGAGGTGATCAACGCCGGGGGTAAACACGTTTACCCGGGATTCATCGCTCTGAATTCTACCCTTGGACTGGTGGAGATCGATGCGGTACGCGCCTCCAACGACATCGAGGAGATCGGAAATATCATTCCCCATATCCGGGCCCTGATCGCTTATAATGCAGAATCGAAGGTGGTTGAGAGTATGCGTCCCAACGGGGTCCTTACCGCACAGATCACCCCCAGGGAAGGAAGAATTTCAGGAACCTCCTCTGTGGTACAGCTGGATGCCTGGAACTGGGAGGATGCAGCCATCAAAACCGATGATGCCATCCATATGAACTGGCCGGAAAGTTTCGTCAGAAAACGCTGGTGGATGGGGGAAGGACGCGGTTTTAAACCCAACGACCAATACACTGAGCAACTGGATGAGGTGGCTTCATTTTTCCGGGAAGCCAAAGCTTACGCCAAAGGACAACAGGAACCAAGAAACCTGGCCCTTGAAGCCATTCAGGGCATCTTTGACGGCAGTAAAAAGCTTTTCGTCAATGTAAACGGTCAGAAAGAGATCGCCGATATGGTCAGTTTTATGGAAGAGCACGGGGTTGAGTCGCCTGTGATCGTAGGAGGTCACCAGGCTGACGCCATGGCAGAGCTGCTGGCAGAAAAGAACATTCCTGTGATCGTTTCCCGACCTCACAGACTTCCTTCCACCGATGACACCCAGATCAAAAAACCTTTTATGCTGGCTTCAGCATTGATCAGTAAAGGGGTACTTACCGGTATCGACGTAAGTGGACAAATGGAACGTATGAACACCCGGAACCTGCCTTTTTACGCAGGATCGGTTGCCGCCTACGGCGTGGATAAGGAAAAGGCCGTTCAAATGATCACGGGAGACGCTGCCAAAATCCTGGGAATTGAGGACTTTACCGGCACCCTGGAAACCGGAAAAGATGCCACCCTGTTCATTGCCGAAGGCGATGCACTGGATATGCGTACCAACCAACTCAGCAAGGCTTACATACAGGGAAGGGATATTAGTCTTGAAACCCACCAGACCGAACTTTGGAAGCGTTATTCCGGAAAATATGCCGAGGAGTAACCCGCTTAACACATAGATTTTTTAAGAAAGCATTCCTTTTTCAGGAATGCTTTCTTTTTAACGGGCCTATTTGGTATTTTTGAATAAAACTCAAGGTCTTGAAATATATCTCCAGCCCGCAGAACAAACTTATAAAAGAGCTCCTGCTCATCCGGGAGAAATCACGGCACCGAAAAAAGACCGGTTTGTTTGTCAGTGAAGGACAACGCGAACTGGAACTGCTGATTAAGGGTGGCTACCAGATAAGAACCCTTTTTACCGCAACCGGCATCGCCGATACCGCCGCCCTGCAAAAACTGCTGGAAACCTGCGACACGGCTCCCGAAATCATTGAAGTGAGTGAGGAGGTCTACCGGAAAATAGCCTACCGCGATAGCACCGAAGGCGTTATCGCCCTGGTTGAAAGCAAGCAACATTCCCTGGATTCCCTCAGGTTCACCAGTAAACATCCGTTGTTACTTATAGCCGAGGCTCCTGAAAAACCAGGGAATATCGGAGCTTTATTGCGTACGGCTGATGCGGCCAACCTCGATGCAGTTATTATCGCCAATCCCAGAACCGACCTTTACAATCCGAACATCATCCGTTCCGGAGTAGGTTGCCTGTTTACCACGCAGGTGGCCACAGCGACCACCCCGGAGATCATTTCCTGGCTCAGGGAAAACAACATCGCCATGTATTGTGCCGCACTCACCGCCTCGGAGGCCTATCACAAGGTAGATTACACAGGGCCATCGGCAATTGTGGTGGGCACCGAAGCCACCGGACTTACCGAGCAGTGGCTGGAAGCCTCCAGCCGGAATGTTATAATCCCCATGCAGGGGGAGATCGACTCGATGAACGTTTCCGTATCAGCAGCCATCATTATTTTCGAGGCCAAACGCCAACGAAATTTTCAATAAATACATCCTATGGATCCCCAAACCGTATTCCACATCATCATTGTCATTTTGCTGGCCGACTTTTTTACCGACCAGTTTCTGGATTATCTCAATTATACCCGCTATGACGATCCCATTCCTGAGGAACTCGGTGATGTCTATCCCAGGGATGAATACCTTAGATCGCAGCAATACAAAAAAAAAATCCAATTACCGCTTCTCGGTATTGCAGGCCATCGTATCGATCACTGCCACCCTGCTCTTCTTCTTTTTAGGAGGATTCGAATGGGCAGACCAATGGGCACTGGGCATTTCCGATCATCCGGTATGGAGGGCCCTTTTATTCTTCGCGCTACTGGGAGGCCTGAGCAGTATCATGAACCTGCCCTTTTCCTGGTACCATACCTTTGTTATCGAGGAAAGATTCGGGTTTAACAAGACCACCCGGACCACCTTCATCACCGATAAGATCAAAGGAGCTGTACTGGGCGCCGTGCTGGGTGGTGGAGTACTCGCCCTGTTCATCCTTTTCTACCAGAAAGCCGGAACTTCATTCTGGATCTATGCCTGGATCCTGGTAACCCTCCTTTCCATTTTTACCAATATGTTCTACAGCAGGCTTATCGTCCCCCTGTTTAACAAACAAACCCCACTGGAGCAGGGCAGCCTGAGAGACAAAATTGAAGCATACGCCTCCGGGGAAGGCTTTTCCCTGAATAAGATCTTTATGATAGACGGTTCGAAAAGATCTACCAAGGCCAATGCTTATTTTTCGGGTTTTGGCAAGGAAAAACGCGTAACCCTCTACGACACCCTGATCAACGATCTTGAAGAAGAAGAGATCGTTGCGGTGCTCGCTCATGAGGTGGGGCACTACAAAAAGAATCATATCCTGTTCAATCTCCTGGCCTCCGTTCTTATCACCGGAGCTACCCTTTACCTGCTCTCGTTATTTCTCAGCATCCCGGCGTTATCCATGGGCATAGGGGTAAGTGAGCCCAGTTTTCACGCCGGTTTACTGGCCTTCGGATTACTGTACAGCCCAATTTCAGAGATCACCGGAATGGGAATGAACTGGTTTTCCAGAAAATTCGAATACCAGGCAGATGCCTTTGCTAAATCCACCTTTAAGGCAGCCCCTCTGGTAAGTGCCCTGAAAAAATTATCCAAAAACAGCCTGAGCAACCTTACCCCACACCCGGCCTATGTTTTTGTGCATTATTCCCATCCCAGAATTTACGACAGGATCAAAGCACTTCAGGCATAGAATTTGTTGATTGTTCGGGTAGATTATCTTATTTTTAAAGTATGGCGGTAATAGACGTAGAAAAAGAGAATAAACTGATTGCACAGCAGTATAAGGAACTGCTCCGCATTAGTTACCAGGCCCTTTCCGAGGAGGATAAAAAACTCATCCGAAAGGCCTTTGATGTAGCGGTTGACGCCCATAAGGAACAGCGAAGAAAAAGCGGAGAGGCTTATATCTTTCATCCTATTGCGGTGGCGAAGATCGTGGCCCAGCAGATCGGTCTGGACGCCACGGCTATTGCCGCAGCCCTGCTGCACGATGTTGTGGAAGACACCACCTATACCCTCGAAGACATCGAGCGCCTGTTCGGGGAGACCGTCGCCCGCATTGTAGACGGATTAACCAAGATCTCGCAGCTGAGCTCAGAACAGGATATCTCTCTACAGGCAGAAAACTTCAGAAAAATGCTGCTTACCCTGAATGACGATGTCAGGGTGATCCTGATCAAAATCGCCGATCGTCTGCACAATATGCAAACCATGGATTCCATGGTCGATCACAAACAGGTGAAGATCGCTTCTGAAACCCTTTATATCTACGCCCCTCTGGCACACCGGATCGGGCTCTATAATATTAAAACGGAACTGGAGGACCTCGGACTGAAATACACAGAACCGGATGTGTACCACGACATTAAAGAAAAGATCCGCGAAAGCGAAGAAGACCAAAAAGCATATATTGAAGCCTTCTCCAATGTGATCGAGGAAAGCCTGGACAAGGAAGGCCTCCATTACTCCATTAAAGGTCGTCCTAAAAGTATTTTTTCCATCCGTCGGAAAATGAAAGCCCAGAACGTGAGCTTTGACGAGGTCTACGATAAATTTGCCATTCGTATCGTCTACAAGAGCGATGCGGCTAATGAAAAATTCCTCGCCTGGAAGATCTATTCGATCGTTACCGACCACTTCCGTCCCAATCCGGTACGGCTGCGGGATTGGATTTCCTCCCCAAAGACCACCGGTTATGAGGCGCTTCACATTACGGTGATGGGCCCTAAGGGAAGGTGGGTCGAAGTTCAGATCCGCTCGGAACGAATGCACGAGATCGCCGAGAAAGGGTATGCGGCTCACTTTAAATACAAGCACGGCAACCAGCAGGAAAAAGGTATTGATGTATGGCTGAACCGATTGCAGGAAGCCCTCGAGAATGCCGACGGCAATGCCGTGGATTTTGTGGAAGAATTCAAGCTTAACCTTTACTCCCAGGAGATCTTTGTCTTTACTCCCAAAGGAGAACTGAAATCGTTGCCAAAAGGGGCTACCCCCCTTGATTTCGCTTTCAGTATCCACACCGAAATAGGTCTTAAGACCCGGGGAGCAAAAGTTAACGGAAAGCTCGTACCCCTGAACCGGGAATTAAAAAGCGGTGACCAGGTGGAGGTGATCACCTCAGAAAGTACCAAACCCAATGCCAACTGGCTGGATTACGCCACCACCGGAAGGGCACGTGCCAAGATCAAATCGTCTTTAAAAGAAGAGCGAAAGAAGATCGGGGAAGAAGGAAAAGAGATCCTCAGGAGAAAGCTGCGGCAGCTTAAGATCACCCTGAATGAAAAGGTAGTGAACGACCTGGTGGTTTTCTTCAAGCTAAAAACCAGCCTGGACCTCTTCTACAGGGTAGGAATAGGTACCATAGACAACCAGAAGCTAAAGAACTTCGCGGCAGCCCGCGGCAATACCCTGCTTAATTTCTTTAAGACCAAGATCAGAAAACCCGGCAAGGCTGAAGATCTTAATAAGGAAGAGATCACTAACAAGTACGACCTGCTGGTATTCGGAAAGGAAGAGGAAAAGCTGGACTATAAGTTTTCCCCCTGCTGCAGCCCGATACCCGGGGATGACGTTTTTGGCTTTATAACAGTGAATGAGGGGATCAAGGTCCACAAAAAAGATTGCCCCAATGCCATTTCCCTGCAATCCAATTATGCCTACCGGATCATACCTGCCAAATGGATCGATTCTTCCCAGCAGGAATTCACTGCACTGATCCGGCTTGAGGGTATTGACAACCTCGGACTGGTGAGTGATGTTACCAAGGTGATCTCCACCAATATGCATGTAAATATGAAGAATATCAGCTTCGATACCGAGGGTGGGGTATTCTCCGGAAAGATCACGGTGGAGGTCAAAAACAACACCATTTTGAAGAAACTCCTGGAAAATCTCCTGAAGATAGACGGAATGAATAAAGTCACCCGAATTTAATTTTTAATACTACATTTGTACCCTAAATCGTTATCCGAATGACGGACAAGAGTAACCAGGAGATCGTAAAGAACGTTTTCACGAAGTTTTTAGAAGAACACGGGCACCGGAAAACCCCGGAACGCTATGCTATCCTCCAGGAAATTTACGACAACGATGACCATTTTGATATAGAGTCCCTCTACATCAAAATGAAGAACAAGAATTACAGGGTTAGCCGTGCCACCCTTTACAATACCATAGAATTGCTTCTCGAATGCAGCCTTGTCCGTAAACACCAGTTCGGACAAAATCAGGCGCATTACGAAAAATCCTATTTCGACAAGCAACACGACCATGTGATCCTCACCGACACCGGAGAGGTCATGGAGTTCTGTGACCCGAGGATTGAAAGTATTAAAAAGACCATCGAAGAAGTCTTTGATATTAAGATCCAGAACCACTCCCTTTATTTTTACGGCACCAAAAACAAGGAAAATAATTAATTACAATACAATGGCAGTAGATTTACTACTAGGACTCCAATGGGGAGACGAAGGAAAAGGAAAGATCGTTGATGTTCTTACCCGCGATTACGATATTATCGCACGTTTCCAGGGCGGTCCCAATGCAGGTCATACCCTGGAGTTCGACGGGATCAAGCACGTTTTACACACCATCCCATCCGGTATTTTTCATGAAAATGCAATCAATATAGTAGGTAACGGTGTGGTTATAGACCCGGTTATCTTTAAAAAGGAACTGGACAACCTCGACCAATTCAACCTCGATATCAAATCGCGTCTTCTGATTTCCCGAAAGGCGCACCTGATCCTGCCCACCCATCGCCTGCTGGACGCTGCCTCAGAAGCAGCCAAAGGCAAGGCTAAGATCGGATCTACCCTGAAAGGGATCGGGCCGACTTATATGGATAAGACCGGCAGAAACGGGATCCGGGTGGGAGACCTGGAGATGGAAGACTGGAAAGAAAAATACAGGTCACTTGCCGATAAGCACGAAGCCATTATAAAATTCTACAATGTAGATGTAGAATACAACCTTAAGGAACTGGAAGTCGAATTCTTTGCGGCTATCGAAAAATTGAAGGAACTCACCTTTATCGACAGTGAAGAGTACATGCACCAGGCCATCAAGGCCAACCGCTCCATCCTGGCGGAAGGTGCCCAGGGATCTTTACTGGATATCGATTTCGGAACCTATCCCTTTGTAACCTCATCCAATACCACAGCAGCAGGCGCCTGCACCGGGCTGGGAGTTGCTCCCGGAAAGATCGGAGAGGTTCTCGGGATCTTTAAGGCCTATACCACCAGAGTAGGTAGTGGCCCCTTCCCTACCGAACTCTTTGACGAAACAGGAGAAACCATGGGGCGCGTAGGTAATGAATTCGGAGCCACCACCGGCCGAAAACGCCGATGCGGCTGGCTGGACCTGGTAGCCCTTAAGTACGCCGTTCAGGTGAACGGGGTAACCCAGCTAATGATGATGAAGGCCGACGTATTGAGCGGATTCGACCATCTTAAGGTATGTACCGCTTATAAGTACAGAGGGGAAGAGATCAGCCACCTGCCCTACAATATAGAGCCCGAAAATATAGAGCCGATTTATACCGAGCTGAAAGGATGGCAACAAGATCTGACATCCATCAAGTCTGAAAAGGAATTCCCGGAAGAGTTAAGTGCCTATATCAGCTTTCTCGAACAAGAACTGGAAGTACCTGTTAAGATCGTTTCCGTGGGGCCTGACCGAACTCAGACCATTCACAGGTAAGCGTATCGCTATAACGCTAAAGGTTAAAAAAGAACGCATTGCCTCCGGGGAATGCGTTTTTTATTGACCGTTAAAAATTCCCCACCTGTACTCCCTTGGCTAAAAAGCCTTATTTTTGAACACCAAATGTGAACAACCTTGAAACGAGCAATTCAAATAGCAGCGCTGCTACTCTTCATGGCCTCTTCTGCCCTGCACGCACAGGAAAAGAAGAGAATCATTATCAATCACCCCGGAGATTTCACCAAGGATGAAGTGAAATATCCCGGAGCCGATATTATGAGTAAGGACGACCAGCAGGTTCAATTTGAGCATGACGGTATCGACCTGTGGTGTGATGTGGCGGTTTTCTATCGCCAGGAGAACAGGATCCAGGCCTTTGGCAACGTCTTTTTTCAACAAGGCGATTCGATCAGGATGAGCAGTGAAGAGGCCGAATATGATGCCAACACCAAACTGGCTGTAGCCAGGGGAGGTGTTAACCTGCGCAACAACAGCATGAACCTCACCACCGAAGAAGTTAAGTTTGACCGGAATACCCAGCAAGCGTATTACGAAACTCCCGGTACGGTAAGAGACAGCGCTAATACCCTGACCTCGAATCGCGGAAAATATTACCTGGAATTCAGTAAATATGAATTTAGCAGCGATGTACAAATAACCAATCCGGATTACGAAATTGAAAGTGCACGGCTCGACTACTACACCAAATCCAGGAATGCCTATATGTACGGGCCTTCCACCATTACCGGAAGAGATTACCGTATCTATTGTGAACGAGGGTATTACAACACCCCGGGAGAAACCGGGTATGGCGTAAAAAACACAAGGATAGACTATAACGACCGTATCATTTATGGCGACAGCCTGTACTTTGACAAGGCCAGGGAATTTGCTTCGGCCACGAACAACATCAGGGTTATCGATAGCGTAAATAACGGGGTCATTAAAGGGCATTATGCCGAGGTCTACAAAGCCGAAGATTCTGTTTTCGTAACCAAAAAGGCCCTGGCCATTTCCGTTTTCGAAAAGGATTCCCTTTACATTCACGGAGACACCCTGATGGTAACAGGTCCTGAAGACGGTCGCATTATCCGGGCCTTTCGGGATGCCCGTTTCTACAAGAGCGATATGAGCGGGAAAAGCGATTCTATACACTCTGATCAAAAGACCGGGCTTACCCGGTTTATCACCTTTATCCCCCCGGATGTGCCGGAAAATCAGAAAGGTAAATACAGACCGGTGATCTGGAGCGCAGACTCACAAATGACCGGAGACAGTATCGTACTGGTCTCTGACGTAAAGACCGAGACCCTGGATTCGCTTAAGGTAATGGGCAATGCCTTTATCATTCAAAGAGATTCAACAAGTCATCAGACATATGAAGAGGAAGATCGAAAGGGCTTTAACCAACTTAAGGCCAAAGACCTATTCGGACACTTTGAGAACAATTCGCTTCACCATATCGAAATGATCAAGAACGCTGAGCTCCTCTTCTACCTCTGGGATGACAAGGGGGAGTTCATAGGGATCGACAAACAGCTCTGCGGAGCCATACATTTTAACATCACAGATAACCAGATAGACCGGGTAACCTCTTCTATTAATGTAGAGGGAAAGATTTATACCGAAAACGCCCTGCCCGTGCAGGAGAGGAAGTTCCCCGGCTTTTACTGGAGGGGTAAGGAAATGATCAACGGAGTTGAGGACCTTTTCAGTGAAGCAGACAACAACATTGTCCTGCCGGTTATTCGCGGGGTTACCGAACCCATTGACCCGGACAATCCGGACCTCTCTCCTGAGGACGTCGATGATGACCAGGAGGAGGAAGAAACCGGCAAAGCACCAAAAGCTGCGGCTACTAAGGAAGGACGTCTTCTCCCGCAGCCGGGAACATAAAGCCCGTACCCGAATTATTCGAATCTTTAGTTTTTCAGAACAGATTGAAAGCACATTTTTACAAATACCAGACACAAACCTCTCCTCACCCACTGGCTATCGAGATCTCCAGAGCAGAAGGCTCCTATATCTACGATACCGAAGGTAAGGCCTACCTCGACTTCGTTGCCGGGGTATCTGCCAATACCCTGGGACATGGCCACCCGCGTGTGGTCAAAGCGGTCCAGGAGCAGGCTGCACAATACATGCATGTCATGGTTTATGGAGAGTTCATACTGAAACCCGCCGTAGAATTCACCAGGCTGCTTGCCTCTCACCTGCCACCTCCCCTGGAAACCACCTATTTGGTGAATTCCGGGACCGAAGCCATAGAAGGAGCGATGAAACTCGCCAAACGCGTTACAGGCCGATGGAAATTTGTCGCCGCAAAAAAAGCGTATCACGGCAATACACAGGGCACCATGAGTGTAATGGGCCATGAAGAACGCAAACGGGCCTTCAGGCCCCTGTTACCCGGGATTAGTTTTATAGAATTCAATAAGGAAGCCGATCTGCAGAAGATCACCAGTGATACTGCCGGAGTTATCCTGGAAACCATACAGGGCGGAGCCGGTTTTATAGCCCCGGAAGCCCAATACCTGGAAAAGGTAAAAAAACGCTGTGAGGAAACCGGAGCCTTACTGATCCTGGATGAAATTCAACCGGGTTTCGGGCGTACGGGAAAACTATTTGGGTTCATGCATTACGACATTGTTCCCGATATCCTGGTCATGGGCAAGGGAATGGCCTCAGGAATGCCCGTCGGGGCCTTTACTGCCTCATCCGAGATGATGTCGACCCTTATGGACGCACCCAAATTAGGCCACATCACGACCTTTGGCGGGAACCCCGTAATAGCTGCTGCTGCCCTGGCCACCCTAAAGGAATTGCACAAAAGCGATCTCATCCAGGCTACCCTGGAAAAGGAAGCCCTGATTCGTTCGCTTCTGGTTCACCCCCTGATCCGGGAGATCCGGGGAAAGGGATTGATGCTGGCGCTTATCATGAACGATGCAGATTCCGCCAACGCTTTAGTACTTGAAGCCCTGAAAGAAAACCTGATCCTATTCTGGTTACTCTATGAGCCCAAAGCCGTCAGGATAACCCCGCCCCTGACCATTTCAGAAGAAGAAATACGAAAAGGTTGTCGCCTCATTCTGAAAGTATTAGACCGGTTAAGCGACCAACATGTTAATTAAATTGTTGATAAGAATCAAAGCCTGATCTCAAATCTTGAAGCTCAACGCCTAAATTTATTATCATAGAATCCTAAAAAGCACCGCCTATGCCTTTCAGTGCTCACGATGATCGAAACCTGCCTTTAGAGAAGTTTGAATCTATGCTTAAGACGAACGATGTGTATTTCTTTGATTCAGAAGACTTTCAGGAAATCATACATCACTACCTGGATTCCGGCAAGATAGCCCTGGCTAAAAAAGCCATTAAAATAGGGCTCGGACAGCATCCGGCCTCTACAGAACTCAAACTGCTCAACGTCGAGGTCCTGGTCTTCGAGAATCGGTTTGACGCTGCTGAAACCCTGCTCAATGAGGTGGAAATGATCGAGGTTTCCAACGAAGAGATCTTTATCCAGAAGGCAAATATCTATTCCAAGAAAGACAATCACGAAAAGGCCATCGAATGCCTTCAAATTGCCCTGAGCATGTCCGAAGAAAAAGCAGACATCAATTCACTGCTGGGGATGGAATTCCTCTTTATGGATGATTACGAATCGGCCAGGGATGCATTTTTAAGATGCCTTGAAGAAGACATGGAAGATTATGCCGCCCTTTACAACGTTATCTATTGCTATGAGTTTCTCGAAGATTTCGACGGCGCCATCTCCTTCCTGAACGACTACCTGAACAGTAATCCCTACTGCGAAGTAGCATGGCACCAGCTTGGGAAACAGTTTCTCTCCAAAAAAATGCTAAAAGAGGCACTGACCTCCTTCGATTTTGCCATTTACTCCGACGACACCTTTATCGGAGCCTACCTGGAAAAGGGAAAGGTGCTGGAGAAAATGAAACGCTATAACGAGGCTATTGAAAACTACGAGATCACCCTCAAACTGGATGACCCTACCTCCTATGCCTTTTTACGCCTGGGTAAATGCCATGATAAACTTGGCAACGACGACCTGGCTAAAAAATACTTTTACAAAACCGTTCACGAAGATCCGTTACTGGACAAGGGATGGATCGCCATCACCGATTTCTATTTCAAGCATCAGAACTACCAGAAAGCGCTGTATTACATCAACAAGGCCATCAATATTGACAGCGAGAATGTGCATTACTGGAAACGATGTGCGAAAATCAATGAACTGCTGAATTTCTATGAAGAAGCAGACCTGGCTTACCAGAAAACCATCGAACTGGGTAATTATGAATTACGCACCTGGTTATCCTGGGCCGATGTTCTGCTGCAACTGGGGGAATACGAAAGTGCCATCCATAGCCTACACCAGGCTATGCAGTTTTATCCGGAGCATTCGGACCTGGAGTATCGCCTGGCGGGCATGTATTATATGATCTCCGACAACCTGAAGGGCGACTACCACCTTCGAAATGCTCTTAGCCATAATTACGAGGATCACGAAACCATAGAGGTGCTTTTTCCAACCGTGTACAAACGCGCTACGGTTAAGAAATTAATCTCCAGCTTCCGCGAGGTCTAGGCTAAAAAAATGTATATTTTTGTTCGCTCAAGAACAAAATATGCAACGCAGCCTAATTGACTATGTTATTATTACCCTGAAAGGTTTGGCCATGGGGGCCGCCGATGTGGTACCAGGGGTTTCAGGAGGTACTATAGCCTTTATCTCCGGCATCTATGAAGAACTTATCGATTCTATAAACAGGATCAACCCCCAGGCCATCAGGATCTGGAAGGAAGACGGTATAGGAGCTGCCTGGCGTTATGTGAACGGGAACTTCCTTTTGGCCCTTCTTACCGGAATCGCCATCAGCGTACTTTCTCTTGCCAGGCTGTTAAAATGGCTGCTCGAAAATGAACCGGTTTTATTGTGGAGTTTCTTCTTCGGACTGGTGTTTGCAAGTATCATTCTGGTGGCGAGACAAATTCAGCACTGGCGTTTGGTTACCGTTGCAGGATTTATCGCCGGTGCCCTTGTAGCCTGGTATATCACTACCCTCCCCCCTATGCAGGATACCCAGAACAACCTGTTCCTCTTTTTTGCTGGTGCCCTTGCTATTTGTGCCATGATCCTTCCGGGAATCTCGGGAGCTTTTATCCTGGTATTACTCGGAGCATATGAAACTGTCCTGGAGGCAGTGAACGAAAAAGACCTGAAAACCATAGCCATTATCGGATTGGGCGCTATTTTTGGTCTGCTTAGCTTTTCCCGTCTGCTTAAATACCTCTTCAGCAGGTATAAAAATACCACCCTGGCCGTACTAACCGGGTTTATATTCGGATCCCTCAATAAGATCTGGCCCTGGAAGGAGGTGGTAAGCAGCCGAACCATAGGAGAAAAGACCATTACCGTAGAACAGAGCATCTCCCCTTTTCATTTTGAAGGAAACCCGCAACTGCTGGCCGCCTGCGTTTTAGCATTGAGTGGATTTTTATTTATTTATTTCCTGGAACGATTAGCCATTAAAAGAAGCTGAGATTTATGTACCATCCTACCCGAAACGTTTCAGACAAGATCTTCCTTTTTATAAAAGGACTTGCCATGGGAGCCGCAAACAAGGTTCCCGGAGTTTCCGGCGGTGTGGTGGCTTTTGTCGCCGGATTTTACGAGGAGTTTATCTACTCCTTACAGAAGGTGAATGCCAAAGCCTTTAAACTGCTTTTCAACAGGGGGTTCTCCGTGTTTTACCGCTATATTAACGGAAAATTTCTCTTCCTGCTCATGGGGGGAATGATCGTCAGTTATTTCAGTGTTTCCAAGATCCTCGATTATTTCATAGAGAAGAAAGAGCTCTATGTGTGGGCTGCTTTCTTTGGCATGATCATCGGGTCGATCTACTATATCGCAAAAGACTATCATCACTGGAACCGAAGGACACTATCCTTCCTTCTCATAGGGACCCTTGCCGGTATTTCCATAAGTTTTCTGAATCCGGCCCGGGAGAATGACAACCTTATTTTTGTGTTTTTTTGCGGGATCATCAGTGTTTCCGGCATGACCCTTCCCGGACTGTCGGGATCCTTTATTCTGATCCTGGTGGGCAACTATGTCCTCTTACTGGTAGACAGTGTAAATGCCCTCTACGACACCATGGCCGAGCTATTGCAGGGAGATACCGGTTTCATCCATAACAAGGAACGGCTGCATACCCTGCGAATCCTGGCGGTTTTTACCCTGGGTTCGGCCACGGGGCTGGTAACTCTGAGTCACCTGCTGAGCTACGTACTGAAACACTATAAGAATATTACCCTGGCCACCATCATCGGCTTTATTACCGGCTCCTTAGGTGTGGTTTGGCCCTGGAAAAAAACCATTTACCGCACCGCAGAAGACGGCAGCATCCTGAGAGATTCGGCGGGCGACCCTATCATTCTGAATTACGAGCGGTTTTTACCGGATCCTTCAGCCGCCGAAACCTGGATTGCCGTAGCCTTTATCGGCTTAGGAATCTCTCTTTTACTGATCCTGGAATGGTATGGCAACAAAAAAAAGAGAAATGGAGCATAGATACGGACTCATCGGCAGGAATATCGATTATTCCTTTTCCAGAACTTATTTTTCTGAGAAATTCAGCAAACTTAACCTGAAAGATCACAGCTATGTCAATTTCGATCTTCCCGATATTGACCATTTCGAAAATGTGATCCGCAATACCAGCGATCTCTGCGGCCTCAATGTTACCATACCCTACAAGGAGGCTGTGATCCCCTATCTGGACGCCCTGGACCCTGTTGCTCGGGAGATCGGCGCGGTAAATACCATTCGCATAAGCCAGGGAACATTAACCGGATACAACACCGATGCCTACGGATTTGAACATTCCGTGATGCCACACCTCAAAACCTATATGGAGCACGCCCTGGTCCTGGGTACCGGAGGAGCCTCCAAAGCGGTGGTCTATACCCTGCAAAAAGCCGGCATCCGCGTTCTTCAGGTTTCCAGGAATCCGCAACCCGGAATGATCTCCTATGCGGATCTCAATTCGGAAATCATGGCAAGCCATCTCCTGATCGTAAACTGTACGCCCCTGGGCACCTTCCCCGACATTGAGAAAAAGCCGGACCTGCCCTACCAATACCTCACCTCAAGGCACTTGTTATACGACCTGATCTACAACCCGGACCAGACTTCCTTTCTTAAGGAAGGCATCCAAAAGGGAAGTACCGCGCTTAACGGATATAAGATGCTGGTCTTTCAGGCAGAGAAAGCCTGGGAGATCTGGAATCAATAATTTCACACCCGCCCTGTTTTCCTCAGTGTTCAAGCGCTAAAAAGTCTTGGCAATCTTCTTTGTTGTTAGTATATTTCAACTCTTAAAGCAGTGATGAACCTTAAACATTTTTAAAATGTTGGAAAATAAAAGTGATAACCTGCATGAAAATGCAGATGGACAGGAAAAGGAATTAGCACCAACACAGGATCCCCAGGAGCAAACCTCCAGCCCCCAAACGGAACAACCCACCCCCGGGAGTGAGGATGAACACGACGAGGCCATAAACGAGATCGACGAGTCTAATGCTGAAGATGCTGAAGACGAAGGCCATCAGGAACGGCATGCCATTCCAATGCCCGACTACCATGCTATGGAGATGGAAGCCCTGGTGAACGAATTGGAAAAATTGGTTGCCAACGAAAAGATCCAGGCTATCAAAGCCCATGTTGACGGTATCAAATCAGAATTCGACCTTAAGTTTCAGGAACTGCTTGAAGAAAAGAAAGAGGAATTTCTGGAGAATGGAGGAAACGAGATCGATTTTCACTTTTCCTCTCCGGTAAAAAAGCGATTCAATGAGGCCTATTCCGACTATAAATCCAAGCGAAATGAGTACTATAAAACCCTGGAGAAGCGTCTGAAGGAAAATCTTCAAAAGCGCCTGGATATCATTGAAGAACTTAAAGGACTTATCAATGTAGAGGAAAATATCAATGAGACGTATAAACATTTCAAGGAAATTCAGGACAGGTGGCGTAATGCCGGTCCTATCCCAAGGGTAAGCTATAATGATGTTTGGAGAACCTACCACCATCACGTGGAGATCTTTTACGATTTCCTCGACCTGAACCGCGACCTCAGAGATCTCGACTTTAAACACAACCTTGAGGAAAAGCAAAAACTCATCGAGCGCGCCGAGGCCCTCTCTGATGAACAAGACATCAACAAGGCCTTCCGTGAACTTCAGATCCTTCACAAGATCTGGAAAGAAGATATAGGTCCGGTAGATCGTGAGCACAGGGAAGATGTATGGAACCGGTTCAGTGCGGCCACCAAAGTGATCCACAAGAAAAGACAGCAGTTCTTTAAGAACCAGGAAGAAATTTACGAAGCTAACCTTAAGGTCAAACAGGACATCATTGCCAAAATAGCAGCCATCGCAGCCCAACCGGTAAACTCCCATAACCTTTGGCAAAAGCAGATCCGGGAAATAGAAACCCTTCGGGAACAATTCTTCAAAGCCGGGAAAGTTCCCTACAAGGTAAACGAACAAACCTGGAGCGGCTTTAAGGAAGCCGTACGGCGATTTAACCGCAACAAGAATACCTATTACAAGAACCTTAAAAAAGAGCAACACCGGAACCTGGAGAAAAAACTGGAGCTCGTAGCCCTTGCAGAATCCCTGAAAGAAAGCGAAGATTGGGATCAGACCACCCCGGTAATGAAAAAGATTCAGTCTGACTGGAAGAAGATCGGCCATGTTCCAAGAAAGCACTCCGATAAGGTTTGGGCCGATTTTAAAGCAGCCTGTAACCACTACTTCGACCGACTGCACGCAAGGAAAAACAAGGATTTCGAAAAAGAAATGGAAGCTTTCGAGAAAAAGAAAGCCTTTATGGAAGAGATCAAAGCCTTTGAACTTTCTGGAGATTCCGAAAAAGACCTGGAACAGGTGAAAGCATTCATAGAACAATGGAAAGCCTTCGGAAAAATACCGTTCAATAAGAAAAGTATTGAAGGTAAATTCAACAAGGTGTTGGATGCGCTGTTCAAAAAGATGAACCTGGACAAGAAAGAGGCTGAACTGATTAAATACGATAACAAATTGCAAGCCCTGGCAGATGCTGATAACGATAACCTGATCCGAAATGAGAAGATCTTTATCCGAAAAAAGATCGACGAGGTGAAGAACGAAATCAGGCAGCTGGAAAACAACCTGCAGTTTATTAATGCCGATGACGACAATCCCATCGTAAAAGATGTGAAAAAAAATATCCAGACCTATAAAGACGATCTGGCGATCTGGAAGGCTAAATTAAAGGAACTCAGAACAATCTGATCATTGTTTAGCAACGCGAAAATTATAATAACGAAAAGGACCCTATTTGTTGGGGTCCTTTTCTGTTTAAATGTAGACTTTATTCGTTGAAAATTAGGTTAATCTAAATATTTTATTAAATTTGAATACCCTTAATCTTCTGGATGCATTTTAAGATATTCTATATCCTTCTGCTACTTAGCTGCGTGAACCTTAGCAGGGCTCAATCCCTGGATAGTTTGCGCACCCATGTTTTCAAAAGCGAAAAATTAGCGATCTCTGGCCCTTCAGCAGATACCTTAAGGATAGACCGGTTAAATGAACATGCTGAAAAGTTCCTGCACAAGAACATGGACAGCCTTAGTCATTATGCCGGTCAGGCCATCATCCTGGCCGATCAGATGGGGTATGCCAAGGGGCAGATCAACGCCCGGTATCTTAAATCCATATACCTTACCGATACCGGACATCTGGATCAGGCCTTAGAGCTTCTTGATGAATCGGAACGCATCGCCAGGGGATGTAAAGACGATCATCTTCTTATGCGCTGTTACATCAACAGGGGTAGTTTTTATAATTACGCCGGAGACATAGGCACCTCGAACGATTTCTACATGGAAGCGATCAAATTGGGTGAAAAGATGCACACCGATCATTTTGGAAAAGTGGTCCGGCCCAATATCAACAATAAGATAAGCCTTTCTCTTGCTTATGAAGGACTCGCAGCAAATTACCAGGTTCTGAAATACTACGACAAGGCCCTTGAATACATCAACAAAGCCGACCGGGTAAACCAGCAGATCGGGGATGATCTGTTTACCGGGCAGACCCTGGCCAATAAAGCAGAGATCCACCTGGACCTCAAACAATACGAGGATGCGCTCATACACATAAGTGAGAGCATTGATCTCTTTAAGGAAAAGAAAGACATTCCATGGCAGGCCTTTGCAGAGCGGGTAAAGGGAGATATCTTCCTGAAACAGGGATACTACCAGCTGGCGCTGGAATCCTATGAAGTGGCCCAGGAACTCCAGGAGCAAATCGATGATTCCCGGGAAAAGGCCTCCCTAGATAATGCCATTTCCAAAGCCTTTCTGGGGATAAAAAATAACAACCAGAGTAAATCCTACGCCAAGATGGCTTTGGAAGAAGCCATGAAACTCGGGGAACTGGCTATTACCAAAGAAAGTGCTAAAACCCTTTCCTTTATTTACGAAAAGGAAGAACAGTACAATTCTGCCCTGTATTACCACAAGATTTACAAAAAATACGAAGACAGCCTATTTAACGAGAAAAACATGAAGAGTGCCGCAAGCCTCGAGGTTCGCATAGATGCACAGGAAAGGGAGGCTCAACTCCAAATGGAAAGTGAAAAGGCCCAGAATAAGCAAAGGATGTTCACCTTCTTCTCTACCGGGGGAGTACTCATACTTTTAACCGTTTTATTCCTTACTCAGAGAAGCCGAAAACTGGAAAGGAAACTTAATGATCTCCTCACCAAAAAGAACAGGGTACTGGGCAGGAGAGAACTACAGTTAAAATGGCTTAATGAGACAAAGAATAAATTATTTTCCATTATAAGTCATGACCTCAGAGCGCCTATAGCCTCCCTGAACAATCTCATTGATCTGCTCAACGACAAACAGATCGGTCCTGAAGAATTCATAGATTTTGCCCCCCAGCTAAGTAACCAGGTAAAAAATGTTTCCTTTACCCTGAACAATTTGCTGCTATGGTCTAAACACCAGATGAAGGGCGCCAGAAACAACCCAAGGCAGCACAACCTGCACAAGCTTGCCAGCCTTTCTATAGACCTGCTCTTGCACCAGGCACAGCAAAAGAACATCGCCATCAGAAATGAGATCCCGAAGGAAGCCGAGATCTATTCGGATGCCGATCAGATCACCATTGTATTCAGAAACCTTATTTCTAATGCCATTAAATTTACCGAACCCGGTGGCGCAGTAATTCTCTATGCCGAGGAAAAAGAAGGCATCTGGCAGGTAGAGGTAAAAGACAACGGGATAGGAATGGATCAAAAAACCATAGACCGTATCCTGTCACAAAGCTCCTCCTATATGGAATCTACCTATGGGACAAATAACGAAAAGGGTACCGGAATAGGACTCAGCCTTTGTAAGGAAATGATTACCAAAGGGGGTGGTGAATTCCATATCCAGTCGGCGATCGGAGTGGGCAGCAGCTTTAGCTTTACCATTGAAAAATACGAAAAGGAGGTTCAGGAAATCCAGGAGCCATCGGAAGTACTTGAGCAATAAGGTCATACCGAAATACAATCCAAAGAAACTTCACACCAACCTGCAATCCCGATCCGGCACAATTGGCGACAAACCGATTCAGACAGGTTGAACCATCAGAAAAGGAAATTAGGGCAGTCTCCTAAAACAAAAAAGGAAGAACGCGTGTCCTTCCTCTTTAAAACCTTACTAACTAAACAATTCTAAAACAAAAAAATTCTTTCTTAAATATATATCGAGTTCCGGATATAGACTTACTAAGAAGGTAACCCGATTTAAATACTCGATAAAGTACATTCAGTCCGGGGCCACCAGGCCTGCTTAAAAGCGGGATTCAAAACCATATTTCTCGAGAAGCACCCCGAAATCAGGTTGAATCCTTAAAAGGGTGATACCGGGATAACTCCTCAGTCTTTCCATATCAGAAAACCCGCTTTCCAGAAGTTTATCGGTGTAATAAAGCGCTATATCATACTCGCCCTTAGCCACCGCAAATCGCATCGCCTCGAGGTAAGCCACCTCGTTTTCGGGGTCTAGAAGGGTTAAAAAGATATTTGTAAACAACAGTTGATCGTAATTCTTTGGCTCTACCAGCTCCTTTTTAGCCTGTTCTGCAATGACCGCTAACATGGATTTCACCCGGGTCGACATTTTCCGGTACGCTTCCTTTTTACCTTGGGTAAAGGTATTGTCAAATTGCTTGAGTTCCTGATCCCAGTATCCCAAAGCCTCCAGGTCGCCCACTGCGATATCCTCGATCAGGAAATCCACATATTCGTTAAGGTAGAGCGGTTCGATCTCAGCAATATAACTCATGTCTGAACGCTGGGCCCGGTAGCTTTTATTGCGGCGTATGGACCGCATCTCATCCTTGATCTCTCCGTCTTTATTATAAATGCTGTACCAGTCTCTCATCTTCTCCAGGTCGCTGTACGCCCAGAACAGATCTCCCTCTTGCTGTAATTGCCGGTTGTAGGCCATCTGTTCGGCATACATCTGCATTAACTCCTCCTCTGTACGCTTTTGCTGAGACCTGCTGAACATGATCACCGAAAGGTCGCGAACGGCCTTCTCTATAACCTGAGCAGAGGGCCACTGGTGTTGACCTTCGAACCAGATGATCTCGTTAGGGTACTTTAATTCATCAAAGATGACCCCGGAGAGCTTCATTTCGATATAGTTGAAATCCTCGTCCCCGCAAAGTCCGATAAAAATGAACGGGTTATTCCTCACCAGATTTATGGTATTGTTTTGGGCCCCTGCCCCGGAAGCGATCACTCCCTTGATGTCCTTAGACAGGCCGGCAATGGCAATAGCCAGCCTCGCTCCTCCCGAAAAACCTGCCGTGAATTTATTGACAGTGTCAAGAGCAAAGCGTTCTTCCACCCGGTTAAACAATTCCCTGGCGTTCTTGTAATTTTCCTGGTAACTCCCGTTTTTGATGGCATCAGAAGCCACGATTATATAACCATAACGCTCTGCCGCGGTCCGAAAGGTTTCCACCGCAAGCGAATCACGGCCTGCCGGATCAAAGACATAGATCACAGGCCAGGCCTTTTCCTCATGGTATTGAGAAGGAACATAATACGAAAAGAAACCGGATGACCCCAGAGGTACCGAATCAACAACCTTACCCGGAACCACCGCTTCCTGACACAGAAGCATGCCCGGTAATAAGAACAGAAGTAAAGTCCAGATTTTAATCCTTTTCATAACAGTAGTATACTTATAAAAATAGCTAATTTCATCTTGGGTTAAAAAGTTTCCTACAACTCTTTTTCCAAACGATCCCAAACCCAGCCGAGGTGCCGGCCACTCAGGGCGATTGCCCCACTCCTCCATCTCAAACGGAACGGGAAGGGATAGGAGCGTTGGAGATCACATTCGACAATACGATATGGGTACGGGTCTCCCCATAGGTGATCAGCTTATCGATGAACCCCTCCAGGTGCTTCTGATCATGGAACACCACTTCCATTATGATATTCTCGTTCCCTGTGATCCTGTAACAGTTCACCACCTCCCTGAACTCCCGTATTTTTTCCAGAAAAGGTTTCAGCTTTCCCATAAATGCTCTTACAGTTATAATGGCTTTAAGCTGATACCCTGCGGCGGTATAACTTACATCCGTGCGGTACCCGTTGATAACCCCCAGATCTTCCATCTTCTTAATCCGTTCGGCCACAGCCGGAGACGATAGTCCTACCTTTCTCCCGATCTCAGCATTAGATAGCCTTGCGTTCTGCTGCAGCATGGTCAGGATCTCCCAATTCAATTTATCTACCTTCATTTATAAACTATTATCACGTAATAACATTAATATTTAATCTAAAATAATATTTTTTCATTAAATCTTAAATACAGAATCATTTTATGTGCGCTATTTTTGAGTTAAGCAAAGCATTGATGAAAAAAATTACCACTACCTATAGCACTAAATACATGAGTGTTAACGAACTACCTGTCTACAAGAAGGCCATCGAGATCTTTTCCTTGAGCAGGGAGCTGGTTCGATTACTCTCGGCAGACCAGAACATTCTGGAGCTCAGCCGTTCGCGAGATCGCATCGACAGGATCTCCGATTACCTGCTTTCTGCCTCCCTGGGATTGGCACCACGCATTGCCATGGTAGAAAGTTCTGCAGATCCTTTGGTACGTCTCAACAGCCTGAAATCGATACACCAGGCAACAGGAAAACTCCAAAAATATTGTGATCAGATCGAAAGCCGTAACGATCAGGCCAGGTTGTTTCTTAAACAATTGCGCTCGGAGCTCGGTCAATTCAGAAAGTTGCAAAGCAGGTGGGCCGGAAGAGTCAGGGAGCTCAATTAGGAGGTTCAGGGATCAACCCTTACAACATAAAAAAAAGGCTGTTCCAAACGAACAGCCTTTTTTAATTATAAGCGCAATAATACTTACATATTTCTGCGATACTGACCTCCTACTTCGAATAAGGCCCTGGTAATCTGTCCCAGGGAACACACCTTAGTGGCTTCCATGAGGGCCTCGAACATATTTTCGTTATCAAGGGCAGCTCGTTGGACTTTTTCAAGAGACGTTTCTGCCTTTCTCTCATATGCGGCATGCAACCTGTCCAGGGTTCCGATCTGCTGCTGCTTTTCCTGCTCGGTAGCACGAATCACTTCCTGCGGAATTACAGTTGGCGACCCTTTACTACTCAGGAAAGTATTCACCCCGATTATCGGATATTCCCCGGTGTGTTTCAGGGTTTCGTAGTGCAGACTCTCTTCCTGGATCTTCGACCGCTGATACATGGTTTCCATGGCGCCGAGTACGCCTCCCCTTTCCGTGATCCGGTCGAACTCTGTTAGCACAGCTTCTTCCACCAGGTCGGTGAGTTCTTCTATGATAAAGCTGCCCTGGATCGGATTTTCATTCTTTGCCAATCCGAGCTCCTTATTTATGATCAGCTGAATGGCCATTGCCCTTCGTACCGAATCCTCGGTTGGGGTAGTGATGGCCTCGTCATAGGCATTGGTATGCAAAGAATTGCAGTTGTCGTAGATCGCATATAATGCCTGCAGGGTGGTTCTGATATCATTAAAATCGATCTCCTGGGCATGCAGGGATCTTCCGGAGGTCTGAATATGATATTTTAACATCTGCGCCCGCTCATTGGCCCCGTATTTATGTTTCATGGCTTTGGCCCAGATCCTTCTGGCCACTCTTCCTATCACCGCGTATTCGGGATCTACCCCATTGGAGAAGAAGAATGACAGGTTAGGTCCGAATTGATTAATATCCATCCCCCGACTCAGATAGTACTCCACATAGGTAAATCCGTTAGCCAGGGTAAAGGCCAGCTGGGTAATCGGGTTAGCTCCGGCTTCTGCGATATGATATCCCGAAATGGATACCGAATAGAAATTCCGGATGTTATTCTCAATAAAATACTCCTGCACATCCCCCATAAGCCTTAGTGCGAATTCAGTGGAGAAAATACAGGTATTCTGTGCCTGGTCTTCTTTAAGGATATCGGCCTGGACCGTACCTCTGACCTGCGCAAGGGTGTCTTTCCTTATTTTTGCATATACCTCAGCAGGCAGTACCTGGTCTCCGGTGACCCCTAAGAGCATCAGACCGAGTCCGTTATTCCCTTCCGGCAATACATTCTCTGCTGATTCCCCGTCTTTTGCATAGCCGTAATACACCGGTCTGGCCACTCCTTTTTCCTTATAGATGGCATCGATCCTGGCGTTCACCTCATCTTCCAGCCCGTTTTCCTTAATATACTTTTCACATTGCTGATCAATGGCTGCATTCATAAAGAATCCAAGCAACATTGGTGCAGGACCATTTATGGTCATACTAACCGAGGTAAGCGGATCGGCAAGGTCGAAACCGGAGTACAATTTCTTGGCATCGTCCAGACAACATACGGAAACTCCCGCATTACCGATCTTCCCGTAGATATCGGGACGATGGTCCGGATCGTTCCCATAAAGGGTTACCGAATCAAATGCGGTAGACAGACGTTTTGCAGGCATACCAAGGCTTACGTAATGAAACCTTCGGTTGGTGCGCTCTGGTCCGCCTTCTCCGGCAAACATCCGGGTAGGATCTTCTCCTGTACGTTTAAAAGGATACAGCCCTGAAGTATACGGGAACTCACCGGGCACGTTCTCCTGCAGGCACCAGAACAGGATGTCTCCCCAGGCCTGGTATTTTGGAAGCGCCACCTTTGGTATCTGTGAATGGGATAACGACTCTGTATGCGTTTTAATGGAGATCTCCTTGCCTCTCACCTTAAAGGTGTATACCGGATCTTTATACCTGTTGACTTTTTCGTCCCAACGAATGATGGTTTCCCAGTTGAGAGGGTCCAGGTTAAGCTTTATCCTGTCAAACTCCGCAAGTAGAAGCTTTACGAATTCTGCTTTCTCTCCCTGTAAGGCATCTTCCAGTCCGTCGTGATCAATCCCGTAAGAATTCAGGGCAAGTGTTTTCCCGCAAACAGCGCTCATAGTGGTATAGACCCCGTAGAGCTTTTGCGCCACTTCCCGCTGTTTTTCGGCAGTGGCATCGTAGCCCCTGTTATTTTCAGCAATTTCTGAAAGGTAACGGGTACGATTCGGCGGGATCACATATACTTTTTCGCTCATTCCGTCTCCCAGCCGGTATTCAGATTTCAGGGAGGTATCGGTTTTTTCTGCCAGGGTATCCATAATGGCCTTATAGAGGGCATTCATTCCGGGATCGTTAAACTGGGAAGCGATTGTTCCGTACACGGGCATATCGTCTGCCTTGGTCTCCCATAAGTGGTGGTTACGCTGGTATTGCTTTTTCACATCCCTCAGCGCATCAAGAGCACCTCTCTTATCAAATTTATTGATGGCCACCAGGTCTGCAAAATCCAGCATATCGATCTTTTCCAGCTGGGTGGCAGCACCAAACTCCGGGGTCATTACATAGAGGGAAACATCTGAATGATCCAGGATCTCCGTATCACTTTGTCCGATTCCGGAGGTCTCCAGAATAATGAGGTCGTACCTGGCGGCTTTTAGCACCTCTATGGCCTCCGCCACGTGCTTGGAGAGGGCCAGGTTGGATTGCCTGGTCGCAAGACTTCGCATATATACCCTCGGACTGTTTATGGCATTCATCCGGATCCGGTCGCCCAGCAGGGCGCCTCCGGTCTTTCTTTTGGAAGGATCTACAGAAATGATCCCGATGGTCTTTTCCGGAAAATCAGCCAGAAACCGCCGGACCACCTCATCCACAAGACTACTTTTCCCGGCTCCTCCGGTACCTGTGATTCCTAATACCGGGGTGGTTACCCCTTTATTTTGCTTGTGTATCTTTTCAAGGACCTCTTTGGTCTGCTCATAATAATTCTCTGCGGCAGAAATTACCCTGGCGATCGCCATAGGATTTTTCTCTTCCAGTTCCTCGACTTCCCCATTCAGCTGATCCCCGATAGGAAAATCGGCCTGTCGGACAAGATCGTTAATCATTCCCTGAAGGCCCATTTCCCGGCCATCATCCGGAGAATAGATCCGGGTAATCCCATAATCCATAAGCGATTTGATCTCTTCCGGCAGGATTACTCCTCCACCACCTCCAAAGACTTTGATATGAGATGCACCCTTTTCCTTTAGCAGGTCATGCATATACTTAAAATACTCGTTATGACCGCCCTGGTAGGAGGTCATCGCGATGGCATTGGCATCTTCCTGAATCGCCGTATTCACAACTTCCTCTACACTCCTGTCATGTCCGAGGTGGATCACCTCCACGCCGGTCGACTGAATGATACGACGCATGATGTTGATCGCTGCATCATGACCGTCAAATAAGGAGGCAGCCGTTACGATACGTACTTTATTTTTAGGTTGATATGGTTTCTGTTGTTCCATAGTGTTTGTCATTGCTTTTTTGGTGTCCGCAATTTAGTCAAAATGCAAAAAATGTCGGCTTTAATTCCAGATAAACCAAAACAGACCGGACAATTCCTTTTAAAATTCCTGATACTTCAAAATAAAAAGGAAATCCCGATGCGATGACTTTATCAATTTTGTAGCGAATTCCTTAAATTTATGTTTTGTGATATGAATATCGCGCTAAATCTGTCTTTATGAAGAAAAATCTGAAAATCGCCGTTTTAGGACCTATACCCAGAGACACCATTAAAACGTATCAGGGCGAAGTCATTCAGAAGTACGGGTGCGTAACCCACCCCACCATCGCCCTTGCCAGACTCCTGGAGAATGAGGGCGAGGTGATTCCTGTTTCCCACATTCTTTCAGAAGACCTGGATCCGGTTAAAAAACTCTTCTCCGATTATCCCAATATCGTGACCGACGGGCTGTATACCCATACCGAGAGCGGCACGGTGATCAACCTGGAATTTTTAGACCAAAACAATCGCCTGGAAACCCAAAGCGCTAAAATGGCGCCCATATCCCCGGAAGATGTTGCCCCGTTTCTGGACGTAGATGCTTTCGTAATCGTGCCAATTACCGATTTTGAAATTCCCGTGGAGACCCTGCGGTATATAAAGGAAAAAAGTGATGCCCCGGTGATCTTTGATGCTCACGGCCCGACGAGTTGGGTAAACAAAGACGGAAAACGCCTGAGAAGGATCTGGAAAGAAAAGTACGATTGGTTCCCGTGGATCGACATTCTTAAAATGAACCTCGAGGAATCCCAGTTCTCCTGGTTTAAAGACGAGAAGATCCTCACGACCTACGACCAGGAACTCACCTCCCATCTGGATGAATTTGCCAGAGACACCCTGAATCGCGGGGTTAAAATCCTCTATGTCACCCTGGATTCCAGGGGGTGCACCTGTTACCGCATGCACCAGGGGAATATGATTAAAGAGTGGATCTCTTCTGTAAAAGTAAAGGAAGTTATCGATACGACCGGATGCGGAGATTCATTTGCTGGCGGATTGGCCTATGGAATGGTTACCACCGGAAACCCGGCAACGGCAGCTCAATATGGAAATGTCCTGGGTGCTCTTAGAACCCAAGGTAAAGATTTTAGCGTATTTAAGAGCAAATCGGAGACCAGGGCCATCATCAAAGAAAATTACCCTTCCTCCATGCTTGAATAGTACCCTTCGAAAATGGTGTTCCATTCTTTCCCGGGTTTTCGTCTTTCCCATAGCTGTCGGATGCGTCCATCTTCCATCAGTTCCCAGGAGATACGATCGGTTCTGAGGTCATCGCCCTTCCCGTGATCACCTTGCAGTACCATTGAACCATTTTCTCCGGTCCCGTACAAATGCAGGTATGAACCCTGGTTGTCTACCCATAGCTGTTCCCACAACCCGGTCTCGGCATTATAGAAATTAAGACTGCTCCCGGAAAAACTATTCGTTGTGCTTGTATAAGACTCCCTGACAAGGCAGCCCCCCTGCTCCCTGGTGATGGCATTCCGGCCAACAAGAACCCCGTCCCGATTGCGCACCTCCCAGCTACCCACCCAGAAATCGAAGGCTCCATGGGGAGCATCACAGCAATTACAGGAATCCGTCTGCCCTGAAGCGAACAGCGAAAAAAAAAGAAGAAATACCAAAAAAAACGATTTCATAACATATAGAAAATTGGCTTAATAAATTTAATTTACTAAATTTGAGATAATTAGATGCATTGTTCGATAAATTTAAAAAGCAAAATGAAATTAGCTAGCGGGGTTTTTTAGGTCAGTACAATTGGAATAATTTTTCAACGACATAGAAAACAACCTCAAATCAAATCTTTTAAAAGTACAATCATTTCATACTTTGAATTGTTTGAGTTAGCTAGTTGAAAAAACCGGTCTTTAGAGACCGGTTTTTTTGTGCCTCTTATCAAGGCCAAGACGTTTCCTTAATGCAGCCATGTACGGATAGGCCGAGGTAAGACGGGCACCATACCAGGAAAAGTAACTTCCATCGACGAGTACTACCTTGCTTTCCGGAAAAAACTCCCGGACCTCATCCTTATGTTTTTCCTGAAAGGGAAAGGGTTCAGACGATAAAAAAACCAACTCAGGAGGTTCCGTATTATCCGGAAGAATATCCTCCATCATCGGGTACCGGAGGGTGTTTCCCGCAATATTCACAAATCCACCTTCGGCCAGCATGGTATTTATAAAAGTTCCTCCCCCGGCCAGCATCCAGGGATCCTTCCATATAAAATAAGCGGCCCTTGGCTTCCTTGCTTTAAAAGCTTCGGAGTGCTGTGTTCTCACCTCCTGAATATCTTTTTTTAATGCAGCCGTACGGTCCGGAATCCGGAAAATAGTCCCGTACTGCTCCAGAAGCAGAAACAGGTGGTCCAGGGTAATGATATCAGAAACGTGAACCGGACAGATACGGGAGAGATCAGCTACCATTTCCGGGGTATTCTCTTCCTTATTGCAAAGAATCAGGTCCGGCTTCAGTTCAAAGATCCTGTTCGTATGCACTTTTTTGGTACCCCCTACGATCTTTTTGTCTTTTCGGATATGGGCGGGAGCAGTACAAAACCGGGTAACTCCAACCAAAAGGTCTTCAAGTCCCAGGGCACAAAGCAACTCCGTCAGGGAAGGTACCAAACTCACCACCCGCAGGGGAGGCGCGATTATTTCGATCTGCCTTCCGGTCTGGTCAATGATCTGTATTCCCGGGGATACCGGCATTACAGCCAGGAGGCCATTTGCGACTGCAGATCGGCAGCCTTTTCCCTGGCTACCTGGTCGAAGTCGGTTCCGGAAGAAGCGTAAATAATTCCCCTGGAAGAATTGATGAGCAAGCCCACCTGATCGTTCATACCGTACTTGCATACCTCGTCGAGACTTCCTCCCTGGGCCCCAACTCCGGGAACTAGTAAAAAGTTATCCGGAACAATCTTCCGGATCTCGCCCAGGTATTCTGCCTTGGTGGCCCCTACTACGTACATCAGCCTATCGGCATGTTTGTATGTTGAAGAAGTCTCCAAAACCTGTTTATAGAGGGCTTTTCCACTGTGTTCTATGGTTTGGAAGTCAAAGGCTCCGGGATTCGAGGTCAGGGCCAGTAAGATGGTATGTTTCCCTTCGAACTCAAGGAAAGGCTCTACGGAGTCTCTCCCCATATAGGGCGCCACCGTTACCGAATCAAAGTTCATATCCTGGAAAAATGCCCGGGCATACATGGCCGCAGTATTACCAATATCGCCACGTTTAGCGTCGGCTATGGTAAACACCTCAGGATAACGCTCGTTGATATAATCGATGGTCTTTTTTAAGGATTCCCATCCCGGGATCCCATGTGCCTCATAAAATGCAATGTTAGGCTTGTAGGCAACGGCCAGGTCATGAGTTGCATCCACTATCGCCTTATTAAAAGAAAACAACGGGTCCTTTTCCTTTTTTAAGTGTTCCGGGATCTTATTGAGATCTGTATCCAGGCCTACACACAAAAAGGATTTCTTTTTTCTGATCTGAGCTTCCAGTTGTTGGTTCGTCATTGCAATGGCTTTTAACGTATTTAAAAAATGTCATATGACTGAACATATGACATTTTGATTTTTTATTGAGGTACTTAAATCGTCTCGCTGGCTTCCTTGAGCTTTTCCGTATTTTCGGCAATCATGAGCTCTTCAATGATCTTATCGAGATCGCCATTAACAATATTGGACAGATCGTAAAGGGTAAGCCCGATACGGTGATCTGTAACCCTGCCCTGCGGATAGTTATAGGTGCGGATCTTTGCACTTCGGTCTCCGCTGGATACCATGCTTTTTCTTCTTGCGGCATCTTCTTCCTGCTTTTTGGCCAGTTCGCGTTCATACAACCTGGAGCGCAACACTTTTATAGCCTTTTCCAGGTTCTTATGCTGTGATTTCTCATCCTGGCATCGCACTTCGATCCCGGTGGGAAGGTGTTGCAACTGGATGGCCGAATAGGTGGTATTTACCGATTGTCCCCCGGGTCCGGTAGAGGTGGTTCGGATGATCTTCACATCTCCCATATCCAGCTCCACGTCAAACTCTTCCGCCTCGGGCAATACCATAACCGTAGCCGCCGAGGTATGTACCCTGCCCTGGGTCTCGGTCTGGGGAACCCGCTGCACTCGGTGTACTCCGGCTTCAAATTTCAGGGTACCGTAGACATCCTGTCCGTTCACTTCAAAAATGATCTCCTTATACCCTCCGGAGGTGCCTTCGTTAAAGTCAACCACGTTGACCTTCCATCCCTTGCTTTCACAGTATTTGGTATACATCCGGTGAAGATCTCCGGCAAAAATACTCGCCTCGTCCCCACCTGTACCTGCGCGGATTTCCATGACCACGTTCTTGGCATCTTCAGGATCTTTCGGGATCAGAAGGTATTTTATTTCAGATTCCAGATCCGGGAGGGCTTCTTTGGCCTCTTCCAGTTGCATCTTGGCCATTTCAACCATCTCCGCATCGCTGCCGTCCGATATGATCTCTTCGGCCTCCTCAATATTCTCCTTAAGACGGATGTATTCTTCCCTCTTATCCACGAGCTCCCTGAGATCTTTATATTCTTTATTAAGTTCTACGTAACGCTTCTGATCTGCAATGACATCCGGCTGGATAATCAGGTCAGACACCTCGTCAAAACGTTGCTTAACTACATTTAATTTATCTAACATATACTCCTTATTGCATACGCAAATTTACGATAATTTTAATGATAGTGCGCTCCCATTACCGCATTCCACTCCTGAATTCACAGGTAAATAAGCAAGGGATCATCCGGTTCGCACAGAAACAACAAAGCCCTTCCGGATAAGAAGGGCTTTGTTTGCGATTCAGATAAATGTTAACCGCATTTTGAAGAACCGCAGTCCTTACAGGTAAGGCAACCCTCCTGGTTGATCAGGTTGGTACCATTACAGTTGGTACAGCTTTGCCCTTTGATCTCCGTTCCGTCCGGAACAAATCGTTTAAGGGCACGGGCTACCCCGTTCTTCCATGTATTTATAGATTCACTGTCAAGTTGAAGCGAATTGATCAGTTCCACTACTTTTTCAATTGGCATTCCGTGTCTCAGGGTACTGGAGATCAGCTTGGCGTAGTTCCAGTACTCCGGATCGAACTTATGAGAAAGCCCCTCAATAGTGGTCTTATACCCTCTCTTGTTCTCGAACTGGAAGTCATACCTTCCTGTTCCGTCTTCGTTCCTGTTCTTGATGATATACCCGTCATTAACCCAACGCGGCAGAAGAATTCCATCTTCATCATCAGAAAGTCCGGTAAAGATCTCATAGGGCTTTCCATCGCTAAGCCCAATGAAAGCGATCCATTTCTCCTTATTGTTCTGGAATCGTACCACTTCGGCTTCCAGCACCTCAGGTCTGGTAAGCGGGAAGTGTGTCAGGGTATCATTGTCTTCTTCCTTCTTTTCATCAGCAGAAATAAGTACTCCCGATCTCGATCCGTCGCGGTACACGGTAACCCCTTTACATCCTACCCTCCAGGCTTCCAGGTAAAGTTCGCCAACGAGCGATTCACTCACATCTGAAGGAAGGTTAATGGTAACACTGATCGAGTGGTCTACCCATTTTTGCACGCGTCCCTGAAGACGTACCTTGCTCAACCAGTCAACATCATTGGATGTCGCCTTGTAATAAGGAGACTGCTCTACAAGCTTATGAAGTTCTTCCTGAGTATAATTTGCAGAGGTATCTAGGTTGTTGGCTTCCATCCATTGCTTGAAGCGATGATGGAAAACAATGTACTCCTCCCAGGAGTCTCCAACCTCATCCACGAAATCCACGCGGACATCCTTGTCGTTTGGATTCACCTTACGTCTTCTTTTATAGACAGGAAGGAAAACAGGTTCAATGCCAGAGGTCGTCTGGGTCATCAAACTGGTGGATCCTGTAGGCGCTATGGTAAGCAGCGCAATATTTCTTCTTCCGTGTTCAGACATCTCATAGTACAGCTCTTCATCGGCCTCCTTAAGACGCATTACGAACGGATTGTTCTTTTCTCTTTCTGTACTGTAGATAGCAAAGGCACCACGTTCTTTCGCCAGATTAACAGACCCGCGGTACACCGCCAGGGCCAGGGTTTTATGCACCTCTACAGAGAAATCGTTGGCCTCTTCACTTCCGTATCGGTAACCAAGACCCGCAAGCATATCGCCTTCTGCGGTGATCCCGATCCCGGTACGACGGCCTTCCTCAGCTTTCTTTCTGATGTTCAGCCATAGGTTGCGCTCCACACGTTTTACTTCTCCACCTTCTGGATCTGCATCGATCTTCCCGATAATATTATCGATCTTCTCCAGTTCCAGGTCAATAATATCATCCATCATACGCTGGGCTACCTGCGCATGCGACTTAAACAACTCATAATTGAATTTCGCCTGTGGTGTAAACGGATTCTCCACATAAGAGAAAAGATTGATAGCCAGCAGTCGGCAGCTATCATAAGGACATAGCGGAATCTCCCCGCAAGGGTTGGTAGAAACCGTGGTATATCCAAGATCTCCGTAACAATCCGGCACAGACTCCCTGGTAATGGTATCCCAGAAAAGAATTCCGGGCTCGGCAGATCTCCAGGCATTGTGAACGATCTTATTCCAAAGCTTGCTCGCTTCGATCACCTTACTGGTTTTCGGTTTCGGACTATGAATTGGAAATTTTTGTACGTATTCACCACCTTCTGATACAGCTTTCATAAAGTCGTCATCAATACGCACTGAAACATTTGCTCCGGTAACCTTGCCCTGTTCCATCTTGGCATCTATAAAATCTTCAGCATCCGGGTGGTTGATGGAAACAGAAAGCATTAAAGCCCCTCTTCTTCCGTCCTGAGCTACCTCCCGGGTCGAGTTGGAATATCGCTCCATAAAGGGTACCAGTCCTGTTGAAGTCAGGGCCGAATTCTTCACCCCCGATCCTTTAGGCCTGATATGAGACAGGTCGTGCCCAACACCCCCTCTGCGTTTCATCAGCTGCACCTGCTCCTGGTCGATCTTCATGATCCCTCCGTAAGAGTCAGACATCCCCTCATTTCCGATCACAAAACAGTTCGAAAGCGAGGCGATCTGGAACGGATTCCCAATACCGGCCATCGGACTCCCTTGTGGCACGATGTAGGTAAAGTCTTTTATATGGTCATAGATCTCCTGTTCGGTCATGGGGTTGGAATACTTGGCCTCGATCCTTGCGATCTCTTTGGCTATTCTCCTGTGCATGTCATCTGGAGTAAGCTCAAAGATATTTCCGTCTGAATCTTTCAGGGCATATTTATTTACCCAAACCCTGGCGGCCAGGTCATCTCCTTTGAAATACTCTAAAGAGGCCTGATAGGCTTCTTCCGGAGTATAGGTCTTTTTTGCTGCAGTTGCTGTACCGGATTGCATAAGTTAGCTTTGATTTTATTGATTAAAAAATAATTGAGAACTGAAGTAAAAGTATGTAAATATTAATCACATTCAGAACCCCCGTAATCAAAAGTTATCAAAAACCAATTGTTAATATCTTGATATACAGCAGAGTGAGAAATTGAAAAATTCAAAAAGTTTACAATTTTTAAAAATCAAGTTGCACTTTAAAAAATACGGGTTACTACAAAAAAAAAGGAGTAACCCAATGGTTACTCCGTTAAAATCCTTAAATATTTGATGAATGGTTACCTGTATTCAAAGGTGCCGTATGGGCTCTTAATGGTAAGCATTTTAGATTCAGAATTTTCCACTCTTCCAACAACTTTTGCCTCAATATTGAACGCATTGGAGATGGCAATAATTTCATCTGCCAGCGACGGATCTACATAGAGCTCCATACGGTGGCCGCAGTTAAATACCTGGTACATTTCCTGCCAGGGCGTCTGACTCTGTTCCTGGATAAGCCGGAACAGCGGAGGCACTTCAAACATATTATCTTTGATCACATGAACCTTATCGGTAAAATGAAGCACCTTGGTTTGCGCCCCACCACTGCAATGCACCATCCCGTTTATGGCTTTTGAACCGATCTTCTTCAGGATCGCCATAATTACCGGGGCATAGGTACGTGTAGGGGAAAGCACCAGTTTTCCGGCGTCGATGGGAGAACCTTCGACAGCATCGGTTAACTTTACCCCTCCGGAATACACCAGAGACGAAGGAACGCCATGATCAAAACTTTCGGGATACTTCTCTGCAAGGTACTTCGAGAACACGTCATGCCGGGCAGAAGTAAGGCCATTACTACCCATACCTCCGTTATATTCCTTCTCATAGGTGGCCTGACCGTACGAAGATAACCCGACGATCACATTTCCAGGTTTAATGTTCGCATTGTCGATCACTTCTTCCCTTTTAATACGCGCAGTTACAGTAGAGTCGACGATAATGGTGCGAACAAGGTCTCCCACATCGGCAGTCTCTCCCCCGGTGGAATGGATCTCCACCCCAAACTCGCGAAGCTCTCCGATCAACTCTTCGGTCCCGTTGATAATCGCTGAGATCACTTCTCCCGGGATCAGGTTCTTGTTACGGCCAATAGTAGAGCTTAAAAGAATGTTAGAGGTCGCCCCTACACAAAGAAGATCATCAATATTCATGATCAAAGCGTCCTGGGCGATACCCTTCCATACCGAAAGGTCTCCGGTTTCCTTCCAATACATATAAGCCAGGGAAGATTTGGTTCCGGCTCCGTCGGCATGCATTATCAGACAGTACTCCTCATCTCCGGTAAGATAATCGGGAACAATCTTGCAAAAGGCCTTAGGGAACAACCCCTTATCCACATTTTTGATCGCATTATGAACATCTTCCTTTGAGGCTGACACCCCTCTCTGGGCATACCTTTTACTTATCTCGGAACTCATGAAACCTAAATTTTGCACAAAAATAGGTATAAAAAAAAACACACAAACAATCGTTTGTGTGTTTTTGAGAGTTGTTACACTCTCTTACCCCTTTTTGTGATCAAGCTCTGCTGACAACCGAGGTCATCAGTTTCACACGACCACGTGTTTAAATTGATTAATAGCACTTCAAATATAATAAACTGCCGGACTCAAACCACAGTTTAATCGCTTATTTTCAGCACGATAGGTGAGTATTCGACGTATCTGACGAAAAATCGGTTTAATAACTAAGTGTTAAAAAAGCATGTTTTCTCACCTCATTTGCCCCCCTATCGGGTAAAAAGCAATTCCCTGTATTTGGTCAATGGCCACAGATCATCATCCACCATAAGTTCCAGCTTATCGCAATGATACCTGATCTTTTCGAAATAAGGCAGTACCTTTTTGCAGTAGGCAACGGCCTTATCCTTGCCCGACGCCAGCTTATTGGCAGAACGGCGCTCATCTGTCATTTTATTGACCATGGAATTGATCTCTGCAATATGACCTGATATGGCGGTGATCAGATCCAATTGCTCTCCCGCATATTTCTTAAAGTCGGAGCCGAAAACCTCCTTCAGTCCGCGTACATTTTCGATCAGGGTATTCTGATACCTGATGGCAGTGGGAATCACATGATTCCTGGCGATATCCCCCAGCACTCGGCCCTCGATCTGCACTTTCATCACATACTCTTCGAGCTCGATCTCATGGCGGGCCTCAATCTCTCGCAGGGTCATCACCCCAAGAGATTCATAAAGCTTAATCACCTTATCAGAGACTGCACCCTCCAGGGCTACCGGTGTTGTCTTATTGTTGGACAACCCGCGTTTTTCCGCTTCTTTCTCCCATTCTTCACTATACCCATCGCCCTCAAAACGGATCTTTCTTGAGGCTTTAATATATTCTCTCAATACATTAAAGATCGCCTCATCCTTTTTCAGTCCTTTTTTAGCGATCAGGCTATCCACCTCTCCCTTAAATTCGATCAGCTGTTTAGCTACGATACTGTTCAGCACGGTCATCGGCTTAGCGCAGTTGGCTTTAGAGCCCACTGCCCGCAGCTCGAACTTATTCCCGGTAAAAGCAAAAGGCGAAGTCCGGTTTCTGTCGGTGTTATCCAGAAGGATCTCAGGGATCTTACCAACCACATTCAGTTTGAGATCTGTTTTTTCCTTAGGCGAAAGCTTTCCGGTAGACACATCTTCGAGCTCGTCCAGCACCTTGGTGAGCTGGGAACCGATAAATACAGAGATAATAGCCGGAGGCGCTTCATTCGCCCCAAGCCGGTGATCATTGGTGGCCGAAGCTATCGAAGAGCGTATCAGCTCCTCGTAATCATGAACAGCCTTGATGGTATTGATAAAAAAGGTGAGAAACTGCAGGTTCTTCATCGGGGTCGACCCCGGACTCAACAGATTCACTCCGGTATTTGTAGATAACGACCAGTTATTGTGTTTCCCCGACCCGTTGATCCCTGCAAAGGGTTTTTCGTGAAAGAGGATCTTAAAATTATGTTTGTCAGCGATCTTATCCATGACATCCATAAGGAGGGAATTATGATCTACCGCCAGGTTGGCCTCCTCAAATATGGGAGCCAGCTCGAACTGGTTAGGAGCCACCTCGTTATGACGGGTCTTCACCGGTATTCCAAGCAGCATACATTCCTGCTCCAGGTCACGCATATAGTTTAGCACCCGGTCCGGGATCGATCCGAAGTAGTGATCATCCAGTTGCTGCCCCTTTGCCGGTGAATGCCCCAGCAGGGTGCGTCCTGCCAGCACCAGGTCGGGTCTTGAGGCGGCAAGCGCCTTGTCTACCAAGAAGTACTCCTGCTCCCATCCGAGGGTGGCATTTACCTTGGTAACATTCTTATCAAAATATTTTGCCACATCAGTGGCCGCATTATCCACCGCCTGAAGCGCTCTTAATAAAGGCACCTTGTTGTCAAGCGCCTCCCCGGTATAAGAAACAAACACCGTAGGAATACACAGAGTGGTCCCGTAAATAAAGGCGGGAGATGTAGGATCCCAGGCAGTATATCCTCTGGCTTCAAATGTATTTCGTATTCCCCCATGCGGAAAACTGGAAGCGTCAGGCTCCTGCTGCACCAATTGATCTCCGCCGAATTTCTCAACAGCATGGGCATTGGATATAGGCTCAAAAAAGGCGTCGTGTTTTTCTGCAGTTGCTCCGGTTAAAGGCTGAAACCAGTGGGTGTAATGGGTTGCTCCTTTAGATAGGGCCCAGTTCTTCATGGCTGCTGCAATCTCGTCCGCAAGTTTACGGTCGATCCTGCTGCCCAGCTCAATGGCGTCCATTACACTCTTATACGCCTCCTTGGAAAGCGATTCCCGCATGACCATTTCATTAAAGACGTTGGAACCAAATAACTCGGAACGCTTCCCTTTGGATACTACTTCCAGAGGTTTGCGACGGAAAGTCTCCCTTACGGAATCAAATCTGATCGTTGACATAAATTTAGATATGTTTTAAGTTGCTTTTTAAAAAGTTGCATGAATTTACGAAATAAGAACCTTACTTTTTTCGCTTACTTCAAGAAATTATATCCAAAATTTTCCGCACCCCCCCCTTCTATGATGCTTTTATTTCGAAGAACACCCCCTCCAAAAACAAGGGTGTGAATAAAAATGTTGATATTTTTAACAAAAGACCCCTGATTTCAGTAGCGCACTTTCATCAATTATACTATTTTTGTCCCAACTAAAAGTCTTATTTAAACGCAACACTATTATGAACAAGGCTAAACTTGAGTACATCTGGCTGGACGGATACACCCCCACCCAGGAGCTACGTAGCAAAACTAAAATTGTAGAAGATTTTGACGGAAAGCTGGAGAGCTGCCCTATCTGGTCGTTTGACGGAAGTTCTACCCAGCAGGCAGAAGGAAACTCGTCCGATTGCCTACTAAAGCCGGTAGCTATTTATCCTGATCCCGACAGAGTTAACGGATACCTGGTAATGACCGAGGTATTGAATCCGGATGGAACTCCACATGCTTCTAATGCAAGAGCCACCATTGATGACGATGATAATGATTTCTGGTTCGGTTTCGAACAGGAATACTTTATTATGGACACTAAAACCGATCTTCCCCTCGGATTCCCAAGAGGAGGATTCCCAGGACCACAGGGACAGTATTACTGTTCAGTTGGAGGCCGTTATACCTGGGGACGTCAACTGGTAGAAGAGCACCTGGACATGTGCCTGAATGCCGGTCTTAATATTGAAGGGATCAACCAGGAGGTTGCTCCGGGACAGTGGGAATTCCAAAATTTCGCAAAAGGAGCCAAGAAAGCCGGAGATGAGATCTGGGTTGCCCGCTATCTGCTGAACAGACTTACAGAAAAGTATGGATTCTATATTGAATTGCATCCTAAGCCTGTACGAGGTGACTGGAACGGTTCCGGAATGCACGCTAACTTCTCTAACTCTACTCTAAGAGAGGCCGGAAGCAAAGAAGTATACGAGCAAATTTGCGAGGCTTTCCGTCCTGTGGCAAAAGAACACATCGAAGTGTACGGAGCCTACAACGACGAACGCCTTACCGGAAAACACGAGACCCAGTCTATCGATGAATTCTCCTATGGAGTATCAGACAGAGGAGCCTCTATCCGTATTCCGATCATTACCGTTCAGAAAGGATGGAAAGGATGGCTGGAAGATCGTCGACCTGCCTCTAATGCAGACCCGTATAAGGTTGCAGGTATCATCATCAAAACCGTGAAAAGTGCTGATGTGGAGGTTGAAGCCTAATTTCCTTATCGCCTTAACATATAAAAGCCACCTTTGGGTGGCTTTTTTTATTACATGCCTCGCTCTGCTACATCATAACTGTAAGATATGTGAATATGCCGTAGGCACTGAGCAGTACCAAACCGTCTCTCCATCCCAGGCGAAGGCCTTTAGGAATAAACACCAATGGCAGTATGGCGAAGGAAATGGCCAGCATCCAGTAAATATCGTTGGTGAGCAAACCGGGATCATTGACGGTTACCGGGGTGATCATTGAAGTAATTCCCAGTACCGCCAGGATGTTAAACACATTAGATCCCACCAGGTTTCCGAGGGAAATTGCCTTCTCCTTATTAAGTACGGCCACCACCGAAGCAGCGAGTTCAGGGATACTGGTACCCACGGATACCACCGTTACAGCGATAACCCGTTCACTAACCCCGTAAAATCTAGCCATACCCACAGCACCTTTGATCAGTAGTTCAGATCCGCCCCAAAGGGCCACGCCGCCCAATACAAGGTACAACACCAGTAAATGCAAGGGCAAAGGCTTATCATCTTCCGGCATTTCATCGATCACAGCAGGCTTTTGAAATTTCAACAGGTAGACAAGAAAAACCACCAGGCAGGAAAACATGATAACCCCCTCATAACGCTGGAGCTCACCATCAAATATGATAAAGACATAGAGAAGCACCGAGGCAGTCATCATTACCGGCCAGTCGGTTTTGTAAAAACTCCGCTCCACATCTATAGATCCCAGAATAACCGTTACGGCAAGAACCAACCCGAGATTGGCTATGTTGGACCCTATCACATTCCCCATGGCAATATCCGGAAAGCCCTCCAGGGCCGAATTTACGCTTACGATAAGTTCCGGAGCCGAAGTCGCAAAGGATACCACCGTCATCCCGATTACGATCTTAGGGATTTCAAGCTTCAAAGAAAGCGCCACAGCCGCCTTCAATAACCAGTTCCCACCAAACACCAGCAATACCAGACCGAGAATAATAAGTATCAGATTCATTCCAAAAATTTAGGAGCGAAGATACACAATATTGCAAATGCCGGAGCCATGGGCCAGTTCCGATTTACAAGCTCTGAACCCCGCCCTCACCCCTTTATAACGGCATTTTTAGTTAAAAAACTACAAATTTAGTTGTATAACTATTTTTGTAGTTATATATTTACCCCTGTAAATCAGAATCCTTATGGAGCAGTTAACAAACAAGGAAGAGGAAGTAATGAAGATCCTATGGAAGCTCGAGAAGGCCTTTGTAAAGGATGTTCTCGAAGCTTTTCCCACAGACGGTAGTAAACCTCATTACAACACCCTATCCACGATCATCAGAAACCTGGAAGATAAGGGCTATGTTGGCCATAAGGCCTATGGAAAAACACACCAGTACTTTCCCGTGGTGGCCATAGAGGACTACCGAAAGCGTTTTATTTCCAGCGCGATTGAAGATTATTTCAACAATTCCTATAAGAGCCTGGTCTCCTTCTTTGCAAAGGAAGAAAAGATAAGCGCTGAGGAACTCCGGGAGATCCTGGACAAAATTGAAAAGTCATGAATTACTCTGATTTCTTCTCATACATTATAAAAGCCAGCGGTTTACTCCTTTTATTCTGGGGGTTGTATAAAACCGTATTGTCGAAAGAAACCTTTTTTAATCACAACCGCTGGTATCTGCTGGCGGGGGTTATGGTATCTGCGCTTATGCCCTTATGGGTCATTGAGCGTATCGAGATCATTGAGATTGCCGTTTCTGCCCTTCCTGCCGAATCTGCAAGCCCCACAGTAGCGTCAACCCCGGAAGCATCCGGATTTTCATCTGAAGCCCTGCTGTTTTACATATATATCTGCGGTGTGCTCTTCTTCAGCATAAAACTCATGATTCAACTGCTTTCCCTCAGAAGGTTGCTCAGGAAGGGAAAGGTCAGAAAACTAAAAGGGCTCTGCCTTGTGTCTTCTAGGGAGATCTCTGCTCCGTTCTCCTTCTTTCATTTTATTGTGCTCCCACAAAATGAGATCGAAGCAGAAGAGCAAAGCACTATTTTGGCACATGAATTTATTCATGTCCGGCAGATGCACTCTGTAGATATTATGCTCATGCATGTATTAACGGTATTAATGTGGATCAATCCTGTGGCATGGCTTTATCGCAGGGACGTAGCCCAGAATCTGGAATATCTCGCCGATAAGGAAGCCAGCACCAAAAAGGTCTCATCCAGAGCGTATCAGTATATTCTGCTTAAACAGCATCTGAACACGAATCAATTATCAATCATCAATCCATTTATTAATTCATTAATCAAAAAACGAATCGTTATGTTACAAAAATGCCCATCCAGAAAAACCAACCTTTGGAAACTGGGAATTACCATCCCAATGCTTACCGCTTTTGCACTCCTGTTCAATGTTAAGACCATCGCACAGTACCATCTAACAGAAACCGCATCCGGGCCTAATGCAAGCTCAATCCCTCTGCACATGGAAGCCCAGGAAGCCCTGGACGTCATGCTGTACAACAAGATGGATGACGCTCAACTTAAATCGGTTCAGGATGCCGTAGCCAACAAGGGAGGTGAGCTTAAACTAAGAAAATTAAAACGTAATGCCCAGGGGGTAATCACCAATCTGGAAGTAAAATTCTCCTATGAAAACAGCAATGCCTCTGCCAGCTACTCCAACCCGGAGGGTATTGAGAGCATCTACATAGGAGTAAAGGCAGGTGGCGACATCTACCTGAGCACCGAGAAAGACATACAAGCCAACCACGAATTTGTATGGGTTTCAGATGATGAGGATTCAGACGCTTATACACAGGTGCAAAAAGAGGTCATTGTAATCACTTCGAACGACAGTATTGGCAAAGGCCAGGGAGCGCAGAGAGTTTTCATCAAAGAAGGTAATAACGATGTAGTCTGGACCACCCAATCTGACAGCAGCACTGCCAAAAAATTCATCATTCTGGAAGAAACTGTAAAAGGCGAAATGAATGAAGATGGGAAGCTGGAAAAAACCATAAAGGTCGTAATGAGGGAGAATGATGAAAACGTTCTCCATATTAAAGGAGACTCCTCAAAAGCAAAAAAGATCCTGATCAAGGAGATCGACCAGACAGATTCAGGAAAAAATAACACCCACGTTCAGGTAATAACAACCGATGGAAAGAAACCTGTCATGATTGTTGACGGCAAAGAAACCGATGAAGATGTGATGCGTTCCATGGACCCCAATACGATCGCAAATGTCGAGGTATTAAAAGGTGAAAAAGCCATAGCAGAATACGGCGAAAAAGGAAAGAACGGGGTCGTTAAGATCACCACCCGAAAAAGCGGAAGCGCTATGACCATTCCTGCTCCACCGGCCCTTCCGGATATCAATACCATTGACTGGGCAACGACAGCAGTAAGTATTAACGGGAAAAGAGTCTCTGAAAAAGAGCTCAACAACCTGGACGCGAAAACCATTGAAGAAATGGAAGTTCTTAAAGGGGAACAGGCTCAGGAAAAATACGGGAAGCCCAATGCGATCCTGATCACCACCAAGCAACAGTAAACCAACCCCTGTAAATCTGATTTTCTCATACTTAAAAAAACACCTGATTTTGATCCAGGTGTTTTTTTTGACCCGGGAACCCCTGTAAAATCAAGCGTTTTGGAAGTAATGGGTGAAATATATAGCTTCAATAAACATACTTGAAATCTGAAACCTGCATGCCCTTAAAATTTTTTAGATCGGCCGAGAGGGCAATGCATTCCGAACACAGTATGATAAACTATTGTTTCACCTAATGCTTAAAACACAATGACCTTTTTAATCAAACTACTTACCCTTATACTTATTCACATGATCCAAATGATCATGCACTTATGATTGGGCCGATCTTTCAGCTATTTATAAGAAAAATCACAACCAACCATTTTTATATTCCCTTAGAAAAAGCCATCATTTTATGGTGGCTTTTTTAATTTTGAAGACCGCCCTGAAGCTTCGCTTTTTCAGGATTGATTACATTTGCAGAAAACATCTACTATGGAAAAACAGTTTTTTCGCATGCTGGCCAAATTAAACCAGGCCTTACTGCCTTCCATGACCAAACGCAGGCTTGATATCACCAGGGCCAGTAAGTTACAACTGGCACTTATTGGCTGGCGTGCATGGGTGACAAAGCGAGCCATCAATCAATAGTTAAAGAGCACGTGAATATCCTTACCTGTAAGTTTACTCCTTCCCTGCAAGGCTTGTAATTCTATTAAAAAACTGAGCTGGATAACTTCCCCGCCCAACTTTTCGATCAGGGCACAGGTTGCCGCAGCCGTCCCTCCTGTAGCCAGCACATCATCATGTACCAGCACCCTGTCACCATTGCTGATGGCATCCTGATGGATCTCCAGGACATCACTCCCATATTCAAGATCAAAAGACTGTTTCAGGGTTTCTCCCGGTAACTTTCCGGGTTTTCGAACCGGGATAAATCCGCAATTCAATTCCCGGGCCAGGGGCATCCCGAATAAGAATCCACGACTTTCCATAGCAACGACCTTATCCACCGGACCGTTCACTCCTTCCAATAGCCGGCTGAGGGCTTCCGAAGCAGCTGCAGGGTCAAGCAATAAAGGGGTAATATCCTTAAATGAAATTCCCGGTTTCGGAAAATCAGGGACTTCTCTAATAAACTTTTTCAAATCCATCTTGCAAATTATCTTGCCTGAAAATACAATGTTTTCACCATAAATAAAACAATTATGCACAGCTCCGGAAATGCGCTATTGCTTAACTTTACAATTCACCATTCAACCATCATGGCATGATTAGTATAGCCGTTTTCAGCACCAAGAGCTACGATCGGGAGTTCTTCAACAAGATCGGATCTGAAGCCCCGGTCCGCTTAAAGTTTTTTGACGTCCCCTTAAATGAAGACACTGCAGGGCTTACCCAGGGGTTTGATGGTGTTTGCGTGTTCGTTAATGACAACCTCTCTGAACCGGTGATCAAAACACTTGCTGCTAACGGTATCGGACTTATTGCTCTCCGCTGTGCAGGGTTCAACAATGTTGATTTGGAAGCTGCCCAGCGAGCCAACATCAAGGTCATGAGGGTTCCTGCGTATTCCCCGGAGGCCGTTGCCGAGCATGCCCTGGCCCTGGCCCTTACCCTGAACCGGAAAACCCATAAGGCCTTTAACAGGATACGGGAAGGGAACTTTTCCCTGGAACGTCTAATTGGATTTGACCTGCACAACAAGACCGTTGGGGTGATAGGTACCGGGAAGATCGGGGCGCATTTCGCCAGGATCATGAAGTGCATGGGATGCGAGGTACTCGCTTATGACCTCTATCCAAGCGAGACCTTGAAGGACATCGGTGTTCAATACACCGACCTGGATACTTTGTTTAAATCGGCTCGGCTGATATCCCTGCATTGCCCTTTGAATGAATCGACCCACCACCTTATCAACAGAGAAAGTTTCAGTAAGATGCAGGACGGAGTCATGCTGATCAATACCAGCAGAGGTGCGCTGATCGACACTGCTGATGCCCTGGAGGCATTAAAAAGCGGACGCCTGGGGTACCTGGGGATTGATGTATACGAGCAGGAAGAGCAGTTGTTCTTCCAGGATTTATCGGAACACATCATCCAGGATGACCTGATCACGCGCCTTATCAGTTTCCCGAACGTACTGATCACTGCCCACCAGGGGTTCCTGACCTCTGAAGCCCTTACAGAGATCGCATCGACCACTCTTAAAAACATTACCGACTACGCCGAAGGTATAGTCAGCGCGAACCAGGTACTCCCCTCCTGATTGCGATTTCAAGGCGTTCCCAACAGGTCACTCCAAAGAAAGCACAATATACCGCAGCAGGTTTACCGGGCAACACACGCCTTCCACCCCTCCGTTAAGAAGCAATAACCGGTTGTCATACACTCTGGCTACCGGGGCTAGCAATGCCTCCGGAAGATCGCAGAGTTTCTCCCATGAATCTCCCTCGGGATCGTAAACCAAAAGATCCTGACTAAATACTGCATCGCTCCTGCCCCCCGCCACCAGGATCCTGTTTTCAAAAGTGAAGATACCAGGCTCAAAATGCGAGCGGTCAGTTGGCAGATCTTCCAGGCGGCTCCAACGATCCTCCGAAGGGTCATATACATGAACAAGACGCACATCATCTACTGCCCCATCATGACCAAATTGCCCACCAACAGCATAGATCTTTCCATGGAGAGCAACGCCCCCAAGATGATTTCTACCCTCGGGGAGCGGAGCAAATACCTGCCAACCCGATTCGGGTCTATTCAGGTCTAACACCAGGTGTTCATTCAGATCTGTTCTCCGATCCGGCATGAGACCGCCGAAATAATGCAATCTTCCCTCCAGGTACACCAGGGCACCGCTGGCCCTGGCAGAAGGAAGCTCCGGCCCTGTCTCCCACAGATCGGTACCGGTATTGTATACCTGAACCAGCGCTGTAGCTTCGCCGGGATGGTCCCCGATAAACCCTCCGACGATCCAGACCCGATCCTGCACCACAGCGGCTCCCATATGCGTTACCGCAACGGGCATCGGCGCCCCGGTAGTCCATTGATCCTCTTCCAGCTCATAGATCTCTGTAGCGGCACTGATCGCCAATCCTTTGGTAAATCCGGAGAAGGTGTATAAACGCGTTCCTACGATGGCAGTTTGGGATTCCAGGCGTTCGACACCGGAAGGAGCTAAGGCTTCCCAGGTACATGAACTTTGCAGGGAGGTTTCCACTTCCTCCTCAGCGGGAGGATCGGAAACAGGATCCTGGGGAACGGTAACGGGATTGGGAATTTGGGGTTCAGTGACCTCCTGGTCTGAACCGCATCCAAACATTCCTGCTGCCAGCAGAACCCACATACACATCCTTCTCCCCCTTGCATTCATCGCGCATCTGTTTAATACAAGCCGAAGGTATTATAAAGTCGTATAGGAAATCCCCGTGTAGTAGTCACGGTATCACTACCCGAATAGGATATCAGGTTCAGGAAGGAACCTAAAGTTAAGGAAAAATGTAAGCATTCCGAAAACAGCCTCCCGGTAATCAGAAGAAAAATAATAAAGTCTGGGGTATGAAGCACTTTCCCCGAAAAAACGGGAGGCATCAGCAGCCAGCAGTGAAAAGATTATTTCCGGGTAAGGTTGATATACCTGAAGGTAGTGACCGGGCAACAGGCCCCATCCAAACCGCCGTTCAGAACCACCAGGTCATTTCCATATATCCGGGCTCCCGGAGCGATCAGCTTATTCGGCACCGTACAGAACTCGGACCAGGAATCCGTTTGCGGATCATACACGAAAATCGTATCGGTAGCGCGGCTGTTGCTTTCTCCCCCCACCACATAGATGCGGTTTTCAAATGCAAACACCCCGGCTTCGATATGGGAGAGATTTACCGGCAGGTCAGCCAGCTGCCTCCACGTATCGCTCGTACTGTTGTATACGTGAAAAAGGGCTACGTCCTTATGAGAACCATCGTGACCGAACTGTCCGCCTATAGCATAGATATTTCCATTTAAAGCCACCCCTCCAAGGTGATTCCTGGCCTCGGGAAGTTCTGCCTTTTGCCGCCACCCTGCAGCCGGATTCCGGGTATCCAGAACCCAGTGCTCTCCTACATTGGTTCGTCGGTCGGGCAATAATCCGCCAAAATGATGCAGTTTACCATCCACAAATACCATGGACCCACTTGCCCGGGCAAAGGGCAGTTCCGGCCCTTCCCGCCATTGATTGGTCCGGGGGTTATAGATCTGGACAGCCGCAGTAGCCACCCCGGGATTATCTCCTTCAAACCCACCTGCCACCCAGATCTCCTCATCGGCCAGGGCTACCCCCATATGGGTCACTGCCACCGGCATGGGAGCTCCCATGGACCATCCTCCAGTGTTAAAATCGTAGATCTCCGTTTCCGGACTCACGTCAAGACCATTGGTAAACCCGGTAAATGCAAAAAGTCTGTTTTGAAAAATTACAGGATAGGACTCCAGCCTTGGAACAGCTGATGGCGCGAGCAGATTCCAGTTGCAGTCGCTCATTGGAAAGGGAAAGGTTTTCCAGGTGGCTGGATCACTGCTAATAATTTCACTATCATCAGAGGCACAACCGCAACAGAAAACCAACAGGATGAGCCCCCATATCCGTACATCATAAATCATCTTACACGTAGTTTAAAAAGCTAAGCAGTTAAGGCAGTAAGACATTTGGTGCTTTCTAAAATACAAATCGTAAGACCACTTTAAAAATCAAAAGCCGGGCAATGCCCGGCTTTTAGCTATAACTATGAAAAAATCGTTATTTCGCAATATTCACTGCCCTGGTCTCGCGGATCACGGTAACCTTCACCTGACCCGGATAGGTCATATCGGTCTGGATCTTCTGTGAGATCTCAAAAGACAGCTGTGCAGCCTTATCGTCACTCACTTTCTCGCTTTCCACGATCACCCTTAATTCTCTACCCGCCTGGATGGCGTAGGCCTTTTTAACCCCGCCAAATCCGAAGGCGATGTTTTCAAGATCCTTAAGACGCTGGATATAGGAATCCAGTACCTGTCTTCTCGCTCCCGGTCTTGCACCGCTAATGGCATCGCAGACTTGAACGATCGGAGCCAGCAACGATTTCATCTCGATCTCGTCGTGGTGCGCCCCTATGGCATTGCATACTTCGGCTTTCTCGCCGTATTTCTCTGCCCATTCCATTCCCAGGATGGCGTGAGGAGTCTCGGTCTCCGTTTCCGGAACCTTACCGATATCGTGGAGCAGTCCGGCTCTTTTGGCCAGTTTCGGATTAATTCCAAGCTCGGCAGCCATTACTCCGCAAAGTTTAGCCACCTCCCTGGAGTGTTGCAACAGGTTCTGACCGTAAGACGACCTATACTTCATCCGACCAACAGCCTTGATCAGTTCCGGGTGTAACCCGTGAATACCAAGATCGATCACGGTACGTTTTCCTACCTCGATAATCTCTTCTTCGATCTGCTTGGTCGTTTTCTTTACCACCTCTTCAATGCGCGCAGGGTGAATCCTTCCGTCGGTTACCAAGCGGTGAAGCGACAACCTGGCCACCTCTCTTCTCACAGAGTCAAAACAAGACAGGATAATAGCTTCAGGGGTATCATCAACGATGATCTCCACCCCGGTAGCACTTTCCAGGGCACGGATGTTACGTCCTTCCCTACCGATAATCCTACCTTTCACATCATCTGACTCGAGATTAAATACCGAAACACAGTTATCAATAGCCTCTTCGGTACCGATACGCTGTATGGTATTTACTATGATCTTCCTTGCCTCCTGCTGAGCCGTCAGTTTGGCCTCTTCCAGGGTATTCTGAACATATGCCATGGCGTCGCTCTTGGCGTCTTCTTTTAACGATTCCAGTAATTGCGACTTGGCCTCCTCGGCAGAAAGGCCGGAGATCACCTCCAGTTGCTCTACCTGCGACTTGTGCATGCGTTCCACCTCACTTTTCTTCTTTTCCAGAAATTCAAGACGGTGGTTGTAGTCTTTTATTTTATCCTCCAGTTCGGCGTTTGTTTTTTTGTTCTTGGCCAGCTCACTGGAAACCTGGGATTCTTTATCGCGTACCCGCTTTTCAACCTCAGAGATCTTTTTGTCCTTAGCCATGATCTCCTTCTCGTGTTCGGCCTTCAGCTCGAGGAATTTTTCCTTGGCCTGCAGGATCTTATCTTTCTTAATGCCCTCTCCCTGGTTTTTGGCCTCCTTTACAATATTATGAGCCTCTCTTTTTGCATTGGCAATAACCTTGGTGGCATTTTTCTTCTCGAGTACTTTTGCAATTATAAAGCCGAGAATAACTCCGGCTATCACCCCAACAATTATTAATGTTGTATCCATCGTAAATATTTATTTATAAAAAAAGCCTACATCGGTAAGAGTTTTGTACAAACTCCGTATAACAGGTTTAAGGCTACCAGACTGATCGAGGATCCACCCGATCGGAAAACCCGATAGTGGCATGCTCTTACAATCCGAACTCACCTTTTTTAATGGATTCTTGTTGAGTTTGTCAAAAAAAATATAACCGATGTAGGCAGTAACAATATACTATTTTAAAGAACGTCAGGAGCAAAAAATCAGGTCAAATTGGAGGTAATTAACACTTCCAGCGCTTTCAGACGCTTTTGCACAGCCTCCTCTTCTTCTGTCTTGTCAATACTTTTTTGTTCTACCTGGGTCGCGAACTGCAGGGCACACATGGCCAGCACATCCTGTTTATCCCGCACGGCATAACTTCGCTCATAGGTTTTGATCAGGCCGTCTATGGTCTTGGCGGCCTTGCGCAATCCTTCCTCCTGTCCCGGTTCAACGGTTAATGGATAGACCCTGTCGGCAATCGTCAGTTTGATCTTTTGTTTTCCCATACCTTTTTGAACTCTACTCGGAAAGCTGAGCGATACAGAGATCGATCTCCCGGATTAAAGTATTTATCTTAAGCTTTGCTTCTGTCTTATTTTCATTACTGCCGAGCATTGATTTTGCCAACTTGAGCGAACGGTACTTGTCTTCCCATTCTTCAATGGATGATTGCAGTTGTTGATTCCTGCTTTTCAAATCGCGAAGTTCCCCGGCGAGTTTCTGGTTAAGCTGACGCTGGACTTCGAGTTGGTGGAGCAGCTTGCTCACCTTATTTTCCAAAGAATCAACTAATTCGATCATCGTACTCATTGGGGCAAAATTCAATACCTGTATTCACAAAGTTAACATACCTCGCTATACCTCGCAACTCTTTGCAAAAATTTCTTTTTATATATACTTTAACGGTTTTCGGGGCGTTTTAAGGGCGTATTTTTTCCATCTTTTTTCGGCAATTCCTATTTTTAGCCCTCCAATGAAAAAACTTATGCGGTACCTCGTTTTATGTAGTCTGATTTTCCTCCAATCCATTCATGGGCAGCGGTCTTATCCTAAAGACAGCTTTGGCACCCCCCTGGAGGTCCCGATCATCCTGGCAGGAAGTTTTGGAGAGCTCAGAAGCAATCATTTTCACGCCGGACTGGACATAAAGACCGAGCAAAGAGAAGGTTTAAAGGTCATGGCCATAGGAGATGGTTATGTATCGCGGATCAAGGTACAGCATTACGGATATGGTAAAGCCCTGTACATTACCCATCCCAACGGGTACACTTCGGTCTACGCCCACCTGCAAAAGATGGCACCCCGAATCCAGGAATTCCTCAAAGAGAAACAATACAAGAACCAGTCGTATGAGGTAGACCTTTACCTGAAACCATCCGAATTACGCATAGAAAAAGGGGAGCTCATCGCTTTTAGTGGCAATACCGGCAGCAGCGGCGGGCCTCATCTCCATTTTGAGATCAGAGACCTCGCCCAAAAACCTATCAATCCGCTCTACTTCGGGTATAAAGTTGAAGACAGTGAACCTCCCCGGATCCTGGATCTCTACGCCTATCCCAAGGGAGCGCAAACCATTGTTAACGGAGCCAACCATAAGGTACCCTTGCAGCTAAGCCGCAATGAAGACGGAAGCTTTACCGCAGAAAAGATCTACGCCTCCGGCCCCATAGGCTTCGGGGTTCGCGCCTACGACCGCCAGGATCTCGCTTATAACAAGAACGGAGCATACAGTGTATCCATGGAGGTAAACGGATCTCCCTGGTTCTCCTATGAGTTCGAAACCTTTTCTTTTGGAGAAAGCCGCTATATCAATACCCTGATCGATTATGCGCATTACGACCAGACCGGACAGCGCATTCAGAAATGCTTCCTGGAGCCGTACAATAAACTGAGCATCTACAAGGCCAATACCAATAACGGGATCATCGATGTGGCTGAAGACAAGACCTATAAGGTAGTACTGCAGGTCGCCGATTTTCACGGCAACCGCTCGGAGATCACCATTCCCGTAGAAGGAAGGCAACAGCAGCTCACCCGGAAAGAGGAGGTCCCCAAGACCCCGTATTATGTCATTGCCTCCCGGGACAACCTTTACCAGCTCGAGAATGCCAGCATATTTTTCCAGAAAGAAACCTTTTATCACGATTTCTACGCAAAACTGGAAGCTGCAGACGGGGTGGTAACCGTGGCCGACCCTTCTGTAGCGGTAAAAAGTCCGTATACCCTGACCATGGAGGGAACAGGTATCCCGGAAGGGCAAAAAGACCAGTACTTTATCGCTCATATGGATAACCGCGGGCGGGTATATTATGAAAACACCTACCGCAAAGGGAACACCTACAGCAGCAGGACCCGGTCGCTTGGAGATTTTAAACTGGTCAGAGACAGCATCGCGCCAAAGGTAAGGGCAGGCAATTTCAGGAAAGGACAAATGCTGTCTAATTTCCGCTACCTGCGACTGTATATCAGCGACGACCTCAGCGGTATCAACACCTATGAGGCCAGGATCGACGGGCAATGGGTATTGATGGAATACGAATATAAAAACGGTAGCCTTACCTTCGATTTCGACGACCTGGAATTTGAAGGCTCTAAACATGATTTAGAAGTAAAGGTTACAGATAATGTAGGAAATAGTACTACCTTTAATACCAGCTTTTACCGAAACTAAACCCGTGTAATTTGAAATGGCTTCAGTTCCTTGTTGGTTCCTTTCTTTTTCTTTGGGCCATAAACGCAGCCTCGCAGGAATCCACCCTTTGGGGGGTGGTAGTCGATGAAAACAATCAGCCTATTGGCAATGTGGCTGTCCGTACAGGGAATAACGGCACCCTCACCGGTGAAGACGGAACCTACAGCATTCCCCTTCAGGCCAATACGGAAGTAACCATTACCTTTTCCCATATTTCATATGAAGATATCCGCATCACCCTTTCCCTGGGTATCGGTGATATCTATGAGTTTAACCCGGTCCTGAAAGAAGGGGTTACCCAGGTTGGGGAGGTAGTGATCAGCGCCCGGGGTGAAAAAAGAGTAAGAGGCATCGAAAGCCTTGATCCCGCCACGGTGCGAAAGATCCCCGGAGCCAACGCCGGAGTGGAAAACATCCTCAGGTCCTTACCCGGAGTGAGCTTCAACAATGAACTGAGTACCCAATACAATGTACGGGGAGGAAATTTTGATGAGAACCTAGTATATGTTAACGGTATCGAGGTATACAAGCCTTTCCTGGTACGATCGGGCCAACAGGAAGGCCTGAGTTTTATCAATACCGACCTTGTGGCAGATATCGACTTTTCGGCCGGCGGATTTGAGGCGAAGTATGGCGACAAACTCTCTTCGGTGCTCGATGTGAGTTACCGCAAACCGGAGGATTTCAGGGCCGGGCTCCAGGCCAGTTTCCTGGGAGGCAGCCTCTGGGTTCAGGGTACAGACCGTAAAAAGAGGTTTCGGGCCCTTGCCGGGATCCGCTACCGCGACAACAGCCTTCTGGTAGACAGCAAACAAACCGAAACCAATTTTCGTCCTGTATTTGCCGACGCTCAGACCTTTTTAAGCTACCAGCTTTCCGCTGCCTGGGAACTCAGCTTTTTAGGTAACCTCTCCATAAACCGCTACAACTATACCCCCCTGACCCGGCAGACTAATTTTGGAACCCTCCAAAACCCCATAGCCCTCCAGGTATTTTACAACGGAAAGGAAAACGACCGGTATGACACTTCCTTCGGCGCCCTGAAGCTTAACCATAAGGCCGCCGCAGGCCTGGAGCTCGACTGGATCGTCTCGGCCTACCACACCAGGGAACAGGAATATTTTGACATTCTCGCCCAGTACCGTCTCGGAGAGGTGAACACCGATATCGGCGGACAAGACCTGGGAGAAGTCATTTTTAGCGAAGGCGTCGGGGCGCAACTCGAGCACGGCCGAAACCTGCTGGATGCCTTAATCCTGAATTTCCAGCACAAGGGAAAAAAAGCACTGGGGGCAGGATTGCTTTCCTGGGGTGCCGGATACCAGTATGAGGATTTCAGGGATAAGCTCCAGGAATACGAGGTGATCGATTCTGCCGGATTCAGTATAAGACCACCCCTGCCCGAGTTCGTCAACGACCAGCCTTACACGCCCTACACAGCTCCCCTCACCCCCTACCAGAGTATCGATGCCAGAAACTTTATCAGCACACATCGTCTCTCGGCCTACCTGGAATACAGCAGGAAATGGTCTCTGAATTCCGGGGTATTATACGCCAATGCCGGGATCCGCTCCCAATACTGGACCAATTCGCCGGAAGATCTGAAGGGAAGTGCAGACCTGATCTTCAGCCCCAGAGCACAGCTGGCCTTTCAGCCCCTGGGCAAATCGGACCTGGTATTCCGTCTCTCAGGCGGACTCTACCAGCAACCCGCCTTTTACCGTGAAATGCGGGGCCTCGATGGCAATCTGGTGCCCGATGTTAAGGCCCAGAAGGCCTGGCATGTTTCCCTGGGCAACGATTACAGCTTCGAGCTCTGGAAACGTCCGTTTACCTTAATTTCTGAAGCCTGGTACCGCAACCTGAGCGATGTAAACACCTATACCATCGAGAATGTACGTATCCGCTACAGGGCCAATAATAATGCTACGGCATATGCCTATGGATTTGACTTCAGGCTGAATGGGGAATTTGTTCCCGGCACCGACTCCTGGTTCAGCTTTGGATACCTGAAAACAGAGGAGAACCAGGATAACCGGGGCTATATTTCCCGACCCACCGACCAGCGACTTAAGTTTGCCGTACTTTTTCAGGATTATATCCCCTCCATTCCCAACGTAAAACTCTACCTCAACGGAGTCTATAACACCGGAGTACCCGGAGGATCTCCAAATTATGCCGACCCCTATGCGTACCAGTTCAGGCTGCCAGACTACAAAAGGGTAGACCTGGGCATTTTCTATGTATTTACAGATGCCTCCAGAACGTATCCAAAAAGTCATTGGTTACATAAATTCAGGGAATTATCGGCAGGGTTCGAGATTTTCAATATTTTTGACATCCGAAATTCAATAACGAACACCTGGGTGCGGGATGTGTACAGCAAAGTGCAATACGGGATCCCCAATTACATGACCCGGCGGTTGTTCAACCTGAAAATAAGCATGCAGCTCTAAGAACCATGACGAAGAAACACCTCACCCTGCTCCTGACCTTGCTTTCTGCCGGAATTCTTTTCGCCCAGAAATCGGTATACCAAAGCAATAGTTTTGAAACCCTGAGTGAAGACCACAAAACCCTGGCTATTCTGCCTTTTTCCACCCGCCTGGAGCTCGACAATGAAAGTATCGCAGATGAAAGGCAAATGAATGAACTGCAGCAACAAGAGGGATATGCCGTACAAAGTGCCCTGGAAAGCTTTTTTCTTAAACGGGACAAACGCAAGGACTACAGGGTGGATTTCCAGAATGTAGAGAACACCAATGCCCTGTTGTTAAAAGCCGGAATAACTTCGGAAAACCTGGATATAAAAACCATCCAGGAGCTCAGTGAGATCCTCGGGGTAGACGGGGTGATCTCCGGAGACCTCGTTCTCAACCACCTGATCTCTAAAGGTGTTGACACCACCTTCAGTTTCATGGATTATATCAGCGGGAAAAGTGACTATGGCCAGATCACCATAAAGCTTAGCGATGGGAAAACGGGAAAACTTCTTTGGAGATTCGAACAGGTTATCGATAGAAAATCCGGGAGGAACACCACAGCTATTATCGACAAAATGATGCGTACTTCCACCCGTAAATTCCCCTACCGCAAAGAACGGGATTAATAGCATTAAGGGAGGTAGACTAACCATAGCCTTCTCTCCCCGGCAATTAATTACTCCTGACTTTCTCTAAGATTCATCTTTACAACGCCTTTGGTGACCCTTTCCGTTTTCCGTGTCCATGCGTAAGCCAGACTTTTCCAGATAAATTCCAAGGGCCCCTGTTTGAACCTGCGCAGCCAGAATTTGCTAAAAACCACCTGCAGCGCAAAGAAAAGCACCCCCACGATCCAGGTTTGGGCAAATGTTAATTTCCCGTACAGCTGAAACCAGGGCAACACATGAAAAAAGAACACCAGGTAGATCACCGATTGTGCAATATAGTTCGTCAATGCCATACGACCAACAGGCTCAAAAACCTGGAGTATCTTTTGCCCGGCACGGGTAGCATACCCCCATTGAAACAGGATCATATAGGTAAAAGATAGCAGGAGGATGCCTGCACAAACTGCAAAAGGAATCCATAAGAGCGGTAACTCCAGCTCCAGTTTTCCCGAGAACACCAGGTATAATGCATAATTGAAGGGCAACCCCAGAACCAGCCCCGCTGCCACCAGGTAACGCTTCACTTTTTTGAGGTGCTGCGACCCCGGAGCAAAAAACTTCATCCTTGCAAGGGCATACCCAAGCACAATATTTCCGAAGGAAAAGAACAGGGTTACCGGCATATCGGGAATAAAATTCCTCCAGTTATCGATCGTATAATTTATCCATAAATAACGGCTGTAAGTAGTTGCTGTACTGTGTTCTTCCCACAAAACGGGTTCAAAATCGTAATTGGCGTCCAGTCCTAAGGCCCCAATAGCGATAAACATGGCTCCGGTAAGCACCACATTAAAGAACACGGCCAGCCAAAGCAGCCGCTTTACAGGCCAGTTCCTTACCAGTAAGAGAAAAAGGCCGCAAAGCGCATAGGTCCTGATGATGTCACCCATCCACAACAGGTATCCATGCAGACACCCTATCAGGAAAAGGAGCACCATTCGCACCACAAAATAGGAATTGAACCGAATCCCCTGCCCGGAAGACCGACGGAACTGCACATAGAATCCAAACCCGAAAAGAACAGAGAAAATGGCAATGAACTTGCTTTGAATAAAGAACAGCTCGATAAAACCCAGGGTAGCATCCAGGTCACTTTTCACAATGAGCTCTCCGGCCCATGGAAGGTTTGCGAGTATGATGCCTAAAAGGGCAAAACCCCTGAGGGCATCTACTGAGGTAATTCTCTCTTTTTTGGTGGTAGGATGTAACATTTCAATCTTTTTAAGGTTTCCGGTTTAAAGATGAATCCCCGGAAGCATTGTTACACCCTGTGGACAAGAAAAATGATAAATCCACACCATCCTGCCCTCTTTGCAGGCTAAGAAAGGAAGCTAAGAACCTGCAAATTCCCGGAGAACACCCACCACATGATCGATCTCTTCCCTGGTAGTGTATACCGAAAAGGAAAACCTCAGCGAAGGTTGTTGCAGGGCCTCTCCCGAAAGCAATTCCCGTAACACATGAGACCCGGTCTGACTACCACTCTGGCAGGCACTTCCCCTGCTGCAGGCGATACCCTTGAGGTCGAGCTGAAACAGAAGCATGTCGGCCTTGGCGGGAGGCAGTGGCAACCTTACATTCACCAGGGTATAAGTACTTTTTCCGGGATGGTCGCCCCATCCGTTGAAGGCGACTCCGGGTACGGCCTTTTTTACCTCTTCCATAAAGTAGTTTTTTATAGCGCTCACCTGTTCCCGTTCCTTATCAAGGTCTTCATAGGCCATGGTGAATGCCTTTTCAAGACCGATGATATTGTGAAAACTTTCTGTTCCGGCCCTGTGCCCGCGTTCCTGCTCTCCTCCGTGAATCAGAGGGGTAGTCATATGCGACTTGCGCTGGAAAAGAAATCCCACCCCTTTCGGACCGTGAAACTTATGCGCAGAGGCTGCCAGAAAATCCACCGGGGTATTTTCCAAATCCCACTCCCAGTGCCCTACAGACTGTACCGCATCAGTATGCAACAAAGCCCCGTGGGCCTTGCACAAAGCAGCTACAGCATCCATATCGGTGATGCTGCCCACCTCGTTGTTCACATGCATGAGACTTACAAGGGTTTTCTTATCCGGGTCCTCCAGCAATGCCTGCAGGTGGTCGGGGTCTGCACTCCCTCCTGCATCCAGCTGTACATAAGCCACCTCCGTTCCGTATTCCTTCTCCAGGTATTCCACCGTATGCAATACGGCGTGGTGCTCGACTTTACTGGTAATGATACGGGTTACTCCCAGGTCCCGCACCGCCCCGAATAAGGCCATATTATCGGCCTCGGTACCCCCGGAAGTAAAAATGATCTCTGAAGGGTGGGCGTTCAGGATCCTTGCAATTTCCTTCCGGGCCTTTTCAATACGGGCACGGGCTGCCCTCCCAAAGCTATGGGTCGAGGACGGGTTTCCATAGAAATGCTCCATCCCCTCCTGCATGCAGGCAAGGACTTCGGGACGGATACGTGTGGTAGCGGCATTGTCGAGATAAACTTTTTCCATGGAACAAAATTAAACAAATAAATTCTTGAGAATAAATTTCGATATCATCCCGGAGTTCTTACTTTTGTTTGGATTGAAAATTTTCGGTATGAAACGACTTCTGGCCATCTTTACGGCTGTTATCATAAGCTCCTGTGATGATGGGGATCTCACCCTGGAACGGCTCAATTTTGACGAATCGGCAGTAGAAACGCCTTGTGGGGAACTGCTGTTGTTCAAGATCGGGGAAAGCAGAAAAGAAAGCCTGATGATCGAACTGCAGGGAGAAACCACCGAAATCTTCAGCTCCCTTCCCACCAATGGAAATTCCCGGCGCTACACCATCAACAACAATAGTGTAAAAGCCCTGTACCGCATCTTTGAAGGAGACGTAAACCGCAATTATTTCTGCAACGCCATCCCTCCTACAGAGCCCCAGGTGATCGAAGAATGGTATGCTACCGGAGGTACCGTGGAGATCGTCACCTCCCTGGAAGAAGACGATAACGACAATCTGCCGGCCGAGCTGGAAGGCATTGTAGTAAACCCCGATGGCACCATCAACCGGGAAGCCTCACAGGACACCGATGGGGACGGGCTGCCCGATTACCTGGATATCGACGACGATGGGGATAACGTGCTCACCTCCCAGGAAATTGCCATTGCCAATAATGAGATCATATTCACAGATACAGATGGAGATGGTATTCCCAACTACCTGGATACCGACGACGATAATGATGGGGTAAGCACCATGAATGAAGACCTCAACGGCGACAACAATCCTGCAAACGACATACAAACGGGGAATACGGAAGCCAACTACCTGATCCCTTCTCTTAACGAGGTGACCACCCTGCCGGTTAGCAGGAGAAATCACACCTATATTGAAGCCTACACCAGTACCATAGGACTGGTAGACGGTTTCCAGCTCATCAACTCCGGACAGGAGGTCAAATACGATGTGCCGAGATATGATTTTGGAACGGTAACCACCCAGATCACCCAACAGGAAACAGGGAACTAAGCATTCTGGTGAATGTACACCTCGGTGGCCCCAAGGCCGTATTTCTGGTAATCGGCGTCGTACCAGCTCAGGTTATCGTAACGTCCGAAAAGATATTCCAGTTCGGTTCGCAGTACCCCTGCTCCCACACCGTGGATAAACACCACCCTACGTATATTCTTATTGATTGCGAATTCCAGTTGCCGCTTGGCCGTATCCACCTGTATGATCAGCATGTCGTGGTTGGTAAGTCCCCTGGTATTTTCTGTAAGCTGGTGAATATGCAGATCAACCTCCATCGGGGGCACGGTTCTTTCCCGTTTTACCGACTGCCTTTTGCGTTTCTGCCCCTGTTGCTTTTCCTTCAGCGCACGGTACGCTTCCACATTGGAGACCTCCATAAGGTCGGCCTCCGGCAGCAACAGCAGTTCATGAGGCTCCATCACCATCTCGAAACCTTCTTCTGTAACCACCGTTACCCCTGAAGAACTCACCGCCGTTACCCGGCCCCTGATACTGTCGTCAACGGTTTCCACACGATCGCCTGCCTTGAAATTCCTCATGGTGTGATTCCTGTTTATCTGTTATTGTTGCTGGCCATTCCCCTCGGGATCGTTCCCGTTTTCTCTTGGATTGTCTTTTACCCATAACACGGTAGAACGGTACAGGCCGTACATCATCAGAACAAACCCAAGGATCTTAAGATACATATGCCAGGGTTCTTCATTATTAAAGGTAAAGACCAGAATGGCTCCGGCTACTATAAAAATAAAGGAAAGAATTTTCATGTTATCAGCTGCTTTTGGTAGTGCAAAATTAAACTTTTCATCCAAGCACAACCTAAGATTTAGTAAGTTTACATCAGTAAATGCAGAAGAACAGAGGTCATGCCCGTACTGCCCATTCTCCATATTGAAGATTATATGCTGCCCTGCCTGACCCGGCAACTGCTCGGAGTAGAATGCTTTGGCTGCGGCCTGCAACGGGCGGTCCTGCTTTTGTTTCAGGGAGAATTTGTGGCCGCCTTTCAAATGTATCCTGCCATATACAGCCTGATTCTCTTATTCGCCCTCATTTTCACCCGCAACCTGATCCGTATTCCCTATTACAGTAAAATAATATATATCTTAGTAGTTAGTAACCTTGCACTTATTGTAGGAAATTATTTTTTAAACTAGGAAGGTACCAGAAAATCACAACTTATGGAAGAAAGAAAACTCCCTAACCCGACCCTGATCATCGTTTTAGGCGTGGTGGGCATCCTGTGCTGTTGTTTTGCAGGAATAGGCCTAATTCCGGCCGCTATCGCATTAAACCTATCCCGGAAAGCCGAGGAAGTCATCGCCGAAAACCCGGAACTTTACATCGACAAGCAATCTACCGTAAAAGCCGGTAAAATTATTGCGATTGCCGCCATTGCCGCCAACCTGTACATCCTGGTCAGAATGGCTTTCGATATCTATTCAATGGGATGGGATGCCTACAAAATGCAGTTCGAGGAAGCCTGGGAACAGGCCAAACGACAAGCTGAAGCTACCCAGTAGAACGATCACAAGAATTCTCAATAAAAAAAGCGACCCGAAGGTCGCTTTTTTAATGGTTAAGTTTGAACACTTAAAATATATAATCGTTTAAATTGACAGGAGTCCGAACCAACCGGAAAGGGCAGAAAAGAACATCAGCAAATAGATACTCAGGATCACGATCATCATGATCCCTAAGAATTTATAGTGCTTTTTCAGGTATTTTAGTCCCGACTCCATAGCGGCCTCCTCTCCTGAATTTACAGCCTTTTTAATGCCTTCCGAAAACCGGAACAGGTAATGCACGGGAAAAAAATACAATCCCGCCAACGCCAGGTATATCAAGGCAAAGGCTCCACCACCTAAAGCGCCGAATGTATTTTCGGAACCAATGGTGGCAACTCCAAAGGCGAACAGGGAACCCAACACCATTAAAGCGACCCCTACATAGCCCACTATAGCCAGGAAAAATGCCCATTTCGAGGTTTCCCTTAAAAATTCGATCCCGTTGGGATTTACCTGAAGTTGTTCGTTGTTAACGGTAGTACTCTGATCCATAATGCATTGTAGCTTTTTAATAAATACAAACAAAAAAGGCCACCCCCGGTAGGAATGGCCTTTCAAAAATAGTATTAATTTATTTATATCAAATTATTTTTCAAAATCCTTCAGGGTTTTGGTAATAATATCGATACAATCCAGCAGCTGCTCCCTGGTCATCACCAGCGGGGGTGCAAACCTGATGATGTTCCCGTGGGTAGGCTTGGCCAGAAGGCCGTTCTCTTTCAGTGCCACACAGATATCCCAGGCGGTAGAGCTGTCTTCCGTATCATTCACCACAATGGCGTTCAGAAGTCCCTTTCCTCTCACCAGGGTTACAATGGAACTCTGCTCGATGTAGTCATTCAATTTTTCCCGGAACAAGGCGCCGAGCTCTCTGGCGTTTTGAGCCAGTTGCTCATCGCGAACCACTTCCAGGGCTTCCATGGCTACTGCGGCGGCCACCGGGTTTCCTCCGAAAGTACTTCCGTGCTGACCGGGCTGTATCACATTCATGATCTCATCATCCGCCAGTACCGCACTCACCGGGTAGGCACCACCACTCAGGGCTTTCCCGAGAACCAGCATATCCGGACGCTGGTAGGTAGCCTGTTGTTCACAATGCCCCTGGCAGGTACAATCCCCGCAAACGGCCAGAAGCGATCCTGTTCTGGCGATCCCGGTCTGGATCTCATCTGCTATAAAGAGTACGTTATTCGCATTACAAAGAGATTTCACCTTCGCCATAAAATCGGTATCAGGACGAAACACTCCGGCCTCTCCCTGGATCGGTTCGATAAGGACTCCGGCTACGTTCTTTTCCGTCTCCAGTACTTCTTTTAAAGCCTCCGGATCGTTGTAGGCCACCTTGATAAATCCGGGCGTATACGGTCCGAAGTTCTTACGCGCTCCCTCATCATTGGAAAAGGAAATAATTGTGGTGGTACGGCCGTGAAAGTTATTTTCAAACACGACGATCTTGGCTTCCTGCTCCGGAATGCCTTTCTTTTCATACGCCCATTTCCTGCAGATCTTTATCGCGGTTTCCACCGCCTCTGCCCCTGTATTCATGGGTAACATCTTGTCAAATCCAAAATACTCCGTAGCGTACTTCTCGAATTTTCCGAGCATATCATTGTAAAATGCTCTTGAGGTCAGGGTCAGCGTTTTCGCCTGCTCACTCATGGCCTCCACAATACGGGGGTGACAATGCCCCTGGTTTACCGCAGAATAGGCTGAAAGAAAGTCATAGTATTTCTTGCCTTCGGCATCCCACATAAACACCCCTTCTCCGCGGCTTAAAACCACAGGTAGCGGGTGATAATTATGGGCTCCATACTTGTCTTCTAATGCAATTGCTTCTTTTGATGATAATTTTTCCAAAATTGCCATTCTAGTTATTTAATATTGAAACTTTACAATTCCTTCTTATGGAGAGAAATCATCCGTTTTGCAGTGTCGGCAAAATAATAAATATTTAGCGGATTCTAAAGTTTATTTGGGCGCCTGTCTGCGCTGCAGCCACCGCGTTTTACGCGCTACACGGTAGCCTGCTCCAACCGCTGGCGCAGTATTTGGAAACAGCCTCAACAACCTTTCTGAACAAAGAGACCGGCCTGCCGCCCCATCCCGTCAGCACCCGCTGATCCATACCAAAATCACCTCCGAAGTTCCGGTCTTATATGCGGGGATCCCGGCAATCCCTTCATCCCGAATACCATTTAAGGGGACCCTTTCTTTTTAGAAAATTTTCTTACATTGATCGAATAATAAGAATAATAGCCAGAAATACAGCCAGCCCAAACACCCTTAACCCATCAACCAAAACCATCCCATGACAAACAAAAACCTTTTCCTTTTCTCCCTGCTGATCTTTTCCTGCATCACAGCCTTCTCGCAAAATCATTATAAAATCCAGATCAACGATACCGTTTTGGATATTTCTCTGGATAAAGAGTATACGATGCTGCTCGACAATACCCCGGTACAATTTAAGGTCATTGCCAAAGACACCCTTATCTATGATGACGAACTCTTTAGTTTTAATTATTCCAAGGACTACAGAATTTCTCAAATGGTTATTGATGAAGGTATAGAGCAAATTGTACTGATGACGGCAGAAGGCTCAGGGGTGTTAATACAGAAATACGCCTCCATGAATCCCTCCATGCTTAACGAAATTATGATCTCTGAGGTAACCAAGGAAAGTATCAACTACGGTTTCCAAATGAAACGAGAAGATTACACCCGGAAGTTAAGATCCGGCCAGGACCTTCGGGTAAACAGGGCCGTCCTGACCTACAAGGATGAAACCAATATTTATGAAGTGGCCACCCTGGGCAAAAAAGATGAAGGTATCCTTATAATGACCATGGTCATGGATGACCAGTTAAGTCCGCAGGGAATGGAGATCATTGAGATGATGTACGATTCATTTATTTACAAATAAATTCAGGACTTCAGGACTCCAGGACTTTCTACCGGGCACCTATGGGTCCGGTTCATCCGGGAAGATTCCCGGATCACTGTTCCCCGAACCTTTAAGACCACCCCGGAAACCTCCGGGGATACCAAAAACCCTGACAAGATGAAAACACTACTATTGCTGCTGCTCCTGGGAACTGCCTGTTTCGGGCAAGATAAAACAGTACGCGACTACGGGATTACGATTGGAACCTACAAAACCGGTAAACTTAATGCCATTACCGATGTTGCCGGGGTAAAGGTGGGGCATACCACCCGGAGGGAAGGCGACAGCATCAGGACCGGGGTTACCGCAATTCTGCCCCATGAGGGAAATATTTTTATGCAAAAGGTTCCTGCAGCCATCTACGTTGCCAATGGTTTCGGGAAACTCACGGGATATTCGCAGGTGGAGGAACTGGGAGAAATTGAAACCCCCATCGTATTAACCAACACCTTGTCGGTACCCACAGCCGCCGATGCGCTTATTGATTATACCCTCTCTATTGAGAACAACCTCGCCCATGTGCGATCTGTAAATCCTGTAGTCGGAGAAACCAATGATGGCGCACTGAACGACATCCAGGGCAGACATGTTACCCGCGAAGATGTTTTAAAAGCCATAAGCAATGCCACAACCGGAGCGATAGTACAGGGGAATGTCGGAGCAGGAACCGGCACCATATGTTTCGGATATAAGGGCGGTATCGGAACCGCTTCCCGGGTATTACCTGAAGCCCGCGGGGGGTATACGGTAGGGGTACTGGTGCAAACAAACTATGGAGGCGATTTAACCATTGCCGGCACTCCGGTTGGGGCGATCCTGGAAAAGCGGGAGGCCCTGAATTCGGGCGATGGGTCATGCATGATCGTAGTGGCAACCGATGCACCTCTATCCCCGAGAAATCTGAAACGCCTTTCTAAACGAGCTATGTTTGGCCTGGCGAAAACCGGGGGTAATGGCTCTAATGGCAGTGGAGAATACGTCATAGCCTTTTCAACCAACCAAGCCCTGAGAATCCCCTATTTTCCAAAAGACAACATAGTTCTGGAAAAGACAGAGGTACGTAATGACAAAATGACGCCCTTATTCGAAGCTGTGATCGAAGCCACCGAAGAAGCCATCCTGAATTCGCTCTTTGCAGCGGAAACCATGGTGGGTAAAGACGGACTCAAAATTGAGTCCCTGCCAAAGGAAGCAGTAATGAAAATGCTGCAGAATTGAACTTCAAAGGAATAAAGACATCTGCTGGAGCCCGGGAGCGGCCTTTGACTGCCTGTCCCCTGCCCTAAAACATTCCGGTCCATAACAATGAAACGCCGGTTACAAACCACGTGTCTGCCCCTCCGGGCAGTGTACAACAAGAAGTCCGATTTCCATTTTTAACGCTTCCTGTGTATCTTCATCGCCATGATTGAAAATATCTACTTCGTTGGATTTGCATTAGGATGCATGATCGCCATTGCTTTGTTGTCGCAGATCTTCACCCCACGAAAATCGGGCTTTTTCCTGGGAATAGTAGTGCTGGTTCTGGCCTTTGAACTGCTCCTCTCCTGGACATCCCAATCCGGCACCTCAGCGTTTTTCAACACCTTGCCTCCCGACATATTGCTGAATTACCTCCTAATCCCACCTTCCCTGTGGATCTTCCTGCAGTATCATACCGATCCAGGCTTCGAGGTTCGCGCCAGGCATACCCTTCTTTATATCCCGGCATTGATTGAATTTATGCTTCAAATACTATCGCTGGCAAAGCTTGCACATCTTAAGGGAAATTTGCTATGGACAGGGTTCTCCGAGTACCTCCCCCTGTTGTGGTTCGTGTATGTGCTGATACATTACTGGACTGCTTATCTGAAGAAACCCGGTAATTCCGGCATACAAAAAAAGGAAGGCCTGCTTCTTAACCGGTTCAAATTACCGGCACTTATGTTCAGTCTAACCTTGCTGGGCATATTCTGGATCACTTTTACCCTGATCGGATGGAAGTATTACTTTGTTATAGAATACCTGATCATCTTCCTGTTCTTTGGACTTGCATTCCTGAATTTCCTCGAAGGACAATCCTTTCCCAGGCCGTCCGGGAAGAAGAACGAATTCTCCAGGTACAACGATCCTGAGAGTCTGGAAAGAATAGAGCGGAAGATGACCGTAGAAAAAGCCTTTACAGATCCCGGCCTCACCTTAAAGGAATTCGCCGGTTCGGTTCAACTTCCTGAACGGTACGTGTCCTACCTCATTAACCATTACCGGAAAATGAGCTACAAGGAGTATATCAACCAATACAGGATCGAAGCGTTCATCGCCAAAGCCAACTCGGGAGAAAAGGAAACCAAAACCATACTGGCCCTGGCCATGGAATCGGGATTCAACTCAAAGTCTACATTTAACCAGGTCTTTAAAAACCATACCGGGAAGACTCCTTCTGAATTCCTGAAATAAGCCTTTTGCTTAAAACTATTCCCAAAACACGGTTTTGTACGTCCGGAAACGCGTTTTCGGTCGATTTTACCCATCCGTACCCTTTTCTTTGATCAAAAAAATCATGAGACTTCTTTCCATCTTACTTTTCATTTTCATTTCGATCGCGGCCTTTGGCCAGCAAAAAGACGTACGTATTCATTTTAAAAAGAACATCGAGCTTTTCGGGTATCTGGTTCACCTGGCCGAACCGTTATATTCAGATCCCGAACACCCGGTAACCCTGGCGCTCAACAGATCAGAAACAGACAGGACCCATCCTGTTTTACCCAGGATATTTGAATTATCGTCCGACATGACCTATGCGTTCCTGGTCGATCTCCTCTATACACTTCCTCCACTCCCGTTACAGGAAGGTTTTGACACCGATGCATACGTAAAGGGCAAATACGGCCACAAGACCCCGGAGGAGGCAGAAAAGATCAGCACCATTATCGCCGCCCTTGATGAATTTGTACAGACCGCTGATTTCGGGAAGATCTGGGAACACCTGGCCCCCTACCGCACGGAGGTACTGGATATACTGGAAAAGAACAAGCCTTCGGCTTCCTTCCTGGCCCAGATGGAAGAGGTATACCAACAGGAATTCTCCATCTATGAGATCGTACCCAGTCTCACCGTTTGGCCCACAGCCGGATGGGGATTCCGGAAACCGGAAGCAAAAAAGGCCGTCTATATCCTGGGTCCTCTGGAAAAGGACTACGATTATAACCATCCGGAGAAATTCCTCAACCTGGCCCTTCATGAATTCGGGCATTCCTTTGTGAATGGGGTGGTGTTGAAACATACTGCTGCCATCAGGCAAACAAAATCCCTGTTCGCACCCCTGAAGGAATCCATGCGTTTGCAGGGCTATCCGGGATGGGAGGACTGCCTGGTGGAGCATTTTGTAAGGGCCGGAGAAATTTTTGTCCCGGATCCTACCGGTAAGCAATCTCAAACCGGGGACCTGTTACGTCACTATACAGAAGACCGCCAGTTTGTATACCTCCCCTTTGTAGTCGATAAATTAACCACCTACAGGGGGCAGCAGGGATTATCCTATGAGCAGGCGGTTCAACAAACGCTGGAAGACCTTAAAAAAAGATTTCTTCCCGATTCCGAATAACAGGAAAGCCGTTTACATTTAAACCCTTATCGCTTAAATTCCATGGAAGATTGCCTTATTTTTGGTCTGTAATAACCTCTACAACCACCAGAATTAAAATGACCACAGCTTATTTTTCAGACAAAACCTTCCACCGGGCAGAGCTGGATCAACACATACTTTCCAGGGCCGAATTCGAAAACTGCACCTTTGAGCAGTGTGATCTGTCGGGGGCCGACCTGTCTGAGACCTCCTTGATAGACTGCGAGTTTCATCACTGTAATCTGAGCAATGCAAAACTGCATAAAACGATGCTGCAGGAGGTGTTCTTTTCAGAATGTAAGCTGCTGGGATGCCGGTTTGACCAGTGCGCCGATTTCGGGCTGTCGTTTTCTTTTGAAGACTGCCAGCTCGATCATGCTTGCTTTTATCAGCTCAAAATAAAAAAGACCCGTTTTAAAAACTGTAGTCTAAAAGAGGCAGACCTTTCTGAGGCAGACATTACAGCTGCCCTTTTTGACAATTGCGACCTGGGCGGCGCCATTTTTGAAAACACGATTCTCGAGGAAGCCGATATGAGCTCCTCGTATAATTTTGCCATTGACCCGGAACGCAACCGGCTCAAAAAGGCGAGATTTTCTCTTCAGAGTATCCCCGGATTATTAGAAAAATATAACCTGATCATCAAATGATGACCTTCCGGGAAGCCGCTTTAACCGACATTCCCCAGATGCATGTCCTGCGTAATCAGGTCAGGGAAAATATACTTACCGATCCGGCACGGGTAACCGAAACAGACTATCGCAGCTACCTCGGGAAATTGGGGAAAGGCTGGGTATGCGAGGAGGCACAGCGTATTGTCGGGTTTGCCATTGCCGACCTGAAAGCCAATAATGTATGGGCCCTGTTCGTTCATCCTGAATTTGAAGGAAAAGGGATCGGAAAAAAACTGCAGGACATCATGCTTTCCTGGTATTTCTCCCGGACCACAGATCCTATATGGCTTAGCACTGGGGCAAATACCAGGGCCGAGGAGTTCTACACCCGAACAGGATGGGAAAAGCTTGGGAATACCCGGGAAGGGGAAGTTAAATTTGAAATGTCTTTCGAAAATTGGAAAAACCGTTGATCAGGGGTATCCGACCTGCTGCCAATTCCCACCTTAAAATCCAAAAAAACACATTATTTTTGCGGCATGGCAAGAAAGAACAGGATCAAGGTATTTGAAAAGGTTACCGTTACCGACGCCGGAGCGAAAGGCAAGGGAGTAGCCAAGGCCCCCGATGGCAGAGTGATATTCATGCCGCATGCCGTTCCGGGCGATGTGGTGGATGTACGCACCTTCAAAAAACGAAAGAATTATTTTGAAGGAGAAATCGTTAGGATCCATGAACCCTCAGAGAAACGCACCGATCCGGTGTGCGAACATTTTGGCGTTTGCGGGGGGTGCAAATGGCAGAATATGGGGTACGAACACCAGCTTTTCTACAAACAAAAGGAGGTTACCAATAACCTGCAGCGCATTGCCAAGGTCGCCCTGCCGGAGATCTCCCCTATCCTGGGATCAGAAAAACAGTATTTCTATCGCAATAAAATGGAGTTCTCCTTCTCCGACAGTCGCTGGCTGAGCCGGAAAGAGATCGAGAGCGATGCCGAAATCGGGAACCGCAACGCCCTGGGATTCCATATTCCGGGCATGTGGGACAAGATCCTCGACATTAAGAAATGTCATTTACAGGAAGACCCCTCCAACGCCATCCGCCTGGAAGTAAAACATTTTGCCGAGAAACACGGCATGAGCTTCTTTAATACCCGCGAGCAGAAAGGGTTGCTGCGTACCCTGATGATACGCACCTCTTCTACCGGAGAGCTCATGGTGCTCATCCAGTTTTTCAATGACGAACCCGAAAACCGGGAGTTGCTCCTGAACCACCTCAAGACCACCTTCCCACAGATCACTTCCCTGCAGTACGTGATCAACCAGAAAGCCAATGACACCATCTACGACCAGGATGTTATTTGCTACCATGGCAGGGATCATATCCTGGAAGAAATGGAGGGACTGCAGTTCAAGGTCAATGCTAAAAGCTTCTATCAGACCAATTCTGCTCAAGCCTATGAACTTTATAAAGTAACCCGGGAGTTCGCTAACCTTCAGGGCGAGGAAACTGTGTACGACCTGTATACCGGAACGGGAACCATTGCCCAGTTTGTGGCCAAAAAAGCCGGAAAGGTAGTAGGTGTGGAAGCCGTACCGGAGGCCATAGAAGATGCCTGGGAGAATGCAAGGCTAAACAACATTGACAACGTGCATTTTTACGCCGGAGATATGAAAAAGGTCTTTAATGCCGCCTTTATCGAAGCCAACGGTCACCCCGATGTGATCATCACCGACCCGCCGAGGGATGGCATGCATAAAGACGTGGTGGAGCAGATCCTGAACATTGCTCCTGAGAAAGTGGTCTATGTGAGCTGCAACAGTGCCACCCAGGCCAGGGACCTGGCCCTGATGGACGAAAAATACCGCGTGACCAGGGTACAACCCGTAGACATGTTCCCGCAAACACATCATGTAGAAAATGTTGTACTTTTAGAACGCAGAAAATAATACAATACGTGAAGCAAGCAGTTTTCCTATTTTCCATCCTTCTCCTTATCGGGGCCGTCATCAGCGCCTGTGAAAAAGACGACATCTGCCCCCCGGAGTCGGCCACAACCCCCTACCTGAAAATTGGTTTTTTTGACGTTCAGGACCAGGACACCCCTAAAGAAGTACCCAGGCTGCGGGTGGTGGGTCAGGGTCAGAATATCACCGTAGGCACTTTTTCCGACAGAACCTCCCGGACCGAAATAGAACTTCCCCTGAAAAACTATGAATCCTCCACGAGTTTTTTCCTGGTCAGGGATTCGGCAGATGACAGCGAAGGAGTGGAAACCGGAAATGTAGACCTGCTGGAAATAAATTACCAGACCAGTGAATATTTTGTTTCCCGCGGATGCGGATACGCTGTAAATTATACGCTAAACCAGGTAAACCCCAACCCGGACGGCAGTGACCCCACTCCGTGGATCGTTGCCCTGGATGTGGTTGAGTCGGCCGTAGAACCTCAAGATACCTTACATGTTAAAATATACCATTAGCATTCTTATGCTGCTCTTTGCAGCACAGCTTACCGCCCAGGAGACCACGGGTAAAACCGACAGCCTCCCGGCAGGGCCCACCTATTACCAGAAATACGGGCTAAGGGTTGGGATAGACCTGAGTAAGCCCCTGCGATCTTTACTCGACGAGAGTTACCAGGGACTGGAACTGGTGGGCGATTTCAGGCTATCAGAAAATCTATACCTGGCTGCAGAATTGGGAACGGAAAAGAAAACCACCGAAGAAGACAACTTCAATTTTACCACCGAAGGGAATTACCTGAAGGCAGGGATAGACTGGAACACGTATGAAAACTGGTACGGGATGCACAATATCATCAGCGTTGGGCTCCGCGGCGGATTCAGCGCCTTCAGTCAGACTCTGAACTCCTACCGTATTTACACCACCGACCAGTACTGGAATGAAAATACAGAAGATTTTCCGGGAACAGAAAACCTTGGGGAATACAGCGGTCTCACTGCACAATGGGCAGAGGTGGTTCTGGGATTAAAGGTGGAGATGTTTACCAATCTGTACATGGGAGCTACGGTGCGTCTGCATTACCTGATCAACGACAGCGAATCGGATGTGTTCCCGAACCTCTATATCCCGGGCTTTAATAAGGTGACTGACGGAAGCCGGTTTGGCGTGGGGTACAACTACACAATAAGCTACCTCATTCCCATCTTTAAGACCGCGAATAAGCCAAAGAAGAAGGAAGAATTGGATAATTAACGGGAATCAGGTGACGTCCCGGACACCTTTAAGCAGTACCCATTTCATTTTCACGCGTTCCTGACCGTTCTCCACAACCACTCCAAACTTAGGAGAAATTACGGATGCGCTGATCACCGCGAAAAGCAGCATCAGGATATACTGATCCGGAAACAGATACAGCAAGCCAAAACGAAAGACCAGGAAGAGGATCACAAATCCGAGGAAATTATAGAGTAAGGCTTTTGCTTTTGGTTTCATGGTTCAGGTTTTTTGGGTTTGGTCGATCAGTTATACTTTGCTTTTTTACTCCCCTCGTAGATCTCATATTTATACAAGCGGCTTTCCAGTTTTCCGTTAAAGACCTTGATCTTTCGGGAAGGTCGCAGTCCGACCTGTTTAACCGCCTCCAGGTCTGCGGTGATAAACCAGGCATCGGTATTTGGGTAGCTATTCTTGAGGGTATCCCCGATCTTGCTGTAAAAGTCGGGCATATCGATCTCCAGTCGCTGTCCGTACGGCGGATTAAATACCATATGAAGTTTACCTTCGGTCTCCTTTTCGCTTTCGAAAAAGTTCTTTTGCTCGATCTTGATGTAATCGGCCAGGTTGGCGTTCTTCACGTTATCCTTAGCCTTAATAGCGGCAGATGGTGCCTTGTCATACCCGTAGATCTTGTGATGAAACTCCCGGGTTTTTTTCAGGCTGCTCTCGGTGATCTTTTCAAAAAGCTCCTCGTCGTAGTCTGCCCACTTTTCAAAGGCAAATTCCCTGCGATTGATATTCGCCGGAATATTACATGCGATCATGGCGGCTTCAATACAAAGGGTTCCGCTACCGCACATGGGGTCGAGAAAATCAGATTGACCGTCCCAGCCACTGTGCAACAGGATCCCTGCGGCCAGCACTTCGTTAATAGGGGCTATATTGGTGGCGGTACGATACCCCCTTTGGTGCAACGACTGCCCGCTGCTGTCCAGGGAGATGGTTACCTGGTTACGCTGTATATGGATGTTCACCCGCAGGTCCGGGTATTTGATATCCACATCGGGGCGTTTCCCCAGGATATTTCTAAAACGGTCTACGATAGCGTCCTTGGTCTTTAAGGCGATGTACTTGGAATGATTAAAAAGCTCCGAGTTCACGGTGGCATCTATGGCAAAAGTATGGTTCACCTTCATCAGTCGCTCCCACTCCATCCGGTAGACCTTATCGTATAGGTCCTGCTCGCTGCGCACAAAGAAGGTCTGTATAGGTTTCAGGATCTTTATAGCGGTTCTCAGGCACAGGTTGGCCTTATACATAAAACCGGTATCTCCCTCGAAACTTACACTTCTCACCCCCGGCTCCACATTGATGGCCCCCAGATCCTTCAATTCTTCCGCCAGCAGGTCTTCAAAACCATACATGGTTTTGGCTACCATTTTGAAATTATTTGCCATAATTTGCATTTATCAGCTAACAAAAATACGTTAATTTAGTGGCCTAACTAAATTTATGAACAAGGAGATCGCAAATTGGTACACCGATTGGTTTGATACCGACTTTTATCATATCCTGTACCGGGAACGCAACCGCAGAGAAGCCGAGCTGTTCATGCAGAACCTGACTACCTACCTGAACCTTCCGGAGAAAGCCTCCGTTCTCGACGTCGGGTGTGGAAGAGGCCGGCATGCAGTGATGCTGCGCGATATGGGCTACCGGGTAAAAGGCATTGATATTTGTGAAAACAATATCAACTATGCCAGAAAGTTTGAATCAGACGCCCTCAGTTTTCATATCCACGATATGAGAGCGCCCTACCCCGGCAGTTACGACGCGATCGTTAACCTGTTTACCTCCTTTGGGTTTTTCGATGATGACACCGACCACCTGAGAACCCTCGAAATGATGAAACGCGGATTGAATGCGAATGGATTGGGGGTGATCGACTTTATGAATGTTACCCAGGTAAAGGATCGTCTGATACCGGAGAGCAAAACAGAGATGGAAGGCATTACATTCCACATCAAACGCTATGAAGAAGATGGGTATATCTATAAGGATATCAGGTTCGAGCATGAGAATACCCCTTATTTTTTTACCGAACGCGTAAAAGCCCTGAGTCTTGCCGATTTTGAAGACCTCTTTGAAAGGGCCGGAATTTACCTCCTGGACATATTTGGCGATTACAAACTCAATAAATATCATCCCACCTCTTCAGACAGGCTGGTAATGATCTTTAAATAAATTCATGAATTACATCCTCCCTATTCTGGCCGTTATCGCAGGTTACCTGTTTGTTCTGGTGTTTACCCCAAAGAACAAAGAGTTCATCAAGTTGTTCCTGGCCTTTAGCGGAGCCTTCCTCCTCTCGGTCACCATATTTGAGCTTTTGCCGCACCTGTTCGACAGCCACGACCACCGGCACGAGCCCGATAAGGTCATCGGATTGTGGATCATGGCCGGGATCCTGTTGCAGATCTTTCTGGAATTTTTCTCGAAAGGTGCCGAACACGGACACATGCACCTGGACAAGGAAGCCAATCGGTTTCCATGGCCCCTGTTCCTGAGCCTTAGTCTTCACGCCTTCCTGGAAGGATTCCCCATATCCGGACATAATCACCTGGTTTACGGGGTGGTGGTCCATAAGCTGCCGGTTGCCATCATCCTGAGCGCCTTTTTTATCCATTCCAATATCAGCAAAGGAAAAACAGCGGTATTCCTGGTGCTTTTCGCTATGATGACCCCCCTGGGCACCTATACGGCCGCCCATTCCGATCTTATTCAACCGTATTACCGCGAGATCCAGGCGCTGGTGGTAGGGATCTTTTTCCATATCGCCACCGTTATCCTGTTCGAAAGTTCGGAAGGACATAAATTTAATATCAATAAATTAGCAGTTATCGTTCTGGGAATCAGCATCGCCTTTTTTATGTAATATGTTTAGCAGGGAAGAATCAAAAAAAATACGACAGGAATTCTGGATCGCTTTCGGGAAATCATTCCCGAGGAAATGGACACTGTACAACACAGGCATTCGCGACTTTGCCTTTAAATTCCATTTTGACACCAAAAAAGCCTTGGTCGTGCTGGATATCGAAGACCAGGACCTGGAGAACAGGATCAAATACTACGAAAAACTGCAATCCCTTAAAACGGTCCTTACAGAGAACTATCTTCCCGAGGCGGTCTACGAAGACATCTATTTCCTGGATAATGGCAAGGAGATCTCCAGGATCTATGTGCTTAAGGAAGGAGTAAGTATTCACAACAAAAACACCTGGCAGGAAACCATGGAATTCTTTGTGGAGAAGATGGACAGGTTTGAAGAATTCTTCGAGGATTTCAGGGATTTTATTAAGGCCTGAGTTTCATAAAATCTTGATTTTATCATCTTTTTTTTGAGGATATATGTTATATTTGATCGAATATATCCTACATTATGCAAACCTTCTACAAAGCCCTGCTACTCATCCTCCTCTTATTTTTTGCCTGCTCTAAGGATGATGAGTCCACTGCGAGACAGGTTGGAGAAACTTCAGAAGCGGTTGATAATACTCCACCAATCGTAAGTTTCAATATCATCGGAAGTTCAACAGAAAATGCAGCAAATGAAGAGGATACCACTACCGCAATAGTAGGACAACAAATAGAGATCGAGATCGCCGCAGAAGATGCAAAAGGAATCGCAAAAGTAGAGGCATTTGTTAACCTGGTAAAGGCCGGTGAAGATACTGAGGCACCGTTTAAGATCTCCATCGATTTTTCCGAATTTACAGCCAAGGGAATCAAACTAAATAAAACCCAAACAAAATATAATCTTAAAGTTTCTGCATACGATCTTGCAGACAATGTTTCTTCCGTTGAGCAAATTGTAATCGTAGACTCTGAAATGCCGGTGATCAGCCAGGTTACCATAAAATCTGACACGCTTATTAAAGGAGCCGTTAATCCGGTAAGTTTTGTTGCTACAGACAATGAGCAATTAGTATCTGTAGCAGCACTTGTAGACGACCTCCCCATTGAGATTACCACAGACAGCCTTGCCTATCAATTTAATATTGATACCTCTGTGCTTCCGGACGGCCCTCATACCCTTTCTATAAGTGCAACAGATCAGGTCGGGTTACAGGCAGAGCACACGGTCAAATTTATTTCAGACAATACCCTGCCATTATCAGAACTAACCCAACTTAGCAGCGGAAGTACACCGGAAGATCTTACAATTGTTTCTATTTCCGAGGATCCATCAGCCATCCCGGTAGTAGCCAAATTCGCTTTACTGGAGATTAGCGCCGAGGATAATTCAGGAATTAAAGAGGTTATGGCCTATATGGACAGCCATTTAAAGGTAAAGGATACGGTAAGCCCCTATGAGTTGTTAATCGATCTGACCGGGATGCATCAAAAAACGATTTCAGGTAACAAATCCGACACTTTATCTACCTTAAAAGTCATTGTTTCCGATCTTGCAGGAAATATGGATTCTATTAGTCAGCAAGTCTATGTAGATAACATAAAACCGGTAATTTCAGCACTCACCCTAAAAAACAAAAAGGGACTTACCGGCATGGAGAATCCGGTATATTTTGAAGTTTCAGACAACCACCTACTAGACAGCGTAGCTATTCAAATCGATGGAACTTTCAAGGAATTTTCCAGAGATAGTTCCGGCTACAGGCTTAATATTAATACCGGAGAACTATCAGAAGGGTGGCACACCTTAACCATCACCGCCATGGATGCAGCTCGCAACGTGACAGTAAAAAATCGGGAATTTCTTACGGATAATACCGGGCCAGAGCTAACGACATCAGGGTTATTTAATGATCAGGTCATCGACTCGCTTGTTCCCATCAATATTCTGGCCATCGATCATACCGCTTTAACCGACAGCATTAAAATTTCGGCAAACAACACTCTCCTTTATAGCGTTAAGGATGAATCCTTGCTCGTAGATTTCAATCCGGAACTGAGCAATGCTGGTCAAGCGGAGCTTATTATAGAAGCCTCGGATACCCTGGGAAATATAACTACACAAACATATTTTGCAACTATTAAGAGAAAATTGATCACCATTCGTGTACCCGCCGGATTTCCCGGTTTCTTCTCTGAAGATCGGGTATTTATATCCGATGAAACAGGGGCACTTGTAGCTGAATCGGAACTAGCCCCTAACAAAGAAGTTCGCCTCCACGCTCCAGGAGAATTTGCTCCGAACCAAAAGTTCATATTGACCTTTTACAGAAAGGGCTCCTCGAGCCCAAACTCCCAGGCAAATCTTTTCTCACTCTACGATCTTGATCGCCAGAATTTAAATTACATCAACCTTCGCCTTCACCCCCAAACAAGCGCATGGGAATCGAACAGTTACCCGATCGAAGGTTTTGACATTACCGATAAGATCGTCAGTAAAGCATCGGTTCATTCCGGAGTAGTTTCCAACAATTCCTTCCAAATAGGTACCAGTTCGTATAGCGATATAAGTATACCTGAACCTGATTTCGCCTATGTATACATGCATAACAGGGTAACCAACGACTACCTGATTTCAACTCTAAGCAGGCCATTACCCACATCAGACACCTTGCTAAAAACCGAATTCTCCGGGGATAATATCGACCGGATACCGATCACCTTTAACAATATCTCGGAACCATTCGGAATCCGATTGAAAGGATTCACTTCAGAGGAGGCCTTTATCAAAGATCAGTATCATCAATTATTCTATGGCGATGTGATTCAGGGAAATATGCCTTTCCTTAACGGTTTGCACCAGTATAGAACCGAAGTGTACACCTCGACATATTACTACATTCACGAGTCACTTCCATTTAGTGAGTACAATAAGCCTGACTGGGGAGTTGATTTTGTTCAAGCAGGAAATAACATCCAACTAAGTATTTCCGGTTCAGGCCATGATACGGGGAGAGCCTTGTTTATGCATCCCCAAGGTGACCCGGTAATGTACAATTGGTTTGTCCGTTTTAACAGTCAGACCAGAACTACTTTTCAACTTCCGCAACTCCCGGAAAGTGTATCCGGAACACCTTTTTATGAACTAAGTCAGAGCCAGCAGCTTATCATGAGGGAACTTGCAGTAACGAAATATTCAGACCTGAACGGATACTCCGGCTATCTTCAAAAGATCATCCGGCACAACCATAACGATCATTATCTGGTCTCCAGAAGAGCTGAAAGTGTTTTCAAAGTAATCAACAATTGGAAACCACTGCTCTGGACAATTGAGAGACCCTTTTACTAATTATTTAAAACTGCCTAGTTCACATTTATTATGACAAAGAAGCAACCCTTTTTGACGGTCATTTTGGTGGCCTTTCTACTCCTCAGCGCCTGTTCCAAAAGTGATCCCGTACCCGATCCTTTGGAAAACGACAGCACCCCTCCTACCGTAGAGCTCGCCATTGCCGGACTACCCCCAACATCCACGACCGACCCCGCAAATCCTCCCGTGGTATCCCGGGAGATCACTGTACAAGTTGATGCAAAGGACGCGAATGGCATCCAGATGATCGAGGCATTTATAGACAACAACAAGGTGGGGGAGGATACCACAGCTCCCTTTAGCATTACCATAGATCTGAGCAACTACCAGTCTAAGGGCATAAAGCTCAACAAAACTCAAACCTTGTATACTTTAAAAGTAACCGCTACTGATAATGCAGGGAATCAAAATTCAAATGAGCTGGACATTATCGTCGATAATGAGGTTCCGGTAATATCGGATGTATCCCTGAGCCCCGATACGATCATCAACGGGAGCGACAATGAGGTCACTTTTAATGTTGAGGAAAACCAGGAACTCAGCGAGGTCAAAGCCGAGTTGAACGGAAATCTTCTGGAAGTTCTTGCAGACAGTACGGCTTATGCCTTTAATTTAGACACGGCAATTCTTGAAGACGGTCCGAATACGGTAGTAATCTCTGCCACCGACAAGGCAAATAATATTGCCTTTCATCATTTGAACTTTATTTCCGATAATACAGGCCCGGTTATTATTTCCCAGGAATTGGAAGCCGGGCAGGTCTTTGATAGTCCTATTAATTTTAGCGCCCAGGCCACTGATGAATATAGCAATGTTACTCAACTCGGACTGGTTGTTGCCTCAGACACCCTTCTTATGAGTACTTCAGGAATGTTGGGAAGCCTGGGAATTGACCCTGAAAATTATCCTCCCGGCGAACTTACATTTCAGTTATTTGCCAAGGACACGCTTGGTAATGTATCTGAACTTGAGATACCTGTAGAAGTAAAACGTTTATTGATAACCATATCGACTCCGGAAAATCTTTTGGGTGACCTTTATGATAATTACTGGGCTTTTGCCTCAGACAGCACCGGAGCAACCGTCGCCCTGACCCAATTGAAAAATTCAGGAACCTTTAAATTGCATGCAGATTCTGAGTTTGGTAAAAACCAAACGTTCATGCTCACCTTTCTTGAGGTAAAAGGATATCAAAGCCAGAAGAACCAGGCTGTCACCTATCACGACATGAGTAGAAATAAGATACAACAGATCAGGCTGAACAATAAAATGGAACCACTGACTTCATCTCATGTCTCTACAGAAATTTCCATGTCCGGTTTCCCTGCCAACCTTAACAGGATCTATACTGAAGGGAAATACCATACAGGAGGCCAGGCCAATGAAACCACCTTTGTGGTCAACCAGAAAAACACCAATAACCAGGATAGCCTGATGATCGTTAGTGAAGAATACCCCACACAAAACTTGAAATACAAAACCCTCGCTATTAATGATTTGGAGAATAGCACCCTGAATTACAACGATTTCAGCAACGAAATGGTTGTCAAAAAGAATATCGATTTTGGTGGCGTAACAGGAGAGGGAGGCCTTTATCTCTACGGATACGCCTCGTTGAATGACAAGGAAAACGATAATTATCACAAAATTTATCAAAACACCTTGTCCACCGATGCCTTTTCAGGACTCGATGAATATTACCTCATCGACAAATTTCCTTACTACCGCTATTTGTTATCCAAAGGTGCATTCATTATTGAAGCTTATGAAAAGCCAAAAACGCAGTATACCCTTCCGGCCTGGTCTCTAGACTGGACACAAACAGGAAATACACTATCAATTAACAGTACAGGGCAGGAACATACTACCGGCAAATTATACGCCTGGGCAGCGAGTGCTCCGTATTCAGATTTTGCCGATTGGGTGATGATCTTCGACAGTTCAAAAGCCGGTGATCTGGTATTTCCTGAGATTCCCAACCTTATCGATTGCCAGTTAAAAACATTTCTCTTATCGAACACAATGTCTGTAGAACATGTAGAACTGAATCAATATCCACAGGCCACTTCATATGAGAAGTACCTTCAGGACATTATCCGGGAGGGAAATAACGCCGTCAAATTTTATGGCGGGCGAACAGGTATATTCAGGGTGAAAGACGGAATTGAAGGTCCTCTGGGATCCTTCCTGACCGATTATTTCTACCCTATTCAATAATTCAAGCAACCATAATCCACATATTTCATCCAACTCCCTGATCATGAAATCTTTTAAAACTCTTTTTACCTCACTTTGTTTCTTCGTGTTCCTTGGCTTAATTTCCTGCTCCAAGGATGATCCTGCTCCGGACCCACTGGAGACCGACAGCACCCCTCCTGATGTAGAGCTTGCTATTGCCGGACTACCACCAGCATCCACCAGCGACCCCGCAAATCCTCCCGTGGTATCCCGGGAGATCACCGTACAAGTCGATGCAAAGGACGCGAATGGCATCCAGATGATCGAGGCATTTATAGACAACAACAAGGTGGGGGAGGATACCACAGCTCCCTTTAGCATTACCATAGATCTGAGCAACTACCAGTCTAAAGGTATAAAGCTCAATAAAACTCAAACCTTGTATACTTTAAAAGTTACCGCTACTGATAATGCAGGGAATCAGGCTTCCACAGAACAACAAATTATTGTAGATAATGAACTCCCGGTAATTTCCGAAGTGTCCATGGATTCAGAAAGTGTTATAAATGGCGATCAAAACCCGGTGTTTTTTAACGTTACCGATAACCAGGAAATTAAGGAAGTAACCATAGATCTTAACGGTAGCTTATTGGAAACAACGGCCGACAGTATCACCTATTCCTTTAATATCAATACGTCTATGCTGCCGGATGGACCCAACACCGCTATTATTACAGCCCTGGATCAGGCCAATAATATGGCGACATATCAGCTCAGTTTCATATCAGATAATACGGGGCCCGACCTTACTCTTACCGGGTTAGAGCCGGAGCAGAAGATCGACAGCCTTATCTCTGTGGAAATTCTGGCAGAAGACCGCTATGCCACCGCAGACAGTCTTCGAATCTTTATTGGAGACTCCTTACTCATTAATAATAGTTCCGGATCGGCATCGTTCACCATAAACCCTGACCAATTTACGACCGGCCCGCAAATGATGCGAATCGAGGCCTGGGATTCTTTACATAATCATTCCAAAGATTCCTTAGCATTTTCGATCTTACGAAGGGTGTTGAGGGTAGACATAGCAGAAGGCACCATTAATCCATGGGCCTCAGAGACCTTCTTCTTCGTTACAGATACACAGGGAAATGTGCTCGATGGAAAAGAAATATTACCCACTACCAGAACGGTAATTTTTCAAACCCTTGAAGAGATCAGCGAGAGCGATGAATTTATGCTGACCCTTGGTTCACAATTTAACAGTTCGAATACCACCTGGTTTTCTACCATTGCAAATCTGAAAAAAAGTGTTCTTGGGGTCATAAATCTAAAGGCACCCGAACGATTTGACACCGTTAGTTATTCTCAGTATACGGTTAATAATGCTTCGGGTAATTTTGAGATCAAAGGGAAAGGAAGAGATTATCAGGGATCTTACCTGTCTTCCAACGAATACCTTACCCTGTCTCAACTTACCCAAACTTCACAGACCTTTACCCCGTCGGATAAGATCTATCTGTTTTATGAAAACAATGAAACTTTCGACCAGCAATATTATATCATGGATCGAACGTCTGCTCAAACAGGAGTGATCGATTTTAACGATTTTTCAAGAACGGGATTTGAACAACGCATCATTACCCCTGTGAATTTCCCTCAGGAATCAGTAACCAGGAGTTGGTTTAAAGTTTTTGGATACCTGGATGCAACCGACTTTGCTAACGGCGCATATCATCTGATCAATGAAGATCACAATTATATTACCACCGACTCCCCGGATATCAGTTACCTGCTGAACAGCAACCTGTATCAATACCGGTACGATCTTCAGATCGGCGGTTACCGGGTTGTGGGCGAAGGATTACCGGGAACTTCCGTAACCGATCCTAACTGGACCCTGGATTATACCTATGCCAATACCAACATTGACATTGGGATCATGGGAGATGGTCATCAGGCTGGAAGCTTTTTCTTCAAGGGCGAAGGGTACGAGTGGAAGATCATGTTTAATAGCGAGACCAGTACCCAATTAACATTACCCCAATTACCGGAAGAAATAGGACACTGGGCCATTGCGCCGGTGTTAAACAGCGGTTCCATGCAAATGCAGCAATTTGAAGTTCAGCGGTATGAGGGTATTATTAACTACGACGAACTCATGCAAAAAATGATAAGTAAAGGATTGGAAGGAATTGATATTAGTCCGAAAATTGAATACTCCACAAATAACTTTGACAGTGAGTATATAGATAAAACAAACTTTTACCTTTTCAATTAATTTCCGGTAAGAGAGGCTTTTATATCTCTATCAATACCATAAAATAGTGGCTTATCGCGCCACATAAAACGAAGAGATGCCATATCACATGATGATATGGCATTTTTTTTGCTGAATAGAACACCGTACCCAGGGTATAGAACGCCCCGCCTACCAGTAACAATACGAGTGCCTGAGTGGAAAGGTTTTCAAAAAGGCCTCTGAGGTCGAACAGGATCAGCCATCCCATAAACAGGTAGAACATCAGGGACAGGCGCTCGTATTTGCCGAGAAAGAACACCTTGAATACGCTCCCTATGAGCGCGATCACCCAGACTACGGTAAACATCGTCCATCCCGAACCTTCTTCCATAGAGATCAGCCCAATGGGGGTATAGGTACCGGCAATCAGAAAATAGATGGCGATATGGTCCAGCAGGCGAAAGAGATTCTTTACCCGGGGTTCGCGGGCCGAGTGATAAAGGGTCGAAACCGTGAAGAGGATCAGGGCAGAAAATCCGTAAACTATAATGCTGAAGGTGGAATAGCTGGTCTTACCCGTATCGAAATAGATGAGCACCAACAACCCGATTCCCGCCAGGGCAGCTCCCAGGCCGTGGGTCAAGGCATTTAATTTCTCCTCGAGTAAAGATTGTTTCATGCTATAAAAATAGCATCTATAAAAACTTTATATGTTGATTTTCAGTTTATTAACTTCATTTTTCGATTAATAAAAACTGAGATGCCAAAATGGGATAGTAAAGCATACTACATTAATAAGAAAGCCTTTAACTAACGTTTCCAATGGTTCTTCCCACCCCTTAACATTCAGGATTTTACCAGTTTATAGACCCGGCGCTCCCCGGGGATTTCGATGAGTACAGCATATATCCCCGGGGGTGCCATGGAAAGGTCCACGCGTTCCCGGTAATCCTGTTGGCCCGAAACATCGAGCCGGGCCACAAGTTGATTGTTGGCCAGGCTATAGACCTTCAGGTGAAGCGAGGCCTCCGATTTAAGTTTTAATTCCAGATAAAAATGAGAAACTGCAGGGTTTGGATACACCAGCACTTCTTCAATGCTCATATCAAAATGGGTTCCGTTTGTCTCTGCCTCCAATTCCGGCTTTGTTACCACAAGGGTTTTAAACAGGGTGCTTTCACAATCGCCGTTACGAACTCGCATTCCTATTTCATAGGTCCCGGGCTCTGATATCCTAAAGGCAATACCGTCCTTCGTTTGCTCTTCTATAACTGAATTTTGAGGAAGGTACCATTCCACCTCCTCTGGTATGGGCGTAGTTACATCGATCGCCCAGACCGGACTTTCAGAGACCACATGAGAAGCCATAACAAACTCGGCCTTCATAACCGTTTCTGTGGCTATGACCTCAATAGATTTGGAAAAGATACAATTCCCCAGATCCAGTTTTACCTCGTAAATACCTCCCTGATCTATCATAACCGTGGGTTGATCACTGATCATCCGGCCATGTCGCCACCATTCTATCTTCTCTTCCTTCCATTTTTTATCGATTTCCAGAACCACAGCACTTTCCGAACACAGTATCACTTCTTCAGGAATTTCAGACAAGGGATCCTCCGTTTCCGGGATCTCCACCTGAAAAATTGCTGAACCGGTTAAGAGTCCGTTAACCTGAACGGAATATAAGCCAGGACATAATCCTTCCTGATAATTAGCCGTGCTCCCGGATTCCCAGAGGTATTCCAAAGCTGCAGTTTCCGGTTGATTTACCTTGACTAGTATTGTCCCGTCGCAAAATCCGGGGCATGAAGGGGCAGTCACCTCAAAATCAACCAGACCGGGATCTGCCAGTGCTACTCCCACGGTAGCCTCACAACCTGCATTATCGACCACAACAATCCCATAATCGCCGGCACTTAGATCAGCTATCAAAAATTCCCCATTGGCATCCCGTGCCACCCATACCTCATTCAAATACAAGGTGTAGGGAGGTACTCCCCCCATAGCATGCAGCTTTATCATTCCATCATGGCTTCCAACCAACAGAGGATCCTGAACCTCTTCCAGGATCAATTCCAGGTTATTCTCATACCCCACGTCAAATCCAGCCTGCATCTCACACCCGTTGCTGTCTTTTACCGTTGCAAGATACCTTCCTGGAGATAAGCCATTATTGAGGGCTCCGGTTTTCCCGTTGTCCCAGGAAATAGTATATGGCGGCACGCCTCCCCTCACCTCTAAGGCTATCCTTCCGTCATTCCCGTTCTTGCATTTAGCCTTGATTACCGACACCCTGGTAATTTCTAGAACCGGCGGTCGCGCAATAAACAGCGTATCTGATAACGCATGTTGCCCCTTAGCATCTTCGATACGTGCATAGTAGCCACCATCGGAAAGCTCTTCCAAAATATCTTCACCCCCGGACAAGTCCTGCACGCCTCCAGAATCCAGACGGTACCATTGAATATTGAAAGGTGATGTTCCCCCGGATATCATGGCCCGGATCACTGCATTATTTTCTCCATGGCAGCGGACAGGAAGTAAGGTTTCCAGGGTCACCTCCAATGGGTCCGGAGCTGTTAAGCTAAACTCCTCTATAATAAAGCATCCCAATTGCAATTGCCCACCGGCATTCTGGTCCCTGACCAAAAGGGTATATACCCCTTGTGTTAAGCCAGATATATCCGGCTGGGATGCCATAAACCCATCCGGACCTATCCATTCATACATGTAAGGAGGTGTACCACCGGCAATCCGGACAGATATGGACCCATTATTCAAATCAGCATTTCCTATTTCTTCTATAAAGACATCTGAAACCCGAAGTTCCTCCGAAGGCTCTTCCACCAGCACGGGCAAACTCGTGTTATCAACTGAACAGCCATTGGCATCGGTAATCTCATAAACATAATAGCCCGGAGCCAATTCATCTGCGAGTGTGCCTTCTTTTACAAAACCGGGACTGCCCCATTTATTCCACACCACCCGGTAAGGCGCAACTCCCCCGCTGATCTCCAGTGCGATCTTTCCGTTTTTTAACCCTTTGCACGACACATGAGCAATGTGTTCCTGAATCAGGATGGGGGGCGGGGCATCTATGGTATGGGCCGCACTAAAAGAGTTCCCGTACTTATCAGATACAGTTACCCGATACGTTCCGGCTCCCGCTTCAGTAAGAACCGGTCCGGTAACCCCATGATCCCACAGATAGGAATAGCTGTTATCCCATTCGGAAGCACTTCCGGTACCCTGTGCACGTAAAACGGTATATCCCCCGGCACAATCCAGGGAATCTGATCCTGACAAAAAGGTTAGTCCCAGAGGATCGGGTTCTGTCAATTCAATTCCGTAAGATACCGATTCACACCCTTTACTATCAGTAACCACCAGGTTGTAAAGAGCTCCTCCCAGATTTTTCAGGTTTTGCCGGTCAGAGAAAAAGTTTCCATTATGGGTCCAATGATACCGATAAGAGCCACTCCCCCCTTTAATATCCACAGTGATAAATCCGTCTGAAGCACCATTTGCGGTAGGATCTGAAGCTAAGAGGACCTGTACCTCCGGAATACTTAAAGGCTCTTCAACAGCAACCGTAAGCTGGGTTGTACAATGATGGGCATCCTTCAGATACAGGGTATATGTTCCTGCTGAAAGCCCCTGAAAATCCGGGTCGGACTGCCATTCTCCACCGTCGATTGCATACTTGTAGGGAGGGATTCCTCCGGTTGCATGAATCTTAATTTCCCCCGTATTCCCTCCCCTGCACACTACGGGCAATACTTCACCACGCCCAGTTAACGTTTCAGGTTCACTTACGTTAAACGGTAAGCTCTCCCGGATCGCATCAGGAATACTTTCCCGGGCATCTCCTCCCTCTTTGGTCATCCACCTTACCTGATAGGTGCCGGGGGATAATTCCGGTGGCCAGCTCCATGAAGCAGATAAAAGATCAGATGCCTCCAGTATGCGACTTTCTACAAAATGAAATTCGGAGCCGACGACCCGGTAAAGCATGATCAGCATTTTTTCTTCATTTGGGGCATACAGTGCCCTGGAGAACTGAAGGGAAAAACTTCCATTACCATCGCCATGACATAGTATATTCTGAACCAAAGGTGGCGCTGTGAGTTCCGGAGAACATCGGAATATATTAAAGCTGTAGGGCCCAAGAAAATGTTGTCCCTCTCCCTTTTCCGTTCTTGAACCGCTAGCGCTACTCGTATTCAATCCGTGAAATGACCCGGATCCATTTGCCAGTAATACAAACCGTAATTTGAGAAATTGGATTCTTCTCAGGTCGGTAGTAGTACTCTGATCCAATTGCTCCAGGGTGATGTCCAATGGATATCGACTGGCATAGTTCCCATCAAGTTTTAACCACTGGGTAGCTTCATCTGATATATACTCCCAGTAGCCATCGGGTACATCCACCCCGGAGGCTGTAAACAAGGACTCGCAATACCCAAGGGTTTGATTGTATTCCTGAACCTCAGGAAGCATCCATACCTTCATAAAACTCAACGGCTGTGCATTGTCGGGATCATCCAGATCCTTACTTGCTGCATTACCGTATATTATGGAAGTCCCGGGGGTGATCATCCTGTCTTCCCTGTTTACCCTTGCCATACAGTACATTGTATTCTTTCCGGTGAATTCATCTTTTGTTTTGTACCTGGGATTGTTGCAATAATAAATGGACTCAAATGGATGGTTTACAGTCTTTGATCTCCATTCATAAAAGGAAACGGCAACCTCATTTTCAGTGGTGAAATGACCTGCGGTAATATCCTCACCGGTTTGGGTTAACACAATTCCGGATCTCCTTCCTGCATAGGTCCAGCAGGAGGTACAGGTTCCGCTTCCATCTGCAAAACCATTATTAAATTCATAGCTGTAATCCACGGGAATACTTACCAGGCGATAACCCTGCCCGTATACCAACCCGGAGAAGAACAGCGGGAAAAGTAAAAGAAATTTTTTCATAATCTATGTTCAAAAAATGATCTCACCCGTACCCCCGCCCTTTCGCACGCCATTTTCATAAAGGCCAATAACCATATAACCATAGGTGTTATTGGGAAATACCCTGTGATCCGTAAAACTTTTGCTATGCCTTGCCAGGGTCTTGTACAGCGTAAATTTGCCTACACCTGTTTTTCGGTATACCCAGATCTCGTTCAAACCCGCCTTATCCATCTCCCAACTTACCTGAATTACACGGGCTGAACGGTCGGCGACGAGACCAAGACCCTGCTCAAGGGGCAAAGACTCCATTGCCGGGATCTTTACTGTGATTTCCGGAGAAAAAACAGCCTTAGCTGGAGCGGCCGATGAACCAATTTTATATTGATAGATCTTTGCGGGATGCACTTCCGCATCCGTATATGCCGTATCCGTTTTAAGGGAGATGGATTTCAGAACCTCCCATTCCCCCTTCATTTGACTGTCTAATTCGAGCCTGTAGAGATAGAAACCTGCCTTTGCCTTAGGTAGGTGTCCTGACCAACGCAATTTGACACCCTGACTATCCGGCAGATGCGAATACCCTGTAAGCACTGGAACCGCCGGAGGAGGGGATAATTCAATACTAAGCGTATCTGAAGGTGGCGATATATTATACCGCTCATCAACTGCTCTCACTATGAATCTCGCAGTCGAGGCCCCGAAGTTTTTGTTTAATGGAAGATCATAGCCGGTGGACTGAAGTGGCTTTTTATTCACTTTTGAAAATCCGGCATAGAACGATGGGGCGTAATACAGATCATAACCCAGGAGATCTCCCGACTCAACAGCGGACCACCGGAGTTGCAGATGCCGATCTATGTTTTGGTCTGCCCAAAGACGCGCGGGTGCAACAGGGGGAACAGTATCCGGAATCTGCACCATGAAAGTGGGCGACTCACGGTATTGGCCATGAACATCTATTGCCCGTATCCGGTAATACCTTACCGGTATTTTCTGAACCTGGATACGCTTTCTTTGTAACGAAGGTATATTGCCCGTTGATTTTATAAAAAGTGTATCCGGAGCCGGTGCACTGTAAAGCTCCCATGCATGGATCAGGGCTTCCTGCCCTTCCCCTACCTTCCACTCCAGAACAATCTTATTTTCGGATTCGATCTTAAAAGAGGTCAATTCCGGAGTTACCTCAAAGGATGGCAATAGTGATACCCGGAAGGTTTCTGAAGGCATTCCCGTGTTCCCGAAAATATCCCTCCCCTTTACCCGGTACCAGTAAGACCCTTTGCCCGGAGGGGTATCAAAGAAATGTATAGCCCCGGAAGGTTCTCCCTGAAGGGAGGTTAATGGAAGCGTATTAATTCTTTTAAAATGTTGACCATCTGCAGACCTTTCCACATCGTAAGCCGGATACACCCGGCTTAGTTCCTCATAGTTCCAGATCAGTTTTATGATACTGTCAAGGTCTATGGCAACCGGGGTTGAAGGTTGCGGCAGATCACGTTTTTTATGCTGACCTACCAGGGCAATCCCCTTCAGGGGAGTCCCGGACGATGCAGCTAGTGAAACTTCATAGACATAGGTTTCATTATTCAAAGCCGTGGTATCTGTGAAGGCAAGACCGGAAAGTTCTGCTGCACTAAAGTCCATATCACAGGCATACAGGGCGAACGCATAGCGTTGGGTAAGTTCATCTGCTTCCATGATGATCTTGCCATATCCTTGCATACCATTACCTCCGGTTGTTTCGAAATGTTCGCCAAAAATTGCCTGGGCTACCACTGCTGTCATGGGGTTTTCCATACCAGATCGCCAGACCTCCTCAGGTGCCGGTAAAAGGGGATCTGCCAGTATCCTTACCCGCGGAACTTCCAGAGTTTCTTCCCCCACAGCAATGGTTCGTCTTATCAGACGATAGCCGTATTTCAATCCATCCTGCCAAATATATTTATCGTCCAGAGCCCATCGCAGGAGTACACTTTGGTCTCCGAAAGAAGTTACCAGGTGTAAACGACCTTGATTAGACATCTGCTTTTGAGCCTGCAACCCACCCAGGGTAAACAAAAGGGTAATACAACAAATGATATAATTGTTCTTCATCAAAAGGAATTTATGTAATCAACCCGGATCTTATTTCCCGTTGTTCGCAGAGGCAGGATGTAATGAAAGTATACTTTATAGCGCTCTGTATTTACAAATGGAAACGTTCCGTTAATGAGGTATTTATATTTTTCGAATCTCGTGTAATCAATGACATCCCTGTTCAGGATCCGGTCTGCCAACTGAGACCTGAGATCATAAAAATCATTTTTATAGGTCCGGGCCAGGCGCCATTGAAAAGGAAAATTATCAGACAGGTACCGGTGAGCAACACCGTGGTGCGTAAGCTCCTTATAGATCGTGGAAGGCACTACCGCCTTTCTGGGAATAAATCCATACACCGCAGTATCCCTTAATACCCGGATGTCCTTATCAAGTGGATAATGCTCATAAAGGAATGGATGGATCTCCTTTTCGTAGTAATCATCGGTCATATGGGCAGATGCCCTGATAAATGCCTGCCCGCCATTGTATCTTGCCGGGCTTATATCGTGAATGTCCCAGGGCTCTGCATTGACAGTCTTTAACGCAAACCCGGCCACATCCTGATCGCCATCGGCAAAAAGGGAGTGTTGTTCGATCTCCATGGCCCTGACCTTTTCTTTAAAATTCCTGTAGGCACTGGTATGAAACGAATATTCCAACCTGGTAAAAAGGGCTGCTCCTGAAGAAGTACCGTCGATCTTGTTGGAAGAGGTAAACAGCGCTTCCCCTTTTTCCTGGTATTGCATGCCCACCGAAACCGCATCTGAAGGTTCAGCCCTGGATTGTAAAAGAACCGAATACGCAGTGGAAGGATACAGATCGGGAAGGGTGAACCTGATCAGGTTATTGGTACGGTCATAACTGAAATCGGCAGGGGTCTTTTTCCCAGTATTCCCGGAGACAAAATAAAAATGGTTTTTCAGTCCCTTCTCAAAGAGATAATCCTGGCCTTTTTTTAACAGGATATATCCTTTTTCAAATTCTTCTGCGAGGACATAATTCTGGGAGATCACCGGAAACATACTTTCTATGTTGGCATATGGAATCGATGCGGGAGCTCCCCCTGTGGTAAAGGTGACCTTTTGCTCTTCTGTTACAGGAACTCCGTCTTTAAGAAGGGGGACCCATTCTCCGTTGGTATATTCCAGGAATGATAAGCGAACCCAGGTAATAAGGGTACTGTTCTCCGGTAAAATATCCTCCGCATTCCAGGACAGAAGATCCCGCCCTTCATTCCACAAGAGTTCCCCCTTTAATTTTTTGTTGCCATCATAAACAACGAGGGTATCCAGATGCGCTTTAAAATACTTTTTTCCCGTCATGGTTTCCACGCGAATCATCTCGCCTTCTGAAGTATTTAAGGCCACATGAACCGATTCAAAAACATTTACCTCCTCTGCTCCTTCCAAGGGCGTAATATCAGAGATCATAGTAAAAGCTTCAAGTCCGGTAGTTTCCATCATTTCGCAAGGCTCCCCTATGACTACTTTTACCCGCGTCCTGATGTTAATATGCCCCAAAACATGCACTTCTATCCCTGCATATCCCTTTATATACCACGGATTGGGTAGTTGAGCCTGCGCCAACAACGCTATACCGGCCTTCATGACCGGAATGTCCATTTTCATAAAGAACACATCCACTCGGACCCCGAGAGCCCCCTGTAAATACGCATACGCTTGTCCACTGGCATACCATCCATTCATTCCCAACTGCCCGGAACTTTCCTGGCAGGTCACATCCGCAAAGTTTCTCATCATGAGATCAAAACCTACTCCGGCTTCAACATTGGCATATACCAGCCCCCAATCAAACCCAATACCCATGGCAAGAGTTGCCCCGAATGCATACCCCCGGCCGGAAGCCAGTTGGGTATCGTAATTTCTATTGAAATCAAACTGATCTCCATGGAGGTTTAAGATATCCTGCACCTGCTGTGGGGGAGCCGCCGGCGGGGGTAACTTAGTCCCTGCCATATAGTAGACATTGGCCCTGGCAGAAAACGGTCCCACCGGGATATCGCGAACTCCAAACCGCTTTTCAGGAGTACCGGCATAGATATACCAATTATCGGGGGCACTATAAAATTCAACAAAGCCCAGTCGATTCTTTTCCCCATCCCCGCGAATACCTCCCAGGTTTAGGAACGAATCAAACATTCCCCAATAGACCTCATTAGTAAGGTCATAATCCATAGCTACCTGGGCTGCAAAGAGTTCCTTTCCCGTTAGCAGATCGGGAAAAACCTCATTGGCGAAATATTGGATGCCCTGCCGGTCTATGGAGAGTTCATGAAACCCGGATAATTGAGATTCCCTTTCTGCCTGCATCCTCTGTACCGCTTTAAGTTCCCCGAGATTTTGATCGGTTGCAGCGGCACTTCCCGCCGGGTTCATCAGGGAGGCAGCACCGTACAATCCGACCCTGCGCAAGCCACCTCCATGATGTTTTTCGTTAAAGCTCATTTCTATCCCAACCAGGCCCGAAAAGGTCATCTTTTGTTTTACTTCAAAAGCGGCCAGGGCCTTAAAGCCAAAATCGGTCACGGCATCAGGGACGTAAAGGATCCCGGATGGATTGGATCCGGCCTCATCAAATCCGGCCTTTTGCATATGGTGATAGATCCCTCCGCTGAGACTGTAGATCTTAAAAGGGTTACCCCCTTTGTTAATAGGAGCTCCGTATACATCTGCGAACCAATAATTATAATCGTCCTTTCGGCCAAAAATGGCACGGGCTCCCATTTCTATCTTCAGGATTTCAGAATACACCTGAAGCCTGCCTGCCAGGGCATCGCCATACCTGGCATCTGCGTCTGTAAAATGAAGTTTCCCGCTGAGTTCAAAGCTATTTCGTTGCACCTCTACCCCTACAGAATCCACCTGAAACCTTTCAAATTTCCATTCATGAAGATCGCCAGACTCCATCGAAGCATCAATACGAAGCCCCACATCTCCCTTGATCCCGGTATCATCGAGGTTGATAAAAGCATTGAAAGCCAGGGAAGCCTTTTCCGGGGATGGTGTTTCAAGATGAACTGCATGTACCCCTAATTCAAATCCGAAAAAACTGGGCGTGGCAACCGTGTCCTTAAGTGCCAGGTACTCTACAGAGATATAAGGGGCCGACCTGGTCTTTAGGTGGAGGTTTTGAAATAACAGCCCCCCGATCCGAAGTTTTTCCATTCCGTTCTTACGAATATCCTTTTCAGTCAGGGTGTCAATGACCGAAGTATCGCCTGGGTCAAATTGCATTATCCCCGTAAGATTCGCTTCAGGATAAAACCGGCCCTCATGAACTTCCATCCGGATAAAAGATCCTTTATATAACCGTGTTCTGGCCCGGAACACATCGAAATCGAGCTCATCTTCAATGGCTACATCCAAAAGGTATTCATCCCCGGCAGAGATAAACCCTTTATACTTAAGGGCATTCTCCTCGCGATCTTTACTCAACGGAAGCAGAAGTTTCCCTGAAAATCCTGCTCCGGTCAGGGTGTTACCCACAACCATGGCGCTTATACGGTCTACAGAAAATCGCCATCCCCCGGCATTGCCATTATCTAGAGGTATAACAGACTCTGCATAAAATTCCCCTGAGACACCGTGATGGTCCAGGATGAAATTTTCTGCTCCTACGACGATCCTGGTATCAGATGACTTTATTCTAAATTGTGGCGGAAGCATGACGCGTACTTCGTCTGCATAAAATCCTCTCCACAGTTCACGTTGACCACGAATCAGGACCCCTTGCTCTGCATAGGCATCGGGAAACTTGATGCCCGGAAAATTACTGGTATCACTAAGATCGAGAATACAATTTTTAAACCCGAATCCCCATCCCTTTAGTCCCCTGAGTTCGAAAAAAGGAAGAGAAAGCTCAAACAGGAAGTCGTTGGTTGTATTTCCTTCCACCCTGAACCTGGCCCCGACATAACTCTTATTGTTTACCGGACTGGAACCGTTGTTAGGCTCCAGCTCTCCCGGGAAGGCATAATCACCATTATCCTTCAGGGGAACTGCAATTTTTTTCGAAATGCGAACATCAGCAGCCAGGGATAATTCCTTTACTGTGCCTTCACAATCAATTACCAAATAGCTGTCGTCTGATGGGGAACCATTGCGCCGGAAGTCCCCCAGGAAAGTTAGTAACCACTGCCCTCCCTGCCGGATCAGTGGAAAGTTCTTCACCAGGTGAAGTTTCGCTTCCTCGTAGATGCCGCCCCGGTGCGAAATTTTCACCCCGGAAGCCGCAAAGAAAAGATCGGCATTCAATTCCGACAATTCAAGTCTTGCAAACAAATCCACTTCGGCATACAGGGGATGGAACCTGGCGTTTACCACACCTACCGTCAGATGTGAATTCGGAGAAAATTGCTTTCGTATTCCAACCGGGAAGTTCATTACTTCATCCCCGCTCAGGATATCAATAAAACGGCGGTGCTTGGATATTTCTTCAAAAATACCACGCGCTACATCTACAAGTGAGTCTGCCGCACTATCGATATGCAGCACCCTTCTCAGGTATTCCGGATCAAATTCCGTTAAACCATCAAAAAGCGAAAAGGAACCTTTTAAAGTCTTAGGCACACTTGAGAAAACCATTGGGAACGCATGATTCTCTGCCTGCGTAGGCACAATAGCATTTCCGAATGGCATTTTAAAGCTGTTTTCAGTAACTGTGCATGAAGGACTCATCTCCCGAAAGGGAGCGGAGGCCAATATATTACCAGCAGAAATCGCGGATAAGGCTAATAGCAATATAAATCTGATCATCAGACAATACTTTTGGTTATACCGCTAATAACCGGAAGACAAGACTCTTGCTTCCCTGAAGATTAGATCAAAAGATCAGCTTCAAATTCTAACATCATAAAAGGGAAATACAATATAGAATATTTTCTATAAATGAAGCAATTTTTCTTAGTTTAAATATTGATAATAAACTCCTTAAGACCCTTTAAATGCGATTTTGGACACCTCTGACCCCCCTCTTCCATCGTGCACCCTTAGAAAGGATATGGATGCCAAACTACCGGGATCGCCCATGCTTTAGCAGGGGAAGATACCTGCTGGCCGGAAGGAGGTGTATTGGCCTCAAATAATAAAGAGATCGCCACGGCCATTGCATGCCCTCGCGAAGACATTCACTCAAAAATGCCCCGTTACTTCATACCTGCAAAAAAAAAGAGACCCGAAGGTCTCTTTTTTTGGATGTTATCCTATCTGCTTTTGCATTCTCTTGCGCTCATTCTCGTCGAGATAGATCTTACGCAGTCGCATATGGTTTGGTGTTACCTCCACATATTCATCCTTTTGGATGTATTCCAGGGCCTCCTCCAGTGAAAACTTGATCGGCGGCGCCAGCTTCACCTTATCGTCGGCACCGGCCGAACGGATGTTGGTAAGCTTCTTGGTCTTGGTAACGTTTACAGTCATATCATCTCCCCTGGAGTTCTCCCCGATCACCTGACCGGTATAGATATCTTCTCCCGGGTGAATAAAGAACTTTCCTCTTTCCTGGAGTTTATCCATAGAGTAAGGAATCGATGTTCCTTTTTCCATAGAGATCAGCGAACCATTGATACGTCCGGGAATCTCCCCTTTATAGGGCTGGTATTCCAGGAACCTGTGGTTCATGATGGCCTCTCCAGCTGTTGCGGTAAGCAACTGGTTTCTCAATCCGATGATTCCTCTGGAAGGAATATGGAATCTGATCACCATACGCTCTCCCTTAGGTTCCATGCTCAGCATCTCCCCTTTTCTCTGGGTCACCATTTCTACTGCTCTACCTGAGACATCTTCCGGAAGGTCGATGGTAAGCTCTTCCACCGGCTCACATTTTACGCCATCGATCTCCTTGATAATTACCTGTGGCTGTCCGATCTGCAGTTCATACCCTTCTCTTCTCATGGTTTCGATCAAAACTGAGAGGTGAAGTACCCCACGACCGAACACCATAAACTTATCGGCACTGTCTGTAGGGTGTACGCGAAGGGCCAGGTTCTTTTCGAGTTCCTTTTCCAGACGCTCCTTGATGTGTCTGGAGGTTACGAACTTCCCGTCTTTTCCGAAGAACGGAGAATCGTTAATGGTAAAGAGCATACTCATGGTAGGCTCGTCGATAGCGATGGTAGGCAGTGCTTCAGGATTTTCAAAATCGGCAATGGTATCCCCGATATCGAAACCTTCAAGCCCGGCAATGGCACAAATATCCCCTGCCTGGATCTCCTCCGCCTTTTTACGGCCGAGTCCGTCAAATACGTGCAGTTCCTTGATACGGGATTTCACGATCGATCCATCGCGCTTTACCAGGGAAACGTTCATATTTGGTTTTAAGATGCCTCGCTGTAATCTTCCAATAGCAATTCGTCCGGTAAAGGATGAATAGTCCAGGGAAGTGATCAGCATCTGGGTACTACCCTCTTCGATCTTTGGAGATGGGATATGCTCCACCACCATATCAAGCAGCGGTTCAATATTTTCTGTTTGATTGTTCCAGTCGTCAGACATCCAGTTGTTCTTGGCCGAACCGTAAACTGTTGGGAAATCCAACTGCCATTCTTCTGCTCCAAGCTCGAACATCAGATCGAACACCGCCTCATGTACCTCATCGGGTGTACAGTTCTCCTTGTCCACCTTGTTCACTACCACAATAGGCTTGAGTTTCATCTCGATCGCCTTTTGCAGTACAAAACGGGTTTGCGGCATAGGCCCTTCAAAGGCGTCTACCAGCAGCAATACCCCATCGGCCATGTTCAAAACCCTTTCCACTTCTCCTCCAAAATCGGCGTGACCGGGAGTATCGATGATATTGATCTTGGTCCCTTTATAGTTTACCGAAACGTTCTTGGAAAGAATGGTGATACCACGTTCTCTTTCCAGGTCGTTATTATCCAGGATCAACTCTCCGGTTTCCTGGTTCTCCCTGAACAGTTCGCAGTGGTGAAGGATCTTGTCTACCAGGGTAGTTTTACCGTGGTCTACGTGTGCGATGATCGCAATGTTCTTTATGGATGTCATAAATGCCTTTCGTTTTAAGGGCGCAAAGGTACGCTAATCTTTTACTTGTATCATCATAAACTCAAAAATAATTTCACCGCCACCTCCCCCCTATAAAATTGATACTAAAAGACTTACCTCACAACCTCCTTAAAATAAGGTTTAAGCCTGTAAAGGCGATCCGGTATTTCTTCCTGTTTACAGATACGGTATAAAACCCTATCTTTGCGCTCAAATTTTAAGTCTAGATGAAACTGGAAAACATCCCACAGATAAAACACCTGAACAGCAACAACTTCTTTTTACTTGCAGGCCCTTGTGCCATTGAAGGCGAAGAGATGGCGCTACGCATTGCAGAAAGGGTGGTTGAGATCACCAATAAACTGGAGATTCCCTATGTTTTTAAGGGGAGTTTTAAAAAGGCCAACCGCAGCAGGATCGATTCCTTTACCGGGATCGGAGATGAAAAGGCTCTGAAGATCCTAAGAAAAGTCTCTGAAACCTTTGAGGTCCCTACCGTTACAGATATCCATGAGGTAAGTGATGCCGCCATGGCCGCCGAATATGTGGACATCCTGCAGATCCCGGCTTTTTTGGTACGCCAGACCGACCTGGTGGTGGCCGCTGCCAATACCGGAAAAACCGTGAACCTGAAAAAGGGACAGTTTATGAGCCCGGAAAGCATGAAACATGCTGTGCAGAAGGTTCTCGACTGCGGGAACGAACAGGCCGTAATTACCGACCGGGGAACCATGTTTGGATACCAGGACATGATCGTTGATTTTCGCGGTATCCCAACCATGAAGCAATACGCTCCCGTGGTACTGGATGTGACCCACTCCCTGCAACAGCCTAACCAGAGCAGCGGCGTTACCGGAGGCCGACCGGATATGATCGAAACCATTGCCCGTGCCGGGGTGGTTACCGGGGTGGACGGATTGTTCATGGAAACCCATTTTGATCCGGCCAACGCCAAGAGTGACGGGGCCAACATGCTGCACCTGGATCACCTGGAAAAATTACTGACCAATCTGGTTGCCATTCGTAAAACGGTGAATGCACTGAAATAATTTTCACTTTTAATAATAAAAAGCCGGCACTTGCCGGCTTTTTTTATACCCCACTCTATCAAGATCTTTACTTATAACAACTCGTTAACAGAGGGTTGTAATAAATTCACTAATTTGTAGGCTTTCAACCACAAAAATTTTTTATGAAACCTTTTAAATTCTTCGCCTCTCTTACCGCAGCTGCAGCTCTTGTTGCGTGCGAACAGGAGGCGAACATCAATCAAAATCTTACGCTTGGAGATGTCATCATCTCCAATGCCATGCCCAAAGCGGGCGATTCCCTTACCGTAACCTATGCCAAGGGGGAAGCTATTGACAACATTATTATGCATTACGGTACCAGCAAGGACATGTATATGCAGGACCTCGATTTCACCCTGAATGGTGAAACAGCAGAAGCCACCCTGGTAGTACCTGACAGTGCCACCAGCCTGGCCTTTGATTTTATGGAAAAGTACACTAGCCTAAACGATGCAGTGGTAATCCCGGTATACTCGGCCGAGAACACCCCGGTGCCAGGGGCCTATCTGGGTCATGCGATGTATTTTCGGGGTATGGGCAAGGCTTTGGGACATACTGTGGAAGCCGACAGTATATTCCGGCTTTACGAGACGGATCTGACCCGGTATCCCGATCTAAAACCTGACCATGAAATGGCTTATGCATCCTGGGGGTTTAAGGCCGATAAAGAAAAAGGGATGGCCCTGTTTAAGGAGATCGAGTCCCGTATAACCGCGAAGGAAAAACTGTCGATGGAAGATTATTCGGAGCTGGAAAAGATCTACCGCAATACCGGCCAGGGAAAAAAAGCAGATTCCATAAACAACATCCTTCTGGAACAGTTCCCGAACAGTGATGTGGCTATTATCCAGGAGTTCAATGCTATTCAGGGTACCAAAGACCTGGAGGAAAAAGAGAAAGTATTCGCAGCCTTTATCGCCAAGCATCCGGAACACAGAACGGTAGGATATTTAAAATCAAACCTGGCCAGTGCCTATGCCCGGGAGGGCGATTTTGACCGGTTTATGAGCTTAAACAGGGAGATCACCGAGGTGAGATCCCGTGCCAATGCCATGAACTCTGTCGCCTGGAGCCTTGTAGCGAAAGGGGAAAACCTGGAGGAGGCCGCTGCCATCTCCAAAAGGTCCCTGGAACTCATCGAGCAGGAGATCACAGATCCTGAATGGAATCCAAAGACCTCCACCCGGAAACTCACCCGGATACAACTGGAAAATTCGCTTAATATGTACAGGGATACCTATGCCCTGATCCTTTACAAGCAGGGGGATATAAAAGGGGCCATTACCTACCAGGGGCTGGCTGCCGGACCTGAGGCTACCCCAGAGGTAAACGAGCGTTATATCCAATTCCTTATCGAAGACCAACAATACAAAGCAGCCCAGGAAAAAGCTGCTGAATATATTATTGCCAACGCAGGCAATGCGAAGATCAAGGAGTACCTGGAAATCGCCTTTACTCAAAACGGGAACGAAGGCACCTACAAAGACCTGCTGGCCACCCTTGAAATGGAAGCCCGTGAAAATTTAAAGGAGGAGATCCTCGAAAAAAAGATCGACGAGGAGGCTGCAGGGTTCACCCTCAGGAACATAGAGGGAGGCGAGGTAGCCCTTGCCGACCTGAAAGGAAAAACCGTGGTGCTTGATTTCTGGGCCACCTGGTGCGGCCCCTGTATCGCATCTTTCCCTGGAATGCAAAAAGCCCTTGACAAGTACAAGGATAATGAAGATGTGGTGTTCCTTTTCATTGACACCTTTGAAAGAGGTACGGATGAAAAACGTATAACGATGACAGGAGATTTCATCAAAAAGAACAATTACAGCTTTACCGTGCTCCTGGATGCCATGGATGAGGAGACCAATGCTTTTGAGGTAGCCGACAACTATGGGGTAACCGGTATTCCCACCAAATTCGTCATTGGCCCTGACGGCCATATCAAATTCAAATCGGTTGGCTGGGGCGGCAGCATCGACGGACTGGTAACCGAACTGGATATGATGATCGAGCTGGCCGGATCCTGATCCATACCCATCATATAAAGACCAATAAAAAAGCATCCGGAAACGGATGCTTTTTTAGTACAGGCTTGCGGCCTCATGCAATACGGTTTCCAGGACCTCCATATCCAGGTCTTCCGGCTTTTTATACCGCAAAGACCGCACGGTAGTGCGCTTCCCCTTCTCCAGGTGGTCTGTATTGTTGGTGAGCATGCTTCCTCTTACAATGCCCAGGTCCACGTATTTCTTCGTGGCCAGCATATAACAGAATGGGCGTGTTTTAAGGTAGTAAAAAGGAATGCCGTGTTTATACTTCAGATCTGCCCCAGGAACCTGCCTTTCAATGACCATTTTTAATTGCAGCATCAATTCCTGCCAGGGCTTATCCTGTTGTAGAATATAGGTTTCTGCCGGATTCATAAAATTGATTTTTGAGAGGACGCAAGATAAGAAAATGACCATGCCATCGTTGTTGTTTATCGGATGATTTTTTTTGTAACTTCATCCTATCAATACCCACCAACAAGCCAACCCCGATCTTACAGGGCTTTGACAACAGCCTTCCCAAACCGGCAGATTCAGACTGCAGGGAAAGGGGAAGAAAACCTCTTATATACACTAAAGCAACAGCATTATGACTATCAAAACACCTTTGTTCTTCCTTGCCATGTTTTTTGTGATCATTACGGCAGGGTGTAATCAAAACCAAAAAAAGGATATGCCATCAGAACCTGAAACCTCCTCCCAACCCGAAAACACCGGGAACGATGTTAGCGAAACAAAGAACGGCAGCCCGGCCGCAACCTTTTTCAAAGGGAGTGGCAATGAACCCTTCTGGAACGTGGAACTCTCGGAAGAAGGGATTTCCTTCACCTCTCTGATCGAAGGATATGAATCCTTAAGCACGCCCCTGCCGGAGGTTATAAGGGCGGCCGATGCCAACATCAAACGATACCGGGCCAACACGGAAAAGACCCAGCTCGACCTCACCATTGCCCAGGACAGTTGTGCCGACACCATGGCCGATAAGCAATACGGCTACCGGGTAACCCTCGAGATCAGAACCGGCGCGGATACCGAGGCCAAAACACTTTCGGGGTGTGGCGATTACCTGGCAGACCCAAGGTTACAGGATATCTGGGTACTGGAACAGCTTGGGGAGGAAACCGTCCAAAAGGAATGGTTTGCCAAAGAACTCCCCTACATGGAGATCAATACTTCAGAAAAATCCTTTACAGGATATGCGGGGTGCAACCAGATGCGGGGTTCCCTGTTCACAGAAAATACCCTGCTTCGCTTTACAAGGGTAATTACCACAAGAAAGGCCTGTATCCCCGGGAACCGGGAGGGCGACTTCCTACAGAACCTCAATCGCGTTACCTCCTGGAAGATCGAGAATAACCGCCTGTGGCTTTCAAATCCGAACGGGCTGCAGCTTGTTTTCAGGAAGGCCGATTGAAAAAACGAGACGTTCATCTAAAATATGTGTACGATCATAAATATCTGACAGTCAATTCATTGTTTTTTATTTACATTTATTATAAGATCTTAGCTCCTTACTTACGAAACTTACCTCAAATCTATGCTCTGCCTAAACCCGGGAGGAGGTCCTCCCTGAATTTTGAATATTTTTAAAATAGCATATTTATGAGACTCGTTTACACCCTTTTCATTCTTGCATTTCTCCTCGTTTCCTGCGGATCCAGCACCTCCATATCGGAATCCTGGACTAACAAGGAAGCTTTTAAGCAATCCCAACCCTATGACAGTGTATTTATTGTGGCCCTTACCGGAAATATGGCTGCACGATCCCTGATCGAAGATGAACTGGGGTTTTATGCCGAGAAAAACGGGATGACAGCTATAAAAAGTCATGAGGTATTTCCCGCCACCTTTACCCAGGGCAACGCTCCCACCCGGGAAGTCATCATGAAAGTGATCCGCGATTCCGGGGCAGATGCCATTTTTGCGGTATCCCTTCTCAACAAAGAAACGGAGTCGCGTTATGTTCCCGGAAACACCAATTACGCTTATGGGTACAATCCGATGTCCTACAGCTATTACGGAAATTTCTACGGGTATTACAACGCCATGTATCCTATAGCTTATGATCCCGGATATTACACCACCGATAAGGTGTATTACCTGGAAAGTAATTTCTATGATGCAAAATCTGAGCAGCTTTTATGGTCTGCACAATCCAAAACCTATAACCCTTCCAGCCTGGAGGGCTTTACCCAGGATTACTCAGAAGCCCTTATAAAACGAATGGGGAAAGACGGGTTGGTAAGAACGCAATAATGCCATAAGGTTGTTGTTACCCACTATTATGTATCGGCAAACACCTGGAATCGACATGTTCGCAAAAGCGATTAGTACCGTTATGGGCGTAATCGCTTTTTCTTTTTTTGTGGTTTCAGGGCCCATTTCGGCTCAACAGGACACCTTGCTTTTAAATAACAGCGACAGGATCATAGGGGAGATCAAAGGCATGAACAATGGAGTGCTCACCATTGAACCGGAATACAGCGATAAGGATTTTAAAATTACCTGGATTGATGTGCAAAGTATACGCAGTTCACAGTACTATATGCTTACCGTGGAAAACGGAGACCGGTTCAGCGGTTCCATATCCACCAGGGAGAAGGATAGCGCTCAGGTAACCATCTATCATTTTGCCGGGAACAAAACAGTTCCTGTTGGGGCAATCGTGAGTTTAAGACCTATAAAGGAAAATTTCCTTTCCCGCCTTGATATTTCCATATCCCTGGGATTCAATTTCACCAAAAGCAACAGTCTCAGACAGTTTTCGGTCAGGAGCCTTGTCAAATACAGCGGTAAGGAGTGGACCCTGAACTCCTCCTTTAACGCCATTCGCAGCAGTCAGGATGAAGCCTCTAAAACCACCCGTACCGATGCGAACATCGGGGGCGTCTATTTGCTTAAAAATGACTGGTTCACTGCGGTTAACGCCGATTTCCTCTCCAACGACGAACAGCAACTGAACCTTCGGGTTACCAGCAGGGCCATTGCAGGGAGTTTCCTTATCCATTCTAATAAACTCTACCTGGCCTGGGGGGCAGGAGTGGCATGGAACAATGAAAAGTTTAATGACGAACTGAACACCAACAGAAACAGTCTGGAAGGTGTGGGCGGGTTACAACTGGATATTTTTGATATCGGCGACCTGGATCTGTTTTCCAGCCTGTTTGCCTATCCCAGTCTCACCCAGGGCGACCGGGTTCGGGTAGATTTTAAAACAGATCTTAAATACGACCTCCCGATGGATTTCTTTATAAAGCTGGGCTATACCCTGAACTTCGATTCCAGTCCGGTGACAGGGGCGGCCAAGGAAGACTACATTCTGCAAACCACCTTTGGATGGGAACTGGATTAAATACGATACATACATGAGTAAGCTCTCCAAACCCGTTATCAACCTGATCCTTGGAGGGGTATTCTTCCTGATCCCCATCCTGGCAGGAACATTTTTAATTGCCAGGGCCTTCAGGATACTAAACCCCATATCCAGGCGTATCGCAGAACAGTTAAATACCAGCAGTGTCATCAAGGTCATTCTGGTGGAACTCATCTCGGTATTGATCCTGTTGCTGATATGCTATGCAGCGGGGTGGCTCTTACACAAGGGGATCATCCGGAACTGGAAGGGCAATATAGAAGAGCGCCTGTTCTACCTTTTCCCTGGATTACTGCGATTAAAATTCAGCCTCCTGGGAGATGAAAGATCCAGTCCCTGGGAAAAGAACTGGCACGCCGGGATCTTCAGGGAAGACAATTTTTACCGGTTGGGTTTTATTTCGCGGCACGCAGACCCCGACTTTATCTGTGTCTTTATTCCCGATGCCCCCCGCATGGAATCGGGAGAGATCCGGTATTATCCAAGAAAGGATTTTGAATACTCCCCGGTCTCTATGAAAGACTTTGCAGATGCTTATAAAAAGTTCGGAAGGGGGCTTTCGGCAGGTGAAATATTAAACTCCAAACATAATACCCAGGAATCAGGATAGATTTTTCTTTAATTCAATCCCTAAAATTCGTAATTTAATAGTCATAACCAACTAAAATACAGTTTATTATGTTGAAATCACTCGCTAACAGCTGGAAGACCCTGGTCTTTAAAGGCATTCTTTTGATCATACTTGCTATCATCGCCTTTGCAAATCCCATGGCCACAGCGGCCTCCATTGTCATGTGGATTGCAATCCTTATTGCTATCGACGGGGTGGTTACTATTGTAACCGCAATCAGTCAATGGAAAGAACGCTCAGACAAGTGGCGTTTTCTTCTCGAAGGTGTTCTTGGACTCATCGTCGGGCTGGCCCTCCTTCTTACCCCTGGAATTACACTTTATTTCATCGGTATGTTTATTGCTTTCTGGTTCGTTTTTATCGGTATCAACCGGATAATGATGGGCATACGTCTGAGAAAAGAAATAGAGGGAGAAGGCTGGGTCATATTTAACGGAGTGCTCTCCCTCATTCTGGGAATTGCCATTGCGGCCCAACCCTTCCTGGGGGTGTCCACCTTAATATGGTTCCTCGGGTTTGCATTTTTGATCTCCGGAATTGCCCTTTTGGTTCTTGGGTTTAAACTCCGAAAAGGAAAAAATAAAATAGCAGATAAATTGGAGGACCTCAAAGGAAACATTCAATCTGAGATGTCCGAAAGCTGATCCTTTTTTGAAAATTAAGCCCTGGGTTCCTGAATAGAAGAAGAAGAACACGAAGAACTTCAGGAACCCGGGCATATTTTTGCGCACCAGGGCGTATGACTTCTCAGGGTTGGTAAGATCTTTATCTCCGGATTCCCAATGTCCTTGGTATTTTCTCTCCGCATCCACAGCCGATCCTGTAAAAAGCCTCGCTTAGCTGTTTTTTCTTTACATTTTCCGACTTCTACATTTCAGTTACCGGATATTCCCAATGTGCTGGTCCGGCCATTCCCATGTGCTATCCTTTCAGGGAGGTAGCCGAATCCGTTTCGGGCACAAAAATGCGATACATTTTTAATTATATATTATTTATATTTATTATCGCTAACATAAGTATTCATTTATGGATTTTACGCTTCATCAATTAAAGATCTTTCTAAAGGTCGCCGAACTCGGAAGTATTACCCGCGCAGCAGAGGAATTATACCTCACCCAGCCCGCAGTTTCCATACAGCTTCGAAACATGCAGGATCAATTTGATATTCCCTTGACAGAGGTTATCGGCAGGCGGCTATACATTACCCCCTTCGGAAGGGAGGTGGAGAAACACGCCCAAAGGATCGTGGATGAAATGGATCAGATGAAACACCAAACGATGGCCTATAAGGGATTTTTAGCAGGCGAACTCAAAGTTTCTGTAGTGTCTACTGCCAAATATGTCATGCCGTATTTCTTAACCGGTTTTATGAACCTCCACCAGGGTCTGGAGTTAACCATGGATGTGACCAACAAGCAAAAAGTGATCCGGGCGCTTAACAGAAACGAGGTCGATTTCGCCATGGTTTCGGTAATTCCGGACAAGCTCAAGGTAAACACCATAGACCTGATGGAAAACACCTTATGCCTGGTCGCTTCCCCGGGACAACCCTTTACATCGAATAACCCGAAACAGCTGGAAGACATGTCACTTATTTTCAGGGAACAGGGGTCTGCCACCCGTACAGCCATGGAAACCTACCTTAATGATCAAAACATCACCCCGAAAAAACAGATGACCCTCACTTCCAACGAGGCAGTCAAACAGGCGGTGATCGCTGGATTAGGTGTTTCGATCATGCCACTTATCGGGATCAAGAATGAATTGCAGAACGGGGATCTGCAGATCTATCCTTTAAAAGGGCTCCCCATAATAACCCACTGGCAATTGGTCTGGTTAAAAGACAAGGAGCTCTCTCCTGCCGCCAGGGCCTACCTGGGTTATATGGAATTCAACAAAAAAACGGTTATCAAGGAGCACTTTTCGTGGTTCAGTAATTTTACAGGCACCGTAAAGCAGCCCTGAGCTGCATCAGGGATGAAAGTGATCCCGGTAAAATCATCCGTTTCAGAACTATTCCTTCCCGTCTACGTAATCCTGGAGGTAGCTGTACCGGTCGGTTAACTTTCCGTCTTTGGTCATCCGGGCCCTCTCAAGTATCCCCTTTGCATCATTATCGAAGAAGGCGGGGATCACATGCTTAATAAAACTCTCTCCAAAGCCTACACTGGCATCTGAGGGCAATTCACAGGGAAGGTTATCCACAGCCATCACCGCAACCGCGTCCGTATCTCTGAAATCCACTTCCTGTTCTGATTTTGGGTTGTACCCATAAATAGGATCCTCAATAGTGGAAGGCCGGATGGTCGTGGCTACAGGACCATCGATATCACAGCTGATATCGGCAACGACCTTAATGCGGAAACGGTCTGATTTTGCATCTTCCCGTGTAAACAGGTAAGGCGCCCCCTGCCCGTAAAAATGACCGGCGATATACATATCGGTCACCCCGGCATATTTCATGAAATCAGAAACGTATTCTTCCGGATGGTGATAGAAGTGCTTCAGCGGATGTTTCGCTCCATCCTTGGGTTTATTGTAATCCAGAACATCCAACTGACAAAACACCGGGTAAGTAAAATCTTTCGAAAGATAATCCGCTACCCCTACTTCCCGGATATTCATAGCCTCGAGGATCTCCCGGGCACCGCCGGCCACGCGTCCCTTTCCGGTAAGCAGGATCTTGATGGGCGGAAGCCCGAATTGTTTCAGGGTCTCGAGTACCGCCTTCAGATCGGGCAGGCTTTCAGCCTTTGGCAATTCGAATAACCCGAATTTTAATCCGTAGGTACGGATACCGTTGTAGGCGCCGACCAATCCGGCGTAACGCCCGAAGGCTACCAGGCGCTGTCCCTTTGGACTGGTGATCACCTCGTGGTCGTACAGTTCGATATTTTTCTCCAGTACAGCGCGAAGCAGATTGCGATTATACGGCTGCTTTTTTATGGTATGTGAAAAGAAGAAGTATTTTTTATTGGGAATCAGCGCATCGATTGGCACCTCCTTCACCCCGAGCAATACGTCTGCTGAAGAAAGGTCTGGAGTTACATTTATGCCTGATTCGCGGTACTGCCCGTCCGCAAACACACGAAGCTCCGAGGGCTCCACCACAATGGAGGCTTCAGGAAATTGTTTCAGGACAGTTTGACATGCGCTGGGAGAGAGCACTACCCTGCGATCTGGCGGGTTTTTGCGTTCTTTTATGATGCCGAATGTAATCATACGTTCTGGTATAAATTTTGCACTAAAATAAAGGGATGGCTGTAATTGCACAAGGATTTGGGAAATTGTATTACATTTGCTATCCTTTGCCGGGTAAAATAACGGTAAAGTTCTTTGAAAAATATTGGGGTCGACTGGTTTTGACAGCGAGTCTAATTGGAATGTAAGCATGCAGAGCGCTGGGATATAGCTCTTAAATCTCATGTTTCACACTTTTTAAATGGCGAGAATAACTACGCTCTTGCTGCCTAATCTGAATTCATAGTAAGATTTTGGCCATGTCCCCGCGAGGCGGGGAGGCGAGATGTCTCTGGGAAGCCCTTGTTGATGGCGTCCCGATCAGAGGCACCATAAAAGTCAACATAGAGATCGCATTACTTCGTTGTGATCTTAAATCTTAAGAAGTTAAGCTTGTTGTAGGCGGTTTCCGGTCAGCTGCAAGTCGAAAACCAAACGGGAACTAAGCATGTAGAAAGCATTTTGATTGCTTGTTTGGACGGGAGTTCGAATCTCCCCGACTCCACAATCACTCACAAACCCCGCAGCATCCGCTGCGGGGTTTTGTGTTTTACGGGGGTGAGCGAAGTTTACTTCAGCGAGCAACCGTGAAACACAAAACCACAGTGCCACAGGCACTGCAGGTTTGTATTTGCATCATGGGAGGTTGTGGAGATCACGAGCCGCCGTGCAGGGAGTACTCTCCCTAAAAGATTTATCCACGGTCGGGGACGACCCTGCCTGCATACTGCAGGTAGGTAGTAGCAATAGAAAGTATGAGCGAAGTTTACTTCAGCGAGCAACCGGAAAACATAAAACCGCTGCGCACAAAGTGCGCGGCTGGGTTTGTACCTGCCTGCCGGCAGGCAGGATTGCAGCATTGGCGTCATTGGAGATCACCAAGTAATCTCGGTAGTGGTTAGTCGGGAGTCGGGAGTCGGGAGTCGGGAGTCGGGAGTCGGGAGTCGGGAGTCGGGAGTCGGGAGTCGGGAGTTGGGAGTTGGGAGTTGGGAGTTGGGAGTTGGGTAATCAAAAACTTTTACCAAAGAGAGCAAAATTCACGGCCAAAGAAGACCTCAACATCCCCTGAGTCAAACGGCCCCGAGCGCTCAACGCTAAAAAAAAGCCCTGACGGGATCACCTGACAGGGCGTATGCTTTTTTTATGACAATGCTACCTCACCTTAGAAATAAAGGGAGAATCCTATGTTAAAGGCAACCCCTTCAGATGCTTCGGCGTCATCATTAAGGCCAAAATCGTACCGAAGCCCGGGTTCCACAGCGATATTATCGGCCACAAACCAGGCGTATCCCCCCTGAATTCCAAGGAACAGCGGATTGTAGTTGTCGAAAATCTTCGAGGAAATACCGTTCAGATCCACCTGAACAGGAACCACCCCTTTGATATAATATTTTGCACCGCCCTTGTAAGAGAAAAAACCGGGGGAATTCGAGTTATCACCATAACCCAATCCTAATTTTACAGCCAGATCGTCGGCCACAAAATACCCGCCTTCAGCTCCAATATTCCAGATGGTTGTGCCGTCCAATTCCCTTAGTAAAAACCCGGTATTGGCACTATGTCCCTTTCCAAAACTGGTGTTGGCCTCGATAAGCCATGATCCTTTAGAGGTAGGGCTGCTGGAAGAATCCTAGGCACTCAGCCGGATAACGCAGCTCAGAATTAAAACAAAGAATAAAGTAAGCTTGTTCATTGGAATGTATGATTTGAGATTTTGAGCCGCAAAATACAGACACTCTATTTATAAATAAATACTTTTCTTACTTTATATAAACTAAAATATTCAAATTGACCAATCTATTAAGACTCTGGCCAAACCTGATGGCGGTAACTGCATCTTAAGTGTTCTTTCGTTCGATCTCCCTGAGGTTTTCCATCTTTTTCAGCTCAAGAAATCCGTTGATATCTTCAAAGTGTTCCTTAACCCGTTTGTTCCCGAACTCGAATACCTTGGTGACCAGTCCGCTCAGAAAGTCCCGGTCATGAGATACCAGGATGAGGGTACCGTCAAAGTCCTTGAGGGCCTCCTTGATAATATCCTTGGTTTTCATGTCAAGATGGTTGGTAGGCTCATCCAGGATGAGCAGGTTTACCGGCTCCAGCAGCAGTTTGATCATGGCCAGTCTGGTTTTTTCGCCTCCTGAAAGCACTTTCACTTTCTTACTGGAATTATCTCCCCCGAACATAAAGGCACCCAGGATATCTTTGATCTTGGTGCGAATATCGCCCTCAGCGATGCGGTCTATGGTATCAAAGACGGTGAGCGACTCATCCAGAAGGGAGGCCTGATTCTGCGCAAAATAACCGATCTTCACATTATGTCCGATCTCCAGGTTCCCCTGGAAGTCGATCTCATTCATTATAGCCTTGATCATGGTCGATTTCCCTTCCCCGTTACGTCCCACAAAGGCCACTTTTTGTCCGCGTTCGATCACCATGCCGGCATTTTTAAATACCAGGTGATCGTCATAGGCCTTGGTGAGCTCGCTAACCACCACCGGATATTGCCCCGATCGCGGTGCAGGGGGAAATTTAAGCCTCAGGGCCGAAGTATCGACCTCATCCACTTCCACCAATTCCAGTTTTTCCAGCATTTTTACCCGCGACTGCACCTGCAAGGTCTTGGAATAGGTACCCTTAAAACGTTCAATGAATTCCCGGGTCTCGGCGATCATTTTCTGCTGTTCGTCATAGGCCTTTTGCTGGTGTGCCCTGCGATCCTTTCGCAACTCGAGGTACTGGGAATATTTGGCCTTATAATCATAGATGCGCCCCATGGTAACCTCGATGGTACGGGTGGTGATATTATCCACAAAGGCCCGGTCGTGAGAGATCACCATCACCGCCTTGGCCTGGTTGATCAGAAAATCCTCCAGCCACTGTATACTTTCAATATCCAAATGGTTGGTGGGCTCATCCAGCAGGATCAGATCCGGTTTCTGCAGCAGGATCTTAGCCAGCTCGATGCGCATGCGCCATCCACCGCTGAACTCGGAGGTAGGTCTGGAGAAATCCTCTCTTAGAAACCCCAGTCCCATGAGCACCTGTTCTACTTCGGCCTCGTAATTGATCTCTTCTATCGAATAGAACTTTTCACTGAGCTCGCTTACTTTCTCGATAAGCTTCATGTACGCATCACTCTCGTAATCGGTGCGTACGGTAAGCTCTTCGTTCAGGGCATCGATCTCCTCCTTCATTTTAAATATGGAAGCGAAAGCCTTGGAAGTCTCCTCAAATACCGTACAATCATCAGCGGTCAGCAGATGCTGCGGAAGGTAAGCGATCACCGCCTCTTTAGGCGCAGACACCTGTCCGCGGGAAGGCTTGTTCACCCCTGCTATGATCTTGAGCAGGGTCGACTTTCCGGCCCCGTTCTTACCCATAAGGGCGATCTTATCATTCTCATTTACAGAAAAGGAAACATCGCTAAACAAGGTTGTTCCCCCGAATTCTACTGCCAGTCCGTCTATGGTAATCATCTGCTCCGAATTTAGAAGGCGCAAAGATAATGGATTACACAGATTTCCGAATGTATAAATTCAAGGGAATTAATTCAATGATGGTGAAGGAAGAAAGAGAGAACAAAGATTAAAGAAGATATATGAAAAGGATTCGTTTAGCCTCTGTTGGTATCGTCCGGGTTTTTCCCCGGAAAAACACGCTCCGTTCCCTAAACAAAAAGCCCGGCCATAATGCAATTGCTCACCAGCTCGGAGGTATTGGAACAATTGGTTTTCTGCAGGATATTTTTCCGGTGTTTCTGCACGGTATGCACCGATACATGAAGCTGAACAGAAACTTCCTTGGAACTCAATCCTTTGGCCAGCAAGCCAACGATCTCCCGTTCCCGGGGCGTTAAAACATCGAGTAAGTCTTTGCCCCGTATCGATTCCGGATCGAAGCGCCCCGTTTCTGAATTCACGTTCAAAAATGATTGGCTCCCTTTAAGACTGAAGAAAGAAATGGTATGATCCGGCTGGATCCGCAAATAACTAACATCTGTATGCACGCTAAGAGCGTTCTCCAGGTTGCCGGATGCGTCTAAATTGAGCGGTAAGGCCTGCTGTAACATCACCCTTGTACGGCCTTTGGGATCCTGCATCTTATAAAGATATACAGCCTTAAACCTATTGACGTCTTCCCGGGGAAGAAAATTGAAGTAGAAATCATAGATCACCTGTTCCTTTAATCGCACCATCTCCACCTGGTCCTGATGTGCGGTAGCTACTATATCCTGAAAGGTCACCTTATCGCTTTTCTTTCCCACGAAGTCCACTACGCTTTCGGCTACATAAGGCAGGGTCATGCTCTTGAAATTAGCCACGTAATAATAGGAATGCCCCGGGCTGAATGCAGCTAAAAATCCATGCAAGAAAGGCTCCAGATTGAAGTTATTTCCCATAACCTCATTTGAAGCGTATTTCGATTCCCAGTATTGAATGATTTCTGTGGAGTCCATTAAAAATTTGCAAGCCTTTAAATATAACCCACCACTGAAAATACCCAAAAAGGGGTATATGAAATGAAACAAATAGTCGATAAATTGTGCGTTAATCTTAATTACTGTTCTCAAAGATGCGCATAAAGGTTTCGAATATGAGCAGCCGGATTTGGATAATACATCTCCACAGGGCTTTTGTATATTCTTAACGAAAAAATGCTTTAAGGCCGGGAAAATGGCATTTCACTTCTCTGCTGAGAAGGATACCATATGGTTTAGCGAACGGATCTCTCCCACCCCTGAGATCCCGAATTTGAAAAATATTTAAAAAGTAGGTTTGGGGGAACCTCAAAAGTCTGTTAGGTCCATTAAATTGGTCGGCAGACTTTTTTTAGTCCTACTCCGAGCAATTGCTCCTGCCCGCTTTAAAACATCCCCCCACCCCTAAAAAATCATGAAATCCAGGCCCTTTTAAAAGCTTTCAGAAGTTCTTCATTGGGTATCTCCAGGGTCGACTCATTCATATAAAGCCATATCCTGCCATTTTCATCCGGTGACTGAAGGTAGAGCTGATCATTATTGATCAGATTCGCTACCAGGCGGTCTCCCATTTCCCGGCTTCCGGTTTCCAGCTGGTACATATTGGTCCCCCCGTCAAGGGCAGTTATCCTCAATCCTTCTATGGTATTTAACTCCTCCACCAGGCGTGCCCCCTTTTTTACCAATTGCTGCCAGCGCTCCACAATACCTTCCACGTAATGCAGGGCCATGGCCGTATTGTACCAACTTTGCCACATGGTACCTCCCAGTACTTTCATCTGGTGTTTCACCTTTTCCATCAGGGCGGCCTCCCCGCAAAGGATGGCTCCACCTCCGGCATTGAGGTACTTATACAAGGAAATATATACCGTATCAAAAAGTGCAGCGTAGTCGCCAACCGGAATTCCGGTATAGACGGAGGCCAGATGCAAACGGGCTCCGTCCAAATGCATTTTATAGCCCTTTTCCCTGCAGTAATCGGAGATTTTCTTCAACTCTTCAAACGGCACTACTCTGCCATGCGCCCTTCGAACGGGATGTTCCACCACCACGGTTTTAAGTCCGCTTTGAAACACCTCCCCTTCCAGCGTATGGGCCTCTGCAATTTTCAGATCCTCCAGGGTGGCCACCCGGTCAGCACCACCGTAGGGCACCAGTCGCTTATGATGAATACGCTGAGCAGCATCTGCCTCATCGCGAAACATATGTGAATTTTCAGGAACCAGGATCTTGGCAGTATCGTCGCTTAACAAACTGGCGGCGATCTGATTGGCCATAGTACCGGTGGGCAGGTATACGGCCTTTTCCTTCCCGGTGATCCGGGCGAAAAGTGCTTCCAGTTTTGCCGTTGCTCCCCCTTCATAATACATATCTTCCCCGATCTCCAACCCGGTATTGATCTCCTGTAACTTCCTGAGGTACCCCTGAGGGGAATAAAATTTTCCGTCCAGGGCAAAATTCACCATATAATCCTTATCACCTATTTGGGCTTGTTGATAAGGCACTTCGGGCGCTGCCCATAAAGGCATGGATGGAATCAGGAAAGGAAGGCCGGTTAACCCCATTTTTTTCAGGAAATCCCGGCGTGCAGGAGTAGCTTTCATCATTGACAGTATTAATTTCCTTTTAAAAATAAATAATTATCTCCAGACCATATTCAAAGTCTTCTTGATCCATAAGGAGATCTCTGATTTTTTAAAACCCGGGATCCGAAATTGAAGTGCCTTGAGCCTTATGTAGATTAAAATCGCTATCTGAACCTAAAATAGAGTAAATAATCAGCAAAATCCTTATAAACACTCTTCCCCCAGCGATGGAGACCTGATTTTAACATTCCTATTTTGTTTAACGTCAGGTACTTGAAAAACAGGTTTGAATCAAAATTAAAAAAAAGTCAAATTTTTGATAAAAACTCAATGAAATACAATTTTTATTGAATTTATGATAAAAATATTAAGTAAGGTCTCTTATTTATTGAATTTCTTTGTACAGGTTAACTATTTATTTACATTCGCCGCAAGCTAACTTTAACTAATTTTTATGAAACAAATCAATGGATTGCTAACGCTCTTGCTGGCGTTGGTAGTGCAAGTTACTCTTGCACAAGAGAAAACGGTCACCGGTACGGTGTCCGACCAGGATGGCCTTCCCCTACCGGGGGCCAACGTATTTGTAAAAGGGACCACCAATGGCGCCCAAACCGATTTTGATGGAAACTACACCATCACGGCAAATACAGGAGAGACTTTGGTATTCTCGTATATCGGGATGACCACCCTGGAACAGGTAGTTGGTGCTGCAAGCACTATTAATGTTTCCCTCCAAGCCGATGCTCAGGCGCTGGACGAAGTTGTTGTAACCGGTCTGGGTATCAAAAGAGAAAAGAAAGCCCTGGGGTACTCTCAGCAGAGTGTTGGGGGTGAGACCCTGCAAAAGGGAAAGCAAGTAGACATTAACAATGCACTTGCCGGTAGGGTTGCCGGGGTACAGATCGTGGGTAACTCCAGTTCTTCCTTCGGAAACTCTGAGATCAAATTAAGGGGTGAATCTGATGTACTTTATGTTGTAGACGGAGTTTTTGTAGACAACATCGGGAACATCAACCCGGACACCATCGAAGACATGTCGGTACTGAAGGGTGCTTCTGCGACAGCGATCTACGGACCTCCCGGACGTAACGGGGTAATTGTGATCACCACAAAGACCGGAAAAGACGGAAGGGCACAGTTCTCAATTGATCACACTACCCTGATCAACCAGGTGTCTGCTCTGCCAAACTACCAGAACGAGTACGGTGGGGGTTACAGCCAGGATTTCAATGTGTTTAGCTATGATCCTGCACAGGATCCTGCTTCCTGGGCTGCCTTTGACGGACAGCTTTACCCAGACTACTGGGCAGATGAGTCCTGGGGACCAAGAATGGAAGGACAAATGGTACGTCACTGGGATTCATGGATTCCGGGAACGCCTCAGTTCGGAGAGTTAAGACCATGGGTTTCTAACGAGAACAACATCAGAAACTTCTACAACACGGCTCCTACCTACAATACCAGTATTAATTTCGGGAAGGCAGGAGAAGGTTATAACATCAGAACTTCAGCCAACCTTGTTGACGAAGAGGGGATCGTACCGAACTCCAAAAGAAAGACCGTGAACTTCTCGCTAAACGGAAGTTTCGATATTACTGAAAAGTTCAGCGTAACCGCTAACGTAAACTACCAGGACAGAAACACCCTGAACAACCCGGATCAGAATTACGGTAACATCGGGTCGAACTTTAACCAGTGGTGGCAACGTCAGCTCGATATGGATCGCTTAAAGAACTACGAGCAAAATGGTCAGATCATTTCCTGGAACATTCGTGGACCAAGAGATACACGTCCGCTTTACTGGGATAGCCCTTATTTCCAGTCTTACGAAAACCTGAGACATGATGAGAAAAATGCCGCTTTCGGTAAATTGAGCCTGAACTACAAGTTCAACGATCACTTTGATATTATTGCGGAAGTACGATCTTCCTTCACATCATACTACAGTGATGACAGGGTCACCACTAAGAGTTTACTGGATCCGGCCTACTTTGAAGTAAGCCAGAGAAGAAATAACGAAGAGCATTACTTCGCCATGGCCAACTACCGCAACAAATTCCTGAACGACAACCTCGATGTACAGGTATCTGTGGGTGGTGACACTTTCAGTAATGCGTACAAGAGACTGGGGGCGAATACGAATGGCGATCTTACCATTCCTGGATTCTATAACCTTGATGGCTCTAAGGACCCCGTAACTGCGACTACGTATTACGAGAACAGGAAGACCAGGGGTATGTTTGGAAAAGCTTCCCTGGGGTATAGCAACTTCTTTTACCTTGACGGATCCTACAGGGTAGACTGGTCGTCAACAGCAAACCCTGACGATAATAGCGTTTCGACCTGGGGAATCTCCGGATCGTTATTGGCTCATGAGCTTTTTGAAGCAAATGATGTGCTGACCTTTGCTAAATTAAGATTGGGTTATGCCAGCGCTCCATTCTTCCCGCAGCCATACAGGATCTCTCAGACCTATGAGGCCAACGGACTTTACCAGGGTAATGGTACTTTATTGGTACCGGAAGAGCAGAACAACCCTAACCTGATCGGAGGTATCAGAGACGAATATGAGATCGGTACAGAACTGAACTTTTTCATGAGCAGAATTGGTCTTGATCTTACTTACTTCCACAGAAATGACGAGAACCTGCCAACAGACATCAATCTGGACGGTTCTACCGGATATACTGAGATCACCCTGAACTCAGGAAAAACAACTTCTAAAGGTCTTGAAGCTGCTGTGAATATGGCCATCGTAAGAAACAGTGATTGGAATTTTGACCTAGGAGTGAATGTGGGTACTCTGGAAAAAAGAGTAGAAGCAATTTATCCCGGAGTTGACAATTATCAGATCAGTTCTTATACTTCCAACCTGAGACTGCTCGCCCCTGTAGGAGAAGAGTGGGGAACCTTTGTTGGAACCGATTTTGCCCGCCATACCGACGGCAGCATCATCTTTACGGATTCTGATCAGTTTGCAAGAGTTCAAAATGCGAAACTTGGTAGCTTACTTCCTGATTACACCTATGGTATTACCACCAACCTCCGGTACAAAGGTGTTGAACTTTTCCTAGGATTTGACGGGCAAAAGGGAGGTCTGTATTACTCAAGAACCGAGCGTTACATGGACAACTCCGGTCTTACCGATTACACCGCCGGACTTAATGATAAAGGAAATCCGCTAAGGGATCCTGTAGCCGATGGTGGAGGTATCCGCATCCAGGGAGTTCTTCAAACCGGAACCGACCCTGTAACCGGCGCCCCTATCTCTGACGGAACGGTAGTTGACAAATATGTAGACCCCAAGGCGTACTTTAACTCCGGTAATATCGGTAATATTTATGCCAACAACGTACATGATGCGAGCTACCTCAAACTGAGAACCTTCAGACTTACCTATAACCTGGGAAGCAATATCGCAGAAATGATCGGAATGCAGTCGGCTTCGGTATCCTTACTCGGAAACAACGTATGGCTGATCGATTCTGACCTGAACTGGGTAGATCCTTCAGAATTAGAGAAAAGAAGTGGGGTAAACTGGGCTGAGAACGGAACCCTGCCAATGACATCATCTTTTGGTTTAAATGTTAAACTGAATTTTTAAAAAGAAGAAAAATGAAAAGAATCCTAAGAAATATTTCCCTGTTGTCTTGCGCAGCCGTGCTGGCCTGCTCATGTGAGTCTGTAGACTTCGGCGACACTAACGACAATCCAAACGGCCCCGGGGCTGCGGTTACCTCGCAGCTGCTAACGGAGGCAGAAAAAACGGTTTCCACCATCGGTACGCACCTTTCCGGGGTATTGTTTACCCAGCAGATCACCGAGGGGCAGTATCCCGGGGAATCCCGTTATACCGTGTTAACCTATAATTATAATGATTACTACACAGGTCCCATTCAGAACCTGAACGAGATCATCAAGCTGAACACGAACGAAGCCACCAAAGGAGAGGCTGAGGCTTATGGTAACAACGACAACCAGATCGCTGTAGCCAAGATCCTCAGATCGTATATCCTTCAGTTTATGACCGATCGCTGGGGAGGTCTTCCATGGACGGAAGCTTTCCAGGGAATAGACAACCCACAGCCTAAGTTCGATACCCAGGAAGAACTCTACAACATTATGTTTACTGAGGTAGAAGAAGCTATGGCTATGATCAATATGGAGGCACCAGGACCTCAGGGCGATGTGATGTTTGGCGGCGATATGTCGCGTTGGGAACTTTTTGCAAATTCCCTGAAAATGACCATGGCCCTGCGTATTTCTGACGCCAATCCATCTCTTGCTAAAAGCAAGTTCGAGGAAGTGATCGCATCCGGAAAGTATATCGACAGCAATGACGAGAACATTGAGTTCATGTACGGGTCTGATGATGCGAGCGACAGCCCATGGCATGACAGGTTTAAAACCCGTGAAGACTATATCGTGTCTGAAACCATGATCGAGTCCCTGCGTTCTAACCTGGACCCAAGATTATACCAGTATGCCATGCCTGCCAGAGATTCTGTATTCCAGAACCCGGTATTCCCTGCACTTACCGATGCAGCGAAGTATCCTGCTTTGAACGATTCGCTCTATGTTGGTGCTCCGGATGGAAAGGTGAATGGAAACGTTCCGGATTACTCGTTTCCTCCGGCAGTTATTATTTACGAAGACAACACCTTCCCTACTCCAATTTATACTGCAGCCCAGATGAAGTTATCTTTGGCCGAAGCTGCCCTTAATAACTGGACCGTAGGTGGTGCAGATGCCCTTACCCTGTTCAAGGAAGGTATTACTGCTTCTATGGAATACTGGGGGGTTGATGCTGAAGACATCGCTAACTACGTTGACGGGTACACCGCGGTTACCATTGAGGACATCGCCTACGAAAAATGGGTGGCCCTTTACCTGAACGGACCGGAAGCCTGGGCAGAGTGGAGAAGACTGGATGCTCCGGCACTCACGCCTTCGGAGTTTGCAGGAGACCAGAGAATTCCTGTAAGACATGCCTACGATGCTTCCGTGGAGTCTAATAACAAGGCTAACTACGACGAGATCGTATCCAAGCAAGGTCCCGATAACCTGCATACCAAACTATGGTGGGACGTGAACTAAGTTTTGCATGCCGAACTCATCAGAATAGTTGATTTGAGTTAGCAACCTTAACCAACAAATCGGTAATCCCACCAAATAGGGCTGTCTGTTTCAGGCAGCCCTTCTTTTTTTCGGGAACCGGAAGCAAAATATCAAACGTATAAACCCCGGAAACGTAGTTACACCATGTTCTCCATGGTGACCTCAGACACATGAAAGACTTATCACTAGCCCTTGTTGAAAGGCGCACACATATCGCTATACATATACAGTTTTCACTTGTTAATATAATTCCTTATCTTCCTGAAAACTAACCGATAAACATTTTAACATGAAATCCATTTTAACTAAAATAGTCCTTACAGCATCACTGCTGTTATGTTCGGTAACAGGCTATGCACAGGATGATACAGCAAAAGAAGCTATCGAAAACCGATTAGCAGAAATGACGGAGGCTTTCAAGGCTAAAGATGTAGAAGGATTTGCATCTTGCTGGACGGAGGATGCACTATTAAAGTTTTCCGGGAAACCAGCGCTTAAAGGGAGAGCAACCATTGTGGATGTTCACAAACCAATGATGGAACAGGACATGTCCATTAAAACCGAAACTCGTGAGGTTTTTCAACAAGGGGATTTCGCCACCGAAATAGGATCGTATGAAATTTTGATCGCTGATGGTACCGTTGTTGAATCCGGACTCTACTCTACCCTGTGGAAAAAAACTGATGGAAAATGGCGAATCATGAGAGACGTGATCAGCGCTGTAGAACCGGCTGAAGAATCTAAGTAAACCACTATAACAGGTTGTATATTGCTGCGCGGCTCCGAAAGGGGTCGCGTTTTTTGTATTGGAGTTTGAGGGATACGCTTCAGGATGAGTTTCAGAAATGAGTTTGAGGGAAGAGTTCAATTTCGGGCAAAGAAATACTTTATACCTCAAGCCTTTTAAACCTTTAACCCTGCACGATAAACTTCTCACCATAAAAACATTAAACCTAAATATTCCGTATTTTTAAATATCCATGCCGCCATCTCCCTGTTCTGCCTGCTCCTAAACAGATTCAAGATGAAACCATATTTAAGCCTTAGCCTGCTCTTTCTGGCCTTTTCAGTAACCTATGCCCAGGAGATCCGTTTGAATACCTACGGCTCCTATGTCTTCCAGGACCGGTTTTCTTCCTATTTCGGAGGTAACTCCTATTTTGAAGGTAAGATCGAAGACGGGTTTCGATGGGGTGCCGGGATAGAATATCTTATCCAGGGCAGAACAGCTTTAGAAATCCAGTATTTAAGGCAGGATACCGGGGCTCCCATTTCTTACCGGGTTGGAAACTTCGCCGGCATCGAATTTACAGACTATGACCTGGCCATTAATTACATCATGCTGAACAGCACCCGGTATTTCCCTTTGAGTGAAAGGGCCGAACCCTTTTTAGGCGCAGGGCTTGGCATAGGGATCTTTCACGTGAACAATCCGGACTTAAGGTCGAGTGACTCCTACACCAAGTTTGCCTGGCAGATTCGAGGTGGCTCCAATTTATGGCTTACAGACCGGCTGGCCTTCAGGGTAGAGGCTGCGCTAGCCTCGGTAGTGCAGGCCGTTGGCGGAGGTATATACTTTGGCACAGGAGGATCAGGCATCAGCTTTGACAGCTATTCCACAATTTATCAATTTTCTGTTGGCGGAGGTATCGTTTTCCGGTTTCCCGGAGGGTAAGCAGCCCCCGGGACGCGGTAGATTAACACTCCCCTGAAAATCTTAATCTTCAGGTAGCCTGACCGTTTCTCCTGACTTCGCACTTTTCAGCGCCGCATCGAGGATCTCCATAACCACCAGGTTATTTTCAAGGGAGGAAAGGTCCATGGCATTTAAGCTGACCGCCCCCCTTATCACCCCGGCGAAAAAGGCAAAGGGATCATTAAACGGATATTGTCGCTCTTCCAGAATAAAGGTTTCCTCTGAATATCCGTCATAGCCTTCGGCCAGGCGTTTTCTAAGGGTATTGCGATTATCGGCATACAATACCCCGTCTAACCCGTATACCTCCATATCCTTTCGCCCAACCGGCCAGTTCCACGAGGCCTGGATCAGCGCGTTGGTTTCAGGATAGGCAAGTATAATAACGGCTTCGTCATCAACTTTGGGGTTATTCTCCTTTTGCAATTGCTGGGTCACCGCGGTTACACTTACCGGCCTTTCCCCTTCCATGATCCAGGTCATGAGGTTAGCTCCGTAACACCCAAAATCCATTAAGGCCCCGGCCCCGTTGTATTCAGGGTCTGTTAACCAGGAGAGGAATTCCGGATCTACACCTATCTTTTTCGGGCCCCGGTGCCCATCCCTTACGATCACCTTTCGCAAAGCCCCGATCTCTCCCTTTTCCATTCGATCTTTAAGGTTATGGTGGGTAGGATACCAGGTCGTCTCATAATTGGTTAGCAAATGTACCTGGTGCTCCTCTGCGAGGGCCTTCATTTTCATGGCATGATCCATACTAATGGCCAGGGGCTTCTCCACCATGACATGAATTCCCTTAGGCGCACAGGATTCCACCACCTTCAGGTGTTCGGAGATGGGGCCGAAAGCAACAACCCCTTCCGGGGACACGGCTGCGATCAGCGACTCCAGGTCAGGGTATACCTTATCCATGGAAAAACCGTACTGCGCTGCATAACGCCTGGCAAGTTCCCTGTCGGGTTCTGCTATACCTGCAATTTCAATATCTCCCACCTCTTCTCTACCCAGGATCCAGTGAACATGCGTATGAGACAATCCGGAGATCCCGATTCGAACGGGCTGCTGTTGGGCCGTAGCGGTGGTAACCATAAAAACGAGATTTAGAACCAGGGGTAAGACTACCTGGGCATATAAACGAAAGCTATACATCCTGTATTGATTTAATTTGCATGGCTTAAGTTAAAAATTTTACGGCTCCTACTTCGGCTTTACATCTGTATTGAAGGAAAAACAGAGGTAAAACCTTACTTAATGAATACCAAAGAAAGCCTTTTCGAAGATGACTAAATTTATTTTACACCCAAAACCGTGCGTATAAACGTTGCTTATCCCCCGTTATAGCTGGAAAAATGAAGACATCACCCACCTTTTTTCAAGTGGCTCAAAACTCATTGAACTCAAAGTAAACCCGATTATATTAGTTAAAACCACTAGAAAATCGTTTCTTTGCCGCAAATAGCAGAAGATTCAATCAGATCAAGAAATCTTTCATCCCTTCAGATAATTATTTCCTCTTTTTTATTTTTTGCTTTTCAGATCCGGGCATTCAGCATGTACAGGCAAATTATCCTGCATATGCGGTGACCAAAGAACGATCTGATTTCATCACATTTTAATTTTTATACCATGAAAGAAGGAACAGTAAAGTTCTTCAACAGAACAAAAGGATTCGGATTCATCACCTCAGAAGATGGTGGAGAAGACATTTTCGTACACTCAACAGGTCTTATTGACGAGATCCGTGATAATGATCGTGTACAATTTGAAACCGAAAGAGGCAAAAAAGGGATTAATGCCATTAACGTTGAAGTAATCGACTAAAGAATTCCCGGGGAGGTAGTGCTTTGGCATTACCTCCCTTTTTTTTTATAATTACATAAAATACATCCATATGCTTATTATCAATATAAAACCAGGAGAAAATATCGATCGCGCCTTAAAAAGGTACAAGCAAAAGGTTAGAAAGACCCAACAGATCCAGAGGCTTCGTGAGAATCAACACTTCACAAAACCATCTGCCGCCCGTCGCGAGGAGATCGCCAAGGCAAAATACAAGCTGGAATACCAGCGCAGGAACGAAGAGTAAATGGGCCCTTCAGACCTTAATCTTGCTGTTCTTATCGACGGCGACAATGTACCCTCCACCTATGTAAAGGAAATGCTGGAAGAGATTGCCAAATACGGTAATCCTACCCTGAAGCGTATTTACGGCGACTGGACCAAGCCCCGTTTGGGCAAATGGAAAAAAGTGCTGCTGGAAAATGCCATTACCCCTATACAGCAATACGGATATACCCGAGGCAAAAATGCAACCGATTCGGCCATGATCATCGATGCCATGGATATCCTTTATTCCGGAAAGGTTAACGGATTTTGTCTGGTATCCAGCGACAGTGATTTTACCCGCCTCGCCATTCGGCTGAGAGAAGCGGGAATGACTGTTTTTGGGATCGGAGAGAAAAAAACCCCGGAACCCTTTATCGCCTCCTGCGACCGGTTTATTTACCTGGAGATCCTTCACGAAGAACCGGAAGAGTCCAGCGATAAAGCACGTCCTGAAGAACGCAGAAAAGCCAGGATCGACAAGATCACCCCAAAGGTGATACGCCTGATCGCCACCACTATCTCCGACCTGGAAGATGAAGAAGGATGGGCATTTCTGGGCGAGGTTGGAGCCTTACTTCAAAAGAAACAACCCAACTTTGACTCCCGGAATTACGGGTTTTCCAAACTTACCCCCCTCATCAAATCCATCCCTCAGTTCAAGGTGGAAATTCGTAAAAATCCAAGGGGAAATAAGAACCTGGTCTACGTTAGAAATACCTAGGGAAACTTCTTTTCGGTATTTTAAAAACACCTCATACCTTCTGAAGATTCCACAGTTGGCGCTTTTTGAGGTATCCGGCTGCAGCATCCCCTGTTACCTGCTAAAGCATTATACCCCAGTTACTTCTGCACAAACCTCTTTTGCAAAAGCTATATTGATGTAAATAGTCTATATAAATGTCAGTATTTTCTTATATATTTGTGCGCTGTAGATGAAGTCCTCCCTTCCCGGAGCACGTTCCAACCCAGCGTGATATGAAAATAAGCTTTTGCCTGCTTGCCTTCCTTTTCTCGTTTACCCTAACGGCCCAGATCGGTTTTGAAAAAGGCTGGTACCTCGACAATTCCAATGAGTTACACGAAGGATATATCGAAAATGAAGACTGGCTTAACAACCCGGAAAAGATCCGGTTCCGGTCTACTCCGGAAGGAACCTCAACCAGGCTAGCCAAGGAAGAGGTAGCAGAATTCGGACTGGAAACAGGATCAAAATACATCAGGGCAGTTGTACAAGTAGATCAGTCTTCAGACAATTCGAATGCATTAAGTCGCGAACGCAGACCCGATTTTAAGGAAGAGCAGATACTACTGAAAGTTCTTTCGGAGGGAAAATCCACCTTATACGCCTACATCAATGCCAACCGCAAGCGATTCTTTTACAGCACCCCCGGACAACCCATTACTCCGCTGATCTACAAACGTTATCAATTTGGAGTGAACTCTGTCGGGACTAATAACCGCTTTCACCAGCAACTCTGGAGCGATCTGAAAATCCCTGACTACGATCTTGGGGCCATCCAAAAACTACAGTACCAGGTAGAAGACCTGGTCGCTTATTTTAATCGCTATAATGGGATAACCCCGATGACCAGTGAAAAAAGAAGTATCCAAAAGACCTATAAGGATCGTACCTTTCATATCAGGCTAAGGCCGGGAATACAGTTCTCTTCTCTCTCTGTAGAAGACCAGAACAATCCCGGGAAACCAGCCCTGGAATTTGGCAGCAATACCAGCTTCACGCTGGGACTGGAATTAGAGTACACCCTGCCCTTCAACAAAAATAAATGGGCGATTATAACAGAGCCTACCCTGAGAGGGTATGAGGAAAGCGGAGAATTCCCCATCTACCAGGACGGAGACTTCCAGATCACCCGGGAAGCAACCGCTACCTATAACAGCCTGGAGCTTCCCATCGGAGTGCGACATTATATGTTTCTCAGCACCCACCATCAATTCTTTATCAATGCTGCCTTATTTTTTGACTTCCCGTCAAAGGCAGCGATCCATAATGCCACCGGCGGTGTTTCTTTCGATTCTAATGTCAATGCAGGATTTGGTGCCGGTTATAAATTCCGCAATGCTGTTTCACTTGAATTCAGATATCAAACCACCCAAAACATGCGATCCAACAATACCTGGTTCCCCTATGAATCCTTTGGCGTGATCCTCGGCATAGGATTACGCTGAGAACCCTTTAATTTGAGGGCATATTAAAATACTATTGATCTCCATTCCATTAATAAGCATCGATAACTCATTTCGGGAATTTTTGTAATATTACACTTACACTAAACGTGCCCTAACCATGAGAACCTACCTAGTCCTCCTATTTACATGCAGCCTATTCTGGAGTTGTAATACAGACGATACCGAAACAACTTCTGAACCCACCCTTGTGGTGAAAATGCAATTCAGTGACACCCAGGAACGTCTTAACAATCTCGGCCAACCGGCAGGAATTCCAGCCGGAAACGCCGCACAGACCCCTGTTGTTAACGGGATGAGCGCCCACTATATCGAACTTACCCCGGATGCCCTGACCCCATTGGGAGAGGGTCAAATTATCTACATGGGAGAAGAGACCAATGCAGGAGGTGAAAAAGCCATCGACTTCGAAAAGGCCAGGGTGGTTGCTCATAATGAAAACTTTATGGAAATACCGCTTTCCGGATTAGCCCCCGGCACCTATACCTGGGTACGTGTTTCTATTTCCTATCAGAACGGCACCATTGATTTTTTGAACAACGGAGCACTTTTACAAGGCACAATTGCAAGCTTCCTGGGATATAACAACTATATATCTTCTGTAGATATCAATGGTGAGGTGGTCGCCGTCAACGAAAATAAACTTCAGGGATTCTGGATCTTTGAGACCCTGGGCCAAACCTTTTCCGGACAAGCCCCGGAAGGCGCAGTTACCGTGCCGAACCCCTTATTTGAAACCTCTCCCATTCCCCAGGGCTCCTGTGTGGTTACAGGGGCATTTACGGAACCTCTGGTGATCACCGGTAACGAATCAAAGAATATTACCATCAATCTGAGTTTCTCCGTCAATAACAGTTTTGAATGGCAGGAGGTAAACGCCGACGGAAAATATGAGCCGGCTGCCGGAGAACAATTGGCAGACATGGGACTCCGGGGCCTGGTGCCTACGCATCAGTAATGGAAGTTCAAAAGAGGTATCCCCGGCACATTTAGGATGCAGGACTTTCCTTTTCAAAAATAAGAATCGTTTTTTCCTCGTCAGGGTAGTCTCCTCTTTCGCTGTCGTTGAGCAACTCTACACGAAGATCCGATTCGCTAAGTAATAAAACCTTGTAATTCGAAATAAAAGCCCCGTTACTATCCGGCCATTCGGGCAGGGTTACACTTAGTTGCTCCCCGTTAAGGATGTAGGTGCCGGTATACCCTGAAAATTCGCAAGGTGGTATCTCAAGCCAGTACATGCTCAGGGATTCTTCCCCGGAAAATGTTACGGTTTGCATCATTTCGCATTCGGTGAGCGACTCCCTGCTTCCGTCATAAATTCTGGCTTCAAGCTTCCATGTTCCGTCCAGGGTACCGGTAATTTCTGAAGCATCATCTTCACTTTCACAGGAAATACATATAAAAAGGGCAAGAACTACTAGTTTCCACAGATCAGTCATAACGCACTGTATTGGTTTAGGTGACCCCTAAATTTAAGTCATAATTCCCTTACAGCCATCATATTCCACCCATTATAAGACGGAAATAATGAGAATTGTTTAATATTTATAAGATTTTTCTTTTCTTGCGATACCAAATCCGAACTAAAATGAACCTACTTAACCAAAGCAAACGCCTGCTATTGCTGTGCACTGCAGTCAGCATTTTTTTCTCCTGCACGAAAACGGAAGAAAATCCCGGCGAAGACGCCCAATGTGAACTCTACCTGATTGGATTGAGTTACGGATGCGTGGACAATACCTGCAATTACACGGCTACCCTGGAGAACAACGCCGGTAGTGGCGAATTTGACATGACCATCAACGAGGCCACCTACAACCACTATAAAGCCATTACAGAGCAAAAAGAGGCAAATATTTGCTGGGAAGGCGAAATAGAATAAACGGTTTTCATTCGCGCTAACCGCTAACCCACCTTGCCTTTCAAGAGGTGTACATACTCCTTTTAACAGCGTTTTCACAACAAATTATTTTTATTAAAAAAAAGAGTATTACTTTTGTTAGTTGAAATGAAAGCGGTTATCAAGAAAATATCAGCGATGCTCATGGCCTTTGTGGTCATGTTCTCGACGATGTCATTTTCCATCAATAAGCACTATTGTATGGATCACCTCGTCGATGTTTCGTTGATACTGCCTGCTGAAGACTGCGGCATGGATATGATGATGGCAGAAACAACGAAGGGCGAACAGGTTGATGCTACCCCGTGTTGTTCTGAGGAGCACATTCTGATCGAAGGCCAGGACGAAGTAAGTCCGGCCCAGGATGGGTCGTCCGAAGTTCCCCAGGTGGTTATCGCTGCTTTCATGTATTCCTTCTCTCTTTTCTTTGAAGAGGAAACTCCCGAGCGACCTGAATTCAAGGATTACAGTCCGCCCCTCCTCATTAAAGATCTTCCTGTATTTTACGAATCATACTTAATCTGATCCGGTTTTAAGACCTTTTAAGGGCTGGCAACTTCATGTCAGGCCTCAACTATTCTTTGTCTAAAACCACATTCAGATCCTATGCTTAATCGCACTATTAAGTTTCTTATAGAGAACAAACTCATCGCAGTAATTCTGCTGGTATGCTTTACCGGATGGGGCATCATGGTTGCCCCCTTTAACTGGGAGACTCCCCTGTTACCCAATGACCCGGTTGCCGTTGATGCCATTCCGGATATTGGAGAAAATCAGCAAATCGTATTCACCAAATGGCCGGGACGGTCGCCCCAGGATATCCAGGACCAGGTAACCTATCCCCTGACCTCCTCTCTTTTGGGCATACCAGGGGTAAAGACCATCCGAAGTACTTCCATGTTCGGGTTTTCCAGTATTTACATCATTTTCGAAGAAGACATCGAGTTCTACTGGAGCAGATCTCGTATCCTGGAAAAACTCAACTCCCTCCCTTCGGGCCTCCTGCCTGATGGGGTAAATCCTTCTCTGGGTCCCGATGCCACAGGTTTGGGACAGATCTTCTGGTATACCCTTGAAGGAAGAGATCAGGATGGTAACACCACCGGAGGATGGACCCTTCAGGAGCTAAGAAGTATCCAGGATTACTATGTAAAATATGCCTTATCCTCTGCAGGGGGCGTCTCAGAGGTGAGTTCGATAGGAGGTTACGTCAGGGAATACCATATTGATCTGGATCCGGAGCTCATGCGTCAGTACAACATCACCTTAAATCAGGTGGTGAAAGCCGTTAAGGAAAGTAACCGCGATGTGGGAGCACAGACCATAGAGATCAACCAGGCAGAATACCTGGTACGCGGACTCGGGTATATCAAAGACCTGAAGGATCTCGAGCAGGCGGTTGTCGCCGTAAACAACTACACCCCCCTGCGTATCGGCGACATTGCAAAGGTTTCCATGGGTCCGGCAGAACGTCGGGGCATCCTGGATAAGGAAGGAGCCGAAGTCGTTGGCGGTGTGGTTGTGGCCCGTTACGGGGCCAACCCCATGGAAGTGATCAACAATGTTAAAGCCCGGATCGCAGAACTGAAAGATGGATTGCCCTCTAAGGAATTAAAAGACGGTCGCCTTTCTAAACTTACCGTTGTTCCCTTCTATGACCGTTCCGAGCTTATTGAAGAAACCCTGGGAACCCTTAATGAAGCCCTTACCTTCGAGATCCTGATCACCATCCTTGTGATCATAGTGATGGTTTATAATCTCAGAGCTTCTGTTCTTATTTCAGGGCTGCTGCCCATCGCCGTGCTCATGGTATTTATTTCCATGAAGATCTTTCACGTAGATGCGAACATTGTGGCATTGTCCGGAATTGCCATTGCCATTGGAACCATGGTAGATGTCGGGGTAATTCTCTCGGAAAATATCATCAGGCACCTGGAAGAGAAAGGGGAAAGTCAACCGGTAAACACGATTGTGTATCAGGCAACCACCGAAGTATCCGGAGCTATCATTACGGCCGTACTAACCACAATTATTAGTTTTATCCCGGTCTTTACCATGATCGGTGCCGAAGGAAAACTGTTCCGTCCGCTGGCCTTTACCAAGACCATGGCCCTTACAGCATCCATTATAGTAACCCTTTTCCTGATTCCGCCATTTGCAGCAATGCTCTTTAAACGCAGGACAGGAAAAGGCTGGCTGAAACACTTTTGGAACATCGTCCTGATCCTCCTGGGTGGCTATGCCCTGGTGAAAGGGTATTGGGCAGGACTGGTACTTCCGGGGTTCGCTGTGGTAAACCACCTTGCATTCTCCAAAAAGATAACCGAGCAAAAACGTACCTGGTGGCATACAGGACTCACTGCCCTGGCTATTGTGCTGCTGTTGGCCACCTATTGGCGTCCCCTGGGCTTTGACCGGTCTGTGGTTCCTAACATCATCTTTGTTTCCCTTATCTGTTTCGGGTTATTGGGAGCCTTTACACTTTTTATAAGACATTATTCCCGGATTTTACGCTGGACGCTGAACCATAAAAAAGTATTCCTGATAGTTCCCACCACCCTGATCATCCTGGGGCTTGCTATCTGGAGAAACACCGGTAAGGAATTTATGCCGGCTCTAAATGAGGGGTCCTTTCTATTGATGCCTACCTCCCTCCCCCATTCGGGAGTGGCAGAAAACAAGCGGGTATTGCAACAGCTCGATATGGCGGTACAATCCATACCGGAGATCGCCACGGTTGTTGGTAAGGCCGGAAGAACGGAGAGTGCGCTCGATCCTGCGCCGCTTTCCATGTATGAGAACATTATCCTCTATCACCCGGAATACAAGGAAAATGAGTCCGGAGAAAAACAAAGATACCGGGTAGATGCATCGGGAGCATTCGTACTAAAGTCCGGGGGCACCGCAGTGAATCCCAATCAGGACAGAAATAACGATATCCCTGTCATTCCGTCAGGGTTCCCTGCAGATACAGACGAACTGATCCCTGATGAAGACGGAGCTTACTACAGAAACTGGAGGCCTGAAATTCGCACTCCCGACGACATCTGGAACGAGATCGTCAGGGTTACCAAACTCCCAGGGGTTACTTCTGCCCCTAAGCTGCAACCTATTGAAACGCGCCTGGTGATGTTACAAACCGGAATGCGGGCGCCTATGGGGATTAAGATAAAAGGTCAGGACCTCAATAAGATCGAGGCGTTCGGGATGGAATTGGAAAATATCCTGAAAACCGCAGAGGGGGTTAAGGACGAGGCCGTATTTGCAGACCGTATCGTTGGAAAGCCTTACCTGCTGATCGATCTTGACCGCGAGCAACTGGCCCGTTACGGGATTACTGTAGAAGAGGCTCAAAAAACCCTTGAAGTGGTTGTGGGAGGCATGCCCCTCACCCAAACCGTGGAAGGACGGGAACGTTACGGGGTGAGGGTGCGCTATCCGCGGGAACTCAGAAACGATCCCGGGGCCCTGGAAAACATCTTCCTGACCACCGCAGACCGAAGTCAGATCCCCCTGAGTGAGGTTGCCCATATCCGTTACGAAAAGGGTCCGCAAATGATCAAGAGCGAAGACACTTTCCTGGTAGGCTATGTACTGTTTGACAAGGTAGACGGATTTGCGGAAGTAGATGTGGTGGAGAATGCGCAAAAAGAAATCAGAAACCGCATTGAATCCGGAGACCTGGTAGTACCCTCCGGGATAAGTTTTAAATTTACCGGGACCTACGAAAATCAGCTAAGAGCAGAAAAGACCCTTCAACTGGTGGTTCCCTTATCACTGCTCATTATTTTCCTGATCCTGTACTTCCAGTTTCGCTCGGTAACCACCTCCCTGATGGTTTTTACAGGGATCGCCGTTGCCTTTGCCGGAGGTTTTATTATGATCTGGTTATACGGACAGGAATGGTTTATGAACTTTGAATTGTTCGGGATTCATTTCAGAAGCCTGCTTAACATAAAAACCATCAATCTCAGTGTTGCTGTATGGGTTGGTTTTATTGCGCTTTTCGGAATTGCCACCGACGACGGGGTGGTGATGGCCACCTACCTCACACAAACCTTCAGGGCGAATACTCCCGACACGGTTCGCGAGATCAGGGATTCCGTTATCGAGGCCGGAGAAAAACGTATCCGTCCATGTTTAATGACCACGGCTACTACCCTGCTGGCCCTGATCCCGATACTTACCTCTACCGGGCGTGGCAGCGATATTATGATCCCGATGGCCATCCCGGCCTTCGGAGGAATGACCATCGCCCTGATCACCCTGTTTGTGGTTCCGGTATTGTTCAGTATGGTTAAGGAATTCCAACTTAAAAGAAAACAGTCATGAAACACACCCGATATCTTTTGGCCCTGGCCCTGAGCCTCACTTCAGGTTTTACCATATACGCCCAGGATCCTTCCCCCCTGTTACAAACGTATATATTACAGGCACTGGAACATAATCCGGACCTGGCTTCCAGCCGGCTGGCCTATGAGATCAGCAAGGAAAAAACGGAAGAAGTCAACGCCCTTCCCAATACAGAATTTGGGGTAGGATACTTTGTGAGTGAACCGGAAACGCGTACCGGTGCACAGCGTGCGAGATTCTCGGTAAAGCAAATGATTCCCTGGTTTGGGAATATCTCTGCCCGGCAGAACTTTACCGCCTCCCTGGCCGATGCCCAGGCCCTGGAGGTACTCATCAGGGAGCGTAAGCTTATCCTGGAGCTCTCCGGAACCTATTACCGGTTGTACGCGCTGAAGAAAAAAATGGAAGTGGTCTCGAGACAGCTTACCTTAACCGACTCCTATGAACAACTGGCCCTTAGCGGACTGGAAACTGGGAAAGGATCTGCGGTATCTGTGTTTAAGATCCAGATCCGGAAAAACGAGCTGGAGAACAAACTGGCCCTTTTAAAACAACAAACGGAAACCGAAACAGTTCGTTTTCACAATCTTACCGGTACTGAAAGCACTGCCCCGGTCACCCTGCCCGACACCCTCATGCTCCAAGTGGAAGCAATGGATATGCAAACCATCAACCTGGATCTGCATCCGGAACTGGTGAAATTCGAAGAGATGTACGAGTCTGTGGTGCAGTCAGAGGAACTCAACAAAAAGGAGGCTGCTCCTAACCTGGGTTTCGGACTGGATTATATTCCAGTGGAAAAACGGACTGATATGAACCCGGCAGACAACGGAAAGGATATTATCATGCCTATGGTATCGGTTACCATTCCGCTATTCAATAAAAAATACCGGTCTGTATCACGGCAGAATGATATGAAAATACAAAGCCTAGAATTTGACCGTCAGGAACGCAGAAACCGCCTTGAAACGGTATTATACGAAGCTGTAAATTCCCGAACCACAGCCAGGATCAATACGGAAACCCTGCAGAAGAATATCAGGGAAGCAGAAAATGCCATGGAAATCCTGCTCAGGTCCTATGAAACCGGAACAATCGATTTCAATGAATTGCTGGATATCCAGGATATGCAGTTGCGATTTGAAATGAGCCTTATCGATGAGGTTCGCTCCTATTATAATGAATCATTAATTATTAATTATTTAAGTACTACAACATGAAACGAGTAAACAAAACCCTTGCTGCACTTTTAATGAGTGGATTGGTATTCACTGCATTTACTTCCTGCGGAACAGAGGATAAAAAGAAGGCTGAAGAAGCCGCCAATGACCAAGTAGAGATGCATGACGGAATGCATAAGGACGATCAAGAAGCCATGCACAACCAGGAAGGCATGCATGAAGACCATGGAAACATGAACAGCGACCAGCAAACTGCTGCCCTTGAATTCAAAGACGAAGCTACAGCAGAAACCTTTAAAGCCTATATCGCACTTAAGGATGCCCTGGTAGCTACCGATGCCGCTGCAGCTGCTACTGCTGCCAGTACACTGGCTGATAAAGCCGGAGACCAGGAAGCATTGAAAGCTGCTGCCCAGACGATTGCCCAGTCTGAAGATGTTGAAGCGCAGCGCAAGGCGTTTGTTGCCATTACTGCAGCCGTATCTGAGATGATGAACGGAGCTCTGACCTCAGGAGAGGTGTACAGACAGTATTGCCCGATGGCATTTAACAATACCGGAGCCTCATGGATCTCAGACAACAAAGAGATCATGAACCCGTATTTCGGAGACAAAATGCTTCACTGTGGAGCGGTGAAGGAAACCATAAAATAATCAGATTGGGTACCCCGGGAATCCTAAACCCGGGGTGCTACCCAATAAATATCACAGGATGAAACATACCTACCACATAGAAGGAATGAGTTGTAACGGTTGCCGAGCCCATGTTGAATCCCTTTTGAAAAAACAGGAGGGGGTACTTGAGGCCCGGGTTGATCTCGAGGCTAAGAAAGCCGTGGTGAGCATGGAGCATCATATTCCCCTGGAAACCTTACAAAAAGCCTTTGAGGAAGAAGGTGGCAACTACAGTATTCATCCCGAAAACTATACGGCCCCGCCACAACCGAAAAAACAAGTCTCTTCCGAATCATCAGATTCGCCCGGTTCCTGGTATTGCCCTATGCATTGTGAGGGCGATAAAACCTATGACCAACCCGGCGACTGTCCGGTATGTGGAATGGACCTGGTAAAACAGGCCGTTACTTCGAATACTCCTGTAATTTACACCTGTCCCATGCATCCCGAGGTCGAACAGGATGGTCCCGGATCTTGTCCCATCTGCGGAATGGACCTCGTTCCTAAAGATGCCGAGGCTGATGCAGAAGACGATACATATACCCGATTATTAAAAAAATTTAAAGTTGCCGTTGCTTTTACCCTACCCGTATTTCTGATAGCGATGTCAGATATGCTGCATCCAAACCCACTCTATAACCTCATGGACCGGGTGTACTGGGACTGGCTGCAACTGCTGCTCTCTATACCGGTGGTGTTTTACGCGACCTGGATGTTCTTTGAACGGGCCTGGAGGTCTTTAAAATACTGGAACCTTAACATGTTTACCCTGATTGGTATCGGAGCCGGAGTTGCTTGGATCTACAGTCTTGTTGCCCTCTTGTTTCCCGATATTTTTCCGGACCAGTTTAAAACCGGAGATGGTACCGTACACCTGTATTTCGAGTCGGCAACGGTGATCCTTACCCTGGTATTACTCGGACAGTTACTGGAGGCCCGTGCGCATCGAAAAACCAATGCGGCCGTAAAAGAGTTGTTGCAACTTACGCCCAACCAGGCCACCCGGGTCGTTAATGGCAAGGAAGAAATCATTGCTGTATCCCAGATAAGGACAGGAGATCTGCTCAAGGTAAAGCCAGGAGAGAAGATTCCCGTAGACGGCCATGTATCAGAAGGGAATACCGTAATCGACGAATCGATGATCACAGGCGAACCTTTGGGTGTTGAAAAGCATGAGGGGGATCCCGTCAAGGCAGGTACCGTTAACGGAAACCGGAGTTTTACTATGGAGGCTGAAAAGGTAGGAAAAGACACGCTGCTAGCCCAGATCATCCATTTAGTGAATGAGGCCAGTCGGTCCCGGGCTCCTATTCAAAACCTGGCCGATCGTATTTCGGCTTGGTTTGTACCCATCGTTGTGCTCACCGCCCTGATCACCTTTGCCATATGGGCGATCTGGGGGCCGGAACCTTCCCTGAGCTATGCCCTTATCAACGCCATTGCGGTTTTGATCATTGCCTGTCCCTGCGCCCTGGGACTTGCCACCCCCATGTCTGTCATGGTCGGAGTTGGAAAAGGGGCACAATCGGGGGTTCTGGTTAAAAATGCTGAAGCTCTTGAAAAAATGGCAAAAGCAACCGTAGTGCTCACCGATAAAACCGGAACACTGACAGAAGGAAAACCTGCCGTGGAAAAAGTGGTCTCCACCCACCCGGAATATACCGAAGCCTCCCTGGCCGGGATGGCAGCGACCATCAACAGCAACAGCGAGCACCCCTTGGCAGACGCCATGGTAACCCATGCTAAAGAACTCCATATCCCTCTGAAAGAGGTACAGGATTTTGAGGCCGTCACCGGCAAAGGGGTAAGAGGGGTGACAGATCAGGCTACCATTCTTCTCGGAAATCAAAACTTCCTAAAGGAAGAAGGAGTCGCGATTTCGCCCGGGGTGGCAGATGAGATCGCCCGGATTCAAAAGGAAGGAAAGACCGTACCTCTTATGGCAATTAACGGGGTCTTGGCAGGGTATGTTGTCATTACAGACAAGATCCGAAAAAACAGTAAAAACGCCATTAATACCCTCCAGCAACATGGCCTTCGGGTGATCATGCTAACCGGGGATAATGCAGATACGGCCAAAGCAGTAGCCAGCCATATCGGGATCTCTGACTTCCGGGCCGGACTTTTACCCGAAGACAAACTAAAGATAGTGAAGGACCTCCAGGATCAGGGAGAGATTGTAGCCATGACCGGAGATGGTATTAATGATGCCCCTGCTCTTGCCCAAAGCGACATAGGAATTGCCATGGGAACGGGTACCGATGTAGCCATTGAAAGTGCACAACTCACCTTGCTTAAAGGAGATATCAGCGGGCTGGTGAAGGCCAGAATGCTCAGTGAAAAAGTGATGACCAATATAAAACAGAACCTGTTCTTTGCCCTGATATATAATATGATCGGAGTACCGGTAGCCGCAGGGGTACTCTACCCCTTCTTCGGGGTTTTACTATCGCCTATGATAGCGGCCCTGGCCATGAGTTTCAGTTCTGTATCCGTAATTACCAATGCCCTTCGCCTTAGAAGTGCCCAAATCAAAACCTTAAAATGATCGATCGAAAAAAAGCAATGGCCCTGAGAAAGGCCCACCGTTACCTGGGGATCATCCTCGGCTTGCAATTCATCATGTGGACTGTAAGCGGCATGTATTTTAGCTGGACCGACATTGATGAGATCCATGGCGACCAGTTTAAAAACCTGAACTTTGAGCCCGGGAAACAAAAAGCCCTGGTCTCCCCTTCCACCCTTGAGGTTTCCGAAGGTATCAATTACCTGGAATTAAGGGTTATTGACGAACAACCCTACTACTGGGTAAATAAAAACATGCTGTACAATGCCCATACCGGTGCACCAAAGGCCACCATCTCTGAGGAGGAAGCCCTTAGCGTTGCCTCTAGTTATATGCAGGATGAGCTGCAGGTAGCCTCGGTGGCTTCCATCGCGGAGGCAGGTGATCACCACGAATACCGGGAGAAAATGCTCCCGGCCTATGTGATCTCCTATGAAGGGGATGAACAGCTCAAGGCCTATGTCTCCATGAAAGACGGAAAGTTCCAGACGGTAAGACACCGGGACTGGCGCATTTTTGACTTCTTATGGATGACCCATACCATGGATTATGAAGGAAGGGATAATTTTAACACCACCGTTTTGCGAGCCTTCTCCCTTTTGGGGCTCATTACCGTGCTCAGTGGCTTCATCCTTTGGTACATTTCTTCTCCTACTGTTAGAAAACTAAAAAAACGAATAAAAGTAAGATCATGAAAAAAACTGGAATTTATATTGGTATCCTGGCTCTGGGCCTGGTACTGGGATGGTTGATCTTTGGAGGTAACAACACGGCTACTACAGACCATGAGCACGAAACAGAAACCGGCGTGGCGCAAATGTATACCTGTTCCATGCACCCCCAGATCATGCAGCCCGAGCCCGGCGATTGTCCCATTTGCGGGATGGACCTGATTCCGGCAGAGACAGGGGCAGACGGATTAGCGGTCAACCAGTTCCGTATGAGTGAACAGGCAGTAGCTCTGGCCAATATCAACACTACTACCGCGGGAAGCAATTCAGAAGGCGCATCGAGTATCCGGCTATCCGGAAAAATTGTTGCTAATGAAAAAAATACCCTGGTGCAGGCAGCCTACTTCGGGGGACGTATAGAAGACCTATACATTAACACCACAGGGGAAGCGGTACGTCAGGGACAATTACTGGCTACCATATATTCTCCTGAACTCGTAGCCGCCCAACAGGAACTTCTCACTGCGGCAGGGCTCAAGGAAAATCAGCCTGCTTTGTACAAAGCCGTTAGAAATAAACTAAAACTCTGGAAACTTTCTGAAAAGCAGATCTCAGAGATCGAGACCAGGGGTAGGGTACAGGAATTCTTCCCGGTATACGCCAATATTTCAGGAACAGTAACGGAAAAGCTTATCAATGAAGGCGATTACGTAAAACAAGGACAACCGCTTTACCGCATTGCCAACCTGAACAGTGTCTGGGCTGTTCTGGATGCGTATGAGAATCAACTGGCGGTTTTAAATGAAGGACAGACACTCAACATCACAGCTAACGCCTATCCAGGGAAAAGCTTTGAAAGCAGCATTGAATTTATCGACCCTTTGCTCAACACGGCCAACCGGACTGCCAGAGTGCGGGCGGAGTTAGAAAATACCGAAGGCTTATTTAAACCGGGAATGTTTATCAAAGCAACCGCCGGGGTTGGAGAAGACCTGTCCAATTCGGGTATCGTAATCCCTAAATCGGCAGTCATGTGGACCGGAACCCGTTCTGTGGTATATGTTCAACCGGACACCAACGAACCGGTCTTTGAATTACGGGAAATTGAACTGGGCGGTGAAATGAATGATGCCTATGAAGTATTGGCCGGATTAGAGCAAGGCGAGCAGGTGGTTACTCAGGGAACCTTTACCATAGATGCAGCGGCACAGTTACAAGGCAAACCCTCTATGATGAACAGGGAGGAAAAGCAGGACGCAAGCGGTAATGAACCACTGGTATTACCAGGTAGTTTTCAGAAAACTCTTTGGCCACTTATTTCAGCCTACATCCAAATGAACGAATACTTTGTAAACACCGATGCACAGGGTGTTAAACAGCAGGCAAGGAAGGTATTGTCGGAATATGAGAAACTCGATATCTCTATCCTGGGGGAGGCAGAATCAAAACTGGTAAAACAAGCCGGACAAATGATCACCGCCATTGGAAACAATGAGGAGATCGAATCGCAAAGAGCGCACCTGGTTATATTATCGGATGTCATGGTAACCCTTGCCAAAAGTATGGACGAACTCCCCGAAAAATTATACGTGCAGAATTGCCCGATGGCAAATCAGAACAAGGGGGCCGACTGGCTGAGTACCACTGAAGAGGTATTAAATCCGTATTACGGGGAAGTAATGTTAAATTGCGGGAGTGTAACAGATACCCTTAAAACGAAGTAAACAACAATCCAGATCAGATCATTTATAAAGGGGCAGGGGTTAATCTTTGCCCCTTCCCATTTTATAATAGAGCATGACCACATATACAAGCCATCCCAGGAAAAGCACCCCTACGATAAGCGAGTAGTATAACACAAATTCGGTCATTATTCCTTAGGTTTAAAATAATTCATAAAACCCAGAATAGTCGGAGCCCAAAGCCCGATAAATATTCCCGACAATTTGTGCCCCATCAGAAAGATGGTTTCGGCCACAATAATAGTGACCAGAACTACCAGGATCATTACGATATTCCAGATGCCGTAGCGCTTAATAAGATCTTTAATCATTCAAAAGGTATAGGCATGTTAGTCCGGTCAAGTTAAGAATTTTTTAACAAGACAACAACTACAGCCTACAAGTTTTACAGGGTGGATGTTTTGCATAAAAAAAGCTTCCCTTCCGGGAAGCTTTTTACGTTCTTTTCTACTTATGTCAATCTAAATGATTCCGATCAAATTAAACATGGTTGAAATAAAGGTCCATGACAGCATCGTAATCAATACGAATACTATAAATTTGAGCGCGTAGATCAGTAAAGTAGATTCTTGTTTGCGTAATGATTGCCCCATAATGTTGATATTTAGATAGAGTTGATACTTCTAATTTAAGGTTAATTCTTACGTGTGTATTTCTATTTTGAATTTGGGGCTAACAAAAATACGACTGGAATATACGTTAAAATCCTGTATTTTCCAAATAAACGGACAAGAAAAATTCTCCGTGCCGTATAATTACGGTTTAGATTTGTACGTATTTACTTCCCAATTTAACGGATTTTTGGATAGCTTCAACGATACGAATATCCTTTAAACCCTCCTCTCCGGGTACCATAACCGGGGTATTATTTATAATGGATCGGGCATCGTCCTGCATTTGCAGCACCTGTTGTTTCCCTTTTATGGGTTCAAGACGGGTTCCGTCGCTGGCACCACCCTGAACTCCCGTATAGGATTGCATGGGGCGCAGGTAGTAATTTCCGTCCCGACACTGTACTTCCAGCCGGTTTAGATTTTCTCCGAAAGAGGTGGTACAGGACACCCTGAGATCGTTTTTAAAGTAGAGGGTAAACTCCGTGGTCTCGTCTACTTCCGTAAACAACTCCCCGCGCCGGTTCACCACCCGGGCCTCCACTCCTTCAGGCTCCTTGCCTGTGGCATAGCGGGCCGCATTTATGCAGTACACCCCCATATCATACAAGGCCCCTCCGCCCATCTCTTTTTTAAGTCTCCAGTTCGAGGGATCATCGCCCCTGAAATGAAATCCGGCTTCGGCTACGGCAGACTGCACGGGTCCGAAGGTTTCTTCTTTTGCCCATTTCATAAGCTGCCGGGTATTGGGTTCATGCTGCATGCGATAACCGATACTAAGGCTTACTCCATTCTTTTCACAGGCCTCGATTATCCGCTCGCATTGCTCCACATTCAGTGCCATAGGCTTCTCACACCACACATGCTTTCCGGCTTCTGCTGCCCGTACGGCATATTCGGCATGCATGGCGTTTGGCAGTACCACATACACCACATCGATCCCATCATCATTCGCCAGCTGATCCATTTGCCCGTAATCATACACATGGGCATCTGCTATCCCATACTCCTTTTGCCACCCGGGGATCTTACCGGGGCTACCGGTAATGATGCCTCTGAGTTCACAATGCTCCGTTTGCTTCAGGGAAGGCCCAAGCTGATGGGTACTGTAGGACCCCAGGCCGGTAAGGGCTACTCCCAGCGTTTTTTTGCCGGATGATGCATAGGACATAAAGGGCCATTGGGAAGCAAAAAATACAAATGTCCCCTGTTTTATAAATTGACGTCTTGATCCCATACTGCCTGCTATTTCCTTCTAAATTAAGAAATTAGCACAGAACAGGATCATAGTGTCTGGATTATTGTTAAAACACTGCTGCCGATGCGATAGCCCTTGTTTGCGTCATATCATGATCCAGACTTTTTAGTTTCGCTTCCATGCTGTTTAAGGCAATATTTCCAAGAGGGAGGCGCAATACCTCCAGATCGCCTCCAGCAATATGAAGGATTGCCCTGGCGGCTTTTACAGGATCACCTTCCTGCCGTCCGTGCACCGCCCGAAGTTTTTCGGTAAAGGCACCTGCCGATTTTTCATAGTCCCGGATCCTGGCATTTGAAACTTTCAGGTTTTTGCCCGCAAATCCGGTCCTGAAAGGTCCGGGTTCTACGATAGTAACCTTTATTCCCAGAGGTTGTACCTCCTGCGCCAATGCTTCACTAAATCCTTCGAGCGCGAATTTACTGGCATTATACACCCCAAAACCTGCAAAAGCCCTCACTCCCCCCGTGAGAAGAGATTTGTATGATATGTCCCTCTCCACGAAGTCTCATATGAGGAAGAACGGCCTTGGTAAGTTGCATAACCCCGAAAAAATTCACTTCAAATACCGCCCTGACCTCCTCCATTGATGCTTCTTCTATTGCTCCTGCAAAGCCGTATCCCGCATTATTCACAAGCACATCTATATGCCCGAATCTTTCAACTACCCTTGCAATGATCGTATCCATCTCCATTTTCTGATCGAGTTCCAAATGCACAGCAAAGCCCTTACCGTTATGCTTTTCGTTAAACTCGTTCACCTCTTCCTTTCTTCTGAATGTACCTATAACGAATATGTCATGAGTCATCAGCGTTTCGGCCAGGGCTCTGCCCAGTCCGCTTGAAATCCCCGTTACAAACCAAATTTTATTTTCCATCACCATCGCTCTTTAAAACGTTCAGAATATCCTCCGGTTCCACGCGGCTTCTGTAGTCTCCCCCGCCGGAACGTGCAAAACTCAATCGCCTGCTCTGTTCGATTATAAAAACCGCCGGCACGGGTAAGGTTCCGGATGAATCTGTATAAAAGTCATAAAAATTAATCCCAAGACTGGCCATGGCTTCTATCGCACGCTCTGAATTTCGGAATACTTCCACATATTGCTTCGCAACTATATTACCGGGATCACTAAGGACCTCAAATGCCAAAGTATTCTTCTCTTTGGTATCCATGGAGTTGTCCGGTGATTCGGGTGATACAGCCACAAGAACGGCTCCCTGCGCTCTAAATTCGGGAAGTACCTTTTGATAAAGCATTAACTGCAGGTTGCAATAGGGACACCAACCACCCCGGTAAAACACCAATACCACTCTTTGGTGTGTTAACATCTCGTACAGCCGTACTTTTTCTCCGGCAGCATTAAGCAGCTCAAAATCAGGGGCGATATCCCCTTTCTTTAACCTCACCCCTTCAGAAAGGTTCTTCTCCAGGTGGGCGGCATCATTGTCAAATATTTGTAATAGGTCCCCGGGGAGGGCTTCTTTTAATTGACTTCTCAGGGATATTAACCCCGACTCATAAGACGGAAGATGTGTTTTGGTCTTCATAATACTTTGATTTTAAATTCTCCTCATTATCGAGATAACAAAGTTGCATAAAGACACCTGGCATAAAAATGAACCAGTTCAGGAAATACTCTTGATATAGTTTAAGATTCTGATGATAATCCCTTACGAATACGGGACATGAATTCCGGGGTCATACCTAAATAAGAGGCAATGATCTTTTGAGGAACCCTTTGTACAATATCCGGGTAACGCTCCAGCAATTCGAGATACTTTTCCTCTGCAGTAAGGCTTAGGTTAGACAAGGCCCGTTTTCTGGAAAAGGCAAATGCCTTTTCTGTAGAGAGCCTGAAATACTCACTAAGGGAATGCACCTCTTTACACAGGTTTTCAATATCGTCATATGCCATTTGAAGGATGAGCGAATTTTCAAGGGCCTCTACAAACAAGGTGGCCGGCGTTTGTGTAATATAGCTGTAAAAGTCGCTTACAAACCAATCTTCCACCGCAATCTGTACCGTATGCTCCTTACCGTCTTCATCAATAAAATACGATCTGAACGCGCCCTGAACCACATAATTCCTGTAACGCGATACATACCCCGGCTGGTCTATAAACTGACGCTTTCGGATCCTGACCGGTCTGATGATCGCGTAAAGTCTCTCCTGCTCAGAAGCACTCAGGGATACGTAGCGCTGGATGTTATTTAACAGAAGTTGATTCGGTTCCACGGTACGGTTTATATAGCACTTATAATATCGTGTTTGGTGATGATCCCATACCTCCCATCTTCAAGTTCCACAAGAACGGCCTTATTTTCGCGGTTGATCATTCGGGAAACATCGTCTAAAGAGCTCGACTTTTTCACCACGGGAAACGGCGGCTGCATAATGGCTTTTACGGGAAGGTCGGCCACAGATTTGTTGTCGATATAGGCCTTAAAGAGGGTTGACTCGTCCAGGGAGCCGGCAAATCCATTGGCGTCGAGCACGGGTAATTGGGAAATGTTGTATTGCTTCATCCGTTCTATGGCATGTGCTACCAATTCTTCCGTCCTTACGGTAATCAATTCCGTATCCGATTTTGAGGTAAGGTCACCTGCATGCTTCACCTCTTCTTCCATAAAACCGCGATCGCGCATCCAGTCGTCATTAAACATCTTTCCTACATACCGGGTCCCGGAGTCGTGAAAAAGAACCACGACCACCTGTCCGGGTTTAAAATGATCCTTTAACTGCAAGAGGCCCTTAACCGCTGCCCCTGCCGAATTCCCACAGAAAACCCCTTCTTCCCTGGCCAGCTTTCGGGTATAGATGGCGGCATCCTTATCGGTTACTTTTGTAAACCCATCTATGATATCAAAATCTACATTAGCGGGGAGAATGTCTTCTCCTATGCCTTCGGTGATGTAGGGATAAATCTCATTCTCATCGAATTCCCCGGTTTCGTGATATTTTTTGAACACCGAACCGTAGGTATCGATACCCCAGATCTTTATCTCCGGATTCTTTTCCTTAAGGTATTTCCCTACCCCGGAGATGGTTCCTCCGGTACCCACCCCCACCACGAAATGATCGATCTTTCCATCGGTCTGTTCCCAGATCTCCGGACCGGTTTGTTCGTAATGCGCCAGGGTGTTGGAAAGGTTGTCGTATTGATTTACATACCAGGAGTTCGGGATCTCCTCAGCCAGGCGTTTTGATACCGAATAATAGGATCGGGGATCTTCAGGAGCTACGTTGGTTGGGCAAACCACTACCTCGGCACCCACGGCCCTCAGAATATCTATCTTTTCCTTACTTTGTTTATCACTGATCACACAGATCAGTTTGTACCCTTTTACGATCGCGGCAAGAGCCAGGCCCATTCCCGTATTTCCGCTGGTTCCCTCTATAATGGTTCCCCCGGGTTTTAGTCGGCCATCGGCTTCCGCATCTTCCACCATCTTAACCGCCATCCTGTCTTTTACAGAATTTCCGGGATTAAAGGTCTCTACCTTGGCAAGTACCAGGGCATCAACAGACCTGGTGATCGTATGCAGCTTCACCAGGGGGGTATTGCCTATGGTTTCCAGTATGTTCTCCGCGTATTTCATAAGGGGTCTTATTTCCTGACTAAGTTAGGGATTTACCCCCCCTTTTACAACTCTGAGATGTATGACCTTATTCGAAACGAATAGAACGTGCAGGAGAGATTCGGGTAATAATATAGGAAGGGATCAGCAGCATTAAAAGGCACAGCACCAGGGTTCCGGCATTTAATAAAAGAATATGCCACCCACTAACATACACCGGGGCAGTAGACACGTAATAGGTTTCCGGGTCCAGGGGTATGATTCCGAAATATTTTTGCAACAGGAGGATGCCCAGCCCAATGAGATTGCCCCAAAATAATCCCACCCCGATAAGATAGGCCGCATTGTATAAAAAGATCTTTCGAATACTCCAGTTAGAACAGCCCTGAGCCTTCAGGATCCCGATCATGGGTGTTCTTTCCAGAATAAGTACCAGCAGGGCAGTAATCATATTAATTCCTCCCACGATGATCATAATCCCGATAATGATGGCAATATTAAAATCAAAAAGCGACAACCATTCAAAGATATGGTAGTATTTACCGGATATGGTCTGGGAGTCCAGGGTAGACACGGTACTTCCGTACACCTCTCTCCCTTTTTGTTCCAGTTCATCAAAATCGTCAATAAACACCTCAAAGCTCCCTACCTGATCCGGTTTCCAGCGATTCATTCGCTGGACATGCCTCAGGTCAATGAACATATAATTGGAGTCGAATTCGCTGAAGCCGCTGTCATAGATCCCGACCACAGTAAATTTTACCTGGTTCGGGATCTCACTGGGCTGGTCCTTGAGGAAAAAGGCCCAGAACTCATCGCCCGGCTTAAACTGCAATCGGGAGGCGAGATATCTGGAGATCAGCACTTCCTCATTTCGTTTCTCACTGTAATCCGGGAGGCGCCCTTCCACCAGGTAATCCCGGAAAGGATCCCAGTTATAATCGGCCCCCACCCCTTTGGCAATGATTCCTTCAAAGGTATCCGCCGTGCGGATGATCCCCCCTTTGGTAGCCACCGCCTGGATATGGGAAATCCCTTCCACCGTATTAAATTCGGGGTAAAAATCCTGGTTGATAGAGACCGGATTTACCGAAACGTCAGATTGATTGTTGTCGTAATTAAAGATCTGGATATGACCGTTAAAGGCCGCCACCTTTTCACGGATCTTTCGCTGCAGTCCCACGCCTGTTGCCACCGCGATCATCATCATGACCAGTCCTATTGCAATAGCTGCAATGGCGATTTTTATAATTGGGGCCGAAATGCTACTTTTATGCTCCTTACCCCTGATAAGGCGTTTGGCTATAAAATATTCTAAATTCAAAGTATGATCCGCTTGTTAAGCCTCAAAAATACATTTTTATTATCGTTTTTCTTAATCGCTTCCTGTAACCCGGGAAAAGCCCAGGAACAACCCGCTGTAACCGGGCCCGTTCCTGCAGTTCAGCACACGGATAAATACCTGTCGCTACTGAAAGGGAAACACGTGGCCGTGGTAGCCAACCAGACCTCGGTGATCGCGCGAAAAGATACCGGATTTACCCATCTTGTCGACTCTTTGCTCCTGCAGGATATCTCCATTAAAAAGGTATTTGCGCCGGAACATGGCTTCAGGGGCCAGGCCGATGCCGGAGAAACCGTAAAGGATGGGACCGACAAAACCACCGGTCTCCTCCTTATCTCCCTTTATGGAAGCAATAAAAAACCAACCCCGGAACAGCTGGAGGGAATCGACGTGGTGGTGTTCGATATTCAGGACGTTGGCGTTCGGTTCTACACCTACATCTCTACCCTGCATTACGTTATGGAGGCCTGTGCCGAAAACGGGATTCCGGTAATCGTTCTTGACCGACCGAACCCCAACGGGTCCTATGTGGATGGCCCCACCCTGGAATCTGATTTTCAGAGTTTTCTGGGAATGCATCCCATTCCGCTGGTTCACGGGATGACCATAGGAGAATATGCACAGATGATCAACGGAGAGAAGTGGCTCAAGGATGGGATCCAGTGTGCACTTCAGGTGATCCCCATGGAGGGGTACAACAGAAATATGCCGTATTCGCTTCCGATGAGGCCCTCTCCAAACCTGCCGAACGATCAGTCTGTTGTGCTTTACCCAAGTCTCGGGCTTTTCGAAGGTACTACCGTAAATGCGGGAAGGGGAACAGAATTTCAGTTTCAGCGTTTCGGAGCCCCGTTTTTAGATCAGCAGCATTTTGACTTTCAATACACGCCTCAGCCTAATTTTGGGGCCAAAGACCCCAAACACAAAGGTGAAGTTTGTTTCGGAAGCGATCTCAGCGCGGTTACTGCTCCTGGAAAAGTTGACCTGCAATGGGTGATCGAGGCCTACACCTACAGTGAGAATAAAGATGCCTTTTTTAAAGACCGGTCTTTCACACTGCATGCAGGAACTGAAACACTGCGGAAACAGATAGAGAGCGGTATGGATGCAGAGACGATAAGAGGGACCTGGCAGGAAGGAGTAAATCAATTCCTGGCCATGAGAAAACCCTATTTACTTTACCCCTGAGGTTTATCGAATTTCGCACCTTCAGGAGCGCGGTACTTGCCAAAAGGCAACTTTAGCAGGATATTGATCTTTGCGTTCGAATCGACATCCGGATAGGTGTCTACCCCATAAACCAGGTCGGCATTTCGCATCTTTGCAAATGTACCGAACATGCGGTCCCAGATGGAAAAGATATTGCCGTAATTGGTATCTGTATACGGCAATACATAATGATGGTGTACCTTATGCATATCCGGGGAAACAATAAGCCAGCTGATCACATCATCCACCTTTTTGGGAAGTTCAATATTGGCGTGATTAAACTGAGAGAACACTACCGATAATGACTGGTATAACATGATAATCCCTACGGGAGCCCCCAGCACGAATACGCCAAGGGTGGTAAAGATAAACCGGATCACACTTTCACCGGGATGATGCCTGTTGGCTGTGGTCGTATCCACGTGGTTGTCGGTATGGTGGATCAAATGGAACATCCATAACGGCCTGATCTTGTGCTGTACCCAGTGCGCCAGCCAGGCACCGATAAGGTCCAGCAGCATGACTCCCAGCACTACCGTTACCCACAACGGAGCATCCAGCCATTGCAATACCCCAAAATCATTGGCTACTGTCCAGTCACTTGTCATTAAAAGTATAAATGCTAAAACGAAATTAACGACTATGGTAGTGAGGGTAAAGAAAATATTCGGCCAGGCATGCCTGAATTTCCTGTAATCGAATTTAAAAAGGGGGGCGGCGTATTCCAGCAGCCAGAAAAAAGTGATTCCGGAAACCAGGATAAGGCTTCTGTGAGTTGAAGGAATCGACTCGAAATAGTTGATAATACTTTCCATGTCCGAAATATAACAACTTCGGGCTATTTAGGCAATCGCTTTTTCATTTCCTCAACGATACGAAATGCTGCCGGACAAATGGCGGTGTTCTTCAGGGTGAGTCCGGTGATCTGGTGGAAGTTCTTGCGGTCGGTGTGCGGGTACTCCCTGCAGGCCTTGGGCCTGACCTCGTAGATGAGACAGTAGTTCTGATCGTCCAGAAAGGCACAGGGTACCTTTTGCAGTACATGGTCGTTATCTTCATCAACCCTGAGGTATTGTTCTATAAACTGCAGGGGTTTCATCCTGAGAAATTTTGCAATACGCTCAATATCGGCATTGGTGAAAAGGGGGCCTGTGGTTTTGCAGCAATTCGCACATTCCAGGCAGTCGATCTCACTAAACACCTCATCGTGAATTCCATGTACGAGATCATCCAGTTTCTTAGGCGGATTTTTTTTAAGCTTCTTAAAAAATCTTTTGTTTTCCTTATCTTGGTCTCCCGCCAATTGCGGTAATTTATTTATAAAATCTTCCATAATTAAAACTTAAAACCCGAAAATGAAAAAATTACTTTACCTCTTTACTTTTACCTTTACCCTTACCTCCATTTCGTCCTTTGCCCAACAAACCGAGGCTTATGCCTATGGAGCTACCACTTTACTAAACACTAAAGCTGCCGAATATAGCGGCATAGATGGCTCTCCATATCTCGATGGCAGCGAGTTTTCCAAAGGCTATATGGTCAAAGACGGGAAATCCATACCCAACATCGATCTGAGGTACAACGCCTACAAAGATAAGATAGAAATTAAGATCAGTGAGGAGAAGATCTACGCCACCAATCCGAATAATGAGAACGACTTCATCATTAAGGGGCGGCTTTTTACACAGGTAGATTTTACTTACAAAGAAAGCGAAAGAAAAGGATATATGGAATGCCTGAGTTGTGAAGGAGAGGCTAGACTCTTCAAGCGCCACTACAAGATCTTTGAGCAAGCCAAACAGGGACGTACCGGTTACGATCAAAATACGCCCCCGCGATTCATCAGCCGCGAGGATTACTTTCTGCAACTTCCGGGAATGGAAAAAGCCATTGAGCTGGAAGGTTCCAATAAAAAAATTGAGGAACAGTTCGGAACTTTAGATAAGGAGATGACTCAGTTTATCAAGGAACAACGACTTAAACTTAAGAAGGAAGAAGACCTGATCCGTTTTATCGAATTCTACAATAAGGCGATCTAACAAAACAACTGTAGCGATGAAGGATTTAATGGGGAAGGCATTACAGGATTACATCAATGGGGACTATACAGAGGACATGCTTACCGAGACCAACATCTCAGATCCGGATGAATTTCCGGTTGCATACCTGTTAAGAACCTATGAGGAAATGCCCGTTACCGAACAACGGGCATTACAATGTTGTAAAGGAAAAGTTCTGGATGCAGGTTCCGGAGCCGGCAGTCACGCCCTATACCTGCAACAACAGGAAAACCTCGAGGTCACTGCCCTGGACAGCAGTGCATCTTGTATCGAAATAGCCCGGAATCGCGGGGTAAAGCATGCGATTCACGGCAGCCTGTACGACCTGCCTCCACAGCGTTATGATACCGTATTACTGCTCATGAACGGCACAGGACTCCTGGGCCGTTTTGATGAGGCAGCCGGCAACCTGAAAAAAATAGCGGAATTGCTCACTCCAAACGGACAGATCCTTATCGATTCGTCAGATATCATTTATATGTATGACGAGGATGAAGACGGAGGCAAATGGGTTCCGGGAGACCGGTATTACGGCGAATTGGATTTTACTGTGCACTACAGGGGCGAAAGTGAATCTTTCCCATGGCTCTACCTGGATTATACACGCCTGGAGGAGATCGCCACCGAGGCTGGCCTGAATTGTGAGCTTATCACAGAAGGGGAACACTACGACTACCTGGCCAGGCTGACTTTTAGTGAATAGGAAATTTTGAAATCCAGCCGGAAATGTCCAACAACAAGGTAGTGGAAGCATAACCCCACAACCTGCTTTCAATCATCTCAATGGAGTATTTCGTTGATCTAAACCTTCAGACTCAAACTCCCAACTCAAACTCAAACTCAAACTCAAACTCAAACCTACCGTACTTCGCACAGGCAGGATTTCCTCCCTTGAGGGATGGCAAGCTCCAACTCAAACTCAAACTCCAACTCAAACTCCCTACTTCAAACTCTCCCTACGGAATATTCAAATACTTATGGGTTTGCAGGGACACCTTCCAACGCGGATTCTTCATTACATAGTCTACGATCTCAGGGATCATCGTCTCCCTTTTGCTCCATTCGGGTTGCAGATAAAGGATGCAACGGTCATTGACCCTGGCGGCCTGTTCCTCTGCAAAGACAAAATCGTGTTTGTTGTATACGATCACTTTTAGCTCATGGGCCTTTTGATAGACCTCATCTTTGGGAAGCTTCATTTTTTTGGGCGAAAGGCAGATCCAGTCCCAATGCCCCGTCAGCGGATAAGCCCCAGAGGTTTCGATATGGATCTTAAGGCCTTTGTCACGGAGTCGGCTGGTAAGCGGATCCATATTCCAGGTCAGGGGTTCTCCCCCGGTGACCACAATGGTATCTGAATATCTGGCGGCATTTTCCACGATCTGGTCGACATGGGTGGGTGGGTGGGTCGCTGCATTCCAGCTTTCCTTCACATCACACCAGTGGCATCCCACATCACAACCGCCTACCCTGATAAAATAAGCCGCGGTACCTTTGTGATACCCTTCCCCCTGGATGGTGTAAAACTCCTCCATCAGGGGTAACATCTCGCCCTTATCTACCAGTGCTAAAACCTCACTTTTTTCCATGGGCCAAAGATACAATTACTTTATTTATAGAAAACAGATCTCAGCACGCAGTTCTTGGCTCGAAATTTTCAGTTTTTAAGGATTGCTCAACCCGGGAGTAAAATCAGGGACAAGGCATGCGTTAAGAACATCTACTCCCGACTCCCTGACACCAACACGCCACGCACCCCCTCACTTCCTCTTCGTACCCACGTACCCAGGTACCCAAGTACCCACGTACCCACGTACTTCCGCACCTCCATACCTCCGAACCTCCATACCTCCGTACCTCCATACCTCCATACCTCCATACCTCCATACCTCCGTACCTCCATACCTCCATACCTCCTTACCCACGTACCTCCGTACCTCCATACCTCCGTACCTCCATACCTCCGTACCTCCATACCTCCATACCTCCATACCTCCTTACCCACATACCTCCATACCTCCATACCCACGTACCTCCATACCTCCTTACCCACTTACCTCCTTACCTCCTTACCCACGTACCTCCCTTCTTAATCCCATAACTATTAACAAATTCCCGTATTTTAGTATAAACTTCATCATATATGCATACTGCTGATCAATTTAAAGAAGCGATTGAACAAGGATATACCTTTAAGGGAGATGCCCTGGAGGTTGGCGCTGCCATGCTCAATGGCGCACCGCTCACGAACACCATGGTCAGGATCCCTCTGAAAACCCTGAACAGGCACGGGCTTATTGCCGGGGCCACGGGTACAGGCAAGACCAAATCCCTGCAGGTTATGGCAGAACAGCTATCTTCCAGGGGGGTTCCTGTATTACTGATGGACCTGAAAGGTGACCTCAGCGGACTGGCTGCTGAAGGTACACCCCATCCTAAGATAGACGAACGTATGAAGGCGATCGGACTGGATTATGCCCCCAAGGGATTCCCGGTTGAGATTCTTACCCTATCCGATCAAAAAGGAGTAAGGTTAAGAGCAACCGTCTCAGAGTTTGGCCCTGTGCTGTTATCCCGTATTCTCGACCTTTCGGAAACTCAGCAAGGTATTATGGCGGTGATCTTTAAGTACTGTGACGATAAGGAACTGCCCTTGCTCGATCTAAAGGACCTGAAAAAAATCCTTCAGTATGCCACCGAAGAAGGAAAGGCAGAGTTTGATAAAGCTTACGGCCGGATCTCAACTTCTTCCACCGGTGCCATTCTCAGAAAGATCATCGAGCTGGAACAACAGGGAGCAGACCTTTTTTTTGGAGAGCGATCCTTTGAAACAGACGACCTGATGCGCCTGGATGAGAACGGGCAGGGCTACATCAATGTGATCAGGCTTACAGATATACAGGATAAGCCCAAGCTGTTCTCCACCTTTATGTTGAGCCTTTTGGCAGAGATCTACACCACCATGCCCGAAATTGGCGATCCCGAACAACCCGAGCTGGTGATTTTTATAGACGAAGCCCATCTTATTTTTGACGAGGCTTCCACTACATTGCTCGACCAGATCAACAGCATTATCAAGCTGATCCGGTCTAAAGGTGTGGGGGTGTTCTTTATTACCCAGACCCCGACTGATGTTCCTGAGGAGGTGTTATCCCAGCTGGGACTCAAGATTCAGCATGCGCTTCGGGCCTTTACCGCCAAAGACCGGAAGGCCATAAAACAAACCGCAGAAAACTATCCGATCTCCGAGTTTTACAACACGGCAGAGGTACTTACCAGCCTGGGTATAGGGGAAGCCCTTGTTACGGCACTCGATGAGAAAGGCAGGCCCACCCCCCTTGCCGCCACCATGATGAGAGCACCCCAAAGCCGGATGGATATCCTAACCGAACACGAACTCAGCACGCTGCTAAAAGGATCTGCACTATCCTCCAAGTACAATGAGCGTACAGACCGGGAGAGTGCTTACGAGTTGCTGAATGAAAAGATTAAAAAAGCCAGCGAGGAGGAGTTGCAGGAAAAAGCACGTACCCAGAGAAAGACGGTACAACCCAGAAGTAGCTCCCGGATGAATCCAATAGTAAAAGTACTTACCAGCGCTACCTTTATCCGGGGGGTGATGGGTATTCTCAACAAGGCCATCTCTAAAAGATAATCTCATGAAGAAATACAGTATTCAAACGGAACCCTTCCGGATCCCGACAACTGATGGTAAAATTATCGAGGAACATCACGGACTGGCCACCACCGGGAATGATCATATAAGTATTGCCCATATGGTAGCACCGCCGGGATGGAGTGAGCCCTTCCAGACTCCCGAATTCGACGAGTATACTTTTGTGATCAAAGGGCAAAAACAGTTTAATATAGACGGGGAGGTGGTCGTGCTCAAGGCAGGACAGTCCATACATATAGAGAAAGGGGTTCGCGTACAATATTCGAATCCTTTCGGGGAGGCATGTGAATATCTTGCCATCTGCACCCCGGCCTTTCATTTGGACCGCGCCAAACGGGAAGAAGATTGATCCCGGCATCCCGTTTTCATTTTAACGTACTGAAATTCAGTATTTTTAATTACTTTTAGTTATAGAAGGCTTTTTCCTGTGGATACGCTTTAAGGCAATAACACCTTGGCAAGCATGACCACAGGCCTTCCTGAAATTCTCTAAAAGCTACTATTATGAAAAAATTTATTGCTGAATTTATCGGTACCTTCTGGCTGGTCTTTGGAGGGTGCGGAAGCGCTGTCCTGGCAGCGGGTTACCCGGAACTTGGTATTGGATTTGCCGGTGTTTCCCTGGCGTTTGGTCTCACTGTGCTTACCATGGTGTACGCCATCGGTCATATCTCAGGATGTCACCTCAACCCTGCAGTTTCCATAGGTCTCTGGATCGGTGGCCGCTTTGATAAAAAAGAACTGCTGCCCTATATCCTGGCTCAGGTGATCGGAGGCATAGCTGCCGCTGCAGTATTGTACACTATTGCTTCGGGCAAGGCAGGTTTCGAAACGGGAACTTTTGCTGCCAATGGCTATGGCGCCCTGTCTCCGGACGGATACAGTATGACGGCGGCCCTGGTAGCTGAGGTGGTACTCACCTTTATGTTTCTCATTGTTATTCTTGGCGCTACACATCCGAAAGCTCCTCAGGGTTTTGCGGGTATTGCCATAGGTTTGGCACTTACCCTGATCCACCTGGTAAGCATTCCCGTTACCAATACCTCTGTAAACCCGGCCAGAAGTACCAGCCAGGCTATTTTTGCAGGAGGTATGGCCATGGAACAGCTGTGGTTATTCTGGGTCGCTCCCATTGCAGGTGCCATCCTTGCAGGAGTGGTTTACAAGTACCTGGGAAGCGAAGAATAATCACGGTTCTCAATATCCACGTCAATCACCCCATTTTACCATTTCGGAAATCCTGAAATTATTTACCTTTAAGGAACTCCGAACACTATCCTATTCATATGTCTAAAAGAGCACATTCCGAAGATTTTACAGATGTCCTAATCATTGGCGCCGGTTTATCCGGCATTGGCGCTGCATACCATTTGCAGGAAAAATGCCCGGATAAAACCTACGCCATTCTGGAAGCTCGGGAACAGATGGGAGGCACCTGGGATCTGTTTAAATATCCCGGGATCCGGTCAGACTCGGATATGTATACCCTTGGGTTTTCCTTTAATCCCTGGAAAGATCCTAAGGCTATTGCCGACGGGCCTTCCATACTGAAGTATATTAAAGATACGGCTTCCAAATTCGGTATCGACAAGCATATCCGGTACAGCCACACGGTAATAGGTGCCAACTGGATCGAAGAGGATGCTCTATGGGAAGTAACCATCAACATCAAAGAGCAAAAAGAAACTGTTTTAAAGTGCAGGTTTCTATTTGTTTGCAGCGGATATTACGATTACGACCAGGGGTATGACCCTTTAAAGGGAACGGCCTCGGTGTTCAACGGGCCGGTGGTACACCCACAGCACTGGCCGGAAGACCTGGATTACACCAATAAGAAGGTGGTGGTGATAGGTAGTGGTGCCACGGCTGTTACCCTGGTACCTGAGTTGGCAAAGAAAGCCGAAAAAGTAACCATGCTGCAAAGGTCGCCCACGTATATCCTGAACCTTCCTCGCGAAGACAAAATTGCAAACCGTCTCAAGCGCATTCTCCCGGCTGGCTGGGCGCATAGCCTGTCCCGATGGAAAAATATACTCTTCAGCCTGGGGCTTTATAAGGTCTCCAGAAAATGGCCCGGAAAGATCAGGAATTTCATACAGAACCAGGCACAGCATCAATTGGGAGCGGATTACGACATGAGGCATTTCACTCCAACATACGATCCCTGGGATCAGCGCCTTTGCCTTGTGCCCGACAACGACCTCTTTCTGTCCATACGGGAAGGCAAAGCGCAAATGGTAACAGACACCATAAAGGAGTTTCTGCCAAACGGTATCGCACTGAATTCCGGTAAGGTTCTGGATGCAGATATTATTATTACTGCAACAGGATTAAAAATTAAACTGCTCGGAGGGATGGATGTGAAGATAGGCAACAAGAAAACAGACACCTCATCCCTGCATGTCTACCGCGGGGTGATGTTCAGCGACATACCCAATATGGCTATTGCGGTCGGGTATACCAATGCTTCCTGGACCCTGAAATGTGATTTGAACGGACAGTATGTGGCACGACTTCTGAACTTTATGGATAAGCAGGGTTACCGTACCTGTACCCCGAGATTCGATCCGGAAAGGTACACCTCAGAACCCTTGCTGGATTTTGATGCAGGGTATATCAAAAGAGCCCTGGATGTACTTCCTAAACAAGGGTCAGAACACCCCTGGAAGATCTACCAGAACTACCTCAAAGACATGTGGACCTTGAAATACAGTAAGCTCACAGATAATAGCCTGGAATTTAAATAGAATAGCAAAATTCCCGGTTTTAGAAAAAATACTATATTTGAATAAACCTAAATCTTAAGATCATGCTTCTTCGCGACCTTTTCAGACTGATTCTCAAATTAATGGGACTTTATGCGTTGATCATCAGTATCTTCACATTTTTACCTAAAGCCTTCAGCATTTCCGAGTTCGAACTCTCATCCTTCATTTGGATCTTTGTGGTTTCTGCGATAATGATAGGCATCTTTATTGTGATCGTTTTCCGAAGCGACATGATCATCGACCTGCTGGAACTGGACCAGGGCTTTGAAGAAAAGGAAATCCAGTTTGGTAACGTAGATAAATTCACCCTGATCAAGCTGGGTATCATACTTGCAGGAGGTATTCTTGTAGTTACCAAATTACCTGAGTTCTTGTATCAGACCTTTCACCTGATGAAGGATCAGCCCGAGCCTTCTGCCTGGCAAAAGTTCATCAGCCGTAACCAGGCCAGTTCAGAACCCTCGATAAACCTTGCGATCACCGGACTTCAGCTCATTACCGGTGGCCTGCTGCTTACCTTCAGAAACAAGATCAGTCTGTTTCTGAGCAACTCAAAATTCTAACGGGAGAAGGTTATCCCTGATTGATGCAATTCGTATTCGTAGACAGACAGCGCCAGGTTGGCCCTTGTTATCTTATGCCTTAACACGCCCTGTAACCGGGCCCGGAAGACCCTAGAGATCTCCAGAAGTTCGGACTCGGTAACCCAGCTTTCAGGATGTGCATGCCAGTCCTGAAAAAAACCATGGACCCCCATCCATTGTAGTGCCTTATAATAAGGGTCTTCGACCGACAGGTCTTTATAATACATTAATACGGCACCGCTTTCCAACAATCCCAATTGTAATGTTCTCACCGGTATATCCTGAACCGGTTCTCCCCTGTTTACCGAAATGGAGGCAGCCAGACCGGCAGCTTGACCGAGCGCCATCCAGGTAGGCTCCATTCGTAAAACAGAAAAACCAAGATGACTTCCTGACACAGGCACAGGGGCAAGGAGGTTCGAAACTTCCGGGGGAACCATGACCCCATATGGCACGGTAAACGGTGCTGTGCGCTGACTTATAAATCCGTCCAGGTGTACCCTGCCCGATTCTCTCTTTCTAACCCCATGGGAATCTATGGAATAATGCCCCGCCGTAACAGATGAAGGATGCACCGGCGGCCGTTCTCCCTTTTTAACCGGTAAGGCATCAAAGGCGGTATAAAAGTACTGGCCTTTCATCCTTCGCCCCTCCCTTACATAGACCTGTCGCGGAAAGTTGTTGTTATCCATATATTCGTCCCTGGCCAGTCCCCATGGAAGTATTTCTTCACGAAACCATAACGGCAGGTCCGGGTCATGCTGTGCGAACCAGAGTAAGCCCAGGGTGTAATTCTTTAATCGCTCTGCAAACCGATCCCTCCATTCCCACGAAGCTTCGGGCCACAACCAGTTTTCCTCCGGAAGGTCAGAAGACAGGAATGCGCGCTGCTGGTTATTGGCATCGGTTTTATTGTTAGGCAAGGCTACCGGGTTTAAGATCTTCGAGATTCCCCGGGGATTACCGGGTACCCTGGGAGGTTCCTTACTACCCATCGCACGGATGTTCTCACGTTCTTGCCCTGAGGTTTGATTCAGAAATTCGTCGTATTCTTTTCCTGCATGCCTTCCGGAAACCACATCCTCTATAAGACTCAGGTATTCTTCCCTGTTATAGGTCTCCGGTTGAGGTATGGGATTCCTGTTTTCAGGGTCCCGGGTCAGACAAAGCCTGTAGTTATAGGCCTGTATGGCATCATCAGGCATAAATGTACTACCCTCTGCCACCCGGCCTTCCCAGTATTTGTATACTTTTCCTGCCAGCTCTTCCCCAAAGGCCTCCTTACCCTCTCTGCCAACAGTATAAGGTACCCCGGCAGCAGCGATAAGGTCACCTTCGTAGGTTGCATCAACAAACACTTTCCCTGAAAACACCCTTTCTTCTCCACTCTCCCGGTGGGTAACCTTCAGGGACCGGATATAGCGCTCTTCCTTATGCACATCTTCCTCCCTACCATTGAACTGATAACCGGTAAGAACGGTGATCCCCTTTTCTGCTGCAATCATCTCATGAAACACCCTTTCTGCTACCGATGGCTCGAACCGATAGCCTTTCTTACAGGTTCTGTACTGCTCTGATAATACTCCGTATGTATCCCTGTAATGTTTTTCGATGGCCGTCACGAATTCCCTGAACAATCCGCCAACTGCACCCTCGGTCGAAATATCCGTCGCACCCAGTCCGTTTGCCGGGAGCCCCCCGATATGAAAAGATCGCTCCAAAAGAAGACAGGTTTTACCCTGGCGGGAGCCTTCTATAGCAGCCATGATGCCCCCGGGGGTTGCTCCAAGAATAACAAGATCATAATCGGAGGATTTATTTTGAGCGGTCATATCCGTGAAAAGACATAGCACCGAACAAAGGATCAGCCACCTTTTTAACCTGGAGGAAACTTCCGTGGAATACAAACTCATTGCAACTACCTGAATTTCAGTTGATTGATAAATTTAATCATAAAATCGGGTTTCCCTGAAAAACTTTACCTACAAAATTCCTAAAGTGTCCGTGAGATCCCCAGACTGGTGATTCGTAAGATCCTCCCCGGATTTCTCTTCTGAATTACTTTTGAAATTTGAAATTCTAACCGCTTATAGCTACTTTCGGGGACTTGCATTAAATGCTGTTAAAAATGCATGCGATACGATGACCCATCACAACCACCCGGACCGGAACAAACACCATATCACTGTACTTGCACCTGCACGCACCTGCTTGTTCGGAGACCATCAGGATTACCTGTATCTCCCCGTGATCGCCTGCGCTATAAACAGGCATATTACTCTTGAAGCCCGTGCTGAAAATCAAAGGACTTTTCAGATTGACCTCCCGGATATGGGAGAAAACAAAACCATAGCCCTCGATGAAGACTTCAGCAAAGGTGTTAAGGGAGACCATCTCCTGTCGGGATTCAAGGTCTTTAAAGATCTAGGGGGAAGTATTAGCAGCGGATACCACATTACGATAAAAGGGAATGTAGCTATTAATGCAGGTATTTCGAGTTCTTCTGCCGTTATGGTCGCCTGGATCACCTTTCTGTTAAAAGCCGGCGATCACCCCAGGAGCAACGATAGGGAGTTTATCGCTCAACTGGCGTATACAGCCGAGGTCACTGAACAGGATAGCCCCGGGGGGCGCATGGACCAGTACAGCATTGCCCTGGGAAATATTATGTTCCTGGAAACCGGTGAAAACGGCCGGTATCAGCTTTTTGAAAAGCAGATCCCCGGTCTTATCGTTGGCGAATCCGGAATACCAAAACCAACCCTTTCCCTTTTGGGCGACCTCAGATCAAAGGCCTGGAAGGCAATTGAGGAGATCAGGCAAAAACTCCCGGACTTCCGTATATCAGAGATCCAGCCTGAGGCATTGACGGAATACCTGCCCCTGGTTTCCAACCCGCTCCGTCCGGTTTTTGAGGCAGCGGTAAGAAATCATGCCATCACCATGGAAGCGTTGAAAGAAATTGAAAACGACCCTATGGACATGACCCGGATCGGCGAACTGATGAATCAGCACCATGAAATCCTGGACAAACTGTTGGGAATCACCGTGCCTCTTATAGACCGCATGACCGATGCAGCCCTGAGTGCAGGGGCTTTAGGCACCAAGATCGTGGGTTCCGGACTGGGAGGAAGCATCATAGCCCTGGCCAGGGAAGAAGATGTTCAAAAGGTGATCGCAGCGATTAAAGATGCAGGGGCGCGAGACGCCTATGCTGTTCAAACCGACCCGGGTGTCCGGGTAAAAAACACCTCTGATGAATAAAACTGAAACGGAGACTCTGGTGATCCTGGCCGGAGGGGCTTCTTCACGCATGAAGGCGGCATTAAGCGCTGCGGAAAGCGACCTTACCCCGGAAGAAATGGCCCAGGCAAATCAACGCAGTAAAGGACTTATCCAATTGGGAAAAAATCAATATCCTTTGCTGGACTATGTATTGTTCAACGCCAAACGGGCGGGGTACAAGAACATCGTTTTCCTCACAGGAGAAGACGCAGCACCATTCAGATCCCAGTATCTAAAACCCGATAAGCGCTACCAGGGTCTAAATGTATTTTTTGCCGTACAATCTGTTCCGGAAGGCAGAAAAAAGCCTCTGGGTACCGCAGACGCCCTCCTTCAGGCTATCGAGCAACAGGCCTGGCTTAAAGATACCCGATTTGTGGTTTGCAACAGTGATAACCTCTATTCGATAAAGTCCTTTTCAATGCTGCGAAATACCCAGGCTCCAAACGCCTTTATCAGCTATGACCGGGATGGGTTAAAATTCTCCAGGGAGCGTATCAACAGGTTTGCCCTTGTAAAAACCGATACAGAAGGATATTTGGAAGATATCATAGAAAAACCCTCAGTACAGGAGTCGGAACAGTACCGGGATGATGCAGGGAAATTCAGGGTGAGTATGAATATATTTATGTTTACCGGGAGCCAGGTGCTGCCCTTTCTGCAAAATTGCCCCTTACATCCCGTTCGGGAGGAGAAAGAGATTCCAACAGCCTTGCTCAACATGGTGAAAGCCCATCCCCGATCGGTACTTGGAATCCCTCTTACTGAACATGTACCCGATCTCACTTCAAAAAGTGATATTAGGATCTTAAAGCAATATCTCGAAACACATTATCCTCAGGAATTATGGCAATGAGGAGTTGGCCTGCTCCGGGGTCACACAAGACCGCTTCGTAAAGCCTGGCATCCGGGAAGCCATTTCCATGCGAACCAGTAAAAAAAGTTTTCAGGGCTTCGCGAAAAAATTATTTTTGAAAAACCATAACCTAACGTATGCCAACCTAAACTTAAGCTATGATCACACTGAATACCCTGGACTATCTTTTTATCTTTTCCTTTTTTACCCTAACCCTGGGTATCGGATTTTATGTTTCCCGTCAATCCGGAAAAAGCACTTCAGAATATTTTCTTTCGGGCAGAACCATGCCGTGGTGGCTGCTCGGGGTTTCCATGGTAGCCACGACCTTTTCTACCGATACCCCTAACCTGGTAACCGATATAGTTCGAACCGGTGGGGTAAGCGGGAACTGGGTTTGGTGGGCTTTTCTGATCACCGGATTGTTAACCGTATTTATCTATGCCAAATTATGGAGAAGGTCCGGGGTAAATACCGATATCGAATTCTACGAATTACGTTACAGTGGAAAACCCGCGCGGTTTTTAAGGGGCTTTCGCGCCGTGTACCTCGGGGTGTTATTTAACGTTCTTGCCATGTCGGCAGTCACACTTGCCGCCATTAAGATCGGGCAGATCATGCTGGGACTTTCACCCCTTGAAACAGTGGGTATTGCGGGATTGGTTACGGTGATATTTAGTACCGTGGGCGGATTCAAAGGAGTGGTCTACACCGATTTTATCCTGTTTTTTGTGGCCATGGCCGGGGGCATCGGGGCCGCGTGGTACTGCGTAAACTTACCGGAAGTTGGTGGGATCCAGGCGCTGATCACTCATGAGAATGTAGCAGACAAACTTCATATTCTTCCGGACTTCAACAATAAAGAAACCCTGATCACCCTGCTCATTATTCCGCTGGCTGTGCAGTGGTGGAGCGCCTGGTATCCAGGTGCCGAACCCGGAGGAGGCGGATATATCGCCCAGCGTATGCTGGCGGCTAAAAATGAAAATCACGCCATTGGGGCTACCTTCTTTTTCAATATCCTGCATTATGCCCTGAGGCCATGGCCCTGGATCCTGGTGGCCCTGGCTTCCCTTGTGGTCTACCCGGATATTGCAAGCATACAGGAAGCCTTCCCGGGAGTAACCCAGGATAAGCTGGGCAATGACCTGGCGTATTCCGCCATGCTCACCAAATTACCTAATGGCCTGCTCGGGGTGGTGCTCACCTCCCTGGTTGCTGCCTATATGTCTACCATTTCCACCCACCTCAACTGGGGGTCTTCCTATGTGGTAAACGATTTCTATATTCAGCACATTCATCCCGGTGCTTCCCAAAGGGAACAGGTGAACACCGGAAGGCTGGCCACGGTACTGTTGATGGTGGTCTCTGCCGGATTGGCCCTGGTGCTCAACAATGCCCTTCAATTGTTTAATATCATCCTGATGTTCGGGGCCGGAACAGGCCTCATCTTTATCCTGAGATGGTTCTGGTGGCGCATAAATGCCTGGAGTGAGATCTCGGCCATGTTCTCCTCGGGAATCATTTCTATCCTGATCAACTTTACAGCGGCAGGCACCTATTTGTTTGGAGGAATAAATGACACGGGAGTCCCGATCGACGGCCTTATGCCCGGATGGATGACCTATCCCTTTATTGTTGGGGCCACCACAATAATCTGGGTTCTGGTGACCTACCTGACAGCTCCGGAATCACAGGAAACCCTGGAAACATTCTGTTTGAAGATTAATCCCGGTGGCCCCGGTTGGAAAAAGGTCATTAAAGAAGGAGATACCGATAAACTTTCAAAAGCATTCCATGGGGAAACATGGAATGTACCGGCAGGTATTGCCGCAACCCTTGTTGGCTGTGTGGTGATCTACAGCAGCCTTTTTGCCACCGGATACTGGATCTACGGCCAATACACCAAAGCCGGGATCCTTACCCTTACCGCCGCAGTGGCTGCTTTTATTCTCACCAAACTGTGGCGTCAGATTAAATCGGTCATATTTTAATCCTCCATTACCCAACCAAAAGAGTTAAACCACATGTTATGAATTCCAGAAGAAACTTTATAAAAGCTACCTCAGCTGCCGGGACCGGATTATTATTTATGCCGGAAATGGCCTTTACCATGAACGCACAAAAAAGTCAGCTCAAGGTGGGACTTATAGGTGTGGGCTTACGCGGCACCAATCACCTTGATAATTTACTTCTCCGGGACGATGTGGAGGTCACCGCCCTCTGCGATATCGATCCGGCCCGTATCGATCTTTGCCGGAAGAAAATAAGGGAGGCGGGAAAGCCTGCCCCAAAAATGTTTGGAAAGGATGAATATGACTATCGCAATCTTCTGGACCTGCAGGAGGTCGATGCCGTGATCATAGCCACCCCCTGGTTATGGCATGTGCGTATGGCCGGAGATGCCATGAAGGCAGGTAAGTATACCGGGGTGGAAGTATCTGCCGCAAATACACTGGAGGAGTGCTGGGACCTGGTCAATATCCACGAGGAAACAGGCACCCACCTGATGATCCTGGAAAATGTAAACTACCGCAGGGATGTAATGGCCGTACTCCATATGGTCAGGCAGGGACTCTTCGGGGAACTTGTACACTTCCGATGCGGCTATCAGCACGACCTGAGACATGTAAAGTTCAATGACGGGAAGCAACCCTACGGAGGGGGAGTTGAATTCGGTGAGAACGCCATCTCAGAAGCCAAATGGAGAACCCAACACTCCCTCAGGCGAAATGCTGATGTGTACCCAACTCACGGGCTGGGACCGGTAGCTACCATGGCCGATATTAATCGTGGCAACCGTTTTGTATCGCTTACCGCTCACGCCACTAAAGCCGTTGGATTGCATAACTATATTGTAAACCACCCACAGGGAGGTGCCAACCATCCCAATGCCGACCTGAAATGGAAGCAGGGGGATGTGATTACCACCACCATAGGCACAGCCAAAGGAGAAACCATCATCATTACCCACGACTGTAACCTGCCCCGGCCCTACTCTCTCGGATTCCGGGTGCAGGGCGTAAACGGACTAACGGAATTTGATTATTACGATAAGCGTATCTATGTGGAAGGGAAAAGTGATGAACACCAGTGGGAAAAGATGGATGATTACCTGGATCGCTATGACCACCCGCTTTGGAAAAAATACGGCGAATACGCTGCCGGTTCAGGTCATGGCGGCATGGATTTCTTTGTGATCAATGCCTTTGTGGAGTCGGCAAAACAGAATATTGCACCTCCCTTGGATGTATATGACGCTGCGGCCTGGAGTTCGGTTACCCCACTTTCTGAAGCCTCCATCGCCAACAACGGAGCACCTCAGGATTTTCCAGATTTCACAAGAGGAAACTGGATTAAACGCACCCCTTATAACTGGATGAAAGACACCTATTAAGAGGGTGCGGAAACGTCTGGTGACACCCGGGTTTAAAAGAACTTTAACCCCTGGTCTTTTCTAGGCCCCCTGAGAATGGTTACCTTTAAGGTTTGTAAATCAAAACACATAATGATCATGAAACATGCAATCAGATTTATGAGCCTTATCGGAGTACTCATGCTAACCGGATGTAATTCTTCAGATGCCTACAAGGAGCAGCTGGACACACTGAACAACAACTGGAGTTCAACCACAGAAGAACTTACTTCATTTGCCCAATCGGCCGATACCGAGCTTAAAGCCTGGAAAGACATGTATGAAGGAATGGATGCGGAAATTGATGTGACCGCGATCTCTGATGATAAAAAACAAATCCTGGACAGTCTTGATGCAGTATGCAGAGGTCATGGTGATACATACACGCTTATGAACCAGGAAATCTCAGAGTTGGAGACACTTTGGACAGAAAACGCAAAGATCGTCGAAGATCTTAATGATAAATTTGAAAATAACAGCCTGTCTGAAGAGCATCTTGATGCCATCGATCAGTTGAACCGGCAAACGGAGGAAGTTAGCGAGAAGCTAAGTACCTGGAAAAGCACCCTGGAAAATGTTAAGAGCGATTGCGCGGTTACCTGCCAGGAATACGCAAAGGTGATTGACCAGGAATAATTCCATCTTTTTTAGAGTGCTCTTTCTCAGAAGGACCTCCAAAGGCAGCAGAAAACGGGAAAACCTAAAGTGCTTGTCTGAGCCAGCGATATGAAACCCTCTTGTCTTTACATTTTTTGAACTTTATCCCTGACCTCTTATGTGACTTATGTTACTGAAAATAGAGGAAAGAATTCCTACTTTTAAAAGCACCTCGGTTGAGGTCTGACCGTTAGTAACCCGGCGCCGCCTGATTAGGGTAAACCTGGGAAGTAGCGGAATTAAAGAAGGATCCTGACCGAAGTTCTAATGAATTTTAAAATGTAAAACAGGTTATGAAGATTAAGCAATTTGAAGATAAACCCCTGGCTCATTATTCTTACGCCATCGTTAGTGGCGATAAGATCGCACTGGTAGATCCTGCTCGCGATCCTATGCCCTATTACCACTTTGCGGAGCGCAATAATGCCCGCATCGTTGCCGTTTTTGAGACCCATCCCCATGCCGATTTTATAAGCAGTCACCTTCAGATCCATAAGGAAACCGGGGCTACCATTTATACAAGTTCCATGGTGGGAGCAGAATATCCGCACCAGGCCTTCGATGATGGAAACAGCTTTACGATGGGAGAGGTTACCTTTACCGCCCTTCATACGCCAGGCCATTCGCCGGATGGGATCACCATACATGCCACCGATGGTTCAGACCATGCATTATTTACCGGTGACACCCTGTTTATCGGAGATGTTGGCCGCCCTGACCTCAGAGAAAAGGCGGGAAATATGAAAGCGAAAAGAGAAGAACTGGCAAAAATGATGTATCATACCATACAGGAAAAATTCAGGGATTTCCCTGATGAAACCACAGTATATCCGGCGCATGGCGCGGGATCGCTATGTGGGAAGAACCTCAGTGATGCCGCCAGCAGCACCCTCGGAAATGAAAGACAGGGCAACTGGGCGTTCAGGGAGCAGACCGAGGAGGAATTCGTGTATGAGATCCTCAAGGATCAGCCTTTTATTCCGTCCTACTTCGGCTACGATGTAGACATCAATAAAAAAGGGGCTCCCGATTACGAAAAGAGTCTATGTGGCATTCCGTTTCGCATAGGATATGCCCCGGAACACAACGGAGGGTTGATCGTTGATACCCGAAAGGCATCTGATTTTAAAGCAGGTCACCTCAGGGGAAGCTTCAATATCCAGGCTGATGGCATCGACGACAAGGTGGAAACATGGCTGGGATCTATCGTAAGGCCGGAAGAAAAATTTATCCTGGTCATTCCTGCTGCCGACAGAAGGCATGAGATTCTGGCCCGAGTGGCCAAAATCGGGTACGAATCCCTGATCACAGCGGTTATTACCCTTAATGGTAAGATTGATCTGGAACAAAGCACACCGCTCCAACTGGAAACCTTCAGGGAGCATCCGGATAACTATACGATTGTAGATGTTCGCAATGCCAGTGAGGTGGCCGGGAACCCGATCTTCGAAAATGCAGTGAATATTCCTCTGAATGAACTCAGAGACAGGGTAAACGAAATTCCTCAGGAGAAACCGCTTGTGGTGCATTGTGCCGGCGGATACCGAAGTGCAGCAGGAAGCAGTATTCTTAACGGACTCAGGAGCGATACAGTCTATGACCTGGGGGAAGCAGTAAAAGAGTTTAAATCAAAATAAACCCTTCAACGGAAGGAATTACCGGGCCCTTATGGTTTTCATAAGGGCTTTTTTCCGTTTTACGAACTCTTCCCGCTTACCAACCTGTATCCCTGTTTCCCTGTTTCCCTGTATCCCTGTTTCTCGGTCTCCCAGTCTCCCTGTCTCCCTGTCTCCCTGTCTCCCTGTCTCCCTGTCTCCCTAAAAATTATAATTAAGCACCAGGTTGATATTCCACATATCCGCCTTGTTCATGATAAAATTCGGGCTGTCCGGGAAATCTCCATTAGCCACCTTATAGGTCACCAGGAATTCAGGCTGGAATCCTTTCAGGCCTTCAAATTCAAAAAAGAGGTCTGCATTGAAGTGCGCATAGCTCGGAAAGGCATATTTGTTCAGGGCCGGGTTGAAAGGATCATCTTTCCAGTGTTGTCCTGCACTCCATGTAGAAAGCACCTTTGTTTTCAGGGCGGGAAACTCGGTTTGTGTATTAAAATAGGCAACCAGGGCGTGATTTCCGGCCGTTCCCTCACTGCGTTCCCGTTTCTGAAAACTGAAGAGGAATTCCCGTCCCCATTCCCGCGGAAACAAAAAGCGCCCGGCCCCCGTAATACGGTCATAGGCCAGGGAGACCGATGATGTCTTATTGATCCGGTAGGCAACCTTCCCCCCGATCACATCAGCAAATTTATTGCGGAAATAACTCAGGCTGTCTATGGCATTCCCTCCATTGTCCAATCGGTTTTGGTGTAACCATTCTGCCTGTAGGGTCCATTTTGGATTTACCTTATATGTGGGACGGATATACAAACTATTAAATACATTATCCACATAAAAATCCCAAAGTTCCACAGAGAACTGTTTTGAGATCCTCAGGTCGGAGTTGGCCAGGATTACGAAATCTGAATTTACATTCTCCCGGTAGAGTGAAGGCTCACCGGCGATATCCCTGCCAACGGGATAGAGGCCGATACTTTCCCCTATTTCAAAAAATTTATCTGTCGATCGCGGAGCAATCCTGTCCAGTACCCCGATCTGAAACTTATGTCCCTGGGCTGAGCCGTACTGATACCAAATGCCCTGAACCAGGGTGGGAATCATACGTCCATCCTGCGGATTAAGAAAAGTGCTCTTAACCTTCATTCTCCCTACCTTAAGATCGTGTCCTGCTGCAGCATACCCCAGGTACATTTCCCCCAAAAGAGCGATCCAGCGGTCATCCGGATCTTCGATATCAAACAAGCCAATCTCGTAGCGTGACGCCTGGCCGGTTATCGGGTCAGGAAGGTTGAGATCCTGGATATTGGTATTCAGGGAGGTGTATAACGCCCCTCCCAGATAGAGTCCTGAAGAAAACTGATATTCGTATTTCACATATCCCCCTGTGGCCAGGGCGTAATAATCCTTCAGTTCGCCCTTGTTTATGGTATTCATGAAATAGGTTCTCCATTGTCCGCTGAGGGTTCCTTTCTGCGGTGTAACCTCATCATTTTTTTGAGCCCATAGTGAAAAGCTGAACAGGGTGATCACCAGGGTACTCAAAATATATTTTCGCATCATTTCGATTTCGTGATTTGGTATTGCTTTTTGTAGTATTCGATAATCGGCGGGAAAGGTCCGAATTTATGTTGATCCGGAGAAAAATCATCGGCCCATGGTCCGTAGGGTGTGGAAACCGGTTTTAGTTTTTTATCCGGGAAATCGGCTTCGAGATTGGACTTCTCCGGCCTTGCAAAACTGTTGATATACCCGGCAACATGATAGGCTTCTTCATCGGTGAGCTTAGGATTCTCCCAGGTGGCTTCCAGGTAAGGCATATTCGACTTTATAAATTCTGCCGCGGTGATTACCCGGTGCATTCCGGCCCCGTTGTTATAGGTGTCATTCCCCCATAGGGGCGGATAAACATATCCGGGGCCATCGGGCTTGGCAGCCCCTTGTCCGTTCTCCCCATGACAAATCACACAGTGCTGACTGTAAACAGCTTTGCCTTTCTCCAGGTCTACGGCCACATTGGGAATATTAATTTTAGGGTACCCCGAAAACTCCTTAAGGCGCTCTTCCGGCAACCCTTCTCCAAGCCATTCCATATAGGTCACCATAGCCTGCATTTCACGGGAATCCTCAGGCAGCTTTCTTCCGTTCATACTGCGTTCCATACACCCGTTAATACGGTCTTCAATGGTACCGGTTGTATTCTCGCGTCCGCGAAACTGCGGATAACGGTCAGTAACACCCACCCAGGAACCGGACCCGGCCTGGGTACCACCTTTCAGGTGGCAATTGGTACAGGAAAGGTTATTCCCGGAAAAATGCATCGCGGGATCTTCGGCTCCCGGACCTATCCATCTGGATGTCTCCGAGAGTATCAGATAGCCGTATTTCACTTCCGGATCCATCACTCCGGCAGCGAATTCCTCCTCGGGGATCTTTAATTCCCATGTCTTGGGTTGCGACTTTAAAAAATCGAGCATTCCGGGATTAAAACTGTAGAGAAAAATAAAAACCGTAACCAACAATATCCCGGAGATCAGCCAACTGAGCTGTCTTCTAAGAGAACGCAATATTTCGTGAAGTTCATCCATATAGTTATCTAAACTATTACTAGTGATAACAAAATTAAGGGTTGCCCTGCTTCAGGGCTGTAATATTTGTTACACAGGAAAAAGCCTTCCTTGACACTCCTCCATTATGAAGTTACTAAATAACTGGAAGTCTTTGAGTAACAATGGAAAAACCAATCACAAAAATTTCGAAGAGATGAAGTTTAAAATCCCAGAATTAGAAAAAGAGAGCGAAAGGATATGAAATGATGGGCGAATCAGTCAGGAGTTGGAGCTGAAGTTGGAGTTGGAGTTGGAGTTGGAGTTTGGGTTGGAGTTGGAGTTGGAGTTTGGGTTGGAGTTTGAGTTTGAGTTTGAGTTTGAGTTGGAGCTTGCCATCCCTCAAGGGAGGAAATCCTGCCTGTGCGAAGCACGGTAGGTTGGAGTTTGAGTTTGAGTTTGAGTTGGAGCTTGCCTGCCTGTGCGAAGCACGGTAGGTTGGAGTTTGAGTTGGAGCTTGAGTTTGAGTTGGAGTTGGAGCTTGCCTGCCTGTGCGAAGCACGGTAGGTTGGAGTTTGGGAGTATTAATATACCAAAACTTATAACTTAAAATTAACCCATCGAACGGCAAACCTACAATCTCCTATTCTCCCTTATAACCTGTAACCCGTAACCTGTAACCTGTAACCTGTAACCTGTCACCTGTAACCCCTAACTATACGCCCCGGACGAATACGTGAGCTCATAGCTATGGGTATAGATCTCGAAAACGATCCCGAACGGATCTTCCACATAGACCATCTGATACGGTTTTTCGCCCGGATAATAACTTCGGATGGGCATGCGCTGCTTCCCGCCGGCAGCCACGATCTTTTGGGTGAGCCCTTCGATATCGGGATCCTGTACACAAAAGTGAAAGAGCCCGTTTCGCATGGGCTGAAAATCGGGGGCTTCCTGGCCTTTGAGGTGAAAAGAAAACAGCTCGATTCCGATTCCGTCTGAGGTGGCCATATGGGCGATCATAAATTCCTGCCACCCTTCCCCGAACACATCTATGCACATTTGCCCCACCGGGGTTTCTCTTTCTTCCTTAACCAGGGTCGGTGGCATGATCACGTACCAGCCCATAACCTCAGCGTAAAAATCGACTGCTTTTTGTATGTCGGGTACATTAAGCCCTATATGCGAAAAACTTCGTGGATACTTCATAACTTTAAATACTACTATTCAAGCTTAAAAATACCACAAATACTTCGCAACCAATTAGTTAAGCCGAAAATATTATAGCCTAAGTGACAAGGTACGGGTGACGGGGTACGGGCACTATAAAATGTATTACCTAGCATTCATCATCTATAATCTTCCGGTTTCCTCCTCGTTTCCTCGTACCTCCGTACCCCTGCCTGCATGGCTGCGGGCAGGCAGGTTCGTACCTTATTTAAGGAGATCGCCTATGAACCGGTATTTAAATATCCCCGGCAATTCACCCGGATATTCAAAAAGAATACGGGTATCTCCGCCAACGAATACCACATGATGAATTAACCCTCCGGGGAGCCCCCTCGCGCTGAATACACCTATGATGACAATCAGTTTTTAACATACGTTTTCTCTTTACTTTAGAGCTTCCTTTAAATTCGACTTATTTATGTAATGGTTTATCCGGATAACCTGAAACCATAAGTCATGAAAACAAAAAACCAATTCCAAAACACTCCGATAGGATACCCGTGGGTGTTGATTTTATCGTTGGCTTTATTTTTTCATCCAACAGTATACGCACAAGTCGTATCTCCTGTTCAGGGAGGGCATTATGCTCCCGTGGTTAAGAATGTACGGGATATGGCTACTCCCCCACCCGGACTCTTTGTATTATGGTACAATGCCTTTGCCTCCAGCAATAAATACATAGACCGAAACGGAAATGGGTTTAACCGTATTAACCTGGGAAATATAAATCCTGGGCTTCCTCCCATAGAAGTTTCCACCAATCTGGATGCATTTACGAGTATCCCTACCATATTCTGGGCCTCCAACTTCGAAATATTAGGAGCCCGGTACATGGCGGGAATTTCCGCGAATTATATTTCGGCTGATGTCTCCGTTATAACCGAGCGAAATGGCGCCATTTTAGATACCACATTTACCAGAAGGACCAATAGCAAAGTCTCCGGAATAAGCGATCTGTTTGTAGCCCCCGTCGGACTTTCCTGGGGTTTGGACAATGCCGATATTACCTTTCTGTACGGGTTCTACGCCCCCACCGGGAAATATGAAACCGGAGGCGATGATAATGTTGGGCTGGGGTTCTGGACCCACCAGTTCCAGGGCTATGGATATTTCTATCCCGTGGAAGACAGGTCCAGTGCCATTATGCTGGGGCTTACCTATGAGACCAACAGCTAGATCGAGGATGCCGATGTGCGTCCTGGTGACCGGTTTTCCCTTGAATACGGAATCAGTCAATACTTTACCGAAAGACTCGAAGTATCCATTCAGGGCGGGCACAACTGGCAAATTGGAGATGATAAAGGAGACGATGTCTACTGGGATCCAACATTTCACGACCGTAAGAGCAGTCTGGGATTTGGTGTAAGCTACTGGATCTGGAAAGATCACCTGCAGATGAATTTCAAATATGCATTTGACTACGGTATACGACAACGATATAAAAACAACCTGTATTTTTTGAATCTGGTTTTTGTTCCTGATGTGCTCACCGGGAAGAAAAAATAAGCATGAGGTGAAAACCGGTGAATCAGATGTTAGAACCCTGGCAAAGTGAATCGTATCAATCCACCAAAAAGCCTTTAGTAGGATAATCTCTGAATGCCTGGAGGTGATACTCGCTGTCTATTGCTTGAGAGAGGTAAAAACAACGTTTAACAGTCGAAAAAATCGAATATCAAACACCATAAAAGAAACGGTTCTCCCTTTCCTTGCTTCCCTGTTGAGGTTGTTTTTTGACTAATCAACACCTAAATATGATTTGAGTTTTGTCCTTATTGAATACCTTTATGGTGAACTTAAAAAGTCGTCATCATGAAGATCGTTACCTGGAACGTAAATGGCATCCGAGCCGTGGTTAAAAAGGATTTTTTTGAAACCGTAAAAAACCTCAACCCCGACATACTTTGCTTGCAGGAAACCAAGGCCCAGGTGGATGAAACCAAAGAAGCTTTATCCGGGGTTGCTGATGACTTTAACATCGTTGCCAATGCCGCAGAGCAAAAGGGCTATTCAGGCACCGCTACTTTAAGCAAAACCGAAGCCGTCCATACCTCTGAGGATATGGGCAAGGAAGAACACGATAAGGAAGGTCGGGTGATCTGCACCGAATTCGAACATTTTTTCCTGGTTAATGTCTATGTACCCAACTCGGGACAAAACCTGGTGCGACTGGATTACCGGGAAACCTGGGACCTGGACTTCCTGGCCTATCTCAAAGACCTGGAAAAGAAAAAGCCGGTGATCGTGTGCGGGGATATGAACGTGGCCCACCAGGCCATCGACCTGAAAAACGATAAATCCAATTACAACAAAACGGCCGGGTATACCCAGAAAGAGATCGACGGCATGACCCGCTTTCTCGAGAACGGTTTTGTAGATACCTTCCGCCACTTCCATCCGGACGAGGTAGCCTATACCTACTGGAGTTACCGATTCAGTGCCCGTAAAAAAAATATCGGGTGGCGACTGGATTACTTTTTGATTAGTGAATCCCTTCTGGACAAGGTAGAAAAGATCGAAATCCTTTCTGATATCATGGGATCCGATCACTGTCCGGTAGCCCTGACCCTGACCCTTTAAATAGCTTTTTTATAAATTTTTATAACTTCCACCGGCACTGCATTTTCACTAACCTGAAGTTTTAAACCCAAAGCATCCAGGGCTTTTTGAAGACTACCCTGTTCTTCAAATGCCCAGTCAATTTGTATATCATATTTACCCCCGAGCCCCGTCTGGTCTGTTACCGGTTTATCCAGAAATCCTTCGAGATATCCGGTAAATTTATGCATCGGGATCGCCTTGCCCTCAAAATGAGACCCCGTAAAAGTTACACCGGTCCTATCTGCATCAGAAGGAATTAATATTGCCCTGGTTTGCACTAATTCGTATACCTCCAGGGTATCTGTAGTCATTTTACCGTTCACATCAAAATAGTCATTCAGAAATGCTACTCCCAGTTCCTTCCATTGGTCATGGTATTCAGGAGCGGTGTAGAGCTCCAGGTTAAATTGATGATCGGGTTCATAGGGGAAATCCTCAAAACTCAATCCTTCTTCAAATACGATACGGTTTGGTGATTCCACCTCAAAAATGGTCTGGTACATCCTGGGGATGGTACTATTCCAGAGACTTACACCATTTATTTCTCCCTGATCCCTGTGATATCGGTAGCCCCCGCGTTGCTGTTGTTTATAGGAATGAAGGCTGATGGAATACCCCTTCTTCAACTCCTGTTTTAACAGCGTGGATGTTACCTCAGGGTCAACGTAAAAGTCATCCTTCAGTTCCGGGGCTACCTCTGCTCCTGAGATCACCTTCCCGATCAGCTCAGCATCAATATTAGATGGATGGGTTATCGCCTTTACCACCCCATTCGCATCCAATATTACAGAATGCGGGATCACCCGGTAAGGAAACATCTTTTTAGAAAGGGAATCTGAAACATAGGTGATATCCCAATTAGTCCGGTCCATAAATCTTTGAAGTCTATCCGTATTTTCTTCAGAGACTGCTATTACCGCGAGGTCGTCTCCATACACACCCTTAAGGCTATCTAGTTTACGTAAGGCAGGAATACATGGCCGGAACCAGGTCGCCCAATAGTCAATAACCACCGTTTTACCCCTGAGATCATCAAGTTTAAGAGACGTTATTTGATCCCCGATCACCTTATCAAAGGAAAAATCCGGAACTCGTTGTCCTACCTTAACCGGGTGTAAATCGGCACTACAGGAAACAACAGTAAGTGTAAGCAGAATTAAATAAAGAGTACGTTTCATTACTATTCTGGTAGAATCTGCTTTTTGACCTTATAAACTTTCCAGGAATGCTTTGTCGAAGCCTACCACAACGCTATCTATGATACCTTGCTCATTGATCAGGATAAAAGTAGGCGTTGAAGATACACCGTAAGCCTCTCCGATCTTCTCTGCATTCGGAACCACAGGAAATGAAACCTTGACCTTATCAAAATAGGCTACAAGATCCTTTTGTTTGTCGAATGGAGCGATATAGAAGGTTTCCATATTAGCGGGAAGTTCAAAATCGTTCTGATTCATAAACTTAATCGCCTGGTGACAATGACCGCAGCCTGTGCTCGAAAAGTTCAGGAGAATTTTTTTCCCCCGATATTCTTTCAGGCTTAAAGAATTGTCCTGCAGATCCACCTCTTCAAATAAAGGGGCTTCCTGACCTGCTTCTAACAGTGTTCGTTCTTTGTTCTTACCGTAGAAAACAGACTTGTAATCTGAAGGTGGGGTATAGGCTGGTTTCTCCTTGCCCGGTCCGAGTTCATAATCGGAATAGCTACATACCAAACGTTGACTGAGGCTGCCCTTAAAGTAATTTCTCCGTTCCCATCGCTCCAGTAGTTTTAAATCGGTATTGATAAAAATATGCTGCTCAGTGTACACCTTATTCCCTTCAACAACCTTATCATTTTCGATCCGGTAGAAATCCAGTAGGTCATTACCATCAATTAGGGTATCCTTCACATAGATCCAATCCGTCTTTTCAAGTAGTATCAAGGGGGAATTCCTTATAGAATATGAATTGATGAAGGCAGATTTAACGAGATCAGGGTTCTTTTCAGGAAAAAACTCAACACTCTCATCCCGATGGTTTACCGATTTAAACTCGCCTTCCTGGTAAATATTATCGTAAAATTTATTCTTTATTATAAAGTCATACCCAATGACACTTTCCGGATTTTTACTGAAGAATGAAGAGGTTTTCACCGTATCAATTTCACCAATTGGATTCGGATTAAGGGCTACCAGCTCATAGTTGAAATTTTCAGAGGTACTGATCTTTTGCCTGGCCTGATCCAATATCCCTTGCGGATCTTCGGAGCAGGAAGTGAACGTAAGTAATGTGAGAATTGAAATTTGTTTCAACCTGTAAATATTGCATTTAGATAACATAAAAAAATAGTTTATTAGAATCATTGATTTATTCGACACGGAATAGCTTGGATAATGTTTTAGCGAGCTCTGTATTCCATAATTCTTAGCATATTATAGAGTTGATACACAGTAAAAAATACCAAACACACCTGTCTCCAACTCGATATATTGTTAGGTAAAACCGTTCTGCTTTTCCCGATTAACCTACGTAAAACCTTTAAGGAGATCGCCACGTCGGCCTTTGTCCTCCTCGCGAAGACGTGGATATTCACATGTATCATCACACCGAACTCAAACTCAAACTCAAACTCAAACTCAGACTCAGACTCAGACTCAGACTCAAACTCAGACTCAAACTCAAACTCAGACTCAAACCTTACCTGGCGGCAGGCAGGGTGGATCGAAGCAAAGCCTCGAGACGGGGTGGGTTGATTCTCGTTAGCTGCATCTACAACCCCTTCCGACCCCGGCTCCTCGATAACTATCGAGAGCCGGCGCCACCTTCCCCTGACCAGGGGAAGGAGCCCATTATTCATCTATATTTTAAAACGTCATCCCCTGCACAAGAAATCAGGATTTCAAAAACCTCGGGAATACGATTCATTCATCATTCATCGTGATTCTTTATTCCTGAATCTTTTCTCCTTCCCAGCGTACGCCCTGAAAATCCATATAAGCCTTTAATTCGCCTTGACTATCCATGCGGAATTCGATAGACTCCCGGCTTTCCGGGGCCCAAAAGAATATTGAATCACTTTCAGGCTTAAGCACCCCGGCCCTCTTCCCCTTTTGATAGGCCACCAGGGAATCGTTCTCAATCCTGAATTCCAGCACCAGGTGCCCGGCATCCACAAAGTCATACCTACCTTCATAAGCCTTGAGGATATTGGCGTTGATGGTGGCCATTTCACGCTGTACAGGTTGGGGAATATCAACTGTATCCCCTTCCATGATGGCCACCAGATCTTTAGTCATCATTTCAAATGGAAGCATATCCATATTGCTCAGGAAAACGATCGAAAAATCATTCTTTACATTGGCAGATACCCAGGCCCTTTTCCCCTTGCTCCCACCGGAATGGGTAATGATCCCATCTTCCGACAACCGATCTGCCAGGGGAGAAGACCTCAGGGATCGCATAAACCGGCTCATATCCCCGGCGGTAGAAAATAAGTGTCCGAGCTGCATGTCTTCCTTCTCCAGTGGATCCACCTTTATTAAAGAATCATTTTTCAGGTAATGACCATAGGCGTAATGAGATAATTTTGCGTCTTTATCCAAAAAATGAGCTCCGGAGCCATTCATCTGTAAAGGATCAAAAAATCGCTCCCGAAGCACTTCCGGATACGGTTTCCCTTCGATCGTACCGATCAGGTAATACAGGATCTGGTACCCCGGATTCGAATACAAGGTGTCGGTACCCGGATCAAACTCCAGGGACTGACTCCTTACGTATTCCATGACCTCCGAAGCAGTCAGGTCAATGGGATCTTCCTCAAGACCTGACAGTTCCCGGGGCAATCCCGACCGGTGATCCATAAGTTGCTGCACTGAAACACGGTCTCCAAAGGAAAAACCATCCAGATAGGTTGCCAGGGGGGCTGAAAGATCGAGCTTCCCTTCCTTCTCCAGCTGAAAGAGCACTGCCTTAGCCATAAGCTTGGACACCGAGCGCAGATCGAATTGTGAAAGGGTATCCACGGCCAGACTTTCGGAGCGAAACTTTTCTGTAGTATAGGCTTTATGCAATAAGATCTTGCCATTATTTTCCAGTACAACCACCCCATTAAACTGGCCCATATCGGCCAAAGCCGACAGGTAGTCATCTGCATTTCGGGCCTCCGGAGCTGTATTTTCTCCACCCGAAATACCCCTTTCAGGCTTTTGCGATCTGCCGCAAGAGACCAGGATAGAAACAATAATGATATATTTTATGAATCTCACACTTCTTCTGTTTGATGCAAAATTGAGGGTTTCCAACCTCTCATAATTGTAAAAATGGAATCTACATCCGGTGACGCTCAAAAAATGGTGCAAGGTCCTTAAAAAACACCCGCGGTGTCAACCCGGTCACTCTTTTAAAATCCCTGTTAAAATGCGCCTGATCGAAATAGCCGTATTCCAGGGCCAGATCCGTAAAGGACCCTTCCGGACTGTTGATCCTATTTTTAATGAGGTCAACGATCCTTACAATCAGGATAAATTTCTTCAGGCTGTACGACACGCTTTGTTTGAACCGGGCATTCAGGTATTGCCGACTATAGCCAAATGCTTCTTCTAATTCAGAAACGGTGATCACCCCTCGATCACTGTAGATCCGTGTACATAGACCTTCTACCAGCGTATCTGCTTCCGGGTTGTGATCCCGCACAAGGGTGCGTAACCAGGAACTCACCATCTTAAAACGCTGCTCATTAGAAACAGGCATAAACAACTCTCCCCTAAGGCCTTTAAGGTGTTTCCCGAGAAAGGTATCGATACCCACAATACCCTGTTGCCCTTCCACAGGAAAAAACAGGGTATTAAACCAGGGCTGTACCTTGATCGTAAAAAAGCTTAACTCGGAATTGAGAAGGATGCGATAGGGAGGCTCAAGATCATGGATCGTAAATACCTCCTTATCTACGGGCAACTGCTGGTGATCGGGTCCGTATTCAATAAGGGAATTCCTTTCCTTAAAAAATACCAGGTCATGACAGCCATCATCCACTACAGGGATAAAGTCAGCCCCTTCGGTACGAAAACGGCAGAAATAGAATTCCCTGAAATAGGGCGTCAGCTCTGCCGGTGGATTTGTACGTATGATTTCCATAACCTTTTTTAATCTAACAGCAACACTTCTTGTTTTTCAATGAATTTTGTATCTTTTAAAGACCTTTCTTACCGTGTTCCTCTCCTCAAAACTAAAGAATTAACATCACTAACCCATCACATCAATGAGTACTTCTTCAAATTCAGGGACAGGAATCAGCAGAAAAGATTTTATTCAACAATTCGGATTTGGAATGGCAGGCCTGTATTCGGGCCTTCTTTTTGCCAGCCCTTTCGACGCCGGGAACAGGATCACCGGATTATCTCAGGACCCTAAACGGGTGGTTGTTATCGGGGCCGGACTCGCAGGATTATCGGCCGCCATGGAACTTATCAGGGGAGGGCACCAGGTAACTGTATTGGAAGCCCGCGATCGGCCGGGCGGAAGGGTTTCCACGGCCCGTGACCCTTTTCCGGAAGGCATCTATGCAGAAGATGGGGCCGTAGCCTTTTCAGAATCCTATACCCTGGCGAATTCCTATATTGAAAAATACGGTCTGCAAAAAATTCCCTGGACGTTCCCGGAAACACCGATCACCTATGTCCTTAATGGAAAAACCCTCCAGGTAGCTCCGGGTGAGAAGGTGGAATGGCCTTTTGACCTGACCCCCGAAGAACAGGAGCTTGGCCCTATGGGCATGGTTAATAAATACATCATACAAACCCTGCCTCAGGAAATTTCAGATCCATCGAACTGGGATAAGCAGCCCTTACTGGCTTTAGATCAAAAATCCATGTCCGAATATTTAAAAGGCCAGGGTGCCAGCGACGGGGCCATAGAACTGTTTAAAAATACCCAATGGTTTGCAGCCCTGCCGGGGGAAACCTCTGCCCTGACGATGGCGGTTTGCGATTTCGGACTCTTTATGAGAGGGCCATCCTTTTTTACACTGGTCGGGGGAAACGATACCTTGCCGAGAGCCATGGCTGAGGAATTGGGAAGTCAAATTAACTATGGCCATGTCGTTAAAAGTATTGATACGAGTTCGGAACAGGTTACGGTTACGTGTGAGAATGGCGCTACCCATACAGCCGATCATGTAATTTGCACCTTGCCCCATAAGGTGGTAAGAACCATCAACTTTACCCCTGATCTTCCGGCAGAGAAAACGGAAGCCTTGGAGCATTTACCTGCCCTGAGCCTTTCCCGGGCCTATTTTGGGGTAGATCAACCCTATTGGAGTGCACATCAGGTTTCAGGACTGGCCTATACCGACCTGATGACAGGACAGGTAGTGCCTCACGTAAATATGGACAATCCTGATAGTGATGCCGTACTGGAATGTTATGTCTACGGAGAGAAAGCCAGAGACATGGATACAATGACCGGGGAGGAGATCACAGAAGTACTGGGAAAAGCCATGGAAGAAGTACATCCCGGGTTTGCGGAACATTACAACAATAACATCTATGTGAAATCCTGGAAAAATGATCCCTATGCCCTTGGAGGCCCCAGCTGGGCAGGACCCGGAGATATTGAAAAATACCTGAAGATCCTGCAGGCTCCGGTTGGAAAGGTCCATTTCGCAGGAGAGTATACCACTATTCTAAGAAGTACCATGGAAGGGGCCATGCGATCCGGAGCAAAGGCGGCCAAAACGGTGCACGATGCAAAAGGTTGATTATGCTCCACGGAATTCGATCAGATCGGGAGAATTCTCCTAACTTTAAGGAAATTCAACACTTAAAATTATGAAGGACCAGCACCGGATTTCCTTTCAGTTTATCAGTGAACCCACCGATGTGAATTTTGGAGGTAAAGTACACGGAGGGGTCGTAATGAAATGGATCGACCAAACCGCATACACCTGCGCCCGTACCTGGGCAGAAACCTATTGTGTTACCGTGTATGTGGGAGGCATACGGTTTTACAAACCCATCAACATCGGGGAGGTCATTAAGATCGATGCCTACGTGATCTATACCGGAAAATCCAGTGTACACATAGCGGTGGATGTTTATTCCAGGAATTTCGAAAAAGAAGGGTTTGAAAAGAAAACCCACTGCGTGATCGTTTTTGTCTCGGTCGACGGGAAAGGGAATCCCGTGCCTGTAAAAAAATGGGAACCTGAAACTGAGAAGGAAAAACAACTGGCTACCTATGCAAAAAAACTGAAAGCCCTGAGAGAACAGATCAGCGAAGAAATGGAACCCTTCTTTAAAAACTAACTAACCGTTCTAAGATTAATTAATCAACCGATGGAAAATGTATTTCGCATCGTTCCCTGACCTGGTCCAAAAGTCGGATGAGTTGGAGGGAGTCGTAATGAGACCACAATTCACTCTCTAGAACCCCTCGTCGAATGCACTGATGTACCTCCCCGATCTCGTGAAAATAGCCTTTTCCCGTTACAGGTAGGTGCTCCCTTTTTTCCTCTCCATTTTGAATAAGGGTAAAACCCGAGGCCTCATGCCACCTTGGGTCGATATAGATCTCTCCATTCTCCCCCGTGATCCTGGCCTCCATTTTGGCATTGTTTGCCAGGGAGCTATGCAGTATGGCCTGGGCTTTGGGATAAGTAAAAAGCATGGAGGTCTGTACCTCTGCCCCGGTATGAAAAAACCTGGCCCGGGCATCCATCTCATCCGGAAGTCCCAAAAGCAGGTAGGCAAGGAACACGGGATAGATCCCAATATCCAGAAGCGACCCACCCCCCAGGGCAGGATTCAGCAGGCGTCCGTTCTCGTCCCTGTCAAGGGCATAAAAACAGAAGTCGGCATGAACATATCGCAGGGTTCCCAGGACACCCTCATCGATCAGATTCTTAACCTTCCGGATAGAAGGATTGAACCTGGACCATAACGCTTCCATAAAGAATACCCCCTGATTTCTGGAAACGTTAATCATCTCCTGTACTTCCCCGGCATTTATTCCGGCAGGCTTCTCGCATAAGACGTGCTTGCCGTGCTGCATGGCCGAGATACTGGTATTGGCGTGCTGGGAGTGCACATTGGCAACATAAACCACATCTACCTCGGGACAGGCAAATAATTCCTCGTAAGAGCCAAATGCGATTTTTGCATGGTGTAGTTCTGCAAATTCCTGGGCGCGGATCAGCGAGGTGGAAGCTACAGCTACCAGCTCCGCATCCTTGTCCAGCGCCAGATCGGCTGCAAACTTCCCTGCAATTTTACCGAGTCCGACAATACCCCATCTGATCTTTTCATTATGTGCTTTCATCTCATCTTTTTTTGTGTTGAATGGTCACAGGAAGATAAATTTAGGGAATGCCTTTGAAAGACCGGAGGGTTTTGATTTTGAATCTCTAAATACTGTAATATTTATAAACTTAAATCGAAGACAACTTACTCGGGGGTATCCAATCTATTTGCTTTGATTCAGAGAAACCCCGATGGTTGCGAATGTAAAGGCCGGAAAAAAATAAAACAGTACCTTGTTGCTCAGAATTAACCTGCAAAAACAAAATATGCCAGCATCATTAGAGAACCAACAAATCGGCCTTGTACTTTCCGGTGGCGGGGTAAAGGGAATGGCCCATATCGGGGTCATCAAGGCGCTGAGCGAACACGATATATATCCGCATTACATTTCCGGGGTCAGTGCCGGAGCTTTAGTGGGTGCCCTATATGCCAATAATTTCAATCCGGAGGATATGCTGGCGTTCTTTAAGGAAACACCTCTTTTTAAATACAACTTCGTAACCATTAATAAGCCGGGACTTTTCGACACCGAAAAATACCTGTTCGCCCTTGAAAAGTATTTTCCTGAGAACCGCTTTGAAGCCCTGCACCGTCCCCTGTATGTAACCGCTACCAATTTGCAAAAAGGCAAGCCGGTTTACTTCCAGACCGGAGAACTCATTCACCCTCTTCTGGCCTCCGCTGCCCTGCCTCCGGTATTCAGCCCGGTAGAGATCAAAGGCGAACTCTACTCAGATGGAGGGGTTATGAACAACTTCCCCTTGGAACCCCTGCAGGGCCAGGCCGAGTATATCATTGGTAGTTACACCTCTTCCATGAAGGAGCTGTCTAAAAAAGAGATCAGCAATTCCTTTCAGATTTCCCAAAGGGCCAACCTGCTGATGCTCCACGCCAGTGCTCTGAATAAACTTCATATTCCCGACCTGTTGTTCCGTCCGGAAGACCTCGATCTCATCGGTGTCCTCGATAAAAAAGGCATCGACAAAGCTTATGAGATCGGGTATGCACATGCGAGTAAGGTGCTGGAAGCGGTTACCAAGGTACCAGGGTACGCGGATACCAAGTGATTATCAATGATAAATGTCTGATGATAGATTTTTGTCTTTGTGAGTCAGGCCTTAGGCCTGAGGAAATGATCTGACTGGTTGGAGGTACGGAGGTACGGAGGTACGGAGGTACGGAGGTACGGAGGTACGGAGGTACGGAGGTACGGAGGTACGGAGGTACGGAGGTATAAAACTAAAAAAGTCTTGATCGCTGATCGCTGGTTCTGACTATCCGGCTTACAATGAATTATACCAATCAATAAGCGCTGCGAGTTCTTCCGGGTTCTTAGGATCAAGATCCTGTGTTTTGGCATACTCAGTCACTTTCTTGTAATCCGCACCGAATAATTCCTTTACAAAACGATTATTCACCTTAACCTCCGTTATGGGACCATCATTCATTTGGAGATAATACCGATGGTCGTCTACATATCTGGGAGGGATATACTGGTCGTATCCCGATTTTGGTTCTTTCCCGTCGATCAGTCGCCTGGCCGGTTTCTTATAAAAGGACATAGCACCTTCTGCAAGGGGAAACAGATAACCACTTTTGGATTCTCCGTTTTCCAGGTACTCCAGAATGCCCAGTTTTTTACCGTTCATTTCTACCCAGATGTTCGGGCGACGAAAGAGCTGATATACCTGGTTCCCCTCTTTAACCTCAATAAAATCCAGGTGGGCATTGTAGCGGATAAAGGCCTCATTATTCGGGTTACCGTTAATATATACGGTGCCCTTTACATAAGCCTCGTTTAAGTACGGACTGCCCTTCGCCTTTACATCAGAATAGTCTTTTTTAATGGTCATGATCTGGTTCGGACGATTATTCCCCATGCTGTTTATACGATTGGTCTCCACCAGGTTTCCGCTGTTTTGTGCCTTTATACCGAAACTGAAAAGAAAGATAAATGCGTTAAATAGGAAGATATAGTATTTCACAGTCTTAAGATTTTGGTCATTAACGGATACGCGATCATTCCAAATATAGCAAAACCTTAAACAACCCGAACTGCCGGATTTTTATTTATGTCACCTCCGCAATGGAAACAGCAGGTACGGAATACAAAAAACAATATCCCATATATCATTTAAACTTTTAAAAATACTTACCATCCTGGTCCACTCCAGGCCGACTTCGCTCAGGCATGCCAGGTCCGGGGAATCCTGGAACTATTTTAAAACTTCTGAAACCGGTACCAGGTTAAAATCGAAGGAAGCATCGGCCTGGAAATTGATAATAGGTGCATGTCCGGCGCCGATAAGGAGCATGACACGGTCTCCGGGGGCTTTGATTTGCAGTAGGTTGTGGAAAATCCGCATATTTCGGTTATACCACCAAACGGCGCTGTCGGCCCCGTAATAATCGGTACCTTCCCCCATCTTAAAGCTCCCCATCACATAATGCCCGTGACTTACGCGAAGTACCTCCGGATGGTTCATATATTTAAAAAAGGTCTTCAGGGGAACCTGCGTTTTCATCAGGTCCTCTGCCTGGTAAAACTTAAAAAAGGACGAATCGATCTGTTGCTCATAGCGCAATGCTTCCGGGGAAGCTTTTCCGATATAGTAGGCCTGTTTTTCATTGTGGAAAGCATCGCCCCCCTCTTCCTTAAACGACCGGGCCGGGGCATCCACCGCATACAGCTTTTTATGTCCCAGCATTTTACCCAAACGGAAGGCCACCTGGTAGATCTCATTGGATTTCAACTTGAGATCACCCTTTAAATACGCCTGGTATAAAGAGTCAACCCGGGGCTGATCTTCCTTTCTAACCTCTATTGCGATCTTGTTGGGATTAAAGACCTTCAGATCCTCCAGCATAACAGCCAATTCAGCCTGCTTTTCTTCAGACATGATATTGATATCGTGTTGGGGTTTGTATCCGTCCAAACCGGCATCCTTAAAATGAAAGCTGCCCAATACCAAAAGTTCTGCCTGCTGATCTTTTATTTCTGCGAAGGCCCGGTTATACTGCTCCAGGGGATCCTGGGCCTTCAGGGGGATCAAACTGAGAAAACAAATCATTACCGGGAAAACGTTCTTTAGTTTCATATCGATGTACAACAAATTGGTTTATAAAAAGATGATAGCAAATCGCAATTGTTACAGCTCATTTAAACAGGAGCACCAAAATTCTTTCATTTTTTTCGTTTTTAGAGGTTCAGGTCTTTAACCGGGTATGCTGGTTATACAGCATTCCTGTACTGATGACAGGTGATCACCACCCAAAGTATCGTGATTATGTTACCCCGAACCAGGTGTTCATATAGATGATTACCACAGGTACCTGTTGCATACACTCAGTCTCTGAACCGTATACGATCTATGATATCTCATGGAGAAAGCTGGAAACACGATTTTATAGTATCTTCGTTTCAGGCAGACCAAATCCGATACCACCACTACTTTATGATTAACCTCGTAAAAAGCACCTATATCAATGTAAGGCACCGGCTGATCGATCTTTTCTTAAGCTCGACTAAAAAAGCAGTATATCACCAGGTTCTGCTCCGTCACAACACCTATTACAGGGGACTTTCTCCCGAAGGGAAGCGTAATTTTATTATACGCACCCACCTTTTTATTGGTACAACCCGATTTCGCTCCCAGGAGGGGCTTTCCGTGCCCCTGGTTATGAAGATCATATTATCGGCAGCATTCGTGCAGGTCACTTTCGGGTTAAATGAGGATGTGCTGGAGTACTTCAATCGCATCGTTATCTTCTCTGGCCCCTATTCCTACAAAAACACCTCCAAACGCTTTAAAGGCGACGTTAATCCCCGAACCCGGACCATCAACCTCAGCTGGCCTTCTGTGGCCCGTGGATTTGAGGATGCCGAGGACGGGATCAACCTGGCCATTCACGAATTTGCCCACTGCCTGATCCTGGAGAACTCCAGGCGAAGTTACCTGAATCGCATCCTCAATGCTTCCGATCTAAGAGCCTGGAAACTACAGGCTGTGGTTTTACTTCGGCAGATTCGCAACGGGCAGGCTCCCTTTTTCCGGGCCTATGGTGGCACGAATCTGATGGAGCTTTTTGCCGTATCCCTGGAACTGTTTTTTGAAAAACCGGAGGCCTTTGCCAGAGAAAATCCGGAATTCTACCAATGCATGACCATGCTGCTCAAGCAGGATCCAAGATTTACACCCTACCCTCCCTTGCCTTAGCCTACCTTAACCAGACATTCCCGACACCTGAAAAACATCAAATATGAATAATATGTTATTGGTTTTGAAGGATATGTGACAGAATTACCTTGGAATTCTAAGTAACTTTAGCGTCCTAACCAATAAACGATCAATACAATGAAAACACTAAGATTTATATGTGCTGCCCTGATCGCTACTTGTCTGCTTTCATGTTCTAATGACCTTTCAGAAACCCTGGATGAAGAAAACTTAATTGAAATCCAATCCCGGGCCATGCTCCCTTCATTTGTTCCTGCCGAATATCAGGATAATGTCGTTCTCACACAGGAACTCCATCGTTTGTACAGGGTTGTAAAAGACATGGAAACCCTGGAGGATGTAACGGCTGCCGGATGGACCGAAGACCTCACAGGATATTTACCAAACATGGGGAATCACTATGCAAACATGAAATTTCTATCAGATGGTAAATTCAAGATCCACAAGCCGGAAACTATCCTGGTAGGATGTACTGCAGATGGAAACTATAAGGCAGTAGGTGTTGAATATATTGTACCGGGAGATCCTGGAGTTGCACCAGAAGGATTCTCCGGGGAATGGGATGCTTGGTATTATATTGATGGAGTAGGATGGACACTTCATGTTTGGCTACTTTATGAAAATCCGGATGGTTTGTTCTATGCAACAAATAGCAATGTTGCTTTGGAAAATAATTGTACGGGCTCTGAGGATTAAAAGTACTATCCAGCCGGTACCTTTTTTGATGTTATTCCTATTCATGGCCGGTAATTTTTACCGGCCTTATTTATTACCATGATTTAATCAGTCGAAAGAGAAGAAGTAATTCAACCGTAAGAAAAAGAGGATTTGATTACAACTTTTTACGTTTGTCTGACATTAAACACCTAAAAACGCAGATAATGTACTGACATTCAATATTTTCACTAAATTTAAAAGATTACCCCGCTTCTTCCTCTACCTGCTTCTGAATGGCAAACTTAAAATCTTTCACTTTGAATATCAGGTACAGGGTAATCGATTATTTGGTAGGCACTTCCCAAAAAGAAGAATGTCATCTTGTCCTGATGGACCGCAATGCATATTACCAGCATTTGGATAGTAGTGAAAAACGGGAATTCGTTATTCGCACCCTCGTCTTTCTAAGGTCCGTGAATATTTATTCGGAACCAGGATTCCACGTTTCCCGTGAGATGAAGATCCTGCTTGGCAGTGCCTTTGTACAGATCACCTTTGGCTTGCGACGCGATGTCCTGGAACATTTTAAACGCATCTTTATTTTTTCAAAGCCCTATACCTATAAAAACATGAATGCCTTCTTCAATGGCGATGTGAATCCGTTAACCGGCAGTGTGAACCTGAGCTGGCCTGCGGTGGAAATGGGATTTGTGGTTCCTACCGAGGGAGCGAACCTGGCCATTCACGAATTCGGACATTGTCTTATCCTGGAAAACAGGATCTGCGGCATCATTAAAAAAATTCTGCATCCCAGGCAACTGAAATCCTGGGAACACCTTGGACTGAAACAATTGGTTCGTATCCGACGCGGGCAATCGGTACTTTTTAAGCGCTATGCCGGCACCAACCTGATGGAGCTCTTCTCTGCCGCCCTGGAAAATTTCTTCGAGAAACCCTATGCTTTTTATGCGGAAAACCCGGACCTGTATAAATCGATGTGCCTGTTGTTAAAACAGGATCCCAGAGACCCCAAAAGGCCCACCGAATTTCTTCGGAACCTGAGATAACACCCTCCTTTGTTTTTCCTTTAAAAAAAAATGCCTCCGGAATTCCGGAAGCACCTTCGCTAATTCAAATGAAATGTATGTTGCAGATCAGGCCAGAAAGAATACTTTCCGGGTTAACAGGTATACAGCCCCTAATACAGAATTCACTCTTGTATTTTCCCTGCTCTTAACCATCACTGTATTGGTGATCAGGGCATCCACTCCGGATGCGGCTGTGGGCCAGGCATAGGTATAAGACGGGTAATAATACATCTTACGCAGGTAGGCCAGGTCTTGCTTGAGGTCTTTTACCGACCTTAAAGCATCCGGATCTATCTGATGCTCCCGGCTAAGACACAGATAGGTCAGGGTTTCTGCCATGAACCGCAAACGCTCTTCCGGTTTAAATTCCTGCCACTGAGTAATCAATTCCCGCTTGGTACCCTTGGGAAAATTATTAAAGTAGATACGATCCAGGATCCGTCTGCGCAATTGTACCGACAATCCGTTTTGCCCGGTATGGTACCCCATTGCCGCGAGAAGGGACATGGTTAGACGGTCTGTAACTTCCTTGAGTCCGAAGGCATTTAATTTCTTTAATCGGATCTGATACTCTTTAGCTTCCTTTGCGGTCTCGCGGGTGGCTTTGGTAACATCGGCCCGGAAACGCAAGGGTTTCATCTTCACTTCCAACTCCCCGTAAAGCGTTTTCAGCAGGGTTTCCCCCTCTGCCGGAAATGCCATGGAACCCAGGTTGTTTTGCAATTCAAAGTTCAGGGGGGCATTACTTTGTAATCTTTCCATTGTGATCCAGGTATTAGTTTGAACAAAAGGATCAAGCCAGGGTGTTAATTTGAAGCGACCTGTAATCATCTGAAAAACAGGAAGGTAAACTTATGTATTAATAACGCTCACCCAATGTTAAAATCGTTAAGTTTCAGTTTTTTCTGATTAACCGAACCTCCCTTTTTATAAAAATAGCAGCCATGAAATCGTCAGATAATTTGACATTTTATCAGGCAGAAAATCGAACAAAACGCTTCTCCTATGCACTAAAAATCAAGGTCTGCGCTCTACTGATCCCGGAAATACGACCAACCACTTCAACCAAATTATCGTACATTTGAGGTCATGCGTACGCCCTTTAAAAGCCCTGGCATTCTTACTGCGGTAAGCTTATTCATGTTTTTATCTCAGTTCCTGTTTCTTCAAGCCCAGGCAGGGCCTGCCAAAAGCGACAGCACCGGGATCATTACTAAAAGTTTTTCCCAGCATTGGGAACTGGAAAAAAAAGATAAGCAGGGAACATTCAGACTAATTTCCTACAAACCCACATATTTTACAGCAGCACGGTGGTCGAGCAATCCCAACCTGCAACCACAAAGTGAGAATCCGCTGTATTCCGTCCCGGAAGCAGAACCTTACAATACCTGGGAAGCAAAATTTCAGCTGAGCTTTAAAACCAAGGTATTTCAATCCATGTTTTGGGGCAAAGCCGATCTATGGGTAGCTTTCACCCAGGTGGCTCATTGGCAATTGTACAACCCTGACCTGTCGCGTCCGTTTCGCGAACTCAACTATGAACCTGAGATTATCCTGAACGTTCCCTTAAATTTCGACCTTTTCGGGGGACAGATCAGAATGGCAGGTGTGGGATTCAATCACCAGTCTAACGGCCGGGACCTGCCACGTTCCCGAAGCTGGAACCGCATCATTTTTCACATGGCCTACGAGCGTGGTCCCTTGCAGTTATACCTGAGACCATGGCTGCGCATTGGAGACGAAGATGATGAGAACCCTGAAATTACGGGATATGTGGGTAACGGAGAGATCACAGCCATGTACACCCTGAACCGTCATGCGATTTACGTGGTGGGTACCAATACGTTTACTCTAAAAGACAATCGCGGCAGCCTGCAATTCAATTACCTCTTCCCCATTAAAGGGAATCTACGCGGTCAGGCCCAGGTATTTCACGGATACGGGGAGACCCTGATCGACTACAATCACCGGCAGACGACCATAGGGATCGGCGTGTCGTTTATTGATTGGTAAAATAAGATCTCCTTTCGGAAGGCAGACTAACCTTCATCACTCATTTCGTTTCAGCGGTGGATTCACCCAGGTTCCGGACAAAGCCTCTTCTTTTGGACCGTATAATCTCAATACACAATAAAAAGGACCGTCCGGAGCCGGAAGCCAATTGGGTTCGAGTACTTCCCCAGGAGATTCCTTCTGCACATAGAGGGTCAGGGAACCGTCTTCTCCATAAACATATTGATCTGTATTATTGGAATTCAATAAATATCGATCCAGGCTATTCTCAATAAATAATTGGGTTTTGCCATCGTACATTGATAAAGACCAAAAGGAATTAACAGGGGGCATAGAATCCTTATGGAAAGTAAGTGTATAGTTATGCTCTGCTCCGTTAAAAGGAGTCTCAGGAGCCTCCATCAGGTAGGTAGGATAAATAGCTTCCTTTCCGGAGTTCCCGTATAATCCCAGGTGAGCTGCTCCGGCTCTCAGCAGATAATAATCCTCAAACCCGAATTCATCCTTAGCTGTTGATGACAGAAATTCCCGGGTTCCAAAGATCTTTGAACTCATCAGAGGATCGGAGTTATTTGAATTAATGAATTCCTCGATCTCTTTAAACCCTTCGGCTACCCCCTCTGCGATAGCCTTTTGTACTTCCTCATCAAAATTATTCATATCAAACCCACCCTGAGTTCCGATACCCAGTGCCGCAAATTTATCCCGTAATGCCCGCTCTTCGGGGACCGGGTTGGTGAAATTAAGCATCAGATCGATATAGGTAAATGCCTTGGGAGTAAACTGGGCCCCTTCTTCCCATTCCGGAAAGTTATGTATCTGAGGTTGCTCCGGAGCCCCTTTCTCCAAATAGCTGCTTAATGTTCGTACCTTATAAGCATCTTGCAGCGCTTTTACATTAGGGAGATCATCAGGATTCATCATTTGGGTGCGCACCACCGTGAAGAACAATTCTGTCTCACATGGAACCGTTTTTTTGATCCCTTCGGGCACTTCTCCCTCCCAGTCGGAAGGTACTATTAAATAGTCTCCCCCTTCATTCCCGGTAGTCAGGCTACCCAGGTAGGCAAAGTTATGGGTATACAGATCGATCAGCTGGAAATGATAAAATCGTTCGGGCTCCATGGCGGGAATAGAGATCACCAGAGGTTCACTGCGAATATCTCCCCACATCATGCAATAGGGCGTATCTGAATTTGGAGTTACAACCGTTTTATCTTCCGGCCCCAAAAGGCGGGCATCACAAGCCATCTCGTTAAAGTTGCCTTTATACTCAGGAGAATCCTCATTAAGCACGTACATGTACATGGTCTTGTAGTTCATTACCATAGGAAAACCGTAGATATAGGTTTCCTTAGCGATTTCCTTTGCCTGTTCCGGAGTTATGGATTCTTTGGTTAGGCAGGCTCCAATCAAGATTGCAATAAGGAAGATGAACGCTACAGGGAATCGGAAATGATGGTCAGGTTTCATAATATTGTCTTTTTCTCAGGATCACCCTTGATCTGGCTACCCTGAAGTTATTTTCGCTTTTTTCATAGCAGGAGGTATTCCGGGGAAGGTCACCTATAAATGTACAGATCAGAACTAAAACAAAACATGATGATTATCAGGCAACTGACAAGACAAATCCTGTTTTTAATTAAAATAAGTTCATGATATCAGGGAAGAAAAAGTTGAATTGTGAACAACTCTTAAAAGGAATCCATTAACGGCACCGATATATCTGATATTTTTGACGTCCTAAAAATTTACAGATATGAGCGTAACCTGGTTTGAATGCAAAGTAAAATACCGGAAAACACACGAAACCGGAGAACAAAAAGTAACATCCGAGACCTACCTGCTGGATGCCGTTTCCTATACGGAGGCTGAATCGCGGATGAATGAAGAAATGACGGCCCTCACCAGTGAGGAATTCCAGATCATGAACATTAAGGTGGCAAACTTCGCAGAGGTTCATCCTTTTGAGAATTCAGACCGCTGGTTCAAGTCGAAGATCGCCCTGATCGCCGTGGATGAGGAAAGCGGAAAAGAACGGAAAACAAATATCTACATGCTTATCCAGGCCAACGACATCAAAGAAGCCTTTGATAACACCACCCATGTGATGAAAGACACTATGGGCGATTATTCCATCCCGTCTATCGTGGAATCTCCTATTGTAGATGTCTTTCCGTATTTCTCCGGAGAGGAAGGGGAAGAGATCCCGGAACGCTTTAAATCCATAGAAGTGGAAGAGGAAGTGGTTGTGGAAGACACTTTGGTGGAACAGGAGTAATGGTGAGTGGAGAATGTTGAGGGGTGAGGGGAAAAATTTTCTCGCTCCCAAAGACGGAAGGAGCAGCCAGGGAGGAAGGTCACAAGCTGAAAAAGGTGATTAACTTCCATAGTTACCTGGTCATTAAGTTGGCAGACCTACCCAACTAGCCACTAACGACTCCCAACGAACCAACCCCTTTATCTGACATACCACCAAGAAAATTTTCAAAAAACTGCCCTGCGCGAGCGGGGCAGTTTTTTTATATCCCAAAAGTAAAGCCCTGCCTTTATATTCTATGCCAACTTTTTCTTACATTTAAACCTGTCGCCAGATTTTTAACCAACCAACGCTAAATCACCTCAGCTATGCTCAAAAGGGCACTCACCCGTTGGGACATCATCATCCTGGTCCTTAATTGTATTATCGGGTCCGGAATCTTTGGATTACCTTCCCGTATCTACAGCCGGATAGGCTTATATAGTATCCCTGCATTTTTGATCTGTGCCGCCCTGATGCTTATTGTTATTCTGAATTTTTCTGAAGTGGGAAGCCGTTTTAGAAAAACCGGTGGTCCTTATTTATATTTAAAGGAGGCCTATGGCGATTTTGTCGGGTACCTCGCCGGCTGGATCCTGATCATCTCCAGAGTAGCCTCATTTGCAGCTCTTGTGAATCTTATGGTAGATTACCTGGGGTATTACGATCCGGTATTTAACGATACGGTCTACAGGCCACTGACCCTCATTTCCATCACCCTTCTGTTCTTCGGAGTCAATGCCCGGGGAGTTCGGGGCAGTGCCAATTTAAATAATCTTTTGGGGGTATTAAAAATCGTTCCGCTGCTGTTGTTTATTCTGGTAGGATTCTTCTTTATCGATCCCAACCTGCTTACCCTGCCGGAAGAGCCACCAAAACCGGAAGTCTTCAATTCGGTAATAATGATCCTCGTATTTGCTTTTACCGGATTTGAAGGTGGGGTGATCAACACAGGGGAAATGAAAAATCCCCAAAAGGACATCCCCTTCGCGCTGATCACTGCGACCCTGGCAGTAAGCGTATTCTATATGCTGATACAATTTGTCTCAATCGGAGCCTACCCGGGGCTGGTCGCTTCAGAAAGGCCCCTTTCGGACGCTGCAGAATATATGCTGGGCTCCTGGGCAGGGATCCTGATCACCATCGGAGCCGTAATATCTATAAGCGGAACCCTGAATGCAAACGTTCTTTCCGGATCCCGTCTGCCTTATGCTTTGAGTGAGAACGATCAGTTTCCCCGATTTTTCAGTAAGGTTCATCCAGTAACCCGCATCCCCTATTGGAGCCTTATTATTTATATGCTGGTTACCCTTGCAGTTTCCCTGAGTGGTACGTTTATCTATGCCCTGGCCATTAATGTGATCAGTAAACTGCTGATATTCGCTCTGATCTCGGCAGCAGTAATCAGACTGAGAAAAAAGGAAAGACCGGCTCCGGCAATATTTCGCATCAAATACGCAGGCCTGTCGGCCATGGTGGGTATTACCTTGTGTATCATTCTACTTATCGGGGCTGAACCTTCCAACCTTATCCATGTCGCTGTGGCTATAGGCACAGGGGTGATCTTCTATTTCTTACACTCCCGGTATAAGCGGACTCTTTCCCCCGAAGATGAAGAAAAAGAAGAAGAAAAGATCGCACTAAGAGAACATAGTGAGGTTTAGGATGATCAGTGCAGTGAACCGGAATGTAATCACAATAGTTATTATAATCATCTCTTTTAATTTTGAGCGATACCAGGCTACAAAAAATTAAAAGACCAGGTAACTACAATTAGAATTCACATCGAGGCAGCCCCCCTGTCGGGCAAAATGGCTTATTCAATTTTCATCGGATCTTCCTTCAGAATCTTCTCCAAATAATAAAGTACCTCATCAGCATTTCCCTTATCGAATACCATCGGTGGCTTTATCTTGATCACGTTGTGATCTGCTCCGTCAGTGCTCATCAGAATTTTATAGTCCTTCATACGATTTACGAGGTAAGTTGCATGCCCTGACAGGGGCTGCAACTCCTTATCCACCAACTCAATGCCCAGAAAAAGTCCTTTCCCCCGGATATCTCCCAGAATGGGAAACCTCTTTTGCAGTTCCTTTAATTGTTGCTTAAGGTAATTTCCAACCTCCCCGGCATGATTCTGCAGCCCATCTCTTTGCACGATCCCGATCACCTTCTTAGCAATAGCACAGGACACCGGGTTACCTCCAAATGTATTGAAGAACTCCATGCCATTGGCAAACTTTTCAGCTACCTCTGCCGTGCAAGCTACCGCAGCCACCGGATGTCCGTTGCCTAAGGGTTTTCCAATAGTAACGATGTCCGGCACAACCCCGTGTAACTGAAACCCCCAGAAATGATCCCCGACTCTGCCACACCCCGTTTGAACCTCATCTGAAATGCAGAGCCCTCCACGTTTGCGGACCATATGGTATACTTCCGGTAAAAATCCCGTGGGAAGTTCCACCTGTCCGCCACAGCTAATAATGGGTTCCAGGATCAGTCCGCCCAATTGTATGTCGTTTTTATCGAGGTCCCCCAGGAGCCTGGACACCTCCTCAATATATCCACTAACGGCTTCTTTCCCCCTGTATTTTCCCCTGAAGACATCCGGAAGCGGAAATACATGGGTGTGTTCTGGAGCTCCTTTTCCTCCCTTCCCATCAAACTTATAGGAAGAGACCTCGATACAGCGGTTCGTATTTCCATGGTATCCGATCTCCGAAACGAGCATATGCCTGGATCCTGTCGCCGCTTCTATCATCCGAAGGGCAAGTTCGTTGGCTTCGCTTCCTGAGTTTACAAAATGTAAAACCGTTAACTCCTCAGGCAATGTATCCAGCAGGGACTCCGCGAGGCTATTGATATGTTCATTCAGGTAACGGGTATTGGTATTCAGAACCGCCATTTGCTCCTGGCCTGCACGCACTGCCTCAGGATGTTCATGCCCCAGGTGAGCTACATTATTAACCGTATCGAGGTATTGACGTCCTTCCCTGTCCATCAAATACACCCCGTTACCCCTGACAATTTCCAGCGGTTCTTGGTATTGCAGGCTCATCCCTTTCCCCAGGTGTTCTTTGCGGTAAGACCATAAATTTTCCCTGGTAAACCGGGGTTGACTTTTTAGTTCTTTCAACTTTAAAAATCCATTAGGATCTGGACAAATACTTTGCCAGATCGCTTTCTGGTCGGGATAGGCCACACCGGGAAAGTCAATCGTGTAATCGAGTAAGGACAACATTACGTGGAAATGTAAATGCGGGGCCCAATTCCCGTTTTCCGGGTAGTTACCGAGATAACCAATAACCCCACCCCTTTCAATCCGGTCTCCGATACGCATCCTTTCTATACTCTCCAGGGACAGGTGTCCATAAAGGGTGAAAAATTCGAATCCTGCTCCCTGGTGTTTTAAAATGATCAGACCACCATATTCCTTATCGCCGGCGTCATTACAGGCAGTAACCACCTCTCCCTCTATTATGGCATGAACAGGGGTACCGGCAGGTAACCAGAAGTCAACTCCCAGGTGCAGGGTACGGTATTCCCTCCCGTGATTCCCTTGTTTTACATACTCCCCCGTGGTGTAAATGGGGCGCGGTTCGAGATATCCTCCCGCTATGATCGCTTCGGGATCTTTCCGCTGCAATTGATGAATGCGAAAATCAAAATATTCCGGATCGTCGTAATCCTCCTTCAGACCCAACCAGTTCCCTGCAATACTAAGATCTAAAGGCAAAATCCTCTTTTTGCCGGCGTTTGGAAAAAGCATTTCGATACTCATTTCCTTTTCGGCTACCCAATCCCTGAAGGCCTTTTCATTCGGGTGAGGGTCATATCCACAGGCCGACCTGAAAACAAAATGTGCAAAATCTGCAGAGATCGCATGCCACTTTTCCATCAAGATCCAAAGGGGGCCTTCACTAATGGTGAGATATGCATTCTCGGGCTCTGCAACCTTATTGATCGCCGATTTGGTAAGGGAGATCACCATGCGCATTCCTATGGCCATGTACAGCTGTTCCAGTTCCTTCTCCTGTAGTGGGAAATTTTCGTGATACCCCCGAATAATGGGAATGGCTGCAGCAAGCGGATCGTTGCATTCCATAATGGCATAAACACAACATACCGCGAGATCGTTGATAATCTGCGTATGAACAGCATCTCCAAAATCGATCAATGCATATACCTCCGGGTTATAGATATCCTGGGTTACCACGATATTATTGTCGTTCACATCGTTATGTACCACGGCTTTTCGCAAATCCCGGTAGGCCCCGGCCTGTTCCCTGAACATTTGCTGAAAGTATTCTATGCATTTTCTTTGCGCTCCGGAAAACAATCCGTGATGCTCCTCCGTCCAGGCTCCCTGGGCAATATCCCATTCCAGGCTCCTGTAACTCTCCGTGTGCGCAAACCCCCGGAGGCTCCGGGTAAGTTTCCCTGCTACCTTTCCTAGACTGTATCTCAGGTGGTCGGTTACCGGGTTTACCTGGCTCCACAGGCGTCCCGGCATCCATGTCAGCAATCTGAATTGTCGCGATTGTCCGCTGGTATCAGTAAACCATCCGCAAGATTCATTTTGCAGGGTTGGAATAATAGCCGGTGATGGAAGGTCCTGGGTACTAAGATGCTCCAGCAGGGCCACCTGGAAATCGAGGAAAGCCGATGAAGCGTCGAAATGGGTGACTTTAAAAAGATATTCGGGTTGCCCCTCTGTTAGGACCATAAAATTGAGATCCAGTTCACCATCGAGGCGCCTGATCTCTCCTTTTATTCCGTAGTTTTCCAGAAGAAGCGATTTTACTTCTTCATGCGCGATGCCTTTATTCATACAGCGTTTATGAAGTATTTGTGACCGGGCCGTGTTTCAGGCTTTCACTTATTGTTTCTGTTCTAAAGGTATTAGGAAATTTGAAATATGCAGGGAAGGAATTCCTGAAAAACAACACCTGCTTCAATCGGTTTAAATTAATCTGGAGGTCTTCCCCCGGCGGGGGAAGGTGTCTTCAGGCACCGAACTGAAGACGGAAGGGGGAGTTTCTGCCATGAAGCTAGTTAAACAACAGGATTACTTCGTGATCCTTTAAACCCACTACTGCAAATAAAAATCCAAGGCAGTCACCTGCCTTGTTGTCTTTTTTATTCCCCTTCGCCTCCTACTCTAAATTAAAAGCTCTCCACCCTTCCTCACACCCTTTAGGGCTGGGGTAAAGAAGGACGGACACAGGATTAAAGATCCTGAATAAACCCACTACTGCAAATAAAAACCCAAGGCAGTTACCTGCCTTGTTGTTTTTTTATTCCCCTTCGCCATCTGCTCTAAATTAAAAGTGATCCACCCTTCCTCACACCCTTTAGGGCTGGGGTAAAGAAGGAAGGGCACAGGATTAAAGATCCTGAATAAACCCACTACTGCAAATAAAAACCCAAGGCAGTTACCTGCCTTGTTGTTTTTTTATTCCCCTTCGCTATCTGCTCTAAATTAAAAGTTTTCCACCCTTCCTTCCACCCTTTAGGACTGGGGTAAAGAAGGAAGGGCACAGGATTAAAGATCCTGAATAAACCCACTACTGCAAATAAAAACCCAAGGCAGGTAACTGCCTTGTTGTTTTTTTATTCCCCTTCGCCATCTGCAAGCGAGCTTGCGTGGCTTCAGGGAATAAAAAAACCCATCGCTTCTGCGATGGGTTTTTGTTTGATGTGACCTCGACAGGATTCAAACCTGTAACCTTCTGAGCCGTAATCAGATGCGCTATTCAGTTGCGCCACGAGGCCGTTTACTCCACGTCTGTCTTGTTGCAAACGCGGGTGCAAATATAATGTTTTTCTCAATTTATTTCCAAGGGTAAAATCGATTTTTTTAAGCTTTTTTGGCTTTTCAAATTTATCGCTCTCGATCCCAGGGGGTTTTGTTTTCTCATAACATCCCGCATGGATTAACATAAGCCAAATGGTTACCTTTGTGAAAAATAAATCCCTTATTATGGAAGCTATATTAGAACCGTGGCCCTGGTACGTCTGCGGACCACTTATTGCCGCCACAATGTTCCTGTTGCTCTACTTCGGCAAGGAATTCGGCATGTCTTCAAACCTAAGAACCATGTGTTCCATGGCCGGAGCCGGTAGAAAAGTAAAATTCTTTGACTTCGACTGGAAGGCGCAACGCTGGAACCTTACTGTTGTCATCGGAGCAGTTATCGGTGGATTCATCGCCGTACACTTCCTTTCCAACCCGGTAGACATTGATCTCAATCCAACGACAGTAGCTTCTTTAGAGGCTTTCGGATGGGATAACGTAGGAAAGAGCCTTGTACCACCGGAAATCTATAGCGGAGACGCCCTTGGCAGCATTAAAGGGATCGCCATTCTGCTTATTGGCGGGTTCCTGGTAGGATTTGGAACACGCTACGCCGGTGGCTGTACCTCCGGTCACGCCATTTCAGGGATCAGCAACCTGCAGATCCCCTCTTTTATCGCCGTGATCGGTTTCTTTATTGGAGGGCTTATCATGACTCATTTCCTAATTCCTTTAATCTTTGGATAAGATGAAATATTTAAAATTTTTACTGGTAGGTATATTTTTCGGGATCGTAATGGTAAAATCGGAAGCCGTTTCCTGGTACCGCATCTATGAAATGTTCCGGTTTGAGGCTTTCCACATGTACGGCATCATTGGTTCTGCGGTGGTCCTGGGGATCATTATCGTAGCCTACATCAAGAAAAACCATATGAAATCCATAGAAGGCAAGGAGATCCTTTTTAACCCTAAAGACAGGAGCTGGCCGCGCTATATCCTGGGTGGCACCATCTTCGGGTTTGGATGGGCCCTTGCAGGAGCCTGTCCCGGCCCCATGTACGTCTTGTTCGGTACCGGAGTCTACTCCATCCTGATCGTTATCGGCGGGGCACTTCTGGGCACTTATGTTTACGGATTACTTCGAGATAAACTGCCTCATTAATGGGGTACGAAGAGATCTTCGGATACGGGGGAGCGTTGTTAATCGGTCTTATTATCGGTTTACTTGGGGGAGGTGGCTCTATCCTAACCGTCCCCCTTCTCGTCTATCTCCTGCATTACAACCCGGTAACCGCCACTGCCTATTCCCTGTTCGTGGTGGGAATATCTTCCCTCTTTGGTACAGCCCAAAAACACCGGAAAGGACTGGTAGATTTTAAAACCGGATTTGCTTTTTGTTTCCCCTCCTTCATGGCTGTCTACCTTTCCAGGAGATACCTGGTACCCTTTCTCCCCGAAATCATCCTGGAACTTCCCGGCTATACCATTACCAAAGATATGCTGATCATGGTATTTTTTGCGGCGGTGATGTTTCTGGCTTCCATGTCTATGATTCGCGGCAGAAATACCGATGCGCCGCCCGGAAAACAGGGAAAACAGCCGTATTACAAAACTTTTTTGCAAGGCCTTTTTATAGGTGTCATTACCGGTTTCATCGGGGCCGGAGGCGGATTTCTCTATGTGCCTGCCCTGGCCATATGGGCCGGACTCCCAATGAAAACAGCGGTTGGAACCTCTTTGGTTATCGTTACCATAAATTCTTTAGTTGGATTTTCGGGAGACATGCAAACCCTCGATATCAACTGGCAATTCCTGCTGAGTTTCTCCCTGTTTACCATTGTTGGTACTTTGATTGGCGGCACACTTACCCATCGGGTGCCGTCCAAAGTCCTGAAAAAAGGCTTCGGCGTAATGATCCTGCTAATGAGTTTCTTTATTGTTGGTAAGGAAGTTCTCGGAAAGAGGACCAAGATGGAGAACCCTGCTCCAAAAGGGAAATTATTATCTTTGAAAAAAATGAATTCCATGAAGATTGAACAGATCTATACAGGTTGCCTGGCCCAGGGCGCCTATTATATCGAGTCTGAAGGTGAGGCCGCGATCATCGATCCGCTCAGAGATACACAACCCTATATAGACCGTGCAAAAGAGCGTGGTGCGTCCATTAAATATGTTTTTGAGACCCATTTCCATGCCGACTTTGTTTCCGGTCATATTGACCTGGCTGAACAAACCGGGGCCACGATTGTTTATGGCCCCAATGCAGAAACCAATTATGATATTCATTCTGCGAAAGACGGGGAGGAATTTAAGATCGGAAAAGTAACCATAAAAGTTTTGCACACTCCGGGCCACACCCTGGAATCGACCACCTACCTCCTGATTGATGAGCACGGGAAGAATCACGCGATCTTTACCGGAGACACACTTTTTCTCGGAGACGTGGGACGACCTGACCTGGCGATAAAACAGGACATAACCAAAGAAGACCTTGCCGGTCTGCTCTTCGACTCCCTGCGTGAGAAGATCATGCCGCTGGAAGACGATGTGATCGTTTACCCTGCACATGGCGCGGGTTCTGCCTGCGGGAAAAACCTCAGCAAGGAAACCGTCGATATCCTGGGGAATCAGAAAAAAACCAATTATGCCCTCAGGGAGGACATGACCAAGGCAGAATTCGTCAAGGAAGTCCTGGACGGGATTTTACCTCCGCCTCAGTACTTTGCCAAAAACGCCATGATGAATAAAGAGGGATATACGTCATTCGAAACCGTGCTTAAAAAAGGAGATGCTCCCCTCACCGCAGAGAATTTCGAAGCCATGGCTAACCATGAAAGCGCCCTGGTACTGGACGTAAGAACGCAGGAAGAATTTGTAGAAGAACATATTCCAAATTCTATTTTCATCGGGCTGAACGGATCCTTTGCTCCATGGGTAGGGGCATTGATCACAGACCTGAACCAGCCTATCCTTCTGGTGGTTCCCGAAGGCAAATCGGAAGAAGCGGTCACCCGGCTCTCCCGTGTCGGATACGACAATACCCTCGGATATCTTGAAGGTGGTCTGGAGGCCTGGAAGGCAGCCGGAAAAGAAACAGCAAGTATTCGTTCGATAAGTGCTGCTGCACTTGAAGAGGAATACAACGGAAATATCACTATTCTCGATGTGAGAAAACCCGGGGAATACAGCTCCGAACACCTGGCAGATGCGATGTCCTTTCCCCTGGATTTTATCAATGAACACATGCACGAGATCAACAGGGATGAGCCTTACTACGTACACTGCGCAGGCGGATACCGGTCTGTGATTGCCGCTTCTATCCTGAAAGCACGCGGATACGACCAATTAACCGATATCGCAGGAGGGTATAAAGCCCTGAAGGAAACCGGAATGAAGCGCACAGATTATGTGTGCCCAAGTACGATAAAATAAGGGAGGGTTGATTATGAGACTAAAGAAGAATATGGGACCACAGGATAAACTGATCAGGGTTGTCATCTCCTTTGTCATCGCCCTGCTCTATTATTACAATATTATAAGCGGGTATTTTGGCATTGCCATGATGCTAATCGCGATTGTACTATTGTTAACCAGTTTATTCCGGTTTTGTCCGATATACCGGATCCTCGGTAAGGATACCTGTCAAAAATAACAGAAAAAGGGGGCTGATCAGCCCCCCTTTTTTTATTTGGTTTGTTTATGTCTCGTTAGACGATCTCTGCACTAAGCCCCTCTTCCAGCAGTTTTGCACACCGCGGTCGCAGATCTTCATAAGACCCGGTCTTTACCGTACACTTTCCCTTGTAATGAACAATAAGGGAACATTGTTCTGCCTGCAAAGGAGTATGATCACACGCAATGATGAGCGTTTCGATCACATGATCAAAAGTATTCACATCATCATTATAAAGTACGATCTCATTTTCCTTCAAGACATCTTCCTCCAGCAGCAGCTCTTCGGATATCTTTTCTTTCGTACTCATAATTATTGTATTTGCGCTAATTTAAGAATTTTAGTGCAACCCAAAGATTCCGCTCCAGCTTTTGAGCAAAGTTTAACGAAAGCGACTCACACTTTTCGCGGATCATGGAAATGTCGCTTTCATAGAAGCCGCTGAGCAAAAGAACCCCGTTTTCCCTTAAACAAGAGGCGTATACAGGCAGGTCTTCCAGCAGTATATTTCTGTTGATATTGGCGATGATCACGTCATAGGATCGACCTTTTAAAAGAGAGGCATCGCCCTCAAAAACCTCAATTTTATCACAGTTATTTCGCTCGGCATTCTCTATGGAATTCAGGTAGCACCAATTATCGATGTCAATTGCATCCACATGAGCTGCCCCTTCCTTTTCTGCCAGGATAGCCAGTACCCCAGTACCACACCCCATATCAAGGACATCCTTGCCCTCGAGGTCGGTATCCATCAGGTGCTGTATCATCATATGGGTGGTGGCGTGATGCCCGGTCCCAAAACTCATTTTGGGTTCGATGACGATATCGTACAGGGTATCCCCTTGCTGATGAAAGGGAGCGCGAACCGTACACTTACCATCAACAACGATAGGATCGAAGTTCTTCTCCCACTCTTCATTCCAGTTTACCTGTTCCACCTCCTTTTGACTGTAACTTACAGCAACCTGATCATTCCCCAGTGTATAGAGTCCGTCCAGGAGATCGTCATTCCAGAATTCCTTTTGGATATAGGCCAGAAAACCTTCCCCGGTTTCTGCAAAACTTTCAAATCCCACCTCACCCAATTCGGCCATCAGGATGTCACTAAAAGGCTCCCTCGGGGTTACCCTAAATTCAAATTCCAGGTATACTGCAGACATAAATTTTGGATCGGATTAAAAGGATTTAGCAATAGCGATAAAGTCTTCGGCTTTCAGCGCAGCACCTCCGATAAGACCGCCGTCCACATCAGGTTTTGAAAAGATCTCTCCGGCATTTCCCGGCTTTACACTACCTCCATAAAGAATGGAAATCCCATTTGCCAGCTCTTCGCTATAGGCAGCGGCCAGCGTCTCTCTGATAAACTTATGCATCTCCTGGGCCTGCTCCGGACTGGCGGTCTCCCCTGTTCCAATAGCCCATACAGGCTCATAGGCCAGAATGATATTCTTCCAGGCAGATTCGGGGAAATGAAACAAGGCATTCTTTAATTGAGATTCCACCACCTGGAAGTGATTTCCTGATTTTCGGTCTTCCAGTTCTTCCCCAAAACAAAAAACGATCTCCATCTCATGTTTCATCGCCGTATCCACTTTCTTTGCGAGCATCTCATCTGTTTCTCCAAAATAAGCCCTGCGCTCGGAGTGCCCGAGAATAACCGTGTTAACTCCTACACTCTTAAGCATCCCCGCAGAGATCTCTCCTGTGAAGGCCCCGTTGTCTTCGTAGTGCATATTTTGTCCGATCACCTCTATCTTATGGGTTCTCAATAATTGAAAAGCCCTGTACAGACTGGTAAAGGTTGGAGCGATCATAACGTCGGCCACGGTCTCCGGCATGTTACGCGTCAGTTCATCTATTAACGATTCTGTCTGGGCCAGGTCCATATTCATTTTCCAGTTCCCGGCAACAATTTTTCTCCTCATGGGTACGATGTTCTAAAGATTAATCTTGTGGTTGGTACATAATTTTGTTCACGGGATCCTTTCACCTCAAGGCCCGTGTTACAAAAATATCAATAAAGAAGAACATAGGGCCTATTTCGGGTCAGAGTTCGAGAGATTCGATATCGTTGTAATGCAATTTTTGGACAATGGTTCCCTTCTGCAGCAGTAGTATTCCGGGATTTGAACGCACAATGGTTTTCAGGGTGGTCAGGTCGCAGAAATAAAAATCTAGCTCCCACCCCGCGCGTTTCTTTAATGCATCCACAGCCTCCGGGGAAGATGCAGAAAGTCCGATAACCCTATACCCTTTTTCCTGTGCTTCCCGGATCCCGGCATCCACTTTTTCCAGGGATCCGGGCGCAGTCTTTTCAGCCACCCTTGCGATTACCACCATTAATTCCGGCTCGCTCATGAGGGTTCCGGTAAAATCTTCCCCGTCCTTTTCCATGGTAAAATCATGGATTGGAGGTTCATAGCCCTTTTGAACCTCTTCGGTCTCAACGTCTAAAAAATCCCCGTCTACTTCGGGATAATCTCCATTGGTAACCACCACCTTTTCCGTATCCCCTACCTTAAACTTCCAGGAATATTCATAGACAGGTTTGGGGGCATCTTCAGGAATTTGCATTCCCTCCGGGATATTAGCCCCGATCTCATAGGGTCTGAAGTCGATCACAGGCAGATGCGCGATCACGTAATAACTGAATACCACACTTCCAAGAGTTACCATCCCCATGGTGGCAGTGGTGACCTTTATTCCGAATACAGGCCGTATATATTTTTGCCCCGCTAACAAGATCAGGATCAACACCAGAAGAATCACGTCTTTGGTAAATGACTCCCATGGGGTTAATTTGATGGCATCACCAAAACAGCCGCAATCGGTTACCTTGTTAAAATAGGCCGAGTAAAATGTGAGAAAGGTAAAGAAGACGATCATGGCCAGGAGGCTCCAAAGCGTGAATTTCTTCTTAAATCCAAGCAACAGGGAAACCCCAAGTAACACTTCCACTATTACAAGAAATACGGCTATTCCAAGTGCAAAGGGCTGTAGAAATTCAAGGTTAAGCACATCGGCCCCGAAATATTCCTCGAGTTTAAAAGAAAATCCCACCGGATCATTCATCTTTATGAGTCCGCTGAGTATAAATACAAAACCTGTTAGTAATCTGGAAAAGGTGGTTAAAAGTTTCATGGATATGGCTGGTTAGGATTCAAGCTAAGGGTCAGGCTTCTGATTCAAAGGCTTTGAGATGGATCAGGGCGAATACCGCATAATTGATCATATCCTGATAATTCGCATCGATACCTTCACTTACAAGAGTTTTACCCTGGTTATCCTCGATCTGTTTCACCCTAAGGATCTTCTGAAGAATCAGATCGGTCAGGGAACTTACCCTCATATCCCTCCAGGCTTCCCCGTAATCGTGATTTTTATCCTCCATAAGCGATTTGGTCAGGGCTACCTTTTCATCATACAATCTAACTGCCTCCTGTACGTCGAGATCCGGTTCTTTGGCAATACCCATGTCGATCTGTATCAAGGCCATCACCGAGTAGTTGATGATCCCGATAAACTCGGCCACCTCATCCTCGTCTATCCGTCGTTCCGCATTCTCCTGAAGCGAGCGAATACGCTGGGCTTTTATAAAGATCTGATCGGTCAGGGAGGGCAATCGAAGAATTCTCCAGGCACTTCCGTAATCTTTCATTTTCTTGGTAAATAAATCACGGCAAGGCCCGATCACTGCATCGTATTGTTTTGAGGTATCATGCATGAGAATGGTCGAATTTTGATTAAATTTCGCGTAAAATAAGGTTTTGTTCAAAAATAGTGGTTTTCCCTTAAGAGAACCACTTCACATTCTCTGTAAAAGTTTTTTTTACTAACAACTTATGACCATAAACTGTAAAGGACAACTCAAAGACCTCAGCATCCCAAGAGTAATGGGAATCCTGAATGTAACCCCGGATTCCTTCTTTGACGGAGGCAAATACAATAGCGACAAACTTCTGTTAACTCAGGCGGAGCAAATGCTAAGGGAAGGCGCCGATTTTATTGATATAGGCGGTTACAGTTCCAGGCCGGGAGCAACTCATATTTCTGAAGATGAAGAATTAAAGCGAACTGTAACAGCTACGGAAGCCCTGGTAAAAAATTTCCCGGAGATCCTTATTTCCATAGACACTTTTCGGGGACGGGTTGCGAAAGAGAACATCCTTGCCGGAGGGGCGGTCATTAACGATATTTCCGGGGGTAGCCTGGATGAAGAAATGCTGCCCATTGCGGGAAAGCTTGGGGTACCTTACATCATGATGCATATGAAGGGAACCCCACAGAACATGAAAACCCTTGCCGAATACAATAACCTTTTAAAGGAGATCACCTATTTCTTTTCCAAACAGATCGCAAGGGCAAGGGATTTTAAGGTCAACGACGTGATCATCGACCCGGGCTTTGGCTTTGCCAAAAATATAACCCAGAATTTCGAACTGCTTCGCAACCTGGAACACCTGAAAATACTGGATAAGCCTATATTGGTGGGCATCAGCAGAAAATCCATGATCTATAAAACTCTTGATACCACTGCAGCAGAAGCCCTGAACGGCACCAGTGTACTGAATACGCTGGCCCTTGAACGTGGTGCAAATATCCTGCGCGTACACGATGTGAAGGAGGCTGTGGAATGCGTAAAGCTATGGGGAATGGTCAGGGGGTGAGCGGAAACGAAATGGAAAACAGGGGGCAAAGGGGAATGAAAATGTCGCAAAAGAAGAAGATGGCATAGCACCCGAAATCATCTCAACCCCACCTTATGGCTGCTTTACCTTATAACAGCATAACATTTTTTTTATTTATTCAGCCAGAACTGTATTTTTACATAAAACCTGCCTACTTTGGAGTTATTCGACTTTCTCGATTTTCAGATCATTGACATTATTGACATCGTCCTGGTGGCCTTTTTAATGTATTCCCTGTATAAGCTCCTGAAAGGAACGGTAGCGATCAACATTTTTCTGGGGATCGTGATCATCTACATCATCTACCTGATTACCGAAGCACTGAACATGCGGGTACTGAGTAATATTTTCGGCCGGTTTATCGGCGTGGGATTCTTCGCCCTTATCGTGGTATTCCAGCAGGAAATACGAAAATTCCTCCTCATGATCGGATCCACCAATTTCGGTGGTAAAAATGGATTTTCCAGGTATTTTAAATTCTTAAAGACAGAGCGGGTACAGCTTGAAACCGATGTCGAGGCCATCGTTCAGGCCTGTGAAAAGATGAGTAAAACCTATACCGGGGCCATCATCGTAATTGAACGTAACAGCTCCCTCGAGTTTGTGAAAAATACCGGGGACAGTATGAATATCGAGGTGACCCAACCCATTCTTGAAAGCATATTCTTCAAAAACAGCCCACTCCACGACGGGGCAGTGATCATAGAAGACAACAGGATAACCGCCACCCGGGTGATACTACCTGTATCGAATGAAAGGAACATCCCGCTTCGGTTTGGGCTCCGCCACAGGGCAGCTGTTGGAATCACTGAAAAAACGGATGCCGTGGCTTTAGTGGTAAGTGAAGAGACCGGGCAGGTATCTTATATCAAAAATGGCGAATTCGTACTTTTTGAAGACAGCGATGAGCTTATTGAAACCCTGAAAAAAGATCTGGAATAACCCGGGTATCCATCACAATAGTATCCCCATAAATTATTGGATAGGTCTTGCAGTCAATTCGACAAGATGAGTTGCTGAGTAGTCTGAATTCAACTTGCCCTTCGAATTGTTGCAAGAAATCGGGACCGAATCCCGGTCTCCTAAACCGTCTCCTCCTCTGCCATGAACTGCACTTCGTACAGGTTTCGGTAATGACCGCCTTCCTTCTGAAGGAGCTCATTATGGGTTCCGGTCTCCACAATTCTTCCGGCTTCCATCACGATAATCTGATCAGCCTTTTTAACCGTTGCCAGGCGGTGTGCAATGACAATGGAGGTACGTCCCTTGGTTACCCGCTCGGTGGCACGCTGGATCAGCTTTTCAGAATGGCCGTCTACCGAGGAAGTAGCCTCATCCAGAACAAGAATAGACGGATTGCTCACATAAGCCCTTAGAAAGGCGATCAACTGGCGTTGTCCGCTGGAGAGCATACTACCCCGCTCTTTTACATTGTAATGGTAGCCTCCAGGCAGACTTTCAATAAATTTATGAATGCCTATTGCCTTGGCAGCCTTTATAACCTCATCCTCTGTAATGTCAGGATTCTTGAGGGTGATATTATTCAGAATGGTGTCTGCGAACAGGAACACATCCTGCAGCACGATGGCGATCTCATCGCGAAGTGATTGTACGGTAAACGAATTGATATCCTGCCCATCGATACGAATCTGTCCTCCCTTAATATCGTAGAAACGATTGAGCAGATTGATGATGGTCGATTTCCCAGCTCCGGTAGCTCCAACAATAGCCACAGTTTCTCCGGGATTGGCTACAAAGCTGATTCCGTGAAGAACCTCTTCCCCTGCGACATATTCAAAACGTACATTATCAAACTCGATCCTCCCTTCAAAATGGCCGGCTACCACGGTACCGGTTTCTTCCACCCTGCTCTTGGTATCCAAAACATCAAAGACCCGATTGGCCGCCACCATACCCATCTGGAGGGTGTTAAACTTGTCGGCGATCTGCCTTAACGGACGGAAGATCATTGTAGAGAGCATAATAAACATGAAAACATCTCCCAGTTTACTGATGTCATTATTCAACACCGCCTGTAAGCCCCCATACCATACGATAAGACCCGTGGTTATGGCCGACATTAATTCGACCACGGCAATAAATATGGAGTTATACCATACCGTGTTGATCCAGGCTTTCTTATGTTTCTCATTGATCTCCACAAAATCGTTGTACTCCTGTCTTTCCCTCACAAAAAGCTGAACGATCTTCATCCCTGTTAACCGCTCCTGCACAAATGAATTCAGGTTTGCCACCTCCTTGCGCACCTCGATAAAGGCTTTTTTCATAGCCTTCTGAAAGAGACGGGTTGCATAAAGCATCAGGGGCAACACTGCAAAAATGATAAGGGAAAGCTTCCAGTTAAAATAGATCATTACCCCCGCTACAACGATCATCTTCAACAAATCACTTACGATCATAAACAGACCGTCGCTGAATATCGCCGCGATACGTTCGATATCATTCACCGCACGGGTTACCAGGATCCCCACAGAAGAACTGTCGAAATACTTCATCCGGAATCGGATCATATGATCAAAAAGTCTGATCCTGATATCCCGGATCACCGACTGACCCAGCCAGTTGGCAAAGTAGATAAAGGAAAGCTGACTTAATACTTCCAGAAAAAGGGCAGCCGTCATGAGTAATACAAAGTACAATAACCCTTCCGGATCTTTCCCGATGATATAATCGTTCACGGTGTACCTGAGTATAATGGGGCGTACCGATGAAAAGAAAGACAGAAGTATGGCCGCCACGGCAACACCTGTAAAGGTTAACCGATAAGGGCTGGTATACTTCATCAGCCTGGCAAACAGGTTCAGATCAAACGATTTTCCGGTAGTATCCTTACTCATTAGTTATTCGTATTCGGTTTGGGTATGAAACATCGGTTAAAAATAAACCATGTGCAGGTACAGAAGCACCTGCCTCACTGCGATTCTTGCTATCTATGATACGGCGCAATCCTTCTTCATCCAGTTTTCCCTGTCCGACCTCCAGCAAAGTCCCCACTATTGCCCGTACCATATTCCTTAAAAACCGGTCGGCAGAAATATGAAACACCAGTCGCTCCGGGGATATACGCTTCCATTCTGCCTGTGATATCTTGCAAAAATAAGTCTTTACATCGGTCTTTGAACGGGAAAAACATTCAAAGTCTTCATATTCCAACAATAGCGCAGCGGCCTTGTTCATCCTATCCACATCCAGGGGCGCGCGGTATTCATAAGCCAGGTCCCTTAAAAACGGATCCTTTTCCTGAACAAGGTGGTATTCATAGCTTCGGGAGACAGCATCAAATCTTGCGTGGGCGTCTTCGTTTACATGGTACAGACCTGTGATGGCTATATCTCCCGGCAGAAGCCTGTTTAAGCGATACTGGAACTCGGTAAGATCAGGGATTTCCGCTGTGTCAAAATGTGCAGCCATTACCCTGGCATGAACTCCGGCGTCGGTTCGCCCTGCTCCTGTTACCGGCGTTTCAGCACGCAGTAAAAGGCGCATGGCCTTCTCCAGAACCTCCTGAACGGAAACCGCATTAGGCTGTCGTTGCCAACCGTGATACGCCTTGCCGTGATATGAAAACTCAATGAAATATCTCAAAGCAAAATGGTACTTTTGTACAGACCTGCAAAGATATCTAATATATTGCATACGGACCTTACTGCCGTTGTATTTAAAGATTTTTTAAGTTTTATGACCCGAATCCTCCTCCTCTCAGATACACATAGCCACATGGACGAACAGATCCTGAAGTATGTCCGCCAGGCCGATGAGGTATGGCATGCAGGAGATATCGGAGATATTCAGGTAACCGACACCTTGAAAAGCCTTAAACCACTTCAGGGCGTTTGGGGAAATATAGACGACCACGTAGTAAGAGCTGATTTCCCGGAAAACAACAGGTTTATGTGTGAAGGAGTGGATGTCTGGATCACCCACATCGGGGGATATCCCGGGCGATACGACAAAAGGATTCGTGAAGAGATCCGTAATAATCCTCCTAAGCTCTTTATATGCGGGCATTCCCACATCCTGAAGGTCATATGGGACAAGAAGCTGGGGTTACTGCATATGAATCCCGGGGCGGCAGGAAAACACGGTTTCCACAAGGTAAGAACCATGCTGCGCTTTGTGATCGAGGGAGAACAGATCAGGGATCTGGAGATCATTGAGCTGGAAAAGAGGTAGTCAGGGTTTTAACATGCCGGGATTCCGGGTTTAAAACTATTCTGTATATTACTCCCTGAAAAGGATTTTCCTTACCCGAAACCAAAACGTGGAACCTAAAAACCTGCTGCTATGAAGAAATGGACCACACTTATTTTATATTCCGGGATATTCACAGTATTACTCCGAAATTTTCTCGTGTACTATATCGGGGCGATTACACCCGGATATCATCCTTTTTTCAATTTTATCAGTGAACTATCTGCCGAAGGAACGCCGCATGCCACGCTTATGAACACAGGAAGCCTGATCCTGCTTGGCATCGTTCTTATCCTTACAGCCAAAGCTCTGAATCAAAGCATACAGGGCCCGGGGTCCTGGTTACCCATGGGCTACCTGGCCATTGCAGGGGCCGGATTTATTCTTATTGGCCTATTCCCCTGTCCTCCCGGGTGCCTACCGGAACTCGATACCACGCAGATGACCATCCACCTGCTCGCTGCCTTTGTTGCTACATTTTCCATGAGTACCTCTGCACTGGCCTATGGCCTGTGGTCGTTCAAAGGATACAGATCGCATATGCGGATGGCGTCCCTGGTGCTGGGGAGCATAGGAATCTTAGCATTTATCGGCCTTTGGGGCTCAGTGATTTTTTGGGAGATGGGCATGAATGCCCCATTACTACCTGTTAAGGGACTCATACAACGCATCAACGTAGCTGCAGGCGATCTTTGGGTGATACTCGCTTGTGCTAGCGCGTTAAAAAGTTCCAATACCAGCCTTAAACCTTCATTAAACTGATCTTAGAAGGTACAGTCTATTTTATTGTTCAGAAGGAACTTCAGAAAAATCGAATTCCATTTTTTTGGCAGACACAAATCAACCAAAGTTTTTAATTCCCATTGATGACTGCATAGCTGCCATCACCTTCAAAATTTGACAGGGAAATACTTACCGACCACAACCCGGACGCTCCCCCGGCAGAAACACCTGAGATCACAAAGGCCCCGTCTGCATCCTCCAGGCTCCAATATCGCTTTAACACCTCCATCCTTTCCGCATCATGCACGCGTACTATAATATTACCATCTGTTCCAGGCACCAACTCCAAATTCAGGGTTGCGGTAGTTTCCGGATTGGTCCACCTTAAAATTCTCACCTCGTTTCCTCCATCCCCGGAGACTTCCCCACTTACTCCCTTGCTAATATCCGGATCCAGGGTTATCCTGGCATGAAGATCGTCCTCCTGAGGTTCAATAAGGGAACAGGAATTAAAACAAAATACAGAACCGATCAGGAAGCATATAAACCAATTCGAAAGTCGCATAATCGAAAGAAATTTTCCAGCCGATAAAATAAAGTAAATAATCTAAATTAAGACTGAGTAATATCAAAAAATGGTGCACTTCATGCAGCGCTGCGTATGATAACTCCCCCCTAAGAATTCAGTGAATTCCAATTTTATAGGAGCACAACTTTTCCCAATACTCAGGTAAAATCACGAAGTCCAGCTGATTGCTTTATGCGATGACAGCGTTCAAACCAGGCTATACCCGCAATAAAAATATCCGGAGTTTTTATTGTGTCTGCTCTGTTATACTTTTAAGCCTCCCCCGTTGGTCCGAAATTCAAAGGCATTGGAGGTTGTTCATAATCCTTGATCTCACCATGTGCCTGTTCAAAACGGGCCACATTTTCTCCAAGGGCCTTCAGAAAACGTTTGGCATGCTGGGGCGTCAGAATGATGCGGCTCTTTACTTTTGCCTTGGGTTTTCCGGGCATGATATTCACGAAATCCACAACGAATTCAGAAACCGAATGGTTAATGATGGCCAGGTTGGAATACGTTCCTTCTGCTACCTGTTCATCGAGCTCTATATTGATCTGCCCCTTATTTTGTTCTTTCTTTTCGCTCATAAGTAATCTGTTTATTACACCGATTAAAGGTAAGCATATTCAAAAAAAATACCCCGGGGTTACCGGGGTATTCTTATTGTAAATTGAAAACTATCTTAGAAATTGACCTGAGGTTTTTTATGGGCCATGATTTCTTCGTATTCTTCTTTAGATCCGACGATGATGTTGTCATAATCTCTCATACCGGTACCGGCAGGGATCTTATGTCCAACGATCACATTCTCCTTCAGACCTTCAAGGTTATCCACCTTACCATTCACTGCCGCCTCGTTAAGTACTTTGGTAGTTTCCTGGAAGGAAGCTGCCGAGATAAACGATTTGGTTTGGAGCGAAGCACGGGTAATACCCTGAAGTATCGGAGTAGCCACTGCAGGAATTGCTTCCCTTGCAGTTACCAACGCCTTGTCTGCACGTTTCAGGATAGAGTTCTCATCCCTCAACTGACGTGGAGTAATGATCTGTCCGGGTTTCATGGTTTCTGAATCCCCGGCATCCTCTACGACCTTCATACCGAAGATCCTGTCGTTCTCTTCAATAAAGTCATCTTTATGAACCAGTTGCTGCTCAAGGAAGATGGTATCTCCGGAATCGGTGATCCTTACCTTACGCATCATCTGACGAACAACCACCTCAAAGTGCTTATCATTGATCTTCACCCCTTGTAAACGGTATACTTCCTGTACTTCGTTCACCAGGTACTGCTGTACCGCAGATGGTCCTTTAATTCTAAGGATATCCTCAGGTGTTACAGATCCATCGGAAAGCGGCATACCGGCACGTACGTAGTCATTCTCCTGAACCAGGATCTGGTTCGAAAGTTTAACCAGGTACTTCTTGATCTCCCCGAGTTTAGACTCAACGATGATCTCGCGGTTACCACGTTTGATCTTACCGAAGGAAACCACCCCGTCGATCTCAGAGACCACTGCAGGGTTAGAAGGGTTACGCGCTTCGAAAAGCTCGGTTACCCTTGGAAGACCTCCTGTAATATCCCCTGCCTTAGACGACTTACGCGGGATCTTAACAAGGATCTTACCTTCCTTGATCTTATCTCCGTCTTCAACCATAAGGTGAGCTCCAACAGGCAGGTTATACGAACGCATAACATCACCTTTGGCATCCTTGATGTGAAGGGTTGGGATAAGTTTCTTATTTCTCGATTCAGAGATCACCTTCTCCTGGAATCCGGTTTGCTCATCGATCTCTACCTGGTAGGTAACACCTTGTTCGATGTTTTCGAATCCTACCTTACCGGAGAATTCGGAGATAATTACCGCATTATATGGATCCCACTGACAAACCACATCACCTTTCTTCAGTGACTGTCCGTCTTTTACAAAGATTTGCGAACCGTAAGGTACGTTATTGGTACCGAGGGTAATTCCGGTCTTCTCATCGATAAACTTCACCTCCGCTGTTCTGGAGATAACGATATCGACCTTGTTTCCTTCACTATCCTCACCTTTTACAGTTTTCAGATCCTCGATCTCGATCTTAGAATTGAATCTGGCAATGATCTTGTTCTCCTCAGAGATGTTTCCTGCAATACCCCCTACGTGGAAGGTACGAAGGGTAAGCTGTGTACCGGGCTCCCCGATAGACTGGGCAGCAACCACACCAACAGCTTCACCTCTCTGAACCATCTTACCGGTAGCCAGGTTACGTCCGTAACACTTGGCACAGATTCCTTGCTTGGCCTCACAGGTAAGAGGGGAACGCACTTCAACGCGCTCGATAGGTGATTCTTCAATCTTTCTCACCGCTACTTCATCGATCTCCTCACCGGCAGATACCAGCAATTCTTCCGTTAGCGGATCGTATACGTCGTGAAGTGATACACGTCCCAGGATACGTTCTCCCAGGCTTTCCACCACTTCTTCGTTTTTCTTCAATGGCTCTACCTCTACTCCTCTCAGGGTATCACAGTCTTCTGCATTTACGATCACATCTTGTGAAACGTCTACCAGACGACGGGTCAGGTATCCTGCATCCGCCGTTTTAAGAGCGGTATCCGCAAGACCTTTACGTGCACCGTGAGTAGAAATAAAGTATTCCAGGATCGAAAGCCCTTCCTTAAAGTTCGAAAGGATCGGGTTCTCGATAATCTCCCCACCACCGGCTGTCGATTTCTTAGGTTTCGCCATCAGACCACGCATACCGGTAAGCTGACGGATCTGCTCTTTAGATCCCCTCGCTCCGGAGTCAAGCATCATGAATACCGAGTTAAACCCTTGGTTATCCTCACGGATACGCTTCATGGCAAGCTCAGTAAGCATGGCATTGGTAGAGGTCCAAACGTCGATCACCTGGTTATAACGTTCGTTATTGGTGATAAGACCCATATTATAGTTCATCATAATACCGTCTACCTGCCCGTTGGCTTCCTCGATCATAGCGAGTTTCTCTTCCGGAATAATAATATCTCCCAGCGAGAATGACAATCCGCCTTTAAATGCGAAGTTGTACCCCATATTCTTGATCTTATCAAGGAAGTCAGCAGTGGTTGGTACATCGGTAGCCTTCAGGATCTTTCCAATAATATCACGAAGTGATTTCTTGGTAAGGAGCTCGTTCACATACCCTACACCTTCAGGCACTACCTGGTTGAACAGGATTCGACCTACCGTAGTTTCGATGATCTGATTTACCAGTTCTCCCTTCTCATTATAATCCTTGGCACGCACCTTAACCACGGCATTAAGCTCTACACGTTTTTCGTTAAAGGCGATATTTACCTCTTCGGCCGAATAGAACGTAAGTTCCTCTCCTTTGATAGGACGTTCCGGAGTCGATCTGCGACCCTTGGTCATATAGTACAATCCAAGTACCATATCCTGAGAAGGTACGGTAATTGGTGAACCATTTGCAGGGTTCAGGATGTTATGAGAAGCAAGCATGAGCAGCTGCGCCTCCAGGATCGCCTCAGGACCCAATGGAAGGTGAACCGCCATCTGGTCACCGTCAAAGTCAGCGTTAAACGCCGTACACACCAATGGGTGCAGCTGGATCGCCTTACCTTCGATCAGTTTTGGCTGGAAGGCCTGGATACCCAGACGGTGAAGCGTGGGGGCACGGTTAAGCAGTACCGGGTGTCCTTTAAGTACATTCTCAAGGATGTCCCAAACTACAGGCTCGCGCTTGTCAATAATTTTCTTGGCAGATTTCACGGTTTTCACAATACCTCTTTCGATCAACTTTCGGATCACAAAGGGCTTGTAAAGCTCTGCTGCCATATTTTTAGGAAGACCACACTCATAGAGTTTCAGCTCAGGACCTACAACGATCACCGAACGTGCAGAATAGTCAACACGCTTACCGAGGAGGTTCTGACGGAAACGCCCCTGTTTTCCTTTAAGGGAATCAGACAGCGATTTAAGTGGTCTGTTGGATTCGGTTTTTACCGCTGAAGACTTACGGGTGTTATCGAAAAGTGAATCTACAGATTCCTGCAGCATACGCTTCTCGTTTCTAAGGATCACCTCAGGAGCTTTGATCTCCATAAGACGCTTCAGACGGTTATTTCGGATAATTACCCTTCTGTACAGGTCATTAAGGTCTGAAGTGGCAAAACGTCCACCATCCAGAGGAACTAACGGACGTAATTCCGGCGGAATTACCGGTACGACCTTCATGATCATCCATTCCGGATTGTTCTCACGGTTCTGCTGTGCATCGCGGAAGGCCTCCACAACCTGCAGCCTTTTCAGGGCTTCAGTTTTACGTTGTTTTGAGGTCTCGTTGTGCGCCTTGTGTCGGAGTTCATAAGAAAGTCCGTCAAGATCGATACGTGAAAGCAGTTCGATCAGACATTCGGCACCCATCTTGGCGATGAACTTATTCGGGTCAGAATCGTCGAGATACTGGTTCTCTGCCGGGATAGAATCCAGGATGTTCAGGTATTCTTCCTCCGTCAGGAAATCCATTTTCTCAACAGGATCCCCGTCGGCATTCTTTGCAATACCAGGCTGGATTACTACGTAACGTTCGTAGTAAATGATCATATCGAGTTTCTTGGACGGCAATCCAAGAAGATAACCAATCTTATTAGGTAAGGAACGGAAATACCAGATATGCGCTACAGGTACTACCAGGTTAATGTGACCTACTCTGTCTCTACGTACCTTTTTCTCGGTAACTTCCACTCCACATCGGTCACAAACAATACCCTTATAACGGATTCTTTTATACTTACCGCAGGCACACTCATAGTCTTTTACAGGACCAAAGATACGCTCACAGAAAAGACCGTCCCGCTCGGGCTTATGGGTACGGTAGTTAATGGTTTCCGGCTTTAACACCTCTCCTCTGGATTCGGCAAGAATGGCCTCGGGAGATGCTAATCCGATCGAGATCTTATTAAATCTCTGTACTGTATTCTTATCTTTATTTCTAGCCATAATAAATGGTGATAATGAATTAAGTGTAATTTAACTTACGTTTTAAACCGCTGCCCTCCGGGGAAGGCAGCGATCCAAAATTTATTCTTCTAATCTGATGTCGAGTCCGAGTCCTTTCAGTTCATGCATCAATACATTGAACGATTCAGGTAATCCGGGCTCCGGCATGCTTTCTCCCTTAACGATCGACTCGTAGGTTTTAGCTCTACCGATTACATCATCAGATTTAACGGTCAAGATCTCTCTTAGCGTGCTCGATGCACCATAGGCCTCCAGTGCCCATACCTCCATCTCACCAAAACGCTGACCCCCGAATTGTGCCTTACCTCCAAGAGGTTGCTGGGTAATAAGCGAGTATGGTCCGATAGAACGTGCGTGCATCTTATCATCTACCATGTGACCTAATTTAAGCATGTAAATCACACCTACTGTAGCGGCCTGGTCAAAACGTTCTCCGGTTCCCCCATCGTAAAGGTGGGTATGTCCGAAGCGTGGAATACCGGCTTCATCGGTAAGTTCATTGATCTCGTCCAGTGAAGCTCCGTCAAAGATCGGGGTAGCGAACTTCTTCTGAAGTTTCTTACCAGCCCATCCAAGAACGGTCTCATAGATCTGTCCAATGTTCATACGCGATGGTACCCCAAGTGGGTTCAGCACGATATCAACCGGTGTACCGTCTTCCAGGAACGGCATATCTTCCTGACGTACAATACGTGCTACGATACCCTTGTTCCCGTGGCGACCTGCCATTTTATCACCTACCTTCAACTTACGCTTCTTGGCGATATACACTTTTGCAAGCTTCATGATTCCCGCAGGAAGTTCGTCCCCTACAGAGATGGTAAACTTATCTCTTCGAAGCGCCCCTTGCAGGTCATTTAATTTGATCTTATAATTGTGAAGAAGATCGTTGATAAGCGCATTGGTCTCATCATCAGTAGTCCAGGTTCCGCTCACCAGGTGGGCGAAATCGTCTACAGCATTCAGCATTTTCAAGGTGTACTTCTTCCCTTTTGGCAATACTTCCTCTCCGAGGTCGTTAAATACCCCCTGAGAAGTCTTACCATTTACTATAGAGAAGAGTTTCTCTACCAATACATCTTTCAACTGGTTGAACTTGGTTTCGTATTCCAACTCCAACTTGGCAATATCTTCTTTATCTTTTGCTCTCTTGCGCTTGTCTTTAATTGCTCTTGAGAACAGTTTCTTATCGATTACCACTCCACTAAGCGAAGGAGAAGCCTTCAGGGAGGCATCCTTCACATCTCCGGCCTTATCACCGAAGATGGCACGAAGCAGTTTCTCTTCCGGAGTAGGATCAGATTCTCCTTTAGGAGTGATCTTACCGATCAGGATATCTCCGGGCTTCACCTCGGCTCCGATCCTGATCATACCATTCTCATCGAGTTCTTTGGTAGCCTCTTCGGATACGTTTGGAATATCGTTGGTAAGCTCTTCTGCTCCCAGTTTGGTATCCCTAACTTCCAGTGAGTACTCATCGATGTGGATAGAGGTAAAGATATCTTCCCTAACCACTTTTTCTGAGATCACGATCGCATCCTCAAAGTTATATCCCTTCCAGGGCATGAAGGCCACCTGAAGGTTTCTACCCAGTGCAAGTTCTCCCTGCTGGGTGGCATACCCTTCACAAAGTACCTGTCCCTTCTTCACTCTGTCGCCTTTTCTAACGATAGGCTTCAGGTTGATCGAAGTTCCCTGGTTGGTCTTGCGGAATTTTACGAGATCGTAAGCCTTATAATCATCGTCGAAGCTCACCAACCTGTCCGTATCGGTGCGATCGTACTTGATTATAATTTTCTTAGCATCTACGTAATCCACTTCCCCGTCACCTTCAGCATTTACCAGTACTCTGGAATCTGAAGCTACCTGGCGTTCCAGTCCGGTTCCTACAATAGGTGATTCCGGGCGCAATAGCGGAACCGCCTGACGCATCATGTTAGATCCCATCAGTGCACGGTTCGCATCATCGTGTTCCAGGAACGGGATCAGCGAGGCCGAGATCGAAGCAATCTGGTTTGGCGCCACGTCGGTATATTGAACTTCTGCAGGGTCTACCACGGGGAAGTCACCTTCCTCACGAGCAATAACCTTATCGTTCACTATGGTTCCGTCGTCTTTTAACGGAATGTTTGCCTTAGCAATTTTCTTTCCTTCCTCTTCTTCGGCACTCAGATAAAGTACCTCTCCGAGATTCACTTTTCCATTTTCCACGGTGCGATAAGGGGTTTCAATGAATCCCATATTGTTCACCTTGGCGAAAACAGACAGCGAGGAGATCAGACCAATGTTTGGTCCTTCCGGGGTTTCGATCGGACACAACCTACCGTAGTGGGTATAGTGAACGTCACGAACCTCGAATCCGGCACGCTCTCTGGACAGACCTCCAGGCCCAAGGGCAGAAAGACGACGCTTGTGCGTGATCTCTGCAAGCGGGTTGGTCTGGTCCATGAACTGTGACAGCTGGTTGGTACCAAAGAACGAGTTAATTACAGAAGAAAGTGTTTTGGCGTTGATCAGGTCAATAGGGGTAAACACCTCGTTATCACGTACGTTCATACGCTCACGGATGGTTCTTGCCATACGGGCCAGACCTACACCAAACTGTGTAGACAACTGCTCTCCAACGGTACGAACACGTCTGTTGGAAAGGTGGTCGATATCGTCAATTTCCGCTTTGGAATTAATAAGCTCGATAAGGTACTTGATGATCGTGATGATATCTTCCTTGGTAAGCACCTGCTTATCCATCTCAATGTCAAGACCGAGTTTTTTGTTCATTCGGTAACGTCCCACCTCTCCGAGGTTGTAACGCTGGTCTGAGAAGAATAATTTATCGATAATACCACGGGCAGTTTCCTCATCCGGCGGTTCTGCATTACGCAGCTGACGGTATATGTGTTCTACAGCCTCTTTTTCAGAATTTGTAGGGTCCTTTTGAAGGGTATTGTAAATAATGGCATAATCTCCGGTCTGACTGTCTTCCTTATGCAGGAGGATGGTCTTCACGTCGGTGTCCAGGATCTCTTCCAGGTGCTCTTTCTCAAGAACGGTATCCCTGTCGAGGATGATCTCATTTCGTTCAATAGATACCACTTCTCCGGTATCCTCATCCACAAAATCCTCGTGCCATGTTTTAAGTACACGGGCAGCCAGTTTACGGCCCTGTACTTTTTTAAGTCCGGTTTTGGTTACCTTCACCTCTTCTGCCAGGTCGAAGATTTCCAGAATGTCTTTATCACGCTCAAATCCGATAGCCCGGAAAAGCGTGGTTACAGGTAATTTCTTTTTACGGTCGATATAAGCGTACATTACGCTGTTGATATCGGTAGCAAATTCGATCCAGGAACCTTTGAAAGGAATCACCCTTGCAGAATACAGCTTGGTTCCGTTAGCGTGGAAAGATTGTCCGAAGAAAACTCCGGGAGAACGGTGCAATTGAGAAACCACAACCCTTTCCGCTCCATTGATCACAAAGGTACCACTGGGAGTCATATAAGGGATCGTTCCCAGGTATACGTCCTGTACGATGGTCTCGAAGTCTTCATGCTCCGGATCTGTACAGTAAAGCTTCAAACGCGCTTTTAACGGCACGCTGTACGTCAATCCTCTTTCGATACACTCCTGAATGGAATACCTTGGAGGGTCGATAAAATAATCTAAGAATTCAAGTACAAATTGATTGCGCGTATCAGTAATAGGGAAGTTCTCCATGAAGGTGTTGTAAAGACCTTCGTTACCCCGCTCTTCAGATTTGGTTTCCAGCTGGAAGAAGTCCTGGAAGGATTTGATCTGAATGTCCAAAAAATCCGGGTAGTCCGGAGTGCTTTTAGCTGAGGCGAAATTAATTCTTTCAGTCTGATTTGTGAACATCAATGGACAGTATTATGATTAAAATAAATGTTAACTTACGTATATCGTCATATACGCAAAAGGGTTTAGGTCTTATCCCCACCTTCGGGGATAGACCTAAACCGTGTTTTTACAGCTTGAGCTGTAAGGCAAAATTACTTCAATTCTACCTCAGCACCAGCCTCTTCTAAAGACGACTTAAGACCTTCGGCCTCATCTTTAGAGATACCTTCTTTGATAGCTTTAGGAGCGCTATCTACCATTTCTTTAGCTTCTTTAAGCCCAAGTCCGGTAAGCTCTTTTACAAGCTTAACAACAGCAAGCTTAGAAGCACCAGCGGCCTTAAGGATAACGTCAAACTCAGTTTTCTCCTCAGCAGCGTCACCACCACCGGCAGCACCACCACCAGCAACAGCTACAGCAGCAGCTGCAGGCTCGATACCATATTCTTCTTTAAGGATATCAGCTAACTCGTTTACTTCTTTTACGGTAAGGTTAACCAATTGTTCTGCAAAATCTTTTAAATCTGCCATTTTCTATCGTTTTTAATGTAAAATTTTAATGTATAATTGTTTAAGTGCGTTCTTATGATTCTTTCTCTGAAAGGGTCTTCAGGATACCGGCCAGTTTCCCACCTCCGCTCTTAAGACCGCTGATAACGTTCTTAGCAGGCGATTGTAGCAATCCGATGATATCTCCGATAACTTCCTCTTTAGACTTGATAGCCACAAGAGTTTCCAGCTGATCATCTCCAACGAAGATCGCCTCTTCGATGAAGGCTCCCTTTAGAAGGGGCTTTTCAGATTTCTTTCTGAAATCCTTGATAAGCTTAGCCGGAGCGTTACCGGTTTCTGAAAGCATCAGAGAGGTGTTTCCTTTTAATGTAGAAGGAAGTTCTCCGAAGTCCTTGTCAGAAGCTTCCATTGCTTTTGCAAGCAAGGTATTCTTAACAACTGCAAGCTTGATGTTTGCCTTAAAACAAGCTCTCCTTAGGTTGGAGGTTGTCTGGGCATCTAATCCTGATATATCTGCGAGGTAAATTACCCCACTATCAGCTAACTGTGCAGTCAAATCTTCTATTACCGTTAACTTTTCTTCTCTAGTCATGATTCAAAAAATTTACAACTGCCAATTAAACTGCTTTCGGATCGACAGGCACCCCGGGACTCATTGTACTAGACATTGAGATACTCTTGATATAGGTACCTTTAGCCGCAGTTGGCTTAAGTTTAATTAAAGTTTGGATTAATTCATTCGCGTTTCCGGCGATTTTATCGGCAGTAAAGGATGCCTTTCCGATGGAAGCGTGAACGATACCGGTCTTATCAACTTTAAAGTCGATCTTACCAGCCTTCACCTCTCCAACAGCCTTAGCAACATCCATAGTTACCGTACCGGTCTTTGGGTTCGGCATTAATCCTCTTGGACCGAGAATACGTCCTAGGGGTCCGAGTTTACCCATTACGCTTGGCATAGTGATGATCACATCAACATCTGTCCAACCGTCTTTGATCTTTTGAAGATACTCGTCCAAACCAACATAATCTGCTCCTGCTTCCTTAGCCTCAGCCTCCTTATCCGGAGTTACCAGGGCAAGTACTTTTACATCCTTACCGGTTCCGTGAGGAAGGGTTACCACACCTCTAACCATTTGGTTAGCTTTACGCGGGTCCACTCCAAGACGAACTGCAAGGTCTACAGATGCATCAAAGTTTACGTTTGTGATATCTTTTACCAATTGAGACGCTTCTGCAACAGAGTAAAGTTTACTTCTGTCGATTTTTGCTGCAGCCTCTTTTTGTTTTTTCGTTAATCGTGCCATTTCTAGATTCTTTTAAGATTAAAAAGGCTTTTCACCTGAAACCGTTAGACCCATTGATCTTGCAGTACCGGCAACCATGCTCATGGCTGATTCCACGGTGAATGCATTAAGATCCTGCATTTTGTCTTCTGCGATAGCCTTCACCTGTTCCCAGGTAACGCTGGCTACTTTCTTACGGTTTGGTTCTCCTGAACCTTTTTTAACCTTAGCCGCTTCCATTAGCTGAACTGCCGCTGGCGGTGTTTTTACAACGAAGTCGAATGACTTATCGGAGTAAACCGTGATAACAACAGGTAATACCTTACCCTGTTTGTCCTGTGTACGCGCATTAAACTGCTTACAGAACTCCATGATGTTAACGCCGGCAGCACCTAGAGCGGGTCCAACCGGTGGCGACGGATTCGCAGCACCTCCCCTAACTTGTAGCTTAACTACTTTACTAACTTCTTTTGCCATTGTTTAATAGTTCAATTTAACATTCGAAACGCCCTAATGGAAGCAAGGCGCATCTATATAATGTAACAATTATATTTTCTCTACCTGCATGTAGCTTAATTCCAGCGGAGTCTTTCTCCCGAAGATCTTCACCATCACTTCCAGCTTGCGCTTTTCCTCGTTGATCTTCTCTACTGTCCCGTTAAACCCGTTGAAAGGCCCGTCAATTACTTTTACGGTCTCTCCTATGGTATACGGTATCGCTACATTGTCCGTTTTTACGGTTAGCTCATCAACCTTACCTAACATACGGTTGACCTCTGATTTTCTCAACGGCACAGGATCACCTCCCTTAACCTCTCCGAGAAAACCTATAACCCCGGTGATCGATTTGATCACGTGAACCACCTCACCACCAAGATTGGCTTTTACCATTACATAACCGGGAAAATAAACGCGCTCTTTGCTGATCTTCTTCCCGTTCCGGATCTGTATTACTTTTTCAGTTGGCACCAGCACTTCATCCACATAATCAGAATAACCCAGCCTGGAGATCTCCTGTTCGATATACCCCTTCACTTTGTTTTCCTGACCGCTTACGGCCCTCACTACGTACCATTGTTTTGCTAATGCTTCTGCCATTGCAATTGAAATGCTTTAATATTCTTAGTTGATTAGACTGAAATAGAAACTGATGACCTTGCTGAACACCGTATCTATTCCCCAGATCGCCAGAGAAAAAAGAATGGAAAACACAGCCACTACCACCATCAGGTTTTGTCCTTCTGCCCAGCTTGGCCAGGTTACATTCGCTCTTAATTCCTCGAACGACTCTTTCATATAATTAACCATAGTATCTTCGTATTACTATTCGCACGGGTGGAGAGATTCGAACTCCCATCAACGGTTTTGGAGACCGCTATTCTACCCTTGAACTACACCCGTCTATTCAAGTTTAAAGGCATCCCGCCTGACGACAGGATACCCTTAACTTGATATTTATTTATCTAGAACTTAGTCTAAAATCTCAGTTACCTGACCTGCACCTACAGTTCTACCACCTTCACGGATCGCGAAGCGAAGACCTTTATTAAGTGCGATAGGCGAAAGAAGCTCTACAGTAATAGTAAGGTTATCACCTGGCATTACCATTTCAACTCCATCAGGAAGACTGATAGTTCCGGTCACGTCAGTTGTACGTACGTAGAACTGTGGACGGTAGTTGTTGTGGAATGGAGTGTGACGACCACCTTCTTCTTTCTTAAGGATATACACCTCAGCTTTGAATTTAGCGTGTGGCTTCACAGAACCTGGCTTACAGATAACCATACCTCTCTTGATATCAGATTTCTCAATACCTCTAAGAAGGATACCTACGTTATCTCCAGCTTCACCTCTGTCAAGGATCTTACGGAACATCTCAACCCCGGTAATAGTAGAAGTAAGCTTCTCAGCACCCATACCGATGATATCAACCGGATCTCCGGTTTTAGCAACACCAGACTCGATACGTCCTGTAGCTACAGTACCACGACCAGTAATGGTGAATACATCCTCGATCGGCATAAGGAAATCCTTATCTACATCACGCTGAGGAAGTTCGATCCACTCATCAACCGCATCCATAAGCTTCATTACAGAGTCAACCCACTTTTGCTCCCCGTTAAGGGCTCCAAGTGCAGATCCTGGAATTACAGGACCGTTGTCTCCATCATACTCGTAGAAAGAAAGAAGTTCTCTTACCTCCATCTCTACCAACTCAAGAAGCTCCTCATCATCAACCATATCCACTTTGTTAAGGAATACAACGATTCTAGGAACACCTACCTGACGACCAAGAAGGATGTGCTCACGAGTTTGTGGCATAGGACCATCAGTAGCAGCAACTACAAGAATAGCTCCGTCCATCTGAGCAGCACCTGTTACCATGTTCTTCACATAGTCAGCGTGACCAGGACAGTCAACGTGTGCATAGTGACGATTTGCAGTTTGGTATTCTACGTGCGAAGTGTTAATAGTAATACCTCTCTCTTTTTCTTCCGGAGCGTTATCGATAGAATCGAATGAACGAGACTCAGAAAGACCAGCGTCTGCTAATACCTTAGTAATAGCAGCAGTCAAAGTAGTTTTACCGTGATCTACGTGTCCAATAGTACCTATATTTAAGTGCGGTTTGGAACGATCGAAAGTTTCCTTTGCCATGATTTAATAATTTTAATCTTAGTTATATATTAGTGTTCAAATTTAAACGCAACAAGAGCCAATGACGAGAATTGAACTCGTGACCTCTTCCTTACCAAGGAAGCGCTCTACCCCTGAGCTACATCGGCTTATTTAGTTACCACCAAAAATGCCCGCCTAACGGCCGGCTTGGTAACTCAAAAGTACTTTAGAAAAGAGCTGGCATTACTTCGGAGAAGGAATGCAAATATAAGACTCTTCAAGCACTTTAGAAAACCGAATCTCGTTAAAGTTCGGTAAGATTTTAGAGCGGGAGACGAGGTTCGAACTCGCGACATTCAGCTTGGAAGGCTGACGCTCTACCAACTGAGCTACTCCCGCCTTTCATCAAACAACCTATACAATAGAACTGTCTGACCTGAGTTTTGTGGGGAGAGCAGGATTCGAACCTGCGAAGGTAAAAACCAACAGATTTACAGTCTGTCCTCGTTGGCCGCTTGAGTATCTCCCCAAGTTGTATTTACAACACAACCTTTGATGTTTGAGCGGGCAAATATAGTTGTAAACCCGACTCTAGACAAGTTTTTTTATGTCTTTTTCGCGATTTTTTTTCTGCCTTTTCACAAGAGGTTAATCCTCAGTAAAAAAGAAGTGTTTACGCGATGAATTTCCAAAATTTCAAGGAACCTGAAACCGGGTGTTCCACCCCGGCAGACCCGAAGGAAAAACACCCTTCGGAAACCTTACCGATCGCTTCGAAAAACAACCGGAATTCAACCTTTCAAAGAGAGCCGATAGAGGGACTCGAACCCACGACCTGCTGATTACAAATCAGCTGCTCTAGCCAGCTGAGCTACATCGGCTTTTCACTAAAAAAGTCCGCTATTTCTAACGGACTGCAAATGTATAGAAATTATTCATTTTACAAAATAAATTCCAAAAAATTTTTGCTCTAGGCATGAGGCCTGAGTTTCTGCTTCCTTTTGGTAAGCACACGCTCGAGAGAACTGGCCGCTGAGTCGACCGCCTCTTCAAAGGTTTTGCATTGCTTTTTCACGATAAGATCATCCCCGGGAACATGCACTTTGATCTCGGCAAATTTGTTCTCCTTCTCACTGGTTTTCTCCACTTTCAGATAGACATCCGAATAGATGACCCTGTCGTAAAAATGATCCAGCTTATCCATACGCTTTTGGATAAAATCGAGAAGATCCGGTTGAACATTGAAGTTCACAGATTGCGTGTTTACTTCCATCTCTAAGGTTTTAAGGATTAGACTTCATTGCCGGTCAGGAGTCCTTACGGTTTCGGGGGTGCCTCGAAAATTGCTTCTTGATCTCCGTCAGGTTATTATGGGTATACACCTGGGTGGAAGCCAGACTGGAGTGCCCCAGTAACTCCTTGACCGAATTCAGGTCTGCCCCATTATTTAATAAGTGGGTGGCAAAACTATGCCGCAGGATATGCGGACTCTTTTTTGCCTTCACAGACACCTTACTAAAATAGGTATTTATCAATCTATAAACAAAAGAATCATAGAGTTTACCTCCTTTATCGGTGAGGAAAAGCCATCCTTTTTCACCCTGTCCGAATTCCAAGGTTCTCAAGGGGATATACTCGGCCATCCTTTCAGCAGTTCCATCGAGTAAGGGCACGATACGCTCCTTATTGCGTTTCCCCAGCACCCGCAACTCTCCGCCGGCTAAATCCACATCCGAAATCCTCAACCCTATAAGCTCACTTCTGCGAAGTCCGGTCACGTAGAATAATTCAATGATCAGGCGGTCGCGGAGACCGGAAAGTCCTTTGGGAAAACCCAGTCCGTCCAGGACGAGTTTAACCTCCTTTTCTGAAAAGGGCAATTGCGCTTTCTTAGCCACCTTAAGGGAGCGGTGACCGGCCAGAGGATCCGCCCCTATCTTCCCGATACGAAGCAGGAATTTATAATAGGCCTTTAAAGAAGACACCTTCCTGTTCACCGTCCGGGAACTTTTACCGGAATTGACCAGGTGCACAATCCAGGTACGTATCTCCCCGTAACTTACCTGGTCTACATCCTGCTGCCCTCCATGGGCCATACAAAAATCAAAGAAGGTTTCAAGGTCGGCCCGGTAGGCTTTCACAGTGTGGTCGGAATAGTGTTTTTCCAACTGCAGGTATTGGGTAAACTTATGGAGCTCCATACCGGTAAAAATAGACAAAAAAAATCCCGTAACGAAAAACCGTTACGGGAAGTCCTATCTTATAAGAGAAACTGTTCTGTTAGATCTCTTCCTGATCTCTAAGCTGCTGGATATAAGCGGCTTTTTGAACCTGAGCTCTTTTCTCGACAGAAGGCTTGGTAAACTGCTGACGACTTCTAAGTTGACGCATGGTTCCTGTCTTGTCGAATTTACGCTTGTAACGCTTTAGCGCCCGGTCTATATTTTCTCCTTCTTTTATTGGTATTATTAACATAAGCTTAGCACCTCCTTTCTTTTAACGGGGGCAAATATATATCAAAATTCAAATATCAAACAAAATTATTTTAAAATATTCCTGGAGATCACCAGCTTCTGAATTTCGGTGGTCCCTTCCCCTATGGTACACAGCTTGGAATCGCGATAAAACTTCTCCACCGGGAAATCTTTGGTATACCCATACCCTCCGTGAATCTGCACGGCTTCATTGGCCACTTTGACACATACTTCCGAAGCGTACATCTTACTCATAGCACTCAGGGTAGTCATTTTTCTACCCGCGTTCTTTTCAAAGGCAGCCTTATGCAGCAATAATTCTGAGGCTTCGATCTCGGTTGCCATATCCGCAAGCTTGAAAGAGATACCCTGGAAGCTTGCGATAGGTTTCCCAAACTGCACCCTTTCCTTAGCGTATTTTAAAGCCGCCTTATACGCCCCCTTGGAAATCCCCAGGGAAAGCGCTCCTATAGAAATACGCCCTCCGTCGAGTATCTTCATCGACTGAATAAATCCGTCGCCCACAGGACCGAGCCGGTTGGCATCCGGGATACGGCAATCGGTAAATACAAGCTCTGCAGTTTCGCTGGCCCGCATTCCTAATTTATCTTCCTTTTTTCCGCTGCTAAATCCGGGAGTCCCCCGTTCTACCACAAAGGCGGTCATTCCATGTGAATCTCCCTTTTCTCCTGTACGAACAATAACCACGGCTACATCCCCGCTTTTTCCATGGGTAATAAAATTCTTTGCACCATTGATAATCCACTCATCCCCGTCTTTAACGGCAGTGGTGTTCATACCCCCCGCATCAGAACCGGTATTGTGCTCAGTAAGACCCCAGGCCCCGATCCACTCGGCGGTGGCGAGCTTGGGAATCCAACGTCTTTTTTGCTCTTCATTCCCAAAAGACAGGATATGGTTGGTACAAAGCGAATTGTGGGCTGCAACCGAAAGCCCTATAGAGGGATCTACCTGAGAGATCTCATCTACGATGGCGATATATTCGTGGTATCCGAGACCGGACCCCCCGTACTCCTCCGGCACAAGAACCCCCATAAAGCCCAGCTCTCCTGCTTTTTTAAAGACCTCAACAGGAAATTCCTGGGATTCATCCCATTTCATGATGTGTGGACGTATATATTGCTCGGCAAAATCCCTGGCCGCCTGAGCCACCATTTGCTGAGTTTCTGAAGCATCAAAATTCATTTGTGTTGCAACATCTAGATTCATAGCAGCAATTTTTATTCAACCCTCAAATATAACTGAATTCTGCTTAAATCGTTTTCTGATAAATTGTGAATTTTTGTTAATTCTCCCAAACTATCGATGCGCTGCCGGGCCGACCGGTAGGCCACGATCTTAGCTGCCAGAGCCATGGAAATATAAGGAACCGCAGCCAGCTCACCCAGGTCTGCTGTATTCACATCTACTACCGGGTATATTGCAGGCGCATCGAGATGAAACCTACCCCAAACACCCAAAACCGCTTCCTCCTTTAGTCCGTAAACCTCTCCCAGCTGCCCCTTTAGGGCGAAACCTCCAAGCCGTTCCCGGTAGACAATAATCCGCTCTGCCAATACCGGCCCGACACCATAGACCTTCTGCAGTTCCATGGCGGTAGCCGAATTGATATCCTGCTTTTTAATGACATTATCTGCCCTGGCAGGAGATACCGGGAAGCGAGGGAAACGAAAATAGGGTTCCATTCTCAGAAGGATACTGTCGTGAATGCCGGTGACCGCCTGAAATTGAAGGGCGGTATTCACATATTGGCCGTCAGCCCTGAAAGCAAAAAGCCGATCGATCTCCTCGGGACTCATTCCAAATCTGTACCCCTTATAATCACTCATGAAATTCGGATTAAAAGGCTCAGGGGCATACGCCTTGGGCTGGGAGGCTAATCGTACCGAATCGATATAGGCATTTATACTTTGTATCCGCGCCTCATCTTCCTGCCCAAAACCTGACGGACTTTCGAATACTCCGGCCCAGATCATGACCTGAACTGCCATTACCAACAGGCACAAAAAAAATATCCCACTTCGCTGAGACTTTGAGAATCGGAAGTGGGATATTCTTTTCATATGTTATATGCCTCAGGAGGCTTTTTTCACATCAGGCTTTTTAAAAAGCTTGTTATCCTTAAGGTCTTTCAGATAGTTTGAAAGGTCTTTTCTAACTTCCCCACTCATTATATAAAGTCCGATAATATTAGGGAAGGACATGGCCAGGATCATCATATCTGAGAAATCCAATACCGCTCCAAGACTTACAGAAGCCCCAACGATCACGAAGAACAGGAACATGAACTTGTAGATCAACTCTGTTCTTTTACTTTTCCCGAAAAGGTAGGTCCAGGCTCTCATTCCGTAGTAAGACCATGAGATCATGGTGGAGAACGCAAAAAGGAATACCGCCGCTGCCAGCACATACGGGAACCAACTGATAACACTTCCAAAAGCATTAGAGGTAAGCTCCGCACCGGCAACCCCTTCTATCTCGTGCATTCCTGTAAAGATAAGCACCAGGGCGGTCAGGGTACATACAACTACGGTATCGATAAAAGGCTCAAGCAGGGCCACAAAACCTTCTGATGGCGGATGGTTAGTCTTGGCAGCACTGTGCGCAATGGCCGCAGATCCTACTCCGGCCTCATTCGAAAATGCTGCACGCTGGAATCCGACAACCAATACTCCGATCACACCACCTTTAAGTGCACTGGGACTAAATGCCCCATCGATAATTGCTCCAAAAGCAGGCCCGATGTTCTCGATATTTACAAAAATCACGGCAAGGGCACCAAGCACATATACACCGGCCATAAAAGGAACGATCTTTCCGGTTACCTTGGCAATACTGTCAATTCCCCCAATGATCACCACCCCTACAAGGATGGAGACCAATACTCCAAACATAAATCCGTTCCCCTGAAGAACAGGGAACTGACCTGAAAGGATCTCAAAACTCTGGTTGGCCTGGAACATATTTCCACCTCCGAAAGAGGCACCGACCCCAAGTACGGCAAAAAACACAGCCAGCACTTTTCCTAACCCGGTAAGGTTACGCTTTTCAAGACCGTATCGAAGGTAGTTCATCGGACCTCCGAAAACCCGTCCGTCAGGCAGAATATCCCGGTATTTAACACCCAGGGTACACTCTACAAATTTTGAAGACATTCCCAAAAGACCTGCTACGATCATCCAGAATGTTGCTCCGGCTCCCCCAAGAGAGATGGCAACCGCCACTCCGGCGATGTTACCCAGACCTACGGTTGCAGAAACTGCAGTAGCAAGAGCCTGGAAGTGCGTAATTTTACCTGGCGCATTCGGATCGTCGTATTTACCCTTGGCCAAATCCAGCGAGTGTCTGAACCCTCTGATATTGATAAAGCCCATTCTAAGGGTGAAAAACGCCGCCCCAAAGATCAGCCAGATCACGATAAAGGGAATGCTGATGGTTCGCACATCCCCGTTTGGATGCAGCAAAGGTACCTGTTCGTCATATACGATATCGGCAAACACATCTGCATTGGTTTGAATCTTGTCTGAGGTCTTTGTTCCGTCATAGATCACCTGACCTTCCTCAATACGGTGTTCCAGGCTACCGCTGGTGGTCGCTGTAGCCATCAGAACCTCTCCATCAGAAGTGGAGATGCGTGCAATATTATCGCCTTTTTTAACATGAGCTCCTTCTTCAACGAGCCATTTCTCAAGGGTAAAAGTCTTTTTTGTAGTGGTGGTCCATCCAGGAATGGAAACCATCTTCTTATCGGCATACATCACCGGGTCATAGATTCCCATGGCGGCGAACGGATCCCAGAAAAGTACAGACCCGAGACCTGCTACGGCAGGCGTCATGGTGCTGTTAAACACTTCAACAATAGACTCGGCCTCTATCTGATATTCCCCTGTGAAGGAGGCTCCATTGGCATCGGTTACCGTTACCGAATAAGGAATCCCCTCGGTTAGTCCAACAGCTTCCTGAGCATTTAAAGGAGTGGATTGATTGCTCCATTTGAAGGTGTAGGGAGGTGTACCACCATCAACATCCAGCTGTATGGCTGCATCATTAATTTTATTCGAAGGATTGATAAGCGTCTCCTTAACGCTCAGATCCTGAGCAAAGAGCGCCACACTACATAGCGTAAAAAATATTGAGAGAAAATTTCTTCTCATAAAATTTCTTTTGTTTAGGTTAATTTTATGTTAGGATTTAGCAAATCGATCCGCAATATGTGAAAAATAAAGCGCTTAATCAAATTAAATGAGTTAAATAAAACTATGAGTTCCTGAACAGTATGGAGTTTAATTTATTGATCTGTTCGGGCCTTCCAAGCACGACAAGTTTGGCGTGCGGCATCAGTTTGGTATCGGCTTCCGGGTTAATGATATAAGACCCTGAAGGATCTTTATACCCGATCACGGTGCACCCGGAATGTTTTCTGATATCGAGGTCTCTGATAGAGCGGTAACTGAAATCCTCTGTGAGATCGTCTATTGCAATTTCCTCCAGGTTGATACTGTTATCTCCGTCGATAGACAACTGATCGAGAAACTCGATCAGATCCGGCATAACCACCAGGGCAGCCATGTGGTCTCCCCCTATCTTGTCAGGCATAATGGTCTTATTGGCTCCGGCCAGGTGTAATTTACTCAGGGTGGATTCATTTGAGGCCCTGCTGATGATACTCAGTCTTTTGTTCAGCTGGCGGGAAGAAAGTACCACGAACAAATTATCGGCATCGTTGGGCAAAGTGGCGATAAGGGATTTTGCGCGTTCAATGCCGGCTTCCTTAAGCACGTCATCGTCATTGGCATCCCCATGCACAAAAACGATTTCCTCGGCAAATCGATCGATCAGCTCTTCATCCCTCTCAATAACTACAAAAGGCCTGCGATGCGCGTGCAGTTTGGCTGCCGCCTGCCTTCCGTTTCTGCCATAACCACAAATAATTACGTGATTCTCCATTTGTTCTAGCTTTTTTTTCATCTCCCTGAATTTAATGTTTTGAAAGGTACTTTTTGAAAGAATATATTCGGTGATGACCGAGATCGAATAGGCAAATATGAATACACTCCCCACGATCAGGACGATAGTGAATAATTTTGTAGTAGTGTCTGAAGGGCCCACTTCCCGAAAACCAACCGTGGTCACGGTAATCACGGTCATGTAGAGCGCATCTACCCAGTCGTATCCCGATATGAATTTATAACCCAGGGTTCCTGCAGAGATCACCCCGAGTAGCAGGATGAGTGCCGTGTAAAATTTAGAACGAAAAAGCTGAAACATATCTTAGAGATCAAAAACCGAACTGCGCTTGGTGTAAATCAGGTCTTTCAGCTTTAGCCAAAAGGCCAGAACAAGGTAAAACAGAAACCAGATTCCAAAGGTGGCAAAGGTAGCATAGATAAAAAACAGCCTGACATTCTTTGCCTTCATCCCCAATCTGTCTGCAAGACGCGAGGTCACAGCAAAGCCGTGCTTCTCAAAAAAATACCTCAGATCTGTAAACCATTTCATATTACAAATATAAAATTATCCCCCAATTATAAACTGTCCCACCCGGCATTCCAGGCACTTATTCCTGGAACAGTACCTCCCGTAGAGCTCCAGTAACCCCTGAGACTCCCCGGCATGCCCCGGGTTAATCCCCTCCTGCCGGAATAATTGGATAATCCTGTTCTTTTCCGCCGGTATGTGTGAAAACATGTCAAGGATCCTGCCGCCCACATCCGCACCCCGATTTGTTTTAAAAGCATAAACCAGGGGCAACACTGCGTTTATCAAAACCAGATCTGTTCTTTCCTTTGATATTTTCTTGGGTACGGCAGGCGTAACCCCGGAACTGTAGGAATAATGAACATCCCAGTATTTATGAGCCCTTACCGAGAAAACTTCCCGCATATCCCGCAGGGTTTCACAATCCAGGATCCTGGAAAAAACAGACCCCTCCTGACCGTACAGGACAGCCAGTTGGGAAAGCCTGACCGTAGGAAACCCGGAAGGACGCAACCTGAAAAAAACCGGGGTTATTACCGTACCTGGATCGAGGTTGTACTTTCTTGACAAATACCGAAATTCCCGTTTTCGGCCCAGGTAGAATGAGTCGCCCTGCTTCTGCCTGAAAAGACCCGCCATGCCGTGAAAAATGACCTCCAGATCCTCGCCTGCAGCCCGGATCCTTCGAATACGATCAATACCAATGGAGGCCGCAATGCTGTAAAAAGCCTCCCCGTTAACCTGAGCCCCCATGTACCTGAATACACTCCTTAACAACAACTCCTCCCAATGCCCCGAACAATCGGGACTAACATTGAAAAGGGCTGTCTCCCTGCCCTTCAAGCGTTGCATGCACAGGGTATTAAGCCAGTCTTTCCAGGACGCCGGATCAAATGCCTCATGCTGACCGGAACAGTTCAGGAACTGACTTCTAATCCTGGAAAGGTTTTGGTAATTCCTAAGAAATCTTTTAGGGGTAATATCGCTCAGGACAAGAACCGGGATGCTTCCTCCTGAAGGATAATACACCTCCTTGTCGTGCTCCCAGACTACATGAAGGATCACATTCTGATAGTTTTCATCCTTGTGATGCCTGTGCTCAAACCAAAGGGAAGAACGAAGATGCATTTCGACATGCCCGGACCATAGCGTATCTCCTATAAGAAGTGTTGCATTGAGAAAATCAGGTCCCGCATTGGTATTATGCGTGCCGGCATCCCTGACTACAATAAAGTCGCCATTTGAAGTATACAGCGCACCCGGAGACAGTTTGGATGCAAGCCACAGATAATGGAGAAAATCTTCCTTCAACAGATTTAGAATATTTTCTCTAAAAATACAAAATCCCCGTAATAATCACAGGGTTTTGCATATTATTTTACTGTATATCAATAAATTAAGTCAGATCACTTTGCAGCAACCTCGCCTTGCCATTCCAGCATACCACCCACCAGGTTGTAGGCGTTGTTAAAACCCAGTTGGTTCATAATTGAGCAGGCCTGTCCACTGCGATTTCCCGATCTGCAATACACGTAATAGTTCTTATTCTTATCCAGTTTTTCGATCTCATCGATAAATTCCTGACCCTTGTATATATCCAGGTGCAGGGCATTAGGAATGATACCTTCAGCAACTTCCGCCGCCGTACGCACATCAAGAATAACTGCCTTATCATCTTCTTTTAATTGAGCTACCCATTGCTCCTGAGTTAAATCTGCCATATTTATACGACCTTTTTATGATTTTAAATAAATAGATCCGGGCTTTAAAAGGCCCGGATCGCAAATTTAAGCAATTCTTTATTTCTGTCAGACCTTAATAGTACAACCTATGGCCTTGGTATTTTTAACACTGATCTCCTCCCCGGATAACATCGCATTAATGGCATTCTCCACATAGGTGGTCTCTACGGCTGAGGCATCCTGATAATTATCGTCTATAGCCCCGATATATCTTACCACATTCCCCCGGTCTGTCTTTTCCAGCAGAAAACAGTGGGGAGTTCTTTTAGCTCCGTATTGGGGAAAGATCTGTTGCCCCTCATCCAGGAGGTAGGGAAAAGAGAAGCCCTTTTCCGCAGCTCTCTTTTTCATTTCTTCAAAACTATCCATGGGTTGTACCTTAGGGTTATTCGGATTGATAGCGATAACCGGAACGCCCTTTTGCTTATATTTTTCATGAAGCGCTATAATGCGATCTTCATAGGCCACCGCATAGGGGCAGGTATTACAGGTAAACACCACCAGAAAACCCTTTGCATCCGTATAGTCTGCAAGGGACACCATAGATCCGTCAACGTTCTTCAATTTAAAATCGGTGGCCACATCGCCAACTTTGTAACCGTCGCTAAACAGGTCAAGCCCTGCAAAGGAAGAACATACCGCAATAAGACCTATAAATAAAAGGATTCTTGTTATTTTCATAATTGGTTATATTAATTCATGAAACTCGTTACTGCCGTTTCAAGCTCTTTAAAAGTAAATGATTTCTCATAGAATTCCCTTTTATCCCGGCTAAAAATCACCGTGGCCGGAATAGCTCCGGACCAGGATGGACTTACCCTGGGTATCCAGGTGTTTTGTTTGGGATCATCCAGAAGCAACACAGTACTTTTCAGTCCTCTTTTTTCAACAAATGGAATCAAAACCTTTTCTGCCCTGGACGGAAAATCCAGGCTCACCAGCACTACTTCCACGTCTTTTGTCGCATACTTCGTATGCAGCGCTTCAAAATAAGGGAGCTCTTCAACGCAGGGCTTGCACCAGGTTGCCCAAAAGTTAACCACATATACCTTGTCGTCTGAACGATTGAGCAAACCTTCCAGTCCTTCGAAATCGTACACCGGAATGCTCACCTGCTCTCCTGTAAGCATTCCCCTGGGAGCTGCCTCCATTTCGAGGGTGGAGGAACTTCCGGAAACCTCCCCACTCACCTGAGCGTGTAATGCACAGGAACCGAGAAGGATCAACCCCATAATCCATACCTGATAAATCAGCTTCATTGTTATTTCCATTTTACGACAGCTAAAATTAACCAACCTTTTACTGCTGCTCCTCCCTTTAACTTTTTTTTAAGCATCAAAAGATGGTCATTCTCATTTGGTTTTATATATTTGTACCTACAAATGTTGTATAAACAAAAATGAAGATAGAGGAAATCATACAATCCACTTCGATGCCACCGGCAAGGAAAACGGTAATCAACATCATCTTTACCGCCAACCTGCTTAGCGAACAAAGCGCTGAGGTACTGAAGCCTTTTGGATTGAGTCTTCCCCAATTCAACGTTTTACGCATATTAAGAGGTCAGAAGGGAAAACCGGCGAATCTCTCCACCATTCAGGACCGCATGGTGAATAAGATGAGTAACACCACCCGTTTGGTAGACAAGCTTATAGAAAAAGGCCTTGCAAGCAGAATTATCTGTGCCGAAAACAGGAGAAAGGTTGAGATCAGTATTACACAGAAAGGTTTAGCACTGTTATCTGAAATAGATGCCCCTATGGATGAAATGAATCAAAAAGCCATTTCCCGGTTAAGTGAAGACGATATAAATTCTCTGAATGACCTTTTGGAGAAAGTAAGGGGATAAAAAAATTTAGCACAACAGTTGTATATACAACAATTAAAAACACCGCGTTATGAATAATTACATCGAAAAATTACAATGGCGTTATGCCACCAAAAAATTCGACCCAGCGAAAAAACTGGAGAAAGAAAAACTGGAAACGCTGAAGGAAGCCATCCGGCTTTCTGCTTCCTCTTATGGTTTGCAGCCTTATAAGGTGCTGATCATTGAAGATCCGGAGTTAAGGAAAAAACTACGTCCTGCAGCCTGGGACCAACCTCAGATCACAGATGCATCCCAACTCATTGTGTTCGCTCACGACACCAATTTCGGAGATCAGCAGATCGATGCCTACATCAACAATGTTGTTGAGACCAGAGGACTGAAGAAGGAGGATCTGGCCGGATACGGAGATTTCATGAAATCTAAAATCACTCCCCTTCCGGAAGCCCGGAAATCGGCATGGACCGCCAGGCAGGCGTACATCGCCTTGGGGAATATGCTTTCTGCAGCTGCACACCTGGAGATCGACGCCTGTCCTATGGAAGGATTTGAGGTCGACCAGTTTGACCAGATCCTTGGATTAACCGGAAAAGGATGGAGTACTGCAGTAATCGCTACCGTAGGGTACCGTTCAGAAGAGGATGATACCCAGCATTACGCCAAAGTGAGAAAATCTGAAAAGGAATTATTCGAAACCATTTAAATATTTACACTAAAATTCATCTCATGAAAAAGTTTTTAAAATCATTACTTGTGCTTACCGTTGTTGGTACTGCGGTTGCCTTTACCACCCCGATTGAAGAGAAAACCGTGAACACCGAAGAGAGTACCGTAACCTGGAAAGGTTATAAGGTAACAGGGTCTCATGAAGGTACCGTTGACCTGGTGAGTGGAAAACTGGAATTTGACGGGGAAACCCTGACCGGAGGAAACTTTGTTGTTGACATGTCTTCCATCATATCAACTGATCTCAGCGGAGAGTACAAGCAAAAGCTGGAAGGACATCTTAAATCGGATGATTTCTTCGGGGTGGAAAAGTACCCTACCGCAACCCTCGAAATCACCGATGTAAAAAGCAGCGGCAAAAATGCATATGAGGTAACCGGTAACCTAACCGTTAAAGACAAAACCAACCCGGTAACCTTCACCATGTCCATTTACGGTAACAAAGCCACAGCTAACCTGAAGATAGACCGCGCCGAATACGATGTTCGATACGGATCCGGATCTTTCTTTGACAATCTTGGAGACAAGACCATTTACGACGAATTTGATCTTGTAGTAGACCTGCAATTCTAATACTACAGGATTGGCAATGATGAGAAGTCCCGGAAACACTCCGGGGCTTTTTTATTTCACCATTTCCCGGTGTTATTTTTTTATTAAAACTATGATAATTAAATAATGGGTTTTATATTTATCCCATGTTTAGAAACAAAGCACATAACTGGTGGTGGAACTCCTTACGTCAAACGTCGTGAGAAACACTGCTGTATGAAAATATTTTTTCAAAAAGCCTGTCGATCACGACAGGCTTTTTTTTTGCCAGACAAATTCAATAGTTCACCTAAATATGAGTTTAAACCATGAAGCCTTTCCGTTTAAAAACCACTTATAAAAAGATCCTCGCAGACACGATTACCCCTGTGAGTATCTATCTCAAGATAAGAGACCGCTATCCGAACAGTATTTTACTGGAGTCCAGCGATTACCATGCCAATGACAACAGCTTTTCGTATATCTGTTTTAACCCCATTGCACACCTCCGGGTAGATCAGGGTGTGTTCCGGGCGGAATTTCCGGATGGTCAAACCACCGAGAAGGATCTGGGAAAGGATAAGACCCTGCTCCCCGCGCTCATCGAGGAATTCACCGGTAATTTCAAGACCGATTCCAACCCGTTCAAGTTTATTAACAACGGTTTATTTGGATATATTGCCTATGACGCGGTACAGTATTTCGAAGACATAGAGATCAGTGTAAAAAATGATCGACTGGAGATCCCGGACCTCTACTATGCAGTTTACAGAAACATCATTGCCATAAACCATTTCAAAAATGAGGCCTTCATATTTTCTCATGATTACGAGCAGGAAAACAACCTTGAAGAGATCGACCAGTTACTGAAATCAAGAAACTTTGCCTCTTATGAGTTTTCAACTGAAGGTCCCCCTTCTTCCCCTCTTTCTGATGAGGCCTATAAAGAATTGGTTCAAAAAGCCCGTCAGCATTGCGCTCGTGGGGATGTTTTCCAGCTGGTGCTCTCCAGAAGGTTCAGCCAGAAGTTCAAAGGAGACGAGTTCAATGTATACCGCGCCCTGCGCTCCGTAAATCCCTCCCCTTACCTGTTCTTTTTTGATTACGGGAACTTCCGGATCTTCGGCAGTTCTCCGGAATCCCAATTAGTCATTAAGGACAACATTGCCGAGATCCACCCTATAGCAGGCACCTTCAGGAGAACGGGAAATGACGAGGAAGATGCCCGACTGGCCCGGGACCTTGCAGACGACGAAAAAGAGAACAGCGAACATGTAATGCTGGTCGATCTGGCCCGCAACGACCTGAGCCGAAACGGCAACAGTGTCGAGGTAAAGACCAACAGGGAAATTCAGTTTTTCTCCCACGTCATCCACCTGGTTTCCAAGGTGGTGGCAAAGAAAAAACCGGAGATCTCCACCATGCAGATGGTTGCAGACACCTTTCCGGCCGGAACCCTGAGCGGTGCCCCCAAACATATGGCCATGCAACTTATTGACCGGTACGAACCCGGCAACCGAAATTATTACGGGGGAGCCATCGGCTTTATGGATTTTAACGGCAATTTCAACCACGCCATCATGATAAGAACCTTCCTGAGCAAGGATCACCATCTTTATTACCAGGCAGGAGCCGGGCTGGTCGCAGCTTCTGACCCTGAGACCGAATTACAGGAAACCTACAACAAACTCGGCGCACTGACCACCGCCCTGGAGTTAGCCGGAAACCTATGAAAATAATCTGGAAAGCATTATGAAAGTATTAGTTATAGACAATTACGACAGTTTCACCTACAACCTGGTGCACTACCTGGAAGACCTGGGGTGTGAGGTTACGGTAAAACGCAATGATCAGCTACACCTGGAGGAGGTTGCCCCTTTTCACAAGGTGCTGCTATCCCCAGGCCCGGGCATCCCGGACGAGGCCGGATTACTAAAGGCGATCATCAGACAATATGCCCCAACCCACAGCATTCTGGGCGTTTGCCTGGGGCAACAGGCCATAGGGGAAGTGTTCGGCGGCAGGATCAACAATATCGAAAAGGTGTATCACGGGGTTTCCACTCCTGTAGAGATCATTGCAGAAGACCCTATTTACAAAGACTTACCCAAAACCCTGGAGGTAGGAAGATACCACAGTTGGGTAGTAGACCGGGAACTCCCCGACGAACTTATGGCCACCGCTGTAGACGCCAACGGACAGATCATGTCACTCCGGCATAAAACCCTGGATGTACGCGGGGTTCAGTACCACCCGGAATCGGTACTTACGCCAATGGGCAAAAAAATTCTCGAAAACTGGATCCATATTTAATTCGAATGAAAAAGATTCTTAACAGGTTAATCAATCACGAAACCATTTCCAGGGAAGAAGCCCGGAATGTGTTAATAAATATCTCTCACGGCAACTATAACGCCAGCCAGATCGCAGCGTTTCTCACGGTATACATGATGCGAAACATCACCATCGAAGAACTCGAAGGATTCCGGGATGCCCTGTTAGAGCTTTGCATAGCCGTAGATATGAACGGATATGAAACCATTGATCTTTGCGGAACCGGAGGAGATGGTAAAGACACCTTCAACATTTCCACCCTGGCATCCTTTGTGACAGCCGGAGCAGGGATACCGGTGAGCAAGCATGGAAATTACGGTGTTTCCTCTACCTGCGGGTCCAGCAATGTCCTGGAATCTCTCGGGATCAGGTTTTCCAATGACGGGGATTTCCTGAGGAGGTCCCTGGATGAAGCGGGTATTTGTATTCTCCATGCTCCTTTATTTCACCCGGCCATGAAAGAAGTGGCCCCTATAAGGAGGGAGCTGGCGGTGAAAACCTTTTTCAATATGCTTGGGCCTATGGTTAACCCTGCCTTTCCTAAAAATCAGATGGTAGGGGTATTTAACCTGGAACTTGCCAGACTTTATGGTTATCTTTATCAGAATACCGATAAGAACTATACGATACTCCATGCCCTGGATGGTTATGACGAGGTATCCCTGACAGGACCTGCCAAAATCATAGGCAACCATAAGGAGCAGGTATTACAGGCGGAAGACCTGGGACTTCGGACCCTGCATCCGAAGGAAATTGCCGGTGGAAGCACCATAGAGGCCAACGCAGAGATCTTCCTAAACGTTCTCAACGGCAAGGGAACTGAGGCTCAAAATGCAGTAGTATGTGCCAATGCTTCCATTGCCATTGCCACGGCAACAGGCAAAGACCTGGATAACACCCGGGAAATGGCCTTTACTTCCCTGCAATCGGGGCAAGCCCTGGAACGATTTAAAAAACTACAAACCCTAAGCGAATAAAACCATACCTGATGGAAACACCCAACATCCTTCAAAAGATCATTATGGATAAAAAAAGGGAGGTTGCCCTGAAAAGCAGCCTGATACCCGAAACCCAACTCAAAGCCTCTGTTCTTTTTAACAGGACTCCCCTTTCGATGAGCTCCAGGCTCAGGGAAAGCGATACGGGTATCATTGCAGAACACAAACGCCGGTCTCCTTCCCGGGAGGTCATCAACCAGTCCCTGACAGTAGAAGAGGTAGCTAAAGGCTACCAGGATGCCGGGGTTTGCGGGATGTCTGTGCTAACCGACGGAAAATATTTTGGAGGTTCCCTGGATGATCTTTTACTGGCCAGAGCCTCCTGTGATCTGCCCTTGCTCCGTAAAGACTTTACCATCGACCCCTACCAGGTTTTCGAGGCCAAAGCCTACGGGGCCGATACGATTCTCCTAATTGCAGCTGCACTGCGGCCTGAAACCACCAAGGAATTAGCCTTACTGGCCAACGATCTGGGATTGGAGGTTCTCCTGGAAGTGCACAACAGGGAAGAACTTCACACCCACCTCAATGATCATTGTCATATGGTTGGGGTAAATAACAGGAATCTTCAAAATTTTGAAGTTTCCACAGACACCAGTAAAACCCTGGCTAAGGATATCCCGGATCAATTTGTGAAGGTATCTGAAAGCGGTATTTCCAATGAGGAGATCATTGCCGAACTCCGTCCCTTTGGATATAAGGGATTCCTGGTTGGAGAATATTTTATGCGTACGGGAAATCCGGGTATTTTTGCCCGTCAGTTTATTGAATCCCTGAAAAAGATATCCCTATGATACGAAAGGTGTGCGGCATGAGAGACCCCAAAAACATGTTGGACCTGGCAGCGACCGGGACCACGGTCATGGGGTTGATCTTTTACAAAAAATCCCCGCGGTACTTTAACGGAGAACTTCCTCAACTTCCATCGAACATGGCCCTGGCCGGGGTATTCGTGAACAGCAGTATTAGTGAGGTCACCGACAAGGCTGAAACCTACGACCTCTCCTATATCCAGCTTCACGGAGAAGAAACTCCGGAGTATTGCCAATCCCTTAAAAGTGCGCTCGAGGAAAAAGACCTAAGCCCCAGGATCATCAAGGCACTTCCGGTCGCCGCAAAAGAAGACCTGTCTCCGATTTCCGGTTACAAAGGGGTTACAGACCTCTTCCTTTTCGACACCAGGGGCCGCAACAGAGGAGGCAATGGAGAACAGTTTGACTGGAGTATTCTGAAGGACTATTCGGCTGACACCCCCTTTCTTTTAAGCGGCGGGATTGGTCCCGAGGATGCCGGGGCCATAATTACATTTTTAGCCTCCCCATGGGGGGCACGCTGTGCGGGGATCGACCTGAACAGCAGGTTTGAAATACGCCCTGGACTAAAGGACACCAGGCTGATTAAAGAATTCAACACGCAACTCGTAGAGGGAAACCTCAAACAAAAAAATACTCAAGAATGAAATATCATGTAGATCAGAACGGATATTACGGAGAATTTGGCGGGGCCTATATTCCGGAAATGCTGTATCCCAACGTTGAGGAATTACGCAACCAATACCTGGACATCACCAGTGAAGCCTCCTTTAAAGAAGAATTTGAAAGCTTGCTGCGCGATTATGTAGGGCGCCCAACGCCCCTTTATTTTGCAAAACGCCTTTCGGAGCGCTACGGGGCTAAGTTTTACCTCAAGCGGGAAGACCTGAATCATACAGGAGCACATAAGGTAAACAATACCATCGGCCAGATCCTGCTGGCTAAAAGACTGGGCAAGCAGCGTATTATTGCGGAGACCGGCGCCGGGCAGCACGGGGTGGCCACGGCTACTGTATGCGCCCTGATGGGAATGCAGTGCGTGGTCTATATGGGAGAAATTGATATTGCCCGACAGGCCCCCAATGTAGCCCGGATGAAAATGCTCGGAGCCGAGGTCAGACCGGCCCGCTCAGGAAGCAGAACCCTCAAGGATGCCACCAACGAGGCAATCCGCGACTGGATCAATAATCCCGTGAATACACATTATATCATCGGTTCGGCCATCGGACCTCACCCTTACCCGGATATGGTTACCCGTTTTCAAAGCGTGATCTCGGAAGAAATACAAAAACAACTTCAGGAAAAGGAAGGCCGGAATGCACCCGATCATATCGTAGCCTGTATCGGAGGCGGAAGTAATGCTGCAGGAGCCTTCTACCATTTTCTGGACAATGAACAGGTAAACATCATCGCGGTGGAAGCAGCCGGAAAAGGTATCGAAAGCGGACATAGTGCAGCGACCTCGGCCCTGGGCAAAAAAGGGATCATTCACGGTTGTAAAACCCTTTTGATGCAAACCGAAGACGGACAGATCACAGAGCCGTATTCCATATCTGCAGGACTGGATTACCCGGGGGTAGGCCCCATGCATGCCCACCTCTACGCATCCCGACGTGCGGAATTTATTTCCATAACAGACGACGATGCCATGAAGGCAGGACTCGAACTCGCCCAGCTCGAAGGTATCATCCCGGCTATAGAAACCGCCCATGCCCTGGCCATTCCCGAAAAAAGACCCTTCCGGAAAGACGAGATCGTAGTGATCAATCTCTCCGGAAGAGGCGATAAAGACCTCAATACATATATCGATCATTTTAAACTCTAATACCCATGAACAGGATCAATAAAAAACTTCAGGAAAAAGACGATATCCTCTCCATTTACTTTACTGCGGGGTATCCCGGTCTTCACGATACCCTCCCCATTATAAAAGCACTTCAGGAAAGCGGAGTCGACATGATCGAGATCGGCCTTCCCTTCAGCGATCCCCTGGCCGATGGGCCGACCATCCAGGAAAGCTCGGTTCAGGCGTTAAAGAACGGCATGACTACGGCTGTACTGTTTGAACAGTTAAAAGCGGTGCGGGAAGATATCTCCATCCCCCTTATCATTATGGGGTATTTTAACCCAATACTTCAGTACGGAGTAGAAGAATTTTGCGCTCAATGTGCCAAAGCGGGAATCGATGGGCTCATTATACCCGACCTGCCTGTGGATGTCTATCAAAAAGAATACATGGCCACATTTGAAAAATACGGATTGGCCAATATCTTTCTGATCACTCCGCAAACCCCGGAGTCCAGGGTTCGCTATATCGACGAAGTATCCAATGCCTTTATTTACATGGTGAGCTCGGCTTCCGTTACAGGATCTAATTCCGGTTTCGGAGCGCAGGAACAAGGCTATTTCAAACGAATCGACGCCCTGAATCTGAGAAACCCAAGGATCGTTGGTTTCGGCATCAGCAATGGTGAAACCTTCAAACAGGCTACTGAGTTTGCTAAAGGTGCCATTATTGGGTCGGCATTTATTCGCCAGCTAACGAAAAAAGGCATAAAGGGAATTGGAGAATTTGTTGATGGTATCCGACAAGTGAAGAAAATTCTCTAATTTTTAACCAAAATTACAGACCATGAAAAATCTACTTCCCTTAAGCCTCTTGCTTTTTCTTGGAATGGGCAACATGCTCATAGCCCAGGACATTCACCCTGCCATCGTTAACACGGTCAGGGAGATAAAAAATTTTGTTGCCATCCCCAATGATGCAGAGCAGCTTGATGACATGAAGGATAATATCATCTGGCTGAAAAAAGCTTTTGTCAGAAGAGGATTCAGCATCATGGAACTTCCCACTTCTAATGTTCCCCTTTTCTTTGCCTCCGGAAAAATCAAGGAAGATCGTCCGACCGTACTCTTTTACATGCATTTTGACGGCCAGGCAACAGATCCGTCGAAATGGGATCAGACCAACCCGTACAATGTAGTACTGAAAGAAAAAAACGGAGAACAATGGAACGCCATAGACGAGAATGCACTTAATAATGAACTCGATCTCAACTGGCGCATCTTCGGACGCTCGGTCTCAGACGATAAAGGTCCTATTGTCATGTTCCTCAATGCCTATGACCAGTTCGTAGCCAGCGGACAAACCCCCGGGTTTAATATCAAGGTGATCCTGGATGGGGAAGAAGAAAAATCCAGCAAACCCCTGCCCGGGGCTGTTGAAAAATACCGGGAACTTTTTGAAGCAGATTTGCTTATCATAAATGACGGTCCTGTACACCCCTCGGGCAAACCTACCTTAGTTTATGGCTGCAGGGGCATCACCACCCTCAAACTAACCACCTATGGTCCGGTAAAACCCCAGCACAGCGGGCACTTTGGCAATTATGCCCCCAACCCCGCCTTTACCCTATCTCGCATGCTCAGTGCTTTCAAAGATGAAAATGGCAAGGTCCTGGTGCCCGGGTATCATGATGGTATTACCCTAAGCCCGGATATCAAAGCAGCACTTGCTGCTGTACCCGAAAATACAGAACTTCTGAAAGAACGGCAGCAAATCGCTGTCCCCGAAGCAGTAGGTTCCAGTTACCAGGAATCACTTCAGTTTCCCTCCCTGAATGTTCGCGGACTCCAGAGCGCATGGACCGGAAGCGAGGCAAGAACTATTGTTCCGGAAAAGGCCGTGGCCGAGCTCGACCTCAGACTTGTGCCGGAAACACCAGGGCAGCGCCAGAAAGATCTGATCCGCACCTTCCTGCAAGATCAGGGATACTATATTACCGCGGAAGAACCTTCAAAAGAAATCCGAATGGCACACCCCAATATCGTGCGATTCGAAGAAGGATCGGTCACAGAGGCATTTCGAACCGCTATGAATAGCAAGGAGGCGCTGTGGCTGCAAAACACATTGAGAACTGCTTTTAAGGAAGAGCCCGTAAATATTCGTATCATGGGAGGCACCGTTCCTATCTCCCCCTTTATCAATACCCTGAAAATTCCTGCTATTATCGTCCCACTGGTGAATCCGGATAACAATCAGCACAGCCCCAATGAGAACCTGAGCCTGGAACGTATCAATTACGGACTACACCTGTATGAGGCTTTGTTTTCCAGTGATTTAACAGGAATTTAAATCAATTTTAAGAAGAATTCACCTTCTGATGTGTATCTTATAGTGAATCAGTAAAAACAAAGATATTATGGGAGAGATTAGCGATAAGAAATGGAAAAGAAAAAAGGAACAAACCAACCCTACAAATCCAACAGGTAAAACCAATGCAGACCTGAACGATTTTGATATCGACGAGAAAACTATTAGAAAGCAACAAAATAAGAAGTAATTACCGCACCTACACGGTAAGCACTTTTTTAAAACCTCTGGAATAGGATTTCAGAGGTTTTTTTATAGATCCTCCCAAAACCGGGTTGTAAAGTACGGTGTATACTGCTGTACCCGGAAATCCAGGGTGGTGAATCCCGGATCCTTTCCCTTCTTCATTTTATAGGATTGCATTGCACCGATGGCCCTGTTGGCAGAACCACTGGGCGCCGTCAAAGAAACGGTATGAATGACCCTGCCACCGATCTCCACCCTGTGAATTCTTGGAACTTCATTGGCTATCGTGTTCATAGGTATTCCGAGCGTGCGAAGCTGCTGCCTGAAGAAGTACTCAGGACCATTTTTGGAATTCCCACCTGTAAACAGTAAGGCTTTGACCTGCTTAAGGTGTTTCAGGGCCCCTGCCAGGTTTCGAAGCTCCGCAGATTGCATCCCGATATCGGAAGCATCAATTTTTTCTCTGATGGCGCATTCCACCATATCATAAACTCCGATGCCATTGCTGGTAAGCAAGCTCTTTCGTTCTTCCACCGCCTTTTCGGTTGATGCATAGGTCAGACGGGTATTGAAAACTCTTTCGAGCACCGGCCATAACAGGCCATCGCGGCTGCCATAACAAAAGTCTACATCATCCGGCAGTAATTCCCGGGTTGTAAATCTCGGGGGAGGCAGAGTACCAACAATAAGGCGGTCTGCCCCGGAAGGCAGAAAGGGTTGGTATGGATGTGTATGCCGGAATGCCATTTGACTTGAAATTCTAAAATAATTAACTTTAAGGATAAACCAAAAACAAACAATATATGGGTAAAGGTGATGTTAAAACGAAACGTGGAAAAATAAACCGTGGAACTTACGGGGTAAGGCGAAGAAGAAAGATCAAAAAGCGTCGGCCTGTCGAGGAACAGCTTAGTGTGGACACCAAGAAATAAGCACCCCGCTCTGTCGGCCCCGGAAGAAAGCCATGGACCACCTCTATTTCCGCTATCCCGGGGCTGGATGACACCGGACACCCCCCTCTTTTTACAATCTTATGATCTCCATTTCAGATGGCGATCCCATTATCAGGTCGGGCTGAGGTGATGATACCCTAAGACCGGGAAAAGTCTCCTGGCTCCCGGTCCGGGAGGGTTCGTATGGCAGATGGAAAGCCTGAAAACAATTAATCGCAATCGGCCTCCTGGCAGGACGGGGGTCGGCACCCATGTGCTGCCAGAAGGGGTATGAGGTTATCCTGAACCGTTCTGCAGCCAGGGAGGTTAACAACATAAATTAGCGCACAAACACAGGTTCATGCTCCTTCTTTGTGTATTCTTTACTGTAACGATACCCATCCCAGTTAAACCCTTTCAGTTTTTCCAGGGTATCTACATCATTATCGATAATATAGCGAACCATTGCCCCACGGGCTTTTTTTGCGAAAAAACTGATCACCTTTAATTTGTCATTTTTCCAATCCTTGAAGGCCGGGGTGATCACAGGCACCTTAAGTGCTTTTTTATCAACTGCCTTAAAATATTCATTACTGGCAAGGTTAACGAACAGTTCGTCTTCTCTCAGTTCTTCATTGAGTTTAGCCGTTACCTTTTTCTTCCAGAAGTCATAGAGATTTTTACTGCCGTTTACTCCGAAGGAGGTTCCCATTTCCAATCGATATGGCTGCATAAGATCCAGCGGCTTCAAAACACCATAGAGTCCGCTTAGGATGCGAAGGCGTTCCTGAAGGGTCTCGATCTTATCTTCGGAAATCGTATAGGCATCCAGACCGGTATACACATCCCCGTTAAAAGCATAGACCGCCTGACGGGAATTCTTGTCTGTAAAGGGAAGCTCGAAGGCCTGGTTGCGCTCCCAATTTAACTGCGCCAGTTGATCTGAGATACCCATCAACTCTGATAATTGAGCAGGGGACTTCTTTCTCAAGGCTTTATTTAATTGTTCTGCCTCCTTATCAAATACAGGTTGAGTCGTTTTTTTTACCGGGATTTCAGATTCATAGTCCAGCGATTTAGCCGGGGATATTACCATCTTCATAAACTGTTATTTTATTTCGGTTATTTCTTGATCGTGATATTCAAAGTTAAGATCGCCCCTAACCCTCAGATGCGCCGGCAAAACCTTGTCCCCTGTTGGAAACCACGTTTTCTGATCGGGGTTGGCCAGGATAAAAAGTCCCTCCGGATCTCCTGCCGAGCCAAATCGCATGAAATCTCCGCTGTATTTGGCAATTGGCCCAAGGGTATTAAGCTTTTCATATAAGCCCTCCATGTCTGAAGCCGGCAATCCGACTTCTCCAATCCCGGTAATCTTCTCAGGTGAAAAATCGCCATGCAGGGTTCCTTTCACATCCCTCCGGGCTATGAACTCCACTATGTTGCGATCGGGATCATAAAAATACTGTGACTTGGCGTTCCAATTGGGGAAATCAATGATGTCATGTCCTTCATATGGCAGGTGGTCCACTCTTTCTGATAGAAAGGCATGGGCCTGTTTAAAGCTGTTTCCCGGGATAAGGAAGGCAAAATGAACCGGGTTACAAATCTCTGATTGTGAAAAAATCAGATCAGACCAACCTGCCTTATACCTCACATGGGTGGCCGATCCCTCCAGAAATGGAAGGCCCATTACACCCCCGTAAAACTGCTTTTGCTGTTCCAGGTTTTTGGTAAATAAAGTGAGTTCACTGATCTTCATCAGTATAAAAGTACAATTTACCCTTCGGGCTGAAAAATGACGAAAACATCTATTTTCTATTCAGGCATAATGCTTACCTATCAGGCATCGCGATGTTTGGCGTAATTGCGCCACTTTTCAATAGCCTGGCTCATGTCTTCCGGAATTTCAGAACTGAAGCTCATAAATTCGCCGGTCTCAGGATGCTCGAACCCAAGGGTTTTAGCATGTAAGGCCTGACGCGGCAGTACCTTAAAACAATTTTCAACGAATTGCTTGTACTTGGTAAAAGTGGTTCCCTTTAGAATCTTCTCTCCCCCGTACCGCTCATCATTAAACAGGGTATGTCCTGCGTATTTCATGTGTACCCTGATCTGGTGGGTACGCCCGGTTTCGAGTTTGCAAGACACCAGGGTAACGTACCCCAGCCTTTCCAAAACCTTATAGTGGGTTACGGCCTCTTTCCCCTGATCTCCATCAGGAAAAACGGCCATTTGAAGCCTGTTCTTGGGATGCCTGCCGATATGTCCTTCGACCGTACCTTCCTCTTCCTCTATATTGCCCCAAACCAAAGCCACATATTCGCGTTCGCTGGTCTTGTCAAAAAACTGTTTGGAGAGATGATTCAGCGCATGTTCCGTTTTCGCCACCACCAGCAAACCACTGGTATCCTTGTCGATACGATGCACAAGACCCGGGCGTTCATTACTGTTCATCGGGAGGTTGTTGAAGTGAAAAATCAACGCATTGATCAGGGTCCCTGAATAATTTCCGTGACCGGGGTGAACCACCATTCCAGCAGGCTTATTGATGACCAACAAACTGTCGTCCTCATAAACAATATCCAGGGGGATATCTTCGGGGGTCAGGAGGTATTCATGGGGAGGATGTTCAAACAGCACCTTTACCACATCAAATGCCTTCACCTTATAATTCGATTTGACCGCTTCTCCATTCACATAGATATTTCCATTCTTTGCGGCCTGCTGTATCTTATTACGGGTGGCATTCTCTATGAAATTCATCAGGAATTTGTCCACGCGTAAGGGCTCCTGCCCTTTCCCTGCTGTAAAACTGTAATGTTCATACAATTCATCATCCTGATTCAGGTCGTCTGTCTGATCTGTTAATGCCATATCTAATTATTAACCTTTACTCCCTCTTTGTTACCGTTTCCACACACCAGTACCAGTTTGGTGGTTTTAGGCAATTGCGTTCCGGGATTGATCCGCTTACCTTCAAACTCCACATAATAGACCATATCCTTACCTAACTCATTGATATATTCTATCCGGTCCAACTCCAGGCCAACGGCCTTGAGCATGGATTCTGCATTTCTTTTTGTTTTCTGAATCACATTGGGCACACTCACCTTTCGGTAGCCTGAGGGATTCAGGGTCAGGTAGATCTTTCTGCCTTGCTTTACCTGCTTATTGGGGGCGGGATTCTGTTCGATAACCGAAAACCTGGGGTAATCAGGATTAAAGTTTGTAGAATCCAGGATCACACTTCGCAAACCGGCGTCGCCCAGAATATCATTCACTTCCCTTATGGTTTTTTTAGACAGGTCGGGCACCAGTACAAATTCCCCGTGATTGGTAGTGCTTTTCAGGTACTGCATTACTCCAAAGGCCAGGGCTACCAGAACAATCACAGCAATTACAATTTGTTTTAAGAAGGTCTTACTAAATAGAAATTTAAATAGGTTCATGCATAAAATTTATTTGGCAAAGATATAAAAACCCGCTCCATCTCAGGGGTGCAAATTTTTTGAGAATTACCGTACATCGGGTTTTTAAATATTGTGCAATTAATAATACATTTGAATAACGAATAAAACATAAAATCGGTATATGACCAAAAAGAACATTGGGGTGATCATGGGGGGATACACTTCAGAATTCCAAATCTCCCTGAAGAGCGGACAAGTGGTCTGCGATACCCTCAATAAGGAGCACTACCGGGTATTTCCTTTACACCTGCTAAAGGACAAGTGGACCGGATTTCTTGAAGACGGAACAGAACTCGACATTGACCGCTCCGATTTTTCCCTGAATGCGGAGGGTGAAAAGATCACCTTTGACTGTATTTTCAATGCCATTCACGGCAGTCCCGGGGAGAACGGTTACATCCAGGCCTACCTGGAATTACTGGGCATTCCGCAAACATCCTGCGGTATGTATCAGTCTGCCCTTACCTATAACAAAAGAGATTGCCTCTCGGTACTGCGATCCTATGGCATCAAAACCGCCGGGTATTATTACCTCAACCTGGGAGACCCTATAGATACAGAAGCTATCATTGAGAAAGTGGGCTTACCATGTTTTGTTAAGGCCAACAAGGCAGGGTCCAGTTTCGGGATCTCAAAGGTATCGGATAAGAACGATCTGCTCAAGGCTATCGAAGTCTCCTTCAGGGAAGACGACGAGATCCTGATCGAGTCATTTCTGGAAGGCACAGAAGTTTCAGTAGGAGTTATTACCTATCGGGGAGAAGTTAAAGTAATGCCCGTAACAGAGATCGTTACAGAAAATGATTTCTTTGATTACGAGGCAAAATACCAAGGAAAATCCCAGGAGATCACTCCTGCCAGGATCAGCCATGAGGAAGAGGCCCGCGTAAAAGAGGTGGCAGAGCGTGTTTACCGGATTCTCCGGATGAAAGGCTTCAGCCGCAGCGAGTTTATTTTCGTAAACGGAGAACCGCACCTGTTGGAGATAAATACCGTTCCGGGACTCACCCGGGAAAGCATTCTCCCTCAACAAGCCAGGGTGGAAGGGATCAGCCTCAGCGATCTTTTTGAAAGTGCTATCGAAGAGGCCCTTCGGGGATAGCCTTTAAATTTGTTATCTTTAAGAAAAATCGATCTGAACATATGCGACGAGCCATATTCCCGGGATCCTTTGACCCGATCACTCTTGGACATTATGACATCATCACCCGGGGGGTTACCCTCTTTGATGAACTCATCATTGCCATAGGTATCAACGCCGAGAAAAAATATATGTTTTCTCTCGAGGAACGCAAACGATTCGTGGAAGAGGCTTTCGCCCATGAAAAGCGGATCAGGGTCATGACCTACCAGGGATTAACGGTAGATTTTTGTAAAGCCGTTGATGCAGAATTCATTCTGCGCGGATTGAGAAATCCGGCAGATTTTGAATTCGAAAAGGCCATCGCCCATACCAACCGTAAGCTCAGCGAGATCGAAACAGTATTTCTGCTGACCTCTTCGGGAAAAAGCTACATTTCCTCCTCCATTGTAAGAGATGTCATTCGAAACGGAGGGGATTACACCGGCCTGGTGCCCGATACCGTGCGCTGGAAAGAATAAGAGCTACTAGAAACAAAAAAGGCTGCCTTTCGGGCAGCCTTTATATTTTGCTATTTCATGACATTGGCCATGACGTGGTAACGCGGATCATCCACATCCTCCTCGATAACCTGGGCTAACTTTGGTGAAGCCTTGATCATTAATCGCTGACATTCTTCACTGAGGTGTTTTATCCTCACCTTCTTGCCCAGCGCCTCGTATTTTTCAACCAGGTTGAACAGGGCCTCCAGGGCAGAATGGTCGGCCACCTTGGATTCGATAAAATCGATCTCCACATGGTCAGGATCATTCTTTACATCAAATTTATTATTAAAGGCCTGAATACTTCCAAAGAACAGCGGCCCCCATATCTCATAAACCTTGGTACCGTCCTCACGAAGGTACTTCCTGGCACGGATACGCTTTGCATTTTCCCAGGCAAAAACCAGGGCAGAAATGATCACCCCTGCGATAACGGCTATGGCAAGATCAAAGAACACGGTAAGCGAGGAAACCGCGATAAGTACGATAGCATCGCTTTTAGGGATCTTATTGAGTATCCTGAAGCTACTCCAGGCAAAAGTTCCGATAACCACCATAAACATCACCCCTACCAAAGCGGCAATAGGTACTTGTTCAATGAGCCCGCTTGCAAACAGGATAAAAAACAAGAGTGTCACCGCGGCTACCACCCCGGAAAGCCGGGTGCGCCCACCTCCTTTGATGTTGATAATAGACTGTCCGATCATGGCACAACCACCCATACCTCCAAAAAGTCCGGTGATGATGTTCGCTCCTCCCTGGGCCATACATTCCCGGTTGGAGTTCCCGCGGGTCTCGGTAAGTTCGTCAACAAGATTCAGGGTCATCAGCGATTCTATCAATCCGATAGCTGCCAGAATAACCGCATAAGGACCAATAAATCTGAGGGTTTCCATGTTCATGGGCACCTTACTGAAGATATCCGCCTGGAACTGTGGCAGGCCTCCCTTGAGTCCTTCTCCTCCTCCGTCACGAATAAAGGAACCAACGGTAGCCACATCGAGTTTCCCGAAGATCACGATGGCCGATACCACGAGAATAGCGAGAAGAGCCTCCGGTAATTTCTTATTGAGCTTAGGCAGCCCCCACATGATGAGCATGGTAAGCCCCACAAGGCCCAGCATCATCCAAAGGTCGGCTCCCTGCATCCAGACCCGGTCTCCGTTTACCACATGTTTAAACATACCTAATTGAGACAGAAATATAACGATGGCAAGACCATTAACAAACCCCATCATTACCGGATGCGGAATGAGTCTCACAAATTTTCCCAGCTTAAAGATTCCGGCCAGCATTTGGATGATCCCCATTAGAATCACGGTGGCGAAAAGGTAGTACAACCCCAGGTTCTCTCCTTCTGCGCCCATGGCATTTCCCTGCGCTACAAGGGTTACCATAACCACAGCCAGCGCTCCGGTAGCTCCCGAGATCATGCCGGGCCTTCCACCAAAGACAGACGTGATCAAACCGATCATGAATGCAGCATAAAGTCCCACCAAGGGCGGAACTCCCGCCACAAAGGCAAATGCTACTGCCTCAGGAATAAGGGCTAGAGCCACTGTTAATCCACTAAAAATATCATCCTTGGCGTTAGCCGCCCGCTTTCTGATAAACTCTGTCATTGATGCCTGAATTTTGAGCCTGCAAAACTACTTCATTTTTTTAGATGCACAAGGATTTCCCCAAGGAGATACCGCCCTGAAAACCAACAGTGTGCAATACACCTCAATTTAACAGACAGGAATCTATAGAATTTCACCCCCTCTCATATGTCTTAAAATGGCTACTTTTGAATCCAAACCCACAGAAATCGCATTACTTTGAAAACATATTGTTCGCTATTTTTTCTGATGATCACAGTTTTGACTCAGGCTCAAAACCAGGCCACTGACCTAAGCACCCGATTTGAGAACTCAGGCGGAACGGAAACACCAACCTACCAGGAGGTTATCGCCTATTACCAGTTACTGGCCGATACCTTTGAAGAAATCAGTATGGAAGAAAAAGGCCTCACCGACAGCGGTTATCCCCTGCATCTTGTAAAGTACGATGCAGCTAGTCGAAAGGAGGATGCAACCGCCCCTTTGGTAATGCTTATCAATAATGGCATTCACCCGGGAGAACCCGATGGTATCGATGCCACGATGATGCTCTTCAGAGATCTGGCCACAGGCAAAATAACTGCTCCCGAAAATGCCATCATTGCCACCATACCGGTATATAATATCGGGGGCGCTCTGAACCGAAACAGCCATAGTCGCACCAACCAAAACGGTCCTGTCGCGTATGGCTTCAGAGGGAACGCCAGGAATTACGACCTGAACCGGGATTTTATAAAATCAGACACCAAAAACGCCAGAGCCTTTGCAGAAATTTTCCACGAGGTCCATCCGGATATTTTTATTGACAACCATGTGAGCAATGGCGCCGATTACCAGTATACCCTTACCCACCTTTTTACTCAGCACAACAAACTGGGAGGCAGTACTGGAGCGTTCCTTCACAATACCCTGCGCCCGGAACTGGAGAAAAAGCTGGCGGATGCCAAATGGGATATTACCCCCTATGTGAACGTGTTTAACGAAGTTCCTGAAAAAGGGTTCAGCCAGTTTTTTGATTCTCCCAGGTATTCCACCGGATACACCACTTTATGGAACACCCTGGGAATGATGGTGGAAACCCATATGCTTAAACCGTATAAGCCAAGGGTAGAAGGCACTTATGAACTCATGAAAGCCATGCTGGCCATCGCGGAAGAGCAACACGAGACCATCAAAAAAGTAAGGAGGCAGCGATTGGAATCCCTTATGACAACAGAGAACTATCCGATCTCCTGGTCCTTAGATACCACCAGGGGGCGGACCCTCAACTTTAAGGGTTACAAGGGAGAAATCACGACCAGCGAAGTGACCGGGCTTGACCGGTTAAAATATGACCGGAACCAACCGTTTACAAAAGAGGTCCGGTATCAGGACGAATTTGAGCCCTCAGCGACTGTGACCGTACCTGAAGCCTACCTGCTTCCCGTGGGATGGCACCAGGTTACAGAATTGCTGCGACTCAATGGTATTGAAATGGAATTATTGAAAAAAGATACGACCCTGAAAGCAGAGTCCTATAAGATCAAAGGATACAAGACCCGTACCTCAGCTTACGAAGGGCACTACCCCCATTACAGTACATCAGTGGAAAAATCAGTGGTTACCAAAACCTTTGAAGCTCATCTATACTACCTGATCCCACTCCGGCAGGAAGGTATCCGGTATCTGTTGGAGACCCTGGAGCCTGAGGCTACTGATTCTTTCTTCAACTGGAATTTCTTTGATACTATTCTCCAGCAAAAGGAAGGATTCTCTCCCTATGTCTGGGAGGATAAAGCCAAGGCAATACTGGATAACGACCCTGAGCTTGCCCAAGCCTTTGAGAAAAAACGCAGTTCAGATAAGGAGTTCAGGGAAAACTGGTACGCGCAACTGGACTGGTTACACAAACATTCTCATAATTATGAAAAAGCCCACCTGCAGTATCCTGTATACCGGGTTATGAGGCAATAACCTCCTGTTCAAAAAAACTCTTAATATTCTCGTAAGAATTCTCCAGGGCCTTGGACACCTCCTGCTCATCAAGCCAGGTAGCCACTTCTATTCCCTCATCACACTGAGGAGAAAGCGTTCCGGAATATTTGGAATGCATGAGGTACCAATGGGTTTCTTTAAGCTTGTATACCCCGTTCCTGCGAAAGATATGGTAGGTCTTTTTAAGAAAGTGATCTAATTTTAGTTTTTTTACCCCGGTCTCCTCTTCCACTTCCCTTACCGCAGCATCTGGTATGGCCTCCCCTTTATCTACCTTTCCTTTCGGCAGGTCCCATTTACCATTTCTGAAAATAAAAAGGGTCTGGCCCTCAGGATTGCGCACCAGTCCTCCTGCGGCGATGACCAGGGGTACCTTTTTAGTGAACTTTTTGAGTAGAGAAGCCTCCTCCGGATGATAGATCCTGGCCGCTTTGATCTTACCTTTTTCCAGCTGATCTATAACTTCAGCAATATCAACGGTATCCATGAGAAACAGCTTAAAATCGGTTTCTTTCGCAAGCCTGGAGGTCAAAAAAATGCGATGACCATTTACAAAAACTTCATACATTTGCATCATGATTTTAAACAAAGATACCGCTAGAAAAACAGCAGAACTTTTGTTGCAAATTAAGGCAATAAAGTTGAATCCAAAAAATCCTTTTACTTGGGCTTCAGGCTGGAAATCACCTATCTATTGCGATAACCGCATCGTTTTATCCTACCCACCTATTCGCAATTACTTCCGTGAACAGATGGCCCGGCAGATAGAGGAGCTCTATGGCACGCCTGATGCTATCGCCGGAGTGGCTACCGGTGCTATTGGAATCGGAATGCTGGTGGCAGAATACCTCAACCTTCCTTTCGTATACGTGCGCCCGGAACCTAAAAAGCACGGACGTGGAAATCAGATCGAAGGTAACCTGGATTCGGGTAAGAACGTGGTAGTGGTGGAAGATCTTATCAGTACAGGCAAGAGCAGCCTCAATGCGGTAAAGGCCCTAAAAGAGGCCGGGGTCAATGTAAAGGGAATGATTGCGATCTTTACCTATGGCTTTGAGGTGGCCGACAGCAATTTCAGGGACCAGGAGATAACCCTTCACACCCTTAGTAATTATCAGCATCTTCTGGATCAGGCCGTAGCCACGAATTATATCAGCGAAAAAGAATTACATACACTTCAAGACTGGAGAACAGCTCCGGATACTTGGAAATAAATTGAAAAGATGACAATAGACACTCCTAAAAAACTGGTGAACCGATCAAAGGAAGAGCTGTATAACTTTCTGGTTGATGTAAAGAACTTTGAAAAGCTCATGCCGGAAAATATAAGCAAATTTGAGGTGCTGGAAGAAGAGAAATTTCTCTTCGCACTTCAGGGCATGCCCGAGATCGTACTAAAGGTAAAGGAAAAACATCCGTATGAAAAAATCGTTCTGGGTGCGGCCAGCGATAAGCTTCCCTTTACCCTGACAGCCCATATTAATGAAACCGCATCAGGGAACAGTGAAGCCTCCCTGGTTTTCGACGGCGACTTTAATCCAATGATGGGGATGATGATCAAAGGACCGATAACCTCCTTCATTAACACGCTTACTGATAATATGGCGAAACTCTGATAAGAGGGAGAATAGAGAGTAGAGAGTAGAGAGTAGAATAAGATTATAAAGGGAGTCCGGTACGGAAGCGCCTTAATCTTTAGTATTTACGCTTTACTCTTTTCTTTTTTAATACAGCAGGGTAATTTCTTTTAATTCAAAGGTTTTTAGTATCTCGTCTTCCAGAAGTACTTTCAGGCGTCCGTCTTCATCGACCCCTTTAATAAAGCCCATAAAAAGATTTCCTTCGGTATCCTTAAAGGTAGAAGGCTTGTCTTTCCGGAAGAGCCGGGATTCGTACAATTCACGGATCTTTTCAAACTCCTTATTTGCCACCCAGGGCACATAATATCGTACCCGATCGGTGATCTTATACAACACTTCCTCCCTCACATAATGTGCTCCAGTGATCTTTTTCAAGGATGATGCACTCACCAACCCCTTGAATTCGGTTTGGTTCAGGTTGAGGCCTACTCCAATAATTGCAGCGGTAATTCTTCCGTTTCGAAGAATATTCTCGATAAGAATCCCCCCGACCTTATAGTTTGCTGACAAAATGTCGTTAGGCCATTTAATCTTTACCCCGGGAATTGAAAAGCTTTGCAACACGTCATATACGGCCAGGGAAATGACCATACTAATGTAAAATTGCCTATCCGTTTCCAATTGCAAGACCTTCTTATACAGGCTAAAGGTGAGGTTCTTACCCGGTTCTGCCTCCCAAACTGTCCCCATCTGCCCCCTGCCACCGGTCTGGTGATCTGCCAGCACCACCGTGTAATCTGCGGGCTGAATGCGGGCGACCAACTGTTTTAAATACGTATTGGTCGAATCAATGGCATCAAGTTTGATTAAATTCATACGGAATACTACATTTATTAAAAGGTAATCTTATGTTAATGGAGGTAGTTGAAAATTCAAAAAAATAATAACTTTGTGAAAATAACTTTTTTTAATGGTAAAAACGAGTAGTAGTGCAGATCAGTTGATCACATATATCTTAAAAGGGATTGAGGAGGTTAAAGGAAAGGATGTTACTATTTTAGATTTAAGAGAATTAGACAACACGGTTTGCGATTACTTCGTAATCTGCAACGGAACTTCAAATACGCAGGTAAAAGCCATCGTAAATTCCATCCAAAAAACAGTCAGTCGCGCGATCAAAGACAAACCCTGGCATGTGGAAGGTACCGACAATGCCGAATGGGTACTTATTGATTATGTGAACGTGGTAGTTCATGTATTTCAGAAAAACATTCGCGAATATTACGACATCGAAGGTCTTTGGGGCGACGCAAAGATGACCGCAGTCCCTATGAGTTAGAACCTATTAACTTCACTTATTTAAATGGCAAAAGAAACAAACAATACAAATCCGAAAAAACCCAGGTTCAGTTCTTACTGGATCTATGGGATCATATTACTCTTCATCATTGGGATGCAGTTATTTTCCGGTGGAAGCGGGTGGTCTACCCCTCCGGAAATTACGCCTGCCAAGATGGAGCGCTATCTTGCAGAAGGTGACATCACTAAAATTGAGATCATCACCAATACAAAAAGCGCCAAGATCTACCTTACTGAGGAAGCCCTTAAGAAAGATATTCACAAGAATGCACAGGGACAGACCCTGCTGCCCAGCGCATCTCAGGTGCCCTCGTATACTGTAAAGTTCGGGGACGCCCAGAATTTTGAGAATTCCATCAATGCGGCCCTGGAAAGCAACAGCATGCAGGACACTGTAGAGGTGAGATTCGACCAGGAATCCAACATGCTTGGGGAACTGTTACTCACCCTTCTGCCCTTTATCCTGATCATTGGGATCTGGATCTTCCTGATGCGCAGAATGTCCGGAGGTGCCACCGGCGGTGCCGGAGGTCAGATCTTCAACATCGGAAAATCGAAGGCGAGGCTCTTCGATGAAAAGACCGATATGAAGGTGACCTTTAAAGATGTAGCCGGACTGGAAGGTGCAAAAGAAGAGGTTCAGGAAATCGTCGATTTTCTTAAGAACCCTGAAAAATATACCTCCCTTGGAGGTAAGATCCCTAAGGGAGCCCTTTTGGTAGGCCCTCCAGGAACCGGTAAAACACTATTAGCCAAAGCTGTGGCTGGAGAAGCAAAGGTTCCTTTCTTTTCACTTTCCGGATCAGACTTTGTTGAAATGTTCGTAGGTGTCGGAGCCTCAAGGGTAAGAGACCTCTTCAAACAAGCCAAAGACAAATCCCCGGCCATCATCTTTATCGACGAGATCGACGCTATCGGAAGGGCCCGTGGAAAAAACAACTTCACAGGCAGTAACGACGAAAGGGAAAACACCCTTAACCAGCTCCTTACCGAAATGGACGGATTTGGCACCAACACCAATGTGATCGTGCTGGCTGCCACCAACCGCGCAGACATCCTGGACAAGGCCCTGATGCGAGCAGGTCGTTTTGACAGGCAGATCTATGTAGACCTGCCAGACGTAAGGGAGCGTAAAGAAATCTTTGATGTACACCTGCGACCTATAAAAACCTCTGAATCGCTGGACCTGGATTTCCTGGCCAAGCAAACTCCCGGTTTCTCCGGGGCAGACATCGCCAACGTATGTAACGAGGCGGCACTGATTGCTGCGAGAAAGGGTAAAAGCGCTGTAGACAAACAAGACTTCCTAGATGCGGTAGACCGTATTGTTGGAGGACTGGAGAAAAAAAATAAGATCATTACTCCCGACGAAAAGAAAACCATAGCCTATCACGAAGCCGGTCACGCCACAGTAAGCTGGCTGCTTGAACATGCTGCACCACTGGTAAAGGTCACTATTGTGCCGCGCGGTCAAAGCCTTGGTGCCGCCTGGTACCTGCCGGAGGAACGACTCATCGTGCGTCCCGAACAAATGGCAGACGAAATGTGTGCCACCATGGGAGGCCGGGCTGCAGAGAAGGTTATGTTCGATAAAATATCTACCGGAGCACTGAGTGACCTGGAGAAGGTAACCAAACAGGCCCGTGCCATGGTAACCATCTATGGCCTCAATGACCAAATCGGGAATCTCACCTACTACGATTCCACCGGTCAGTCAGACTATAACTTCTCTAAACCATACAGTGAAGAAACAGCGAAGATCATAGACAAGGAGATCTCCCGTATTATAGAAGAACAATACCTTCGAGCGATTAAGCTGCTGGAGGAAAACAAGGACAAGCTCACCACTCTTGCCGATCGCCTTCTGGAAAAGGAGGTTATTTTCAAAGACGACCTTGAGCGAATTTTCGGGAAGCGACCTTTTGAAAAAAAGGATGACTCGGAGAAAAAAGAGGAAGAGCTGCAAGAAAAGGAGTAACACAAAAAAGAGCGTAAATACAAAATTTGCGCTCTTTTTATACGTTATAGACCTATATTTTTTAATTTTATAAATGATAATTGCTAAACCTGCATTCCCCTAATATTTATAATGAACTTTCTTAAACGACTTTTTGGATCTAAGGAAAATAAAAAAAAGGACACTACCGTTGCCGGGGAGCGTGGTAAGTTCATGCCTGAGATCCAACTACCAACCGATGAGAAATTCACCATAAATTTTAAGAAGAACGGAGGCAAATTCCTGTATTGTGATTCCATGCAGGAAATCATGGAATGCTTCCACAATATTCTCGCTGAGAATTCCTGGTCTCCGGCTGATGTTTGTTGTATAGATGATACCCTGGCATCCAGATTCAGGACGTTCAATATATCCAGCAGAAAACACTGTTACGGAACCACCCTGCTTCTCACCCGCTGTGAGAACCTCGTAGCCGACAACGGCTCTATCCTGATCAGCTCCAACCAGATCAAGGAAAGTAAACTGCACGACCTGCCCGACAACTTCATTGTTTTTGCCACTACCAGTCAGCTGATTGACAACCTAGGAGAAGGGTTACACGGGATAAAGTCAAAGAATAAGGCGCAGATCCCTACCAACATCACTACCATTAAACATTTCAATAACCAGGAAGAAAAAGATTTTCTGTCTTACGGGAGTACATCAAAAAACTTATATTTGCTCTTATTGGAAGATTTATAAGATGCGAGAACTCCTCAAGCGCACCATTACAGGTGTTTTATACATTCTGCTACTGTTAGCCGCAGTTTTTTTAAGTGATGATGCCTTCGATTTTCTCTTCATGATCTTTGGAATAATCTGTTTATATGAGTTTAAAAAGATCATCAGACTTCAGGGCTATTACATTTTCATTGCCTTCCTGCTCTTGTGGTGGTTTCATATCTATCTTCTCGCCGGACTGGAAAGAAGGATCCTCATTAGCGGAATCCTGCTAACGGCAACCCTCATTGTTGACCTGATCATGATCAAAAAGCTGTATTCCACCGATCGGCCCAGTTACTCCAATGCTCAGAAATTCATGATCTCCCTCCTGTATATCGGGGGCGGATGTATCTTTCTCACCATGATTCCCTATACCAAAGGATATTTCACAAAATCCCTGATCATCGGTATTTTCATCCTGATCTGGGTAAACGACTCTTTTGCCTACCTGGTTGGGCGCAGTTTCGGGAAACACAAGCTATTCGAGCGGGTATCTCCTAAGAAAACCATAGAAGGCTTTTTGGGCGGATTTATTTTTGCAATAATTGCTTCGTATTTTTTATACCTATACAGTAATGAATTAACTTTGCTTCAATGGGCCATCCTGGCGGTAGTGGTAGTTATTGCCGGAACCCTTGGCGACCTTGTGGAGTCAAAGTTTAAGCGAATGGCCGGAGTAAAAGACAGCGGTGCCATCCTGCCGGGACACGGGGGATTGCTGGACCGATTGGACAGCCTGGTATTCGCAGCCCCTTTCGCCTATTTAACCCTTCAAATTTTCGACTATGTTTCATAAGGAAGGATATAAAATCATCATTGCCACGCTATTTGTGGTTATTGCTGGAATTCTGCTTGCACAGTTCTATATTCCCACACCCTGGCTACAGAAAACAGTCCAGGTAGTTTTCCTGATCCTGCTGATTACCATCCTCCAGTTTTTCCGCAACCCAAAGCGGATAGCCACCCTTAATGACACCCACGTGATCGCTCCGGTAGACGGAAAGGTCGTGGTTATCGAAGAGGTTTATGAAAAGGAATATTTTAAGGACCAGCGCATGCAGGTATCCATATTTATGTCGCCGGTTAATGTTCACGTCACCCGCTATGCCATTGGAGGAACGGTGAATTTCAGCAAATACCACCCCGGAAAATACCTGGTGGCATGGCACCCAAAGGCTTCCGAAGAAAACGAACGCACAACCATAGTGGTAGAGAATCCGCATTTTGGAGAAGTACTTTACCGGCAGATCGCAGGAGCGCTGGCTAAGCGTATCGTAAACTATGCAAAGGAAGGCATGCAAGTTATACAAGGAGAGGATGCCGGGTTTATTAAGTTCGGCTCCCGGGTAGACCTGTTTCTGCCACTCGATGCCGAGATCCATGTAAGCCTTAATCAAAAAGTAAAGGGCGGAATTGATATCATCGCAAGTAAATAAGAATGAAAAAGAAGGAGCTTGACAAGGAATTTGAACAAGCGGTGGAATTCATGAACAATTATCACGATCCGCTGCCTGCCGATCTCTTGTTACGCCTTTACGCCTATTATAAAAAAGCCACCCGGAGCGAGGCGCCACCGGGAAGCAGGCGCGCCATCATTAATGCCTTCAAGACCAATGCCCTGTTCCAGGCGGGCCAGATCAGCGAAAAAAAGGCAAAGCAACTATACATTGAGCTGGTGCAAACTTATTTTAGCGACACCTATCCCGATCATCCGGAAACAAAATAAAAAACCCACTTTCTTAAAGTGGGTTTTTTATTTGAACTAACCTGCCGGATCGCAGGTTTGGGATACTATTTTAAGGAGGCAAGACTCTCCTTTATCGTCTCTATCTTGGCAAGGGCATCGGCCTCTTTTTTCTTCTCCATAGCCACCACCTGATCCGGGGCGTTATTTACAAATCGCTCATTAGAAAGTTTCTTCTGTACGCTCTTGAGGAACCCTTCGGTATACTTTAATTCCTCTTCCAGCTTTTCGATCTCTTCCTCTACATTCACCGCTCCTGTTACCGGTATAAAATACTCATTGGAACGCACCCTGAAGGATAATGCCCCTTCCGGTTTTTCATCTGTATAGGTAAGCGCATCTACATTCCCAAGCTTGCGAATGATGGCATCGAGAGCCTTTCCGGCATTCTCGTTATTCAGCACCTTAAGATCGATCGCATTTTTAAAGGCTATATTCTTTTCCTTTCGGATGGTTCGTATTCCGGAAATTACTTCTGCTGCCAATTCGAAATCAGCAATAAGCTTTTCGTCACCGGCTTCAGCCTCCGGCCATGGAGAAATAATAAGCGCCTCTTCCGGAGTTCTCACCTTCATATGCTGCCAGATCTCCTCCGTGAGAAAAGGCATAAAGGGATGAAGCACTTTAAGGTTATCCTCGAACAAGGCAATGACCTCATTAAAAGTTTTAATATCTATTGGCTGCTGATATGCAGGCTTCACCATTTCAAGAAGCCAGGAACAGAAATCATCCCAGATAAGCTTGTAGGTCGCCATCAGGGCATCAGATATCCTGTACTTGTCGAACTGATCCTCAATATTCTTAAGCGTCAGGCTGAATTTACTTTTATACCAGGCTATGGCTCTTTCTGCAGCCTCCGGTTGCTCAAGGGCATCGTTAACCTCCCAGCTCTTAACCAAACGGAAGGCATTCCAGATCTTATTGGCAAATCCCTTCCCCTGCTGGCAGAGTGCCTCATCGAACAACAGGTCATTACCTGCCGCCGAACTCAGTAAAAGCCCTACCCGAACTCCGTCTGCACCATACTCCTTAATGAGTCCGAGGGCATCCGGAGAGTTCCCGAGGGATTTAGACATCTTACGCCTTTGCTTGTCCCTTACCAACCCGGTGAGATAGATATTAGTAAAAGGCTTCTCCCCCCTGAATTCATATCCGGCAATGATCATCCTGGCCACCCAGAAGAACAGGATGTCCGGACCGGTAACCAGGTCGTTGGTCGGATAGTAATACTTTATCTCTTCATTTTCAGGCTCAAGAATACCTCCGAAGACACTCATCGGCCATAACCAGGCTGAGAACCAGGTATCCAGGGAATCTTCCTCCTGTTTAAGATCGGCAGCAGAAAGATGTTCATTTCCAGTTATCTTCCGGGCCTTCTCAAGTGCCTCCTCCTCATGTTCTGCAACTACAAAATCTTCTTTCCCTTCTCCGTAATACCATGCAGGGATCTGGTGCCCCCACCACAGCTGTCTGGATATATTCCAGTCGCGGATGTTTTCCATCCAGTGCCTGTAAGTGTTTTCAAATTTCTTTGGAAAGAGTTTGATCTCTTCATCTTCCAGCACCGCCTTTATAGCAGGCTTTACCAACTCTTCCATTTTCAGGAACCACTGATCAGACAACCTCGGCTCGATGACCGCTTTGGTCCGCTCGGAGGTCCCTACTTTATTAATATGATTTTCTGTTTTAACCAGGTATCCCTTTTCCTCCAGTTCTTTGGAGATGGCCTTACGCACGGCAAAACGGTCTAAACCTTCATAATGCAGGCCGTGGGCATTCAGCGTGGCATCATCGTTAAAAATATCGACAACCTCCAGGCCGTGCTTGTCCCCAAGCATTTTATCGTTCTCATCGTGTGCAGGAGTTACCTTCAGGCACCCGGTACCAAACTCCACATCCACATATTCATCTTCGATGATCGGTATCGCCCTGTTTGCCAGCGGCACTATAGCTTTCTTCCCTTTAAGGTGACGGTAACGCTCATCCTCAGGGTTAATACAAATGGCAGTATCTCCGAGAATGGTCTCAGGACGGGTGGTGGCAATGGTCACCTTTTCGTCACTTCCTTCAATAGGATACTCCAGGTAATACAACAAGCCCTGACGCTCCTCATAGATGACCTCCTCATCAGAAAGGGTGGTTTTCGCCTCAGGATCCCAGTTCACCATCCGGTGTCCTTTATAGATCAGGCCTTTATTGTAAAGATCCACGAAAACCCGGATCACCGAGGCCGACATATCGTCATCCATGGTGAATTTGGTTCGGTCCCAATCACAGGAACACCCCAGTTTTTTAAGCTGCTCCAGGATCACCCCCCCATACTCTTCTGTCCATTCCCAGGCATGCTCCAGGAACTCCTCCCTGCTAAGATCACTTTTTTCAATGCCCCGGGCCTTGAGTTTGGCCACTACCTTTGCCTCTGTTGCTATGGAAGCATGATCGGTGCCCGGCACCCAGCAAGCGTTAAACCCTTTTAAACGAGCCCTTCTGATGAGAACATCCTGTATGGTATTGTTAAGCATATGTCCCATATGCAACACCCCGGTAACGTTTGGCGGAGGAATTACGATCGTATAAGGATCTCTCCCATCGGGAACCGAACGAAAGTAACGGTTCTGCATCCAGTAATCATACCATTTACCTTCAATGGTATTGGCCTCGTATTTAGAAGGAATATTCATCTTGAGAAACTCAGTTTTGGCATTAAAGTTGCAAAAGTAGCCATAAGAACAGGATTTTAAAAGAAAAGATTAAATTTTGAAGACTGTACAAAATCAATTACATTTACCTTTCACTTAAATCTTATAATGATGAAAAAATTACTAATGCTTTTATTTGTGGGATTCACCTGCCTCGGTGTTTCAGCACAGGAAAAAGTAGCCAAGATCGAATTCAAAAGCGATGTTATCGATTACGGTGAGATCGCTCGTGGCAGCGATGGAGTTCGTGTTTTCGAATTCACCAATACAGGAAATGCACCTCTTATTATTTCTAAAGTAACTTCATCCTGCGGATGCACCATTCCAAAGAAACCGGAAGAACCCGTTATGCCCGGACAAACAGGGCAGATCGAGGTAAAATATGACACTCAAAGGGTAGGACACATCAGAAAGACCATTATGGTTACATCGAATGCCGACACCCCGAAAGTGCCACTTAAGATCAAGGGCCAGGTATTGCCTGACTCTGGCAAATAAGCCATTTCAATGTAAAATTTTAAAGGCCTGAGTAATCAGGCCTTTTTTTATGGATTCTCCTTCCGCGCTTTTACTTCTTTTTTCAATGAAAAATTCATTTCTTATATACAGCGCCCGGGGCGGTACAAGCCGTTTAAAAAAGATAATGACAAAGGACCATCCCGCAATTAAAAAATGACTTCTTTCAGGGACGTGAATATCGAAGGGGGTAGCGTTCTTTTCTTGCAATGCGTTCCCGGTTATAGACCAGCAAATGGTCCTCATCTTCCACCACTTCCCGGTATCCCAGAAAATGAAACACAGACTTAGCCATGAAGCTCGCTGTTTTAAGATCAACTCTGAGCCCCTGTTTCTCCCCATCGATCCAGGAAACCCCTGGCAACCATGCAAGCACTGCATCCAGACGCAATAACCGGAACAGCGCCGAGAGACCTAATACCCAGGATGGAATTCTGCGCACAAAGAAAAAACCATCTTCTCCTTGTTGCTGATACAAAGGCATAAATATAACCCTGTCCTTTCCTGCTCTGATCACCTTTCCATTGCTTTCTGCCAATTCCCGGCCTTTTTTCACCGGCTGAAAATTACGGAACCCCGGACGCATGGTGAATTGTTCTCCCTCCTGAATACCATAGCGGTAAATGACCTCATAAAAATGCCTGCGCCCCAGGGTTAAGCGCTGCAGGCGTTCTTTATGCAGGGCAAGAGTGCGCTCCTCCAAAACAGCGATCTTCGCAACGTCAAGAACGAGGTATAAAAAGCTCTCCGCATTGCAAACGGCCTGTTCATCATCATGCCTACCGGCCTCGAAGCCGAGGCTCACAAACCCCATCTGATTGATAAAACTCAGAAGTGCCCCATGAAGGTATTCCTCGATACCCAAAACCACCGGCACCGGAAACACCTTGGTAAATCTCCTGTTGATGAGGGCATCATCGATGGTTATAAAAGGAATGGAAGCAGCAGAGGTGGTATGCACATCGATAAAATACAGCGGACCCAGGACCTGCTTTCGGATATCGGATATGATACCCAGGATTTCCTTGCGGTCCCGGTTTTCCGAAATCCGCTTTTGCTTCGCCGCGTTTAGGGAAGTCATGTTCCTTGACCACACCCGGTTCAGGTCCATATCAATAAAGCGCTGATCGTTGATCAGTGCAGGGATATTACCTGTTAAAACGTAGAGTGACCCTTTGAGCATACCCTTTTTCAGAAAAGGCATCATGCGCTGCACAGCCTTTATTCCGGCCTTTTCATTTCCATGAATACCGCAGAAAACAACTACGCAAGGGGCCTCGGTACCTGCATAATGCTCGAAGAGTATCCTGCTTACATCAATTTCTGTTCTTTTCCTGGAAGATGGGGTATCAGACATCATTCTTTGTTATTATTCCTATCAGGTATTCATCCTGCACAACTGGCAAACTTCCTATTTTATGCCTGGAAAGCATCTCCCTGGCTTCAAGAATATTCTGGTCCGGGGCAATGGTTATCACCACCTTATTCATGATCTCAGCCACGGTAAGCTCTTTGAGGTCTTCGCTCCTTTTCTCCAGATCTGTGGAAGTTACAATTCCCTTCAACAGGCCTTTTTCATCAATAACAGGCATATGATGAATACCCCGCCAGAGCATGAGTTGCCCTATAAATCCGGCATTGTCATCCACCCTTGCAGTTTCTACATTGCGGTTCATATACTGGTGAACACATTTATCCGATTCCAGCCGGATATCAACATCTTCTTTAAGAACACGCCATGCAGAAACGGGAATCTCCCTTTGCTGGTAGGTATAAATTGCTGCAGTAAGCGCCCTGCAGGCATCTGTTTTCTTCATCTGGGTTCGCAAGGCCCTAAAGCTCTTTCTCATCCATCGGCTCGCGTTCTGATGGTCAATACGGTTTTCAATAACACCCAGAAAATAGGAAACCTCCTCCCTGTCGACTCCGGAATCCAGAAGTCCGCGATAGGCAATCGGAAGCAGTTCTTCCTTCAGTAATCGGTCGGCAGGGATAAGCTCACCCCCCCAATAGAACCCGGCTCCCATCCCATAACGGGCAGCCATAAGAAAGTTATTTTTTACATCCTTAAAATCATGTGTTGAATGCAGGTTATCATAGGCCCCTGGCCTCCCTTTCATAAGCCCCACCCAGAACGCCATATTCGCCACCTCGTCGGTGAGGGTTGGCCCTGCAGGGATATAGCGATTTTCAATGCGAAGATGCGGCTTCCCATTAGTCACCCCGTAACAGGCCCTGTTCCACCGGTAGATCGTTCCGTTATGCAATCCCAGCGCCTTAAGTCCAGGAACTTCTCCCCTGGCCAGAATATCGTCGCTAGGCTCCTGAAAATCTGAAGTCAGCAGACTCCGAAATCGCAGCACTTCCTGCTTGAAGAGATCAGCCACGTTAGAAGGCGCCCATTGATCCCCAAAACTCACCCTTGACTCTCTTTCATTGAGCTGGAAAGAACTCGCCCGGGTATCGATACTTTGAGAAAAAAGAGCAATCCGGGTTTCATCCCACAGTTCTTTCCCGAGTAACAGGGGAGAGTTGGCACAAATACTCAATACCGGTCCGGAGATCATTTGAGCCCAGTTATAACTTTTAATAAAATCATCGGCCCCAATTTGCAAATGACTCTGAAAGCTGGTATTACACCCTTCAAAGAGCACTGAATCATGTTTTAGCGACACCTCATCGACCCCTTTAATGTGCAGGTCAAACTCCCTGCCCCTTAATTCTCTCATAAGATTATTCAGGGCGTAATACCGGTCTACTGGGGCCATATACTCTGCCCGGAGATGTTTAAGACCTATGGTTGGTAGAATGCCGGTTAACACGGTTCGAACCCCGAGCGCTGCCCCTTTTTGCTCAAGCAGGTGCAGGTCGCTTTTCAACTGATTGTACACAGAGCGAAAGCAATGCCCCCCAAGTTGGAGGGGGTCAAGGTTGATCTCCAGATTATACCTGGTGATTTCTGTGGTAAACCTTTCTTCTGCTGCCAGCTCAAGAAGTTCCATGGCCATGGGAGCCGGATACCAATTGCGATCGATAAGGCACAACTCCTGCTCGGCCCCAATTCGGGCAATCCCTTCTTCGATAAGTCCTTCCCGGCACATGATCTCCAGGGCCCGAATATCGGCCAGCAGGTGCTCGTTATACAACCTCCGCTCATCAACAGAGTCTATCTTTCGTACGATTTTTATTCCCATGATCGCGAAATATGCATGGAATTTAGTCGAATAACCGATAAAAATTCATGATAAATATCACCTGGCAAGCACTTTGACCGGAGATGAATTACAACACCTTTTTAAGCTTAAAGGCGAACTTAAGTTGCGACCCGTTCCTGTCTACCACCAAGTGAAGAGTTTTTCCAGGCTTTTGATTGAGCATTTCCTTTACCTCCTGAATATTGTAACGGTGCGTAGCTTTGCCGTTAACACTGAGAATCACATCTCCTTCCTGGAGTCCAACCTCCTTGGCAGGGCTGTCTTCCCTGAGGGTTGCAATCTCCAGGGCTGGTTTTAATTCGAGTGAAAGGGCACGACGGGTACTGAAGGTTATTCCTCCGGACGCATCGTCGGCGGTTTGCTAGAATATACTCCCAAGGTCTGCGGCGCTGGATTCGGCCACTACCCTGAATCCGTTATGTTCCAGTTCAATTCCACTCATATTGTAATGAAACGGCGCCCGGAAGTTCCCGTTCTTAGCCAGGGTGATCCGTTCATAAGGATAATCAATAATCAGGTTGAACCGTTTGAGAATCTCGGATCCCAGGCTTCCGTTTCGCGCGCCTTTAAAAGTGATATTCCGCACCGAACTGGAATCCGGAAAAGCGACTTTTGCATCTTCCAGTTCAAAATTACCAATGTTAAAACTTTTCAGTTTAGATCGTTTCCCGTAAACATCCCCGCTGAGCCCCCGGCCCATATAATCATCGAAATGCTTTTCCGGGACTTCTATCCCCTGATCCTCATCTTCAAACAGCCACACAGCATCTGTGCTTCCGCTATCCACCAGCAGATAGACCGGCCTGGTCTCATTTTCCCCAAAGGCTACCCTGGCATTCATAAACGGCTTGTTACCCACAATATCGAGGCGGTAGGTTTCGCATTTCCCGCAACGTTTATAGGTATAGCTCTCAGGATCGTGAAATCGAATTTTTTTGCGATTGTATTTCACTTCCACAATAAAATTTTTCAAAAGGTCATATCCTATGATGCCATGTACGGGAAAACCCAATCTTGGAGAAAAATTAATATTGCTGTCTGTAATCATATACAGCTCCTGGTTCGTATTGAAAAGGTCATCCATCCGGAAGGTATTCCCTCTTGAACGTATCGCCTTAACCGGTTGCCCGTCTCCAAGCCCTTTAAGCTCGATTTCTTCGTAATTGTAGAGTTCAGGAGCATCTTCCCCGGTGAGATTGAACAGTATGGGCTTACTCACTCCGGTATCCAGAATAAAGGACAATTCGACCCCATTTACCTCAATAGGGAGAATGATCAGATTGTTGATAAACTTAAAACGGATGGTTTCATAGTCTTTACCGGCCTTCAGATGGTATCCGTTCTGAGCCCGGAGCGGAACCAAGGCAAGTGCAAAAAATGCCCATATGAATACGACATATTTCAAAATTGAAGTGATTAGATTGATGAATTCTCTTAAAGTTAATAATTTCAGGCATTTAACACCAGTCTTTTAACATTCTTTAACCGGGGTATATTTCGGGTGACAGTCGGCCTGTTTTTTAAAATATATTTCGCAAATTTGCCACCGTTAAATTGTGAGATATGCCAAAGATTTCAGCCAAAGGGCAAGCGATGCCCGAATCACCCATCAGGAAGCTGGTTCCCTATGCGGAAGCCGCCAAAAAAAGAGGGACCCATGTCTATCACCTGAACATCGGACAACCGGATATCAAGACGCCACAGGTGGCATTGGATGCGATCAGGAACAATGACATCGAGATCCTGGCCTACAGCCACAGTGAGGGTTCTGAATCGTACAGAACCAAACTGGCCGAATATTACAACGCCCGGGGACTGAATGTACAGCCACAGGAGATCATTATCACCACAGGGGGGTCAGAGGCCCTTATGTTTACCATGGGGAGCATCTGTGACACCGGTGATGAAGTCATCATTCCTGAGCCCTTTTACGCCAATTACAACGGGTTTGCCACGGCCTCAGGGGTAAATGTGGTGCCAGTGGTATCCAAGATCGAAAATAACTTTGCGCTACCTCCTATTGAAGAGTTTGAAAAGCTCATCTCTCCAAAAACCAAAGCTATTCTGATCTGTAATCCGGGGAATCCTACGGGATACTTGTATTCCAGAGAAGAAATTGAAAAGCTGGCCGCTATTGTTAAAAAACACGACCTCTTCCTTATTGCCGATGAAGTCTATCGCGAATTCACCTATGACGGCAAGGATCATGTCTCTATACTTGAAAGGGAAGACCTCAATGACCACGCCATCGTTGTGGACTCGGTTTCCAAGAGATACAGCATGTGCGGGGCACGCATCGGATGCATGATCTCCAGGAACAGGCAGGTGAAGGCTACTGCCCTGAAATTTGCTCAGGCCCGCCTTTCTCCCCCAACCTTCGCCCAGTTGGCCAGTGAAGCAGCCCTGGAGACTCCCCAGAGCTACTTTGATGAAGTGATCAGCGAATATGTGGAGCGCCGCGACCTTGTGATCAAAGAACTCTCGGCCATTGAAGGAGTTAAGGTTGCCAAACCCCAGGGAGCTTTTTACTGTATCGCAGAACTCCCTATTGAAGATGCGGATAAATTTGCGCAGTGGCTGCTTGAGGACTTCCAGGTAGACGGAGAGACCGTTATGGTGGCTCCTGCTGCAGGATTCTATTCCACTCCGGGAATAGGAAAGAACCAGGTAAGAATAGCCTATGTCCTTAAAAAGGAAAACCTCCTGAAGGCAGTGAGCATCCTGAAAGAGGGGCTTAAAGCATACCATGGATAAAGGATATTCCAAAAACATATCGTTAAAACCCTACAACACATTCGGCATTGATGTCAGGGCTTCCCAATTCGTCTCGGTGACCACCGCAGACGAATTGAGAAAAGCCCTGCTTGCCGATATACCCCGAAAATTCATTCTGGGTGGTGGCAGCAATATGCTTCTTACCCGGAACATTGAAGCCCTGGTGATCCATATCGGCCTGAAGGGGATTGAAATTACCGAGAAGAACGATCAATACGCCCTGGTAAAGGTTGGAGCCGGCGAGAACTGGCATCAATTCGTTCAATGGGCCATAGCCCATGATCTTGGAGGTGTGGAAAATCTCTCCCTGATCCCCGGAAATACCGGTACGGCTCCGGTACAGAACATTGGCGCCTACGGGGTGGAGTTAAAGGATGTTTTTCACAGCTGTGAGGCTATGGAAATCAGCACAGGTCATCTAAAAACTTTCTACCTGGAGGATTGTGCCTTCGGTTACAGGGATTCTGTATTCAAAAGGCACCTCAAGGATCAATACGTAATTACCTCGGTTACATTTGAACTCACCACGACCCACCACCTACTCCATACCGGATACGGAGCCATCTCCTCCGAACTGGAGAAAGCAGGCATTGCCAAGCCGGGCATCCGCGAGATTTCCAAAGCGGTGATCGCCATCAGAGAAAGTAAACTACCCGATCCGGCCAAACTTGGAAACAGCGGTAGTTTTTTTAAAAATCCTGTGATCGGCGAATCGCGCTTCCGACAACTGCAGGCAGATTATCCTGAAATGCCACACTACCCTGCAGGTACAGGCCTTATCAAGGTTCCTGCAGGCTGGCTTATTGAGCAATGCGGTTTAAAAGGCTATCGGAAAGGCGATGCAGGAGTACATAAAAATCAGGCCCTCGTGCTGGTCAACTATGGCAATGCTACAGGAGCTGAGCTCTACGACCTGTCCTGCTACATTCAGGATCAGGTCAGGAACAAATTCGGCATTACCATTGAAGCAGAGGTCAATATCTTCTAGAAAGGAAGAGAAAAACTGAACCCCTACCCTGCTGACAATCAACAGATAACATATAATTGATACCTTTGCAGGTACGCTAATGCGCTTTTATTTCGTTATTTAGCACAAGATTCAGAACCCCATTTTTACCTAAATACAATTCTGATGAGCAAATTGCTTGAACAAAATATCATAAGCCTCCTCAGGGAGAAAGATGAAAAAGGCATGGAATTGCTCTTTGATCATTATGGCGATGCCCTTTTCGGAGTGGCGAACAAAATCACCAAAGACGAAGACCTGGCCAAGGATGTCGTGCAGCTTAGCCTGATGAAGATCTGGAAGAAAATAGACACCTACAATGAGAAGAAATCCAAATTATTCACCTGGATTTTCCGCATTACACGCAATACCGCTATAGACAAGTTGCGGAGTGCCAATTTAAAAAGCGATCAGGAAATCCAAATCGAAGTTTCTGACGTATATAGTTTAGGGACCGAAGCGGTTAATCCCGACCACCTGGACGTGCGCAAGCATCTCTCCTCTCTTGACGAGAAGTACCAGGTAGTCATGGAAGCACTGTTTTTTCAAGGTATGACCCAACAGGAAGCCAGCGAGGCCCTGGATATGCCCCTCGGTACCATCAAGTCACGATTGAAGATTGGTTTAAGAGAACTTAGAAAAATCTACGATCCGGCCTTGGTTGTTTTTATATTTAGTATGATGATGAATTAGTTACCATGAAAGACACTGTACGCTTATTTTTGGAAAGTGATCTGCTGGAACGCTACCTAACCGGTGATACCGATTTTGAAGAAAACCTGCAGACCGAGCATTTTATTGACACCTATCCTGAGGTTGCTCAGGAATACGACAAACTGCAGATTGACCTGGAACAATATGCCCGCAGTTTTTCCAAACCGCTTCCTGAAGCTGTGAAGAACACTGTGCGGGAACAACTTTCCACCCCGGAGATCTCCCTGGATGCCGCTACCACATCCTCAGGAAAAAGATCCCTGCCATGGTATTTTGCCGCAGCCATCATCAGCACGTTTCTTATGGGAGCAGCCACTGTTGCCCTGTGGAATCAGAATCAAATGCTGACCACTGAAAAGAGTTCCGTGGTCGATCAGATGCAAACCCTGAAAAACGATATTGTAGAGACGAATTCAAAATTGGAATTGCTCAAGAGTAAATATGCCGTGTTGAGCGACCCGGATACTAAACAATACATTTTCGAAGGTAATGAGCGTGCCAAGAACCTCCGTTCTGTGGCGTATATCAACCCGAAAGAAGGGCTGAGTGCCATTAATGTGGTTTCCCTTCCTGACCTACCTAAAGAAAAGGTTTTTAAAATGTGGGCAGAGGTGAACGGAAAAATGGTATGTCTGGGCGAGCTTCAAAAGGCCGATCTTAAACTGATGTCATTACCGTTGGAGGCCGAAAACGCTTCCAGTATTAAAATTACTATCGAAAGCAAAGCAAATAAAGACTTCGCCGCAATTGACAGTGAAGTTGCCAAAATAGATTTTAACAGAGATTAATAGTTTATTACCATCTGTTCATAAGGCAGTGCATTCCTTCGGGAAATCACTGCCTTATGTTTTTAACACCCCTTAACGAACTGTGTTAAATCCGAAATAATTTAGCCGCCGGCCCTCTTCTACATCTTTACATTTTATTAAATTTGCACCAAATTAGACACTATGAAACTGGTTTTGATCAGCATTGTTTTATTAGGCCTGGCTTTTGCAGGTATTGCCATCAAAATATGGGGTAAAAAAGACGGTAAATTTGCCGGTACATGTGCAAGCCAATCCCCGTTTTTGAACAAAGATGGAGAAGCTTGCAGTTTCTGTGGAAAAATGCCTGACGAACAGGACTGTCGCAAGCCCGATCCACAACACAACTGATCGACCCTTCATAGAACAGCTTCCCATCCCTCTCCATTGAATCCCGGCATTTAAACATCCGGACTATCATAGTTTTCTTATCTTTAGGAGAGACAAACATCTTCTGCCTGTGGAGCACCATCCGGATCTGATTAAAGAACACATACAAAACGCAAAAAAAGGCAACCAAAAATCCTTTAGCTTTCTGCTAAACACTTTTTGGAGCAACGTCTACAGCTTCCAGCTCCTGCGCACCAAAGATGAGAATGAAGCGGAGGACATCACCATACGCACCTTTACCAGGGCCTTTGACAAGATCGATTCCTTTGACGAGTCTTATGAATTCAAAACCTGGCTTATTACCATTTCCAAAAATATTCATATCGACCTGCTTCGCAAACAAAAAAGCCGGGCTTTACACCAGACGCAACACGAGGAGGAAAGCGGGCTGTATGACCTTGCAGACGATACGCCTACTGCCGAAGACCAGCTGATCAAGGAACAAAACCTGGCTTCCCTGCTGGAAGACATTAAAAAACTGAAACCGCATTACCAAAAGGTGATCAACCTCCGGTATTTTCAGGAGCGCTCCTACCAGGAAATAGCCAATGAACTTAACGAACCTCTTAACAGCATAAAAGTAAAACTGCTGAGAGCCCGGAAACTCCTTGCCGAATTGATTAGTCAGAAAAACTGACGATCCGCGCTGAATACTTTTCTTTCAAATCATAAAAAACTGTATTTTTCGGGAAACTAACCCACTTATGCAATTTCTCAGAAAGCTTGGCCCGGGACTCTTATTCGCCGGGGCTGCCATCGGGGTATCTCACCTGGTGCAATCCACCAGAGCCGGGGCCGAGTACGGCTACGGACTTCTCTGGGCGCTGTTTGTAATCCACCTCTTTAAATACCCTTTTTTCCAGTTCGGTCCGCGTTACGCCATCGCTACCGGCGAGAGCCTGCTTCAAGGATATCAAAGACTGGGCAGGGGGGTACTCCTGGCCTATTTCATACTCACCATGGCCACCATGTTTACCATACAAACTGCCGTAACCATAGTTACCGCCGGACTTGCCGTCAACCTTTTCGGCATTTCCACAAGCCCTGTTACCTGGAGTATCGCTATAACTGCTATAAGTACAGCCATCCTGCTTCTGGGCCATTACAAACTACTCGACCGGCTAATGAAATATATAGTGCTCCTGCTTAGCCTCTGTACACTTACCGCGGTAATCATCGCCTTCGGCGGTGGCAGCGTTCCGGACTTCGGACAGGTGTTCCCAACCGAATCGGCTTCCATTGCATTTCTCATAGCATTTATGGGGTGGATGCCCGCCCCCATGGATATTTCGGTATGGCACTCCCTCTGGGCAATTGAAAAAAAGAAACTGGAGCCCCAGTACAACAGTAAAAAAGCACTCGGGGACTTTAATCTCGGATATTTCAGCACCATCATACTGGGGGTGTTCTTTGTTAGCCTGGGTGCTATGGTGATGTTCGGTTCGGGAAAATCCTTCAGTCCCGGAGCAGGTGCATTTGCATCCGAGTTCATCGACCTGTACACTTCTAACCTTGGAGGGCAAACGTTTATCGTCATCGCCCTTGCAGGCTTCACCGCCATGTTCAGCACTACCCTGACTACCCTGGACGCATCGCCCAGATCTATGGCCCAGGCCACCCAGTTATTAACCGGAAAAAAAACCGCACTGAACTTTACCTTCTGGATTATTATACTCGCTCTGGGCACCATCAGCATTCTGTTATTTTTTCTCTCGGAGATGACCACCCTTATCGACATAGCCACCATCCTGTCTTTCGTTACTGCCCCCTTCTACGCGATCGTAAATTTCAAACTGGTCACTTCCCGACACATGCCGGAAAATGACCAACCTGGAAAATGGCTGCGCCTGCTAAGCTGGTCCGGTATTGTTTTCCTCACCGGTTTCAGCATCTGGTATATAACAACGCTTTAAGGAAAATTCTAACAGGAACTTTGTATCTTTGCGCGAAGAAATCATTGCTATGAGTACAGTAACTGCATCAAAGGTCGCTGCACCTAAGAAAGGTAAACCGAAATGGTTACGGGTAAAGCTTCCAACAGGAAAGAAATACACGGAGCTTCGCGGCCTGGTTGACAAATACAACCTCCATACCATTTGCACCTCCGGAAGCTGCCCCAATATGGGAGAATGCTGGGGAGAAGGTACGGCTACATTTATGATCCTCGGAAACGTATGTACGCGTTCCTGTGGTTTCTGCGGGGTAAAAACCGGGCGGCCTGAAACGGTAGACTGGCAGGAGCCGGAAAAGGTGGCCCGATCTATCAAACTCATGAAGATCAGGCACGCTGTGCTTACCTCCGTAGACAGAGATGACCTTAAGGACATGGGTTCCATAATCTGGGCAGAGACCGTAAAGGCAGTCAGAAGGATGAATCCTGAGACTACGATGGAAACACTTATCCCCGATTTTCAGGGGGTAGAACGCAATATCGACCGAATCGTAGAAGTGGCACCCGAGGTAGTCTCCCACAATATGGAAACCGTTAGGCGGCTAACCAGGGAAGTTCGCATCCAGGCAAAGTACGACCGGAGTCTCGGCGTTCTTAAATACCTGAAAGACCAGGGCATCCGCAGAACAAAATCCGGAATTATGCTGGGGCTGGGTGAAGAAGAAAGCGAAGTTATCGAGACGCTTCATGATCTCAGGGAAGCCAATGTAGATGTTGTTACCATAGGACAGTACCTGCAACCCTCCAAGAGACATTTGCCGGTACATTCCTTTATTACCCCGGATCAATTTGATAAGTACAGGGATATTGCCCTTGACCTGGGCTTCCGCCACGTGGAAAGCGGCGCCCTGGTGCGATCGTCGTACAAGGCCCATAAACACGTTGAATAATCACAGAATAACGAAATACACAACCCCGCCCAGGCGGGGTTTTTCATCCTCAATATCCGAAAGTTGAAAAAGATCAGTATAGGAATCAATGGTTTTGGAAGGATCGGAAGAACCCTGTTCCGCCTGCTGTTAAACCACCCTTATATAGAGGTAACGGCTATCAATGACCTTGCCGACGCCAGAACGCTGAGCCACCTCTTAAAATACGACAGTATCCATGGGGTACTTGGCGATACTGTGGGGTTCAGGGATAATACCATCATCGTTAACGGAAGAGAAATCCCGCTTTACTCAGGAAAGACACCGCGGGATATTACCTGGCCTTCGGGAACCGACCTTGTGGTCGAAGCCACCGGTAAGTTTAAGACCCGCCCACAACTGGAAGGGCATTTTCAAAGTGGGGTAAAAAAAGTGATCCTGAGTGTACCTCCCGAGGATGACGACATCAAAATGGTAGTTATGGGGGTTAACCAGGATATGCTCACCGGAGATGAAGACCTTGTTTCCAATGCTTCATGCACCACCAATAATGCCGCCCCCATGATCAGGGTCATCAATGACCTTTGCGGGATAGAACAGGCTTACATAACCACCATACATTCGTACACTACCGACCAGAGCCTGCACGATCAGCCACACCGGGACCTGAGAAGAGCCCGGGCTGCCGCCCAATCCATCGTGCCTACCACAACGGGTGCTGCCAAAGCCCTCACCCATGTTTTCCCGGAATTACATGAAGTGATCGGAGGATGTGGTATACGGGTACCTGTACCCGATGGTTCGCTTACCGATATCACCTTTAACGTAAAAAGACCAACTTCCATTGAAGAGGTTAACAACGCCTTCAAAAAGGCCGCAGAGACCGACCTGAAAGGGATTCTGGTTTACACGGAAGACCCCATCGTTTCAGTAGACATTCTGCATTCTTCGGCATCCTGCACCTTTGATGCACAGATGACCTCAGTGATTGGGAAAATGGTGAAGATCATTGGATGGTACGATAATGAATATGGCTATAGCAATCGATTGGTCGATTTAATTGAACACTTAAGCAAGAAATAGCTATATTTAGGTTCTTAACTTACTCCTATGCGGTTTATAACCCTGGTCATAGCGTTGTTATTTGTGCCCATTTCAATGAGTGCACAGAACGACTTAATGATCATGGACAGCCTTCAGGGCATCGTTCAAAAGTTCTATACCAAAAAGAATCTCGGGGATTATGAAGGCGCACTGAAAGACCTGAACCGCGCCGCCAAACTCGCTTCTGCATTGAACGATGACAGGATCTACATTGACCTGTATAACCTGAATACCATTCTCAACCTCGAATTCAATAAAAACATCAGCCCGGAATTAAGTTTACGCCTGGCCAAGGCGAATTTTATAGACGCTGAGACCTACCCGGAAGGGAATGCCAAGACCACCATCCTGGAAGCCTATGTTCAGGCCAGGAAGAATAATGACGAAGACGCCCTGGAAAAAATGAAGCAGGCAGACCGGATCCTTGACCAGATAGACAAGGAACTGCTGGATGCAAATACGGCACTTACCGTTAATTATTACAAGGCCTTAATTTATAAAGAACTCAATGACTATCCGAGGTCAAAGATCTATTTCAGCAAGGTCATGCAGAATGATCACGGATACGAAGACGAATACCTCAGGGCCAAAGCCTACCTGAATATGGCTGATATCTTCCTGGATGAAGATAACCTGGCCAGTGCGCAGTACCAGCTTAAGAATGCACTTTTGGTGGCTTCCGATAACGAATACCCAAAGATCCTTAAGGACGCTCATATCCTTACGTACAAGCTTCTGGAGGAACAGGGCGAATACCGGGAGGCACTTTATCACCTAAAGCAGGTAGATAGTATCATAGCCCTGTATTTTAATCCCGATGTCTTGAAATCTCAGGAAGAAGCTTCCCATGAGAATGATATGGAGATGTACATACAGACCATCGACCAGATGAGTCAGAGCGTAAAAGACCAGGCACAAATGGCCAACCGGTCAAAGCTCACCTCCGTATTAAGTTCGGCCTTGCTCATTATCATCTCTCTGCTTACGATCTCCCTGTACAGAAATAACCAGATCAAGGTAAAGACCAATGAACTGCTTATCAAGAAGAACCAGGAGCTTCAACTGGCCAAAGAAGAGGCCGAAAAGGCTATGAAAACCAAAAGTCAGTTCCTCTCCACGGTGAGTCATGAGTTGCGCACTCCGCTTTATGCGGTTACGGGGCTTCCCCACCTGTTGCTGGAGGAAGACCCGAAAGAAAGTCAGAAACCCCACTTAAAATCCCTGAAGTTTTCAGGAGAATACCTGCTGGATTTTATTAATGACATCCTGCAGATCAACAAGATCGATGCCAATAAGGTAGCTGTGGAACACCACAAATTCGATCTGAGAAAAACCCTGGAAGATGTTGCCAACTCCCTGGAGCAGACCGCAAAAGAGAATCAAAACCAGATCAAGCTGGACATTTCAAAGGAGATCCCGGAGAAACTCCTGGGAGACCCACTGAAACTTTCACAGATTTTCCTTAACCTGGTAGGCAATGCCCTGAAGTTTACTAATGATGGCACGGTAACCATTCAGGCCAGGCCGGTAAAAAAGACCGACACCACCCAAACGATCCATTTTGAGGTCATTGACGAAGGAATCGGAATCTCCAAGGAGATGCAGGAAAGCATATTTGACAGTTTCTCCCAGGGCTCGGTACAGATCAACAGAAAATACGGTGGCACCGGATTAGGCCTTACCATTGTAAAAAGCCTGTTAGGACTCTTCAACAGTGATATTAAGCTTGAGAGTGAACTGGGTAAGGGAAGCCGGTTTTTCTTTGAAATTTTATTTGATATCCCGGAGGCAGTGGCAGAGCCGGAGATCAAGGAAGACACCTCAGCCCCTCCACCCGAATCCGTTATCGATGAGTTTCTTGCCAACCTGCATATCCTGGTTGTTGAAGATAACAAGATCAACCAGGTGATCACCAAGAAAATGCTGGACAAAAAAGGCATGTCCTGCGATATCGCAAATGATGGCTATGAAGCCATTGACATGACCCAAAAGAACACCTACGACCTTATCCTCATGGATATTCACATGCCCGGGATAAGCGGCCTTGCTGCAACAGAAAAAATCAGGACGTTCAACACACAGATTCCGATTGTTGCCCTTACCGCAATAACCCTGGATGAAAATACAGACGACTTTTACGAAGCCGGATGTACAGATATCATCACCAAACCCTTTAAGCCTGAAACCTTTTACGGTACGATAGCCAAGGTAATCAGCAACTCCAAGGCCCGGGTCTAAGCAGATCGGAACATCCCACTACGCTTCATATCCTGAAACATAATTCTTTAATAACTCCCGAAATTCCTCTTCCCTTGATAAAAGCCTTGTGCGTATAGGCAGGTACCACAGGTTATCGAGCTGACCTTCCAACCGCATGAAGTCCTTCTCGGTGGTAAACAGAAAAGCGTGTTTGCTGAGTTTTTTAACCTCATGAGGCGCAAAATTGTGATGGTCGGAATAGGCCTGATGTGTAAATGAAAGCCCGAGGGAATTTAAATGATGTAATAAAGGACCCGGAGAGGCAATCCCGGTGATCAGGGGTGCCCCGGGGGGCAGGTCAGATAACGGCATGGAGGCTCCTGCGGCATTGTATAAAAAGGAATCGTAATCGATGGTAGCAAAGAACACTTCCTGTCCCGGCAAGGGATCAAGTTGTTGCGTAACATCCTTCATTTCAGCGACACTGAGATGAGCAGGGCATTTAGTGACCACGATTACCTGGGCCCTTGATGCCTGGTTCCGCGTATCGCGCAGATTTCCGGCCGGCAAGACAACATCATCGGTATACAGGTCGCCGTATACGGTTAGCAGGATATTTAAGCCGGCCTTTACTTTGCGGTGCTGAAAAGCATCGTCCAGCAGGATGACTTCGGGGGCTGCCTTTTCCTGCAAGAGACGGATCCCCTCTCTCCTGTTGGCATCCACTGCGACAACTACCTCAGGAAACTTACGAAAAAACTGGAAAGGCTCATCTCCCAGCTCCTGAACTGTCGTGTTTTCATCGGCCATCACAAAACCTTCTGATTGACGTTTATAGCCCCGGCTAAGCAAGGCAAGCCGATGCTCCTTACAAAGAATGCGGGTAATAAATTCCGTCATCGGGGTTTTACCCGTACCTCCAACCCGGAGGTTACCGATACAAATCAAAGGAATTTCATAAGATGTAGTGCTAAACCAGCCCCAGTCGTAGCATTTATTGCGAAGCAGGATCACCAAACCATAGAGCCAGGAGAAAGGTAGCAGTATTTTTCGCAGGGTGCGCATAAAAGCGAAATTAGAATAATTATCTTTGAAAAAAAACCTGCCTATGACAATTAAGGATATCACTGACCTGGTTGAAGAGATCGCTCCACTGCCCTATGCAGAAGATTTCGATAACGTGGGGATGCTGATAGGAGATCCAAAGCAAGAATGCAGCGGGGTCCTGGTAAGCCTGGATACCCTGGAGAATGTGGTGGATGAGGCTATCGAACAAAAGTGCAATCTCATCCTGAGTTTTCACCCGATCATTTTTAAGGGATTGAAAAAGATCACCGGAAAAACCTATGTAGAGCGGGTTGTATTAAAAGCCATCCGGAATAACATCGCCATTTACGCCATTCACACTGCCCTTGATAACAGCTTCCAGGGGGTAAACACCCGGATGTGTGAAGTTCTTGGACTGGAAAACAGAAAAGTGCTTATTCCGCAGAAGGATACGGTAAAGAAGCTTACCACCTTTGTTCCGGCCGAACATGCCGAGGCCCTGCGTAAAGCCCTGTTTGATGCCGGAGCAGGAAATATTGGGAATTACAGTCATTGCAGTTTTAATGTGGAAGGAGACGGCACCTTTAAAGGGGAAGAAGGCTCTGACCCCCAATTCGGAAAAAAAGGGCAATTACATACCGAAAGAGAAGTACAGGTCGGGATCACCTTCCCGCGACACCTCGAATCGGCAGTACTGAAAACTCTCTTTGCACATCATCCTTACGAAGAAGTGGCCTATGAGGTTCTAACCCTTGAAAACAACAACCAGCACATCGGGATCGGTATGACCGGGGAATTGCCCGAAGCCATGAACGCCTCTGAATTCCTTCAGCGTGTAAAAACCGTATTTAAAACCGGATGTGTCCGACACTCCGAATTCACGGGAACTCCCATCAAAAAAGTGGCAGTGCTGGGAGGAAGCGGTGCTTTTGGCATAAAACACGCAATAGCCGAAGGAGCAGACGCTTACGTAACCGGAGATCTCAAGTATCACGACTTTTTCAGTGCCGAAGGAAAAATTCTTTTGGCAGACCCCGGACACTACGAGACGGAACAGTTTACAAAAAATCTTTTAGTTGACCATCTTAGAAAAAAAATTCCTAATTTTGCAATCGTTTTATCAGTTTGCAATACAAATCCCGTCAAGTATTTATAATTCATATGGCAAAGAAAACAGAAGTAACCGTTGAAGAAAAGTTAAGGACGCTTTACGACCTTCAACTCATAGACTCCAGGATTGACGAAATCAGAAATGTTAGAGGAGAACTTCCCCTGGAAGTGGAAGACCTGGAAGATGAAGTGGAGGGCCTTAAAACCAGATTAGACAAGCTGAACGGGAATCTTGAAGAGATCCATACCGAGATCGCCAATAAGAAGAACCTTATCGAAGAAGCCAAGGCGCTGATCAAAAAATACAGCGAGCAGCAAAAGAATGTTCGTAATAACAGAGAATTCAACTCCCTTTCCAAGGAGATCGAATACCAGGAACTGGAAATTCAGTTAGCCGAAAAACACATTAAGGAATTCAAAGTTCAGATCGAACAGAAGAAAGAGGTTATCGCCCAGACCAAGGAACGTGTTTCCGAGCGTGATTCTCACCTGAAGCACAAAAAGAACGAACTCAACGATATCCTGTCTGAAACTGAGAAAGAGGAAAAGGCACTTATTGGGAAGAGTGAAGAATACCAGGGACTAATCGAGGACCGACTGCTTAAGGCTTATAAAAGAATCCGTGAAAGTGTTAAGAACGGACTGGCTGTAGTACCCATCGAGCGTGGAGCTTCAGGAGGATCCTTCTTTACGATCCCGCCACAGGTGCAGATGGAGATCGCTTCCAGAAAAAAGATCATCATCGATGAGCATAGCGGACGAATTCTTGTAGATCCGGCCCTTGCTGATGAAGAAAAAGAGAAAATGCAGGAGTTGTTTGATTCCTTCTAAAAAATTAAATTCATAAAAAAGACCGTCTTCCTGACGGTCTTTTTTTTTATTGCTATATCACCCTCCCCTCCCCTATAACTTTCCCTCATTGTAATTCAGAGGCTACCTGATACCGATAGCTGTATTGCTCACCCTGACCTGGCTTGAATGTCTGTGTTCAAAAAAGTAAGCGTAACTGCTGTTTCAGAAAAAACGGAAGCATCAGGTATGCCTTTCCATCAGATATGGAAAGACTCAGGGCACGGTTTCCTGCATCTTACAGTATCCAAAAAACACACGCCCCCTTTGGGAAGTGTAATCCATATGATCAAAATTCAGGTAAGGTTTAACTTGACTATAAAATTTAGAAGATGCATTAAACAAATATGCCTGATAAAGCACAGATGTTTACAAAATAACTTCTAACTTAACCATCATCCACTTGATTCCCATTTCAGGGAAGATATTTTTTTAAGATGAAAACTTTTAAATCGGTATGGTCAACTTTGAACAATTGTAAATGACAAGTAAACGATTTGAAGTGATAATTATTGGAGGAGGACTGGCCGGGTTAACGTGTGCCATTCATTTGGGAAAGTATAATTTCAAGGTACTTCTTATTGAAAAAAACAATTATCCCAAACACAAGGTCTGTGGTGAATATATATCTAATGAAGTATTACCGTATTTAAACCAGTTAGGGTTCGACCCATTTAAATTTGGTGCCCAACGCATCACCCATTTTGAGCTGACCACTCATAACAACAAGACCATTAAGGCTGAATTACCCCTTGGCGGATTTGGAATGAGCCGATATGAAATGGATTTCCAGCTCTACCAATTAGCATTGAGGCAAGGGGTTTGCGTAGAGAAGGATACTGTGAACGATGTAGTGTTTGAAAATGATTCTTTTCAAGTGCATACCAAATCCAATCAAAACTTCGATGCTAAAGTGGTCATCGGGGCCTTTGGGAAAAGATCTAATTTAGATCTTAAGTTACAGCGTTCTTTCATTGCGCAGAAATCGCCATACCTGGGTATAAAGGTTCATGTATCCGGTAATTTTCCTGAAAACAAGGTGGCCCTTCACAATTTTAAAGGGGGGTATTGCGGGGTATCCAAAGTTGAGAACGGCCAAATTAATCTGTGCTACATAACCAACTATAAGGCATTTAAGAACTATAAGGATATCGACGCGTTTCAAAATGAAATTATTTTCAAAAATCTTGCCTTAAAGAAAATTTTCCTCAATTCCATTCCTGAATTTGATAATCCATTGGTCATCAGTCAAATTTCCTTTTTGCCGAAAAATCCAATTGAAAACCATATGATTATGTGCGGTGATTCGGCGGGAATGATTCATCCGCTTTGTGGAAATGGCATGGCAATGGCCATAAGAAGTGCTCAATTGGCATCAGATCTGATTATTGACTATCATCATAAGAAAATAAATACAAGAGCAGAATTGGAACGACAGTATGCCAAAACCTGGAATAATACGTTCAGGCTGAGGTTAAAAACAGGTCGTGTGATCGCCTATTTATTCAGTCAGGATTGGTTGGCACCAAAATTACTTGTAATTTTAAGATATGTGCCCTTTTTGGTTCCCTTGATAATTAGAATGACACATGGAAAACCTATGAAAGCTTAATGAGGTTATTTGCAGATACTACAAGCAGAAGCAATTCGACGGAACTCATGGATGATTTTTCCATGAAAGGGGAGTTACTTCGTGACAGCCTGGAAAAACTGGGAACAATTAACAGGTGGTTAGGGGGAAACTCCACAACCCTGGATGGTCTGCGTTATTTACTGAAAGGACAGCCCAAAGACCAAACCTATACCATCATAGATTTAGGTTGTGGTCATGGGAATATGTTAAGACTGGTTGCTGAATATGGCAGAAAACATAAGTATTCTTTTAATCTGATCGGCATTGATGCCAACCAGGACGCCATTAGCTATGCCTTAGAGCTTTCCGAAGATTATGGTGAAGTTTCATTCAAGAACCTGGATGTTTTTTCCGAGGAATTCCAAACCTTCAAATACGATATTGTGCTTTCCACCTTGTTTCTCCATCATTTGAATCAGGAAGAAATCCATTCACTTTTACAAACATTGACCTCGAAGGCAGGCCTGGGCATCGTTATCAATGATTTACATCGAAATAAAGTAGCCTACGGATTGTTTAAACTGTTGGGCCTGGTGATTTCAAACCCTATGATCGTACAGGATGGTTTGACCTCTATTTTAAGAGGATTCAAGCGTCGTGAGTTGGAAAACATTTAAAAGCAACTGAATCTTGAATCTAAAATTTGTTGGAAATGGGCATTCCGCTACCAATGGCTAATTAAATCCTGAATGGCAGTAAAAATAACATCGGTTGCAAAGCAGCTTCCAAAATATACAAGAGAAACCAAGGATATTTTACCCTTTGTAGAATTCTGGCTCGAGGGGCAGGAAGAACGTTTTAAGCGCAAAGTCCTTAAGATTTTCGAGAACGCAGCGGTTGACAGGCGTTATTCCATTATGGATGCTGAAGAGGTGTTCTTAAGAACTTCATTCGAAGAAAAAAATAACCTTTACGCCCACGAAGCCATAAAACTGGCAGAAAACAGCTTAATGAAGGCTTTGTACAAGGCGCATTTGGCTCCGGCAGACCTGGACTATATCATAACAGTTAGCTGCACGGGTATCATGATTCCGTCCCTGGACGCTTATCTGATCAATCGTTTAAAGTTAAAGCAGGATATTGTTCGATTGCCGGTGACCGAAATGGGATGTGCAGCAGGGATCTCCGGCATCTTGTATGCAAAAAACTTTTTGAAGGCCAATCCCAACAAAAGGGCTGCTGTTATTGCTGTCGAGTCACCCACTGCAACATTTCAGCTGGACGATTATTCGATGGCCAACATTGTAAGTGCGGCGATTTTTGGTGATGGGTGCGCAAGCGTAATTCTTTCGTCTTACCAGGATGAGGTTGGCCCGGAGATCAGGGATGAAGCCATGTATCACTTCTATGATGCGGAACATATGATGGGATTTAAATTAAGGAATACAGGATTGCAGATGATCTTAGACCCATCGGTTCCTCAGACCATAGCCGATCACTTTCCTAATATTATTTATCCCTTTCTTGAGAACAATGATCTGACTATTGAAGATATTGATCATTTGATTTTTCATCCCGGAGGAAAGAAAATTTTACAGACAGTAGAGGATTTATTTGGTGCTTTAGGCAAGAACATCAATGATACAAAAGAAGTTTTACGGCTGTATGGGAATATGAGCAGTGCCACGGTATTATATGTTATGGAAAGGTTTATGGACAAAAAGCTGCCAAAGGGAGATAAAGGAATAATGCTAAGTTTTGGACCGGGTTTTTCCGCCCAGAGCATACTATTAGAGTGGTAAGATGAAAGAATTCAAAGATAAAAATTATTGGGCCTTGATACTTGGCGGCAGCAGTGGCCTGGGTTTGGCAACTGCCAAAAAATTGGCCAGGCATGGCATGAATATTTGTATCGTACACCGAAATCCCAGAATTCAGGAAGAAGCCATATTAAAAGAATTTAATCGCATAGAGCAAGAGGGTGTAAAATTCAAGGCATTCAACAGTGATGCATTTAAGGTAGAGAAAAGAGAGGCTATTGTTCAGGAATTGCAATCGATCTTAGGGGGGGATCAAAAAATACGTACCATGGTCCATAGTTTGGCCAAAGGCAACCTGAAATCCATGGTTTCCGACGAAAAAGAAGTTCTGCAACACCAGGACTTTGTCCTGACCATAGCATCCATGGGAATTAGTTTGTACGACTGGGCCAAATCAATTTTTGAAGCAAATTTGTTTGCAGACGATGCACGGATATTAAGTTTTACCAGCGAAGGAACTTCCAGGGTCTGGAATGGATATGCGGCGGTTTCGGCGGCCAAAGTTACACTGGAGGCTATTACCCGAAATCTGGCATACGAGTTTGCTCCCTATGGAATCAAGGCAAACTGTATTCAGGCAGGAGTAACAGACACTGCCTCTTTAAGAATGATTCCCGGAAGCGAAAAGATTATCAAGCATACTTTAAAACGAAATCCAAATAAACGCCTGACCACACCGGAGGACGTTTCAAACGCGGTGTACTTACTTTCAAAGGACGAGGCCTCCTGGATCACAGGTACGGTAATTCCTGTTGATGGCGGGGAACACCTAATTTAATATGAAAGCATCTGATATCATAGCATTATTACCTTATCAAAGACCTTTTTTGTTTGTTGACGATATCGGGATGATAACTGAAGATGCCATTGAAGGGCACTACACATTCAGGAGGGATGAATACTTTTACCAAGGGCATTTTAAAAACAATCCTGTTACCCCCGGTGTTATCCTTACCGAATGCATGGCACAGATTGGCTTGGTGTGTCTTGGAATTTACCTGATGAAAGATGAGTTAAAGAAAGATCTAAGCACACAAATCGCCTTGACCTCACATCAAATGGATTTTTATTTACCGGTGTTCCCCGGTCAAAAAGTAACTGTGTATTCAGAAAAAGAAGTGTTCCGCTTTAATAAATTAAAATGTAAGGTAAAAATGCTTACAGAAGATGGAGACCTGGTGGCAAGAGGAATAATTTCCGGAATGCTTAAGGCCTGAAGGATCTCTAAAAACAGACAATCACCGGTATTTTAAACAGATAAATTCCCAACGCTGATGGAAAATAATATAAACAAAAGAGTCGTCGTAACAGGTATGGGAGTAGTTGCACCCAATGGTGTTGGGATTCCTGAGTTCACCAAAGCGCTGCAAAATGGGACCTCGGGAATCACATTTCATCAAAAATTGAAAGACCTCAATTTTTCCTGTCAAATAGGAGGGGTTCCAAACCTTCCCCATGAATTGCAATCTCAATACTTTACAGATTTACAACTGAGAGGATTTAACAGTTCCGGGATATTGTATGGATGCATTGCCGGTATAGATGCCTGGAAGGACGCGGGATTTGAAACAGATCCCGATAGTGAACCGGATTATAATACCGGGCTCATTTTTGGAGCAGGGACGTCGGGTGTTGAAAAATTCCGGGAAGCGATATACAAACTCGATGGTGGCGAGGTAAGGCGCCTGGGGAGTACGGTAGTCCTCCAAACCATGACCAGCGGTATCAGCGCTTATTTAAGCGGTATGCTCGGGTTGGGAAATCAGGTCACCACAAATTCATCGGCATGTACAACCGGTACGGAAGCTATTTTGATGGGATATGACAGAATCAGGAGCGGAAACGCAAAACGGATGCTGGTGGGCAGCTGTAGTGATCATGGCCCCTATGTTTGGGGAGGTTTTGATGCTATGCGGGTAATGACCTACAAGCACAATGATGACCCGGAAAAAGGATCGCGACCCATGAGTGCGTCTGCCTCAGGTTTCGTACCCGGAAGCGGTGCAGGTGCCCTGGTATTGGAATCCTTGAAATCTGCAATGGAACGTGGTGCAACTGTTTATGCGGAGGTATTAGGGGGTGACATTAATGCTGGCGGACAACGCCAGGGAGGCAGCCTGACTGCGCCGAATCCAATAGCTGTACAGCGATGTATTAAAAATGCCTTAAAAAACTCTAAAATAAACCCGAATGAGGTGGATGCTATCAATGGTCATCTTACAGCCACATCTAAAGACGCTTTGGAAATTGAAAACTGGACCAGGGCACTGGGAAGAAAACACCAGGACTTTCCCCTGGTAAATTCTACAAAATCATTGGTTGGCCATTGCCTGGCCGCTGCAGGATCAATTGAATGTGTAGCCAGTATCCTGCAACTACAGGAGCAATTTATCGCTCCAAATGCGAATTGTGAAGATCTGCACGAAGATATTAAGAAACTCATCGATGTTTCAAGGGTACCCCAGCAGGCAATTAATCGGGATATTGAGGTTATTGCCAAGGCCAGTTTCGGGTTTGGAGATGTCAATGCATGTGTTTTATTTAAGCGATTTATAGCGTAACTTACCATAAAAAATATGACAAAGGAACAATTGATCACCAAATTAAAACCACTGATTGAACCATATGTTCAAGATGAAGAAGCTTTCAAAAACTTGTCCGAAGACACAGATTTCGTCAAAGATCTCAAAGTAAACTCGGCAAACCTTGTGGATATCATATTGGATATTGAGGATGAATTTGATATCCGTTTGGAAAATGAGGACATGGAACAAATGCTAGACGTAAAATCTGCCATGGAAATAATTGCTGTAAAACTTGGCATTTGATGGTGGGGAATGATATTGTTGATCTTAACGAAGCGCGGCATGCTTCTAACTGGCAACGGGCAAGATTCCTGGATAAGCTTTTTACAGAATTAGAGCAAAGTTATATCAGGGATGCCAAAAACCCTTTTATTATGGTTTGGCGATTATGGAGTATAAAAGAAGCTTCCTACAAACTGCACACCCAAATGTACCCTGCCCGTTTTTATAATCCCAAAGGATTCGAATGTACCCTGGATAAGAATTCCGCAACTGCAAAATTCAAGAATTTTCAATGTCATGTTCAAACTAGGGTTACCTCAGCATATGTGATTTCTGAGGCGCACCTGGATAAAAAAAAATTGAGTTCTGTAATCGTAAAATTCAAGGGACCCGGTCAAAAGGCCCAAAGTGAAGAACTAACAACAAGATTGTTGAAATATGCAGGAGGTGCTTACCAGCTTAATAAGAATACATTGGGCATCCCGGCCTTGAGCAATGGAGAAGAACATCGCTATGTAAGCCTGACCCATCACGGCAGCTATGGAGCCTTTGCAATAAGCTGATGGTTGAATCACGACCTAATATTCACATATTAGTTAAAGATTGATCCGATTTAATTTTTTGATCCCTTTTAAAAATTCACCATAGATTCATAAAAAGACTGCCCTCGGCGGTCTTTTTTTGCATTGCTGTTACAGTTGTAATTCTGCCTTAATTCGTAAATTACAGAATCGCACAAGAATTTCCTCATGAGCATTTCTCTGGTTCTGATACTATTGAGCACCACATTGACACAGGAATTTACTCCGGAGCAGTTCCGGTGGAAAAATCGCTTACTGATAATTGTCACCCCAAATCATGAACCTCCCGGTATTTCAGAGCACTACCAGTTATTTTCTAAAGCGCCGGAAGCCAACACAGACAGGGACCTCCTGATCATTACATTGTCGGGAGATAAGGTCTGGATCGGCAATACAGCAACGACCGCCTCTGCCGGGGTTTGGAGAACCCATTTCAGTATTTCTCCCCGGTATTCCGGAGTTATCCTGGTCGGGAAGGATGGCAGCGTTAAACTTAAAGAGGAGAAAATCACTTCTCCGGGAGTGGTTTATGACCGTATTGACAGCATGCCTATGCGAAAACAGGAGATGAGTAAAAAGAATTAAACCGACTCCCTTGGCCAGACACAACCTTAAATCCATAAAAGACCTGAATGCCGGCAAGCCCTCCTTTCGGGCTTCCTTTTCGGCCTTCCGCTTCATTCCCCGGTTTTTTAAGGAGATCTGGGAGCATCACAGCAGGATGTTTCTCCTCAACTTTACCGCCCGGCTCATAAACGCATTCTCCCCCGTAGCTATTTTATGGACCGGGAAGCTCATCATTGACGAGATCGTTACCCAGATGAACAACACCTCCCCATCGACAGACCTGCTCTGGAAATATGTAGCTCTTGAATTTGCTATCGTATTGTTTGCCGACCTGGTGAACAGGGCAATCACCCTTACCGACGGGCTATTGGGCGATCTTTACGCGAACGCCTCTTCCATCAGGATCATAAAAAAAACCAGTGAGATCGGGATCAGTGAGCTGGAAGACCCGGATTTTTACGATAAACTGGAAAGGGCCCGAACCCAAACCAGCAGCAGGGTCAACCTGTTATCTAATATCCTGGGACAATTTCAAAGCCTGGTAAGTATGGTCTCCCTTATCGCCGGTCTCATCTATTTTGAGCCCTGGCTCATTGCCCTTCTTATCGTTAGCATCATACCTTCCTTTATCAATGAGATCCATTTTAGTGCCACCTCCTATTCCCTGGCCCGCAGCTGGACCACAGAACGCAGGGAACTGGACTACCTTCGTTATATAGGGGCCAACGACAAAACGGCCCGGGAGATCAAACTATTCGGATTGACAGGTTTCATCGCCGACCGCTTTAAAAGATTATCTGATGAATATTACAACCTGAATAAAAAACTTGCCATTAAGCGCACAGCATATGCAGGTGTTTTTTAATCTTTTAGGGACCCTCTCCTATTATGCAGCTTATGTACTTATTATTACCAGGGTGCTTAACGGGGTCCTCACCCTTGGAGAACTCACCTTTTTAAGTGGTGCGTTTAACCGCCTGAGAAATAACCTTCAGGCTTTTTTCTTCCGGCTTACCAGAATAGCAGAAAGTGCGTTATACCTGAAAGACTATTTCGACTTTACCGATCTGAAACCTAAAGAGACCTCCCCTGATACCAGCAAACTTCCTAAAGGGATTACCGACGGATTCGTGTTTGAAAATGTGTCTTTTGCCTATCCCGGAAGCAACCAGAAGGTACTGGACAATATCAGTTTTAAATTAATGGCTGGTGAAAAAATGGCATTTGTGGGTGAAAACGGTGCGGGAAAAACCACCCTCATCAAGCTGTTACTCCGGTTTTATGAGCCATCATCAGGACGCATCCTCCTGGACGGGACCGATATCAGTACCTTCGACCGGGTGGCGTATCAGAAGATGTTTGGGGTGATTTTTCAGGATTTCTTCCGTTATGAATTTACGGTCAAAGAAAATATAGCCGTTGGCAAGATCGAAGCACTCGATGACCTGGATAAAATAACGGAGGCGGCACGACTTAGCCTGGCCTCGGAAGTTGTGGAAGAACTGGAACACGGATTTGAGCAACAACTGGGCAAACGCTTTAAAAAAGGAATTGAACTCTCGGGCGGACAATGGCAAAAAATAGCCCTGGCCCGCGCATACATGAAGGATGCAGATATGCTTATTCTGGACGAACCTACTTCGGCCCTGGATGCCAAGGCCGAGTTTGAGGTATTTCAACGCTTTATGGAACTTACCCGGGGTAAAACGAGCATCATCATTTCTCACCGTTTTAGTACGGTACGAATGGCAGATCGTATTTTGGTGCTAAAACACGGGCGGATCCTGGAAACCGGCACGCATGAAGCACTCATGAAGAACAAATCTCTGTATGCCGAATTGTTTTCTCTTCAGGCAGCCGGATACAGGTAGTTCATTAAAGTGTACGGTAATTTACCACCTACCTCCGTTATAAACTCCCATACTGATGTTGGGCTGCACCCTTGGCCCCCCCGGGCCCCAAACCACATCGACCCCGGCACTGGTTCCCCACCTTGCATTCCCGCAGCCAGCAAAACCTGCACCAATTAACATCAGAACAAAAACAACAGCTATCAGATATCTCAATTTTTTCATTTTCTTACCTATTTAAATTTCCTTTTACCTTTTCTGTACACAAACCATAGCCCCCTGTGGATCCTGGAATATCCCAACATTGCCGTTTCTTACCTCAGCAGCGGGTTCCAGTACGATAAAAGCGCCCTCCTCTTTTGCCTTTGCGATGGAACCCGGAGGATCTTCTGACTGTACATAAGGCACCCATTGTGTACCCTCGTTGGTGATCGGATTCTGTATCATTCCCGCCAGCTTGGTATCCCCGGAATGAAACACCCAATAGGGTTTCTCATTAGCGCTTGTACTTTCTGTATTCACGCCAAATACCGCCTCATAAAAGGATTGTGAAGATTCCGGGGAATCTGCCCATAATTCAGACCATAACCAGTGATTATTCCCTGTTACCATTCCTGCAGCAAACCCGGCATCGGCATTTCCTATAAATGAAAATTCTTCTCCATCAGCCCCCTCCATAATTACCTGGGTGCCCCGTCCGGGAATTTCAGCAGGAGGTAAAACGACCCTTCCGCCACTCTTTTGCACAATATCAACACGTTTCTTCAGGTTATCCACCAGGATTGCCTTGATCCATACCGCGGAATTTGCCCCCGGCACCTCTATGACGCCCCCAATTCGCATATCTCCGGAATATATGGTAGCCAGCCGTAATCCCTTAACTTCCACATCCTTAAAAGTCCATCCGAAGACAGCGGAATAAAACGCCATGGAGCTATCCAAATCCGGGGTTACCAGGTCATGCCATATGAAATTTTCTGCGGAGGTAATTGGCCTTGCAGGTTCGGGAGAAAGATCGAATGCAGTTAAACTCAGAAATAACAAGACTGCCAGGCTACACTTAAGATGATTTTTTAGTTTCATTGTTGATCGTATTTTAATATCGGTATTAGCGGTTGCAGCTAAAGGGGAAAGCACCAACCATGCCTTAAAGATATAACAACTTTGCAGAAAATACCAACAACTAATTGATTATCAATATCTTACAATTGTGATTTTAAAATACTTAAGGTGTAGCATAATGTTCACAACATTCAAGTGGATATGGCCTCTGGCCTGGAAACACCAATAGAGACAACCGGGGAGTAAGAAGGTTATTGCGCTTCGAGAAGCTCAAGAATTCTTTGTTCAACGTCCCTGGAATTCCAGTGTTCATGAATTCCTTCCATCTTCATGACCTCATCCATGATTCGCTGCTGCTGCCTGTCTTCTTCGAGAGCCTCAGCATAGGGTTTTGTGCTGAAGGTAACCCTGGAGTATAATGGAATCCACTTGTTGGGATACTTCTCAGAAAACCACTTCTCGATCTTTTTTCTTAAGAGAAAATCCGTATCTGCCGTTTTGGAACTCATCTCCATAAAATTGCTGAGACTAAGTTCCGCAATGGCATCAGCATTGGGTTTACGAATTTCTTCATAGCGTTTAAAGATGGTTTCCCAATCATCCTCATGCACATTCATGAGATCATTCAATAAGGTGATATCTTCAAACCCCGCATTCATGCCCTGACCGTAAAACGGAACAATGGCATGGGCAGAATCGCCCACAAGTGCCACCTTATCCCAGTAGGTCCACGGGAAACACTTTATGGTAACCAGCGTACTGGTAGGATTTTTAAAGAAGTAGTGCTTCAGGTTCTGGATCTCATCCCTGACATCGGAAAAGTAATGACTGAAAAAGGCTTCTACGGTACTCTCATCCTTCAGCGCTGCAAAGGAGTTTTCTCCTTCAAGCGGCATGAACAGCGTACAGGTAAAAGAACCGTCGAGATTGGGAAGGGCGATCAGCATGAATTTCCCCCTTGGCCATATGTGAAGGGAATTCTTCTCCAGCTTATGGCTGCCGTCGGGATTTGCCGGGATGGTTAATTCTTTATATCCGGCCTCCAAAAACTGCTGACTGTAGTTAAAGAGACTGCGGCGCTGCATTTTATGACGTACCCGCGAAAAGGCACCATCGGCACCAAAAACGTGGTCATAAGGGACCGGGGTCCAGGGTTCATTTTCCTGTTCGCCAAGATATATGGTGGCTTTTGGCAGCTCCACATCCCAAACTTTGGAATTGAAGAGAAACCGGGCCCCGGAGGCTTCTGCCAGATCGATCATCTTTTTATTGAGCACGCCCCGGGAGATCGAATAGATGGCCTCCCCTTCCTTTCCGTAATACTGGAAATACATCTCCCCCTCCATTGGATGTATCGCCCTTTTATCCATAGGAATCCCCAATTTTCGAATCTCTTCTTCAATACCTACATTACCAAGGGCACTCCAGCCCCGGGTAGACATAGCAAGATTGATAGATCTTCCTGAAAATTCGGTTTGCCTGATATCGGACCTTCGGTCATAAACATCTACAGAATGACCTCTTTTCTTCAAATAGATCGCCAAAAGGCTCCCTACTAAACCACTGCCGATTACAGCAATATTTTTGGGCGTTTGCATAATAAATAAAAAAATTCCCGCTATAGCGGGTTCTCTTACAAAGTTAACAAATTATAATGGGTTATTCCCTGCTGATCTCATAAACCCTGATGCAGGAACAAGTTAGTTTTTACTTTCTAAGATTCCCCTTGCTATGCCGCTCGACACCCCGCATAAACACTTAAATAATAACTATTTAGTAATTTATTGTATCTTATAGGGAATCCAAAAACCGAAATATTATGGACGAAGCTAAACTTGAAAGGATGCGAAAGATCCTTTCAAAACTGGAAGACATTAAGAACACCCAGGAGAGCAGTATCGACAAAATCAACCACGTCATCACCGATCTGTTCCAACACCCTGATCCCAAACTTGAGAAAGTTATGGAGGATGCGCATCAGCGGGCATCAGATAATGTAGACATGGTTCGCGAAGCCATAAATCAATATGAGGAGCGCATCCAAAAAATGATTCCACAATAATTTTGTTTAATATTAACTATTAAACAGTTAAACAAATATTATCTTAGAGGACCGGTTCACCCGGTCCTTTTTCTTATGAAAAAAAAATCTAAAATGGATTTACCCGAAAAGGTCTGTATCGTATGCGGGCGCCCTTTCACGTGGAGAAAAAAATGGGAACGCGACTGGGACCGGGTAAAATATTGCAGCAAAAAATGCATAAAAAACAAAGGGCAAACGGAATCATCTGGTTCAGGAACAATCTCCGGGTTACAGACAACAAAAGTCTGAAGCGGGCCATAGAGGAATGTCAGACGGTAATCGCTGTTTATTTTTTTGACCCTCGCCAGTTTGCACCAACCCCCTGGGGATTCCCCAAAACCGGAGCACACAGGCTCAGATTTCTACTGGAGAGTCTTGAGGCGTTAAAGCAGGAATTACAGCGACTCCGTATACCCCTACATTTCCAGATCGGCACTCCTGAAAACCATTTGCCGGTCCTTGCAAAAAAATGGAAAGCAGAAGGTCTTTATACCCAAAAGGAATGGACCTCGGAAGAAGAAACAATAAATCGCAGCATTCGAAAGATGCCGAATCTGCACTTTAAGGAAGACTATGACCAATTCCTGATTCATCCGGACGACCTGCCCTACAAAGACATCCATGGGTTACCGGAGGTCTTTACCACCTTTCGCAAGACGGTGGAGAAAAATTGGTACGTAGCTCCGATAACCCTTCCGGAAGAAAAGCCTGCCCAGGAAAATATTCCCGACGATCTTTGCCAATCCCTTCCCACCCTTGAAAAGCTGGGTCTTACCCTTCCGGAGCCCGATTCGAGATCTGCATTTCCGTTTCAGGGAGGTACCGAAAATGCCCTGGAACGAATCGAACATTATTTCTGGAAAACCAAAAAACTCCAATACTACAAACGCACCAGGAACGGACTCTGCGGTATTGACTACAGCTCCAAATTATCGCCATGGCTGGCCAATGGAAGTATTTCTGCCAAAATGATCTTTCATGAAGTGAAAGCATTCGAAAAAAAGGTGATCAGCAACCAGGATACTTACTGGCTGATCTTTGAACTGTTATGGAGAGATTATTTTAAATACCTTTCTCTCAAGCATGGAAACCTCCTGTTTAAGTCCGGAGGAATAAAAAAAAGAAAATATACCTGGAATTTTGATGAGGCCGTTTTCCGCAAATGGACTGAGGGAAAAACAGGAAATGATTTTGTGGATGCCAATATGCTTGAACTCATTCAGACCGGATGGATGAGCAACCGCGGAAGACAAAATGTTGCATCCTATTGGGCTAAAGACCTGGAACAGGACTGGAGGGCAGGTGCGGCATGGTTTGAAAGCCTGCTGATCGATTACGATGTACACAGTAACTGGGGCAACTGGAACTACGTGAGTGGTGTTGGCAATGACCCAAGAGATCGAAAATTCAACACAAAATTGCAGGCCGAACGATACGATCCCTCCGGGACCTTTCGCAAACTCTGGTTGCAGAACCCGCTATTTTAAATGATATGCAATGACTAGGATTCGTCTTATTTTAGGGGATCAACTCAATGAAAATCACTCCTGGTTAAGCTCGACCGATACAGAGGTGATCTACCTCATGGCAGAAATGAAGCAGGAAGCCACCTATGTTACCCACCACATTCAGAAGCTCATCGCTTTTTTTGCAGCCATGCGCAAATTTGCTGCACACCTTGAGAACGAAGGACACCGTGTCGTGTATTTCAGGATAACAGACCCTGATAATCCTCAGAACCTTCGGGATCTCATTTACAGGACCATAAAGGAGTACAATGCGGATACATTTGAATACCAGATGCCCGATGAGTACCGGCTGGATAAGCAACTGGAAAGGGTCTGTGAAAGCCTGGATATCTCCTGTAATAAATGGGATTCGGAGCATTTTTTTACTTCACGCACCACCCTGTCAGAATTCTTTAAAGGAAAGCGGCAACTGCTTATGGAAACATTTTACCGAATGATGCGTAAAGAACATCATATCCTTATAAACGAAGATGGAGATCCTGAGGGTGGCAAATGGAACTATGACAAGTCTAACCGGAAAAACTGGAAAGGAGATCCCGGCATCCCGTCCATCCCGAAGTTCCATCATGATATCCGGGAGATTTATGACGACATAGAAAAAGCAGGGCTCCCCTTCTTAGGAAGGGTAGATCCAGATGCATTTAACTGGCCAATACAAAGAGAAAATGCCCTGACGCTTCTCGAGCATTTCAATTGTAACCTCCTGCCCCATTTCGGAGATTTCCAGGATGCCATGGACACCGGCGAACCTTTTCTCTTCCACTCCAGGCTTTCATTTGCCCTGAACGCAAAGATCATTTCTCCCGGAGAGGTCATCGAAAAGGTCATCCATCATTACCGGAACTCCTCCGGGGATATCCACATCAGTCAGGTAGAAGGGTTTATAAGGCAGATTCTGGGATGGAGGGAGTTTATGAGAGGTATATACTGGATGCAGATGCCCGGTTATAAAGACAATAACTTTTTCAACAACAGTAATCCCTTACCGGATTTTTACTGGACCGGAAAGACAAAAATGAACTGTTTACACCACTGTATTGAAACCAGCCTGAACCACGCCTACGCTCACCATATTCAGCGGCTCATGGTTACCGGAAACTTCGCCCTGCTTACCCAAACCCATCCCGATGAAACGGATCTCTGGTACCTCGGAATTTATATCGATGCCGTGGAATGGGTAGAAATAACAAATACACGGGGCATGAGCCAATATGCCGATGGTGGCATTCTTGCCACAAAACCCTATATCGCTTCTGCCAACTACATCAATAAAATGAGTAATTATTGTAAAAGATGTGAGTACGATCATAAAAAACGTACGGGAGATACTGCCTGTCCCTTTAATGCGCTTTACTGGAATTTTCTCGATAGTAAGAAAGAACAGTTAAAAGACAATCCCAGAATGGGTATGATGTATCGATTACTGGATAAAATAGATGAAAACGAATTGATCGCGATCAGAAAAAGAAGCAGAGCTATCATGGAAAACCCGGATAAATTTTAAGGTCTCACCATGATTATGGGGTAATGACAGTGCTTTTAACATGGACTAAAGCTTTTTACCTACATGATTATAAAGAAGTTACATCCAATTGTAAAAAACCAGTATTTTTTTTCAAAAAAAACAAAATCTCATGATCCAAAGGTGTTAAATCAACGTATATAAAGTAATCATTACATAGTAGTAGGTATTAGTTTAGGGAAGAAAGCCCTTTGGTCGATCTAAGATCAAAGGGCTTTTTGTTTGTACAGAGTTTCTATTCCTATTCCTCTGCATTTATGAGTATATTCGTATTCAAGCAGTTATCGTATGTGGAATCTTCAAAATAAGAAAGCTTTAATTACCGGTGGCTCAAAAGGGATCGGCAAATCCTGTGTTGAGGAGTTTGCATCGCTCGGAGCAGAGATCATTTTTACCGGACGTAACAAATCGGACCTGGACGCAACAGAACGTGAATTCCTGGAGAAAGGCTATAAGGTAAAAGGCGTGGTTAGCGATGTAACCTCGGAAACAGACAGAACAAAACTATGGGCCCTGGTCAGGGAAGAGTTCGGAGTTCTTGACATTTTGGTTAACAATGCCGGAATGAATATACGAAAAGCGGCGGTTAGCTATACGGAGGAAGAATACAGGGATGTTGTTGAAGTGAACCTGATGGCGCCCTTTATGCTTTGCAGAATGTTCTTCACCCTGCTTAAAAAATCCGGAAAGGCTTCTGTAATCAATGTATCCTCTGTAGCGGCAACCCTGGATGACCATACAGGTGCCCCATACGGCATGGCCAAGTCCGGACTCCTGCAAATGACAAGGAGCCTGGCAGTGGAATGGGCTTCCTACGGCATCAGGGTAAATGCCGTATCACCCTGGTTTACCTTAACGCCTTTAACGCGCGGATTACTGAAACAGCCGGAAAAGATCGGCCCGGTACTGCAGAGAACCCCTATGAGAAGAATCGCTGAACCGGAAGAAGTCGCGGCTGCCATAGCCTTTCTTGCGATGGATAAAGCTTCCTATATTACAGGACAAAATATTATTACGGACGGGGGAATGAGTATTAACGCCCTGATGTAGTAAAAGAAAGTTAACCTGCAAACCCGGCCTTGCGGTGCGCCCCGTCACAGAAAGGTTTATTGCCCGAATGCCCGCATCTGCAAAAAGCCGTGGTTTTTTCCTTTTCTTCGGTCGTACCATCGGGATGATTCACATGCAGTTTTCCATGTACCAGCAGAGGTCCGTCTTTTAACACCTCAACCAGGGTTTCTCTTTCATGGCCGGCCGTGGTAGCCTGGGCCTCACTATCGTTCATAAAGTAACTCAACGCCCCCGAGGGACATTTTTTAACCTGCTCAATGATCTCATCTGTACTGCCTCCTTCTGTCTGAATCCAGGGTTTCTCATCCGGCCTGAACACCTTGGGCAATCCTTTGACGCAAACTGCAGAATGTATACAGATTCCGGGTTTCCAAACAACGGTAACCTCCCCGTTCGAATATTCCTTTTTTGACATCTCTTCGTTTTTCTTTTAAAGATACAAAATCGGCGCATGCTTTTCCAGACTTCCTGACAAAAGACCGCAGAGATCCTGTAACCCCGTACAGTTAAAAAATATTCCTTAAGTTTATCGTTGTTAGGAGGATACGCGATAATTCTTTAATTTTATCGAAAATCTATACTTATGCGATATATCTTTTCTGTTTTGCTGGTGCTTGCTGCAATTACATTCTCCTGTAATGATACCCCTGAAAAACCTTTAAGTTTTACGGAAAAGGTAGCTATGGCCAATGGCCTGGACAACTGGAACACCATTGATGAACTGCGCTTTACCTTCAATGTGGACCGCGATACCATGCATTTTGAAAGAAGCTGGATCTGGAATCCTAAAACAGGACAGGTTTCCATGACGGTTAATGGAGAAACCATAACCTATAACCGTGATGCCGTAGACGAAAGATCCCTGCAGGCAGATAAGGCCTTTATAAACGATTCATACTGGCTCCTTGCTCCCTTTAAGCTGGTATGGGATGAGGGCTACAGCATGGACTCCATTATCAAGGCAGAGGCCCCCATCAGCAAAGACAGCCTGTACAAGCTAACCATCTTATACGAGGATACCGTTGGATATACCCCGGGAGATGCATATGATTTTTACATTGGGGAAGATTATATGGTAAAAGAATGGGTATACAGGGAAGACAACTCCGAGAGCAATTGCATGATGACCACCTGGGAAGAATACGAGGAAGAAGGCGGGCTGAAGCTTTCTACCCTGCACCGGGATGACACAGGCCATTTCAGCCTGTACTTTACCGATATCGCTGTCAGTACAGACAACTAAAAGACATTACGGGCTCTTCAGGAGCCCTTTTTGTTTCTTCTAACCATAATCCATGCTGCTATTATTGCGCCGGCTAATAAAGCCAGGAAACTCAATTTAAGAGAATACAACTCCGCAAGAATACCAAGTATCACCGGTCCCGTCAAAAAACCCAAATATCCCGTTCCTGCAATGAAGGATATACCTTTTGCTGTATCTACATCCTTTTGACTCCCCCCCAACCGGAACAACTCAGGTATGATAACTGAAAATCCAAGGCCTACACAGCCAAAGCCCGTAATGGCCAATGCCGGGTAAGCAGAAAGGATAAGCAGATAGCCCCCTGTTCCTAAGAGCAACCCGCAAATAATAATGGTATACGAGCCAAAGCGATGACTTACCTCGTCACCAAAGAACCGACCCAGGGTCATAAAAACAGAAAATACAGTATATCCCATCCCGATGAGAAAAGGAGTTGGCGCCTTGGCCACTTTTTCCAGATACAAACTGCTCCAGTCTACCATGGCCCCTTCGCTTGCCATGATAATAAAAGATACCAGGCCAAGGGCAAGCAACGGATGGAGTAATTTCACACAAAAAGGCTCTGAGGTTCGTGGCGGGGTAGTGATACGGCTGTAGTGACGTGCCAGGACCAGGTTAATAGCGATAACTACAACAGAAACAATTAGGATATGCCAGAGAGGCGTCCTGAAATACCCCATTAAGAGACTGCCAAGCCCTGCCCCTAAAACCCCTCCGAGACTAAAGAAGCCATGGGAGGCAGACATGATCTGTACCCCGCGCCTGGCTTCCAGTTCTGAAACCAGGGTATTCATCGCAATATCGGTAAAGCCCGAGGTAGCCCCCACCACGAAAAGGGCAACGGATAAACCAACATGATCTGCAGCCAGGAATGGGCCGACAAAACTTAAACAGACCAACAAAACTCCGGTAATAACAGATTTCCCCAGTCCCAATCGCTCTGATATCAATGGAGCGGCAGGAATACTGATCATGGTACCCAGGGCAAAGAAAAATAAGGCAATTCCCAGGGCTCCCTCAGAAATCCCGAGTCGCCCGGTGATCACCGGAATGTATACCGCCCAGGTCCCGATCAGGATGTTGATAGAAGCGAACACCCATGCCGGACCCAGAAACTCCGGCTGCGTAAGTATGAGTTTTAGTGCTCTCATAAAAAGGAAGACTAAATTAAAACATATCCTACTGTAATCGTACAAGTTTACCGTATTTTTGAGTACCAGCATTTCAAAAAAAGCGTGAAGTCGGGCTATGAAACAACTGCAGTTTAAGAATACATTTCAGGACGATTCTTTCTTTAATATCGCCCGGATCAACCCTGACCCGGATCCCGGAGTCCCCGCAACCTACGAGCCTCACTCTCATGATTACTACGTGATCATCGTGATCACCTCCGGGGAGGGGATGCATAAAATCGATTTTAATGCCTACCCCATCCGCCCGGGGAGTATATTTTTTATCAGCCCCCACCAGGTCCACCAGGTCGTTGAAGAAGACACCCACCAGGGATTTGTCATTGCATTTAACCGCGAATTCCTTATTCATTCCAATATCAGCAAACACTTTCTGGATCACATCAATCTTTTCAGGCAGTACGGTGAGAGTCCCCCCCTGTCTCCTGCTGCGGAAGTGATGGGCTCCCTGGTAAAGCACTGCACAGAAATGGAGCGGTGTTTCCGGGAGCGGTCAGAGTTCAGGTACCAGGCCCTGGGCTCTTATTTAAAGCTCTTTTTGATTGAATGCCATGCTATTTGTGAGCTCTCTGGCAGCCATGTCAACCAGACCCTGGACAATGCGATCAGTACGATAAGTGCTTTCAAAGACATGGTGGAAGAGAAGATCACAATATGGCACAAAGCCTCTCAATACGCAGAAGCCCTGCATATCAGCCCGAATTACCTCAACAAGCTCAACAGGGAGTACATGAATACCTCGACCAAGGAATACCTGCAAAACCGGCTTGTCCTGGCGGCCAAAAGAAGGCTTCTCACCTCCCCGGCATCGGTAAAAGAGATCGCCTATGACCTCGGATTTCAGGACCCTTCCCATCTCAGTAAAATGTTCAGAACCTGCACAGGAACCTCGATAAGTGAATTCAGAGCATCGCTTAAAGCGTAAACCTACAGGAGTTTTCCGCATTTTTACATGGACATGAAGAAGAAGGATGCAGATCTTTGACAAAAAGAAAAATCCTATGCATACCATCATTCACAAAGCAGACAGCAGAGGCCATGCCAACCACGGGTGGCTAAATAGTTTTCACACCTTTAGTTTCGCAAACTATTACGATCCGGAACGTATTCATTTTGGTGTACTCAGGGTATTAAATGATGATACCGTGGCACCCGGAATGGGATTTGGCAAGCATCCTCATGATAATATGGAGATCATTTCCATTCCCTTATACGGCGACCTGGAACACGAAGACAGCATGGGAAATAAAACGGTGATCCGGGAAGGCGATGTACAATCGATGACCGCCGGTACCGGAGTATTCCACAGCGAGTATAACAAGAACAAGGATAAGGAGGTTAAATTTCTTCAGATCTGGATCCTGCCCAAAAAACGTAATGTAACCCCTTCTTACGACCAGATCTCCATGGCTCTTGAAGAACGTCACAATAAACTTCAGCAGATCGTTTCTCCGAATGCCGATGACGAAGGTGTAACCATCAACCAGGATGCCTGGTTTCATATCACCAAGCTGGACAAAGACAGGGAACTCACATACGCACTGAAAGGACAGGACACCGGGGTGTATGCCTTTGTTCTGGAAGGCAGTGTTTCCATTAATAACACCGATCTCGGGCGGAGGGATGGACTGGGAATCAGCGAAACCGATACACTCGAGATCAAAGCGATCACAGATGCCCAGGTACTTCTCATGGAAGTCCCGATGCGACTCCCGTCTGTAAATGGGTAAAAAAGAAAAGCCCGGGATTACCCGGGCTTTTCTTTTTTATTTTTGAAGAATTCCTTTTTTAAGAATTTGTCCGAATTGATACATTTCCTCGAAAGAATTGTAGAAGGGTACCGGAGCCAGCCTGATCACGTTCGGCTCCCTCCAGTCGGGTAAAACGCCTTCAGCCATCAGGTAATCAAACAGGCGCTTCCCTTCTCCGTGCAGCAATACCGAAAGCTGACAACCCCGTTGTTCCGGAGTAATGATCTCGAAGGTACCTCCGACTTCCTCTTCGATGGCCCGCAACACAAATTCCAGGTAAGCGGTTAATTTCTTGCTTTTTTCCCGAAGGCTATCCATTCCTACCTCCTCAAACATAGTAAGAGAGGCCAGGTAGGGAGCTATTGACATGACCGGAGCATTACTCAACTGCCAGGCTTCTGCATTGGGCATGGGTTCAAATTCCGGTTTCATCAAAAAACGCGTCTCTTTTTTGGTGCCCCACCAACCTTCAAAACGCGGAATATCTTCTTTACCGTGATAACGCTGATTTATGAATACCCCGGAAAGGTTACCCGGGCCACTGTTCATATATTTATAGCTGCACCAGGCCGCAAAATCAACATCCCAGTCGTGAAGTTTCAACTCGATATTCCCGGCAGCATGAGCGAGGTCCCATCCTACCATGATCCCATTTTCCCTGGCCTTTTTTGTTATGACTTCCATATCCATGACCTGACCGTTGTAATAGTTCACCCCCCCGATAAGTACCAGGGCGAGCTCATCCTTATGTTCTTCTATGGCCTGGAGAAAATCTTCTGTTCGCCAATGGTGCTCCCCTTCTCTTTTCTTCACCTCAATCAAGGCCTCTTCCGGGTCGTACCCGTGAAATCTCGCCTGGCTCTTCAGCATATACTGATCTGATGGAAAAGCCTTTTCTTCGCACAGGATCTTAAATTTGTTCCTGGCAGGCCGGTAGAAAGACACCATTAAAAGATGTAAGTTCACCGTCAGGGTATTCATCACCGTCACCTCCTCCTCCATTGCTCCGACGATCTTTGAAAGCGGCTTTGCCAGTCGTTCGTGATAGTCCCACCAGGGTTTTTCAGCACTAAAATGCCCTTCAACTCCAAGGTTGGCCCAATCGTCCATTATATCCTTCACATATTTCTCTGTGCGCCTGGGCTGCAATCCAAGGGAATTTCCGGTAAAATATATAACCGGTTTTCCCCTGTGCTCAGGGATAATAAATTCTGAACGGTATTTCGCCAAAGGATCTTCGGCATCCATCTTCCTTGAAAATGCTAAGGTATTTTCCAACTGCATGTGCTAATTATTTGGGTCTAAAAATACAAATAAGAATAACTTTATCAGTCATACCGGGTTTAGCCATTGCAATTAAACGGGCTATGACATCTGGAGCAGAGGTAGTACCTTTGCATAAACTCTTGTATTATGCATTTTATCCCTAAGGAGCTGGAAGATTATGTGGAAAAGCACTCCCAGGAAGAACCTGCTATTCTTAAGAAACTCTCCAGAGAAACCCATTTAAAGGTCTTGCAACCCCGAATGATAAGCGGTCATTTTCAGGGTAGAGTGCTAAGCATGCTCTCCAAACTTATCCGTCCATCCAGGATATTGGAAATAGGCACCTATACGGGGTATTCTGCGATCTGTCTTGCTGAAGGCCTGGCGCCCGAAGGCCAGTTACACACCATTGACGTTAATGAAGAGCTCTTTGATATGCAGCGAAAATATTTTGATCTTAGCGGATGGGGCAAGCAGATCTATCAGTATACGGGAAACGCCCTGGAGATCATCCCGGAAATGGGAGAGAAATTCGACCTGGTGTTTATCGATGCGGATAAGGTAAATTACCCCGCCTACTTTCACTGTATCATTGATAAAATGAATACCGGCGGAGTACTGCTCACCGATAATGTATTGTGGAGTGGAAAGGTACTGGAAGAGGTTAAAGCCAACGACAAACAAACAAATGCCTTACTGGAATACAACCGGCTGGTCAATGAAGATCCACGGGTAGAAACGGTCCTGCTGCCTATACGAGACGGGTTAACCATTACCCGTGTCATCTGAGCAGTCCTCAGGAGTCGGTTGCATTCGCCCTCCAACGATTGTGCAGGGCATACGCTCCGAAAGCAATGCCCATACCCACCAGCATCCCCACCAGAATATCAGAGGGATAATGTACCCCGACATAGATACGGCTGAAACTAAAGAGGATTGGCCATAGATAAAACAGGTGTACCCAGGGATACCTCCGTTGGGTTAACAGCACCACTACGGTAGTCAGGGCAAATGAATTTGCCGCATGCCCGGAAAAAAAGCTAAAGCTTTCTGACTGGTGAAGAACCCGTATCAATTTTGAAAACTCCTCTTCTCCGCTGGGACGTAACCTGGCCACCCAGGCTTTCACAAAAAGGGTAAGAGCCATGGTACATAAAAAGGTACCCAGAGCGGTTAACTGACTTATCCAGGGCTTGTTGCCTTTCCAGGTGTTTTGAATTACATAAATAAAGAGGATGAAAAGCGGGATCCAGAACGCAGTTTTAGTGATGGAACTCCAGAAAAAGTCGTATTGTTCGATCCCCAGATTATTCAGGTAGACCAGGATTTTCCGGTCGTATTCCAATAACTGTTCAAACATTAAAGTTTACGTTTAACAGAACCGGTAAATTGTTCCAGGTCGTCCTTTACCTCATCCACCGTTTCCTTGATATCCTTGGTAAAGCTGGTATCCACCCCGTTTCTTTCGGCGCTTCGCTGAATCTCGTTCTTCACATCATTGGTAGCATCCTTCAATTGTCGCATCCCTTTTCCAAGGCCCCTGGCAATCTCAGGCAATTTATCTGCCCCGAAAACCATCACCACGATGAACAGGATAAAAACGATCTCTCCTCCGCTAATAAATAAAAACATAGCTACTTTTATTAGATAAGGCGGCCGGATCGCTCCGGCAGCCATTTCAGCCTACAAATATAAACAAGAATTATTCGGTACGGATACATTACCACGCATAGGCATGCTTATATTCCTGCCCACTCAGAATTTTGTACATATCCTCCTCCAATGTATCTATTGGAAACTCAACGATCCGGTTAAGTTCCTTTCCGTTCTTTGTAAAGATCAGGGTAGGTACATTGGTAATCTCCAGCCCCTTTTCAAGGTTTTCCGGAGTGGTCTTTTCCCTGTTCATAGTGATCAGGGTAACAGCTTCTTCAGAAACCTGCAATTCATCAAGTAATTTAAAGAAGGCCGGGACTTCTCTCTGGCTGTCTTCGCACCATGTCCCCATGAACACGGTAATTTTTACCCCCTCAACAAGTGGCTTTAACTTTTCCACGAATTCGGCATCGGGCGTATATTCCTTGTAATTGGCCTGGTACCATCCCTTATAAGGGGCTTCTTCCAGGGCTGCTCTCTCCTGTGTTCCCAGCAGCATCTGCTCCTGTGCGGGTTCTGCATTCAGGGCTACCTCCTCAACTTCGGGGGTTGCTGTTGCTTCCCCCTTCTTCTGGCCTTCGCAGGAAAACATGCTAATGGATAATAGGATAAAAAAGAACTTTTTCATAAGATGGTTTCGATTAATTTCAGATTAAGGGTTTTTGGGTCATGGCTTCTGGTTGTGCCACACCCATTAATTTCAGAACGGTAGGAGCTATATCCCCCAAAATTCCCGGTTTCACCTCTTTTATATCCGGATCCACTATGATCACAGGCACAGGGTTAGTGGTATGGGCCGTATTAGGCGAACCATCCGGATTGATCATGGTATCACAATTTCCGTGATCGGCAATAATGATGGTAGCATATCCGTGCTCCAGGGCGGCACCTACCACATCCGAGGCACAGGCATCTACAGTCTCACAAGCCTTTATTGCAGCTTCCATAACTCCGGTATGCCCCACCATATCAGGGTTGGCAAAATTAAGACAGATAAAATCTGCGGACTCCTGCTTTATCCGGGGTATAATTTTATCCCGGATCTCATAGGCACTCATTTCCGGCTGCAGGTCGTAGGTGGCAACTTTCGGGGAAGGACACAGGATACGTTCTTCGCCTTCAAAAGGCTCCTCCCGGCCGCCGTTAAAGAAAAAGGTAACATGCGGATACTTCTCCGTTTCTGCTATTCGTATTTGTATACGGCCTGCATTGGCCAGGGTTTCCCCGAGGGTCTCTGCAATATTTTCTTTATCATAAACCACTTTAACCCCTTTAAAGGTATCGTCATAGTTGGTCATGGTTACGTAATAGAGATCCATTTTATGCATGTTCTGCTCATGGTAATCCTCCTGGGATAATGCCATGGTGATCTGGCGTCCCCGGTCGGTCCTGAAGTTAAAACAGAACACCACATCCCCCTCTTCTATCCGGGTCAGGGGTTTATCATCAGCGCCCTGAATCACAACAGGCTTTATAAATTCATCGGTAACCCCGTTGTCGTAGCTTTCCTGTATGGCCTCCAGGGCATTCTTATGGGGTGCTCCCTTACCATAGACCATTAGATCATAGGCGAGCTTAACCCTTTCCCAGCGCTTATCACGGTCCATCGCATAATACCGGCCTATGACCGAAGCCAGCCTGCAATGCGTTTTAGCGCAATGCCTGAGCAAATCGTCTATAAAACCTTTCCCGCTTTTGGGGTCAACATCTCTTCCATCAGTGAAGGCATGAATAAATACCTGATCCCGAAGTCCGGTAGCATAGGCGGCATCCATAAGTCCTTTGAGGTGTTCAATATGCGAATGAACCCCCCCATCACTTACCAGCCCCATTAGGTGCACTTTTTTATTGTGCTTCAGAGCGTATTCAAATGCATCCCTGATCTCCTTTTCCTTCGCCAGGGTATGCTCCCGGACAGCCATATTGATCTTGGCTAAATCCTGGTACACGATACGACCGGCCCCGAGATTCATATGTCCTACTTCACTATTCCCCATTTGTCCTTCCGGGAGGCCCACATTCAAGCCATCTGTTCTCAGGGTCGCATTAGGATACTGAGTATAGAGGCCATCCACAAAAGGAGTATTGGCCTTGGCAATTGCAGACACCTCTTTATTTGAAGAGATCCCCCATCCGTCGAGGATCATCAATAACACTTTCTTATTCATTTCAAAAATAAATTCTGGATACCAAAGATACTACTATCACTGCACTTCTGAAAACTTCGCAAATATTCTCCGTCAAAGAAAAAACCTCATGTACGGCCACCTTTTAAAAGACTTAAAATATTGACAATAAAATACATAAGAATGTTAAATCTGAGTTAACCCCTCACAAAACGTGAAACATTTTCAAACCTCAGGCGTCTTTTAGGCATAACCATTTATCAATCATTAAACATTTATCAATCATGAAAACGTTAACAGTTTTAGCCGCACTTCTTTTTGCGGTAACCACACAAGCCAACTACGAAGAGCCGGTATCCCTTCATACGGGAATTTCGGATCCTGTCACTGAAACCGCATCCTACAACCTTTCTCCCTTTTGCTTTGCAATTGCCAAAGGTGATTATGATACGGTTAAAAAGCTTATTGAATTGGGGGCAGACATCAACTCCCGCTCCAGAGGCTTAACACCTCTAATGTATGCCGCCAAGTTTAACAGGGTAGAGATCACCAAACTTTTGCTGGAAAATGGCGCTGACACCAAAGCGAAAGATCGTCGCCTGGATTTTACAGCCTATAAATACGCCGAGATCTCTAACGCCAAAGACGTTATGAAGGTTCTAAAAGACTCCTGATCTCCTGTATTTGGAATATTGAATTAGCAAAAAACCCCGGGAAGTTCCCGGGGTTTTTCTGTTTTTTCATCTTGTAGTACCTTAAAAAACGAAGCCGGTAGCGAGTCGGTAAACAAAAGCATAAAGCACGATCATTAACCCTAAAAAGCTAACGATGCTCATAAACTTAAAGAATACTTCGGCAAAGCGGTTATTCAGTTCTTCAAATGCATTACGGTAAAGATCTTTTAAAAGTAAAATTGTTGTCATAAAATGTATTTAAAACTAATTAAACAATGGTTTTTTAGCTTTAAATAGATTGTTACAGAGCAGATTTTTGGGCAAAATCCAAGCAGGTGAAGAACGCTTTCAGATAACCTCCGAAAAACAAGAAATAAGCTGGGGCAAATTTGTTTTTCTCAACACTTCAAACGTAAGAAAAAACCTATTCTAAAAGAAAAATTCTTACATCATTCCGATAAAAAGCAAACAAAAAGAGACGAATGGGAAATCAATATTGGGACTCATATTTTCGAATCGCTTCCTTGATCCTGGCAATACGATTATCCGGGTCGGGGTGTGTACTTTGAAACTCCGGAGTGCGATTCGGTCCGGCGGCTGCCTTAAGGATCTCCTGTACCCCGATCATATCGTTCGGGTCATATCCGGAACGGATCATGAAGCGTACTCCGAGCTCGTCACTCTCCAGCTCGTCATCCCTGCCGTACTTCATATTGATCATATTGGCAACTACGGCAGCCATCTGGGCGGCGGCCAAATCATCACTTCCCACAGCGATACCGCTTATGACGCCCTGGGTAAGCCCCTGTTTCGACATCTGGTCGGCGCTGTGTCTCCCGACAACATGCCCGATTTCATGACCGAGCACCCCGGCCAGCTGGCCTTCAGTTTCCAGCTGGGAAAACAAGCCATAGGTAATAAAAATCTGTCCGCCGGGCAAAGCAAATGCATTTATGGTTTGCGGATCTGCGAGAAGATGAAATTCAAAATTATAAGGTGTTTCCCGGGCCACCGTATTGTTCACCAACTTTCCTCCTACGGCATCCACCAGGGCCTGAGCCTTGGTATCAGGGAATAAACCGCCAAATTGCTCTGCCATGGCCGGTGCACTTCTTAGGCCCAGGGCCACCTCCTCATCTGGTGATATCGTAATATGCTGTTCTTTTCCTGTGTAAGGATTGGTTTCTGAGGAGGAGCAATACTTAACTACTGCAAATAAAACAATGACCAACCCGATCAAAAATCGAAATCCATTTCGCGTTCTCATATCTCCATAAATTTAAAAGTGGCGGCACAGGAGCACAGGGAAAGCTTAAATTACAAAAAATCAATCGATTAAATCTTTATTAATATCTGAAATCTGTTCCCTTTTATACTGCTCCAGAAAGCTTTCACTGAGCAATTGACCTCCCAGCAGATCTGCTGTTTGAACGATTTCATTGATATCCTGCGCCAGATACGCTTTTAACATAGGCACGGAGATGGGCGCATAACTGTAGTGCCAGGGTTCATAGTGAAACCCTTTTCTTCCCGGGGCATTGGTATACACTAGGTAAAATCCGTAGGATTCAGCATGTTCATCCATCCATAGTTTCATCTTATAAAAAGGTCCGCCCTCCTCGAATTTCTCCGGATCCAGAACCTTTTCACGCTCATCCGGGGCCTCGTCTATAATATCCAGATCGGTTCCCCAGTGATGTCTTGAAGTACCCGGAATGGTTGAATACTCAATGATCTTCTCAACGGCCTGAGGCGGGGTTAGTCCTTCTTTTCGGTATTTTTTATACTTGTCGTTCCAAATCTCCAGCTGACGTTGATAATTGCGAAAACCCGAAACCACCTTTAATTCAATCCCTTCGGCCGCCGCTGCTTCCTGCATTTTCAGAAACGCCGACACTACCTCGGGCTTAACCCCGGAGAGGTCATGTTCCATGGTCACATCCACTTTCCCGGTAAGTATCTCAACAGGATATTCCTGGGCATGCAGGACCCCAAATCCTGCTACGACAATAAGAAAGGTGCAGATCAGTTTTTTCATGTATTTTGTTTTTAAAAGTTTAACGTCTTTTTCATCCTGTAATGCGGGCCTACCCCGGGAATCTCAAACAGTTCCCCGTGAATCTCGTACCCCAGTTTCAGGTAAAAGCTCACAGCTTTTTCCCTGGCATTCATCCATATCCGGCAGCTTCCGGATTTAAGGACCTCGGTTTCCGCTGCCTTTACCAGGGCCATTCCTACGCCCAGTCTTCTGAAACCTCCGTTAACCCCCATACCTCTTAACTGGTACGCGTTTGGTTCATCTCCTTCCGGATCGGGTCGTTTCATCAGGGTAACCACCCCGGCAAGGATCTGCCTGTAGTACACCCCGACATGAAAGGTCTCCGGATCCGTATCCCCATCAAAGATGGCGTCCTTCCTCGGCCGGCCTTCCCGCAACACAGGGTGTCGTACTTCCAGTACCTCCGTGGCAGTTATTTTGGAAATCCTGTAATCAGGATTGTCTAATTTATAAAACTTTGCAGGCATCCCCTCGTAGTCGATCACTGCTTCAAGATGCATTCCCAATTTCTTCAGCACTTTTTCGGAGGCCGTATTCTGCACATGAACATGCGCATGAATCGTCATAAGCCTGTGAGCCCTGAAACCAAACTCAACGGCTATTTCTGCCGCCTCGGTGGCATATCCATTCCCCCAATACTTACGGTACAACCGAAAGCCTATTTCCGTAATCCCCTTATCAGGGTGAAATTTTAATCCGCACCAGCCCAGAAATGCCTGATCCGATTTTCTGATCACCGCCCACCGGCCAAGACCATGACGAAGATATTCCTTATAATTTTTCAGAAAATCCAAAGCTTCTGCCCGGGAACCAAATGGCTGATCCCCCGTGTATTTGAGCACCTCTTCATCGTTGTTCATCTCATAAAAATGAACGCTGTCATCTAATAAAAACTCTCTCAGATAGAGCCTGGGTGTTTCCCCGATCATCTTCATATGTCAGAATTTTTCCCAAGGTAACTTTTATTTGAATATCTTAAACCTTCAGGATAAAAAGCCTGGGTTCTGAAAATCAGCGACTTTAAAAAATAAGGCTTTCTGAATCTCATTTTTTTTGATTTTCGGAGTGGATTTTTTTGGAGGGAAATTCAAAGAATCTTTATATTTGCCTCCGGAATGCGGGAGTAGCTCAGTTGGTAGAGCGTCAGCCTTCCAAGCTGAATGTCGCGAGTTCGACCCTCGTCTCCCGCTCTAAGCCCAACCCTACGGTTGGTTTTTTTTATGGACTAAAACCTCCGGGGGATCCCCTGCGGTTTATGTACCTTTGTGCCCATGGAGGAGAAACAACTCACACGCATCAACAAATACCTCAGCGAAGTGGGGTACTGTTCAAGAAGAGCAGCAGACAAGCTGATCGAACAGGGAAGAGTAACGGTAAACGGCGAGGTGCCCGAAATGGGGACCAAGGTAGGTCCTGATGATGAAATACGGGTAAACGGAAGACTTATTACCGAACCGGAGGACGCCCCGGTATATCTGGCTTTTAACAAACCGGTTGGCATTGTATGCACCACAGACACCCGGGTGGAAAAAGATAATATTATCGATTTCATCAATTACCCGAAACGCATCTTTCCCATCGGCAGATTAGACAAACCCAGTGAAGGATTGATCTTTCTCACCAACGACGGCGATATCGTCAACAAGATCCTCAGAGCCCGAAACAATCATGAGAAGGAGTATATCGTACAGGTAAACAAACCGGTAACCAAAGAATTCATCCGGCGCATGCGAAGCGGCATTCCAATTCTGGGCACAGTTACCCGCAAGTGTTTTGCAGAACAAACAGGCCGCAATGAATTTCGCATTATTCTAACCCAGGGATTAAACCGCCAGATCAGGCGTATGTGCGAATACCTGGATTACAGGGTAACCAAATTAAAACGTGTCCGCATCATGAACATTCCCCTGGATGTGGAGGTTGGTAAGTGGAGACATCTAACCCCCAAAGAAGTTCATGAGATCCAAAACATGGTTTCAGACTCTACCAAAACACACCAGTAGTTTACTCTAAATGCAACTCAGACCCGGTTTCGATCTCGAAGGGCTCCTTTCCCTGCAGGAACACCCTTGCCGTTAAGGTCCCTCCAAGTGTAATCACTTCACCCTTAACCTCCAGCCAGCTTCCCTCTCTGAGTCCCACCACTGGGATCGCATTGAGCTGGTGAAATTCTTTAATTCGCGTTTCACGTGTTTCCCCCATATGCGTACTCCCTTTTACAGGATCCAGGTAATGAGGGTTGATATTAAAAGGCAGCGCACCCAGGGTTTTAAAACTGGGAGGATATATAATTGGCATATCATTAGTGGTCTGCATACTAAGCCCGGTGATATTTGACCCGGCACTACTACCCAAATAGGGCAACCCGTCAAAAACCCGTTCGCGAAGCACGGGCATAACCCCGGTCTTATACAATGCATGTACCAGCAGAAAGGTATTCCCCCCTCCTGTAAATACGGCTTCGGCATTATTCAAACCCTCCACAGGATCATCGAACGTATGCAATCCCACTACCTTTTTACCCAAAGAAGCAAGTCCCTTGGCGGCTATTTCGGTATACCGGTCATGGGTGATCCCCCCCGGCCTTGCATAAGGGATAAATGTGATGGTTTTCACATCCCTGAAAAAATTCTCCAGTGCCGGCAAAAGGTATTCCAGATATGCAGAACCATGTACCGTAGAGGTACTGGCCACGATCATATTCTTCATAATTATTGGTTTATGATTCCAAAGACAAAGATCTGCATTTTTAAACGAAAACCACCGGACTTCCCTCCAGCCTCTGCCCTGATTTCAGGGCAGCTTCATACCCCGACTCTTAACAATACTTTATCAACGCATTTATTTTGATTAGATCTTTTTAATGAGTAATTTAAACAAAAATCGCCCTTGTGAAGAAACTCATCGCCATTCTGATGCTCTTGTTACCTGTGCTAATTTTTAGCCAGGAAGAACGCGCTCCTATTCGGGGAAAGGTCATGTACATGAACACGAATGTTCCCAACGAAAATGTGATCAATGTAACTTCGGCCAAGGCCACCGTAACAGATGATAACGGAGAATTCATGATCGAGGTCATGGACGGGGATGTATTAGCTTTTACCTCCCTTAATTACCAGTTTAAAACCATCACCATAACCCCGGAAATGATCCAAAAAAATCGTCTTGTGGTTACGGTAGACGAGAAGGTAACCGAATTGGACGAGGTGGTGATCACGCCGGAAAACCGGGAGCGATTCCTGGAACTTAAAGGAGAGGAATTCAAGAAGGTCGACTACCAGACCGATATGTCCACCAGGGTTCAGAATACTGCCCTGCCCTTGCAGGACCGCGGCATGCAGTACGGCTTAAATTTTGTAAATATCTTTAAGGCTCTCTTTAATGTAGAAGGAGAGAATGCAGAGAATGCACCACAGGTGAAGGTTTCTGAGATTCTGCGCCAGGTGTATGACGACGAATTCTTTGTCGCCGACCTTCAGATACCACAGGACAAGATTGACGAGTTCCTGTTCTATGTAGACGAGAAAACCCCGCCCAGAGAATTACTGAGAAAGAGCAATGAATTCCAACTTATAGACTACCTGGTCAATCAGAGTAAGGCCTACAATCAATTGCTGGCAGAGCAGAATTAAACTACTATAGAGCCGGTCAAGCTTGCACATTCGTCCTGGCCGCCAACCTCCATCCTGAATGAGTCCAAGACAGATTAAAAATTACAGGCCCGGGTTTGGTGCGTTTGTTACCAACTTTTTAACAGTGATACTCGCAAAAAAAACATATTTTCCGCCCTTTATTGTTAAGACGAATGAAAAAGACTATTGCCCTGATCCTATGCTGCCTGCCACTTTTCGCTGCCGGCATTTTACACAAGTACTACGTAAGTGTAAGCGACATCACCTATTCCGAAGATGCAGGCTCCATTCAGATCATTTCCCGGTATTTCACAGACGACCTCGACCAGTTGCTGAAAGCACGCTATGGAATTAAAGCCGGGTTAATGACGGATAACGAACTAAAGGAAGCCGACTTTTACATTGAAAAATACCTGAACGATAAGTTCAGGCTCTATATTAACGGAGAACTTAAATCATTCCGTTTTCTGGGTAAGGAGTACGACACCGACCTCACCAAGTGTTACCTGGAAATCCCCGATATTAAGGGGCAGCAAATTAAAAGCATTCGCATAGAGAATGAAGTATTCTTCGAACTCTTTGACGACCAGCAAAACATTATCCATCTGGATTTTCCCGGGAAACAGAAGAGCTTCCTGCTGCACCGGGGAAATTATAAAGCTTTGTTAAACTTATAGCCCGACGGGCATTGAGAATTTAAAATTTTTATTTTTCGCGACTTAAATCACAAAAACATCATGAAGAAAACTAAATTTCTTTTTGCAGCCTTAGCGGCGGCCTCTTTCGGAGTTCTTCAGGCTCAGGAGAAAGAACAGGAGGTCACCCAGGAAGGGCACTACAACAATAATCGTTTTAAACAGCTTTACGAAGAGTTTGCCTCCCCGAATCAGTACAGAACTGCTGCCGGTGCACCAGGACATGCTTATTATCAGCAGCAGGCAGACTATAAGATGAATATTGAGCTTGACGATAAAACGCAAAAGCTCTATGGTACCGAGGTGATTACCTACACCAACAATTCACCTGACGTACTGGAATATCTCTGGGTGCAACTGGACCAGAACATTCGAAAAAAAGATGCTCCTGCCCTGCTCAAAAATCCTGAGGAAATGAGAGTAGCAGAAACTGCAGACCGGTTCGCAGGTAAATTCCTGAACGAACCATTTGATGGTGGTTTTAACATCGAATACGTAAAAGATACCAAAGGGAACCCCATTAAATATACCATCAACCAAACCATGATGAGGGTAGACATCAGTCAGCCCCTTCAACCTGGAGAAACTATTGCTTTCCAGATCAAGTGGTGGTACAACGTAAACAATCACGTGGTAAACAGAGCCCGAAGTGGTTACGAGCACTTTGATGAAAACGGAAACAACGCATATGTGATCGCGCAATTCTTCCCAAGAATGGCCGTTTATAATGATGTTGAAGGATGGCAGAACCATCAGTTCTGGGGGAACGGAGAATTCGCCCTTCCTTTCGGAAACTACGAGGTAAATATTACCGTACCTGCAGACCACGTTATGGAAGCTACTGGTACCCTTCAAAATGCTAAAGACGTACTGTCCAAAGACCAGTACAAAAGATTTGAAGCTTCTAAGACTTCTTACAACAAACCGGTATTTATTGTAACGGAGGAAGAAGCCAGAGAAACGGAGAAAGGATTTGCCGAAAACAAAAATACATGGACCTTTAAGGCAGAAAACGTAAGAGACTTTGCCTTTGCCACTTCCAGAAAATTCATCTGGGAGCGTCAGGCCGTAAAAATGAATAACGGGAAAACCGTAATGGCCGTTTCCCTTTACCCCAAGGAAGGAAATCCGCTGTGGGAAGAATATTCCACCAAAGCTGTGATCCAGACACTGAAGACGTATTCCAAGCACACTTTTGACTACCCTTACCCTAAGGCTGTATCCGTACATGCTAAGAACCAGGGGATGGAATACCCAATGATCTGCTGGAATTACGGCCGTCCTAACGAAGACGGAGAATACAGCGACCGTACAAAATTCGGAATGATCTCGGTGATCATCCATGAGGTAGGTCATAACTTCTTCCCAATGATCGTGAACTCTGACGAGCGCCAGTGGGGATGGATGGACGAAGGACTGGACACCTTTATGCAGTACCTGGCAGAGCAGGAATTCGGTAAGAACCACCCGGAAGCTATCAAAGGGTATGAAGCCTATCCTTCAAGAAGAGGAGAGCCCAAAAAGATCGTTCCTTACATGAAAGGAGACCAGAATTTTATAGCCCCTATCATGTCTAACCCGGAAAATGCATACCAGCTTGGACCCAATGCATACGGAAAGCCGGCAACCGCACTTAACATTCTTCGCGAAACAGTAATGGGCCATGAGTTGTTTGATCATGCCTTTAAAACCTACGCGCAAAGATGGATGTTCAAACATCCTACGCCTGAAGATTTCTTCCGCACCATGGAAGATGCTTCAGCAGTTGATCTTGACTGGTTCTGGAGAGGATGGTTCTACACTACAGAAGTAGTAGACATGGGTGTGAAAGACATCAAGAAAGGTGTGGTTACCTCTACCCCAACACAGAGAATCAAAGATATCTATGAGCAAAGAGGTATTAATGCTGCAGATCTCCCTCCTATGGTATACATGGTGAGCGAAGACAGCGAAGAATATGCGAACGAAGTAGCAAAACAAAGCCAGTCTGAGCGCTTCAGCACACTTACTGAATATATGCTGGAAAACTTTGACGTGGAAACACGCTCAAACCTGGAAGTACCAAAATACTTTTACGAGGTTACCTTTAACAAACCGGGAGGAATTCCGATGCCATTGATCGTGGAATACACGTATGAGGATGGAAGCAAGGAATTGATCAACTATCCTGTACAGATCTGGAGAAAGAATGACCAGGAGGTAAAAGTTGTAATTCCTACCAATAAGGAGATCCGAAGCGTGGTGGTAGACCCTAAAGAGGAAACTGCCGACGTGAACCCGGAAAACAATCAGTGGCCAAGAAAAACAGCTGATTCTGAATTTGACAAATTCAAAGAAAAGGTTCAGGGAAAATAGAAAACATCCTTAACCAATAAATATTTGCCGCCTAATAACTTAGGCGGCTTTTTTTTGTTAAAAATCTACTAATGCTCCTTCAAAATAATAGTAATACTATTATATTCGCGAGTGTAATTAGTAGTTCATGAAACAGATACTATCAAATTTTAAGATCCAGGTCAATGAGAACATCTATCTTAAAGATCCGGAATCTTCCAAGCTGGGCAAGAAGATCATCGATCACAGTATTTTATTGATCGATGAGATCGGCTTCGAGCACTTTACCTTCCGGAAGCTCGCAGAGCAGATCCAATCTACTGAGAGCTCGGTATACCGCTACTTTGAAAACAAACATCAGCTGTTGGTATACCTTACCAACTGGTACTGGTCGTGGATAGAATACAAACTGGTTTTCAGCACCCATAATATTGCAGATCCGACTACCAAACTGGAGCTCGGCCTGGAAATTGCTACCCGGGCTCCCGCAGAAGACGAGCAGTTTTCTCACGTCAATGAGGTGAAGCTGGGCGGCATTGTGGTTGCAGAGTTTTCAAAATCTTACCTCACCAAAGAGGTAGACCAGGAAAACCAGGAAGGCTATTTCGCGACTTTTAAGCGACTTGTATCCCTTTTGGCGGAGATGATAAAAGAGGTTAACCCGGAGTACCCTCACCCAAAAAGTCTCATCTCCACGGTAATTCAGGGAGCCTTACACCAGCAATACAGCCGTGAACACCTACCGAGTCTGACCGACTGTAAAAATGATGACGAACTGGTGCAATTCTATAAAAATCTTGTCCTTAAACAGATCAACTTCTAAAGCAAATGAAAGACGATAAAAAGGTTATTTCCTCATGGCAGCGATTTGTAAATCTGCTTAGCCTGGATAAGAAAGACATTTACCAGATTGCGTACTACGCGATTTTTGCCGGACTGGTGAGCCTTACCCTACCCCTTGGTATTCAGGCGATCATTACCCTGCTGCAGGCTGCCCAGCCCACCACCAGCTGGGTGGTACTGGTGATCCTGGTAACCCTTGGGGTTGCCTTTACCGGGGTACTCCAATTAATGCAGTTGCGTATTATTGAAAACATTCAACAGAAAATATTCACCCGATCGGCTTTTGAATTTTCATACCGTTTTCCCAAGATTAAAATGAGCGAATTGGAGGATTTTTATCCACCGGAGCTGGCGAACCGGTTTTTTGATACCCTCACCATTCAAAAAACCCTGTCAAAACTTCTGGTAGAAGTACCTGCTGCATTCCTCCAGATCGTATTCGGGCTGGTTCTACTCTCCTTTTATCACCCTTTCTTTATTGCATACGGCCTGTTGCTCATTGTTCTGATATACATCGTATTCAAATTCACCTACAGCAGGGGGCTGTCTACCAGCCTGGATGAATCGAAGTACAAATACCAGATCGCGCATTGGATCCAGGAGGTGGCTCGTTCTATAGTAAGCTTTAAACTTTCGGGAAGGACGACCCTGGCGATGAACAAATCTGACGACCTGGTAAGTGATTACCTCGATGCACGGGAGAGTCACTTTAAGATCCTGATCCTGCAATTTGCGCAAATGATAAGTTTTAAGGTATTGGTAACGGCAGGGCTTCTAGTAGTCGGTGGTTTACTGGTACTGAACCAGCAAATGAACATCGGGCAGTTCGTAGCCGCCGAGATCATTATACTTTTAGTGATTAACTCCGTGGAGAAACTCATTCTGGGGCTCGAACCCTTTTACGATATGCTCACCTCTCTGGAGAAACTGGGACAGGTGGTTGACAAGCGTCTTGAGTTACAGGAAGGGGAACTGGATTTTGATGAAGAAAAAGATGATCTGAATATCAGTCTTGAAAAAGTAAGCTACCACTTACCGGGGAGCAATATCAACATCATCCGCAACATCAACCTGGATATCGGCCCCAAAGAGATCATCGTGGTTCAGGGAGCAAACAGTTCAGGAAAATCGACCTTATTAAAGATCATCGCCGGACTTTTTGAACCCACCGAAGGCAGCTTCTTCATTAACAACACCAACAGCAAGATCGTTCGACCCAATGCCTATCGGGGGCTTTTGGGGCAGTCAATTTCGGAAGAATCCCCATTTGAAGGGACCATTTTGGAAAACCTGACCTTTGGCGATACAAGCCTGACCAAAAAGGATGTGGAATGGGCAATAGACCTGGTAGGCTTACGGGACTTCGTTAAGTCTCAGCCCATGGGATTGAATACGGTTTTAAAACCTGAAGGGTGGCAGATGTCTTACACCCTTTCAAAGAAGATCGTTTTAGCAAGGAGTATAGTACGGAAGCCAAAACTTCTTATCCTTTCCAATCCGCTCGACCAGTTTGACAAAGAAGAAAAGACCCGTATTATCAAAGAACTTACAGCGCCGGAGCGACCCTGGGCCATTGTTGTAGAAAGCAACGAACCACTTTGGGCATCCTCCGGGAACCGAATCATCACAATGAGTAACGGAGAGATTATCAATATTAAAGAGGTACAATAATGCTCAACATATCAACCAACAGCTTAAATAAAAAAGTGGATATATCCCACTTTATTTCCAGCAAGAAGGTGTTTCATAAGGAGCACCACAAGAACTTCAGCAGGCTTCTGGGAGCATTCTTCCTCATTTTGTTTGCTATCATGTTCCTGCCCTGGACACAGAACGTGCGTGCTGAAGGGTTTATTACCACCCTGACTCCCGGGCAACGTCCGCAAACCATACATTCGGTTATCCCCGGAAGGGTAGAGGAATGGTTTGTACGGGAGGGAGACCATGTAAAAAAAGGCGACACCATTGTCTACCTTTCAGAAATCAAGGATTCTTACTTCGACCCTACCCTGCTGGAACGCACCCAGGCACAGCTGGATGCGAAAAAACAAAGTGTAGTCTCTTACTCGGGAAAGATCAAAGCCCTGGACCTGCAGATCAGCAATCTGGTCAACGAGCGGGAATTAAAGCTTATGCAGTTGAAGAACAAACTCGTTCAGGCAGGACTAAAGGTGGAAAGCGACAGTATTGACCTGGAGGCTGCCCGCACGAACTTTATCATTGCAGAACGCCAGTTTAACCGGGCCGACATTCTGAATCAGGAAGGATTAAAGTCACTGCAAGAGGTGGAAGACAAAAAAATGAAACTACAGGAAGCTCAGGCCAAAGTGATCTCCCTGGAGAATAAACTGCTCTCCAGCAGAAATGACGTGATCAATACCGAGATCGAAAAAGGACGTTTACTGGCAGAATACGGAGAAAAGATCTCCAAGGCCGAAAGCGACAAGTTTAGTGCGATGAGCATGCAATTTGAAGGAGAAGGCGCAGTAAACAAATTACAGAACGAGTATACTAATTACGAGGTGAGGCGTACGTTTAATTATGTTACCGCCCCGCAAGACGGATTTGTAAACAAGGCCCTGCAATCGGGTATCGGGGAAACGGTCAAGGAAGGAGAACCATTGGTAAGCATCATGCCAGCCGGCATTGATATCGCTGTAGAGAGCTACGTGGCTCCCATTGACCTGCCGCTGATCCATTTGGGGGAGAAGGTAAGGTTACAATTTGACGGATGGCCAGCCATCATCTTTTCAGGATGGCCTAATGTCTCCTACGGAACTTATGGAGGTACCGTCGTTGCCATTGAGAACTACATCAGTTCCAATGGGAAATACCGTATTCTTATCGCCCCTGATGAGCAGGATCATCCCTGGCCTAAAGAGATCAGGGTAGGCTCCGGAGCACAGACCTTTGCCATGCTACAGGACGTACCTATCTGGTTCGAATTGTGGCGACAACTAAACGGATTCCCTCCTAATTATTACCAACCCAGCAAGGAGGATAACAGTGCCATGAAAAAGAAATAGCATGCAAAAAAGCATTTTCATATTACTCTTTTTACTCTTCAGTGCGCCGGCATGTGCTCAACAGACCGACAGCATCTTCGACCTGAATGAATTCCTGGGATTCGTAAAGAAGAACCACCCCATTGCAGCCCAGGCCAACCTGAAGATCGACGAGGCCCAGGCCAATCTCCTGAAGGCACGTGGGGGTTTTGACCCTAAGATCGATGTGGATTACAACCGTAAGGATTTCAAAGATACCGAATACTACGATCTGCTCTACGGCACCTTTAAGATACCTACCTGGTATGGAATTGAATTGCAGGCCGGATACGAACTCAACGACGGTTCATTTCTGAACCCCCAGAACGTAGTGCCTGAAGACGGATTGTACAGTGCAGGTATTTCCATTCCTATCGGACAGGGGCTGTTCATCAATGAACGCATGGCCACCCTCAGGCAGGCGAAGATCTTTACCGATCTCAACGAGGCGGAGCGGGAATTACAGATCAACGAATTGCTTTTCGGGGCGGTGGTCACCTACATGGACTGGTACCGCGCCCACCTGGAGTACTCCCTCTACAGAGAATTCCTGGAAAATGCAGATCTCCGCTTACGCAACCTGAAACGGCAAATAGAAGAAGGCGACAAGGCCCCTATAGACAGCATAGAACTGGGGATCACGGTACAAAACAGGAGGATCAACCTCAGGGAGGCAGAGCTGGACCTTTTAAAAGCCAGGCTGCAGCTCTCCAATTACCTCTGGGATGAGGCTTACATCCCCCTGGAAGTAGCAGAAGGCATAATTCCGGAAAACAATGCCACCGCCACCCTGGATGCCTTCTTACTGACACAAAACGATACCATTTCCAATTTCCAGGTAGATGAACACCCCAAGATCCGCTCGATGCGGGCAAAGATCGAAACCCTGGAGGTAGACCGGAGGTTGAAAGCGGAAATGCTCAAGCCGGAATTAAACCTGAACTACAACTTTATCACCAGTGATGCCCGACGGGTGAACACCATCAATACGGGCGATTACAAATTCGGACTGGAATTCAGTTTCCCCCTCTTCCTGAGAAAGGAACGCGGAGCCCTGCAATTAAGCAAGTTCAAGATACAGGATGCCAGCCTGGAATTCGACCGGGAAATGCTGGCCCTGAGAAATAAGGCCACCGTAGCCGTATCTCAGGTAGAGAACTACAAGGCACAGCGCGACCAGGTAAGCAGGGTAACGACCGACTACCAGTCGCTTTTGCAGGCGGAAGAGCGAAAATTCAGCTTTGGAGAGAGCTCTGTATTTCTGCTGAACACCCGGGAAAGGAACCTCCTCCAGGCCCGCCTTAAACAGATCGAACTGGAATACAAACTAGCCACGGCACAGGCCGAACTTATTCGCACCCTCGCCCTGGACCTGTAGGCATGCAATTCTAAAAATAATATTCTATTTTTGCAGACCAACCAATGGCCTGTTAATTGAAATTCAGTTTATCAAACATATTTAAGATGATAAAGATCAAAACGCCCGAAGAGATTGAGTTAATGAGGGAAAGTGCCCTGGTAGTTTCAAAAACCCTGGGGATGCTTGCCGGAGAATTGAAACCGGGTGTTACTACCAACCATCTGGACAAAATGGCCGAAGCCTTTATCCGCGATATGGGTGCCGAGCCCGGTTTCCTGGGGTTGTATGATTGTCCGTCTACCTTACTTACCAGTGTAAATGAAGCCGTGGTACACGGATTACCAACAGACAAGCCGCTTGAAGAGGGAGATGTTGTTTCCATCGATTGTGGCGCCCTTATGAACGGTTTCTACGGAGACCACGCCTATACCTTCGAGATCGGCGAGGTGGCCCCGGAAACAAAAAAACTGTTGCAGGTTACCAAGGAATCCCTGTACATCGGAATCCGGGAGTTCAAAAACGGAAATCGCGTGGGAGACGTGGGATACGCCATACAAAACTTCTGCGAAGCCGAGGGATATGGGGTAGTTCGGGAGCTTGTCGGGCATGGTATTGGAAGAAAAATGCACGAAGATCCTGAGATGCCTAATTACGGAAAAAGAGGTCGTGGCAAAAAGTTCGTGGATGGAATGGTCGTGGCTATTGAACCCATGATCAATATGGGTACCCATCGCATCAAGCAGCTAAAGGACGGATGGACCATCGTAACTGCCGATGGGAAACCCAGCGCGCATTTCGAACATGATGTGGCTATGATCAATGGAAAACCGGAGATCCTTTCCACCTTTAAATACATCTATGATGTTCTTGGCATTGAGAGCGACGAGGAAAAAGAATTTAAACAAGCCCTTAAGGTTTAATAAAGCCCTTTTTCTTGAAGCGAATTTTTAAATACATCCTCAATACAGTACCGCGCCCCCTGCTTATCCGACTGAGTTACCTGGTTCGTCCTGCTGTCGCTTTATACTACAAGGGCAATACGTACACGGATCCCATAGACGGGAAAGGTTACAGGAGCTTTCTGCCCTACGGATACGGCAGGCAACGCGAAAATGTACTTGCCCCCGGAACCCTATCCCTGGAAAGGCACAGGCTGCTATGGCTGTATTTGAAAGAAAAGACCCCTTTCTTTACAGCACGTTTGAAGGTATTGCATTTCGCTCCAGAACAGGCTTTCTACAGCCGGTTCAGAAAGATGAAAAACCTGGACTACACCACTACCGATCTGAATTCTCCCCTGGCCGATGTAAAGGCAGATATCTGTGATCTCCCCTTTGAAGACAATAGCTTTGACGTGATTCTTTGCAATCATGTTCTGGAGCACATTCCGGACGACCGCAAGGCCATGGAAGAGCTCTACCGCATCATGAAGCCGGAAGGCTGGGGCATTCTCCAGATCCCCCAGGACCTAGGCCGCGAAAGCACCTTTGAAGACGACAGTATTACCGACCCTGCCGAACGGGCCAGGATTTTCGGGCAATACGATCATGTCAGGGTCTATGGGCGCGACTACTTTGACAAGCTCAGGGCCGTTGGCTTTAAGGTGATCGAAGAAGATCTTGCAGGGCGACTTTCAAAAAAAGAGGCCGATACCTATCGTATCGACCCCAAAGAAATTATTCCTGTAGTAAGGAAATAATCGTTTTACTGCTCCTCTTCTATAACCAAATCCTCGAATCCATCGGTTCTGAATTCTACCAGATCCCCCTTATCATCCACAGCGATCACATATGCCTCCAGTCCGGGAAGTTCCCTGAGTGACGATCTGATGCTGTCCAGAGGCATGAGCATAAAGGCGGTGGCATAAGCATCGGCTTCCATACAGGTAGATGCGATGACCGATGTACTTAATACATTATTCTTAAAGGGATAGCCCGTTCTGGGATCTATGGTATGCACATACTTCTCTCCTGTAGTCTCGTCCACACGATATTTGCGGTAATTACCACTGGTGGCCATGGCACGGTCCACCAGCTTGATCTTTGAGATCAGTAAGCGGTCCTTCTCTCCCTGTAAAGGATTATCAATAGCTACCACCCAGTTCTTCACCCTGCGTGTGTTACTACCCTTACAAAGGATCTCCCCCCCAACTTCAACAAGGTAATTCTCCACCCCCTTTTCCTCGAGCATCCGGCCGATCAGATCAATACAATAGCCCTTTGCCAGCGCATTAAAATCAAGATACACCTGAGGATGCGCCTTAACCACACGGTTAAGCGAGTCGATAAAGACCTTTTCAAGACCTGTGAATTGCAATATACTGTCTACCTGGGTTGAATCCAGATCTCCCAGCCCCTCTTCAGGGCCAAAGCCCCAGGCGTTAACCAGGGCCCCTACTGTAGGATCAAAGGCTCGGTTGGTTTGCCTCCAGACCTCTTTAGACTTCAGGAATACCTCCTTAAAATAATCATCAACCACCACGTCGGCTTCTCCGCGATTCACCCTGGAAATATCGCTATTGGGAATATAGGTGGACATGGAAGCATTTACCGTATCAAATACAGCAAGAATTTCTTCATGGTAAGACACGTCCTCATCGGGCACATCATAGATGATGGTATAGGTTGTTCCCAGGGCCCGTCCTTTTTCGCTTTGTTGGTAAGGCTCATTGCCGGGGATACCGCAGGAGGTAACCACAAGAAGAATTATCAGCACCGAAAATAAACTAGTCCTTAATCTCAATGATTCCATTATAATTTACAATATAGTTATCGTTCTTGCTCACTGGTTTATCGTAATCTGAGGCATTGGCCAGACCCACCCCGGCATAATAGGTACGGGCTTTAAACTTAACGGCATGGGCACGAATGGTCTCCATAAAGACCACATCGTAAGCCTTGGGATCTTCCGGATAGGGCACGGCCTTCACGATAATAAAATGTAGTTTTTTGTCTTTAAGACACACGAATTGCGGATCCTTTTTTAGCTGGCTGTTGACCGCCATAAACTCAAAGCCATTTTTCTCGAGGTCCTCCCCAACGATATTCATAGCAAGGTTATGCAATTCCTGCTCTGTTAATACGCTCATAAGAATGAAGATATCACAAAAAAGCCGACACAGAAAGTGCCGGCTTATATTTATTAATTAAATACTTTAAAAGGATTAACCTCCAAAGTCATCGAATCTTACATTTTCCGGCGGAACTCCGAAGTCCTCACACATCTTCTCCACAGCCTTGTTCATCAAAGGCGGTCCACAGAAATAGAATTCAATATCCTCAGGAGCATCGTGATGGTTCAGGTAATTGTCAATAACCACCTGGTGTACAAATCCTACAAACCCATCTCCTTCTCCATCAAGGCCATCCTTCACTTTCCAGTTATCTTCCTCCAGAGGCTCTGAAAGGGCGATATAGAACTTAAAGTTCGGGAAGTCACGCTCCAGGGCTCTGAAGTGTTCGATATAGAACAATTCCCTTTTTGAACGACCACCATACCAGTAGGTAACTTTTCTTCCTGTTTCAAGGGTTTTGAACAGGTGGTACAGGTGCGATCGCATTGGAGCCATTCCGGCACCACCACCAACATAAAGCATTTCTGCCTCACTGTGGTTGATAAAGAATTCTCCATAAGGCCCTGAAATGGTTACCTTATCTCCCGGTTTACGGGAAAAGATATATGAAGAAGCGATTCCCGGATTTACATCCATCCAACCGTTCTTACTACGATCCCATGGCGGGGTGGCAATACGCACATTGAGCATAATGTCTCTACCTTCGGCAGGGTAAGAAGCCATCGAATAGGCGCGCTCTACGGTCTCGGTATTTTTCATCACCAAAGGCCACAGATCGAATTTATCCCATTCCAACTGGAATTTCTTAGGATCATCGTGCTCTTCGGGGTGGGCGGTGATATCAATTTCCCTGTAACTCACCTCACAAGGAGGGATCTCGATCTGGATATATCCTCCGGCCTCGTAATCCATATCTTCAGGAATACGCACCACGAATTCTTTAATAAACGAAGCCACGTTCCAGTTACGAACAACCTCAGCCTCCCACTTTTTAATTCCAAATACCTCTTCAGGCACCTGGATAACCATATCCTGTTTAACCTTTACCTGGCATCCCAATCGCCAGCCTTCGGCAATTTCCTTCCGGGTAAAGTGAGGAGCCTCGGTAGGAAGGATCTCTCCTCCACCTTCCTTAACAACACACTTACACTGGATACAGGTACCCCCTCCTCCACAGGCAGAAGGCAGGAAAATTTTATTATCTCCAAGAGTTGAAAGCAGTGTTCCTCCGGAAGAAACCTCCACATCTTTTTCCCCGTTGATCTTGAGGGTCACAGGACCTGAGGGAACCAGTTTGGCTTTTGCTCCGAGCAGGATCGCCACAAGGGCAAATACCAGCACCAGAAATACTACTAAACTCGCTATGATTACTGAATAATCCATTCTTTCTTAACTAATGATTTATTATAATTTAATTCCCATAAAACTCATGAACCCTAAGGCCATAAGTCCTGTAATAATAAAGGTGATCCCAAGACCTCTAAGGGGTGCAGGTACATTCGAATAGGTAATCTTCTCCCGAATGGCGGCAATGGCTAGGATCGCAAGGAACCATCCGATTCCTGAACCCAGACCGTAAGTAGCGGCTTCCCCGATTCCGGCGAAGTCCTTTTGCTGCATAAAGAGCGATCCACCAAGGATAGCACAGTTTACCGCGATAAGCGGAAGGAAGATTCCCAGAGCACCGTAAAGTGCCGGAGCAAATCGTTCCACGATCATTTCCACCAGCTGCACCATGGATGCGATCACCGCAATGAACATGATAAAACTCAGGAAGCTCAGGTCGATACTGGCATACTCCTCACCCATCCAGGAAAGGGCTCCCGGACGAAGCAGGTAGTTATCCAGCAAAAAGTTAATGGGAACTGTGATCGATAATACGAAGATTACCGCAGCTCCAAGCCCCACTGCTGTATTCACAGTTTTCGATACCGCCAGATAGGAACACATTCCCAGGAAGTAAGCGAAAACCATGTTTTCTATAAAAATACTTCTGACAAAAAGATTTACGTAATCCATTCTTCTGTTATTTTATTAAGCCCGGAGCTTAGTTCTTTTCAATTAATTTTCTGTTTCTGGAACGCTGTACCCAGATCAGTACTCCAACCACCAAAAGGGCTGCAGGAGACAACAGCATCAAACCGTTGTTTTCATATCCAAGGGCGTACAGTCCGGTAGACTCTGCCAGGGTAGCGCCTTTATGTCCCAGTACCTCGAATCCGAAAAGTTTCCCGGATCCCAACAATTCCCTGAAGAAGGCAACGATCACCAGGATCAGTCCGTAACCGGCAGCATTTCCGATTCCGTCAAGAAAGGATTTCCATACCCCGTTACCCAGGGCAAAAGCTTCCAGACGACCCATTACAATACAGTTGGTAATGATAAGTCCGACGAATACGGAAAGTTCCTTACTCACATCATAGGCAAAGGCTTTTAACACCTGGTCTACAAGAATTACCAGGGCAGCAACCACCACCAGCTGAACGATAATCCGGATCCTGTTCGGGATCAGGTTACGAATCATGGAGATGATCATGTTGGCAAAGGCCATTACAGCCATTACCGCGATTGCCATAACTATGGCCGGTTTTAATTGCACCGTAATTGCCAGGGCCGAACAAATTCCCAGTACCTGTACGGTAATAGGGTTATTATCGTCCAGCGGATCCGTCAATAACTTTCGGTTCTTTTTAGAGAATAACGGCTCCTTTTCTTCGGCAACGAAAAGCACCAAAGGAGACTTCTCTTTGTTATCTTTCTTATTGGCCATAATTAGTTATTTAATGCTACTTTAACGTTCTTTTCTTTAAGGTAAGGCAGATAGTATTGCAGCCTGTTGTAGATCATATCGGTAACCCCGTCACCGGTAATGGTCGCACCTGAGATGGCATCAATGGCATTGTCATTCTTATCGTTACCTCCGGAGTATCCTTTCATTACAGTTACCCCAACAAAATCACCACTTTCCGGATCGAAGATCTTTTCTTCCTGAAAACGTTCCTCGAACCAGCTTTGAGTGATCTCTGCACCAAGTCCGGGAGTTTCCCCTTTATGGTCGAAAACGGCTCCTTTAATGGTATTGATATCGTCTTCCAGGGAAATATATCCCCAGATCGCATCCCAAAGTCCGGCTCCGCGAAGCGGGATAATGAAATATGACTTTCCGTCTACCTCAGCCCTGTACAGTGGAAAGCGCTGCTCTTCCACAGGCTTCTTCAACTCCTTGGCCAGGTCAATATTAAAGGCGTTCACGCTTTCATCAATATCACCTTCGGAGGTCAGTGCGATCTCTTCCTTAATATAGGCATTGAATTCTTGTTCTGCCTGGTCTCTTTCTACTTCGATTCCGATCGTAGAAAGGATATTTTGCATTTTCTCTTTACGTACATTTTCCGCCTGCATAGGCTGCAGGGAGGTTGCTGCAATGGCGAGAGCCGATGCAACCACGATCACCATAACAGCGGCAAAAATAAATGTATACGCGTTACTGTCTCTGTTCATAATTAAGCGGATTTTGCGGTTACAGTTGCCAATCGTTTCTTTCTTCTCTTGATATTGGCCTCGATCACGTAGTGATCAATGGTAGGTGCGAATACATTCATCAGCAGTATTGCCAGCATAACCCCTTCAGGATAGGCCGGGTTAAACACCCTGATCATGATACTGAACACCCCGATCAGGACCCCATAGATCCATTTCCCTTTAAAGGTTTGTGCAGCAGACACCGGGTCGGTAGCCATAAATACGATCCCGAAGGCAAAACCTCCGACGATCAGGTGCTGGTACCATGGAAAGCTCATAAGGGCATTTGCGCCCCAGATGTTGAACAGGAATCCCATAACGGCTGCTCCTACAATACCACCAATCATGATCCTCCAGCTACCAACGCCGGTAGCGATTAGGATAAGGGCGCCCACGACGATCCACAGGGTAGAAGTTTCTCCAATGGATCCTGGAATGGATCCGGCGAACATACTCCACATATTATAGGTCACCTCTTTCCCAGCTGCAAGAGATCCCAGGATGGTTTCTCCGGAGATGGCATCAACGCTGCTGGCTTCGGAAACCCACACCTTGTTACCGGACATATAGGTCGGGTAAGCAAAGAAGGCAAAGGCACGTGCCATAAGGGCAGGATTGAGGATGTTCATCCCTGTTCCTCCGAAAGCCTCTTTCCCGATCAATACCGCGAAGGCTACAGAAACTGCCACCATCCAAAGCGGAATATCCACAGGCATGATCATAGGAATAAGCAATCCTGTTACCAGGTACCCTTCATTCACCTCGTGACCGCGATAGATCGCAAAAATAAATTCAATACCCAGACCCACAGCATAGGAAACCACGATCATTGGTACGATCTTCCAGGCTCCGTGCAGGAAGGCATCCATAAAAGTAAAGGCCTCTCCGGTCTGAGAGAAATACTGATACCCGGTATTATAAATACCGAAGAACAGTGCAGGAAGCAGTGCCAGCACCACGGTAATCATGGTTCGCTTTAAATCCACAGCATCCCTGATATGAGCTCCTTTTTTGGTCGTATGATCAGGTACGAACAAAAAGGTATCGAACGCGTTAAAGGCAGGAGCAAACTTCTCCCACTTCTGACCCTTATCAAAGGGCCTTCTTAATTCATCTAACTTTTTTCTTAAAAAACTCATAGCTTCCTTTTTTAACCCACTTCTTTTATCATCAGGTCAAGTGCCTCCCTGATAATAACCTGGGCTTCAATTTTTGAGGTATTCGTATAATCGATAAGCGCGAAATCTTCAGGAGCCACCTCGTAAATTCCAAGATTCTCCATCTTTTCGATATTCGACGCCATACATTCCTTCAGCAGTTGCATCGGGTAAATATCCATAGGCATCACCTTTTCCATTTCCCCGGTCACCACCAAGGCACGCTCTTCCCCATTGAGGTTGGTATTTACCTTATAGCGCTTGTTCGGGAACAACCAGGAAAGCGATGTACGCGACATACTCGGGATATGGTTATCCATAAATGGCATCCATCCAAACATACGATGATCCTTACCTTCCGGGATCAGGGTGAGCACATTGTGGTAGTACCCTACAAACCCGTTATTTGCCAGCTGGTCTCCAGTGAGCACATCCCCACTGATAATACGCACTGACGAGGGTATTTTCCCTACCAGGTCCAACACATTTGACCCGATACGCATTTTATAATATTGTGCATTTGGCGCTTCGGTTCCCGCCACCGCCAACAGACGGTCGGCCTGGAACTTTCCGGTTCGGAAAAAAGCTCCAATGATAGCTACATCTTCCGGCCCCACAACCCATACGCGCTCTCCGAAATTGATCGGATCGACATGATGGATCTGAACCCCGACATTACCGGCAGGGTGCGGTCCGTTCACCTTGTGAAGTTCGACTCCTGAGATGCCGTCGAGCAAACCACTTCCTCCGCCGGCGACAGACACATGGGTCTTGCCACTGCTAAGTTTGGAAATAGCTTCAAGCCCGAGCTTAAAATCATCCAGACGATCCTTCAGAAGAAACTCCACGTCTGCAGAAAGAGGGGCGGTATTCATCGCCGAAACGAAGATAGCCTTAGGCGCCTCCTCCGGGTTAGCAATGATATCATAAGGACGTTGCTTGATAAAAGGCCAGCAGCCTCCTTCAAGCATATGCTCCTTTACCTCTTCTCCAGACATCTTGGAGATATCCCTGGAACCGTGTTCCATAAAGGTATCTTCCGCATCTGCGTCAATAACTACTTCTAAAATTCTTCGCTTAGCACCTCTGCGAATTTCCGAAAGCGTACCACTTACAGGCGAAACAAACTTAACGCGATCGCTGTACTTGGAAAAGAAGATCACCTCTCCCGCCTTAACGGAAGCACCTTCTTTTAGTACCATTTTAGGGGTAACACCGTGAAAATCGGTGGGTTTAATAGCGAACTTCTTAGACCTGGGAGCAACAGATATTGTTTTCTCTGCCACACCTTTAAGCTTAATATCTAAGCCTTTTCTAATCTTAATGTCGTTTGACATGCTATTTATCTAATGAAATTAGTTAACTCAAAAATCCGTGCAAATTTAATAATTATAAGATTGTTGCCATAATAAAACCCTATATTTTTGGAGAAGGAAAAGCCTGAGAAAAAGCACTTTTAAATTTGTTTATCTTTAGAAAAAAAATACCGGCATACATGCGTAACCTTATCGGTACCGTCATATTATTCTTTCACGGGTTAGCTGTGGTTTTCGGGCAGACACAAATTGAGGTGGCTCCCCCCGAAAATATTCGCTCTGTAGTATTCCAGGGCACCAACAACGCGGCTCAGTTCCCCCTGGTACAACTGGGCGAAAAAATGACCCTCACTTTCGATGACCTCTATGCAGATGAGGCCGACTACTACTATCGCATTATCCATTGCAATTACGACTGGACCCCCTCTAACCTGATCAAGAACCAATACCTGGACGGACTGGACAACCAGCGCATCATCCAATACGACAACTCCCTGGCATCCCTTCAGCCCTATACTGCTTACCGCCTTGAACTCCCAAACCGATTCACCGGATTCAGGTTAAGCGGAAATTACATTCTGAAAATATATGACAACAAAGATCAACTGGTATTTTCGCGCCGATTCATCATTTATAAAAACGCCGTAGGTGTTGGCGGGGTAGCTAAAAGACCGCGTGACTTCGATATGATCAATACAGGGCAACGCATCGAATTTACGGTAAATGCCGGCGATTTTGACCTGGTAAACCCCCTGCAGGAGGTCAAGGTAAGCATCCTGCAAAACAGCAACTTCAACACCGCCAAACACCACATCAGCCCTCAGTTTATCTCGGGAAGCCAGCTCTTGTACAAATACGAAAAGGAAACCAGTTTTGAAGGAGGTAACGAGTATTTAAACATGGACACCAAGGATATCCGTACAGCCACCAATACAGTTGCCGGGGTAGAACTTAAAAACCGCTACCACCACTACCTTTACACGAATGAAATCCGGCGCGATAAGATATACACCTACTTCCCCGACATCAACGGGGATTTCAGGGTACGGTTAGGAGAGGGGGTTCAAAATGACCAAAATAGTGAAGCCGATTACTCCTTTGTACATTTTAGCCTTGACTATGAACCCTGGTTGGGGCTTCAGGATATCTATGTGTATGGCAAATTCAACAATTACGAACTACTAGAGGAAAATAAGCTGGAATTCAATGCCGACAATAACACCCTGGAGACCACGCTGTTTTTGAAACAGGGGTTCTACAACTTTAAATACGTGATACGAAATCCGGACGGAAGTATCGATTATAACGCGATTTCGGGCAACCACTGGGAAACCGAGAATGAATACCTGGTTCTGGTATATTACCGGAACTTCGGCGACATGTATGACAGCGTGATCGGTATGGCAAATATCAGTTCGGTTAACATCTCGAATTAGATCATGGAAAACAAACCTGCCAAAAGACCTCCTTACGTACCTGCCAGGAAACAGTTTAAATACCGCAGCAATCGCTGTCGCAACTGCGACCACCCGTTAGATCTCAGCGACAAATACTGCCCCAACTGCGGACAGATCAACTCGGTAAAGAAACTCTCTTTGCGGGACCTCTTCGACGAGTTCTTCGGTAACCTGGTTAACTACGACTCCAGGCTTCGACAGACGCTCAAAGCATTACTTCTGAAACCGGGAAAGATCACCCGGGAATACATCAACGGAAAGCATGCCTCCTACACCAATCCCTTCAGGTTCCTGCTAAGCCTGTGTATTATCTACTTTTTAATGCTCGGTTCATCCTCCGACTTTGAAAGGCTGGACAAAATAAACAATGAACCCGTAGACATTAACGCGCTCGATACGGAGGACCAGGCTAAACTATTAGACTCCCTGGAATCCCGTGGCATCATTACCGGGATGCCTGAAAACCCGGAGAAGAAACAAGCCCTGAAAGATTCCTTAAATGTAGCCATAGACACCATCCGATCGGCAGCAAGGATATTCGAAGCCCTGGACCACCGAAAAGACTCCCTGGCCAAGAACGATCCGATCACCTACTACCGGGAGGTCCTCCAGGATTCTGCAACAGGCATTGAACACTTTGCCAAAAAAGCGGAGTTCTTTTACAGGACCATAAAAAATGAACACTACACCACCCCGGAGGAAGCAAGCAAGTTGCTGAACACCCCGCTTACGGGATCGGAACTCTGGGCCTTTCGCATTGGAAAAAGCATGCACAGGGTTGTAGAAGAACCCGGAACTTTCCTGAACACCACCATTTCCAGACTGCCTTTCTTTATATTTTTCTTTTTACCCCTGTTCGCCTTATTCATCTGGCTGATCTATATAAGACGTAACTTCAGCTATATGGACCACCTCATCTTTAGTTTTCACTCGCAATCACTCTTTATTATCCTTCTTATTTTTGCTTATATCGTAGACTGGATCACGAACTGGAATGTGCTATGGGTGGCAGTCCTGGTATTTTCCTTCTACCTGTACAAGGCCATGAGGGTATTCTACCAGCAGGGACGTCTTAAAACTATTGTAAAATTCATGATCCTGAACACTATTTTTGTAATTTTAGTGAGCATAAGCATCATTCTCTTCCTTTCCGGAAGTGCTTTGACCTATTAATCTCATGATCACTCAGGTAACGAAAGGCATAAAAATTTCTGTAAGAACCAGTTTTGAAGGCACATTCTTCAAGAACTACAGGAAGCATTTTGCCTTTGGCTACCATATTACCATCGAGAACCAGAGCAAGGATCCCGTCCAGTTGCTCGCCAGGCACTGGCAGATATTCGATGCGCTCAACGAGACAGAAGTGGTAGACGGGGAAGGGGTTATCGGCAAGAAACCGGTATTGCACCCCGGAGACACCCACACCTATAGTTCCGGATGCCTCCTCACCTCTCCGATCGGGGCCATGAGAGGACATTATGTCATGATTAACTACGCTACTACCAGGCATTTCAGGGTTATTGTACCCACCTTTCGGCTAAGCGCTCCCTTCACCTTAAATTAGTATTTCCTTTAACTTTCTTTTGATTTTTTTAAGCAAAGGCCATTCACTACATTTGCTCTAGTGTAAAATCTCAAAAGAAAAGAAGAATGGGAAAAGGATTTTTTCAAGTTCCTGTGGCTGTAAATGAACCTGTAAGGTCATACGCCCCGGGGTCTCCGGAGAGAGAATCTGTATTAAAACAGTACAAAGAATTTTATAACAGCACGGTCGATGTACCTCTATATATAGGGAGTGAAGAGATCAGAACCGGGAATACCCGAACCATGTCGCCTCCTCACGACCACAAGCATGTGGTAGGAACCTATCACCTGGCAGAAAAGAATCACGTAGAGAAAGCCATCTCTACTGCTCTTGAAGCCAGAGAGAAATGGGCAAACCTGAGTTGGGAACAGCGCGCAGCCATCTTCCTTAAGGCTGCCGACCTTATCGCAGGCCCTTACAGGGATAAGATGAACGCATCAACGATGATCGCCCAGTCTAAAAACATTCACCAGGCCGAGATTGACGCTGCCTGTGAGATCATTGACTTCCTCAGGTTTAATGTGGAATACATGACTCAGATCTACAGCGACCAGCCCGTTTCTGATGATGGTATCTGGAATCGTGTAGAATACAGACCCCTGGAAGGATTCGTATACGCCATTACTCCTTTTAATTTTACCGCTATTGCCGGAAACCTGCCTACCAGTGCAGCCATGATGGGGAACGTGGTCGTATGGAAACCCAGTGACCACCAGATCTTCTCTGCAAAAGTAATCGTAGACGTACTCAAGGAAGCCGGACTACCTGACGGGGTGATCAACGTGGTTTACGGAGATCCTGTCATGATTACCGACACCCTCCTGGATAGCCCTGATTTTGCCGGAATTCACTTTACCGGATCTACAGAGGTATTTAAAGGACTCTGGAAGAAGATCGGAAATAACATAGACCGCTATAAGACCTACCCGAGAATAGTAGGAGAAACCGGTGGAAAAGATTTTATCATCGCACACCCCAGCAGCAATGCAAAACAGGTAGCAACAGCAATAACCCGGGGAGCATTTGAGTTCCAGGGACAAAAGTGTAGTGCCGCATCCAGGGTATACCTGCCAAAATCGCTGGCACAGGAAGTTCTGGATTTTGTAAAGAAAGATATTGAATCGTTCAAGATGGGGTCTCCTGAAAATATGGAGAACTTTATTACAGCGGTGATTCACGAAGGATCTTTTGACAAGCTTGCCGGCTTTATAGATCGCGCAAAGGCAGACAAGGAAGCAGAGGTGTTTGCCGGAGGTAACTACGATAAATCCAAAGGGTATTTTGTACAGCCCACGGTGATCGTAACCACCGATCCGCAATACGTCACCATGACTACCGAGCTCTTCGGACCCGTGGTAACTGTTTATGTTTACGAAGACCAAAAGTGGAGTGAGACCCTTAAACTGGTTGACAACACTTCTGAATACGGACTTACAGGTGCCGTATTCTCAGCAGACCGCTATACCATTGAAGAAGCCACCAAGGCCCTTCAGAACAGTGCCGGAAACTTCTATATCAACGACAAACCTACCGGAGCTGTGGTAGGTCAGCAACCTTTCGGTGGCGCCAGAGCATCAGGAACCAACGATAAGGCCGGATCTATGCAGAACCTGCTGAGATGGGTTTCTCCAAGACTGATCAAGGAAACCTTCGTTTCTCCAACAGACTATCGCTATCCTTTCTTAGGATAATCAGGATATATCCAACAAAAAAAGCCGGTAAGTTCATTTACCGGCTTTTTTTATCTGCCTATATGAGAGGGTTACGAGATGTAAGGCCGCTCAATTAAACCTCCTGCGCTAAAAGCCCCTGCTATTATTCCGGCTTCAGAATACCCGGGGCAGTCCCTCCGGACTTAGTTTCCTTCATTGCTTCCGATATTCCCCTGGGCTACCAGCGTACCCAGGTCTTCTGCACTGAGATGCACATTCACATAGCCATTCACCTCCAGAATATCCGCATAGGTTAGCGGGTCGCCATTATCGAATTCAGCAACCTGGGTCCTGCTGATCCCGGTATCACCACTTACAGGATTAAAGGTAAAAATGATACCTCCCCCTGTGGCCACATCGTTCTCATGAATATGCGCCGGATGAGATCCGCCTTCGGGCGTACCTGTAAGTGCAATGGTAGCAAGCGCAGTGCCGTTCTCCCGCTCGGCGAACTCTATCGTACCGGAAATCCCCGCTACTGCCTGCTCAGAGAGCGGATAGGTTTTAACAGTTCCCGTAAGGTCATTTTGACCAATATCGCCCTGAGCCACGATGGTTTCGAGTTCATTGGCACTGAGATGAACATTGATATACCCGTTATAATCCAGAAGATCCTGGTAGGTCACCGCGGAACCGTCATCAAATTCAGTCACATTAATAGTACTCTCTCCCGAACTTCCATCTACCGTACCCAGTGTCAAGGCAATCCCTCCGCCTTCTGCAGCAGTATTAAAATGAATATGAGCAGGGTGTTCACCCCCGGATGGGGTTCCTTCCAGATCAAGAGAGATAGTCACTGATCCATCACTCATATCTGCAATTCGGGCAGTACCAAAAACACCGGATCCATTCACCTCAGCCAGATCATAGGTAGTAGCATCTACCTCCGTGATTTCACCATTGTTATTATCGTTTCCATCGTCATCTGAACTGCATCCAGGAAGAAGGAATACAAACAAAAGCAAGGTCAGACCGTAATATTTTCTACATGTTCTCATCATTTTGAAATTTATTGGTTCGCCCCGAATGTACGCAAAACATCTGATTTTCAATGCCTTATATTCGTCATGCACAAAACCCTTCAACTACTTAACAGCCATAACCACTACCTGCACCCACTGGAAATCAACCTGAGCAAACTATATAAATCCTTTAATTACCGGGGTACACCCTCCCCGAACTCCCGTGGAATTCAACCTTTGGAATCCGGATCCCAGAAGCAAGAATTGAACGAATGCTCTCCAAACTGCTTCCAATGTTAATTTAATGTTACGTAATTGTTACCTCAATATTTCTTTATTGTAAATTTTTTGTATCTTTAACAAGAACCAAAAGCCCCGTGATTATGAAAAAAGACGAAAAATTCTGCATTTTAAGTGTAAAGTACTCCATTCTTGAAGGCACCGAGGAGGGTACAGGAAGTATTGACACCACGGAGATGGAACACATTTTTGTGGCCAGAAAAAAATCAGCTGTGCTTAAAAAGATCAGGCGATTCGAGGAGCGGTTGAAGAACAACACCAATACTCAAAAAGCCTCAGCGTACGATCGCCTTAGTGGGGGTTTAAGAAAATTCCTGGACCGCTACCGGTATAGCTACGAGTCGCTACTTCGACTTTAAAAGATCAGGACTTATATTTGAGCGGAAGATGTACCACCTTTTTCGTCTCAAAGAAGTCCTCCTTAAAATAATCAGAGAGTTCATAAAGGGTAACGTTCTTGTACACTGCAAGTTCTTCACTCAGATCTCCCCCTTTCAAATAGAGGATTCCGTTTTTAAGTTCATGAACGGAATCTTTTTTTATTTTACCCTTGACCCACTTCACAAAATCCGGCATTCGGGTAACAGCCCTGCTCACGACAAAGTCAAATTCCCCTTTCAACTTTTCTGCCCGTTCGTGTGATGCAGTGACATTTTCCAGTCCCAGGGCTTCGCTCACAGCATTAACCACCTTGATCTTCTTACCGATGGCATCCACGAGGTGAAACCTGGTTTCCGGAAAGAGAATCGCCAGGGGAATTCCGGGAAATCCACCCCCTGTTCCCACGTCGAGTACAGCACTTCCGGGTTTAAATTCCTGCACCTTGGCAATGCCCATGGAATGCAGGACATGCCGTATATAAAGCTCATCAATGTCCTTCCTGCTCACCACGTTGATCCTCGAATTCCAATCCTTGTAAAGCCCTTCCAGGGCTTCGATCTGTTGGAGCTGATCCGGGGTGAGATCCGGGAAATAAGAACGTATGACTTGCAAGGACATAATCTGAAATTTTTCACAAAAATACATCTTAAGTTCCTTTTTATCGTATAATTAAGAAGGCTCTCTGCATTAATTCTTATTTTTGTCCTTTGCTCGTACACCCGAATCAAAGAAATGAACGAGCCACATTAATTGACTAATGGTTTTAAATTATGCAAGAAGGAATTCAATCCACAGTACGCTTTTCAAGAAAAGATCCCGCTAAATTTTTCAAGACCCTGAATTCCAGGGTTAACGATTACTTCAAAGAGAACAATCTTAAAAAAACCGGAAACTGGAAACTCCACCTCAAATCGGTGGTCATGTTCTCCCTTTTCCTTACCCCCTATTTTCTGATCCTGACCCTGGACATGAACCAGTGGCTGCAACTATTGCTCACCATCGTTATTGGCATTGGAATGGCCGGCGTGGGAATGAACGTGATGCACGACGGAAATCACGGTTCTTATTCTTCTAAAAAATGGCTCAATAAGCTCATGGGAGCCAGCATTTACATCCTTGCCGGAAACGTATACAACTGGAAGGTACAGCACAATGTACTTCACCATACATATACCAATATCCCGGGACATGACGAAGACCTGGATGCCGGAAGGATCATTCGTTTTTCCAAGCAGGCTCCATGGCACAGGTTCCACCGTTTTCAGCACTTTTACTCTGTTTTCCTGTACGGACTTCTTACCCTGAACTGGGCGATCACCACCGACTTTAAGCAGATGCGTCGCTATCTGAAAAGAAAACTGTCTTACGGAAGCTTCCCGAATCCGACCAAAGAATGGAGCATCCTGATCATCACCAAGGTTATTTACCTGACCATCTGGATCGTTCTCCCGATGCTGGTTCTTGATATTGCCTGGTGGAAGGTTCTTATCGGCTTTTTTGCCATGCATTACACAGCCGGACTTATTCTGAGCATCGTATTTCAGCTGGCTCATATTGTCGAGGAAACCGAGACTGTTGCTCCCGATAAAACGGGAACCATCAAAAATACCTGGGCTATACACCAATTGTTTACCACGTCGAATTTTGCAACAAAGAACAAGATCATTAACTGGTTTACCGGAGGGTTAAATCACCAGGTTGAACATCATATATTTCCTAATATCAGTCACGTGCATTATTCGGAAATCGCTAAGATTGTCAAAGAAACTGCAAAAGAGTTCAACTTGCCCTACTACGAATACAAATCGACCAGGAAAGCCATATTCTCTCATTTCAGGCACCTGAAGGCTTTAGGGCAAAAACCAACACTAGCTTATCAATAAAAATTTCAAATCCGTTATGAGCAACCCTTTATCTGAAAGGATCTTACAAATGAGTACCTCTGCGACCCTAGCTATGGCAGCCAAGGCCAGAGAACTCAAATCTGAGGGAAAGGACATTATTGGTCTGAGTTTAGGAGAACCGGACTTCAATACCCCTGACTTTATCAAGGAGGCTGCCAAAGAGGCGATCGACCAGAATTACAACAGCTATTCTCCTGTTGACGGCTATGCCGACCTGAAGCAGGCCATTATTAAAAAATTTAAAAGAGACAACGGCCTGGATTACCAACCGGGACAGATCGTGGTATCTACAGGTGCCAAGCAATCACTGGCTAACGTAGCAATGGCGGTGATCAACCCCGGCGACGAGGTGATCCTTCCTGCGCCCTATTGGGTAAGTTATTCGGAGATCGTCAAGCTTGCAGAAGGGGTTCCGGTAGAGGTTCCCACCTCGATCGATACCGATTTCAAAATGACTCCGGAACAACTGGAAAAGGCTATTACCCCAAAGACCAAAATGCTTTGGTACAGCTCTCCCTGCAACCCCAGCGGCTCGGTATACAGCAAAGAAGAGCTGGAGGCCCTGGCAGTGGTATTGCGAAAGCACCCCGGCATCATTGTGGTATCCGACGAAATTTACGAACACATAAATTTCAAAAATGCGCACCACAGCATGGCTGCCTGTGAAGGCATGTACGACAGAACAGTAACCGTAAACGGGGTTTCAAAAGCTTTTGCCATGACCGGATGGAGAATCGGTTATATCGGCGCGCCTGAGTATATCGCCAAAGCCTGTAATAAAATTCAGGGGCAGATCACCAGCGGTGCCAATTGTATTGCGCAGCGGGCTACCATTGCTGCCCTCGAAGCTCCTGTGAGCAATATCAAGTATATGATAGACAAGTTCCATGAACGCAGGGATCTTGTGTTAAAGCTCCTGGGTGAGATTCCCGGCATGAACCTCAATGTACCCGAAGGGGCGTTCTACGTATTCCCTGACATTTCTTATTACTTCGGTAAGACCATTAAGGGAAAAACGATCAATAACGCGACCGATTTCTCTCTGCTCCTCCTGGAAGAGGCGCTTGTAGCCACTGTAACCGGAGAAGCTTTCGGGAACCCGAACTGTATACGTATTTCATATGCAGCTTCAGAGGCCGAACTTCAGGAAGCCATTAAAAGAATCAAGGAAGTACTCAGCTGAATCCTCAGCTCATAATTACCATAAAAAAACGAGGCTTAGCGCCTCGTTTTTTTGTTTTATGACCCGGCTGTAAACCGGTTATATCTTTTTCCAGAAGATGGGCGAAAGCAGTATCAGTACGGTGAATACTTCCAGACGCCCTATAAGCATTAAAAACGAACACCACCACTTGCCTAGAACCGGCAGTCCGCTGAAATTCGCCAGCGGGTGCAGATCGCCGAAAGCAGGACCTACATTTCCAAGGGAAGAAGCTGCTCCCCCGATAGCTGTTTCAAAATCGAGTCCTAACACCCCCAGGAAGAGCGCCCCGATAATAAACAGCAACATATAGAGTATAAAGAATCCGAGGATATTAAAAATAATATTTTCAGACACCATCTTACCATTAAACCGAACCGGGATAATGGCGTTGGGATGCAGGGTTCTCTTAAACTCGAGCAAGCCATTTTTGATCATCAGCATATGCCTCACGACCTTCACCCCTCCTGAGGTTGATCCGGCCGACCCGCCAAGAAACATCAATCCAAAGAAAACCACCGTAAGGAAGGGCGTCCAGCCGGTAAAGTCAGCCGAAACGAATCCGGTAGTGGTCACTACCGAAATCACCTGGAACAAAGCATGCCGGAAGGCACTCTCTGCAGATCCAAAAACCATGGGATGGTAATCGCTCTCATCCACAGCTGCCTGAAAATAAATAGATGCCGTGGCCACCAAAGTAACCATAAGGATGATCAGGGCATAAAACCGGAATTCATTATCCCTGAAAATTTTGGAAAACCTCCCCTTAAACATATAGTAACTTAAAACGAAGTTGGTTCCTGCAAGAAACATGAAAAGTATCACGATATACTGCACCAGAGGATTGTCATTCCAATAGGCAAGACTGGCGTTCTTTGTTGAAAAGCCCCCGGTGGAGAGCGTAGCCATAGCGTGATTCATGGCGTCAAAGAAATCCATTCCCGCCAACTTAAGCAGGATGGTCTCTGCCACCGTATATCCCACATAGATGAACCAAAGGCGTTTTGCCGTATCGGTAATCCGGGGGTGAAGCTTATCGGCACTGGGGCCCGGAGCTTCGGCAGCAAACAGCTGCATACCCCCGATCCCTAGAAGTGGAAGAATGGCGATGGCAAGCACAATGATCCCCATCCCACCGATCCAGTGCGTCATGCTTCTCCAGAAAAGAATGCCTTCCGGAAGCACCTCGATATCATTCAGGATTGAAGCCCCCGTAGTGGTGTACCCGCTCATGGTTTCGAAAAAAGCGTCGGTAACCGAGGGAATGGTTCCTGTAAAGAGATAGGGAAGCATCCCCACCAGGGACATGGATAACCAGCCCATGGTAACGATCATGTATCCTTCCCGTTTCTTGATCTCCTTTTTATGTTCACGGGTATAGTACATCATCAGGGTACCCAGGATAATGGTGGTTAATCCCGCAAAGGTGATCTCCATGGTATATCCATCAGAATAGAGGGCACTCACCAGGGCAGCGAGCAGCATAAATACCCCGTTAAAGAGCAAAAGCAGCCCCATTAAGTGAATAATGATCCGGGTGTTTAATTTCTTTATCAAAATCAGAAAAATAATTTTTCGACCCTGGAGATCGAACGCGGCAGGCAACACACCACTACCCGATCACCGGCCTGAATTTTAAAATCTCCCAAGGCGATGATTCCTTCCCCATTTCTGATAACCCCACCAATAATGGCCGACCTTGGAAAATCGAGATCCTTAATAACCTTCCCGTTCACTGCCGAGGAGGGCTTAACGATAAACTCAAGCATTTCCGCATTGAGATTGTTTAACCGGGTGAGTGCCACTACCTCGCCTCTTCTGACATGGCGAAAGATATTATTTGCCGCCAATAGTTTTTTATTGATCAGGGTATCGATCCCGATAGAGTGCGACAACTGGAAGTAGTCCATGTTCTCAACCAGGGCGATGGTCTTCTTTATATTCTTGGACTTGGCTACCAGGCAGGACATAATATTGGTTTCCGAATTTCCTGTAACTGCAATAAAGGCGTCCATATCTTCAATATCCTCCTCTTCCAGGAGCTCCACATTGCGTCCGTCTCCGTTAATGATCAAAGCATTTGGCAACATATCGGCCAGATCAAAAGCCTTGACCTTATCCTTCTCGATAAGTTTAACGTTGAATTTGCTTTCACAGAGATCCCGGGCGGTCTTATACCCGATCTTACTACCACCGAGTATCATTACGTTCCTGATCTCCTCCCGGGTTTTCCCGGTTAACTTATACAGTTCGTCCACCCCTTCCTTGGAGGTCACAAAATAGGCCTGATCGCCTTCCTTAAAAACGGTATCTCCCCTCGGAATCAGGGTGTACTGGGTTCCGAACCGCTGTATGGCGATGGGTACAAAATGGAGCTCGGGAAATATACTGGCAGCTTCCTTCACGGTTTTTCCAATAAATGGTGCCGTACGCTGCAAACTGGTACCCACCATAATCAAGGCCCCGTCTTCAAATTCATAACTGTCGTTAAAAGCACTCTGGTCTAATAACAACTGAATCTCTTCCGCAGCGAGTTGCTCCGGAGAAATAAGTTCATCTATGCCCAGGGACGCAAATCCAAGCTCTTCCTTATTGTAAATAAATTCTGTGTTGGAAATCCTGGCAATGGTACGTTTACAACCCAATTGCTTTGCGAGCAAACACAAGGTGATGTTCGTGGTTTCTGAAGCGGTAACCCCGATAACCAGATCTGAATTTTCCACCCGGGCTTCCTTTAAAACTGAAATAGAGGTGGCATCCCCTTTTAATACTTTTATGTCAAGATGGGTATCTGCGTAATTGAGATTTTCTTTATCGATATCGATAAGTGTGATGTCCTGGGATTCAAAGGATAGTAATTTGGCCAAATGAAACCCTACTTCACCAGCACCTGCAATAATTATTTTCATTGAAGTTCGTGTGCTATTCTCAAGCAAATATATGTTAAAATTAAATTTCTGACTAAGAAAGCCGATGGCTTTCTTCATTAAAGGCTTTGAGATTACTGCATTATGTTATCTTTGCCAAAAATTTCGCTATGGCAAAGAAAGTGACCCCATATAAGGATTCGGATTTAGGCAAAAAGCAGCAGGTCACCCAGATGTTTGATACCATTTCGGGCAACTATGACGGACTGAACCGGGTGATCTCTTTTGGTATTGACGTCAAATGGCGTAAAAAAGTGGTTGCCGCCATAGCAGCATCCCGGCCATTGACCGTTCTCGACATCGCCACCGGTACCGGCGACCTGGCCATTCAGATCGCTGAGGCTGTTCCGCAGGCGAAAATAACCGGGCTGGATATCTCCCCGGGCATGCTTAAGGTTGGTAAGGAAAAGGTGAGTAAAAAAAACCTGGACTCCCGCATAGACATGGTCATCGGAGACAGTGAAGCCTTACCCTTTGACGAAAATACCTTTGATGCCATCACCGTGGCCTTTGGAGTACGCAACTTTGAACATCTGGAAAAGGGACTTACAGAGATCTGTCGCGTACTGAAACCCGGAGGAATCTTTATGGTTCTGGAAACTTCTGTCCCTGTAAAATTCCCCTTTAAACAGGGGTACCGGATCTACAGCAAAACACTCCTCCCCCTCATTGGACGGATATTTTCCAAAGACCGCTCGGCCTATGCCTACCTATCAGAATCGGCCTCAGTTTTTCCTTACGGGGAAGCTTTCAACAATATTTTGAGAAAATCAGGGTTTATTAATGTTAGTGACAAACCGCAAACCTTTGGGGTCGCCACCATTTACCAGGCCTCCAAAAAATAATAAGTTCAGGAAGGTTTCCGCGGTTGTATCCTAATAGTTTTTATATTTAAGAACTGTAAATCAATTTGAACGCAGTGAACAAATCATCCATAGTAGCCCTGATCGCACTTTTCCTTGTAACAGGCCTGAAGGCGCAATTCAACGAAAATCCCATTCTCAACCTGGAGAACGAAGACAAGAAGTTACTCAACTGGGGGTATTACCTTGGGTTTAACCAATACGGCTTCAAAATCGATTACAAAACTAACGAAGACATCAGTTATATTCAGGAAGGAAAGTCCACAGGCTTTAACGTAGGCCTGATCGGAGAGCTTCGTTTGAATAATTACCTGGACCTAAGAATCGAACCAGGACTCTATTACACCCAAAGGGATCTGGGCTTCCCGAACTTCAGCAATGAAAACGACTTCCTCAGGGAGGTAAAGTCGACCTACATCCACATCCCGCTATTGTTAAAAGCCAGCACCAAGCGATTGGGGAACTTTAAACCCTATGTGGTTGGCGGTGTATCCACCTCCATTAACCTGAGCAGTGAAGAAAAAAGCAAGGAAGACAATGAGTCGGGTAAATTCCGGATGACCACCAATACCTATTATTACGAATTAGGGTTTGGGATCGATTTTTATTTCTACTATTTTAAGTTTTCGCCTTCTATCCGCGGGGTATTCGCCTTATCCAATGAGCTGGTCCCTGATGAAAAAGCAGACAGTCCGTGGACCGGAAACATTGACGGATTATACAGCAGGGCGGTATTCATCAATTTCACCTTTGAGTAGATTTTGATCAGGGGTGATGCCTTCTGTATTCACTTAACAGCACCGCAGTAGCCGTTGCCACATTGAGACTTTCTGTTTTATGCAGGGCCCCGAAGCGGGGGATACTAAGTATTCCGGAAGCCAGGCGTCCAACTTCAGCAGAAATCCCATTGGCCTCATTTCCCATAACAAGGATAAATTCTCCCGGCAGGGTACTCTCATAAACGTTCTCGCCATCCATATCAGCAACCCAGACCGGCCTCTTGTCGTTTGCCAGGAATTGCGGAAGGTCGACATAGGAGATCCGGACCCGGGACAGCGACCCCATGGTGGCCTGAACTACCTTCGGATTATAACAGTCTGCCGTGGTTACAGAACACACCAACTGCGGAATCCCGAACCAATCGCACAACCGGATGATCGTTCCCAGGTTCCCAGGGTCCCTGACATCGTCAAGAGCCAGTGCAATTCCGGATGCTAAAGGCTTGATTTCCGACGGAATTTCAAACACCCCCAGCACTCCTGCCGGTGTTTTAAGGTTGCTCATCTGCTTTAACTGCGCAGCACCCACAGGAGTACAGTCAAAAGCGATCTGCTTCATTATCCCGAAATCATCTGCATATACAGCTTCGCATTTCAGGTTTGAATCCAACAACTCGGTAACGCATTTTCGCCCTTCAGCTATAAAGAGCCCGTGTTCTTCACGATACTTTTTTTGCCGTAAGCTTTTTATTAGTTTTATCTGACTTTTACCAACCATACAAATAATGTAGTATTTTTGACCTTTAACAAACCAATTGCCCGATTGAAAGACCATTGTGTAAAAATAACGGTATTCCTGTTATTATTGATTTTCGCTTCCTGCAATGCTGTAAAAAGAGTGGATGAGGAGGAGTACCTATTACGCAAAAATACCATATTCCTGAATGGCGAAAAACTCCAGGACCCGGAAGTCGAAAATATTCCTTTACAAAAACCCAATAGTCTTAGCCGGCTGCATATCTACAACCTGGCTAAAGCCAACTCAGATTCCATATATGATGCCCGACTGAGGGCCGACCTGGCAGAACCGGACTTCAAACAACGCATGCTTTCTGCCAAACAACTCGCCCAGGCCAGCAGTTATAAAAAGCGATTTCACGAATGGTTACGCAGAACCGGGGAAGCCCCGGTGATTATCCGGGAAGACCTCACCAATCGCACGGTTAAAAGGCTCAAGCAGTACTATGACAATAAAGGATACTTCAACTCTGAGGTCGCTTTCGAAAAAGACACGGCCGATTACGGCGAGCGAAAAGCAGGGATCAATTATTTTGTGGAAACAGGAGACGCCTACCTTCTGGACACTATAAAAACCTATATCCCCTCTCCGGCCGTAGATTCCATATACCAAAAATACGAAGAGGCCTCCTACCTGAAGATGAACGAACGGTTTGACCTTGCCAATTTCAATGCCGAACGGGAACGCCTAAACCGACTCTTCTTAAATTCGGGCATATACAAGTTTCAGCTCTCCAGCATCACCTTTGATCTTGAAGCTGATACCCTGGCCACCTCAGACGATCAGAAAATGCCGGTAACGGTTAACATCGACAACATGGTTACCCGTTCGGGAGATACCCAGAATGTAACACCCTACAAGGTGCACCAGATCAAGGAGGTGAACATCTACGCCGATCACAACTTTGAAACCGAACCCACAGACAGTATTCACCACGATGGGTATGTGATCTGGTTTCACGACAAACTAAAATACAAGCCCAGTGCGCTCACCGATGTAATGGCCATCGCCCCCGGGAATATTTACAAGGACCAGGAGCGAACCCTGACCTCTAGACAGATCGGAAACCTGCAAACATTCAAGTATCCGAACATCAACTACGAATATGTTCCGGGTACCGATTCGCTGCTCAATACAAACATCTACCTCTCACCCCGGAAACGATTTTCACTGGGATTTAACCCGGAGGTCACCCACTCCAATATCCAGGATATCGGAATTTCCTTCTCTACCTCCCTGGTGAGCAGAAACATATTTCGCGGAGCCGAAACTTTGGAGTTTGCCCTCAGGGGTTCTGTAGGTTCTTCTTCTGAGCTCAGCAATTCAAGCCAGAGCTTCTTTAATATTGCGGAATTTGCCGGAGACATCAGGCTTAATTTTCCAAGGATCGTCTCCCCCTTCAATACGTCCGATTTTATCCCGAAGTATATGGCCCCGCAAACCCGGATGTCAATAGGTAGTATTCTCCAGAAGAACATCGGTCTGGACAAACAAAGTCTCAATGGCATCCTGCGGTATAACTGGTCTCCCAACGCATACAGAAAGAATGTTTTTGAGCTGCTCAACATCCAGTACATCAAAAACCTGAACACGGAACGCTACTACGAGGTGTACCGCAACAGCTATAATGACCTCAATGATATTGCAAGAGGATACAGAAGCGATCTTCCCTCCTCTTATTTCAATACCAGGGGAGACCTGATCATCCCGGAGGGTACAGCCGCCTTCACCGATGACGTCTTAACCAACGACTTCACCGTAAACGAAAACGAGCTGGAAGAGGTTAACCGCATCGAGGAACGCAGAAAGCGACTTACAGCAAACAACCTGATCCTGGGATCGAGTTTCAGCTGGTCCAAGAATAACCGACAGGGATTTCAGGACAATAGTTTCTATTCGTTCAGAACGAAACTGGAGCTGGCAGGAAATACCCTGTCCCTTCTTGGCAACCTTGTTGACTACGACAAGACGGAAGACGGGAAAAACCTGGTGTTCGGGGTTCAGTATTCTCAATTCGCCAAAACCGATATCGACTACATTAAATACTGGAGTTTATCCCGGGACCAGGTTCTGGCATTTCGAAGCTTTCTCGGGCTGGCCATCCCCTATGGCAATGCAGAAAGCATTCCGTTCCTGAGGTCTTATTTTGCCGGTGGATCGAACGATAACCGCGCATGGGAGGCCTATTCCCTGGGACCGGGAAGAGTAGACAACCTCAATGATTTTAATGAAGCTAACCTTAAGATCGCCCTGAACCTGGAGTACCGCTTTGGAATTATCGGGCAGTTTAAAGGGGCCGTTTTTGCCGATGCCGGTAACATCTGGAATGTCCTGGATAATGTGACCCAGGAGGAGGCCGTATTTGAAGATCTGAGCTCCCTGGCAGAACTTGCCCTGGGTACAGGGTTCGGACTCCGGTACGATTTCAGTTATTTTGTATTTCGTTTCGATGTGGGCTTCAAGACCTACAATCCCGCATTCGAAGGGCCTGAACGCTGGTTTTCCGAATACAATTTTGGCAATGCCGTATACAACATTGGTATTAATTATCCTTTCTAAGCGCACTAATTTTATTATTTTTGCAGGGTCTATTGATCAACTTAATACCGTAAAATCAATTCTATGAGTCTAAATATTCAACCAGGGGTAGCCACCGGAGATGATGTACAAAAAATCTTTGAGCACGCTAAAAAGCACGGTTATGCTTTGCCGGCAGTAAATACAATTGGAAGCAACAGTATCAATGGGGTTCTGGAAACCGCTGCAAAACTGAATTCTCCTGTTATCATACAATTCTCTAACGGAGGGGCGCAGTTTATCGCCGGAAAAGGACTTTCCAATGAAGACCAGCGCGCTGCCGTTGCCGGTTCTGTAGCAGGTGCCAAGCACGTGCATGAATTAGCCAAAGCCTATGGGGTTGTGGTGATCCTTCATACCGACCACTGTGCGAAAAAACTCCTGCCCTGGATCGACGGACTTCTGGATGCCAGTGAAGAACACTTCAAAGCCACCGGAAAACCCTTGTTTAGTTCACACATGATCGACCTCTCTGAAGAACCTATTGAAGAGAACATCGCCATTTGCAAGGAGTACCTGGCCCGTATGGACAAGATGGGAATGACCCTTGAAATTGAACTGGGAATCACAGGCGGAGAAGAAGACGGAGTTGACAATTCTGATGTAGACGATTCTAAACTGTATACACAACCTGAAGAAGTAGCCTATGCCTATGAAGAGCTGCTTAAGGTAAGTCCCCGATTTACCATTGCTGCGGCCTTCGGAAATGTTCACGGGGTATACAAACCTGGTAACGTGAAACTTACTCCTAAGATCCTTAAGAACTCCCAGGAATACGTTTCAAAAAAATACAATGTACCTCATAATACCATCAATTTCGTATTCCACGGAGGGTCCGGATCTACCCTGGAAGAGATCCGCGAAGCCATTGGTTACGGGGTAATAAAGATGAATATAGATACCGACCTGCAATACGCTTTTACGGAAGGGGTACGGGATTATGTTCAAAGCAAAAAAGACTATCTTGCGTCCCAGATCGGAAACCCGGAAGGGGAGGATGTCCCCAACAAAAAGTTCTACGATCCGAGAGTTTGGCTAAGAGAGGGCGAGAAAACCTTTATCACCCGACTGGAAAAAGCTTTCGAAGATCTTAATAACACGAATTCAATAAACAAGTAATAAGGCCGCCACAGGCGGAGGTATAAATTCTAAATCCTACAATAATGGCTTGGTTTAAGAGAAAAGAGAAAGGGATTCAAACCGCTACCAAGGAGAAAAAAGACACTCCCAAAGGGTTGTGGTATAAATCGCCTACAGGAAAAATCGTTGAAGCCGATGAGCTTGCCAAGAACTTTTATGTAAGCCCTGAAGATGATTATCATGTTCGAATTGGAAGCAAGGAATACTTTGAGATCCTTTTCGACAACAATAAATACGAAGAGCTCAATCCGAACCTGGAATCGAAGGATCCTTTAAAGTTCGAAGACACCAAAAAATATACCGACCGTCTTAAAGACGCCATGAGCAAAACCGACCTTAAGGATGCGGTTCGTACCGCGGTTGGGAAATCCAAGGGGAAAGACCTGGTCATTGCCTGTATGGACTTTGCCTTTATTGGAGGCTCGATGGGAAGTGTTGTTGGCGAAAAGATTGCCCGCGCCATTGATTATTCCATTCAGAACAAGATTCCGTTTATGATGATCTCCAAATCCGGAGGAGCCCGTATGATGGAAGCAGCCTTGTCGCTGATGCAATTAGCGAAAACCAGTGCTAAACTGGCGCAGCTGGCCGAGGCCGGAATTCCTTATATCTCCCTTTGTACCGATCCTACCACAGGGGGTACCACTGCTTCTTATGCCATGCTGGGAGACATAAACATCGCAGAGCCAGGAGCACTTATCGGGTTTGCCGGACCGAGGGTGGTTAAAGAAGCTACCGGAAAGGACCTGCCAAAAGACTTCCAGACCTCCGAATTCCTTCTTGAACATGGATTCCTGGATTTCATCTCTCACAGAAGAGAGCTCAAGAAAAAGGTGAACCTGTATCTGGACCTGATCCAAAATCAGCCTATTCGAAAATAGCATCCCGTTAGTAAACAGAACACATAAAAAAACGCCCTCTTTTCTGAGGGCGTTTTTTATTTCATTCAAGAACGTACAACCTAATGTTAACGGAGTTCGATCTCTTTTGTTCTCCCGGAGGAAGTGGTTAGCAAGGCTTTATTATCGCAATTACCATCCCCGTAATTCAAGGTGGCAGAAAACAGGGAATTGCTGAGTGAAAGGGTGCCCGATACAATAAATCGGCAAGCCCACTCTCTTCTCAGGTTATCAGTGATCTCCATTTCATAGGTATTGAGAAGGGAATCGTTCATATAGGTCTGCACTCTTCGGTTCCCACCGATAAGAACCACATTATCGGCCCAGTTACCAGTCCCAAATCCAGCGATCCATTCCCGGGTGGTCGTCCCTGTAACCCTGGCATTCAACCCACTGGGGTGAGCCACCACAAGATCGCTTTGTACCTCCGAATTCGGATACCCTCCCTGATCAGCAGCCGGCCAGGTTCTTAGGATCTCCTTTCTTCCGGTAATCATCAGGTCATTCACCCCCAGGTTATCGGTTCCTACCACGATATTTGCCTGCCGTAGTTCATTATTCCAGATATACTCGACGATAATCTGCCCGGAATAGGCTACCCCGTTAGCAAGGGTACATCCGTTTCCGAAATCTATGATCTTTTTTACCTTATCCCCATTAGCCGTTTTGGTAATGGTTACACAGGCAGGAAGCTCCACACGTTGTGAAATAACCGATTTTGCAGCAGCAGATTCATCAACTACCACAGAGGCAGCGATGTCGTCGATCTGATCAGACAGTAATTCTGCCTGGGCATTGATCTCTATATCCGCTACCGGGATCTCCAGGTTTTCGGTGAGGTTGTCTGCTTCGTCGGAACAGGACGTCCACAACACCGCTGAGAGCGCCATAAACGAAGCTAAAATTCTAGTTTTCATAGGAAATAGGTTTAATTATTTAAGATTTAAGACAGCTATAAATATATTTAGTTTAAAACGAAACCTAAAAGAATTTATTGCTATATTTGCAGCCTTGTTAGTAAAAGCTACTGACATATACATAAAAATCATTTAAATAATATTGGCATGTATTTAACCAAAGAAGTTAAAGCAGAGATCTTCAAAAAGCACGGTGGTAAAGAGAACAACACCGGTTCTGCAGAAGGTCAGATCGCGTTATTCACGCACAGAATCAATCACCTTACAGGTCACCTTAAAAAGAACCGTAAGGATTTCAACACCGAGCGTTCACTGGTTCGTTTGGTAGGTAAAAGAAGAAGTCTTCTTGACTACCTGAAAAAGAAAGATATCAACAGATATCGTGCAATTGTAAAAGAATTAGGATTGAGAAAATAAGATTAAGGGGGCATTTCGCCCCCTTTTTTAGTTTCCCTGTCGAGAAATTAAACTTATATTACGGTGGTTTAATAGCTTTTAGGCCGTAATTCACATAAAAAAGCTCAAATTACATAGTTTTTCATTGGGTAACCGCAACAACTACACAACAACACAACACCCACTGTACCTGGTACAGTACCCATTGTATAACACCAACCCGGCATGACCGGGTTAAATGAAAAACTTTATGATTCCTGAAGTACACAAAGAAATTATTGATTTAGGAGATGGAAGAACCATTTCCATTGAAACAGGGAAACTAGCCAAACAAGCAGACGGTTCTGCAGTGATTCGCATGGGAGATGCCATGTTATTAGCCACTGTGGTATCTGCCAGAACGTCCAATCCGGACATCGACTTTTTACCCCTTACGGTAGATTACCGTGAGAAATTCGCTGCAGCGGGAAGATTCCCTGGCGGATTCTTTAAAAGAGAAGCACGACCAAGCGACCAGGAGGTACTTACCATGAGATTGGTAGACCGGGTGTTGCGTCCGCTTTTCCCTAAAGACTATCACGCCGAGACTCAGGTGATGATCCAACTGATGTCGCATGACGACGAGGTGATGCCGGATGCTCTGGCAGGATTAGCTGCCTCTACAGTGATCCAACTTTCTGACATTCCTTTTGAATACCCTATCTCTGAGGTACGTGTAGCACGCGTTAACGGAGAATTCGTCGTTAACCCAAGCAAGAGCCAGCTGGAGCAGGCCGATATCGACATGATGGTTGGTGCCTCAGAAGACTCTGTAGCGATGGTAGAGGGAGAAATGAAAGAAGTATCCGAGAAAGAGATGGCCGATGCCATTAAATTTGCTCATGATGCGATCAAGATCCAGATCGAAGCTCAAAATCGTCTCGTAGAAAAGGCAGGAGGTAAAAAGCCTGTTCGCGAATACGACGGGGAGAAGGAGAACGAAGAAATGGAGAAAAAGATCTGGGACTTCGCTTATCAAAAATGCTACGATATTGCAAAGGGGGGAACTTCGAAGCAAGAACGTGGCGAGAAATTCTCTGAAGTTAAGGAAGCCTGTGAAGGACTCTTTACTGAAGAGGAACTTGAAGAAAACGGAGACCTTGTTGGTAAGTATTTCGGTAAAACCCACAAGGAAGCCGTTAGAAGACTTATCCTTGACGAAGGTATCCGCCTTGATGGCAGAGCCACCGATGAGATCAGACCTATCTGGTGTGAAGTAGACTACCTGCCATCGACCCACGGATCGAGTATCTTTACCCGTGGAGAAACCCAGGCTCTGGCTACGGTAACCCTTGGAACCTCCAAGCAGGCTAATGTAATTGACCTGCCAACAGAACAAGGAGAAGAGAACTTCTACCTGCATTATAACTTCCCTCCGTTCTCTACAGGAGAAGCACGCCCGATCAGGGGTACTTCCCGAAGAGAGATCGGTCACGGAAACCTGGCACAGAGAGCGCTGAAAGGAATGATCCCTGCAGACTGCCCTTATACTGTACGTGTCGTATCTGAAGTTCTGGAATCTAACGGATCTTCTTCTATGGCTACGGTTTGCGCCGGAACCATGGGACTGATGGATGCCGGAGTACAGCTGAAAAGCCCTGTTTCCGGAATTGCTATGGGACTTATTACTGACGGAGAGAAATACGCCGTGTTGTCGGATATCCTTGGAGATGAAGACCACCTTGGAGATATGGACTTTAAAGTAACCGGTACTGCCAATGGTATTACAGCCTGCCAGATGGATATCAAAATCAAGGGACTTTCCTATGAGATCCTGGAGAACGCTTTGGAACAAGCCAAGGAAGGACGTTTACACATCCTGGGCAAACTTACCGAAACCATTGAGTCGCCAAGACCAACGGTTAAGGCACATGCGCCGAAGATCGTTACTGTAAGGATGCCCGGAGAGTTTATCGGTGCCCTTATCGGTCCTGGTGGAAAGGTTATCCAGGAACTGCAAAAAGAAACCAAGACTGAGATCGTTATTAATGAAGAAGACGAGCAAGGTATTGTAGAAATCCTGGGTACAGATCAGGAAGGTATCGACAAGGTTATTGCCAAGATCGATTCCCTTACCTTCAAACCTCAGGTTGGAGAAACCTACGAGGTACAGGTGATCAAGATCCTTGATTTCGGTGCCGTTGTAGAATATGTTGAAGCACCGGGTAATGAAGTATTACTGCACATCTCAGAACTTGCATGGGATCGTACAGATAACGTTACCGATGTGGTAAATATGGGAGACGTATTTGACGTGAAATACTTCGGTATCGATCCCAAGACCAGAAAAGATAAGGTTTCAAGAAAAGCCCTGCTTCCTAAGCCGGAAGGCTATAAAGAGCGTCCACCGAGAAGTGATCGCGATGGCGGAAGAAGAGACTCACGCGGTGATAACCGCAACCGTGGAAGTCGCGATCGCGATAACCGCGGAGGTGACAGAAGAGGTCGCAATGACCGCAACGAACGCAACAATAACAGATAATCTTTTTTATCTGCATACGAAAGCCCGGCAATACGCCGGGCTTTTTTTTTGATGATGAGAGGTACGTAGGTACGTGGGTACGGAGGTAGAGTTTTAAAAATAGATGTCTTCGCGAGCTTGTCTGCCGAAGGCAAGGGGATCCCGATACTTCGGGAGACCGCGGCGATCTTTTTAAGATTATCCAAATGCCAATTAGAAATCCCCAGGACAGCTACTAAGCCGGATGCAGATGGCCACATTGGATTCCACCCTCCTTACAAAGACGTCCTGATATTCTCTGTAATACGGTTTACTTCCTCACAACTTTACGCCTTTACAACTTCACGACTTTACCCATCCTTCTATCCGAAAGTCCTGGCAGATGGCCACGTCGGGTAAAGACGTCCTGAAATTATTTTCAACGCACCACTTCCAGCACCATAAAAAAGTGCGCCATTGCACCGGCGAGCACGAAAAAGTGCCAGATCACATGCTGGAAACGCAGTCTTTTTAAAAGATAAAAGATCACCCCGGTAGAATAGAAGGCTCCACCAAGAAACATCAGGTATACCGCCTTCTCTGTCAAAGCAGTTTGAACCTTTCCCCAGTACAGGACAATGAGCCATCCCATGCCCAGGTAAAGCAAAACAGAAAGTAACTGAAACCTGCCTGTAAAGAACACCTTCAGCAAAGTTCCAATAAGCACCATAGACCAGACGATGGTAAAAATGGTGACTCCGGGATCCTTATAGAGCGAAATTAGCGCAATTGGGGTATAGGTGCCGGCAATAAGGAAATAAATGCTTATATGGTCCATTTTGCGCCACAACAGCTTACTTTTCTCACTGGTCACGTAGTGATAGATGGCTGAAGAGGAAAATAGAAGTATCATGGAACAGGAATACAGGATGATACTCGCATAGCTCCAGGGCGAATGTTGATTATTCATTGCCAGCAGCACGAAGAGTCCGGGGACTCCCAATACAGCACCCAGTGCATGCGACCAGGTATTCCATTTTTCCTCTCGGGGACTTTGGTTTCTCATATAGGTTTGGGTTACGAAGGTACGTAGGTACGTAGGTACATAGGTACATAGGTACATAGGTACGAAGGTACGAAGGAAAGTTATAAAGTTACAGAGGTTACAGAGGCTACAAAAGTGATAAGAGCTCTGAGTATTGCGTACGCCTGTATTGTAAAGTTTCGCTTTGTCTTTACTCTTGATTCTTAATTCTTGGCTCTTTCCCCTTTCTTCTTTTTAATGTGACAGGAGCTAGGAGGGCACAAAGGAAAGGGTTATTGGGAGTCGGGAGCTTGCCATCCCTTCCGGAAGGAAATCCTGCCTGTGCGAAGCACGGTAGGTCGGGAGTAGAGAGTACCAGTTGTACTTGTAACTTGTAACCTGTACCTGGTCACGCATCCCGCATCACACATCCCGCATCACACATCACGCGGTAACCTGTAACCTGTAACCTAAACGCATAAAAAAACCCTCACCATTTTCATGATGAGGGTTTCAAAGAAGGCGGCGACCTACTCTCCCACTTTCGTAGTACCATCGGCGCTGACGGGCTTAACTGCTCTGTTCGGAATGGGAAGAGGTGAGCCCCGTCGCAATAACCACCTTAAGTTGTACGGATGCCTTAAGCATCCTAATAAGTTAACATATTGAGATAAAAACGTTCGAGGGTATAAATTCTTGGATCTTACTTTATGAAAGAGGTTGCGCCCCCTGCCCTTTTGCGTGGCAGGGGACTACAGTACATAAGCTTACGGGTTATTAGTACTACTCGGCTATGACATTACTGCCTTTACACCTGTAGCCTATCAACGTGATC
>NZ_JAINZT010000004.1 GCF_020166515.1 Robertkochia flava | reverse complement strand
TCCTCCTTCTTTATTTAAACAGCAATGTCAACATACAAAGAAAGAAGAACGGGAAGTAATCACTATTTTTAATAATGAAAATTTAAGTCAAAAACCGGTCAACACTATTTAGGGATGTTCAATGAATTATGAATGATGAATTGTGAATGTGGGTACGACACTGAAACAGGTTAACGACATATAAGGAAAAATGCTGATCAACACGAGTGGAGCAATAACAGACTTCAAATGCTCATTGCTACCAGGCTGGTTTAAGAGCACCCAATAGCACTTTCAAGAAGATCACCCTGAGCCCCTAATTCGCCACATATATCAGAACAAAAAAATCCCGGCCGGGCCGGGATTGATTATGTTATATAAAACACTCCTTTAGGAGTTACTGCCAACAGTTGGATAATCAGGATCCAGATAATCCGGAGTTCCATCATTGTTATAATCGTCCGGGATACCGTCTCCATTTTTGTCGTATTCGTATTCGGTAAGCACCCCGTCTCCATCGTCATCAGGATCTGCAAAATTCGCAAGCCCGTCTCCATCGGTATCGTCATTTCTCGGATCGCCATCCCCATCCACATCTTCCAAATGGGAAGGAACCCCATCAGGAATCGAAACGGCCTGGTTACCCTGTTGTCTCAGATCCTGGTCTACCTCCTCAAAGTTAAAGAGATCAATCTTAAATATTATCGGACTATAGGCCGGAATACCCGGACGGCTCACATTAAAATACCCGAGTCCGGAAGGCATGAAAACCGCTCCGATCCCGTAATCCTGGTTCCAGGTTATGGTACCGTCCGCATTTTCCACAAATCCTGTACCGGCTCCGAGTTCCGGAAACATCCGGTAAAACCCTTCCACGAAAGAACCGGCAGCCCGGATATTAAATCCATCAGAACTAACCCTTAGCGTCGAAGAAGAAAGCGGATTGTAGGACTGGTCAAAAATAGTTCCGTTCAGCAAACTTCCTTCGTATTCATATACGACAGCATGGCCCAGCATGGGCTTCTCACCCACCCCTTCTCTTACAATAAGCACATACAGGGTGTGGGGCACATCATCAAAATCATACTCCCTGGTCTCTACCTGATCGATGAGTGGGATAATGGTATCCCGATTCGCATCGGTAATAGTGTCAAATTTGATCTGGTAATCAAAATCTGCAGGCGGATTCTGGAATTCGTGATAATTATAATAGTGGGTTTGCAGGTACTGAACAATAGAATCATTATCCTCTACCCTCACCTCGTTCACATCACGTGGCGGTTCCTGTTGCGCACCACCATCATCATCGTTATTACAGGCTATAATAGATAGTCCGAGACAAAGGACAGGGATCAGTTTAGTAAATTTCATCATTTGGGCAATTTAAGTGCGCAAGATAGTATTTTCCTGTATTTTTGCTGAAGGCTTAACAAAAAATTTAACCCTGTTATGCGCATCGACAAGTTCCTCTGGAGCACCCGTTATTTCAAGACCAGAAACCAGGCCACCGAGGCCTGTAAAAAAGGTCACATCAGAGTAAATGATGCGGTGAGCAAACCTTCAAGAGACGTGTTCCCGGGCGATAAGCTTACCGTGAGAAAAAACCAGATCAATTACGAACTGGAGATCCTGGACCTGCCGCCCAGCCGCGTGGGTGCAAAGCTGGTAGACATCTACCGCAAAGACACCACTCCGAAAGAGGCCTTTGAGCATTCTGACCTGCTGAAATATTCCAGGGAATACTACCGTAAGAAAGGAACCGGCAGACCTACCAAAAAGGACCGCAGAGATATTGACGACTACAAGGACGAAGGAGAAGACACCTCATGGAACTAGACGCCGCATACTGGGAAAACCGCTACAAAAATGATCAGACGGGATGGGATATCGGATACCCTTCAGATCCCATCATATCCTATGTTAGCCAACTGGAGGACAGAAGTATCGACATTCTGATTCCGGGTGCAGGGAATGCCTGGGAAGCCTCCTGGCTCTATGAGAATGGCTATAAAAACATTACAGTCATCGACATTGCTGCCACGCCTCTTGAAAATTTCAAGGAACGCATGCCTGATTTTCCTGAGCATCAGCTCCTGCATGCGGACCTGTTTGAACACGGGAAGCGCTATGACCTGATCCTGGAGCAAACCTTCTTCTGCGCCCTGCTGCCGGAGCGAAGACGGGAATATGCTGCTAAAATGCAGCAATTGCTCAAGCCCGAAGGCAAACTCGCCGGGCTCCTGTTTGATTTCCCGAATACCGGATCGGGGCCACCTTTCGGAGGCAGTAAGGCGGAGTACGAACAACTCTTTAAACCTTTCTTTAAGATCCAAAAACTTGAGCCCTGTTATAATTCGATCAAACCGCGCCGGGGTAAGGAACTCTTTTTTATATTTGAAAAAAAACAGCCATGAAGGTGAACGGCAATAAAATACTCGACCATCAGGAGATCGCACACAAGATCAGGCGAATCGCCTACCAGATCTATGAAACCTTTAGCGACGAGGAAGAAATCGTGATCGCCGGAATCAAGGACAGCGGATTGTCTCTTGCTCACCGTTTGGTTGACTCCCTTAAGGAGATCTCAGAAATGAAGCCGGTGTTGTGTGAGGTAGACATGAACAAGGAAGACCTTCTGAGTCCCGTTACCACTTCCCTGTCGCCAGAAGCGTACAAAGGCAAAGCCCTTGTCCTGGTAGACGATGTTTTAAACTCAGGTGGTACCCTGATCTATGCCATCAAACACTTTCTGGACGTACCGCTTAAAAAATTCAAGACGGTGGTTTTGGTAGACCGCAATCATAAACGCTACCCCGTAAAGGCCGATTTCAAGGGTATTTCACTCTCTACTTCCCTACAGGAACACGTAAGGGTAGATCTCAATGGGAACGATGATGCCGTATACCTTAATTAAGGTCTTTTAATTTTTCCACAACAGCTGCAGCAGACAGGTCATCGACATCGATCCTCACAGGCGCCTGTAAGTAGAAGAAATTACGCTCAAAGAGGTGTTTGCGGATAAATTCCTCCAACTCCCCGTCCGGAATATCCCTGATCAACGGGCGGTTTGATTTCCCGGTCAATAAACGTCGTGTCAGGGTATCAATTTTTGCTTTGAGATATACCACATTTGACGTCGAACTTAACAGAAATTCCATATTATCTCCAAAACATGGGGTGCCCCCTCCAAGAGAAATTACTGCATCGGGTTTTGATTTGAGAAGCGCCTCAAGATAGAATCGCTCCTTTTTACGGAAATACACCTCCCCCATTTTGGCGAAGATCCTGGAGATTGTTTCCTGCTCTTTTTCCTCTATAAAATTGTCAAAATCAATAAATTGCATATTCAATTGCTCCGCCAGCATCTTGCCCACAGTTGACTTACCACACCCCATATAACCCAATAATACGATCATAGTTTTAATTTAAATAGTTCTAAATCATACCCTTAAAAAGGGTCCCTAAAAAAATGACAAATTTATATGAAAATCGTCTTGAAAAATAAATAATTGGTTATATATTTGCACCCGCCTACGAGATAGTAGGACGCTCTTAGAAAGCATTATTATTGACTCGATAGCTCAGTTGGTAGAGCACAACACTTTTAATGTTGGGGTCCTGGGTTCGAGCCCCAGTCGGGTCACTTTTTATTGGTTACAAAACAAGTTTTATTATTGCTTTGAGACTCGATAGCTCAGTTGGTAGAGCACAACACTTTTAATGTTGGGGTCCTGGGTTCGAGCCCCAGTCGGGTCACTAAAAGTTGAGCATTTGCTTAACTTTTTTCATTTAGTCTACATCAGCTCACGTGGTGGAATTGGTAGACACGCTATCTTGAGGGGGTAGTGTCCGTATGGACGTGGAAGTTCGAATCTTCTCGTGAGCACAAAAAGACCCTGTAAGCACTATGTTTACAGGGTTTGTTATTTTTAGGTGACAAATAAGGTGACAATTTTCGGTTGTATTCCGCCCTTCCTACTCTCATACTTGTTTAAATTTCACGCGCATCCCCAATTCAACAATCTATAATTTCTTACTTTTATTTCCAATAAACCCTATATTGGGTTCATATAAACCACAAAGCAGCTTATATAAACAAGTTGTACACAATTGAATGACAAAAAACTACATCAAATACACATTTAAAATCATTGGGTTAATAACTCTTATTTGCAGTTATTTAATTCTAATCTGGAATTACCGGAATAATGGATTTAGTAATGACATTACCGACTTATTTCAAATCGCATGGATCTTTGGTATTGTAAGCTTAATCACCAACTCTGTATATGCTATCCTAATTGATTTGGACCAAACAATATTCAGCATATTTGGGATTTGTGGTTTAGTATGGTTTTTTGGGTTTATTGATGTTAATACACTTTATGGTTTCCCTTCATTAATTATATATTTAGTCATTGGCATATATCTACATTTTAAAAAGGAAAACCCAACTGTGTACAACAAAGGTGTATAAGCCAGTGCTTGATTCCTACAGGTTTCGAAAATATTCCCTAGATTAGACAACGTTAAATAAAAATGAGCCTCCACTCTGCGGGCTCGAGCTCTGCCAAAAGGTAAAGGCCTACGCTCAGCTCGATCCCGCCACCCACACCGGCTCATACACTTACCGTTAGGCTCTATTTAAAACCTAATATCAAGATTGCAGAACAAATTTCTACATACAAAAGATACCGGACTAATGTTCTTTAAGCTTTCGGCCATGTCAATAGTAATTTACCTATTGTTTGTAATTACCGATGGTCTAACAGGTGGCGGAAGTTTACCCAGTTCAGTCCGAAACATGGCGTCAATTTTTGCATTGTCACCAATATTTTTGAGTTTTTTTGGATTGGTAATTAGTATTATTAACTCAATCAAAAGTAAAGTAACGGAGTCTTCAGGCTTTGCAGGTAATCTAATTATCCTATTTATGTATCTTTTTTTTATTATACTGCTTGTTATAACTTTAAATAATTCACCATTTTAAAATCAACTAAATGAATTGACAGAAATAAAAAACAGAGCCTAACATTGGCTATATCTCATGGCTAGGTTCCTACTCCAAAAAATAATAAATTCATGAACACAACCAGGCTTTCCATCTCCGTCGGGTCCAGCTTTAAAACTGCCCGCCACGAGCCATAGCCTTACCGTTGTGGTGCATTTAAAGGAAACTTAATGAAAGACAAAATCGAGATTCAATTAAATAAAACTAAAATCCTTCTACTTTTAATCGGAGCGGTAGCATTTGTAGTATTTGGAGTTTTATTCATTCTGAACCCTGAAAAATTCCAAAGTACTTTATTTAGAAATCCTGAATTTATAAGGATAGCTGGAATTGCCTCTGTCGCATTTTTCGGACTTTGTTCAATATTCATAGCAAAAAAGCTATTCGATAATAAGGTGGGACTGACAATCGACCAGAACGGAATAACTGACAACTCAAATGCGACAAGCATTGGACTTATAGAATGGGCTGACATAACGAATATTGGAACTGTTCAAGTACAATCAACTAAGATTTTGATGCTAGAAACAGATAAACCAGAAAAATACATTGAACGAGCTAAAAATGGATTAGCAAAACGAGCAATGAAAGCAAATCATAAAATGTATGGCTCTCCATTGTCTATTATTTCCAATTCACTCAAAATAAAATATGACGATTTGGAAAGACTGATTACGGAAGAATTTGAGAAAAGGAAAAAATAAAAAAACGACACCACAACACTGGCTATATCTCATGGCTAGGTTCTTACTCCAAAAAATAATAAATTCATGAAAGCAACCAGGCTTTCCATCTCCGTCGGAAACAGCATTAAAACCGCCCGCCACGAGCCATAGCCTGACCGTTACCTGCAAGCTTGAAACTATGCTACGTAAAATAACCCCATTTCTAATAATCGGAATTACCTTAATCATCTGGTCAATTTATGGTCTTATCACTGATGGAAAAGATTGGGGTGGAGTTGCAGCAATTGCCATTTTTGTTTTTGCGTTGATCGTTTTATTTATAGATGTTATTCTAAAAAGATTCATTAAGAAATACAACAAGACTCTCCTTATAGAACTAAGTATTGTTTTAATCCTGTTCCTAGCATATCAATACACATTTAACAGAACACAGACTTTGATTATTCCAGATGCATATGAAAAGGATTATGTTACCATTCTATATGGAGTCGAAGGAGCTGATAAAATTAACATCTCACCTTTAACCGTTAAGAAAGACATTATAATTCCTAGCAATGGAGTATTGATTACATTATCAAAAATTGATGAACACTTGCCGAAAACAAAAATGAGAACTAACTCCGGAGTATATTTCAACTCAGAAAATTCGAAAAAGCAGTTTGTGGAAATGGGGAAATCAAATGTTGAATTTACCGGAGCTTTATACAGTTTTCGGATCTTTAAAATTCAGGAAGAATTTTGTTGTTCCATAACAATTGAGGAAAAAGAGAAAATTCAAAATTCCTTGAAAACTGAATTAAAAAGAATAAAAGCCAGCAGGTAACACTGGCTATATCTCATGGCTAGGTTCCTACTCCAAAAAATAATAAATTCATGAACTCAACCAGGCTTTCCGTCTCCGTCGGACACAGCATTAAAAACGACCGCCACGAGCCATAGCCTGACCGTTAGCCAACATTTGAGAACACAATCATTTACATACAAACATTCAAAGCTTTTAGATCCGATTAATGCATTCGTATTTAACTACGCAATAGGGTTACTAATGATTGGATACATACATAAGTTTGATCTCGAGCATAAAACTCTTGGGGTTAATTTCATTGTATTTGCATTAATAGTAACAATAATGATTACCCTCCCATTATTAATTTTGACCTTAAATTACTTTCTGGTAAATAATAAAACTAGATTTAAAATCAACTATGAAACCCAAACCTTAACGATAAACCAAAATGGCAAAGTAAAATCATTTCAATTTGAAGACATTAATACAAGCGTCTATCATTTAGGTATTTATTATAAAAATTTTTCCGATGCCAAATACAATTTGGGTGCTAGACGATCCACTCCATGGTCAGATTTTGGTTATTGGTATATACAACTAAAAGACGGCTCTCAATATTACCTTTCTACTTTTGTCCATGACTTAATTTTTGAGTATCCAATCGTTAAGAACACCTTATACAAATACAGCTTAGTTCCCTTACTAATTCCAAGAAGAACAATAACAGGGAAACCGATGGTATGCAAATTGGATAAATCAAGGTACTATAATCTGTATGAACGATATTCAAACTATCCTACTCATAAACTGGAAGAAATAATAAAGAATCCCATGGAGTATCAAGAAATTGCAGTGAAAATAGCGAATGAATTGTATTCAAAAAAAACAAACGTTGGCTAACAATGGCTATAAGCCATGGCTTGGTTCTTACAAGTTTCGACTATTTACCTATATTTAAAATCCTAACTAAAATGAACCTGGTAACACAGTGGCTCGAGCCCGGCCAGAGGTAATGGCCCACGCGCGGCTCGATCCACAAATCAGAACACTTCATAGCTTCACCGTATTATCATTTTTATGAACGAAGAAATAAATTTAACTGGCCCTCCTTATATATTCCGGTATCGCCAGAATACGGAAAGAACTTTAGATGAGATCGCAAATAACTATATCTTTTTTCCTGATAGGGACTCATTAAATGATCCTTTTGATTCAAGCCATGATTTAGTTTACCTAACCCGTAATCCTGATGCCACCAAAATTTTGCACCAATTAGTCTCCGAAAGGATATCGGAACCAACCTTAAAAAAACAATTTGACACAAAATTTAATCTTGACATGCTACAAGAGCTTGCTCATGAAAAAATAAAAGAATTTATTCTTGAGTTTGGCATTGCATGCTTTTCTAAGCATTATATGAATTTGCCTTTATGGGCAAGTTATGCCAATAATAACCAAGGAGTATGTATACAATTTGACAGTAGTGCCGATAAAGATTTTTTCTCTGTGTTAGGGCCCGTGCATTATGAGGAAGAATTGGATTCCCTAGAATTTTCGCCATTAACCAACATCTCGGATATGGGTAAAATATTTTTCAGAAAAGGTAAAGCCTGGGAATATGAAAAGGAGGTAAGACTTGTAAAAGATACTACAGGTAAATTAAAATTTAATAAAAAAGCATTAAGAAATATAATTATGGGGTACCACTCTGAGCCAGATTTTATTCATCAAATAATAGAAACAGTCAGAGATAATTATGAGCACGTTGGAGTATATAAAATGGAGCTTCCCACACAATTAGGCAAAATAACACTTACGAAAAGATATTAAGCCCATACCAACAATATCTACAAGTCTCTACCTTCCTTAAAATTTCGAACAAACACTCCGACTAATTTCCACCAAAAAAACTTGGGTTATTCTGGGTTTAACAAAATTTACAATTAAACCGTAATCACCTGAATACAAGTGCTATACGTGAAAGCCGTGGCTTTTTTTGGGTTTTCCTATTTAGTCATCCTCAAAAAGCTTCTTCTTCAATTCCGCAATTCTGGCATTAATCTCCGGCAGGGAAAGTGACCCCAAATCTTCGACTATATGCTGATTGGTGGTATCAATGCGTTGCAGTTTGGGAACAATAAAATCTGAAAATTTCACAATGATCTCCAGGGCTCTTTCCGGATTCTTCTTTGCCACTTCTTCGAGCCAGCGATCCAGGTCCGGTATTTTTGATGCTATGAGGTTTTTAAAGGCTTCCCGCACCTCATCGGTAGTTTTATTAGGTACACCCTTACGGGAGGATTTGGCGCCGGCCGCCTTGGCTGTTTTACTTGTAAAAGGCATAATTATTGGTTTAAATGATTGATAGTTAATTTTAAAATTGAAAAAATTTTCTTCTGGGAATGGCACTTGATCCAAATCTGAAAATTTTGGGGGTAGGGGGGTCTTTTTGATTGTTACATCACCTTACTTTAACATGATCGCTCCCTTCAGAAGTTCCGGTCTTTTGCTTTTTTAAGGTTTTTTTCTTTTTTTTATTATTCATACAGTTATGTAATACTGTTATACTATACTATTATAGATGTAGATTTTATGTGATTTCTTTGTTACCGTGGCGCCTCGAGTTTAGCCATTTTATTGCCTCGTCGTTAGCCTCAATTTTGCGTAACTTTCTCTGTTTCCTTTTTTCATTGGCAGCGCGGTGATTCTTCAGTATAATTAAAATTAATTCCTTCAGACTAATACTAATACCAACATAAAACCCGCTTATTCTGATCTTCTTTCTTTCTCCTGTTTCTGTAACATCCTCTATTGCTCCTGGGATTACTAAATGCCAATTGTCCCTTAAGTACTCTTGGATTCTTCTTTTGTAATGTCTTGTTGCATACTTTTTTATTACCGGGTGCCATTGATCAAAACTCACTGTCCGCCGCTCTCCTGACATTCTACTGAACAAATATGACCATGTAATTTTCTTGTATTTATTTTTCTGAAGGATACTTCTTATTCCTAAGAACGCCACAAAACAGATCTGTTCAAATTCACTATGATATGAAAGCATTCCTGCAACCGTTTCACGCTTTACACTGATCATCGGGCCATTTGAGCTATAACTCAGAAAAAGGTTGCGTGCCTCCAACAATTCCGCCTCAGGGCTACTTATCTTACACCCAAGTAATTTGCTAAGTTCCTCATTAAACTCTGATGCATTAACTATTCTAAGGGCGCCAGCGCTGCTATATAGCTTATAATAACAGCTGAAGTATACTATTCGGCGGATACCCAACTTAATGTCAGTAAAGTATCCTTTTAATAATTCGACCGGGAAGTAATAATAATCCCATTTCAGACCTAAACTTGCATTCCGGTTCTGCACACCACCCATTTTCTGAATATTACAGATCGCGTTTGTACTTCAATGATTTCACCTCCTTTAAGGCCTTGTCAAGGTCAGACTGTTTTATGAAAATGCGCCGGGCCCCGATCCTGACGGCTGGCAGGCAACCCTTTTTAATGTAGTTGCGGACAGTTAATTGAGTTACACCTAACCGTTTGGCCGCCTCTTGAATGGAAAGGAGCGTTTCAGGAGCCTTTAAATGCTCCTGGAGCTTCTGCTCAAGTAATACTTCAAAAGATTCCAGGAGTTCTTCTTTTGTTACTTCCTCTACATGTATGATACGGTTCATATGATAAAAATTATTATTTATCATCTAAAGTATAAGGGAGCATGAGAAGTTTTCTCTACTATATCTATAGGTGTAAAATATAGAAGAATTAGAATTGTTATCTTATATTAAACGAAAGCAAATTACTGATATACCTACCAAATTTTTCATCCTTCACGTCCCCGCCAATTGTATTGCCCTTGTAGTCTCTGTAATAATTACCAAAGGAGTGTACATTAATTTCTACATCAAAAAAAGTAGAGGCAAGTTGTGAAATTTTTAACCGGGAAGCGGAGTTTAATATGCCACGATCAATCAAATGTATAATAAAGATACATGTCTGCTGTATATCAGAAAGGCCTTCTCCAGGAATGGTGACTTTATATGCGCCGGTTGTTTGTTTTACCAACCCATTATTTTCAATTAATCGACCAATTACCTCTTCAAACTTCTGTTTAGAGCAGAAAAGATCTGAAAAGTGGGTAGCTTCCTTTATTACCGGCGAGTTCACACGTGAAGAATTTTTCATTTTAGGGAAGGCAGTGATAATACAATCATAGATATTTTGAACCTTTTGAAGCACCTGTTCCATGGTTAAATATTCTATCGGCTGGTTTTGAAAGAATTTACTTTGATCCTCCTCCGAATCAAAATCTTTATAATAGGGGCGATGATTATACAACTCGAAGCAACGACATTGCTCCTTTTGATTTAAAACCCGGGTTCCGCCTACCCGGTTTATAACAATAACTTTATCCTCAGTAAGTGGGAGTTCCCGGACCGCAATCGAGAGGTCAAAAACATTATTGTTCCATTTATCAATGATTCTTTCACATTTGATTCTAAGGTCAGAAATGAAATTTAAGTTAGATATGGTGTTAGTTGTAAGATAATGCTCGAGCTCCTCATAATCCAAAAACTTACCAAGCCTACCTTTAAAAAAGATCAGGTCCGTACGCATTCCGGATTCCATATCCAAATCAAGATAATTTTCGATCAGTAAGAGTTGGGCCCTCACTTTATTAACTGGGGACTTTACATTCATAGAGGATTAGGCTTTTCTTAGTTTAGGTAACTCCATTGAACCAAAGACCTTTTCTATGGCTGCTGCCCTGGCCTTATCGTCAACTTTATGGTAAATATTAAAAGTCTTGTAGTCTTTATGTCCGGTCATTTCCATTATGGTCTTATCCGGTACTCCCTTGTTTCTCATTATAGTTGCGAACGTCCGACGGGCCGTATGGGTTGAGATTCGGTTATGGAAAAAATCAACCTTTGTTTCCTTCTCTGTGTTCTTTACCCTACTGTATTCCACCTCATGATTGTATTCTGCTTCTTCCAAAAAGTCTTTTATATATTCGTTCTGTTTCTGGTTTGAGATCACCGGAAGTTTATAGTCATATTTCTTTAATATGTAGAGACATATAGGCGAGAGTGGAATTTTCCGTTCCGGTTTATCCGTGTTCTTATCTTCCTTAATCTCCAACTGGCGCCCCTTCACAACCCGTTTATTCACCAACCTAAGCTCACTATACCTAAGCCCGGTTAGACATTGAAATACAAACAAGTCCTTTGCGTGCTCTAATTTCTTAGTCTTGCAATTGAATTGAAAAATCTCCTCCACCTGTTCCAGGGTAAGCACCTCCTGTTTGGTTTCCACAATCTTTGGCCGTTCGAAATCTAAGAATGCCTGGTTGTAGGTATATCGACTTTTCACCGCCCAATGCATGAAGGTTACAAGATAGCCAACATTTCTTGAGAAGGTATTTGAAGCATGGTTGAGGTCACTATAACAGTAATCCGTAAACTCCGCATAAAATCGTTTGTTAATCGTGCTAAAGGTGATGTTGTATCCACGTACCGCCATGAATCCTTTAAGTATATTCCTGACATTCTTATAGCGCTTCTCTGTAGCAGATTTCCATTGCTTAAGCATGCGTTTCTCAACCATGAACTCTTCGTAGGCCATAAAAAACAAATCCTTCTTTGTGGGTGCTTTTTTGAAAGTTTCATTGAAATGTTCTTTTAGAGTCTTTGAAGTGATTATTTCCCTGGTAGATTTGCATTGATACAATTTTTCCTCGAAGGCATCAGAATACCTCCCCAATTGATTTTTTATAGTTATTGCATTGGAATCCTTTTTCGATCCTTTTAGCTTTGGTCTATTCTCATCAAAACTCCAGTGATCGGGAGCAATCTTTTCACCGGTAGAATACACGAACTTCTTTCCCTCCTCTTTGAAGTAGCAAGAAAAATAAATCAGAGACTTATCTGCATGCTTATTTTTTAAGTAAAATGTATGAGTCATGATAAATAAATTACCTCTTTAATTTCAAAGGCTACAGTAAGGTGACAAAATAGGTGACAATTTTTTTAGCCTCTATTATAATTTACCCTTATAACTAAGGTAAGCAATCCATTGTAAAACAGGGCATTTACAAAGATGGAGTTATAAACAATATTAATGGTTATTAACAAGTTCGAATCTTCTCGTGAGCACAAAATCCCGGTTACCGTAAGGTAATCGGGATTTTTTTGTTTAGAACCGTCACCAGCTCGCTGGTGTAAGGGGATGAATAAAAAAATTCGGCAGGCTGCGGGAGCAGCCCCGGGATTTTGGGTACAGCCACCCTGCTGATCACCGAGCGAAGCGAGGTAATCTTTTTTCTGGTGACGAGTGACGAGTGACGCGTGATGATGAGTGACAGTAACTAGGTACAGAGGTAAGTAGGTACGAGGTAAGGAATTATAGATTATAAATTATAAATGGTTGAATCGCTATAAGCTTAGCAACTTTACATTTTCACTGTTTTACTCCTTTGCCAATTCACCTACTCACCTATTCACCTACTCACCTACTCACCTATTCACCTATCCGCCTATTCACCTATTCACCTATTAGCTCACCTGCTTTAATTACGAGCCCCGGGGCGAAGCAGTCTGTTAGTTGTGTTACGGGTTACGGAGGTACGAGTCTGCCTGCCGTACCGCCAGGTAGGCAGGGGTACGGAGGTACGAGGTAAGGAATTATAGATTATAGATGATAAATTATAAATGATTGAATCGCTATAAGCTTAGCAATTTTACATTTTTACTATTTTACTCCTTTTGCCAATTCACCTACTCACCTATTCACCTATTCACCTACTCACCTACTCACCTATTCACCTATTCACCTATTTACCTATTCACCTATTCACCTATTAGCTCACCTGCTTTAATTGCGAGCCCCGGGGCGAAGCAGTCTGTTAGTTGTGTTACGGGTTACGGAGGTACGAGTCTGCCTGCCGTACCGCCAGGTAGGCAGGGGTACGGAGGTACGAGGTAGGGAATTGTAGATTATTGATGATAAATTATAGATGATTGAATCGCTATAAGCTTAGCAATTTTACATTTTTACTATTTTACTCCTTCACTCCTTCACTCCTTCACTCCTTCGCTCCTTTACAATTTCAACCCTTCGCCATTCACATTCTTTCCTTTTACGGATCAAGATCGTAGTATTTCTAGAACGAATAGGTCATTGCCGGGAGGCTGGATTTCATATCTCCAAAGACCACCTCTGCATTCCCGCTGGGTGCGTCATAAGGTGCCGGCGGGAGTACGGTAGGGTTACCCGGGTATCCATCCCCGGTATTCACCAGGGCCTTCCACTGGCCACCACTGCGCACCATAAGCACCTTCCAGTTATTTTCCAGCCGCTGCTCGACAAAGATCGGAGGCCTGGTTACCGTAAACCTGGTGATCAGGGAAAGGTCGTTATCAAGAGCCAGGAGGGTACACCCTCCGCTTCCGCAGAAATAAGGAGAAAGAAAACGAATCAGCACCTCCCCGGACGCATCCGTATCCAGATTCACCTTATAGAATTGATAGCGGCGATCAAACTCCGTCATTACTTCAAGATCTTCCCGGAACAGCTCCCGAAGCTTTTCCGATATACGACCTGCAAGCACCGTATCGCTCGTTGCGGGGTCATACCTGCTAACATCCGGTTCTGTGTCCACCGCATCCCCGGTCTTCTCAGACACCTCCTGCCCTGCTCCCGCATGATCCTTTCTACTGTCTTCACGGCAGGAAAAAAGAAAAAGAAACATCAACAACACCAGGGGTAAACTACTGAAAATCCGATTCATACGCATAGGTATAAAAGTACTGAATACCACGACCAGAATCAAAAAAAGGAGGTCAAAACTGACCTCCCTTGCTATCAAGTACTTTTTAAACCCTGTTATTTTTCCACTACAAGATTTTCCAGAATATCCTTCGTCATGGCATCCAGATCAAATTCAGGCTTCCAGTTCCAATCTTCACGGGCCACACTATCATCTATACTGTCTGGCCAGCTGGCCGCTATATTTTGCCTGAAATCCGGCGAATAGGCAATTTTAAAATCAGGATGAAATTTTTTAATACTGTTGTATATCTCCTCCGGAGTAAAGCTCAGGGCTCCCACATTATAAGATGACCGTACAGAAATACTTTCTGCAGGAGCTTCCATGAGGTCTATGGTGGCCTTGATCGCATCGGGCATATACATCATCGGCAGATGGGTATCTGCCTTCAGAAAACAATTAAAGGTCTCGCCTTTTAAGGCCGAATGATAGATCTCAACGGCATAATCGGTGGTTCCACCTCCCGGAGCAGCCTTATAGCTGATCAGTCCGGGATACCTTAAACTTCTCACATCCACCCCGTAAATCTTATTGTAATACTCACACCAGCGCTCTCCGGCAAGCTTGGAGATGCCGTAAACCGTTGTGGGATCCATCACGCAGTATTGAGGGGTATCTACAGCCCTGGTATGAGGCCCAAAAACAGCAATAGACGAAGGCCAATATATCTTGTTAAGATTTTTTTCCCTTGCCAGTTCCAGAACATTCAACAAACTCTTCATGTTCAGGTCCCAGGTAAACAACGGATTCTTCTCTCCGGCAGCCGATAAGATCGCAGCGAGATGATACACCTGGGTCACCTCATGCTTGTCGATCAGGGCAGCCATTTTGTCCTTATCAAGAACATTTAATACCTCAAAAGTACAATCAAACCTGCTTGCTGCCTTTTCATTAATATCCGATGCAATGATCGCTGATGTTCCGTAACGCCCGGCCAGTGCTTCGGTTAATTCGGTACCGAGCTGTCCGCCAGCTCCGGTAACTAAAATCTTCTCCATGCTGTTCAAAAAATTTAGTCGAATACTTCTACTTCAAAAACTGGCGCAAATATCCTCATTTTTTTGCAATTAAAAGAAGGGGGTTCGGCAGGAAAGCTAAGGAAAACTGCAGAATCGAATTTTTTGTGAGAAATTTATATTTTCCTTTTCTTGATTTAATGCCCAATTTTGCTATTTTTGTTTAAAGTTTCGAATAAATTGATGAACAACGTAAAAGTTAATTTCAGTATTAAGGACCTTGAAAACCTTTCAGGGATCAAGGCACACACGATTCGTATTTGGGAGAAACGCTATAACCTGTTAAGTCCGAACCGAACAGATACGAACATTCGCTACTACTCCCTGAAAAGCCTTCAAAAGCTACTGAACATTACTCTACTTTATAACAACGGGTACAAGATCTCCAAGATAGCAGAAATTCCTGAAGAAAATCTACCCATTATCGTCCGGGAGATCGTCTCGGAAAACAGCATTAAGAACAAAGCGATCAACGCCTTTAAACTGGCAATGATCAATTTTGACCAGACCCTCTTTCTCAACACCTACAACAGTCTCCTGGGAGACCGGTCTTTTCGGGAAATTTTCCACGAAGTTTTTTTACCCTTGCTGAACGAACTCGGGCTGCTTTGGCAGACAGAAACTATTTCTCCGGCCCACGAACATTTTGTAACTGCGCTGATCAAGCAAAAGATCCTGCTGAACATTGAAAAGTTACAAATGTCTGAGCCTACAAAAACAGACCGAACCTTTGTGTTATTCCTGCCCGACAATGAAATCCACGAGATCGGGTTGTTATACCTCAACTACGAGATCGTTCTAAGAGGGTACAGGGCTATTTATCTCGGACAAACCATACCCCTGGAAAGCCTGACCGATATTCAGCGCTACTACGATAATTTAACATATCTTTCCTATTTCACCGTTGCTCCCCCAGCCGAAGAAATCGAAAAGTATATCTCCAGCTACCATAAACTGGTAAACAAGGACCAGAACAGTGAATTGTGGATTCTGGGGCAACAGGTCAAAGAGAGTTTCTCTGACCCCAAGCACGGCGTCCAGTCTTTCCAATCCATAGAAGAGGTTATAGACGCTCTTTAACCTTCCCCACACCTCCCTCACCAACCCACTTAAGCATGAATAAGAAAATTATTATTATAGGATCCGGTTTTTCTTCTTTAGCCGCGTCATGTTATCTTGCAAAAGAAGGACATGAGGTTCATATATATGAGAAAAACAATCAAATCGGGGGACGCGCCCGTCAATTGCAGAGAGACGGATTCACCTTCGACATCGGTCCCACCTGGTACTGGATGCCTGACGTTTTCGAACGCTTCTTCGCAGACTTCAATAAAAAACCCTCCGATTATTACCACCTGATCAAACTAAATCCTGCCTACAACGTATACTTTGGAGAAAGCGACTACATCTCCATAGCAGATTCCCTGGAGCGCATCTGCGAGGCCTTCGAGGCCGAAGAAAAAGGGAGCGCCAAAAAACTGCGGTCATTCATTGGCAAGGCAGAAGAAAACTACGATATCGCTATCAAAGACCTGGTGTACAATCCCGGGGTTTCCCCTCTGGAACTGGTCACTCCTAAAACTGTGACGAAGCTGGGAGCTTTTTTCAGCAATATTAAAAGGGACGTCAGAAAGGAGTTTAAAAATAAACGACTGGTACAGATCCTCGAATTCCCGGTACTTTTTCTGGGCGCCAAGCCCTCAGACACCCCTGCCTTTTACAATTTTATGAACTATGCCGATTTTGGCCTTGGCACCTGGCATCCTGAAAACGGGATGTACAGTGTTATTGAAGGCATCGCAGCCCTGGCAAGGGAACTTGGTGTGCATATCCACACCAATGCCGCTGCAGAAAAGATCTTAGTGGAAAAGGGTACTGCTAATGGAATCGAGGTTAATGGCACTGTTATTAATGCCGATATCGTATTAAGCGGCGCAGATTACCACCATTCTGAAAGCCTGTTGGAAGAAAAAGACCGCGCCTACAGTGAAAAGTACTGGAAGACCCGGACCTTTGCTCCGTCTTCCCTCCTGTTTTATGTGGGTTTCGACAAAAAACTGGAGCATGTAGCCCATCACACCTTGTTTTTTGACGTGGATTTTGAAGAGCATGCCCAGGCCATATACGATGATCCCAGATGGCCGGAAGAACCTTTGTTCTATGCCAGCTTTCCTTCAAAAACAGACGCCAGTGCCGCTCCGGAAGGGAAAGAAGCCGGGATTTTCCTGATTCCCCTTGCTCCGGGACTGGAAGATACGCCCCAAATGCGGGAGCGATATTTCGACATTATCATGACCCGGTTTGAACGCATTACAAATCAACGTGTTAAAAATAATGTTATATTTAAAGAGAGCTTCTGTGTTAATGATTTTACAGAACAATACAATTCCTATAAAGGAAATGCTTACGGAATGGCCAATACGCTATTGCAAACGGCCTTTCTGAGACCTAAGCTGAAAAGTAAAAAAGTGAACAACCTTTACTTTACAGGACAATTAACCGTTCCCGGACCGGGGGTACCTCCCTCTTTAATTTCGGGAAAACTTGTAGCCCAACTAATACAAAAACACCTTTAAGTAATGAAAGCTATTTTTGATCATGTTTCCTACAGCTGCAGCAAGCTGGTCACCACCTCTTACAGCACCTCCTTTTCGCTGGCTGTAAAGATGCTTGCTCCATCCATCAGGAAGGACATCTATAATATTTACGGATTCGTCCGTTTCGCAGATGAGATCGTAGACAGTTTCCACGATTATAAAAAGGAGGAGCTTTTCGATCGTTTTGAAAGCGATCTGGAACACGCTTTAGAGAACAGGATCAGTTTAAACCCGATCCTGAATTCCTTTCAGCATACGGTTCACAAATACGATATCGACAAGGCGCTCATCGACGCCTTTATGAAAAGCATGCGCCTTGACCTGTCCAAGAAAATTTACCGGACAGAAGAGGAATACAGGGAATACATTTACGGTTCTGCCGATGTGGTAGGCCTGATGTGCCTGCAGGTATTCGTTAAGGCCGATAAAGAGCAATACCATCAACTTAAAGACGCCGCCATGGCTTTGGGTTCTGCTTTCCAAAAGGTGAATTTCCTGCGCGATCTGAAAGCCGACTATGACGAACTGGATCGTACCTACTTCCCCAATACAAATTTTGATCAGCTCGACGAGGAGAGCAAGACCCGAATTGTAAGGGAAATAGAGGAAGATTTCAGGAAAGGGTTCGAGGGTATTTCTGCCCTGCCTGTAGAAGCAAAGTTTGGAGTTTATACCGCTTATAAATATTACATCAAACTCCTTCAAAAGCTAAAAAGCACACCTCCCCTGGAAATCAAGAATCGCAGAATACGCGTCCCCAACTACCAGAAGTTTGGATTGTTGGCACGCTCTTATGTAAATTACCGGTTAAACATTTTATAAAACATATCCGCTATGCAAGTTTTACTCTGGATCTTAATATTTCTGGCCACCTTCTTTTTTATGGAGTTTATGGCGTGGTTTACCCATAAATACATCATGCACGGTTTTCTATGGGTACTTCATAAAGACCACCATAAGAAAGACCACGACTCCTGGTTTGAACGCAACGATGCATTTTTCATTTTCTATGCTGTAGTAAGTATGGGATTCTTTCTTCTAGGGGCCAGGACCGACTTCTGGTATGGCTGGCCGATAGGATTTGGTATCATGGCCTATGGTGCAGCCTATTTCCTGGTGCACGACATTTTTATTCATCAAAGATTTAAGATGTTCAGAAATGCCAACAACTGGTACTCCAGGGGCATCCGAAGGGCTCATAAAATGCACCACAAGCACATTGGGAAAGGAGACGGAGAATGTTTCGGAATGTTACTCCCTCCACTGAAATACTTTAAAAGAAAATAATCCGTTTTAAGGGCGAAAGCAGTCTTAAAACCTTCTATAAAAAAGGTCACAGCGCTCAATGCACTGTGACCTTTTTTATAAATCCCACAGTGTGAAGGACTGTAAAATCCCTCCGAATCTAAGATCCGGTCAACGCTTCCAACAGGTCCCTCACCTTTGCCGAGTTCCAGTCGGCCACTCCTACCTTAGACACCCGAATACCCCCTTCGCGGTCAATAATATAGGTAGCCGGAATACTCTGAGAGTATAACTGCTCCGGTATTTTGCTCAGCGGATGGTATACCGGAATATCATACCCTCTTTTCACGAGAAAGTCCCTGAGCTTCTGATGCTCTTCCTGGCTTACGAACAGGAAATGTACCCGATCGCCATAGTCGCTGTATAACTCCTGAAACGACGGCATTTCCGCTATACATGGCGGACACCAGGTGGCCCAGAAATTAATAACGACAACCTGCCCCTTCAGGTCCCCGAAATACGCCCGTTCTCCATTCATATCCTCAAGGATCCATTCGTAATCATCCAGGATCTCCCGTTCATCGGCCGACTCCACAGCAGGAGAAAAAGCCACCAGTCTGTGAATAAATACCTTTACCGGGGTTCCCAAAGGGGTAAAGAACAACACCCCGAAAACCACGAGAAATATCAGATTATAAAGCTTCTTTTTATCAAGTTTAACCATAAGGTAAAAATGTATTTCCGTTTCCGCGAAAATACACTTTTTCCAACAGCCACTATGTAACTCATATTACCAACTCCCGGTCAGGAAGCATTCCGGGTTATGGTCATGGAATTCAAAAGATCAAAACACCCTTCCAGTTCCTCAGCATTTGCTCCTGCCCCTGCCCCCAAAAGGCCATCTTCATTCCCTCAAATACCAGATCGTATTTATCCTGAGTCTTTTTCTTGGTTGGATACTAATGCATAGGTTGGGCTTAGCCATGGTATCTTACAAAAAAAGCTCCCCGTTCGGGGAGCTTTTTTTATTGTAATGAAGCAACAGATCGCAAATTATGCATTCTGTCTTTTGATCAGGTTCAGTGCAGATCCCGCTTTAAACCAGGCAATCTGTCCATCGTTATAAGAATGGTTTACCTTAATGGCATCCTTACTTCCGTCTGCATGAACGATCTCCAGGGTAAGCGGAGTATCAGGCGCGAAAGACTCCAGGTCGATAAAGTTAAAGGTATCGTCTTCCTGGATCTTATCGTAATCATTTTCATTAGCAAAGGTAAGCGCGAGCATTCCCTGTTTCTTCAGGTTGGTCTCGTGAATCCTGGCGAATGACTTCACCAGTACGGCTCTTACACCAAGGTGACGTGGCTGCATGGCAGCGTGCTCCCTTGACGATCCCTCCCCGTAATTATGGTCTCCCACAACGATGGTTGGAATATCCTTAGCCTTGTATTCCCTTTGCGTATCCGGCACTCCACCGTATTCTCCGGTAAGCTGATTTTTTACCAGGTTGGTCTTTCCGTTAAATGCGTTTACAGCACCGATAAGGGTATTATTAGCAATGTTATCCAGGTGACCACGGAACCTCAGCCATGGACCTGCCATGGAAATGTGGTCGGTGGTACATTTTCCTTCTGCCTTGATAAGCAGTTTGGCTCCGGTAATATTCTTACCATCCCATGGCTTGAACGGCGCCAGAAGCTGGAGTCGTTCTGAATCATCAGCAACCACAACCGATACATCGCTTCCATCTTCTGCAGGAGCAACATAACCGGCGTCTTCCACTGCAAAGCCTTCCGGCGGCAATTCGTAACCTCTTGGCTCGTCCAGTTTCACTTCTTCCCCATCTTCGTTGATCAGAGTGTCTGTAACCGGGTTAAAATCCAGTCGGCCGGCAATGGCAATGGCAGTAACCAACTCAGGCGATCCCACAAAGGCCAGGGTATTCGGGTTTCCGTCTGCACGCTTGGCAAAGTTACGGTTAAAGGAGTGTACGATAGTATTTCTTTCCTGATCGGCAGCGTTCCCGCCGTAACGATCCCACATCCCGATACAGGGTCCGCAGGCGTTAGCGAAAACCGTAGCCCCAATATTGTTAAAGGTATCGATAAACCCGTCTCTCTCGATGGTATAGCGCACCTGCTCAGACCCCGGAGTAATGGTAAAGTTCGATTTTGTTTTTAGTTTTTTATCTGCTACCTGCTTGGCAAGGGAGGCAGCTCTGGAAATATCCTCATAAGAAGAGTTTGTACAGGAACCGATCAGACCGTACTCTACTTTAAGTGGCCAGTCATTCTCCTTGGCAGCCTCTCCCATCTTGGAGATCGGCGTGGCCAGGTCCGGAGTAAATGGTCCGTTTAGATGTGGCTCCAGCTCATCCAGGTTGATCTCGATCACCTGATCGAAATACTGTTCCGGGTTGGCATATACTTCAGGGTCGGCAGTCAGGTATTCTTTCACCTCATTTGCAGCATCTGCCACATCTGCTCTTCCTGTTGAACGCAGGTAACGATCCATAGACTCGTCATATCCGAAGGTGGAAGTCGTAGCTCCTACTTCAGCTCCCATGTTACAAATGGTACCTTTCCCGGTACAAGACATCGAAGTTGCTCCTTCTCCGAAATATTCCACGATAGCTCCGGTACCACCTTTTACAGTTAGGATACCTGCCACCTTAAGGATCACGTCTTTAGGCGCAGTCCATCCGGAAAGCTTCCCGGTAAGTTTAACCCCGATAAGTTTCGGAAACTTCAGCTCCCAGGGCATTCCGGCCATCACATCCACGGCGTCAGCACCACCTACCCCGATGGCAACCATCCCGAGTCCTCCGGCATTCACCGTATGCGAATCGGTTCCGATCATCATTCCTCCGGGAAACGCATAATTTTCAAGAACTACCTGGTGAATGATCCCTGCTCCGGGCTTCCAGAATCCGATCCCATATTTATTGGAAACAGACTCGAGGAAATCAAACACCTCATTACTGGTTTCATTGGCGCGTTTTAAATCGGCTTCTGCTCCTGTTTTTGCCTGGATAAGGTGGTCGCAGTGTACGGTAGTGGGTACTGCCACTTTAGGCTTTCCTGCGTGCATGAACTGCAACAGGGCCATTTGCGCAGTAGCATCCTGGCAGGCAATCCTGTCCGGAGAAAACTCTACATAATCCTTCCCTCTTGTATACACTTTATCAGGATTCCCATCCCAAAGGTGTGAGTACAATATTTTTTCTGACAAGGTCAACGGCTTCCCGGTAAGAGCACGTGCTTTATCAACACGCTCCGGCATGGAAGCATATACCTTTTTAATCATATCAATATCAAAAGCCATAAATTGATTTTTATAAAATTCAAAAGTGTTGCGAAATTACAAAAAACAGAAGGATTTTTAAAGGATTTGAGAAAACATTAAACACTCTTCAAGATTCTTATAAGAATGCTTCCGATAATTTAAAAGTTATCAATTTAGAAGAGCACGAAGTAACAAATTCCTAAAAATCGAGGGGATCGCAATCACAAAAGAGAAGCGATGATTTGCTCTACAGAGATGCCTTCAGCATCAGCCTTGTAGTTTTTCAATACCCGATGCCTGAGAATACCAAGGGCCACCTGTTTGACCTCTTCGATATCGGGAGCGTATTTTCCTTTAATCAATGCCATAGCCTTGGCGGCAAGAATAAGGTTTTGAGAAGCTCTGGGTCCGGCTCCCCAGTCCACATAATTTCGCACCACTTCCGGAGCTTTTTCCGAATTCGGACGGGTTTTCCCCACCAGGTTCACGGCGTATTCCACCACGTTATCAGGCACCGGGATACGGCGCACCAGATGCTGGATCTCGACGATCTCCTCTGCACTGAAAAGGGCATTTACCCGATATTGCTTATCGGCAGTAGTGGCCTTAACCACCTCCACCTCTTCCTCGTATGAGGGGTAATCCAGCTCAATAGCGAACATGAAGCGATCTAACTGGGCTTCGGGCAAAGGATAGGTACCTTCCTGTTCGATCGGGTTTTGAGTAGCCAGCACGAAGTAGGGAAGATCCAGGGTGTAGTGCCTTCCTGCTACGGTTACCGCGCGTTCCTGCATGGCTTCCAGCAGGGCCGATTGTGTTTTGGGTGGGGTACGGTTGATCTCGTCTGCCAGGATGATATTGGCGAATACCGGTCCTTTTATGAACTGGAACTGCCGGTCACGGTCAAGAATTTCACTTCCGAGAATATCACTGGGCATTAGGTCCGGGGTAAACTGAATTCTTTTGAATTCAAGCCCCAGGGCCTTGGCAATGGTGTTTACCATAAGTGTTTTTGCCAACCCGGGCACTCCAATCAACAAGGCATGTCCTCCGGAATAAATCGCCAACAGAATCTCATCGATCACCTTTTCCTGCCCGATAATTACACGGGCGATCTCCTTTTTTAAAGCTTGGTGTTTTTCAACGAGATGCTTAGCAGCGACTACATCAGACATAGGGAATTTACTTTTTCAACCAGTTATTGCTAAAGTCACAAGCCTGGTACGATGGACTTACGCTAATATACGTATCTTTTATCTTTTCGTCCATCCATTCCTTTATTTGATTTAACTGCTTTTCTTTCAGGGCCAATTCCTTGATTTTTACATAATCCTGGATGTAATCGGCCTGGTGCGCCTTAAACCGTTTGTTTACTTTGATGATCTTATAATAAGAACCTCCGTTGTCAGTCTCCCCGAGAATAGGTCTGGAAATGGTATTGCCTTCCAGCGGACTTACCTGGCTGTACAGCACGGGATCCATTTTGGTGAGTTCGAAGCGTGTACTCATATCTTTAGGATTTCTGAGCACCCCACCGTCAAATTTGGTCTCTTTCTGGTCTGAAAAATTTCTTGCTGCTTCTTCAAAAGTAAATTCCCCGTCAATGATCTTCTGACGGATCTCCTCCAGTTCTTCCCTGGCCTCCTGAAGATCGTCATCAGACACCTCCGGCATCAACAGGATATGCCTTACATCGCGCTCCTGCCCCCTCACCTTCTCCAGGTAAATAATGTGGTATCCGAACTGGGTCTTAAAGGGATCAGAGATCGCTCCCTGCTTAAGCGAAAAGGCCACATCCTTGAACTCCTGTACAAAAGGAGAACTCTTCTTAATGGAATATACCCCACCATTTTGAACCTTGCCCGGATCTTCCGAGTACAGGGTCTGCTTGATGGCAAAACTGCTTCCGTTCTCTTCCACATCCCTTTTAATACTCTTTAACCTGTCGATCACCTTCTGCACTTCTTCTTCAGAAGGCTCCGGCTGCTTAATGATCTGTGCTATTTCCACTTCGTCCCCGAAATAAGGACGGTCTTCTGAAGGAAGGCCATCGTACCACTCCCGAACTTCTTCAGGGGTGATCTCAACCTCTTCTACCACCTTACCCTGCATCCGCATCGAAAGCTGGGCATTTTTAATGATTTCAAAAAGTTCATCGCGAAGGTCCTTTTCCGAATCCTTATTGTAGAACTTCAGTACCTTCTCCATACTTCCCAGCTGTCCCGAAAGCTGCGACACCTGGTTATCCACATAAGAGTTCACCTCAGAATCGGCCACCACCACACTATCCTGAATGGCCTGGTGGGTATAGAGCTTATTTTCCATCTGGTTCCCCAGTACTTCGCAACGGGCAATACTCTTTACATCCACCCCCTGAAGCTCCATATCGATATACTGCTTATCAATATCCGATTCAAGGATCACAAAATCCCCTACTACGGCGGCCACTCCGTCTATCTTCTTGCGTTCCTTAACCACCCTGGTAGTATCAGAAGATACAGCTACTTCAGTAAACTCTGCCTGAGCAAGAGAATCCTGGGAAAATCCAAAAGTATTCATACATATGACCAGACCGGCAGCAATACAAAATTTCTTCATCTAATTATCTTTACGCTACACCCAAAGGTGCCTGTTTACAGTTATTTTAAAATTTCAAACTCCTTGTCCCGGGTCGCTTCGTCGAGAAGCTCCTGTTCCAATGTTCTTATATATTCGAGTTTACGCTTGTTAAGAAGGATCTTCTTAATGGTAGGTTCCACATAATCCAAAGGGGGAGTTTCGGTACGTTTGAGCACATCTTTTACGGCTACCAAATATACCCCTAAAGAATCGGAAAGCTCAAAAAATTGTGATTTTTTTAAATATTCATCCTTATTATCAGGGGTTAACACCGGAATCTTTTTCACCACCTCTGATCCCCTTACCCAGGTGGAATCATCGAAGGTGTAAAATCTGAATTTTAAGGCTTTGTTTCTCAGCAGTGCAATATCTTCATCCTTAAACTCTTCAAAAGCCTTTTTCACTTCATCCAACCCGTTAAAATCTTTCGGGATACTGATATAGCGCAACTTCATAAGGTCTTCATTCAGGCGAAAATTATGTTTATTCGCCTCGTAATAGGCAACCAGTTCGGCCTGACTCACCACCGTATCCATTCCCTTATTTACCAGAGCTTCCTTATAGGCATTTATATAAAGGTCGGCGCGATACTGAGATACCAGTTCTTCGAATTCTGCCTGTTTTACTTCAGATATATTGATCCTGGCCCTTTCAAACAGAAGCTGATCCTTGGCCCACTCGTTGATGTAATTGTTTACCACAACCAGGCTGTCTTCAGCGCTTATATTGCCATTTAAGACGCCTTCCAAATCATCCCGAAGTAAATACTGCTCCCCTACGCGTGCCACCGCGTCATCCTCCTCTACCTTTTTAAGATAGGTACAGGAAAATAAAGCCAAAAGGGCTAACAATACTGGAAAATAATTCCAAATTCTTTTCATATCACGGATCTTGTCGCGCAAATTTAAAAATTAAGGCAAATTAAGCAAGATTACATACCCCTGAAAATAAAATACCTATGGGAAGGTATGCCTGATTTTTGTACCTTGACATGGAATTCCTCCTAACATCCCCCACTATGAAGTATGAATTATCAATAGAAATTGAGCGCCCCACAGAAGAAGTTCTTGAGTTATTGATGGATCCGGAGAACCTGAAGCACTGGCAAAAAGGGTTAATCTGTGTTTCCCATTTGGACGGGGTACCTGGAAAAAAAGGCTGTAAAAGCAAATTGAAATACCAGATCGGAAAGAGAAAGATGACCCTGACCGAAACCATTACCAAGGTAGATCAGCCCAGGGAATTGCACCTGGATTATCAAACCAACGGGGTACTGAACTTTCAAAGAAACTATTTTATCCCCACAGAAAACGGCACCCTATGGAAATCGGAATCCGAGTTCCGGTTTACCAATATCTATATGAAGGTCATGGGGTTCCTGATGCCGTCTGCCTTTAAAAAGCAGAGCAGGGACTATATGAAAGACTTTAAAAATTTTGCCGAGAAAGGGGTAACCGTACATCATGAGACGCATTAAGTTCATCTGGGACTTTTATGGGCCCTCCGCCTTTGACACCGCAAAACACCATGAGATCCACCTCAAGGACTACTGCCGGATGGAAGCTCTTTCAGAATGGGAGTCCGGGCATAAAATGATGAGCGAAGATCACGCCATAGCCACGCTTGTTATCTCGGAGGCGCATCTGAAACAAATACGGGACCGACTCAAACCTCATCGTGCCGTGGTAGCATAAAAAAACCACCTTTACAGGTGGTTTCTTATATCAATATTCTTTAACTGTTACGGTAATACTACGGTGTCTATTACATGGATTACCCCGTTGGAAGCCGGAACATCTGTCATAATTACTTTAGAGGTGTTGCCCTGACCGTCGGTAAGTATCACATTTCCATCCTGCGCACTTATGGTTAGCATGCCGCCCTGAACAGTTTCTACGGTAAAGGAACCGCCTGCCGTTTGAATAGCTTCCAACACTGCAGCCGCATCGTACTCCCCGGCAATCACGTGATAGGTTAAAATGGAAGTTAACTGATCTTTGTTTTCGGGTTGCACAAGAGTTTCCAACGTACCTTCTGGTAATTTTCCAAAGGCTTCATTGGTCGGTGCAAAAACTGTAAATGGACCCTCACCGTCAAGAGTTTCCACCAATTCAGCAGCCTGAACTGCCGTTACCAGGGTGGAAAAATCAGCATTGCTGGCGGCTACACCAACGACTGACTGTGCTGCAGCACCTTCCGAAGCTTCTGCTTCAGAGTGCTGTGCTTGAGATGCAAGTGGCCCAAAGCCAATTACCAATAACAAGGAAAGAATAAAAGTCTTGATTGATCGTTTCATAGTTTTCATTTTTAAATTCAATGGTAAATCTATGAAAATCAATCAGTTAAACCTTGTTATTTTGTTTAAAATTTAATTAAATACATTAAACATTATGTTAATAGCCAAAAAAAACACCCCGGAACAGGGGTGTTTTAGTTTTCTATACAAAAGGAAGACTACCTGCTGTAATTAGGCGCTTCCTTAGTTATGGTCACATTATGCGGATGGCTCTCGGTAATACCGCTGGAGGTGATCTTAACAAAACGACCATTTTCCTTCAGGGTTTCGATATCCTTTGCACCGCAATACCCCATTCCGGCCTTCAAACCACCAATGAACTGATGCATGCTTTCGTAAAGTTCTCCTTTGTAAGGAACCCGTCCTACGATACCTTCAGGCACCAGCTTCTTGAGGTCATCTTCCACATCCTGGAAATACCTGTCTTTACTTCCCTTAGTCATCGCCTCTACAGACCCCATACCGCGGTACGACTTGTATTTTCTTCCGTCATATATAATAGTTTCACCAGGAGACTCCTTGGTTCCGGCAAGCAGGGAACCAAGCATCACACAATCGGCTCCGGCTGCAATAGCCTTAGGAATATCCCCGGTATATCGAATACCACCGTCTGCGATCACAGGTACGCCACTACCTTTAATGGCCTGGGCCACCTCCAGTACAGCAGAAAATTGAGGAAACCCAACCCCTGCAACGATTCTGGTAGTACAGATAGATCCGGGACCTATCCCCACCTTCACAGCGTCTGCTCCGGCATCTACCAGGTATTTGGCAGCTTCCGGGGTCGCTATATTCCCCACTACCACTTCGAGTTCCGGGAATTTCTTTTTTACTTCTTTCAGAATGGTTACCACCCCTCTGGTATGCCCGTGGGCAGTATCAATTACAACAGCATCCACACCTGCCGCTACAAGCGCTTCTGCGCGTTCAACCGCATCTGCGGTAACACCAAGGGCTGCAGCAACGCGAAGTCTTCCGAAAGAGTCTTTATTGGCTATAGGTTTTTGGGTAAGTTTGGTAATGTCACGGAAGGTGATCAGTCCGATAAGCTTGTTATCCTTAGACACCACCGGCAGTTTTTCGATCTTATTTTCCTGAAGAATATCTTCGGCATCTGCAAGGGAAGTTCCTTCACCCGCAGTCACTAGATTTTCCTTGGTCATCACCTCGACAATTGCTCTGCCATTATTCTTTTCAAAACGCAGGTCACGGTTGGTCACAATACCTTTGAGGTAGCCCTCCTGATCTACGATAGGAATCCCCCCGATGCTGTGTTCCTTCATACTGTTCTTTGCATCTTTCACCGTGGCATCGAGCGGCAGGGTTACAGGATCGATAATCATTCCACTTTCCGCCCGCTTTACCTTGCGCACATGGAAGGCCTGCTGTTCGATCGTCATATTCTTATGCAGCACTCCAATACCACCTTCCCTGGCCATGGCAATGGCCATGTCACTTTCCGTAACCGTATCCATAGCTGCAGATACGATAGGAACGTTAATCGTAATGTTACGGGTAAATTTTGTCTGGATATTCACCTCCCTTGGAAGAACTTCCGAATAGTTCGGAACAAGAAGGACATCGTCGTAAGTTAAGCCTTCACCTACTATTTTAGCATCATGTGCTTTCATATGCAACTTCTAATTTAGTTGCATGCAAATATACTGCTTTTTTCAGGGAAGGCAATCATAGAAAACTCTTAAAATAAATCCATGCTTAACCCGGAAGGTTCTATTGTAAAAAAACCGTTTACCCTGGTGTAAAGACGCTGCCCCCTCTATTACCAGATAATTTCCAGCTGGGGATTCTAAAGCCTGAACTGCAGGGTGGCGTACCAGTTTCTCGGTGCCGATGGGATGATGCCAGGCCCGGGGTACCCGGTGGCTCTGCGGGTAAAATAGGTGTTATCCAGCACATTGTTAATTCCTGTTTCCACCTTAAATCTTTTGTAACTCCAGGAGAGCGAAAGATCCAGGATGTCGTAGGCCGGAATCTGCCCGATCACTCCACTGATATTGGATTCCACCGAATTGGTCGCATCCGTAAACTGATCGGAAAGGTAACTGTACTGCACATTAGCCATCAGGTTCCTGTACCCAAATTGCACCCCTGTTTTCAAATTCACATCAGGAACAAATTCTACGGCATTGCCCTCGATACCCGGTTGCTCGGAAGCCGTATATTCCGAAGTTATTAATGCCAGGTTCACAAAATAAGTCCAGGTAAAATCTCCGGAGAGTCCGCTTATTTTTCCAAGGCTGAACTCCACCAGGGATTCCAGACCATACATAACCGCATCACCCACATTGCCGCGCTCACTGATCACACGGCCGTCGGGCAGTCCTTTCTGCACAAACCCGATCCGGTCGTTATAGAACATGGCGAATCCCCCGATATCATAGCTCAAATAATCCTTGTAATTTCCCCGCAATCCCAGGTCGATGGTATATCCGGTTTCATCGGTGATATCAGGAGCCACCGCAAAGGCAGGATTGTTGATATTGATATCTGAAAAAGTTACCGAACGGTAATTCTGGGATATATTTCCATAGGCTTCCAGTCCCCTTACCGGCTTGTAACTAAGCCCCAGGCCAAGGAGCAGGAAATCGCGTTCAAAATCCTTGTTCTCTTCTATGGTTTCTTCCAGGATCACATTGCCCGCGCCATCGGTATTTATTCTTTTATAAAATCCATCACTTTGGGTTCTGATGTATTCCAAACGGAACCCTGGGGTTACCGAAAACCTGTCGGTCAGGTAAAAGATATGCTCGCCAAACCAAGCCAGGTTCAGGTTTGGCAACTCAAAAGACGATTGCTGAGGATAGTCCGGAAACTCCTCAGTATAGAAGTCGAAATCCGGACCGGTCCCATCACTTCCCGGCCCTTGTTGTTGAAAGTTCTTTGCATTATAATACTTCACCCCGGTTAAAAAAGTCGCCTTTTTACCCAACAATTCATAATTGTGAAGTAAGCGCGTTTCAAATCCGTAATTCTTGAAATCTCCCAGAATCAGGTCGCGCTCGGTTCCCGGGTCTACCTGGTCTACCCTGTTGGTTCGGAATCCCAGGGCATAACGGGAAGAATTAAGACCGAAGAAATTAAAGGTGAAATTAGTCTGATCGGAGAATGCGTGTTCCAGCTTAAGGTTGTAAAGTAACCAGTCTACCTGAAACCAGTTCCGGCTGCGGTTACTTTGGAAGGGATCCTCCTCGAACATCGCATCGGTAAGCCCACCACCCTGCTGCGCCAGGTACCTTAAATAGGTTAACTCACCTGATATTGAGGTGCGATCATTTAGTTGATACCCCACAAAGCCATAGGCATTCTTAGATTCAAATTGAGAATTCGGCCGGAAGCCGTCTCCTTTTTTATAATTGAAAAAAGAATAATAGCTCCATTGGTTACTTGTACCGCTCAGGGAGGTAAAATTGGTATACAAGCCAAAACTTCCCAAAGTGTTCCTGGTGATCAGTTCCAAAGACCGGTCCTTAACCGGCTCCTTCATTTTAAAATTAACCAGCCCCCCAAACTGCGTCCCGTACTGAAGGGATGCGGCTCCTCGTATGACCTGGATCTCCTTTACCCCTTCTGAAGCCGGAGAATAATAGCTTTCAGGATACCCCAGCACATCCGCACTGATATCGTATCCGTTTTGGCGGGTATTAAAATTGGAAGTCCGGTTGGGATCGAGTCCACGCCCACCGATATTCAGCTGGAGTCCGGCATCGTCATTTTGAAAGATGTTAAGGCCGGATACCTTACTGTAGATCTGCCGGGCATTATTAGCCGCCAGGTTAGCCATAGACTGGTCTACCAGCACCACCTCCGTCTTTTTCCCGGCATAGATGGCCGTACCCTCAACATCTTTTAACCTGGATAATTCAAAAACCCGTTTACGCCTCGCGGTAACTTCCACCTCCGTTAGGTTGACCTGTAAAGGCTCCAGTGCGATATCCAGGTTCTCCGCAGTCGCCGTGGATGAAATCACTACCTCCCGGATCGCGTGGTCATAGGAAAAAAACACCAGAGTGAGTGCTTCCTTCCTTGTGGTAAATGCATAAGAACCGTTAACATCAGTAGTGGTAAGCAACCCATTTTCCTTGTCATAGATTTCCACAAAGGGAAGTGGTTCCCCTGTTTCTGCATCGGTAATTACCCCTTTCACAGCAACCTGCGCATAGCTGAAGGCAGCTATTAAAAAGCATATGATAAAACTATAATCCTTTGATCTCATCTTTAAATGGATATATCCAATCTTTATGTTTAAACGATTCTTTCTGGCGGTACAGATCCACATCTTCTTTGATGAAAGGAGCACTTCTCCTGCCATTTAAAGCCACGTAACTACGGGCATATACCTCCACATTTTCATGTCCCTGGGCGCTAAAATGGTCTCCCAGAAAATGAGCGTATTCCAAAATGAAATCGGGCTGAAAGCTCATTTGCTTTTCCTGGAAGGTGGTAAGAAAATCTGCGTTATCCACCTCAAAGAATTTTCCCGTTTCTCCATTTACGATCCTGAAGGTGGTATTCCCCATTTTTTCCATAAGCATAACCCTCCAGGAGAACCGGTACCCTTCTTCGGTCCAGAACAGCTCCCCGGGATACAGAAGGTAACGAAACGGAAAGAGCAACTGGATCGCAAAGAACAGGGAAAGTATAACGAGTACCCCTTTTCTCTTTAGCGGTAAAAAAATAAATCTGGGAGCCATCGTCGGGGTAGCTGCACCCTTTCCGGCGCCTGTAATTTTTAGCCCCCCTTTCAGAATATCTAAAATACGATTGTGCAAACCGGCATCAAAAAAGATCAGGGCTGAGACGATCATGATGTAAGGAAACATCCCGATCGGAAAAAGCACCCTGGTAAAGACATGGAAAAATACCACCAGAGCAAATGCCACCCCCCTGGTTCTTCGGTTGAGCAGCAAAAAAGGTATCGCCAGATCATAGAGCATGCCCGACCAGCTCATGGCGTAATGAAACCATTCCTGTTGCATGAGATTCCCGCCAATAAAGGGCAGATCGTATTTTGATGGCAGCCAGATCTTAAGCGGCATGGCCCTGAAAAGCCAGTCTGAATTGATCTTTGCCAGTCCCGCATAGAAATACACGATACCAAGCATGAGTTTGACCGTATCGATGGTCCATTTCGGAACCTGCCTGTAGGCTACTCCCCTTCTAACGGCATCCAGTGAAAACCGCGCATTTGCAGGGAGAAAGATCATAAGAAAACTCAATACACTGATAAAGTAATAGTGATTGAGGTAGGTGGTTTTGTCCATCAACTCTATGTAGGTGAACGACAGGAAAAATACCACTATGGCCCAGCGGTACCGATACCCCAGGGCTACAAAAACAGCAGATAACCCGCAAATCACAAAGAGGAGATAGGTATAGCCTCCTAAAGGCTTCACCCACTCAAAGCCGTAAAAGGAGAAATGGAACCGGGGTTCCAGGTAGAGCTTTTCGATCCACCCGTTTGCCCAGAAACGCACCATACTTAAAAGCATCATGACTCCAAAAAAGATCCGGAACACGACCAACGGCGCTGCATCTGTATAGGTGTCGAAATATTTCTTAAAGGCTATCCCCATATAAAAAGTTCCCCGGGAAAAGTACCGGGGAACCATAAATTATTTTATTCCCGATTGATGACCATCTTAGTCACCATCTGCGTCAACATAGTCAATGGTAATGTTCATGGCCTGCACCATATCCACCTTAAGCAGGACCACTGCTTTTTGAAGCTCATCATAGGTTTTGGTCATCATACTGTTGTCTGTGGCGATCTGACTGGCAAAATTATTGTCCAGCGTCTCCATCTGCGTGCGGGCCGCATTAAACTGTGTATTGATCAAAGCACTGATGTCTTCTCCTCCGTGAAGGGTCCTAAGGTAATCAAGGTAGGCTGAAAACCCGGTTCCTACCGGACCTGTTCCGTAAGACTTCCCATTGAAAAAATCCTGAACAGCATCCAGGGCTACAAGGGCCAATGCTTTCGAAACTTCCTTATTGTAATATGCTTCAACCCGATCCGGAAGCGGATCCAGCGAAAACACCCCGGCGGGTATACCCACTTTATTGGCGCGCAATGCCCGTTCGTAGTAATATATATAGTCGTTGGTAAGCTTGTTCACAGAAGCCGTTGCTGTATTTCCGGTGTTGGAAACAAAGCTGTCTCTGTATTGGGATTTCCAGTCTGACAAGACCTCCGAAGTTAATTCCAGCATGCGATTGGTGAGGTCAGAGAGGTAGTTGCGATACCCTTCAGCATCAGCTGCCGTGGTATATTGTACCAGAATCTCAGAATCGCTGTTTCCGGTACCGAATAACATAAAATCAAGGGCAGGAAAACCTACTGCATCGTGATTATTGACACTGGAAAGGTCGTATGACCCCGAAGCAATATTGCCTTGGATATCGGCAACATTTACCGGGTATACGTTCATCTGAAAATTATATAAAATACTTTCTGCCCTGCCAATGTTAAACATCTCGGCGTATTGCCACGTTTGGTAGGCCTCAAGCCAGGCAGCTCTCAGATTATCGAGACCGGCCTGATCAGGCGCTGCAACAAAGGCATCCTTTGCAGCCTGAAGACTGCTCAGATCCGACTCCAGGTCTTCAAGCGCAGGAATAATAATATTGTCCGCCCAATGTGTTAACATGGCCTGCCTGTCGAACTGATCGGTGGCTTCATCCCCGCCATCACTATCACTGCTACTGCTGCATCCCACAAGGAACACAGCCATTAAAAGGGCTTTCCAGGAATTTTTGAATAACTTCTTCATAATCTGTTTGCTTTTAAAAACCGATCCAGATCAGCGCGTTCTGACCCGAACCAGGGTAATATTAGAGGGCCTGGGCTACGGTAAAATCAAATCGGGAAGCAATCTCTGAAGCCATTGCTTCAAGGGTTGCAGCATCAACATCCCAAAATCCGTCTCCGGCCATAAGTGTCTCCAGGTAACCGTTGACTTCTTCGTTTGTGAAATATGGAGCATTGGTTCCGGGCATTCTGGTGAATTGCAGGCTGTAAATGAACCCAAATCCTTCGGAAAGATCATGGAAGGCAGCTCCCATATCACCAGACTCCATAGCGGCCTTACCATATTCCAGGTAGTATACGGCTCTGATGGCTATAATTTCAGATATTTTCTCACGTATAATATTGGCCTGAATATCGCGGAGTTCATAATCCTTTTCAGTGATGGCAAAACGTCCTAAGGTAAAAGCATCGAAGATTTCATCGGCAATCCCTGCAAAATCATCATCTCCTTCGACACGCCCCAGATATTTGTTAAGGAAGGAATCTTCCCCTAACCCAGGATTGGAAGCATCAGTCGAAGTACCATAAAGATACCCGTAAGCCTCATCCCATTTATGCTCCATCGCTGTATAGGGCTTTCCTTCTTCGGTTATACCCGCATCGTTATTATCTACATTGGTCCCTTCATCCAGCACCGAAGAACTCAGGTAATTATTCAGAATCTGATCTGTCATTAAGGCTCCGATCAGACTTTTTGAGAACGCCTGGTCGTATTCCAGTCCTTTGGCATTCACGTAACGGACAGCTCCTCCACCGGCTTCCTGAATAAAACCAGGAGTTCCGGCTGCCGCCGCCTGTTCCCATACAGGAAAAACCTCATTAACCTGTCCCTCGAGCCAACCCTTAAAGTCGGCCTTGATCTCATTAGACAAGGTGGTATTCGTTGAAAAATAATCTCTCGATGCAGCCGTCTTGCTGTATATATTTTTCCCTGATGCATTCAAAGCAGCATCTGTAAAATCAGCATCGCCTTCGGCATGAGTAAACATCGCGGTCAAAGCCTGTATATCTTTAGCAGGATCAAGCAATCCGGCAATTAATTCTTCTCCCATCAAAATCCTGGTAGTCTGCCCATCAAAGCTCACCGTTGAAACTCCGTTTCTTGTAAAGGTATAAGTGGCAGGTACTTCATTAATATCCGGGGAAGGGGTATCATCATTTGAACATGACAAGGTAGTCAGGGCAAGAGCAAAAACTCCAAGAATATTTTTACGCATTTTTATTTAGATTAATTTTAAATAACAAGTTTAGTTGTCCGCAAAAATAAAGAGGAATTTTCCTTTGAGAAAACTTATTTAGATTAAATTTAAATAAAAAATATTAATGATATCCTTTACAGTAATAGACAAGCCTAATAATAATTCGTGAAAATCTTCAGGGCCTCGTTGTAGGCACTTTCAAAACTCATCGCCCGTACATTGGTGTCGGCTTTTACAGAGTTGAAGTAAGAGATCAGTTTTTCAGTTGGCATGTTTCCGGTTAACTCATCCTTAGCCATCGGACACCCCCCGTACCCCTGTATAGCCCCATCAAACCTGAGGCAACCGGCCTTGTAGGCTGCGTCCACTTTTTCATGCCAGGATTGCGGGTTGGTATGCAGGTGTGCCCCGAACTCCATAGACGGATAAGCGGGTATCAGTTGCGAAAATAGATAATCGATCACCTCCGGGGTAGAACTCCCAACGGTATCAGACAAGGAAAGAATACGAACCCCCATCTTATGGAGCCGTTCGGTCCATCCGGCTACGATTTCCACATCCCAGGGATCACCGTAGGGATTTCCGAAACCCATAGACAGATAGGCCACCACTTCCTTCCCCGAATTGCCGGCAATCTCCAGGATCTCCTGGAGAATCCCGATACTCTCATCTATGGTTTTGTGGGTATTACGCATCTGAAAGTTCTCTGAGATCGAGAACGGGTATCCCAGGTAATCAATTTGTTCAAAGACAGCTGCATCGGATGCACCCCTTACATTGGCAACGATGGCCAGCAGCTTGCTATTGGTGGTCGTCAGGTCAAGCTTTTCAAGTACCTCGGCTGTATCCTTCATTTGCGGCACCGCCCTTGGCGACACAAAACTCCCGAAATCGACCGTATCAAATCCGCATCGCAGCAGGGCCTGAATGTAAGCAGCTTTTTTTTCTGTGGGAATAAAATCCCGAATTCCCTGCATGGCATCCCGGGGACATTCGATAAGTTTTACGCGGTTTGTCATTTCCATAGCTTCTGCAGTACCGTATCATTTAGTTCATCAAAGTGCACGATCTCCATATGTGCCTTCTCCAGGTTCTGATTCCCTGAAAACGGATTCCTGTACCCTATACATTGCATTCCTGCAGCAACTGCCGCCTCCACGCCATGTGCACTGTCTTCTATCACCCAGAACTTCTCCGGAGGAACCCCGTAAAGTGCACTCACCTTTAGAAAGATATCAGGAAATGGCTTGCTACGCGGGAGGGATTCACCACTGACCTTGTGATCCAGCAGGGGTGCAATGCCCATCCGATCCACGAACACATCTATAAGCTTCATCGGGGAGGATGAAGCCAGGGAGCATCGCACCCCAAGCTTCCTGATACGCTCCAGCAGTTCCGGCATACCTTCGGGCTGCGGAATGTGCCTGTCTTCAAGCATGTCAAAAAACAGGTCCTGGTGAAATTTCATGAGATCCGCAATATCGGGCGACAAGGAGAAATCATCTTTAGCCTTGAGCCAGATCGCCTTATTGGACATTCCCACAAGGCTGTTGTAATAGGAGTCATCCATAGACAACCCTTTTCTCCTGAACACTTCTTCGAGTACTTCCTTGTGAAAGGGCTCACTGTTAATGAGCACCCCATCCATATCAAAGATGAGAAATCTGTTCATAAAAACGGCTTCGAGATTCCTCCAAAGATAGCGAACCTCCTACCTATAAACAACTAATTTTCTGATAGCAGAATAAAGACTCCGATCAGTACAAACACCACGATCTGCACCCATTTAAACACCATTCCGCTATTCTTATGATTCCGCAAATACCCTGAGATTTTACCTGCCAGTAAAGCTATGGAAGAGAACACGATCGAAGACACGAGAATAAAGAGTGCGCCAAGGATATAAAACTGCCAGACGGTATCTATGGAATCGCTGAAAAGGAATCCCGGAAAAAAAGCCAGAAAGAAAATGGAAACCTTCGGATTAAGCACATTCATAAAAAAACCCTGCACATATAATGCCCCGGTAGATTTTTTAGCCACGCCTCCGGTCTCCAGTTTTATGGAGCCATCGCTTTTAAAAACCATAAAGGCCAGGTAGAACAAATAGCAGGCTCCAAAGATCTTTACAGCCATAAAGAGCCACGGACTTTCCCTGATAAGCGCAGAGACCCCAAAAGCCACCAGGCTGGTATGCACCAGGCATCCGGTCATAAGACCGGCAACGGTAGCCAGGCCGAATTTTACACCATGCACCAGGCTTTGAAGCAGCACATATATATTGTCCGGTCCGGGCGAAAGGGCCAGTACAGCCGAAGAAAGCATGAAAGCATAGAGGATCTCAGCATTCAAAATCAGCCCAGGAGTTTTTTGTTAATAGCCTTGATCAATGCCGGGCCCTCGTAGATAAAGCCGGTATAGAGCTGCACCAGGTCTGCTCCGGCATCCAGTTTATCCAGGGCATCCTGAGCACTGTGGATACCCCCCACCCCTATAATTGGAAATGCCTTTCCACTCTTTTCAGCCAGAAAACGGATCACCTCCGTCGATCGTTGCGTAAGGGGTTTACCGCTCAACCCTCCGGCTTCTTCCTTATTGGTATCCTTCAGGCCTTCTCTCTCGATGGTGGTATTGGTTGCAATCACCCCGGCAATGCCCGTTTCCTTTACAATATCAATGATATCGAGCAACTGCTCGTCACTAAGATCCGGGGCTATCTTAAGGAGCACAGGTTTGGGCTGTTCCTTTTTCTTATTCAACTCCTGCAGGGTCTTAAGCAGGGCCGTAAGGGGGGCTTTATCCTGAAGCGCCCTGAGGTTGGGCGTATTGGGAGAACTCACATTGACCACGAAATAATCGACATGATCAAAAAGGGCGTTAAAGGCATACACATAATCGTTAACCGCCTCCTCATTGGAAGTTACCTTATTCTTCCCTATGTTTCCTCCTATAAGAACGCCTTTATTCTTTTTGAGACGCTCAACAGCCTCATCCACTCCCCCGTTATTAAAGCCCATTCTGTTGATCACCGCCTGATCTTCCTTCAGCCGGAACAGCCTCTTTTTGGGGTTTCCCGGTTGGGGTTTCGGAGTTAAAGTACCGATCTCCACGAATCCGAATCCAAAATCAGACAATTCATTAAACAACCTGGCATCCTTATCGAAGCCAGCTGCGAGCCCCACCGGATTCTTAAACTTCAATCCGAACACCTCCCTTTCGAGACGCTTATCCTGCACCTGGTAGCACCCCCTGATCAGGGAAGCCACCCCGGGAATACCGTGCAGGGTTTTGATCATTTTAAAAGTGAAATGATGAACCTCTTCTGGGTCGAATTTAAATAACAGCGGACGAATTAAGGCTTTATACATGCAGAACTTAGTTTGGGCAAAAATAATTGAAACCTCCTACATAAGGAAGTAATTTAAAGGAATATGAACCCGGAAATGCGACCGAAATAGTATTTTTGATAAAAATTATTTCGATGAAAAATATAAAGGACCGATTTATAAGCTATATCACCGTAGACACCCAAAGCGACCCGGATTCGCCCACTACCCCGAGCACCAAAAAGCAATGGGACCTGGCCCATAAACTGGTGGAAGAACTTCGGGAGATAGGCATGGAAGAAGTATCTATCGATGAAAACGCCTACATCATGGCCACCCTTCCGTCTAATTTAGATCACGAGGTTCCCGTGATCGGTTTCATCGCCCATTTTGACACCACTCCGGACTATTCAGGAACCAATGTAAATCCGCAGATCATTGAGAATTATGACGGCAAAGACATCGTACTGAATGAAGCGAAAAATATGGTGCTTTCTCCGGAATACTTTGAGGACTTAAATCTCTACAAAGGGCAAACCCTGATCACCACAGATGGAACTACCTTACTTGGAGCAGATGATAAGGCCGGGATCGCCGAGATCATGACCGCCATGGAATACCTGATCGCGAACCCTGAAATAAAGCATGGGAAAATTCGCGTAGGGTTCACCCCCGACGAAGAGATCGGAAGAGGTGCCCATAAATTTGATGTCAAGAAATTTGGAGCCGAATGGGCTTACACTATGGACGGGTCGCAGATCGGGGAACTGGAATTTGAGAACTTCAATGCTGCTTCGGCAGTGGTCAGGTTTAAAGGTAAAAGCGTACACCCCGGTTATGCCAAAGGCAAAATGAAAAATTCCGTGCTTTTTGCTACAGAATTCCTCAGCCTCCTGCCCCCAAGGGAAGTTCCTCAGCATACCAGCGGACGCGAGGGCTTTTTCCATTTCCCCGACATTAAAGGTGACATTGAGCATACCGAGATCAAGGGGATTATCCGCGACCACGACCGAGACAAATTTGAAGCCCGTAAAGCTTTGCTGGAAAAGATCGTTAGCGACATGAACTCCAAATACGGTGCGGTTGCAAGCCTGGAGATCAAAGACCAGTATTACAATATGAGAGAAAAGGTTGAGCCCGTAAAACATATCGTTGAAATTGCCGAACAGGCCATGAGGGCACTGAAGATCCAGCCCATTATTAAGCCTATTCGCGGCGGAACAGATGGCTCACAATTGTCGTATATGGGACTACCATGTCCGAATATTTTTGCCGGAGGTCACAACTTTCACGGACCTTTTGAGTACGTACCAGTTGAAAGTATGGAAAAAGCGACCGAAGTGATCGTGAAAATTGCCAGCCTTACAGCAGAACAATACCAGAACCGATAGACCATGGACCCGGTGAGCAGCTACATAGCTTCCCATACCGTGTGGAAAACCGGACTGGAACAATTGCGCACTGTGATCCTGGAATTCCCTTTTGAAGAACACATAAAATGGAATATTCCGGTTTATATGGCTAATGGGCGTAATTGTTTAGGAATGGCTGCCTTTAAGCATCACTTCTCCTTATGGTTCTATGAAGGTCACCGTCTTCAGGATGCATCGGGAGTACTGGAGAATACCCAACAAGGAAAAACGAAATACCTGAGGCAGTGGAAGTTTCGCGATATCAGTGAGATGGATACGGAGCAGCTCAGAAAGTTTTTAAGGGAAACCCTTGAATTCGCAGACGAAGGCCCGCAGGCTTCTGCCGAAAACAGGGACAGACACACAGAAGAAAACGCCCCTTTACTGGAGGATGCACTTGCGCAATCACCAGTCCTAAGAAAAGCCTTTGAGGCATTCCCTCTCTATAAACAGAAGGAGTTCTCGTCCTACATTAACGAGGCCAGGCGGGATACCACCAAATTAAAGCGGCTGGAAAGGATTAAAGAATTGATTGAAAATGGAGAAGGACTCAACGATAAATACAGGAGTTAAAAAAAAAGCACCGATTTGATCGGTGCTTTTTTCTTTATTTCTTTTTGGGAGCCGCTGGGTTCAGTTTTTGCGAAAGCTCCAGAGACAGAGCAGATCGTTCAAACTTCATTTTCCCGGCCATGGTTTCGATAATACAGGTATCATCTTCCCCAAGGTCTACGATTTTCCCGTGCAGTCCGCTCTTGGTGATTACCCGGTCTCCCTTTTTTAATTCCTGTGCAAATTTTTTCTCCTGTTTTTGTTTTTTGATCTGCGGACGGATCATAAAGAAATACATTACCGCAAAGATCAGAATAAAAGGAGCAAATTGATTTAGTGCCTCCATTTAGTGTTTTAAAATGATTTATAATTAAGCATCCGGCTGGGCAGCATCCTTAGGCGTTACGAAAGCCTTGATCCTGAGTTGCTCGGTTCCTTTTTCGGTGTTGGTAATAAGCCTTACGGTTTTAGAAACCGCATTCATTCCGCTTCCGTTAAACTTCACCAGGATCTCTCCTGATTCTCCCGGAGCGATAGGCTCGTTTTCCGGATATTTAGGAATGGTACACCCACAGCTGCTGCTTGCATTTGTGATGATCAAAGGGGCGTCTCCGGTATTGGTAAAGGTAAATACCTTTTCCACAGGAGTACCCTGTACTATTTCGCCAAAATCGTGTTCGGTTTGCTCAAAGGTCATTTCCGGAACCTTGGAAGCCGCCTCGTCGCGTTGCTGGGCCATTTCCACATTTTCACTTTTCACCTTTGATGAAGCATCTTCTTTACAAGAAGTAAAAGCTAAGAATGCTACAACTCCCGAGAGTAAAATTGCTCTTTTCATAATCGTTTTGATTTGAGTGTATTGAATGTTGTCATCACCCGGATTTCGGGTAATTCCTGAGTTAATAAATTGCTTAAAAAGTCAAATGTAAAGAAATATTTTATTACATCAAGCCGCGTCCAACCTTATTTAAAGAATTATTGGCCTGGTACTCCTTGACCAGTTTGTCGAGGATCCCGTTAATAAAGATGCTGCTTTTTGGTGTAGAATATTCCTTGGCGATCTCCAGGTACTCATTAATGGTAACCTTTACCGGAATAGATGGGAATTTGAGAAATTCACAGATGGCCATCTTCAGCAAGATGCTATCCATTTCTGCAATACGCTCGGTATCCCAGTTGGGGGTTTTCCCTTCAATTTCCTGCTGGATGCTCTCATCATTCAGGATGGTCTTACGAAACAGATCTCTTGCAAAATCCATATCATCCTCATCCTTATATAAAGGCGGCTGAAAATAGTCTTCAGGGGCGTTGGCCTTCCACTTTTTGATCATCTTCAGGATCAGGGTGTTTACCAGAGGAAGGTCGTCTACCCAGGTGAGTTTTTTATCTTCCAGGTGCTCGAAAAGCTTGTCATTAGGCGCAATGATCTCCTGGTAGATATCGTGTATAAAACGTTTATCCTCTTCAAAATCACTTTTTCCGGAACTCATATATTCCTTGAAAAGTTCACTTTCGCGGATCGCCTTCCAGAGGATCTTCACATATTCGTCTTCAAGCTCCCAACTCAGGCCCCGGTTCTTGAGCTTTTCCGCAAGCGCTTCGTTCTCACTCAGGGTTTTCAGCAACCTGTTTTCTACAAATTTTCGGTTGGGATTCCGGTCCTCATTGGTGGCCAGGTACTTTTTTTGAGAAAGCTGCAGTTGCTCTTCAGAATGCGCCTGAATCTCTTTAAGGAGCCCCAGGAGATAGAGGTAAAGTCCGTACATGTTCTCCATACTGGCATTCAAAAATTTCTCTTCTTTCTTCAGATCAGAATTTTGGGATTGAATAAAAGCATAAATCGACTGCATTACCTTCACCCTGATGTGTCTCCTTGTTAACATGCTTAAAAGAACTTATAATATTGAAAAATAAAGGCGAAAGTTATTTTCAACTTTCGCCTTGCAAAAATAAAACTATTTTAGAAACCCGTCCTTATTTTTTAGCTTCCATTTTTCTGTTATCAATACGCTCCTGAGCAATACGCAGGGCAGACTGATGAGTGGTACATCCATTATTTTCAGAATGCGCAAAGATATCCAGCGTAGTATTGAAAATATTTTCAGTTTTTCTCATGATCTCATGCTTCCCGTATCCTTCCAGCTCGGCATATACGTTGATGATACCTCCGGCATTGATAAGGAAATCTGGCGCATAGGCAATGCCCCTGTCCTTGAGCATCTGTCCGTGGCGCAGCTCGTCGGCCAGCTGGTTGTTTGCTGCCCCGGCTACGATTTTAGCCTTTAGCAACCCGATCGTATCATCGTTCAGGGTAGCCCCGAGCGCACAAGGCGCATAAATATCAACATCGGCATTGTACACCTGGTTACTTTCCAGGATAATGGCATTGTATTTGAGGCGAAGGGCTTCCAGACGCGCTTCATTGATATCACTTATAAAGACCCGGGCACCTTCATTGGTAAGGTACTCTACCAGGGTCTCCCCAACGTGACCTACACCTTGTACCAGCACCTTCTTATCTTCAAGACTGTCGTCTCCGAACTGGTACCTGGCCGCTGCCTTCATCCCCATAAACACCCCATAGGCAGTGATAGGAGAAGGGTTTCCGGCACCCCCCTTATCTTCTGAGATCCCGGTAACAAAAGGCGTTACTTCCCGCACCGTATCCATATCAGAAGTTTCCATTCCCACATCTTCAGCGGTGATATATTTCCCGCTAAGTGAATGCACAAACTCCCCGAACCTTCGCATCAGCTCCGGTGTTTTCTGAGTTCTGGCATCCCCTATTATAACGGCCTTCCCACCACCAAGATTAAGTCCGGTGATCGCCGATTTATAGGTCATCCCCCGTGAGAGTCGCAGCACATCGTTCAGCGCTTCCCATTCACTGGCATAATTCCACATGCGGGTTCCGCCCAATGCCGGCCCGAGAACAGTGTTATGAATACCAATTATTGCCTTTAAACCTGTATCTTTGTCCTGGCAAAAAACAACCTGTTCATGATCATTAAAAGAAAGCTGACCAAATACCGGGTCAACTTTTTTAATTTCAGCCGAAGCTATTACATCTGAAACCATCTTATTATTAGAGTTTGGTTTGTTTTGAATTTAGATATTATCAAAAAATAAGTACAAAAATAAAGGATTATTCAATATAAAAACCCCTCAGGGCCCCTGTATTGAATTATTATCAGTTTTGAATTTTTTCCAATATTGCTATGAAAGAACTTCGATATATTAACAAATTCTTTAAGAAATATAAATGGAAACTCCTTATCGGCGTGGTAATCACGATCATAGCCAGGGTCTTTTCCCTGGTCATGCCGGAGTACATTCAGTACTCTGTTGATGCGATCGAGCCCTACCTTCTGGAAGGGGCTACAGACATCGAAAGCATTAAATCCATTCTTTTAAAGAACATTATTATCATTATTGCATCGGCGGCTCTTTCGGCCCTGTTCACCTTTTTGATGCGACAAACCATCATTAATGTTTCACGGTATATCGAATTCGATATGAAGAACGAGGTGTTCGATCAATACGAACGGCTAAGCCTGAACTTTTACAAAAAGAACCGTACCGGGGATTTAATGAACCGCATTAGCGAGGATGTGGGAAAAGTGCGTATGTACGGCGGTCCTGCCCTGATGTACAGCATTCAGACCCTTACCCTGTTTGTATGTGTTATTCCGCTGATGTTCTATACCGCACCGAAACTCGCCCTTTACACCCTGATTCCTCTTCCGATACTGTCGATACTCATATACCGGATCAGCCGGATCATTCATATGAGGAGTACCAAGGTCCAGGAATTCCTCTCTGAGCTCTCCACCTTTACACAGGAGACCTTTTCAGGGATCTCTGTGATCAAGGCCTATGGTATCGAAGCCAGCGTGAACGGACAATGGAAACAACTGGCCAACCAGGGCAAACAGACCAGTATGGCCCTGGCCAGTGTGAATTCATGGTTCTTTCCACTCATGATCCTCCTTATCGGAATTAGTAACCTCTTCGTGATCTATATGGGAGGTATTCAATACATCAATGGTGAGATCGCCACCACCGGGGTCATCCTGAAGTTCATCATTTACGTGAACATGCTCACCTGGCCTGTGGCCACCGTTGGCTGGGTAACCTCTATCGTACAAATGGCGGAAGCATCCCAGAAAAGGATCAATGAATTTCTCAACGAAGATCCGGAGATCAAAAGTCCACAGGTTCCGGAAAAAGACATCCGCGGGAAGATCGAATTCGACAATGTGAGCTTCACCTATGACGACACCAACATCACAGCCCTTAAAAATATCAGTTTTAAAATAGAATCCGGGGAGACCCTGGCCATTATCGGAAAAACAGGGGCGGGAAAATCGACCATTCTCGAACTGATCGCCAGGTTGTATGATGTAACTTCCGGGGAGATTCGCATAGACGACCAACCCATTGAAACTTTTAACCTGGAATCCCTGCGTAAAAACATCGGAGCCGTACCCCAGGATGCCTTTTTATTCTCAGACACCATCGGTAACAACATCCGATTCGGAAAGGCAGACGCCTCCAAAGAAGAGATTGTAGGGGCAGCAAAACAGGCTGCCGTACACATGAACATTGCAGGGTTCAGCAAAGGCTATGACACCATCCTGGGCGAAAGGGGTATTACCCTGAGTGGCGGACAAAAACAACGGGTATCTATAGCCAGAGCCCTGATCAAAGATCCGAAAATCTATCTTTTTGACGACTGCCTGTCTGCTGTAGATACCGAAACAGAAGAGGAAATTCTGGGCAATTTAAAAGAGGTGGCAGACCGTACCACCACCATAATTGTTAGCCACAGGATCTCTTCGGCAAAAAATGCAGATAAAATTATCGTACTCGACGAGGGCCATATCATACAACAAGGTTCTCACAATCAATTAATAAGCCAGGAAGGGTATTATAAGGAACTTTACTTAACCCAATTGTCAGAAAAAGAAAACTCCTGAATTTGTTGGTATATTTCATTTTTTTTTACATTTTTGATTTTGTTAACATTTAATTAAAGCACTTAGGAGAGATTATGAGCGATAAAGGTTTTGAAGAGAAAGATGAGATTTTCTCTAAAGTTTTAAGAGCCGGAAGAAGAACGTATTTCTTTGATGTAAGAAGCACCAAGGCTGGAGATTATTACCTCACCATAACCGAAAGTAAAAAGTTTACTCACGATGATGGATCTTATCATTACAAGAAACACAAGATCTATCTCTACAAGGAAGACTTTCATTCTTTCCAGGAGATCCTGGAAGAAATGACCAACTTCGTTATCGAGGAAAAAGGAGAAGAAGTGATCTCCGAACGTCACCAGAAAGACTTTAAAAAAGAACGCAATCACGAATCTGAAGATACCGTAAATGAAAGTGCTACAGCTGAAAAATTCAGCGACATCAGTTTCGAGGACCTTTAATGCATTGCTACAATACACTAAAGCCACCTTCCAAAAAGAAGGTGGCTTTTTTTGTTAAAAAAAACCAAATTTACACCCCTATGAAAACACTCACTACTCTAATGATGAGCTTCCTGGGCTTTATGGCTATTGCCCAGGACAGCATTGAACTATCGTATTACCTGCCTGAAAACACGACCTATAACCAGGACATTCCTACTCCTGAATCCATTATAGGTCACGAGGTAGGAGAATGGCATGTTACCCATGACAAGCTCCTTACCTATATGTATGCCGTTGCCCAGGCATCGGACCGGATTACCCTGGAAAACCGCGGCACTACTTATGAGGGCCGTCCGCTGATCCTGCTTACTATTACCGCACCGGAAAATCATGCTAACCTGGAAAGCATCAGAAAGGAACACCTTTCCCTGGTAAAAGGGGATACCTCCAAGGACGTCTCTGAAATGCCCATCGTAGTATATCAGGGCTTTTCCATTCACGGGAACGAACCCAGCGGCTCCAACGCCTCTATGGCCCTCGCCTACCACCTGGCGGCAGCAGAAGGACCTGAGATCGAAACCATGCTTAAAAATACGGTCATCCTCTTCGATCCAAGTTTCAACCCCGATGGTTTGCAACGCTTTGCTTACTGGGCAAACACTAATAAGAATTCAAACATGACCCCGGATCCTAATGACCGGGAATATCACGAGGTATGGCCCGGAGGAAGAACAAACCACTACTGGTTTGACCTGAACCGGGACTGGCTTCCCGTGCAACTGCCGGAAAGCAGGGCGCGTATTGCCACCTTCCATAAGTGGATGCCCAATATCCTTACCGACCATCATGAAATGGGCACCAATTCCACGTTCTTCTTTCAGCCGGGAGAACCCATGAGGGTGCATCCGCTTAGCCCGGATATGAACCAGAAATTAACAGGAGAGATCGCCAAATACCATGCGGCAGCCCTGGACAAGATCGGCTCCCTCTACTTTTCAGAGGAGAACTACGACGATTACTACTACGGAAAAGGCTCCACCTTTCCGGATGTAAACGGAAGTATCGGTATCCTTTTCGAGCAAGGAAGTTCAAGAGGACATATGCAGGAAAGTGAAAATGGAGTCCTAACCTTTCCTTTTACCATCAGAAACCAGTTTACCACCGGACTTTCCACCCTTCAGGCAGCCAACGCCCTGCGCACAGACATACTCGGCTACATGAGAGATTTCTACAGGGAAGTAGCCTCTGAAGGTCAAAACTGGATCTTCGGAGACGAGAAAGATGCCGCCAAGACCTACCATCTTGCTGAGATCCTTAAAAGACACGAGGTGGAACTTCTCTCACCTTCCGAGGCTATCACCGTAGATAACAAGACCTACAAACGGGGGTATAGCTATATCATCCCTAAAACCCAGAAGAATGCAAGGCTGGTACAGGCTATGTTCGAAAAAAGAACCACCTTCCAGGACAGTCTTTTTTATGATATCAGCGCCTGGACCTTCCCGTTGGCCTTCAACCTGGATTACACCACCCTGAAGTCGGTACCTCGCAACACCACCCCTGTAACTCCGGAATTAAACCAGGGACAGGTAAGCGCGAAAAGCAATTATGCCTACCTCTTCGAATGGCATGAGTATTACACCCCTAAGGCCCTGAATACGATCTTAAATGCAGGTCTGAGAGCCAAGGTAGCCAGAACTCCTTTCGAGGTGGAAGGAAGAACTTATGATTACGGTACCATAATGATCCCTGTGGAAGGACAAAAAATGGATGCCGACGCCATGTTCAGCACCCTCGAGGACATTGCAAAAAACAGTCACCTGACTATTTACGGGGTAAACACCGGCCTCACCAAGGGGATCGACCTGGGAAGCGGCGATTTCGAGCCGGTTCAACCCCAGAAGATCGCCATCCTGGTAGGCGAAGGTATCCGCTCTTATGACGCAGGAGAGATCTGGCACCTCTTTGACCAGCGTTATGATATTTCCCTAACCAAGCTGGACCTGGGGTACTTTAACAGAACCGACCTTTCTGAATACACCGCCATCATTATGCCGAGCATGAGCAGTTGGGCAATTGATGAGAGCGGGGTCAACAAACTCAAGGAATGGGTCAAAGAAGGTGGTAACCTGATCGGGTACAGAAATTCTGTAGAGTGGCTTAAATCCAAAGGCATGCTCAAGACCGAATACAAAAAGGCCGAGCAGGAGCCGGTGGCTAAAAATATTAGCTTTGAACAAAAAGAAGATTTCAGAGGAGCCCAGGTAACCGGGGGAGCCATCTTTAATACCAAGACCGATCGCTCCCATCCTGTGAACTGGGGGTACAAGAATGACGAAGTGGCCATGTTCAGAAATACGAATATCTTTTTAAAACCGGACGAACAAAGCTACAACAACCCGATCCGCTATACAGAGAACCCATTATTAAGCGGATACATCTCTGAAGAGAACCTGGAACTCTTAAAGAACAGTGTTCCCTTCCAGACCAACAATATGGGCCGTGGCCAGGTAAGCGGATTTACAGACAACACCAACTTCAGAGCCTTTTGGTATGGTACCAATAAGCTCCTGATGAACACCATTTTCTTCGGAAACATCATGTAACAAAATGAAAATCAACAAGAAAAAAGCATCCTCATCGGGATGCTTTTTTTATGTTTACAAATAAGTTGTACGTAATATTTCAAAACCAAAAAAATCAAAGGTGATATCAGGGATACGATTTATCCAAAAAAGGGAAAGAGAATTAAAAGACTTAAGTTTAAGACCCTCCCCCCTAAAGGAACTGCAAATAGTTAATATTCTAATTCAACAAGGGGCTGCTACCAAGCCTTCCCTCTTCCTCACTTTCTGCATTAATTCTTTTCCCAATATGTCCTGCTCTTTTGGTTCTCTCTTAGTATTTAAACTCCCCTGAAGCATAATACAATCAGACCATCAAAAAAGATGAAAAAGAAAATAGTTTGGTTAATAGTTATAAGCTTGTTAGTTGTGTTGAGCTATCTCCTGTTAAGGACTGATCCACCCATGGATGATTCCATCAGGTTTATTGAGACCGATAGTTACCTGACCAAAAAAGAAATGATAAATGACATTGATACTTTAACTGCCACCATTGAAAAGATACATCCCAATCCCTATCGATTTATTCAAAAAGAACGCCTCCTTTCAAAGGTTGACTCTCTTAAAACGCATCTTCCAGATAGTTTAACGAGAATAAATTTCTGGAGACTTTTGGATAGAATCATAATCAGTTATAACGATGCTCATTCTAAAATAGAAGACAGCTATGTCCTAACAGATTACGTTAAAAAACAAAACCGCTTTTTCCCCTTATCTGCCAGAATTGAAAAAGATAAAATACGTATTTCAAACAATCAAAACACCGAACAGGATTTATCTGATGGAACAGAAATAACAGAAATAAATGGAATATCGGCAAGAGATATCATCAGGGATTTACTTCAACACGCTGCAAAAGAAACCCACTCGCTTAAACTTCTTGAAATTTCAGACGATTTTGGATTCTATTTATGGAAGACCTACGATTGGAGCTCTGAATTCGCCATTCAATACAAAAACGATGAATCAACCTTTTTAGATTCCATCGTTTTAAAGGGGGTAAAATGGGGAAGTCGGAAAAACTCGGCCAAAAGCGAAACCGACTCCAATAGTTTTAAAATTTTAAACAATGATGCAGGATTATTGAAAATTGTCAACTTCAATGGTGATGAAAATGAAATTAAAAACTTTTTCAAGCAATCCTTCAGATCATTGGCAGAACATAATATATCGCATTTAATATTGGATTTTCGGAGACACAGTGGAGGAACTGACAGCTATGGCGAACATTTGGCAAAATATTTCGCCAAAGAGCCCTTTAGAAAACTTTCAAAAGCGTACTGGAAAATAACCCCTGAATTTAAGGAAGCATTTGACAGAAGGTTTGTTCCTGAAACGATCCGGTGGTTTAAACCCATTTATTTGGTTAATGAATATTCAAGAATTTTTTACGGAGCAAAACAAAATGAAATGGTAACGGTCAATTATGAATTGAAACAACCCCTGCCTGAAGAAGAAAGATTCCATGGAAATGTTTACCTGATCACAGACCATAACACCTTTTCAGCAGGCTCCATTTTTGCAGAAATGTTTAAGTACTATAATATGGGAAAGATCATTGGACAGCCAACAGGTAATTTATATTCCTTCAACGGATTTGCCTTGGCCAATTTCACTCTGCCTCATTCAAAACTATCATATCAGGTCTCTTCAGTGTATAATGTCGCTAATAACCAAGAGGAAGGATTAAAATCTGTTGAACCCGACGATAGTATTGGCTTGGAAGAAGACCCTTTGGAATATATTATCGACACCTATATCCGATAATGGGTAGCCATATGCAGAGAATTCTGAACATCCTGTCATGAATATTAAACTATAATCTGGCTACCGCGGTCATACAAGCTCTTGCCCCCTACGCTAAAAAATAGTAATTTCATAAAGCCCCTCCTGCCCTCCCCATGAATTCCAGGCAATAGTAACAGCCCAGCGCCGGGAAGTATCGAAACCAAAGTCTTACTGAAACCTGTATCCTGAACCCATGGAATCATTAATAACCAAATAAAGGAGGTATGTTTTCAACAGATCAGATTCAAGAAGCTTTTTCCAAAGTGAAAAGTGGTTCAGACTTCCCTCAATTTGTACAAGAACTGAGAAACATTGGGGTAACGCATTACGACAATTATGTTTCAGATGGAAGAACCACGTATTATGGATTGAACAACTTTAGCCTTGACGCAATGCCAAAATACCCCAAACTTCCTGTAAATGAACAAAGTTCATCCGATCGTCTGAAACACGCCATTTCAATTCACCAGCAGGGGCAAACGGATTATTCGACATTTTGCGAACAGGCTGCAGAGGCTGGAGTGGAAAAATGGACCACTCATATGAAGGAAATGACCGTTACCTATCTGGATAAAAAAGGTCGGAAATTACTTATTGAACCTATACCCAAACCCTGATGCATGTATCAGAGTCAGCAAGTAACCTGCCTCTTCCCGTTACGGAAAGAGCATCAGCACTTAAACCAGTAAGCAGAGATAACCCCTGCAGGACTTAAAATTAAACCACATATACAGATGGCAACAAAATCAAAGGAATTGGACCATTACCTGGATATCCATTATATACACCGAAGTAATTGGCTCAGAGCGGCTGTTCTTGGAGCCAACGATGGTATTTTATCTACCGCGAGTATTGCCATCGGGGTTGCCGCTGCCAGTGATATCCGGGAACCTGTTATCCTGGCCACCTTAGCCGGGTTGGTTGCCGGGGCGTTATCGATGGCGGCCGGAGAATATGTTTCAGTAAGTTCACAAACCGATGTTGAAAAGGCGGATATCGAAAGGGAAAAACAAGAATTAAAAGAAATGCCGGATATCGAATTGCAAAGACTGGCAGAGATCTACGAACAAAGAGGACTCAAAAAGGAAACGGCCCTGTCGGTAGCTAAAGAACTCACAGAGCACGACGTATTAGGAGCGCATATCAGGGACGAATTAGGCATTAATGAGATCAGCCAGGCCAAACCCATACAAGCCGCATTTGCTTCCGGGGCGGCATTTACGGTTGGCGGTTTACTACCCTTTTTGGTAACACTGTTCCTGCCTTTGCAAACCATGGAATATTCGCTTTATGGTTTTGCCTTATTTTTCCTGATCGTACTGGGTGCTTTAGCCGCCAGAACCGGAGGTTCCAGTATCAGAAAAGCGGTTATTCGAATTACATTCTGGGGTACTGTGGCTATGGGGCTCACTGCGCTGGTGGGGTATTTATTCAACGTGAATATTGGATAAAAAACCATCAAGGTTAAAAAGGATGCTTACACGCCCTTTTTGCTCTCTGTGATTCTATTATTTTTTCTATATTGGAAATCAACTATTTACAATCCAACCCTAACCCTGAACCGGGAACAAGCCTCTAAAATCCCAACAGATGCTCCTAACTTTAGCCAGGATGACTAGGAAGATCAGCCCCCTCTCTCTATTTGGAGAATAAAGAACACATCGGAGGATCGTGAAGTTTACATTAAGGAACAAAGACACCAACTTCCCACCACTAACAGGAAATACAATGCGAATAGCGCTAACGCTCATCATAGGAATTCACGGACTAATTCACCTATTCGGTTTTTTCAAGGCATTTGTATTTCCCGGTTTCCAGGGAATAACTCAACCTGTTTCAAAATTTGCAGGGATGATCTGGCTTCTGGCCTTCCTGCTCTTCGCCATTACCCTTTTCCTTTACAGGATACGTTCTCAGGCATGGTGGTTGTTTTGCTGTATCGCTTCCATTACCTCCCAGGTGCTCATCCTTTCCCTTTGGTCGGATGCTAAAACAGGAACCCTGGTAAATGTAGTGCTTCTCCTAGCGGTAATTCTGAGCTATGCTGATTTTCGCTTTCGGAAACTTATCGAAAAGGAAAGAAGTGTATTATTTCAGCATTTGAAAACCATTAACGACAGGATAGTCAATGCAGCCGACCTCTCTGCCCTACCCCCTGCAGTTCAAAAGTGGCTCTTTCATAGTGGTATTACTGGGAAACCTTTGATCTCCAATGTACATCTCACCCAGGAACTGGAGCTCAGGCTAAAACCAGGCCAGAAAAAATGGATCAAGGCCTCGGCCGAACAATATTTCACGGTGCACCCCCCTGCTTTTCACTGGAACCTGGAAACAAAGATCGCCCCGTTTTTAAGCATGTCAGGCAGGGATAAATTCGAAAACGGGAAAGGCGAAATGCTCATTAAACTGTTTTCTCTTTTTACGGTGGCACATGCGAAAAATAATGCAAAAACGGATGAAGCAACCATACAGCGCTACTTAGCAGAGATCGTTTGGTTCCCAACGGCAGCTTTGAACGACTATATTCAATGGGAGGGCCTGGATGATCTTTCTGCCAGGGCCACCATGGAACACAAAGGAACAAAAGGTTCAGGGATATTTTATTTTGATGAAAACGGACAGTTTGAAAAATTTGTCACCACGCGGTTTATGAATAATAAGGACGAAGAACCTGTAAAGTGGATAGTAACCGCAACTGAAACTGAAGTGCGTAACGGAATCAAAATACCCACCGCCTGCGAGGCAACCTGGCACTTAAACACCGGGCAATGGACCTGGTTAAAATTGAACATTGGAACTATTGAATACAACCAGGAGATAAAGCAATAACCGAAACCCTATACCCGTTCTAATATTATATCTTTTCCTTATAGATCAAGGGAAAAAAGGAACTTTCAGGAAGGTACTTTAGATCTCCCTTGAATTTTTTGATACCGGGTTTATTGAACGATCTCAGGCAGGGTCGGGAAAAGGCTTTTAAATTCCTAAATGACCTACAACACCCGCGTCCCGTTGGCCACCTTGCGTTCCGGTTGCAACAATACCACCCCAGGCTCCGATCCGACCACCCCCAGCACCAGGCATTGGCTCTGAAAGTTAGCGATCTGCTTTGGGGGAAAATTCACGACAGCTACTACCTGTTTCCCCAACAGATCGTAGCGATCATAGATATCGGTGATCTGGGCAGAGGACTTTCGAACACCAAGTTCCGTCCCAAAATCGATCTTTATCTTATAAGCGGGTTTTCTGGCCTCCGGAAAACATTCCACAGACACTACAGTACCCACCCTGATCTCGATCTTTTCAAAATCCTTCCAGGTAATTTCCCCCATATCCATTTCCGGAATTAAAGCATTTTTAATTTATCCAGGATATCCCTGGGGATCTGGTCTGAGTAGGCACCATAAGCATCAACCAGCAATCCTTTTTCGCCGTTCGATGCCTCTATAACATAGAGTACAGAACTGTCGTCGGGGTTGGTATTTCCTTCAAAGCGAAAATGTTTGACCACCTTCAGATCTTCAGCCTTATGCAGGGTGCCATTCGATTTATTCTCGATCCCTTCTTCATGAAGATTGAAATCGTGTGAATACCCTTCCTTCTTTAGGGCCTCTATAGCCACCGAGAGACTCGGATATGTGTTTTCCATAACGTTTTGATGTTTATATCTTGGTTAACAGGAAGTTACAAAACATTACCCCCATTGCCAAACACAATGTCCTCAAAAATCCCATAGATATCAGATCTCAATACGGGATAAGTTTAGCGGTGTTAAAGAATAATTGTATATTTCTGGAAATACCTAAAAAACACCACATACATTATGGCAAAAACAGAAAGTAATATGCTCCCACTTGGCACCAAGGCACCGGATTTTGAACTTTTAGATACCGTATCCGGGAAAAAACTCAAGCTTAGCGATGTTTACGGCGAAAAGGCTACCGTGGTCATGTTCATCTGCAATCACTGCCCTTATGTAAGACATATCAACAAAGGCATTTCCAAGCTGGCCAAGGACTTTGTCGATAAAGAAGTTGGTTTTGTAGCCATTTCAAGTAATGACATTGAAAAATACCCGGAAGATGCTCCTCACAAAATGAAGGAGAATGCCGAAGAGCACGACTTTATCTTCCCTTACCTTTATGACGAGACCCAGGAGGTAGCCAAGGCATACGACGCTGCCTGTACTCCGGATTTCTATGTCTTCGACGACCAGCTTGAACTCATCTACAGAGGTCAGTTTGACGATTCCCGTCCCGGAAACAGCATGCCGGTGAGCGGACGCGACATCCGAACCGCCCTCGACGCCTCTCTCATGGGTATGAAAACCTATAAAAAACAAAAGCCCTCTATAGGCTGCGGGATAAAATGGAAATCCTGATCTACAGGATCCCCCATTGCCTTGATAATGAAAATTTTAACAGTGTTTTATAAGAAGAATGAAGTGATCTCTGTTTGAATTCTACTAGCTTAGTAGAGTAATAAAATTCAGAAATCATGTCAAATTTACGTTTAGGGGATAAGGCCCCGAATTTTCAGGCAGCAACCAGTGAAGGACCCATCGATTTTTACGAATACCTGGGAGACAGTTGGGGAATTCTATTTTCTCATCCTGCAGACTATACTCCGGTATGCACCACAGAATTAGGAACCGTAGCCAAATACAAGGATGCCTTTCAAAAGCGCAACACCAAAGTTCTGGCGTTGAGTGTGGATGGAACCGAATCCCACAAGGGGTGGATCCGGGACATCAATGAAACCCAAAACACAGAGGTCAACTTCCCTATTATTGCGGATGAAGACCGAAAGGTGAGTGATATGTACGGGATGATACACCCCAATGCCGACGATACACTCACTGTACGTTCTGTATTTGTGATCGCACCGGACAAGACCATTAAGCTAATGATCACCTATCCGGCATCGACGGGAAGAAATTTTGATGAACTGCTCAGGGTGATCGACTCCCTGCAGTTAACAGCCTATAAAAAAGTAGCCACCCCAGCCAATTGGAAACAGGGTGAAGAAGTCGTAATAAGTCCTTCTGTATCCAACGAAGAGGCCAAAACACTTTTCCCTAAGGGATTTAAGGAGGTAAAGCCCTATCTCCGGCTTACCCCGCAACCTTAGTGCATGAGGTCATGGCCAGTTATTGCTTTCCTTAAGACTTCTGATATGCCCAAGGTGATGCATGCAATGCCAACTGTACTGGCACACCAACTGGGAGAGGATTATTTCCTTACCGAATCCGGGATGATACAGCACAAGCTGCCATTGTCCCGGGTTTAGAGCTTTAAGAAGATACACCCATTTCCTGTGAAGGGCTTCTAAAAGTGACATACTCATCTCTATCGGGGTACCGTTCACATCCGGAAGTTTGGCCCATTCCCCTTCCCTGTAGGTTTTAATTTCCGGTGTATCCTCAGTAAGAGTCCACTTAAACCGAATGTAGGCATTCATATGGCTGTCAGCAACGTGATGCACTACCTGTCGAAGCGTCCAGCCTTCAGGACGATAGGGGGTATCCAGTTGGGCGTCATCCAACCCCTCTACCTCCCCTTTCAGAAGCTCCGGGAAAGCCTTGATTATTGAAATGCTCTTTTCCACATCTTCCAAAGAGGGTTTCCCGGGCAAAACAAAGCGCCCGATGGGATAGCGCAATAATTCCAATTCTTGTTTTTCCATAAAATAAAAAATCCTGTTGCCTAAAGATAAGGTAACAGGATTTTATTTGATTTTATAAAATGATCTATTTCACGTCCACCAACTCCACATCAAAGATCAGGGTTGCATCCGGTGGAATAACCCCTCCTGCTCCCGATCTTCCGTAAGCAAGATGAGACGGGATTACAAACCGGGCCTTATCGCCAACGCTGAGCAGCCCGATACCTTCATCCCATCCCGGGATTACCTGACCCACGCCAAGCTTAAACTCAATTGGCTGATTTCGTCGGTAAGACGAATCGAAAACCTGTCCGTTATCCAGTTGTCCTTTATAGTGAACAGAAACTGTATCGCCCTTTCCGGCCTTTACACCACTGCCCTTCTGAATGATCTTATACCGCAGTCCGCTGGAGGTCTTTTCAAATCCGGCGGCGAGTTTTTCCAATGCATCCTCAGCTCTTTTCTTTTCCTCGGCTATACGCTTTTCCCGGCTTTTCTCGAAAGTTCTGAAAGCTTCTATGGCATTCCAGCCTTCGGCTTCCGCTCCTACGCGTATGATGGTGAGATTATCTATAAGATCTCCCTGGGCGATCTGATCCACTACCTCCTGACCTTGCTCCACGAAACCAAACACGGTGTGTTTGTTATCCAGCCAGGGGGTGGCCACATGAGTGATAAAGAACTGACTTCCATTGGTACCGGGGCCCGCATTGGCCATAGACAATACCCCTGGTCTGTCGTGCTTCAGCTCTGCATGAAATTCGTCGTCAAATTTATAGCCGGGATCTCCCGTACCGGTTCCGAGCGGGCATCCTCCCTGGATCATAAAATCATTGATCACACGGTGAAATTTCAATCCATCATAATAGGGTTTCCCCTGTGGTCTGGCCGTATTTTCAAGATTCCCTTCTGCAAGGGCTACAAAGTTACCCACCGTACCCGGCGTTTTATCATGAGTAAGTTTCACCAGGATCTCTCCCTTACTGGTTTCAAATTTTGCATATATACCGTCTTGCATGTCCTTTGGTTTTAATATTGCTGCAAAGTTAAGTTTTTCCCGGAAATGCCTCTTTCCCGGAAAGGCATAAAAAAACGCTCCCTAACCGGGAGCGTTTTAGTATGCTGTATTATTTACGCTGCCTTATGCCAGAGCGTTTACACGCTTGGTAAGACCAGATTTCAAATTCGCAGCCTTATTGCTGTGAATGATATTTCTTTTTGCCAGCTTGTCAATCATTGCAACAACTGAAGGCAGCAAAGTAGCAGCTTCCTTCTTATCCTCTGTGTTACGCAGCTTTTTGATCGCGTTACGCACGGTCTTGTGCTGATATCTGTTTCTTAAACGAACTGCTTCGTTTCTTCTGATTCTCTTTAACGCCGACTTGTGATTTGCCATCTTTTCCTTTGTGTTTAATCAGAGGTAGAACAGTACCTCTGTTCTACATAAATCGTTTTTACAATATTCAGTAGTCCGTAGGGGATTCGAACCCCTGCTACCAGGATGAAAACCTGGCGTCCTAACCCCTAGACGAACGGACCATCCATCTCTTTCGAGATTACTGCCTTTACAGGCAGCGGGTAATAATCAATAAACTTAATCTTCGTAGTCCGTAGGGGATTCGAACCCCTGCTACCAGGATGAAAACCTGGCGTCCTAACCCCTAGACGAACGGACCTTTTTTTCTTGATAGCGGATGCAAAAATACAAACAATTTTAAATGCTGCAAGGCCTCTTGTATTTTTTTTGCATTTTTTTTTCGCCTAGTAGGCCTTGGCAAAAAGCACCCGTTGCTTTGAAGGTTTACCTGTAAGCACACAAGCTCCTTCTTCCGCATTGTTATTCAATGGAATACACCTGATCGTAGCCTTGGTAAGCTCCTTGATCTGCTCCTCGGTTTCCGGAGTTCCGTCCCAATGCGCAGCGATAAATCCGCCCTTATTTTCAAGAACATCTTTAAACTCTTCAAAGGTATTTACCTCGGTAATATGATCTTCCCGATAAGCCAGCGCCTTTCTGTAGATATTCTCCTGGATGGCTTCCAGTAACGCTTCCACATGATCCACCACCTGGTCTGCAGCAATGGTTTGTTTCTCGAGCGTATCTCTGCGGGCTACCTCATAGGTATTATTCTCCATATCCCTCATACCGATTCCCAGTCGCACGGGAACTCCTTTGAGCTCATATTCATTGAATTTCCATCCCGGCTTATGGGTATCTCTGTTGTCGAACTTCACAGAAATTCCCCTGGATCGTAATTCCGTTACCACACCTTCTACTTTTTCGGAAATCGCCTGAAGTTGCTCTTCTCCCTTATAGATAGGAACGATCACTACCTGTATCGGTGCAAGCTTAGGTGGTAACACCAGGCCGTTATCATCGCTGTGGGTCATCACCAAAGCCCCCATTAGTCGGGTAGATACCCCCCATGAGGTGGCCCACACATATTCCTGTTGCCCTTCTTTATTGGCAAATTTCACATCGAAGGCCTTGGCGAAATTCTGCCCCAGAAAATGCGAAGTTCCGGCCTGTAAGGCCTTCCCGTCCTGCATCAAGGCCTCTATACAATAGGTTTCCAGAGCTCCTGCAAAGCGTTCACTCTCGGTTTTCAGCCCCTTAATAACAGGAACCCCCATAAAGCTTTCTGCAAATTCAGCATAGATATTCATCATCAGCTCTGCCTCCTCTATAGCCTCCTCCCTTGTGGCATGGGCAGTATGCCCTTCCTGCCAGAGGAACTCAGAGGTTCTGAGAAATAATCGGGTTCGCATCTCCCATCGCACCACATTGGCCCATTGGTTTACCAGAACGGGAAGGTCCCGGTAAGACTGAATCCATTTTTTATAGGTATCCCAGATGATGGTTTCACTGGTAGGTCGCACAATAAGCTCCTCTTCCAGCTTGGCATCCGGGTCTACGATGATTCCGCTGCCATCTTCCGCATTTTTAAGGCGGTAATGAGTGACTACTGCACATTCTTTTGCAAAACCTTCTACGTGTGCAGCCTCCCGGCTAAGGTAGGATTTAGGGATGAATAAAGGGAAGTAAGCGTTTTCATGCCCGGTCTCCTTGAACATTTTGTCGAGTTGCGCCTGCATTTTTTCCCAGATCGCATATCCATATGGTTTGATCACCATGGAACCGCGAACCCCGGAGTTCTCCGCAAGGTCGGCCCTGACAACCAATTCGTTATACCATTTTGAATAGTCTTCCGATCTTTTAGTTAATTTCTTACCCATTTACCTTAGTTTGGCATAAATATTGAATCCCTTATGCTGTAATTAGTTTGGCAAAACTAACTAATTTTGTTATGTTCAACAATAAAAATATCAATATGAAACCGTCATACACTCCTCTTTTCAAAAACCGTTACCTGAGCCTGATGGCCATGGCCTTTTTGGTGGTGTCCTGCGGCTCATTTGAAGCCGCTTCTTATTACGGGAATGACGGCATCTACAGCGATGATATTGTATATTATGAAGAGGACAGGCCGCAAACCCGGCAATCACAAAACAATCAGCGACCACAGGACAATACTTCGGATCCTGATATCATGACCAATTTTGAAAATTACTTCAGTAACACCTCTCAAACCCTGGATCGCATGATCACCCAGATGGATGAGCAGGATGTATTTACAGATATCGACGGCTATTCCTCTGTAGACAGTACAGATGTCACAGACAGCACCCAGGTGAATATTAACTATGCCATGGATTACCAAATGGGCAATCCCGGATGGGGAGACAATCCACAGGGCATGGATGTCACGATAGTGAACACCGGCTGGGGTTGGGGCGGTTGGTATGATCCGTTCTGGGGTCCCGGATGGGGCTGGAACGGCTGGTACGGTGGCTGGAATGGCTGGTATGGCGGCTGGTACGGTCCCGGCTGGGGCTGGGGCTGGGGCTGGAATTCTCCCTACTGGGGTTATGCAGGCTTTTACGGTGCGGGCTGGTATGGCGGATGGTATGGTCCCGGATGGGGTTGGGGATACGGCTGGGGCTACCCCTATTACGGGTACAACCCATATCGAAGATCTCCAAACTATGCTTATGCCAACACCAGGAGAAGCACCCGTTACAACGACCTGAGAAACTACACCGACTCGGTTCGCCGAAGCACCGCAAGGAATTCCCAGTATTCCGGCAGAAACCGAACCGCCGCAAGGAGCTCGCAGTACTCAGACCGCAACCGGACTACGGCTGCAACCCGTTCCGGATACAGTAACCGACAGGCCGAAACCCGTCGGGGTTACTCCAACTCTGCCGGAGTTCGGGTGGGTAGCAGAGGGTATTCCACAGGCAATCGCAACTCCACATTGCAGCGGAGATATAACCAGAGTTCCCCTTACTCCAGATCTGATGCATATTCCCGACCTTCGGGACGTGCAAACTCATCGGGCAATTACAACCGCAGCAATTCTTCCAGACGCTCTCCTTCTGCCCGTCCTTCCGGTAGTTCAGGAAGATCCGGTTCAGGATACTCCCGAGGCGGAGGCGGAGGATCTGTGAGAAGCAGCGGCGGAGGCTCAAGAGGAGGCGGATCGCGCGGTGGAGGCAGTCGCGGAGGTGGCCGGGGAAATAACTAAATCCCGTTATACAAGGGCTATCTGTCAATCCGAACCACTTAAAACTTCAAAAATGAAAAGACTACTATCTATAGTGATCCCCGGACTTCTTATGTCTTCCCTTTATGGCCAGGACATTAGTGATGTAACCGCACTGGGAACCACGAACCTGCTGGGAACAGCACGATACCAGGCGATGAGCGGGGCTTTTGGCGCCCTCGGGGGAGACCTTTCTGCCCTGAATAACAATCCTGCTGCTTCAGCGGTATTCAATTATTCCACGTTCACCTTTACCGGATCGATCTACCAAAACAGAAACGTCGCCCGATTTGGAAATACCACGTCGGTAAACAGAGATACGAATTTCGAACTGAACCAGGCCGGTGGAGTCCTGGTATTCAATAACCGGGATCAGAAAAGCGGATGGAAAAAGTTTTCCATGGGCTTCAACTACGACATACAAACCAACTTTGACAATGATATTTTTATAAGCGGAAGAGGCGCCCAGTCGGTAGCCGATTATTTCATCGCCAATGCGAACGGCTTCTCCCCGGACGATCTGAGCGTACTCAGTGGAGAAACCATAACAGACGCTTATATCAATATCGGAAATTCCCTGGGGTATAATGCGCAACAGGGGTTCCTGGGCTACCAGGCTTTTGTCATCAACCCCTCAGGCAGCAATTCCAACACCTATGTTTCCAACGCAATTCTTGGCAGCGGACTTGAACAGGAACAACGCATTATCACAAGGGGAACCGACAGTAAGTTCACCTTTAATATGGGTGCCCAGCACAATAGCAACCTGTATATGGGAATAGGCATTAACCTGCATGCCGTAGACCGGCGAAAGATCGTTCGGTTTGACGAATTTAATTACGACCCCGATTCGCCTCTCCAATACGTTCAATTCGATAATGAACTTTTAACCTTCGGAAGTGGTTTCTCGGCAAACGCAGGGATCATCGCAAAACTGGGCGAAAGCCTAAGGTTCGGAGCCTCCTACCAAACCCCTACCTGGTACAACCTAACCGATGAACTCTGGCAGGCCATCAATACTGACCTCCTGAATTCGGATAACGGACAAGTTGAGCTCATCGAAGTATACCCTGATGTTATTTACAGGTTTCCGGATTATTCCATTCGTATTCCTTCCAAGTATATGGCCAGTGGAGCCATTGTAGTTGGGAAAAGCGGATTGATAAGTATGGATTACACCTACCAGGACATGAGTAATGCCCGTCTTCGCCCCAGCAACGACCCTTTCTTTGCAGAACAGAACAGCCTGATGAACCAGGAGCTCAAGGCTGTGTCTTCCCTCAGACTTGGGGCCGAATTCCGATTAGGCGCCTGGAGCTTCAGAGGCGGATACCGGTTCGAAGAAACCCCTTACCAAAATAGTAATGCCATTGGGGACCTCACCGGATACTCCCTCGGTGCAGGGATCAATTTCGGGGGCAGCCAATTGGATTTTGCCTGGGCAACCAGCGACAGGGATCGCAACCAGGCCCTTTATCCTAACATGAATACCCAGGCCGGCATCAACACCGAGCTCTCCAACTGGGTACTGAGCTATTCGATCAAATTCTAAAAAGCAAGTACACAACATTTTCAGGCATCATACATTCAGAAAATTACGACACACAAGCCCGAAAGCACCGACCGTATTGGCGCCTGAGGGCTTTGTCGCACAACGACAAGCTGGCGATGCGTTAACGAAATGTCAAAATCAGACAACTTTCTGATGGCGTTACGTCAATAGTCGATAAATACTTATCTTTGCAGTCTATTTTTTTCCAACTGCTAAGACTTATCATTAGCTTTGAGGGAAGGCCGAATGCCGTGCCTGAAACGGCATTAAATTTTATACTAAGAAATGAAGATAGACAAAGCACTGGAAGAGCAATACGAAGAACTGGGTAATGAACACATTGGTTCTTCGGCAGAAACCCCGCTTCGGGATGATGCCTTCGAAATATCGGATGATGAAAAGATCGAAGGGATCGAAGCCCAGGTATACAGCATCATGGAAACCCTGGGACTGGACCTTACCGACGACAGCCTGAGAGGTACCCCGAGAAGGGTAGCCAATATGTTTGTCAAAGAGATCTTTGCAGGACTTCACCCTGAACGCAAGCCCAAAGCGTCCACTTTCGAGAACAAATACAAATACGGGGAAATGCTGGTGGAAAAGAACATCACGGTGTACTCCACCTGTGAACACCACCTCTTACCTATCGTAGGAAGAGCACATGTTGCCTACATTTCCAACGGCTCTGTTATCGGCTTATCCAAAATGAACCGTATCGTAGATTATTATGCGAAGCGGCCCCAGGTACAGGAGCGCATGACCATGCAGATCGTTCAGGAGCTACAAAAGGCTCTCGGAACAAAAGACGTGGCCTGTGTGGTTGACGCCAAACACCTTTGCGTAAATTCAAGAGGGATCCGCGATATCGAAAGCAGCACAGTTACCGCTGAATTCGGAGGAAAGTTTAAAGATGCAGCGGTGCGCAGAGAATTCCTGGATTATATTAACTTAGATACCGAATTCTAGACCCGATACAACCCGATCCTGCAAACATATCTATCACGAGAATAGCCTGGCTATGCAATTATACAAGGAACAGCAATTAAAGATTCACAATTCACTTAGCGGACAAAAAGAAGTTTTTGAACCTATAAACGAAGGCCATGTAGGCATGTATGTATGCGGTCCTACCGTATACAGCAATGTTCACCTTGGAAATTGCAGGACCTTTATTTCTTTTGACCTGGTGTTTCGCTACCTCAAACACCTGGGATTCAAGGTGAGGTACGTCCGTAACATAACCGATGCCGGACACCTGGAGAATGACGCTGACGAAGGGGAAGACAGAATTGCAAAAAAGGCAAGGCTGGAGCAGATAGAGCCAATGGAGGTGGTCCAGAGGTATACGGTAGATTTCCACAATACCCTGAATAAATTCAACAACCTTCCTCCGAGCATCGAACCTACTGCCACCGGACATATCATCGAACAGATCGAAGTGATCAAAGAGATCCTTGACAATGGGTTTGCCTATGAGGTTAACGGATCGGTGTACTTTGATGTGCAAAAATTCAACGAAGAACACCACTACGGGAAACTCAGCGGCAGAAATATCGAAGACATGATCCACAATACCCGTGAAACGGCCGGACAAAGCGACAAAAAAAATCCTCAGGATTTTGCTCTTTGGAAAAAAGCGGAACCCCAGCATATTATGCGGTGGCCTTCGCCATGGAGTGACGGGTTTCCGGGATGGCACCTGGAATGTACTGCCATGAGCACCAAATATCTCGGAGAACACTTTGATATTCACGGCGGTGGAATGGATTTAAAATTTCCGCATCATGAGTGTGAGATCGCTCAGAACGAAGCATCGAAGGGCACTTCCCCGGTAAATTACTGGATGCACGCCAATATGCTTACCCTTAACGGAAAGAAAATGGCAAAATCTACCGGGAATAACATTCTTCCCTATGAACTCTTTTCAGGGAATAATGACATTTTAAGCAAACCATTCTCTCCTACCGTTGCGAGATTCTTTATGCTGCAGGCACACTACCGCAGTATCCTGGATTTTAGCAATGAAGCCCTTGAGGCGTCAGAAAAAGGTTTTCAACGCCTTATGGAAGGGCTTAAAGACCTTGACAAACTCGAAGCCGATGCGCAGAAGAGTGATTTCGATGTGACCTCCTGGAAACAGGAATGTTATGACGCCATGAATGACGACTTCAACAGCCCTATCCTTATAGCCAGGCTATTCGATGCCGTAAAACACATCAACCTGATCAAGGAAGGCAAGGAAACGATCGATGCTCAAAACCTGCAATTGCTTAAAGACACCATGAACAGCTTCGTTTTTGAAGTCCTGGGCCTTGTGGATGAAAATAAAACCGAGGAATCGTCAGCAGACAAGTTAAGCGGAGCAGTTGAACTGCTGATCCATTTGCGGGCAGAAGCAAGGGCTAACAGGGATTTTGCCGCAGCCGATAAGATCCGGGACGAACTGGCTGAAATAGGCATCCAGCTAAAGGATGGGAAGGAAGGTACTTCTTTCCAGCTGAATTAAATGTCAAACCCAATAGAGCGTACCTGATAAGATGAAGTGGACCTTAAAAAATATTTTAATCAGCCCGTTCATCTTTCTGGTCAGGTTCTACCAGGTAGCTATTTCCCCTTACACCCCGGCATCATGCAGATACTCCCCCACCTGTTCCCAGTACACCCTGGAAGCGCTTAAAAAACACGGTCTTTTTAAAGGGGGCTGGATGGCTGTAAGACGTATCGCCAGTTGTAACCCCTGGGGAGGATCGGGCTACGACCCGGTGCCGTGATACTGTTCACGGCCTTGTTAACAATTGGCCTCCGACCACAACAGAATATAGAGGTGAATTATCTATATTTACCTGCAAAACATAACCGAACATGCATTTTCTAAGTTTTACCTGGGACTCTGACGGAGTTCTGTTCCATATCGGATCCTTTCCGCTTCGCTATTACAGCCTGATGTTTATCATTGCCTTCTCTCTCGGATGGTGGATCATGAAAAAGATCTATGAAAACGAAGGCATCTCCGTGGAAAAACTGGACCCTTTATTTATTTACACCGTGATCGCCACCTTGCTTGGGGCCCGCCTCGGACACTTTATATTCTATGAACCAGAGGTATTCCTTGAAGACCCGCTAAGCGTTTTCCTGCCCTTTGAATTCAGCCCCAGTTTCCGGTTTACCGGGTTCCAGGGACTTGCCAGCCACGGAGCGGCTATAGGAATCATCATCGCCATGTACCTCTACAGCAAAAAGATCATCCAAAAACCGGTGATCTGGATTCTGGACAGAATCGTTATCCCGGTTGCACTTGGAGGCATCTTCGTTCGCCTGGGTAATTTCTTTAATTCGGAGATCGTTGGTAAACCCACCAACACCGACTTTGGGGTTATTTTCAAAAGACTGGGAGAAGATTTCCCAAGGCACCCCGCACAGCTTTACGAATCCTTTGGCTACGTGATCGTTTTTCTCATCCTCTGGGCCGTGTACTGGAGAACCAATAAAAAGGATCAACCCGGATATATATTCGGATTATTCCTGGTACTGCTTTGGACAGTAAGATTCATTGCTGAATTCTACAAAAAATCCCAGGGTGGATTTGAGTCGGCATTAGGAATATTTACCACCGGACAATGGCTTAGCATTCCTTTTATCATCGCCGGTTTTTACTTTATGTTCAGAAAAAGAAATCATGTTGCGTAGATCCCTGCTTTTGCTGTTTCTCGCTCTAACGGCCTGCAAGGAGGAAAAATCCCGAGCGATCAGCGAAACCCCGGTGACCTTTACCAGGGAGGCCACTGCTCAGATCTATAAAGGCGACAGCCTCCTTGTAGACCAACTCGAAATTGAAATCGCAGAAACCCCATATGAGCGTCAAACCGGGCTCATGTACCGGGAATCCATGAAGCAAGACCAGGGAATGTGGTTCATTTTTGAAGAGGAGGCACCCAGAGCCTTTTATATGAAAAACACCCTTATCGCCCTGGATATTCTTTACGCAGACAAGCACGGCAGGATCGTTAGCATTGTAAAAAATGCAACCCCTTTTGACAAAGCATCCCTCCCCTCCAAGTACCCTGCGAAATATGTACTGGAATTAAATGCAGGAACTGCAGACCTCTGGAATATTTCCATTCAGGACAGTATAGCCGTAAAAAGAATGGATGACGGAAAGTAGTTCCTTTCCCGGGTAGGGTATTGCCCCTAGCTTATTATCGGGGTATTCGTCCTCCGTTCAGAGGAAAACACAGCTCACTTCCGCTAAAAATAAATACCGCATAACCAGATCCCATCTTCCCGGTCTTACACCCTACCTCCTCCTCTATTTGCACCACAAGACAACGGATCCCAATCAGTCTTCGTTTCACACCTGGGAAGAGAAAACCAAATAAAGAGCATTATTCTCCTCTTTTCTAAAGGCAAAACCCTTTTATATAAAGAACAATACCGGACGGCCTGAAGAATACAAAAGTATTCCGGCAAGAGTTATCATAAAACCTTCATAAAAACGACCCCCGTAATAAAAACCCAGTAATCTGATCGGTTAAAAACTCTTATTACAGTTATCAACAATCTAATTTACAGTTACTTAAAAGCGATAGCCTGCGTTTAATCCTTGATTTACAGCGTTTTACAGATCACCCCCTTAAAATACAGCCCTTAAAAAGCTTTTCCACATGACTGATTATCAACATTTTGTTGATAACTGCACCCCTGCATTTGGTCGAAAACCACTTTTATAAGTGGTAATTCTGTATATATTTGAAAAACAATCTAACTATCTAAATATGAATCTTATAAGAGCGGCTCTCGGAGAATTAACAGATCTTGAACTGGCGTATTTTGCAACCTATACGGCGATCAACCTGGCCTCTGAGACCCAACAACAGATCAAACTTTATCTTCGGGAAAGAAACCTGACCAAGACACGGATCAGGATTCTCATCGAACATAATGAAAAATCAAAGCAGACGGAAAGCTCAAAAGTTTGTTGTCCGCGTTGTAAGTCAGAAAAATTGAGATATGTTCAGGAAGAATGTACCGCAGCACCCGTCTGGCTAACTTATCAGGACATCCTTAACAATGACCAGCCTGCTTTGGGAACCCCGTTGTCAAATTCACCTTTAGAGTGTAAAGTATGCGATTATCCCATCCGGGAAAATGCCATCCCTAAACCATCTGTTTCCGGAATTCGCGTATTCACAAGCTCGTTAAGATCCTAGCTAACTTTGACAATGTCCTGTGTTAATTCCAGGGAATTAAAAAAGCCATCTGAAATTCAGATGGCTTTTTTAGTATTGAGAAGATCTTTGTCAGATCCTGTTCAATTCAAAACTTATTCGGCTTTCTTCTTACGTTCGCCCTTAGACTTAAGGGTATCAAACATTACCGGAGTAGCGATGAAAAGCGATGAGTAAGTACCCACAATGATACCTATGATCATTGCAAACATAAATCCTCTCAGCGACTCTCCTCCGAAGATGAAGATGGCCAGAAGCACCACCAAGGTGGTAAGCGAGGTATTCAGGGTACGGCTGAGCGTGCTGTTAAGCGCTTCGTTAACATTCTCTCCGCCTCTCCATCCTTTCTCCTTGATCACCTCACGGATACGGTCGAACACAACCACTGTATCGTTAAGCGAGTAACCGATCACGGTAAGGATAGCCGCGATAAATGCCTGGTCGATCTCCATGTTAAACGGCATAATGCTGGAGAATGCAGAGAAAATACCAAGCACTATAACCACATCGTGGAATACGGCAGTAACCGCTCCAAGAGAGAATTGCCATTTACTGAATCGCAACAGTATATACAGGAACACGATGGCAAGAGAGCCGAGAATAGCCCACACCGCATTCTTCTTAATATCATCCGCAATGGTAGGTCCTACTTTAATAGCCTGAACAATACCAATGGTTTTCTCACCACTTCCATGAATAAACTCCTCATAGGTAATTCCGTCCGGAAGGTACTTCTGAAGTGTGGTAAACATGGTTTTCTGGATCTCCTCATCTACCGCAGCACCATCTTCATCCACCTTGTATTTGGTAGTGATCTTCACCTGGTTAGGATCCCCATAAGTCTTTACCTCGGCGGTACCAAAGTCTTCCGACAGATCGTTAGCGATCTCAGTTGGATTAACCGGATCTACGAAACGTACCGTATAAGAACGTCCTCCGACAAAATCAACACCTCCGTCAAGTCCTTTGGTAAATAACATCACAGCACTAACCAATACTAAAACTGCTGAGAATATATAAGATATCTTGCGCTTAGACAGGAAATCAACATTGATATTCGCAAAAAGATTCTTGGTTAATCCGGTATAAAAATCAAGACGGTTCTTACCACTCTTCAGGTACCATTCGATCAACAATCGGGTAACAAAAATGGCAGTGAACAGCGATGTGGCAATACCTATTAATAAGGTAGTCGCAAATCCCTGGATAGGACCTGTACCAAATAACAACAGGATAATCGCCGTAAGTCCGGTAGTGATGTTCGCATCAAGGATGGAAGACAGGGCGTTACTGAAACCATCAGAGATGGCCTGCATTTGTCCTTTTCCTTTCTTCACCTCCTCTTTAACACGCTCAAAGATCAGTACGTTGGCATCCACAGACATACCAATGGTAAGTACGATACCTGCAATACCTGGCAGGGTAAGTACAGCACCTAATCCGGCCAGCACTCCAAAGATCAGTACGATGTTAAACACCAGGGCTATATCTGCAAAAATACCGGCTTTACCGTAGTAGAATACCATCCAGATCAGCACCAGCACCATGGCGATAAGGAAAGAGGTCATACCGCTGTCGATAGCCTCCTGTCCAAGGGACGGTCCGATGATATCAGATTGAATGATCTCTGCTGAGGCAGGAAGTTTACCAGCCCTTAGCACGTTGGCAAGGTCATCTGCTTCTTCCAGGCTAAAGTCACCTGAGATCTCAGAATTTCCTCCTGTAATAGCACCCTTGGATACTCCGGGAGCTGAATACACAATATTATCGAGTACAATGGCAATATTTCCACCTTCGCGGAAAGCCTTTCCGGTAAGTTCTTCCCATATCTTAGCACCACGGGTGTTCATTTGCATGGATACTGCAGGACGACCTGCGATATCAAAGGTTTGAGCTGCATCGGTGATCACATCTCCGTTCATTGCAGGCTCATCATTACGATTACTCTTAAGCACGTAAAGGTTTACCACCTCAGCATTCTTGGCCGGGATACCCCACGCAAATTTAGCATACTGAAGAGAAGCAGGGCGAAGTGCTCTTACTTCCGGCTTTTTCAGGTATGACGTAAACTCTGCGGTATCCTTGATCGCTACTGTAGCCACCATTGGAGACCCCTGGAATCCGGCGCTTACGATAAGATCGAAAAGCGGATTGTTTTGCTCTGCGATATCAAGAGAGTCCTGAGCAACATCAGACAACAAAGAATCGATTTCAGAAGTTTCCTCTTCGATCACTTCTTCCTTGGTTTCCACAAGATCTCTCAGGGTATTATTGGCACTGATGAGGAAAGGGGTAACTTCTTCGGTTTTGAAGGTTTCCCAGAATTCCAGCTGGGCTGTACTCTGAAGCAGGTTCTTCACCCGCTCTACATTCTTAGCTCCCGGAAGCTCCACAAGAATACGCCCGGAAGTTCCCAAACGCTGAATATTGGGCTGCGTTACACCAAACTTATCGATACGCTTACGCAGTACCTCAAAAGCTGAAACAACAGACTCATCAATTTTTCTTCTGATAATTGGTTTTACCTCCTCATCAGACATTTGGAAGTTGATCTCTTCACTCAGTGTTTTGTTTGCGAAGATATCCGGAGAAGCCAACTTGGTAGATCCGTTAGATACGGCTTCAAATTCCTGGAAAAACAGCTCTACATAATCGTCCTGACTGTCTTTAGCAGCTTCGTCAGCTCTGGCCAGGGCCTCGTTGAATACCGGGTCCTTAGAGTTGTCTGCAAGCCCCTTTAGAATATCCTTAACCGAGATCTGAAGGATAGCATTGATACCCCCCTTCAGGTCAAGACCTTTGTTAAGCTCTTTATCCTTTACTTCACTGTAGGTATAACTACTGACTCCCAGGTTAAAAACTTCCTGGTTAGACAGCGAATCCAAATACCTCGATTCAACAGCCTCCCGCTTTGCCACATAATCTTCTTCGGTTTCAGTAACCTGATTCAGGGCATAAGTTTCGGCCTCATTTTCCACCTTGTTTGCTACAAAGGTAAACGACAGCTGATAAATGCTGACGATACCGAATAAAATAGCAAAAAGTCTGATAAGTCCTTTGTTCTGCATTCTTAAATTATTTAATGGTCAATTCTTTCAAACGGCCAAATATAGCATATACCATATGAACTGACAATTATTTTTCATGGGATTTAAAACACGAAAAACCCTGTTAACACAAGGGGTGCAACAGGGTTGATTCTTAATATGTTACCTATCGTAAGGTAAACTAAACCTCTAAAAGGGCATTGGTTTTTCTTACACCATCTGCACTTTCTGACAGTTTTTGCTGTTCTTTTTCATCCAGTTCGATCTCCACTATTTTCTCAATTCCGTTTCGACCAATGATCACAGGGGCCCCGATACAGATGTCGTTCAAACCGTATTCCCCGTTAAGTTTAACAGAACAAGGGAACATTTTCTGCTGGTCGCAGGCAATAGCCTGAACCAGAGCCGACACTGCTGCTCCGGGAGCATACCAGGCACTGGTACCAAGAAGTTTGGTAAGGGTAGCCCCTCCCACTTTTGTATCTTCTTTTACTTGCTCAAGACGCTCTTCGGAAAGGAATTTGGAAACAGGAACAGAATTTCTGGTAGCCAGACGGGTCAGCGGAAGCATTCCTGTATCACTATGCCCACCGATCACCATACCATCTACGTCAGAGATCGGGGCTTCAAGAGCCTCTGCCAGTCTGTATTTAAACCGTGCACTATCCAGGGCTCCTCCCATCCCGATGATCCTGTTTTCAGGAAGACCGGCTACTTTATGAGCCAGGTAAGTCATGGTATCCATAGGGTTACTTACCACGATCAGGATCACATCAGGAGAATGCTTAACCAGGTTGGACGCCACATCTTTAACAATGCCGGCATTGATCCCGATAAGTTCTTCACGGGTCATTCCGGGTTTTCTTGGAATACCGCTGGTAATCACGGCAATGTCACTTCCTGCAGTTTTCGAGTAATCGCCGGTGGTACCGGTAATTTTAGTATCAAATCCGTTAAGAGAAGCGGTTTGCATGAGGTCCATAGCCTTTCCTTCGGCAAAACCTTCCTTGATATCCACTAAAACCACCTCAGAGGCGAAATTTTTAATAGCAATGTACTCGGCACAACTTGCTCCAACGGCTCCTGCACCTACTACTGTTACTTTCATATAATTAAGATTATAATTTAGACGTTGATTTAAGCGATCACAAAGCTAGTAAATTTAACATAATCGACTGCAAAAGATCGCTGCTAAATCCCTTCTGGGCACCAATTTATTGACCACCCCTTAAAAGTCCCTCTTCCGGAAAGAAAGCGGCTAGCAGGAGTACCCGAACAGACCCGAAAGCAGATATTTCCATTCTGGATGCCATCCCGGAAAACGGAGAGGCCTCCTACACGACGCAGAAGGCCCCTTTAAATTTTGAATATCTAAGCTTTGGTAATTCAAAAAGGCACTATACACCCTCCCTTTTTTTTTACCTGAGCCCGAAATTCAGCCCTACAGAAAAACTGTCGAATTCTGCAAAGGTGTAATCCAGGTTCAGCCTGAATAATGCAAGTTTTAACTTGGTTCCCAGAGTAGCGCGCATGCCGCTTATTTCACTTTGAACAGAGAAGGGATCCACAATATCCTCCGTGGTTAACAATCCGTTTGTTACCCTGTAGGTTCCAAGAATATCAGAGGCCGACTCGCCCTTTATATAACCCAAAGCCCCATAAAAGTTAATGACAGGAAGCCTCGTACTCACGATACCCTCGAACAACCAGGTATGAGTTTTGTTTTCCACGCGCTGATCCTCCCCTTCTATTCCCGATGAAGCGGTGAAATCATAAGATCCGTTCAGGGAAGTATAGGCCACCAATCCGGAAACCGCAACCGGAAGAAGCTTATCTGCCGGAAGCCATTTGGTGAACTCATGCTGCAACCCAATCCCATACAATTCTGTAGACACTTCATCGAACTGGACTTTAGGCACGAATCTCGCTTTCAATTCTGTCCCTTTAAATAAGCCCACGCCTACCTGTAAAAAAGCCGAAGGAATCAGAGATGCCGAGGTACCAATACCATCTGGAAGGGTGACCTCCACGGTCTGATCTCCAAAGATCGGGTCGTCATAGGTGAGAACAACATCGATATCAGGATTATTTTCCCCAAGGGCTGTAGCCACCATTTTTGAAGAAGCCCCATCGGTAAAAGTGATATTTTCATAATCCGCAACATTCATGGTAAACTGGCGATGACTGTCTTTTACCAAAGCGCCATTTGCGATCACAGAGACCTCAAACCCTAAAAAAGGCTTAGCCTCGCCGCTGTTAAACCACCCATTATTCATACTGTACATCAGTCCGTTTGTTCCGGGTTTGAGGTAGTCTGAAGCAAACCGCTGTGCGTCATCCACCCCCGCAGCAAGAATTACATCAAAATCATTCTGAGCCTGGAGCATTGCTGAGACGCCCAGGAAAACCATAAGCAGGATCTTTTTCATAAAAAGCATTTAGATTGTTGTAGACATCAAAAATAAAACCCACCTAAAAAGTGGGTTTTATTTTACAATAATATGAAAATTTTACTTACGCATCAATATTGGCATAGATGGCGTTCTTCTCAATGAACTCCCTCCTTGGAGGCACCTCATCGCCCATGAGCATGGAGAAGATACGATCGGCTTCACTACCATTATCTATGGTAACCTGCCTCAGGGTTCTGAACTCAGGATTCATGGTCGTATCCCAAAGCTGCTCAGCGTTCATCTCTCCAAGACCCTTATAACGCTGCACATTCACATTACCTCCGAACTGCTCGATGAGTACATCCCTTTCCTTATCGTTCCAGGCATACTCCTTCTTATTACCCTTTTTCACAAGGTAAAGCGGAGGTGTGGCAATATAAACGTACCCGTTCTCAATGAGCTCCTTCATATACCTGAAGAAGAAGGTCAGGATCAGGGTAGCAATGTGCGAACCATCGACATCCGCATCACACATGATGACAATTTTATGGTAACGCAGCTTTTCAATATTCAGCGCTTTACTATCTTCCTCGGTACCTATGGTAACCCCGAGTGCTGTAAAGATGTTTCTGATCTCCTCGTTTTCAAACACCTTATGCGACATGGCCTTTTCCACATTCAGGATCTTACCTCTCAAGGGCAGGATAGCCTGAAAGTTACGATCCCGTCCTTGTTTGGCCGTACCACCTGCCGAGTCTCCCTCCACAAGAAACACCTCACATTTCTGAGGGTCCTGCTCAGAGCAGTCAGACAGCTTACCGGGCAAACCGGCACCGCTCATCACGGTTTTACGCTGCACCATTTCTCTCGCCTTTCTCGCCGCATGGCGGGCCTGGGCAGCCAGGATCACTTTCTGCACGATGGTCTTGGCATCATTAGGGTGCTCCTCCAGGTAATTTTCAAGCATTTCAGATACCGCCTGGGATACCGCAGAAGTTACCTCCCGGTTCCCCAACTTGGTTTTCGTTTGCCCTTCAAACTGAGGTTCGGCTACCTTAACAGAAACAATAGCCGTAAGTCCTTCCCGGAAATCATCTCCGGCGATCTCAAACTTAAGCTTATCCAGCAACCCGGAATTGTCTGCATATTTTTTCAGGGTGGTAGTTAAACCACGACGGAACCCGGAAAGGTGGGTCCCCCCCTCATGGGTGTTGATATTGTTTACATAGGAATGCAGGTTCTCGTTAAACGAGGTATTGTAAATCATTGCTACCTCTACCGGGATCCCATTTTTTTCGCCTTCCATAGAGATCACATCCTCGATCAGGGGCTCCCGGTTTCCATCCAGAAAACGGATGAATTCCTTAAGTCCTTCCTCAGAATAAAAATCTTCTCCGAGAAACTCTCCTTTGTCATCGGTGTGTCTTCTATCGGTCAGGGTAATACGTATTCCTTTATTCAGGTAGGCCAGCTCACGCATACGGCTGGCAAGGGTATCGTAATTGTATTCAAGGGTCTGCTTAAAGATCTGATCGTCCGGTTTAAAGGTAACCACCGTACCACGAAGGTCGGTTTCCCCTACGGCCTTAACCGGGTACAGGGTTTTACCCCTTTCATACTCTTGCTCCCAGATCTTACCATCGCGATATACGGTAGCCTTAAGGCTCTCAGAAAGCGCATTCACACAGGACACACCTACTCCGTGCAATCCCCCGGATACCTTATAGGAATCCTTATCAAATTTACCTCCGGCACCGATCTTGGTCATTACCACTTCCAGGGCAGAAATTCCTTCTTTTTTGTGGATATCCACGGGAATCCCCCTACCATTATCCTCTACCGTAACCGAATTATCCTCATTAATGGCCACGCGAATGGTATCACAGTGACCGGCCAGGGCTTCATCAATAGAGTTATCCACCACCTCATAAACCAGGTGATGAAGTCCTCTTACCCCCACATCTCCAATATACATGGAAGGGCGCATACGTACGTGCTCCATTCCTTCCAGCGCCTGAATACTGTCGGCCGAGTACTGTTTCTTATTAAGTTCTTCGCTCATAAACTATTAAGATATTAGGTCGTTTTGTCAAACAGACAAATATAACAAAACACAGCCAAACAATGGGATTTACAGCCCCTTAAAGCCTCCAAGTTATTAACATCAATTGTGGAAAAAGGGAGCCAATGGCTCCCTTTTTCTCAAAACACTGACAAACAACTCGCTAAATCACTTCACATAGGCCTCTTCATGGACAAATGCCACTGCTCTTCCACTAGGGTCATTCATATTTTTAAATGCCTCATCCCATTCCAGTGCTACGGGAGTACTACAAGCTACAGAGGGCACGGAAGGCACGCTCAGCGCTGCAGCATCCGAAGGAAAGTGCTCCTCAAAAATACTCCTGTAGAAGTACTCTTCCTTACTGCCAGGTGTCTGAATAGGGAAACGGTAGGACGCGTTGGCCATTTGCTCATCGGTTACCTGTTCTTCCACTACGGCTTTCAGGGTGTCTATCCAACTGTATCCAACCCCGTCAGAAAACTGTTCTTTCTGCCGCCAGGCCACACTTGCAGGCAGGTAATCTTCAAAAGCCTTTCTGATCAGCCATTTCTCCATGCGTTCCCCGTTGATCATCTTATCATCGGGATTCATGCGCATGGCAACATCCATAAATTCCTTATCCAGGAAGGGCACCCGGCCTTCCACCCCCCAGGCCGCCAGTGATTTATTGGCTCGAAGACAATCGTACATGTGCAGCTTATCCAGCTTTCGCACCGTCTCCTCATGAAAATCCTTTGCCGTAGGCGCCTTATGGAAATACAAATACCCCCCGAATAATTCATCTGCGCCTTCTCCTGAAAGCACCATTTTGATTCCCATCGAACGAATCACCCGCGCCATCAGGTACATTGGAGTGGAGGCACGCACGGTGGTGATATCATAAGTTTCCAAGTGATAGATCACATCGCGAATAGCATCCAATCCTTCCTGAAGGGTAAAAATGATCTCGTGATGGATCGTTCCTATATGGTCAGCCACGGCTCTGGCCGCCTTGAGGTCCGGAGATCCTTCCAGCCCAACGGAAAACGAATGTAACTGAGGCCACCACGCCTCCTTGGTGTCATCACTCTCTATTCGTTTGGCTGCATACTTCTTGGCAATGGCCGAAGTAACCGAAGAATCCAACCCTCCGGATAAGAGCACCCCATAGGGCACATCACTCATCAACTGCCGATGCACGGCAGCCTCCAGAGCATCCTTTAGCTCTGCAATGCTGCTTTTATTTTCCTTCACTGCCTCGTAATCCATCCAATCCCTTTCATACCAGCGCACCAGTTCCTTTGTATCAGACCCGAAACGATGCCCCGGTGGAAAAAGTTCTATGGTGCTGCACACCCCTTCGAGTGCCTTTAACTCAGAAGCTACATAAAATGTACCCTCACGATCCCTTCCTGTATACAACGGAATAATACCCATATGATCCCGGGAGATCAGGTAAACATCCTTATCAACATCATAAAGTACAAATCCGAAGATCCCGTTCAGCTTATCCAGGAAATCCATTCCGTATTTTTTATACAGCCCGAGAATCACTTCACAGTCGGATCCGGTCTTAAAATCATAAACCCCCTCCAGCTCCTTTCTGAGTTCCCTGTGGTTATATATTTCCCCGTTGGCTGCGAGAATTAATTTTCCATCGGGGCTCACCAGGGGTTGCTTCCCTGACGCCGGATCCACAATAGCCAGACGTTCATGAGCCATGATCACCTTTTCATTACTGTAAATTCCACTCCAGTCGGGTCCGCGATGACGGATCTTTTTAGACATATCCAGGATCTGAGGCCGGAGGACCTCAGCACTTCTTTTCAGCTCAAAGGCACAAACAATTCCACACATAAGGTTGTTATTTAGATTTCAATACATAACAAATATGATTCTTTGTATTTATATTTTAAACCAATAATCATTAATTGATTTACAATTGAAATTAAAACAATAATAATACTTACTATTTCTTTGTAAATCCACGGTTCCCTCTCAAAAATCTGCCAATTCGTAAGTAAGCACTCAAAAAAGATGCTCCCAAAAACAAAGATGATCACAATTTTACTGGGGGATACGCGTTGGTTTTTGTAGTTTTATTTCAAATTAAAATCACCATCATTATGATCAGGAACATTTTTACTGTTTTCTTTCTCGCTGTGGTTATGGGGCTCAGCAGCGAATTAAGTGCCCAGGAATTCAGCGGACTCGATAAAAGTCCGGCCGATATTTCTTATTACAGACCGGAACGGGGCGCTGCGCCTCTGATCAAGGTCGTATATTCCAGACCCCAGCTAAAAGGGCGGCAGATCGGAGTTGACCTGGCTCCTTTCGGAGAAGTCTGGAGAACCGGAGCCAATGAGGCCACTGAGGTTCACCTCTACCAGGATATGATGCTGGGCGATCAAACCGTGAAAGCCGGCACCTATTCTCTGTTCAGCATTCCCGGAAAGGATGAATGGACAATTATCCTGAACAGCGACACCGACGTTTGGGGGGCTTACAATTATGACGAAAGCAAGGATGTGGTTCGTTTTAATGTGCCAGCAGGAAATGACAGTAAATCCCTGGATGCTTTTTCCATAGCATTTGAGCCTACCCAGGAGGGGGCCAACATGCACATGGGATGGGGAACCACCAGAGTCTCTGTACCATTTAAGGCAGTCCAGTAAAGACACCCCTGCATGTAAACACATTAAAGACGCCCTTATGGCGTCTTTTTTGTTTACCACAACGAAGTAATTACATCTTCTTTTCCCGGGATTATCCATAAGGTTGTAATTTTATCCCCATCTAAAGACAAGAGCATATGAACCCCTCTGCACAGGGATGGATCGAAAAATTCGGGTCTTTGCTTCGCAAAGCCCCCTCCAACCTGAACAGCGAACTGGAATTCTACCAGCATTTCCGTTCGATGGGATTCATCTATGGCATCAACATCAGCACCCTTAAAGGGATCCCTGTTCCTGCACTGATCTCTGAGGAGGAAAAAGCAAAGATCAACCTGTTAAGTGCGCTCTATCATGTTTACCTGTTAAACAAGGGCCGGGAGGCCGGATTCAACGACTTCCTGGAGGACCTCTCTGTTTTTTACCAGCTACTACACATTGAAGAGTTTTCCTTTTTCGACCGACTCCTGGCCGGAAGAAAGACCTCGCACCAGCTGGAATATCTCCTGCACCAGCGTATCAGCCTGAATGACAATATTATTTCCCGGGCATTTAACCAGATGCTTACCAATTCCATGCTGTTCACAGACGTGCTTAATTTCCAGAGGTACCTGCATGGCGAGCGCAACCTCAAGCGCAATGAACAGCGGCTGGAGCAGATCATCATGAACCTCAGCTACCATGTGATCGACGCGAAGAACACCAACTCGGTATACAATCAGCGGCTTCTGCAACTACTGGAAACCTCCTCCCGCTATGGTGCGGCAGGGGGTAATAAGGACTATTACAGTTATAAAGATCTTCTGGAGGTGAACACTAATATTCTTGAGAATCATTATTTCTTTGACCTGGCGTGCCTGGCAGCCCTGGAGGACCACCCTGCGTCGGCCATTCGAAAAGACGTGCTTCGGGAATTAGGAGACGAATTGCAACTCAGCCCGGAAGGGATAGAAACTTCCATGGATCACGCGGTCACTTTTTTCCGGAAACACCGTGACCAGCTAGGATTCCTTAAAGACACCAACCCGTTCCGCCTGCTTTATGACAACTCCCAGGTCATGGTAAAAAAACTGATCCTCAGAAACGGGCGCCGACTAAAGAAGGAACTGAGCGAAAGTAAGGAATTGCTAGCCCTGATCAGTAAATCAGCTACCCAGGACCTGAACAAGGAAGAGAGGGAACGGCTAAGGACCCAATTGCTGGATATCTTCAAAACCATACCTTCCCTGGCTATTTTCGCCCTCCCGGGCGGGGCTGTACTGCTGCCCCTGTTCGTAAAAATGATCCCGAGCCTGCTCCCTTCGGCATTTGACGATAACCGGGTGGAAAAATCTCCTAAGAATTCCTGATCCTATTCGAGGATCAGGCCAGCCAATCCTTAAAATCCTTCACTCTTTCCCGGCTTACGATCACCTCAGATTCGCGAAAGCCCTTTAATTTTACCTGCAGCCTGGAATTGGTATAACTCACAATATCACTTACTGCCTCTATATGGATAAAGAACTTACGGCTCACCCTGAAGAACTTTTCGGGATCCAGCTCTTCTTCCAGTTGATCGAGACTCTGATCGAGCAGATAGTTTCTCCCGTCTTCCGTATGTGCATAAGTACCTTTGTTCTCACTGTATATGCATTCGATATCGGTTACGGGAATTAGTTTAAGATGCTGCCCCACTTTGGCCACGAACCGCTTTTTATACACCCGGTCCACAGGATTAACAAGGAGGTTTCGTATGTCTTCAAAATCTACCTGAAGCATCCGCTCTCCGGGTTTAAAATGCCGGTATTTTTTAACGGCCTGCTCCAGCTCTTCCTGGTCGATAGGTTTGAGAAGGTAATCAATGCTGTTGAGTTTAAAGGCCTGAAGGGCGTATTCGTCATACGCCGTGGTAAAGATCACGGCGCTGGAGACCTCAACCTTCTCAAAGATCTCAAACGACAACCCATCGGAGAGCTGGATATCCAGAAATATGAGATCAGGAGCCGAATTCGCTTTGAAGTATTGAACGGCATCCCTGACCGAAGAAAGCGAAGTGGTCACCTCAATTTGAAACTTCTCCAGCATTCTGGTCAACCTCCTGGCTGCCGGGGCCTCATCTTCAATAATAATTGCACGCATATGATTCGGGTTTACTTTTATTTAGATTCATCATGATTCGAGAGGTCATTTTCCATAAATTCCCTGATCTTGCGTTCCTCCCAATTCTTTAAAAAACAACCTCCAAATCCGAACACCTTTAAGGCGTGAAAAGCCAGTCCGGCTCCCCAGCCTATAAAACTTAAAAGTACGGTCGCTATTCCAAATCCTTCATTCCATGCCAATCCCAAAAAATAGTTCAGGACCAGAAAAGCATGAAAGATCGTAAAAATGGCAAGGTGCCAATAGAATCCTTTGAGCTCATTCACTCGCTTTTTAGCAGTTTGATAAGCTGATCCGTGGGACGATTCCGATCTGTATTCCATAACCTTTATATTTTATTCCCAACCGCGATTTCGGCCGGCGTGCTCCTCTTCCTCCATAAATTGCCTGATCTTACGATCTTCCCAATCCTTTCCAAAGAACAGTCCAAATCCATAAATCTTCGCCGCATGAAATATTAGACCGAGCCCCCAGAAACCAGCCACCCAAAGAAACCACGGATAACTGAAACCATTCGTAAAATAATTAATGGATGCCAGCAGGATCACCACAAAAATATAGGAGGTGAGGTTGCCGTAGAACTTTTTCAGTTCATAAACCCGGTCTTTAGCCCGCTGATAACGTTCGTCTTTAGTTAGTTCTTTCATTGGTACAGGTTTTTATTGTTTTGTTCTTCTTCCATATATTCTCTTATTTTACGCTCCTCCCAGCGCTTTCCCCAGAGCGGGTTATAACCATAGGCTTCCATCCCGTGCATCAGCAACCCGAATCCCCACCCCAGGGTCGGGAAAAATATCCAGGGAAAACTCGTGGTTCTGTAATTAATCCAGGCAAGCGCCGGAATCACGATACAAAAGGCGATCAGGTTTCCGTAAAAACCTTTAAGAGCTTCCACCCGTTCTTTTGCCCTCCGGTATCTTTTATCTTCAATGTGTTCTTTCTGCAATTCCATATTTGATATTTTTTTAGACAATAAAGGAATTCTTACTGCGAATTCGCCTTCTGTTTTATCCACGAACATTTGTTTATTGGTCAGGAGGGCATAACGGTCGGCTATATTTTTAAGACCCAATCCACTGCCTTTTTTCAACACCTGCTTAGTTTGTAAATTGTTTCTAACTTCAAGGCTACCATTATTTTCAATGATCCGGATCACCAGAGGCGATTCTGCATCCGCCCTGTTGTGCTTTACAGCATTCTCCAGCAACAACTGCAATGAGAGCGGCACCACCTTATATTCTGGATCTGTGGCCCTGTCGGGAACCTCAAAATGAATACTGTCTTCAAACCGCATTTTCAATAAACGGATATAGGTGCGTGCAAAGCTCAGCTCCTCATCCAGAGGCACCAGTTCCTTATTTTTCTGCTCCAGCACATAGCGATAGATCTTAGAGAGCGCAGTGGTAAAGTTTTGTGCCGCATCCGGATTCTCCTCAATGAGACTGCTTAAAACATTAAGGCTGTTAAAGAGAAAATGCGGATCCAGCTGGTTCTTCAATGCATCGAACTGGGCAGTGGCGGTTCCCGCAATGACCTGTTGTTTTGCCACCTGCTGTTCCTTCTTATGCTTATAGAAGTAAAACAGATAGAAAAACAAGGTGATCACCATGGAAAGGATCAGGCTGTTCCTGTAGTAGGAAATCTTTTCCTGCTCCAGAAATTCAGTGAAACTTTTTCCCGACAGCCCTACCTGGAAGATCACATTGGCCAGAAAGATCATTACAATGGTTACCACCACTGAAGCCAGCACTGCCCTAACCATGTTCCTGGCAGCAAACAACCTGTTTCCGTATTTTTGCATCAAATACCGGATCAGGATCATGTTGCCGAAGTAGATCAGCAGGGAAAACACCTGATTCCGGATAAAACGACTGAACAATTCCCGGTTCAGGGTTAATGAAAAATCCTCTACGTAATACCAGTTCAGCCCCAGCACGAAAATAAAAACGGCGATCCCGATCAGAAATGCCCTGATAAATTCCTTTATAAAAACCCTAGTATTCATCCTGGTTAGATTTTGTTCTTTGATCGCGACAGCACCAATAATCGCGATATTGATCCGCATTTGCTTTTATTCCTTTTTCCGGGACGACCTTATATTCCGTCATCTTCTCCCCCTCGGATCCCTCCACACCTGTCTCTTCTGCAGAAAGAAGATTGGCGATCGCCATAGCAAGGTAACAGATTAAACGTAACATAACGGTTCATTTTTTGATTGACAGTTCAAAGTTGCCCCTTAAAACTCGTATTTAAAAAGAAGGATAACCGAACTGTAGATTTTCCGGGACCAACTGTAGTCTTGCCTGGATTTAGATAGGGAAAACCGGCATATTTTTAAAAATTCATAATACATTTAGAACCCAAACAGACCAGAACATTTATGAAAAGAAGAAATTTCATTAAGAAAAGTATTACTGTTCCAGCGGTTTCCCTCCTTCCTGTGGGAACCCTCCTTGCCATGGAGCAAACCGCAACAGAGCAACCGTTCATGCATGCCACCCTGGCTAAACGACTGGAACCCGGAGACACCCTTGGACTCATTGCCCCGGGATATGCCGTGTCTCCGGAAAAGCTTGAGGAAGCCATCGGGTATGTGGAAGAACTGGGGTTTAAAGTATATCACACCGACCGGATCACCGGCAATTACGGCTACCTGAGCAATACCGATGAAGAACGCCTTGCAGACCTGCATCACATGTTTGAAAATGATGATGTAGACGGCATCCTCTGTGTTCGTGGCGGGTATGGGTGCACCCGTATCCTTCCGGGAATCAACTGGGAACTCATCCGGAATCACCCAAAGATTTTTACAGGTTTTAGTGATGTCACTGCCCTTTTAAATGAAATGAACCGGCAAACCGGACTGGTTTGCTTTCACGGTCCTGTAGGCACCACCCTCGATACAGATTACAACAAAGAACATTTTCTTCGGATCATCAACGGGGATCAGTCAGAGATCATTCTATCCCCATACCCCTATCATGAAGAGGAAGAAGAAAAACCCGAAGAATACCAGCCATACCTCCTTAAACCCGGTAAGGCAACCGGAATACTGGCAGGGGGCAACCTCTCCCTTCTCGCAGCCATGACGGGAACCCCTTATGAACCCGACTACACCAATAAGATCGTATTCCTAGAGGAGATCGAAGAAGAACCCTACCGGGTAGACCGCATGCTAACCCAGTTAAGACAATCTGCCACCTTTGATAAGGCCAGCGCTATCATCATGGGTATTTTTGCTGGTTGCAACAAGTCCAGAAATTCAAACTCCTTTTCCCTGAAGGAAGTGCTTCAAAATACTTTGGGCGACCTGGAGATTCCTGTAGCCTACGGATTCCCGATAGGTCACATAGATGAAAACACCACCCTCCCTATGGGAATTCCCGTAGAAGCGGATACCGAAAACATGACTGTTAAAATACTGAACAGCAGCGTTATATAGTTGTTTTCATTAGGATTCACCGGAATTTATTTTAACTTTAGAACATGTTATTTAAAACCGAAAGATTATACGCGAGAGAATTAAGGAAGAGTGATCTTCCCTTGTTTCACCGCATGCAGAATGACCATGCGGTAATGCGCTATGTGGGAGGGAAAACCTACACCCTGGAAGAAAACTCCAAGGACCTGGAACGGGTCATGAAGTTCTACAAAAAACCGGGGAATGATTTTTGGGTATGGGCTATTTCCAGCGTGGAAGATCATCGGTTTCTGGGTACCTGTGCCCTGGTTAAAAATGAAAAACAAGAATACGAAATCGGTTTCCGGCTTCTGAAGGAAGAATGGCAAAAAGGGTATGGCAAGGAGATCACCAACGGATTGATACGCCACGGCTTTGAAGAAATGAAGCTGAGTAAGATCGTGGCCTACGTCAACAAGAATAATGTAGCATCGGTTCGTATCCTGGATTCCACCTTCCGGTTTATCAAGGAATTCTACAATGACGAAGAAGACTGCATTGACCGGTATTACCAGATCTCCAATTAAAATACCAGCACATACGATTTCAACTCACAAAGGGAACACCATCGGTGCTCCCTTTTTTATACCCTGCTGATCCCTGAGGTTGGCAGCTATCCCCGACATCTACCACCTGCCTGCCCACGAATCTGAATATCCTTATATCCCTGATTCTCTAAAAACCGTATCTTTAGAAATACATCAACCATAAAAAAAATCATATGAACAGAAGAGACTGGATTCGGAACACCGCCATGAGCGGAAGTATGGCCCTGATGGGTGGTTTTGGTTCCCTTTATGCCCTCAGCAAGGAAGAGCGGCAAAAATTCCATCCGCGTCCGCTGGATAAGATGATCAAACTCAGTTCTAATGAAAACCCCTACGGACCTTCGGAGATCGTGAGAAATGCCATCCGGGATTCGCTTGACATTGCCTGTCGTTATCCGTACAGCTATGCCGATGAACTCGCCGAAATGCTGGCCGAGAAAGAAGGGGTAGCCCGGGAACAGATCATTATTACAGGAGGCTCTACCGAAGCACTTAAGGCCTGCGGTATTACCTTTGCTGCCAATGGCGGGGAGATCATTGCCGGAAGACCCACTTTTCTGGCCATGATGACCTATGCCAAACAATGGGGAGCAGAGGTTAAATGGGTGCCTCTGAACGAGAAAAAGGAATACGACATGGCCGCTATCAGTAACGCCGTAAGCGAGAAGACCGGCCTGGTATTTCTGTGCAATCCAAACAATCCTACCTCGAACTTACTGCCCAAGGAAATCTTATTGAAATACAGTGAAGAAATAGCCCGAAAAACAATTTTATTCAGCGATGAGGCCTATTACGATTTCATTGACGACCCGGATTATCCATCCCTGGTGAGTATGGTAAAAGAGGGGAAACAGGTGATCGTTTCCCGTACTTTCTCGAAGGTTTACGGTATGGCCGGACTGAGAATCGGCTACCTGGTCACCACCCCTGAACTGGCAGAGAAGGTACGAAACAACGTTATGGCATACAGCAATGTACCTGCCATACAAGGAGCCAAGGCTGCCCTGGCCGATACAGAATTTTACGACTTCAGCCTGCAGAAAAACAAGGAGGCCAAAGACATGATCTGCGCCACCCTGGACGAACTCAACCTGGAATACCTGCCATCTCAAACCAATTTCGTTTTCTTTCATTCCGGAAGACCCATTCATGAACTGCACAGATCCATGATGGATCAAGGGGTTCAAATAGGCCGGCCCTTCCCGCCCTATACCGATTGGTGCCGCATAAGCACGGGAACCCTGGAAGAAGTAGGCCTCTTTACCGATGCCCTGAAAAAAGTTTATATCTAAAAAAAAGGAAGGTCGATACAGACCTTCCTTTTTCAGCATATAATCGAATTAGTTGGTTGGTTAATTCGCTACTTCACTGATAAATTTAATACGGTACAACCGCAATTCATCTTCTTCATAATCGCCATCGAATTCCTCCATGGCTACCGATATTTTATCGTTTTCTGCATCCAGGAAATAGTCATGCAGCTCCTCCTGCTGGTCTTCATCGAACAACTCATCTATCCAGTAATCGATATTGAGCTTAGTCCCCATGTACACGATCTGTTCCATCTCCTTGATCAGGTCATCCATTTTCAATCCCTTGGAGGAGGCAATATCATCCAATGGCAGTTTGCGGTCAATATTCTGAATGACATACAATTTCAAGGCAGAATTTGAACCGGTAGATTTAACCACCATATCATCAGGCCTTTCAATATTGTTTTCATCCACATATTCAGCGATGAGTTTCACAAAGGGTTTTCCAAATTTTTTCGCCTTCCCTTCCCCGACTCCGTGAATATTGATCAGTTCCTCAAGGGTAACGGGATATTTCAGGGCCATATCTTCAAGAGAGGGATCCTGGAATACCACAAACGGAGGCACTTCCAGCTTTTTAGCCTGGGATTTCCTGAGGTCCTTAAGCATCTTAAGCAATCGCTCGTCTGCAGCTCCGCCGCCCTGTTTTGCTGTCACCACCCCTTCGTCTCCGAGATCTTCATACTTGTGGTCTTCCGTCATCATAAAGGAAACTGGAGATTTTATAAACTCCTTTCCCTTTTTTGTGAGATGCAGCACCCCGTATTGTTCTATTTCTTTACGAATAAGACCCGCTACCAGCACCTGGCGTATCAGGGCCCTCCAATAGGAATCTTCCTGGTCTGAACCGGACCCAAAAATTTCACGCTCATCGGTTTTATGGGATTTCATCAACGCATTGGTCTTTCCGATCAGGGTATTTACAATTTCCTTCGCCTTGTATTTCTCCTTGGTCTCTTTGATCACCTTCAACAACTTAGCCACATCTTCTTTGGCCTCGTGCTTCTTTTTAGGATTTTTCACATTGTCGTCCAGCTCTGCTCCCTCCCCGTTTACCTCATCGAATTCTTCCCCGAAATAATGAAGAATGTATTTCCTTCTGGACATGGAAGTTTCTGCATAGGCCACCATATCCTGCAACAGGGCATGACCGATCTCCTGTTCTGCCACGGGCTTGCCGCTCATGAACTTCTCCAGTTTTTCGATATCCTTATAGGAATAAAAGGCCAGGCAATGCCCCTCGCCTCCATCGCGACCGGCTCTTCCAGTTTCCTGGTAATAACTTTCGATACTTTTGGGGATATCGTGATGAATCACAAACCGAACATCCGGTTTATCGATTCCCATACCAAATGCAATAGTAGCCACCACCACGTCGATCTCCTCCATCAGAAACATATCCTGGTGCCTGGACCTGGTCTTGGCATCCAGCCCGGCGTGGTAGGGAACGGCTTTGATACCGTTTACCTGCAGGGTCTGCGCCAATTCCTCGACCCGCTTACGGCTAAGGCAATAAATGATCCCTGATTTCCCTTCACGTTGTTTTACAAAACGAATAATATCTGCATCGACATTTTTGGTTTTGGAACGCACTTCGTAAAAGAGGTTAGGACGGTTAAAGGAGGCTTTAAACACCCTGGCATCGGTCATCCCCAGGTTTTTCAGGATATCTTCCTGCACCTTAGGGGTGGCCGTGGCAGTTAAACCGATAATGGGAATATCGTCTCCCAGACGTTGAATGATGGTTCTTATATTGCGGTATTCCGGCCGGAAATCATGCCCCCATTCCGAGATACAATGGGCCTCATCTACGGCAACAAAAGAGATCTTCACTGTCCTGAAAAACTCGACATATTCATCTTTGGTCAGGGATTCAGGAGCTACATAGAGAAGCTTGGTAACTCCCTTGCGGATATCAACCATCACCCGTTTGACCTCGCTTTTATTCAATGAAGAATTCAATACGTGGGCAATACCTTCCTGGGCAGAAATGCCTCTGATGGCATCTACCTGGTTCTTCATTAAAGCAATCAGGGGTGAAATAACGATGGCTGTCCCTTCTTTCACCAGGGCCGGCAATTGATAGCAGAGGGATTTCCCTCCACCGGTAGGCATGATCACAAAGGTGTTGTGATCGTTAATAATATTTCTGATAACCTCTTCCTGCAGCCCTTTAAACTGACTAAATCCAAAATACTTCTTCAGCGCAGCGTTCAAGTCAATTTCAGCTGTACTCATCCTTCCGTTTTACTATTTTATTTACATTTGCACTACTAAAGATAAGCAATCTTTTTCTTATTGAAATTTTAAAAAATTAAAATCTTGATCGACAAAAATTCCATCATAGCCGATGCGAAAGAAGCCGTGGAAACCGAGGCGAAAGCCATCCTGGAGCTCTCTTCCTTCATCGACGATGACTTTGCCAATGCCGTAGAGACCATCTACCGATCTAAAGGTAGGGTCATCATTACCGGTATCGGAAAAAGCGCTATCATTGCCACAAAGATAGTAGCTACCCTGAACTCTACGGGAACTCCGGCTATTTTTATGCATGCTGCCGATGCAATTCACGGGGATCTGGGTACGATTCTGGAGGACGATGTGGTGATCTGCATCTCCAAAAGCGGAAACACCCCGGAGATCAAGGTGCTGGTTCCCCTGATCAAGAACGGACCCAATAAGCTGATCGCGATCACAGCCAATAAGGAATCCTTCCTCGGGCAACAGGCCGATTTTGTATTGAACGCCTATGTCGAAAAGGAAGCCTGCCCGAACAACCTGGCCCCCACCACCAGTACGACCGCCCAACTGGTCATTGGCGATGCCCTCTCAATATGCCTGCTCAACCTCAGAGGATTCAGCAGTAAGGATTTTGCCAAATACCACCCCGGAGGTGCCCTGGGTAAAAAGCTCTATTTAAGAGTGGAGGACATTTCCTCGGTTAACCAGAAGCCCCAGGTTAGTAAAGATGCTGATATCCGGGAGGTGATTGTGGAGATCTCCGAGAAAATGCTGGGAGTGGCTGCCGTAGTGGAAGACGGAAACATTATCGGTATTATTACGGACGGTGACATCCGGCGCATGCTAAAAAAATACGAAAACATCAATGGTCTGCGCGCAGCAGACATCATGACATCTGCCCCAAAAGCCGTCGAAGCAGAAATGATGGCCGTTGACGCCCTGGAAACCATGGAAGCTAATGGCATCTCACAACTTCTGGTAGAGCAGGACGGTAAATATGCAGGTGTAATACATCTTCACGACCTAATCAAAGAAGGAATAATTTAATGGCAGAACACAACAGCACCCAGGAAATGTCATTTCTGGATCACCTGGAAGAACTGAGATGGCATCTGATTCGATCTACCTTGGCTGTGGTTATTGTAGCCTTTGCAGCCTTTCTGGCTAAGGATTTCATATTTGATACCGTGCTCTTTGGCCCCAAGAAAGCAGAATTCCCCACATACCGGCTATTTTGTAATATCGCCCAATCGCTCGGACTGGACCAGTCCTTTTGTGAAGGCCCCCAATTTCGGATTCAGAGCCGGCAAATGGCCGGGCAATTCTCTGCCCATATCTGGACTTCCATCTGGGCAGGCTTTATCGTCGCATTTCCCTACGTACTTTATGAGATGTGGAAGTTTATCAGTCCCGGACTTTATGACAACGAACGGAAAAACGCAAGAGGATTTATTCTGATCGCCTCCCTTTTGTTCTTTTCCGGAGTGCTGTTCGGGTATTATGTGGTATCTCCTCTTTCCATCAACTTCCTGGCCAATTACCGGGTGAGTGATGAGGTGTTTAACGATATTGACCTCTCCTCCTACATTTCTATTGTAAGGGCAGCGGTTATCGCTTGCGGACTCATCTTTGAGCTCCCCATAATCATATATTTCCTGACCAAAGTAGGCCTGGTAACTCCTGAGTTTTTAAGGAAATACCGCAAGTTTGCCCTGGTACTGGTGCTTATTGTATCGGCCATCATCACCCCCCCTGATGTCGCAAGCCAGATCGTGGTATCCATCCCGGTACTGATTCTTTACGAGATCAGTATCCATATTTCAAGGGTGGTGGTAAGGAGACAAGAAAAGAAACTTAGAAAAACAAAGTAATGTCAAATCCTGTAGAAGAATTCAACAGCTATAGTTCAAGGATGAACGATCGCATATTAAAGGACAATAATAAGATCATAAAGCGGATCTTCAATTTAGACACTAATGCCTTTATGGAGGGCGCTCTTGACAGGAAAACCAAGGAACTGCTGGGCCTTGTGGCATCTGCCGTTTTGCGCTGCGACGACTGTGTAAAATACCACCTGGAGGCCTGCCACAAGGTAGGATTTACCTGGAAGGAGGTAGAGGAAGCACTGGGAGTAGCTACCCTGGTGGGAGGCACGATAATGATCCCCCACCTGAGAAGGGCCTACGAATACTGGGATGCCCTGGAAGCCGCCAAAGACGATAATTAATTCTTAAAAGCCGGACCCCTTCCGGGGGATTTGGTTAAATTTGACCAGTTTACTATTTACCCACAATAGTGATAAAATACCATTGCCGTGAAGTTAAGAGCTGAAAATATCATGAAGTCCTATAAAGGACGAAAGGTCGTTAAGGGCATCTCCCTGGAAGTAAACCGGGGAGAGATCGTTGGTCTGCTGGGGCCCAATGGAGCCGGAAAGACCACGTCCTTCTACATGATCGTGGGACTCATCAAACCCAATGGCGGAAAGATCTTTCTCGACAGTATGGAGATCACCCAATTCCCCATGTACAAGAGAGCTCAGAATGGCATCGGATATCTTGCACAGGAAGCCTCTGTGTTCCGTAAACTTAGTGTAGAAGATAACATCCGTAGCGTTCTACAACTCACCAAACTTTCCAAGAAAGAACAGGAAATGAAGGTAGAGTCGCTGTTGGACGAGTTCAATATCGGGCATATCCGGAAAAACCGCGGAGACCTGCTTTCGGGAGGGGAACGCAGAAGAACAGAAATTGCACGAGCCCTGGCTACCGACCCAAAATTCATTCTGCTGGACGAACCCTTCGCCGGGGTGGACCCGGTTGCCGTGGAAGACATCCAACGCATCGTGGCCCAGCTAAAAAACAAGAACATCGGTATCCTGATCACCGATCACAATGTACAGGAAACACTGGCCATTACCGAACGATCTTACCTGATGTTTGAAGGAAGCATTCTGAAATATGGGGAACCTGAAGAACTCGCAGCAGACGAAATGGTAAGAAAGGTTTACCTGGGTCAAAACTTCGAACTGCGTAAGAAGAAACTTGAATTTTAATCCGCCTGCCCTTTCCTGAGCATATTCTCTACGAGAGAAAGAAGGACATAGCTCACAATGATCACCGGAATGGCCAGGTACTTCATGGTCACCGCCATAACCAACGCCAGCAGGAGGAAGGTGTAGCGTATGCCGTTGCCTTTCATACCCCACGACTTAAACTTCAGGGCAAACAGCCGCACAGGAGCATTCAGCATATAAGTACTCAATAAGGTTATGACCAGCAACACCCAGGGATTCAGCAGCCACTGGTTGATCATATCATTCCCCTGGTACAACATGATCAGGGGCAGCGAAAGAATGAAAAGGGCGTTTGCAGGGGTTGGCAATCCTTTAAAAGAAGTTTTCTGGTCGTCGTCAATATTAAATTTAGCCAGTCGGTAAGCCGAAGAAAGGGTAATAAGAAACCCTGCCAGGGCAAGAGGAACCAGGTGCTCGCCAACCCATACCATGGATCCGTTAACCTCGCTCCCACTCCAATCGTGTACAAAACCTCCCTGCGACATCCTCAGCATCTGATACATGGCAATACCCGGCACCACCCCACTGGTAACCATATCGGCCAGAGAGTCCAGCTGCAACCCAATTTCACTCTGCACCTTTAGGGTCCGGGCAGCAAGACCGTCGAAAAAGTCAAAGAAGATCCCGAGAAAAACGAACAAGGCAGCAAGCTCCAGTTGATTTTGCACAGCCAGTACCACGGCAATGCAACCGCTAAAAAGGTTCAGCAAGGTGATCAGGTTCGGAATATGTCTTTTCATGTATCAGGAAGTTTAAGTAAAAATAATACTTTATACCTTCTTTAATAAAGGAAGTACCTTCAAATTTTGAGCCTTTAGCCCGGCTTGAGCCAAAGAACCGTGCTACTTCAAAGAAAATGTTGATATTAGCACTCCAAAACGAACTTATGAGAAAAAGACTACTGCTTGCGGCATTATCCGGGCTGCTTCTGGCCGGAGCCTGGCCAACCTACGGGTTCCCGCTCCTGGTTTTCTTTGGATTTGTACCCCTGCTCATACTGGAGCGCAACATTCGACTGGGTGAAGACAAAAACAAAACCCTGAAGGTATTCGGTTACGCCTACCTGGCTTTGCTCATATGGAACAGTATCACCACCTGGTGGATCTGGTATTCCACGCCCTTCGGAATGTTCTTTGCCCTTCTGGTCAACACCTTGCTGATGGCACTCATTTTCCTTGCATTTCATCTTGTGGCCCGAAGATTACCCGCCAAAATTCACCTGATATTCCTTCCGGCCCTGTGGATTGCCTTTGAAAAGTTTCATCTGAACTGGGATTTTTCATGGCCCTGGCTGAATCTCGGAAACGTTTTTTCGGAACACACCCTTTGGATTCAATGGTATGAGTATACGGGAAGTTTCGGTGGAGCACTCTGGATCTGGGCTGTAAATATTGGCATGTTTAAGACCATTGAGAAGTTCCGTCAAAGCAGACTATCAGCTCAGCTCAGCACAGGCATCGCCAAACAGGTACTGAAGATCGCCCTGCCCATTATCATCTCCCTGTTTATTTGGTCAAATTATGAGGAAAGCAACCAACAGGCAGAAGTAGTGATCATTCAACCCAATACCGACCCCTATACCGAAAAATACGACCAACCCAATACGGAGGTGGCCAGGGAATTGGTAGCAATGGCCCAACCCTATACAGATGAAGAGACTGATTATATCATCGCCCCGGAGACCATGCTGGCCGGGAACAGCAATATGGACGCCTTTCCCAACAGCAGAGAAAAGTATATCCTCCAGGTATTCCTTTCCAGGTACGACAGCCTGGAACTTATTACCGGCGCCGACTTCTACAGGTTATACCGCCAGGAAGAACGGCCTTCGCCTTCTGCCAATCGCACCCCTAATGGTGACTGGTTCGAGGTGTACAACGCAGCTGTAAACCTGAACCGGCAGGGAGAAGTACAAACCTACATCAAGTCAAAACTGGTGGTGGGAGTAGAAAATTTTCCCTTTAAGGAAACCCTCGAGCCTATTCTGGGCAATATTATGATCGACCTTGGAGGTACCGTCCTTTCCAGAGCCACCCAGGACGAGCGCAGTGTATTTACCTCGTCGGGAGGAACCTTCAGGGCAGCACCCATTATTTGCTATGAATCGGTTTACGGAGAATATGTCACCGATTACGTGAAGAACGGTGCCAATTTTCTGAGCATCATAACCAATGACGCCTGGTGGGACCGTACCCAGGGACACCAACAACACCTGAGTTATGCCAGGCTTCGGGCTGTGGAAACCCGAAGAAGTATAGCCCGAAGCGCTAATACAGGGATCTCGGCCCTGATCGACGAAAAAGGACAGGTAAAGAAAACACTCGGATATGGAGAGAAAGGCGTTATAAAAGGCAGCATCAGCATCAACAACAAGAAGACCATTTATGTACAATACGGAGACTACATCGCGAGGATAGCCACCCTCTTTTCCGGGTTCATAGCACTTTTTGCCATAGCCCGTAAAAAGGAAAAATAAGTGCGTTATAATTGCCTTTTGGGTTACTTTTGCAAAAAATCCAGACTTTGAATTATCTATCGGTAGAACATATTGCCAGGTCTTATGGCGAGCGGGTACTTTTTACAGACATTTCCTTTGGTATCAACAGGGATCAGAAGATCGCTTTTATAGCCAAAAACGGAACGGGAAAAACCTCCCTCCTCAATATCATTACAGGGAAGGAAGAGCCGGATGCGGGACAGGTAGTATCCCGAAACGGAATCCATATTGCCTTTTTGCCCCAGGAACCGGACCTGGACCCTCAGATAACGGTGGAAGAAACCATTTTTGCCTCTGACAACAAGACCCTTCAGATCATTCACGAGTACGAACAGGCCCTGCTAACCCCGGAAGACCAGGAAAAATACCAGCAGGCCTTTGAGAAAATGGAAGCGCACAACGCCTGGGACTTTGAAACCCAGTATAAACAAATGCTCTTTCTGTTCAAACTTGACAATCTCGAACAGAAGGTTGGCTCGCTATCTGGTGGCCAAAAGAAGCGGCTGGCTCTGGCCAGTATTTTGCTCAATACCCCGGATCTGCTTATTATGGACGAACCCACCAACCACCTTGACCTGGAAATGATCGAATGGCTGGAGGCTTACTTTGCCCGGGAGAACATCACCCTGTTCATGGTAACCCACGACCGGTATTTCCTGGAACGGGTGTGCAACGAGATCATTGAACTGGAAAACGGCCAGCTTTACCAATACAAAGGGAATTACAGCTACTATCTGGAAAAAAAAGAGGCGAGGATACAGGCTGAAAAAGCTTCCGTTGAAAAAGCGAAGAACCTCTACAGTAAAGAACTGGACTGGATGCGCAGGCAGCCCAAAGCCAGAACTACAAAATCGAAATCCAGGATCGACGACTTCTACAAGATCAAGGAAAAAGCGAACCAGAGAAGAAAAGATCACCGGGTTCAGCTGGAGATCAACATGGAACGCCTGGGAAGCAAGATCATCGAACTGCACAATGTAGGAAAATCATTCGGGGATAAAACCATACTGGATAAATTTGACTACACCTTTAAAAAGGGAGAACGTATCGGTATTATCGGGAAGAACGGCACCGGAAAATCCACCTTTCTCAATATCCTTACGGGTCACCTGGCCCCCGATTCGGGCAAGGTGGTGATCGGGGATACCGTGAAATTCGGGTATTACACCCAGTCAGGGATCAATATTAAACCCGGGCAAAAGGTCATTGAGGTCATTCGGGAGTTTGGCGATTATATCCCATTGACCAAAGGCCGGCAGATCTCTGCAGCTCAGCTGCTGGAACGCTTCATGTTCGATCGCAAGAAGCAATACGACTATGTGGAAAAGCTCAGTGGCGGAGAACAAAAAAGACTTTACCTCTGTACCGTCCTCATTCAGAATCCCAACTTTCTCATCCTGGACGAACCCACCAATGACCTGGACATCATCACCCTTAACGTATTAGAGAGCTTCCTGCTCGATTTTCCGGGTTGCCTTCTGGTGGTTTCCCACGACCGGTATTTTATGGATAAGATCGTAGATCACTTATTTGTATTCCGGGGTGAAGGGATCATTGAAGATTTCCCGGGCAACTATTCCGATTACAGAATCTACGAAAGCAGCACCCCTGCAACAAAGGAGGAAGACACCCCTGCAGAACCAAGGAAAACCTGGAAAAAAGACTCCAACAGTACACTTTCCTATACCGAACAGAAGGAATTTAAAAAGCTGGAAAGGGAGATCAAACAATTGGAAAGGGATAAAAAAGAGGCCGAGAATCGATTTGCCACCGGAGAACTTGAAGGAGACGCTATCGACAAACAATCGATACTGCTCCAGGAGATCATAGATGCGATCGACAGTAAAACCGAAAGATGGTTTGAACTTTCCATGAAAATGGAAGGAGATGAATGATGCCTGCAGCATGAAGGGATTACTCGAATACCTCAAATACATCAGCAGATCAACCAATGCGCACGGAGTACATTCTCCCTTCGTATACGACCTGGTTACCCGGGGGCTTTACCTGAAAGAAGAGAAACAGGAGCACCCTGTGATCGGGCATATTCCCCAAATAAAAACGCTGCCTGAAAAATACGTCAAAGCGATAAACAACACCCTGCATCATTTCTTCGGAAGCCGGAAACCACAGCTCATCCTCCTGCCCTGCTCAGATCATCAACCCATAGAAAATCCCGGAATGGTATTTGTAAATGGACTGGACCCTCACCGAACTGCCGTGGATGAGTTATTGAAATACCTGGACAACGACACTTTGCTGATGGTCGTCAAAGCAGGAAGCGATCCGTTTTGGGAAGCACTCAGTAAAAGCCATGAGCTTCATCTCACCATCGATTGTTTCCGGGTAGGTTTTGCCTTCAAAAGGAAAGAACAAGCCAAAGAAAATTTCACTATTCGTCTATAATTCACTATTTTATAAAAAAGTCAGTGAAATCCATGATTTCCTGCTTCGGATCATTATTTTAGCCTCACAATACAGTGGCAGTTGATTCGGGAGTTGCTTTTTTAACGGAGTGAACCGAATCGGGAAGGCAAACAACGGCTACCCCTGTCCAAAATGAAAAATTGCTTGAAATGAAGATCTACACGAAAACAGGAGATTTAGGTACCACGGCCCTCTACGGGGGCGACCGGGTACCCAAACATCACATTCGTATCGAGAGTTACGGAACAGTGGACGAGCTCAATGCCTGGATAGGTATGCTCAGGGATCAGGAAATCGATCCCGAGATCCGGGACACCCTGGTCGAGGTGCAGCATAAGCTTTTTACCATAGGTGCCATTATGGCCACTCCCCCGGAGAAGGAAAAGCTGAAAAGCGGAAAAGACCGTCTCAACATTGAAAGAATCGGGGAACAGGATATTATTTTCCTGGAAAAGGCCATCGACCGGATGGAGGAAGACCTTCCGATGATGACGCACTTTATACTGCCCGGAGGGCACCCTATTGTGTCATATTGTCACCTGGCCCGAACTGTATGCCGCCGAGCCGAACGAAGAGCCACTCATCTCTATGAAAATGAGCCGTTTGAAAAGGTCGTGATCAGGTACCTGAACCGCCTCTCTGATTACCTGTTCGTATTGGCACGGAAGTTGACTAAGGACCATAACGCAGAAGAAGTTCCCTGGATACCAGAGAAAAAGTCTTAATTTATTTCAGAATTAATTGACTAAAGGTTAAGGAATTACCACTAAAATCTGCCGTTTTTTACGTTCTTAGAAATAATTTGTAAATAATATAGATTTTACTTGACTTTTTAACTTAAAAATTTATTTTTGCACAAAATCATTAAACCAGATAGCATATGTATTGGACATTAGAATTGGCATCGTATTTGGATGATGCCCCCTGGCCAGCAACAAAGGACGAATTAATTGATTATGCTATTAGAACCGGAGCCCCATTGGAGGTTGTTGAAAACCTGCAGGCAATGGAAGATGAAGGAGATATGTACGAGTCAATTGAGGAGATCTGGCCGGATTACCCAACCGAAGAAGATTACCTCTGGAACGAGGACGAATATTAACACACGCCTTAATATTATAAAGTTAAAAGTCTCTATGGAGGCTTTTTTTTTGTTTAATTTTGAGGCCTAACAAGAATCATAAGCATGAGTTTACTCAATTCCGTTATTAAGATCTTTGTGGGAGACAAAGCAAAGAAGGATGTAAAGGCGTTGATGCCGATCGTAGAAAAGATCAAATCTTTCGAAGCATCACTGGAGTCGCTGTCCCACGATGAGCTCAGAAAAAAGACACAGGAATTTAAAGACAAAATAAAAGAGGCAAGAGCCTCCTTTGACGAGGAAATTGCCAAATTGAAAACAGAGGCCGAAACCTCTGTGGATATCGACAAGAACGAATCGATCTACAACGAGATCGACCAGCTGGAAGAGCAGGCCTATGAAGCCACGGAAAAGGTTCTTGACGAGATTCTTCCCGAGGCGTTCGCAGTGGTAAAAGAAACTGCCAAGCGTTTTACCAATAACGAGACCATTACCGTTACCGCGTCCTCTTTTGACCGGGAGCTTTCAGGGAGCAGGGATTACGTAGCCCTTGAAGACGACAAGGCCACATGGAGTAATTCATGGAATGCCGCCGGAAAGGAAGTGACCTGGGATATGGTACATTACGATGTACAGCTTATCGGAGGGATCACCATGCACCAGGGTAAGATCGCTGAGATGCAGACCGGAGAAGGAAAAACCCTTGTGGCTACCCTTCCGGTGTATCTGAACGCGCTTACAGGAAACGGAGTGCACCTGGTTACGGTTAACGACTACCTCGCACGAAGAGACAGTGCCTGGATGGGCCCCATCTTTGAATTTCACGGGCTCTCGGTAGATTGTATAGACAATCACCAGCCCAATTCCATCAGCAGAAGAAAGGCCTACCTGGCAGACATCACCTATGGTACCAATAACGAGTTTGGTTTTGATTACCTGAGGGATAATATGGCGCATACCACTAAAGATCTGGTACAACGCAAACACAATTACGCCATCGTGGATGAGGTCGATTCGGTACTTATTGACGACGCACGTACACCACTGATCATATCCGGTCCGGTTCCTAAAGGAGACCTTCACGAGTTCAACGAGCTCAAACCAAAGATTTCAGATATCGTAGCCCGACAAAGGCAGTACCTTACAGGAGTACTGGCGGAGGCCAAAAAACTGATCGCAAGTGGCGACACCAAAGAAGGTGGCTTCCAGTTGCTGAGGGTATACCGCGGATTACCCAAGAACAAGGCGCTTATCAAGTTCCTGAGTGAAGAAGGGGTAAGACAACTTCTTCAGAAAACAGAGAACCACTATATGCAGGATAACAACCGTGAAATGCCCAAGGTTGACGAGGCATTGTGGTTTGTTATTGACGAAAAGAATAACCAGATCGAGCTCACCGATAAGGGGATTGAATACCTTTCCGGGGATACCGATCCGAATTTCTTTGTAATGCCGGACATCGGTACGGAGATCGCCCGCATTGACAAACAAGGGTTGGAAGCCGAAAAAGAAGCCGAACTTAAGGAAGATCTCTTCAAGGACTTTTCTGTTAAGAGCGAACGCATCCACACCCTGAACCAACTTCTTAAAGCCTACACCCTTTTCGAGAAAGACATCGAATATGTGGTGATGGAAAACAAGGTGATGATCGTAGATGAGCAAACCGGACGTATCATGGAAGGGCGCCGTTACTCAGACGGGCTGCACCAGGCCATTGAAGCCAAGGAGAACGTAAAGATCGAAGCTGCTACGCAGACCTTTGCCACCATTACCCTGCAGAACTATTTCAGAATGTACAGCAAGCTCTCGGGGATGACCGGTACAGCCATTACCGAGGCAGGAGAATTCTGGGAGATCTATGAACTGGATGTGGTTGAAATTCCAACGAACCGACCCATCGCCAGGGCAGACAAGGAAGATCTGATCTATAAGACCAAGAGAGAGAAATACAATGCCGTAATTGACGATATCGTAAAACTGGTGAACCAGGGACGTCCGGTACTTGTGGGTACTACGAACGTAGAGGTATCGGAGCTGCTTTCAAAAATGCTCTCCATCAGGAAGATCGATCACAACGTACTTAACGCGAAGCTCCATAAAAAAGAGGCCGACATTGTTGCCGAAGCAGGAAACCCGGGTGTGGTAACCATAGCCACCAACATGGCAGGTCGTGGTACCGATATTAAACTCTCCAAAGAGGTTAAGGATGCCGGAGGACTGGCGATCATAGGTACAGAACGTCACGATTCAAGACGTGTCGACAGACAGTTAAGAGGTCGTTCCGGACGTCAGGGAGACCCTGGTAGCTCTCAATTCTACGTATCCCTGGAAGATAACCTCATGCGCCTCTTCGGTTCCGACCGGGTGGCTAAGATCATGGACCGCATGGGACTTGAAGAAGGAGAGGTTATCCAGCACAGTATGATGACCAAGTCTATAGAACGGGCTCAGAAAAAAGTGGAGGAAAACAACTTTGGTATCCGTAAACGCCTTCTGGAGTACGACGACGTCATGAACGCGCAGCGCGAGGTGGTCTACAAGCGTAGAAAACACGCCCTGCAGGGAGACCGTCTTAAACTGGACATCGCCAATATGATCTTCGATACCTGTGAAGCTATCGCAGAAACCAACAAGGAAGCGAATGACTTCAAAAATTTTGAATTCGAGCTCATCAAGCATTTTTCGGTAACCTCCCCCATCAATGAAGAGGAATTCAAGTCGATGACCTATATGGAGATCGCCTCCAGGATCTATAAGGAAACTTACCGCCATTACCAGGAAAAAATGGAACGGAATGCCCAAACGGCCTTCCCGGTGATCAAAAATGTTTTTGAGAACCAGGCCGACCGTTTTCAGCGAATCGTGGTTCCGTTTACCGACGGGGTCAAAACCCTGAAAGTGGTAACCGACCTGAAGGAAGCTTACGAGTCTGAGGGTAAGAAACTGATCAACGACTTTGAGAAGAACATTACCCTGGCCATTATTGACGACTCCTGGAAGACGCACCTGAGAAAAATGGATGAGCTGAAACAGTCGGTGCAACTCGCTGTTCACGAGCAAAAAGATCCGCTTCTTATTTACAAGTTTGAAGCCTTCGAACTCTTTAAAACCATGATAGACAAGGTGAACCGCGAAGTGGTTTCTTTCCTTTTCAAAGGAGAGCTCCCAACCGAAGACACCAGTAATATCCGGGAAGCCAGAGAAGTAAAAAGGAAGGAAGACTATAAAACTTCGAAAGAAGAAATTCCAAACACCGATGAAATGGCCGCCCAAAACCGCACCGCCAGTCAAACCCAACAAAGGCCACAGGTAACCGAGACCATTGTCAGGGAACAACCCAAGATCGGGAGGAATGAGAAAGTGACCATAAAGAATGTGGTGAACGGTGAAAACAAAACCATGAAGTTCAAACAAGCACTGCCCCTGCTCAATTCCGGGGAATGGGTTCTTGTTGATCACAAACCATAGATCAGGATATCCTGAAGATAATTGTTAAAAAGCGGCAGCTTCCCATGAAGTTGCCGCTTTTCTTTTAAAAATTTTAAATATATTTAACGCGAAAACATCCCATTCGGTTAATGCCGCCGGTTATCTTACAACTTACTGCACAATAGTCTGCAGTTGCCCCCAATGCGAGACCAGAACCAGGTCGCGCTAACCATGGAAATGAACTGAACTATGACCCCGAAAGAGGACACTAACCTGACCTTGAGACATCTGAAGCCTACCCTTATCATTAGCTATATTTTAGCGGTGCTGACTATGGGAATGGCCGGGGTAATTTACCTGTATTTCAACACCCATTGGATACTTCCGTTGTGTTTCCTGTTTCTGAGCCTGGTACTTTTCTACGCTTCCTACTCCTTTTCCGACCTCGAAGACGAACAGAATACCCTTCCCGAACCATATTATGATAGTCCGGAGGGAAAAAACAACACCAAGGCAGCCCTGCCCGAAAAGAACCTCAGCCAGAATGTCATCCGGGAGCGCCTAACATTAAGACCCATCATAATCCTCAATTACCTTCTGGTCATCGCGGTATGTGTGATGGCCGGAGTCAGTTTCTTTTATTTTGAGACGCCCTGGATCATCCCTGTGGGCTTTCTCCTTACAGGCTTTGCCATGACCTGCAGTGCGCTTTACTATTCAAATCTCGAAGCAACACACTCCGCCCTGAAAGCCTCCCATAAGGAGCTCGCCAAGAGAAATGCCCAGGACGAGATCCTCCTTAAGGAAATCCACCATCGGGTTAAAAACAACCTGCAGACCGTATCGAGTCTGCTCAGTCTTCAGGCCAGGAACGTTGATGATCAGAATACACGGGAATTATTTAAGAATAGTCAGCACAGGGTTATATCTATGGCTTTGATCCATGAAATGCTTTACGCCTACGATGATATTTCAAGAATCCAATACCAGGAATATGTGGAACAACTGTCTACCCACCTGGTTAAATCCATTAAAGGCCCTGAAAATAATATTACCCTTAACGTGAGCATGCCAGACATCAAACTTGGAATGGACACGGCTGTACCACTTGGATTACTGATCAACGAATTCATCACCAATACCCTGAAGCATGGTCTTCCAGAGGAAACACCCGGGGAGATCACCATTACCCTTCATAAGGATGAGAAGGAGAATTACCTGCTACATCTCAGGGATAACGGCGTAGGATTTCAGGAAGAAAACACAAACAAAAGACCGAATTCCCTTGGACTGCGTCTCATCAATAACCTGGTGCGCCAATTAAGGGGTACCATTACCCGGGAACCGGCAGTTCAGGGAGTACACTTCAGGATCAATTTCAGAGAACCCCAACCCGCGGTAACACACAATTGTAACGCCACCACCTGAAACCAGACTTACATATTCGGGTAAAATCGTGTATTTTTACAAGAACTAATACGAGTTATCACCCATGGAAACCTATGCCAACGCTTTATTATACGCAATTCCACTCTTTATAGGGCTGGTGCTGACGGAGATTCTTTACGGTCATTTTACGGGAAAGCAAACCCATACGGTTATGGATACTGTTTCCAGCCTGAGCTCTGGCCTGACCAATATTATCAAGGATTCGCTCGGACTGGCTGTGGTACTGGTTTCCTACCCATTTCTTCTGGAGCACCTGGCGGTTTTTGAGATCAGATCCTCCTGGATCGTTTATACGGTTGGTTTCATTGCCATAGACTTTGCCGGATACTGGAATCACAGGCTAAGTCATAAAGTAAATATCTTCTGGAACCAGCATGTTATTCACCACAGCAGTGAAGAATTTAACCTGGCATGTGCCCTGAGACAATCCATCTCCAATATTATCGGGTATTTTCCGCTTTTGCTTATTCCGGCAGCACTATTAGGCGTTCCGGCCAAGGTGATCGCCATTCTTGCCCCCCTGCAACTATTCCTTCAATTCTGGTACCACACGCGCCATATCGGGAAACTGGGTTGGCTCGAATACATTATAGTGACTCCCTCCCAACACCGGGTGCACCATGCCATTAATCCGGAATATATTGACAAGAACCTGGGCCAGATCTTTTCTGTCTGGGATCGCATGTTCGGAACCTTCCAGGAAGAACTGGATGAGGTACCTCCTGTTTACGGAGTGTTAAAACCGGCCGCCACCTGGAACCCGGTAATCATAAACTTCCAGCATTTCTGGCGACTGTTAAAGGATGCCTGGAATACCCGAAACTGGTTCGACAAATTGAGGATCTGGGTAATGCCTACAGGATGGAGGCCACAGGATGTCAGGGAACTGTACCCCTACGATACCATCAAAGACGTGTACCATTTTGAGAAATACGATCCTGAAGCCACTCCTGCTCTTAAAGGCTATGCTATTTTCCAGTTACTTTTCAGTACGGTTCTCATGCTTTTTATGTTCTACAATTATGCAGAGATCGGTTTTGACGGCCTCCTTCTATTTGGATTTTTTGTGTTTACCGGAATTTTCGGGTATTCCAGTCTCATGGACGGTCACCCCATAGCCCCGTGGATAGAAGGGTTGCGCTCCCTGGCCGGCATATCCTATATACTCCTTTCAGGCAGTTGGTTTGGCATTGAAGCATTTCTCCCTTACGGCAACCTGATCATGATCGTGTATTTCCTGTTCACAATGCTTTCTGCGATCTATTTTTCTGTCTTCGAAAAGACGAACCGGATGACCGGACTCGCATAGGTTATTATCCCTGTGGCGGCATTTACAGACTGAATGGAAATCCATATCTTGTAGGGGAAAACATAAATAGCCCTATGAGAAATATACTACTACCCCTCCTGGCGCTTTTCCTGTCTTTAAGGTTTGGAAGTGCACAGGATTACTTCCTTGAAAAATACCAGCCGTATAACGAAAATATCCCTTCTCCGGAATCCTTTTTGGGTTACGGTATAGGCGAGCGCCACACCCGGCATGACCTGATCGTAGCCTACTTTAAAACCCTGGCCGCACTTTCGGATCGCGCAACTCTGGAAGAATACGGGAAGACCTATGAAGGACGTCCCCTGGTCATGCTCAGTATAAGCACTCCAGAGCAACTGAATACCCTGGAAGATCTGCGCACCAGGCATCTGAAGGCCATCAAAGGGGAGGCGGAAACAACCGGTAACAGACCTGTGTTTATCAACCTGGGTTACAATGTGCACGGTAACGAACCCTCCAGCTCAGAAGCTGCACTCCTTGCGGCCTACACCCTGATCGCATCAGAGCATCCGGAGGTAAGGAAATTTCGGGAACATGCGGTGATCTTTGTCGATCCTACCATCAATCCGGACGGTCGGGATCGCCATACCCACTGGGCAAACAGCTTTAAGGGAGATCCGCTGGTTGCAGACCCGCAGGATATTGAGCACCAGGAGGCCTGGCCCCGCGGCCGCACCAACCACTACTGGTTTGACCTGAATCGAGATTGGCTACTGGCCATTCACCCGGAAAGCCGGGGCAAACTGGACTGGTACCACAAATGGTACCCCAATGTAGTTACCGATTTTCATGAAATGGGTACAGAGAGCACCTATTTCTTTGAGCCTATGAAGGCCAACGGTGCTAAGGATCCTATTATGCCTGCTGAGAACTATGAAGACCTCAACACACTTTTCGGAAATTATTTTGCGGCTTCCCTGGACTCCATAGGTTCCCTCTATTTTACGGGAGAGGTTTTCGACGGCACCTACCCGGGGTATGGCTCTTCTTATCCGGATCTGCAGGGCGGACTTGCACTGCTTTTCGAACAGGCCAGTTCCCGGGGTCATGTTCAGCAAACCGATATGGGTCAGGTCACCTTTCCTTTTACCATAAGAAACCAATACGTATCCAGCATGACCACAGTTAAAGCTGCAGTGGAAAACCGGGAGTATCTTCAGGATAACCAAAGGCGCTTTTTTGAATCGGGAATACAAAAAGCCCGTAAAAGTGGCATCAATGCTTACAAGTTTACGATAAAAAACGACCAGAACCGGCTGAAGGCTTTCCTGGATAAACTTCTGATCCACAGGATCGAGGTGTATGCCCAGGATGATGGAAGCTTCCTTGTACCTACAGCCCAGGAGCAATACAGAATGGTCCAATCGGTTTTTGAAACATATAGCGAATACCGGGACAGCGTATATTACGACGCCTCGGCCTGGTCCCTGGCCAATTTTTACAATGCCAACTATGAACCTGTTACCGGCCGGATCAACCGGGGAGAACGTATCACCGAAAGTGAGTTGGTAGTAAAAGCTCCGGAGCTCCTCCCTTCTGCCTATGCTTATCTGATCGACTGGCAAGATTATAACAGTCCCGCTTTTTTACATTTTCTCCAGGAAAACAAGGTTCGTGTCGAATCGGCCTTCAAAGGATTTACTACCCTTACTGAAGGAAGGGAAACCCGTTTCCCTCCGGGAACCCTGGTTATTCCCGTTAGCAAACAGGAGATAGACCAGGACCAACTCTTCGAACTCATCCGCAAGGGAGCTCAAGCGTTTAAAGTACCCGTATTTCCGGTTCCTACAGGATACCACAGAGGAAAAGGGATCGACCTTGGCAGTCGCTACGTAGAACCTTTAACCCAACCAAAACCCTTTATGCTGGTTGGTGATGGTGTAAGCTCCTATGAGGCCGGGGAAGTGTGGCACCTCCTGGACCAAAGGGTCAGGATGCCCATCACCAAGATCCCTGTTCGCAATTTTTCACGGGCCTCTCTCGGGGATTATACAACCATGGTCATGGTATCGGGGAACTACAGTACTATTGACAGTGTGGGAAGAGCCAGGATAAAGAACTGGATATCGGAAGGAAATACCCTGATTGCCATCGGAGAGTCCGTTTCATGGCTGATTAAAAATGACATTGTTGACGAGGATCTTACAGAAAACAAAAAGAAGGATTCGGCTTCCACCGTACGATTGCCCTATATCACCGCGGCAGAAGCCCTGGGTAAAAAAGAGGTCGGTGGCGCTATTTTCGAGGCAGAGCTCGACCTTACTCACCCGGTCGCCTTCGGGTACAGTGAAGCGCGGATACCGGTATACAAGAACAATTCGGTATGGCTCGCCCCTTCAGAGAATCCATTTTCGACCATTGCTAAATACACCCAGGAACCCCATATTGACGGGTTCATTACGGAGCAAAACCTGAACACCTTCCTTAAACCATCTGCATCTGTGGTGGCTTCCCGGGTTGGAAAGGGAAGAGTTGTTCTTTTTGCAGACAACCCGAATTTCAGGGGGTCGTGGTACGGAACCAATAAATTATTTCTCAACGCCCTGTTCCTGGGTCAATCGATTCGCATCCCGGAATAACAATAACAGACCATATACAAGAAAAGGGCCCTGATAGGCCCTTTTTTATTGTTTTTTCCCAAACCTGAGATCTAATTTTCGTTTTAAGAGCACAACCTGTATGGCCATCATGAACCCCAGAACAACTACTGCGTATAGGGTGACCCTGGAAGGTTCCCCGAAAAGCCCTCCCAAATTTTGAGGAAAGATCTCGAAGGCCATTCCTTTAAACCCAAAGGGATTGTACCAAACGAATGCTACAAATACAACCAGGGCAGCCATCAGAACCGCCCAGCCCCGTTTAGGGATCAGGGATGTGTAGGAGCTCCTGGAGTAGCTGTTCCGTATTCCCTCCATGATATTCTTCTTCAGATCCGGAACAGGTTTTTCCAGACCGGTATCCCTTACCATCTTTCTTACAAGATCATCCATCTGCTCTTCTTCCTGTGTCCTCATAATTAACCAGTGCTATGTTCGACATGCCCTTTTAAAAGGGTATATAACTTTTTTCGCGTACGAAACAATCTGACCTTAACATTTTCCATTCCCATATCCAGGACTTCAGCGATCTCACGGATCGGGAGCTCCTCATAATAATAGAGCAGGATCAGGGTCTGCTCATCCGGGTTTAAAGCGGAGACCGCCTTTTTTACCATCTCCTCCTGCTCTGCTGCCACCATCAGCTGGACCGCATCCTCCCCTCCTTCGGCTGTAAAACTACCTTCGCCTATTTCCTCAAAGGCATCAGTTTTGCGCCGTTTAATGGCTTTAAGCCTGTCCAGGGATTTCCGGTATACAATACGATAGATCCATGTAGAGAATTTGGCATCTCCCCTGAAGCTATCCAGTACCTCAAAACTTTTTATAAAAGACTCCTGCACAATATCAGCAGCCTCATCCGGATCCTGAAGTAACCGCACAGCAATAGTATACGCCATTTCCTGGTACCTGTCTACCAGGACTCCAAAGGCATCGGTATCTCCTGCAAGAACCTTATTGATGAGCAGTAGTTCGTTTTGGTTGGTCATGTGTTGATTTAGACGCCAGTCCGGTTATGGTGGTTACACAATTTGGGAAAATATTTTTACAAAATAATTGTAACCGCTCCTCCTGCCCTGTCGTCCTATGAGGGAAATTAATCATTAATCAATTATCATTTAAAATCTTAAATCAATTATTATGGGATCTGAAGTTATTATTGTACCCATCATGTTCGGAGTTCTTTTCGGAATATGCTACCTGTTTATTTCTTCCAGACACAAAGAGCGTCTGGCGCTTATAGATAAGGGCACGGATGCCTCTATTTTTTATAGCAATAACAGATCATCTTCTCCAACCTGGAAAGTATTAATCCTGAACCTGGCCATGATTCTGATTGGAATTGGTGTAGGGATTATTGTTGCAGGGATTTTGCATTTCACCCTCAATGTAAAAGGCGACGTCGCCTTCCCGGGATCTATCTTCACATTTGCAGGAATCGGTCTCTTTATCGGGTTTAAATTAACCCAGAAACTGGATTAAGCCATTTGTACGATGAGTCTGAAAAACACCTGTGGCCCTCGAGGGCCACAGGTGTTTTTTTATGCCTTTTGCTTCGATAAGCAGTCCATTATCCTTAACTTCTTTCTCAGGATCTGTAAGGAAAGTAAATACTTGCAGACCGATATCAAAAATCAATCCTATGAAAACCTTATCCTTAATGCTGAGTATTTTCAGTTTCCTGAGTTTCACCTCGTGTCAATCGGCAACAAAAAAATCGGAAGACGAGTCGGCATCGGCCAGGGTACAGACGGCCCATAAGCCATCACCTCAGGATCTTTCAGAATACGAAACAGCCTATTTTGCCAGTGGTTGTTTCTGGTGCGTGGAAGCCATTTTTGAAAGTGTAAGGGGAGTAAAGGAAGTGGTTTCGGGATACTCCGGCGGAAGCGAAAAGAATCCCACCTATGAACAAGTGAGCTATGGACGCACCTCGCATGCCGAATCGGTGATGGTCTATTACGATCCTGAGGTGGTGAGCTTTGGCACCCTCGTTCAGGTTTTTTTCGGATCGCATGACCCCACTACCCTGAACAGACAAGGCCCTGACAAGGGAGCGCAATACCGGTCGATAGCTTTTTACCAAACTCCCGAGGAGCGCAAAACCATTCAGGATTATATCATAAAACTTGAAGAGGGAAATTACTTCGAAAACCCTATTGTTACAGAAGTCAGGGAATTTGAAAAATTCTGGAAGGCTGAAGATTACCACCAGGATTACGAAAAAAGAAATCCTGACAATCCTTATGTCAGAAATGTTTCCGTACCCCGGTTAAAAAAGTTTCAGAAGACCTATCCGGAACTCCTGAAAGAAGATGTACATTAAATCCCCTGTAGGTTCAGGTTGCTGTAGTTGGCGATGATATGGATGGTCTTACCGCTGCCCTTTGCCTTGTTATACCCTTTAAGCTGCTTGCTGTTTTGCATTTCATTCACGTCCAGCTTCAGGCTTCCCGGTGTTTTCATCCGTGAAAAAGTGGTGCGTGCATAAAAATCAAATGACGTATCAGGAAGGGTAAGCGAGGCATCTGAATTTTCAAGAACCAGGTCAAGCGAGCTAAAATTGTCACTTAATTTACCGATAACGAGATCCCCGAAGCTCCCGTTTATAATGGCATTTCCCTGTAGCTCCCTCATGGCGACATTAGAGGATTCGGAGGTCAATCTGATATTTTGCACCCTTTCCAGTTCAAGCACTTTTGCATAGCTCACATTTAAGGTGCCCTCCTTCCAGTAGTCTACCCGCATGGGGGAATAGGCTGCATTGATCACGGTATTTTTCCCCTCTACCATAGGGGCATGCAACCTTGCATAAGACAAGGTTGCATGAATGGTATTATAATTCTCGGCCAGTTTGATTTCGCCATAACGCACATCGAGGTCCAGCCGGGCACCCTTGGGAGCCTTTATCTTTATGGTCTTCTTAATCTTCAGGTTTTTAGGCATTCCATCCTGTTCATAAAAGAAGATCTTGGCATCAGAACCGGGAGCTACCCTGATCTTATAGACTTCCATTGCTTCGCGTGCTGCACGGTTAGCCCTTCGGGATTCTTCCCGTATCTTCTCCATCATGATCCTGGTTTCTGCACGATTCATTTCCTGTTCTTTTCTGATCTCTTCACGTATCTTCTCACGTTCTTCCTTCATTTTCTCCCGTTCTTCCATCATTTTCTCCCGTTCTTCTATCATTTTCTGACGGTCTTTATCCTTCCCGGCGGCCTTTTCATGCTGCTTATACAGCTCTTCCACCTGTTTTCCCCACTCCTCGTACTGCCGGATAAACTCTTCATCGAAGTTGTTTTTAAACTGCTTCTTCCATTCATTCAGATAGGCTTCCCCATCCTTTTGATAGGCCTGGTAATCAAAATCAAAATTTTGAAAATTCTCAGGCAACGGAGGCATTGGGGGCATTGGAGGCATAACGAAATCTTCGGGCAAAGACTCCATAATGGCGGCCACATCGGGTACCTCTACTTCATAATTGAAATCAAAATCGGTATTAGGACTCCTGAAGGCTATGATCATATCGTCATTCCGGGATCCGTGAATAGCGTTACCTGTTTTAACGGTAATCTTATTGCTGTTTCCTACCGCCTGAAAGTTCCAGGCGCGAAAAATTTTCTCTGCTTCTTCCTCAGAAACACCTTCGATCTCAATAATGGCCTCGATCTCTACCTGGTTGCGGTTCCAGCTTTCAAATACCAGGTCGGAATGGGAGGTATTCACCGCGATCTCGACATCGTCGTCCACATTAAATTTCTCACTGTACCGCTTGGTCTGGGTTTGCCCCATCACCGCCGTTGAAAGCAGAAGGACAGATACCAGGAAAAGGTTAAGCTGTTTGCATACTATACGTTTCATTGTCTTCTTGTTTAAGTTCTTTTAACTGATCTTTTAGTCTGTACAACAAATCAAGTCTCAGTTGCAGGTTATCGATAAGCGCATCCACTGTTTGCTGGTTGGGGCCTATATTATTGAGCTCTTCAGTAAGGGCTTTGTAATCATCATTAAGCTTTGATAAGCGGTTCATATATCCGGAAACCAGTTGTTTGGTTTGCTCGTTCATCTCCAGGGACGCCAGTTCCATATTGATATTGGCCAGGTAAAAGCGCTCGATCTTACTCAGGTCGGGGGAAAGGTCGCCCAGGGTGATCTCATTTTCTGTTTTATCTGAAGCCTCTTCTCCTGTTGTAGTCTCCACTACTTTTGGGGTAGTTTCGGAAATGCTTTCCTGCTGCCGGACATACACAAATATACCCACAGCGAGCACCAGGATAAATCCGGCGGCTATACGAAGCCAGAACACAGCAACCCCATTGTTCTCCTTCGGGAATTCCTTATCCAGAAGCTCCCGGAATTGCTTGCGGTGCCCTTCGGGCATTTTCTGACGGGAAGAGCTTTCCTGAGTGCTCAGCAGATCTCTAATATCCTGTGCCATGATACAAATGTTTTAAATGGTCCTGTAATTTTCTTTTTCCTCTCATAAGCTGTGTCCGGGAAGTATTCTCTGTAATCCCAAGAATTTCAGCAATTTCCTGGTGATCATATCCCTCGATCAGGTAAAGCATCAGCACATACCTGTACCGCTCCGGAAGGGATTCCATCGCCTCTTTGACCTGGTCCACGGAAATGGAGTCTTCCACTTCCCAGTGCCCCTCTTCCTCAGCCGCTACTTGCAGAAACCCTTCATCAAGGGATTGCACCTGCAGGGCTTTGGATTTTAAGTGATCGATACACTTATTGATCACGATGCGTTTCAACCAGGCTCCAAAAGTAACCTCTCCCCTATACTGCTCCAGCTTACGAAAAGCCTTGATAAAGGCTTCCTGAGTGATATCCCTGGCATCATCCGGGTTGCCGAGATACCGTACCGAAATGGTATACATTGCTTCGCAATACTTATCGTAAAGCTTCATCTGAGCTCTGCGATCGTTCCTGCGACACTTCTCTATCAGATCGGTTTGAAACATTCCGGATTATTTCTGACTGGTTACTTAAATTTGTTGTACACTATAAAGACGAGGTAAATAAAGCCGCGTTGCAAAAAAATTGCATCTTTATTAAAATTATCTGATCCTCTTGAAAGACAGCATCATTAAAAATAGTCATTTAGAACTTCATACTTGCTCCACAGGCGCCAGTATGACTGCTTTATTCGTGAGGACGGCCTCGGGAAAAACGGTAAATGTGATCTACGGATACAGCGACGCGGACCGATATCAGGAAAATCCATTTTTTATGGGAGCCACCTGTGGTCGGTATGCCGGGAGAATAGGCAACCATGCGTTCGAAATAGACAACAGGAAATACCTGCTGGAATCGTCGGGAACAGTTCATTTGCATGGAGGCAGGCAAACGCTCGCCTTTCGGGAATGGAAAGTAAAGGCTATTGATGAAGGAGACCATCCCTCCATTACCTATGAAATTCACAGTTCGCATATGGAGGGAGGATATCCCGGCAACGTGGTGGCCGAGGCCCGGTATTCCCTGGTTGGAAACTCTCTCCACATCGATTTCCTGGCCAGCAGTGACCGTGCTACGTATTTAAACCTGACCAACCACAATTACTACAACCTCGATGGTGGGGGAAGTATCTGCGACCACTCGCTGAAATTAAACGCAGACCGGATCCTGTCTACGGATACCATGCAGGTACCGGATGGGGGATTCCTGGATATTAGCCAAACCCCATTTGATCATACTACAGAAAAAAGACTGGGAATAACCCTTGAAAATACAGTCCTGGACCACACTTTCGTTCTTGGAAAGCAGGAACCACAGGCCATTTTATACGCTCCGGGTACCGGCCTGGAAATGAAGCTGAGAACCAACCAGCCCGGGGTGGTCATTTTTACCCCGGAGGAGCTCGGAACGGGGCCATTCCGTAACCTGCCACCGGAAAAATTTCCGGCTATTTGCCTTGAAACACAGAATTTTCCGAATGCCCCGAATATAAAAGCTTTCCCCTCTTCACTACTCGAGAAAGGAAAGCTCTATAAGAATCAAACGGTGTTGACGTTTGCAGAAAGGTAAAATGCCGCTACGCGACGTTCCGCAATATTTCAGTCCTCCAGTAAATTCAAGGTCACATCAATATTATCGCGTGTAGCCCTGGAATAGGGACACAACTCGTGCGCCTCCTCCACAAGGGTCTCTGCCGTATCCATATCGATCCCCGGCAGATATACATCCAAAACAGCGTTTAAGAGAAAGCCCTCCTCCTCCGGGTGCTTTCCTATGCCGATGGTGGCTGTGACCTCCACATCATTGAGTTTTACTTTGTGTTTTTTAGCTGCTGCCTCCAGTGCACTGCCAAAACAGGCAGAATATCCCGCTGCAAACAATTGTTCCGGGTTAGTGAACTTACCGCCCTTACCTCCCAGGTCTGAGGGAAGTTCGAGTTTCATATCAATAAGTCCGTCATCAGATTTTACATGTCCTGCCCTGCCCCCGGTTGCGGTAGCAATGGCCTGATACAAAGTTTCCATATATTTAGTTTTTCCTGAAGATAAGGGAAAGGGAGCAATACTCCTTGCACGAATTATTAAATTTGTCGTAAATTTTATCAAAATCCCTGGTTAATTCTTCTTACCTGTCATGACTGAAAGCACCAAAGAACCTGAAAAAGATTTTAACACCAACGAGGAAGCGATCTCCCGTATCCGCGCCCTGCGGAAAAAAGGCGCTGACCCCTTGTCCATTGCCCGGAAGATAAAAGAGGGAGACCGGGTGGCCCTGAGCCAGGGCATTACTCTTATCGAAAGCAAAAGCCCTGTCCATCAATCCCAGGCCAGGGCCATCATAGAACATTGTATCGGCACCAAACAGGACTCCTTAAGACTGGGGATAACCGGAGTTCCGGGAGTGGGAAAAAGCACTTTTATCGAGCGCCTGGGGAAACACCTCACCGGTGCAGGACACAGGGTAGCTGTCCTGGCGGTAGATCCCACCAGCGGCGTATCCGGAGGGAGCATCCTTGGCGACAAGACCAGGATGCAAGAGCTGGTACAGGACAACCGAGCATTTATAAGGCCATCCCCTGCCGGGGATTCCCTTGGAGGAGTTGCCAGAAAGACCAGGGAGGCGGTTATTCTATGTGAGGCTGCAGGTTATGATGTGATTATTATAGAAACGGTAGGGGTAGGACAAAGTGAAACCGCGGTACATTCCATGGTAGATTTCTTCCTCCTGCTCAAACTTGCCGGTGCCGGCGATGAGCTCCAGGGTATTAAAAGAGGGATCATGGAGATGGCAGATGCCATCGTTATTAACAAAGCGGATGGCAGCAACCTTAAAAATGCCCAAAAAGCCAGGGTGGAATTTAAACGGGCCCTGCACCTCTTCCCGCCGAAGGAAAACCAATGGATACCTGAAGTGCTTACCGCATCTGCCCTGGAAGATGAAGGCATTCAGCAAGTATGGGACCTCATCGGGAGTTTTGCCTCTGAAACCAGGGCCAGTGGCTGGTTTTCCCGGAAGCGACTCGAGCAAAACAAACACTGGCTTTTACAAACCATAGATGAACAATTAAAACTCCGGTTCTACAGGAATCCCAAGATCAAAGAAGCGCTGGAGGAACAGCTCCGGCTGGTGGAAGAGAACAAAACCTCACCCGTTACCGCCGCATATTATTTGCTGGAGTTGGAACGTTAATACGCTGAAATGCCATACCTTTGCACAGATTTTAAATACCCCAAATGAAATACGAATTCACTATCATTGTTCCTGTATATAATGAAGAGGAAAATCTGCTGCGGGTGGAAGAAAAACTTGCTGATTACGCCCGAATCGCTCACAGGAAAACCAGGATACTTTTTGTGAACGACGGTTCGAAAGACAACAGCCAGGAGCTCATCGAGCAGATCTGTAACCGCCATGAAAATTTCGAATTCCTGCTTTTTAAGGAAAACCGTGGACTGAGTGCGGCCATAAAAGCTGGTTTTGACCATGTGGAAACCCCGCTCACCGGTTACATTGATGCAGACCTGCAAACCGCTCCGGAGGATTTCAACCTCTTACTCGAAGCGATCGAAGATCACGAACTGGTTACCGGGTTACGTGCCAACCGAAAGGATTCCTTTGTCAAAAACATGTCGTCCCTCATTGCCAATGGCATTCGCAGGGCTTTTACCCATGACGGGATGGATGACACGGGATGCCCGCTTAAGGTTATCCGCACAGACTACGCCAAACGTATTCCCATGTTTGAAGGACTCCACCGATTTTTGCCCGCAATGATCCTGTTACAGAACGGGAGGATAAAGCAGGTACCCGTACAGCACTTTCCAAGAATTGCCGGTACCGCAAAATTTGGATTATGGAATCGTTTGCTGGGTCCCCTTGCCGACTGCTTTGCCTATCTGTGGATGAAAAAGAAATATATCAATTACGAAATCGCTAAGAAGAGTTAAACATGGATTCCTGGCTGATCTACGTCGTTGGCTTTACCGCCCAGATCCTTTTTTCAGGTAGGTTGATCCTGCAATGGTTCCTCTCAGAGAAAAATAAAAAGGTTCTTACCCCTACCCTGTTCTGGAAACTCAGCCTTCTGGCCTCATTCCTTTTGTTTGTCTACGGATGGCTAAGAGACGATTTCGCCATTATGCTGGGGCAGTCACTCACGTATTTCATTTATATCAGAAACCTGCAATTACAGGGAGAATGGCAACGTACACCGGCATTGATGCGTTGGTTTCTTATCCTGTTTCCGTTTCTGATCATCCTCTACGGGTACAACAACAATAATTACGACCTTCACGAGCTCTTTCGAAATGAAGCGATCCCCTTATGGCTCTTGCTCTTGGGAAGCATCGCCCAGATTATCTTTACCCTGAGGTTCGTGTATCAATGGATCTATTCCGAGAAAAATAAAAAATCCTCGCTGCCAATGGGATTCTGGATCTTAAGCCTTAGCGGAGCCCTGCTCATTTTTATTTACGCTATTTTCAGAAAAGATCCGGTACTCCTTGCCGGTCATTCCCTGGGGTCTGTAATTTATATCCGAAACATCATATTGCTAAAAAAACAAGATGATAGCACAGATTGAAAAATATCCCTTCAGATTCTTACTGTTGTTTGCATCCCTGATCTTCCTGGTTAACCTGGATGTTTTATATGTAAACATCATGGAAGCCCGGAATTTTGTAACCGCTCGTGAAATGCTTTCACAGGGAAACTGGGTGCTCACCACCATGAATGATTTCCCCAGGTATGAAAAACCTCCTTTACCCACCTGGCTCACCGCTGTCTCCGCAAAGATCTTCGGGGTTCATCACCTGTTTGGGTTGCGATTAACCGCCGCATTAAGCGCAATTTTGCTCAGTGCCTTCCTTTATAAAATCACTCATTTCTTAAGAAAGAATGCCTTATTCGCCCTATATAGCGGGTTAATCCTGGTCACTTCGTTCTATATCGTCTTTGCAGGGCGTAACGGACAATGGGATATTTACACCCACGCGTTTATGACGGGTGCGCTCTTTTTTCTTTGTAAAATGTTCTTAACAGGTAAAAACACCTGGACCAATGCGCTTATGGCAGCCCTGTTCTTTGCTGCATCCTTTCTCAGTAAGGGGCCGGTTTCCCTTTATGCCCTATGGTTGCCGTTTATGATCGCACTTCTGGTGGTTTACCGAAAGGACATCTCCAGGAAAAAGGTAATTCCATTTCTTATTTTTCTGGCTACCGGACTTGCCATCGGGGTGAGTTGGTTTGTATATGTACGCTTTGCCGACCCTGAAGCCTTCTTAGAGATCACCAGGGAAGAAACGACCAACTGGTCGAGCTATAATGTGCGTCCATTCTGGTACTACTGGAGCTTTTTCACCCAAAGCGGACTATGGACCATCCCTGCCTTCACCGCCCTTTTATACCCCTATCTGAAAAACAGGGTAAGTGATAAAAAGGTATATACCTTTAGCCTGATCTGGACACTGGCGGCCGTAGTGCTGCTCTCTGTTATTCCCGAAAAAAAATCAAGATACCTCCTTCCGGTCCTTATTCCCATGGCCATGAATACCGCCTTTTATGTGGAATACCTAATCGCAGCCTTTAAGACTGTGAATAACCCCTGGGAGAAGTTGCCCGTATATATTCATTTCGGTATCCTGAGCGCTCTCGGATTGGGCTTCCCTCTGGCCGGATACATTTTGTTTGGTGACCAACTGGAAGGACTGCAACTGTGGTTCTGGCTTTCAGCAATTTCACTTTTCATCCTGGGAATCTTATTCGTTAAAGCGATGATGCGCAAAAACATCAAGACACTTTTCTATCTCAGTCTTGCCCTGATCGCCTGTATCCTGAGTTTTGGACTGCCCCTGAGCAGGGCCTTATACACCAATCCGGACTTTAACAATATCGCTTCTTATCCCGAACGGAACCAGATCAGGTACGCTTTCGGAGAGCCCGCTCCCGAGATGATCTGGCACCTGGGCCATGCTGCTCCCGATATAGAGGGGAAATTGCCCCACCAAATACCGGAAGAAACTTCGTTCACCATTTTAGTAGGCCCTTCAAAGGAAGCCGAATTTAAACGTATCTTTGAAGCTGAATATACTCTTGAGTTGCTGGAAACTTTTGACATCAATTACACCGCATCTCCGGGAGACCGAAATTATAAGGACCGACTGGTCAGCAAATATTACCTGGTAAAAAAGAAATAAACCTATGCTTACCAAAATTGATAAAATCGCCTATGTATTCTTAGCTGTAGTCATGGGCATAAGTGTATATTACGGATTCACTGATGGCGAATTTTTTAATAAGGGGATCGCCAGGGAAGATGGAAGTGTGGAGTACGGCACCGCGGTTTTCCTTTTTCTCATTTCCCTTTTGTGTTTTTACCGTCTTGCTACCCTGGGAAAATACAATTCCCTGACCTGGAAAGTGGGTGTTTTAGGATTTGCCCTGCTATTCCTTTTCGGAGCCGGCGAGGAGATCTCCTGGGGTCAACGGATATTTGATATCGAGTCTGGGGAATACTTTCTTGAAAACAACGCCCAGAAGGAAACCAACCTGCACAACCTGGTGGTTGGCGGAAAAAAAGTGAACAAGATCATCTTTAGTCAGCTACTCATGCTGGTGATGGTGATCTACCTCATCATTGTACCGATCCTGTACCGGAGAAAACAATGGGTTAAAGACCTGTTCGATCGTTTTGCAGTACCCGTAGTGCAATGGCATCATACCATCGCTTTTCTGGCCAGTACGCTTCTGGTGAGCATTATTCCTCCTGACCGAAAATGGGAGGTGTACGAACTGGCATTCGGACTGATCTTTCTGCTGATCTTTCTCCACCCCTTAAACAGCCATCTGTTCAGGAAGCCCTGAATTTTACAGAAAGCCACAGGTACAGCCTGTAAAAGACACTTCCGTTGATGAGCCCCACCCCAAATCCGGTGAGCACATCCAGGGGAAAATGCACCCCGATATAGATCCTGCTGTAGGCAACCATGGCAGCCCAGGTCAAAAGGAATACCGGTAAAACGCGCAGGTACTTTCTGAACCCGAGGGAAAAGAACACGGCCAGGGCAAAACTGTTGGCTGAGTGGGCCGAAAAATACCCGAATTTACCGCCGCAACTCGCTTTTACCAGGCGGACCATATCCTGCAAATCGGGATCGTAACATGGGCGCAGCCGCTCAAAACCATATTTAAAAACATTGGCCAGCTGATCTGTAGCTGCGATCATCAGGGCTACGCACACCAGAACTATTATCCCCTTTTTCTTACCCAGGAAGTAAAAATTGATCACCAGTAACGCAGCATAGAGCGGAATGGACGACCATTTATCGGTAATGAACAGCCAGAATGGATCCCAGGCCGGCGTTCCCCATCCGTTCAGAAAAAGAAACACTTCCTTATCCCAGGAAATCAATTGATCTAACATGGTGATTGAGGTTTTTCCTTTGGTTATTCTTTCTCATACCGGCTCACTTCCCGGTCGTAAAAACGGGTAGCCTCCTCGATAAGGGTATTCATTTCACTGGAAAGCTCTTTTTCATCCTCCGGGGAAAACTCTTCCAGCCATTCCACCTCATCATTTTCAAGATTGATGATAAAGCGGGGATAATCGGTATGTACGATAAAGATCGCATCGGGATAATCGGTGTTATCCCCCAGTAAAAATTTCGGAAATTCCATAGTGTTTATTCTGTTTGTTTCGCCTCAACCCCGGCTTCGGTAATCAGGCTCCGCGTTAAATTATTAAATCTAAAATACAAAAATACCGCTGCCACCGTTAACCCGGACAACAGACCGATCCAGATTCCCATATTGCCAAGAGAAGTGTGAAGACCCAGGTAATAAGAGATGGGAAAGCCAATAACCCAATAGGCCACAAAAGTGATCCATGTAGGGATCTTAACATCCTGAAGGCCCCGGAGTGCACCGAGAAAAACCACCTGGAAACCATCTGAAATCTGGAAGAAGGCCGCGATTAATAAAAGCTGGGAAGCCACTGAGATCACCTCCAGGTTATCCTTCATATTCGCCATATCATGCTGATCGAGATAAAGAGTAGGAAGCCAATCCCTGAAAATGATAAAACAGGAGGCAAAAATAACTTCGAGAAAGAAGGTAAGCACAAACACCGAGATCGCAATACGCCTCAGCTCCAGGTAATCCTTCAACCCTTTTTGATTCCCTACGCGAACCATGGCCGCCACACTGAGACCTACTCCCACCATATAGGTCATACTGGACAGGTTCAGGGCGATCTGGTTGGCCGCCTGCGGATTTTTACCGAGCACCCCGCTTAACCAAACGGCAGCCGTAAATATGCCCACTTCAAAGAACATTTGCAGGGCAGATGGAAAACCCAGGTCAAATACTTTCTTCATCACCCCCCTGTTCAGGGCAAAATAGCGGATGTCAGACAGGTACTTCCGTATACGTTTCCTGGTTTGAAGCAACCGCCATAGAAAAAGAACCATGATGATCCGGGAAACCAGGGTTCCGATACCGGCCCCGATAATGCCTAACTCCGGAAAACCAAATTTCCCAAAGATGAGCAAATAGTTCAGCAGGATATTCACCACATTGGCAATTACGGTCGCATACATCGGATACTTGGTTTGCGACAACCCGTCAGAGAACTGCTTCAGGGCCTGGAATACGATAAGCGGGATGAGGGAAACGGCCACAATGTCCAGATACGGCAGGGCGAGAGACACCACTTCCACGGGCTGATTCATCAGATCCATCAGGGGTTTACTGAGCAGGACCACCAGGAAAAGTGCAATTCCAAGCGCTGTAGAAAGTACCAGTCCGTGTTTAAAGGCATTTTTCCCTTCTGTCACATTTCCGGCGGCATCGGCCTCAGCTACCAATGGGGTGATCGCCGTAGTAAATCCGATTCCAAGCGACATGGCTATAAAAATAAAACTGTTCCCCAGGGAAACAGCCGCCAGTTGTGCGGTCCCCAATTGCCCCACCATCACATTGTCTGCAAACCCTACAAAAGTATGCCCCAGCATCCCCAGGATTACCGGGGAGGCCAGGCGAAGGTTATATGCGAACTCCCTGGTGTAATTCTTTAGCATTCTGCTGATTTTTTTGCGAGGCAAAGATACGCGAATTACCCCTTATAACTTCTTGGCCTCTTCCCAAAACACATCCATCTCGGCCAGGGTCATATCCTGGAGGGATTTCCCCGTCTGGGAAGCCTTTTCCTCCAGATAGCGAAACCGTTTTATAAACTTCTTGTTGGTGCGTTCCAGGGCATCCTCCGGGTTAACCTTCAGGAAACGGGCGTAGTTGATCATGGAAAACATCACATCTCCAAATTCTTCTTCAATGCGATCCCGGGTTCCGGAATTCACCTCTTCCCTGAACTCCTGTAACTCCTCTTCCAGTTTTTCCCATACCTGCTCGGGTTTCTCCCAATCGAAACCAACCCCGGCCACTTTATCCTGGATACGACTGGCCTTCACCAAGGCCGGTAAACTTTTAGGAACACCTTCGAGGACACTTTTCTTACCTTCCCTGAGCTTGAGCTTCTCCCAATTCTGTTTTACTTCTTCCTCATCGGCAACCTCCACATCCCCATAAATATGAGGGTGCCTGTCGATAAGCTTATCGCAGATCCCATTGGCAACATCGGCAATATCAAAAGCCTCCGTTTCACTTCCGATCTTAGCATAGAAAACAATGTGAAGTAAAAGATCGCCTAATTCCTTTTTAACTTCCTCCAGGTCGTTATCGAGAATGGCATCACCCAGCTCATACGTCTCTTCAATGGTAAGATGCCGTAACGATTGCAGGGTCTGTTTTCTGTCCCACGGACATTGCTCTCGCAATTCGTCCATAATGGTCAACAGCCTGTCGAATGCCTTTAATTGTTCTGCTCTTTTATTTTTCATATCCTGATACGGTTAAACATTCAGGGGATTATTCCTGATATCCTTATACTGCAAATAACGGATTTTTGCTTCAGAAAACGGCGGGAATCCCCGGTCTCTGTCTTTGAAATCCCGGGGTACCTTTCGTACTGATCGACCCTGGAACCGGCTTGATGCGATTTGGAGCCCTCAAAGTTTAACCTGCCGGAACATGCCTGCGTCCGGTCTCAAAGTAGTCCATAGAGAAACTTCCGTTATCACTTACCTTCACCTGGGTTATACTCACCGTTTTCACACCAGGCTGGTCAAGAATAAAGTTAGTGGGGGTACCCAAACCGTGGAGCTCGAGGATCTTCTCCGCATCAACGTCATTACCCGCATTTAAAAAATCCCTGAAGGTTTCCAGTTTATCCAGGTGCTCTTCCCGCGTATACAAGGTAGAAGAAGACCATAAGTGAGCCTTGTTTTTACTCAGGAATGTGATACTGCGCCTTTTTCCGTCCCACCGGACCACCTGCAAAAGGTCATCTACCAGGATCAGGGTAAAAGGCGCCATCCCCGTAAAATCCTGCTGATGTGAGAATTCAAAAAAACTTCTGGCACGAAAAGCATGAGGGATCAGCAGTCCCCTACTTACCGCATAGGGTGGTGACCAATTTTGCTTTTCAAAAGCCCCGTTCAGCACACAGGCGGTTCTGCCACTGTGATCTGCAGCACACCAGGTACCGTTCTTTTGCGTATCCCGGGGCGCCTTAAACACCTCCTCCCCGTCCCATGTCCAGGGCTCTGGCGGAAGGGCTTTCCTGCCGGGGTCTTCATCACGGTTAGAGGTAAGTATATACCCCTTGCCGGTAACAATATAGCTAACTGTGCACATTTGAAATACTTCTGATCAGGGGGATCTGTCGGATTCCTGAGTTAGGGCTTTTCCGAGGCATGGCATCGGATTGGTTTTAAAGTTAAGCAAAAAAAAACCTTCCCGCAGGAAGGTTCTTTTAAGTATACTTTATAGCAAAGGCTTATTCTGCTGACTTATCTTCGTCGGCGACCTCTTCCTGTTCTTCTTCTGAAAAATCGGTGATCCCGTTCTGCTGAAGCAGGTTATACCATTGCAATACTTTTTTAATATCGCTTGGATACACCCGGTCCTCATCATAATCAGGAAGAATACCGAAAAAATACTCCTCCAGCTTATCCTTGCTTTCCTTATGTCCAACAGCGGTTTTTCCCCCGTTTTCCTTTTCAGAGATCTTCTTGAATACTTCTCTGAGTGGCACCTCTTCGGTAAGGGTATAAATTGCGATCTCGGAAAGCAGACTGACATTATTCCTCAATCCTACCGAGATCCTTTTTCCATCGATCAACGATTCGGCTACAAACCCTGACCTGGTTTGAGCTTTTAACTGGTACAATCCGGGTTTACCGGAAATAGCTAAGATCTTATCTAACCCCATATGCTTATCTTATTTTTGCGAACGCAAATATCATTGCTTTATCATAGTTTTCAAAACGATTACCTGGCTTTTTTAGCTGCCGGAAAGCGCATCTTATAATCGACCCTTACCTTACCCTTGGAGATATTAGCAAGCTTTCCTTTTAAAAGGCGCTTACGCAGGCTCGACAATTTATCTGTAAACAAAATGCCGTCAATATGATCGTATTCGTGCTGAATCACCCTTGCAGCCAGTCCTGAAAACTCTTCTTCATGACGGGTAAAGTGCTCATCGAAATACTCCAGGCGCACAATTTCCTTTCTGCTTACATCTTCCCGGATATCGGGGATACTCAGACACCCTTCGTTAAAGGTCCACGGAGTTCCGTTCTCCTCAAGGATTCGGGCATTAATAAATACCTTCTTAAAATCCTTAAGAGCTGCCTGTTCTTCTTCAGACAGATCCTCATCATCGGCAAAAGGGGTTGCATCAATTATAAAGAGACGGATGGGCAAACCGATCTGAGGAGCTGCTAATCCAACCCCCTGGGCGTTGTACATAGTCTCAAACATATTGGAAATCAGGGTATCCAGTTCCGGGTAATCGGCTGTGATGTCCTGGCCTTCTTTGCGCAATACGGGGTCTCCGTAAGCAACAATAGGTAATATCATATTCTCTAGGCTTTTAGGCCAGCAAAAATACAAAGATATTCCCTAATTATTACCGTGGGGTTTACAAAGCTTATCTTAAAAATAAGGTGCCTACCTGATGATCACCTTCTTGGTAGTCTGAAGGGATGCTGACTTTACATTGAGAATGTAAACGCCAACACCGAGGTCGGCCACACTGAGGGCTACTGCATTTTTTTCAGTAACCACCTGCTTGACCATTTTACCGGTGATATCATAAAAACTAAGGTATTTCTTTCCGGCTCCCCTGAGACTGATATTGAGTTCGTCTTTTCGGTTTACGGGATTGGGGTATACTTTAACCGCATCTTTTTGCGTTATAGTTTCAGATAGCAATAGCAAACGGTAGTCCAGAGACCACTCCGGAGCAGGTTCCATAGCGGGGTTTGCCAACACGTTAATTGGCTGGGGCAGAGACTCTTCACAATTCACCGTTGGGGCGGAAAAGGCAAATGGTAAGAGCAACAAGTAAATGAGAAGGGTAGTTATTTTTTTCATTCACTACTGTTTAAAAGTTAGACATATGTAGGTTAATCTTTGGGTAAAGATCTAATTATCAACTAACAAAGTTAAAAATATTTCAATACCACGCACGTAAATCAGCAAAAATTACGGGGAAAATACTTAAAATTACCCCTTAGCTTCTAAGTAACTTTGTAGGATAATGGTGGCACTCACCTCATCCAGCAGGGCTTTATCCTTTCGTTTTTTTCGTCCTAATCCGCTATCTATCAGCGTCTGAAATGCCATCCTGGAGGTAAACCGTTCATCTACTCGTTCTACCTGCAACCCCGGTAAAACCTTCTGCAGCTTTTTCAGGAATTTTGCAATATCGGCCTCAATGTCCGAAGGTTCATCATGCATGCGTTTGGGCTCTCCGACCACCAGTACATCCACCTTTTCATCCCTGCAATACCGGGTGAGGTACCCCATCAGTTCATTGGTGGGTACAGTGGTAAGCCCGGATGCAATCATTTGCAACTCGTCGGTTACCGCCAGGCCCGTTCGCTTTTTCCCGTAATCGATTGCAAGAATGCGTCCCATTTGATTTTTTACCAAAATTACAGCTTAAATTGTTACATCTGTAAATGTAAGGTGACAATAATCCCGAAGCCTGTATCTTTGCGTTAAAATAATAACACATGAACGAAATCAGAAAAATAATAGAGCAAGCCTGGGAAAACCGGGATCTTCTGAATGATCAACATACACAACAAACCATCAGAGAGGTGATCGCCCTGCTCGACGAAGGCCAGCTGCGTGTGGCTGAGCCGGTTTCCGACGGCTGGCAGGTTAACGAATGGGTAAAGAAGGCGGTGGTTCTTTATTTTCCGATTCAGAAAATGCAGACCATGGAGGCCGGCCCCCTCGAATTTCACGATAAGATCCCCCTTAAGACCGGCTATAAAAAGAAGGGCATCCGTGTAGTACCTCACGCGATTGCCAGGCACGGAGCTTATGTGTCTTCCGGGGTGATCATGATGCCGAGCTATATCAACATCGGAGCCTATGTGGATGAGGGCACCATGGTAGACACCTGGGCCACGGTGGGAAGCTGTGCACAGATCGGTAAAAACGTTCACCTTAGTGGTGGGGTTGGAATAGGCGGGGTGCTGGAACCCCTGCAGGCAGCACCTGTAATTATCGAAGACAATGTATTTGTCGGGTCCCGTTGTATCGTGGTAGAAGGGGTCCATGTAGAGAAGGAAGCGGTTCTGGGTGCCAATGTTGTACTTACCGCCTCAACAAAGATCATCGATATTACCGGAGACCAGCCGGTTGAAACCAAAGGAAAGGTTCCGGCCAGATCTGTGGTCATTCCGGGTAGCTATACCAAAAAGTTTCCTGCCGGAGAATATCAGGTGCCCTGCGCCCTGATCATTGGTCAGCGAAAAGAAAGCACCAATAAGAAAACTTCGCTTAACGACGCCCTGCGCGAATACAATGTAGCCGTCTGAATTTACCGCAGACCCTATGAATATCAAAAGCCTCCCAATCCCGGGAGGTTTTTTCATGGAATCCCCTTATCTTTGCACCCCAATATATATTTTTCCTTGACCGAAAAGCAACCTATATCCGCAGTAATTATTACCTACAACGAAAACGGCTATATACAACAATGTATAGAAAGCCTGGCTTTTGCCGATGAGATCATTGTAGTGGATTCCTTCAGCGAAGACGGAACCTGGGAATGGATAAGCGAGCAGGAAAACATTACAGCGGTTCAGCACGCTTTCAGGAACTATACCGAGCAGAAAAGTTATGCTCTTTCCCTGGCATCTCATGAATGGGTGTACTTCCTGGATGCAGATGAACAGGTACCTCCTGCCCTGGCCATGGAGATCTGTGAAACCACCACGCTGAAAGATCCGTTTCCCGCATACTGGAACTACCGCACCTTTATGTTTAAAAACCAGCGACTAAGGTTCAGTGGCTGGCAAACCGATAAAGTTCACCGCCTTTTCCGCAAGAGTGAGTGCAGCTTCCTTCAGGACCGCATCGTCCATGAAACCCTTAGTTTTGAAGGTGATGCCGGATTTTTGAAAGAGAAACTTATTCACTATTCCTTTAAGGATTACCACGACTATAAAGGAAAGATGCTGAAATATGGCCGCCTGAGAGCCATTGAATCTTACAGGGAAGGAAAGAAGTGGTACCTTTTTAACCAATGGTTCCGACCTTTTTGGAGGTTCTTTTACAATTTCATCTTCCGCCTCGGATTTCTCGACGGAAGAAATGGAGCCATTATCTGCTACCTCAATGCCCTTGGCGTTTACGAGCGATACCGGGAATTGAAAAGACTGCGGGCTACCTCCTAAAGAAACTTTTCGCTGTACCAGTTTACCTGGGCTCTCAGACCATCTTCAAAGGCGGTTTCCGGCTGATATTCCAAAATATTCCTGGCTTTATCGATCAGGGCAGTTGTTCTTAACTGGTCTCCCGGTCGCGGAGGGGTTTTTCGGATCCTGGCCTTTTTCCCTATGATCTTTTCGATCAGGGCAATTCCCTGACCCGTGGTGTATTCAACATCAGACCCAATATTGACGATTTCCCCGTTCAAGGCATCTTCCCTGCCGGGTACCGCAGCCATCGCCTTAACAATATCCCCTACATAGGTAAAACTCCTGGAGTGATGTTCACTACCCTCAAAAAGAGGAAACTCCTCATCCTCAAAAATACTTTTAATAAGCTTGGTATAGAGCTTCTCAGGACGTTCCCGGGGGCCGTAAACCGAATACAGCCGCAGCGAACACGCCTTTAATTTACCGGTGCGTTGTTCCCCCATAACCAATTGCTCCCCGGCAAGCTTGGAAGTTCCGTAGAAGGAGATCGGGCAGGGAACTGCTGTTTCCGGAAGCGTGGCCTCTTTTCCATAAATCGAAGAGGTCGCAATATTGACAAAAAGCTTTAATCCGGGATTGTATTTTTTTGTCCAGTCCAATAAACGCTGGGTGGCAAAAATATTATTGCGCACATATTCCTCCAGGCTGGTAGTGGCAGAAATACCGGGTTGAGCAGCAAAATGAAAGATCAGGTCAAAATCGGCCGGCATGTGCGTATCCAGATCCTCCATAAGATCAATCTCAATAAACTCCACTCCTTTATCTTCCACATCCCTGCGGTTGAGTCGCTTGAGTTCAGGATTGTAATACCTGGAAAAATTATCCAAACCATATACCTTATGTCCCTGACCCGCGAAGTATTCTGCAGTATGTGACCCGATAAAACCGGCTGCTCCGGTAACCAATATTTTCATGCTCTCAATTAATTTTCAGTTGTAGCAGACTGGAAGCAAAATTACTACTTAAAGATTGTACCCTTCTTCTAAAAGATTGTTTAATTTTAACAAAAAAATTCCCAGCCTTTGAAATTCCTCGTTATCCAACAAAAAATGATAGGTGACGTACTCACCAGCTCCATCCTCTGCGATAACCTGAAAAGGGAATTTCCGAATGCTGAAGTGCATTATATGGTTCACCGGCATACCACCGCAGTAATCGAACACCACCCATCCATAGACCGCATTATAAGTTTTGATCCGGCATTGCGAAAGAATAAAATTCGATTTTATCAGTACATCAGGACCCTGGATAAGGAACAATACGATGTATTGATAGATGCCTATACCAAGATCGAAACCTCCCTCATTTCCTGGTTGAGCAACATCCCCAAACGATTCGGGTACTACAAACGGTACAGCGCCTTTTCCTATTCCCACCCGATAAAACGATGGAAGAAAAGCCGGTACGGACTCGGGCTGGCCATAGAGAACAGGCTGCAACTTATCATGCCGCTGATGGGAGACAAAACCATGGATACGCTCATCCATAAACCCATGATCTATCTGAAAAGGGAGGAGAAGGAGAAAGCCATTGCCCTTATGAGGCAACACGGACTTGAAGGGCAGCACCCGATCATGATCTCCATCCTTGGGAGCGGAGAAAACAAAAGTTACCCGGCAACCTATATGGCTGCATTGCTGGATCAGATCGCAGCAAACTCAAGCGACCACCTTCTATTTAACTACATCCCCAAACAACTGGATCAGGTCAGAGCCATCTACGACCTGTGCCGTCCGGAAACCCGGGAAAAAATAAAGCTCGACCTATTTGCCGACTCCCTGAGAGGCTTCATTGCCTTGCTGTCTCAATGTAAAGCCCTGATTGGAAATGAAGGGGGAGCTGTGAATATGGCCAAAGGCCTGGACGTCCCTACTTTTTCGATTTTTTCGCCATGGATCCCAAAAGGAGACTGGGCTATTTTTGAAGATACCGCTAACCAAAGTGTGCACCTTAGGGATTACAAACCGGAATTATTTGAAGGCCACACTACCAAAGTACTCAGAAAGGCAAGTCTGAGACTTTACCAGGAGTTCGTGCCTGAGCTATTCTCGAAGCAGCTCGAAACCTTTCTAAAAAACCTGTAACGCTTACAGATACTTATCAATCCCGTTAGTACAACTTACCAGTTGCTCCTTTTTTGTTTTATCCTGTATACTGTCGTTCAATTCAAAACGATCCCTGGAATTTTCATGGTGATCCAGGTGGTAAACGATACCATTAAACTTTAACCTCTTGGCCTTCAGGCCCAGGTTGTGCATACGGATCATTAATTCAGAATCTTCCCTTCCCCAGCCTTCAAGATCTTCATTATACCCGTTCACGGTTATAAAATCGGCCCTCCAGAAAGAGGTATTACACCCTCTGAATTTGGGAGATATCCCGGCATGGGGTTTAAACAAAGCAGAGATCACAGGTATCCTGATATTCCTGGGGCGTTTTTTTAAGCCGGGTTTAAAGAAATGCATATTGAGCTCCTGGGCATTTAAAACCCTGGGGACCGCAGTTTCCTTTATGCGCACCCGGGTCCCGTACAAATAGCGGTCACGGCTGGCATTTTCGATATGGTCTTCCACAAAACTGGAGTGCAAAAAACAATCTCCATCTACCTGAACAATGTATTCTGAGGTGGCAGATGCAATGGCCCGGTTGAGAATCTTTGATTTTCGGAATCCTTTATCTTCATGCCATACATGCTTCAGGTCTATCGGAAAATCCTTGCGAAACCCATCGATCACATTGCGGGTTCTTTCATCGGAACCATCATCAGCGATGATCACCTCATCCGGTATTACCGTCTGGCTGAGCACGCTTTTAAGAACGATGGATAAGGCCTCCGGCCAATTATATGTAGAGATTAACAGCGTTGTCGAGATCTTGTTCATGTTGCTTTGTATTAACTTACTACAAACCAGTTGATTGGGGCGGCAAATATAATATATTTTTTTGTATTAGCTTTGGAGCAAGCTCCAGAGCCGTTAAATTAAAAAACATGAAGGATAAACCAGGGTTCCTTAAAAGAAAAATCGTTAGATATACCACCATCAGGAAAGTTCGTAAGGCTACCGAACTTCTCAATGATGATGTGATCAACATACACCGCTACGACCCATATAATGCGGGCGATTTTTACTGTGCTCCCCATCATTACTACGAGCCCCTGAAGGACAAGGTGCTGGATATCTTTCAATATCAGTCCAAAGATGACACCTTAAGGCAAGAATGGGCCGATTTAGTGATCCGCAGGTCGCTGATCATCGGCGGTGGTGGTTTGCTCAACCTTTCTGCATTTCACAAGCAGATGCGGTTGTTCGAATCGCTGAAGGCCCGGGGGAAAAAGACGGTGGTTTGGGGGGCCGGCCACAATGCCCTGAACACAAAAAAAGTAAGCCATTACAATGTTTCTCCTGATCATTTCGGCCTCTTTGGCACCAGGGATTTCAGCATGAACAATGAATGGGTGCCCTGCGTAAGCTGCAAACACGGGATCTTTGATAAAGCAGAACCGATCGATAATGAATTCGGGATCCTGCTGCACAAAAAAAACCTCCAGCGTCCCGGCGTAATGGAAAAGGTAAAGTCGCTTCCTTATAAAACCAACCAGGACCCCTTTGAAGAGGTTATCGCTTTCATAAAATCCTGCGACACCGTGGTTACCGACAGCTATCACGGCATGTACTGGTCTATCCTGTTAGGTAAAAAAGTGGTTTCCATCCCCACTACCTCTAAATTCTACGACTTTAAATACAAGACCCCTATTGCGACCCTGGATAATTTCCGGGAAAAACTTTCAGAGGCCACTGCATACTCCGGGGTTCTTGACGAATGCCGGGAGATCAATGATACTTTTGCCGAAAAGGTGTTTAACTATCTCGACCTGTAAGGATGAAAGAAGAGATCGAGAAATGCCTGGACGTACTTAACAAAGGGGGATTGATCCTTTACCCCACCGATACACTATGGGGCATTGGCTGCGACGCCACTAATGAGGCGGCAGTTCAAAAGGTATATGACCTGAAAAAAAGACCGGACCGCAAGGCTTTGATCTGCCTGGTGGCCAATACCAGGATGCTGGAACGCTTTGTTTACGAAGTGCCTGAACCGGCCTATGACCTGATCGAGTACAGCGATAAACCCGTTACGATCATCTATGACCAGCCCATGAATGTGGCTCCAAACCTGATCCATGAAGACAACTCCCTGGCCATTCGGGTCGCTTCAGATGAATTTTGTCAACGCCTGATCAGCCGGTTCAAAAGACCCCTCGTATCCACTTCCGCTAATTTCAGCGGAACCCCTACTCCCGGAACCTTTGCAGAAATAGATCCTGAAATTTTTAAAGGTGTGGACTATATAGTAAATTTGCACCGCGAAAAGAAAAACGGTCGTCCCTCCAGCATTATCAAGCTCAGCAATAACGGATTGGTAAAGATCATACGCCGCTAGGGCCCGTACCGATAACAACAACCCGGGTATCCATTACCCGACCTGCTCAATAATTTTTCAAAGGGTACATGAATTACAAAAATGCCATAGAGAATCCCGTTTTTGAAACCATCGCCGCGGTGGCCGGGGAAATGGGTGTGGAAAGCTACGTTATCGGAGGGTTTGTCCGGGACTTTCTTCTGGAAAGAGGGACACCAAAAGATATCGACATTGTAGCGGTAGGCAGTGGCATTGCCCTCGCTAAAGGCGTTGCCAAGGCCCTGAAGGAGCAACCAAAGGTTTCTGTTTTTAAAAATTTTGGCACGGCCATGATTAAAACTGATGACCTGGAACTTGAATTCGTGGGCGCCAGAAAAGAGAGTTATCATTTTGACAGCCGTAAACCTGTTGTGGAAGATGGCAGCCTGGAAGATGACCAGAACAGGAGGGATTTTACCATAAACGCTCTTGCTCTCTCCCTGAAGAAGGAAAATTACGGAGAACTTCTCGATCCCTTTAACGGCCGGGAAGACCTCAGGCACAAGATCATCCGCACCCCACTGGATCCCGACCTGACCTATTCGGACGACCCCTTGCGCATGCTAAGGGCCATCCGGTTCGCATCCCAACTCAATTTCCGGATTGAAAAAGAATCGTTCGAAGCGATCAGGAGAAACCGAAAGCGATTAAAAATTATCAGCAGGGAAAGAATCGTTGATGAACTCAACAAGATCCTGCTCAGCGACAAGCCTTCCATCGGTTTCTCCCTGCTCTATAAAACCGGACTTCTGGAAATGATCCTCCCGGAGCTCACTAATCTTAGTGGCATCGAGGAGAAAGAAGGACAACGACACAAGGACAACTTCTGGCACACCCTGGAAGTGGTGGACAATATTTCGGAGAATACGGACGACCTCTGGCTGCGCTGGGCAGCCCTGTTACACGATATAGGAAAGGCGCCGACAAAACGATTCGACAAAGAGATCGGCTGGACCTTTCACGGCCATGAATTTGTAGGCTCTAAAATGGTGTCCCGGTTATTCAGGAGGTTGCGGCTCCCATTGAATGAAAAGATGAAATTCGTTCAGAAAATGGTGCTGCTGAGTTCAAGGCCCATTGTCCTGGCCCAGGACCTGGTTACCGACTCTGCCGTGAGAAGGCTGATCTTCGATGCCGGAGACCATATTGAAGATCTCATGACGCTCTGTGAAGCAGATATTACCACCAAGAATCCCAGGCGCTATAAAAAATATCACAATAATTTCAGGATTGTCAGGGATAAAATCAGGGAAGTGGAGGAACGGGATCATGTCCGGAATTTTCAACCGCCGGTAGACGGACAGGAGATCATGGATTTTTTTGACCTTCGGCCTTCCAAAGAGATCGGGATCATTAAAGATGCGATAAAAGAGGCCATCCTTGAGGGGGAGATCCCCAACGAATATGAAGCGGCCAGGGCCTTTATGATCGAAAAGGGCAAAAAGCTCGGACTAACTCCAAAAGAAAATCAGGATAAAAAATAAGCGAGGTTCGGCAGGCAAGTGAATGCTGCACCCTTCCCTTACATTTAAAAAATACAGCTATGAAGTTAAATCTCAGAAGCATCGCCAAGGCATCTCTGGTACTGGTTTACCTCGTTATTATTGCCGGGGCAGTAGTACGGATGACCGGAAGCGGGATGGGCTGCCCCGACTGGCCCAAGTGTTTCGGGTACTACATCCCCCCTACCCAGGAGTCGCAATTGCTGTGGGAGCCCGGAAGGGATTTTAAAAAAGGCCAGGTGATCATCCGCGAGGAGCGCCTGCTTACTGCGACCCGGGATTTCACTACCGAAAATAATTTTGACCCGAACAACTGGGAGGTATACACCAGGCATGATTACGCTATTTTTAACGCTTCCCATACCTGGGTGGAATACATCAACAGGCTCCTGGGTGCACTTGCAGGACTGGCCACCTTACTCATGGCCTTCTGGTCTCTGGGGTGGTGGAAAAGAAACAAGCAGGTAACCCTTTTAAGCTGGCTAACGGTATTCGGCATGGGATTCCAGGCCTGGCTTGGAGCCACTGTGGTGTACTCCGTTCTGGCGCCGGTTCGCATCACCCTGCACATGGTTATGGCGCTCATTATTGTAGCCTTTATCCTCAGGATTCTCCATTTACTGAAACCCCCGGGGGCTGTTCAGTCCTACCATAAGCCCTTCCATTATTTGCTGTGGGCGGCTCTGGCACTTACCCTGATCCAGGTTATCCTGGGAACACAGGTAAGACAATTTATCGATGAACAGGCTAAACTCCTGGGCGACCTCGCAAAAAACAGCTGGCTGGAGCATCCGAAACTGAATTTTTATGTGCACCGGAGCTTCTCTATCGCCGTACTCGCCATCAATTTGTACCTTTTTTACCTGAACCGGAAGTTCAGGCTGCATTTCGTTAAAATCAAATGGGTACTTATCCTCCTCGTCCTGGAGATCGCAAGCGGAATGGCCATGTATTACGCCGATTTTCCTTTTGGAAGTCAGCCGATACACCTGGTCCTGGCATCGGTGCTGTTCGGAATACAGTTCTACCTGGTTTTAGAATCGATATCAGCTAAAAAACAGCGCAAATCTTTGTAACTTGCCTGCCCAAAAAACTATTTTTAGAATGATCTATAAGTTCAGAATTATACTGGATGCCGAAGAGGATGTTTTCAGAGACCTGGAGGTCGAATCCGGCAGCTCCATGGAAGACTTTCACAATTCCATCGCGCAATCCTTCGGGTTTGACGGAACAGAAATGGCTTCCTTTTATATCAGTAATGAAGAGTGGGAACAAGGAGAAGAGATCGCCCTGTTCGACATGAGCGAGGGTGAAGACAGGGTCAGACTAATGAGTGAGGTACGACTGGAGGATATCCTGAACGCAGACCGCAGAAACCTGATCTATGTTTATGATTTTCTCAGTATGTGGACCTTTTATGTGGAACTGGCCGATATTTCAGAGAAAATCGATGGGAATCCATATCCCAACCTTATGTTTGCCCACGGACAACTGCCTGACAGTCCTCCCACCAAATCTTTTGAATCGGAGTTCACCGGAAATCCCGACTTTGAAGACAACGGATTCGAACTGGGATCAGATGATTACGGAGACTTTGATTTTGACGAAAACTGGAACTAACCATAACCGGAGGCAACAGCCTTAAATTTATCTGAATAACGCTATGATAAACCTATATCCTACCCATATAGAGAACCTATCCATTCATAAGATTGGAAATAAAAGTAAAAGTGAACAGGTTTTTTATTCAGAAGAACCCTATCGCCTTAATGATGAGATCACTGCCATCCTGAAGGAGTATTTCTTTAAACCTTTTCGGGAAAAGGAGGAAAACTACCTTCATTTTGCCAATGAGGTGGATGTCGAATTCAATGAGCTTTATAAGATCTGCTCCGCCATCTTTAACGATCCGTCTTCGGCACATGCCAATTCCAAGCGAATAGCGACCCACCTGTTCGAGCAATCCAATCATCCGCATATAAAAAGCGGGGAATTGTATGTTTGCTACCTCAGGGATGTGGTATTGGACAACGAAAAAACGGATGCTGTCGGTATCTTCAAATCAGAATTAAAACACGATTTCCTCGAATTTGAGGAAGAAGGAAATAACCTGGAGATCATCATCAGGCAGGGGATCAATGTCAACAAGCTGGACAAGGGTGCCATCATCCTTAACAAAGACCAGGAAAACGGATTCAAGATCCTCTCTGTAGACAGCAATAAGTACGACACCAAATACTGGCTGGAAAAGTTCCTGCAGGTAGAAGCCACTACCGATGAGAACTACTACACCAAGAAGTATCTGAAATTTTGCCAGGACTTTGCCAAAGACGTGGTTCTTCCGGCTGAAGATAAGAAGGAGGAGGTCATGTTTCTGAACCGGGCAGTGAATCACTTTGCCAGCAATGACGAATTCGAGGAGACGAACTTCCTGAACGAGGTGATGGAGAACCCGAACCTGATCCCGGAATTCAAAAACTACAAAACCGAAAAAGGCCCCAAATACAGCATCGAGGATGTGAGTAACTTCCCGATCGCCAACAAGGCCGTTTCAGACGCCAGGAAAAAGATCAAGAATGTGATACAGCTCGACACCAACATTCAGATCAAAATGGACTTTATCAACCCCGAATCAGCAAATAAGTTTGTGGAAAAAGGATGGGATGAAGAGAAGCAAATGTATTATTACCTGGTCTATTTCAACAAGGAACAAAAGAGTTAACCATAAAAAAAGGCTGTCCTTGCGGACAGCCTTTATATTTTCTTTCTGATATCAGGGTTTTTCAAATAGCCCTGCATCCACCGGGGCATTTACCTTCATGTTTTTCATTCGCATCGACATCGAAGGAGAGTCCATATCACTACCTGTATAACTCAGGATTAATCCCGGAAATCGCATCCCGTTCACCTCTGTATATTCCTTATAAGCCATTAAGATACTACCCCCTGCCGGCGAATCCATCTCCACATAATCTATGAGCTTGGTTTCCGGATTAAAATACCTGTTCTGCCGGGATTGTGTCCCGCCACTAAAGATCACTTTAAGCACCCTGTAATTCTTTCCTTTTACCTGTCTTTCTCCCAGATCTTCCAGGCTGTAGCCGGAGGGGTCCAGCAAATGGTCTGCAGAGGGCGATCTCCGCGTCGACTGGATCTGTTGCTCCGACATCGGAAAGGCATTGGACGACCCGGTCATGGGATTCACCATCCACCCTTTATCACCGTTAACAACGGTAATGATCTTTTCTCCCCTTACAATCATTTCGGTATATTGTTTATCGGGAAAGCTATATGCAATTCGCCCATCCATAGCAAGACCGTTTGACACCACCTCGATATCGGCAGTGATGGTCTTCACCTTCTTAAGATTTTCCTTTCCGCCTATAGCCTGAATATAACTGGCGACGACCTGTTCGGGCGATTGGGCATGTACTGCCCAACCAAGGCATAAAAGAAGCAGGATGATCGTATTTTTCATGCGATATTTTTTTCTAAATGTAGTAAAAATAATACATACCTATCCCTGAATAAACCGGTTCATACTTACGTCCTCATAGTTGCGTTTTACAAAATCCAGGGCAGTGCGCACCACCTGCCCCATTGTTCTGCACCTTTTGAATTTCATATCCAGGGTATATTCATAAAGCTGCATTTTGAGCTCTTCGAGATGATCGGGAGGACTGATCCGGTCCTTGATCATGCAGCGCATCAGGGCGCGAAGCCGTTTTTTAGAGGTAATGATCCTTTTGGCAATAACCGACCGCTCCTCTTTCCTGTATTGCTCTATGGAAGCCGGCTTTAATTTCTCCTCCACCATTTTCACCATACTGTAATTCTCCTTGAAAAACTGGGGCTTGTACACCTTAAAATTCCCCTCATAGGATTGCTGGTCAAAATCAATGGCCCGGATGCGAAAGATCACATTGTCGAAATCGTGCATGGGAATAATCACGTAATTATAGGACCTCATATCTCCCAATAACCGGATCATACATCGCTCATTGAACTTTACAAACTCTTTAGCGATCTGGCTTTTTTGAATGTCCGTGCAATTGGGAAGCGCCTCCTTAATAAACTCATCTCCGGGTATTCCGGAAATATGCTCTTCGATAAGCGTATCCTTGTATACCGCAAAATTGATCCGGTTAGGAGAAAGGATGTGTTCCAGCTCCAGCCCGTATACCCGGGAGGCATCTGCTTTTTTTACATAGAGGTAGGTATAGTTGTCGTTGAGAATATTCCGGATCTTTATCCGGAAAGGTTTGGAATTCCCAAAGGTGCAAAAGTCGATAGCATCAATATTCAGGTATTGAAACACCTCTTCATTTCCATCAGAGAAAATCAGGGTATACACCTTTTTCAGGTTGTAATCGATCTCGGGGCGTTCGAATTCGGAATAATACACCCGGATCCACAGGGTATCCTTATCATTCTCATCATACACCACCACCGCACCGGAAAAACGAAGGAGATCGTCATAGAAAATAGGGATTTTGGTGGTCCGGTTATACCGCTCCAGATACCCCAGGAGCATCTCATTCACCGGATAGCTGGGTTTTTTCTTTGACATCAGTTTCTGACTCATCTTCCTACCTTTAATTTTCTCTAATTTAACTTATATTGTAACAAAACGAATTGTTCCTCGTCGAATTAACAGAACCAAACAATACCCTTTGTACTTTGAGCACTATACTAACCATAAATAATCTAACTAAAAAATTTGGCCCCCTGACCGCGGTCAAAGATCTGTCTTTCACCATTGAAAAAGGAAATGTCTATGGTATTCTTGGCCCCAATGGGAGCGGGAAATCCACCACCCTGGGCATTGTGCTGAACGTGGTGAATAAAACCAGTGGAGAATTCTACTGGTTTGACGGCACCGTTTCTACCCACGAAGCTTTAAAAAAGGTGGGGGCCATTATTGAGCGCCCCAACTTTTATCCTTATATGACTGCCGAGCAGAACCTGAAACTGGTATGCAAAATCAAGGAAGTTCCCACCAGTAAGATCTGGGAAAAACTTGAGCTTGTAGGATTGCTGGACCGTAAGGACGACAAGTTCAGGACGTACTCCCTCGGGATGAAGCAACGTCTGGCCATCGCCTCTGCCCTGCTTAATGACCCGGAGATCCTCATCCTGGACGAACCTACCAACGGACTGGACCCACAGGGAATTCACCAGATCAGGGAACTGATCAAGGAAATTGCTTCCAGGGGTACTACGATTCTTCTGGCCTCTCACCTTTTGGATGAGGTGGAAAAAGTCTGTTCTCACGTGGTTATTCTCCGGAAAGGAGAAAAACTGTATTCCGGAAGAGTTGACGAGATGATCGCCAGCCATGGATACTTCCAGTTGAGCAGCAGCAAGCAGGAAGCATTGTTATCGCTGCTGCAGGATCACCCCGCATTTAATCGTATCGTTCAGAACAACGGAATGATCACTGCCTTCCTCAACGAACCCATGGAAGCCTCGGAACTGAACAAAATGATTTTCGAAAAAGGGCTTGTACTTTCTCACCTGGTGAAACGAAAAGAAAGCCTTGAAGAACAATTCCTTACCCTTACCAACAACCAGTAATTAAAATCCACCGGAAACAAATCATGATACGACTCCTCGAAATAGAAGCCATAAAACTCTGGAACAACCGTTCCAGCAAGATCCTCATCATCTCTTACTTTTTCCTGCTCACCTCTATAGCCCTTATTGCAGCGATTAAATTTGATATCGGGCCCATTGAGTTTCACCTGGCCGACCAGGGTATTTTCAACTTCCCTTATATCTGGCACTTTAACACCTACTTTACCGCCTGGTTCAAACTGTTCCTGGCGATTGTTATCGTTTCCATGATGTCTAACGAATACAGCAATAAGACCATTAAACAAAACCTGATCGACGGACTGAGCAAGAAGGAGTTTGTTTTGAGTAAATTCCTGACCGTAATCGTTTTTGCACTGATCTCTACGGTATTTGTTTTTGTGGTCTCCCTGATTCTCGGACTTGTCTTCTCTGATTACAACGAGATCGGGATCATTTTTTCTGATCTGGAATACCTGATCGCCTTCTTTGTGAAGCTTCTGGGATTCTTCTCCTTTTGCCTTTTTCTCGGCATCCTGGTGAAACGTTCGGCCTTTGCCCTGGGTTTCCTGGTGTTATGGCAGGCATTTGAAGGCCTGTTTTACGGACTTCTGCTTTGGCAAACCAATAAGTCTGTAGCCAATGCAGTTCATCAGTTTCTGCCGTTGGAAGCCATGAGCAGTCTTATCAAGGAACCTGCTACCCGGATGGGAGCGGTAAAATCGGTCGCCAATCAGCTTGGGGAAGAATTCAACAAGGACTACGGAGTACATTTTTTTGAGATCATTATCGTCCTGGCCTGGACAGCCGTATTTGTCTATGCCTCCTACTGGCTGCTTAAAAAAAGAGACCTGTAAAGTCATATCCACAGTACATCCGAACATCATCCTCACCCTGTGATAATTCATCGGGGGAAATAGGGCATTCCTGTTAAAATGGTTAAATTGAAGCAAAACTAACCCTTTGCTTTTGAACAGGTTACCGACCATCCTCCTGCTTCTCATCTTTCTGCCGGGATACGCGCAGTTGGAATGCCCTACCCTGATCACACCTTTAAACGGGGCGACCGATGTACGCCTTGACGCCATCATTTCCTGGACGGAGGTTCAGGGCGTGAACGGGTACTTGTTAAGCATAAGCACCCGTCCGGGAATCAATGATATCCTGGACAATGAAATGGTCGGGGCGGTAACTTCCTATACCCTGGCTTCGGGGCTGCCTCCGCAAACCACCATCTATGTCACCATCTCCCCCTTTTATTTCAACCAGGCCGTAAACACCTGTCCACCCCAGACGTTCACCACCATTCCGGTATCCGACCCTCCTGACTGCACCCAGCTTAACTCCCCCGCAAACGGTGCTATAGACGTTAGCCGCACTCCCACCCTCGAGTGGGATTATGCCTATGGGGCATCCGGATATTTTATATCCGCCGGAAGTACGCCAGGCGGAAACGATTACCTCGATATGGAAGATGCGGGAAACACCACCAGGTATACCATTACCAGCCCCCTGCCTGCAGAAACGGCGGTTTATGTGCGTATCACCCCTTACAACTCCCTTGGAACCTCTTCAGGTTGCACAGAGACCTTCTTTACTACCCGCTCAAGCCGTCCGGTTCCGGCATGTACGCTATTACTCGCACCTGCAGACGGAGACACCAATGTACCGCTTACCACCAGGGTCAATTGGGAAGAAGTACCCGAAGCCTCGGGTTATATTGTGAGTATGGGATATACCCCCGGTATTTCTGACATCCTGGACAATGCCGTGTACTACAGCCCCAGTGCAAGTGTTCTTGATTTCTTACCCAACAGCACGATCTACGTAACCATTACCCCTTTCAATGAAGCAGGCGAGGCTACCGGTTGCATAACCGAGTCATTTGCCACCTCAGCCGGGTGCGGCCCTTACACAGACCCTGTAACCGGCGTAATGGTTAACCTGAATCCACAACTTGACATTCCAGACACCGTTGGTGTTTGCGGCAAACAGCCCCTGCGGCTTATTCAGGACCCCATTCCCGGGTATTCGTATGCCTGGTATTCGATCACGGGAACGGGAGTTGAACTGCTCAGCGAGGCTCCGGATTTTTCCATTGAGGAAACGGGAAGTTATCTGCTGGAGGTTACCGATACCGTAGACCTGGAAACGCCTCCCCTGGTATGTACCGGCAGCCAGTCTATTGAGGTCGTATTTACCGATGTTCCGGAACTCACGGCTGTAAACTTTTCAGAAACGCCTGCCGGAATCACCATCGATTTTACGGTAAATGGCACCGGAGATTACACCTTTGCGATCAATGCTCCCGGAGGCCCCTTCACACCCAGTACCAGCTTTACCGTACCGGAGCAGGACAGCTACACCCTTTACATTAAGGAAGATCTCGCCTGCGGTATCATTCCCTTTGACCTAAATCCCATTGCATTCCCTGCTTTTTTCACACCAAACGGCGACGGTATAAACGACCTTTGGAAACCGCTGATCATCGGAGCCTCCCAACCTGAACTTTTAAACGTTACTATTTTCGACCGTTATGGAAAACTACTGATCCGTATGGATGCGCTTCATCCGGGATGGAACGGAGAATTCAACGGAAGCCCCCTGGTCCCCTCCGATTACTGGTACAGGGCGGTCTTTGAAGACGGCACGGAAAGAAAGGGACATTTCTCCCTCAGGCGATAAGGAATTTAAGATCTCCTTAATTCCTGAGCGCGCGTAGTTTTGTTAGATTTGCACTATGCGATTCAAGATCAGATCAGAATATAACCCCACGGGCGATCAGCCTGAAGCGATCAGGCAACTTGCCGCAGGGATCGAGGCCGGGGATCAATACCAGACCCTGCTCGGGGTTACCGGTTCGGGAAAAACCTTTACCGTAGCCAATGTTGTGGAAACCGTGCAGCGCCCTACCCTGGTGCTTGCACACAACAAGACCCTGGCGGCCCAGCTCTATTCTGAATTCAAGCAGTTCTTCCCGGATAATGCTGTGGAATATTTTGTTTCCTACTATGATTACTACCAGCCGGAAGCCTATATCCCCGTCACAGGGACCTATATTGAAAAAGACCTGTCCATCAACGAGGAGATCGAAAAACTCCGGCTAAGTACCACTTCCTCTTTGCTATCAGGAAGAAGGGATGTGATCGTGGTCGCTTCTGTCTCCTGCCTTTACGGTATTGGTAACCCCATTGAATTCCAGAAGAACGTGATCTCACTGGAAAGGGACCAGGTGATCTCCAGAACCAAGCTTTTGCACCGCCTTGTGCAAAGCCTTTACTCGCGAACCACGGCAGAATTCAACCATGGGAATTTCAGGGTAAAGGGCGATGTTGTGGACATTTACCCGGGCTATGCAGATGATGCCTTTCGCATCCATTTCTTCGGGGATGAGATCGAAGAGATCGAAGCCTTTGACCCCAACACCAATAAGGTACTCGAAAAATATGAACGTCTGAACATCTACCCTGCCAACATGTTCGTGACCTCCCCGGAAGTACTTCAAAACGCGATCAGAGAGATTCAGGATGACCTGGTGAAGCAGATCGATTATTTTAAGGAGATCGGAAAACCCCTGGAAGCCAAAAGGCTGGAGGAGCGGACTAATTTTGACCTGGAGATGATACGGGAATTAGGCTATTGTTCGGGAATTGAGAACTATTCCCGATATCTCGACGGCAGGGCTCCCGGCACGCGACCTTTCTGCTTGCTGGATTATTTTCCCGACGATTACCTGATGGTGGTGGACGAGAGTCACGTAACCATACCCCAGGTCCATGCCATGTACGGAGGCGACCGAAGCCGGAAAGAAAACCTCGTGGAATACGGTTTTCGCTTGCCCGCAGCCATGGATAACCGCCCGCTGAAATTTGAAGAATTCGAGGCCCTTCAAAACCAGGTGATCTATGTAAGTGCCACCCCCGCAGATTATGAACTGGAGCACAGCGGCGGGGTTTACGTGGAACAGGTGATCCGGCCCACGGGCCTGCTGGATCCCGTGATCGAGGTGCGCCCCAGCAAACACCAGATCGACGATCTTATCGAAGAGATCCAACAGCGGGTTGAAAAGGATGAACGCACCCTGGTGACCACCCTCACCAAACGCATGGCCGAAGAGCTCACCAAGTACCTCACCAGGATACAGATCCGATGTCGTTATATCCATTCGGATGTAGACACCCTGGAACGCGTGGAGATCATGCAGGACCTCCGCAGAGGACTTTTCGATGTACTTATCGGGGTTAACCTGCTCAGGGAAGGCCTTGACCTCCCTGAAGTATCCCTGGTCGCCATCCTGGATGCCGACAAGGAAGGGTTTTTAAGGAGTAACCGCTCCCTCACCCAGACCGTAGGTCGGGCCGCAAGAAATGTAAACGGGATGGCCATCATGTATGCCGACAAGATCACGGACAGCATGCAGAAGACCATTGAGGAGACCAACTACCGCAGGGAGAAACAAATGAATTATAATAAAGAACACGGAATCACCCCACAGGCACTGAAGAAAAACCTGGACAGCGCCCTGGCAAAAAATTCCATTGCCACCTATCAACAGGAGAAAGAGGCTGCCCGGAAAGCCGCCGAGCCCGAGGTGGATTATATGAATAAGGAACAGCTCGAGAAACTGGTTCGGGAAAAAAGAAAGGCGATGGAAAAAGCTGCCAAGGACCTGGATTTCATGGAAGCTGCAAAACTGAGAGACGAGATCAAAACCCTGCAGGAACGCATATCCGAATAAAAAAACGCCTCCAACCGGAGGCGTTTTTCATTAACTAACTAACTCAAACTAATTAGAACTTAACTATACGTGCTCTTATCCAATTTGGATCATGCGTTTTGGCTTTGGAAGTGCTTCTTCTTTTTTGGGAATTTCAATTCTGAGAATTCCATCATTATATGCCGCCTTGATCGCATCACTGTTTACGGTTTCGGGAAGATTAAAAGATCTGCGGAAAGAAGAAAAATAGAATTCACGTCTGCTGTACTTCCTGTCCTTATCTTCGTCTGATCGCTCTGCTTGCTGTTCATTGGAAATGGTCAGCACATTTTTATCGACTTCAATATTAAAATCTTCCTTCTTCAATCCCGGAGCAGCTAACTCCAGTTCAAATCCGGTTTCTTTTTCCAAAATGTTCACTGCAGGAACATTCGTATTCATACCTTCCATACCTCCAAACCAATCGGGTTTAAAGAATTCTTCAAATAATGAAGGTAACGCACTTGGGTTTCTTCTGATCATGTTCATAATATGGTGTGTTTTTAGGTTTAACATCCGTTTTTAATTGCTCTCACTCCTAAAAAAGCAAATTTGATTCCATCACGGTGTAAATGCCACTTTGACATAACGAAACTACATTATAGCGTCAAAATGTCACTATCTTTACTATTGAAGAAAAGTCAGTCGATTATTAAAAACCGTACAGGCATGTGATATACGTCAACTAATTATGTAACTTAACAGGGCTTTAGCCGGATGATCGCAAATGAAATTACTTTATAACAAACTTGTTCATTTCCTGAATAATCTTGAAAGTAAGATCGCTTTCTACCCCACCCTGATATCCCTGCTGGGATTTCTGCTCACCTTTATCGTACTTTACCTGGAACAATTCGGTATTTCTGCCTACCTGGAAAAGGCCGTGCCCATCCTGATCATTGAAGATGCGCAAACCGCAAGAACGATACTCAGCACGTTCATCAGCGGACTGATCTCCCTGATGGTTTTCAGTTTTTCCATGGTAATGATCCTTTTGAACCAGGCCTCGAACAATTTCTCTCCCAGGTTACTTCCGGGATTGATCTCCAACCGCAAACATCAATTGGTGCTGGGCACCTTCCTGGCCAGTCTTATTTACTGCATTTTTATGCTCATATCCATAGAGACGTCAGGAACCAAGGACCGCACTCCCGGATTTCCCATCCTGGTAGCCATTATCCTGACCATTATTTGCCTTGGAGTGTTTGTCTATTTCATCCATTCCATTTCTCAATCCATCCAGGTAAATACTATTCTGGACACCATTCATAAAACTTCTAAAAAGCGATTAAACGAACTGATCTCTGAGTCGGAAAAGCACGCTGAATTCCCGGATACGGCGCAATGGCACGAATACCACGCGAACAAAACCGGCTATTACCAGGACATCATGTCGGAGTCTCTACTGACCATAGCCGAAAAACAGGAGACCCGCCTTGAGATCATTGTCCCAAAGGGCAGCTTTGTACTAAAGGGCATCCCCTTGTTGCGCAGTGAAAATCCACTGGAAGAAGAAAGCCTGAAAACCATTCGCAACAGCATCTTATATTCGAAGAATGAATTGCTGGAAGACAACTATGTCCTGGCCTTTAAGCAAATCACCGAAATTGCCGTTAAAGCCATGTCACCGGGAATAAACGATCCCGGGACAGCACTGAATGCCATTGATTACCTCACGGAACTATTTGCTATCCGAATGAAAAAGGAAGACCAGAATTTTCTCTTTAAGGATGATCAGCCACAAATAAAACTTACAACGGTCTCCTTCAGCAACCTGCTGTATAACGTGATGGCCTCCCTGAGACTCTACTGCAAACACGACGTAAGCATCATGCAGAAGTTATTTCTTATGCTAAAATACCTGTTGTTTCAAACACAAGCAGAAGAACACTATAAGGACTGTATCCGATCGGAGGCGAAAACCCTTTTAGAAGATGCAGAATCCAGTATTGAGAACCCGAAAGATCTCGAAGTCATAAAAAATCTAGCCAATACTTTTTTAACCTGATGTAAATCCTAACCGCTTATGAACACCTACCTCCTGTTCCGTTACCTCCATCTTTTATTCCTCATTATCATGGTGGGCTGTGTCATCGCCCAGCAATTTATGATCGGCAGGGAGATGTCCGGAAAGGCCATTCGACAGATCAGCTTCACCGACCTGGTATATGGGATCTCAGCCATCCTGGTTGTCGCCTTTGGGCTGACCCTGTGGTTCGGGGTGGGAAAGCCCTCGGAATATTACAACGGAAACACCGTTTTCTTAATGAAGATCGCATTGTTCATTATTGTAGGGATCCTCTCCATTTACCCTACCATCTTTTATCAAAAGCAAAAGAAATCATTGAAAAATGATGAGATTACCCCGGTACCTCGCTCCGTAATTCTCATTGTTCGCACAGAATTGATACTGCTGCTTTTTATTCCCTTGTTAGCGGTTTTGATGGCTGCAGGAACGGGATCAGGAAGTTAATTGTAATGTACCCGGAAAATTTCGATCATGACCTTAGGAGGAACGATCCTGTCGGGATAGGAATCCATAACCCGCAAAACCTGATCAACGGCAACCGGATTGAGTCCCATCCGCAGACTCACATCCTTTAATGCATATATCTCATTGGCATTTTTACCCCGGTCGATATTCATAACCAATAATAAGCGTTGAAAATGCAGGATACGCTCCGGTTCAGTAACCGGTACCACAAAACGCGGACGCTGAGAGGAGAAAAGTTTACCAAGCTCTTCCTCTTCCACATGCATCTGCCTGGCTACTGCCCGGATAAAACGATACTCGCGTTCATTAACCGCATGGTCTGACCGAACCAGATCGATAAGATCGGAGAGAAGACTTAATTTTTCCTCTTTACTGTGCATAACCTCAACATTGAAAATAAAAATTAGATATTTGAGCAGGATTTTTAAAATAATATCGACAAATGGATGCTTTTTCTTACAAAAAACTATGGTTTATACTTCTTTTGGCACCAATCCTTTCTTATACGCAAGCCCCTAACATAGAGAAGATTAGCATCGAAGCGCCTGAATTAAACACCCAAAAGAACATCTGGATCCTCATCCCCGAAACAACCAACGACCCCGGAAAGAAATATCCGGTGATCTATATGCACGATGCGCAGAATCTGTTCTTTAAGGAATTATCCTATGCAGGAGAGTGGGAAGTAGATGAGACCATAGACAGCCTGAACCTGGAATATATCATCGTAGGTATCGAACACGGCAATGAGAAACGCATTGATGAGCTCACCCCTTACAGCCACCCTGAGTACAAAGGTGGGAATGGAAAATTGTATAGCGAAATCATCGTGAACACACTCAAGCCAGAGATAGAGCGCCGATATCCGGCGCTGCCAGACAGGGAAAACACCATTATTGCAGGCAGCTCTCTTGGCGGACTCATCTCTCATTATATGCTCTTTACTTATCCCGAGGTATTCTCGAAAGCCATCATTTTTTCTCCCAGCTACTGGTATTCAGAAAAGATATTCGGGTTAACCGAGAACACGGAGGCTCCGGCAGATAGTAAGATCTACATGGCCACTGGAGCTCTGGAACCCGGCAGTGCTGTTACCGATCTTGAACGAATGACGGAACTCCTCAGATCCCGGGGTTTCGACACAGAGCAACTGTACAGTGAAATACGCATAGATGCCAAACACAATGAAGCCTTCTGGAGCAGGGAATTCCCGAAAGCCATACTATGGATGACCGGGCAAAACCCGGATCAGGATCGCTAAGCATTTTTAAATCACAAGGGACAAATCCTGTCGCTAAGAAATTAAGTAACTTGCACCGGGATTACGGTCCTGGCCATGTGGAGAAATACCCCATGAAGGGATAACCAGGCTCATTTTAAAAAAATTAAATTACCGATCATGACAAATAATGATGTTCTTAAAAAACTGAGGGTTGCACTCAAATTGAGGGATACGGATTTCGTCGAGATACTTAAGCTCGTCGACTTTAACATATCCAAGGGAGAGATCAATAATTTTTTCCGAAAGGAAGACCATCCCAAATACATGAAATGCGGAGACCAGGTACTGCGTAATTTTCTTAACGGGCTGATCATTCATATGCGGGGCCCCATGGATAAGAAACCCGGAAAATAGAAAAGCCCGGAACAAAGTCCCGGGCCAATCCCACTCACTAACTAACAGAATCAAACAGAAGCCTTGATCCGGACAGGAACCACATATTCCCTGCCGGGCAACAATTCCTTCGATTGTAATTTCTTATAGTTCAGCCGATTCTTGATATAGGCCTCCATAAGCTCATTTTCTGCCTCCACCTGAAGCACGACGATCTCGCCCTCCCTGTTTAGCATCAGATATACCTGAGCCAGCATATCCTCTCCATGCGCCGAAATGGCCGGATTTTTCAAAAAGGAGGTGATCTCCGTCACAGCCTGGCCCTTTACCGGATCTGGTTTCCCGGTTTCAGCGAAAACAGACACGGTACTGAACAACAACACAGCGGCGAATACAATTTTGTAAATTTTCATAATGTTCGTTTTTTGATGATTGATGATTTTAATTACAGTTCAAATCTACGATCTTAACGAACACCTATCCAACTGCAAAACACAGGTTTAACCATCTGATAACCCGATTTAACCCCGTCTTAATACAGCGATTTTATCCATTGGCGAATCATGGCATCCTGCAAGCTCCGGAAGACGTAAAGCTAAAGGATAGCAGACCTGGTTTTATCATGAGAGACCTCGCAGCGAATGCTCCGGATTCCATCGAACAAAAAAACCGTGAAAGCTTAGGAAAGTTGTAGTAAAACCAAAGGGAGTCCTCTTAAACTTAGGTTAACCCTTGCCATTTCAGGACGTCCCTCTTGATGTTGGCTTAACAAAAAAACCCGGCCATTAGCCGGGTTTTATTATATATGTAAAAGGATTTATTTCAATACCTCCTGAACTTTATCTGCAGCCTCCTGGAACTCGATAGCAGAATGCACTGCAAGCCCGGAATTATCGATAAGTTCTTTAGCGATCTCAGCGTTGGTTCCCTGAAGACGAACAATAATAGGCACCTGGATGGCATCCCCCATGTTCTTATAGGCATCAACGATACCCTGGGCTACACGGTCACATCTTACGATACCTCCGAAGATGTTCACAAGGATGGCCTTTACGTTAGGATCTTTCAGGATGATGCGGAAAGCCGTTTCCACACGTCTGGCATCTGCTGTACCTCCAACATCAAGGAAGTTCGCAGGTTCTCCTCCTGCCATTTTGATCAGGTCCATGGTCGCCATGGCAAGACCTGCACCGTTTACCATACACCCTACGTTTCCGTCCAGGTTCACAAAGTTAAGCCCGGCTTCTTTGGCCTCTACCTCAATAGGATCTTCCTCCCTGAGGTCACGCATCTCGGCATAGTTCTTATGACGGTAAAGCGCGTTGTCGTCAAGGGTCACTTTTGCATCGACAGCCAGGATCTTATCGTCTGAAGTCTTCAGTACCGGGTTGATCTCAAAAAGTGAAGAATCAGAAGACTCATAAGCCTTGTATAAAGCTGTCACGAATTTCACCATCTCCTTGAACGCGTTACCGCTAAGACCAAGATTAAAAGCGATCCTTCTCGCCTGGAATGGCATTAACCCGATGGAAGGGTCTACTTCCTCGTGGAAGATCAGGTGAGGGGTTTTCTCGGCAACCTCCTCGATATCCATTCCTCCTTCGGTTGAATACATGATCATGTTTCTGCCCTTGCTTCTGTCGAGAAGCACAGACATATAAAACTCAGATGGCTCACTGTCTCCCGGGTAATACACATCCTCGGCAACCAACACCTGGTGTACGCGCTTCCCTTCTTTGGAAGTTTGCGGGGTTACCAGGTCCATTCCTATGATAGTATCTGCGATCTGTTCAACCTCCTGAAGATTTTTAGCCAGTTTCACTCCACCACCTTTACCACGGCCTCCTGCATGGATCTGTGCTTTGATCACGTGCCATCCGGTACCGGTTTCTTCGGTAAGTTGCTTGGCAGCCGCCACAGCATCCTTGGCATTCCCTGCCACGATTCCACGCTGTATGCGAACTCCGAAACTTGCTAAAATTTCTTTTCCTTGATATTCGTGTAAATTCATAACGATTTCTTGTAAATTTTAAGCGGAAACAAAAGTAACAAAAGCAAGTTTATAATACCAATTATTTCCTGATTCATATTAGCGGGAGAAAAGAATGAAGAACGAAGAAGGATAATAGACTGAAACGTCATCCTGGTCTGAACGGAAAAGACGGTTTCCCAGCACTTGAATGCACCTGCGAATTTTCCCGCTCATGTGGATCTACCCCCATGCAGTTGCCGTCTGCATTCCTGAATGCGTACAGGGAAAGAATAATTTAAAGTATAGTGAAAGATCGGGGACCATTGGCTTCTAAAAATCACACTGTTACCCGACACCTGATTACCCCGCTACACGGGTAATGAGCAAACTGCACCCCGTCTTCTAACCTATCTCAGATCAATGCAGCTTAAAATCCTTGAAATCCAAAGGATCGTAATTCCTGAAATGCCCGTTCATTCCTATGAGCTTTTTAGTGGAATTGACCTGTCTTATGATGGGGAGAATACGCTCGAGGTGGGTTTCCAGATAGAGCAAGCGCTCGGCCTCACTGGTCATCTGAAGCATTTGGTATTCTTCCTTGAGATTAAATCCGACCTTGTGGGCGTATTGAAATGACCTGAACCTGGATGCAGGAACCACCTTGTAACTCACCCCGATCTCCTTATACAAAGTGCGAATTAAGCGCACTACCCGCTGACGCTGACTGTCCTGCCCATCCTCAATATTGTCCAGGTACTCCACCACACCTCCTGAATATAATTTTCCGGGTTGAGGATTGTGAAATTCAAGGATTCGAAATGCCCGGGTCGCTTCGCAAATAATATCGAACTTCCCGGTATCGTACTCCTTAACCACGCTGTCTATAGTGACCTCACTCCCGAACCCCAACCCCCCGTCAATATAGGTAGGGATCCCAAAAGTGCCTTTCCCGTCACGGCAATCCCTGACGAGCTCCCGGTAGCGATCTTCAAATACATGCAAAGGCAGCCGGTCTTCGGGAAAAACTACGATCTGCAACGGAAAAAGAGGGAGTATATCATTCATAATCTGATACTTACAAAGCTAACAATAAAACTCATGATATACAGTCTTCAAATTGTTGTATTTGTAACAATTTGTTTTATTATTATGTTATTGAAAATATTTTTTCAAAAGCTCATTTAACCATACTATTTTAGCGTCAAGATAATAGTTCAAAAATGAATAACAGCGATTTACTCAACATTGCTCAGGAGCACGGAAGCCCTGTTTACGTTTATGATGCAGACAAGATAGCATCTCAATATCACCGATTAACCAGCGCCTTTAGCGGAGTATCCAAACTGCGTTTGAACTATGCTGCCAAGGCCCTTTCCAATATTTCCATTCTCAAACTCATGAATTCCCTGGGAAGCGGACTGGACACGGTTTCCATACAGGAGGTGGAGATGGGGCTGTTGGCCGGGTTTTCACCGGATTCCATCATTTACACTCCAAACGGGGTATCCATGGAGGAAATTGAGATGGTAGCTAAAAAAGGGGTACAGATCAATATTGACAACCTTTCCATCCTTGAGCAATTCGGAAGTAAACACCCGAAAGTACCCGTGTGTATTCGGATCAATCCACACGTCATGGCTGGAGGAAATGCAAACATCTCGGTAGGACATATCGATTCCAAATTCGGGATCAGCATCCATCAGATGCCTCACCTGCTGCGCATTGTAGAGAACACAGGGATGCACATTAACGGCATTCACATGCACACAGGAAGTGACATCCTGGATATCGAAGTTTTCCTTTATGCCTCAGAGATCCTTTTCGATACGGCCAAACATTTTGACAACCTGGAATTTCTGGATTTCGGAAGCGGATTCAAGGTTCCCTACAAACCCAACGACATTGAAACAGATATCGAGGAACTGGGTACCAAGCTCACTGAAAAGTTCAATGCCTTTTGCAAGGAAACCGGAAAAGAATTAACCCTGGCATTCGAACCGGGCAAGTTCCTAGTGAGTGAAGCCGGGTATTTTATTACCAAGGTTAACGTGGTAAAACAAACCACCTCCACCGTGTTCGCCCAGGTAGACTCAGGATTCAATCACCTGATCCGTCCGATGTTCTACAATTCCTACCATCATATATTTAATCTCTCGAATCCGGAGGGAAAAGAGCGCTTTTATTCGGTGGTTGGTTATATCTGTGAAACCGACACCTTTGCCAATAATCGCAGAATCGCAGAGATCAACGAAGGCGATCTGCTGTGTTTCCGCAATGCCGGAGCCTATTGCTTCTCCATGGCGAGCAACTACAATTCGAGGTACCGGCCTGCAGAGGTATTATGGTACAATGGCAAAGCCCATCTGATCAGGAAACGGGAACGTTTTGAAGACCTGCTCAGGAACCAGGTTCAGGTGGACTTTACGGTTAAGAAGAAAGTGGAAGCTTCCGCACAAAAATAACATACCTCACCAGTATACAATGGCCCTTCGGGGCCATTTCCTTTTTTATTATCTTTAGCAAAAATTACCCCACATGAAATTACCATATGTAATCACCGTCGTCTTTGTATTCCTCACCTTTGGCATTCAGGCCCAGGAGATATCCTGGATGAGCTGGGAAGAAGCCATTGAAAGGTCAACCACCGATAGTAAACCCAAAAAGATCTTTGTTGACGTCTATACAGACTGGTGCGGATGGTGTAAAAAAATGGATGCCACCACCTTCAGCGATCCTGAGGTAGCTGCCTATATGAATGAAAACTTTTATATGGTAAAATTCGATGCCGAATCCAGGGAAGCGGTCGAATACAAGGAGAAGGTTTTCACTTTTCAGGCCCAGGGAAAAAGAGGTTTTCACGAACTGGCATATGCCCTGCTCCAGGGAAGGCTCAGTTATCCCTCGGAAGTCTTTATGAATGAAAAACAGGAATTGTTATCTCCTGTACCCGGGTACAGGGAAGCCGATGAATTTCTTCAAATTGCCCGTTACTTTGGCGATGACATTTTCCTTCATACCAAATGGGCCGATTACCAGGCCAAAGGCTCCGGAAAATAAACGGCTGCTGTTTCATGAATACATCCATCTTACCAACTTAAATTTTTTACTATATGACTCTATCTTTCAGGGCAGCACTGCTCCTGTTGCTGCCTTTAAGCTTTTCGTGTAAACGCACCGAAGATCAATCTGCTTTGGCGTCGGCTTTGTCGGTAGATGCTCCACAGATCCGGCAGGTCATGAAGGATCCCGAAGCCTACGAAGTACAAATCCTTTTTTCGCAAATTGAACGCAAAGGCGATTCCGTGATTTTTAAGGACGATTCCTTCCAGGTTCAATCCAACCAATATTTTTACCCTGCCAGCTCGGTAAAGTTCCCCATAGCCCTGCTCGCCCTGGAAAAGATCGCGAATAACGATAGCATAAATAGCACCTCCCGTTTCTTTGTTGAAGGAGACAGTGTGGAAACCACATTAAGAGCAGAGGTAAGCAAGATCTTTGCCGTGAGTGACAATGAGGCGTATAACCGGTTATTTGAATTCCTCGGAAAGGACTATATCAATAATCAACTTGAACAAAAATACATCGGCCCTGCACGTATTGCGCACCGGCTTTCTACCGATAATGCAGATGAACTCCGGACCAGGCCGCTGATCTTTTATTTAAATGACAGCACGGTAGCCGAATGGCCGGGCACCACCAGTTCTCCTGTAACACCCCTGGAAATAGAGAAGGTCATGAAAGGAAAGGGATATTATGACGGAGATAGCCTGATCATGGAACCTATGGATTTTTCCCGGAAAAACTACCTTCCTGTTCAAAGTCTTCATAACCTGATGAAACGGGTGATCTTCCCGGAAAATTTCCCGGAGGAAGAAGCCTTTGCCCTTACCCCGGAAGACCGGGATTTTGTGCTCAACGCCATGCATGCGCCTCCCTATACCCAGGGTTATGACAGGGAAGAATACTACGACAGCTATGTAAAATTCTTTATGTTTGGAGACCGTAAAGATCCCATCCCGGAGCACATAAAGATCTACAATAAAGTAGGTTATGCCTATGGCTACCTCACCGATTGTTCCTATATAAGAGATGAAAAGAACGAAGTTGAGTTTATTCTTACTGCCACCATCCACGTCAATGAAGATGGCATCTACAACGACAATAAATACGAGTACGACGAAGTGGGTATTCCCTTCCTTTCGGAATTAGGCAGACAACTCTACGACCGTATTGCAGCACAACAGCTATAATTTTCAAAGGGGGCCTGAGGCCCCCTTTTTTTAGTTTCTAATGTGAAGTTCAGGTACGTAGGGAAGAGGGCTTTTCCCGGGTAACCGCGTCAACATCTTCAGAATTCTAAAAAAGCACACCTCCCATTTGAGAAGCAATGTCCTTTCCATTAATAATGGCCATGATGATACTTTCCCCAATACCCCCTTTGAGGTTCCAATTTGGTAAGTATAAATTCATCTGAAACTGCTTTTGCCTTTACCTTCCATGGATATAGAAAAACGCGTACTCGTTGCTCTAAACAATTCATTAAAAAAACCCGTCAGAACAAAACGCTCATCAACATTTTGTCCTGACAGGTCTTATTAACTTTTAAACAATAATTAAAGCTGTTCTTTTTTATTTAAAACACACTTATTAAGCCCTTATTCAACCAAATCCAGAGCTTTACTATAGTGTTCTAAGGCCTTCTCATATTGGGTTTCTGCGTGGTCTTCTTTACCATTAGCCAGGGCATTAATACATTTGTCGAGTTCATCATTTCCTTTCCCGATTTCATTACCTGCCTTGACAATAGCATCTTCTTCCGCTTTTACCATATGGTCATATGCTGTAGCCAATAACTCGAGCGCCTTTTTAAGATGCCTTTCCGCAGTTCCGTCGTGTTCCTTCCAGAAAGCCTTGTCGGCCCTTTGAAATTGTCTGTAGGCTCTTGAAATGTCGAACCCTGCCATGTTTACCTGATAATTCACTCCCATTTTTTTACTGATTTTAAGTTTATAAAAATTTCATCAATCCATAAATAACAGGTAATAGTTAGGGTATCCATGTAAAGCTAGTTAAAAATTCACAGCCCCCCCCTGTATCTCCTGTTAAATATTTATTATCAGTCAATTAACCCTCTTTAACCATATAGCAAAGCAATGCGGTATTCTAATAAATTTTAAACCATTGGCATGCATCGCTTTCATTACTGTTCAGAAAGTGGGTATAACAGATTACTGAAAACTCTAATTAAACCCAATAAGACTTCTTTTGATAGATCATGTGAACATGGGATTCATGACACTGGCTTTTTAAAAAATCATTTAGATCAGGATTGCAATCTTCCACCCCCTGTAACATCCCGGATGTCGGCTCCCCGATCTTTAATACGGACTTACGTACCCTTTAAACATATATTCCAGGCAGTTTGTTTCCTATGGCAAATTGAGCTGACTAAACCTGACTCTCCCGGGTACATACCAATGGGGTTACCATGATGATCATTTCAGGAAATGACAGGCATGCTACCTCCCACATGAGAAAATATTCAATGATGTGTGGCCACATTAAGAGCTCGGAATAAGCTTTAAAAGATGTAATGTCTTTAGAGAAATGCGGAAATTAACCTGGCTACGGCATATACCAGTCTTTTACCGATTCCCATCGAGTACCACTCTTCGGGGATGACCTCAGAACAATCTTCAAGATCATTCAAAAACATCGTTTCCATTTGCAGCGCAAATTCCTTCCCGTAGAGCACCGACATTATTTCAAAATTCAGGTCGAAACTGCGAATATCCATGTTTGCCGTCCCCACCACACTTAATCCTGTATCGGCGACGACGGTCTTGGCGTGAACAAATCCTTTTTTATAAAGAAAAATACGCACTCCTGCATTTAATAATTCTTTAAAATAATAGCGGGAAGCAGCCCCGACAATAGCCGAATCCGATTTTTCGGGAACCATGATCCGTACATCCACCCCGGAAATAGCAGCCTGACATAAGGCATTGATAATACTTTCATTAGGTATAAAATAGGGGTTGGTAATGTATAAGCGTTCCCTTGCCAGGGTAAAAATTCGCATATAGCTGAGCATAATATTAGACACAGGGTATATCGGGCCTCCGGCAACCATTTGACCGACCGTTGCAATACCGTACTGAGAATCGGTCTTTATCCCGGGGAATAATACCTCACTAAAAGATAATCCTTCAGGCGCACTGCTATTCCAGCTAACAATAAAATGCCTTTGCAGACTATTCACCAGTGCACCTTCGACTTTAACGTGGGTATCCCGCCAGTAAAGCCCCGTATCGATCGAATTATCATACCGGTCTGATATATTGATCCCCCCTACAAAGCCTGCTTTACCGTCTACAATAATAATTTTTCGGTGATCCCTATGATTAAGGCGGTTGGCAAATTGCCTGAGCTTTACCCTGATCTTCGGATGGATGAGAACCCCGGCCTTTTCCAATTCCCTTACGATGTTCTTTTTGATCTTGCTGCTGGCGAAGTCATCATAGAGCACCCTTATTTTCACTCCTTCCTTAACTTTATTTAAAAGCACCTCCTTGATCTGGTTCCCCCGAACATCGTTTTCCCAGGCATAATATTCCATATGTATGAAATATTCCGCTTTTTCGAGCACTCTCAGAACTTCCGGAAATTTTTCTTCTCCGTTCACCAGCAGGCTTAACCGCACAGGAGCCAGAAATTCCTGCCCCAAACCACGGAGAAAATGAACCAACGGTTCAAAATGGCCTATAAGATTTCGGTGCGATTCCAATAACTCCAAAGTAGTGTCATCAATCTCCTTTAAAAAATCGGTATCGATAGCACGCTGCGCCTCATACGCCCTGGAATCTGTCTTTCGGTGCCGGTAATTAATTCCGAAAGCGAAATAAACAATGATGCCAATGCCGGGAATAAGAAAAACCAACAACAGGTAGGCAAGGGTTTTGGGGGTAGAATCGGTATCCAGCAGGATCCTGAGTACTGTATAGACCAGCAGCAGTACATAGGCAATTAAACAGATGATTTCCAAAATTCAGCCTTTTAAAGATTAATCGTATTTAACTGTTAATCTGCAATTTATGTAAATTACAAATCTTTCTTCTATGAGGTAATTATTCGTATTTTTAAGATAAGGGTACAGCTGCTGATTTACATATGAACCTGTCAACTTTTTATCATGAGTAAAAAAAGATCCGTCTTAAAAAGTATTGCCGACAAAAAAATTCAGCGACTGGATATTACCCTGAGAATCCTGATCCTGATCATGGCCCTGATCGTTTTATACGATGCTTACAGGTATATGACCCCCTTGTATTATATTCTCTTTCTTTTCCTGGGTGTTTTCCTTGGGAAAGGATATCGCTTCATCTATTCCGTAAAAGTTGATCAAAGCACGAATACATTGAAATTACAGCGCAGAACCATTGATCTTTTAATAACCTTGTTATTAATTGCTTTTCGCTTCTATTTTGGTCGAATGACCTTAGAATTTTTCTCCATTGAATACATTGGTGATGCCTTGTATTTACTTTTTATTGGTTTATACTGGTCTAAATGGAAGTCTGTTATCTACCATATGGAGAATAAGGTATATGAGACGATAAAAAATTCGATCAAGGTGAATAACATGCCTTAAGCTTTTGACATTCCCTGTTATCCATCGTATTTTCTTTAGTTGAAGTCTTTAAGCGTAGCTGAGAAGCCCCCTGGATGGCACAGTCTAAAGCTCAAACTTCATCATCATCTGCACCCTTCTTGCATTTCCATAGGCTTCATTGGAAGTACGTTGTTCTCCGTAGATAAACTCCACACCGGCAGAAATATTTTTGGAATACCTGTAAATTAAGTTCAGGTGCGCAATCCCTCCATCCTGCAAAGCGAAGCCTTCCCGGGTTTCCGGCACATCCAGCCAGCCATAGGCATAGGAAAAATTTGAGGACCATTTCGGAGACCATTTGTGCATCGCCCCGAATAGAATAGAAGTAGCCGGCATAGTTTCAAGTTTTCCATCTGCAGTAAGTACCGCATTGGCCTGGCTCCCTGCAAAAGCCATAATATTTTCACCCCCTCCCTTACTCTTACTCAAATTCCAGGTAACATAAGAATTCTCACCCAAATATTGCCGTCCTGCAATAACAAATGACAATTGTGCTGTATTGGAACGAGGACCACCAGCCCCACCATCCCAACGGATTTGACCAATACTGGAACCTAAGAACAAAATTCCGTTACCCCAGCTATAGTCTAATCGCGTGGCAAATAAGGGCAATTGGGCAGAGGCCTTACCGGGTAAATCATTTGGATTATCTACTCCGAGAAAGCTCAACTTCTCTATACCCAAGGCCAATTTAAGATGTTTACTCAATTGCTTTTGATATCGGATCTGAGCGCTTCTTCCGCCAAATAATGCATCCCCGGAGGCAAAATCGATTATAAATGGCAATGCTTCTAAAAAAGAAAGGGTTGTCCATGTTTGGCCGATGATAAAATCTCCAACCACCACATAGGCATGTCGTAGCCTGAATCGGTTCCCTTCAGAGAAGAAATCTCCCTCAATAAAAAGATTTAAAGGAATCTTACTGCCCTTATCATTTCTTACATCTATATTAAACCGGGTTTCCTGGGCCATAAGATTAATGTATCCTTCATTGCCATATTCGGGTTCTCCCCTTACCGGAATGGTAGACATTAAAAACTGTGTATCATCGGTTGAACCATTGATATCATAGATTACATCGGTTTTGACGTAACCGCCGATCTTCATCCTGGAATCTGTTCCGAACATGGGCCAGGATCCGGGAAAATCAGCATTCGTTAACTCTTCTCCGGTAGAAAGTCTCTTTTTTTCCCGAATATCCCCATGGGGAACGATTTTTTGGTCGAGGTTTATAGTATCTTTCTCAGGCTGGGTGGTTTCCTGTGCCCGGGCTTCAGTTAGATGTATACACAAAAAAACTGCTATAACCAATACATTTGGCAAAACTGAAATTCTCATTGATCACAAAAATTTATTTATCACTTTTTATCGGGGACTAAAAAAATTACAAACTAATTCCCGGGTTATATAATATTGCCGATAAACGGAATCAATACCTCTTCAATCCATTAAATATACCCCCCTTTAAAATCTGTACCTTAACCACTTAATCAGATGGGGTTCAAAATCATCATTAGCCTTTTACGACCTTGCAACACCAACAAACCCCAGATGATTCTTAAAAAGTATATTTAACCATGGCCTGAATTCTGGAGGCATTCCCGGAGGCTTCACTAATGTTTCTGATTTTTCCCCAGGCATACTCAATGCCCCCCAGGGCATTCTTATCTATCTTCCAGATAAAATTAAAATGTCCCATACCGCCGGTTTTTAGCGTTTCTTCCGGCCTGAAATCCAAATTCCCTCTCTTCAAATAGGCATAAGCAATATTGGTACTTAACCAGGAATTGATCTGGTACCCCGCTCCAACAGCCGTGGTGATGGCATCCTGAATATCCAGTTCGCCTGAAGGCAGCAAGACGGCATTTTCGTCGGTACCTCCAAAGATGAGAATTTGATTCACCAGGCCGTAGTTATACGAACTATGCCAGGTTGCAAAGAGACGATCTGTAATTTTCTGTCGTCCGTTAAACACCACTCCCCAACCTATCCCCCGGGCATCCGGCCCCTGGTCCAGGCCATCCCATCGCAACTGCTGGATTTGTCCACCTGCGATGATCATCCCATCCTCACGCTCGTTAGTGATCCGGGCTGAAAAAATGGGAAGCACCGGCATGGTTTCCCCTCCCAGCTGGTAGAGATCGGCAATACCACTTAATCCCGGCATCTCAAGGGCAAGTCCGAAATTAAAGTGCGGTGACAGTTCATCTTCAAAACGGATCTGTACGGCCCGCCCCCCGAAAAGGGCATCTCCTGACGAAAAATCCATTATAAAGGGAAAAATCCTGAGATCAGAAAGGTTGGTCCAGGTTTGCCCCAGGGTCCACTTCCCGTATTTGATAAAAGCATGCCTGAGGCGGGGCACCCCCGCTGGAAGGGATTCGTCAAAAAAGTCGAATTCAATAAACACTTTTAAGGGTCTTCCCGACTGTGTTTTCCGTCGCAGATCCAGGTTAAAACGGGTCTCCCTGACGTGGAAGTTAAAGAAGGGGCCTTTTGCCGCCTCCGGGGTACCATCGACTGCGATCTGGCTCATCAGTAATTGATTCCGGCTTCCGGATCCGTTAAAGTCATAGATTGCATCCATTCGAAAATACCCGCCAAATTTTATGTATAATCCTGTATTGGGAATCTCAAGGGCTCCCGGAAAATCGGCAATACCCAAACTGTCTTCCGGAGAAGTTCTCAATTTTGAATATTGCTCCTGGGTATATCCCGCTGTAACCAATCCAAAAAAAAGAAGTACCGTGTACCAGGATTTCGTTACAGAATAAAAATTTGTCAATGCCTTTAGACCCTTCTTAAAGCATTTAGATAGGATTAAATTGTACATGTCTTTATCATTTCTGATCATGGAATTAAAAAATTTATCATCTAATCCGGTTCCATATTCACATGAAAATGAAAGAACCTCAAATCAATATTTATCACCAGGGCAGTGGTACCACCGGCGCTATTTGGAACCTTACCTGATGTTGGGGTCCGAAATTATCCGGAGAAGCGATATAATACCAGTATTGGAGACTTAACTTCACCGGTAGCTTTCCAAATCTCACCACTTTATTTACTCCTGTTCCAATTGGAAACGTCAATTTATTTCCTTTTGCAGCGTTATGATTGTAGGAAAAAGTAGGTTGCCCTGTTATCTGCCAGGCATTCCTCAGGTTATACACATAGAAATATTGTCCTGCCGTGATACTCGCTGTTTCCCTGCCGGTAGTATTCGTCCACAAGTTATCGGGAAGTGTCGTGGTATTCAACACATCAGGATCTTTACTATTTAAGCTCCAGGAATGATTAAGCATCAATCCAACCACACCCCAATCAAAAATTTTCGCCACCATGGCCTCCGGTCCGAGCATGGTGTAATTTGAGCGTAACCTTTCATCACTGGCGGTTCTAAAGCTGCCAAATACCCCGACAATTCCAATAATTTTAGAAGGCCATGTCTTACCCACAGCAACGTCAGCACTAATATTCCCCAGATTCACCCCGGATTGTTCAAATCCTTCCGGACCGAAGGTAGGTTGGGACAGGTATAGGGGGATCAGCGGCCTGACAAAAAGATTTACACTGCTGGATAAGGGAATAGGAAGGCTGGGTTGAAAGTTCATCAATAATCCATTTCTACTACCCGCACCGGGAAGGTCCCCACTATAATGAATATAATCTATAGGGAAAGCCATGGTACCCAGGGTAGTATTCGGGTTTGCAAGTTCCCGTGCCAGATCATCCGCGCTTTTCTCTTCGATCTCCTGGCGCTCTGTCTCCTGGGCAGTGACGCCAGTGCTGATGAACAATACGCATAGTACAGCCAACCACCAGAACGAGTTCTTTTTTATCCAGCTTAATCCCGTTTGGTTAAAATTGATAGATTCATCCTTCTTATCACGAACCTTACAGGTTTTCAAAGAATTAAAGAAAATATTCCCAGGCCTCTTCATAGGTTTTGGTTTTTAGTTAGTATTATTTTTCCATCTTTCAGTATCACCATATAATTCCTTTCAGGATCTGCCATCAGGTCGAGGTTTTCCCTCGGGATACCATTTTCAACGATAAAGTTGGCAGAAGCGTTTTTCATGTGATTTAGGGTCTATTTCAAAAGCGGTGCTATTCATTGATAATGGAACTACGAAGTGAAATTTCCACTAAGGCCCCAGGGGTTCTTTGGTGACGCTCCTTTAGCGCTGTCACAAATCAGACAGCAACTATGAGAACGCTATATGTTATAAATTTTGTAAAAGTCATCGCTTTTTTGTTCACATCCAGTTAATGGAATCAATCAGGGTATAAATGCAATCAATGACTCCGAAATTTATCATTCCAAATTTTAAAATCATTATGGATTGTTGTTTACCACATCATTTTTTATGGGTCTGCCGGGATAGACATCCTTAAGTACCTTTGAATCTTTGACCACTACGACACCATTGACCACTACATAGGGTATGCCTGTTGACGGCAATGCACCCTGCTCAAATGTGGAATTATCAGTCACCGTTTCCGGATTAAAGACCGTTATATCTGCATCTTTCCCGACCTGAAGCCTGCCTTTTTGTGACATCATTTTCACACCATTTTCTTCCAGCCACTTTGCCTGCATGATGGTCATTTTTGAAATGGCCCGCATCAAGGGCATCAGGTCTTTTTCGCGTACTAGCTTCAATACCTTACCATGGGTACCGGCAGCCCGGGGGTGCCCCGATACCGATTCGAAGGGCACATCAAAATCCATGGCTGACTTCCCAGTTGCGGGAATGACCATCGGCGGCGCATCACTTCCCACTACCGTTCTCGGGTCGGCTAATGCACTAAGCATCCCTTCTTCGGTGATTCCTCCGAAAATAACCTGGTCTTGGGGGCTAGTTTTTACCATTTTGTCGTATCGTTCTTTGGTCAATGGCTGCATGTTAGAAATTTCCAACAGATCACCGTAGTCACGTCCCATGTTGCGCTGATAGGTTTCCGGCGTTAAGTAATCAGCTGATACAATGGTTTGACCCTGGTAGTAGGGGTAGATCTCTGCAAGCACCTTTAGCCCTTGTTCCTGGGCATCTTCGATAAAATCTAAAACAGCCGGCGTGAGATCCAGGGTTTGCTGATGCACATGGTGAACAAATAAACCACCCCCGTAAACAGCCACATTGGCCAAAAATTCCTGGGTTCCAAGAATACCGGTTGTCGGTGGCATTTGGCTGGAGAACCGACCATGAATGTAGGTAGCCAGGCCATGCTTTCCAGCCACCTCCTGCCACATGATCGTTTCCTGACTTGTGGTCCCATTGGTCATATATCCTGGCAAAGCGCCTATACCAAGACCTCCCTGTTCTACACCTTCAGTAAACATTTGTCTCATTTGTTCCAACTGCTCGGCAGTAGGTAAAATAGTTGCAAACTGAAGATCGGGATTACTTTTGGTGTCCGGATTTGTAACATCTTTAACAAAGGAACCGGAATTGGTGTTGTAATCAGGGTTTGCGATCTTTTCCCGTATTCCAGCGGTAGAAACTGTAGCACCATAGTTGGTTTGCGAACGCCCTTCCAGGGCATTATACCACATATCGATCGGGTATCCCCCACCTTCCATATCCAAAGGAGTGGTCACACCGTCTCGTAAGGCCAGTCGCTGACCAAAAGGGGTATTTGCTATATGATTATGGAAATCAATAAATCCGGGAGCCACCACATGTCCGGTCGCGTCAATGATTTCTTTCCCGGAAATAGATTCCGCTGTAATCAAGGCGATTTTCCCGTCCAGAACACCTACGTTTCGAATGGTATCCATATTTGTTTCCGGGTCCATTACACGGCCATTCAGTATCACAAGGTCAAATGCTGTATCGGGAGAAAACTCCCCGGCGGTGGTTGAATTATTTGACTTATCTCCATCTCCACAGCTTGTTAGCAATACCATAATGAATAGACAAAGTAGGAAAAACCCCGGGAGGATTTTCGTATCAATAAACTGTGTGAGTGTTTTCATAATAAATTTGTTACATAATTAATTAATGACCCGGTTACGTATAGCCTGACCGGGATATACACCTTCCAATACTTTCGAGTCTTTTACTACAATAATTCCGTTAACAATAACATAAGGGATTCCAGTGGAGGGCAGGGCACTGGCGTTAGGTGTCGCATTGTCTTTTACCGTTTCCGGATTAAAGATGGTAATGTCTGCGTCCATACCGACCTGTATACGGTCCTTATTGGCCATTTGCGCAACTCCATTCTCTTCGAGATATTTCGCTGGCATATAGGTCATTTTAGATATCGCCAGCATCAGTGGCATGAGGGTTTCTTCGCGCACCAATCTTAATATACGTGCGTTGGTACCGGCCCCTCTGGGATGGCCAGCCACGGCTTCGTAGGGAGTATCCCAATCATAAGCTGTAGATTTATCAGACATGACTGTATAGGGAGCGGAGTCGGAAGCGATAATGGTCGAAGGATGTGCCAGTGCCATGTATAGATCTTCCTGGGTTGCATTCTCAAATGTCACCAGCTGAAAAGGATTGTTTTTCACCAACTCCTCATACCGTTCCTTAGTAAGTGGTTTCTGCGTAGCGATCTCCACGATGTCACCATAGTCACGTCCCATGCTGTACTGATAGTTATCGGGCTTGAGGTAATCGGCAGCTACCATGGTCTGACCAAAGGTATAGGCATAGATCTCGGCAACAATGGGAATGCCTTTTTCCAATGCTGCATCTATGAGGTCTAAGGCTTCCTTTGTTTCTCCCAGGGTTTGCGCGGTCAGGTGCTGTACGATAAGACCCCCGCCATAAGCCGAAGCGGCACCGAGCTGCTGCAACGTACCAAGTAACCCGTCTTTTGGGGGTTGCTGCCCGGAAAAGCGCCCGTGCATCGCGACAAATCTACCGTACTTGCCTGCGAGTTTCTGCGCACCAATACCTTCTTCAGATCTTGCTGAAAATTCCATATAGCCAGGGGTGTATCCTACCCCAAGCCCCCCTTGCTTAAGACCTTCCTCGACCAAATCCAGAATTTTTTTCACCTGGTCGTCGGTTGCCACTTCTTGTACAACCGCCTTTGAAAAATGCGTGTCTCCAGCAAATTGAAAATCATTAAGGGTAGCCCCGTTAATGGTTTTGTATTCTGGATTCAGCACCATTTCGCGGGCCCCCTGCAAGCCCGATGCAGCACCGTAATTCGTCTGAGCTTTACCTTCCCAGCTGTCATACCATGAATCAACAGGAAGCACTCCCATCTCAAGTTCAAGGGGTGTGGTAACCCCATTTCGCAGATGAAGTTTCTGCCCAAAGGGGGTTATCACATTATGGCCATGGGTATCGATAAAATTAGGACAGACAACATGCCCAGTGGCATCTATAGTTTCTTTCCCGGAAATAGACTCCTCTGTAATCAAAGCGATTTTTCCGTCCAGAACACCTACATTTCGAATGGTATCTAAATTGGTTTCCGGATCCATCACCCGGCCATTCAGGATGGCTATATCATACTGCTGAGCATTTGAAGATAGTGAAACAAGAATAGTCAGAAGAAAACATACAACATGTCTCCGGTGCAATAAACGGATTGAAAATTTCAGTGTGTTGGCGTTTTCCATATTTATTTCATTTCTAATCAGGCATCAGTAGAAAATAGTCATACAAGGTCCGCGATACTTCAGCTATGGCACGATCCCGATCAGCCAGAGGCGTGTCACTGCCACGGGTAAACACCACAATAGCAAAGCTGTGCCCGTCTGGCAGGGTTATGAATCCTACATCGTTGGAAATACCGCCCAGTGTGCCCGTTTTATGTGCTACCGGGGTATTAGCAGGGAGTAAGCCACGCAGGCGTTTCGCTCCGGTAACTGTGCGGGACATGACCCCAAGCAGAAAAGCAGTATTTTCTTTATTCATGCCTTTACCTTCATAAATGAAGGTTAAAAGATTTAACATGGCCCTGGGTGTAGACTTATCCTTGGCATCTGCTTCAAACTCCGGTTGAGGATCATTGGCCAGGCCAGGGTTAGCGCTCAGATTTTTTATCGCCTCAGCCATATTCTCACGACCAGGTTCCTGACCATAGAAATCACGGGAATAGTCACTGGTAGTGCGGTCGATATGCATTCCTTTAATACCCAATTGCTCAACGTGTTTGTTGACGGCATCAGGACCGCCCGCCAGTCTCAGGGCTACATTGGTGGCCGTATTATCGCTATGTGTTATCATCACCTCCATGATGTTGGCCAAAGACAAGGAAACACCCTGGTGTATGAAATTAGACGCGATGATATCGGACAACACCCATTCTTCATCTTGGACCTCGATCATATCTGTAAGTTTGAGTTCCCCCGATTCAACTTTATTAAGTAAAGTCACGGCAATCGCTATCTTGTAGGTACTGGCCATTGGAAACGGCTCATCCCCATTGAGAAAAACCTGCTTACCGGTATTCATATCCTGTGCTGCAACCCCTATATAACCTACCAGGCCTTCGGAAACATCTTTCAAGGCAATGGATACCCTTTCTGCTTCCTGGCCAAGAGCAACGAAATTCATAAAGAGTGCAATTGGAACTAAAATTAGACGAATCCTTAACCTCATGATATGATGTTTTGCTTTTTTGTTATTGCTTTAAAGTGTTTTTATAGACTTTTCCATCTTTGATGATCACCACAAAATTCTTCTCTGGATCAGCTATCAAATCCAAATTTTTCAGTGGATTACCGTCAACTAAAAGTAAATCTGCCAACGCACCCTATTTGACGACTCCGTTCTCACCGGGATACGGATCTCTGGGGCCACACATTTTGAAAAGCTCGTAATTGGTACTGGTTGCCATTTTCAACACTTCCCATGGTTCAAACCACCTTTTGAGTTTTGACAGTGACTTTCCTTGTTTTGCCTATATGATTTTCATGTTGTAAATATTTTAGCTTTTTAATTCTTCCAGGTTATCAAGGATCTGATAAAAGAAACTTATGGTCTTTCCGTATTCCTCTACCAAAATGCGCTCGTTTACCCCATGAAAACCTTTGAATTCCTCGGTATTTTCCAATTGAATAGTGGTAATGGTGAAAACATCCGGTGCGAACGACCGGGCCTGAAAATGTTTGGAATCTGACCCTCCGATCACAAAAAAGGGAGATACGAGCAGGTCGTTCCCCCAGATCTGCCGAATGGTTTTTTCGAGTATTTTATAGGCCTCGCTATTCGGATCTGCAATATTGGTTGCCGGCGTGGAGGCAGAGATATCCTTTACAGTGATCCGGTCGTCATCTATGGCCTTTTTCACATGTTCGATGATCTTCTCGGGAGTGTCTCCGGGCATGGGCCTGAAGTTTACCACCGCAGTTGCCTTAGGGGGGAGTACATTATCTTTTATACCGGCATTGAACATGGTCACTGCAATCGTGGTATGAAGCATGGCCCGGGTGAGCTGGTTGCCTGCCATTTCTTCAATAAACTTCTGCTCCAGGGCTGTTATTTCATCATCCTTTCCGAAGGCTACTGCTGCATATACGGGCTGGAGTTCCTTGTCCAGTTCCGGCCCCATATACCGGTACTGGGAACGAACAGCGGGATGAATCCTGTAGGGAAACTGGGCGTCTTCAAGTTTCGTAATGGCTTCAGCGAGAATACCTATATTCGATTCTTCCGGAGGCTGCGAGGAGTGGCCACCAACCCCGTTTATAGCCAGTTCCAGGCTTAAATAACCCTTTTGAGCAATGCCTATCAGAGCCGTATTTTCTTCAATACCGGGGAAAATTCCAGGGGTAATGGGTGCCGATTCATCCATCACGTAGGCAAATCTTTTGATACCTCGTTCCTCAAGAACATCCGCCACTTTTTTCGCGCCTTCTGCACCGCCAACTTCCTCATCCTGACCGAACACGAAATAAATAGTACGGGAGGGCTGCCAGCCTTCCTTTATTTTCATTTCGGCCGCTTCAAGAATACCATGGATCTGGTTCTTATCATCCAATACCCCACGACCCCATATATAACCATCAACCACTGCTCCCGAAAAAGGATCGTGCTTCCACTGGTCCCTGGAATCTTCCGGTACCGGCACCACATCCTGGTGGGCGTAAAAAAGGGCCGGTTCAAGACTTGAATCTTTTCCTTCCCAGGTGTATAGTAGGCTGTACGGACGAGGATCTCCTATAAGCTCTTTTTTAAGGGTTTTATGTACATTAGGATAGGCTTTTTCCAGAAAACTATGATAATCTTCAAAAGCCTTGGTATCAAAGTCATTCCGATCCTGGTTGGAAATGGTTTTAAATTGTACAGCTTTAGATAAGCGGTCTACAGCTCCATCCAGATCCACCTCAATGGAGACCTGCTCTACCCCTCTCATCTGTTTAGAGGTAAAATCGTCCAGATCAACCGTTTGTGCAGGTTGCTCTTCCCGGGTAGTGGATTCCTGCTTTTGGTTACAACCTGTCAGCAGAATCAGGGTACATGCCCCAAGAAGTGATATCGCTTTTCTTGCTGCTTTCATTTTATTCCGTTCCGGTAAGGGTATTTTTATAAATTTTTCCATCTTTCATGATCACCACAAAGTTCTTTTCGGGATCGGCCACCAGGTCGAGTTTTTCCAGCGGGTTCCCATCTACGATAATCAGATCCGCATAAGCCCCTTCTTTCACCACCCCAAGCGGGCCATCCTGGTACGGATGACGAGGCCCGCTCATTTCCAATAACCGGGCATTTTCGGAGGTGTATATCTTAAGCGCTTCATAGGGTGTAAACCATTTCCCTAATCGCACCACATATTCGTTTTGCTGGAGGGCTGTAGTGGGGCCAAAAAGATGGTCTGTTCCTACAGCAAGATTCACTCCCATTTTTTTAACCAGTGGAAACACCTTATCAATTGCCTTTACAATTCCTTCGAATTTGGCCTGACTTACAGGGTTATCCCATGTCATGTCTTCTGCAAAAACGGGCTGTAAGGAAAGCCAGTCGCCTTTTTCTTTCATTAATTTCAGGGTTTCCTCAGTTACAAAAAACCCGTGTTCGATGCATTTCACACCGGATTCTATAGAGGTACGTACACCACGATCTGTGTAAACATGGGAAGTTACATAGGTGTTGTAGTTGGTCGCCTCCTCTACCACCGCTTTTATTTCATCAACGGAGTACTCACTCACATCCAGGGGATCAAATTCTGAGGCTACTCCACCACCCGTAGTGATCTTTATCTGGGTAGCTCCCATTTTTAAAATGTCTCGGGTTCTCAACCTCACTTCGTCTACACCGTCTGAGGTCATGGCCATCATATTTTGCTCCCAATAATTCGTATAGGATTTATCCCTGGGTACCTCGCTTCTTCCGTAATAATCGGCATGCCCCGCGGTTGGGCTCATAAATGGGCCGGAGGGAAGTATACGATGCCCTGGGTATTCTCCGGCATCGATCAGCTTTTTAATGGCAAATGGATTTCCACCGGGATCGCGAACGGTAGTAAATCCGCGCAATAAGGTTTGTTCGGCCCCGGTCATACTACGTATGGCTACCTCGGCCATATCGCCCTGATTCAGAAAAAGAACCGGTGCCGGAGTATAGGCGTAAGTCGTGTGCCAATGGGCATCGATCAGTCCAGGAATAACGGTCTTTCCACCCCCGTTAATTACAACGGCATCGCTTCCGGCTGACAGATTTTTTCCGATCTCTTTAATCAAATTTCCTTCGATGAGCACATCTACTCCTTGCTGTAATTTCTCATTCACCCCATCAAAAACATTGACGTTCCTGATCAGCGTTGATGACTTTTCTTCCTGGCTGAACCCGGTTTGGGCAAACACAAACAGTGCCAGAACTGCTATAACTTTAATTGCTTTCATTTGTACTTGATTTTTATAACAAAACATTATTTCAGGGTATTCTTATAAATTTTTCCATCTTTCATGATCACCACAAAGTTCTTTTCCGGATCAGCCACCAGGTCAAGATTTTCCAGTGGATTCCCGTCTACTAGGATCATATCGGCATAAGCACCCTCCATGACCACACCCAGGGCGCCTTCCCGGTAAGGATGGCGTGGGCCTGACAATTCCAACAGTTTAGCATTTTCTGAGGTAGCCATCCTTAAGGCTTCAAAAGGAGTGAACCAACGCGTTAACTTAGCGAGTAGTTTCCCTTGCTTAGCCGCATTTTCCGCACCCATAAATAAGTCTGTTCCAAAGGCCATCTTTACTCCAACTTCTTTAGCCAGGGTGTAAACATTATCGGTTCCTTTTGTAACCTCGGCAAATTTCCTGTTGGACTCCGGGTTGGGGAACTTATCCGCATCCTCATCATTCAATACGGGCTGGGTACTTAACCATACATCGTTATCCTTCATCATCTGCAGGGTTTCCCGGCCCATAAGCATCCCGTGTTCTATACTCTTAACGCCAGCCTTTACAGCCATTTGTATGGCATCATCCGTAAAGATATGCGCCCCTACATAGCTGTTGTAACTGTTGGCAACGTCTACAATAGCCTGCATTTCCTCCAAAGAATACTGGCGTACATCGATCGGGTCATAGCTGGAGGCCACACCTCCACCCCCGGCAATTTTGATCTGAGTTGCTCCCAACATAAACGCTTCACGTGCTCTTTTGCGTACCTCCGGAACCCCATCGGCTATAGCGGTCATACCAACTTCTCCCCAGTAATTCATATTACCCTCCTTATCCGGAATTTGATTAATCAGGCGGTAGTCAAAATGCCCCCCGGTCTGACTGATCATGGGGCCGGAAGGCAATATGCGCGGTCCGACGACCAATCCCTCGTCTATAAGCTTCTTCAAACTAAAAACACTTCCGCCCATATCCCGAACTGTGGTAAAGCCCCGCATGAGGGTCTTGGGAGAAGCAAGCGTACTGCGGATCCCGACTTCAAAGGCATCTCCGGATAGCACAAAGGTCATCGGTAGTTCTGCCAGGGCCATGTGCCAATGCATATCGATAAGTCCCGGAATAAGGGTTTTCCCGCCGGCATCAATTACAACGGCATCGCTTCCGGCAGACAGATTCTTTCCGATCTGCTTGACCAGATTACCTTCAATGAGCACATCCACACCTTGCTGCAGTTTTTCATTCACGCCATCAAAAACATTCGCATTCTTAATTAAGACGGAGGATTGCTCTTCCTGGCCAAACCCGGTTTGAACAAGCAGGAGTAGGGCCAGAACGGTTAAAACTTTAATTACTTTCATTTGTATTTGATTTTTAAGTGTGTATTATTCCAGGGTATTTTTATAAATTTTTCCATCCTTCATGATCACCACAAAGGTCTTTTCGGGATCTCCCACCAATTCCAGGTTCTCCAGGGGGTTTCCATCTACTAGAATCATATCGGCATAGGCGCCTTCTTTAACTACTCCGAGTGGCCCATCCTGGTAAGGATGGCGCGGCCCGCTCATTTCCAATAACCGGGCATTTTCTGAGGTCGCAATTTTTAAAACCTCGTAGGGTGTAAACCATTCTCCAAGGCGTACCAGGTATTCACTTTGCTGTTTGGCCTTTGAGGCATCCATAAGCTGATCGGTGCCAAAGGCGATATTTACTCCTATTTTCTTGGCTTTCGGATACAACTGATCCACGGCGTCGACTACCTGCTTATATTTGGCTGCACTAACGGGGTTGGTCCAGTTCATATCTTCCTCCTTCATGGGCTGCGGGCTAAGCCAGGCCCCTTTTTCCTTCATCAGCTTCAGGGTTTCCTCGGATGCGAAAAATCCATGTTCAATACACATGACTCCTGCTTCAACAGAAGTGCGGACACCCCTGTCGGTCATCACATGCGACAATACATAGGTATTGTAATTGGTGGCCTCTTCAACAACGGCCTTGATCTCGTCTACCGAATATTCGCTAACATCCAGGGGATCAAATTCGGAAGACACCCCCCCTCCGGTGGTGATCTTGATCTGGGTAGCTCCGTATTTAAGGATATCACGAGTCCTTAACCGGACTTCAGCCACCCCATCTGAAGTCATAGACATCATATTCTTTTCCCAATAGTTCATGGTACGTTTATCCCTTGGGGTTTCCAGGATCCCGTAGTGATCTGCATGCCCGGTGGTTGGACTCATAAAAGGACCGGAGGGCAGGATCCGATGCCCCGGATATTCCCCGGCATCGATCAGTTTTTTGATGGCAAAAGGATTCCCTCCCGGATCTCTTACAGTTGTAAACCCTCGTAATAAGGTCTCCAATGCCCCGGTCATACTCCGAATAGCCACCTCAGGCATATCCCCCTGGTTGGCTAAAAGAACAGTTGCCGGAGTATAGGCGTAGGTGGTATGCCAGTGAACATCGATTAAACCCGGGATCAGCGTTTTACCTCCGGCATCGATGACGGTGGTCTGACTTCCCGCTGACAGGTTCTTTCCAATCTCCTTAATCAGATGCCCTTCAATGCGTACATCAACTCCTTGCTGCAATTTTTCATTAACCCCGTCAAAAACGTTGGCATTTCTGATCAAGGTCGACGTTTGTTCCTCCTGACCAAAGGCCATGAGACCGCAAATAAATAAGATTAGAAACACCTTAAATTTAATCGTGATTCTATTCATTTTTTTTATTGAATTAAAAACTCTGCCACAATGATATAAATTCACGTTGCTTTTGAGATTCTGATTAATTAAAGAGGTATCATCTGGTTGTAGAGAGCACTTTCCCCCGAACAGCCTTTTAAGAAATTATTGAAAATTATTTTTATTGAACACTTGTTATAACAATGAATCGGGTAAAGACTTAAGATTCAAATGTATAAAAATATTAATACTAACTAACTGTTAAACAGTGGTTTATGGATTAAATGAGGATAATAAAGGATAAACTGGAATCTTGAAGTACTCCTATACCCCCTATGTTATCCTGCACTATTCAGAGATATATAATAGATTAATCTGACGCTTGCTTATTTCGTTTTTTTCCGTACAACGGTGGGGTCAGGTACATGATCCCAATTTCAAATCCGACGCCGAAGGAATTATCAAAAGCGCTTGAATAGGTTCCGGCAATGATCCAATGTTGACTTTCCCAGCGTATACCTGCCCTGTAACTTACAGGGGCATACGCCTCTCCTGAAGTACCAAATACCTCAGCCACGATGGCTGAATGGGGAATGACACCATATAAGGCAGCCCTGGAACTATAGGTGAAGCCCCATGCCGTGTTATCAGAATCCTTATGATTAAAATTCACTGTGGCCCCGGGTAAAAAGTCCCAAAGCAATTGATCCTTAAAAAAGCTGTAGGTGGCAATACCCATAACGAACCAGGATTCAAAACTTTGGGTCACCTCTCCCCGGTCCAGGTGCTGGGGGATCAAACCAGTACCACCAAAGATTCCATAACCAGCCGTTTCCCGATCATTTTGCCAGATCCTGCGTTTGAGGTAAATGGAGCTTGCAGTATAGGCAGAAGACTGTTCGCGGGGATCGTCGTAATAATGAGTAAACTGGAAATTGAGCTCCCATTCCTGGATTAAAGCTCCCACAAGGTAAAACTGTGAGTATTCCTGTCCTGCAGTAGCCACCAGGGTGAAAACTCCTTCAGGAGCCACCCACTGGTTATCGCCGGCGAATTGTTGCGCCTTTATTTCCATCGAATTCCAGAATATGATGCAACATATAAGGTAGAATTCTCTGGATATTTTCCTGCTCATTGGTATTTGGATTATTAAACCGTAACATGAATACAACATCAGCATCGAGTAAAATTCAGTCGATTCACTTCCTGAATTTTATTTGAAACTAACACACCCGACAAGAAGGATAGAGGTAAGAACCTGGGGTTAGGTTTAAAGCGTGTGGAAGTTGAACCGGTCTTCCATATTAAGGATCCCCTTAATGGACCTGTACTCCCTTCCAAAAAAGTACCTGCGCACAGGGCGCGTACTACTTTACTGACTATAAATATATTACAGCCCTATTGCCCTGAGTTTATTATTCGACAAATGCCCAAAAAAAGTGTTCAGCAGGTCAGAAAGAAAATCATGAGCCGATCGAGGACATCATGTAAACATCGCTATGGATTCCAGAACCTATTTTTCACAATCCTATAGCTGCCGTCAGGGTATCGTGGAGATCATGTCGGAATGCCAGGAGACGGGCTTTAAAAAGAAACTGAAGGCTATTGCATTGTATTGGATTGCTTTACAAAGAGATATTCTATTAATTCAACCCAGTCTTTTGGATACCTGATATGGAATTTATGTACCGTATCTTCTGTAAAAAGAACAAATCCGTTCTTGATAAAAAAAACATTCCTGGAGAATTTGACCTTATCAATTTCAGTGAGCAACAATAAGGGTTGCTTCTTACCGGGCATTTTAAACAATAAGGCCTCTGAGGTGAGCAACAACTCTCCTTTTACCTTTGCCGAGCCGGTATGATACGTTGCCACCCCACTGATAATGAGAAATCCCTCCCTGGCTGTTACACCTGGCGTAACCGACTGTTCTTTTTCTATCTTCATTTTTGATCAAATCTTCTCCATACCATAATTCATCTTCCTTATTTAATCCACAGCTATACCTTCTCAAAGGTGTAAGCACAGGTATGCTTGCTTAGAAAAGCCCCGGGGAACTGTTAAAACCCCGGAGTTTTCAAATTGATTAACTCAACTAATCAAATTACTGGACAATAATTTTAAAGCTTTGGTCGGGTTTCCCCCGGACTTTTAAAACGCATATATAAAACCCGGGAGTTGCATTTGCCAGCGTTATTTGTTCGGTATGATCCCCGGGAGGTACCTGTGCAATTGTATTGCTGTAGATCAACTGGGCACTGAAGTTGTACAGCATAATACTCACATCAGCCCTTTCCTCTAATTTGTAATATAATTTCGCCGTATTATTTTTTACAGGATTGGGATAAAATAGGGCGGGCACCTCTATTTCTCCGGGGAGATCAGGCATATTTCCATCCGGAACGCCCTCGGCACTTTTTGCATCGTTAATCACGTTTACATAAACCAGGTGCAGTACAAATCCATTTTCCTTTCCATCGTCAGCACCAAATACTAACTGCCCTGCCCCTACCTTCAACGGGTGGAGATCTATGAAAGCACTTCCTATGGCCATATCTACGATCTCAGGAGTATAGTTCCCTGCCAGGATCTGGAGGTTATCACCGTCCGGATCAGAGAACATATCGAAAGGATCTATGGTAAACGTTTCTGTGGAGTCGGCCAGGTTGAGGGTGATCGTTTCATAGCTGAGATTAAATTGGGGTTGCCTGTTCTTATCGGCCACGGCTACCACAACGGTATCTACAGATTTATTGCCAACTGCATCGGAAACCACCACCGGTATGCGGTAATAGCCTTCACTTTCATACCCGGGTTTTAGCTCGAGTTGAGCCGTATTGTTCCCTGTTTGCCGAAATGCATAGGCTAACCCAGGCACTTCAGCTGTAGCCTAAGCCGTCATTTTATCGCCTTCAGGATCATTAAACAGGTAATTAAACACCTTGGTTTCGGTTTCAACCACGCCCAGCGTATCCGCATAAATATTTGGATAATATTCAAATTCCGGGGCTCCGTTAACATGAATGGTGATGTTCACTTCATCCCGAGCCCGGTTCAAGTCATTGGAGCGCATGAGGATTTTGGCACTGTGTGTTCCTTTACCGGCAATGCCGGGATCGATCACGGCATTTACCGCGACACTGGTATTTCCGGAGAGCTTTGCCTGCTCTGTATCCAGGGTTAACCACTGATTTTTTCCGGATGCCGTAAGAGGTCTTATTTTCCAGACCATTCTTTCTCCCTGGGTATACCCGGGATACCAGTAATACGTTTCTTCCCCCTGGAGCACCCCGGAAAAACAGTTTTGTAAGATCTCTACATCATCTGAGAAGTCAAAACCTAAGTATTTATTGCTTACAGGGTGGGTCATGATCACGAAGAAAGACTCTCCTTCGGGAATAAAGAACGGTTCCTCCAGCGGGAAATAGATCCATTGCTCATCGACCTTTTTATCGATCACAAATTCTTGTTCGTACACCTTTTGCCCGTCCTGAGGAAGCGCACCACCCACATAGACCATAATGGTAACGATCTCCTCTATTCTGTCAAGGTAAGAGTAGGTCTTAATATGGGTTAGATTAAAACCACCCTCAGGTGCCGTAAACTTATTGGAAAAGGCCACGTTGGCTCCCACCGCAAAAGGGGTGAACACTCCGTCTCCTACCTGCTTTTGTTCTAGGGCCAGGGAATCTACCGTTACACGATCCTGGAAATCGTAATTCCCGATTTGATCAGAAATATGCACTTTACCCGGAGTTTGCTCAATGACAGGGATCGCTGCAGGAATCAGCTGGAAATCGAGCCCGGTTTCAGATTGATTCTCAACAGTAAAGGAATACACTTTCTTTTCTGTACTTACTACCTCATATTCCTGGTCCTGCGCATCCCAGAAAAACACCGGGGAATCTGCAATTTTTGCCTGAACCACTGATTGTGCAGTACCAAAATTCCCTGAATAAGTGATGTATCCAATTTGGTCTTGTTTTTCTGATACGGGAATTTCAACCAGCAGCACTCTTTGCTCCCACGGATCCAAATCTATAGGCTCCAACAATTCTCCTGAGCTGCTTCTTACCAACCTGTTGCCTTCCTTATCGTAAAGTACAAGTCCTTCCAGTCCTTCATAGTTAATATTCTCTACTGACAAGGGAGCATACCCCTTATTCGTTAAAACCAATTCTCTTTTTAACTTCAGGTTTTCCCTGAAAATTACCTCTTCCCAAACCAGGGAGTCGGATACTGCCATAACCGGGCTTCCGGATACATGCACCTCTACGGGTATTTCCAACTGTTTCTGGCTTATACTATTGGTAACCATAGTAATGGTATCCCGGTAACTTCCGGGATAATACATATTCCCGGCATTCAATTTCAAATTAAATACGCTCTGTTTACCGGCGGGTAATTTTCCATGAGACGGAGGGTTAATAATCAGGGAAGTACGGTCTTTGATTTTTGCCCAGGTCATGATCATGGTTTTTGGATCATCCAAAAATTCAGTGCCATCCGGGCTTTTTATCCCGTATTTTAACAATCCACCCCATCCTTCTATATCGAAATAATGGAATTTGATGGTGCCATCTGAGCGTATTTCCATTTGAAAAGTAACGAGCCCGGGGTTCATACTTGAATTCTGACTTGTTAACCCGGTCCACTGTACCACAAGGCTTTCCTCTTCCAGCCGGTAATTCAAGCCATCTCCATTCGCCTGAAGTTTTAACTGTGTCCAGAAAGGCGCTATGATGCCATTAAATTCATCCCCGGTCTCAAATTCCGGATTTATCGGTTCATTACGGGGCTCAGCAACCGAAATATAGCCGTTCACAGAAATCCAAACGGTTGAATAATACGCTCCGTAAAAGGGAAAATCAAAGGGCAACTCCAGTCTGGTATATGCTCCGGGTTCCAGTTTCAATTTGCCTTTATCCATATCCAGGGCATCCCACTTATGGAACACTCCGGAAGAGTCACTTACCTTCTTGGTATAGCCATAGGTTTGCATGGCGTTCTTGTTATTTATTCCAATGGCGCTGACACTATCTGTTTCTGTTACAGAGCCCAGAAGGCTGTTTTTAAAAACATAATCCAAATCGATATTTGCTCCGGTATTTGAAATGTTAAAAGGTACCGTGGTGGATTCACCTCCCCGGAGGTTAACCACAACGGGAAGTGACAGGTCATGACTAAAGGTTACATCCCTCCCCGCTTGGGCCTTAAGAGCTACCTGTTCAGTTACGCCATTGTCAAAATACAGCTCTATAACCCCACTATCTTCACCCGTTACTTCCGGAGTAAAGTGAACAGGAATCATCAGGTTGGACAGGGCCGGCACCTCCAATGGAAAACGCATGCTATCCGGAGAGAATACAGGATTATTGCTATTGACAGCCGTCAAATTTACCGGGGCAGCACCGGAGTTTGAGATTCGTATATAACCCGTGGAAGATGCACCTACTAAGACCGAATCTGTATAGGTTAAATTATCGGCCACCTCGATCTCAGGAGTTCCTGATACATTTATAAAGACCGGAATTCGCGACAGTGCAGTACCCGTATTGGTATAAACCAGGACTTCGTTCTCATAGTTACCCGCTGTAAACCCGAATGCAGCAGGGTCGGCTTTCAGCGCTACCGTTCTGGAACTACCTGGAATCACCACTCCGTTAAGCTCACCGGCTTCAGTGATCATGGAAATACTGCGTTTCGGGCTAAACCGAATCACCAATCCATTCTTCAAGGTTCCCTCTGCTCCAAATTCACTAAAGGCATACCGGTCTGCTGTTTCCAGTCCCTGGAAAAAAACTTCCACGTCTTTTTCCGCAGTAATATATTCAACATCCTTATACCGGTATTCTACAGTACCATCCCGGAAAAGAACCACCTGGTAAGTCACCGTATTTCCAGTGGGTCCGTATGCCTGATTCTTGGACCCCATCACGTCACAGTGAATGGTCATTACCATCCGGTTCCCAAAACTATGATAGGTAATTGTTTTCACGTTAAGCGGTTCCCTGTCTATCCTCACAGGTACCATTGCAGGATAGGAGTATAGAATGACACGGCCAAGGCTGGAAATTTTCACCTCCTCCAGCAATTCATTAAAGAAGGGAAACTTAAGGCCCAGAGAAATGCCCTCCTCCAGCTCTTGCTTTGTCAAGGAGGTCCCAAAGCCTGTTATATCATCCCATGAACCGGGATCGGGCCCACCGAGGGAATCCGAGGTCGTCATGGTATAATTCAGTTTTTCGGGCAGCAGGCGGGCATTTTTGTTCACAAGACTATAATGCTCCAGGTCAAATTCCAGGGGTGCCCCGTCAGCACCATTCCCCAATACAAGTGCCAGATCTGCCTTAGAACCATAGGTAACATTCAACGTATCGACCAAAATGCTAAGCTCTGCTGAGGGCTCCTTTAAACTTATAATGCGCAGCGAAAAAGGCAGTGGTCCGAGATTGGTATGGAGCATGATCTTTTCATTAAGGATGCCCGTGGTTAACGGGGTATACCCGAAGTTCGCTTTACCCGTTTGGCCCGGGCCAACAGTAAGGGTATCCGTATAGGTCTCTGCAACTCCTGTTGACTCGATGGTATACCCATACACCTCCAAACTGGCAAGACCTGAATTTTCCATGTCCAACTCAAGGTTATTATTGACATTGGCAATCGCATCCAATTCAAAAACTTTGGAATTATCTATTTCCGGTTGCTGCCCTTCTACTTTTACCTTGAGTTCTATATTTACAATGGGTTTATGAATATCATTGGTTAAAATACCTACCGAGGCCAGGTGATTCCCATTGGTAAGACTGTTGGCATCTACCGTAATATTGACATCCTGTGCCGTCTCTGACGGTATCTCTCCTTTATTGGGGTCCAGAAAGACAAAGGATCCGTTCTCGCCCGTGCTCAATGCTCTCCACATGGGCGTTAAGGGCTGGAATAACAAGGTTAAGGCCTGATTAAATGTTCGGCCGTTATCCTTGGAGTACATGAAGCGCTCGTTATATGCTCCTCCGCCGTATTGCAGCAGCATAGGATTCTGCATTTCCTTGGGAAAATGCAACACTACCCAGAATGACTCGTTGTCCTGGAACTTTTGCGGCTGGTAAAGAGGAATTCTGTAATACTTTAACTGATTAATGGTATCCGGATAGTATTCCTGCATGTACACTGTTTCCGCCTGCATTATATCCTTCCTGGATCCCTTCTTGATCTCAATGGTTATAGGGTGTTCACTGGTTTCGGGAAACAGCGCCACTTCCAGGTGGGTCAGGTTAAAAGAATAATCATAAGGCACATCAAAACGGGTTCCGAAGATTAGTCCGGAGTTCGTATTTCCGGTTCCCGCAAGAATGGCCGGTGGGTTTTGGTTTTCATAGGATAACCCGGCTACGAATTCGGTCGCATCATTTTCCCAGTGTTTGTTGGTCGACAAGGTTTCTGTGGAAATGTTTTCTGCATCCACATAGCGAATAGCGTCAAAAGTGGTTTCAGAAGCACTGGCAACTGTTGTTTCAACCGTGCCGGGTTTCGTATGCATTACTGAAGCGGTAGCTTCTGATACCGGTTCCGGCTCACGGAAATAGGTTTCATTCGATACCAGGGTTTCCCAGTAAATGATCCCTTCAGATATATTTGAAAATGAAACCGGAACCTGGGCAAGAGGGTTCTCGGCCGTGTTAACAGTAACCTCGATACTCCGGGTAGAGGCCATAAAATGAGGTTCGGAAGTTGTTCTTACCCCAAGAACATTGGAGATCTCCGATATATTCTCGAATTGATCGGCCGATTTAACCGCAAACCAATACCCGGTTTCCTTGATCAGGCCCCCAATACTAAGGCTCATCGTCTGGCCTTCCTCCAAGGTGTTTGAAATAAAATATCTCGGATTATTGTCAAAATTCGATGCGGTTATCGGGGCTTCTCCAACCGCGAGGTAATAGCCACTGGGGCTAAACCCATCCTCATCATGAGGTACGGTCCAGGTTAGTCTCACTTCATTGTGAAACACAGCACCGGCATCCAGGTCTGTGATGGCATCCGGAGGAATCCTGTTATCATCGACCAGGGCCTTACCGGCACTTAAAATCCCCTTTCCATATTTATTGTTATGCTGAAAAATAAAAGGGTTGGTTGAATTCAGCAGAATTCGTTTCAGGTCTTCGGGAGTAAAGTTCTCTCCACCAAACTTAGCCAGGATCAGGGCAGCCACCCCGGAAACATGGGGACATGCCATGGAGGTTCCCTGCATATAACCGTATTGATTCCCGGGAAGTGTGCTTAATACTCCACCTTCTTCCCCGTAATTCACCTCATCTCCACCAGGAGCTGCAATATCCACCCAATCGCCATGATTGGCGTAGGGCGCAGGAAAACCTTCAGGCCCGGTTGACGTTACGGCGACCACCTCTTCAAAGGCTCCCGGGTACCTCATGGTATCCAGTCCGTTATTCCCGCTGGCAAAAAACACGATCCCACCCTTCATCGGACTGCCGGGGTACTGACCCGCTTCTGCCACAAAATACCGAATGGCGTCAAGAACTTCGGGCTCGTAAAAGTTATCCAGGTTATAACCCCAGGAATTTTGGGAAATAACCGCCCCATTATCTGCTCCGTATACAATGGCTTCAGCGAAATTCCCTCCGCCATTGTTTCGGTTGTCAAATACCTGTGTAGACATCAGTCTTACTCCATTACCGGTACCATCGCCACCGGCAACCCCGGCAACGCCCAAACCATTATTGTTTACGGCACCAACGGTTCCGGCGACGTGTGTTCCATGTGCCTCCGGGAAGATGGCCCCGGGAACTGCAAAATTGGCACCGTAAATATCATCCACATATCCATTCTGGTCATCATCCACATCGTCTTCCCCATAGAGTTCAGCCTCGTTGATCCACATATTATCTTTAAGGTCTTCATGGGCAAAGTCTATCCCCGTATCGACCACTGCCACGATGATCTCGGAATTTCCGGTTTGTGATTCCCAGGCCAGATCCAATTGTATATCGGATCCATTTTCACCAAACCTGCCATCATTTTTATAGTGCCATTGATCCTTTAACAGCGGATCATTTACAGTGGCGTAATCCAATGACACTGCCGCCAGGTTTTTTTCTTCAGGGTTTCCTTTAAATACAACCGGTTTGCGATGGCCATCGATCCTGTTTTTTTTGTAAACGGGTTTTACGATTTCGACCTCAGTAACTTTTTTATATTCCCTGATAATATCTTCGGCATTCCTCGTACTGTCAAATTCAACCTCATACCAGAGATGGAGACCATATTTTCTGTGCCTGGCTTCAAATTTAGGAGAGAAAGGAAACACCCGTTTAATGCGGTTAATACCCACAGATGCACTGGCCTCATCCACCCTTTGTAATCCAATTTTTTTCGCGTTATCCTTCCCGGTATTAATTTTTAAACCGGGAGCAGACTTGAGGGCTCCAGGTTTTATTTTCATCCGGATCTTTCCTTTTACCGATTCATCTGATGAAACTTTTCCTTGCTGTGCATATACTGCTGTGAGTTGCAGTATACCAAACAAAAGAGCTATGATTATTTTAAAGATCTTCATATGTATATTTTTTATTCCCCGGTCGGTGTGTATCCAAATCATTTCTGTACTTCCCTGACATATCTTACAGGCAAGGCGTAAAACGACCCTGCAATCACTACAACATTTGCGTCGTATTGCGAGTCCCTGATAAGAAGCCCAAGGGCCGTGTTGTTAGCTTCGTAATAATCCATAGTCCAGAACATGCCGGTTCCATCCTGTTCTGTAAACACATTGCGAAAGGCAGGATCCTGAGAACTGGAGAATTCCAGGTACCCGGGATAATTAATCTCGAGTCCGGTTTCACCACCTGTAATGAGCTTAGGTTTGGCATAGAGCGCGCCCCCTTGTGAAACGATGAGTGCCTGGTACTCTTCCCCTGTGGGCAGTCGCCATCCTTCAGGGGCAAAATCCCGGGCTGTATGATAGGTGTAAAGTCGCCCATAACGTTTTCGGTCTTCTTGGGTTTCCAGGGCGTATCCGTCGCCAATAATTGCACGATAAGCGTGCCCGTAATACCAGGAACCATTACCGGGGGCAGCGGCATAATTATAATTATCGGCCATCCACTCCAATCCGTTAATTTCTGTAAAGCGGTAAACCTGGTTATCGCGCGGATCCTTGAACATACCCCACTTGCCCCTGAACCTGATCTTAACAGTATCGGTTGCGGCATGCCCATCTACATCGACTTTCCATAAAAGACTGTAGATCGAGTCGGCCACTCCCCGTATCAGGGTATTGGGGTTGTCCGAATTATATATGTATCCGGACGCATTATTCTCAAGGAGGGTCCATTCTCCGGTGGCTCCCGCCGGGAGGTAGGCCTCCAGTCCGTAAAATTTATCTGCTTCGTATTTAGCCGTTTTAATATCCAGCCGGTCGGGTCCGGCATCCGCTCTAAGCACATCTGTGATGAAAGAGACTTCTTCTGAAACCTTTTTTGACCCATAAGAAAGTGTCCACCTCAGGCTGTAATTGGACTTTTCTTCTCCAATAAACTCCGCCTTATGGTGCTCCTGATTTTCAATACGCCCGCCAATGCTGTTAACGATCTCCCATTTCCCGGTAGCGCCGAATTTAGGTGCTTCCGCTTCGAGATAGTAGGAAATATTGTTTTTAAGGGTATCAGTTTCTTTTGCAGGAGAAATAATTACAGGGTTCATGGCTTTAAAGGATACTGTAATCGTCGCGGCTTCATAACGATCGCCTTCGCTTACCTCCCAGCCGAGCTGATAGGATTCTCCCGGTTCTCCATAAAACATGGTCCGGGGATCATGAATATCCTCAAATCGTCCATTCTCTCCAATATAGATCCGCCAGGTTCCCACCAGGGGCGGCTTTACGGGAACGGCATTTAACTGCACCCCGTACCCATCGTTTTCAATGTTTTCAAACCCTGGCCCTGCATTTGGATTTAGTTTCTGCACTTCCTCATCGTCAGGGGAACACGCCTGGAAAAAGGAGACGAAAAGTAACAGTATGACAGCTGTGATTGCTTCACCTTTCCGATTATTGAATATCATCTTATAATTTTTCATTGTACCTGTTGTTTAATACCCGGTATTCTGATCTGAATTATCCAGTGCCTCATTGGCATCAATTTCCGATTGGGGTATCGGGAATGTCAGTCGGTAGTAATCCGGGTCTGATGCCATAAATGACAGCACGGCCCAATGATCGCCGGTACGCACAAATGGTAATTGTCGTCGCTTGATATCATACCATCGGAATCCTTCTCCGAACAGTTCCTTTCTGCGTTCCAGCAGTACTTCTTCCAGGAGTTCCTGACCGGTTGCAACCGATTTTAACACCCCCGGATTCGACCTTCTTTGCACCAGGTATAATGCATCCTGTGCGGCAGTGAAATTTCCCAGTTCGGTTTCACACTCGGCTTCGATCAGTAACATTTCTGCCGCACGAATACTGATACGCTCGGCATTACCCACCTGGGCATTGTGACCAAATTTGACAATGAGGTGCCGATCAGGATCGATCTCATCGATCCTTAAAAAGAAGTTTTTCCTGGCATCGGCATTAGAAAAAATATTGACAAAATCATTATTTGCCCGCATCGAACTATACCCTCCTACCGGCCAGTAGAAAGATGGGAGCGACAAATAGACATTGTTATCTTCCCTGGTGTAGGCAATAGCAAATATGGTTTCTGCATTGCGGGTGTGAAAACCTTCGTACATCTGCCCGATGGTCATCAGCGACAATCCTTTATAAGCCAGCTTAGCCATATCCCTGGCTTTATCCCATTGCTGCATATCGAGATATACCCTGGCGAGAACAGCCCTGGCCGACCTCTTATCAAAAAATCCTTTATCCCCCTGTTCGCTCAGTTGATTTACAGCAATAAGCAGATCGCTTTCTATCTGCGCATAAACCTCCCTGAGGGACGCTCTTTCAAATGCATTTTCGGTGGTTTCCGAATCGGTATTCAGCAGGATCGATGGCGCGTCCGGATCTTTGCTGTATGCAGGGCTATACATACGGGCCAATCTGAGCATGGCATAAGCCCTGAGCACCCGGGCTTCTCCTTCCAGCCTGTCTGCTTCTTCAGCAGTGGCATCGGGAATAAACGCGGCATTATCGATGATCTTATTCGTATCGTAAATGAGTTTATATCCTGCCCTCCAGGGGTTATCCACGTAGGAATAATTGGGCAGCATATTCATCTGGTAGACCTCGACAAACCAATTCCAGTTATCTACAGAATTAATCATGAGATCCTCTCCCATGATATCACCCATGATGGGATTGTACAATCCTTCAAAAACCGGGCTCCCTAATTGGTCGTATACTCCAATAAGGGCCGAACTGGCCGTTACATAAGATTCAAACACCTCATCTTCTAAAAGGGAATCTGTGGGTTCCAGGTCTAAAAAATCATTGCTGCACCCTGTCAAGCACACACTAAAGAATGCTGTTAGACACAGGTTAATTATTGTTCTTTTCATTGCTAACAGTTTCATTTATCTATAAATCCAGCTTTAATCCTATGGTAACTACCCGGGTTCCGGGAATGGTATTACTCGTTGTTCCGTTAATCGCTATTTCAGGGTCAAACCCTTTATAGTTTGTTAGTGTAAAGAGGTTTTCTGCGGATAGAAATGCCTTAAAGCTACTCAGGTGCAGCGCACTCGTCCATTTATCGGGAAAATGATAGGACACTGAAATATTTTTAAGTCGCAGGTAGGAAGCATCTTCAATAAACCGGGATGACATTTGGTTCGATTCGTCCATATTATTGATACTGTAGCGGGGCACATCCGTATACCGGTTATTGGGGGTCCAGGCATCTAGTGCATCCACGGCAAGATTACTTCCCGGCTGGGTACCATCGTGCATATTGGTCGCATAATCATTGTTGTACACCTTTCCTCCCAGACTGTAAAAAGCATACATGGCGATTTCCAAATTTTTATATTGATAGGAATAGTTCAATCCACCGAAAACTTTAGGCAAGGCCGTTCCCAATCGCTTTCTTTCGGCATCCCGGTAAGCACTGGTCACCATTTTCCCACTACCCAGGGGGTCTTCATATGCCGTATCGGGAAGGGTTGTTGTATCGCGATCGTCCGATTCGGCATTTACATACCACATGGGCCTGCCATTTTCGGGATTGACTCCGGCCCACTCCCGCATATAAAACTGATAAATACTACCGCCTACCTCCAGAAGTTTGGTTCCTGTAGGGATCCTTTCGGTGGTTAATTCCAGGATTTCATTGGTATTCCCCGAAATATTAAAACCCAATGTACTTACAGAGGTTTCAGAATCAAATAAGGTGTAGTTAAGGGCTGCCTCAAATCCTGTATTGCGCATAGCACCAAGATTGGTTAACACGGATCCAAACCCTAATCCTGCAGATAGCGGTTTTGCAAACAACAAGCCATCAGAATTTCTGTTATAGAACTCAAAAGAAGCGTTCAACCTGGAGAAGAGGTGCAATTCAAAACCTGCATTGAAACTTTGGATCTTCTCCCAGCTCAGGTCTTCATTAGCCAGTTGGATGGGGGTTAACCCCGGGTACCCACCGTAATTGGCCCCACTTCCATAAAGGCCTAATGATGCGTAATTCCCGATATTATTATTCCCGGAGGTCCCGTAACTCAACCGAAGTTTGGCATTGTTTAACCAGGCTAATTCCGGCATCCACTGCTCCCTGGTTATTTGCCAGCCCAACCCAAAGGAATAGAAGAGCCCGTATTTATTATTTCTCCCAAACCGGGAGCTACCATCTGCCCGGGCACTGGTGGAAAGAAAATAGCGATCGTCGTAATCAAATTTTATTTGCGACAGGTAGGAAACCATATTCCATGAGGAAACAAAACTTGCCGGCTGCTCTGGTTTTGCCCCCCATACCAATTCGGGGTGATTTGGTACTGCGAAATCGGTTACTCCGGCAGATAACAAAGCGAAATCCTGGCCCAGGGCTTCCTGGCCTAATAATACTTCAAAATAAGAGCGATCTCTTCTTTTGGAATAGGTTAGAATATTGGAGATGTTCCACCCGAGGTTATCGGTATTGGAGGTTGTTGTACGTCCATTTACACCAGCTCCGTTTCCGTGCTCCGGATTGTAGTAATTCAACCCGCTGTTCAGACTGTTATCAATACCTGCGGTAGTTCTGAAGTTGAAAGAAGGAGATAACTTAAAATTAAAAAAGGCATTCACCACTGCTCTTTTGGTCTCATAGCGGTATTTATCCAATTCGGCCAGTCCCACCGGGTTAAAGTCAAAAACGGCCTTATTGCCCCATTCAAATTCTCCAAATTCATTGTAGACGGGGGAGGCAGCATTGATCACCTCTGCAGACCGGACCGGGTTGGCTCCTCCGGAACCGCTCGGGGGTGCATTGGTTTTTGAGTAGGAAAGATGTGTATTAAGGCCTACTTCCAGAAAATGATTGATCTTATGCGAAACATTAATCTTATTGGTCAACCGGGTAAAATCTGAACCAAGGGTAATCCCCGAATCCCTGAAATACCCCAGTGACATAAATACTTTAGTAAGGTCGGATCCACCAGATACATTGAGGTTAACATTCTGAGTGATCCCGGTTTTGTATACTTGATCCCGCCAGTCGGTATTGGTGAGGACCTGGGTCCCGCTAATGAGTTTTCCATTGGTATCCAACGGGTTTTCGACACCGAAAGGGTTATATCCCACAAATTCCCGGACATTGGCATGGGCGTAAGCCCTGGCGTCATCATTGGAAGCGCCGTTTATCAGGGCCTGGTTGTATAAGCCCATCCAGGTGTGCTCATAAAACTGGGTGGAATTCATAAGAGCATATCCGTCTGAAATACGTTCAGAGACTCCCAGCTGGCTGGTGAGACTGATTCTTGTAGAGCCCGCTTTACCGGTTTTCGTGTTAATGAGAATAACCCCATTGGCTGCTCTGGAACCATACAGGGAGGAGGCTGCTGCATCTTTAAGCACGGTAACGCTTTCAATATCATTCGGGTTGATATCGGTAACAGACCCGGACATGGGTATCCCATCAAGCACATAAAGCGGAGCACTGCTGGCACTTAGAGAACCAATACCCCGAATTCTCACGGTAGCGCTTGCTCCGGGCTGACCAGAACTGCTGGAAACCATTAACCCGGGAGTAGTTCCCTGAAGGGATTTCTCGAAAGAGGATACGGGCCGGTTTTCGATCACCTCGTTCTCGACCACCGAAGCTGCTCCGGTATAGGCCTCCTTGGTAGAGGTTCCATAGGCGACCACGATCACAGATTCGAGCTCTTCAAAACTTTCCGTAAGAACAACATCGACAAGGGTTCTGTTGTTAACCGCTTCCACATGGGTTTGCATGCCTATATAAGAAAAGACTAACTTCACATTTCCATCGGGCACCTCTATGGAGTAATAGCCGTCCATGTCGGTAACCGCCCATTGGTTACCTCCTTCCATTACAATATTTACTCCGGGTAGCGCCCCTCCATTATCGTCTTTAACATGGCCTTCAATTGTTAGGGATTGGGCGTGGAGATACGATACACCCAAGAACAGAAACACTAAAAGGCAGTGTAATTGTCTTTTCATTATTTAAGTAGGAATTAGTCTGTAGTAATTGTGAAATTTATTCAGTCAGTGGGCTTTGCTAGCCGGAATCTGCCTGATTCCAGGCAGGGTATCTTATAAATTCCCCGACACCCTTTTCAGATGGGTGCCGGGAAACCTGTTTAACCAGGTTTGGTTGAATTTATATTCCACAAGGGGCCAATAGTTGATCGATCGCTAAATCCCTGTCCATTTCTGACCAATTATGAGAAAAGAAAGCCTTTCGATTCTCATTATACGTAAGATCGAAATCTCCGTTCTTAACTTTTTCCAGGATGGGTCGCATAGAGCACAAGCCAACATTTTCATCATTCGGCATATAAACCCTTAAATACGTTTGATAGTTCTGGAAGTTATTCAAGGCACCGAAGGCATTAAATTCCGTAACCTCCTGAATAAGCATGGTAAGGGTTGACAATTCTGTCATAGCATCAAACCCATCAACCCGGGCGATCCCATTAACAGCAAACGGACCAATACCTCCACCGCCTTCTTCCGTAGGCAGCAATATCTCCAGCCTTACGTGCTTCGCGATTGGTAAAGCCTCAAAACCTTTGAACCAATTCGTTTTTGCGTGTATAGACACGTCGGCATTACTGAACTGGGACGCCCCTGTTTCCACCAAGGCATTAAAAACATTCACATAGTCCATATCTGAACCGTTGTAACCAATAGTAATATAGTCTCCAGCCACTTCCGTCACCGCATTAAAGGCTTCCATGGTTTTCATGGCAGAATTGTTCGAAAGCTCGACATCGCCTCCAATATATTGCAGGGCCGGGAATGCCGGCATTGCTGATAGTCCCGATTTCTCGGTTGCTGACCAATAGATGCTGTTATCGTTAAATCTTATGCTAAGCTTCCCTTCAATACGTTCCAGGGCACCTGCATCCACAGTGGTTAGTCCGGGATTAAACTCCAAAATAAAATCACCCGGTATTTTGGTACTCTCCAGGCTTATTCCTGCAATCTTGTTGTAGATACCTTTAAAGCTACCTCCAATATTTCCCAGGGAAATATTATCTACAGCTCCGATATAGGAAAGGTCCACATTACCTTTAACATCTGAGGAAGATAGCTCCAGCCGGGTCATCACCCCAATCCCTACTTCTTCGGGATCTGCATTCCAATATCCGTTGATATACAGCGACCCTACCTGGTCGAGCTTCATAAAGGACATCGAAGTCACCTCCGGGTTCATTTCTGTATGTAAGGCCCCTCCTACTAATACAAGCTCATCTGCCGATAGAGAAGTGAGTCCGCCATTATGTGTAATCTCAACATCCCCGCCTACAGAGGAAAGCCTGGAAAGATTGACTACTGCACCGTTAACTAAACCACTAATGTGAAGATGCTCTCCAATACTTTGAAGGGCATCAAAGGTGATGTCCATTCCTCCATTGATTTCGAGATTTTTTCCGATGAGTTTCACATTGGAAAGCGCTTGTACATGTGCATCCTGAGTAACCATAACCTTACCGGTAATGATCGTTGCTCCCTGCGCTTCTAAGGCTGCATAATCTTCCTCAGTCAATACATTACCGTAAAAAACGGCATCAGCATTATTTGCGATTTCCTGCTCGATCAATTCCAACTCGGCTACCAGATCGGAGTTGAGCGAAGACAATTTATTTTCTAATTCTGCAATCGCCTTGAGCAAAGCCTCCTGTTGGGTAGCCTCCAGTTCATCGACCTTTGAAGTAAGATCATCAATCTGGTTCTGCAGGTCATCAATATCTCCCTTCATACATCCGGTCAAGGATAGCATGGAGGCCAGCACTAAAGTGGGTAAAAATCTAATTTTCATAATTAATTAATTTTTGATAACACATATTTAGGTTAATGGTGGCATAATTACAGATATGAGATTAAAGTGAAGTTTCACTGCCCTATTTGGTGTGTCAATGCATGTATTGGCACTATACCACTAATGGCACCACCCATATAAGAGCCTGAATAAAAGACTATTAAGGTTTCACCTATGAAAGATGGTAAAACCACTCCTGAGACCTCTAAAAAGCATCAGTTTATAAAAGCGGGGAATTAAACTTGCGAAAAAGACAATAAGAAAGGGAGCGGATTGAAGGATCAACCTGCAGATGTTGCAGTCGGTAAAAAAAGGAAATCATCGGGAATTAAATCTGCCAACGAAACCAAAAAACCTCTGAAACGATAAGAGCAGCCTACATGTCCCCTTGTATTTAAAAAACACCCATGTGAAAGGGAAGATTCGAATGAGGCTGATCAATCAATGCAGGACGGGCATGAAATTGGGAGCTTTTGAATAACAGCAAAAAAAAAAATGAATACTTCTAAACGGACGTATCGTCCAGATCTTTTATGTAGTCGGTTGGGGTAATTCCGGTAAACTTTTTAAAGATCCTGTTAAAGGTGGTTTTGGAATTAAACCCTGCTTTTTCGGCAAGGTAACTCAGGGTATGATTTTTATGAAAGCCCTCCTGCATCAGGATTTTTGCCTCATTTAACCGGTATTCATTCATCACTTCATAAAAGCTTTTATTAAAATTCTTATTGAATACCTCAGAAATCCTGCGGTAGGTAATTCCTGTAGATTCGACGAGATCCTGCATTTTGAGATCGTTCTTAAGATATGGCTTTTCCCTTTCTATTAAAGCAGAGATCACCTCATAATCCTTCATATTCTGTTCGGAAATATCCCGTTGACCAGTTGGCCTGCTCACGGACACCAATTTTTTAAGGTCTTCCGGTTCAGAAAACAACTCTGGTCTTTTAATGGTAAAGATTCCCAGAACGATCGTGAAAAGGGTTAACCCGGAATAAAACACCTTAAAGAGATCCAAAAACAATTTAATGCCGGCGATCTCAAGGATGGCTCCGGTGGTTCCTACCATCCAAAGAAATATATTGATCAGAACAAAAAGTTGCAGCCACTTCAGGGTGGAAAGCTGAAAGGGGGAAAGATGGTTTTTTCGAAAATATTTAAACTGGTGAATGGTTCGCAAACAAAATATACTGTAAAATATACCCTGTAATATAATTACCAGATTAAAGCTTAATTGTACATTCAGGTACCACGATGGAAAACCGTTCTTCATCATCTCCAGCTTCTCACCTGCTGATTGAAAAAAAAAGGGTGACAGCATGATCAGGTACAACAGGGCCGGGATAAAATGCAGGTATTGTAACCTGGGATGCCTGATATCGCGGTACAGATAGTTTCTCAGATAAAGATACATCAAGGGGAAAAACATCAGGGTAAATACGTCCAGTAGGGCATATAGATGAGGGTAGCGCTCATAAAAGACAGTGGTATGTAAAATAAAAACAAATACAGTAACAGACCATGACAGTACAAGCACTCCAAGAATTCTATTGGGAAAAAATTTGCCCGGATAAAATATCAGATACATTGATAAGAGAAAGGATAAAACAGCTCCCATCAACAATATCAATTCATAATAACTATCAATAACCATTACCGGATTATTTCAAATGATCTATAATTGCCTTATTACTGGCTACAACAAACCCTTAAGAATGAGCGAGAAAAAAGGATATTAAGGACCTCACTGATGCGCACATCGATTTCGGGCTGGGCTAAAAATAGTACTTATTTTTTAATAGATGGCCATGTGGAAATCTTTGAGACACACTAATCTCTCCTATATATTGCTGACAAAAAAATCAGGAAGGCCAGCCCATAATGGATGAACTGCTAAAACGCAGGAATATTAAGTTTCACCCTTCTGATTTCCGCTGCAGGTAAAGATAGAATCCCTATTGCAGTAATCCCTTTGGTAAAAGAGGGGTCCATAAGAGATGGGAATGGTTCCGGGACATGGACCCGGGTATTCGCTAAATACTCCTGAAAAATGAAAATTTCATCTGTAGAAGATCAGCTCCCCGCTCCTGAATGCCGGAAGGAACGCAACTTTTTAACTCTCCTTATTTCAGTGATAGATCGATATAATCTTAAGTATAACATCCCTGCCCCATTGCGATCAGGGTACATAATTAGTTGTATAGAAATTAAGAACAAATTCGTAACTTAAAGAACATCAACCAAACCATTTATGAATACGCTCAGCTTCGATCATTTCACCAGGAAGATCTTTATTAAAGTCCCCGTAGAAAAATTGTATTGGTGCTGGTCTACCGAGGATGGACTGACCTCTTGGTTTCTCAGGGCTTCCGATTTCATCCGGGCAGGAAAGAGGATCAATCATCAGACTCCGGTACAGGAGGGCGATGAATACCTCTGGATGTGGCACAACTGGGACGGAGAGGAAAAGGGAGTGATCAGGGCGGCCAACGAAAAAGACCACCTTCAGTTTTCCTTTGCAGGCGATAATCTTCTGGACATCTCCCTTCACCCTAAAGAGACCGGAACACTCCTGATCCTGAAACAAAGCGGAATTCCAACAGATGAGGAAAGTAAAATGAAGATCTATTGCGGTTGCAGTAACGGGTGGACCTTTTGGCTGACCAACCTGAAAGCCTTCCTGGAACACGGCATTCTGCTAAACGAAACCACCCTGGACCTCAGAGACGATCCGAATGCTGCTTTTGAATATGTGAATATTTAAAAATGAGGGATGAGTAAAATTGTAAAGGAGTGAAGTCGTAAAGTGGTAAACCCCTTTAGCAGACGAATAGAATGCCTGACCTTATTGATAGTGGTCAAACTGTTTCCCAGTAACCCTTGTCACCCCTGTCACCTTTGTCACCCTTGTCACCCCATAACCTTTTCATCCTCCTAAGATTTAGCGAAGGAGGGCAGAACCCAAAGAAAAGATTATCTTAGAGTTTTGTAAGAAAAATTTGAGCAAACCTATTTCAACACCCATGAAACAACTACTTCTTCTTTCAGCGCTACTGCTTACAGGGCTGTACATTTCCCGTGCCCAGGAGATCATTAAAAACCCGGAAAAATGGACTCCTGAGGATGTGATCTTCACCGAATACATGACCAATGTCCAATTCTCCTACGATGGCAATAAGATCGTATGGAGCAAACGAAGGGCGTTGAAAGATCCGGAAAAAGACAAATTTGTAACCGATCTTTATCTTACCTACCTGGATAAAGAAGAAAACGGAAAACCGGTTACGGTGCAGCTCACCAACGCAGATGAGAATGACCATTCTGCCTTATTCTCCAGGGATAACCGCTATTTGTACTTCCTCTCTTCAAGAGATAAAGGCAAGGTGCTCTGGAAACTCGACCTGATGGGAGGAGAACCGGAAAAAGTGCACACCTTTCACAGCAATGCCTCTGCAATCCAATGGAAAGATGAGCATACCCTGTTCTTCCTTTCTGACGATGGTAAGACCCTCACCGAGCTTGAGGAAGAAAAAACCAAAGACGACGTGCTGGTAGTAGAAGACACTGTGAGATGGAAGGCCGATAAGGTGTATAGCCTAAATCTCGAAGATAAGTCGGTTTCCAGGCTTACTGCCAACACCAAACCGGTTACTTCCTTTACCGTGTCGCCGGATGGAAAATGGATGGTGTACACCCAGGCCGTGGGCATCAGTTTTGCGGCAGATGCCAGACAGGATCCGGAGTACTACCTGGTGAACCTGGAAACAGGAGCTTCTAAAAAAATATTGGAAGACCTGGAATTCCCTTCCGGTTCCTTCCGGTTTGAACAGGATTCCAAAGGATTTTATTTTACCTCATCCCATGCCAGTGATCCCGAATGGAACGGTGCCGGCATACAGGAACTTTATTACGCCTCCCTTCCAGAAGGAAACGCCGTCAAGGTGGACCTTGACTGGAGCAATGGTCTTGGAAGAGGGTACGAGATCACCGGGGATGGTGTAATCGCCTCTTTGGCGAACCGTACGGCATACACCCTGGCCTGGTACAGGAAAAAGGGCAACCAATGGGAAAAACGTACCATCGACCTGGGTGATAAAAACGACCATGTGGATATTCTCGCAACAGATCATAGCGGAACACGGGTGGTGTACAACCATTCTACCGCCTCCGAACTGCCGAGATACTACTCAGCTACCTTAAAAGGATCCGATTTCCGGGATGAAAAGGAGATCGTTAGCCTTAACGAGAATTTAAAGGCTAAACCCCGGACCCGAAGCGAAGTCATCTCCTGGAAAGGGTATAACGATGTGGAAGTAACGGGGATCCTTTATTACCCTGCGAACTACGAATCCGGGAAGCAATATCCCCTTATCCTCTCCATCCATGGCGGACCTGCCGGGGAAGACACCGATTCCTGGAGCGAACGCTGGAGTACCTATCCCAATATTCTGGCACAGCGTGGTGCCTTCGTGTTAAAGCCCAATTACCAGGGCTCAGCCAACCATGGCCTGGAGTATGTGGAAGCGATCAAAGGAAATTACTATGAACCGGAGCTCGCAGATATCACCAAGGGTATAGAATTCCTGAATGAAAAGGGAATGATCGATATGGATAAACTTGGCACCATGGGGTGGTCTAACGGAGCTATCCTCACGACCATGCTTACCGTGAGGTACCCTGATATGTTCAAGGTAGCCGCTGCCGGGGCCGGGGACGTGAACTGGACTTCCGATTTCGGGACCTGTCGTTTTGGCGTCAGTTTCGACCAGAGTTATTTCGGTGGTGCGCCCTGGGATAATACCAACGGGAACACCTATAATGAGAACTACATCCTGAAATCTCCCCTGTTTGAAATGGAAAAGGTAAAAACACCCACCATTATCTTTCATGGAAGTGAAGACCGTGCCGTACCCAGAGACCAGGGGTGGGAGTATTATCGGGCGCTTCAACAGATAGGTCAGGCTCCTGTCCGGTTTCTTTGGTTTCCGGGGCAGCGGCACGGCCTGGCAAAGATCACTCACCAATTGCGAAAAATGAAAGAAGAGCTGCGTTGGATAGATACGTATCTCTTCGAAAAAGTTCCGGAAGAAAACCCTGCCGTGAAAGAAGACAGCCCTGCAGCCTTGCTACTTGCTAAGGCAAAGTTAGAGCACGTTGGCGGACTTTGGGGGACTACCCATAACGACAAGCTGATTCCACAGGTAACTACCGTAAAAAAGGACAGCATCGCCATTGGGGTCTTTGAGGTAACCAACGCCCAGTTTGGAGCCTTCCGGCCCGGCCACTCTTATAAAGCTGGAACCGAAAACCATCCTGTTGTATGCAGCATGGAGGATGCGACAGCATATCTTAACTGGCTTTCTGACCTTACCGGGGATATCTACCGCCTGCCAAATGCAGGGGAAGCCTCAGCCCTTAGGAAAAAAGCACTTCAGGTGGCACCAAAAGAAAATACTCTTGCCTGGTGGGCAGGATACGACCCGACTCCTGAAGATGCAGAAACGCTATTGGCAGGGATAAAGGCCCGGGATCTTAATTTGATCCAACCCGTTGGCGAGTTTAAAGCTGTAGCTATAGGCAATGCCCTGATCTATGACCTTGGAGGCAATGTTGCTGAACACACCCAGGACGGAAAGTCGGTTGGGTTCAGTGCCTATGACCATGCCGATAAAATGGCCGAAAAGAAATGGAACAGTTCCACTACAGGCTTCCGGGTCATTAAAGAATAATTTCTGTACAAAGGATGCAGCAAGGAGGTCATAAGGCCTCCTTTTTCATTTACACCCGCAATTCTCCAATAAAAACACCTCACATTGCCTGTCGTAAATTACTGATTAATAGTATTTTATTTGTAAATTTAACAACCTCTTTCTGGTTAATAGCTTAAAATATTTCTAATCACAAACCAATTTACAGAAACAATGAAATCATTAAGCTTAGTATTAACCGCCCTGTTCACTGTGCTCTTATTTTCTAATGCCGAAGCCCAGGAAGCTAAAAAGTACGACAATCCTGAATGGTACAGTTTTGTGTATGTAGACTACCATCCGGGAATGATGGGTGAGGCCAGGGACATTATCAACAATTATTTCAAAAAAGCATCTGCCCAGGCCGGCACTCCTACCCCGGTAATGGAGATCTCACTGGCTGCCGGAGAATACGATATGCTCATCGTATGGAAAATGCAGGACGGGGTGGAAGGCCTGAACTGGCAAACCAGCCCGAACCAGATCAAATGGAGAAACGCCATGAATGAGTTGGCCGGAAGTCCTGAAAAGGCGGAGGAGATCATGGCCCAATACCGTAAATGCCTTCGCGCTTCTTCCTCCAATATGGGACGCAAAATGTAATCTAATCAAGAACCAAAATTAAATCACACACGCATGAAAACGATAATCATCACAATGGTATGCCTGTGCTTTGCATATTCCGGAGCCTATGCCCAGGAAGATATAAAAGCTGAAAAATATGAGAATCCTCAATGGTACTGGGTCGTCAAGGTGGATTTCGCTCCCGGAAAAATAAACAGGGCCAAAGAGATCATTGAAAATTACTTTATGAAAGCAGGAGCAGATGCGGGAGTACCTGGTCCGGCCATGGTCATGGAAATGAGCAGCGGCGAATACGATATGGTATTTGTATGGCACATGAAAGACGGAATTGAAGGAATGAACTGGAAAACCAGCCCCGAGGACGTGAAATGGTTATCCTCCATGTCTAAGATTGCCGGTGACCAGGAGAAGGCGCAGGCCCTGTGGGAGGAATACGAATCCTATATTGTCAAATCGGATGCCGACCTGGCCCGGAAAGTATGGTAAAGACGTAAAAAAGGGAGCCTTAAAAGCTCCCTTTTTTTATATCAAAATCGCTTGGCAACCCCCGCAGTAAAGTTCAGTGTATCATAGGCATCCCACATGATATCATAATTGATCCCGGTAACAAATTCCCAGCTGGGGTCATTGAAATGCCAGGCGGCTTCAAACCCGATGCGGGTAACAAAAAAATTCTCTCCCTTGGCAAATTCACCTCCCAGACCAGCATTAAATATAAAGTGTCCGAAAAATTCGTAGCCAACCATGGCCAATGTGGTAATAGGACGTTCCCGCTCGAGCTCCTTCCCTTCTTCACTACCACCGAGATGCCGTTCTACAATAAAGTTTTCATTAATAAAATCATTGTGCCATCCCACAGACCACCGTTCATTGATATAATAATTGTAATCCAGGGCTATGGAAGGCACCCCTAGAAATCTTTTATTACCATCAATATCTTTCCCCTGGCTTATATGCGTATGTCCTAACATCAATGCAATGGCATGTTTATAGGTATGCTGCTCCTCATGATGTGAACTCATCTCCTGATGCTCTTCCATCTGATGGTGCTCCTGGGAATAAAAAAGTAACGGGCTTAGGGTTAACAGTGTAAAAATCAGTATCCTCATAGTTGAAAGTTTGTTCTAATTTACTCATTTTGAGTGAATTAACTACGCCTTCGATTCATTTCATATGTTACGATAAAAGATCAATCCATTCCCGTCAGGATCGTATACTCCAAATTCCCGCGTTCCCCAGGGAGTATCCCTTAATCCGGCTTCTTCATTACCCACCAGGTGCCTCCATGCCCTAAAAAGGATATCCGGATCGGCACACAGGATCCTGAGCTGTGGTCGGTCGATGCCATCGACCCACTCTGATGAATGGTGCCATTGCAAATGAATCTCTGCACCCTCCTTCCTGACCCCTGCATAGCCCGGGGCATTTTCTGAATCCATAAAACACAGTTCAAAGCCCAGTTGTTTGGTATAAAAATTTAAAGCCAGTTTTACATCTTTCACAGGCAACACCGGATGTATTTCTTTCAGGTTCAATACCATACTTTTTAAATAAAGTTATCAATTAAACCTGAGAACCCTTATTTTTATAGAAACGCATTTCTATGAAACACTTCTTCATAACCGTATTCCTGGGCTTATTAATCAGTGCTGCCCATGCACAACATGCCCCGGCACTTACCTTCAACCACCAGGCGCTGCAGGTTCATAACCTCGATGAAAGCGCTGCCTTTTACCAGGAGGTACTGGGCCTGACCGAGATTGAAGACAAAACAGAACAACCTCATATTCGATGGTTTTCCATGGGATCAAAGCTGGAACTCCATCTCATCGAGGATCCTTCAGCACCCGAAGCCCCGGTAAAGGGGGTGCATATGGCCCTGAGCACGGCTGATCTCGATGGCATGATGCAGCATCTGAAAAGTAAGGAGATCCCTTTTGAGAACTGGATGGGAGAAGCAGGTACTACCAACTCCCGACCGGATGGTGTCCGGCAGATCTATGTGCAGGATCCCGATGGCTACTGGATCGAAATCAACGGGAAATGATACTTCGCCTTAAGGATGTCAACGTAGAAACCCTCTCGGATGCCTGGTATACCTTAAAGCGGTATACCTTTACCTGGAAAACCTTTAAAGGCGCCTGGCAACGGCAAAGCAGGGAAGTCTATGACCGGGGAAACGGTGTGGCCGTACTCATGCATAACAGCCATACGGGAAAAGTTCTCCTGGTCCGGCAATTCAGAATGCCTACCTATATAAATGGAAATCCCACCGGACTTTTGCTGGAGGTTCCAGCCGGCGTTTTAGACACCGATAATCCCGAGGAGTGTATGATCCGGGAGATCCGGGAGGAAACCGGGTATACGGTACCCACAGTCACCAGGCTCTTTGAGGCCTATACCTCGCCGGGTGCGGTTACCGAAAATTTACATTTTTTCTACTGTGATTATGCCGGAGCCCTGAAGACAGATGAAGGCGGCGGCAGCACTGAGGAAACCGAAGATCTGCTCGTGGAGGAATATCCCGTTACTGCGATAAAAAACATGCTCACCAGGAGTGAGATCAAGGACGCCAAGACGCTGTTACTGTTGCAATACGGTTTTCTGAAAGGGCTGATTTAGAAGGAAGGGAGTTCCTGCTTCGCCTTCTTAAAATCGGTGACGATCTCCTCTACGATCCTTGCCGCAGGTTTTATTTCATGGATCAATCCGGCCACCTGCCCGATCTCGAGCTCACCCTCTTCAAGATCGCCTTCGAACATCCCTCTTTTAGCCCTTGCCCGGCCAAGAAGGCTCTGTAACTCTTCCCTCGTGGCACCCTTTGCGTAGAGTGACTGGATATCATCGAAAAATTTATTTTTTAATAGGCGAACCGGGGCAAGTTCCTTGAGCGTGAGACGGGTGGCACCGTCTCCGGCCTCCACCACCATTTGCTTAAAAGCCAGATGGGAAGAAGCTTCTTCACTGGCAACGAACCTGCTGCCTACTTGTACCCCGTCTGCCCCTAATACCATCGCAGCAAGCATGCCTCTTCCGGTGGCTATACCTCCTGCAGCAATAAGCGGGATATTCAGCTTTTCCCTTACCATCGGAATCAGGGTAAAGGTAGTGGTCTCCTCTCTCCCATTATGCCCCCCGGCCTCAAATCCTTCGGCAACTACGGCGTCTACCCCTGCCTCCTGAGCCTTGAGCGCAAACTTCACGCTGCTTACCACATGGACCACTGTAATACCGTGTTCCTTTAAAAAAGGGGTCCAGGTTTTGGGGTTTCCAGCTGAGGTGAAAACGATCTTAACCCCCTCCTCAACGATAATCTCCATGATCTTGTCTATATCCGGGTATAACATGGGAACATTCACACCAAAAGGTTTTGAAGTAGCTGCTTTGCACTTCCGGATATGCTCCCTCAGGATCTCAGGGTACATCGACCCGGCACCAAGAAGGCCCAGCGCTCCCGCGTTGGAGGCAGCTGAGGCCAGTCGCCATCCGCTTGCCCAGATCATTCCGGCTTGAATAATGGGATATTCGATTTGAAACAAAGAGGTAATTCGGTTTTCCATGGTATTTCGGTCTTTAGGCGATAACTCCTGAGCCTACAAGTTCATCATTTTCATAAAATGCTGCAAACTGACCTTCAGTAATGGCGCTTTGAGGCTGCTGGAACTCTACATATAACCCACCGGAAACCTTATGAAGAAGGGCTTCCTGCAATGGCTGTCGATATCGGATCCGCACCTTTAATGCCCTGGTTTCTCCCTCCGGCATGGCCAGGTCTTCCCGCACCCAATGCAGCTCATCCTCGCCAATAAACAGTGCCTTCCGGTATAATCCCGGATGATCCTTCCCCTGCCCGGTGTAGATCACATTTTTATCCACGTCGGTCTCAATTACAAACAAGGGTTCTGCAGTACCACCAACCCCAAGTCCTTTTCGCTGGCCAATGGTAAAATAATGGGCACCCTGGTGTTTGCCCACCACCCTTCCGTCGGTCAGGTCATAGTGGATTTTTTCCGCTTTCCAGGACAACTCCTGTTCCTTAGTATCAAAATTCCGGTCCTGCTTTTTCTGAAGTACCTCCTGAGGAGCTATTTCTACAATGACCCCTTCCTTAGGCTGGAGTTTCTGTTGCAGAAATTCTGGTAAACGTACCTTCCCAATAAAGCAAAGCCCCTGGGAATCCTTTTTCTCAGCAGTGATAAGATCGTGTTCAGCAGCGATCCTGCGCACTTCAGGCTTGGTAAGTTCCCCGACAGGAAACAGCGCTTTAGACAACTGCTCCTGGGATAACTGACAAAGAAAATAAGACTGATCCTTATTTTGATCTGCCCCGGCCATTAACCGGTACACCTCAGTACCATCCTTCTCGACCACCTCTTTACGGCAATAGTGCCCGGTGGCTACATAATCGGCCCCCAGGTCCATAGCTATCTTCATAAAAACGTCGAATTTGATCTCCCGATTGCACAATACATCCGGATTGGGCGTTCTTCCCCTTTCATATTCATTGAACATATAGTCAACGATACGCTCCTTATACTGTTCGCTAAGATCGACGGTCTGAAAAGGAATACCCAGCTTTTCGGCCACGATCATGGCATCATTGCTGTCTTCCAGCCACGGACATTCATTTGAAATGGTCACGGAGTCATCATGCCAGTTCTTCATAAACAAGCCAATGACCTCGTACCCCTGCTCTTTCAGCAAACAGGCCGCTACACTGGAGTCTACACCTCCGGATAAACCAACTACAACACGCTTCATTACACTCTTTTTTAAACGCTTACATCCCTGCGGATGAAAACGCGACAAAATTACAAAATTAACTCAGATGGTCTTAGTCGATTCCACGCGCTTCAGCTTACCGTAGCAACACACTTTTAATTGTTGAACAAACTTTAAACAAAAAATAAACAACTTTAAACTATAATGTAAAAGTGAGCAAACTTTTCCTACTTTGGCTAGAAATGTAAACATATCTAATTATATTTCAATTGAATATACTTAAACAAGATCTGCCTCCTGTTTAAACCTGAAATGTTAAAAAATTAATAAACCGCTATCTTTGTTTAACTTTAATTGTAAATTAGCTAAACAAAACAATTTCAATAACACATTTAAAAAAATCAATAAGCAATGAAAACGCTACTTAAAACCCTTCAACTAAGCTTCGTTGCCATGTTCGTGCTTTTCGCCGTTGGATGTAACAACGATGATGACGATAATGGCGGGCCTACGGATCCTCCTGTAGAAGATCTTTCCATCTATGAGACTGCTGTAGCTTCTGCAGACTTAACCATTCTGGTCGAGGCTCTGGAACGTACCGGTCTGGATCAAACGCTTAATAACCCGGGAACCTTTACTGTGTTTGCGCCAACTAATGACGCGTTCACTGCAGCGGGAGTTTCTCTTGATGACTTCACCAATGAGGAATTAACCAATTTGCTGCTAAACCATGTTTTAGGAACAGAAGTAATGTCAGGAGATCTGACCACTACCTATGTAAACACTCTGGCTAGCGGCCCAGAAGAAAACGAGATCAGCCTGTTTGTGAATACAGATGGGGGAGTTACCTTCAACGGGGCGGCATCTCCGGTTGCCGACGGACTGGACATCGAGGCCAGCAATGGTATTATTCACCTGATCGATGCGCCCCTGGCCATCCCATCTGTTGTAGACCATGCTCTTGCAAATCCTGAATTTACAACCCTTGTAGCTGCGCTATCCCGCTTTGAAGATCAGTATACCGGTCTTTTAGATTCGGATACTGCCTCGCCATATACTATTTTCGCACCTACCAACCAGGCTTTCCAGGATCTGTTAACCGCCTTGGGAGCAAGTTCCCTGGATGATATCGATAATGAAACTCTAGAGGCCGTTTTAACGTATCACGTGATCCTGATGGCTAATGTTCAATCTTCAGGAATCCCTGTTGATACCGATGTAGCAACTGCAAACGGAGAAACGCTTTCGTTTACTACTGAAGACGGTGTTCAGGTTATCGACGGTACTGCCACCCCGGCTAACGTTGTCGTAGCCGATGTACAGGCAGGTAACGGAGTAATTCATGCCATAGACAAAGTATTGCTGCCTGAAGCCATTGCAGACGCTGTGGGATTAGGTCGTATGACCATTGCGGACGTAGCCCAGGCTGCCGGCTTCACTTCACTTTTGGCCGCTGCCGAGCGCGCTGAACTTTCCGAAGTATTGGACGACCCTGCCACTGACATCACAGTTTTTGCTCCGACCAATGATGCGTTTGCTGCATTTTTAAGTGCAAATGGCTTTGCCAGTGTTGATGATGTACCCGTACCGGTTTTACAAAACCTCTTGTTAAATCACGCTGTATCAGGGAGAGTACTTTCCACTGATCTAACTACCGGCTATACCACCTCTTTGGCAACAGTTCCGAACGAGGATATGGATAATCTAAGCCTTTACGTTAGCACTGCGGCCGGAGTAACCATCAACGGAGTCTCTAATGTAAACACCTCAGCAGCCGGAGAGACCTTTGATATCGAAACCGATAACGGGGTGATACATGTGGTTGATGCCGTGATCGGATTCCCTACCGTTGTTGACTTTGCACAGGCAGACCCTAATTTCTCTACCCTGGTAGACGCACTGGTTTCTGTAGAAGACCAGGCAGGATATATAGCAACCCTTATTAAACCATGGGGAGGAGATGGTTCTTCTGCACCATTTACGGTGTTCGCACCTACTAATGATGCGTTCGCAGACCTCCTTACAGAGTTAGGAGCGGGAAGCCTTGAAGACATCCCATCTTCAACTGTAATTGAAACTCTCGCCTATCATGTTATCGGAAATAACAACGTGCGAAGCGACGACCTGGTTGCAGGAGAAGTTTCAACCCTGGGCGGTCCTATCACTATAGCCCTGGGAGATGACGTGGTAATTACCGACGCAAGAGGAAGAGAATCTACTGTGATCGCAACAGATGTTCAGGCATATAATGGTGTGATACACGCAATAAACACTGTTTTGCTTCCACCAGCAGCTCCTGCCGAGTAATCCTGAAAATCATTTAGAATATCTTTAAAGGAACCCGCTAATGGGTTCCTTTTTTTTATCCTTTAAGGAAAGCCTTACACAGATAAAAATCACCACTCAACTCGTTTATTATCAGCTTTTTAGAACTTTGGGCTATATTTAATTCAAACCTGAAAGAGGTTGAACCAAATGAAAATAGCGAAAAAACTAATGATGATTAAACGAAAACACTATGAAGGCAATTAAACTGGGGCTATTCTTTTCCCTACTACTGGTATTTGCATCCTGCAACAATGATGATGATGACAACAATAACGGGGGGACTCCTGAACCTCCGGTAGCCGATCTAACGATCTACGAAACTGCGGTAGCTTCAGAAAATCTGACCATTTTGGTGGAAGCCCTGGAACGCACCGGCCTTGACACCACCCTGGATGACCCGGGTACCTACACCGTTTTTGCTCCTACCGACGAAGCATTCACAACTGCAGGAGTTTCTCTTGAAGACTTTACCAATGAAGAGCTGACGAATCTTTTACTTAACCATGTGCTGGGAACTACAGTATTGTCCTCGTCCCTTTCTACGGGATACGTGAACACCCTGGCCACAGGACCGGGAGAAAATAGCATCAGTCTTTTTGTAAATACAGAAGGTGGAGTGGAATTTAATGGTGTTTCCTCTCCCCTCTCAGACGGGCTTGACATAAACGCTTCCAACGGCGTCATTCACCTTGTGGACACTCCTTTGAGTATACCGAATGTAGTGAACCATGTGGTGGCCAATCCGGATTTTCAATCGTTGGAAGATGCCGTACTTGCCTTTGAGAATGAGCTTACCGATATTTTAACAGGGGAAGGTCCATTCACCATATTTGCGCCGTCTAACGAAGCATTTGCGAATCTGGCGGATGTTTTGGGTACCGAGACAGTAGACCCGGAAACCCTGCGCACCATCCTGCTCTATCATGTGGTAGCGGGTCAGAATTTACAATCAGACAACCTCACTGCCGGCCTTGAAATGACCACTGCCAATGAAGAACTGCTGTATATGGACTCTGAAGAAGGAACTAAACTGATCGATGGTACGGGAGGAGACGGTGTAAGCATTCTAACCTCGGATATCCAGGGCTCCAATGGAGTTATTCATGAAATAGACCGGGTCTTATTACCTCCCTCCATTGTAAACAGCACCGTGGGGGAGGCCAATATTTACCAGTTAGCCAAACTTACTCCAGGGTACTCCCTGCTTGCGACCGCGATCGAGCAGGCTGGCCTGGTTGACCTCTTGAGTAACCCACAGGCCGACCTCACCGTTTTCGCTCCTAATGATGCAGCTTTCGCGACCTACCTCTCTAATTTTGAAGGCATCGATTCCCTGGAGGATATTTCAGAGGAAGACCTGGCCAACCTCCTGTTAAATCACCTGGTACAGGGCCAATTTTCGTCAAGCGAGATCGTGGCCGCCGGAACGGGCTATAACAACACCCTAGCCACTACACCCGACGGAGATAATGACTATTTAAGCCTCTACATTCGGGTTGAGGATGGAGGGGTCACACTAAACGGCACCTCCAAGGTAGTATTTCCCGATTTTGTGGTAAGTAATGGTACTGTTCACCTGGTGGATGCCATTATAGACCTGCCTACCGTGGTCACATTTGCCACGGCAGATCCTGACTTCTCCAGTCTTGCAGATGCGTTGGAGAAAGTAGAAAATTCCGCAGGGTATGTGGAAACCCTCCAGACCCCATGGGGCACCGATCCGGCTCCATTTACGGTATTTGCACCGGATAATGCAGCCTTTGCAGACCTGCTTGCAGACCTGGGAGCTGACAGCCTCAATGATATTGATCCTGATTTGGTAGCGGAAACGCTCGCATATCACGTAGTTGCAGGAACCAATGCCCGGGCTGATGACATTTCCTCCGGTCCGCTCGAAACCCTTGGAGGGGAAGTAACGGTAACCGCCGGAGCCGGGGTAAGCATTACCGATGCCAACGGCCGTGTTTCCAATGTCACTGCGGCAAACGTACAGGCCTATAATGGGGTGATCCATGTGATCGACGCTGTGATCCTGCCCTTAATAGAGTTTTAACCATAAAAACAGAATCCATAAAAAAAAGGAGGCCTTAACGACCTCCTTTTTTTATACTGACACGCCAATCAAAAATTAGCGTTTTCCCTTTTTTTGCTGCTCCTCGGCCTGCTCCATCATTTCGCGCATCTTACGCTGGAACTTACCTTCTTTCTTAGGCTTCTTCTTATTCTCCTGGATCTGCTCGTGGATCTTATCCTCATCGATAATGTAATTCTTGATCACCAGCATGATCACAATGGTAATCAGGTTAGAGATAAAGTAATACAAACTCAGTCCACTCGCATAGTTGTTAAAGAAGAACAACATTAACAGCGGAGAAATGTAAAGCATCATCTTCATCAGTTTCCCCATATCCGGCATCCCTTCCTGGGTGGGTTGCTGCATCATTTGCTGCTGCCCCGTGGTCATTCGCATATAGAAGAAAATTGCTACAGAGGCCAGTATCGGAAATAAACTCACATGATCTCCGTAGAACGGGATCTTAAATGGCAACTCGGCGACCACATCATAAGAAGACAGGTCGTCTGCCCACAGAAATGGTTTTTGCCGCAGCATGATGGCTGTTGGGAAAAACATGAACAGGGCATAGAAGATCGGCAATTGCAACAGTGCCGGTATACACCCACTCATCGGGCTTACCCCGGCCTTACCATACAGCTTCATGGTTTCCTGCTGACGCTTCATGGCGTTATCCTTGAATTTTTCGTTGATCTCTGTGATCTCCGGACGCAACACCTTCATCTTGGCCTGGGACAGGTATGACTTATAGGTAACAGGCGAAAGCACCAGCCTCACCAGGATAGTCATAATGATAATCGCAATACCATAAGGCAGGAATGAGCTCAATATATCGTAAAGTGGCGTAAATACGTGCTTATTGATAAACCCGAATATTCCCCAGCCAAAAGGTATGGATTCGCCAAAATTAAAATCTTCATACTGCTTAAAGACCTTCAGGTCTGTAGGACCATAGTACCAGTGCATATTATGCGCCAGTTCTCCCCCCTGCACCTCAAGAGGGATTGCCGTCTTGTAGTATTTGGTATACTGAGCCGTATCAGACTCTTCCTCTACCAGGTTCTCAGAACTCAGGGTTGCTGATCTGAATGGAGCTGATGTAGCCAGGATGGTACTGAAAAAGTGCTGTCGATAAGAGATCCACTTCAATTCCTCTTCGGTTTCCGAATCTTCTCCCATCTGCCCAAGTTTACTCACATCGCCGTCATGGTTATAGGTAAGCCTGGTGTAACGATTTTCATATTCGATGCTCTTGCTGTGGCGTATTCCTTTAACATCCCAGTTCAGGTTTACCGGCTGGCTGCCGTTAAGCACCCCGTTAAGACCCTGTGAACGCACGGCAAAATCCACCATATATTCATCCGGCTTAAGTTCGTATCGGTATTCCAAAAATTTATCTTCGCCAGCTTTGAGACGCATGCTCAACACCTGATTAGCACCGTTGGAAGATACCACAGGCTCAAAATACAACTCCTCAGTATTCAGGGTGCGATTATCTGTAGTGGCAAACGTAAGATTAAAACGGGCATTCCCATCCTTAACCAGGTAAACGGGAACAGAATCGTAGGTTCTAAACCCTTTAAGAACCGCTTCTGTAACCTGCCCTCCTTTATTGCTTATGGTGAGCTTCACCTTCTCGTTCTCCAGGATGGTAGTCCCTTCCCCTACGCCTGTTGCAGCACCATAGGCAAATGCACCAAGACTGCTTTTATAGCGTTCCAGGGCCAGGGAATCGGTTTGTACCGAATCTACTCCGGCCAGGGGAAGCGTCCCTTTTTCCGGGGTGGCCGAGGCAGGAGAAACGACCTCTTCTGTGGTGGTCTCCTGGTTGGCAGCTTCTTCTGCAGGCTGGTTGTTATACATTACCCAGATCAGGATCGCTCCAATCAGAAGGAACCCAATCAGGGAGTTAACATCAAATTTCTTTTCTTCCATAGTTTAAATTTAAAAGGCTAATCAAGGTCAGGATCCGGAGACCTGCTGCCTTGCATATGCTATCTTGCCTGAGCAGGGAGCAAAAACCTCCCCATTCACGACTTTTATGCCAATGTGGCACTGTTTTTCTCCTTATAATGATTCAGGGCTGCCTTTACAAAGGCCACAAATAACGGATGTGGATTGGCTACCGTACTTTTATATTCAGGATGGTATTGCACCCCTACAAACCAGGGATGCTCAGGAAGCTCCACTACCTCCACCAATCCGGTATCAGGGTTGTACCCGGTGGCTTTCATACCGGCGGCCTCAATTTCTTCCTTGAACTTATTGTTAAACTCATACCTGTGACGATGGCGCTCAGAGATCTCCTTCTCCCCGTATACACGGTATACGATACTGTTCTCTTCCAGACTGCACTTCCAGGCTCCCAGTCGCATAGTTCCTCCCATATGCGTAATATCCTTCTGCTCCTCCATAAGGTCGATCACCGGATAAGGCGTATTATCGTCCATTTCCGTGGAGTTGGCATTTTGGAGTCCCAGCACGTTACGTGAAAATTCTATAACTGCCATCTGCATTCCCAGACAGATTCCGAGGAAAGGGATATTGTTTTCCCTCACATACTGTATGGTCCTGATCTTACCCTCGATCCCTCTTTCTCCGAAACCGGGAGCAACCAGAATACCATCCAAACCTGCAATTTTTTCCTTGAGGATCTTTTCAGTAATGTGCTCTGAATGAATATACTCTACGTTTACCTTCACTTCGTTCTCTGCTCCGGCGTGAATAAAAGATTCCAGGATCGATTTATAGCTGTCCTGGAGTTCAACATATTTCCCCACCAGCCCGATATGGATCTCATGTTTCGGGTTCTTATGGCGCTGAATAAACTGATTCCAGTTGGTAAGCTCAGGTTCGGTTTCGTTCGGTAATGCCAGCTTTTGAAGCGTCACCCGGTCGAGTCCTTCTTCCAGCATCATGTTAGGCACATCGTAAATGGTGGAAGCATCTATAGATTGAATTACAGCCTCCCGCTTAACATTACAAAATAGCGCTAACTTATCTCTCAGGTCATCCGACAGGTCGTGTTCGGTACGACACACCAGAATATCTGCTTTTATTCCGCTCTCCATCAGGGTTTTAACCGAGTGCTGGGTAGGCTTGGTCTTCAATTCACCTGCAGCAGAAAGGTACGGTACAAGAGTAAGGTGGATGACAATAGCATTATTGTCTCCCAGCTCCCATAACAATTGCCTTACGGCTTCTATATAGGGCAAGGACTCTATATCCCCGACGGTTCCCCCGATCTCGGTAATCACGATATCGAACTCCCCGGATTTCCCCAGGATCTGAATGCGCTCTTTTATTTCATTGGTGATATGCGGAACCACCTGTACGGTTTTCCCTAAGAATTCACCTCGCCTTTCCTTTTCGATCACGCTTTGGTAAATCCTCCCTGTAGTCACATTATTGGCCTGGGAAGTATTCACGTTCAGAAATCGCTCATAGTGGCCCAGGTCGAGGTCGGTTTCAGCTCCGTCATCGGTTACGTAACACTCCCCGTGTTCATATGGGTTCAGGGTACCCGGGTCTACATTGATATAAGGGTCCAGTTTCTGGATAGTGGTCTTATAGCCCCTGGCCTGCAAAAGCTTGGCCAGAGAGGCTGCAATTATTCCCTTACCCAAAGAAGAAGAAACCCCTCCTGTAACAAAAATGTACTTAGTATCTGCCATGAAAAACGCTTGTAGTATTGCTGAAAAATTCGCGCCAAAAATACAAATAAGAATTAAAAAACTCCCGAGCTTACCGCTAATTTTAAGAATTAAAAACGATTGTGAAACTTTTTTAAAGAGCTTTTAATCAGGGCTTCCAACAACAGAAAAATTCGCAAACCCACGAACTCCGAAAATTCACATCAAACCTTAGCGCCGATACTCGGAAATGATCTTCCTTATCAGGTATTCCAATCCGTTGAGCTTGATCTCATACATCGACTGGAGATACATGCCCATGGATCCTTCCGGAAACCCTTTTTGACGATACCAGGTATAATAGGGCTCCGGAATATCCACCAGGAGCCAGCCCTTGTATTTCCCGTAAGGCATTCGCATAAAAGCCAGTTTTTTCAAGTATTCCCTTTGATCAATCATAGGCCCGGTTCAGGTACGCTTTAATTCTCGATTGCCAGAGCAATTGTTCCCTGGTATTCCTGGAGTAATCTGTTTGTTTATCATACCGCAGCTGTACAGAATCCAATTCGCCTTGTATCTGCTTGTACACCGCACGAACTTTTTCTTCAGGATCGGCAGAAGGTGTTATGGTATCAAATGCCTTGCGAAGTTTAGATGCGTACCAGGCCGTAATATCGAAATGCAGTTGTTCATGAAGCAGAAGCTCCTCATCCTGCATCCCCGGCCTTACCCAACTTTTATCGGGAAAGAAATATGCCTTTACATCGTAGACATATACCAGTTCATTACCCTGTATATAACCCTGAAAATTATAGGATAGCGCAGATACCGTAGTGGCTGCAGCATCGGTATCCATTTCAGGGGCTCCTCTGAAGTCATCCCAGGTCAAATGCCCAACCCCATCCCACAGGATGGGAGCATCGCCCTGAAACAGGAACATTACAGAAAAGGACAACAGAGCAAGAATAAATTTCATCCAAACTGCCTCAGCTTCCCCAATGGAAATGTATATCCTTACTTATTTCCGGATGAAGACTCAAAAGCACGGGGCAGGTTCTCCCGGTATGTTCCAGTATCTTCCTCTCTTTTTCCGAAGGATTCCCGGGAATTTTAAGATCGACCCGGATCTGAGCGATCCTTCTCGGATCTGCACTCATCACCTTTTCAATGGTCGCCACGGCACCTTCAAGAGCCACCCCCATATCCCTGGCCTTGATTCCCATTACGGTGAGCATGCAACTCCCCAGGGCGGTAGCCACGGTGTCGGTAGGAGAAAAGGCTTCGCCCTTCCCATTGTTATCGACGGGTGCATCGGTAATAAAACTATTTCCGCTTTTCAAATGGACGCACTCAGTCCGGAGTGCTCCCAGATACTTTACTGTAGAGGTCGGCATCAGGTATAACTTCTTTTATGGTAAGGTTTTCATATTGCACAATGTACAGGGCACTGTTGATGTAGCCGCCCTGCTTCCCGCGCTGGTAGTTAAATTTATTCTCCACATACTGGGTTTCTCCCACCTTGTTTGCCACAAACTCCAGATCCTTATTATAGGCAAGCCTTAACAAAACATCGAACATTAGGTCAAAACCCCTGGTAGCATACCGGTTCGGAGGCACCCCAAACCGTCGCTCGTATTGCTTGTGAAATACGGAAGGCGCTGTTAGCGGCTTGTAAAATGTAGGGTAATGAAATTTCAGATTGGACAAGTGGAGGTTCGAGATGTTCTTATTGTCATACACGTTCCCCCTCAGGGTGGTAAGCAAAGTGATCTTATATTCTTCGGTCTGTGCCGAATTCACCACAGCGGTCACATTCCCGATCAGGTTAAAGGAACCGCTTTCGAGGATCACCCAATTCTCCTTCTCTGCAGAGAGAAAAGGATTAAGGTCTTCCAGTCTCAGGAATTTATCCTGTAAAGGGTCTACGATCTTGGCACCGGGAAAGATGGTCTTTAGCCTGGCCTTGGCCGCAGCATTATCTGCATCTGCTATAATGATAACATTTTTATCCTGGCCGTGGTTTTCCAGGTACCTCATCATTTCGGCCCGCATCAGAATGTCCGGCGGAAGGGTCTGGTATACGTTCGAACGCATTTCAAGGCCCTTATTGGCAAACGGCGCGAACACCGGAACCCCTGCAGTTTCCAGGTATTTACTCAGGTCATTGATCACCGAAGGTCGCACAGGACCAACGATGGCATCCATTTGAAACAGCTCCTTCTGATTCATGAGCTGAAGCACAAAGTTATCCTTATCGCCACTGTCATAAACGGTAAGGTCTACAGATATCCCCATATCTCTTACCGAATCGAGCGCCACCATGGCTCCGGTATAAAAATCAAGTGAAATTCCCAGTAAGGGGGACGTCTGAATATCCTGCTTGGTTCCGCTAAGCGAATCGAAATTAACCGTCTTCAGATCAAACGGTAATATCAAGCCTACTTTATTGGTAACCGGAACCCGGATACTATCCTTAAGGGCAAATTTCTCGATGAGCATTCCATTGTTAAGTACCAGGTCGCTTCCGGAATTTTTGGGAAGTTTCAGAATCATCCCTTTCTGCAGTCCCGACTCTTTAAGGGCCGGATTCAAAGCCTCCAGTTCTTCCTTACTTAATCCCAGTTTCACCTTCAGCCGGTAGAATCCTTCTGCCGGTTTTACCACATAGTAATTGTAAAGACTGTCTACCACAACTTCCTTCTCATTACCGGGCACAAAGGGCACCATAAGGGTATCTCCTTCCTGCAGGATCGATTTCATCTCCGGATTCATTCGCTCCAGTTCCTCCTGGGTAATGCCATGCTCATAGGCAATGCGCCATTTCCCTTCGGCCGGCCTCACAATATAAGGGATCATCCCATCTTCAGGAACCTTCCATCCTTCGGCGGTTTCCATGGGCTTAAACACAGGGATCTCCAGGCGTTCGCCCTTTCTGGGCATACGGCCGTAGAGCTCTTTGTTATATCGCTTGATATCGGCTTCTGTAATATTGTATTTCTGGGCGAGGCTGTACAGGGTTTCCTTTCGTTTTACCCGGTGTTTGATAAAGCGCTCCACTTCCCGTTCCTGGATTTCGCCTGAAGCCTGGTTTCCGGAAACCACCACATCAGGCCGCTCCCCGGTACGCACCGGAATAACCAATACCGTGTTGGGTTCCAGTCCCTTTTTGGCTTCAGGATTGTACTTGAGGATGTTGTACGGTGTTACCTGGTATTTCCTTGCAATTTGCTCAATAGTTTCACCCTCCTTTACGGCATGGGTTTTAAACTGCTGCTGAGCATAAGAAATTGAAATGAATACCAGGGCCAGTATTACAAGTATGTTTTTCTTCATGGATAATATTAGGTTATTCCCATTCTATGGTCGCCGGGGGTTTCGAACTGATATCGTATACTACTCTATTAACGCCTTTGACCTTATTTATTATATCATTGGATATTTTTTGCAGAAAATCATAGGGAAGGTGCACCCAGTCTGCCGTCATTCCATCAGTACTTTCCACTGCACGAAGGGCAACGCATTTCTCATAGGTACGCTCATCTCCCATAACCCCTACCGAATTTACCGGAAGCAATATGGCTCCGGCCTGCCATACCTTATCGTAAAGCCCCCAGTTCTTGAGACCTTCAATAAAGATATGATCCACTTCCTGCAAAATACGAACTTTTTCGGCAGTGATATCACCCAGGATCCTAATGGCCAGTCCGGGCCCCGGAAACGGATGTCTTCCAAGAAGTTCCGCATCAATGCCCATACTTGCACCTACGCGTCTTACCTCATCCTTAAACAACATATTCAGGGGTTCCACAACCTTCAGTTTCATGAAATCAGGAAGTCCACCTACATTGTGGTGACTTTTAATGGTAGCCGAAGGGCCTTTAACCGAGATGGATTCGATCACATCCGGGTAAATAGTTCCCTGCCCCAGCCATTCCACATCTTCCAGGAGATGCGCCTCATCATCAAACACCTCAATGAACACACGTCCGATTGCCTTACGCTTTAACTCAGGATCTTCCACGTCTTTTAAGGCGTCCAAAAAGCGTGCCGAAGCATCGACACCCTTCACATTAAGCCCCATCCCCTCGTATTGCTTGAGCACACTCTCAAACTCATTCTTACGAAGGAGGCCGTTATTTACAAAAATACAATAGAGATTATCACCAATGGCCTTATTCAGCAACACTGCAGCTACGGTAGAGTCTACCCCTCCCGAAAGTCCGAGTACCACCTTACCATTACCGACCTTCGCTTTCAGATCGGCTACGGTCATTTCCACAAAATTATCGGGAGTCCAGGTTTGCTGAACCCCAGCGATCTTTACCAGGAAATTCTCCAGCAACTGACGTCCGTCGGTGGTGTGGTATACCTCGGGATGAAATTGGATAGCATAAGTCTCTTCTCCGTCAATTCTGTACGCTGCATTGGCCACATCTGAAGTACTTGCGAGACAAACACCTCCTTGTGGGAGCTCCTTGATCGTATCACTGTGACTCATCCAAACCTGGCTTCCCTCATCGATCCCTTTAAAAAAGGGCTCCTCCTGCTTGATAAAGGACAGGTTGGCCCTTCCGTATTCCCTGATATTCGAAGGCGCTACATTCCCCCCGTTAAAGTGCGCGAGATACTGGGCTCCGTAGCAAACAGCCAGCAGCGGAAGTTTCCCTTTAATCGCCGAAAGGTCCGGGTGAGGCGCATCTTCTGCGCGTACCGAAAAAGGACTTCCGGAAAGGATCACGGCCTTGAATTGGGTCAGGTCCTCAGGTGCGTTATTGTATGGATGAATCTCGCAGTAAATATTAAGCTCTCTCACCCTTCTTGCAATAAGCTGGGTGTACTGCGAACCGAAATCTAGAATGAGTACATTGTTTTGCATGCGCAAAAATAACAAATTGTGCTGTTCTGAAAAGGGTCTTTTAAAGTATATTTAGAATTCGATTTTTGCTGCCCCCTAAACTCCACTCCTTCCCCAACTCCCCTGGACATGCCCCAACCCTTCCCGACAGAATCGGGAGAGGAATGCATAAAAAACAAAATGTAATGATCCTTCCTGTTGCTAAAGAGTCATTCCTATGCACCATCTGCCCCCTTTTTTTATCGCATCTCTACCTGTAAAAGCCCAGCGAAGCTACCGGTATGAAAACTTTGGAAACCACTCGGTACTCCTCAACGGAAAAGTGACCGGGGGTGTAACCGATCTTGGAGGCGTATTTTACAATCCGGCAAGGCTTGCCATGGTCAGGAACCCTCAATTTTCTGTGGAAGGCCGGTTCTATGAAAGCACCCAGGTATATGTTGATGACTTTTTGGGCGCAGGCGTCAACATTGAAAACAAACAAATTAACGGCCTGCCAGGACTGCTGGTCCTTGCCAATCGGGGTCGACAACCCGGAAGACCAGTACCTGAATATTAAAGTGGGTCGATCGAGGCTTCTCACTGGCTTTAACATACCGGGAACAGGGAATTAAACGACAAAGCAAACCCTTACAGGCCATTTGTGATTGAAAATGAATTAATTAAAGAAAAAAGATTGTAATTTTAAGTAAATAACAAACTTATACCGCTCCCAAAAGAAACCATGAGTATTTATCGCAACTCATGATCTCAAACAACCAACCATTACACACAAAGGGCATCTGGACCCTGCTCCTGTTTTCCATCTGCTTCACAGGGTGGACGCAACGGGGGTATGAATATGAAAACTTCGGAAACCGATCTGTATTACTTAACGGTAATGTCACCGGAAGTGTGGACGACCTGGGGGCAGTTTACTACAACCCGGCTCGCCTGGCACTAATTGATAACCCCGGCTTTCTGATTCAGGGAAAGGCTTACGAATGGAACCGAATCACCATAGACGATGTAGTTCCGGGCGAACGCTTTCGATCCTCGAACTTTGCAGGAATTCCCGGCATGCTCGCCGGTAGTTTTGATCTTTTTGGCACACGATTCTTTTATTCTTCCATATCCCGAAACCGACTCAACATTTCTCTGGGATACAACACCGGAGTGCTGGGAAACGAAGACTACGAAGGAATCTCCCCGGGAAACCAGGCAAACTTAAAACTAAGCCTTAACAACAAATTACGGGAAGACTGGTTCGGGCTTACCTGGGCCTATAAAATTCACGAGGGCTTTGCCCTGGGCGTATCCATGTTTGGCTCTTATTTAAGCTACAGTGGGGGCGATACATCCAGGCTCACCCTGGAGGAGAGCAATAACCAGGTTAGCATCTACGAATCGAACCTTAACTTCTCACAAACATCTTACGGCTTGTATTTCAAGATCGCTGCTGCATGGATCTTCCCAAAATGGGAACTGGGGGTCAATATTGACATACCTTACATAGAGATCCTGAATGATAGCGATTTCAATTTCGATGAGATCCTGGCCACCGGGGATACCTCCCAGGACTTTTTCATTCTCGAGAAGCTTAACGGACTGGATAGTAAACATAAAACGCCGATGGGGGTCAACGTAGGGGCCGGAATCCCTATCAATGGGCACAAGATCCATCTGAATGTCAGCTGGTATGGCCCAACCGGGGTGTACGACAGGATCTCCATTCCGGAATTGGGCGGTTCAACCGGGGAGGAGGCCGTACTGCTTTTCCAGGAGAAAAGGCGCACAATCTTTAATTTCGGAGGAGGTGGAGAATTTCAGATATCCCCTAAATTTATCTCCTATTTAAGCTTCACCACAGATTTCTCTCCCTTAAAGGAAGCCGATGAAGTTCTTGGGACTTCGAACGGGATCGGAACCTCCAATCTTCTGGCGTTCGACAATTACCATTTCGGGGGCGGATTTAACTGGAAGTTCAGAAAGGCCGACCTGGTATTTGGCGCCATTTACACGACGGGGGTACAAGAATTTGGATTTGTGAGAGACCGCCCAATAAACGAATTTATCCCCACCAAGGACAACTTCAAGATCGGTATTTCAAGGTGGCGATTTCTATTGGGGCTCAACCTAAGTCTCCGGCAACTCTTCGGAGCCGAAGATGATGATGACTCCTGATTAAAGAAAGAACAGCAGTAAGAAACCTGGAAACAGGCATCTTACTGCTGCAGGTTTTATTTCATAGTATCCAGGACGATCTGAATATCGTTTTTCGTGGTATGCGGATTGATAAAACAAAACCTCGCCACGGTCTCAAAAGTATCTCCGGCCTTCCATTTGGTCGGCGTAACCAGGGCAATACCTTCCCGGTGATTCTTATAGGTCCACTCCCGGTAATCCTCCGGACTCCAGCCCTTTCTACGGAAAAGCACACAGGACAGGCTGGGTGTTCTTACCAGTTCCACATGGTCCTCCCTTTCGATCATCTCTCCGGCCTTATTTGCCAGGGAGATTCCTTCTTCCACTGCCCACTTATATTTATCTGTACCGTGCATGGCAAGAGAGAACCACAACGGTAAACCTCTTACCCTCCGGGTGAGCTGTATCTGGTAATCGGCGGGATTAAATCCGTGTGCACCTTCGTCTTTAAAAATATCGAGATAAGAACCTTCCTGGCTGTGGGCATTCCTGGCAAGTTCCGGCTGTTTGTAAATCACCGCCCCGCAATCGTAGGGAGAGAATAACCATTTATGCGGATCGATGGTGATGCTGTCTGCACGTTCTATTCCCTGAAATAGATGTCTTACGGAATCGGCCACCAGGGCACCTCCACCATAGGCTGCGTCTACATGAAACCAGAGGGATTCCTTTTCACAAATACCGGCAATTGCCTCCAGGTCGTCAATGATCCCTGCATTAGTGGTACCCCCGGTAGCCACTACAGCAAATAGCCGGGACCGGTCTTCAGGATCCAGCGCTGCGATAGACTGCTCCAACTGAGCGCCACTCAGACGGTCTTCGGTATCTACCAGGTGAACATCGACGTCAGCCACCTTGGCCATAGCCTTGATCGAAGAATGCGCCCCTACCGAGGTGATCACCATGCCCCGTTTTCGTCGGTTAGCTTCCTGCAAACGCCAGTTTTCCCGTGCGGTTACGATAGCCGACAAGTTAGCCGCTGTACCTCCACTGGTAAATACCCCAAAGGCACCTTCGGGCAGTCCGGTAAGCGACACCAACCATTGCATGGCCTCATTTTCGCAAAAGATCCCTCCTGCACCCTCCATCCAGTAAGCGCCATGGATACTGGAAGCCGATGTTACCAGGTCAAACATCACCGCTGCCCGGGTAGGAGCCGCAGGAACAAAGGCCAGGTGTCTCGGATGATCGATAGGCACTGTGGCCTTCACCAATACATCGCGAAACAATTCAAAAGCCTTCTCTCCTCCTATTCCCTTACTGGTAACGGTTTCCCCTACCTGCGCCTTTAATTCTTCTGCTTTTTTGGGTACCCCGAGATCAGGATTGGTTTTGGTGATCCTGTTGATGGCATACTTCATCACATCCAGGGTCATCTCCACCAGATCAATATCTATATTATGCATGAAATACGTTTTTGACAAAGGTATAACTTTGTTAAAGTTATAGGGTATTCGTAACTTTATAAAAAACCCGGAAAAGGTGAATGAGCAATATTTCGACATAGCCAGAACCGAGCTGCAGGAAGGGGCGAAAGATGCGGGACATCCCTTTCATTTTTTCACCCTCGCCACAACGGGAATCAATCAGGTTCCCAGGTTGCGAACCGTGGTTTTGCGCAAAGTAAGCAAGGACCTTACCCTTACCATTTTTACCGATAAAAGATCCAGAAAGGTTACCCATATCAAAGAGCACAATAAAGTATGTGTGCTGTTCTACCATCCTGAAAAACTTTTACAGCTAAAGATAGACGGGGTGGCTTATATGGAATCGGACCAAAAGAAGCTTCAGAAGATCTGGGACTCCATGGACGCCCCAAAAAAGAAGGATTACCTCACGGCCAAGGAACCGGGAACAAAGATCAGTCACCTGGAACAGATCGAATACCTGGACACCTCTCAGCATTTTTCAGTTATGCATATCGAACCTTATAAAATAGAATACCTCAAACTCAAAAGGCCCAATCATATCCGGGTACAATACAGTCTGACGGATGGCAACAAATGGGAAAGCAGCTTTTTGGTTCCCTGAGGATGGTCTGCTTGTATAAAAACTACACCGTAATCACCTTGAATCTGGCATCAAGAGGGTCGAGATTCTGCAACAGCAATTCAATAAAACCTGAGCCGTATTGATGATACCACTGTGAGAAGTTTGAAGAACGTTCCTGCAGACTGCCATTCGGAAAGAGTTCGTTATGCAGTGCTGTTAAACGCTCTACATGATCTTCCAGTTTTCGCTTTTGCGCTTTCAGCAATCGTTTCTCAAGCTTGTTCAATCCCTTTATCTGTTTTACCTCCTGCGCCTTCACGGCATTGAGAAAAGACTTATCCGTTTTCTCTGCCAGTTCGTATAGTCTTTTAAACTGTTCTATGAGGTGCTCCCTTTCCGGACTGAAGTCGATGGGGATGTCACTGATCTCTCTGACCTTACGGTTGATGAGCGCATGCCTGTCTGTAAACAACTGATTCACGGAAACATGCAGCCGATCAAGCTTCCCTTTCTGTTTAGAGGTGATCATTAATACAGAATCCCTCAACAGCAACATGGGCATGGGTACTTCTGAGGCCTCAAAGAAATCGCGCAGCTCCAGCCAATAGGCCAACTCTCCACCTCCTCCAATATAACAGAGGTTCGGAAGAATCACCTCCTGGTAAAGGGGGCGCAGCAGTACATTGGGAGAAAACCGCTCAGGATGACTTTCCACTTCTTCCATAAGCGAAGATTCCGACCATTTTCTCGTTCCTTCGGCCAGGCCAAAATAATCTCCGTCAAAGATGATCCGATCCCTGCTGCCTTTTTCCAGATAAAAGAGGTTAATCTCTCTCGGGTTTACCTGTACATTATAATTTGCAGGAAGCGCCTGTAATTTCTCAATGGCACCCTGCACCTGGTGATAAGCCGTATTCTTGAGAAGATCCTCCTTTATGTAGGGGATAAATTCCCTTTTCAGGCCGGGGTCATCTCCGTCAACGATCACCAGACCCTGACCGGCGAACAAGGCATTTGCAAGAAACCTGGTTGCACTGGTAAGATCAGGATGCTTCAGGTAGGCCTCCTTAAAAAGATCTCTGAGCTCTTCGGCGAATTTACCCGGCCCCAGTTCTGCAGTAAAAAGAGCGGCAACCTCTTCCAGGTGGTGGGTTGACATCCTTCCTACAGCCCCTCCCTGGGTTTCATCCTCCGGACCCTGCCACTGAAATTTTTTTCCATTGAAATTAAAGAAATTGATCTCCTCAAAGTCATGATCTTCCGTGGCCATCCAGTATACCGGCACAAAATGATGCTGAGGATAAGCCTCTTTTAAAGTCTTACACAGGTTGATCACCGAAACAATCTTGTAGAGAAAATACAAAGGGCCGGTAAACAGGTTGAGCTGGTGCCCGGTAGTAATGGTATAGGTATTCGGCTTTGCAAGGGCCGCAATATTCGACAGGGTTGCACCGGAAGTCTCCAAATGCGTATACTGGTCGCTTAACTGCTCGCTGAGGACCTTTCTGTGCGAATCCGTGAACCCTTCCTTTTCTTCGATCTGGGCTTTAAAGGCATTTACATCAGGATACCGGTTATAAAAAGAAGACAATGCTTCCTTCTTGGAAAGGTAGTCACAAATGAGATCGGAAAAATAGCCGGTGCTTTTAAAATCTACGGTCTCCAGGGTCATATGCGGTTTAAAGGTTTCTGCACGTTATTCAACACATGCGGATGCATCTTCGTCCCTTACGCTCCCTATCATCATTCATCGGACCGAAGTTTACACAGTAACATGTTTACAAAACGTAAAAATAACATTCTTTACCCGATGAGATACTAAAAAAGAGTTAATAAAAAAGGGGAGAATATCGTAGTTTTGAGCCAAAACCAAATTACTCTATGAAGATCAACCAGATTATTATTTTCTTTCTTTTCCTGCACCTTGCAGGAGCACAGGATGTGCAATCTCCTTCAGAATTCCTCGGGTATGAGCTGGGCAGCAGGTTTTCCAGACACCACCAGGTCATTTCGTATTACGAACACCTGGAAGCGGCTGCCCCCGATCGTGTCAAACTCTACCGATACGGGGAAACCTATGAAGGGAGGCCCCTTATGATAGCCTATATTTCCAGCCCGGAAAACCTGTCCAACCTGGACAACATCAGGCAGGATCACCTGAACAATGCCAAAGGCGAAGGGTCTCCGGAGAAAGCCATTGTATGGATGAGTTATAACGTACACGGAAATGAAAGCGTGAGTACGGAGGCATCCATGCAAACCATTTATGAATTATTGACCTCCAGATCTGCATTGCTGGAGAATACCGTGGTTATTATTGACCCCTGCATCAATCCCGACGGAAGGGACCGGTATGTAAATTGGTACAATCAATTTAAAAATACGCCTTATCAGACCGATCCGAATTCTAAGGAGCATCATGAGCCCTGGGTCTCGGGACGTCCCAACCATTATATGTTTGACCTCAACAGGGACTGGGCCTGGTTAACACAAAAGGAAAGTCAGCAACGCATTAAATTGTTCACACAATGGCTTCCGCATATCCACGTGGATTTTCACGAACAAAGTGTAAACAGCCCTTATTATTTTGCACCTGCGGCCGAGCCTCTGCATGAGGTGATCACCGATTGGCAAAAAGAATTTCAGCATACCATAGGAAAGAACCACGCAAAATATTTCGATAAGGAAGGATGGTTCTATTTCACTAAAGAGCGATTTGACCTGCTCTACCCCAGTTATGGAGACACCTACCCTACCTACAACGGCGCGGTAGGAATGACCTATGAGCAGGGCGGTAGCGGAAGAGCGGGATTAGGCATCATCACTGCCGTTGGAGACACGCTAACCCTGAAGGACAGAATCGCCCATCACCATACCACCGGATTATCTACCGTGGAGATCTCCGCTGCCAATGCTGACCGACTCAACAAGGAATTCCGTGAATTTTACCGGGCCGATAATTTCCAATACAAAAGCTACGTACTCCAGGGAGATCCTGATAAGATCGAAGCCCTGACCGGGTTGCTCGATGCCCATGAGATCCGGTATGGTTTTACAGATAAGACGGTTAAGGGGTATACATATGAAGAAGGAAAATCCATGGATAACTCCACCTCAAAACTGGTGGTAAGCACCGACCAACTCAAAGGTAAAATGGTCAAGGTCCTGTTTGAGCCGAAAACCAGGTTAAACGATTCCCTTACCTATGACATTACAGCATGGTCGCTGCCGTATGCCTACGGATTGAAGGCGGTAGCTGCAAAAAACATTATTTCTGCCGATGCTTCTGCTCCTCAACAGCAATTTAGTTTGGAGGATGCCGAAAATGCTTACGCCTGGATCACCGACTGGAATAGCATGAAAGATGCGCGATTCCTGGCGCATCTGCTCAAAAACAATATTAAGGTTCGGTTCAATGACGAGCCTTTCACATTAAACAACCGCTCCTTCGACCGTGGAAGCCTGATCATTACCCGCGGAGATAATCCGGGTATCGACATCCAAAATATGATCGTGAGTGCCGGAGAAACGTACAATAAGAGTATCTATGCTACCTCCACCGGAATGGTAGACAAAGGGTACGATTTCGGATCGTCACACGTGAAAATGATCGAGAAACCCAAGGTGGCTGTATATTCAGGAGGCAGTACATCGACCCTGAATTTCGGGGAAATATGGCACTTCTTTGAACAGCAGCTGAATTATCCGGTGAGCGTTCTGGACGACTCCTATTTTAACCGGGTAGATCTGGGAGCCTATGATATTCTGGTACTTCCGGAACTCAGGAGCCTGGAAACCAATACTCTTGAAAAGATCAAAAAGTGGGTTCGTGATGGCGGAAAGCTCATTGCCATCGGAAACACCCTGAATACCCTGGACGGAGATGATGATTTTTCCCTGGAGGCCATCGAGATCGCTGACGAAACTAAGGAGAAGACCTCAAATACTCCGGCACCTTTTAACAACAGGGAACGGGAAGAAATCAAACAACTTATCACGGGAGCTGTGTTTAAAGCCACAGTAGACAACACCCATCCGCTGGGTTATGGTTACGGCCCCACCTATCACACCCTTAAGCTAAGTGACATGGCTTTTAAATGGCTTCATGAAGGCACTGCAGCCTACCTTCCGGAAACCACGCGTCCGGTAGCGGGATTCGCAGGTAGTGAAGCCCTTAAGAAACAAGGCGAAAGCCTCATCTTTGGTTCAGAAAATATGGGAAGGGGAACCGTGATCTATATGGTCGACAACCCCTTGTTCAGAGGATTTTGGGAAAATGGAAAACTTTTCTTTGTCAACGCCCTATTTATGGCAGACTAAATAGCATCCATTCCAAGGAAAGAATCCCGGTACTCCCGGGATTTTTTTATTCTCTCATCGCAATTTCATAATCCGTTAGATAAAGGATCACCTTCCCGGTTTTCACCCCGTCTGCCTTGTATGCTTCGCGGTCTACCTCGCCTTCCCTGGCCAGGTAGCGCACCGGTATCTTCACCTTTTCCACTTCAAAGGAAACCACCACCTGGTCAGGCAATATATCCCCTTCACTTTCATAAAACATATCCAAGGTATATGCCCCTTCTTTCCTGGTCTGGATCTGGGCCTCCACAAGACGGTTATTGGCCTTATCCAGATACAGGGTTGCAATGGCATAATTGGCGCGTTGGTCCTCAGGTATAATATTGAGCATGGTGCAAACCACCCCGTTCTTATTTTCCTCCCCCCTGGGTACGGCCAGGAAATCGTATTAAAAGATCTCCGAAAGGAGCAGGTCTACCCCCCTTTTTGGTACAAGAACAAAATCTTCCGATTCCACCTTCACAGGCTGATTCCGCTCGTAATACATGACGGCTGTCTTAACAGGCATCTGAATAAAATCAATGTCGGTCTCGAGTTTTACATTGGCTTTGAAAGCTTCTATACCATCCAGCCTGGAACGAAATTTATCCAGGGAGAGTTCTGCCTGTGCATGAACATTCATACTCAGCAACAAGCCTAAACACATTAAAAATATTCTCATGCTATATCTTTTTTATCAAACCACCAGATTCCCGCAACCACTATGGCTGCAATATAGATCGTTAAGATCAAAAGGCTGACACCTATCTCTGCCCAGTTGATATGGTATTCGAAAAACAACTGCCAGGTATCGTTCAGGTTGGCAAAAAACAATTTCCTGGTCCATCCCTGTCCGATCTGCATCTGTAAAAGCAAATTAGAAACGATCAGGAAGAACGCTGCCACGATCCAGGTTTTTACCGTTTCCCGGAAGATCACGGCAAGCAGCAGGCTGGATACCGAGAAAAAAACCATGGAAAAGATCCCGGCTATAAATGCCATACCCAATCGAAAGAAGGCATCGGGAGACTCAAAAAAGTTTAATGCCCCGTGAAACACAAAGAGATCTCCGGTCCCGAAAAACAGATATGATAAGGATCCTGAGGTCAGGGCCACAAGTACAACGGTAAGAGCGGTAAAACTAATGGCCACCCGAAATTTGGAAGCAATATACCTCCGCTTTGATATCCCGGTCATCATCACGGTGCGCAAGGTACCTGTCTCCGCCTCTGTGGTAAGCATCCCGGATACCACAATCATCAGGATCAAAGGCAGGTGAAACCACATGGTGTTCAATACGATATAAACCAGAAGATGCCCATTGAGCAGTTCTCCCTGGAAATGAAAACTTTGCTTGAGGTTGTCCAGCAACATATCGAGAATGGAACCGCCCTGATACCAGGCATTGAGGAGCAGTACTACCTGCAGCAGCAACAAGGCCCCCAGGGCATACCAGGTTCTGCTTTGCCGGAAGAGTTTAAACCATTCGGCCCGGATGATAGCGTTAGTCATTCCCTGCATGCAATAACATTTTAATATCGGTTTCCGGAACACAGGAATACAATGTGGTTCCTTCTGCTCCCAATTCTTTTAAAAGGGCACCAATATTTGGATGAGGATCGGTTATCCGGGCACTGTTTCCCTGAAAATGAGCCCCAGAACCCTTTAAAACTTCAGATTGATCAAGAGATTCCCCTGTAAGCACATAGGACCGGGTAGCCTGGTCCACCAGTACACGGGGACTGTCTTCCCGGATGATCTCTCCCCGGTTGATCACATAAATGCGGTCGCAGGTTCTGATCATTTCATCGACCAAATGAGAGGAGACCAACACCCCGATTCCTTTTTCCTTGGCCAGTTCCAGGATCAGGTTCCTTAGCCGGATCACCCCCATGGGGTCGAGCCCTGAAAAAGGTTCATCCAGCACCAGAAAAGGAGGGTCGTTGAGCAGGGCGATAGCAATAGCCAGTCGTTGTTTCATTCCCATGGAATAATTCCCTACCTTATCTTCCCGGTGTACATCGAGACCCACCCTTCTTAAACCGGCGTTTAAGGCCTCCGAATCCGAAGCTGCCCCCTGGATCTCTGCAAAGATCCTTAGATTATCCCGTGCGTTGAGATACTCATAAAGCGCAGGCTTTTCGATAATTCCTCCCAACTGTTTTTTATGGGGATTGGAGGTGACCACTTCCCCATGGTCGGGGCTTACCAAGCCCATCAGGATCTTAAACAGGGTGGATTTCCCTGCTCCATTTAGTCCTAGTAAACCCACCACTTCCCCCGCCTGACAGGTAATGCTGACCTGGTTGAGGACAGTGGTTTTCCCGTATGTTTTTTGAATTTCTCTGGCAGATATATTCATGCAACAGGCTGCAGTTCAAGTTGTTTGTAGTCGTATTTGGGGGTGTAACTCTTTTCCAGGAAGGTCCGGTTCCAGAATTGTTTTCTAAAGAAGAATAGAGGGTCTCTCACCATAAAATAAGGGATAAAGTGGTGCCATTTAACCCCTCTTTTCCTGTAATATTCTTCCACTTCCATACGAACCCCTAATTCTTCGGCTGCAACCAGGGCCGCGTTGCGCTGGCATTTCGATTCTATATACAATCGTGCGATCCGGTCTCTGTAGCCGTGCTCATAGAACAGGTCTTTGGCGCGTTTATAATTCTGATACCTTGACCAGCCGTCGGCCATGACCAGGAAAATATGTATGAAAGCAAAAATAAAACAGACCAGCCAGATGGCAGAAACCCACCAAGCCGCTTCTCTTTCTAAAGACCTGGTTAATAAAACGAAAAAGAACAAAGATTCCAGGATGAATAAAAACAGGGAATAATATAATAGTTTCCCTACCCGGAAATAGGAAATAACGGGATGCGGCTGTTTTGGGATGGGATGATTTATCATAGTTATAAAATCTTACATAATGATCCCAATAGGATCTACTGTCTCATAAATTTAGTAATTAATTAACTTATTCTCAGGTACTATTACGTTCTTCTAGTGCTTTTTTACGTTTATATACCTTTCCCAAATAAAAACCTGCAGCAAAAGGGAATACGAGAATAATGACCACCAGAATAATAGCATAGATCAGGATATTTTTTACAATATCCCCGACTTCCTCCATAAAGGTATCGGTGAGTTCGATCAGTTCATCTGCGATGGCAGCCCGCTCCCTGGCCACTATGGTGTCCAGGGCCATCCGTTCCCTCATGATCATACTGTCTACAGCCTCCCGCTGCCTGTCCATGTATACCATGGACTCGCTCAGGGTGGTATCCAGCCCGGTAAAGAGCACCCTCAGGTTTCCCTGTAATTCGCGGAGGGAGACCTGAAATTTATCCGGCGCCACCTCTACGGTGGCAATAAGGCGGTCCAGCTGGGAATCGATAACCTGCATGCGCTGCTGAAGGTTCATGGAATCCCAGCCACGCTCTGCAAGAAATAACTGAGTACCCCACCTGAGATTCTTGCTGGCGGCACTGGTGCCATAAGAGAACCGGTTAGACAAATCGGCCACTACCTCACTTAAGGTTCCGACAGTCTGAATGGCTAAAGAGTCCGGAATGCCCTTATACTGGTAATACACATCTCTGAGCGATTGTTCGGCAAAGTCGAGATCGGTCAGCGGATGTGCCTGGGCATAGGTATCCACAAGGTTCCGGTACTCCGAAAAGGTCGCTGCAGGCAGTACCTGGCTGGCCCGTTGTGAAATATCCCCGAGATTCAAGCTGGTAGTTTCCCTGACCAGGGGGGTATGCTCCATAAAAATGGTCCGGGCCTGCTCCGAATGCATGAAATCGTCCAGCTGCCGGGTAATTACCCAGGTATCGAGCAGACCTACCTCAGGGGAGGTCTGAAATGCACTGCTGGCATAGGTCTTTAAGGTTTTGATCTTCCAGAGATAGGCGGCCTTCTCCGTTTCGAAAGTATGGGGAAGCTCCAGAATACTATCCGCCATTTTCTCGACCCTGGAGGATGCCGTTTGGGCAAAGCTTTGGGTGACGATCCGAGTGTTCAGAGCTGTCCGGCTTAAGGGTTCCTGGGCACTCTCAATCCTGAGCAGAGAACAGGAATTCAGACTAATTACAAGGAACAACAAGAACGAGGCTCGCAGCAGATATTTAGAATACAAACAACTCAAGGTCAGCTTTTTACGTCTTATAAATTTAACACAATATTTATATTTAGGGTCATCCTGTTTCGATTAACTATCCAAAATAATTGGGGAACGTTCGAATTACAGCACCGGGACAACATTGCTGAATTTCAAGAGATTACCTAACTTTAAGAGGTCGAAATAAATTTTACCGTAAATGACGTATTCCACCCGTATGGTACTGTTCCTGTTTTTGCTTTTCCAGGCCGGATTCAGCCAGGAAAAGAACCGGGTTAGTGCCAGTAGTAGCGACATAAGCGACAATCTTGACCTGGAGGCTGTTGCCTCGGTATTTGGAGAATGCAAGGACCTGGAAGAATTTGAAAGGAAATTGAATGACCCGGACCTGAAGTTATCCAACCTGGACCTGAATGAAGACGGAAATGTGGACTACCTAAGGGTGGTAAGCAGCACAAAGGGCAACACTCATGTGGTTACCATACAGTCGGTGCTCGGGGAAGATCGGTATCAGGATGTGGCCACCATTGATGTGGAAAGAAAAGACGGAAAGGACACTTCTGTTCAGGTGATTGGCAACACCTATATCTATGGACCGCAGTATATTATTGAACCCGTATATGTCAGACCGCCAGTTATCTTTACCTGGTTTTGGGGGCCATTGTACCGGCCATGGGTCTCCCCCTGGTACTGGGGGTATTACCCTCCCTACTTCAGGCCATGGCGTCCGTACCCTCCATATACATACAGGAGCAATGTTCATCTCCATATTAACATCAGCAACACCTACCGGTATACCAATGTTCGCCGGAGTAATACCGCGGTAAATATTCAGAATAATATCAGCCGGCGGGACCTAGCCACCCGGTATCCTGACCGGTCTTTCCAGGGGCGTAATGAGGGGGTTCGGAACAGGCAGGAGTTAAACCGTTCCAGGCCGGCCAATGCAACGCCGGCTACCCGCGACCTGAACAGAAATGTGTCGCCCGCCGTTCCTCGGAACAATCCCAGAAAAGTTGATCCCGATTGGAAAAAGACATCCAACAGGTCCGGAATTCCATCCGGAGCCTGGACCGGGAACCGTCCTTCCAACCTGGGAAATTCTCCCCGTGGAAATACAAGAAATTACTCCCGACAACCGGCAACCCGCCCCCCCGGTGCCACCCGCCCCACATCCATTCCGGGAAGAACCATGATGCGCCGGGGCCGCGGAGGACATTAATTTTAAATACTATGATACCTAAAAAATACACGCTCATCGCCACGCTTGCAGCCATATGTTTGCTGGGGTGTGCTGCTCCTGAGGTGATCACCAGGGTAAAAGATGATTCCTTTCAGCCCTCGGAATACCGGAGTTTTGGATTTTATGAAGTCACCTCCAAAGGCGATACCATTCCGGAGCAATATGATGACAACCTCGAAAACCTCAAAGAAGCCATTTCCTTGCAGTTAAGAACTAAAGGATTGATTCCTGATGAGCGAACTCCCGATATTCTGATCAACCTGGGGATTGTTGTCGAGAAAAAAGTACAAACCAGGGAGACCGATTTCCGAACTGACGCCCCAAGATATATCGGGCAGCGCAATTACAGCTGGAAGAGCGAGGAGGTGGTGGTGAGAACCTATAGGGAAGGTACCCTGGACATTCACCTGGTAGATGCCAAAAATCAAAATCTGTTGTGGCAATGCGCCATCTCAGGTGTTATTCCGGAATCGGAGAAGAGCAAATCCAAAAAACTGGATGAAGCCCTAAGGCAGGCATTTTCTGAATGGTAAGCGGGTATTACCATACCCACCGGAGAATTACCTCCTGAAATCCTGAACTTTTTTATAAGTGAGACTCCTCCAAAGCCACTCTATGGGTCCGTATTTAAAATACTTCAACCACACCGGACTCAGGATCAACTGAAATGCCCACACAGCGAACACCACATAGTACAGCTCATAACGCTGCAGTTTTCCAAAAAATCCGAATCCGAATCCGTAAAAGAAAAAAATGCAGACAACCGTATGCATCAGGTAATTGGTAAGCGCCATTCTGCCTACCGCTGCCAGTCCCTTTTTCAGTAAAACAAAGAATTCACTCTTCACAAAAAGCATCACCGCACCAATATGTCCAAGGGTCATAAAAAGACGCCCGGGTTCATAGGTAAGTCCTGCCTTTACCATGTCTATCACGAAAAAATCACGGGATTGTATCAATTGCAGCTCGTAATAATTAATGGCCAGGCCAACCCCATACCCGATGAGGAGCAGGGCTGCATAAAATTTCAGAGACCGCTCTCCGGTGAGAACCCTCCATTTAAAAAGCGCCATTCCCAACAATAAGAAACTCAGAATATCCCAGATAATAAATTTATAAGTGGCCTTAGACTCCCAAAACCTGGAGTAAGGAGCCAGGTGTTTAAAAATATCGACATAGCCCTGACGCATCACCTCAGTTTCTTCAGCAACCCGTTCAGGCGACTGTTTTTCAGCCATCATTCCCCAGGCTTCCACAGCCTCCTCCTGCTCTGCATTGAGTATGACGCCCTGATCCCTCAGGGCCATATATTCAGAGGCCGTCACCTCCTCTTCTTTCGTATCCTTATACGAACCCCAGGCTTCCCAAACGGCTATTCCCATGATCAGGAGTCCTGCCATGCACAAATACCGTGCTTTGGTGTTTCTCAGCGGAAACAAAAAAAGCCCGAACAATCCGTAATGATACAGGATATCTCCCGGCCATAACAGCACATAAGAATGAATCACTCCAAACAGCAAAAGCCACAAAACCCTCCGGTAATACACATCTGCCGTGGTTATTCCCAGTCCCTTGTTTTCCAGCCTGGCGGTTAGCAGGATAAATCCCGCTCCGAAGAGCATGGTAAACAATCCGCGCATAGTACCTTCAAAAAACAAGGATGTGATTTGAAAAACCAAAAGGTTCAGTCCTTCATCCCCACCTGCCAAGGATGGGTCTTCATAGGCAAAAGGAAGGCCGAAACCGGTGATGTTCATTAACAGAATTCCCAGCAAGGCCACTCCCCTGATCACATCGAGGGCCTGGATGCGCTGAATCCCGGTAACAGGGGCAGCTAATGGTTTGGATGTTGTATACAATGAAATAAGTTATTGGTTGGTAGTGTAAAGGTAATTTATTTACCTGCCTTTTTGGCAAGAAAATGTAATTCCGTCCGCTTGCCAGGTTTTTACTCTATCAGGTTTGAGGCACTCAACACGCTTCATTTTCAAAACGATACATAAATATGCGTAACTTTAACAGACCATCTTGCAGGTTTACAGCTGCAACCATGGATCTAACTGATAAAACGTAGACGATGAAATATTTTTTAACCTTCCTTTGCCTGGGCCTGATGTTGTCCTGCAATCAAAAAAATGAAAACCGTGCACATCAATTAGGGGTGGTCAACCTGGAGGTGAGTGGGAATGAAGCGGCAAAAGCCCATTTTAAAAAAGGCTTATTGCTTCTACACAGTTTTGAGTATACGGATGCCCGGGAAGCGTTTGAAGCTGCTGAAACTGCAGATCCCGATATGGCCATGGCTTACTGGGGGCAGGCCATGACCTTTAATCACAGCATCTGGTTTGAACAGGATTTTGAGCAGGCAACGGCCTGTCTTGATCGTATGCATAACAGAGCCGGGTTAAAAGCGGATTCTGACCTGGAAAAAAGCCTGATCAATGCTGTAGAGCTGCTCTACCAAAAAGAAAAGCCCAAACCGCAGAGAGACCTGGAATATTCAGCATATCTAGGAGATCTTCACGAGCAATTCCCGGAAAATCAGGAAATAACCGCATTTTACGCCCTGTCCCTCTTAGGTACTGTTTCTGAAGGACGGGATTATGAGATCTATGGGAAAGCCGCTGAAATGGCGAAAAAAGTACTGAAATCCAATCCGGAACATCCGGGCGCCCTTCATTACCTGATCCATTCTTATGATGACCCTGACCATGCCCGCCTGGCACTTGAGGCTGCCGATGCCTATGCCATAGTAGCTCCCGATGCTGCGCACGCCCTTCATATGCCATCGCATATTTATGTGGCCATGGGTATGTGGGATAAGGTGGTTGCCTCCAATGAAGACTCCTATGGCGCCAGCCTGAACAGAATGGAACGCAAAAAACTATCTAACGATGCCAGAGGGTACCACTCCTTCCACTGGCTTCAATACGGTTACCTGCAGCAGGGCCGGGCAGCGGAGGCTGCAACCATGGCATTAAACCTGAATGACTATATAAAGGAAACACCGTCTAAACGCGGGCGCAGCCATTTGGTTTTTCTCAAAGGCACTTACCTGGTGGAATCCGGTGACTGGCAACATCCTGTAGCTGAGATCCCGGTTGAAGTTGAAGACCTGAACATTGTCGTTCGCGGACAATATGCCTTTACAGAGGGAATGCAGGCCTTTTCAGAAAAAAACAAGGAAAAGCTTGCATCCACGATAGCAGACCTGGAAAAATCCTTAAACCGGGAAGCTGTTTTAGTAGACAACCTGGCTAAAGGTTATTCGGGGTGCACCAATTTAGACAGGGAAACTGCCAATAAGACCGACCTCCAATTAACACAGGTCATGATATGGCAACTAAAAGCCCTGCAGGCATGGCTTAGCGAGGACACCCCAAAAACTGAATCTTTCTTAAGACAGGCTGTTACCCTGGAAGACCAGATAAGCTACAGTTATGGCCCTCCGGTTATCCAAAAGCCGGCTCATGAACTCTACGCCGACTGGCTTCTGGCACAAAACCGAAATGGAGAAGCACTTCAGGAATATAAACACACCCTGAAGAAAGCACCAAAACGATCCCGGTCGCTAAAGGGTGCCATGGAAGCTGCTATCAGCCTTGAAAATGATGAACTGGCATTAAAATTCAACAGCGATCTGCAAGACAACCTGGTAAGCTCCCCAGGACCGAATGATCAGCGATCCTGATGCAGGAACAAGAGGTGTTAAAAAAGTTTTTAACCTATTTCCCGGAATCTTCTGCATTGACAGGCACTCCGTAAAGGTCAAAGTCGCCCGCATCGGTGATCTCCACCTCGACGAACTCCCCTATCCTCACATAGTGCTCGGCGGCATCGATAAGCACTTCGTTATCCACATCCGGAGAATCGAACTCGGTTCTTCCCACGAAGTAATTTCCTTCCTTGCGGTCTATGATACACCTGTAGGTGTGACCCACTTTCTCCTGGTTGAGTTCCCAGGAGATCTGCGACTGGATATCCATGATCTCCGATGCCCTCTGCTCTTTCACTTCCTCCGGTACATCATCCTCGAGGTTATAGGCATGGGTATTCTCTTCATGGCTGTAAGTAAAGCATCCCAGACGTTCGAATCGCATCTCCTTAACCCAGTCTTTCAGGATCTGGAAATCTTCTTCCGTCTCTCCGGGATACCCCACGATAAGCGTAGTTCGGATGGCCATATTCGGAACCGCTTTTCTGAAGTCCTTTAACAGCGAGGTCGTTTTCTCATAGGTAGTACCTCTTCGCATGGATTTCAGGATCTTGTCTGAAATATGCTGCAAAGGAATATCGATATAATTACACACCTTAGGTTCTTCCCGGATCACCTCGAGAACATCTACAGGGAACCCAGTCGGGAAAGCGTAGTGTAAACGGATCCATTCGATCCCATCGATCTTAACCAAAGCTTTTAAAAGCTCAGCAAGTGCACGTTTTTTATACAGGTCTAACCCGTAATAGGTGAGGTCCTGAGCGATCAAAATCAATTCCTTTACCCCATTTGCAGCCAGCTTTTCAGCCTCGGTAACGAGGTCTTCGATGGGGGTGGAACGGTGTTTCCCCCGCATGAGCGGGATAGCGCAGAAACTACAGGGACGATCGCATCCTTCGGCGATCTTCAGGTAGGCATAATTTTTCGGGGTGGTAGTTAGTCGTTCTCCTATCAGTTCATGCTTGTAGTCGGCCCCAAGTGCCTTAAGCAATATCGGAAGGTCTGAGGTACCAAAATACTGATCCACATCCGGAATCTCCTTTTCCAGGTCCGGTTTATAGCGCTCGCTAAGGCATCCGGTAACAAATACCTTATCCACTTCCCCCGCCTCTTTCTTCTGCAGGTATTCCAGGATGGTGTTCACACTCTCTTCCTTGGCATTGTTAATAAAGCCACAGGTATTGATGACCACGACATTGCCTTCTTCTTCATGTACAACTTCCTTACCACTGGCTTTTAACTGCCCCATCAACACTTCACTGTCGTAAACGTTCTTGGAACATCCCAGGGTAACTACATTGATCTTATTCTTCTTTAATGACCTCGTTCTCATGCCTCTGAATTTCTAAGTGGGCAAAATTACGATAAGATGCGGTATTTCGCGAAGTATTTAAAAGGTATTTTTCCGGAGTCGGCAAACGAAAATCGGGAGGCAGTGAAGATTGAGAAGAGGAAGGTGGCAAAAACAGCCGTTTTCGCCACCACCCCCTGATTTATCAGCGAATGGCCATCATTTCCCGGCCAAAAGGTTTGCCCAAAAATCCTGCAATATCACCACAAGGTCGGCCTCGAAATACCGGAGCAGGCTCACTGCAAGGATCCCGAAAATGGCATAAATCCAGTTTTGCCTCCCCTTGTGCAATAAATAAAATCCTGTAAAGGCTATTAGAAAAAGTATCATAGCCAGGGTAAGCTGTGCATTCCCATCCGGCACCCCACTAAGCACATAATACAGCTTAACCCCCATATAGAATGCAGAGTAATAGGCGATGATCTTGGTAATGATATCCAGGTTTTTCTCCGTCATGAGTTCTTAATTATATTTAGATGGACTCTTTCTCGCTTTAAGCACCTGTTCGATCGCATACCCCAGCTGCAGCAACTCCGGCTCCGAATACGGCAGTCCGATAAGGGTAATCCCGGCGGGCTCTCCATCATTGCGATAGCCCATGGGTAAACATAGAGCAGGATATTTCGCCACCGCCGCATGAGCCGCAGAATAATTATTGACCGACAGGAATGCATCTACATTTCCGGCCTTCAGCGCAGGATCGAATACCCGCTGCCCGGCAATCCTGAGACGCTCCTTAATAGCCTCCAGTTCGGTAGTGGTTGTACTGTCTTTCAGGATCCCCTCGAATAAGGCCTGCCCGTAAGGCATTCGCACCAGGGAATCCTGAAGGTTGAATTCGACCACATCGGCCACATCGTGAACCATAATATTTCTGGATGCCTGGGTATCGAGGTATTGGGGAAGGTCGTATTTCATGTCGATATTAAGCAGGGTAAGAAACCCCTGTAATTCCGTACCTTCCTGCTCTTCATAATACTGCAGTTGAGCTCCGGCTTCTTCCAGAGTCCTGACGGTTTGCGAATACAGGGTATCCCTTTCCATATACGGCTGATACACCCCAAAGGTCTTTCCCGCAAGAGTCAGGGTATCCAGGCCCTTTAGGTAATCAAAGGATTCCACCACCGAAGCCGCATCATCAGGATCTTCTCCCGACATGGCATCCATCATTATAGCATTATCTACCACGCTTCGGGTCATTGGCCCGGGAGTATCCAGGGTACTGGAGATCGGGACGATTCCCGTTCTACCGAGCACACCCACCGTAGGCTTTAACCCCACTACCGCATTCTGACCGGAAGGAGAAAGGATAGATCCCGCAGTTTCCGTACCTACGGCAGCTACCGCATAATTTGCAGCCACCGCTACTCCACTGCCGGAGCTCGATCCTCCGGTTTCAAATTTTCGGGGTCCGTAAGGATTGAGGGTTTGCCCGCCCACGGCCGAATACCCTACAGGGCACCCCTGGCAAAAATAATAAGCCCATTCACTAAGATTTACCTTTCCAAGGATCAAAGCCCCGTGCTTTTTAAGCTGCTTTGTAATAAAAGCATCTTCCGGATGGTTGTCTATCAAAGCTACTGCCCCGGCGGTTGTGGGCATTCCTGAAGCCCCGATATTATCCTTGAGAAGCACCGGCATCCCGTACAGCGGATGGCGGTCCGGGACCTCCGTTCGTTTGAGGTCGCGCTCTTCTGCCTTTTGCAGAATATCAGGATTCAGGCTGATAATGGTGTGCAGAGCGGTTTCCGGATCGCTTTCAAATTTTTGGATACGCCACAGATAGAACAGGCATAATTCGCGATAGGTAAACTCCCCTGCTGCCACAGATGACTGAAGTTCAGGTATGGTACGCTCCAGAACCAGAGGCTTCATATTTATATAGCGCGCTTCTCCAAAGGCATTGAGCTCCTTTTCGAAGGAAGCAAAAAGATCTTCACGGTCTACCCTGGAAGTGATGAGCTTGAAACGCATTCTCGGGTTTTCATGTTGCTGTTGTTCCTCGAGGAGATGCTCCTCGTTATAAACCAGAACATCGTCCTGCTGACGGGCTTCCTGTTTACATGCCCAGAACAGGGAACACATCAGACATAGCAGTAAAGTATTACGCATAGAGATATTTTTTCCTTAAAGATATAACAAAGTAGTGAGGTGATGAAGGGATGTGGGGAGTTAGGGAGGTGGGGATGTGGGGAGGTGGGGATGTAGGGATGGGAAAAAAATAAAGTATGAAGTTCGTTCGGGTTATTCCTATTCCATCTGAAATATATGTACGCAACCGATTTCCGGGCAAAGCCACCGTATGCTAACGACATCTTCAGTGAAATTAAGGATTAAGGATACAAGTATTCCTGAAAGAAGCCAATAACTTTATTACTTCACTACCTGCTGACGTACCTATATTAACGCCTTTTCAATACTTTAAGAAATAATGACATGTTAAAAAGGTTCCTGTATTTTGTATTGCCCGTCATGCTGATCGCTATGGGCTTTGCCATTAGGTATAGCGCCTGGTACAGAAGGGTAAGACTATCCGACACGATCCCTGAAGTGGACAGGACCCGGGAAGCCCGGGTCTAATCCGCCTTTTACGGATTAGAATCCACAGCGGACATACATCCGCGAACTAAAATCAGAGTAATAAGCAGGTGGTGTTTCGGGAGGCTAAAAAGGTGCTTTTTCAACTTCCTATGTCCGTCTGCATTCACAGATGCTTAGGAAGAACCTCCGGCAACACCAGGGCTGCAAACCTCAAAGTCCTGTGAATTTTCGCGTAAGCTGCAACGGCATGCGCAAACGTCATTTTTAGATTTTGGTGTAAACTGCTCGGCTCAAAATACTTGCCTGACGCTAATATCCGCGGTTTTCCCTAAGGGCAGAGATCGCTTTTTTAACCGAACCGAATCGTTCCAGGTAGGCTGCTGCAGTTTCCTTATCCACATCCTCTTCCTCCATCAGGAAGCGGATCCCCCGTTCCACGAGTTTTTTATTGGTAAGCTGCATGTTCACCATCTTGTTCCCTTCCACCCTTCCGATCCGGATCATAAGAGCAGTACTGATCATATTGAGGACCAGTTTCTGAGAGGTACCGCTTTTCATACGGGTACTTCCGGTTACAAATTCAGGGCCCACATTGATCTCAATCGGGATCTGCGCCTCTACGGCCAGGGGAGAGTCCGGGTTATTGGTAATGCCCGCAGTGAGAATTCCGTGTTCGCGGGCGGCTTTTATACCCCCGAGAACGTATGGTGTGGTTCCGGATGCTGCGATACCCACCACCACATCATTTTCATTAATATCGAATGCCTTCAGGTCTTTCCAGGCTTGTTCTGTATCGTCTTCCGCAAATTCGACCGCCTTTCGTATGGCTCCGTCTCCGCCGGCGATAATTCCAACCACGCGGTCAAAGGGCATTCCGAAAGTGGGGGGAATTTCCGAAGCGTCGAGTATCCCCAGGCGGCCACTGGTCCCGGCCCCGATATAAAACAGGCGTCCCCCGTCGAGGAAACGTCCGGTGAGTTCCTCCACCAGTTTCTTGATCTGTGGGATCACCTTTTCTACGGCAATTGCCACTTTTTTATCTTCCTCGTTAATATGGGTCAATATATCCCTTGTCGACATTTCTTCAAGGTGGTCATATAAGGAGGATTGTTCTGTGATCTTTGTCATTCTTTGTACCGGGTTAAATTAGATTAACGTTAAAAGACTTATACGGCATAAGCATGTCTGCTTCCGGGGGTAATTCTGTGATGAGCACGTCAATATCCTGGATATCACAGGTCTTAAAACGCTGTACGGAATTAAGCTTTTCCGAAATACAGAGTGACACCGTACGCCTGGCACTTTGTATCATGGCCTTTTTCACCTGCACCACCTCATAATCGAATTCCGTGAGCCCATGCTCCAGGTCGAGATACCCGGTTCCCAGGAAACACAGGTCGGCTTTTATATTCGACAGTTCCTGGACCACCTGGGCTCCGATGGCCAGCTGGGCATTCTTGGAGATCTTCCCCCCGATAAGAATGACATCCGCCTTGGGATGTGCCAGCAATTGCATGGCAATGGGTAAACTGGGGGTAAACACGGTGATATCGAGATTGGTCGGTAAAAGTCGCGCCAATTCCAGGTTGGTGGTTCCCCCACTCATCAGGATGACTGCATTTTCCTTGATAAGGCCAATGGCCTTCTGGGCAATATGCGCCTTCATTTCCTTGTTAAAAACCTCACTGTTACTAAAGGGAAATACATTATACCCCAGGGAAAGGGCCCCACCGTGCACTTTCTTGAGCTTGTTCTTATCATCGAGTTCCTTGACATCCCGGCGAATGGTATCTATGGATACTCCCAGGGATTCTGCAATATCCGAGAGCTGTATCCGGCTTCGAATACTCACCTCGTTCAGAATGTGCTGATGGCGTTCGGCTTTTAACATGCTTTTTTAATGAGATTTTAACAAATATAGCAAAATTTCTATTTCTGCAGCTTTTTGCAGTTTATTTTTCCTACACTGTCTGTTAAATGTTTATTTATCTTACAAAAAACTGCAATATCTTGCACAATATGTTTTTTTTTGCTTTATTTGAGAGGCTAATAGTACAAAAATGCTGCACATACACGAGACCTGAGTGGGATAAGCCCCAGATTCTCAAACGTTTTCGTAACCAAAACAACCACCAGTCAGCCTTTTGTCAATTAGTACAGAACGATAACTCATTAACTAATTCAAATTATGAACAACACATTCTTACTTAAAAACAGTAGGACAACAAGAGCCCTGATGTTTCTGGGCTTCCTGTTGCTGCCGTTGGCCATGATCGCTCAGGCCAACATCGTCTCCATTTCGGGGAAAGTAACAGATGCAAGCAGCGGCACACCGCTGGTAGGGGTATCTGTTGCGGTATCAGGAACTAATTTAGGTACCACCACGGATTTCGACGGAAATTATCAATTGAATGTCGGCCTGGAGTCAGGATCCTATGTTCTTGAAGCCACCTATCTTGGATTCACCTCAAGCAGGGCCACCTTAGACGTTGGAAGTCAGACCGATTACACCATCGATTTCCAACTCTCTGAAGACCTTCTCTCTCTTGACGAAGTGGTGGTAACCGGTAGTGCAGTAAGCACCAACCGTAGACAATTGGGAAATGCCATTAACACCATCAAGGCAGAATCCATCGCAAACACCGGATCAAATAACGCTCTGTCAGCACTTTCAGGAAAAACACTCGGAGCACAGATCACCCAGAACTCCGGGGATCCGGCAGGTAGTTTCTCAGTGCGATTGAGAGGTCCAAGTACAATTACCGGATCATCAGAACCGCTATACGTGATCGACGGAGTGATCGTCGATAACAGCACCTCTAATGTGATCAATCTGAACGCTGATGCTATGGGAACATCTTTCCAGGCGGGACAAAACAGACTTGTAGACATCAACCCAAACGACATTGAGAGTATTGAGGTATTAAGCGGGGCCTCGGCCGCAGCAATATACGGGTCTCTGGCATCGAATGGGGTTGTACAAATCATCACTAAAAAAGGAAAATCCGGAGAACCTAAAATTTCATTTTCAACGGCAGCTTCTGTTAGCTATGTAAGGAAGCGTCTTGATTTTAATGATTTCCCGGAGCGTTTTGGTATTCCAGGAGACGAACGGCTTACCACCACGGGAGATCGTCTTACGATGATCGCCAATCTTAGAGGCGATCGCGGAACCAACCCTGGAACAGGACCAAACGGACTGGGGGGACCTCTTGATGAAACCACCTATGCTGTGACCCGCTACGATTTCCAGGATGGTGTTTTCAGAGATATCGCCTATGGAACAGATAACAATTTTTCCATGTCTTCAGGGAATGATAAAAGTAATTATTACTTCTCTACCAACTACAGTCGTAACCAGGGGATTATTGATAACACCAGTTTCCAGAAGTACGGGGCTCGCCTTACGGCAAATCAGAAAATTGGTGACAAGCTAAACATCAATGCAGGAATCATCTACACCAACTCAAGTAGTGAAGACAAGCCTAATGGGAACAACTTCTTTAGCCCTATAAGCACCATGTTTATTACTGATAATGTATGGAACTACACCGAGCGTGATGCCGATGGAAACCTTTTACCCGTAGAACAACAAAGGGTGAACCCTTTGACGGTAATTGAGGATTTCGACATTACTCAGGAAACAAACAGGATGATTGCCAACAGTACCATTAACTATACTCCAATTGAGAATCTGAACCTGAAGTACACGTTTGGTATAGATACCTACAGTCTGGAAGGAAACACCTTCCAGCCCAGAATCCCTTATGGACCGGTTAGTGCCTCTTTCTTTCCTGACGGATATGTAAGTACTGCTACCTTGAATTTCTTCAGCCGTACCAGCGACTTTACCGCCAGTTATAAGCTGGACATCAGCGACATGTTCTCACTGACCAGTACGGTAGGTGGAAACTACCTTTACAGACGTTCAGAACGGTCCAGTGCGGAAGGTAGAGATCTTCTGGATTTTGTTGAAACCATCGGTGCAGCAAAAAACTACTTCTCTAATCCAAGTGAATCCAGAAGTGAACTTTCAATCTGGGGTGGATATTTACAGGAAAACATAAGTTTTGACAACAAGATATACCTGACCTTGGCAGGACGATTTGATGGCGCCTCCAGTTTCGGAAAGGACCAAAGAAATCAGTTTTATCCAAAAGTGAGCACATCTGTTGTCTTATCTGACTTTGATTTTTGGAATAAGGAAGGGTTCTTTAATACCTTAAAGCTTCGCGCTTCCTACGGGGATGCCGGTAACCTTACCGCCATCGGAGCCTATGACCGATTTACATTGTCCAGTCCTATTCTTCTGGGATCTTTAGGAGGATTTGTGCCTTCAACCAGACTTGGTGATGAAGAGATTGAGCCGGAACGAATGAGCGAACTTGAGGTGGGAGCTGATATGGCCTTCCTGGGAGGACGTCTTGCATTCCAGGGAACTTATTTCAATCAGGATATCACCGACCTTATCTTACCGGTCTTTCTTGCTCCATCGCAGGGGGGGCGTATCACAACTACGAATATTGGAACAATGACCAATAGTGGTATCGAGATGTTAGTTAATGCCATTCCGGTTAAAAATGAAAATTTCACCTGGAATACATCCTTTAACTTAAGTACCCTCAACAACGAGGTAACCTCGATAACCTCATCTGCACGTACAGGTGAAGCACTGAGAGGTGGTGGTGGTACACAAAGTGCTGTGATCGGAGAAGAATTGAGTAGTTATGTAGGTACTTATTTTGCGCGTAACCCCGATGGTTCTTATCTCCTGGATGCCGACGGACTTCCGCAGGTAGAGCGAGGAGATGATATTACAGGAGAACCGATGCGAGATGCAAATGGTCAACCAACCGGCACTCCGATCCGTAAGGTTCTGGGGGACCCAATTCCAGATTATACTGCGAGTTTTATCAATGAATTCACGTATAAAAACCTTAGCTTCAGAATGCAGTTTGATGCCATGGGTGGTTTCGAAGTTTACAACTGGAACTCCATCACCGGAAATAACGTAGGATCCGGGCAGCTGGCGGAGGCAGAACTTCGTGGAGAAGTACCTCGTGGCTGGGTAGCTGCCATTGGAGGGTTCCGCGGACCTCGTATCCAGGAATTCCACGTGGAAGATGGTTCTTTCATTAAGCTGAGAGAATTGCAATTATCCTACGACTTCGGAAAACTGGGGTCTATGGAAAATTTCAGTGTGAGTTTGATCGGAAGAAACCTGATCTCATTCGATGACTACTCTGGATATGACCCAGAAACTAACTCTGCAGGAAACAGTAATGTTGTTCGTGGAGATGACTTTGGTAACGTGCCAATACCGGCTTCATTCCAACTAAGACTCAACGCTTCATTCTAAAAATGACAACTATGAAGAAAATAATATATACCTCACTACTCTCACTGGGAATCATGGTTTCCATGCCATCTTGTGAGACTGATTTTGACAACCCGAATGCACCGAATTCAGATTTGGTGCTGCAGGAAACTAACGGTTTACTGGGGTCCATTGTTGGCCTTGAATACCAATATAGCGTAGGTGGCGCCAGTTCCGTATATACCTCGATCTCCGGAGCAGGATTTAGCGCCATGGAGCTTACCCTTCTTAATGCAGGTAATGCCGAGTTAGCCGCCTTGCTTAACGGGGGTAGCAGTGTGGCCCCAAGCAACTCTGTGGTAACCAATTTATGGACCAACCTGAACTTAGTGCGAAGTAATGCACAAAAGGTGATTGATAATGCTCAGAATGCAGCTCCGGCCGAAACAGCCGATGCCATTCGCGCTTACGGCTTATTCTATAAAGCGCTTTCTATAGGTACCATGACTCAGTTCTGGGAAAATGTAACCGTAGAAACCGGAGTTAATCAGGAATTTGTTTCCCGTGAACAAGGACTTCAGGTTGCAGTTTCCAGTCTTCAGGAAGCGGCTTCATTAATAGGGACCCAGGTACCTGCTAACGTATTAAATACTGTAGGAAATCATATCGACCTGCCTAATGCTATACAGGCTCTTATCGCAAGATACCAGCTTATGCTGGGCAATCATTCTGAAGCCATTGCAGCCGCCAGCGTAGTAGACCGCGGAAGTACCTCAGTGTTCATCTACGACAACGTAGCCCAGAACCCGGTATTCCGTTCTTCGCTTACTACGAACAACGTTTACGATGTGCTACCAGATTTTGGCTTAACAGGAGCTCTGGCTCCCGACCCTGCCGATGGCAGAATTGCTTTTTACCTGGAAGGCAATGAGGCTAACGGGAAAGGCTTTTTTACCGCTGATGAAGCCTCGATCCCAATCTATGTGCCAGGAGAAATGGACCTGATCATAGCTGAGGCCCATGCCCGTGAAGGTCAAGCCGCTCAGGCCGTAACCGCTCTTGATGTCGTTAGAACCAAGACTGGCGCTGAGGACGCTTTTGGATTAGGAGCCGGATTATCGGCCTATACCGGCGCAACTGATCAGGCGAGCTTACTGACGGAGATCTATAAAAATCGTTGTATCGAAATGTACATGAGCGGCTTAAAACTTGAAGACAGCCGTCGTTTCGGACGTCCCGGACCCGGTGATGCCAATGCGGAACGTAACCGTAACTGGTATCCTTACCCGAACGTGGAGCGCGATAAAAATACCAATACACCAACAGACCCTCAAGTTTGAATTAGTTAGAATTCCTAATCGGAAAAGGTCCGCCCAATTGTGGGCGGGCCTTTTTCTTCATTAAGCCATGAACAGACACCTGATTTCTCTCTTACGCTATCTCCTTATAATTCCATTTCTGGTTTCCTGCGGAAGCCACAGGAACCAACCCCCTAAACGCGAACTCCGCGGCGCATGGGTCGCCACCGTGGTCAATATCGACTGGCCTAAAAACGGTACCGATGCCCTGCAAAAGAAAAAACAAGATTACCTGGAGATCCTGGATTTTTACGAGGAACTCCACTTTAATACCGCCATTGTCCAGGTCCGTACCGCCGGCGATGCCTTCTACCCTTCTTCCCTATCGCCATGGTCAGCCTACCTGACCGGTCAGCAAGGTCAGGCCGAACCTGGCTATGATGAACTCCTCCGCTGGATGATCGAGGAAACCCACCAAAGAGGGATGGAATTTCACGCCTGGATGAATCCTTACCGGGCTACTTTCAATCTCGACACCGCAAGCCTTAGCAAAGATCACGACTTCTTCAAGCACCCGGAATGGATGATCAGGTACGGAGAAAAATACTATTACGATCCGGGCCTTCCGGAGGTGAAGGACCACCTCACCAGTATCACCAATGAACTGGTGGAAAACTACGATATTGATGCCATTCATTTTGACGATTATTTCTATCCGTATAAGATCAAGGGCGAAACTTTTAAAGACAGTACCTCCTATCTCAGGTACCGCAATGGCGAGCAGGAGATCGACGACTGGCGTCGCGCCAATGTAGACAGCCTTATCCGTCAGCTCCATCACAACATTAAATCCAGAAAGCCCTGGGTACAATTCGGAATCAGTCCGTTTGGGGTATGGAGAAACAAGTCTGTTGATCCCCGTGGCTCAGATACCCAGGCCGGACAAACCAACTACGACGACCTGTATGCCGATCCGCTTTCCTGGTTGCGCAACGGATGGATCGATTACCTGGCTCCCCAGATCTACTGGACCCTGGACCACAAACTGGCATCCCACCGCACCATCCTCAACTGGTGGGATCAAAATACGGAAAACGCCAACCTGTACGTAGGAAATGGTGCCTACAGGGCCCTGACCGACAACGACCCCGACTGGAAAGATAAAACCCAGCTCATTCAACAGGTAAAACTTGCCAGGGAGGCCGAAAATGTAGGCGGGAATATTTATTTTAGTGCCAAGTCGCTCATGAAGGATCGTGATGAGATCGTGGAACTTCTCAGGGAAACCTACAAATACAAGGCAATAGCTCCGTCAATGAAGGGTTCCGGGTCTGCTCCTGTAATAGCAGAGGTTACCGGGGAAGCCAACACAAAAGATACCCTGACCCTTGGGATACAACTTGCTGCTCCGGCCCCCATTAAGGAAGTAGTGGTCTATGACCTGAAACGTCCCAGCAAACGAAAGGCCGAACGCGCTGCCTCCATTAAAGCGGTGGTACCGGTGTACAGCAGCGATCAGAAGATCTCTGTGGACATTCCCAACCCTGCAGGTCGTGTCCTGATCTTTTCTCTGGTCGATCGCTATGGTAACGAAAGTGCATTGAAAACCCTGAAACTATAAAAACCAGCTTATGAAAGACATGCTTGTTCGCCTAACGGAACTCCCGGATATTTCTGACAAAGAAAACGCACTTGCTGCTGAAGGCATTGTTATCCGCAGGCCTATTGCCCCGGAGAAAAGCCTGGTGAGTCAATGGGCAGGAACCCATTTCAGTGAATTCTGGGCCAACGAGGTAGAAGTGGCCTTCAGCCGCCAACCTGTGAGCTGCTTTGTCGCCCAGAAAGGCAATGAAATTCTGGGATTTGCATGTTACGAAACCACGGCAAAGGCCTTTTTTGGCCCCACGGGCACCCTGGAAGCAGCACGTGGAAAAGGGATCGGGAAGGTACTGCTGATAAAAGCCCTGCAGGCACTTAGAGAAATGGGGTATGCCTACGGGATCATAGGTGGGGTTGGCCCTGAAGAATACTATAAAAAGAATGTCAATGCCGTCGTTATAGAAGGCTCCGAAAAAAGTGTATATGAAAACCTACTCAGAAGAAATGGCTGAAGCCGCAAACAGCAAGAACCCCTGGTGGTGGGTACCCTCCCTCTATTTTACTGAAGGGATCCCCTATGTGATCGTGATTACCGTATCTGTCATCATGTATAAGAAACTTGGCGTCAGCAATGCCGATATCGGACTCTACACCAGTTTACTCTACCTTCCATGGGTGATCAAGCCCATATGGAGCCCTATAGTAGACCTGAAGGGGACCAAGCGCAAATGGTTTCTTGGTATGCAGCTCCTGGTGGCTCTGGCCTTCCTCCTCACCGGGTTCAGCCTGGGAACCTCAGCATTCTTTATGGTTTCCCTGGCGTGTTTCTGGATGGCGGCATTTGCCTCTGCTACCAATGATATTGCTTCTGATGGGTATTATATGATCGCCCTCACAGAAAAGAAGCAGTCCTTTTTTCTCGGGGTAAGAAGTACTTTTTACCGCCTGGCCATGATCACCGGACAGGGACTTATTGTGGTGGTTGCCGGTTTTCTCGAAGAGCATTATGGAGACAACACCCGGGCGTGGTCCTATACCATGCTTATCACCGGGCTTCTTATGGTAGTACTCACCCTGATCAATTTCTTTACCACCCCGGAGGTGGAATACCAGGATACCGAAGCCCCGAAACAACACCTGGATTTCGTGGGTGTTTTTAAGTCCTTTTTCCAGAAAGAACAGATTGGTCTTGCCCTGGCCTTTATTCTCCTGTATCGTCTGGGCGAATCCCAACTGGTTAAAATGGCCTCCCCTTTCCTCCTGGATGAACGGGGAACAGGCGGCCTGGCGCTCAGTACCACCGAAGTAGGAACCATTTACGGAACCCTGGGCATCATTGCCCTATCCCTGGGCGGTATTCTTGGAGGGTTCGTTATCTCCAGGGATGGCCTGGGCAAATGGATGCTGCCCATGATCCTGGCCCTTAACGTGCCGAATCTCTTTTATGTCCTGCTGAGCATTTTTACCCCGGAGTCCGTGGTGTATGCTTCTGTTGTTGTCGTGATAGAGCAATTCGGGTACGGGTTTGGATTTGCCGCCTATCTCATGTACCTCATCTATATCGCAGAAGGGATATCCAAAACCTCGCATTATGCCATTGCCACAGGGTTTATGGCTCTCGGGATGATGGTTCCGGGGATGATCAGCGGATATGTCCAGGAATTACTGGGATACACCGGTTTTTTTGTCTGGGTGGTCATCGCAGCTATTCCGGGTATCCTCGTTGTTCGCTATTTAAAATTCCCACAGGATTATGGTAAAAAAGATCAGGAAAGAAATGAAGACTAGCATCACAAAAATACTCAGCAACTCCTCCCTGGATGACCTGGCGGGGCAATTGTTCTGTCCTGCGGCGTTTATCAATGACGATGCAGAAGGCATCCGCCAGATCGAAACCCTGATCCGGGAACACAAGATCGGAGGACTCACCTTTTTTCACAGCCGGGCCAGTGCGGCCACGAATTACGAGAAAAAAGAGGTGATCGCCTATCGGGACAGCCTGGAGAAACTTAAATCCCTGATCGCGCATTACCAATCGCTTTCTGAGATCCCCCTGCTGATAAGTATTGATGCGGAATGGGGACTTGCCATGCGCGTGGAAAACACCCCCTGTTATCCTTACGCCATTACCCTGGGTGCTATGCCCGAGGAGGGAGACGACCTTATTTACCAAGCCGCGCTTCAAATGGGGAAAGACCTGAAGTCTGTAGGTATCGACTATAATCTTGCCCCCGTGGTGGATATTAACAGCAATCCGGACAATCCGGTTATTGGCTACCGCTCTTTCGGTGAATCCCGGGAAAACGTTACCCGAAAAGCTGCGGCATTCTGCCGTGGCCTTGCAGATGCCGGTATCCTGAACAGTCTTAAACACTTTCCCGGGCATGGAGACACGGCCGTGGATTCCCACCTGGGACTGCCAGTGATCAAACGATCCAGAGCAGAGATGCTGAAGGAAGACCTCGCCCCTTTCAGAGCTCTTATCGACCGGGGAGTAGATTCTGTTATGGTGGGTCATCTCGCCGTCCCCGCACTTAGCGGTCACGAGACGCTTCCTGCAACCCTTTCAGAAAAGATCATTAAAGGCCTGCTTCGGGAAGAATTCGGTTTTGATGGGGTGGTGATCTCGGATGCCCTCAATATGCACAGTGTATGCAAAATATACTCCGAAAAGGGAATCCTTGAACAAAAAGCCTTCGAGGCCGGGAACGATATTCTCTGTTTTTCCGAACACATTGCAGAAGGCAAGAATAAGATCCTGGACCATTGCGGGGAATCAGCAATAAAGGATTCGGTTGCGCGAATTCTCGCCATGAAGGAAAAGGTGGGATTGCTGCAGAAAAAGGAAAGACAAGGTGCCCCGGACCTGGTCAGGGCCTCGAAGATAAACCGTGAAATTGCGGCCCTCAGCATGATCAGGCTCAGTGAACAGCCTTCGGCCACAGACATCCCGGATACCTTCGTATGTATCGGAGCACACGAAAAAGAGAACGGCTTTCTGGAAGAACTTCGGAAAACAAAAAGAATAACCACCATAAGGGTGGAAGAAAATACGGGATCCCTGAAGCTCAGCACCAGAGATCCTATAGCTATTGCTTTATATCCTCCCAATATAAAGCCCCATTCCAATTTTGGGATAAGCCCGGACAACCTGGAACTTATAGAACAACTCCTGAACCGCCATCGGGTCACTTTGCTGTTGTTTGGTAACCCTTATGCCATCCGGGTGATAACTTCCCTTCATAAGGCCTATGATGTGATCGTCTCGGGCCAGGACCTTCCTGAATTTCAAACTACTGCTGCCAGGGTCCTGAAAGGAGACCTGCAGGCAAAAGGCCAGATGCCCTTTCATTTATAAATAACCGGATAAGCCCCCTCCTTCCCGGGGGCTGCCGCTTTAATGATGCCGCCCTTTAAAAGGGGGACGATTTCAGCGCTCCGGCTATACCCATTCCATTACAACAGCACCTCCCAATCGCCGAACCTCACGCGTTTCCTGGCCCGGTCCTGGTAAATTCGTAACTTCAGAGCATTATAATAATTTCACATCATTCGCATTATGGCCATTCTCGGACACATTATCAAAGGATATCTGGAACTCAGGGAGCAGGTGACTGCGTTACCTGATCCCGTTGAGGAACAGAGAAAAGTCTTAAAAATGCTGTTGGATACGGCAAGGGACACCGCTTTCGGAAAGGCCTATGGTTTCGGAGAAATTCTGGAGGCCGATGACATGCAGGCTGCGTTTTCGGAAGCCCTGCCCTATTTTGATTATAACATGATTCATCAGGAGTGGTGGTACAGGCTCCATGAGGGGGAGGAAAACATTACCTGGCCGGGGGCTCCGGAATACTACGCCCTGAGTTCCGGAACAACGGGTAATGAAAGCAAGCGGATTCCTGTTACCCGTGAAATGCTCGATGCCATTACCGAAGCCGGTAAGCAGCAGGTGTATGCCATGACCCATTTTGAGATGTCTCCGGACTTTTTTGAAAAGGAGATCCTGATGCTGGGAAGCTCCACCAATCTCGATACCAGAGACGGACATAAAGAGGGAGAAATCAGTGGGATCAGCGCAGATAATATTCCATTTTGGTTCAGGGGATTTTATAAACCGGGGGAAGCGATCGCTTCCATTGACGATTGGGATGAACGTGTAAAAAGGATCGCAGAAAAAGCAAAGGAATGGGACATCGGAGCTATTAGTGGCATCCCTTCCTGGATACAGTTAATGCTGGAAAAAGTGATCGACCATAACGGTCTCGACAACATCCATGACATATGGCCAAACCTGCAGGTGTATACCTCAGGAGGGGTGGCTTTTGAACCCTACCGGAAAAACTTTGAATCTCTTATGGGAAAACCTGTGGAGGTGATCGACACCTACCTGGCCTCTGAGGGATTCATCGCCCTGCAGGAACGGCCGGAAACCACCGCCATGAAGTTACTTACCGACAATGGGATATACTTCGAATTTGTACCCTTCCTACCCGAATACATAAAAGAAGATGGTTCGGTATCCCAGGACGCTCCGGCATTGAACATCGCAGAGGTGGAAGCCCAAACCGAATACATTCTCATCATAAGCACAGTCTCCGGGCTTTGGCGCTATTCCATTGGCGATACCATCAAATTTACCGATCTGAAAAGAAAGGAGATCCGAATTACCGGCCGTACCAAATTCTTCCTCAATGTGGTAGGCTCCCAGTTATCGGTCAATAAACTGGACCAGGCAATACAACACCTGGAAGAGACCCTGGATAAAGGCATTCTTGAGTATACCATTTGTGCAAAGGAATTTGAAGATGGCTTTTATCATTGCTGGTACCTCGGATCGGAAACCACTGAGGACGAGGGCACCCTGGCGGAGATCCTGGATTCCCATTTACAGCAGGCCAATAAAAATTACGGTGTAGCCCGGAATAAAGCCCTTAAAGGCGTCAAGGTAAAAGTGGTGTCTCCGGAGGTTTTCTATCGCTGGAATGAACGCAGTAAGAAAAAAGGAGGTCAGGTAAAGATGGAACGGGTCATGAATGAAGAAAAATTCGAGGAGTGGGAGCGTTTCGTGAACGGTGAAGCTGATACGGATTAAGATATCCGGTCGCGCTCCTGAACCAATTCCACAATGGCCTCAGGCGAAAGGTAGTACCTGCGTATCCTGGCCTTATAGCGTTCGGGAAGGTCGGCGTGTTCGAGGATGAAGTTTTTAGTTTTAAGGATATAGGCTTCCATCCCGTTTTCCACAGCAAAGGTATCCGCAACACGCTCTGCCTTACGTGTATACGACGGCTGAAACAGGTATCGTAGCCCAAACCAGAACAGGTTCCATTTACTTCTGGTCTCATAATCCATAATGTGCCCAAGTTCGTGTCCCAGCCAGCCGATCATTACCTCCTCCGGAATCTGTTTGGTATTAAAAACCTGCCCCCCGAGGTTAAAGGTCCTACTGATAAAGATATAATACCTGCGCTGACTTCGTTTCCGAAAGAAACTCCTGAATTCCGGCTGTGCCTTCATCACCGATTTCCCGGCTTTTTCATTGAATCTGAACGTGATCGGGGTATTCTTTAACTCCGGAAAGTGTTCCAGGGCGCATTGGGCTGCCGAGGCTATGGGATCAGGGATTACTTTGTTGGTGAGGACCTCATCATTTATTCTTTGCATAGTAATAGTATAATGGTTTTCAATCGAATTACCAAAGAGGCCATGCCCTTAAGGGGGTAGTAGCAGTGCGACGGGATGCCATTACTGTTCCTCCCTGATACCTGCTCTCTCTGTAATTCGTTTATTTTTAAAATCCTTTCATCATTTCATATCATACACTTGGTCCAAAAGCACATGTTAAATCACTATTTTTCAATACATTAATAGAAAATTTACATCAATGCGTACTTTTTTAAACCTTCCGGTGACACGTATTTTCATATTCGGACTATTGCTGGGTATAACCCTATTATTGATCTATGGGCCCCGGCAACCGGAGCTGCAAGACCGTAAGGTTGTTATTGGCGATGCCGAGCTGGCGCATATGATCGCCGGTTGGCAGCGCACCTGGAAACGCATGCCTACGCGTGATGAGTTACAGGGAATTATGGGTTCATACATACAGGACGAGGTGGTGTACCGGGAGGCCTTGAACCAGGAGATGGACCGTAACAATGCCACAGTAAAACGTGCCCTGATCTCTCAAATGGATATGCTGGCAGAAGGACAGGGAAGTGAACGGGACATTACTGAAGAAGACATCAAAGCGTATTACGATCTCCGTAAAGAGCAATTCATCGCCCCGGCACTGCTTAAATTTCACCAGGTATACCTTAAGGATGAAAAAGACAGTACCAGGCTGACTGAACTTTCATCTGCCTGGAACCGGGAAAACCTGTCTCCTCAAGAAGGGATGGAAATGGCTTCCCCTTCGCTTTTACCCCCCAGGATGAACCTGCAAACCACCGATGCCATCGACCGGGAATTCGGTAACGGATTTGCAGCCTCGCTAATGGAGCTGCCTGTCGGGCAATGGTCAGGTCCCGTTCGATCCGGATTCGGATTACATTTGATCTACCTGGATTCACTTGTTCCTGCTGAACCCTTACCCCTGGATAAGGTAAAGAATGAAATTGCTAATATGCTGCAGTACGAAGAGAAACAAGCTGCTAAAGAACAATTCTACACAGAACTCCTTCAGCAATATGAAGTTATTTACCAGGGCATGGCTAAAGATCTGATCGATGAATAGATTTTTAATAAAAAATATATTCCGATCCCTTTTATGGTGCATGCTGCTTTTGCCCTTCAGCATAAAAGCTGATATCGTTTACCCCGCCCGCCTGGAACTCCAGGAAGTCGAACCCGGGGTATTCGAAGTGTATTTTGTATTGCCCGTGATCCAGGGAAAAGTGCTTAAAGCCGCCCCGGTTTTTCCGGAGTTTTGTAAGAACCTGGAAACCCCAAAGGTAACCGGGAATGCCTATGTCAAGGAAATACGATGGACCATAAAATGCGACCCACAGGAACTCTACGGGCAAAACATCGGGATCAGCGGATTGCTGGGGAGTCAGATCAACATCATCCTTAAGATCGGGACCCTGGAGGGCAGAGTTTACAGCACTACCCTGAACCCGGCAGCAGCATGGTTCGAAGTTCCGTATCCACCTTCGCCTTGGCAGAACCTTACTGAAGGCATCTATAAGGGCATGCGTATCCCCGTTAGCAATTACCTGTTTGCACTGCTGTTGTTCATCCTGATCCTCAAAAGCGACCTTTCTGCATTAAAAACAATTTTCCTGCTTTCCCTGGGGATCATCGCAGGGCATCTGCTTTCTTATTTTGAATTGCTGAGGACACCCGGATGGATCTTCGGCCTCACCGCTCTTTTGTTATCCCTGCTCCTGGTGTTGGAAAATTATACCTCCCGAAAAGAACTTTTTAATGCTAAGGCATTGCTCCTCCCGCTGATGGTATCCATGATATTTCTCGGAGCTCAATATCCCGAATTAAATACCATTTCCGGTTACACCTCCTCCGAAACCATGCTTCTTATGTTCTGGACGCTAACGGGAATCATACTGGGAGTTGGGCTGTTATACCTGTTGTTCAGGCAGGGATTATCGCTCGTTCCCCTGATCTCAAATAAGGATTTAGCCAACTTCCGGGAGACCCATATCCTCCTGGGAACAGTTTCCTTCGGATTGCTCTTTTATCATGCCACTTTGCTCTGGGACACTCCATCACTTTTCCCCACCATTCCATTAGTCCTCTGGACTGTTGCCCTGGTGGTGGTAACGGGATTTATGCTGATGGAAGAAACACAACGCCAATCCCGGACGCTTTTTCTTTTAATACCCTTTCTAATAGGTATCGTACTCGGATTTTCCGGATTCCAAACACCTTTTACTACAGAGTTTACCCTTGCATCGGGAGTTCTTTTATTATTTGCAGTGTATTACCGAAAAACAAATCCGGGTTGGATCTCAGCCCTGCTATCAACTGTCATTGGATTGGGGAGCGGCATCGTTCTCGCCCAATACACAGACCGGCACCTGTCTTATCCCGTTGCCCGATCGCTGGAATTTGGACTCATCGTAACTTTTACAGCCTCTGTAATATTTCCTCTGATCAGGTGGATATCCCTAAGACAAAAAACCGGCAATTCAAGAATCACAATATTCGGGGTACTTGCTGCATTGTCCGTGATAATGATCGGGGTGATTGTCATCGCCAGGGCAGGATTCTCCCCGGGAACGCTTCGCCTGCATCCCCAATTACAGGCTCCCCTCCTGAGCCTTGGGCTGCTTTTGGCCGGCATCTTGTTCTGGCCAAGACAGAAAAAGGTGCACAGGGATATGGGTATTGGTAAACGCAAGCCTGTGGCATCCCTGCTGCTTATGGGACTGGCACTTTGCTGCTTACCGCTAAAGACAGGTATAATCAACCCTTGGTTCAGTTCAGCCGATATGGATCAACGCCAGGTTCAGGCCGTAATGCAACAGGTGTTATCGAACACCTATTCCGCCTTTAATATTGAGGATGAAGAGGCCCTTTTTGAGGCACTTTCCTCCAATGTAGATGAGCAGCTGCTGGACAACATCTACCTCGACAGCCGAAGACGGCTCACCATGGGACTCAGAGAGGGCTCGGAGGTAACTGTGGAAGATGTTCAGGTCGACCTTTTAGGCGATGCGGAAACCCCTTCCGGGCAAAGCAGCTTAAGTTATCCGGCCTCATGGACAGTAACCGCCCGGGTAAAACACCTGAAACATATTCACTATCGACGTAACCGGTATACCGGTACCATAGAAATGAAAACTGACAACGATACATGGAAGATCTCAAAGATCATACTCGACTCCGAAGACCGGGAAGTGATCCCGTCGGCTACCCTGTGATCAGCTGCCGGGATGTCCGATTCTCCTATACAGCGGATTTCTCGCTGGAGATCGACCACCTCGAAATTGGCAAAGGGAACCGGGTAGCTGTTACCGGGGCCAGTGGTTGTGGAAAAACCACCTTTATAAAACTGCTGGCCGGCATCCTTCGTCCCGATTCCGGGAAGATCTTCCTGAACGACCTGGATATGACCACGTACAGCATGGCAGAACTCCAGGATCTGCGAATTGTAAAAACAGGCCTGGTCTTCCAGGAGTTCGAGCTCCTCGATTACCTGAGGGTGATCGACAATGTGACCCTTCCCCTGCGCATTAATCCTGTTTTAAAATTCGGACAAGAGCATAGACAGCGCGCCCTGGAATTACTGGATGCTGTAGGCCTCCGGGATAAATCCAAACGGTACCCGGGACAATTATCCCAGGGAGAAAGGCAACGGGTTGCTGTTTGCCGGTCGATGATCGCCACCCCGGAAATCCTGCTTTGCGATGAACCTACGGCCAACCTGGATGCCAAAAACCGCGATGCCATTCTCAGGCTCATCTTCGACTATTGCGATACCTTTAAGGCCACCCTGGTGCTGGTTACCCATGACCGGGAAATCGTTTCTGCATTTGACCAGCAGATTGATCTGAGCACCTATAGTTTCAACCGAAATTCCAAAACAGATGAATCATAGTATCTACCTGGCATGGAATTACCTGAAATACCATTGGGGAAAAACCCTGCTGCTGGTCTTTGCTATCAGCATGGTGATCTTTATCCCCACGGCCCTGAATCTTTTTGCCAACCGGGGATCGGAACGGATGATGGCCAGGGCGGTAACCACCCCACTGCTGGCAGGCAGCAAAGGCAGTGCCACCGACCTGACCCTGAGCTCCCTTTATTTCAGGGACCCGGGAATACCCCCTCTCGAATACCATGAGGTTAAAGCCATCGAACAGGAAGGGCTGGCCACAGCAATCCCTCTCCACATAAATTACAGGGTCAAGACCCAACCCATAATTGGTACCTCCAACCAGTATTTTGGATTTCGAAATACGCAATTCCGGGAAGGCCGACCTATGGCCGTTTTAGGCGAATGTGTCCTGGGAGCTGTTGCCGCCGAAGTTCTTGGGGCCGAGGTGGGCGATGCGGTGATCTCCTCTCCTGCCGGAGCCTTTGACGTGGCAGGAAGTTTTCCTTTGAAGATGACCGTTGTGGGTGTTTTAGAACAAACGAATACCCCTGATGACGATGCTGTATTCACCGATATCAAAACCACCTGGGTGATATCGGGGAAAGCTCATGGTCATGACGACCTGACCACCGTAACCTCCGACAGTTTGCTATTGTCGCGTACCGACAGCATTGCTGTTGCCAGTAAAGCTGTACTTTCCTATACTGAGATCACCCCGGAGAACATCAATTCCTTTCACTTTCACGGCAACCCGGACAGCTACCCGGTTAATGCGGTTATTGCCGTGCCCAAGGATAAGAAATCGGAGCTTATCCTGCGTGGAAGATACGAGACCCAGGGAGACAACGTCCAGATCGTTGTACCGGAACTGGTGGTGGAAGAACTCCTGGAAACGGTGGTTTCCATTAAAGAGATCCTTACCCTGGCTGCCGTTTCCATTGGATTGGCAACCCTGGTAATTACCCTGCTGGTCTTCTCCCTTTCCATAAGACTCAGAAAAAAAGAAATACAGACCCTCCGTTATATCGGGGCCGCAAGGGGTAGAATTACGGCTGTCCTTTCCCTGGAGATCCTACTGGTATTTGCCCTGAGCCTGCTCCTCACCCTGACCTACCTGCTTGTGATCGCTATTTTAGGAATCCCCTTATTGGAAAAATTAATACACTAAAACAATGAAAAAGGCAATTTTAATTATGATTACAGTCGCAACCTTTTCAGGCTGCAAACAAAAAGAAACCCCTCAAAATACCGCCGCTGTGACAGCGCTCAAACCCGTGGTCTATGTGAGTAATTACCCGGTCTACTATTTTGCCGATCGTATCGGAGGAAACGCCATCGACCTCCGGTTCCCTGCCGGGTCACTTTCCGATCCTTCCGGGTGGACGCCGGTAGCCGATACTATTGCAGCCATGCAATCGGCCGACCTCATCCTGGTGAACGGCGCCTCCTTTGAGAACTGGATGATGAACGTAAGCCTGCCTGAAGAAAAAGTAGTGAGTACAAGTGAATCGTTTAAAAACCAACTCCTGTCCAGTGGCGCCACTTTTACCCATAGTCACGGAGACGAAGGCGAGCACGCCCATGAAGGCACCGCCTTTACCACCTGGCTCAACCTGGAACTGGCAGCCAAACAGGCAGAACAGGTTAAAAGTGCCCTGGTGCAACTGCAACCGGAGCAAAAAGAAGTATTCGAAAAAAATTACACAGAACTTACCAGCGACCTGAACACCCTGCACGAAGCCTTCCAGCACAGCGTTCCGGAAGGAAACACTACCACCGTTGCCTTTTCCCATCCGGTATACCAATACCTGACTGAGGCTTATGGCATCGAAGGGAAAAGCCTGCATTGGGAACCGGAAACTCCCATCAACCACGACATGGAACATGAGATCGAACATTTAATGAAGGATGAAGGCGTAACCTGGATCATCTGGGAAGGCGAGCCATTACCTGAGAATGTGGAAAAACTCTCCAGGATGGGTATCAAAAGTGTGGTAATCACTCCCATGGGAGGGCAACCCGGGGATACCGACTTTTTGAAAGGGATGGAGAAGAACCTGGAGGCGATCAAGAAGATCTATGGCACCCGTGATAAGTTGTGAGTTGTGAATGTCAGAATTCGTCTTGGCGAGTTTACCTGCTAAAGGCAGGGGTACGTATTACAAATCAGCTCGTCTTTGCGAGTCCCGCAAGGCGGGACGTGGCAATCTCCCTAATTAAGGTACGGACCTGCCTGCCGCAGGCAGGGGTACGGAGGTACGGAGGTACGAGGGTAGTAATTTGAGAAGGTTAGGTAGTACTTGTCAGATCTCGTCTTTGCGAGTCCCGCAAGACGGGACGTGGCAATCTCCCTAATTAAGGTACAGGTTACGAGGTACGTGGTACGGAATATTTAATATGGTACATCTCGTCTTTGCGAGTCCCGCAAGGCGGGACGTGGCAATCTCCCCAACGCAGGTACGAGTTCGAGTTTGAGTTTGGACATGAAGATGAATTTTAATACTCACGTCTTTGCGAGTTTTCCTGTCAAAGGCAGGGCGCGTAGCATCCCGTGGCGATCTGCATCCCTGCCTCCCTGCATCCCCATCTCCCCATCTCCCTGTATCCCCACATCCCGAAATCCCTTACAACTTATTTCGTTGATTTTCATATATTTACATCATCTAAACTAAATCCCTTCGCCCCGGGGTAAGAAATTCACTACTATGGGGCACAGATATAGCACTCTCCGTAACACCTTGTGGTGTTTCCTTTTCTTATACACCATTTCCCTATCGGCTCAGGGTGTCCTGAAATTTGATAACGAAGCCTATCAGGAATACCGCGACAGCATCACCCGGATGCAGTACAATTACACCTTCCCTATCTGGGGCGATAAGGCATATGAAAGGGGCTACGACATCCCCTATCCCTGGGGTGCCAGTTTTGTGTTCTTCACCCAGCGGCAGGAGATCAGCATCGACCGAATTTTACTTGGGATCAATGGCGGTGAGCTGGTAGATTTCAGCGATTATATCGTCTTTGGGCCCACCATAGCCACCACCTATGCCTATACCTTTCGCCCGGACTTATGGGTACTGCCCTTTTTAAATATCTATGCCATATTTGGTGGTGGAACCACAGAAACGGATGTAAATCTCCTGGAACCCATCGGCCTGCAAACCACCCAGGAGCTGAGTGCCGGGTCTTTCGGTGTGGGTGCTACTCTCACCGGTGCTGTTGGCCCTGTATGGATCGCCTGGGATAACAATTATAATTGGGTCGATGTAGAGGCGGTGGTGGAACCGGTTCCCGCTTTTAATTCCAGCTTGCGTTTAGGGCATACCATTGCATCCCCGGTTAACCCGGAGCGCAGTTTGTCGGTCTGGGCGGGAGTATTCTACCAGAGCATTCAGAGTGATACGGAAGGGAGCATTCCGTTTAAAAACATTTTCCCCAGTGCAGGGTCCGGTCAAACGATAGCGAATCTGCGAAACTGGGCAGAAGGCCTTGCTCCCCCACAGCGGCTGGTGGCCAACCAGATCATTAACCGCCTGGAGGAGGGAGTAAGCGGTATTGATTTCGATAATACCACCATCGATTACTATCTGGATAAAAAGGTCGCAGCCCCTTTTAACATGATCCTGGGGGCCCAGTACCAATTCAACAAACACTGGATGCTGCGAACAGAACTGGGGGTGTTCGGAAAACGAAGCCAGTTCCTGCTCAACCTGAATTACCGCTTCCAGGGGTTGAAAAAGAAATATTAAAGAACAAATAATAAAACTATCTCCATGGATGTAGATCCGTTATCCAGAGAAGAAGCTTCCGGGTTCCGGCATCCGGGATTTCGCATTCTTGCAGGAGTTCTCGTGCTCACTGGCGGATATGCCATTTTAAGGTATCATATCTTTGGTCCCGTTCCCTGGCATATGTTCCCCACCTATGTATTCAATAAGGTTGTTTGCTTTGCCGGGTTTCTTTGTCTTGCCCTGAATTATACGCTGGGACCTATGGGCAATATCGGCATCCGGGTAGGTCAGGGATGGCTTAATGCCAGGCAAACCCTGGGTATCAGTGGATTTTTCCTTATCCTGTTCCATCTCTTCCTTAGCCTGATCCTGCTTAAACCGGAGATCTTTGGAAAATTCTTTGATGCGGATGGAGGCTATACCACCCAGGCAGGGATAAGCATGGTAGCAGGGATCGCCGCATTTCTGTTCTTATGGCTTTACAATGCTTCATTCCACACCTTTTTAAAGGAAGACCAGGCCTTTATGAGATTTATGAATTCCCGGAGAACCCTCCTTACCTCTTTTCTTTTTACTGCCTTGCACCTGTTCATGATGGGGTATCAGGGCTGGGGACGACCTCAGGATTGGCATGGAGGACTTCCGCCAATAACCCTGTTATGTTTCGTTATTTTTATCCTTGCTTATATCATAAATCTGGCCGGGAGAAAATAACTGACGCCAAATAAAAAACCACCTATGAAAACTGTCATTACCACCGTACTCCTGCTCCTGCTCTTTTCGCCTTTACACGGGCAGGTTTTAATGAGCCTGATCTTCGGGGATGACCTGAACTCCGACAAAATGGCCTTTGGGATCCACCTCGACCAGTCCTGGAACGATTACTCCCATATTGACGAAGGGAAACCCCTGCGCTCCTTTAACCTGGGGTTGTTTTTTACCCGAAAATTTGGGGGCCACTGGCGGGGCAACCTGGCCATGCTGGCCAAATATAAAAGAGGGACTTCCGAATTAGCCCCCTACTCCCTGAACGATGCTGCCCTAGACATCTCCTTTGCCGAAGCTCAGGTAGCGAGGGAGATCAACTATCTGAGTATTCCGATAACCATGCAATACGTGCTGAATTTCGGAGGTTTTATGGAATTAGGCCCACAGGTCTCCTTCCGTACCCGTGCCCGGGATATCTTTAAGACCAATTATGAAGAAAATACCCTGGTATACATTAACCGCATCGATGACGAGGTAGCCCGATGGGATTTTGGTTGGCTGGCCGGCATCGGGTATTACCTGGGGAAGGAAAAATTAACAGCCATTGGGTTCCGCTATCACGGAGGATTTTCAGACGTGCTCAAAAATGAAACCGGGAACCAGACCAATATGCAATGGGCCATTTTTGCACAGATCCCCATTGGAAGGGGGAAGATGAAAAGAGATAGTGAATCGGGAGGAGAGAAGTGAGTTGGAGTTTGAGTTGGAGTTGGAGTTTGAGTTTGAGTTTGAGTTGGAGTTGGAGTTGGAGTTGGAGTTGGAGTTTGAGTTGGAGTTCGAGATCGAATAAGAAGGCTGTACACAGTTCTTCATTCCCCTTCCGTTATCAGCTCAGCTGAAGAAATCTTCCACTATTGAAGGGAAAGGGAAGGTTTTCCATTGGAAGACTGCTAAATAATAGTTCAGAAATCGAATAATCTGATTACATATAATTTAAAATTCTCCTTCCCCTTAGTAAGGGGAAGGTGTCAATGCCACAGGCATTGACGGTAGGGGTTTTTCAAACCTTATTAGATCATAAATAGAAGGCCCAATAAAGCCAATTATAAACCTATAACAGTTTGCCACGGCCATCTGCACAGGCCTCCTAATGACCCTTGCTGCCTCCCCGTTTCCCTGCCTCCCCCTCCCCACTAATCTTTCCAATAACTTCATCTCCTCATCACTTTAGCACTATCTTCCCTTATCACGTAAACAATAACTGTTTTTTACATAACGAATTGATTTTCAGTATATTTACTGCATAAATCTTAAAATCTGATAAGATGTTACGGATCACAACCTTCCTTCTTGCCCTGATCCTTATAATTTCCTGCAAAACCGAAACAAAAAATGAAGATACTACAGATACCGCAGCAGATTCCACTGCGGTGGATATTGCTGTAAATCCTCTGAAAGAGGCCTATTTTGGCGATACCCACGTACATACCGGCTGGTCTTTTGATGCCGGACTGGACGGAGCCACTTTAACCCCGGAAGATGCCTATCGCTACGCCATGGGGGAAGAAGTCACCTCTAATTCGGGGATCAAAACCCGGATCAAAAAACCTTATGACTGGTTCCTGATCTCTGACCACTCCGATGGCATGGGCACCATAAATGAGGTGATCGACGGAAACCCTGAAATGATGGAAAGCGATATTCTCAAAGGCTGGAACGAGGCTTTTGCTTCCGGAGAGGAGTCGGCGGCGGCGGCCGCAAAAAGCGAGGTGATCAACCTGCAGTCCAATGGCCAACTCCCTGAGCAAGTCATGGATCCCAAATGGATGAAAACCGCCTGGAATAAGACCATAGATGCGGCAGAGAAATTCAATCAGCCGGGCAAATTCACCACCTTTACAGCCTATGAATGGACGGTAAATGCCGGAGGCGGAGACAACCTGCATCGCAATATCATATACAGGGATGGAGGCGATAAAGCCCGGGGAGTACTTCCACTGACCACCTTTGAAACCGAAGAGCCTAAAAAACTCTGGGCCTGGATGGCCAACTACGAACAACAAACCGGGGACCGGGTATTTGCCATTCCTCACAATGGAAATATGTCGAACGGACGTATGTATGAAGAACAACAATTCGATGGCACCCCCATGACCAAGGAATGGGCAGAAACCCGACAGAAATATGAAAGGCTGATGGAGCTCTTCCAGTATAAAGGACAAAGCGAAGCCCATCCGTGGCTATCGCCTGAAGACGAGTTTGCCGATTACGAGCTCTGGGACCGGGGGAACCTGGTTTTAAAGCCTAAAACTTCTAAAGAAGCCTGGAAAACCGAATATTACCGGGAAGGATTAAAATCCGGGATGCGTATCGAACAGGAACTGGGAGCCAATCCATTTATGTACGGTTCCAACAGTGCCAGCGACACCCATACGGCACTCTCCTCATTGGATGAATCTGAATTCTACGGAAAATTCAAGACGGTAGAACCTTCCAATGCCGAACGCTGGAAGTTCCCCCTGGTAGAGGGCAACAATGATGCCTACCAGGGATGGGAAATGGCCGCCTCCGGTACTATGGGGGTTTGGGCCGAATCCAATACCCGGGAAGCCCTTTGGGAAGCCATGTATAACCGGGAGACCTTTTCTACTACCGGGCCAAGACTAAAAATGCGGTTCTTCGGTGGTTTCGGAATTACCGAAGGTGATATGGGCCCCGAAATGGCGAAAGCAGGGTACGACAAAGGTGTACCCATGGGCAGTGTGCTGAACGGAGGACAGGGCGACCAGTCGCCGGGATTTCTGATCCATGTGGTAAAGGATCCCGACGGAGCTAATCTGGACCGCGTACAGGTGATTAAAGGATGGGTGGATGCCAACGGCAAGACTCAGGAAAAAATATACGAGGCAGCCTGGGCCGGAGACCGGGAGCTCGATGGGAACGGCAAATTACCCGCTGTGGGAAATACAGTAAACATGGAAACTGCAGCATATACAAATGATATCGGAGCGGCCGAACTCACCACATTTTGGAGCGATCCCGATTTTGACCCCTCCCTGCAGGCCTTCTATTATGTGAGGGTACTGGAAATTCCCACCCCGAGATGGACACTCTTTGATAAGATCAGGCATGATCTCGACCTCCCGGATGAGGTTCCACTGGTGCACCAGGAACGAGGGGTGAGCAGTCCGATCTGGTATACTCCGGAGTAATAGAAAGAGAAACAGAAAGAGAAACAGAAAGAGAAAGAGGTTTGAGATTGAGTAACCTCGAGTGCAACGCCAAATGTGTGGTGTATCGAGAGGCATACGCTTGATTATTGATGATAGATTATGAATTATTGATAGGTGGCTTCGCGAGTCCCACTAAAGCGAGGAATGTCAATCACCCTAATCAGTCTACCCAGGTACGAGGGATAGCCAAAATCTCCCTATTCCAGACTAACGATTCACTATAACCCAACCTTTGTCTTCGCGAGCGAACCCAGAGAGCGCTGCGATCTGCCGGATTAAAGTAAGTTTTGTATAATTGAGCACACCCCTTCCGGTCACGCTTTCAGCGTGACCGGAAGGGGTGTGCTAAAGTTAGCCCTCTTTAAATTAGGAAGGTGGATTCAGGCCACAGCCTGAAGACGGAAGGGGTATGTCCAATCTTATAAGATCATAAATAGAAGACAATAAGCAACTAATTTGGAAGCCTGAAGGAGACCTGCCTATCTACCTACCTACCCGTTTCCCCGTCTACCTGCCTCCCCTTCTCTCTCTATTATACCATTAGCGCATAACTGTAAAAACTCACACCTAATTAAATTTCAACACTCTGTATATCAGTATTTTAAAAAAATTTATAATTTTACGAAACTCCCTGCTTGCCAGAGAATTTATCCCGAGCTAAGAGATACTTCCCCATTAAAGATCAGGATTGGAACTCCCTTATTCTATGCATTTGGCAGAACATTTTTAATGAACAATTTTATTAAATAGATCAGTATGAAAATTTTTTATGTTGCATTAGTAATCGCACTATGTCCTTTAATGCTTACTGGACAGGAGATTCGTCCTACCAAGGAGGAAATGCCTGAAAAGGATAAGAATTACTCTCCTTATGTCGATCAGCATTTTCCAACAGAAATTTTTTGGGGCGATACCCACCTGCACACCTCCTATTCTACCGATGCCGGAATGGCCGGTAATACGGTTGGGCCCGAAGATGCATACAGATTTGCTATGGGCCATACGATTACAACAAGTACCGGACAAAAAGCCCGGTTAAAACGTCCCTTGGATTTCCTGGTTGTTGCAGATCATGCTGAAAACCTTGGGCTTGCTCCTTTTCTCAATGAAGGAGACCCCACAGTACTGGCTACGGAACAGGGAAAAAAATGGTATGATATGATGCAGGCTGGTAACGGATATGATGCCTTCATCGAATGGGTAGCCATGATGAACGATGGAGAAGACCTGATAGACAACCCGGATATGCAACGTACCGCCTGGGAACAGATCATCGGTTTTGCAGAGCAATACAATAATCCCGGTGTATTCACCACCATCCACGGATTTGAGTGGACTTCGGCCCCTAACGGGAATAACCTTCACCGTAATGTACTCTTCCGCGACGGGGCCGACCGGGTAAAACAGGTTGTACCCATGTCTCTATACGACTCTGAAGACCCTGAAGACCTTTGGGAATACATGAAAAATTACGAGGAAAAGACCGGGGGCAGGGCCCTGGCGATTCCCCATAACGGGAACCTGTCTAACGGGATGATGTTTATGCTGGAAACCATGGATGGGCAGCCCTTTGATGCCAATTACGCCAAAATGCGAGCCCGTTACGAGCCCGTACTTGAGGTTACCCAGCCTAAAGGTACCGGAGAAGCCCACCCCCTGTTGTCTCCCGACGATGAATTTGCCGACTTCGAGATTATTGATAAAGGAAATCTCTCCGGAAGAGAACCGAAAACTCCTGAAATGATTCGAACTGAATATGCACGAAGAGCTTTAATGGACGGTTTGGTTCTTGAGAATAAACTCGGTGCCAATCCTTTCAAATTTGGAATGGTAGGATCTACTGATGCCCACGGGGGACTGGCCTCTACCTCCGAGGAGAACTGGTGGGGTAAGGCCAACATTGTAGAACCCAGCCCGGAACGTTTTGAAGATGTTTTAATCAAATCTCCTGTTAGTGAAGACCTCGATATAAAGGCTATTGACCTCGGTGCTTCCGGACTGGCAGCAGCCTGGGCCCGGGAGAATACCCGGGAGGCCATTTGGGATGCGTTCAGGCGTCGGGAGGTATATGGTACAACCGGTTCAAGGATCAAGGTAAGGGTATTTGCAGGATGGGACTTTAAAGAAGGGGAAGAACACCTGCCCAATTTTGCCGAAGAAGGCTATAAAAGAGGGGTCCCTATGGGAGGTGATCTAAAAGCTGCTTCCTCAGGAAAGGCACCCACCTTCCTGATCAGGGCACTCAGAGATCCTGACGGGGCCAACTTGGATCGTATCCAGGTAGTAAAAGGTTTTGTGGAAAATGGCGAAGCCAAAGAAAAGATCTACAACGTAGCCCTCAGTGATGGAAGAAAAGTAAAATCAAACGGAAAAGCCGACCCAGTAGGGAACACCGTAGATGTAAAAAATGCCACCTGGACCAACTCGATTGGAGAACCCCTGTTAACCGCTTTCTGGAAGGATCCGGATTTTGATCCCGGTCAGCGTGCTTTCTACTACATAAGAGTTATTGAAATACCCCGTCCGCGATGGACCGCATACGACACCAAGTTCTACGGAGTAAAAATGCCAAGTGAAACAAAAATGACCGTTCAGGACCGCGCTTATACGAGTCCGATATGGTACACTCCGGAGTAAAAGAAAGAGAAACAGAAACAGAAACAGAAAGAGAAAGAGGTTTGAGATTGAGTCACCTCGAGTGCCACGCCAAATGCGTGGTGTATCGAGAGGCATACGCTTGATTATTGATGATAGATTATGAATTATTGATAGGTGGCTTCGCGAGTCCCACTAAAGCGAGGAATGTCAATCACCCTAATCAGTCTACCCAGGTACGAGGGATAGCGAAAATCTCCCTATTCCCGACTAACGATTCACTATAACCCAACCTTTGTCTTCGCGAGCGAACCCAGAAAGCGCGGCGATCTGCTTTATCAGGGTACGGAAGTACAAAGGTACGGAGGTACGTAGCCTGTGAGATGGATGTCTTCGCAAGCGAACACAGAGAGCGCGGCGATCTGTTAAATTATGGTAAGATTTATTATTTCAGCACACCCCTTCCTTGGAATAACCACCCCGCCCTTCGGGCACCCCTCCTTGGAAAGGAGGGGATCATGTTCCTTTTTATTTTCGGCAACTTTTAAAGAACAACACTATCCTTCCCCCGAGGGGGGAAGGTGCTTTGGCAAAGCCAAAGCGGATGGGGGGGCTTCCTCCCTGCCTCCCTGTTTCCCTGCTTCCCTATATAACGTTTTAACTCCTTAACCATATAACTGGTTAATTTTCATAACTTTACAATAAAACCACTACAAATGAAATCAACTTCTACCTTGTACAGATATGGCCTTCTGTTATTTTGTCTTTTCCTGACCTCTATTTCCCTGTTGGCACAGGAAGAACAGCAGATCTCAGAAGCCGATCTCCTGGCCAAGGAATTACAGAACCCGGTAGCCAGCCTGATCAGTGTGCCTTTCCAGTTTAATTACGATTGGGGGTTTGATCCTTATAACGGCAGCCGGATGCTCTTAAATATACAGCCGGTAGTGCCTCTGAGCATTTCGGAAGACTGGAACCTAATTGCCAGGGTGATCCTGCCGGTGATCTGGCAAAACGATGTAGTCAATACCAATAGTCAATTCGGGTTAGGGGATGCCGTGTTAAGCACCTTCTTTTCGCCTAAAAAACCCACTGCAGGCGGACTCACCTGGGGAGTGGGGCCCGTACTTCTCGTACCAACAGCCACCAAGGCCTTACTTGGAGGAGAAAAATTTGGGATTGGCCCAACGGTTGTAGCCCTGCAACAGGCCGGAAGCCTGACTATAGGAGCCTTGGTAAATCACACCTGGTCGATAGCCGGCGATGATAACCGCAGCGATGTGAACGCCACCTTTGTCCAGCCTTTTATAGCAAAAAATTTTCCAGGCGGATATGCCCTGTCCTTTAATACAGAATTAGCCCAGGATTGGGAAAATGACCTGACCCTTGGAACCATCAATTTAACGGGTTCAAAAGTTGTTTCCCTTGGCTCTCAGATGGCCTCAGTTTTTATAGGACCCCGGATTCCTTACGGGAATGCCAACCGTGCCGACTTTGGGGTACGTTTCGGTATTGCATTGCTGTTTCCTAAGTAAGGGAGGTAATGGTTAGTCGGGAGTCGTTAGTAGGGAGTCGTTAGTCGGGAGTCGGGAGCTTGCCATCCCTTCCGGTAGGAAATCCTGCCTGTACGAAGCACGGTAGGTCGTTAGTAGGGAGTCGGGAGTTGTGAGTTGTTAGTGGTTAGTCGGGAGTTGTTAGTGGTTAGTGGGAAATTGAGATGGTCAGGTTGGTTTTTAATTATTAATATTGTAAGTCTTCATCTAAAATTCAGAATTCAAAATTCACAATTCATCCATAACTACCATCGTACCTTCGTACCCCTGTACCTCTTTACCCTCATTAAGGAGATTGCCACGTCGCTTCGCTCCTCGCAAAGACGAGATGTTTTGTAATATGTATGGCAGCCGGTACCTTCGTACCTCCATACCTCCGTACCCTCGTACCCTCATTAAGGAGATTGCCACGTCGCTTCGCTCCTCGCAAAGACTAGATGTTTTGTAATATGTATGGCAGCCGGTACCTTCGTACCTCCATACCTCCGTACCTCTGTACCTTAATTAGGGAGATTGCCACGGCCATTAACATGGCCTCGCAAAGACGGATGCTACAATTTACATCCCCTTGTAACCTGTAACTTGTCACCCGTAACCCGTCACTTAAACTGGGAGATTGCCACGTCGCTTCGCTCCTCGCAAAGACGAGATGTTTTAGAAGATGTAACAGGTCACGCGTCACCCGTCACTCATCACTCATCACTTAAAAAACGAATCCACGAATTCGAACTTATTAAAAACCTGAAGATCTTCGATACCCTCACCTACCCCGATATATTTTACCGGGATCTTAAACTGGTCTGAAATACCGATCACCACGCCTCCTTTGGCGGTACCGTCGAGTTTGGTAACTGCCAGGGAGGTCACTTCCGTGGCTTTTGTGAATTGCTTTGCCTGTTCAAAGGCATTTTGTCCGGTGGAACCATCGAGTACTAACAGCACATCGTGAGGAGCATCGCCCACTACTTTTTGCATCACGCGCTTTACCTTGGTAAGTTCGTTCATCAGGTTTACCTTATTGTGCAGACGTCCTGCGGTATCTATGATCACCACATCGGCTTCCTGGGCCATGGCCGATTTCAGGGTGTCGAAAGCTACAGAAGCAGGGTCGCTCCCCATGCTTTGTTTTACGATAGGCACATCTACCCGGTCTGCCCACACCTGTAACTGGTCTATGGCTGCAGCACGGAAGGTATCGGCAGCACCCAGTACTACCTTTTTTCCCTTCTTTTTGAACTGATAGGCAAGTTTTCCGATGGTGGTGGTTTTACCAACCCCGTTAACCCCTACCACCATGATCACATACGGCTTTTTATCTGAAGGAATGGTAAATTCTGTCTCTTCACCAATATTGGTCTCAGAGAGCAGGGAGGCGATCTCTTCCCTGAGGATCTGATTGAGTTCGTCTGTACCGAGGTATTTGTCTTTGGCAACGCGTTCTTCGATACGCTCTATGATCTTAAGGGTGGTATTCACCCCGACATCACTGCTTACCAACACCTCTTCCAGGTTGTCCAGTACCTCATCGTCTACCTTAGACTTACCGGCAACGGCTTTTCCGAGTTTATTAAAAAAACTGGTCTTGGATTTTTCGAGTCCCTTATCGAGGGTCTCCTTTTTCTCTGATGAAAATATCTTTTTAAAAAAGCTCATATTCCGAAAGAATATTAACGATTCCCAATTTTACCGGGGGAATCAACCCGGTGCTGCAGATCTTTCCCGGGGGAGGTGGTGTGATCGCCTTTGTAAATATAAAAAAACAAAAAGCTACTTTCGGGAAGAAAGTAGCTTGATATACTAAAAGTTGTGAATGCTTACTTTTTGCTTAACCAATCGTTAACCGCTTCTGGAGCCATAACAGCTTCCACAAAAGTATAAGCTCCGGATTTAGGAGACTTTACCATTTTAACCGCTTTGGTTAATCTCTTCGAATTTGATTGTAATGTTGCTACTGTCTTCTTTGCCATGACGCTTCGTATTTAATTATGGCTAATTTCTTACTTGATCTCTTTGTGAACAGTCATTCTGTTCAGAATAGGATTGAATTTTTTGATTTCCATCCTATCCGGAGTATTCTTCTTATTCTTTGTCGTGATGTAACGAGAAGTTCCTGGTTTTCCGGAAGCCTTATGCTCGGTACACTCTAAAATAACCTGAATTCTATTTCCTTTCTTTGCCATCGTTCTTTATTTTCTGGATTGATCCTGATTATTTGATAAATCCTTTTGCTTTTGCCTCTTTCAATACAGCGGTAATACCCTTCTTATTGATATCTTTCAGCGCTGATGTAGATACTTTAAGAGTTATCCAACGGTCTTCTTCCGGAAGATAAAAACGCTTCTTTACAAGGTTAGCGTTGAATTTACGCTTGGTTTTGTTCATCGCGTGAGAAACGTTATTTCCCACCATCGCCTTCTTTCCTGTAAGTTCACAAACTCTTGACATTCTTATATACTTTAGTATTATTTCAAAACAGGGTGCAAATTAACGAATTATTTGCCTTTTAGCCAAGCTGCTTTGCTATTTTTTTTAAATTTCCTTCCGCAACATTTCCAGAGCCTTGTTTACAGCCCTGTTTACAACCTTTTCCCGGTGGTTTCCGAAGTTGAATTTTTCACTGAAAACTCCATCTTCCGTGGCAATGGCAATAAAAACCGTTCCCACCTCAGCATCCGACTCCCCTTTCTCCGGGCCGGCATTTCCGGTAGTAGCCACCCCATAGGTTGCACCAAGGTGTTGGCGTACTCCGAGAGCCATGGCCTCTGCCACCACTGCACTGACTACCGAATGGGTTTTAATGAGGTCTGCAGACACCCCCAGGACCTCCTCCTTTACTTTGGTGGCATAACTCACAATGCCCCCGTTAAAATACCGGGAGGCTCCCGGAACAGAGGTGATCCTGGCAGCCAGCGCACCTCCGGTACAACTTTCGGCCACCGCCAGGGTTTCTTTCTTTTCTGCCAGAAGCGCTCCTATGGCAGCCTCCACAAGTCCTTCCTCCTCGAAACCAACAATATAATCCCCTATCATGGGGTACAGGGCTTTAAAGAGCCTGTCTACTTCCTCAGTAAGCGCCTCATTATCCTCGCCCCGGGCCGTTAACCTCAGCCTGACCTTGCCCAGGTTAGGCAGGTAAGCCAGTTTTATGTGATGGGGTAAGGCATCCTCCCAGGCTTCTATTTTATTGGCAATGGCACTTTCTCCCAGTCCATAGGTAATCATGGTCTTGTGAAGAATAAACGGACGGTGGTAGGTATCCTGCAACAAAGGAAGCACCGCATTTTCGATGAGGGCTTTCATTTCATAAGGCACTCCCGGCAAGGAAACAAACACTTTCCCATTGCGCTCCATCCACATCCCCGGAGCCGTACCGAAGTGATTCTTTAAAACCCGGCACCTAGATGGTACCAGGGCCTGTCTTCGGTTGATCTCTGAGATGGGAGAGGAGATATACTGCTTAAAAAGCCATTCCACATGCTCCAGGACTTCGCGGTCCTGCACCAGCTCGTCTTCAAAATATTCACAAAGGGTATGCTTGGTAATATCGTCTTTGGTAGGACCAAGTCCGCCGGTAACGATCACCACATCCACCCGGCTTTCGGCATCAGAAAAGGCTTGCAGGATATGCTGCCGGTCGTCCTGTACCGAGGTGATCTGATACACACTGATCCCGATCCTGTTCAGTGCCTTTGCAATAAAAGCAGAATTGGAATCGATGATCTGTCCGATCAGGATCTCATCTCCAATGGTTATGATCTCCGCCTGCATAAACTACCCGATATAGTCTTTAAAAAAGGGATAGGCCTTATCCAGTTCAGCTTTTACGGTTTGGGTCAGCGAACGGATGGCATCCATATCCTTATCGCCCCTGGCATGTCCTTCGATAGCCAGCACGGCCTCAAGGGCATCATTCATCCCTAAAAGATCTGCGTTGGGCTTGATCTTATGGGCGTGCTGGTAGATCTTCTCGTGATCTCCGGCATTTACTGCACCTTCGAGGCTTTCCATATCAGCCGGGGTTTCTGACAGGAACACTTCAATGATAGACACATTGAAATCCTTATCCCCGCCAGACAATTCGTTTAACTTATCAAGATTATAACTCATGGTTATTTTATGTTTATATCAAAAATCTGTTTCTCCTGTATATACCCGGTTAACCGGTCTTCGGCCTGCACGCGGCCTACTCCTGCAGGGGTCCCTGTAAAGATGACATCTCCCTTTTTTAAGGTAAAAAAAGTAGACACGTATGCAATTAATTCGTCGATCTTCCAGAGCATAAGACTGGTATTCCCATGTTGAACGGGGTCGCCGTTCCGGAGTAACCTGAAGTCCAGGTTATCAAGGTCTCCAAACTCCTCCTTGGGATGCCATTTCCCGATAACAGCGGCTCCGTCAAACCCCTTGGCTTTCTCCCAGGGCAGGCCCTTGGCCTTTAACTGCGACTGCAGGTCACGGGCTGTGAAATCAATACCAAGGCTAACCTCGTCATAATATTTATGAGCGAACCGTTCATTAATGTGTTTCCCTACTTTTTTGATCTTGACCAGCACTTCCACCTCGTGGTGCACATCTTTGGAAAATTCAGGGATATAAAAGTCCTGTTGTTTGGGTAGCACAGCCGAATCCGGCTTCATGAAAATTACCGGGGAGGAAGGTTTTTCGTTCTCCAGCTCCTCGATATGTTCCGTGTAATTTCTTCCTATACAAATGATCTTCATATGTGGAAAAACCTAATTTAGTTTGGTATTTAGTTTGCGCAGCTTCACTGCGGTAAGCACTTTTTTGGTGTAGAGCGGGAAGTCGGCATTGAGCATCCACCCAAAATATCCGGGTTCTTCATCCAACACCTGTTCCACAGGCTTGCCTTTGTGTTTCCCGAAAGAAAAAACCTCAATCCCTTCCTCGTCATAGGCTATAAACCCGGCGAAGTCGGCATTGCGTTTGCGCTGGGTGAATTCTCCGAGAAACTTCATGTCGTTCTCCAGCTCTTCATAACGCTCCAGCTGGGCTTTCAGGATCTCATAGGTAGCCAGGGTATCGGCTTCGGCACTATGCGCATCAACCAGGGTCTTATCGCAGTAAAACTTATAAGCCGCCTCCAGGGTTCGTTTTTCCATTTTGTGAAAAATGGTCTGCACATCAACGGTGACCTTATTCCCAAGGTCAAAATCGATCCCTGCCCGAAGTAATTCTTCGGCCAGTAAAGGAATATCAAAACGATCTGAATTATAGCCGGCCAGATCACTGTCCTTGATCATGGTATAAATGGTTTTGGAGAGCTCCTTAAATGTAGGCTCAGCGGCTACTTTCTCATCGGTGATCCCGTGAATAGCGGAAGATTCCGGGGGTATGGGCATTTCCGGGTTCACCAGCCAGGTACGACTCTCCCGGTTGCCATTGGGAAATACTTTCAATATTGAGATCTCTACGATCCGGTCTTTAGCCACTTCCACCCCTGTGGTTTCCAGGTCGAAAAAGCAGATAGGTTTCGTTAAATTCAGCTCCATTGCAGGGTCTTTTTCGTTATCGTTTCGCACAAAGATAACCAATGGGCAATAAAAAACCCCGGTCTCTGCCGGGGTTTTAATAACTTGAAAACAAGGTTTTAAATTTCCCTGTTAATATCCCATGACTCCAGGTAATCGGCCACCCGCTTTACGAACTGGCCTCCCAGAGCACCGTTGACTACCCTGTGATCGTAACTGTGAGAAAGGAACATCTTATGGCGTATTCCGATAAGATCACCTTCAGGAGTTTCGATAACAGCCGGCACCTTGCGAATGGCACCCAAAGCCAGTATTGCTACCTGGGGCTGATTAATAATGGGCGTACCCATAACACTGCCAAAGGTTCCCACATTGGTAACTGTATAGGTACCACCCTGGATCTCATCCGGCTTTAACTTATTATGACGCGCCCTGTTGGCGAGATCATTGACTTTCTTAGCCATTCCTACCAGGTTAAGCTGGTCGGCATTTTTAATGACCGGAACGATCAGGTTACCGTCAGGAAGGGCAGCTGCCATTCCCAGGTTAATATTTTTACGCTTAATGATCTTATCGCCATCTACTGATATGTTGATCATCGGGAAATCCTTGATAGCCTTGGCAACGGCCTCCATGAAAATAGGGGTAAAAGTAAGCTTTTCACCTTCGCGATCCTGGAAGGTGTTCTTTACCTTATTCCTCCATTTTACGATGGCGGTAACATCCACTTCTATAAAGCTCTGTACGTGAGCCGAAGTCTGCACACTCTCTACCATATGGTGGGCAATAAGTTTCCCCATACGGCTCATTTCGATGATCTCATCTTCTCCGCTCACGGAAACCGGCGTTGGAGCTGGTTTGGGTGCAGGAGCAGCCTGCGGCTTTGGCGCACTTGCAGCAGGGGCAACCTGGGTTGCCTGTACCGGCTGTTCACCACGCCCTTCAATATAGGATAAAATATCATCCTTGGTAACGCGGCCATCCTTGCCACTACCCTGTATCTTTTCTAATTCCTCAAGGCTTACATTTTCTTCCCTTGCGATATTCTTCACCAGTGGAGAATAAAAACGTTCCGAAGCGGAGAAATCCGTTTGCTCTTCTGCAGAAACGGAAGACTTCACCTCTTTCATCTGGGTTTCCAGGTTGGCAGCAGCCTTTTCTTCCGTTACCGGCTCCTGCACTTCTGTTGTCGTGCGCTCCTGTGTTTCGGAAGCTTCACCCTCTCCTTCGGTTTCGATAACAGCGATGACCTCGCCCACCTTAACCACATCATCCACATCAAAGAACTTTTCTACGAGCACCCCTTCTACTTCGCTGGGCACTTCAGAGTCTACTTTATCGGTAGCCACCTCTACCACGGCCTCATCAGCTTCTATGGTGTCTCCTACATCTTTCAACCAAGCAGTAAGCGTTGCCTCTGCAACACTCTCACCCATCTGAGGAAGTTTTAGTTCAAATTTTGCCATATTTATAATTTATAGCTGTTTTTATGTGTTTGTTTTGCGAAAATAATTAAAAAAACAATATTTCGTTATACTATTTTTAATGAATGAACAGCAACCTCTTGTTTGTTAGCTTTTTAACGAATTTTCAAAAGGCACCCTGTTCATGATACTGCGCCCCAGAGTAACCTCATCGGCATATTCCAGCTCATCTCCCACCGAAATTCCACGGGCAATAGCCGAAGTCCTGATCCCTAAAGGTTCGAGCTGCTTAAAAATATAAAAGTTCGTGGTATCTCCTTCCATGGTAGAGCTCAGAGCAAAGATCACTTCTTCCACCTCTCCCTGCCTGGCTTTCTCCACCAGAGATTCGATGGTAAGCTCCTGGGGGCCAACCCCATCCATGGGAGAGATCTTTCCTCCCAGCACATGGTACAATCCGTTATACTGGCCTGTGTTTTCAATGGCCATAACATCACGGATATCCTCCACCACACAAACCAGCTTTCGCTCTCTTTTAGGATTGGCACAGATCTGACAAAGCTCTGTATCTGAAATATTATGGCAATTGCTGCAGTACCTGATGTCCATGCGCAGGGCCAGCAGGGCCCTGGAAAGATCTTCGGTTTGCTCCTTAGGTTGCCTCAACAGGTGCAGCACCAGCCGCAAGGCCGTTCGCTTCCCGATCCCGGGAAGCTGAGACACCTCGTAAACAGCATTTTCCAGTAGTTTAGAAGAAAAATCCATCGTGGCGAATTTACGATTTTCTAAAACCACAAAACAGGATTATATGAAGTTTTGTATTTTGGCTCTTCAAAAACCAAAACCTACATGCAACCCATCTTTATCATTTCCCTTATTGCGGCCTACTTCCTGCTTCTTATCCTGATCTCTTTTCTCACCGGAAAGGAAGAAAGTAATGAAAGTTTTTTTAAAGCAAACCGGCAGTCTCCGTGGTATGTTGTCGCCTTTGGGATGATCGGGGCCACTCTGAGTGGAGTAACCTTTATTTCAGTCCCCGGATGGGTGGAAGCCTCCAGCTTCAGTTATATGCAGATGGTTTTGGGTTATATCCTGGGATACCTCATTATCGGTACCGTATTGCTCCCCCTTTACTACAGGTTAAACCTAACCTCCATATACACCTACCTCGAGCACCGCTTCGGCAACGCGAGTTACAAAACCGGAGCCTCACTTTTTTTGGTTTCCCGAATCGTGGGGGCCAGCTTCAGGCTGTTTTTGGTGGCGAATGTCTTGCAGGTGATCCTTTTCAATGCCCTCGGAATCCCCTTCTGGGTAACGGTAACCCTTACCATTGTCCTGATCTGGCTGTATACCTTTAAGAGCGGTATCAAAACCATTGTTTACACAGACACCCTTCAGACCCTGTTCATGCTTATAGCCGTTGGGGTAGCCACGGTTAGTGTATATAACGAACTTGACCTGGCCGAGACCGGACTCATCAGTTATATCTCGGGCAGTGACCTCTCCCGTATATTTTTCTTCGACGACGTGAAAAGCGGGGAATACTTCTGGAAACAATTTTTATCAGGAGCCTTTATTGCAGTGGTTATGACAGGGCTCGACCAGGATATGATGCAAAAGAACCTAACCTGTCGCAGCCTGAAGGATGCCCAGAAAAACATGTTCTGGTTCACCATAGTACTTACCATCGTAAACCTCGTTTTTCTTGTTCTCGGCTTACTCCTTACCGAATATGCCCGACAGTTTGGAATTGATGCCCACAGGGATGACCTCTTTGCGGTGCTATCCTCAGAATACCTGGGTACAGCGGTTTTTGTATTTTTCCTTATTGGCCTGATTGCGGCAGCTTACAGCAGTGCCGACAGCGCCCTGACCTCTATGACCACATCTTTTAGCGTGGATATTGTGGACCTGGAAAAAAGATACCCGGAAGAAGACCGGATACGGATTCGAAAAAGGATCCACATCCTCTTTTCCATCCTGCTTATCCTGGTGATCATCACTTTTAAATACATTATTAAGAACGAGAGCGTGATCGCGAAGCTGTTCACCTTTGCCGGATATACCTATGGCCCCCTTCTGGGACTTTACAGTTTCGGACTTTTCACCTCCCTGAAGGTCAAAGACAAACTGGTACCGTTCCTGGCGGTACTGTCTCCGGTGCTGTCTTACTTTATAAGCGATTATTGTTTCAGAGTGTACGGCTTTGACTTCGGATTCTTTATTCTTATCCTCAACGGAGCCCTGACCTTTATCGGATTATTGCTGATTAGCAGAAAAGAAGGCCCCGTAATGGCTCAGTAGGTTTTTACCGAAAGCATGACAAGGGTACAAGCCACCTCAATGGTGATGCCGTTTTTCTTAAGGATCGCATAGAGTTCCGGATTCTCAGTACCGGGATTAAAGATCACCCTTTGAGGCGCCAGTGAAAGAATATACTCGTAAAACGGTTTTTGATTTTCTGGATTAAGGTAGAGGGTAACCGTGTGCACCCCGGTAAAGGGTACAGGTTCGTCGTGAATCTCAATTCCGCAGGCAGTACCCTTACGCCTGCCCACGGCCACCGTATCAATATGGGCGGCAGTAAGTCTTTTAATGGCGATATAACTGTACCTGTCGGCCTTTGCAGAGGCTCCTAAAACCAGGGTCTTTTTCATGTGTTAATTAGTGTTAAAGCTTTCTTTTCCTGTAACAAACATAATGCAAGTTCGTCATTTATGTATCCGGATCTTCCGGAATCATCAATCATCAATCAAAAAGACGAACCAATGAAATCATTTTTTCTGATGTGCGCCCTTCTAGTTGGCGTACTGAGTACTGCGCAACCTGCCCCGGAAGAACCTTCAGACCTCCCTGCAAAGATAGGCACCGTTACCGGAAAGGTTATAGACCAAAACCTGAAACAACCCGTGCCTTATGCCTCTGTGGTAATTAAATCTACCGCAGATGGAAGTGCCGTAACCGGAGGTATTACCGCAGAAGACGGGAGTTTTGAGATCGAAAAAGTAGAAGAAGGCGAACATATCCTCGAAATCCAGTTTATAGGATACAAGAATTTCACCAAAACCATAACCATTTCCCGAAGCAACCGGCGTGTAGATATGGGCACCATCGCCCTGGAAGAGAACGTGACCGAACTCGAGGGTGTCGATGTGGTGGCTGAACGTTCTACCATAGAACAGAAGATCGACAGGAAAGTGATCAATGTAGGGAAAGACCTGACCACCCAGGGAGCTACTGCCGCAGAGATCATGAACAACATCCCGTCTGTGAATGTCGACCAGCAATCGGGGGATATTTCCCTGAGAGGAAACAGCAATGTGCGGGTAATGGTTGACGGTAAACTCTCGAACGTACCCGTAGCCCAGCTGTTGCGCCAGATCCCTTCAACCTCCATTAAAAAGATCGAACTCATTACCAATCCTTCAGCAAAATACAATCCGGAAGGAATGAGCGGACTTATCAATATTGTTTTGCATAAAAATGCCAATATCGGGTTTAACGGGAACCTGAATATGGGACTCGGATATGAAATCGAAGCGAAATTCAACGGATCCCTCGACTTGAACTACCGGCAGGGAAAATTCAACTTTTACGGCAGTTACGGGAATAACACCAGTAAGAATGTAAACGACGGTTTTATAGAACGACTGGATGACCCTGCCTCGGACTTCAATGAAAAACAATTCCAGAAATTTTATTTCTTCAACAATAATAAATCGAACCTGTACAAACTGGGGCTCGACTTCTATTTGAATGAAAAAAATACGGTGTCCTTTTTTACCAACCAGAACTTCTTTGATGGCCTGGGAACGGGAGATACCGATATCATTTACCTTGGAGACCCATCCCTTAACGGTACCCAGAGCACGGTATTCGACGACTACAACCATACCGAACAATATAATTTTGTATACAAACTGGATTTTGCCAAAGAAGGGCATAACATTGGCCTGGAGGCCGATTACAGTACCTTTGACAACAACCAGGATGCCCTTTTCGACTTTTCAGGATTCTCCCAGATCCCCGATTATATGGACTTTGTGAATACCCATAGAGACCAAAGCATCGTAAACCTGGATTATGTGAATCCGCTGAGCGAAAAATCCAAACTGGAACTCGGATTGGAATCCCGGCTGTTCGAAACCGATGTAGACTATGCTTCCACCGGATTAAACTTTGATGAGAACGGGAACCTGGTTCCTACCCCGAACACTAATTTTATCTACGGAATGGACATCTATTCGGCCTATGCCACCTTCGGGCAAAATTTTGAAAAGTGGAGCTACCAGGTCGGCGCCAGGGTCGAAGATGTATCGGTTACCGCAGTCACCAACGGAGAGCGCTCCTTTACAGACGACTATTTCCAGCTGTATCCCTCTGCGTTTTTAAGGTATGCACCCAGCGAAAAGAATCAGTACCAGATCAGTTACAGCCGCAGGGTAGACCGTCCGGGGCTGCAGCAGGTAAATCCTATACGGGAATGGAGTACTCCGCAACTCTCCTCCTTCGGGAATCAGAACCTGTTACCGCAATTCACCAATTCCCTTGAGCTGAACTACACCCACCGTATGGAAAAACTGGGTAGTATCACCTTCGGTGGATTTTTCAGGCAGATACAGGATGAGATCAACAGGGCTGTTTACATAGACCGCAGGGACCTGACCAAGCAGATCCTGACCTGGGATAATTTTAACGACACGGAAGCCTATGGGGTGGAGCTCAATACCAACCTGAACCTGGCGAAATGGTGGAGTGTGAACATGAGTGCCGAATTTTTTGCTCAGACCCAGCGGGGACTAACAGAACGCCTGGATCCGTCGATCCCGGACCCGACTCCCGATGATATCACCATCGATGCGATAGAGGTAGAGAACAATATTCTCAACCTGAGAATGAACAATAGTTTTAAGGTAACTGAAAAGCTTTCCTTTAACCTTTTCGGGCTATACAGAGGCGGGGTGGAAACCCTCCAGGTAGATCAAAACCCCATGTATTTTATTAATGCGGGGGCACGTTACACCTTTGCCCAGGGGAAAGGAAGTGTAAGCCTGAATTACAACGACATCTTCAATACTGCCCAATGGGGCTTTGAGACCGACAGGCCGTTTGCCCAAAGAGGCCAGTTTAACTGGGAAAGCAATACTGTATTTGTCGGGCTGTCCTACCAGTTTGGCAGCGGTAAGAACCGCGCTCTGCAACGCAAGCAACGTGATGACCGTACCAAAGGCGGTGGTGGCGGTATTTTATAATACTTAATAACTATTAGTTTTATAGTTGATGGTTAGTGTTAATTGATAGTTATTAACAGAGATCCCGGGTTCATGCAGTACCACCCGGGATTTCGCATTTTTAGACGGGATGGATGTTGTGAAACAATTCGTCTTTGCGAGGCCATGCAGTGGCCGCGGCAATCTCCCTGATAAAGGTACGGGTTACGAGGTACGCGTTACGGGATGTGTAATATGATGCAGTTCGTCTTTGCGAGTTTACCTGCCAAAGGCAGGGAGCGAAGCGATGTGGCAATCTCATTGATGATGGTACGGACCTGCCTGCCGCAGGCAGGGGTACGGAGGTATGGAGGTATGGAGGTACGAAGGTACGAAGGTACGGAGGCACGAAGGTACCGCCTGCGGTACGTATTACAAAACATCTCGTCTTTGCGAGGCCATGCAGTGGCCGTGGCAATCTCCCTAATTAAGGTACGGGTTACGAGGGTAGTAAATGGTGAATTCTGAATTGTGAATTGTGAATTTCAGATAAAGATTTCCATTCCTGACAATCAAAAATTTAAAACCAACCTGATCATCCCTTCTCCCTACTCCCGACCAACCACTAACAACTAACGACTCCCGACTAACGACTAACGACCTCCCGCGCTTCGCACAGGCAAGATTTTTTTTACTATACCCTGTTTTTTTTATACATTTAAAACTCTGTATTTCAGTTCATTGCCCCTTACCTTATTTCCATTCACTCCCTTTTTTATGCTGGTAAGAAAAAATTGTTAATCAACATCTTAAGTATTTTATGAGAAATTTCAGATCATTTTTAATGATGCTCACCCTTATGGCCTTTGGGGTCGGGGTATTTGCACAGGACAAACCCAATATCCTGGTAATATGGGGGGATGATATTGGGTGGACTAATCTGAGCTGCTATGAGCATGGCGTTATGGCCTATACCACTCCTAATATTGACCGCATCGCCAATGAGGGGGTATTATTCACCGACCATTATGCCCAGCCTTCCTGTACAGCCGGTAGAGCAGCCTTTATTACCGGGCAATACCCGATACGTTCGGGAATGACCACGGTGGGGCAGCCCGGCGATGCTCTGGGACTGCAAGCCGCCTCTCCCAGCCTGGCAGAGGTATTTAAATCCGAAGGGTATGCCACAGGACACTTCGGGAAAAATCACCTGGGCGACCGGAACGAACACCTTCCTACCGCTCATGGTTTTGACGAGTTCTTCGGCAACCTTTATCACCTGAATACCCAGGAGGAGGCAGAGCAACGTGATTACCAGAATTTCGGAAAAGCCTATTCCGGAGACCTGGAAGCCTATGAAAAGAAGTTCGGCACCAGGGGAGTGATCCATTCCTTCGCTACCAACGAAATGGACAATACGGAAGACCCACGCTTTGGGGTGGTTGGCAAACAACGCATTACCGACACCGGCCCGCTGACCCAGGAGCGCATGAAAGAATTCGACCGGGAGGAAGTGATCCCTAAAGCGATCGATTTCATGAAGAACGCTAAAGATTCTGACGAACCCTTTTTCGTTTGGCTTAACACTTCCAGAATGCACTTGTATACCCGTGTGCACGAGGAATGGCTGAAAAAAGTAGAAAAGTATACCAGTGAAGCCGATTATTACGGAGCGGGAATGCTACAGCATGATGACGATATTGGATTCGTTTTGGATTGGCTGGACGAAATGGGATTGGCAGAAAATACCATCGTATTATACTCTACCGATAATGGTCCGGAACACGCGTCCTGGCCACATGGAGGTACTACCCCCTTCCGCGGAGAAAAGATGACCACCTATGAGGGAGGCGTACGGGTACCCTGCATGGTGCGGTGGCCCGGTAAAATTCCTCCGGGAACTGCATTGAATGGCATTCAGGCTCATCAGGACCTGTTTACCACCCTTGCCGCAGCTGCCGGGATCGATGATGTTGCCGACCGAATAATGAAGGAGAAAAATCAGTATATCGACGGGGTGAATAACCTCGATTACTGGATGGGGCAACAGGATCACTCTAACAGGAATCATATTTTCCACTATTATGAGAGCAAGCTTACAGCAGTGCGAATGGGCCCATGGAAATTCCATTTCTCCACCAAGGAGGATTATTATGCGAATATGGTTCCGCGAACCGTTCCTTTGGTATTCAATATCCGAATGGACCCTTACGAGAGTTATGACAGTACCGACTCATACGGCCACCTGATGCAAAAGGTCTCCTGGCTCATCCAGCCCATGGGAGAACTTATGGCCGCCCACCTGAAAACTTTAGCAGAATACCCCCCGGTACAGGGAGGAAAATCGTTTGACATGTCCAACGTGGTGGAAGAATTCATCAATAAAGCAAGGCAATAATTGTATCTAAACAACCAGATTCAAAATCCCGGAGAAATCTCCGGGATTTTTTTTGGTGATGAGGGTACGGAGCACAAATGTTGAAACTATTCGACTTTACGAGTCCCGCCTTGCGGGGCGTGGCAATCTCATTGATGATGGTACGGAGGTATGGAGGTACGAAGGTACGGAGGTACGGAGGTACGAAGGTACCGCCTGCGGTACGTATTACAAAACATCTCGTCTTTGCGAGTTTACCTGCCAAAGGCAGGGGTATGGAGGTACGAAGGTACCCGCTGCCATACATATTACAAAACAGCTCGTCTTTGCGAGTTTACCTGCCAAAGGCAGGGAGCGAAGCGACGTGGCAATCTCCCAGTTTAAGTGACGGGTTACGAGGGTAGTAAATGGTGAATTGTGAATTGTGAATTTCAGATAAAGATTTCCATTCCTGACAATCAAAAATTAAAATCTAAACCTGATCATCCCGACTCCCACTCCGACTCCTTCTCCCGACTCCCGACTAACCACTAACCACTAACAACTAACCACTAACAACTAACCACTAACCTAAAAATAACACAGCCATATTGCTGATTTACAATATTTTAAGTATGTTTGGATTTTAGCACACCCCACTGCTCTGCCTCCGCAAGACCCAACATGTACCCCCCCAACCTTGAAGAGCCAACATAACTTCCTTTGCTGATATTCTGATTACTAATTTTATTTAACACATTATGAAACATTTGGCAATGGCTCTATTCCTTTCAGTAGGGATACTCTTTTTTTCTCCCTCAGAAGGGCACGCACAAACTAAAAAACCCAATGTCCTGGTGATCTGGGGTGATGACATCGGCACCTGGAACATCAGCCACAACAACAGAGGTATGATGGGGTACAAGACTCCGAATATCGACCGGATCGCAAAAGAAGGGGTAGCCTTTACCGATTACTACGCCCAGCAGAGTTGTACTGCCGGAAGGGCGGCCTTTATAAGCGGTTCCGTACCCGTTCGTTCGGGAATGACCAAAGTAGGTTTACCCGGCGCTGAGCAGGGCTGGCAGGAAAGCGATGTCACCATGGCTACTGTGATGAAAAGCCAGGGGTATGCCACCGGGCAGTTCGGCAAGAACCACCAGGGGGACCTCGACACCCACCTGCCTACCAATCACGGTTTTGACGAATTCCTTGGCAACCTCTACCACCTCAATGCTCAGGAGGAACCGGAGAATGAGGATTACCCCGCAGATATGAAGTTAAGGAACGGGAAAACCTTTCTGGAGACCTACGGCCCCAGAGGCGTTATCCATTCCTGGGCTACAGGTAACGGGAACCAGCGTATTGAAGATACCGGGCCACTTAACAAAAAACGAATGGAAACCATCGACGATGAAACTGTTGCCGCGGCCAAGGAATTTATCAAAAAACAGCATGAGGCCGGAACGCCTTGGTTTGTATGGTGGAACGGTACCCGGATGCACTTCCGTACCCATGTCAAGGAAGAACACCGGGGTATCAGCGGCCAGGATGAATACTCCGACGGGATGGTGGAACACGATATGCATGTAGGTGAATTGCTCGACCTGCTGGACGAACTGGGCATTGCCGAAAATACGGTAGTGATGTACTCCACCGACAACGGTCCGCATTACAACACCTGGCCCGATGCCGGTACTACCCCCTTCAGAGGTGAGAAAAATTCTAACTGGGAAGGCGCCTACAGGGTACCTGCCTTTGTAAGATGGCCCGGGGTATATCCTGCCGGAGTAACCCTGAACGGGATCGTAGCTCACGAAGACTGGCTCCCTACATTTGCTACCATTGCCGGAGCACCAGACATAAAAGACAAGTTAAAGAACGGGGTTACCCTGAATGGCCGAAAATACCGGAATTATGTAGATGGGTATGACCTCAATCCCTATCTCAAAGGAGAAACCGAGGAAAGTCCACGTAGTGAATTCTGGTATGTGAATGATGACGGACAGGTGGTCGCCGCCCGTTACGACGACTGGAAAATTGTATTCCTGGAAAACCGAGGGCAACAGTTTGGGGTGTGGCGAGAACCCTTTGTAGAACTTCGGGTGCCTTCGATCTTTAACTTAAGAAGAGACCCCTTTGAAAAAGCACAACACAATTCGAACACCTATTACGACTGGCTGCTGGACAGGGTTTTCGTAATCGTGCCCATACAGCAACTGGCTGCACAATTTCTCATGACGATGAAGGACTATCCCCCAAGCCAAAGTCCCGGATCATTTAATCTAAGCACAATTGAAGAGAAAATGAAAAACCTGGGAAGCAATTAGTTTTCCTTCTAAAACCAAATGATAAAGTGGCAGGTAACCTAAAATACCTGCCGCTTTTATTAAAAATCCAATATTATTGAGATGAGTAAGAAGATTTTACGGACTTGGAAACACCTGCTTCCGGCCTTGGTATTAATGGTTTTATCCTGCAAACAGGAATCAGGCGATGCAGCCTTAGAGGGCTCCAATGAAGAAGCCACAGTGGCATCTGCAGACCCGCTGCCCTCCTGGAACGAAGGAGCGGCAAAATCGGCCATTATCGAATTTGTAACGGCAGCCACTACAGAAGGAAGTGACGGATTCATACCGGTAAAAGACCGTATTGCCACCTTTGACAACGACGGAAATCTCTGGGCCGAACAACCGGTATATTTTCAATTGCTCTTTGCCATTGATCGCATTAAACTTATGGCAGAGCAGCATCCGGAATGGAAAAATGAGGAGCCCTATAAATCCATATTGGAAGGCAACCTGAAAAACATTGAGGCCCAGGGGATGCAGGGCATTGTAAAACTGGTCATGACCACCCATGCCGGCATGAGTCCGCAGGAGTTCCGGAAGATCGTGCAGGACTGGATGGCCTTCGCCACCCATCCCAAAACGGGCAAACCCTATAATCAGATGATCTATGAACCCATGCTGGAGTTATTAAACTACCTCCGGGACCACGAGTTTAAAACCTTTATCGTTTCCGGTGGCGGGGTGGAATTCATGCGGGCATGGGCCGAGGTCACCTACGGTATCCCTCCCTACCAGGTGGTGGGAAGCAGTATAAAAACTGAATTCGTGATAGAAAACGGGCAGGCTGTTATAAAACGGCTGCCGGAAATGGAATTCATAGACGATAAGGAGGGAAAACCCATAGGGATCAATCGCTTTATCGGTAAAATCCCGGTTTTTGCTTCCGGAAACTCCGATGGCGACCTGCAAATGCTCCTGTTTTCCGATTCCAGAGACCCCAGTTTTCAACTTTACCTCCACCATACCGACTCCATAAGAGAATGGGCCTATGACAGGGATTCACATATCGGGAAACTGGACAAAGGCCTGGATGAAGCTTTAGCCCGGGGATGGACCGTGATCGATATGGCCAACGACTGGAAGACGGTTTTTCCGGAGACAAATAATGATGAATGATGGATTATGGATTATGGATTATGGATTATGGATTATGGATTATGGATTATGGATTTTATAGAAAATAATCTATATTGTATTCCCTAAATAATTCAAAATGAATCCAATAAAAGAAAAAAGTTATGCCTTCGCCCTCGAAATAATTAACTGTTACACAATACTGACCCAAGAAAAAAAGGAATATGTAATGAGTAAACAAATGCTGAAGTCGGGAACAGCCATTGGAGCTTTATACAGAGAAGCTGAACATGCTGAATCCAAGGCTGACTTCATTCATAAAATGGCAATCGCTCAAAAAGAGGCGAATGAAACTCTTTATTGGATAGATCTTTTAAATACCTCAGGTTTTCTAGACCAAGATCAGTATGAGAACCTTAAAAGCGAGAATATATCTCTTCGCAAATTAATTTCAAGTATTATTCTTACTTCTAAAACCAGGTTATAGTTCAGCACCATCCAACATTCATCATCCATAATTCATAATCCATCATTAAACAAAAAACCGGCTTCCGCCGGTTTTTTGTTATTACCATCTCATGATCACGCTTCCCCAGGTGAATCCGCTGCCAAAGGCAGCCAGGACCACGAGGTCGCCCTCTTTGATCTTTCCGAGTTCCCATGCTTCGGTAAGTGCGATCGGAATCGAGGCGGCGGTGGTATTGCCGTATTTCATGATGTTATTATAGACCTGGTCATCAGACAATTTGAATTTCCCCTGTATGAACTGAGAAATCCGGAGGTTGGCCTGGTGCGGGATCAGCATATCAATATCTGCCGGAGTGAGTTGATTCGCCTGAAGCCCTTCCATGATCACTTCGCTAAAACGCACTACTGCATGTTTAAAGACATACTGTCCGTTCATATAGGGCCAATAGGACATATCATCGGGATCATTGTCTTCAAGGATATCGGAAACCCAGCGTTTCCCCATGCCCGGCGCAATAAGTGCCAGTTGCTCGGCGTGCTCCCCCTCTGAGTGCAAATGGGTGGAGAGGATCCCTTTTTCATTATCTTCTTCCCTGGTTACCACAGCGGCACCTGCCCCATCTCCGAAGATTACTGACACGCCACGTCCACGAGTGGTCATATCCAGACCGGGAGAATGGGTTTCAGCCCCAATTACCAGCACATTTTTGTACATCCCGGTTTTGATATACTGGTCGGCCACAGAGATCGCATAGACAAATCCGGAACACTGGTTCCTCACATCCAGTGCACCCACGGTACGTTTTAATCCGAGCTCCTTCTGCACCAGAACCCCGGGACCGGGGAAATAATAATCCGGACTCAGGGTGGCAAACACGATAAAGTCAATTTCATCCTTATCAATACCTGCGCGCTCAATAGCACTTTTTGCCGCTTTGACTCCCATGCTCATAGTGGTGTCTCCATCCCCTTTTACGACATGGCGTCGCTCCCTGATCCCGGTGCGTTCCTGAATCCACTCATCATTCGTATCCATCACCTTCGAAAGATCATCATTGGTAACCACATTTTCAGGTACGTAATAACCCAAACCGGAAATACGTGAATTGTACATATGTATTTAGTTTTGTTGATATCTGTTTTGGAGGGGCAAATCTAAAAATTAAAATTACATAAAAAAGTATCTATTTCCTTGCGGATACACAAAAAGAACACCCCCGTTCCTGAGAAAAAGCAATATTCAGGGTAAAAATTTTCATATCTTCCCGCTAATAATCATTTTAATTAAAACGAATAAAAAAAATCGCTCATGAGAACATTATTCCTCAGCCTGCTGCTGATTGGTTTCATTACCAGCACCAGGGCGCAGGAGAACCTGCAATACCAGCAACCTTCGGAAGAGATCCTGGAACTGGCCGACGCCAAACCTGCACCCCAGGTCATCCTTACCGACGATAACAAGCACATGTTATTGCTCTTTAGAGATGCTTACAGCGATATCGCAACGCTTTCTGAAGAAGAGATGCGACTGGCAGGATTACGGATCAATCCGGCCACCAATATTGGAAGTCGCACCAGGTACACCAACCAGGTGAAAATGAAAACCCCGATGGGAAATGAGATCTTTGAGATTGAGGGACATCCTGAAAATGCCCGACTGGCGAACTTCTCCTTCTCTCCCGATCAATCCCATGTAGCATTTACCAACACTACTGCGAATGGAGTAGAACTATGGGTACTGAACCTGGAGGAGAGAAAGGCTTCTAAACTTACCGAAGCCCGCCTTAATGCCAATATGGGGGATGTGATCAACTGGATGGCCGATGGCAAATCCATGCTGGTTAAAATACTCCCCGAAGACAGAAAAGCCCTGATCGACACAAAGGAAAGTATCCCTACAGGTCCAACCATATCCTCGAACAACGGAAAGAAAGCCCAGAACCGCACTTACCAGGATCTGCTTAAAAATCCGACAGACGAGTTTAACTTTGAACAGCTGGCCCGCTCGGCTATCTACCGCGTTGGCCTAAATGGTGATATCGCACCGTGGAGAGCAGCAGCTATGTACGATGATATTTCCGTTTCTCCCAACGGGGAGTATGTAATGGTATCTGAAATTAAAAAACCTTTCTCCTACATCGTACCCTATTACCGATTCCCTAGTACAACCTTCATAGTGAGCAGCGAAGGGGAAATGGTGGCAACCGTTTCTGAGATGCCCCTTACCGAGGAGCTTCCAAAAGGTTTTATGGCCACCCACACCGGGAAACGAAACATCAATTGGCGGGCCGATCGCGAGGCCACCCTGTACTTTGTGGAAGCCCTTGACGGTGGCGATCCGGCAAAAGAAGCCGAATACCGCGATGCATTGTACCAGCTCAAGGCACCGTTTAACGGTCAGCCAGAACCCCTACTCCAGGTTAAAAACCGGTTTGCCGGGGTGATATGGGGAGACGACCATACTGCCATGGCCTTTGACCGGTGGTTTGACACCAGGAATTCGAAGGTATACCTCTTTGACCCTTCCACTCCCGGTGACGCCAGGATCATTATTGACAGAAATTACCAGGATAACTACAGTGACCCGGGAAGTCCCGTTACCGAAAGAAATGCATTTTCCCGTCAAACCCTGTACCTGGAAAAAGGCAAATACGTCTATATGATCGGGGAGGGTTATACCCCTGAAGGCCAATTTCCGTTTGTAGACCGTGTCAACCTGGAGAACATGAAAAAGGAAAGGGTTTATACCTCGAAACTACAGTACAAAAAAGAGAACCTGCTCGACTATAAACCGGGGAAAGATCAGCTTCTGGTTCGCATCGAATCGAAAAACGAATACCCCAACTATTATTTCAGAACCCTGAAGAAAAGAATGGCCCCGAGGGCCCTAACCCAATTTGACAATCCGTTCCAAAGCCTGGCCGATGTCCATAAGGAAGTGATCACCTATACCCGGGAAGACGGACTGGAACTGAGCGGAACCCTCTACCTGCCTTCCGGGTATGACAAGGAAAGTGACGATAAATTACCGATGATCCTCTGGGCCTACCCCAGGGAATATAAAGACAAGAATTCGGCTTCACAGAACACACAGAACCCGAATGAATTCACCTATCCGAGCTGGGCATCGCCTGTATTCTGGGTAACCAAAGGATATGCCGTTCTTGATGATGCCGCATTCCCTATCATCGGGGAGGGTAACGAAGAACCCAACGACAGCTTCCGAAGTCAGCTCGTGGCTAATGCGAAAGCGGCCATCGATGCCGTAGATAAGATGGGGTATATCGACAGGGATCGCGTAGCCGTTGGAGGCCACAGCTATGGCGCATTCATGGTGGCCAACCTGTTGTCTCACTCTGATCTGTTTGCTGCAGGTATTGCGCGCAGCGGGGCCTACAACAGAACCCTGACCCCATTCGGATTTCAAAGTGAACAGCGTTCCTACTGGGAAGCCCCTGAGGTATATTACACCATGTCTCCCTTTATGCATGCCGATAAAATGAAAACACCATTGCTACTCATTCATGGGGAAGCCGATAACAATAGTGGCACCTACCCTATGCAAAGCGAAAGGTATTTCAATGCCCTGAAGGGACTCGGAGCAACCGTAAGACTGGTAATGCTGCCTAAAGAAAGTCATGGATACAGAGCGAAAGAAAGTATTCTCCATATGCTCTGGGAACAGGATCAATGGCTGGAAACCCATGTGATGAACAAAACAGCCTCTGCCGTTGAAGAAGACAGTAAATAAGAACTGAATTACACCTGATAAAAAAAGGGAGCACTCTAACCGGTGACTCCCTTTTTTATTGAATTAGCGAAAAAATTATGACAGAAAGCGGGTGTAATTATTCACCTTCACCCGGGCTTTAAGGTCGTGCAGCAGGTTGTACAACCCGAAAAATGTTCTGTTAATATACAGAAAGTGTTTAGAGCCCCTGTTTCCGTTCATTTTACGAATCTGGGGGTCATTGGAATACCGGTCACTAAGATCGGCAATGCTGTTCCAGAACGCGTCATCTGAAAAGTCAAACACCTCAGCATTAAACGGCGATGTAAAAATGGAGAGCATTTCTTTAAAAAGTGCCTTAAAGAACTCCAATTCTTCCTTTGAATCGGTTGGAGTGAGAATTTCGAGCTCATACAACTTCGCATTAAAAACCTCTTCATTTTCGAAAACCTCCTTCTTAGCCAACTCAAAATAAGGAACATAGAAATCTTCAGGCACTTCTTTGATACAACCAAAATCGATGGCGATAAGTTCCTGATCACTGCTCACCAGAAAATTCCCCGGATGCGGATCGGCATGTACTTTTCTAAGACCGTGCATCTGGAACATATAGAAGTCCCAAAGGGCCTGTCCGAGACGATCCCCCAGTTCCCGGCTAAAAGGCTTGGCAGTAAATTCGCTGAGATGGGTGCCGTGCATCCAATCCATGGTAATGATACGCTCACTGGACAGCTCTTTATAGTAACCGGGGAAACGCATTCCATCAATATGGGCACAGGCTTTGGTGATCTCCTCGCTTTGTTCGACTTCCAGAATGTAATTGGTCTCTTCCAATAATTTATGCTCCACCTCTTTGAAGTACTTCTCAGAATCCTTTCCCTGCAGGTTAAACATTTTAATGGCAAATGGTTTTACCAGGGCCAGGTCGCTGCGTACACTGTCTGCCACCCCCGGATATTGAATTTTCACCGCCAGGGTCTTCCCATTCAGGGTCGCTTTGTGCACCTGTCCGATACTCGCCGCATTCACAGATTCCCTGCCAAAGGAATCGAAGATCTCTTCTGGATATTTCCCCTGGTATCTTTTAAAGGTCTTGCGCACGAGAGGCGCAGAGAGCGGGGGAACCGAGAATTGAGCCAGAGAAAATTTCTCTACATAAGCCCGGGGGAGCAGGTTCTTCTCCATACTGAGCATTTGGGCTACTTAGAGGGCACTTCCTTTAAGGGATTTCAATCCGTTATAGATATCTTCTGCATTCTCTTCATTCAACCTGTCCTTACTTAAATCTGGATTCACCAGTTTTCCGGCGTAATATTTCAGGTAATTTCCTCCCACCCTGGCACCGGTAGTTACCAATTTTCCGGCACGTTCTATTTTCCCGGTGGGAATATGATCTAATGTCTTCATCGTTTTGTCTTTTTGGATTATCGGCTCATACGTTCCTGCCACAGAAATTTCCCGAGGTCAAGAACCTTCTCTATAGGTGTCGACTCGAAAAGATCGAAAACCGTATTAACCGATTTTTCAATAAAGACATCTGTTTTTTCAAATCCCGGCGATTCATCGGCAATCCAGAATCTGATGATAACCAACAATTGAACCCATGCGCCTTCTGAAAAAAGTTCGGGGGAACGTTTGTTTAAACGCAATTTCTTGTCCTCGTTAGCCTGCTCTATAAGTTCTTTGGCAAAATCCTTTACACGTTTCCTTAACCCCTGCAACTGCTCGAGCTCCTTAAGGCTTGCGCCTCCCTCGCGAGTAACGTAGAGTACATAGCTTCTGTTCAGATTGAGGAGTTCCATGAAGGTATAGTAAAAGCTCAGTAATTTTTCCCTGTTTCCATACTCCTGGAACGAATGGTCCTTTTCCAGCATGGACATGGCGTGGTCGTAAAAGCCATTCCACACCCCACGGTCGAGGGCCGAGATGGAGGCATAATGCTTATAAAATTCCGGTTCTGTTATTCCCAGCTCCTTGCAAAAATGGTAAACAGATTCAGGTTTACGATTGTTTTCAAGAATCCAGGTCATATAGTGATTCAGAATATCACCGGCACTCAATTGTTCTTTCTTTTCTGTCTTCTTCGCTGTCATGGAGGATGTTTTAATCAAATATAATCTTTGTTTACTATTATTCCTAAAACTTTAAACAATATTAACAGTGCTCACTATAAAGCAGAAAACGCACCTGAGTGACAAGTGCGTTTCCCAAACAACCTAACCAATAAATAAACAAACCAATTACAGGAATATTTTCAAATTATGTTTTCATAGCAATGTTTCCCATAATGTTGATGCTAAAGTACACCATGTTTAACATATATGCAAATTAATTAAACATTATTTAATGTTAATTATTTATTAACTGCAAATCGGCATACCTTCTGCCATGTTGTCACCAGGAACTCCTCTGGTATTTTTTTTGTTCCCCCAGTGCAGAACTAATTTTAAAATTAAGTTGTTATGACTACCGGAAATATTAATGTGTCGGTTGAAAATATTTTTCCACTGATCAAGAAGTTCCTTTACAGCGATCATGAGATATTCCTCAGGGAACTGATCTCGAATGCCACAGATGCTACGCTCAAACTTAAACACCTTACCAACATCGGGGAGGCCAAGGGAGTAGAATACGGGAATCCGCTGATCGAGGTAAAAATTGATAAGGAAGGAAAAAAACTCCATATCCTCGATCAGGGGGTGGGAATGACCGCCGAGGAAGTGCAAAAATACATCAATGAGGTTGCCTTTTCCGGGGCAGAAGAGTTTTTGGAAAAATACAAGGATTCTGCCAAAGACAGTGGTATCATCGGTCACTTCGGATTAGGATTTTATTCGGCTTTCATGGTTGCAGACAAGGTTGAGATCATCACGAAATCCTACCTGGATGCTCCGGCGGCGCACTGGACTTGTGACGGGTCTCCTCAGTATACGCTTGAAGAAGCAGACCGAAAAGAAAGGGGTACCGAGATCATTCTCCATATTAACGGGGAATCGGAAGAATTTTTGGAAGAGTCCAGGATCCGTGAATTATTGGTAAAATACAATAAATTCATGCCGGTACCGATCAAGTTCGGAACCAGGGAAGAAACCAAAACCTCCGGAGAGGGAGAAGAGGCCAAAGAGGAAAAGGTCACTGTGGATAATATTATCAACAATCCAGAGCCGGCCTGGACCAGACAACCGGCTGATCTTAAGGATGAAGATTACAAAAGCTTCTACAGGGAGCTTTACCCCATGCAGTTCGAAGAACCCCTGTTCCACATTCACCTCAACGTGGATTATCCATTCCATCTTACCGGAATTCTGTATTTTCCAAAGCTTTCGAATGACCTGAATCTGCAGAAAGATAAGATACAGCTGTACCAGAACCAGGTTTTTGTTACTGATAATGTGGAGGGCATCGTTCCTGAATTCCTCACCATGCTCCGAGGGGTTATCGATTCCCCGGATATTCCCCTGAACGTATCGCGTTCCTACCTGCAGGCAGACAGTAACGTTAAAAAGATCTCCAACTACATTACCCGAAAGGTTGCAGACAAGTTAAAATCCCTTTTCAACGAGAACCGTGAAGAGTTCGAAAAGAAATGGGACGATATCAAAGTAGTGATCGAATACGGGATGTTATCTGAAGATAAATTCTTCGAAAAGGCTGAAAAATTTGCGCTTTACCCGACCGTGGATGGCGAATATTTCACCTTTGATGAATTACAGGAACGACTAAAGGAAAAACAAACCGACAAAGACAATAAGCTGGTTATTCTATATGCTTCAGACAAGGAGGCACAACACCCCTACATCACCGAAGCTAAGGAGCGAGGCTATGACGTATTACTTCTGGACTCACCTATCGTTTCTCACCTGATGCAAAAACTGGAGACCTCAAAGGATAACATCAGTTTTGCTCGTGTAGATGCAGATTCTCTGGACAACCTGATCAAAAAGGATGAGGAACAGGTTTCCAAGTTGAACGACGATGAAAAAGAAGAGCTTAAGAAAGAGCTGGAAGAAGTGATTCCAACAGAAAAGTTCACTGTGCAACTGGAAGCCCTGGACAGCAACGCCTCTCCATTTGTGATCACCCAACCGGAGTTCATGCGGCGTATGAAAGAAATGAGCGCTACCGGAGGCGGAATGTTCGGCATGGGAAATATGCCGGAAATGTATAACCTGGTGGTAAACACCAACCATGAGTTGGTTGGAAAGATCCTCTCTACAAAAACGAAGGCAAAGAAAGAGCGACTTATCAAACAGTCGCTTGACCTGGCCCGCCTTTCCCAGGGATTACTCAAAGGGGAAGAACTGACGAATTTTGTGAAACGCAGCTACGATCTGATCAAATAGATCAGGACGTACTTCAAAAAAAGCCGCTTCGCTCTGAAGCGGCTTTTTTTTCGTAAATTTTAGAAGTGCTGCCGTTTAAACAAAAAACTCGTTTGATGAAAAATTTTGTACTCCGCTGTCTTTGCCTGACTTTGCTTTTGACTTCCTGTAAAGAGCCCCCTACATCCCCGGATCAGCATCCCGATAAAACCGCGACCACCCAAAATGCCGCAGCCCCTTTTACCCTGCCCATCATAAAAGGCCACCGTACCGAAGATTTTCTCAGCAAGGAAATTGTTCAGTTCGATCTCGACCTCAATTTTGGCGGTAAGGATCGAATGGATGCCAGGGTATGGTTAAAAACCAATTCCTCTGGGATACGTATAGAAAAGAATACCGGAACCACCCTGATCTTTGATGGCAAAAAGGCTTATATGCAGCCCGGCGAAGCCGAAGACCCCAGGGCGAGGTTCGATATCTTTACCTGGCCCTATTTTTTTGCCTTGCCCTATAAACTGAATGACCCCGGCACCCAATGGCAAGACCTGGGCTCCAGGAACCTAAAGGATTCCCTGAAATTACCGGCTGCTAAACTCAGTTTTGACCCAGGCACCGGAGACGCTCCCGACGATTGGTATGTGGTGTATTACGAACCTGCAACAGGACATATTGCCGCCGCAGGTTATATTGTAACCTACGGAGGTAAAAACCCCGAAGAGGCTGAAGCCAATGCGCACGCCATTCAATATCACGATTACCAGGAGGTTAGTGGCATTCCCATTGCTACCCGATGGACCTTTCACAACTGGAGCCTGGAGACAGGCCTGGGCGAACAGATCGGCGAAGCATTCCTGGAAGCTATTCAATTTAGCGATCCATCTCCACCCGTTTTCGTTCCCGAAGAAAACAGCAAAACCATTGATATGTAGCATATTTGCCCGGAGACTGACCTGCTTTTTTCGTAACTTTAAGGCATGAAAACCTTGTTCCAAAAACTGAAACTTGAAAAACAGGATGCTATTCTGGTTATTAATGAGCCGGAAGGGTTTAGCGAGGAACTGGCTTCTCTGGTCGATATTGAGATCTACCAGTCGGTGGTGCAGATCAGTAAGATAGAATTCGCACTTATCTTTGTAACTACCATAGCCGAGCTGGAAAATCAGCTGCCTACGGTACTGCACAAACTAAAGGAAGATGCCATACTATGGATCGCACACCCCAGAAAAAGATCGGAACGATTTGAGACAGACATTACCGATGCCTATACCTGGACGCCATTAAACCGCAATTGCTTTGAAGCGGTTAAAAACCTGAAGGTTAATGATGACTGGGAAGCCGTGCGGTTCAGAAAACTCGAATATGTAAAAAGGTTAAAAACCACATCCTCCAAAAAAAATACGGGTTCAGAGCACTAACCCGGAGTCCAATCCTTAAATACCACCCTATGGAAGCCTGGCATTATTATCTGATGGCCATACTATATATCCTGGCCGGAATACTGCATTTTATTAAAAGTAAATGGTATATCGCGGTGATCCCTGAGAAATTTCCCGCTAAACTGCTGTTAGTCTATCTAAGTGGTATTGCTGAGATTTACCTGGGTATCATGCTTTTTCTACCCTCCTGGAAGCTACTGGCCCTTTCAGGAATCATTTTAATGCTGCTTGCATTTTTACCCGTCCATATTTATATGCTGAAACATCCGGGATTCCGGAAGAAATTCCCCGCATGGGCTCTTCTGAGCCGAATTTCCCTGCAATTCCTGCTGATGTACTGGGCTTACAGTTATATGTAAAAAAAAGGAGGGCATATCTGCCCCCCTGTGATTACTATTAATATCCTGGTTATAACTCCCCGGACAGATCAATACTTATCGATCTTCTTAAAAAACTGTCCCTTCTGGTCTTTTACCGCAATGGTATAAATTCCATCAGAAACCTCAGAGAAATCAAAGCGTTTCCCTACAGAAGATTCTCCGGTAATGATCTCCTTATACAATACACGATCCTCTTCGTCATAGATCTTCACCTCTACCGGGCCTGCATCCAGATTTAAAAGGTTCATACTAACCGTAGTCTGATCTGTTCTGAAAAAAGGTTCGCCAGCCTCAGGCCGGGTTTCCTTAATTGTCTTTTTCTTATCCCCGTCTTTTGCGAATACTACTATATCTCTATTGGGTTTATGATATTCGTAATCAACGGCGGCCACCTGTGCCGATCCTGTTATTCCAAACAACAGGAGGATCATACTGATTTTAAATGCTTTTTTCATCTTTCTGATTTTAAAAGGTTGAACTTCAGTGATATTCCAAAACTAGTGCGATAATACGGGGGGCACTACTGCCATCTTTTCTGATATCTACACTATTTTACCATTCACCCTGTTAAAATCCGTTAACAGAGTTAAAATAAAACATGTTTTGGTTAATATTCTCTATCTTAATCCCTTTTTGCGGTTGTATTTTAGATAAAAAGATCTGTGATGAGCATCATAAAACCTGCATTAGAACGTATCAACCCCTCTTTCGGGAGTTCCTTTACTCTTGTCAGGTATGACAAGAACAAGAACAACAATACCAACTACTGGCATTATCACCCGGAGATTGAACTGGTTTACGTGAACGGAGGTTCCGGGAAAAGACAGATCGGGAGTCATATCTCTTACTATACCCAGGGAGATCTGATCCTGATAGGTTCTAATCTTCCGCATTGCGGATTTACCGATAAATTCACCGGAAACAAAAGTGAGATCGTCATTCAGTTTCAGCCGGAGTTTATCGATAGTCTTACCACAGACAAACCTGAAATGCAGCATATCCGGCTACTCATTGAGCGCAGTAAGACCGGAATCGCATTTACAGGTAAGACCAAAAAGGCAATTGGTACGAGAATACAAAACCTGGTACAGGAACAGGGGTTCGAAAGGTTCCTGGGGCTCCTCTCTGTTTTACATGACCTGCAGCTTTCCGAAGAATATCAACTGCTCAATGCCTCGGGATATTCCATGCAGGCCAACGTTGAAGACAACGAGCGCATCAACCGCATATTCAACTATGTCAAAACGCACTTCCAGGAATCCATAGCCCTGGACAGCATGGCGGAGATGGCAGGAATGACCACACCTTCATTTTGCCGATATTTTAAAAAAGTGTCCGGAAAGACCTTTACGCAATTTGTTAACGAATACCGGTTGGTTCACGCTTCGAAGTTACTTTCCGAGAATGCCATGAGTATTACCGAGATCTGTTATGAGAGTGGCTTTAATAATTTCTCCTATTTCAATAAGTCCTTCAGAAAGTTCACCGGTAAATCGCCTTCAGCATACAGAAACGCACTTAAACAGGTGATATCCTCATCATGAAAAGCACCAGCAGTCCATATCGTCTCGAGATGCCGGAGGCCGAGGTTTGGTATGCTCCTGGATTTTTCAGCGCAGCCGAAAGCAACATATTTTTTAAACGCTTACTGGAGGAGATCCAATGGAGGTCAGACCGGGTCAGAGTCTTTGGCAAATGGTATGATCAGCCCAGGTTAACTGCCCTGTACGCTTCCAACGATCATGCGTATACCTATTCCGGTCTCACCCTTCACCCCCAACGCTACACCCCCCTCCTTCAGGAAATTCGACAACGGGTAGAAAACCATACCCACTGCAGCTTCAGCAGTTGCCTCCTCAACCTTTACAGAAACGGTAGCGACTCCAATGGCTGGCATGCCGATGATGAAAAGGAACTCGGGAGAAATCCGCTTATCGCCTCGGTGAGCTTTGGGCAGGACCGGAGTTTTCATTTCAGACATAAAAAAGACAAGTCATTGAAAAAAAAGATCGTTCTCGAGAATGGCAGTATGTTACTGATGAAAGGAGAAACACAGCACTCCTGGCAGCATCAGCTTCCAAAAAGTAAAAAGGTACTGAAGCCCAGGATTAACCTCACCTTCCGGAATATTCTCCCCACAGGGCAGACAGAACTCCAAAAATAAAGGGACCAGTTTCCCGGCCCCCTTTTTAAACACTAATAACCTGTGAAAAATCACTGCTGTGAAAAAATCTGTCGTCCACCATTCAGAAGGATCCTCTCGATCTTCCTTTCATCTTACATCACAAATATAAAATTGACCCTTGCCTCGCTTCTTGTAGAAAACAAGCAAATAATACCCTCAAAAGACCAAATACTATATTTTAACTTCATATCGCGGATATCAGACAACCCGGGTTATCTCATAAAAAAAGGGACCGCGAATGCAGTCCCTAAAATCATCAACCAACCAACTTAAAAATCAATTATGAAAACTATGTTCTTTTACGCTTTAACCCGTATTTTTCAGGATTTTGTTTCCTGAGTATTGAACGGTACAAAAGTACGGCATCACTGCCGCTTTTAAATTGTAAAATCCGGGCTTTTATTTTCAAAACGCACAGCCTAATGCATTGCTTTTCAACTTGTTAACCTAATAATGACACAACTGCAACCCTGGATAAAAAAGGAAAGGGGCCGCAAATGCAGCCCCTTAATCATCAACCAACCAACTTAAAAATCAATTATGAAAACTTTAAATCTATCCCTGTAAATCAGGAGATAAGATCCCTGGTCCTTTACCGGACCATCTGTCTCATTATCAACACTGCAAATATAAGAGGAAGCCACGTTTCCATTCAGGTAAAAAGCGAGCATATAATGTCGTTTTCCAACCCATTAAACCCTGATCAACAGGTATTTAACCTTACAGTAAATAAAAAAGGCCATAGAATCTATGGCCTTTTCAGGAATAACTAACTTAAAATATAAACAATCAAAACCATGTTTGTGAAACTTCCTTCGAAACCTCACTTTCAAACCGACATTCGGCAAACAAAGTCTTTATCTTCAAAGCCATTTTACATCCTGAGGGGGAGACATTCCCGCAAACCATCCGATGGTTTGGAAAAGAAAAAGGCCGTTATCTTATTAACGGCCTTGATCTTACTCCTTCTATAGCATGGTTGAACAGGAAAGGATCGTATTTGGGGGCAACGATCTGTTTCCTGTTCCATTAGGTTAAGGCCATATATTATCATTATTTTACGGAACGCTTCGTCATAAAAAGATCAAAATCAGATCATTAGGCGTTGATCTTTAGAACTGCATGCAAATATAGGCTGGATAGACGAAGCGACAAGTTTTTTCGATTAAATGCGCTATATTTTAACAAATGTAACCGTTTGTTAATGAGAAGGTTATATTAATCTCTCCTGTTATTACAGTGATTTCGTTTTTTCCTGTAAGAATTATCATAACGTGCTGTTTTAAAAAAAACGGGGGCAAGATGCTCACCCCCGTTCCATCAACTTAAAAAATCAAATGAACATAGCAGGATTTTGTAAACAGCCGTTTAGGGCCAGGCTGCATTACATACCTCCCGTAGGTACCTTAGTATTCTTATTTTCTTCACGGCAATGCATATGATATTGCCCGAAAAGGATAAACAAACTAAAAAATGCCAAAGCGAAAAATACCAGAAATCCCGTCAGGTAATTGCTATCAAGGGCATAATAGCCCGCCAGCAATAGAAGATAAAAGATCGTACCAAGCATCAGTTTTTTCCTGAACCCAAAAACAAGTAATAAACCTATTCCCAATTCCAGCAGTGGCAAATAACTTATGAAATAATAAAACCAGACATCATCGAAAAACCGAACACCCGATGCTCCCATATTGTACAAGTCCAGATAATCATCAAAGAACAGGATATTATAGACCCCATGCAGCAGTAAAATTGAAATAAAAATCCTTTTCCAATATGGGGTAATACACCAAACTTCTTTAAACATCTATCTGTCTGATTTTCAGGATTGCAAAAATAAATCCTATCTGTAATCATTAACTTGTAAAAAAACACGATATTTTTGCATTTACCCTTCTAAACCTGTTGAATTTCAGCAGCTTAACCCGGCTATCTAAATAACACAACTCTTAACTCAAAAGATCATAAACAGCTTTATGGCGAGAATTAATTTACATAACGCATTTATCGTAAATCAATGGGAAACGGATACCTGGGATGTTAGCCCTCATAAGCAGAACTATTTCGAACTCGTTTTTATTGAAGAGGGAAAGGGGATTCACACCATTAACGAAATAGAAGTGCCCTATCAAAAAGGTGCTGTTTTTCTATTAGCGCCCAATGATGAACACAGTTTTGAGATAGAAACCAAGACGAGGTTTACCAATATCCGGTTTACCGAACTCTTCTTTTCTTCCAAAACCCGTTTGCCTGACCGGACCGACTGGCTTCAGCGCATTGAACCCATTTTACACCACCCGAATATTATACCCGGTGACGCCATTGCCAATGATCTGGACCGAAAGATCGTCTGGCTGGCTAAAGAAATGATCGTTCTGGAATATGAAGCGGAACGGGAATTTTACCTCAGTATCTTAACCAATGGGGTTTCCACCATTTTGAGCATTCTTGCACGGAACATCATCCAGAAATACAAGATCGCTGGCAGCCCTACCCCAACTGTTTACATCAACCGATCTGATGAGATCCTCCATTACATCAGGCTCAATGTTTACGATTCTGATAAGATGAAAATAGAAAACCTGGCGAAGACCTTTCATATGTCTCCCAATTACATCAACAATTTCTTTAAGAAGGAAACCGGGGAAAGTATCCGGCAGTACATTCTTAACTACAAATTACTGATCTCAGAATTCAGGCTCAGAAACACCTCGGCACCCATTTCCGAAATCGCTCATCAATTAGGGTTTAACGACGAAAGTCATTTCACAAAGACGTTTAAGAAGAAACATCAGGTAACCCCAAAAGAGTACCGGGATACCCACGGACATTTACTCCATAAATAGCGGAGAAAAGCTATTTTTTCCAACGAATCCCATTAAGGTTCATTAAAAATTTCATTGAGCAAGGCAGCCAGGCGTATGCCTCCTTTGAGCAATTGCCATCTCACGGTATCAAAATGATCATACATATAGCGATACCCCAACTTTTCTCCCACCCTGGCAGAATTGTATACTTCACTGGTGATTTTCCTGGTATCCTGCATCCAGTCCATGTAATCGCCTTTAGCGATCTCAATCACCTCTTCCGGAGTCACCACCGGCAGGTTCTGGCTGAGTTCCGTAAAACTCATATCAAACGACTCGATCATTTCGGTGTCCCACACGCGATGGAGGTTCGTTCCGCGGGAGAACCATCTCACCTGAATATCGTTCCCTCCTTTATCCTCTGCCCGGCCAATGTGAAGTGGCTGATGCAAATCCCCGATAAAATGAATCAGCAATTTAAGATGAAACTCCTTTTCCTCTCTGTCTGATGCGGGATCCTTCAGTACCCGGATACACTTCCCTATGGCCTGTGCAATATCTCCGGAAGCAGAAGGGGACTGATCCTTATAGCCTTTATCTAAAGGGAAGTTCACATAATGCCACGGATCAAGTGCCCGGTAGCGTTCATCAGACTTTATATCGTCTGCAAAATTGGATACCAAAGCCAGGGATTTGCCTTGCAGCAAACTATTTATACGCTCCCGGGCTACCGGCGTAAGGTAGTAGGAAGCGACCTCGGCCGTAGTGCGGTGTCCGGTTTTTCCCCAGTCGTCGGGAAAGTTTCCCGCTGTGACCCATAGAGGGAAGAAGCAGATTAGAAAACAAATGAATCGCATAGATCAATATTTTTTATAAAAATAATCAATCCTTTTACCAAAATACCGGCGTTTTTAATCAAATAGAATCCCGGGATGATTTCCTTCAAGTTTGTTACCTTTAAGGGCTGAATAAAAAAAGGATACATACCCCATTGAAAACGCATACAAGAACCATCCTGACCCGGGTCATGGTTATTTTATTTTCGGTACAGGCATCGGCTCAGATCCCGGATTTCGTAAAAGAAGAAATTCAGAGAAGAACCGATATGGGATTGAACCCTTCTATTGTATTAGGGATCTATGACGACCATGGGGAACATTATTTTTCCACAGGCACGAAACACCCGGGAAAAATCGGGAAAGCTACTTCCAAAACCCTGTATCCCTTAGGTTCCCTTGGGAACACCTTTACCGGGCTGTTAACCGGGAAGTTGATTCACGAAGGCCATATCAAAGAAGAAACGCCATTAGGCACCCTGGTTTATCCACCGCTTTCATTAAAAGACAAGCAGGGAAGGGAGATCACCATCCTGGATGTAGTTACCTATCAGAGCGGCATCAAAGACGGGGAAGCTTACAACATTTCACCCCGGGCTACATGGGATTCGCTCTATGAAGAGAACAACCTGAAACGTATCCGCCCGTATAAGACCGGGAAAACCTTTATGTACTCCGACTGGGCTATGGCCCTGCTGGGAGAAGGCCTGTCTGAAAATTCGGGGGTACCTTATCCCGATCTCATCCGACAGGAACTCTTTACCCCTCTGGAGCTGGCATTTCATTACATAAAAAAGAATACGCCCAATGCTGCTTTGGCGACTACCGGGGATGTGCAGCCAGATAAAGACGCAGGTACTCATCAGGAGGGTTCGTCTCAACTTTGGGCCGGAAGTATGGAAGCATTAGTAAGCTATGGAAAGATCTTTCTCGATCCACAACCGCAATGGGAGTCAACTATAGAAACTACCACCCGAACCTACCTGCGGGATGGGAATGGAGTGCTTTGCGCCATGGGGTGGTTTAAAGATCAGGAAGACAATCTCTATCATGCCGGGCATTACCGGGGGTATAACGTATTTATGGCCATCGATCGGAAAAATGGCAGGGTGATAGCCCTTGCAACCAATACCGGAACTGCCGATATTACTGATATCGGGTTGTACCTGCTGAATGAGAAAATGAACCCAATTTACCCCTATATAGAAATCCCTGTCAAGCAGGATGATCTTCTTAAGTACACCGGGCATTACATTAACGATGCCATGGGGCTTGAACTGGAGCTAAGCGCGGAGGGAGCTGCGCTGCAGAGCATTAGCGAAGCGGATACCTTATCTTTGCATTACATGGGACAAGACCGGTTTTACTACCAGGGGCAAAAAGCGCACCTAAGCTTTGAAACGGATGAGAACGATCAGGTAGTGGGTGTGCTCCTGGATAAGAATGGTAAAAAAGTGATGTTTATAAAAATGGATTGATATGAAGTACAGGATCATCTTTACTGATATAGACGGAACCCTGCTGGACGCTAACAGGGGGATTTCGGCATTCACAGAGGAACAAATAAAAAACATCAAGGGAGACACCCCTTTTATCCTTGTTTCTTCACGCATGCCACGGCAAATGACTTACTTCCAGGAACAGCTTGATGACATCGGCCAATCTATGATAGCCTATAACGGGGCCCTGGTTTTACATGAAAATAAGGTGATCGATTCGACGGAGATTTCACTGGAACACCTGAAATCCCTGGTCGACTTCAATGAAGCTCAGGAAAATTCAGTTCACCTGAGTCTCTACCACGGGGATGAATGGACCGTGGAAGAAATGGATTTTTGGGCCCAGCGCGAACAGCACAACACCCGGGTTACCCCTGAGGTACGCTCTAACCGGGAAACCCTTGACCGTTGGAGTACCGAAAAGAAAGGGGCTCATAAGGTGATGTGTATGGGGGAAGCTCCACTGATCGACAGGATCTTTGATTTCATGCAACAGCATTTCGGGGACCACCTTCACCTTTACCGTTCCAAGGACACCTATATTGAAATTGCCGACAGGAAAGTTTCCAAACTCACCGGTATCAACTCCCTCCTAAATGCCATGGGAGGCGATATTAGCCTGAGTGAGGCCATCGCCTTTGGCGATAATTATAACGATATCGAAATGATCAAAGCAGTGGGGATGGGCGTTGCCGTGGAAAACGCCCGTGAAGAATTAAAAGCGGTGGCAAAACACATTACCGCTCATCATAAAGAAGACGGGGTAGGACGATTTCTACGGGAAATTTACCCACAGTTACGTTAATTAGCCCAAAACCGCTTAAAACCTAAATTCAACAATACTATGAACAAATTCCTGGGGTTGGTGTCAGGACTGCTGGTATTATCCTGCACCCCGAAATTTAACGACATGGCAGACGACCTGCCTGTTAAAGCACATGTAGATCTTGTACATACGAACGAAGACCGGGTAAAGGTTGAAATTGATCCCGGGAGATTCGCCATGGATACCGTTGTGTTTTTGATCCCTAAAACCGTACCCGGCACCTACTCCATAGACAACTACGGCCAGTATATCGAAGACCTGCGCGCCCTGGATTATAGCGGACGCGAACTCGAGGTGATCCATGAGGGGGAAAACCGCTGGATGATCTCCTCGGGCAAAGACTTAGACAAACTGGTATACTATGCCAACGACACCTTTGATACCGAACAGGAAAAGGACGATCCGGTTTTTTCTCCTGCAGGAACGAATATCGAACAAGACCAGAATTACTTTCTGAATCTTCACATGATTATCGGTTATTTTAAAGGGTATGACCGCCGGCCTTATGAAATAGAATTCCTGAAACCGGAAGGTTTTACCGCCGCTACCTCCCTGACAAGGATGGCGGGTAATTCAAACACTCCAGGTACAGATACGTTTTATGCCTCCCGATATTTCGAGGTAACCGACAACCCGGTCATGTATGCCAGACCCGATACAGAGCGGTTTATGGTAAACGATATTGAGGTAACCCTTTCTGTATATTCTCCCAGCAAGGTATACTCTGCCTTTAGTCTTCGCGGAGATATGGAGGCCATGATGCAGGCACAGAAACAATTCCTTGGAGACCTGGATGCTACCAAAAAATATAACATTTTGCTTTTTTTAAGCGACCTGGAGCAGGACGCCCCAACGGGATTCGGTGCCCTGGAGCACCACACCTCCACCACCGTGGTACTTCCGGAATCCATGCCTAAACCCATGCTGGTAGAGACCATGGTTGATGTGGTTTCCCATGAATTCTTTCATATTGTAACCCCCTTGTCCATTCATTCAAAAGAGGTGCACTATTTCAATTATAATGAACCGGAAATGTCTCAACATCTCTGGATGTACGAAGGGGTGACCGAATATTTTGCTCAATTGTTCCAGATTAACCAGGGATTAATACAGGAGGAAGAATTTTATGCACGGCTGCTGGAAAAAATAGAGAATTCAAAGCGTTTTGACGACACCATGTCGTTTACGGAAATGAGCACCAATATTCTCGAAGACCCTTACAAGAATAATTACGCCAATGTCTACGAGAAAGGGGCGCTTATAGCTATGTGCATGGATATCATTATCAGGGAGCAGAGCCAGGGCGAACGGGGCATCCTGTCCCTGATGAAGGATCTGGCCGCAGCATACGGGACCGAAAAGCCCTTTGAAGACCAGGAGTTATTTGACATTATCGTTGAAAAAACATATCCTGAGATAGGGCAATTTATTGACACCTATGTTAAGGGTACCACTCCCATTCCTTATGAAGTTTTTCTGAATAAAGTCGGACTCACCCTTACCTCGGTTGAGATCAGCACACCATCCTACTTTTTCAGAACCGAGGAAGACCCGTTTATAGATGCCAGCTTAGATGGAGACATCTTTGTTCGGGAGATGACCCTGAACAGCTTTTTCACCTCCATGGGACTCGAACCGGGAGATATCATCAAAAAGATCAATGGAGTCTCCTATAACCTCGATAATGCCCAGGACCTGATCATGACCTCTTTTCAGTGGCAGGAGGGAGAAACCCTGAACATGGAAGTGATGCGTGAAGATAAAAACATACGCCTTCGTGGAGAGGTTGTGGCTCCGCTGATGCAAACGCAGATGATAATTCCCACCGGGGAACCGGACCCAAAAAAGGACGAGTTCAGAGAAGCCTGGCTCAAAGGCTAGAATCTATCTTTTTCTAAAAAACAGGAGGCTCCCCTCCTGTTTTTTTTTATGGTTTTTGTATTTTCCCCCGACCTAAAAAATACATGATGGAGCAAACACCCCTAATTACCGACGACACTATTGCATTTGGTATTCTGGCACTGTGCCTGGGATTCGTTTTTTACACCTCTTCCAAAACCTCCGGCTTCTGGAAGTCCTTTTATAAATTCGTTCCTGCGCTGCTTATGTGCTATATGCTGCCGGCCATCTTTACTTCCGCAGGGGTGATCGCGGATGAAACCTCCAGTCTTTATTTTATGGCCAGCCGGTACCTGTTACCTGCATCCCTGGTGCTCATGACCCTTAGCCTGGACCTGAAAGCCGTTTTTAACCTGGGTCCCAAAGCCCTTATTATGTTTCTCACGGGTACCCTTGGTATCGTAATTGGCGGGCCCGTTGCGATCCTGATCGTATCAGCGGTTTCTCCGGAAACCGTGGGAGGCGTTGGTTTTGATGCTATCTGGAGAGGTCTTGCCACCATAGCAGGGAGTTGGATCGGCGGAGGTGCCAACCAGGCTGCCATGCTGGAGATCTTTAAATACAATCCGGATAAATACGGAGGCATGGTCCTGGTAGATATTGTAGTGGCCAATATATGGATGGCGGTTATCTTACTGGGAATAGGAAAGAATAAATCGATCGATAAATGGTTCCGGGCAGACGATTCGGCCATTGAATCCCTGAAAAATAAAGTGATCAAATTTACAGAAGGCGTAACACGAAACCCCAGCCTTTCAGACCTGATGATCATGCTCTCTATAGCCTTTGTTACTGTAGGAATTGCGCACTGGGGTGCCAACAACATCTCCGATTACCTCACCACCAATGTGGCAGCGGTACAGGATAAGACCAGTGCCCTGGCCTCTTTCGGATCTCAGTTCTTCTGGATGATCTCTATCGCCACCTTTCTGGGCATCTTGCTGAGCTTTACCAAAGCGAGGGAATTCGAAGGAGCCGGCGCAAGCAAGATCGGATCTGTATTTATCTATATCCTTGTGGCTACCATCGGTATGAAAATGGACCTCTCCAAGGTTTTGGAAAATCCGGGACTAATCGTTATCGGATTGGTTTGGATCACCATCCACGCCCTGTTGCTCATTGGGGTAGCCAAACTAATTAAAGCACCATTCTTTTTCCTTGCAGTTGGCAGCCAGGCCAATGTGGGAGGAGCCGCCTCTGCTCCTGTGGTAGCAGCTGCCTTTCACCCGTCATTGGCCACGGTAGGAGTTCTGCTGGCTGTATTTGGCTATGTGGTGGGTACCTATGCCGCCCTGTTTTGTGCCTATCTCATGGAAATCGCATCCCATGTGTAGTTATTAATGAAAGATTTTTTGATATTTGCCCGATTTAAAAACTCAAATTATGCCTAGACTTTTTGCCTCGCTTTTATGCGGATTGTTACTGGTTTCCTGTGCCGATACGAACGACAACATGGTCGTGAAGGGAACCATTGAAGGATTGAAAAAAGGGACGCTTTATTTTCAAAAAGTGGAAGACACTGCCCTGGTTACCCTGGATTCTATTGAAATTAACGGGAATCCTGACTTCAGCTTTTCAACCGACATTGAATCCCCGGAAATGTTTTACCTCTACCTGGATAAGGCAGATGGGAATGATATGAACGATCAACTGGAGTTCTTTGGAGAGCCCGGGGAAATCACCATTCATACCACCCACGACTTCTTTGCACATGAGGCCCGGGTTGAAGGATCTGATTCGCATAAGAAACTGAAGGAGTACCGCACGATGATGGGGCAGTTTTCAGGCAAGAATCTCAATCTTATAAAAGAGAGCCTGGAAGCCCAAAAAGAAGGAAACCAGGCGTTGCTGGATTCTTTAAATTCGGCCATTGAAAAGAACAACCAAAGAGGATATCTGTATACGGTAAACTTCGTATTTAACAACAGGGAATCTTTCGTGACCCCTTACCTGGTGCTTTCAGAACTCAGCGCCTTAAACGAAAAATACCTCGACTCGATCAATAACAGCATCGCCCCGGAGGTAGCACAGTCGAAATACGGGAAACAACTCGCCGAGTTCGTAGAAGAAATCAAAAAGACCGGGAATACTGAAGAGGCCAAGTCTGTGGAGTCAGAAAACATTTCTGAAGCAGATTCAGCATCTTAAAGAACCATTTATACATTATTAAAGCACTCCTTCGGGGTGCTTTTTTGTATCCAATCATTTCTAATCCAGGACTGCTATGCCGGTCTCTTGCCCTACCCCATAGGCAAATGGAGGGGATCTGTGGTTCTCAACCAGGATGTATCCTATGGCTGCGTATAACCAAGGTTGTAACTGAAGTGCATAAAAAAACCTCCCCAAAAAAGGGAGGTTCCAAGAGCCGATAGAGGGACTCGAACCCACGACCTGCTGATTACAAATCAGCTGCTCTAGCCAGCTGAGCTACATCGGCAACTTTAAATTTCGGATGCAAAAATACTATTGCATCCGAAATTTGCAAATAATTTTTCAGGAAAGTTTATTGATCTTGTCCACCAAGGTATTGGCCACTTCCTCCAGCTCCTTGTTCACCTCTTTAAGGTGGGCTGCACGATGCTCAACACTATGGTCATTGACTTTGGCTATAAGCCGGTCAAAATGCTCAATGGTTTCATCGATGATCTCATCTCCCTTTCCGGTTTCTTTCTTATCAGCTGTCATTTCCCAGATATACACCGCTTCGATAATATCTCCAAGAACATAATTAATATCTTTTTTCAGGTCTCTTATACTTGCCATGGTAGTGATTTTAGCAGCAAAGTTAATTAAATTAAAGATGCACCTCTAATATTTTTGCCCCGGTGGTTTCAATCCTGTACCGATGTATGCAGGCAGGTATCAGAAGCGTTTGTCCCATCTTAAGCTCATAAGACTCTTCCTGCCAGATAAGACGGGCCTCGCCCTCCGTACACACATATACATGAAATGAATCTCTCCGGCTCACGTCTATTTCCATTGTTTGGTCAAGGTTCAGGAAATTAACCTTGAAATACGGACTCTTCACCAGAGCATTTGTCGTATTGCTTTCGCGGGAATAGGCGATCTTAAAATCGTGTTTACAGGAATAATCAATAGCATCCTCGGCCAGGTCGATATGCAGCTCCCGGGTTTTTCCTTCCTTATCCCTGCGGTCGTAGTCATAAACCCGGTAGGTGATATTAGAGGTTTGCTGGATCTCGCACAGGAGAATACCCGCCCCGATAGCATGTACTTTACCAGGAGGAATAAAAAAGGCATCTCCGGGCTGCACCTTCTCTTTATGCAGGAGGTCCAACACCCTTCCCCCATCCAGGCTGCGACGAAAGGCTTCCTTATTTGTATCCTCCCGGAATCCAATAATAAGCTCAGCTTGGTTTCTGGCCTGCATCACATACCACATCTCGGTTTTCCCATGAGCATTATGACGCTGCCTGGCCAACTGCTCATCCGGATGCAGCTGGACGGAAAGATCCTTTTCGGCATCGATGAATTTGATGAGTACCGGAAACTCTTCTCCGAATTGTTTCAGTACATGTACTCCGAGGATTTCTTCCTTGTAGATATCGATGAGCTCCTGAAGACTGCGCCCTTTTAACGGCCCCTCCTGAACTACGGAAATACTATCCTCCACCCCGGAAAGTTCCCAACTCTCGGCAGCCGTTTCCGTAGAAACCTTTTTGTTCAGAATTTCCTTCAGCCTGGTTCCTCCCCAGAGATAGTCCTTTAGCACGGGGCTGAACCTCAAGGGATAAAGCGCATCGTTCTCTTTCAAGAAAATAGTGTTTGAGAAATCAATTAAATCTGTTGCAAGATACTACTCCCCGGAATAAGTGACAAAATTCCTGGGGGTTTCATAGAGCACTACCTCCAGTTCCAGATCATTTTTGAGGGCAGGCCGCAGTCGGTTATAGATCACCACTGCGATATTTTCGGCTGTCGGATTAAGATCCCTGAACTCAGCCACTTCCTCGTTGAGATTCTTGTGGTCCATATACTCTTCCACATTTTCCCGGATCAGGTCCTTCAGCACTTTCATGTCAATAACAAAACCTGTTTCAGGATCTATCGCTCCGGTTACGCTAACTTCAAGCTCGTAATTATGACCGTGATACTTCGGGTTATTACACTTCCCAAAGACCTCCTGGTTCTTTTCAAAGGACCAGTCTTTACGGAACAAACGGTGGGCCGCATTAAAATGAGCTTTTCTGCTTACCTTAACCCTCATAGCACTTCTGATTTACTGATGTGCGAATAGAACTTTTCGAAGATAATACGAAACCATGCCGTATACTTTTCGGGATGTTCCTCCATATCCGCTTTGATATCCTCCAGTGACATCCATTGCCATGCCGCAACTTCATCCGGGTTGATCTCCGGCTCACCCTCATATTTACCCACCATAACATGGTCGAACTCATGTTCGGTTAAGCCGTTATCAAAAGGAGCTTTGTAAATAAAAGAGAACACCTCCTTTAATTCAGTGGTGAAGCCCATCTCTTCCATGAGCCTCCGTTTCCCGGCTTCAATATTAGACTCCCCTTCCCTTTGGTGACTGCAGCAGGTATTGGTCCACAGTCCGGGAGAGTGATACTTGTGAAGTGCTCTTTGCTGAATCATGGTTTCTCCCTTTTCGTTGAAGACGAATACAGAGAAGGCCCTGTGCAGCAATGCCTTTTCATGAGCCTCGATCTTTTCCATGGTACCAACGGGCTCATCGCGTTCGTTTACCAGTATAACTTTTTCTTCTTTCATAGAAAGTAAAAATACGAGTTCAGGATGAATAATGAATTAAGGAAATCATAAATTGGTTATGAGGTACGGAGGTACGGGGGGACGTGGGTACGGAGGTACAGAGGTACAGAGGTACGAGGGTACGGCAGGGAGGCTAGTGCTTTTTTAAAAAAATCGCGGTGTCTGTACCCGGCTGTAATTCCGGCTAAGCTCATACCTGAGGAAAAACTCAAAGGTTCCGCTGTTAAAGGCCGTACCGCCAAGCCTGGTAATTTCCCGGTCATAAGCCAGTCCGATATTTAGCGCCCTGTTGAGCTGGAATCCTACCATAGCCGTAAAGGCCGCATCAAGACGATAGCCCAGTCCCATAGTCACCGTTTCATCATACATAAAATTAGCTGAGAGATCCAGTTGAAGAGGTGCTCCGGCAACCACCTTGGTCAAGAAGGCCGGTTTAAATTTCCAGCGGTAATCAATATCCCAAACATAGCCCCCGATCAGATAATAGGAAATGCGCTCCTTGGACACATAAGACGAGACCTCGGTATTACTGTTATCAGAATCTGTGAAATGTTCTGTTTCCAGAAGGTTCGGCACCGAAAAGCCCACATAATACTGGTTGGTGCGATAGTACAATCCGGCACCAATATTAGGCGAAAACTTATTCTCTATATTCTCGGCAGCCGTAAATTCCACATCCTCATACTGGTTCAGCCGGGTAAAATCGATATTAAGCAAACTAGCCCCCAGCTTCAGTCCGAAAGATAATTTGCCTTCATAAGAAGTTTGTATGGTATAGGAAACCGCCCCGTCGAAATACGTTTGCTGGTTTACCCCATTTCCGATCTTATCATTGATCACCGACAGTCCCAATCCTACCTTGCTCCGCTTCAGGGGAGTATGAACGTTCAGGGTCTGACTCTCCGGAGCTCCGTCCAGGCCAAGCCATTGATTTCTGTACAAACCGGTCATACTCATCAGTCCGCGACTTCCGGCATAGGCCGGATTCACACTCATGGTATTGAACATATACTGGGTATACTGCGCATCCTGTTGCGCCCTCATCTCCATGGAGAAGGTGAGGCCTAAAAGCACCAGGATAAAACAACTCAGATATCGCATTCTCATTCCTCCGGTCTTTAATTGTTTATATAGAAAAACCCTGCCATGTGTTTCTTGATTCCGTTACCCGTATAATCAATGGTATAATAATAGGTGCCCGAAGGCAGCATATTACTTTGTCCAATGGTCATACGCCCTTCCGACATGCCCCGGAAAACATTGGCGTTATTATCGTATCCGTTGGTTTCAAAAACCATTACCCCCCAGCGGTTAAAGATCCTTACCGTATTATCCGGATAGGTCTCAAGCCCGTATATTCGAAGGAAATCATTCTCGCCATCCCCGTTGGGCGTTACCAACTGATGCACGTAAACATCTTCTTCTTCCTCCTCCGGAGGATCCACGATCTCTCCTTCACTGAAGGCATTGATCTGTACTGTACCCTGTTCATTGTTATACGTACCGTCAGAGTGGATCACACTCACCGTATAGGTAAATATATCCGTACCCTCAAAGCCCTGGTTAATGAGATAGGTGATAGTACCATCGGCATTCACCGTCACGGTACCATTCAAGGGCTCCGAAGTGCTTATAATTACCAGGGTGGAATTCGGATCAAAACTATCGTTATCGAATACATTGATGACCACTGGCTGGGGGTCGAACGAATTGATGGTAACCATATCGGTAACCACATCCCGAACAGGAGTTACCTCAATGATCATTACTGCCTGGCTTACCGACACCTCGTCCGGAGTCGTAACCATGATCTCGTATCCGATGATCAGTGTCCCTACAAAATCAGGCTCAGGGATCACCGTTATGGTATTATCTGCATTCACTATTACGGTGGCCGTAAGAGGTTGCTCTACATCAGAAATAAGGACTACTGTAGCATTCGCAGGAACATTATCGTTATCCAGCACCGCCAAAGTAACCGAGGTATCTTCTTCTATTATGGCCTCATCGTCTACAGCGTAATCCCTGATCACCACATCCGGTGGCGTTACCACGATGGTTACATAGGCAGAATCCGTACCACCGTTTCCGTCGGAAATGGTATAAGTAAACACGTCACTTCCGGAGAACCCGGGGGCTGGCGTATAGATAAAGTTTCCGTTTCCGTCACTCACCAGGGTACCGTTGCCGGGCTGGGTGAGATTGATAACGGTTAACACATCTCCATCAGGATCGTAATCGTTGGCCAGCATATTGATGGTAACCGGAATCCCGGCCTCAGTGGAAACGAAGTCATCCACAGCCACGGGAGTATCATTAACATTATTTACAGTAATATTTACCGTAGCAGTTTCGGTTACCGTTGTCCCGTCTGAATTAATCATGGTGAGGCTGTAGGTAAAGCTGTCCGGACCAAAATAATCGGGATTGGGCGTGTAGGTAAAGGTGTCGTCACTCGGATCAGAAGGGGTACCCCCATCATTGAGGACCACCTGACCATTTGAAGGATTGGTAAAACTGATCACCCCTACGTTTGGAATATCGATATCATTGGCCAGCATATTGATGTTTACAGGAACATCCTCATCGGTGGTTACGACATCATCAACAAGTACAAAGGGCTTCTGAAGACAGATCACCGTGAAGGACGGCAATGCCTTTGCATTACCCAGAATACTTACCGTCGGGGTATATTTCTCAATATTATTCTGTCCGTACAGGGCCGTAACCGTAGGCCTGAGCGGATCACCGGCTACAGCGGGGCTCCAGCTCACAGTGGCCGCAGAGGGCACACTCTGAGAGATGTCCAGAGTCACCTGATCGTCGGGGGTACCGCACCAGGTAACAATAAAGTAACTGGTGGCATTCTTCCCGCAGAGGGTACCGTCGTAGGTAGCGAAATACACTCCCGGAGTAAATACCTCATAGGTGGCGTCGGTTCCCAGAACCGTTGCCGGGTCCTGAGCCTCATACCACCGGTAGTTGGTCTCATCGGTACCGTTAGGCGCCTGCAGGATGAACTGGGCATGAACGGGAACACCCAGGGCCAGAAGACCCAGGGTGAACCAGATACAGATATGTTTTTGTAATAATTTCAATTCTTAGTTGACCTGCTTGTTAAATATTTTATGATTGCGCTTTTCACAGTATCCCCCTGTTACTTCATATCAGAGTATTTACTTTACCATGAACACTACATTGATAATCGCATTGTAATTGCGGGGAGTGTCAATAACATTATAATTCAACTTCCCGTCATCGGAGATTGTCACCCCACTGAATACAGTGGTATCATACCTGGTAACGTAATAATAAAGTTCATTCGCTGCGTACACCGGAAGAGCTGGCGCCCCTGCACTTCTTACTGCAGGATTGGAGAACTCATCAACGTATAGTTGGTACAAGTCGATCTGCGGGCCTGGCCCAATAGACGCAGCATTGATAGCAATGGAAGGCGGATAGAAAATCCTCCCTGCCATTGATGTAACCTTGGTCATATCCACCAGAGCCTCCTGTACGGTATTCTCAAGAACGTTATCCCCATCCACATCAAGTCCGGTGGAATCCGGCTCCCCGTCGGTATCGGCGTCGGTCCCATCAGAGATAAACACCTCATTGGTGGCCTGGTTGTCGGTACTGTTGGCAGCTACTTCATCAATTGCGGCCTTTACATCTGTTGCTGTAAGACCTGAAACAGTATTGTCATAAGTCACTTCAGCAGCCGTTTGATCATCCGTACTTCCGGCAGCTACTTCATCAATCGCAGCCTGTACCTCTGTCGCTGTAAGACCTGAAGCAGTATTGTCATAAGTCACTTCAGCAGCAGTCTGGTCGTCTGTACTTCCTGCGGCTACTTCATCAATCGCAGCCTGTACCTCTGTTGCTGTAAGACCTGAAGCCGTGTTGTCATAAGTTACTTCGGCAGCAGTCTGATCGTCGGTACTTCCGGCAGCTACTTCGTCAATCGCAGCCTGTACCTCAGTTGCTGTAAGACCTGAAGCAGTATTATCATAAGTTACTTCGGCAGCAGTCTGGTCGTCGGTTCCAATATCATTCAGTGCTACCTGAAGGGTACCTCCAGCATCGGTGATCTCTAGGTTTGTTCCATTTACTGCAAAGCCAGTATTCAATTCATTTGAGGAATTGGTATCCCCATCCGCTGCATTACTTGCAGCCAGAGCCTCGATCGCAGCCTGGGTATCAGCTACTCCTAAAACGGCTGTGGTATCATCAAAACTAACCTCGGCAGCAGTTTGGTCATCGGTACTTCCGGCAGCTACTTCATCAATCGCATCTTGTACCTCAGTTGCTGTAAGACCCGAAGCCGTGTTGTCATAAGTTACTTCCGCAGCAGTCTGGTCGTCGGTACTGTTAGTATTCAGTTCTTCCAGGGCCCCCTGTACGTCTGCTGCAGTTATACCTGTTATCGCTGTAATACCCACCTCGGAGGCAACCTGATCATCTGTGTCTACAGAACTAATTAAATATGGGGTGGCAGATGAACCATCACCGCTTACAGTAACATTGGCATTGCCGGACTGCACTAGTGTTTCTGTACCATCAGCTGCA
>NZ_JAINZT010000003.1 GCF_020166515.1 Robertkochia flava | reverse complement strand
GATAAGTCTACGGTATTTCCATCCTCTATCCCCAGGGTATTTCCTGTTAAACTCAATTGCTGATCATCAGTACTTACAAACCCCGACAGATCCACTGAATTTCCGTTAGCAATCGAAAGGTCAGTGCCACTCAGGGCTAAGGTCTGGGCATCGGTGTTATCCAAATAAGGAGTCAGGTCTACTGAGTTACCGGCCTCTATACTTAAACTATTTCCGGCAAGTGTCAGATTCTGATCATCGCTACTGTTAGTATTCAGTTCTTCCAGGGCCCCCTGTACGTCTGCTGCAGTTATACCTGTTATCGCTGTAATACCTACCTCGGAGGCAACCTGATCATCTGTGTCTACAGAACTAATTAAATATGGGGTGGCAGATGAACCATCACCGCTTACAGTAACATTGGCATTGCCGGACTGCACTAGTGTTTCTGTACCATCAGCTGCAGGCAGGGTTACCGTATTTCCATTTGCGATGGTAAGATCAGATCCACTTAATGACAAAGTCTGGGCATCCGTATTATCAAGGTAAGCAGATAAGTCTACGGTATTTCCATCCTCTATCCCCAGGGTATTTCCTGTTAAACTCAATTGCTGATCATCAGTACTTACAAACCCCGACAGATCCACTGAATTTCCGTTAGCAATCGAAAGGTCAGTGCCACTCAGGGCCAAGGTCTGGGCATCGGTGTTATCCAAATAAGGAGTCAGGTCTACTCCGGTTGCACCGGAAACAGCATTTGTAAGGGTTAATTGATTCCCGGTTAGGTCAAGATCAGACAATTCATTGGTTGGATCCCCATCTGCATCTGTAGCTCCAACTGCGATAATTTCATCTATAGCTGCCTGTACTGTTGTAGAACCTAATCCGGAAGTTGAATTATCATAGGATACCTCTGATGCATCCTGATCATCCGTACTCACATATCCACTAAGGTCTACTGTAGTATCTGCACCGGTACCATTACCTAAGGTCAGGATGTTGGTTGTATTGTCTAATGCTATCGTCTGTGCATCGGTGTTGTCCAGGTAGGCACTCAGGTCTACCGTTACAGGTGCTCCGTTCTCAATGGCGATTGTCAGGATGTTACTCGCATCGATACTCGCTCCCGTAAGGTCCTGCTCATCGGTGTTATCCAGGTAGGCACTAAGATCCACGGTTACAGGATCCCCGTTTTCAATAGCGATCGTCAGGATATTACTCCCATCTATCGTCGCACTGGTCAGGTTCTGATCATCCGTACTCACATATCCACTAAGGTCTACTGTAGTATCTGCACCGGTACCATTACCTAAGGTCAGGATGTTGGTTGTATTGTCTAATGCTATCGTCTGTGCATCGGTGTTGTCCAGGTAGGCACTCAGGTCTACCGTTACAGGTGCTCCGTTCTCAATG
>NZ_JAINZT010000002.1 GCF_020166515.1 Robertkochia flava | reverse complement strand
GTAGGCACTCAGGTCTACCGTTACAGGTGCTCCGTTCTCAATGGCGATTGTCAGGATGTTACTCGCATCGATACTCGCTCCCGTAAGGTCCTGCTCATCGGTGTTATCCAGGTAGGCGCTAAGATCCACGGTTACAGGATCCCCGTTTTCAATTGCGATCGTCAGGATATTACTCGCATCTATCGTCGCACTGGTCAAGTTCTGATCATCTGTACTCACGTATCCACTAAGGTCTACCGTAGTATCTGCACCAGTACCATTACCTAAGGTCAGGATGTTGGTTGTATTGTCTAATGCTATCGTCTGTGCATCGGTGTTGTCCAGGTAGGCACTCAGGTCTACTGTTTGAGTTCCACCATCTTCCAGGGTCAGAGTAAGTATATTAGTTGCAGCATCCATGCTGAAGGCGGTGATCTGCTGATCGTCCGTGTTATCTAAATAGGGTGTTAGATCTACAGTACCTCCATCTTCCAGGATCAGGGTGTTCCCACTTAAGCTTAAGGCCTGGTCATCTGTTCCTATAAGGCTGGAAATATCAGCTGTTGAAGTACTTCCCCCAACGAGAGTCAGTGTTAGCTCCCCCGTTGCAGCGTTAAAGGAAAAATCCTGGATCGCAGGATTCACCCCGGAGGTCAGCTCCCAGCTATCCCCATCCCAAAAGAACAGGGTCCCACTTCCGGTGTTTACATAAATATCTCCGACCTCTACTCCGGGAGGCGTACTTTGGCCGGCTGCCGTAATATCCGTTCCGCTCAGGATCTCACAATTACATTGGTCTTCCAGGGTTACGATAACCTGGGAATAGGATATCGCGCTTACGAATAAGAAGGTTAATAAAAGTAAAAGTTTCTTCATTGTTATCGGGGTTACTCCTTTTATGGTATAGCTATTTTTATTTATTAATTGAAAACTAAAAACCCTTGTTCCTTGACACGAATGTATACCGCGGCTATCAATTCAAAAAATGATTGATGCCTATGCATGCATTTTGTAGGTAAACAAGCGTTTTTCATTAATTTCTATTTACTCTGAACGTTTTATTTCTGTTAGTAATCACGGTTCCGCCGAATACATTTAACAAAGCTGTATTTGAGGTGATATCCGGACAGGTTCCGGTTGAACTTCCTACCAACACCTGGTATTGGTTTCCATCTTGATCCAGGGACACATCTGTTAGTACAAGCGTAGGGTCATCTGCCGTTGCATTATCTGCAACAAGGATGTCACTCCATGTTGATCCTCCGTCTGTACTTACCTGCCACTGATAGCTATCTCCGTTGGCAGAGGTTACCGTAAAATTCACATCATCACCGATAAAGGCTTCCACATCCGCTGGTTGGGCAGAAATAGTGAATCCACTAATTATGAATTCCTGGGTTACGAAGATCTGATTCCCCGCAGCATCGGTCACGGTATATGTTCTAATCGTTTTATTCGGATCTGTCCCATCGGGCAGGTCATTCAAATGTGCTACGACGGGAACACCACAATTATCTGCTTCATCAGTGATCAGCGTTGGATCCGGATCCGGGATATCTGCTGCACAGAAGACATTTTGCGTGGGGAGTGTTGGCGTGGCTGTGGGAAGTGTAACATCATCAATCACTACATTCTGTACCTGCTCAGTGAAATTACCCTGAGCATCCGTATACGTCCAGGTGATTATCGTGGTCCCCTGAGCCGTGATCGGCAAGGCTACATTATTAGTTACCGTTACCACTCCACCACAATTATCGGTAGCTGTAGGCGGTGTTAAACTCGTTACCTCTCATTCTGCTGTGATATCAGGAAGGCTCGCCGCATCGGGCACCGGTGGCGTCGTATCGGTGATGATCACATCCTGCGTTTGTGTGCTGAAGTTGCCTTGCGCATCCGTGTAGGTCCAGGTTACCACGGTGGTGCCCTGGGCAGTGATCGGAAGACTTGCATCATTGGTTACCGTTACCACTCCTCCACAATTGTCTGTAGCTGTAGGAGCCGTCAGGCTGGTCACTTCACACTGAGCAATGATATCTGAAAGGGTAGCTACGTCAGCAACAGGGGCTGTCGTATCGGTGATGATTACATTCTGCGTTTGTGTGCTGAAGTTGCCTTGCGCATCCGTGTAGGTCCAGGTTACCACGGTGGTGCCCTGGGCAGTGATCGGAAGACTTGCATCATTGGTTACCGTTACCACTCCTCCACAATTGTCTGTAGCTGTAGGAGCCGTCAGGCTGGTCACTTCACACTGAGCAATGATATCTGAAAGGGTAGCTACGTCAGCAACAGGGGCTGTCGTATCGGTGATGATTACATTCTGCGTTTGTGTGCTGAAGTTGCCTTGCGCATCCGTGTAGGTCCAGGTTACCACGGTGGTGCCCTGGGCAGTGATCGGAAGACTTGCATCATTGGTTACCGTTACCACTCCTCCACAATTGTCTGTAGCTGTAGGAGCCGTCAGGCTGGTCACTTCACACTGAGCAATGATATCTGAAAGGGTAGCTACGTCAGCAACAGGGGCTGTCGTATCGGTGATGATCACATTTTGATCCTGGGTGCTACTGTTACCGTTCCCATCATCGTAAGTCCAGGTGATTGTATAAGTGCCTTCTCCAGTATAGGTTAATGGATCCGTGGTGGTTCCCGTGATGGTCGCTCCACAGACATCCGTTGCCGTAGGTACTGCCGTCACCGTTACACTACACTCCCCGGTTTCAGTTGGAATGGTCGCTACATCAGGAGTCGGTGGGGTTACATTATCCACCACTACCGTCTGATTCTGTGTAATCACATTCCCGTTCCCGTCATCGTAGGTCCAGGTGATCGTATAAGTGCCTTCTCCCGTATAGGTTAATGGATCCGTGGTGGTTCCCGTGATGGATCCCTCACAATTATCAGTAGCTGTAGGCACCGTGCTCACAGTTACACTGCATTCCCCGGTTACAGTTGGAAGGGTGGCTACGTCAGGAACTGCCACCTCACTATCATCCACACAAGGATCAGGGTTAACTCCTCCATCACCTTCAATTTCATCAAAACTTGGATTTCCTCCAGCCCCATTGGAGCTACACCTGGAATATTCTTTGGTCCCTACTATTAATCGTTGATTCGAACTACACCCATTGGTCCCCTCCAGATTCCCGCCATTTTCGATGGTAAGACTCACATCTCCGGGTACGGTTAATCGAATGTCAGCGTTTGTAACACTATCCCATTGCAAAACCCCGGTATCCCTAATTAAAATACTGGAAGCGTTTAAAAACTTGTCAGAAGTAAAAGTAAGCGTCTCATTCGAAGAACCATTAACTCCATCTCCGATTACCAAAAGTGCTATTGAATTTCCGGTACCAATTGGAGATGTCCCTATATTCACATCTAACAAAATGGTATGACCTGAAGATATTTCTACCCTGTTGGCATCTCCGTTTTGTGCAGGATACCCCGGGAATCCAGCATCGGCATCTGTTATCCAACTGGTACCGTCAAAATATTCCCAGATACCGGTATCCGACCAATCCCCACTGGAAATGGTTCGGTAATCCCCAACAGTCTGAGCCACTGCAGCAACCGAAAAAAATAGAAACAGCAAAAAAGTTGTGAAGTACTTCTTTAGCATAGGCAGTAGGTTATACTTTGGGGTTTAGGTTTAATTCTTGAGGCTGAATTTATGTTAAAAAAATCTAAAAACAACACGGTAAATATATTTATTCCATCATTTCTACACCTGCTTAATTAGGTCTGCAGTAAGCATTCATCGGTAAACTACGTTATTTTTACGCTCACCAGGAAAAAACCCCTTACAACACCCTACAGAAAACAGCATGAACCCGGCAAAAATACCCTTACTGCTCACCCCTTCCAAAATAATGTTGTCAAGACCTGAAAAGATGATGTTTGGCAATTTTATAAGTCGCTGCAGAAAGCCATGAACTACAATTCGTATGCTTTCCACTTTTAGTGATATCTTTGCGCAAATTTTGAGTACATGAGTTTAGTTAAAGAGATCGCAAAAAGAAGAACTTTCGGAATCATCTCCCACCCGGATGCCGGAAAAACCACCCTTACCGAAAAACTACTGCTGTTTGGAGGCGCCATACAGGAAGCCGGGGCCGTAAAGAGCAACAAGATCAAAAAAGGAGCCACCTCCGATTTTATGGAGATCGAAAGACAAAGAGGGATCTCTGTAGCCACCTCTGTACTTGCCTTTAATTACCGAGACCGCAAGATCAATATCCTGGACACCCCCGGACACAAGGATTTCGCCGAAGACACCTTCCGGACGCTGACGGCGGTAGACAGCGTAATCGTTGTTATCGACGTTGCCAAGGGGGTAGAGGAACAAACCGAAAAACTGGTGGAAGTTTGCCGGATGCGAAAGATCCCCATGATCGTTTTTATTAATAAACTGGACCGCGAAGGAAAGGATGCTTTTGACCTGCTGGATGAAGTAGAACAAAAACTCGGACTTAAGGTAACGCCCCTCAGTTTTCCGATCGGGATGGGATTTGATTTCCAGGGCATCTACAATATCTGGGAGAAAAATATCAATCTCTTTAGCGGCGACAGCAAGAAGAACATTGAGGAAACTATCGCTTTTGATGATGTAGACAATCCGGAACTCGAGGGCATCATCGGAAAGAAGGCCGCCGAGGAATTACGCGAAAACCTGGAACTGGTGTATGAGGTATATCCCGATTTTGATAAGGAAGCTTATACCAAAGCAGAATTACAGCCTGTATTTTTCGGGTCAGCCCTGAATAATTTCGGGGTGCGTGAACTCCTGGATTGCTTTATCGATATCGCCCCTTCGCCTCTGCCTAAAAAAGCAGAGGAAAGGCTGGTGATCCCAACCGAAGAAGCTTTCTCCGGATTTGTATTTAAGATCCATGCCAACATGGACCCTAAGCACCGCGACCGGCTTGCCTTTATTAAGATCGTTTCCGGAACTTTTGAGCGCAACACACCTTACCTCCACGTAAGACACAATAAGAAATTAAAATTCTCCAGTCCGAACGCCTTTTTTGCCGAAAAGAAAGAGATCGTCGATATCTCTTATGCCGGAGACATCGTAGGTCTTCATGATACTGGGAATTTCAAGATCGGAGATACCCTAACCCAGGGGGAAGAACTTCACTTTAAAGGAATTCCAAGTTTCTCTCCTGAACACTTCAGGTACATCAATAACGCAGATCCTATGAAGGCTAAACAGCTCGATAAAGGGATCAGTCAGCTTATGGACGAAGGGGTGGCCCAGTTGTTTACCCTGGAAATGAACAACCGTAAAGTGATTGGTACGGTGGGTGCCCTGCAGTACGAGGTGATCCAGTACCGACTGGAACATGAGTACGGGGCGAAGTGTACCTATGAGAACTTCCCTGTTCACAAAGCCTGCTGGGTGGAACCCGAAGACGAAAAAAGTGAAGAGTTCGCAGAATTCAAAAGGGTGAAGCAGAAATTCCTGGCCAAGGACAAACAGGGACAGCTGGTATTCCTGGCAGATTCCTCCTTCTCAATCCAGATGACACAGCAGAAATATCCGAATGTAAAACTGCATTTCGTTTCGGAGTATTAGAAGGAAGGGTACGAAGGTACGAGCCTGCCTGACGGCAGGCAGGGGCAGGAAGGTGAAATTCTAAATTTTGGATTTTGAAATTTGGGTTATAAGGGAGAGGCATTCCTTATAAGCATGCGCCCCCTGAAACCATTGAACCTCATCCTGGTTTACCGACTCAACGACTACTGGCTCACCCACCCATCTATCCTTCGGAAAACGAATTACCACTGCGCTATTTCCCAGGAATTGAAAACACAAAAAAACCCGGGTCTTCACCCGGGTTTCACGCACTAATATACTAAGATGTTAGGTTTATCGTAACCGATCAACAGATTTTACAAGATCTTCGTCCTTTTTAATGGCTTTATTGGCCAACACTAAAAAAACGATAGAAATTACAGGAAGAAGCATCCCAATACCCTTCTCAGAAACGTTGGTTTCTCCGGATAAGATTAGCGACCGATAAACGAAAAATCCTAGTAAAAAAAGATTTAATATCAGGTTCAATCTGTTCAACACAAATTGACGTTTTCTGTTTTTAAAAAGAAAAATGGTAACAAAGGCCATAACTGCCGACGCCAGGAAAAGCGAAGAATACACCATATCATCCTGTGCATACACAGCCTCACCTAAGTTATCGGTCCAGAGCTGCAACCAAAACGGCAAAACCCCGCTGGTGATCACCACCAAGAACATATAAACCGACTGAATACGCTGTAACATATTTTTCTTTTGTGGAAGGCAAAAATAACGTTCTTTTCGAGAAATAATAGCCGAAATATAAAATAAATTTGTATTATTGCGTAGTCAATTAGAAACGAGAACTTTACCTCGTTAGTTTACTCTTCCAGTTAAACTCTCAAGAACTTATCAGTTTTATTTCACCCAAATCAATAATTTATTTTTTTATAAATGTTTGAAATTTCAGATTTAAAAGCAAAGAAACTTGCTGAACTTCAGGAGATCGCAAAGGTCGCCGGAATTTCCAAATACAAGTCCATTAAAAAAAACGACCTTATCTATAAGATTCTGGACGTACAGGCGGCGAGTCCTGAGGCTATTGCCAAAACGCTCCAGGATGCCAAAGACGCCCAGAAAACTTCAGATAACTCCCCTAAAGACCAGGCCGACAATAAACCTCAGCGCAAAAGAACCAGAGTAGGCCGACAGAATTCATCAAAAGAAGACAATTCCCCTAAGCCCACCGCATCAGAAACCGAAGCGACGCCAAAAGAAGCTCCGAAAGAAGCACCTCAGCGAAAACCCCGACCGGCAACTAAGGCTGCAGAGAACAAACAGGAAACTCCAGCCCAGGACAACCAGAAGAAGCCGGAAAGCCAATCAAAACAAGACGCTGCTCCAAAACAGGACAACCGCCAAAAACAGGACAGCAGGCCTAAGAAAGACGATACTTCGAAAGACCAAAAAGGCAAAAGAGATCAACAGCGCGGACAGCAACATAAGAAAGCAAATAACAGCTCTCACTCCAATAAAGACAGAGACAATTACGATAAAGACAAAAAGAACCGTTACCGCGAACCCGATTATGAATTTGACGGAATCGTAGAAAGTGAAGGTGTACTTGACATCATGCAGGATGGTTACGGATTTCTGAGGAGTAGTGATTACAACTACCTGTCTTCTCCTGATGATATCTACGTTTCCCAATCGCAAATTCGATTGTTCGGACTTAAAACCGGAGATACCGTTAAAGGAACCATCAGACCTCCTAAAGAGGGTGAAAAATATTTCCCATTGATCAAGGTCAACAAGATCAACGGACTGGATCCGCAGGTGGTAAGAGACAGGGTATCTTTTGAGCACCTTACCCCCCTATTTCCTAATGAAAAATTCAAGCTTGCTGAAAAGCAGAGCACGATATCTACCCGTATTGTAGACTTATTCTCCCCTATCGGAAAAGGACAACGTGGCATGATCGTTTCTCAACCCAAAACGGGTAAAACGATGTTGCTCAAAGATATTGCAAACGCAATTGCAGCCAACCATCCGGAAGTATACCAGCTTATACTTTTGATCGATGAGCGACCTGAAGAGGTTACGGATATGCAGCGAAATGTTCGTGGTGAAGTTATTGCCTCTACCTTTGACGAGCCGGCAGACCGTCACGTAAAGGTCGCCAATATCGTTCTGGAAAAAGCAAAACGACTAGTGGAATGCGGACACGATGTGGTGATCCTTTTGGATTCTATCACACGACTGGCACGCGCCTACAATACCGTACAACCGGCTAGTGGAAAAGTACTTTCCGGAGGTGTTGACGCCAATGCCCTGCATAAACCAAAACGTTTCTTTGGAGCCGCGAGGAATATAGAAGGAGGAGGATCCCTGACCATAATAGCTACGGCACTTACAGAAACCGGATCTAAAATGGATGAAGTGATCTTTGAAGAATTCAAGGGTACCGGTAATATGGAACTTCAACTCGACAGAAGAATTGCAAACAGAAGAATCTTCCCGGCCATCGATCTTATCTCTTCCTCAACACGTAGAGACGATCTTCTCCTGGATGATAATTCCATTCAACGTATGTGGATCATGCGTAAATACCTGTCGGATATGAATCCGGTGGAGGCCATGGAATTCATGGACAGCAGGATCAAGCATACAAAAAATAACGAGGAGTTTCTGATGACCATGAATCAATAGAGACACACTTCAAGAAATAAAAAAGCCCGCTCTTCCGCGGGTTTTTTTTATGGAATAAACTACAAGCCCTTTTCCTTAAGAAACCATTTAAATCCGATAAAACCTGGCGTATCATACATTATAACCAATGGTAATAGCCATAATAAATTAGCCAGTGGTTATAAGCCAGGCCTTTCCGGCCAATCACACTTCAAACAGCACTTCCCTGAACCAACTGCAAGGAGAAAAGACAAATAAGCCCAATTAACCAAAAAAAGTCTACACCGTTTTCCATTTATCCCGGAAATACATGATGACATTAGCTTTAACAGTCTGATTACTAAATATAATCGCAGAATTATCTTTAAATTAAGACTTCAGAAAGCTAAGGCATGAAATATTTAAGAAAACTGATTAAACCGATTTTAGTATTAATCCTTGCCCTTGGACTGCGGACTATTCTTACCGGGTATACGCTTATCCCTGAAGACTTCATGTATCTCACCGACAAGATCAGCTGGATGATGGTTATCTTCGGGATGAGTTGGGGCACAATCCGGTTGTTCAATATCCTGAAGGACGAATACCTGGAAAACCTGGATCTCAACCAAAGCAACAATCTCCACGCGCGAAAGCTCCATACACAACTCGACATTCTCGGCAGAATCCTTACTTTTATTGTTGTAATCGTCGCCATTTCGGCCACCCTCATGCTTTTTGATGAGGTGCGAAAGCTGGGAATAAGCCTCTTTGCATCTGCAGGAATCGCAGGAATCATTTTGGGGTTTGCAGCTCAGAAAGTTATAGGTACACTTCTGGCAGGTCTGCAGATCGCCATCTCACAACCCATAAGACTGGATGATGTACTCGTGGTCGAGGGAGAATGGGGATGGGTGGAAGAGATCAAACTCACCTACGTTGTGATCCGGATCTGGGATAAAAGAAGATTGGTTTTGCCCACCACCTATTTCATAGAGAAGCCCTTTGAGAACTGGACACGGACCAGTGCGGATATTTTAGGAACCGTTTTTATATATACGGATTATACCATAAATTTCAATGCTGTTAGAAAAGAACTAACCCGGCTGCTGGAAGATCATCCGCTCTGGGACCGGAAGGTTAACAATCTACAGGTAACCAACTCCAACGCGGAAGGAATTGAATTGCGGGCATTAATGAGCGCAGCAAACTCACCGGACGCCTGGAACTTACGAGTGGATATCAGGGAAGGTTTAATAGGTTTTATTCAATCTGAATTCCCCGAATCCTTACCCCGAACACGCGTAAAGCTGGTTGGGCATAAAAATGAAATTTAAAACTAAACTCAGTAATACTTAATAAACACCCTTTTACATGAAAACCATACCCCCTTTTCATCTGGCCGTTCCCGTTCACAACCTGGAGGAATGCCGGAAATTCTATCTGGAAGTTCTGGGCTGCAAACAGGGCAGAAGCAGTGATACTTGGGTCGATTTCGACCTCTTCGGCCATCAGTTTGTAATTCACTACAAGCCAAAAAACCAAAGCGATGCCCTGCACCATAACCCGGTTGACGGGAAATCCGTACCGGTCCCACATTTTGGGGTGGTGTTACCCTGGGAAGAATTCCACCAACTGGCAGAACACCTGAGATCCAGCGATATCGAATTTGTTATTGAGCCCTACATTCGTTTTGAAGGCCACCCCGGAGAACAGGCCACCATGTTCTTTTTGGACCCTTCAGGGAATGCCCTGGAATTCAAATCTTTTAAGGATCCTTCCCAGATTTTTGCAACCTGAAAAAACAACGTTAAGATAACCGGCCATGCCTGATAAGATTACTACATCCTATTTAAGACAGCTCTTTCTGCTGGTACTTATCCTGGTACTCGGTGGTCTTATTTTCTGGAAACTACTCCCCTATTTCTCCGGTGTGCTGGGGGCCATAACCATCTATATTCTGTTCCAGGGGCTAATGAAAAAGCTTTTGGACAAAGGGCTCAAACCCTGGCTTGGAGCTTCCCTGATCATGATCATCTCCCTGTTCATTATCATCCTCCCGACCTGGCTCATTGTAAGACTGCTAAGCAGTAAGATTCAAAAAGCGGTAAATAACTCCGAACAGATCACATCCATACTTAAGGAGAAGTTCTTCGACCTGGAGACCATGGCCGGGATCGATGTAGCCTCTAACATCAACACCCAGGAAATAACCTCCTGGGTATCGGATAATATTCAAAGCCTGGTGGGAACCACATTTAATGTGGTTATCGCACTTTCGGTCATGTATTTTATATTATTCTACCTGCTTACCAATACCAATAAGATGAAATCCCTGCTACTGAAATATATGCCGTTAAGCGAGCCCAATGTAGCCTTGATCTCCGACGAGGTCTCCTCCATCGTAAGCTCCAACGCCATTGGTATTCCCGTGGTTGCTTTACTGCAGGGCGTAGTTGCTCTTATCGGATACTATATCTTCGGTGCGCCCGACCCGGTTTTCTGGTTTGTAGTTACATTTATCGGGTCTATGATCCCCTTTATTGGTACTGCCCTGGGAATTATCCCGGTGACTATCCTGCTGTTTGCAAACGGACAAAATCTGCAGGCCATAGGGTTGCTCATATACGGTATTGCAGTTGTTGGGGTTACCGATAATGTCTTTCGGGTCATCATCCAAAATAAGCTTGCCAAACTTCATCCTTTGGTAACCCTGATAGGTGTTATCATTGGAGTTCCCCTCGTTGGCTTTATCGGCCTGATTTTCGGTCCTCTCCTGATCAGCCTGTTTATGTTGCTGTTAAAGATCTACAGCCATGAGTACGGAGAGGGAGAGATCTCCTAGTGATTGCACTGACCTTTGGATATAAAATGCGGGGTAAAGTGAATAAAACAGGATTTCCCCAATTCCAGGATCCTGCTATACCACATTTAACAACTTACCATATACCTCTGCCTGCCCATATCCTAAACCGGCCTACTTATACCTCCAGCTGCTGAGGTCAGCACCTTCAGGCGCGGTCTTGTAAATCCGGTCCATGATCTTTGGCACATACATGGAATTATATCTCAGGCGACTTATATGGTTCGGATTTTCCTGATCTCCGTTCCAGCAGTGCTCTGCCCTGTCGCCATAATCTACTTCTCCGTCGTAATAGGGGTTTGTGGTACTCTCCAGAAAATCCTCCATCAAATACACGGCATTATTGAGGTAGTAATTATCCATATCCCCGCAATAAATATGGATCTTCCCCTTTAACTTAGGTCCAAGCTTTTCCCAATCCCGCTCCATTATATGCCTCAGATCGTAATTTTCCTTCCAGTATGCTGCCACAGCTTTATCGATTATTCCTGTTTTCTTGTCCCAAATTCTTTCAGGATATCCATCTTTTCCCTGCGGAGAATAAGTTGCCTCCCAGATATCCCACTGCTGCCCCGACCTGGAACGGTCACCAAGTACAAGTTCGAGTTGATTATCCCGTTTTACCGTGGTTGATATGTTGCCCAGATAGTCTCTGTGCGCAGGAACCTCAAGGCTGTCATGACCTCCGGAATAGTAATAGGCATTTTCGTCCTCATAAATATTGGTAAGACAATACGCCCGGAAATCGATCGGATCCGGACAGGCGGCAAAACAGCCGTTGTACTCATCGGGATACATGACCTGCACCGCCAGGGATTCCCAACCTCCGGTAGAGCCTCCGTATAAAAAACGAGACCAACCCTCACCTAATCCCCTGAACTGCTTTTCTATATGCGGAATAAGCTCATAGGTGATTGCATCTCCATATGGGCCCTGACTGGCAGAATTCACCGCGTAACTATCGTCGTAATAAGGGGTCGGATGCTGGATCTCTATAATCAGGAATCTTGGAAAGTCCTCTGCGGTCCATCGCTTATAAAAATCATAGGCTTCCTGTTGCTGTACAATATTATATCCTTCCACTCCAAAACGTTCTGAGTATTCAGGCTCAAGTTCAGGGTCGGGAGGAGTGGTTCTGAAACCGCCAAAATCCCTTGGGAAGTGTCCGTGGAAAATCATTAACGGATACCTGGCCTCGGGATGTTCCTGAAAGCCTTTCGGCAGCAGAACATGAGCCCCCAGATACATGTCTCTCCCCCAAAATTCTGAAAGCTTTTCTGAACGGATCTTAATATGCTTTATCCATTGGGTATCTTGCGGAGGCACAATTTCCGGGATCACCTGGTTCAATGTTAGGGAAACAAGCCCGCCATCGGAGACCTCAACCTTAACCGGTGTATTATAGACATTCCCGGGAGAAGTATTCCACTGCTGCCCTTCTCCATTGTCCATTGGCAGTTGAACCGTATGTCCTGTAGCAAGGTTAAAAGTTTCGTATACATGTAGTAGTGCCTGAACATTATAAATACCCGGCGGAAGATCTGAAAGTCGGTCAAATGGATATCCCTCCGCCTCCGGGTCAAAAGCAACCTGGTCACCGGGCTTCAGGCCTTCGACATTCATCCCAAAAATGATTTGGGTTTCGGTACTGTTTGATATCTGGAACCGGGGCTCTTCCCGGTCATCAGAAGAAAACATCAACAGTAAACGACCATCCAGCGAAGATACATCCAGGCTATCACTCAATTCGATAACGACCCTGGGAGCACTGGCATCCTTTTCCCGGGGATTACAAGACGCCAGCAAGAAAAAGGAAAATACATACCAAAAAAAATACCTCATAAGAAAATTATTTCCTACAAGGTATTGCTTTTATACTCCTGAATCAACTGTTTAAGTACAATATGGAATTGCTCCTTACTTGTTGATACGCACTTTTTGTCTTGTTCTTGCCAGCAGCGTATTTTTAAGCAGCATGGCAATAGTCATAGGCCCGACCCCTCCGGGTACGGGAGTAATATAACTGGCCTTCTTGCTTACTTCTTCAAAATCTACATCACCTACAATGCGGTATCCCTTTTTAGTTGTATCATCTGCAACCCTGGTAATACCCACATCGATGATCACCACTCCATCCTTCACCATACCGGCTTTAAGGAAGTTTGGTACTCCCAGTGCAGAAATGATGATATCTGCATTCTTGGTGAATGCTTCGAGGTTTTGGGTTCGGCTATGTGTAAGGGTCACCGTAGAATTCCCCGGATTCCCCTTTCGACTCATCAGAATGCTGATCGGCCTCCCCACAATATGTGACCGGCCGATAACAACGGTATGCTTACCTGAAGTTTCCACATTGTACCGATCCAGAAGCTCCATAATGCCATAAGGAGTTGCAGGAATAAAAGACTCCATTTCAAGGGCCATTTTCCCGAAGTTGGCCGGATGAAATCCGTCAACATCCTTATCCGGATCTACGGCCAGCAACACTTTTTGCTCATCGATATGAGAAGGCAGGGGAAGCTGCACAATAAAACCATCTATGTCGGTATTCGAATTAAGGGCTTCAATTTCTTTCAGGAGTTCTTCCTCGGTAGTTGATGCCGGAAGTTTCACAAGGGTCGATTCAAAACCGATACGTTCACAAGCCCTTACCTTACTTCCTACATAAGTTAGGCTGGCTCCATCATCCCCTACTAAAACTGCTGCGAGATGCGGCACCTTTTCCCTTCTGGTTTTCATTTTGCTTACCTCGGCAGCAATCTCATCCTTTATTTGATTGGAGATTTTTTTACCATCTAAGATTTCCATAAATACGTCCTGAAATTTAATTATGATGAGTTTTGTTTTAATTATTGCATACCACGCATATTATTCATCATCTGCATCATCTTACGACCGCCACCACCTTGCATCATTTTCATCATTTTACTCATCTGATTGAACTGCTTGAGCAATTGATTGACCTCCTGGATCGAGGTACCGCTTCCTTTGGCAATACGCTTTTTCCGGCTTCCGTTAATTACCGTCGGATTACTCCTTTCTTCCGGGGTCATAGAGTGAATAATGGCCTCAATACCTTTGAAGGCATCGTCATCAATATCAATTCCCTTAAGTGCTTTTCCCATTCCCGGGATCATACCCATAAGGTCCTTCATGTTCCCCATTTTTTTTATCTGCTGGATCTGACCGAGGAAATCATCAAAACCAAACTGGTTCTTGGCGATCTTTTTCTGTAGCTTCCTGGCCTCTTCCTCATCAAATTGCTCCTGAGCCCGTTCTACAAGTGATACCACATCTCCCATTCCCAGGATCCTGTCGGCCATACGAGAAGGGTGGAAAACATCAATGGCTTCCATTTTCTCCCCGGTACCGATAAACTTAATAGGCTTATCCACAACCGACTTAATAGAAAGCGCTGCACCACCGCGGGTATCACCATCCAACTTGGTCAGGACCACCCCGTCAAAATTCAGGACCTCGTTAAACGCCTTGGCGGTGTTCACGGCATCCTGCCCTGTCATGGAATCTACCACAAACAGCGTTTCATTAGGCTGGATCGCCTTATGAACATTGGAGATCTCGGTCATCATTTGCTCATCAATGGCAAGTCGTCCTGCGGTATCGACGATCACTACATTATGACCATTCTTTTTAGCATAATCTATAGCAGCAGTGGCAATAGCCACAGGGTTCTGGTTTCCCTTATCCGAAAACACCTCAACCCCGATCTGTTCTCCAACCACATGAAGCTGATCGATCGCTGCCGGACGGTATACGTCACACGCCACTAATAGTGGCTTCTTGGTTTTTTTATTCTTCAGGTAGTTAGCCAGCTTACCGGAAAATGTGGTCTTACCCGACCCCTGTAAACCGGACATCAGGATTACGGTAGGATTTCCGGAAAGATCCATACCGGCTGTTTCCCCTCCCATTAATTCGGTAAGCTCATCCTTTACCAGCTTAACCATCAACTGGCCGGGCTTAAGAGAAGACAACACATCCTGCCCCAGGGCCTTTTCCTTTACACTATTGGTAAAAGCCTTGGCAGTTTTAAAATTAACATCAGCATCCAGCAACGCCCTACGTACTTCTTTCAGGGTTTCCGCCACATTCACCTCGGTGATCTGACCATGCCCCTTTAAAACGTGTAAGGCCTTATCTAACTTATCACTTAAATTATCAAACATAATTTTTGCTTCTTACAATTTCCTGTCTCCTTTGACAGAGATGTGCAAATTTAGTCATTTGAAATTGAAGATGGAAGTGACTTTTAACCTTTCGGATTATTTCCCGCCCAGGGTGCGCAGGTCAGCAAGACACTGCTCGTCAAGGGTAGGAACCCCGCCACCTAAACTGATCTGCCCGGGATCGATTCCGGCGTCGGTTTGGTAATTCATTAAACAGGCAGGCACCGAACAGTGATGGGAATTTTCCGGGTCTTCATGATCGGAATTTAAAGAAGTCCCCAGGTTTACCAACCCCAGTAAATGACTGAATTCATGACACAACACCGTAGATTCCAGGACGGTTTTATCATTACTGATAAATTGATAGGAATACCGACGTATGGTTTCCTCGAAAATCACAAAGGAAGTATTTCGGTAAGCTGTACCCAGGATGACCGAATTTCCCGCATTTTTAGACGAATCCCCGTTGAGCACCAAAATAAACACGGAAAGTTGATCTCCCTCATTATAGGCTGTACGATACGCCTCCTCAATTTCCAGTATATCCTGAGTTTCATAGACCGTCTTACCCTGGTCCGGAATGGCGGTGAGTTTAAAACGAATCCCTTCAGACTTGTAACATCTTTGTTCCGCGAAGGATATTAGATTATTGATCGAATTGGTTCCCGGACTATGCCCTTCTACGTAAACAATATCAAAGATAATCTTGTCAAAGTTTCGAGCGGTAAGAAGGTCCTTTGCAGAGGCCCCGGTTGACTTTCGGTTAGCCGCAAACGATACCGAAGAATCTTCAGTATCAGGGGAACACCCGCCGATTAAAAATACGGAAGTGATCAGGAACAGAACTATCGGGCTAAACCGTTTTATCATAAAACCAATATACTTGTGAAAAACAACAGGCTGAAGATAACTTTAATTTTTAAAATCTTAAAATAGAATCGATTAGCCCCATCCCCATCAAAAAAAAAGCCCTTTTGAACAGGGCTTTTTTTAGACGTTAATTATAGACTACATTCTTTCCGGCACGAGGATACCCAGCAACCCCATTGCCCTTGCAATAACCTTACCTACCTGTTCTGCAAGCTGCACCCTGAAAATGCGTTGTTCCTGATGGTCAGCCCCGAGTATGGAAACATTCTGGTAGAACGAATTAAATTCCTTCACCAGGTCATAGCAATAATTGGCGATAAGGGCGGGACTGTAATTTTCTGCCGCCTGTTGTATGATCACCGGAAACTGGTCCAGTAACTTTACAAGTTCACGCTCCCTGGAATCCATCACATACTGTGCTATATCTTCCTGATGATCGAAGTCTGCCTTTCGCAAAATGGATTGTATTCTGGCATACGTATATTGTATAAAAGGGCCGGTATTTCCCTGGAAATCGACAGACTCCTTAGGATCAAAAAGTATACGCTTTCTTGGATCTACTTTTAAAATATAATATTTGAGGGCCCCCAAACCAATAGTGCGATAAAGACCATTCTTTTCTTCCTCGGTAAACCCTTCCAGTTTCCCGAGCTCCGAAGCGATCTCTCCTGCCGTGGCAGCCATCTCCTCAATAAGATCATCAGCATCTACAACTGTTCCTTCCCTGCTCTTCATTTTACCACTTGGGAGATCCACCATCCCGTAACTCAGATGGTAAAGATGCTCGGCCCAGCTGTATCCCAGCTTCTTCAAAATAAGAAACAGCACCTTGAAGTGGTAGTCCTGTTCATTCCCAACGGTATACACCATCCCTCCGATATCCGGATAATCTTTAACCCTTTGAATTGCGGTTCCGATATCCTGGGTCATATAGACGGCCGTACCATCGGCCCGAAGAACGATCTTTTCATCCAAACCTTCCTCTGAGAGGTCAATCCAGACCGACCCGTCTTCTTTCCTGTAGAACACCCCCTTTTCCAGTCCGTCCTGTACCACATCCTTACCCAGCAAATAGGTGTCACTTTCATAATACAATTTATCAAAATCGACTCCTATTGCTTTATACGTGTCACTAAAGCCTTCGTAAACCCATTGGTTCATAGTTTTCCAAAGGTTAACCACTTCCTCATCTCCGGCTTCCCATTTGCGAAGCATTTCCTGAGCTTCCAGTAGTATGGGGGCCCTTTTCTCGGCCTCCTTGGGATCTATCCCCTCTGATACAAGGGCTTCGATCTCTGCCTTATAGGCTTTATCAAAGGCCACATAATAATTCCCCACGAGTTTATCTCCCTTTAAACCGGTACTCTGAGGTGTTTCTCCATTTCCGTATCGCTGCCAGGCCAGCATGGATTTACAAATATGAATCCCACGGTCATTAATGATTTGAGTTTTGTATACCCTTTTTCCGGAAGCTTTAAGGATCTCTGCTACCGAATACCCTAAAAGGTTATTTCTGATATGACCAAGATGGAGGGGTTTATTCGTATTTGGAGAGGAATATTCCACCATTACAGCCTTATCACCAGGTGCGGGCTTTACCAACCCAAATTCCGGTTCCTTTCGGATCTGGCGAAAGCGGTTGGCGAAAAAATCATTGGAGATGACCAGGTTGAGAAAACCTTTGATCACATTAAAATCACTAACCTCTTCCAGTTTGCTCCTTAATCTCTCTCCGATCTGTTCTCCGATCTGTTGTGGATTGCCCTTTACCACACGTAGCATAGGGAAAATCACCACGGTAATGTCACCTTCAAATTCTTTGCGGGTGGCCTGTAATTCTACAGATTCGAGTTCCTTACCATAAATTTCCTGTACGGCTTCCTTTACTGATCTTATTAAAAGTTCCTCCATGGGTATTCTTAAAATTTGGATGCAAAGATAACCAAAAGCCAAAAGTTTTAGGCTTTGCTTAACGCTAAAAACCTATGAATAATGTACCTTTAGTAATCTTCAAAAACAACCCTCCTTTAATAACCCCATTTTTTTAAGGGCCTAACCAATACTGCAGGAATGCCTGGAAGGGCGTATTAAAATTGCTAAGTCAAAAAAGAATATTATGCTGGTTAATATCTCATACAAGGACAGGGAAGTTTCAGAAAAAGTGAATACCGAGGTAGGAAAGGCCTATAATCTCAGGGAACGGTTTCGACTGCGAGGCATCGGGTCTCCTAAACTTTTTATTACTTCCTGCAGCCTTGACATTCATAATCTGCTTGTTCTTGATCAGAACATTAATACCTGTAATATTGAAATAAGACCCAGGGGCATTATCGTTCGTTTTCGGTCCTTGCTCGAAACATTTGCCCTGGTAATTCCGTATTATAAACTCTCGCTTTATAAAGGGGCCAGTCAGGAATACAGCATCTACAAGGATCACTATTTTCTTAAAATAGCAGCAAAAACCCCGGAAGTCCACAAGTTCATGTCAAAGATCCTGGATCTTAAACACGAACAGCGGCATTACTTTATCGATGACCTATAAAATTTCAAACTTATGAAGATCCTTCTTACCGGAGCTAATGGCTACATAGGAATGCGACTTCTTCCGCCCCTGCTCCAGGCCGGACATAAAGTGGTATGTGCAGTACGCGATAAAAACCGCCTGTCACTCGATGAAGAAACACTTGAGAAAATCGATATTATCGAGATCGATTTTCTTGATGACCCCAGCCCGGGTATTATCCCGGATGATATTGATGCAGCATATTATCTGATCCATTCCATGACCTCATCCACTTCCGACTTTGATGAAAAGGAGGCGCGTTCTGCAAGAAATTTTAACACCTATATGAAGTCCACCCGGATTCAGCAGGTGATCTATCTCGGTGGTATTGTAAATAATGACACCCTTTCCAAACACCTGTCATCCCGGAAAAATGTGGAAGACATTCTCCGAAAGGGAGATTTTGCACTTACAGCTTTAAGGGCCGGTATTATTGTGGGTTCGGGAAGTTCTTCATTTGAAATCATCCGGGACCTGTGCGAAAAACTTCCTGTAATGATCACTCCTAAATGGGTGCTTACCAAATCACAACCGATCGCCGTCAGGGATGTGATCAAATTTTTAACCGGAGTGCTGGGCAATACCCTATGTTATAATGACTCGTTTGATATTGCCGGACCCAATGTACTTACCTACAAACAAATGCTTCACCTGTACGCTAAAACCAGGGGTTTCAGTAACTGGATTTTCACTGTACCGGTAATGACCCCAAAACTTTCTTCATACTGGTTGTATTTTGTAACCTCCACTTCCTATAAGTTGGCGATTAACCTCGTAGATAGCATGAAAATGGAGGTCGTAGCCAAAGACAAAAGATTACAGGAACTTCTTAACATTAAGCCTCATACTTACGTGGAAGCGATAGAGATGGCCTTTGCAAAGATCGAACAGAACCTGGTATTAAGCAGCTGGAAAGACAGTATGGTGAGCGGCAGGTTCAAAAAAGATCTTAACAAATACATCCAGGTACCGAAATTCGGAGTGCTGAAAGATGAAAAATCCATCCCGGTAACTAACCCGGACCAGGTCTTAAATAACATCTGGAGTATTGGAGGAGAAAAAGGGTGGTATTACGGCAACTGGATGTGGAAATTACGGGGTGTGATGGATAAAATGGTTGGGGGTGTGGGCCTGAGAAGAGGCAGAACCCATCCCGATCGTATTTTTACCGGTGACTCCCTTGATTTCTGGAGGGTACTCCTGGCCGACAGGGAATCGAAAAGACTTCTTCTGTTTGCTGAAATGCGGCTGCCGGGGGAAGCATGGTTGGAATTCCATATCGACAAAAACAATGTACTTCATCAAACGGCCACCTTCAGGCCAAAAGGACTGGCAGGTCGCCTCTATTGGTACTCGCTCATTCCTTTCCACTTTTTCATTTTCGGGGGAATGATCCGGAATATCGCACAATCAGAAAGCAAAAATGCGGCCGCCTCAAACAGTTCTGCATCAATTTCTTAGCTCACCTGCTTATATCAGGTCATTCATCTAGTATTTTTTAACAAAAGTGAGTTTATAGGCCGAAAGAATTTTATTTTCTATACATTTAGATTTCTCTGAATCAACAGATTATACCTATGCGGAGATATTGGATCTACATCTTTGGCATCATTATTTTGATCATTGCGACACTCTTTCTGGGCAGGAAAAGATTCGTTGAGAGTAGTGGGAAGGTACGCGTTGTTCAAAATGATCATGGATTTCACCTGATGAAAGGAGATGAACCCTTTTTCATAAAAGGGGCATCAGGATCGGTGGAATACCTCGATCGACTTAAAGCTATAGGCGGTAATACCATCAGGTTCTATGACACCCTGAACCTGAAACAAAAACTGGACTCTGCGCACAAATACGGGCTTTCGGTGATCGTGGATATTCCCATTCCGGCATACAGTAACAAATACAATCCATACGAGACAGAATTTCAACAACAGCGCTATAAGAACCTGGTGGAGAATTTTGTGATGCACTACAAAGATCACCCTGCTTTATTAATGTGGGTTCTTGGAAATGAGATCAATTTCCCTATCTTCAGTTCAGGAGAAGGGTTTGCCGGATACTTCAATGAATTGGTTCTATTGATAAAAGAAAGAGATCCCGATCATCCCGTGACTACGGCCCTTAGGCAATCCGGCCGCCACCTTATTCTCAGTCTTTGGTACAGAACCGATCTCGATCTTATTGCAATTAACTCCTTCGGTGGTGTTAAAGAACTCGAGAAAGATCTGAATCAGATTAAATGGCTTTGGGACGGGCCCTATCTGATAAGCGAATGGAATGATGAAGGACCTTGGAATGAGTTCACGACCAAATGGGGAGCCCCAATAGAGCCCACCTCCACAAAAAAAGCGGAACGGCTAAAAGATGTCTATGCCGATCACATAGAACCGTTAAATGACCGATGCCTGGGCAGTCTCATATTTTATTGGGGAAATAAGCATGAAAGAACGCATACCTGGTTCAGCATGTTCCTCGAAAACGGGGACCGAACCCCTTCGTATTATGCGGTCAACCAGATCTTTCAGAACAAGAATGCCCAGCAATACCAGGGGCCGGTTCTTGACTTTTTGATGGTCAACCGATACGGTCCTCAGGAAAGCATGTTATTGACTTCCGGACAGGAAAATACTGCTGACATCTTCTTTGATGCCCCCGATTGCAACACCATTACCATTGAGTGGGAAATCCTTCCGGAGGTTTGGAATTACTCCCACCACGTATCCGAACAAAAACCCCCTTCCCTCAATCACCTTATCCTGGAAACCCGGGATAATATGGTCCGGTTTCGAACACCTGAAACTGAAGGACCCTACAGAATTTTCACCTATGTAAAAGACCGCAAGGGAAATGTAGCCACGGCCAACTTTCCCTTCTATGTAATTAGTCAGGCCAATGTCCAGAATTAAACAGGCAAAACAACCTACAAGGAAAGAACGCAATATTCTCCGAATCATCATTGTTTTAGGAGTTATAAGTTTGTTGAATTTCTTCTACTGGTTTTTCTCCCCTGAATATATCGGCAACCCTTTCCTGTATGGGCTGTTAACCATATCTGTAGGCTATATCTCCCTGCGCCTGATTTATGAATGGTACCACTACTGGAATATTACCGTACCTGCGAATAAGGAAAGTGAACGCTTATATACGGTTGATTTCCTGACCACCTATTTCCCCGGGGAACCCTATGACATGATCGAGAACACCCTGTTAGCGATCAAAAATGTGGATTATCCGCATACGACCATTTTATGTGATGAGGCGAACGACCCTCATCTCATTGCATTTTGCAAAAAACACGGCATTAAACACATCAGTCGTGACAACCGCAAGGATGCCAAAGCCGGAAACATCAACAATGCCCTGAGAAATATTGCCACGGGAGAGATCTGTGTAATTCTCGATCCGGATCATGTGCCCGAACCGGAATTTCTGGATGCCATAATTCCATATTTTGAAGATGAGGAAATCGGGTATGTTCAAATCGTACAGGCCTACAAGAATTTTGATGAATCTTATGTTGCCAAAGGTGCAGCCCAGCAAACCTTTCAGTTCTATGGTCCCATGATGATGTGCATGAACAGCTATGGCACGGTAAACGCCATCGGGGCCAACTGCACCTTCAGAAGGGCCGCACTGGACTCTATCGGGGGACATGCGCCAGGCCTGGCAGAAGACATGCATACCGCCATGTTATTACATGCCAAAGGCTGGAAATCCATTTATGTTCCTAAGGTACTCGCCAGAGGTCTGGTCCCCTCTTCCATGACTGCATATTACAAACAACAGTTAAAATGGGCCCGTGGTACCCTGGAACTTTTAGTTGCTGTTTACCCGAAGATTTTTAGAACGCTTTCCTGGCGGCAACGTATTCACTATGCCACCATCCCGCTGCATTATCTTATAGGGTTCATATTTTTGATCAATTTCCTGATCCCTATTATTTCCCTTGTTACCGCCTCTAATCCCTGGGGAGGGAACATCCTGTTTTTCGGGCTAATTACCATACCTCTTATTGCATCTATCCTGGTTATCAGAAGTTTTGTACAACGCTGGGTCATGGAGGAGTCGGAACGCGGATTCCATATGGTTGGAGGACTATTGCTCATCAGCACCTGGTGGATCTTTTGCCTGGGAGCCGTCTACACGCTTATCCGAAAAAAGGTACCCTACCTCCCTACCCCAAAAACGGGAGAGGACAAAACCAGCTGGAAACTTATGGCACCCAATATTGTCATCGCACTGGCTTCTTTGGCAGCCATTGTATATGGACTGAATAGAAATTTTACCCCCTTCAGTATTTTTATGTCGGGTTTTGCATTACTGAATTTTATCTTCATGTTATTCAGTCTCTACCTGGCAAGACATAAATATGTTAATATAGAAGGGATTTCCAACAAATCCACACGAGCCTATTACTCTGCAAAGCTTTGGCTCAAACAAAGATTATGGAATTTTCGACATAACCTGTACAGGGGTATAAGACAGGTTGCACTGCCTCTTGTAGTATTTAGTTTTGTAGCGTCTTCTGCCCTGGTTACCATAGACCGGTATAAAAAATGGGAAGGCGTAAAGTCCTTTCCGGAGCTTCCGGTTCTTCCGAATAAACTACTGGGGGTCTATGCCCCGGGGAATATAAACGGAGTAAGCAATTATAAGAAAGCACACGAAACCGAACTTGCCCTCAGTACAAAATTTGATCTGATATCCCATTATATACCATGGGGAAATCAGGGGCAGCAAAATGCCTTTGACGCTGCTTTTCAACAAGCCAAAGCACAACACCATACTCCGTTTATCACCTGGGAACCCTGGGCAAGCACCTTCGATGTTTCAGGTAAAGTACCTGAACTGAAAGAGGAAAAGAAAGTCTTCAAATTTATCCTGGAAGGAACCTTTGACAATTACTTGAGAGACATTGCCTATACCGTCAAGGAATACAACAACACTGTTTATATCAGATTCGCACACGAGTTCGACAACCCACAATATCCGTGGTCTTCAATCGGAGATAATACAGCAGAAGAATTTAAGGGGGCCTGGAAGTACGTGGTGCAATTTTTCAGAGATCAAAATGTAAAAAATGTAAAGTGGGTATGGAATCCCTGGAAGGCAGACCAACTGGCCAGCTATTACCCCGGGGATCCCTATGTTGATTTCATCGGGGTTACAGCCCTTAATTACGAAAAGTTATCCTCCAGCGGGCGTTCTTATAGTTTTGATGACCTCTACACCCCGATTAAAGATGCCTTAAGAGCCGCTGGGATTGATAAACCGGTAATCCTTTCAGAGTTTGGCAGCCTGAATTTTGAAGATGCACAGGAGGCATGGATTTTAGATGCCCTGGACAGTATTTATCTTAATTATCCGGAAATTACGGGTGTGCTGTTTTTCAACAGTTCCATCGATGAGAATATCCCGGTTAAAACCAGGGAGGTCACTCAGCTGGATTGGAGCCTGAACGAAACCCGAACTCTGAAAGACAAACTATGGGAGCTTGAACTGGAAAATCCACCGGATTCCCTGCAATATCTCGGAAATCTTGAATTTCCAAACCAGATAGACAATACCAAAAGGCTTAAACTACCCGATCAGATCCAGGGCATTAGCTATAAAAAGGGACAGAATTGGTTTAAGAACTACCAGGTCATGGACATCAACACGGTAGAGCATGATTTTGCGCTTATAAAGCAATTGGGAATGAATACAGTGAAATACTATGGCAGTCGTGTGTACAACCCTAATATGCTGAAGGCTGCCAAAAAAGAACAACTTAATATCGTATATGGTTTATGGATGCCTGAATCTCTTGGACACTCGAGGGAAGATGCCATGGAGGTTGAAGAAAAAATATTGAACACCGTAGAACACCTGAAAGGGGAAGAAGAAATTATCGCCTGGAACCTGGGCAATGATATCATAACCCGGATCAATCAATACAATAAGGAAGCAAATGCAAGGCAAAAAATATTTGAGCATGTGGCCTGGCTGAAAGATTTATTGCAAAAAATAAAATCGATTGATCCCGACAGACCTGTAATCCTGGATCTCGATCTCAACCGGTATTCTTCTAAGAACGCTATTCTCCTACTAACAGAAATTCCGGATCTGGATGCCCTCTCCGTAAAGGTAGGCAACTATCCGTATAATCATGACTTTTTTCAATTTAGTGAATTGGCCAATTTACCGGTAATTATAGGAGATATCACCACCGAAAACCTCGTGGCCGAATCAAACATTCCTAATCACTATTTCCTGAGAAACTGGCAGGATCAGCACGAGAGCAACCTGGTCAGTTTTGACGGATTACTGGATCATCAGGGGAGGAAGAAACAGAACTATGCCGCCTACCTAAGTTTCACACAGAAAAAACCTCATATTGACCTGGATGCCAAGGTAAATATCCTGAGGCCATCTACCCCTTTGAAGGAAAACAGGAAGTACGATTATTACGCGCTTATTAAACCTGACAAAAACACAGACTGGAGATATGCAACGAACAGGGAAACGGAAGATCTTGAATGGACCCTGGTTAAGTGTGATCCGTTCGGCACCCCCCTGGCATTTAAGAACCTGGGCAAGGGATTGATGAAAACTGTTGAGATCCCGGAGCAGTATGAGAATTACTTCCTGGTGTTGAAATACATCCCTGAAGATATTGTGTATTCCACAAAGATGTCACTGAACCTTCCTAATCAAGATACTCCACCACTGCTCTTTGCTCAATTTGGTCTCTGATTGCACGGGCCACATCCCTGCTAAAGGCTTTAGCGCTCTCCGAATGGAGATGTGAGCCGTCATAAGTTTCGAAATCTTCGCTCCGGTTCCTGTAGTTCAGGTATGTAATGTGCTTTAACCTGGCAATGGAATCCATTTCCCGGTCAAACGAAGGCCAAACACCATCCTCCAGGGCAAGTACCCCACGGTGCATGGGTATCCGAACCAAAAAGACCCTGCCTTTATGTTGTAAACTGTCAATGGTCCTGGAAAACCACTCCAGCCTGTAATCAGAAACATGTTCCGGGATCACCGCAGCCAGTTTTGTGTAGCCTGTAACAGTTTCCTCTTGCCAAAAGTCAATGTCTGCCTGCGATATGGTGTAACCCGGAGCGTATAAACGAAATTCTTCCCAACCATTATCGTGAAATACGGTGCTTATCCTGTGCTCTTGAGGAAAGATCCCTTTGTAAAGGGAACGCCCGAAACACTTTCGCACAAATTCGAGGTTAGGATCACTGTTATAATCAGACATCTTTCCCAACATGGTCTTCGAATCGAATTCGAAAATATCTTCCGGGGTTACCAGTCGGTTTGAAGCCGAAAAACTACCGGGAGAAACCCCCATGATAAAAATTCCCCCCGAAGTGTTTTCCGGTATTTTCTTAAGAATCGCCCCCAGATATACCTCGCCGTATGGCGATTGTGACTTTTCAAAAGCGAAATTCTGAAATGGCCTTTCATAATTGGCTCCCTCTAATACACTGTCTAAGGTTGCAGGATCAAAAGCATAATGCGCCCTTGACAGGCCTAAAACCAGGCTGGGCGTTTGATGCGTAAATTTGGAATAGTCATCTGCCACAAAGGTCCGGGTAAGATTCCAGGAAAAGAACAGGTAGGTTCCAACCAGTCCAAGGGCAAGTATCGCAATCTTAAAGACGAATATGGCTAGCTCCCTTCTCAAAACTGAAAATATATAAAGTTGTTTTGCCTGTTTACACTAAAAAGGACAATAACCAGGATAAACGCCAGATAAAACCCCCACCGAAAAACAGGCGATCGTCCTATTAATAATTCCGGAATCCTGTCATTCCCTTTGTAATAATGTATAACCTGAACAAGCAGAACTAAAATAAAACTCAGGACAAGTTCTGTACTGTCATAGGTTACATTGATGAATGTTGAATTCACACTGAACATATTCCTGATATAAAGGAGGGCATGAAAAATATTGGGTGACCTGAAAAAAATCAGGGAAGTGGTAATACTAAGGAAAATCGTAAGCCAGGTAACGAATCTTAAAACAGGATTCGCAAGGGAGATACCCATCCTTTTCAAAATGCCATGGCGCAGCGGTTGGGTTCCGACCTCAATAACCAGTAATAATCCGCACAGAAGCCCCCAAACCACAAAGGTCCAGTTGGCCCCGTGCCACAGCCCATTACAAAAGAAAACGATGAGAACTGCCAGGATCTTATTCATCCCGAACTTACTTAACAGCGGCTTGTACAGGTAATCCTTTAACCACAGCATTAAAGAAATATGCCATCGCCTCCAAAAATCTCTTACACTGGTAAAAAATAAGGGCCGGTTAAAATTCTGCATAAGGTCATAGCCAAGAACCTTGGCAGCCCCTATAGCAATGGTACAATAGGCCGAGAAATCAAAGTAGATCTGGAAGGCAAAGAAGAGGCTTCCTATGAATAAGGGCAACCCTTTATGAGCAGAAGGATCCAGGAACACCGTATCCACATAAACCCCTAAACGGTCGGCCACTACCAGCTTTAGAAAAAAGCCCCATGCCATCATTACAATTCCCCATTTTATGCGATCCAGATCAACTGAGATCCTTTTCTCAAACTGAGGAAGCAACCGGTTCGCCCGTTCAATAGGCCCTGCCACCAATTGAGGAAAAAAGGCCACATACAAGGCGTAACGGCCAAAATGACGAACAGGTTCTATCTCTCTTCGGTAAACGTCAATTGAATAGCTCAGAGTCTGGAAGGTATAGAAACTTATCCCTACCGGAAGCAGGATCTTGTTGAAAACATAATTCTCCTCCCGGGAACCTCCTCCCAACCAATCAATCCCGAAAAATTCCATGATGGCCTGGGAGCTGCTCGTAAAAAATACCAGGTACTTAAAAAAGAACAACATGCCCAGATTCCCCAGGATGCTCATCCAGAGATAGCGCTTGCGGACGGCAGGAGCTTTTTTACGATGCATCTGTAATCCGCAGAAGTAATCAAGACAGGTGGAAGCAAATAACAAAAGAATAAGCGCAGGCTCCATGGCCATGTAGAAATAATAGCTGGCTAACAATAACCAGAACCAGCGGTACCTATGCGGTAACACATAGAAAATGACAACCACAATAGGGAAGAAAAACAGAAATTCAAATGAATTGAATAACATACGAATCCGTTTGTAAGGCACTCTAATGTAGCTCTTTAAAGGATTAATTGTATTTTAAAATAGTTTAAACGTAGAAATGATTGATTAAATACGGAATTCTAAACGAATACTTATATGGTAATTATATAACTTATACCCCTATGATCAAGGTAGAATTCCTACAAAAGAATCGATTGCTTTTTCTCTCTACCCTTATTATCGGGGTGACTTCCCTGCTCATTTTCTTGTTTACGGAAACCGCATACCTGGTTATTTCCGAAACTTCCATCCTTGTGCGCAATATTTTTGGTCGCTACTACCTGTATCTTGGCTTAGGATGCGTTTTGTTTCTCCTGGTTATTGCCATCTTACCATTTGGCAGGAAACGCCTGGGGAAAACCGGTACACCTCCGGAGTTTTCCACACTTTCATGGCTGGCCATGCTCTACAGTGCAGGTATGGGAGCAGGCATATTACTAAGAGCTGTACAGGAGCCTGTATATATGTACCATCACCTGCCTCTGAACACCGGTATTTCCCGAAATGAGATGGCCCTGGAATACACCTTCTACCAATGGGGACTTACCCCCTGGGCCTTTTATGGCCTATTTGCCCTGATCCTTGGATACACCATGTCTCCGCAGAAACCGATGCTACTGATGAGCCGCACCCTGACCAGGGCAAAAACCTTGACCTGGCCGCTACGAGCCCTGGACCTTATGGTGGTGTTAACCACGGTTGCAGGAATTATTGGCGCTGTCTCCCTGGGCACCACCCAGATCATGGGAGGTATAAATTTCCTTCTTGATTCCGCTTTTGATTTTAAACTTAATGCCAGCATCCTTATCCTCATTTTTACCCTTGCCTTTATCTCTGCATGGCAGGGACTCAATAAGGGTATAAAATGGGTCTCCAATATTAATATTGCACTGACTACGATGCTCCTGTTGTTTACGGTTGCCCAGGGAGAAATCATGAACATTTTGACGGCCCTGGCAATGTCCGTTTATCATTATATTTTCGATTTTATTCCCTTAAGTCTTGCCAGCGGGATCTTCGACCCCGGAAAAGAATTCCTCACTAACTGGACCTACTATTACTGGGCATTCTGGCTCTCCTGGGCTCCCTTCACCGGGATATTTATAGCCCGGATATCCATAGGGAGAACGATACGTCAATTTATACTGGGAGTTTTAGTGATCCCCTCCCTGGCCAGTTTTACCTGGTTTACCGTTTTTGGGAGCGCAGCTTTCGATATCATAAAAGCATCAGGAGCTTACAAAGGCCAGTTTTCTGATGAATTCAGCTCTATCTTTGAGTTCTTTTCCTATCTCCCTTTTGCTTCCTGGATTAACCCCTTGATTCTTGTTTTACTGGTAGGTTTTCTGGTTACCTCGGTAGATTCTGCCATTTACGTGCTGAGTATGTTTTCGGATAAAGGCAAAATTCACCCCAACAAAAAACACCGCCTGATATGGGCGGTGTTATTAGGTCTTTCAGGGGTAGCTCTACTATTTCTGAGCACCATTCGGGAGAAAACAGACGTTCTGAACATCCTTCAGATCCTGCTGATCACTACCTCTCTACCCTTTGCCCTTCTCATACCGGTGATCGTTTTCCAATTTCTGAAAAGAATAAGCAAAACGAAATCAACGTAAGATCAGAGCATTTTGGCTCACTCCCTTCCGGAGGTCTTTCATGGAAAACAAGGCTCCGTTGATGACATAATAGCTGGGATTCCCGGCATCATCCGATATGAAAAATGAGGGGTTATTGCCAATTCTTATTTCAGGATCAATTTCATAGGTTTCCCCGATGATGTGCACAGGAGCATCCAGATGACTTAAATCGTCAGGAATCGCTTTGACACGAATATACCCATACCCTCCCTGAACCAGGGAAATAAGGTCCAGTTCCATGGCCTGATCCAGGTTCTCGAAAACTTTTGGATATACCTTCGCCGGAACATAATGCAGGCCATGAACATCCACGCTCTTATACCCGTAAAAAGTGGAAAGGTCGCCCAGGTCTCCTATCCCTGTAGCTAAATAAAAATCACTGTGGTCTTCATTATCCCGCTCGTATTGATAGAATCCTACATCCAGAAGGTAGTCACTTCCCAGCAGGTTATAGGTTAATCCTTCCAGTTTCAGGTCAAATAACTTTCTGTCGTTATTTGGGATCTCAAAATAGCGATCCTTATCAACCGTTTCGTAAGTACGTTCTGCAATAGCTTTTAAGGCCGTCATCACCGACACAAAATTCAGTTTTCTGATCTCCTGCTTTTCCCGGTCGGCATAATTTCCTCCGGACTCGATCAGGATCGTACTCGTACCCCACTTCTGAATGTTATCTCCAAAAGCCCGGGGCTCAAAATCATCATTATAGCGCCCCACCTGTCCGGGCACGAATTGCTGTAATACCTCATTCATCAGGACGATGATCTTCATCGCATTGCCTCTGACCAAATTTATATCTTTTTCATAGTTATAGGCTGGCGCCAGAAAGGAAACCGTTGCCGGCTTCTCCGTGCGGTTGGCATTATAATACCTGCTTTGATCATGCAGGTTAAACCCGAAATCTGCATCAAGACTATCTCTCACTCGCTTTAAGGTTCTAGATTCCGGAGACTGCAACCGGAGTGCATCCCTGTTGATATCAATTCCCAAACGGTTTCTTCGGGTAAAGTTTTCGGCCCCATCCGGATTTAGCATGGGAAGGAAATGAATTCTCAGGTTCTTCAACATGGTTTCCTTCTCTGTGGGATAGGTGTCAGACTGGAAAAAATTGAGGATATCAAATACGGCCATCGTTGCTGTGGATTCGTCTCCATGCATCTGAGACCATAGAAACACATCGGTATCTCCCTCCCCTAATGACAGGAGATAGAGGTCACGGCCTTCGATGGAGGTTCCCACCTTATTTACTTCAATTGAAGGATCCTCTTTTACCGAATCAATAAGTCCCTTAATATCCTGGTGTTTTATACGGCGCTTATCCAGCTGCTCCTCCCGGAATTTCGCGTAATCATTATAGAGCGCTGAGGTAAAATCCTGTGCCATCAATACCGGCACACTAAACAGGGTAAATGCAATACATGTAAAAAGTCTCATAGCTTATCTTTTAGGCAGGGTTTCAAATTTCTCGGGGGCAAATGCACCTCTTACCTGGTTCATAAATTCATCTCCGGGATCTGTCTTCTCTGTCCGGTATCCTTCATCTTTCTCCAGCCACAAGGGATGACCCTCGAAAAGCTGGTATTCATGATGACCGATAACATAGGAAATGTCATATTTTCCGGCGAGATATTTCACTAAGGCAATATTCGCTTTCAGCTGTTCTTCCGTAAGTGGGGTATCAGGGGTTCCTCCAACATTCTCGATTCCGATTGCACAATGATTCAGCCCGATCACATGCCTGGCCATTAAGGTTTCGGGCATAAGTCTGTAAATGGTACCATCCTGGTCGATCAGGAAATGGGAAGACACATTTAACGCCCCCGCTCCTGCAATTTCAGGTCGCCAGTTGGGAAGCTTTGAATTCACAAAAGCCTCATAAGATTTTTCAAAAGTAGGTATTGCGGTCCAGTGAATAACAACCATCTTTGGATCTATATCCGGATGATCCTTTTCCAGACCGTAGTGGGATTCCAGATATTCTCTGGAAAGCTCTAAACGCTCTGCATCAAAGGTTATGGGTTTGTCAACAATTTTCGGACCACAGGATACAGCTGCTAAAAGTACCAATCCTGTAAGGGCACCGTAAAAGTTTCTTTTCATCATGCGAAGTTGGTTTCTAGGTTTTCGATGTATAAATATAATTGTATACCCAGGTAAAACCCACAGAATTATGCTCGGTTTACACCGATAAAATATAAGCTGTTGATAATTAAATTATTACAGGCTGATAAATTTGATGAATCCCTAAAGCAATAAAACAGAAGTCCAGAAAAAAGAGCCTAGCAAAGATCTGCCAGGGTTTGTTCTTCCAGGACCTTTAGCGTGCTGTCTCTGACCTCAATCATGAGGCGACTAAGAGAACACGACTCCTCATCGGTACAGTCGTCACATTTTTCATAGAAATTCAGACTTACACAAGGCAATAGGGCTATAGGTCCTTCGAGATCCCTGATCAGTTCTGCGATGGTGATATTTTCCGGTGCCTTAAGAAGGTAGTACCCCCCTCCCTTTCCTTTCTTTGAACCTAAGAAGCCGCTATTTTTCAATTGCAGCAAGATAATTTCTAAAAATTTTCTGGAGATGTTTTCTTCCTCAGCGATATCGGCAATAAGTACTGGCGTTTCGCTATTCTTTCGGGCGATATTGGTGAGCGCCTTCAGGCCGTATTTGGTTTTTTTGGAAAGCATAGTAGTAGGTATAAGGACAGGCAAGATACTAAAAACAGAGGTCAAAAATATGACCTCTGTCAGTTTACCTACTGTCTCCCATCAATTTATGGGTTTTTATTTCTTAGGAAGAAAAACCTCTGCCATCATACACCGGGCACTACCACCCCCACAGGTCTCGATGGTATCCAGGGGACTGGAGAGAATTTCAGAATATTTTTCGATCTGCTGAATCTGGGCAGGAGTCAGGGCCTTATGCGCAGCTCCACTCATGACCAGATATTTCTTTTCATTGTCACCCAACACCTGTAGCATATTCCCTGCGAATTGATGCATTTGGGCTTCAGAAATTTCAATGATCTCTTTTCCATCATTGGTAAGATGCGTTACAACGTTCTTGCGTTCCTTTTTATCATCTATGGTATCCAGACAGATCACAGCGAACTTGTCGGCCACACACATCATGACATTGGTATGATAAATGAGCATACGCTCTTCCTTTACGGTCTGGTAGGCATAGAAAATAACCGGAGTGTACTCGAAATCCTCACAGAATTCGATAAACAGGTCTTCATCAGCCCTTGGCGATAATGCACAGTATGCTTTCCTGTTTTCCCGGTCCAACACGATACTCCCTGTACCCTCAAGAAAAACATTTTCCTCTTCTGCTGCAGTATAATCCATGACATTTCTGATCACCAACCCTTCAGCTTCCAAACGCTCCAGAACATCATCTCTCCGCTCCAGTCTTCTGTTCTCAGCAAACATGGGATAAACCCCTATCTGACCATCCTCATGAAAAGAAATCCAGTTATTTGGAAAAATAGAATCCGGAGTATCGGGCTCCATCGTGTCTTCCACAACTATCACATGAACCCCTGCAGCCTTCAGTTTCCCGACAAATGTGTCAAATTCTTCCTGGGCCTTCTTATTTACAGTTGCCTGCAGTTCGTTAATATTCTCCTGGAAATAATTATTAACCGCTGTTTGTTCATTCATCCGGAAGTTTACCGGACGAATCATTAAAATGGTATCTGTAGCCTGTTTATTTTTCATAATATGCATTTCGTAAAATCAATCTCGTATCAACGGCATGGTTGAACACCTTAATAATCCCTCCTGTTTTGCAATTTCAGCATAAGGAATTTCCTCAACGGTAAACCCCTTTGCCCTCAACCATTCATTCAATCGGGTGAAATTTCGTTCTGTAACTACTACATCCGGAGCAATTGAAAATACATTACTGAACATATGGTACATTTCTTCCGCACTGATATGAAAGAGGTTATCTTCTCCAAATAGATCCACCAGGTACTTGTAGTCGTCCTCTGACCTGAAGCCCTCCTTATGAATAATCCCCATTTGCTTACCTACGGGTTGAAAACAACAGTCAAGATGCAATGCATTTTTCTGGGCCTCCGTATTCGACTTTACCAGGTCGAATTCCTTTACGATCTTATGAGGGAAGTGCTGCTTAATAAAATCCACCCCCTGCATATTGGTTCTTGCAGTAATGAATTTGGAATAATCATCTCCCTTATAGGTACCTATAAAGATATGATCTCCCCAAAGCATAACGTCTCCGCCTTCAATATGGACATCCTCTGGCGGGGTCAGCACCTTTTTTGGATCGATCTGATCGATAACGTATTGAATCGCTTCCAGCTCGCTTTCCCTGTCTGGTAAAATGTTTGATTTTACCAGGACATCGTCAATCACCATGGCGATATCCCTGGAAAAGATCTGGTTACAATTTTCAATTAATTCCGGACGGTAGACTTTTACATCATACTTTTCAAGAACGGCATTAAAGGCCTCCATTTCCTTTACCATATCCTCTTCCAAAGGATAGGTTCCGGCCTTGATATGCTCAAGCGATTTTGGGTCATATGCCTCCTCTACAGCAGGGGTTGGCCCGTTACTTCTGGCTGTACCCAACACTACTGCCCTGAGCCTGGAGGTTTCATCCTTAACATTGAGTTTTAGCATAACTGCAAATTTTAGGCTAATATAAAAAAGCGGTGCAGAATGATACTATCAAACCCACCGCTTTCTTTATCTGTATGTGTTTATTTCTTAACGTTGCTCCAACGGCTTGAAAGCCCTGTGAGTTTCACCTACATAGACCTGCCTTGGTCTTCCGATAGGCTCTTTTTTCAGGCGCATTTCTCTCCATTGCGCGATCCATCCGGGCAGACGTCCTAGGGCAAACATTACGGTAAACATTGGGGTTGGAATTCCCAACGCACGATAGATGATACCGGAATAGAAATCAACGTTTGGATATAATTTTCTGTCTACAAAATAAGAATCTTCCAGGGCCTGCTTTTCCAGTCCTTTAGCTATCCCCAGAACAGGATCTTCCACCCCAAGGTTCCCCAGTACTTCATCTGCAGCCTTTTTAATGATTCTGGCTCTGGGATCGAAATTCTTGTAAACCCGGTGCCCGAACCCCATTAAACGGAACGGATCATCCTTATCCTTGGCCTTCTCCATATATTTGGCAGTATCTCCACCATCAGCCTTGATCGCCTCCAGCATTTCAATCACCGCCTGGTTGGCACCTCCGTGAAGCGGACCCCAAAGGGCAGATACTCCTGCAGAGATCGATGCGAACAACCCGGCATGAGATGAGCCTACGATACGTACGGTAGAGGTTGAACAGTTTTGTTCGTGATCGGCGTGAAGGATCAATAACTTATCCAAGGCGTTTACTACTGTTGGATTCAGTTTGTATTGCTCATTTGGCTTTTTAAACATCATATAGAGCATGTTCTCCACATAGCCCAGGCTAGAATCTCCGTAGTCATAAGGCTTAGAGTTCATCTTTCTCAGGGTCCAGGCAGCCAGAACCGGAAATTTCCCCATGATCCTTACAATGGCATTGTACATTTCTTCTTCTGAATTAATATCAACAGAAGAGGGGTTAAAAGCGGTAAGGGCACTGGTCAAAGAAGAGAGTACGCCCATTGGGTGAGCCGATCTCGGGAAGCTGTCTACGATCTTCTTAACATCTTCATCTACCTCAGAATTAGCCTTAATATCGGCATAGAACTTGTCCAGCTGGGTCTTATTAGGTAATTCTCCAAAAATAAGCAGATATGCCACTTCCAGAAAACTTGCATTCTCAGCCAGATCCTCAATAGCATAACCTCGGTAACGGAGAATTCCCTTTTCTCCATCCAGGTAAGTAACAGCACTCTCACAAGAACCGGTATTTTTAAAACTGGGATCGATGGTAATCATCCCGGTGGCGGCTCTTAAAGACTTAATATCAATAGCTAACTCATTTTCTGTACCTTCGATTACAGGAAATTCAAATTTTTTCCCGTTATATTCTAACGTAGCTTTATCTGACATATTCTAAATCGGATTTTTAGTGATTTTTAAAGTGTTGCGAAAATACGAAATAAACTGTTAAAATTCGGTTAATCCCAACGGTTTTTCCCTTGAAATCAGGACCAAATTACACAATTCGAATTCGAAGCAATTTACAGGGAAATCCAACTCCAGACCGGAAATTCGATCTCATTCACTTTCAACGTACTGAGGTACAGGAAGGTCGTATAATTCTTTATAATAGGATTTTACAGAACGCTCCCAGGTAAAGCGTTCTTCCAGGGCGTCCTTACAAATGGATGCCCACTGAGAAGTGTCATTAAAATAGGTGTCCAGAGCGATGCTGAAAACCCGGAGAAAATCTTCTTTCTGGGCTTCCAGGGAATCTCCTTCAAAACAGAACCCGGTTTTCATATGCTTTACGGTATCCTTAAGGCCTCCGGTATAATGTACCAGGCAAGGCTGCCCGTTTCTCATGGCCAGCATCTGACTGATCCCGCAAGGCTCAAAAAGGCTGGGCATGATATAGAGGTCTGACCCGGCATAAAGTCCGTCTATGACCGTTTCCGACTGGCCGTTGATAAACACCAGGTTTTTATGACGCCTGCTCATGGCCCTGAAAAGTTTTTCATATTCCGGGGCACCGGTTCCTACCAGTACATATACCCCACCCCGGGATTCCAATTCTTTTAACAATGCCGCCAGCAGTGACGGATCCTGGCGAAAGAAATAGAATTTTTGTTCTGTAAGCCGGGCCACGCTGCCACAGATTATTTTTGGCGGGTGCTCCAGAAGTTCGGCCAGTTTCTCCCCGGTATGCGCCAGGAAATGAGCCTTGTATTTTTTGTCTGCCATCTGCAGCCAGCGCAAGGTAACCCGCAAGGCATCCGGGAATAACTTTCCCTTCTCAGGCATATTATACCCCTGGTAATTACAACCATTAAGTATCCCAAAAAGCCGGTTTCCCCGAAAGGCCTCCTTCAGATCTTCCTCCAATCCTTCTCCTCCAATAAATCCCGGAGGATTACTTGGTTTCTGGATATCTTTCATATATGAAGGAGAAACGGTATGCACGGCATCTGCAAGCCGTATACCCACTGCCATAAGGTTAAAGCAATCTGTATACCTAGGGTCCCTGATGCGGTCTGTATCAGGCTGCATTTCAGGAAAGAACGCTTTAAGCGACCCATGGTCATTTTCAAGAGGACGTATACCCTGAATGGCAAGGTTATGAATTGAATACACCATTCGAAGGGATTGTAACCCTACATACCTGTGGTGGTATGCTCTGAGCAACAATAGAAAACTAGAATGCCAGTCGTGTAAATGAACGATATCTATCTTTTGGAGGGCACTAGAAATGATGGCTTCGGCCACAGCTGCCCCGAATAAGGAAAACGTCAGGGTATCGGTATAAAACGGCCGGTCGGGATCATTAAAATAAATATGGGCTATATCACCGGATCTGAAGTCCTGATGATGAATCACAAGATGCCTGATACCGGGTTGAGGTTTTTTCCCGGCTACCTCATACAGAGCAGCCTGTTGCGGAACACCCCTGTAGAAAAAACTTAGATACCCCAAAAACTCCCCTCTTTTGTGCAGCCTTCCGTAAGAAGGGGTCACAACACTTACCTGATCTCCGAATTTAGCAATTTGCCGGGGCACATCCCGCACCACATCTGCCATACCCCCTGCCTTGCAATCGGCAATTCCATCATTTTCTGCTGCTACAAATAAAAAGTGTTTCTTCAAAAGTCCTGATTCTGGTTAATACCCTCTTCCTCAGGTTAAAATAAAAAGAACATTACACAACTAAAAATAAGAAACCATTAAATCGGTGTTACGTCAAAAAAAAAGTCCCTCAGGATTGAGGGACTTCATATGGTGATAGCAGTTGGATAATTAATCCAGCTTAAATGCTTTTTCCTGTGGATAATAGGCTACGGTACCCAATTCCTCCTCAATTCTGAGCAACTGGTTATACTTTGCCATCCTGTCGCTACGGGACGCTGACCCGGTCTTGATCTGTCCAGTATTCAATGCAACAGCAAGATCGGCAATGGTATTATCCTCTGTCTCTCCCGAACGGTGAGACATTACGGAGGTATACCCCGCATTTTTAGCCATATTTACTGCAGCAATAGTTTCTGTAAGTGTACCTATCTGATTCACCTTGATAAGGATTGAGTTCGCGATTCCCTGGTCTATACCTCTCGACAAACGCTCTACATTGGTTACAAAAAGATCGTCCCCAACAAGCTGAACCTTGTCTCCAACCTTCTCCGTAAGCACCTTCCAACCATCCCAGTCATTTTCATCCATACCATCCTCAATAGAAACGATCGGATATTTTGCACATAACTGAGCGAGGTATTCTGCTTGTTCTTCTGAAGTTCTCACAGCACCTTTGTCCCCTTCAAACTTCGTATAATCATATTTCCCGTCAACGTAAAATTCTGCAGCAGCACAATCCAAAGCGATCAGAACTTCGTCACCCATCTTATAGCCCGCATTTGTAACTGCTTTACTGATGGTATCCAGGGCGTCTTCTGTACCGTCGAGCTCAGGAGCAAATCCGCCTTCATCTCCAACAGCAGTACTGAGACCACGGTCGTGTAAAACTTTTTTCAGATGGTGGAATATCTCGGTCCCCATTTGCATAGCATGGGTAAAGCTTTTGGCTTTTACCGGCATCACCATAAACTCCTGGAAAGCAATAGGCGCATCAGAATGCGAGCCACCATTAATGATATTCATCATAGGCACCGGAAGCGTATTAGCGCTTACTCCACCTACATAACGATATAGAGGCATTCCCAGTTCGGCTGCTGCAGCCTTGGCTACTGCAAGAGACACCCCAAGGATGGCATTAGCCCCAAGCTTTGATTTATTAGGTGTACCATCAAGATCGATCATGGTTTTATCTATCAGGTTCTGCTCAAACACAGAAGCCCCTACAAGCTCTTCAGCGATAACGGTATTTACGTTTTTAACTGCCTGGGCAACACCCTTGCCCATATACGCTTTTCCGCCATCTCTTAATTCTACCGCCTCGTGTTCTCCGGTAGAGGCTCCCGAAGGAACTGCTGCTCTTCCTACCATTCCATTCTCCGTCATCACATCCACCTCCACAGTGGGATTACCACGTGAATCCAGGATCTGACGCGCATGTATGTTGATGATTATACTCATGCTGTTTCTAATTTTGATTGTTTAATATTTTCAATGAACTGATCAAATAAGTAGGTCGCATCGTTCGGTCCTGGTCCTGCTTCAGGGTAGTACTGGACCGAAAAACAATTTTTGGTCTTATGTCTTATACCCATTACCGTATTATCGTTAAGATGTGTATGGGTAATTTCCAGGGAATCATTGGCTTCTGTTTCTTCCCTGTTAATTGCGAACCCATGGTTCTGAGAGGTAATTTCCCCTTTCCCGGTCAGGTGATTAATAACCGGATGGTTTATACCTCGGTGACCATTATGCATTTTAAAAGTAGATACTCCCTGTGACAGGGCTATGATCTGGTGACCCAGACAAATTCCGAAAACCGGATGGTTTTCCTCTATGATCTCCCTTGCGGTCGCGATAACTTCTTTAAGAGGCTCAGGGTCTCCGGGGCCGTTCGACAGGAAATACCCGTCAGGATTAAAGGCTTTCAGCTCTTCAGCACTGGCATTGTATGGGAACACCTTGATGTAACATCCTCTTTTAGCAAGATTTCTAAGGATATTTCTTTTGATCCCGAGGTCAAGAGCAGCGATCTTAAACGGCGCATCTTCCTCTCCGAAAAAATAAGGCTCCTTTGCAGACACCTTGGATGCCAGCTCGAGTCCCTTCATGTCTGGCGTATCTGCCAACTTTGCCTTAAGGGCGTCGATGTCGTCGATTTCAGTAGAGATCACCGCATTCATCGCCCCGTTGTCTCTGATATAACTTACCAGTGCTCTGGTATCCACATCAGAAATAGCAAGAACGTTATTCTTTTTAAGGTAGTTCTCTAAAGAATCGGTAGCTCCGTATCTGGAAGGTGTATAACTGAAATTCTTGCAGATCAAACCGGCTATTTTTACCGATCCGGACTCTTCATCTCCGTCTTTAACTCCATAATTTCCAATATGGGCGTTGGTAGTCACCATTAGCTGACCAAAATAAGAGGGATCGGTAAAGATCTCCTGGTACCCGGTCATACCCGTATTAAAACACACTTCCCCAAAAGAACTCCCCTCTAAATTTCCAACGGCCTTACCCCAGAATATGGTTCCATCTGCGAGGAGGATAAGGGCTTTTTTCTTTGCTTGATATTTCATTGAAATGTTCGCTAAAAAAGTTTCACAAAAATAGCACAAAAAAAAAGGATAAACGAAAGCGTTTATCCTTTTTGGTATGTAATTAATTCATCTTCACTATTCCTGAGTGTCTTCAGTTTTCTCAGTTGTTGAAGCCTCTGCAGCTGCAGGAGCATCAGCTGTTGCTGCAGATTTCTTAGCTCCTCCTCTACGGGTAGATTTCTTCTTAGCCGGCTTATCAGCGTTGTAAAGCTCGTTGTAATCTACCAGCTCGATCATAGCCATATCGGCATTATCACCAAGACGGTTACCCAGTTTGATGATACGGGTGTATCCTCCTGGACGATCCCCTACCTTAACTGCAACTTCTCTGAAAAGTTCTGTAACAGCCTCCTTATCTCTAAGTCTGCTGAATACGATTCTTCTGTTGTGCGTAGTATCCTCTTTAGACTTGGTTACCAGAGGTTCTACAAATTGCTTAAGCGCTTTGGCTTTAGCAACTGTAGTATTGATACGCTTATGCTCGATAAGCGAGCAAGCCATATTGGCAAGCATAGCCTGTCTGTGAGCGGTCTTTCTACCTAAATGATTAAATTTCTTTCCGTGTCTCATTGTATTCTTTAATTAATCCCTTTCCAATACGTTCATTAGCTCGTTCCGGGGAAAGGAAAACTAATCCTTATCTAATTTGTACTTTGACAGATCCATTCCGAAGCTAAGGCCTTTGTTATTCACCAGCTCTTCCAGCTCGGTCAATGACTTCTTACCAAAGTTTCTGAATTTCATTAAGTCGTTCTTGTTAAATGACACCAGGTCACCCAGGGTGTCAACTTCAGCAGCCTTCAAACAGTTCAGTGCACGAACAGAAAGATCCATGTCTACCAACTTGGTTTTAAGCAACTGACGCATGTGAAGCGACTCTTCATCATAAGTTTCGGTCTGCGCGATCTCATCGGCCTCCAGGGTAATTCGCTCATCGGAGAATAACATGAAGTGGTGAATAAGGATCTTGGCAGCCTCAGTAAGAGCGTCCTTAGGATGAATAGAACCATCTGTAATGATCTCAAAAACCAGTTTTTCGTAGTCTGTCTTTTGTTCTACACGATAATTCTCAATGCTGAATTTCACATTCTTGATAGGTGTATAGATCGCATCTGTGAAGATGGTTCCAAGAGGCGCATTGGCCTTTTTGTTCTCTTCAGCAGGTACATAACCTCTACCCTTTTCAATAGTGATTTCCATATTGATAGTTACTTTAGGATCCAGGTTACAGATCACAAGATCCGGATTCAATACCTGGAAGCCTGAAATAAATTTCTGGAAATCACCGGCAGTGATTTGCTCTTTACCGGTCAGGGAGATAGAAACGGTTTCGTTATCAATATCATCGATCTGACGCTTGAAACGCACTTGTTTCAGGTTCAGGATGATCTCTGTAACGTCTTCCACCACACCCTCGATGGTAGAGAACTCATGCTCTACTTTATCCATTCTTGTAGAGGTTATTGCATAACCTTCAAGAGAAGAAAGAAGAACTCTGCGCAATGCGTTACCAACGGTCAATCCATATCCGGGTTCCAAAGGACGAAATTCAAATTTCCCTTCGAAATCGGTAGAATCGATCATTATAACTTTATCGGGCTTCTGAAAATTTAATATTGCCATAGTACGACTGCTGTCTAATTATTATTTAGAGTATAACTCGACGATTAATTGCTCTTTAATGTTTTCCGGGATCTGGATACGCTCAGGAGCACTTACAAAAGTACCTTCCTTCTTTTCGTTGTTCCAGCTGATCCACTCGTAAACATTACTGTGGTTTGAAAGTGATCTTTCGATCGCCTCCAGGGATTTCGACTTTTCTCTTACTCCAACAACATCACCAGGCTTCAATGAATAAGACGGAATATTTACCACCTCTCCGTTTACAGTGATATGACGGTGAGACACCAATTGACGGGCAGCTCTTCTGGAAGGAGCTACACCCATTCTGTAAACAACATTGTCAAGACGCGACTCACAAAGCTGAAGCAATACCTCACCGGTAACGCCTTTCTTGCGGTTGGCCTTTTCAAATAGGTTGCGGAATTGACGCTCAAGAATACCATAGGTATACTTCGCCTTTTGCTTCTCCATTAACTGGATAGCGTATTCTGATTTTTTACCTCTTCTACGGTTGTTACCGTGTTGCCCCGGAGGGTAATTTCTTTTTTCAAATGATTTATCATCACCGAAAATTGCTTCTCCGAATTTACGGGCAATCTTTGTTTTTGGACCTGTATATCTTGCCATGTTTTAATTCTATTTAGAAGGTGATTATGAATTAAGGCTTATCCTTCGATAATCATATAAAACCTTCTGAAAACATTAATTAATTAAACTCTTCTTCTTTTAGGAGGACGACATCCGTTGTGTGGTAGCGGAGTAACGTCAATAATTTCTGTTACCTCAATACCGGCATTGTGGATAGACCTGATGGCGGACTCTCTACCTGAACCAGGACCTTTTACGTACACCTTCACTTTTCTAAGTCCAGCTTCGTGAGCTACTTTCGCAGCATCTTCAGCGGCTACCTGAGCAGCGTAAGGAGTATTTTTCTTAGAACCTCTGAACCCCATTTTCCCTGCAGACGACCATGAGATTACATCTCCCTTCTTGTTGGTCAGGGAGATAATCACATTGTTAAACGATGCAGCAACATGAGCTTCACCTACAGACTCTACTACTACTTTACGCTTTCTAGTAGTTTTTGCATTTGACTTTGCCATAACTAAGCTACGTATTATTTAGTTGCCTTTTTCTTGTTAGCAACAGTTTTTCTTTTACCTTTTCTAGTTCTCGAGTTATTCTTAGTGCGCTGACCTCTAAGTGGAAGTCCGGCTCTGTGACGAATCCCTCTCTGACAACCGATGTCCATTAAACGCTTGATGTTTAATTGAACCTCCGAACGAAGCTCTCCTTCAATAGTGAATTGAGAAACAGCCTCGCGAATACGAGCGATCTCTTCGTCTGCCCAGTCAGCTACCTTAGTGTCTTCGCTAACCTGAGCTCTCTCTAAGATCTCTTTAGCTCTACTTTTACCTATACCAAAGATGTAAGTTAATCCAATAACTCCTCTCTTTTGCTTTGGTAAGTCTACTCCTGCGATTCTAGCCATAACTTATCCTTGTCTTTGTTTAAATCTAGGATTCTTTTTATTAATTACATACAACCTCCCTTTTCTACGCACGATTTTGCACTCGGGACTTCTTTTCTTTAGTGATGCTCTTACTTTCATCTCTTTAATATCTATAAGTAATTCTTGCTTTTGTTAGATCGTACGGACTCATTTCGAGCTTTACCTTATCGCCGGGAAGTAATTTGATATAATGCATTCGCATTTTTCCGGAAATATGAGCTGTTACTACGTGCCCGTTTTCCAATTCTACCCGGAACATTGCATTCGATAATGCCTCAATGATCGTTCCGTCCTGTTCTATAGCTTGTTGTTTTGCCATAAATAATTACGCTACAACTTTTCTGTTTTTACCTGATTTCATCAACCCATCGTAGTGTCTGTTCAACAGGTACGAATTCACCTGCTGCATGGTATCAATGGCCACACCCACCATAATGAGCAGGGAAGTACCTCCGTAAAACAGAGCCCATCCTTGCTGAATACCCATCACGTTAACCACGATCGCCGGGAATATAGCGATAACCGCCAGGAATAATGATCCTGGGAAAGTTATCAAAGACATGATCTTATCCAGGTAGTCAGCAGTTTCTTTTCCTGGGCGGATACCCGGAATAAACCCACCACTACGCTTCAGATCGTCAGCCATTTTATTCGTCGGTACTGTAATTGCGGTGTAAAAATACGTAAATACTATGATTAACAATGCAAACACCACATTATACCAGAATCCAAACATGGATCCGTTTCCGAAATTCACCTGCAGCCATTGTCCTGCTGCAGTATCCTTCAAGGCACCAATGGTACCAATATACCCGGGGGCAAACATAATAGCCTGTGCGAAAATAATAGGCATTACTCCGGAAGCATTCAGCTTCAGCGGAATATACTGACGCGATCCGAACACATTCTTCTCGTAACCCCCAGAGGCGGTTCTTCGAGCGTACTGTACCGGGATCTGACGTGTTGCCATAACCAGCATGATACTGGCCAGGATCACTACAAACCACAGAATCACTTCGATCAGGATCAGGATGAGACCACCGTTGTTTCGGTTAACGACAGAATCAAATTCCTGAGCAAAAGCAATAGGCAGTGTAGCAATGATACCTACCATAATCAACAGGGAAATACCATTCCCAATACCTTTATCGGTGATCTTCTCACCCAGCCACATGGCAAAGATCGTTCCTGTTACCAGGATCAATACGGCAGGGATCATAAAATCCAGCCCTTTCCCAAGGATAAAAGCACTGTCCGGCACCCCAAGGGCTCCCAGACCATATAAATAAGCAGGCGCTTGCACCAAACAGATACCAATGGTTAACCAACGGGTAATCTGGTTGAGGGTTTTTCGGCCACTTTCACCTTCTTTCTGTAATTTCTGAAGGTAGGGAATGGCCAGCCCCATTAACTGAACCACAATAGAGGCTGAGATATATGGCATGATTCCCAAGGCAAAAACAGAAGCGTTTGCAAACGCCCCTCCTGTAAATGCATTAAGGATTCCTAATAAACCTCCGCCATCTGTTCTGCTTGTTAATTCAGCCAATTGCTGCGTATCAATACCTGGAAGCACTACCTGCGCACCAAAACGGTACACCAACAGCAGTCCGATGGTCACGAGGATTCTCCCCTTCAATTCTTCGATCTTCCAGATATTGCTAAGTGTCTCAATAAACTTCTTCATGGTTACTTTTGGTTGGGTTTGGGTTATAAACTTACTGCTTCACCTCCGGCAGCTTCAATAGCAGCCTGGGCACTGGCAGTAAATTTATGTACAGAAACTTTTAATTTAGATTTTAGCTCTCCGCCACCAAGGATCTTTACAAGATCATTGGAACCGGCCAGTTTGTTGGCCACTAATATATCTAAATCTACAGTGTCTTTCACAACACCTTTATCAACCAATTCCTGTAACTTATTAAGATTGATACCAACATACTCCTTTCTGTTGATATTTTTGAAACCAAACTTAGGTACTCTTCTCTGAAGTGGCATTTGCCCACCTTCAAATCCGATTTTCTTAGAGTAACCGGAACGGGACTTAGCTCCCTTATGTCCACGGGTGGCTGTTCCGCCTTTTCCTGAACCTTCTCCTCTACCTACTCTCTTACCGTCTTTGTGAACTGAACCTTCAGCAGGTTGTAAGTTACTTAAATTCATAACTGTATTGTTATTAAGCTTCTTCTACAGAAACTAAATGTTCAACTTTCTTTACCATACCAAGGATACTTGGTGTTGCCTCATGTTCCACTACATGGCCGATCTTCTTAAGACCTAATGCCTCGAGCGTTCTCTTTTGATTCTGAGGTCGCTTGATGTTGCTCTTTACCTGTGTAACTTTAATCTTTCCCATCTTATCCTTGATTTATCCTTTAAAAACTTTCTCTAAAGAAATACCGCGTTGCGCTGCTACTGTTTTCGCATCTCTCAGCTGCAGTAAAGCGTCAAAGGTAGCTTTTACCACGTTGTGCGGGTTGGAAGACCCCTGAGATTTAGAAAGTACATCGTGTACCCCAACTGCTTCAAGTACCGCACGTACCGCACCACCGGCGATAACTCCCGTACCGTGAGAAGCGGGCTGAAGATATACTCTTGCTCCACCGTATTTCCCTTTTTGCTCGTGAGGAAGGGTTCCTTTATTCAACGGAATACGTACCAGGTTCTTCTTGGCATCCTCCACCGCCTTTGAAATCGCGTCGGCTACCTCTTTAGATTTACCCAGTCCGTGTCCTACTACACCGTCTTCGTTTCCTACAACAACAATGGCAGAAAATCCGAAGGCTCTACCACCCTTGGTAACCTTCGTTACCCGTTGTACTCCTACCAGACGATCTTTCAGCTCCAGTCCTCCTGGCTTCACTAATTCTACGTTCTTATAATCTTGATACATAATTTCTTAGAATTTAAGTCCTGCTTCTCTGGCTCCATCAGCCAATGATTTAACTCTTCCGTGATACAGATAACCACCTCTGTCAAAAGTGATGGTATCAATACCAGCCTTAAGGGCCTTCTCTGCGATTGTCTTCCCAACCTGGGCAGCAATCTCGATCTTGGTTCCGGTAGCAGAACTCATCTCTTTATCTCTTGATGAAGCGGCCAAAATGGTCTTCCCGTTCTGGTCGTCGATCAATTGCGCATAGATCTCTTTGTTACTTCTGTAAACAGCCAGTCTTGGACGTGTCTCTGTTCCAGAAACCACCTTGCGGATCCTGTTCTTAATTCTCTGTCTTCTTTCAGTCTTTGATAATGCCATAATGCTACTTATTAAGCTGATTTACCTGCTTTTCTTCTTAATTGCTCTCCAACGAACTTCACACCTTTTCCTTTGTAAGGCTCAGGCTTACGGTAGGAGCGAATCTTAGCAGCCACCTGACCAACCAGTTGCTTGTCATGTGAAGTAAGCTTTACGATCGGATTCTTACCTTTCTCGGAAATGGTCTCCACTTTAACCTCAGGAGCAAGCTCCATAACGATATTGTGAGAGAAACCAATTGCGATATCCAGCTTTTGCCCCTGGTTGCTGGCTCTGTAACCAACTCCAACGAGCTCCAGTGATTTGGTGAATCCGTTAGTAACGCCTTCGATCATGTTATTCAGCAAAGATCTGTAAAGACCGTGCTTAGACTTAATATCTTTCTTCTCTGAGTCGCGCTCTAAGATCAGCTGTCCGTCTTCTACCTTAACGGTAACATCCTGAACCTGCTGCTTTAGCTCGCCCAGCTTTCCCTTAACGGTAACTTCGCCGTCTTTAATATCTACAGTAACCCCTTCCGGAATCACTATTGGACTATTACCTATTCTTGACATTTCTTCTTGTCTTTAATTTTTAGTAAACGTAACATAAAACTTCACCACCTACATTCTCGGTCTTGGCCTGCTTAGAGGTCATTACACCGTGAGAAGTAGATACGATGGCAATTCCCAGACCGTTCAATACACGGGGAAGTTCATCCTTACCGCTGTACTTACGAAGTCCTGGCTTACTCACACGCTGGATCTTCTTGATCACAGGTTCTTTTGTCACTTTATCATATTTTAACGCGATCTTGATAACACCCTGAGCCGAACTCTCGTCGTCAAACTTGTAGCTCAGAATATATCCTTGATCGAACAAGATCTTAGTGATCTCCTTCTTCAGGTTTGAAGCCGGAATCTCAACCACGCGGTGCCCTGCACTGTTCGCGTTTCTAATTCTCGTTAAATAATCTGAAATAGGATCTGTATACATCTTTTATCCTTTTAAATCTTATTACCAACTTGCTTTTTTCACTCCCGGAATTAACCCCTTGTTGGCCATTTCTCTGAACATTACACGAGAAATACCGAAAGTACGCATATACCCTTTAGGCCTACCGGTGAGTTTGCAACGGTTGTGCAGACGTACCGGAGAAGCATTCTTTGGCAGTTTTTGCAGTGCTTCGTAATCGCCAGCCTCCTTAAGAGCCTTGCGCTTCTCAGCATACTTGTCTACCAATTTTTGTCTTTTTACCTCGCGGGCTTTCATTGATTCTTTAGCCATACTTAATTCTTTTTAAAAGGTAATCCTAATTCGCTTAATAATGATTTCGCTTCCTTATCGGTCTCAGCAGAGGTTACAAAGGTAATATCCATACCGGCTACCTTGTTTACCTTGTCGATATCGATCTCAGGGAAAATAATCTGTTCGGTTACTCCCAGGTTGTAATTCCCGCGTCCGTCAAAACCATTCGCCTTGATCCCATTAAAATCTCTAACACGTGGAAGAGCTGAAGTAATGAGTCTGTCCAGGAATTCATACATACGCTCTCCTCTAAGGGTTACTTTTGCCCCGATAGGCATTCCCTTACGAAGTTTGAACGATGCAACGTCCTTTTTAGAAACAGTAGAAACCGCTTTCTGACCAGAAATTCTAGACAGTTCATCCACGGCGTAATCGATAAGTTTCTTATCGGCTACTGCGGCACCAACTCCACGGCTAATAACAATCTTTTTAAGTTTTGGCACCTGCATTACGTTGCTGTAACCAAACTCTTCTGTAAGAGCAGAAATTACTCTTTCTTTATACTCTTGCTTTAATCTTGGAATGTAAGCCATAACTAAATTACTTCATTAGATTTTTTAGAAAATCTCACCTTCTTCCCATCTCTTTCCTCAAAACCTACACGGGTAACCTCTCCTGATTTAGGATCGATCAACGACAGGTTGGAAATGTGGATAAGGGCTTCTTTCTTTACGATTCCTCCCTGAGGGTTTTTAGCGCTGGGCTTCTCATGCTTGGAAACCATATTCACTCCCTCAACGATCGCTTTGTTCTTTTCACGATCTACTTTAAGAACACTGCCTTCTGCACCTTTGTGCTCCCCGGCAATCACTCTTACAGTATCTCCTGATTTTATTTTTAGCTTTGTCATTTCTTCTACAATGTATTAAAGCACCTCTGGCGCTAATGATACAATTTTCATAAACTGCTTATCACGTAGTTCCCTGGCTACTGGTCCGAATACACGGGTTCCGCGCATTTCACCGGTAGCGTTCAGAAGTACACAAGCATTATCGTCGAAACGAATGTAAGAGCCGTCAGGTCGTCTGACTTCCTTCTTGGTACGAACTACTACTGCAGTAGATACCTGACCCTTCTTAACGTTCCCGTTAGGAGTGGCATCCTTTACGGTAACAACGATCTTGTCACCTACAGAGGCATATCTTTTCTTAGTACCTCCTAACACACGGATGGTCAAAACCTCTTTGGCCCCGGTGTTGTCTGCTACTTTTAATCTAGATTCCTGTTGTACCATAATTATTTAGCTCTTTCAATGATTTCAACTAGTCTCCAACATTTGGTCTTACTCATCGGACGTGTTTCCATAATCCGAACGGTATCACCAATATTGCAATCTCCTTTTTCGTCGTGTGCGACATATTTCTTAGTCTTCAACACGAACTTACCGTACATAGGGTGCTTTACACGCTTCACTTCAGAAACCACAATCGATTTCTGCATTTTGTTACTGGTAACTACCCCTATTCTTTCTTTTCTTAAGTTTCTATTTTCCATCTCTTAGCAGAATCGAATTATTGTAATTCTCTTTTAGTAAGCTCAGTTGCCAAACGGGCTACGGTTCTTCTGGTTGTACGCAGTTGAATCGGGTTTTCCAAAGGCTGAATGGCATGAGCCAGTTTTAAATCTGCATATTGTTTCTTAATAACACCAAGCTTTTCTTGTAGCTCAGCAGTAGACAATTCTCTTATCTCTGATTGTTTCATGATCTTCTTAGTCTTAATAAATTAAGCGGAATAATCCCTGGCTACAACGAATTTGGTTCTTACAGGCAGTTTCTGAGCCGCCAGACGAAGCGCTTCTTTAGCTACGTCCATAGGCACTCCACCTACTTCAAACATGATTCGACCTGGTTTTACAATAGCTGCCCAATATTCTGGGGCACCTTTACCTTTACCCATACGCACTTCCAAAGGCTTTTTGGTAATCGGCTTATCCGGGAATATTTTGATCCAAAGCTGACCTTCCCTTTTCATGTAACGGGTCGCAGCCACACGAGCTGCTTCGATCTGACGCGCAGTGATAAACTTCGAATCCATAGACTTGATCCCGAACATTCCGTTTGAAAGCTGGTGTCCTCTTTGAGAAACGCCTTTCATCCGGCCTTTTTGCTGCTTACGGTATTTTGTTCTTTTAGGCTGTAACATTTTCTTTTACTTTAAAAAATTACTTTCTGCGACGAGCTTTACCTCTTCCGGAGTTTCCTCCGCCTTTACCTTGTTTCTTAGACATTCCGGTTAAAGGAGAAAGATCTCTCTTTCCGTAAACCTCACCTTTCATGATCCATACCTTGATACCCAATCTACCATAGGTAGTGTGAGCCTCTTCAAGCGCATAATCAATGTCAGCTCTGAATGTTGACAATGGAATACGACCATCCTTATAGGCTTCTGAACGCGCCATTTCTGCACCGTTCAAACGCCCTGAGATCATGATCTTGATACCTTCGGCGTTCATTCTCATTGCTGCAGCAATAGCCATTTTGATTGCACGACGGTACGAGATACGATTCTCGATCTGACGTGCGATGCTGGAGGCAACAAGATTAGCATCAAGTTCCGGTCTTTTGATCTCAAAGATGTTGATCTGAACTTCCTTGTCGGTAATCTTCTTCAGCTCTTCCTTCAGCTTGTCTACCTCCTGTCCGCCTTTCCCGATAATGATCCCGGGACGGGCAGTGGTGATAGTAACGGTTACAAGCTTCAGGGTACGCTCGATGATTACCCTGGATACACTAGCTTTAGAAAGACGTGCATGGATATACTTTCTGATCTTGTCGTCTTCAGCAAGCTTATCTCCATAGTCGTTACCTCCGTACCAGTTGGATTCCCATCCTCTGATGATACCAAGGCGATTTCCGATTGGATTTGTCTTTTGTCCCATACTCTCTATCTAATTAGCTTTGTGTATTATTGTTAGATCCAAGCACGATAGTAACGTGGTTGGAACGTTTTCTAATTCGGTGTGCACGACCCTGCGGAGCAGGACGAAGACGCTTCAGCATACTTCCGCCATCCACACGGATCTCCTTAATGAATAAATCTGCATCCTCAAGGCTGGCATCCTCGTTCTTAGCCTGCCAGTTGGCGATGGCTGAAAGAACAAGTTTCTCCAAACGGCGAGACGCCTCCTTTTGGCTAAACTTCAAAATAGCAAGCGCCTTCTCAACTTTCTCCCCGCGTACAAGGTCGGCAACCAACCTCATTTTTCGTGGAGAAGTAGGGCAGTTATTCAACTTTGCAAATGCTAAGCTCTTCTTAGCCTCTTTTATTTGCTCTGCTTTTTCTCTTTTACGAACTCCCATGGCTACTTATTATTTTTTTCCTTTATTTTTTGCACCAGCATGACCTCGGAACGAGCGTGTTGGTGAAAATTCTCCTAATTTATGACCTACCATGTTCTCTGTTACATAAACAGGAACGAACTGACGGCCATTATGTACCGCTATGGTTTGCCCTACAAAGTCAGGGGTGATCATTGACGCCCTGCTCCAGGTTTTGATAACGGTCTTCTTACCTGATTCAACATTTTGTTGAACTTTCTTCTCTAATTTATAGTGAACGTAAGGTCCTTTTTTTAATGAACGTGCCATTTGCTAATACTTTATTTCTTTCTACGTTCTACAATGTACTTATTACTCGCTTTGGTCTTAGAACGTGTTCTAAATCCTTTAGCAGGTAAACCTTTTCTGGATCTTGGGTGACCTCCGGAAGCTCTTCCTTCACCACCACCCATTGGGTGATCCACAGGGTTCATAACTACTGGTCTTGTTCTAGGTCTTCTACCCAACCAGCGTTTTCTACCTGCCTTACCTGAAACGATCAACTGGTGGTCTGAGTTCGACACCGCCCCGATGGTTGCCAAACAACCGGCCAATACCATACGGGTCTCTCCAGATGGAAGTTTAATGGTCGCGTATTTCCCTTCACGGGCCATCAGCTGAGCAAAAGCTCCGGCCGAACGCGCCATAACCGCACCCTGTCCAGGACGCAGTTCTATACAAGAAATAATAGTACCCAGCGGCACTTCGCTTAAAGGCATTGCATTCCCGATCTCAGGAGCCACTCCGGAACCAGACACAACGGTCTGACCTACCTGGAGTCCGTTCTGAGCAATGATATAGCTCTTCTCTCCGTCTTTGTAAACGATCAATGCAATAAACGCAGTTCTGTTCGGATCGTACTGAATCGATTCCACAGTAGCCTCAACACCGGTCTTAGCTCTTTTGAAATCGATAACACGATACTTTCTTTTATGACCACCACCCAAATAGCGCATGGTCATTTTTCCTTGACTGTTTCTACCTCCCGACTTTTTTAACGGAGCGAGCAAGCTCTTCTCCGGCTTATCAGTAGTGATCGCGTCAAATCCGTTCACTACTCTAAATCGCTGTGCAGGAGTAACTGGTTTTAATTTTCTAACTGACATTCCGTCTCTTCTTAAATATTACTATAAAAATCAATAATATCTCCTTCAGCTACCTGAACGATCGCTTTTTTGAAAGCGTTGGTTTTTCCGTTTTGGATTCCGCTCTTGGTATAACGCGTACTGCGCTTTGGCCCGTAGTTCATTGTGCGAACTTTTTCCACAGAAACACCATAGGCAGCCTCAACCGCATTTTTGATCTCGATCTTGTTTGCTCTGGGATCAACCAGGAAACCATAACGATTATTCAACTCACTATCCGCGGTTGCTTTTTCCGTAATAATAGGCTTAATTAACACACTCATGGGTTTCATTATTTACTTAAATTCGACACAATACCTTCCAGCGACCCTTCGAAAAACACGACGTTACTTGCGTTAACAATCTTGTAAGTGTTTAATTCTGAAGGAGTTACGACTTCTGAGGCCTTTAAATTGCGCGACGACAAATATACATTTTTATTTGCATCACCCAAGACGATCAATGACTTTTTGTCTTCTAACCCTAAGGCTTTCAGTACAGAAGCGAATTCCTTGGTTTTCGGAGTCTCGAAATTGAAATCTTCCACAACCAGGATCTGGTTCTCTTTTGCCTTGGCAGAAAGTGCAGATCTTCGGGCCAGTTTCTTCAATCCTTTGGTAAGTTTCTGCGTATAATCTTTTGGTCTCGGACCAAAAATTCTACCCCCACCTTTGAAGATCGGCGACTTGATGCTTCCGGCACGGGCGGTACCGGTACCTTTCTGCTTCTTGATCTTACGGGTACTCCCTGTGATCTCACCACGCTCCTTAGACTTGTGCGTTCCCTGACGCTGATTGGCCAGGTACTGTTTTACGTCTAAGTACACAGCGTGATTACTTGGCTCTATCCCGAAAACTGATTCCGAAAGGCTAACCTTTCTTCCAGTTTCTTTTCCGTTTTTATCTAATACTGCTACTTCCATTACTTCTGAATGATTACATAAGCATTCTTGTGACCTGGAACACACCCCTTAACTACAAGAAGGTTTTTCTCAGGAACCACTTTCAATACTTTTAGGTTTTGTACTGTTACTCTTTCTGCACCCATTTGCCCAGCCATACGCATACCTTTAAATACACGTGCCGGATACGATGCTGCACCGATAGATCCCGGAGCTCTAAGACGGTTGTGCTGACCGTGAGTGGCCTGCCCAACTCCTCCAAAGCCGTGTCTTTTTACAACACCCTGGAATCCTTTACCTTTAGATGTACCGCTTACATCAACAAATTCTCCAGCTGCAAATTGCTCTACTGTGACAGTATCGCCTAATTTGTACTCACCTTCAAAATCCTGGAATTCGATAACTTTCTTCTTAGGAGCAGTACCTGCTTTCTTAGCGTGACCTGATTCAGCCTTGTTAGCATGTCTTTCTGCTTTGTCATCGAAACCAAGCTGAAGAGCCTCATACCCGTCAACCTCTTTGGTTCTGACTTGGGTAACTACGCATGGTCCAGCCTCAATAACAGTACAGGGAATGTTCTTCCCGTTCTCATCGAACAGACTGGTCATACCAATTTTTTTTCCAATTAACCCAGACATTCTAAATTTAATTTAATGACCCGCAACCCTCCTATTTCGGTTACTGGCCGTTGTTAACAATATTTACTAACTATTCAAAAAACTTCAGGGTCAAAAATACTTTCAACCCTGAATGTATTTTTTCCGTTTTTCCCTCGCGAAACGCTCAGGACATGTCGTGCAATCCCTTCCGGTGATGCACCCGAGACCTTACACTTTGATCTCTACCTCAACTCCGCTTGGAAGCTCCAGCTTCATCAGCGCATCAATGGTCTTGGAAGACGAGCTGTAGATATCGAGAAGTCTTTTGTAAGAACTCAGCTGAAACTGCTCTCTCGACTTTTTGTTCACGTGAGGAGAACGCAGTACAGTGAAGATCTTTTTGTGCGTTGGTAACGGGATAGGCCCGGTTACCACAGCCCCGGTAGTTTTTACCGTTTTCACGATCTTCTCAGCAGACTTGTCTACCAGGTTGTGATCGTACGACTTTAACTTTATTCTGATTTTCTGACTCATTTTCTTAAGATTTAAGCTTTAACTCCTTTAGCTGCTTTGATCACTTCTTCGGCAATATTCGAAGGAGTTTCCGCATAGTGAGAGAATTCCATTGTTGAAGTAGCTCTACCTGAAGAAAGGGTTCTCAGGGAGGTTACATATCCAAACATCTCTGAAAGTGGCACCTCAGCCTTGATCACTTTAGCTCCGGCACGGTCACTCATGTTGTTCACCTGACCGCGACGACGGTTAAGGTCTCCAACAATATCTCCCATGTTCTCTTCCGGAGTAAGCACCTCCAGTTTCATGATAGGCTCCATAATGATGGCTCTCGCTTTCTTGGCAGCCTCCTTGTAACCAAGTTTGGCAGCAAGCTCGAACGACAGCTGATCGGAATCCACAGGGTGGAAAGATCCGTCCTTCAGAACGATCTTCATCGCATCCATTTCGAATCCGGCCAGAGGACCATTCTTCATTGCCTCTTTGAATCCTTTCTCTACAGAAGGAACAAATTCCTTAGGAATGTTACCTCCTTTGATCTCGTTCACAAACTCCAGTCCGGCCTTACCTTCTTCAGCAGGCTCCATGGTAAACACGATATCCGCGAACTTACCACGACCACCGGTTTGCTTCTTATAAACCTCCCTGTGATCTGCAGTACCGGTAATAGCCTCCTTGTACTCAACCTGTGGTTGTCCCTGATTCACGTCTACCTTAAACTCACGCTTAAGACGGTCGCAAATAATATCAAGGTGAAGCTCTCCCATTCCTGAGATAATAGTTTGCCCGGAAGCCTCGTCAGTCTTTACCTGGAAGGTTGGATCCTCCTCAGCAAGTTTAGCAAGTGCCATTCCCAGCTTATCTACATCAGCTTTGGTTTTAGGCTCTACGGCGATACCGATTACCGGATCAGGGAAGTCCATACTTTCCAGTACAATCGGGTGCTTCTCATCACTCAGGGAATCCCCGGTCTTAATATCTTTAAATCCAACAGCAGCTCCGATATCTCCGGCTTCGATGAAGTCGATGGAATTCTGCTTGTTCGAGTGCATCTGATAAATTCTTGAAATACGCTCTTTCTTACCTGAACGATTGTTCAATACGTAAGATCCGGCATCCAGTCTACCTGAATAAGCACGGAAGAACGCCAGACGACCTACGAAGGGGTCAGTGGCAATCTTAAATGCAAGCGCTGCAAAAGGAGCAGAAACATCCGGCTTACGAGAGATCTCTTCTCCGGTGTCAGGATCTGTTCCGATGATCGCCTCCTTATCTACAGGAGAAGGAAGGTAACGACACACACAGTCCAGAAGGAACTGAACTCCTTTGTTCTTGAAAGAAGATCCACACACCATAGGAACAAAGCTAAGATCGGTTACCGCAGCGCGAACCGCAGCATGGATCTCATCTTCTGTAATAGAGTTCTCATCTTCAAAGAACTTCTCCATAAGCTCCTCATCGTATTCGGCTACTGCCTCGATAAGTTGCGCACGGTACATATCCACTTCTTCCTGCATATCCTCAGGAATATCCACCTCGTCAAAAGTAGAACCGTAGTTCTCCTCGTGCCATACGATGGCTCGGTTCTTCACCAGGTCAACGATACCTTTAAAGTCGGCCTCATCCCCGATAGGAAGTACAAGCGGCACGGCCTTGGTACCAAGCATCTCTTTAACCTGCTTACACACGTTAAGGAAGTTCGACCCCTGACGGTCCATTTTATTTACAAAACCAATACGAGGCACGCTGTAGTTATCAGCAAGTCTCCAGTTGGTCTCAGATTGTGGCTCAACCCCATCTACTGCAGAAAAAAGGAATACAAGACCATCAAGTACTCTCAGGGAACGGTTTACCTCTACGGTAAAGTCAACGTGACCGGGAGTATCGATGATGTTAAAGTTGTAATCCTTTGCATCCGGAAGCGGCTGTCCTTTCTCCATCGGGAACTTCCAGGTACAGGTAGTAGCCGCAGAGGTAATGGTAATCCCACGCTCCTGCTCTTGCTCCATCCAGTCCATCGTAGCTGCACCATCGTGCACCTCCCCGATTTTGTGACTCATACCGGTATAGAAAAGAATACGCTCAGTGGTGGTGGTTTTTCCAGCATCAATGTGCGCAGCAATACCGATATTTCTTGTATATTTTAAATCTCTTTGTGCCATTTTTTAATGTCGCTTTTTCGGTTAAAATCTAAAGTGAGAGAACGCTTTATTAGCTTCTGCCATCTTATGAGTATCAACTCGCTTCTTCACAGCAGCACCTTCCTCCTTGGCAGCCGCCAGGATCTCATTTGCCAAGCGAAGCGCCATTGACTTCTCATTACGCTTACGCGCATATCCGATCAACCACTTCATGGCCATAGATACTTTTCTGTCTGGTCTGATCTGCATAGGGATCTGAAAGGTAGCTCCCCCAACACGTCGGCTTCTAACCTCTACGTGCGGCATCACATTTGATAGTGCATCTTTCCAAAGCTCCAGTGCGGTCTTCTCCTCATCTTGCTTCTTCTCTTCTACGATATCAATAGCATCATAGAATACTTTGAATGCAATAGACTTTTTACCATCCCACATCATCATGTTAACGAAACGCGTTACCAGCTGATCGTTAAACCTTGGATCCGGCAAAAGAGGTCTTTTTTTAGCCTGTCTTTTTCTCATGTCTTCTTTTTAAAAGTTTTAATTACTTTTTAGGGCGCTTTGCTCCGTACTTAGATCTTCGTTGCGTTCTACCCTGAACACCAGCGGTATCCAGTGCACCACGAACGATGTGATACCTAACTCCCGGTAAGTCTTTTACCCTTCCGCCTCTTACTAATACTATCGAGTGCTCTTGCAAATTGTGACCCTCTCCTGGGATGTAAGCGTTCACCTCTTTACCATTGGTAAGACGTACCCTTGCTACTTTACGCATAGCCGAGTTCGGCTTCTTAGGTGTAGTGGTGTAAACACGCGTACAAACCCCTCTTCTCTGAGGACACGAATCCAAAGCAGCCGATTTACTCTTCTTAGTAATCTTGGCTCTTCCTTTTCGTACTAATTGTGAAATTGTTGGCATAATTTACTTTACGATAAACATTATATTATTCACTCAAAACCCACGTCTGGCTGGGACATTGAACTTCCTGAATGCGAAGTACATGCCATTTTGAGGGTGGCAAAGGTAGAAATAATATCCAATAAATCAAACCTTAATTGATTAATTTTCAATATCCTTATTCAATATTTCCTACCCTGTCCAAACACTCCTGAAAAAACAGAATCCACCCCGGCTTCAACCCTGCATTTTCACTACCCGGCTGAACATCCGGATCAATCCAAAAAACCACCCCTGATCCATCAGGCAAACAAATACAGCCTTTTGAGCAGCGAGATGAATATTGGAACAATTCCCACCTGTCGGATTTTAAAAACTCCACAAAAGTACAAAACACCTCTCTTAATATTGCTATATAATACATTCATTATCAATTATTTATGTAATGCTTACCGATAAAAAGTTGCCTTTCATCTTATTCCTGCATTTAAGAAAACTCTGTTAACATCCCTACATTGTCTTTATTCATAACTTACTGATATATAGATATTAATAATTTTAATGTTTAACCTATGAAAACAAATTACTCCGGGTTATTAGCCTTCTTCTTGGCGCTGATCACTCATGTATCGTTTGCCCAAAATACCTTTTCGGGGGTGGTTTCAGACAGTGACGGACTCCCCCTGCCGGGAGCCAGTGTCTTTGTCAAGGGCACAACAACCGGAACGCAAACGGATTTTGACGGAAACTACAGCATTACTGCCGCTGCAGGAGACATACTGGTCTTTTCTTTCGTGGGAATGAGAACAGTAGAAGTAAATATTACTGAACAAACCCCGCCCGAACTCAACATTACCCTTAACCTGGATTCCCAATCCCTGGAAGAGGTCGTGGTGGTAGGTTATGGTACCTCCACTAAAAGAAAGGTCACCGATAATATCGCGTCCATCTCCTCTGAACAAATTGCAGAGATCCCCACTCCCAGCGTACAAAGCACCCTTGCCGGGAAAGCTGCCGGAGTCCAGATCAACCAGGTTAACGGTAAGGCAGAATCCGGGATCAAGATCCGGGTAAGGGGTGTTGCCACCATCTCCTCTTCACAGGAACCTTTATATGTGATTGACGGGGTACCCATGATCAATAACGACGAAAACATCAACGACTCCCCCATCAATCCATTGGTAGGTATTAATCCACAGGACATTGAATCCATACAAATCCTCAAGGACGCCTCTTCTGCAGCCATTTACGGGGCACGGGGAACCAATGGCGTGGTACTCATAACCACCAAAAAAGGTAAGGAAGGAAAAACACGGGTAAGCATCAACTCCTCCTACGGTTTCAGCCGGGCCACCAATAAAAGGGAGTGGCTCAACACCGGGGAATATGTCGACCTGTTTCTTGAGGCAGGCCGTAACTCCGGGGAAGAAGCCTACGTAATTGATGTCTTCAATATTTTTGCAGAAGAAAGCGTTTGGCGCAACGGCACCGTAGACACCGACTGGCAGGACCTGGCCCTGGTTGACGGTTCGGTGGAGGATTTTTCCGCCAATGTCTCAGGAGGGGATGAAAAGACTACCTTTTTCATCTCCACCGGATACAATAAAACAGACGCCATTATCCGGGGCAACACCCTGGAACGCTATTCCTTCAGGACCAATCTCGATCACAACATCTCCGAAAAATTCCGGGTGGGTTTTGGTACCGGAATATCAAAAACCAAGGTCGACCGATTATCCAATGATAACGCTTTTGCCACCCCGCTGCAGGCCATTGCGCAGATCCCGTTCACCAGGCCGTATGAAGACGACGGGATCACACCAAACGCAAACACCTTATATTATAATTTTCTTTTTCAGGAATTCAATGCCGACCACCAATCTAATATATGGAGAGTACTCGCAAATGTATACGCACAGTGGAACATGACTGAATTCCTGAACTTCCGTACTGAATTCGGATACGATTTCAACAGCCAGGTGGAAGAGCGTTTTTTTGGAAGCCTCACCGAGTCGGCCTCCACTAACGGTTTTGCAGACGCCAATGCCGTTCAGAACGAGAAATACGTCCTCAATAATTACTTCACCTACAACCAGGATATTGCTGAAGACATAAACCTGGAAGCTATCATAGGGATGTCTTTCGAAGACGACCGCCGACGCCTGCAATTTGTGGAAGGACAGGAATTCCCGTCAGACGACCTTCAAACCGTAGAAAGTGCATCAGAGATCGTAGGCGGAGGCTCTTCCAGAACTGCTTTCAATTTCCTTTCTTATTTCGCGAGAACCAATTTCTCCCTATGGAACAAGCTCCTCTTTAAGGCGAGCATTAGATATGACGGATCCTCAAGATTCGGTGCCGATGAACGTTACGGATGGTTCCCGGCATTTTCTGCAGGATACATTCTCACCGAAGAAGATTTCCTAAAGGAGAACAACACCTTAAGTCTGCTGAAATTGAGAGCCAGCTGGGGTGTTACCGGAAACGCCGGAATCGGGAACTTCGCCTCCCGCAGTTTATTTGGGGGCGCCTCCTACAACAACCGCTCTGCCCTGACACCCACCCAGATCGGGGACCCCTCCCTGAAATGGGAGACCACCACCCAATGGGACATCGGACTTGATTTTGGTTTTGCCCGGAATCGGATCACCGGGGAGATCGATTATTACAACAAGACCACCGACGACCTTCTTCTGGACGAACCCTTACCGGCAACCTCCGGCTTTCTTAGCATCACCAGGAATGTAGGCGAAATTCGCAATTCCGGGGTCGAATTTGTCCTGAACACCAAGAATTTCATCAAAGACAATTTCCGGTGGACTTCCAGTTTTAATATCGCATTCAACAACAATGAAGTTACAGACCTCCCGGGTGGCGACATTGTTTCGGGAGTCAATATCGTCAGGGAAGGCGAAACCATTGCAGACTTTTACCTGGTGGAATTTGCCGGGGCAGACCCCGATAACGGAGACGCCTTATTCTACCTGAACACAGAACTTCCTGATGGCAGCCTGGACCGAAGCACCACCAACGACTTCAATGAGGCTTCCCGGATTATCGCAGGATCGGCTTTCCCGGACATCATCGCCGGGTTCACTAACACCCTGAACTTCTACAATTTTGATCTGGGCTTTACCTTCCAGGGACAATGGGGAGCTTCCATTTTTAATTCAGGAGGAAGGTTCCAGTCGGCCAGCGCCGATTTCTTTGACAACCAGTCAAGAGACCAGCTCGATCGCTGGCAACAACCGGGAGACGTTACTGATGTACCCCAGGCACGACTTTTTGGTGCGAATGGAACCCAGAATTCAACACGGTATTTACAAAAAGCAGATTTCATAAGACTTCGTAATATCTCCTTCGGGTACACCATCCCCTCCAATTTCACGGAGCAATTCGGCGTTTCCCGACTGCGACTCTATTTTACAGGCTTAAACCTGCTCACCTTTACCGATTATAACGGATGGGATCCGGAGGCCACTGCAGACTTCAACGCCAACAACGCTTTGAACGTAGGCCGCGAGTTCTACTCGGCCCCTCCGGCAAAGACTTATTCTATAGGAGTAAATATTGATTTTTAAAATGTACGAATTATGAAATCCACATATATAAACCACCTCGCTTTACTTGCCCTGTTATTGATCTCCGGGGCTTGCGACGACAACCTGGATCTGGCTCCGGAGCAGAGCCTGGACCCTGAAACAGCCACATCAACTGCGGCCAACATTAACAACCTGATGGTTGGAGCATACGATCTTGCCGGAGACAACACCCTGTTCTCAGGCGACGCCCAACTCGCATCAGAACTTTTGGCGAACGACGGAGAACTGGCCTGGAGAGGAACCTTCCAGGGTCCGGCTGAATTCAACAGAAAACAGATGACAGCCCAGAACGGCTTTGTGGTTCCCTACTGGACCCAGGGCTATGCCGCCATCAACCAGGCCAACCTGGTTTTGGACAACCTTGATGTGGTTACAGACGAAGCACAGGCGCAACGCCTGGAAGGCGAAGCTAAATTTATAAGAGGTCTCGTGCTTTTCGAACTGGTCAGGTTTTACGGACTGCAATACGAGCCCGGACAATCCAACACCCAACCCGGAGTCCCCGTGGTTACCGCTTCGGTCGCAGATGCTTCCCAGATCGAATTCCCCGCCCGAAACACCGTAGAGGAAGTCTACGCCCAGGTGATCACCGACCTTACCGATGCTTATAACCTCCTGCCCGAAAGCAACGACGAATACGCCGATAAATACGCCGCCCGCGCTATTCTCGCCCGTGTGTATCTTCAACAGGGCAATTATGCCGCGGCCAGAGACGCAGCCCACGATGTGCTCAGCAATAGCGGACATAGCCTCACTGCAAATTACGCCGACGCCTTCAACAACGACGAAGATGCCTTAGAAGATATTTTTGCCTGGCAGATCACTACACAGGACGGATTGAACGACTTTAACACCTTTTGGGCGACCAGAGAATTTGGCGGCAGATCACTCACAGCCGATGTAACTGTGGAAACGCCCTATTTTGAGTTATTCGACGACCCCAACGACGTGCGCTCCCAATTCTTTTACGAGGGCAATGGTACCCTCGTGAGCAGTAAATGGCAATCCCAATTTGCCAACGTCCCCTTTTTAAGGGTAGCCGAAATGCACCTGATTAGAGCCGAATCCAATTTCAGGGAAGGCAGCAGTACAGGGCTATCCCCTCTGGAAGAGATCAACGCCTTGAGAGCCCGGTCCAACGCCGCTACTTTGGGCAATATCTCTATAGAGACCATTCTTACTGAGCGAAAAAGAGAACTAGGTTTCGAAGGTTTTACACTGCACGACCTGAGACGAACCACCAGCAATGTTGCCGGTCTCCCCTACAATGCAAACAACCTGGTCATGCCTCTCCCCCAAAGAGAGGTAGATGCCAACCCCAACCTGCAGCAAAACCCGGGATACATCAATTAATCAATCACACCCTTATACAACACCCTGATCCATCGCTTCGGATATAGGGTGTTTTTTTATGCAGTTTCGGCAACAATTCACCACCCATCCCCCTTTGGGGTTAATTCTGATTATGAAAATTATCAACACCCGAATTTAACAATGTTTTAATAATACAATAGGACTATTCCGAAATGTACAATTCTTACAAATGTTAACAACTACTTAAAGATTTTTTTGCTTATTAACACAATTTTTGCATTCTTAGCGCTTGCTAATTCAATATTACTTTACAAGTATGAAAACAAAAATTAATGGCTTTCTAGCACTTTTAATGGTGCTAGCAGCGCAAATTACGTTTGCGCAAGTGAAAACGATCTCTGGTACGGTGACCGACCAGGACGGTTTACCACTGCCCGGAGCCAGCGTCATGGTTAAAGGTACCGCCAGCGGTACACAAACCGACTTTGATGGTAATTATACCGTCGAGGCGTCCGAAGGGCAGACATTGGTTTACTCGTACGTGGGTCAGAAAACCGAAGAACGCGTAGTAGGTTCTTCCAGTACCATCAATGTACAATTAGCCCAGGACGCTCAGGCGCTTGAAGAAGTTGTGGTAACAGCTCAGGGTATTAAAAGGGAGAAAAAGGCCCTTGGTTATGCCGTATCTGAGGTAAACAACGAACAACTCGAGCAACGTGCCGAAGGTGATATCGGGCGGGTTTTAAGTGGTAAAGCTTCCGGGGTACAAATCACCGCACAGAGTGGTGTATCCGGATCTGGTACCAACATTATTATTCGTGGACTCAGTTCCTTCAGCGGTTCTAACCAACCGTTATTCATCGTAGACGGTGTGCCCTTTAGCTCAGACACCAACGCTCAGGGTGACTTCGTAGACGGTAACTCGGGAGGATCAAGGTTCTTTGACCTGGATCCAAACAACATCGAGAGCATCAACGTACTTAAAGGACTTGCAGCAGCTACGCTGTATGGTACTCAGGGACGTAACGGGGTAATCCTGATCACCACTAAGAACGGTGCTTCCGGAACTACTGCCAAGAAGACTGAGGTAACTGTAAACACCTCTTTGTTCTTTAACGAAATTGCTTCTATGCCCGATTACACCAACAAATGGGGTAACGGATTTGACCAGGCTTTCGGATGGTTCTTCTCTAACTGGGGACCAAACTTCGAGAAAGATGTAGTAGGAGGATGGGGATCTCAGGCAGCTATTGCTGATGACGGAACCCTTCCACACCCTTATTCAACTGCAAGTACCGGTACAGGGATTCCTCAGGCATTCCCTGAATTCCAGGGCGTGCGTTACGATTGGAAACCTTACGAAAGTGCTGAGAACTTCTTCAGAACAGGTACGGTTCAAAATACTTCGGTAAACTTCGCCACTTCTTCAAGTGACGGAAAGATGAACCTGAGCGCCAACATGGGGCACCTGGAAGACCAGGGATTTACTCCTGGAAACCGCGTAATTCGTAATACGCTGGGTCTTGGTGGTCGTGCAGAATTAAGCAACAACTTTACCATTAGCGGTACACTGAATTTCAGTAAGACCGACTTCAAATCGCCTCCTATTGCAGCAGGTGATGGTAACACCGTATTTGCCGCTTCAGAAGGTTCTTCGGTATTCTCCAACGTATTCTTTACCCCTCGTTCGGTAGACATGCTTGGATTACCTTACCAGAACCCTATTACAGGAGGTAGTGTTTACTACCGTCAGAACAACAGTATCCAGCACCCGCTTTGGACTGTGAACAATGCACAATCCAGACAGGTGACTAATCGTACCTTTGGTAATACTACCATTGCGTATGACCTGACAGACAACTTATCCTTAACCTATCGTTTAGGTATCGACGTCTACAGTGAGAACAATACCAGCTACCAGAACAGAGGTGGGGTTAGTGATATCGCAAGAACGCGTAGTGGTTTCTACAACACCTGGAACAACACCAATTCCATCTGGGATCACAACTTATTCTTAAGCGGTCTTTACGATATTTCCGATAAGATAGGTGTGTCTTTCAACGTGGGGGCCACTTCTCGTAGAGACGTGTTCGATCAGAACGGGGTTTCTTCTTCCGGACAGTCGGTTTTCGGAGTGCTACGTCACTTTAACTACCAGCTTCAGGATGAGATCCAGTTCTTCCAGGAGAGAAACATCAACGGTCTTTACGGACAGGCAGACTTCGATTTCGGAGATTTCATCTACGTAACGCTTGCAGGACGTAATGACTGGGTATCTAACCTGACTACTGAAAACCGCTCTATTTTCTATCCTAGTGCCAGTGCCTCTTTTGTGCCTACCAGTGCATTCGACGGATTAATGGCCAGCGACTTTGTAAACTTCCTTAAGCTGCGTGCTGGTTACGGTACCTCTGCGACCTTCCCTACGGGATACCCGACAGTAAGTACACTTAACCTGAACACTCAGCGATGGATCAACCAGGGTGGAGCTTTTGTTGCTTCCAATGAGATCTCTGCTTTCCTTGGTAACCCTAACTTGAAGCCGGAAACTCTGAAAGAACTTGAATTTGGTGTTGAATCCAGATTGTTCAACAACAGAGTTACCCTGAACGCTTCTTACTTCAACAGGATCACGGAAGACCTTATCGTAGACCGTGCCCTGGACGCTTCTTCAGGTGCTCGTTTCATCCAGACCAACATCGGTGAGATCGAGGTAGACGGGGTAGAGATCGATCTTGGAGTTGACATTTTCCGCAGCACTGATGCTTCCGGATTTAACTGGAACATCAACGCGAACTTCAACGCCATCGAGCCTACTGTAACCGACCTTGGTGCAGATACCGACCTTATTGTATACGCCGGTTTTGGTGACTTAGGAAACGCCGCTATCGAAGGAGAACCTCTTGGTACCATTGTAGGGTCCAGAATCCTGAGAAATGATGACGGAGTGCCGTTGATCAACAGTGAAGGAGATTACATTATTGAAGCTGGACAGTTCGCTATTGGTGATCCAAACCCGGATTACACGCTGAACGTTTCCAACAGCATCAAATTCGCAAACTTCAACTTCAGCTTCCTGCTTCAGCACGTAGCCGGAGGAGATATCTATAGCCAGACTATTGCTACCCTGCTTGGTCGTGGATTGGTTCAGGATACTGATAACAGGGAAGCTACCTATATTCTACCAGGTATCTACCAGAACACAGGACAGCCTAACACCATTCAGATCAATAACTCTGACTACTATTTTGACAACGTACTTTTCGGTCCTTCTGAGCTGAATATTTACGACGGTTCCGTAATCCGCCTTCAGGAAGTATCTCTTGGATACAGCCTGCCGACCAAACTGTTAGACAGAACTCCATTCGGAGCCCTGACCTTTACAGTTTCCGGATTCAACCTGTGGTATGATGCTTATAATACGCCGGATAGTATTAACTTTGACCCTAACCAGGCCGGTCTCGGTGTGGGTAACGGACAAGGATTTGACTGGTTAACAGGTCCTAGCTCAAGAAGATATGGATTTAGTGTTAAAGCTTCATTCTAATCATAAAAAATACACAATGAGAAATAATTTCAAGAAAATAGGTTTAGGACTGGTTTCAGCTTTGAGTTTCATAGCCTGTGAAACAACTGACCTGGACATAACCGAAAACCCCAATGCGCTGACACCCGGACAGGCGGATGTAAACTTTTACACCAACGCCATCCAGTTGAATTATGTCACGTTTATAGAAAGTATGGGGATTTCCGGCGGACAAGTAGTTCGTCAGGAGGTACTTTTTGACCGTAACTATCTGAATGCATTTTCTCCGATCTCCTTTGACGGGGAATGGGATGATGTTTACAGAGGTATACTTACCAACCTCGATGCGATGCGACCCGTTGCCGAGGAAAATGAATTGTTCTATCACCTGGCCGTTGCGGAAGTACTTGCTGCAGACGCGATGGTAACTTTGGTAGACTACTTCGGGCCGGTACCTTATTCTGAAGCCTTACAGGCAGAAGAAGGACTCTTCAACCCGATGCCGGATTCCGGTGAAGCTGTATATGCAGAGGCGTTAGCGCTGCTCGACGGTGCGATCAACAAGTTCAACGGTAGCGCTGCTTCCGGACTTGATAACGATTTCTTTTACGACAATGATTTCGACAACTGGATCAAATTGGCCAACACCCTGAAAATGAAGATCTATCTTCAGACCCGTTTGGTAGACCCTAATGCGATCAGCCAGTTCAACGCTATTGTTGCCAGTGGAGACTTTATCGATGAAACTTCTGAGGATTTCGAATTCCACTACGGAACCAACGAAAACCAGCCTGACAACCGTCATCCACGGTATGCAGATGATTACACCCCTTCAGGTGCGATCAACTATACCTCTAACTGGTTGATGAACAACATGCTCGAGAACAACGACCCAAGACTTCGGTACTATTACTACCGCCAGGTAGATGCGGTACCTGGACAGGACGGAGAAGAGCCTAACGAGGAAACCATCGACTGTTCGCTGGAGACCGCTCCTCAGCACTACCTCGACGGTGGATTCACCTTCTGTGCCCTTCCTGATGGATACTGGGGTAGAGACCACGGAGATGACTCCGGTACTCCTCCTGATGGATTCCTTAGAACTGCTGCCGGAGTATATCCTGCCGCTGGTAACTTTGACGACGGAAGATTTGAGCCTGTTGCTCAGGGAGACGGAGGACAAGGAATGGGAATCACCCCGATCATGCTGGCCTCATGGGTAGACCTGATGAGAGCTGAAGTTGCTGCGATCAGTGATCCTGCAGCTGCCAAGCCTTTCCTGGTTGACGCTCTTACCAAAGCCGTTGAAAAAGTACAGTCTTTTGGTGGACTGGATGGTCAGGCAGACCTGACTACCGCTCCTGACGGAGACGATGTAACCGCCTTTATCACTGGTATTGAAAGTGATTTCGACGCAGCTTCCAATGACGGGAAGTGGGATATTCTTGGAGAGCAGCTTATTGTTACCACTTATGGTAACGGTATCATGCCTTTCAACTTCTACAGAAGAACAGGATATCCAACCACCCTTCAGCCAAACAGAGAGCCAGATCCGGGCGCTGTTATCCGCTCGTTCCGTTACCCTGCTAACGCTGCCAACAACAACTCAAACATTGAGCAGCGTCAGAACGTAACGTTCCAGGTATTCTGGGATAACAACCCATCATCACCAACATTCCCAGTTGCTAATTAAATTTGATTTAGAACATGAAAAGTATTAATAAAATCTTATCTCTAAGTCTACTGGCGCTTTTGGGATCCTGCGTGGAGAGCGACAACGCCATTGACGAGTTATTTGACAACACCGAAAGGGGTGCAGCATTGCGTACCCTTAGCGTGAACAACCCGGATTTTTCGATCTCGGACCCATCTTCTGTCTTCTCGGTTACCCTTGAAGAGCAGGATTATGAAATGGGTGACCTATTGGAATCCGTTGATGTTTATGTATCCTTTACGGATAACACTCCGGGCAAGCCGGACGATACGGACTATTCAAAACCGGAGGCCTTTGTGGAAACTGTTCCTGCTTCTGCGTTTGCCAGTAGTTCACAAGGTTTACCATCTATTACTTACGAATTGAGCTTTGGAGATGCCCTTGCCGCTGTAGGTCTTACCGATGAGTTTGCCGGAGGAGATTATTTTGACATCCGCTTCGCGCTAAACCTCACAGACGGTCGTACCTTCACCAATACTGACGGAAACGGGAACATCTTTACCGGATCGTTCTTCCAAAGTCCGTTTATTTACAGGTCACCGATCGTATGTCCTGCAACATTTGACGCCCCAACTCCCGGAACCTGGACCATTGACGGTCAGGATTCTTACGGAGATGGTTGGAACGGAGCGTCTATCGATGTACTTATCGACGGAGAGCAGTTCCTTAACTTCCTGGTTTCTGAAGAGCAGGGATCATCAAACAGTGTTACTTTCGAAGTACCTGCTGATGCTACTTCCATTGAAATCTTCTACAATTCAGGAGCATGGGATTCTGAGGTAACCTTCCAGGTTACTTCTGCCAACGGTAATACCGTACTGGATCTGGGGCCAAGTCCTTCTGCAGGAGTGTCCCTGATTGATTACTGTAATTCTGACTTATAATTGTTAAGTTCAGCATAACCAAAACTAAGGCCGGCATTATTGCCGGCCTTTTTTAATTCATGTACTTCCACAACTTCCCCTGCCCCCTCCAATACACAGTCCTTCTGATCTAAATTTAAATTTTCAATACAATCTACATCCTGTCAGGTTTTCCTATCTTTACACCATGAACAAGGAAGACCAGATCTTCGGCATCAGAGCCGTTATAGAAGCCATCCAAGCCGGAAAGACCATTGATAAGGTCTTTATTCAAAAAGGCCTTCGTGGCGATCTTTTCAGTGAACTTCAGCAACTGCTCAAGCAGGAAGGGATCACCGCTTCCTTCGTACCCGTTGAAAAGTTAAACCGGGTCACCCGAAAAAATCATCAGGGAGTTATTGCCAACGTTTCTCCGGTAACCTTCCACGACATGGAAAACCTGGTTATGCAGGTGATCGAAAGCGGAGATACACCACTTTTTCTATTGCTCGATCAGCTATCCGATGTCAGAAATTTTGGAGCCATCATCCGCACTGCGGAATGCACAGGAGTACATGGCATTATCATTCAGAAAAAAGGAGCCGCACCTGTTACGGCCGATACTGTTAAAACTTCTGCCGGGGCAGCATACAGGGTTCCTATCTGCAGGACAGACCATATCAAAGACGCTATATACTACCTTCAGGCTTCCGGCATTAAGGTAATCGGGGCAACAGAAAAGACAGAAAACAGCATCTACGATATAAAACTAGACGCTCCCCTGGCAATTGTAATGGGGGCCGAAGATAAGGGCATCTCCCCTGCCGTAATGAAAATTCTTGATGAACGCGCTGCCCTCCCCTTAAAGGGAGAAATTGGAAGTCTTAACGTGTCTGTGGCCTGCGGGGCCTTTCTATATGAGGTGGTAAGACAGCGCCTTTAACCATCCTCCCCTTTCGAACCTCTTTCCCTGTAGTGGTAGGTAACTTTCAATTCCCTGTTTTCTTCATCTTCCAACTCAGACCGGTCTTCCGGAAGTTCCTCAATAAAATTACCTTCTTCATCAAAATGCCGCATGAAGGGATCCTCCTCCGCTTTGTAATCCTCCTGTTCCCACCGGTATCGCACAGGCTGCAACACCTCTTTCTTAAAAAAGAGCGATAAAACAAAGCCGGCTATAGCACCACCGAGATGGCCTTCCCAGGAGATCTTATCATCTACAGGCAAGACATACCATACCATACTGCCATAGAGAAATACCACCAGGAGAGACAAGGCCATTAAGCGGTAGTTCCCGGCGAACAATCCTTTGAAAAATATAAAAGTTACCAACATATAAATCACCCCGCTCGCTCCAATATGCCATGCAGGCCGGGCAAATATCCAGGTAAGGACACCACTTAAAACCAAGCCCCACCACATCACCTTCCACGCGATGGCCCTGTAAAAATAGAAAAGAGCTGTGCTAAGCACCATGAGCGGAATGGTATTGTGATAGAGATGCTCCACAGAGCTGTGAATAAACGGACTAAGCACGATACCCGGCAGACCTTTAATGTGCCGGGGATAGATCCCCAAATGATTGAGGTACCACCCCGTTTCCAGCTCCATCCAGTAAACCGTCCAGATCGTTAATCCGAAAAACACAGGAATGATCAGGTACCAGAGGCTAAATGAGAGTTCACGCTTATTTTCCATAGGCCTTTACATACATAGTATACCCTCTAAATGTACTAAAATATTTTCCGGAGCCATCCACGGGTTACTTGCCCTTTTATGCAAGCCGTATTATACGGGCTTTTTGTGTAATTTTGGGTCATGACGCAACCTTTAGCAGAAAGAATACGGCCGAAAACCCTGGAAGAATACATCAGCCAGCAACACCTTGTTGGCCCCACGGGCTCCCTAACCAACCAGATCAGGAAGGGCATCATCCCCTCCCTCATTCTCTGGGGCCCTCCGGGTACCGGAAAAACCACCCTGGCACAGATCATTGCCGGAGAAAGCGGCAGACCCTTCTATACCCTTAGCGCCATTAACAGTGGGGTTAAAGATGTCCGGGAAGTCATTGATAAGGCCAAACAAAGCGGAGGACTCTTCACCACCAGAAATCCCTTATTATTCATTGATGAGATTCACCGCTTCAGCAAGTCCCAGCAGGATTCTCTTTTGGGTGCGGTGGAAAAAGGGTGGGTGACCCTGATCGGCGCCACCACAGAAAACCCCAGCTTTGAGGTCATCCCTGCCCTATTGTCGCGTTGCCAGGTATACACCCTGAACGCTTTTGGAAAAGCCGACCTGGAAGCCCTGTTGCAAAGGGCTATGGCAACCGATACCGAACTTAAGAAAAAGAACATCGCCCTGGAAGAAACCGAAGCCATTTTGCGGCTTTCCGGAGGAGACGGGCGAAAACTACTGAACATATTTGAGCTGGTGATCAATGCCCTGGATGAAGATCCGGTACGTATCACTAATGACAAAGTGTTAAAGCTGGTTCAGAAAAATACGGTACGCTACGATAAGACCGGAGAACAACATTACGACATCGTTTCTGCATTTATAAAATCCATCAGGGGAAGCGATCCCAATGGAGCCGTATACTGGCTGGCACGCATGATCGAGGGCGGGGAGGATGTTAAATTCATTGCACGGCGTCTGCTCATACTGGCGTCTGAAGATATTGGGAATGCGAACCCCACGGCATTGGTTATTGCCAACAATACGTTCCAGGCCGTTACCACCATCGGATACCCGGAAGCGAGAATCATCCTGAGTCAATGCGCCACCTACCTGGCCACTTCTCCTAAAAGTAATGCCGCATATATGGCCATCAATAAGGCGATACAAACCGTGAAACAAACAGGAGACCTTTCCGTTCCCCTTCACCTGCGCAATGCACCTACGAAACTCATGAAAGAACTGGGGTATGGCGAAACCTATCAGTACGCCCATGACCACCCCATGAACTTTGCCTATCAGGAGTTCCTGCCAGAAGATCTTAGCAACTCGGTATTCTATGAGCCCGGAAATAATACCAGAGAACAAGCACAGAAAGAATTCCTGCACAAACGCTGGAAAGGCAAATACGGATATTAGAATTTAATCTGAAACTCTTCTTTTATCAGAACCCCATCCTTGTAGTATTCGGCTACCCAAACCCCATTGTTACGGTATAAAACCCCATCGAGTCCCAGGATGGCATATGTATTTTCGCGGCTGGTCTTTCTTACCTTAAATCGAACAGAAGGTGTGGTGTCTACCAATTGAAACCCATTTTCAATGGGCTGCGCATAGAGTACAGGGATATTTTCCAGGTCTGAAGAAGGGATCACCGGTTTTGCTACCTCGGTGTTGTCTACCTCGGCTGCGATCGCGGCAGCGGCTGCAACTGGCATTTCCACATCCAGATCGGCATTGGCGGTATCCTGCGCATTGCCTTCTGCTGCCATACCCGCTCCTTCCAACCCGGGTTGGTAGGCATATTCAAGAGCGGAAAGCTCTTCAAACGCCTTGCGAATAGCTTCGTGATAGGAGGGCTCATAATCTTTTATACGGCTAATGGCCTCCTCCGTTTCCACGATCCGGTTTCCGTAGCAATCCTTAAGCACCAGGATCACCTTGGTCGTAAACAGATTGGAAGCATTTACCACTTCTGCGGTAAGCGCTTTACAGGGAGTAGCCTTAATGGCAGGAGGTTGTTGACCATCAAAATAAACCTCAAACCCTTCCTCACTCAATAAGGTTTTAACAAGGGTATTTATGCGGTATTCATTGACACCCTTCTGAAATTCGTATTTCAGCGGGACAATAACGTATTTATATTCATTAAGGGATTGCTGAGCATAACCTGTTAGAGAAAGGATCATGATCAGGCTAAACAGTAAGTTTTTCATAAGAATAAATTATCGGGCACCTTCAAAGATATAATTAAAACCGAATTGCACCTGGGCTTGATTGGCTTTCGCCAGGTTGGAGTATTCCAAAAGATTATCGGCCAGTAAATAGAAGTTAAAATTAGCAAAATGGGTCGAAATACCAAGCCCAATGTTCGTGAAGGTATATGGATTCACAGTATAGGTTACCTTTCCCCTGAGGAAATTGAATATTCTGCGATAATAGAAGGCCGTCAGGGCAGCATTTACATGCTGAGGCCTTTTAATGGCATACAGCTGCAACCCTACGGAGTTCTCAAATCCGGTATCGTCAATATCACAGTCGCACTCAAAAGTTTTCCTGTAATTAAGGTTTCCAAAGTTGTACATGACGGCTCCATTAAATTTTACCGGGCGAAAAGACGCGAAATTACGGGACAGGGTATCCAGGGGGAGCTGTTCCTCCAGCTCCTTTTTCAGGTCATCCCAATACTGATTCAAAAAATCATCGTCTGTGGCCTCCCCAAAGAGAAATTCAATACCTTCCAGATTGTAGGCTCCCTTAAGGGTATAACTCTCGGTGTCATTCATATGCCACATCATCCCTATATCCGTCAGACTCGCACTATAGGTCCAGTAACTGCTGGGGGTATAGGTAAATCCAAGATCCAGCCCAAGTCCATAATTGCCGCCAAAAAGGCTGTTGGGAGCAATTGCACGCAGTAGCTCCTGTGCATTATCAATATCCTGGTCCCATAAGGAGGCATAACCCGAAGTGTTCAGAGCCATATCCGCTATCACATTATGCGAATAGATGTTTTCTGTTCCCGGCACCGTAATAAACGTACCCGAATTCCGTAACGAAGACAGATGAATCATACTGGAATAGAACTTTGCCCTGGCGCCATAAGTCAGATTTTTATTCACCCTTCTGTTAATTCCAAAGTGAAAGGTGGTAAAGATCTCTCCCTGGGTATTGAGGTCCCTCAGGTTGTAAGATCTGCCCACATTATTAGCGTTACCTTCATAGGCCAGCAACGCAAGATCTTCCGGCCAGTAATTGTACAGATCAAATTCCTGGTAAATTCCGAAGGTGTAGAAATTTTTATTGGCCTCGCCTTTACCTTTGAACCCCCCAAAGAGGATCTCCCATTGTTCATTTACATCCACCACATCGTTCCTGTCAAGTCCGTAAAGCACATCCTGTACTTTGATATTGAAGTTCACTCCGTTGTCTGCGAAAAGGTCATAAATATTAAAGCCACTGCTCCCGAACTGCGCAGACACCCCGGAAAGGAAGGGCACACCAACATATCCACGCTGATGGATAAGCGCGCCGGGGTTCACCATTACCTGTTGTGGAATTTCCCGAAAATTAAACAGGAGCTGTTTGTTCTGAGCCTGTAAAGGAAACAAAAAGACGTAATACACCCCTATGTAGATTAAGATACGAATCATTCAAACTGCATATAAAAGATGGCACTGGATTGAAATTTTATTGCCCCATCAGAGCTATTGGTCAAAGGAGGGTTACCAGGTAATAATTCGATCTTAGCAGAAATGGTAAAGGTGTTTTTCAGGATCCCGATCTGGCTTTCGTCAAAATAGATCAGCGTAACCACTTCCTGGGGGTTGCCGTCGTAGGGCGGTATAAATACTTCGACGCTGTAGAGCGGCGTACCCTGCTGATCCTTGAATACAAATTCGGCCTGAAAAGCCCGTTCAACCGTATTGATATGTACTATGGTAAACTCTGCGGCCCGGAGGTTCTGGTCGAAAAAATCCTGAGAAAATAGATCGGCCTGAGTAGAGTCGATATAAGAATTATCATTATTCGTATCCTCATCAAAATCTGAGGCCAGAAATTCAAAATAGGCAAGGCTCAGTTCGAGATCGGGACTAAGCACAAAATCGTCCATTTGATCGTAGTCCACATCCTTAATACATGCATTAAGAAGCGTACCTGCAATTAAAATCCCAATCCAAAAAAATACATGCCCCGGTCTCATCATACTTAATAACGTTTTTGGTTATAACGCTATTGCATGATCATAGCAAGTTTTTCATTTCCAGGAGGTTATTAATTTGAAGGATGTGTGATGGCACCTCCTCCCCTTTTGGATTATAGTACAGAGCGTGCATCCCCGCATTCAGGGCACCCAGCACATCGGCCTCCAGACTGTCACCCACCATTAATGAACGTTCCGGTGTGGCACCGGCACGTTTCATGGCCAGTTGAAAAATAAAAGGGTTGGGTTTCTTTACACCCGCTGTTTCAGAGTTCACAACAACATTAAAATAATGATCAATACCTGAGTTCACGAGTTTACCCTCCTGGACATTTGCAAAACCATTAGTTATGATATGCAATTTATACGTCACATTAAGGTATGATAAAATCGTACTGGTTTCCTTAAAAAGATGATTAAAGGTAGGTAAATACGTTAAATAGTCGTTCGCTATTTCCTTGATTAACAGGTCGTTAAAATGAACCCCCATTCGATCAAAAGTGACCTTTAACCTGATATATCGCAACTCCTTTTTAGTAATCCTGTTTTCCCTGAACATCCTCCAGAATTTGAGATTCACAGGAACATAAATCTCCAGGAAATCCCCGAGTTCTACATCCAGGTTACGGGTACGGAATATTTTATCAAAAGCCAGGGCAGAATTGCGCTCAAAATCCCAAAGGGTGTGATCCAGGTCAAAAAATATGTGTTCTACGGTATCTTTCATTCAGTTTCGCTCACCATTTCCTGATACAGGGAAGTCATACTGTTATATTCCGTAAAATTAAGCACCTCATTGGAAAAAACGATATTAAAATCGCCTCCAACCTCTGAAATCTCCTTCCGTATACTTTTCATCTTTTCCCGGGCCCGTTTAATATTCTGATATTGATACAGGGCCGAATAGATCACGGCCACCGGATTGATGAGCACCGGAAGCTGTTCCTCAAAACTGATATCATAAAAATAAAAAGGGGTACAGGTTCCAGCCCGGAATCCCACACGATCTGAGTATCCCATGGTATAGTCTTCATTGAATTCGGCCTCCACCACCGCCCGGTAGGTTTCGGGTATCTGAATGCGGTTAAAGCGATGCCTCACTCTTTTCACAGGCCGGTTGATGAAATTAATAAGTCGTCGTCTTTCCTTTTTAAGCAAGTCCAGGTCACTAAAGGAGCGGTAAGATGCCAACAGGGAGACGATACTGTAATCTGCTACCGATTTTACAAGGGTTTTAACCACCGGTTTATACACCGAGATATTCTTATCGTAATGTGAATAGTCGGCAAGGAGAAAGAAATAAAGGGCTTCCACGTTATTTCTTTTGTGCAGGGCAGTAAGCTCATCAAAAACATTATTGGGATCCGGTTTGATCCCCAATAGAACGGCATACCTTCTGAAGAACTCCCGGAATCGAAATTTAGACAGGTCTACAAAGGTACCTCCCAGCGTTCTCAGGATGCCCTTTTTTCGGTACCTGAATAGCACGGGCACATCTACTATAGGCGTAAACCTGAAACTTCTTTTTGGAGCGTTCATTTCCGGAAAACGCTCCTGCAGGGCTGCCCATAATCTCAGGGCCCAGATGTCTACCACCGGGGTCTCCAGAAAACCATTGCGCCCGGCCAGACTCTCTTCGGACGGATACCTCCCGTGTTCATCTTTCACGTGTGGAAGGTATTCCTCGTACCTGCTGATCAGGTAAAAACTCGCTGCAAAAATATCGAAAGGCAGCACGCTCTTCTCGGTGCAGGGAAAAAAGCAGGGCACGCCTTCCCAGTCGCTTACCTTGATCTCTATATCCGATATGCCATCATCGAAGAGCAGGTCATTACTCCGGATAAAAAATTCGCTTTGCAAAGGTTGCTTGGCATAGGACATTTTCGGACCACTATGGGCAATAAAGTCCTCCACCCGGGTCGTCAGATCCACATCGGTATGAAGCATGCGCTTAAAGATGTGTTTCATGATATACCTCAGCCTGGGGGTAATCTTATACGTATAAACTAATACCATGTCAGAGAAGTCCTTCGTCGGCAAAGCTATAATAATCTTTTTCGGTTACAATAAGATGATCCAGTAATTTAATATCCATACTGCCTGCAGCCAATTTAAACTTTGCGGTGAGTTGCTTATCAGCTTCACTGGGCACCAGAGTACCACTGGGGTGATTATGGGCCAGGATAATGGCGGTGGCGTGCAGTTCAAGGGCAAACTTCAGCGCCAGCCGGATATCGACCAGGGTTCCGGTTATTCCACCCTTGCTAAGTTGTTCCTGCTTAAGTACCCTGTTGGAATTATTAAGGTAGAGCACCCAGAATTCTTCATGAGCCAGTTCACCTAATGTTGGCCTGAGGTAATTGTACGCCGAAGCGCTGTTTTGCACCCGAAAGCGATCCGGGCGATCTTCGCCATTCCGGCGTCTGCCCAACTCCAGTGCGGCGGCAATACTAACTGCCTTAGCCTCTCCTACTCCGTGAAACGCCATTAGTTTAGCAAGAGAGAGCTTCCCCAGGGAATTCAGGTTATTGTCTGCAGCTGCCAAGATCTTCTTCGCCAGGCTCAGGGCACTTTCCCGTGAACTCCCACTCCCGAGAATGATCGCGATCAATTCGGCATTACTCAGGGCAGACCGCCCTTTTAAACGCAACTTTTCACGGGGACGATCGTCCCGGTCCCAGCTTTTAATGGAGAAGGAATCCGGTTTATTTTGCATCTAATAAATATAGCAAACTTCAGCATTATGTTGTAATTTTCCTTCAACAAATACAACGCCATGAGATCATTATTTGAGACAGATGCCCTGGAGGATATCCTGAATCGTTTAGAAAAGCTCTCCCCGGAAGCACAACCCGAATGGGGAAGTATGAGTGTGGCTCAGATGCTCAAGCACCTGAAAACAACCTTAAAGGTCGCTACAGGGGAAGTTACCCTCAGGACCCCGCCTTTCTATAAAAAGGTATTGTTCCGTCTTTTTAAATCGTCCCTTTACAATGACACCCCCTGGAAAAAGAATCTACCCACCGCAAGGAAACTTAAAATGACGGAACCGGAAGATTTTGAGGTTCAGAAAAAAGAACTGAAAGAAACCATCACCACCTTCCTGAATATTTCCTTTCCGGACGGGAAACGCGAACACCCTGTTTTCGGGACCTTCACCAAACAGCAATGGGGTCAAAGTCAATACAAGCACTTTGATCACCACCTCCGGCAATTTGGAGTATGATTAGTCTCCCAGTCTCGCCTTTACCGGCTCCAGGTCGACCCCACCATAATTACCACTGCTCATAAAAAGCAATACAGTATCTTTCAATGAAGTCCCATTCAGAAAGGTCGCGAAGTCTTCTGGTTGGGTGTAAACCTCCAGATCCTTCTTTTCAAAAGCTTCCAGGATATCGGCAGGCGCAATGGGACTTAGTTTTTTTAATGCTACGGCCTCAGGTGAATAAAATACGACAGCCTTATCTGCAGCATCCAGAGCCCCGCGATACTCACTGAGAAATGCCGAGTTGAGACTGCTGTACGTATGTAACTCGAGACAGGCGAGCACCTTCTTGTCGGGATATTGTTCCTTTACCGCCCTGGTGGTTGCAGTCACCTTACTTGGGGCATGTGCGAAATCCTTAAAGATCACACTCCCCTTGCGTTCAGCAAGTTTTTCGAGTCGTTTGGACGCTCCTTTAAAACTCGCTATAGCTTCGTAAAAGTCATCTTCATCGATCCCCATATGCTGACAGATCCATTTGGCTCCGGCCAGGTTGTTCAGATTGTGTTTTCCGAACACCTCAACCGGCATAGGACCTTCATTGGTTTCCAGGAACGTTTCCCCATCTTCCACAAAATACTCCGGGGTCTGATACCCTATTTTCCGGATGGTATTTTCTGATTCCTGAACAATCTTATGCAGGGTTTCGTCTTCCATATTGTAGGTAAGACTTCCACCCTTGACGATGGTATCAATAAATATGCGGAACTGTTCGACATAGTCTTCACGGCTGGGGAAAACATTGATATGATCCCAGGCGATGCCGCTTAACAGGGCAATATTAGGCTGGTAGAGATGAAACTTAGGCCTTCTGTCGATAGGAGAAGAAAGGTATTCATCGCCCTCCAGAACGATAAAATCATTTTCTTCGGTGAGCTTCACCATGGTATCAAATCCTTCCAATTGTGCCCCCACCATATAATCCACATCCTTCCCGTGGTAGTTAAGCACATGCAGGATCATCGAGGTTATCGTGGTTTTTCCGTGACTTCCACCGATCACCACCCGGGTCTTATCTTTGGATTGTTCGAATAAGAACTCAGGATAGGAGCATACCTTTAATCCGAGCTCTTTTGCTGCTATCAATTCCGGATTATCCTCCCGGGCATGCATCCCCAGGATCACCACATCGAGGTCTTTAGTGATCTTTTCCGGGAACCACCCCAATTCATCCGGCAACAAACCTTTGCGGCCGAGTCTTGACCTGGAGGGCTCAAAAATGGCATCGTCACTGCCACTAACCTCATATCCTTTTTCATGCAAGGCCAGTGCCAGGTTATGCATGGCGCTTCCTCCAATTGCTATAAAGTGAACTTTCACGTATTGTGCTGTTATAAGTTAAAGGGTGGTAAAGATATGAATTATCGCGATTCCAGCATGGACCGCACCGCTTCAGCGGGCTCGAATCCGGGAACAACACGAAGGGATTTCTGAATATAAGCCATGGCATTTTCGGGTTCATTCAGGCTTTTATAAATCATAGCCATATGATAATAGATCCACTCCAATCCAATCCTGCTATACGGATTATATCGCGACTCGTAATGCCGGAGGTGTCGCAACCCTTCTTCCATGTTAATCCCGTATTTGGAGGCGATCTTACCAAACTGATAATGGATATTCTCCCTTGGGTAGGTATTGTTGATGCGACTCATATGAGCTGCAGCCTGCGTAAAACTCTCCCGGGCCTTTCCCAGATTGTCGCGGTAATCTTCAATATAACCTTTGGCCAGGTAGCCTTCTACTGGTGCTATCCGGTACAACTCCTCCGCATACGCATAGGCCTTGGCATAACTCCCGCCCACGATACCCGGTAATTCCAGGTAAAGCTCTATAAGAGCCCACCGGGACTCAAGATGTTTCTTATCCAGCTCGGCAGCCCGGGCAAAATGAAATTTAATATCGTCCAGAATGCCCAGGGCCTTTAATTTATTCTCCAGGGCCATCATTCCGTAGACGCCTCCAACCTTGAAGTGGTAGTTGGCATTTTTGGAATCAAACTCCAGCAATGCCTTATAGTTCTCCAGAGCCTCATCCCATTCCTTCTGCAATCCATACAGGTCTCCCAGCATCTCATACACTTTTGGATCCTGTGGATTTCTCTTTCTTTCCGCCTGCAACAGGGTCTCCGCCTTTTCAAATTCCCAATTCCTGATCAGGGCATCGGCCTGTACGGTAATTCCCTGTGCAACCAGGAATTCCGGCCAGGAGCTCACAACCATAAGAAACACGATAAGCGGCTTCACTTTACCCATTACCCGATAGACAATTATTAATTTTACCTCCTAATAATACAAAAAAGGAGCCACTCCGGCTCCTTTTTGATACTTTCTCTTTTAACCTAATCCTGTATCGGGGTTCCAAACTCCTTTTCCTTAAGGTGTTTGGCAAAAAAGCCCATCATCGACTCGTAAAGTGCAATGCGGTTCTCTTCCTTCCCGAAACCATGGCCTTCATCATATTTCACCATATAAGGCACATCAACACCTTTAGCCCTGAGCGCCTCCACGATCTGATCAGACTCATCAATGTTTACCCTCGGATCATTGGCCCCCTGCACTACGAACAGAGGCTTTTTGATCTTGTCTATATGAAACACAGGTGATACCTCTTCCATGATGGTTTTTTCCTGAGCAACATCCTCATCGTACCAGATCTCTTTAATGATCTTCAGGTAAGGCTTCCAGTAAGGAGGTATGGTTTTCATGAATGTAAACAGGTTGGATACTCCCACATAATCGACTCCACAGGCATAGAGATCGGGAGTCTTGGTTAATCCCCTCAGCACGGCATAACCTCCGTGGCTTCCTCCATAGATCGCAGCTTTTTCTTTATCTACCCAGCCTTGATCCACAGCATATTTCAAGCCATCTTCCACATCATCCATGGCTTTTCGTCCGATCTGCTTGAATCCAGATTCCAGGAACTCCCGGCCATATCCACCTGAGATCCTGAAATTGACCTGCAGGGTGGCATATCCGCGACTGGCGAACAATTGGGCTTCAGGGTTAAACCCCCAGCTGTCCCGAATACCCTGAGGCCCCCCATGGGGATTTACAATAACCGGAACGGGCGATCCCTCCCCGGCCGTTTTAGGCAGGGTAATATACCCGTGTATGGTCTTCCCGTCCCTGCTCACAAAGCTAATAGGACGCATCTCGGCCATATCTTCTTCCTTAAGCTGAGGCATCAGTTCATATAACAGGGTGAACTCATCCTCAGACACATCATAGGAGTAATAGGTACCGTACAATTTATCACTCTGAATAAGAATAAGCAGCTTATCCTCCTCATCCGTCACATCGACAACTCTGTACTGATACCCGGGAAACTTAGCCGTGATCTTCTCGTGAAACCTTTTATAGGTCTCACTTACCGGCACGATCACCCGTTTTTCTCCTTCATAGGAGAAATAATCGATCTCGTAATCCCGTTTTCTCGAACGCGACATCCCACTGACATCATAGTTTTCATTGGAAAACACTTCTTCGAGGACTTTGCCCTCTTTAAGATCGTAACGTACGATCTTGGCCTTATCCGAATCCAAATTAGACACCACATAGGCATCATGCGGGTTTTCACTGCTGTAATCAAAACCGATCACACTAAAGGTATCTTTCCAGTCCAGAGATTTGATCTTTTCATAACTATGCGGCTCTGAGGCGTAATACATATCATTGTTCACACCATCCCGGAGTCTGGTAAATCCTCTCAGATTTCCATCCTTATCAAAATCATACCCCATGATGGGATTTTCCGGATCACTGTTTTCATACAACTGGGTCATATCCCCTGTATTCACGTTGATCTTATAGGGTTCGAAAACCTGGGGATTATTTTTATTCATCGAAATGATAATATGATCCTTGTCTTCCTTAAGATCGCTCACCATTTGCGCCCTGACCCCATCAAAAGGAGTAAGTTCTTTTAATTCTGACCCATCTAAATCAACGGCAAAGAGGTGATAATTCTCATCCCCCCCTTTATCCTTAAGAAAGATCAGCCGCTCATTATTTACCCAGCCATAACCACGCACCAATTCCTCTCCTTCCTCAATGGCTTTGGTGATCTCATCTGTTTCCAGGTTTCTTACAAAAACATGACGTTTATTGTTTTCATCCTTTTCGCGGTAAGACATATATTTCCCATCGGGAGAAAACTGGAATTCACTGGCCTTTGGTCTGGCGAAATAATCAGCCACAGAGTACTTGTAATTCTCGTTATCAAAAGCTGCCATTTCCGCAAGCTTGGCATCCGGAGTTACCAATTCCGGTTTCCCGGGTAATTTGGCCTCTCCTTTTGTCATATCCAGTGGCAATTCCATACCTCCCTGATAAAATGTTCCTTTCATAAGCGTTCCGTTTACGGTAGCCTTGTATTCAATTCCCGCACTGACAAGACCCAGAGTGAGCTGGTTATCTTCATACACGACGGTATCAAAGGGGATTCCGGTCGCTCCCTGGGAAGGGCTATCCATGGTTGCTGCAAGTTTACCTTCTTTTTCAGAGATCTCAAAAACCAAAGGCAATTCTGTGCCCTGTACGTTGAGTTTCCCGTTCCATTTCCCGGTAACCTCCTGCGCTATCACCCCGGTAAAGGCAGCAACTGCCACTATAAAGCTTAGGGAAAGCCAGGTTTTAAAATGATCGTTTTTCATATTTAAAATTTAAAGTCTTTTGATTTTCAATGCATTAGTGTTACAGTAGCCGAAATTGTTACATCCAAATTCGACCTACTTTTTTTCAGGAGGAAATGCGCTAAGGGCCTTTTCCATAATCTTATACATTTCGGCATCTCTCTGACCCGGGGAGATAGATTCTTTGTAACTTACCTCACACCTGGCCTGCCAGAATAAGGCATCCTGCTTCACATTAACCATGTCCAGATAGATCACCCGTTTCAGGGTGGGATCGCCTACAGGGAAGCCCATGCTTACCCCTCCTGAAACATCGGCACCTGTTCCTCCCATACCTATTCCTATAGAACTGGAAGGTACTTCCTGGAACATTTCGCTTTTGATATTGACGTAGAATTGCGGAGTTTCTCCTTCCTGTACCTTAGTAAAACCTTTCTCCCGAAGGATCTGGTCGACCGCCCGGATAGCCCGCCTGGAATCGAGTTCACCAAGCATAGTATTCATCGGACTGAAAAAATCATACACCTGGTATTTAGAATAATCTTCCTTTTGATCGTAATCATAAGATACTTTAACCGAGGAACAGGAAAGCAGGAAGAAAACAACAAGACAAAGCAATTGCTTCATTTACAGCTTTTTAAATAAATGTAAGCAATTTAATTTATTCACAGGAGAGAAACCCGCCAACGAGCATAAGGATATGCAGAAACGGAGGGCAGGACCTTACTTTACCGAGTAAATGTAAGGATCAAAGCCATGGGAACCCGGAAGCAAACATCTCGCTTGAAGAGGCTTTCGAGTAAGGGTAAAAATAAGTTTATCGAGGGGTTACCACCGTTTCTCAGGTTAGCTCCGGTTGCTCGTTGAGCATTTCCCAAAGACGGTCTTTTAATACCTGAATGCCTTGCCCGGCTACAGAGGAGATAAAAACAAAATCGAGATCCGTCAGTTGCGACTTCAACTCGGCTTCCATTTCCCTTTTCAGCTCCTCGTCAAGCATATCCGCTTTTGAAATGGCAAGCAACCGCTGTTTATCGAGAAGTTCAGGATTATACTTTTTAAGCTCATTCAACAGGATCCCGTATTCCTTAACGATATCCTTGCTATCGGCAGGGATCAGAAAAAGCAGGGTAGAGTTACGCTCTATATGACGGAGAAAATAATGTCCCAGACCTTTCCCTTCGGCTGCACCTTCGATTATTCCGGGAATATCCGCTATTACAAACGATTTAAAATCCCGGTATTGAACGATCCCCAGGTTGGGCTTGAGGGTGGTAAATTCGTAATCCGCGATTTTAGGCTTGGCCGAAGTAATTACCGAAAGCAGGGTAGATTTACCCGCATTGGGAAACCCAACAAGACCAACGTCTGCCAGCACCTTAAGTTCGAAAGTAACATTGCGCTCCTCGCCGGGTATTCCGGGTTGAGCATATCTCGGTGTTTGATTGGTAGAGGTCTTAAAGTGCCAGTTCCCTCTTCCGCCTTTTCCGCCTTCAAGCAACACTTTCTCCTCCCCGTCGGTAGTGATCTCGAGGATCTTCTCCCCGGTATCGGTGTCTTTCACTACGGTACCCAGGGGTACTTCCAGGTACACGTCCTGCCCATCGGCTCCTGTGCTGCGCTGCTTTCCTCCGGCTTCCCCATGACCTGCCTTGAAATGCCTTTTGAACTTAAAATGAAAAAGGGTCCATAGGTTTTTATTACCCCTAAGAATAACATGACCTCCACGACCACCATCTCCGCCGTCAGGACCTCCCTTGGCGACATATTTTTCCCGGTGAAGATGGGTAGATCCCTTGCCCCCGTCTCCGGAAGAAATAAACAGTTTTACGTAATCAACAAAATTTCCCTCGGTCATGTTATCAGTCGTATGTTATCAGGATAAAGGCCCGGTTATCAGGCCTCTTCCTTTTTATATAAAGTATCGATCACTGCACTCAGACGGTCGGTGATCTCTGTAATACTTCCTATTCCATTTACATTGTGCAGCTTATCCTGTTCGTTGTAATACTCCAGAACCGGGGCTGTTTTTTCATTGTATTCTTCAAATCGATTGCGGATCTTGTTCTCATCCTGATCATCTGTCCGGCCGCTAACCTTCCCGCGTTCGAGCAATCTTTCGATAAGCACTTCATCATTGGCTTCCAGGGCAATGGTTGCATGGATCTTCATCGTCTTTGAATCCATTAATTCATCCAGCGCTTCGGCCTGAGCCCTTGTTCGCGGAAAGCCGTCAAAGATAAAACCATTGGCCTCGGGATTTTTCTCGACCTCATCCCTAAGCATATTAATGGTAACCTCATCGGGCACCAACTCTCCTTTGTCGATGTAAGATTTGGCAAGTTTACCCAACTCGGTCCCGTTCTTGATATTATAGCGGAAGACATCTCCGGTGGAGATATGTTTTAAATCGTATTTTTCCTTTAAGAAATTTGCCTGGGTACCCTTTCCTGCACCCGGTTTTCCAAATAGTACTAAATTGATCATAGGTTTGTCATTTATTTGATATACTTCAGGTAAGTTGCGACCAAGCTCATTATAATCCAAACCATACCCAACGATGAACCGATCCGGTATGGTTATACCCACATAATCGATACGATACTCTCCGTTATACGCTTCCGGTTTGTAGAACATCCCTGCGATCCTGAACCGTTTTACGTTGATCTCTGAGAACATCAGCACCAGTTCTTTAACGGTATTTCCCGTATCGATCACATCTTCAAGGATCACCACACTTCTTCCCTCCACCCCTTCCGGAACATCCAGCAGGGTTTCCACGATTCCGGTAGATGATAAACCGCGGTAGGAGCTCAGTTTAACAAAGCTCACTTCACACGGGCCGTCATAGGCCTTCAGAAAATCGGACGCAAACATAAAAGCCCCGTTAAGGACCCCTATAAAAATAGGCACTTCATCCTTGAAATCGGCCCTGACCTGTTTTGCCATTTTTGCAATAGCTTCCTGGATCTCTCCGGCAGAAATAAAGGGTTTGAAATATTTATCGTGAAGCTTGATCACTTATCTTGAAATTGTAAAGGTGCAAAGATAATATATTGAATGTTCTATGCGGTCGAAATTGGCTCAAATTCATCTCCTTTTTGATAATTAACCGTATTTTTGCCTCACTTATTGACTAAAACACGATCTCTGTAACACTAAATTTAATGAATTATTTTTCTTCTGATTTCAAGCTCGGAATTCTGGGCGGCGGACAATTAGGGAAGATGCTTTTATACGAAACCCGACGTCTGGATATCTATACTGTAGTAATGGATCCCAGCGCTGAAGCACCCTGTAAGATCGCGTGTAACGAATTTATCCAGGGCGACCTGATGGATTTTGATTCCGTATATCAATTCGGAAAAAAGGTAGACGTACTCACCATCGAGATTGAAAACGTAAATGTAGAGGCCCTGGAGAAACTGGAGAAGGAAGGGCTTAAGGTGTACCCCTCTCCAAAAACCCTGAAACGCATTCAGAATAAGGGAGTGCAAAAACTTTTTTATACAGACCATAATATTCCCACAGCCCCCTTCAGACGATTTGCTTATGCCGCAGAGATCGAAACCGCAGTATCAAATAATTCGCTAAGCTTTCCATTTGTATGGAAAAGTGCACGATTTGGTTATGACGGACAAGGGGTTAAGGTGGTACGCACCTGGTCTGACCTGACGGGACTGCCTGCTCAGGAGTGCATTGCAGAAGAAATGATTCCCTTTAAAAATGAACTGGCGGTTATCGTTGCCCGCGATATCCATGGCAACGTAAAGACCTACCCGGTCGTGGAAATGGAGTTTCATCCCGAGGCCAACCAGGTCGAATACGTGATCTGCCCGGCGCGAATCGATGAAAAAGTAGCCAAAAAGGCACAGCTCGTTGCCCTCAGGGTATCTCAGGCCTTTGAACATGTAGGACTGCTGGCGGTAGAAATGTTTCAGACCCAGGACGATGAGATCCTCGTGAATGAGGTAGCACCAAGACCACACAACAGCGGTCACTACAGCATTGAAGCGAGCTACACCAACCAGTTCGAACAACACCTCAGAGCCATTCTCGGCCTGCCGTTGGGAAAAACCGACAGCATGGTCGCCGGAGTTATGGTGAACCTGGTTGGCGAGGAAGGCTATGAAGGACCGGTTACCTATAAGAACATTGAAGAGATCATGGCACTTGAAGGGGTAAATCCACATATTTACGGAAAAAAACTAACCCGTCCGTTTCGTAAAATGGGACATGTCACTATTGTAGACAAGGATATGAATGCTGCCAGGACTATGGCTGCCAGGGTTAAACGAACCATTAAAGTAATCAGCGAAGCATAAAAACAGAAAAATGGCAAAAGTAGCTATCATCATGGGCAGCACCAGCGACCTGCCGGTCATGCAACAGGCAATAGATGTCCTGGCAGAACTGAACATCCCCACAGAAGTAGATATCGTTTCGGCCCACAGAACCCCGGAAAAAATGTTCGATTTCGGAAAACAGGCACACCAACGCGGAATCCAGGCGATCATTGCCGGTGCCGGAGGTGCGGCCCACCTTCCGGGCATGGTGGCATCCCTGTCTCCCCTTCCTGTGATCGGAGTACCTGTAAAAAGCAGCAACTCTATAGACGGATGGGACTCGGTACTTTCCATACTGCAAATGCCCGGCGGAGTGCCTGTGGCAACCGTAGCGCTTAACGGCGCTAAAAATGCGGGAATCCTCGCTGCCCAGATCATCGGGGCATCAGACCCGGAGGTTTTACAACGCATTATTGACTACAAGGAAGGCCTGAAAGAAAAAGTCATAAAAGGCGCTCAAGATTTAAAAAAATAGGTTCCCGAGAGCCTATTTTTTTTATTTCCGCCCTTTTGTATCTTCCCCTCTTCTGAATGCATTGATGAAAAATAAAAAGCTATGAATATTCTTAACAGACCGTTCAACACACCATACCACACCCCTCCTTTCTCAAAAATTAAAACCCCGATGTATGGGGAAGCCATTCTTGAGGAAATCGAGAAAACAAAAAAAGAGATCCAGGCCATCGCCGAAAATCCGGAAAATCCTGATTTCAAAAATACGATCGAGGCTCTGGAATACAGCGGAGAACAACTGGAAGTGATCACCTCCATATTCTTTAACCTGAACAATGCAGAGACCAATAAAGAGATGCAGCAACTTGCTCAGGAAATTTCTCCGGCACTTTCAGAATTTGCCAATGACATCCGCCTGAACGAGAAACTGTTCGAAAGGGTCAAAGCCGTTTACGAATCCAGGGCAGCTCTTGACCTGACCCCGGAACAAAGCATGTTGCTGGAAAAAAAATACAAGAGTTTTTCCCGGAATGGAGCCAATCTTCCCGAAGAGAAAAAAAAGGAACTCCGGGCCATCGACAAGGAACTTTCAAAACTATCCCTGAAATTCGGGGAGAACGATCTGGCTGAAACCAACAGCTACGAGCTGCACATCACAGCGGAAAAAGATCTTGAAGGCTTGCCTGATTTTGCCCTGGAAGCCGCTGAAGAAGAGGCAAAAAACCGCGATAAAGAAGGATGGGTTTTTACCCTGAACTACCCCAGCTATATTCCTTTTATGACCTACGCCAAAAACAGGGAACTTCGCAAAAAGATGCATCTTGCCTTTGGCAGTAAAGGATTTCAGGAGAATGATCACAACAATACGGAAATCATCCTGCGTATAGTGAACCTCAGGCACCAGAGGGCACAACTTCTCGGCTACAAAAGCCATGCGCACTTTATCCTGGAAGAACGTATGGCAAAAACTCCGGAAGAGGTCAATCACTTCCTGGAAGAGCTCCTTGAGAAAGCCCGACCTGCAGCAAAAAGAGAATTTTCACAACTGTCTTCTTTTGCCAGGGAAACAGACGGCATAGACCATTTGGAAAAATGGGATGGGGCTTATTACACCGAAAAGCTGAAACAAAAGCTTTTTGACCTGGATGATGAAAAACTAAAACCCTATTTTAAGCTGGAGCATGTCATTGATGGAGTTTTCGCCATAGCCGAAAAACTATTCGGCCTGCGTTTTGTGCCTGCTGAGGATATCGAGAAATACCATGAGGATGTAAGAACGTATAAAGTAACTGACCATGAAAACCAATTGGTTGCCGTTTTCTATGCCGACTTCCACCCGAGAAAAGGAAAGCGCAATGGCGCATGGATGACCTCTTACAAACCCCAGTACATAAAGAACGAAGAAAACTCAAGACCACATATTTCCATTGTTTGCAACTTCACCAAACCTACGGGAACCACGCCATCGCTCCTCACCTTTAATGAGGTTACCACTTTGTTCCACGAGTTCGGACACGCCCTGCACGGCATGCTTGCTAACACCACCTACCCCAGCCTGAGCGGCACCAGCGTATATTGGGATTTCGTGGAATTGCCCAGCCAGGTCCTGGAAAACTGGTGCTACGAGAAGGCGGCCCTTGAATTGTTTGCAAAGCATTACAAAACAGGCGAGATGATCCCTATGGAGTACATTACAAAGATTAAGGAAAGCTCTACCTTTATGGAAGGCATGCAAACCCTGCGGCAAATAAGTTTCGGACTACTGGACATGAGCTGGCATGAAAAAGACCCGGCCAACATCACCGAAGTAAAAGCACATGAGCGCGAAGTCTTTAAAAGAACAGACCTTTACCCCGACCGTCCGGAAACCTGCATGAGCACGGCTTTCTCCCATATTTTCCAGGGAGGGTATTCTGCGGGATATTACAGCTATAAATGGGCAGAAGTTCTGGACGCAGACGCCTTCGAACTCTTTCTTGAAAAAGGGATCTTTGACAGGGATACAGCAAAAAGTTTTAAAGAGCACATCCTCTCCCAGGGAGGCACGCAGGACCCCATGGTTCTCTATAAGCGCTTCAGGGGCAAGGACCCCCAGCCAGATGCCTTACTGCGAAGAGCAGGCCTGCTGGAGAAATAAAAAAGAACCCCGCAAATGCGGGGTTTTTTTATTGTTCATTCTTTGCGGCATCCCAGGCAAGATACCCCCCTTCAAGGTTATACACTTTCTTATAACCAAGAGAATCGAGAATTTCAGCAGCCCGGGCACTTCTTCTGCCGGACCTGCAGTATAACAGGACATTTCTGTTTTTTCTGATCCCTGAAACTTCGTTTATAAATTCCTCCGATTTAACATCGATATTCAATGCCCCCGGAAGATGCCCCTCTTCAAATTCCACCGGAGTGCGAACATCCACCAAAACCCCTCTTTCAAGAAGCTTTTCGGGAACTTCAGTTATGGAAATATTCTTCACCTGAGCACTTAACCCGGTAATTGTCATGACAAACAGCAATAAAAACAACCTTTGCATTTGATGATTTGTTTTGGATTCCTGTAAATTTACAAATTCATATGTTAAGGTGAATGCTTTAACAGCCGGTAAAAACTGAACATGGGTAAAGAAAAACTCGATCCATCCAAATGGGTAGACAGCTATGCAGACTACCTTTACAACTACACCCTCTCCAAGGTGAGCGATCAGGTACTTGCTGAAGACCTGGTTCAGGAAACCTTTCTTGCAGGTCTGAAATCGGCTTCCGGGTTTAAGGGAGACGCGTCAGAACGTACCTGGCTCATCTCTATCCTCAAAAGAAAGATCATCGACCATTACCGCCGATCCAATTCCCGTAAAGGCAAGGCCGAGGTGAAAATCAATTATCACAATAACGAGCAGGAGGGCGACTGGCTGGAAGAACGGGCTGCAGATCACCGAAGAGGCAATATCGAAGACGAGATGCAAAATGAGGAGCTGGGCATGGCCATTGAAGAATGCATCTCGAAATTACCGGAAAAACAGGCGCTCATCTTCAGAATGAAGACGATAGAAGGGATGCAAACCGAAGATATCTGTAAAGAACTCAATATTACCCCGTCTAATCTTTGGGTGATCATCCACAGGGCCAGAACCGCCCTGATGAGCTGTTTAGAAAAAAATTGGTTTTAATAACAAATAACAACCTAATCAAAAATAGAGCATATGCTAATAGATTGTGAACACGCGGCAGAGATCTGCAATAAAGCTCAGTATGGAGAGGCCGGTTCCTGGCAGATTGTTCAACTTAAAATACACCACATATATTGTGGGCAATGCCGGAATCACGCCAGCAAAAATGGAAAACTAACCCAGCTGTGCACCAAAGCCGATCTGAAATGCATGGATCCGGAAAAGAAAAAGAAGATCAAGGAAAAGCTGGAATCTCAGACCTAAAAAAGCACCAACAACCCCAGCCAGACCAAAGGCAGGCTCTCCACCATTAATCCACTGTAATACCTGTGCTGGGAACGACTTGCCCCATAGAGCATAATTGCAGCCATCAACACCAGTACTCCTTCTGCCTCCCAATTCACTCCCCCGGGAGCAACCTCAAACACCACCCCCATTAACCAGAAACCCAACAGCAGGCAATACCCCAGCAACTTTGCCCCCCTTACTCCCAATTGTTGCGGAATGGTATACAATCCGGGCTGATCGAGGTTGAGATCCCTGATCTCAAAAGGAATGGTAATCGCCAAAATAAATACACCCCTCCTGAAGGTTTCAAATACCAGCTGACCATTAAGATCCACTCCTGCCTCCAGGGCAGGAAGCACCACCGTGGCAAGTGCCCAAACCAGGGCTACCACGTAAACCTTCAGCCCTCTCACATTCCTTATACTCCCCCTGAGCCGGTGAATCGGAAACACGTAAAAGAAAACCAACATCCCGATGACCGCCGTACAAACCAGTCCGGGAAGGGTGAAAAAGCGAAGAAAATACAGGGCCGCAATAAAACTTAAAGCACTGAACCCCTGCATGTTTTTAAGGTAAGCACCTTTGACCGAAATAAAATTATCTGCCAGGGGAGCATATTTAATAAAATTATACCCCACCACAGACCCAAAAAACAGGCAAGCCACAAGATAACCGGGTGGAACAAATTGAAAATATAAGCCAGAGACATAACAGAGTACAGCGACCGACAGGGCCACATGCATACTACTGTTCATATAGAGGTCCAGTATTTTTTTTAATACGTTCAATTTACGCGTCTAAACCCGGCATTTTATTCTGTTAACCAGGCGTTAAAAGTTTCGTTAAAGCCCACTCAAAAGTACTTTTTAAAACCAATTAAATCCGTACTTTTGCGCAAAATAAAATAACACATTTTTAGTCACTTATAATGAGAACAGATTCTTTTGCTATACGCCACATTGGCCCGAAAAAAGAAGATCTTTCAAAAATGCTGGAAACGGTAGGTGTAAACGATATCGACCAGTTAATCTACGAAACCTTCCCCGATGGTATCAGGCTTAAAAATGAACTCGAGCTTCCTGAAGCCCTGTCGGAATATGAGTACCTTTCGCACATCCAGGAACTCGGGAATAAGAATCAGGTTTTCAGGTCCTTTATTGGATTGGGATACCACGAATCTATCCTACCCTCTGTGATCAAGAGAAATATCCTGGAAAATCCGGGATGGTATACGGCCTATACCCCATACCAGGCAGAGATCGCCCAGGGACGTCTGGAAGCCTTATTGAATTTCCAAACCACGGTAAGCGACCTCACCGGAATGGAGATCGCCAATGCCTCCCTCCTGGACGAGGGAACGGCTGCAGCAGAAGCCATGACCATGCTCTTCAGCTCCAGAAGCAGAGAGCAAAAGAAAAATAATGTGGTCAGGTTCTTTGTATCTGAAGAAGTACTGCCACAAACTTTATCGGTGCTGCAGACCAGAGCGCTGCCACTGGGTATCGAACTCATTATGGGTGATCACAGCGAAGTGGAACTGGACGAAACCTATTACGGGGCGCTTTTACAATATCCCGGAAAGAGCGGAGAGGTATTCGACTACAAAGCCTTTACAGCTCAGGCTAACGAAAAGGACATCAAAGTTGCCGTTGCAGCTGACATCCTCAGCCTGGTCTCACTGACTCCTCCAGGAGAATGGGGAGCAGAGGTTGTGGTAGGTACCACCCAGCGATTTGGTATCCCTTTAGGATACGGAGGCCCGCACGCAGCGTTTTTCGCTACCAAAGAAGCTTATAAAAGAAATCTTCCCGGAAGAATCATTGGAGTTACCAGGGATACAGACGGGAATTTCGCCTTAAGGATGGCCCTTCAAACCAGGGAACAACACATCAAAAGAGATAAAGCCACCTCGAATATCTGTACCGCACAGGTATTGCTCGCAGTAATGGCTGGAATGTACGCCGTTTACCACGGTCCGGAAGGACTTAAGTACATCGCCAACAAAGTTCACCATGCTGCCCACACGCTTTCCAATGCACTGGAACAACTGGGCTATGAGCAGCAAAACCAATCTTATTTCGACACGATCAGGGTTAAGGCCGACGCTAAAAGTGTTAAAGACATAGCCGAACTCCAGAAGATCAATTTCTTCTATCCTGATGAAACTACAGTTTCCATTGCACTGAACGAAACCATTTCAGTAAAGGATCTCAACGCCATCGTTCAGATCTTTGCAGATGCTGCAGGGAAAAACACGATCACGATTGACAGCATCACACCTCAGGGTGTTATACCCGAATCGCTGGCCCGTACCAGCGCATTCCTGGAAAATGCTGTATTTAATTCTTATCATTCGGAGACCGAGCTCATGCGTTACATCAAAAAGCTGGAACGCAAGGACCTTTCCCTGAATCACTCCATGATCTCTTTAGGATCCTGTACCATGAAGCTCAACGCGGCTTCTGAAATGCTGCCGTTAAGCAACCCGCAATGGGGCAACATCCACCCTTTTGCCCCGGTGGAACAGGCTGCAGGATACCAGGAAGTACTGAAAGAACTGGAGCACCAATTAAACGTAATCACCGGATTTCAGGGCACTTCCCTGCAGCCCAATTCAGGAGCCCAGGGTGAATATGCCGGACTGATGGTGATCATGGCCTACCACCATTCAAGAGGCGAGGGACACCGCAACATATGCCTTATCCCCGCTTCTGCTCACGGTACCAATCCAGCCTCTGCAGTGATGGCCGGAATGAAAGTGGTGGTTACCAAAACAGATGAAAAAGGAAATATTGACGTTGACGACCTGAAGGAAAAGGCCGAGAAATACAAGGATGAGCTTGCCGCACTAATGGTAACCTATCCATCCACTCACGGAGTTTTCGAATCGTCCATCAAAGAGATCACCCAGCTCATTCACGATAATGGCGGACAGGTTTATATGGACGGGGCAAACATGAATGCACAGGTTGGACTTACCAACCCGGCCACCATTGGTGCCGATGTTTGTCTCCTGAACCTTCACAAAACCTTCGCCATCCCTCACGGAGGCGGTGGTCCGGGAGTAGGCCCGATTTGTGTTGCCGGTCACCTTACAGAGTTTTTACCTTCCAACCCGGTGATCACCACAGGAGGAAAGGATGCTATCACTGCGATTTCTGCAGCCCCATGGGGTAGCGCCCTGGTATGCCTTATCTCTTATGGATATATCAAGATGCTGGGACAGCAAGGTCTGAGAAAGGCTACTGAGATGGCCATTCTTAATGCCAACTATATCAAAAGCAAACTGGAAGGTCATTACCAGATCCTGTATACAGGAGAATGCGGCAGAGCAGCTCACGAGCTGATCATAGACTGCAGACCTTTCAAAGCCAATGGCATTGAGGTTTCTGACATTGCTAAGCGACTTATGGATTACGGATTCCATGCACCTACGGTTTCATTCCCTGTTGCGGGAACCATGATGATCGAACCTACAGAAAGTGAAAGTCTTACCGAGCTGGACCGCTTCTGCAGCGCTATGATCGCCATTCGCGAAGAGATCGGGGAGGCTACGGAAGACGAACCTAATAACGTTCTGAAGAATGCGCCACACACCATGAAAATGGTAACGGCCTCGGAATGGAACTTCCCATACAGCCGGGAAAAAGCAGCATACCCTCTGCCTTATGTTTCAGATAATAAATTCTGGCCAAGCGTAAGAAGGGTTGATGAAGCTTATGGAGATCGTAATCTGATGTGTACCTGCGCTCCTATTGAGGAGTATGCAGAAGCGCTATAATACCTTGAAAGCACAGGCTTTACTGAGCCTCCGGAGATTCCGGAGGCTTTTTTATTCCCACGGGTTTCACCTTGCACCATCATTTGGACATCGTAGGTATTTTTTGTACCTATAGCCCGGTAACGCGATCTTTCATTAGATTGCCATAAATTTTAAGACCTCATGAATACCAGGATAACAGGAACAGGATGCTATATACCTTCTCATGTTGAGACCAATGACGAATTCTCACAACATGAATTCCTCAATGCAGACGGAAGTGAATTCAAACAATCCAATGATATTATTATCAAGAAATTCGTTTCCATTACAGGGATCGGAGAACGGAGGTACGTAACCCCGGAATATAAAACTTCAGACATCGCGTATTTCGCAGCCGAGCGCGCCATAGACAACGCCAGAATAGACAAGGAAACCCTTGACTACATTATCGTTGCCCATAATTTTGGAGATGTTGCCCATGGCACTACCCAGGGCGATACCTTGCCCAGCCTTGCTGCGAGGGTAAAGCATAAACTCGAGATAAAAAACCCGAAATGTGTGGCCTACGACCTGCTTTTCGGATGTCCCGGATGGCTGGAAGGCCTTATCCAGGCACAGGCTTTTATAAAGGCCGGGCTGGCTAAGCGTTGCCTGGTGATCGGCGCAGAAACTCTTTCCAGGGTAACTGACAAACACGACCGGGACTCCATGATCTATTCTGACGGTGCCGGAGCTACTGTGGTGGAAGCCTCAGAGGGCACCAGCGGGGTGCTTGCCCATGAATCTGCTTCATACACAGAAGAAGAAGCCTACTATCTTTTCTTCGGAAAGTCTTATAAACAAGGTATTGATGAGGAAACCCGCTATATCAAGATGCACGGAAGAAAGATCTATGAATTTGCGATCACCCATGTTCCGCAAGCCATGAAGTCTTGTTTTGACAAAACCGGGCTCGATATTAAAAAACTTAAGAAGATATTTATCCATCAGGCTAACGAAAAAATGGACGAGGCCATCGTACAGCGATTCTATCAGCTTTATGGTCAGGAAGCACCCAAGGATGTGATGCCTATGAACATCGCTAAACTGGGAAACAGTTCGGTAGCCACCATACCCACCCTTTTTGATATGGTAAAAAGAGGGGAACTCTTAGGGCATGAGATCCAAAAAGGCGATCACATCATGTTTGCCAGCGTAGGCGCAGGAATGAACATCAATGCCCTGGTATACCAACTATAGTAGATTTGATCCTGCTATCTCTGGCATTATAGGCACAATTGTTTATATATTTGAAGCCTAATCACAGCACATGTACGAGCACACCTATCCGGAGAAAAGATACCGGATCACCCTGGATTTCCTGAAAAGTGTTGCCCCTGAAGGCACCCGGATCCTTGATCTTGGAATAAAAAATCCATTTGGAGAGATCATGAAAAAAGAAGGGTTCCTGGTAGAGAACACCGGAGGAGAAGACCTGGACGAAGACCGGAACAGCCTTTCAAGATCTGATGCCGAACTGGTAACAGCCCTGGAGATCTTTGAGCATTTACTCTCTCCCTACGAGGTCCTGAAATCGATCAAAGCCGATAAAATCGTCGCCTCGATTCCGCTCCGGCTATGGTTTTCCAATGCATACCGTAGTAAAACAGACCCCTGGGACCGGCATTACCATGAATTTGAGGAATGGCAATTTGACTGGCTTCTCGAAAAAACAGGATGGGAAATCAAGAAAAGAAAGCGCTGGACCCATCCCGTAAAAAAGATTGGATTTCGCCCCTTATTGCGACTGTTTACCCCGCGTTATTATATGGTCTATGCCGAAAGAGTGAACCATGGACAATAACCTTAAGTACAGCGTAATCATTCCGGCTCATAATGAGGAGCAGTATCTCAGGCTAACCCTTAATTCCCTTCTGGAACAAACCGTACTACCCCAGGAGGTCATTGTGGTAGACGACAATTCCAGTGATAATACCCCGGCTATTATCTGTGAGTTTTCAGAAAAGCATCCGATAATAAAACCTGTCCGGAGAACTTCAGCCAATCAACACCTTCCCGGCAGCAAGGTGGTTGGAACCTTTAACGAAGGACTGCCCTTGCTCAGTAAAGCATATGATGTGATCGTGAAGCTGGACGCCGACCTCATACTGCCTCCGGATTATTTTCAAACGATCCTTCGGGTATTTCAGGAACATCCTGAGGCCGGAATCGCAGGAGGTTTTGCCTGGGAACAGGACACGCATGGAGCGTGGAGACTTAACCACCCTATGAATACAGACCATGTACGAGGCGCATTTAAAAGTTACTCCAGGGCGTGTTTTACTAAGATCGGCGGATTACGCACCGCTATGGGATGGGATACCGTTGATGAGCTCCTGGCCCGGTATTACGGGTTCAGCGTGATCACTATTCCGGAATTAAAAGTAAAGCACCTCCGACCTACGGGCAAATCCTACAACCCAAGGGCTAAGCGACTGCAGGGAGAAGCCATGTACCTGATGCGTTATGGCTGGATACTTGCGGCAATCGCTTCCCTGAAAATGGCCGTAAAACAAGGTAAGTATCAAACCTTTATCCACAACCTGCAAGGCTTCGCAGGCGCCCGAAAAAAAAGCCTCCCTCCTATAGTAAATCAGGAAGAAGGCCGTTTTATCAGAACGTATCGCTGGAAAGGCATCCGATCAAAATTGCCTTTCTAAGCATTTATTCATTTATCTTATATGCTTCGCTGCGCACCGCTCCCTTTACCCCATTAGGAAAAGGAATTCCCAGCAGGGAAGAAATGGTTGGCGCGATATCAGGAATTACGGTTTTATCTGAAGTATACCCCTGGCGAATCCCTTTCCCATAAAGCAGAAACGGCACATGCGTATCGTACACATAGGCCGTACCATGAGAGGTGCCACCTTTAACATAACCGGTAGAAAGCAACCCCGGACTAAATACGACAAAGATATCACCCGAAAGCTTCGCATTGTATCCATTCTGAACCAACTCGGCTATTCCGGTTTTAAGATCGCCTGAACGCAACATATCCACAGTAAACACCTTTTCTACCTGGTCATAGGTCAGTAAATGGTCGGCCAGGATACGACGAACTTTTTCCTTATCCAGCTCCATCGAATCCAGAACACTGTGATTAAGGTATACCTGCCCGTAACCTGAATACCTTAGGATACCAGCATTTCCGAAGCGTCGTTGAGCGAAATCATTCAGGCCATTGATCATCTCAGAGGTTTTGTAAAACCCTCCGGACATTTTGTGATCCTCCAGGTATCGCGGATTATACGATGCCCCGTGATCTGCAGTAAGAAAAACCAGGTATTCCCCCTTACCTACTTTCTCGTCCAGGGACTTCAGTAAACGCTCCAGGTCACGATCCAGACGCAGATAGGTATCTTCGGTTTCCATAGCCTTTACGCCATACCGATGGCCCACATAATCGGTACTGGAATAACTGATCGCCAAAAAGTCGGTCACATCATCCTCACCAAGGCCTTCCCCTTCCAGGGCAGCCAGGGCGAAGTCTGTAGTGATGTTATTTCCGAAAGGAGTAGATTTTATCATGTCAAACCCACCATTTTCTTCCCACAACCCCGGAAGATCGTGCGGAAATACCGGAGCTTTTTCCCCTTTAAACTTTTGCTCGTATGGGGTATCATCCGGATTACTGTTCACATAAGTATCCTTATCGTACAAGAGTTTCCATTTTTGCCTGTATGAGGAAGCGGTTTTGCTCTTATTGAATTTCTCTACCCAGCGAGGAAGTTCGTTCATGTAATACGTACTGCTCACCCATCTGCCTTCATCCTTTCCATGAAACCAGTAGGCCGTTCCTGTATATCCGGCAGGCAATACGGCCCCACGGTCTTTCAGGGCCACAGCGACCGTTATCCCTTTAAAATTATTGAAGATCCTGAGTTCGTCGGTCATGGTAGAGCGACGAAGACGATGCGGCGACATTTTTCCGGCATCACTCTCCGTTCCTACCGACGCTACTGCGGGATCTGCAACACAATACACCTCTGTATCGGTAAAAACATCAAACCACTCATTTCCGATGATGCCGTGCTCAGAAGGGGTACTGCCGGTATATACCGAGGTATGTCCCGGTCCGGTGGCCGTCGGAATATAATTAAAGTGATGATTCTTAAAGTTAAACCCTTGTTTTACCAGTCGCTTAAAGCCCCCTTCCCCATAGCGATCCCAGTAACGAGTGAGGTATTCATACCGCATCTGGTCAACAACAATACCCACCACCAGTTTCGGACGCTCGCCAGGGTAATCTTCCTGGGCCATGGCAGGAGAAATAAAAGTCAGCAGAAATACAAAAGAAAAAACCTGTTTCATCATAAATTTTAAAATTGGAAACCAAACTTACAATATAAATAACAATCGGATTTTAAAATTCGGTTAAAACAGGAATAAGCTAATTTTTCTTACTTTAGCCATTCATTAGAGACCGCAAATGCAGTACCTGGAAAACTTCGGAAAATACTTTTTAATGCTTCGTGAGGTATTCAGCAGGCCTACCAAATGGCCGATCATGAAAAACCTCATTCTTAAGGAAATTGATGATCTCATCTACGGTTCTCTGGGTATTATTATTTTTATTTCCTTTTTTATCGGCGGAGTTGTAGCTATACAAACCGCGCTGAACATCGAGAGTCCTTTTATTCCTAAATACCTGGTAGGTTTTACCACAAGGCAATCAGTTATTCTGGAATTTGCCCCCACCTTTATCTCCATTATTATGGCCGGAAAAGTAGGCTCGTACATTACTTCGAGTATCGGAACCATGAGGGTAACGGAACAGATAGATGCTTTGGAGGTGATGGGGGTAAACGCTGTGAACTTTCTGATCTTCCCGAAAATAATAGCCTTATTGCTGTATCCCTTTGTGATCGCCATTTCCATGTACCTGGGTATTCTGGGCGGATGGATGGCCGCAGTAACGGGAGGATACACGACCAGCGCCGAATTCATCAAAGGACTACAGATCGACTTTCAGCCTTTTCACGTCGTATACGCCTTCACTAAAACCATGGCTTTTGCTTTTATTCTGGCCACCATACCCTCCTTCTACGGATTTTATATGAAGGGCGGGGCCCTGGAAGTAGGTAAGGCATCAACGACCGCTTTTGTCTGGACCAGCGTGGTGATCATTATTGTAAATTACCTGTTAACTCAAATGTTACTCGGCTGATGATAGAAGTACGAAATTTGCATAAATCCTTTGGTGAAAACCATGTGCTTAAGGGAATTACCACCACCTTTGAGGCCGGAAAGACCAACCTGATCATCGGTCAGAGCGGATCAGGAAAAACGGTGTTTCTGAAATCCCTACTGGGCCTTCATGTTCCCGACAAAGGCGAGATCCTTTATAGCAACCGGGTCTATTCGGAAATGGATGAGTACAAAAAGCGAAACCTCCGTCAGGAGATGGGTATGGTTTTCCAGGGGAGTGCCCTTTTTGACTCTATGACCGTAGAAGAAAATGTCATGTTCCCGCTGAAGATGTTTACCAGGATGGAATATGAAGAAATGAAGGAACGGGTTGATATTGTATTGAAAAGAGTGAACCTGACCGATGCTCATAAAAAATTACCTGCCGAAATTTCCGGAGGAATGCAAAAGCGGGTAGCCATAGCCCGGGCCATTGTTAACAAGCCAAAATACCTGTTCTGCGATGAGCCCAATTCCGGACTGGACCCTAAGACAGCCATTATCATCGACAACCTCATCCATGAGATCACAGTGGAGTACGATATTACGACCGTAATCAACACCCACGATATGAACTCTGTTATGGAGATCGGAGAGAAGATCGTCTTCCTTAAAGACGGACATAAGGCCTGGGAAGGCAGCAACAAGGAGATCTTCAAAACCGATAACGAAGCGGTTACCAATTTTGTATACTCTTCTGAACTCTTTAAAAAGGTTCGGCAGATGTACCTGGAAGAACGCAACTAACCTTAATACTATTCCTCTTCCACCTGCCTGGCCTCTACCTTTTCGTTCCCGGTTCTCACCTGAAGCCATTTGTGAATCTTGTTCAGATCCGATTTCTTTGATTTAGAAGTCTTCTTTTTATCCCACTGGATATAGAATACCGGGATGGTGTCGGTTTTGCTGAAATCGGTCACGATCTGATTGGCAAATCCAATTCTGGATACCCCGTCATAGGTGATTTGCAACTCCCTCGAAATTTCATTGAAAGGCACATCATTGTAAGCGTATTTCATCAACCTTTCCACCTCTGTTTCGAGAACACTGATGCGCTCATCCTTATTGGCGATCTCCTCCTTCTTAGCCTCGTACAATTCGTTGACATATTGGTAGCGGTCGGCCTCATCATTTCTTCCTCCCTGAATTTTCAAAGTGGCATTATCGAGATAATTATAGGATTTCATCTGCTGTTTCCAGGTCTCCACCACCGTTTCCGGGATAGACTCATCGCCCATAAAAACCAACTCCACCACAGATTCCTCTCCTTCATTGTATTCAAGACTGGTATACTTGTCCAGAAAAAATCCTCCTTCAGAGAACTTATAGGCCTTTACGTTCTTATTGATAAACTCCTGTGCCTGTCTTTTAAAGATAGACTCACGCCACACCTGGTAAAAGGTGTAAATAGCAGGCAGGGTAACAAGGATAGCTACCAGGGAGGCAATCTGCCCTATTCGTTTACGCTTCTTAGAATTTGCATATCGCACCATGGGAAACCTGAGGTACTTGATGACCAAAAAGGTAGCCAGGCCGATAAAAATGGTGTTGATCGTAAACAGGTACATGGCTCCGCCGGCATATTGAAAATTACCTATGGCCAGGCCGAAACCAACCGTACACAAAGGAGGCATCAGTGCTGTGGCTATTGCCACCCCAAAGATCACACTGGCTATAGTCCCTTTTTTTGCCCGGGCTACCACCAATGCCAGACCACCAAAAAATGCAATAAGCACATCCCTCACGTCTGGTGCGGTTCTTGCCAAAAGCTCCGAATTTTCATCCTGAAGGGGAAAGAATTCAAAAAAGAGAAAAGCAGTAAGAATACTCAGCACCACCATCACCCCAAAGTTTTTCATGGATCTGCGAAGCAGGTCAATATCATTGATCGCGATAGAAAACCCGATTCCCAGGATAGGACCCATTAATGGAGAAATAAGCATCGCTCCGATAACCACTGCTGTCGAATTTGCGTTAAGTCCGACCGAGGCGATCAATATGGAACAGATCAGGATCCAGGCCGTATGTCCCTTAAAGGGAATATCGTTTATGATCCCTTCCCGGGTATTCCCCTCATCGGTATTATGACGGATATTGAGAAGCTCACTGAGAAAAGATTTCAGGGAATCCAAGGCGGTACCCACATCTTTTTTTACCTTTTCCGCTTCCTGCTTTTGCTTCGCCTGTTCCTGTTGCTGGTCCTGCTGAATTGAAGGTTCTCCTGAGTCCTGAACCGGGTCTTTTTGAGCTTCAGCACCTTGATTCTTTTCCATTATTGATGGATTTTAAGTTGGTTAAGCATTAAAATTTTCCGGGTAAGGATTTTACATCCTGCTCCCGGTCTTTTGGGTAAATCAACAGGGTATCCCCCTGGTCTACGATGATATAATCCTGCAATCCGCGCACCACTACTTTCTTCCCCGATGGGGTGTACACCATATTGCCCGCGGATTCTTCAAATACCACTTTAGCATTCACTACTGCATTCCCATCTGCCAGATGCGGCAATTCCTTATAAAGCGACCCCCATGTACCCAAGTCATTCCATTTAAATACTGCAGGCAATACATAAATATTATCTGCTGGCTCCATCACGGCATAATCGATGGAAATATTCTCTGCCTTTGCATAGTTCTCGTTTATAAACAAGCGCTCCCCGGAGGTGCCATACACATTTATTCCCTGCTGAAAAACTTCATACATGGCGGGCTGATGGCTTTGAAAAGCCTTAAGGATCTCCTTTACACTCCAAATAAAGATACCCGCATTCCACAGGTAATTTCCCTGTTCAATATACCGGGTTGCAGTAGCCCGGTCGGGCTTTTCCCTAAAATGAGACACCTTGAAGAAATCGCCTTTAGAATACTCCTGTGCATATTGAATATATCCATAACCTGTATTGGGAAAATCAGGCTGTATCCCAAGTGTCATTAAAACAGGATGATCACTGCAGAAAGCATAACAGTCCCCGATATTATTAAGAAACAAGTCCTTTTGTTCGATCCAGTGATCACTGGGTGCCACGGCCATTACCCCATGCGGGTTCCTGGCAGCGATCTTCATAGCCGCATAGAGAATACAGGGCGCGGTGTTTCGCATTACCGGCTCTGTCAACACCTGTTCTTCCTCAATCTCCGGCAATTGTTCCAATACCAGGCTAAGATACCGCTCATTAGTGAGCACCAGAATATTTTCGGCCGGCAGCATTTCCCGAAACCTGGCATAGGTAGTTTGCAAAAGCGTGCTACCTGTACCCAGCATATCGTGGAACTGTTTAGGAAACTCTTCGGTACTCACAGGCCAGAAACGGGATCCCACCCCACCTGCCATAATTACTGCGTAATAATTCCCGTTCATATTTTCTTAAGTTGACTAATCGGAAAGAAGCTCCACCTCGGCATTGGGCTGAAACAGATAGACCCTGCCACTGGAAACCTCAATACATTCAAATCTTTTGATCCGTTTCTCTCCTTTTTTAAAAACCCGGCCGTTGTAGATCCTGAACAGACTCCCGTGTGGAATCTCAAAGATATAATTTTTATCATTCTCCGGATCAAAGGCTTTTAAGGCCACGGAAAGCCTCGCATCGGTATCACTGCTGGCCTTCGGATTCCTGAAATGAGCTGCAATAACAGGAAGCAGGGATGAAGGGAATACTTCAGGCCGGATAAAAGGGAGCATCAATTGCTGAAAAACAAATTTCCACTCCCGGCCATGAGGCTTTATGGTTCTCCCGTACTTTTCAAACGCCACCAGGTGAGCGATCTCATGTACCAGGGTAATCAGAAACCGGTATTTATTCAGGTTCGCATTTACGGTGATCTGGTGTCTTCCGTCCGGAAGCCTCCGGTAATCGCCATGCCGTGTCACGCGTTCATTGACCACCTTCAGATGCACCCCATTGACCTTAATTAATTCAAGACAGGGAACAACAGCACGTTCCGGTAAATATTTAGCCAGGATCTCGGTCATAGTTCAGCTATTATCTCAGGGCGTTGAATTGCTGACCTGCAACAACTTTCCGTTGTAAAACTTATGTCCGGTCAGCGAAAATTGAACAATATACGACGCCATTTCCCCTGCACTCAGAGGAGCTTGATATCCTGGAAAAGCTTCTTCCAGCATTTCGGTTTGTACTGCGCCCAGGGCGAGTACGTTAAAAGCGATCCCTCTATCCTTATATTCTTCTGCGAGAAGCTCGCTAAGAGTTATCACAGCTCCTTTAGCAGAACTGTAAGCGGCAAGGCCAGGAAATTTCATACTTCCCTGTACACCCCCCATACTACTAATGGTAACTACATGTCCGCCGTTATGCCTGAGAAACGGAAGAAGGGTTTTTGTAAGCTCGGCCACGCCGAAAACATTTACTTTATACACCCTGTCCCAGTCTTCGCGGGTGAGCTCATCAAAAGGTTTATTTACCAGGCTCCCTGCATTATTAATCAGGGCATCCACCTGTAACTGTTGTGTTTCGAGGTAGTTTCCTAACATCTCAAAACTGGAACTACTTTCCAGGTCAAAGGAAAACGTCTTCACACCGGGAAGATCTAAAGCCTTTACCGGCTCCTCGTTCCTGGATAATGCAATCACCCTGTGCCCCATATCAGCAAACAGCTTTACCATTTCAAATCCTATACCCCTGCTGGTTCCTGTTATCACTATGGTTTTCTTCATATTCAATGGAATTGTATTAAAAGACACCTGTCGTTTATCATTTCATCCGAATTACCCCTTTCTCACTATTCACCATACCCTCGACTACCGGTAAGATCCGATTTACGAAAGCGGCCATATGCTCCAGGTTCATTAATTCGAACTCATCCCCCGGCTTATGGTAAAAGTCGAAATTGGTAAAATCAAAGGTACAAACGGTTTGAGCAGGTACACCGAACTTTTGATAAAAAGGGTAATTATCTGATCTCTGAAATAATTTATATTCCCTGGCCTGAGGGAGAAATCCGATAAGCTGCTCTCCCGCCAATGTATTCATCTCCTCTGCCATAGTACTCATTTCATACCCGGTTAGATAGGCCGTATAATCCTTTTCAAGCGGCACCCCTACCATTTCAAAATTAAGCATCGCATAAACCTTTACCCCTTCCTTATCCAGGCGATCGGCCAGATGCGCCGAGCCCTTCAGGCCCCGCTCTTCCGCAGAGAAAAGCACGAACATCACACTCCTTTTCAAATGCTCAGACCCGGCCATTTTTCGGGCAATCTCCATTACAGCTGTAGTTCCTGAGGCATTGTCATTGGCTCCGTTGGCGATAAAGTCGCCCCCAACAGGCTCAACGGCACCTATATGGTCGTAATGGGCACCAAGCACCACAAACTCATGTTTCAATTCCGGATCTGAACCTTCAAGGTACCCCACGATGTTAACTGTGGCGGGCTTTACATTGGAAAGCGTATCCCTGTAACCGGGATAATAGGGTTTGATACCGGATGCTTCAAAATAGCGTGCAATATAAACTGCAGCCATCTCGATACCCTCATCATCAGAAGCTCTACCCTTAAGCGCATCGGAAGCCAGGTAGGACAGAGCTGTTCCTATGCTCCCGGCATCCACCGCACTAGCAACGGAGGGAATCTCCGGGGTCTCCTTATATTCTTCTGCAGAAGCGGGTTGTGCACTTTGATCCGGGGGCATTTGAGCTCCACAGGAAATCAATAACAGCGCTACGGCAAGCATCAATAAAATTCGCATAAACAGGTGATTAAGGTTACAGAGTTAAATATAACAAAAATCCCGCCGGAGGCGGGATCTTGTACTTATATAATATTCCGGACACATGGAGCCTTAAGCCAGCATAGTCACGGGATTTTCAAGATAAGCCTTGAGCGTTTGCAGGAATTGTGCCCCTGTGGCTCCGTCCACGGTACGGTGATCACAGGCAAGAGTAACCTTCATAGTATTACCCACAACGATCTGCCCGTTTTTCACTACCGGCTTTTCTACGATTGCTCCTACAGAAAGAATGGCTGAGTTAGGCTGATTAATGATGGAAGTAAACTCCTGAATGCCAAACATTCCAAGGTTGGAAACGGTAAAGGTACTTCCCTCCATCTCCTGTGGGGTTAGCTTTTTATTTCTCGCTTTACCGGCAAGCTCCTTCACCTGCGAACCGATCTGCATCAGCCCCATTTGGTCAGTGAATCTCAGTACGGGTACCACCAATCCTTCATCAACCGCAACGGCCACACCGATATGCACGTGCCTGTTGTAAACGGTAACATCCCCTTTCCAGGACGTATTCACCTGCGGATGCTTTTTAAGCGCCATGGCACATGCCTTGACCACCATGTCATTGAAAGACACTTTGGTATCCGGCAAAGCATTGATCTGACTTCGGGAAGCCATAGCATTGTCCATATCCACCTCAATGGTGAGGTAATAATGCGGAGCAGTGAATTTAGACTCTGCCAGTCGCTTAGCAATAGTCTTTCTCATTTGGGAGTTTTTCACCTCTTCCACCATTTCTTCTCCTGCCGGAACAAAAGTCGTGGTACCTGCAGATTCTGCCGCCGGTTTCGTTGCTGCCGGAGCCGCTGCCGGAGCTTCCTCTTTATAGTTCTCGATATCGCGCTTAACGATACGTCCGTTCTCTCCACTACCCTTGACCCTGGAAAGATCAATTCCGCGATCTTCAGCCATCTTTTTGGCCAGGGGTGAGGCAAAGATCCTTCCAGATCCTTTGCTCTCTGATGCAGTAGCCGATGTGGAAGCTGCACTTTCGGTTTCCTGGGAAGGCGCGGCAGTTTCGGTTGATTCCGCAGGCTTCTCAGCCGACTTGCTTCCGCCGGATTTCATAGCTGCCAATACCTGATCTACATCTGTTCCTTCAGGTCCGATCACAGCAAGCACATCATCAACAGGAGCAGACTCTCCTTCTCCGATCCCGATATACAACAAGGTACCCGAGTAGAATGATTCAAACTCCATGGTAGCCTTATCGGTTTCGATCTCGGCAAGGATATCGCCTTCTTCCACCTTATCTCCAACAGACTTCAACCATCCGGCAACAGTACCTTCTTCCATCGTATCACTCAGACGAGGCATGGTTACCACTTCAACGCCATCAGGCATTGCTACTTCAGAAGCAGCAGCAGTTTTTTCTTCCTCTGCGGAAGCTGACTTTTCAGCCGGGGCTTCTTGCGAAGCTCCGTTCAGCAACCCGGAAATATCTTCCCCCTGCTCCCCAATAATAGCCAGCATGGTATCCACCGGCGCTCCTTCACCTTCAGGAACTCCGATATGAAGCAAAGTACCTTCATGAAAAGACTCGAATTCCATCGTAGCCTTATCAGTTTCGATCTCTGCCAGGATATCTCCTTCTTCTACTTTATCTCCAACGCTTTTTAACCACTTTGCTACTACACCTTCTTCCATGGTGTCGCTCAAACGTGGCATATTTACAACTACTGCCATTCTAATTATAGTTTATGCGGTAAAAACGGATAATCTTCCTGTTCGTATACGGTGTCGTACATGATATTGGCCTCCGGCCATGGCGATTCCTCGGCAAATTTTTCGCACTCTTTCACCAGATCCTTTACGCGCTTGTCAATCTTTTCGATATCTTTTTCAGAACCGTATTTCTTTTCCAGGATCACATCCTTAACCTGAGTTATAGGATCGATCTTCTTATACTCTTCCACCTCTTCTTTGGTTCTGTAATGCTGCGCATCCGACATGGAATGACCACGATACCTGTACGTTTTCATTTCCAGGAAAGTCGGTCCTCCTCCGCTACGCGCTCTTTCAACTGCTTCCGAGACTGCTTCCGCAACCTTCACCGGGCTCATTCCGTCTACCGGACTGCTCGGCATATCATAGCCCAAGCCCAGCTTCCAGATCTCCTGTTCCTTCGCGGTACGCGCCACAGAAGTACCCATGGCATATCCGTTGTTTTCACAGATAAATACTACCGGAAGATTCCAGAGCATCGCCAGGTTAAAAGTCTCGTGAAGTGACCCCTGACGCACGGCTCCGTCTCCCATATAGCAAAGGGTCACAGAGTCTCTTTTAAAATACTTATCGGCAAAGGCAAGTCCGGCTCCCAGGGGAATCTGCCCTCCTACGATACCGTGACCACCGTAAAAATTATGTTCTTTTGAAAAAATATGCATGGAACCACCAAGACCCTGAGAGGTCCCGGTACCCTTACCGTACAACTCAGCCATTACCCTTTTGGGATCTACTCCCATTCCTATCGGCTGCACGTGATTCCTGTAGGCAGTGATCAGGCGATCCTTCTTGATATCGATCGCATGCAGGGAGCCTGCAAGCACTGCTTCCTGCCCATTGTAAAGGTGTAGAAACCCTCTTACCTTCTGCTGTATGTAAACTGCTGCCAGCTTGTCTTCAAACTTTCTCCAGAACAGCATGTCTTCATACCATTTCAGATAAACCTGTTTTGTGATTTTTTTCATGAACTAATTATTTATTGCAATAGCTTCAGGGGCAAAAAAACACCTTGTCCGGTTACTCTGTAAAAACTTTGCAAGCAACCCGTATTTTTTTTGCAACTACAAAAGTAGCACTTTAAACAAAAGTGGAAAAATGAAAAAAGTATTTAATCCCGCAAAACCTCTATTTCTGCAGTAAGCTTTTTTCTGTAAAGACCAGGGGAAGCAATTCTCTCACGGATGGGGAGTGATACACCTCGGTATTATCACCCATAAAATAGACCGCGACAGGCGATTTCTGACGGTATTCATATTCTGCAAGGGCCTGCCTGCAGGCTCCGCATGGTGCCACGGCATCCTTAACCCTGAAATCCAGGGATGCCGCACATATGGCCACCGCTTTAATCACAGCATCAGGAAAAGTAGCTCCGGCATGAAATACCGCAACGCGTTCGGCACACAGACCCGATGGAAATGCTGCATTTTCCTGATTGTTTCCGCAAACCACTTCCCCGTTATCGAGCAATAGCGCCGCTCCAACCTGAAAACGGGAATACGGAGCATATGCCATGGCACGGGAACGCACTGCATGTGCCATCAGGGCAGTCACCTCAGCGGGCAATTCATCGACACCGGAATACACCGTCAGGGTTGATTTTATCTCTATCTTTTTCAAAAACAATAAATTACAACTTAAATATACTGAGAAGCATTTAAATAACCCTCAAAAAAAGATCCTTTCAAAAAAGGATCGGTTTATCATTGATACACGCATTTCGATGGCTTAGCTAGAGACTGGTGTTCTCACCCAGTAAAAAGGTAAGTGAAAAACGCAGGGTATTCTCGAGTGGATTCCGGACATTAGAAGTGGAAAACAAGTAGGAAAGATCAATGCTGGTTGCATTGAACTTAAAGCCTGCTCCCATAGTAAAGAACTGCCTGGCTCCCTTTTCCTCGCTTTCATGAAAATAGCCGGACCTTAAAAAGAAGGCCTCATTAAAGACATATTCTGCCCCCAAAGCCCAGGTCACCTCTTTTAACTCCTCGCTAAACCCGTCCGGAGCATCTCCGAAAGAAGAGAATATCCCGCTAAAAAAGGATTCGTTATAGTAATCATCCAGGCTGTCTATCCTCCCATCACCATTGCTGTCACTGGGCGTAGGAACGAGCAGCTTATTAAACTCCAGGTTGATCCCAAGGGTATTCTGAACATCGAAGATAAAATCGAAACCTCCCCCGAGCTTCAGGTTGGTAGGCAGGAAGGTCTCTCTTCCGTCTGCGTCATATTTAATCTTGGGTCCGACATTACTAACATTGAAACCAAATTTCCAGATCCCGTTAAAATTGTCATAAGCCACTTCGGGCGCCTCGTAATATCCGGCTACATCTACAGCAAAAGAACTCGCCGCACTGGCATCTATACCTTCTTCCTGCAACTTAAGGTCTGACCTCAGGTATCTCCCGGCAACGGCCATAGAGAAGGTCTCACTGAGTTTAAGGGAATAAGAAGCATCTACAGCCAGTTCGTTAGGACGCTCAATAATAGGGCGCAACCCCTGGATGGCCTCTGCTTCCGATATGAACTCGATATCTCCAAGACTGAAGTATTTCACACTCGCTGCCCAGGCACTACGCTCGTTAATACGACTGTACACGGTAGCATTCAAAAGTGCAATATCATTTACCAGCTGACTCAGGTAAGGTGTATAACTTATCCCGATCCCAGTCTTTCCGGGAGCAAACGCATATTTAGCCGGATTCCACTGTTGGGAATAAGCATCCGGGGCCGTAGTTGCTCCAAGCTCTCCCATTCCTCCTGCCCTCGCATCAGCAGTGATCAGCAAGAACGGCACACCGGTGGTAATCACCCTGGAGTTCGGATCACTTTGAGCAGTAACAGAAGAAATGATAAGTATGAAACCCAGTAGCAGATAGAAGTTTCTCATACAACGATTTTATAAAATAAAAGTAAACACTCTCTGTTTCAGGACTTTACTTTTTTCGACCTTCAACATGGTTATACCCATATAACGTAATTATGGGGGTAAATAATATGTAAAGGTACATTTAAATGTGTATTTCCTACAAAAAAGAAAATAAACTCCGTCAGGGAAGGCCGCAAACAGCACCCACCCGCCATTCCTGCATACATTCTGACAACCAGCACCCTACATCGCCCGAAAAAATAGATTCCCACATACAATAAACAAAACCGAATCACGTTTTGACAACACGAGCCGATTGTTTGACAACATTAGCCTTACAATTTCTATGAATTTAATTGACTTGAAATACTTAATTACTATATTGCGTACTGTTTTCAAGACAACTCAAATCTTAATTATGAGAAAGTATCTATCTAACGCTTGCATGCTGTGCCTGGTTGTGTTAGCGGGCTTTACGAGCTGTAAGAAGTCTTCGTCAAAGAACGTTTCCCGCGCCACAGGCTGGCAGATCAATTCTAAAGATGGCGGCTTCCAGTACAATACCAGCTTCAAAGAACAAGAGACTGCGCCCGGTCTTGTTTTCCTTGAAGGGGGGACCTTCACCAGAGGTCGTGTACAGGATGACGTAATGCACGACTGGAACAACTCACCTACACAAATGCACGTGCAATCGTTCTATATGGACGAAACAGAGGTAACCAACAAGATGTACATGGAGTACCTCGATTACCTTAAACAAGTCTACCCACCGGAAAATCCGGCTTACACCAATATTTATTACGGGGCATTGCCCGATACGCTGGTTTGGAGAAACCGACTGGGGTATAATGAAGTAATGACCAATAACTACCTGAGGCATCCTGCTTACGCCGAATACCCTGTTGTAGGGGTAAACTGGGTACAGGCTGTTCAATTCTGCGAATGGCGTACAGATCGTGTAAACGAACATATTCTTGAGCGCGAAGGGTACCTTGACCGCAACGTGAAATACCAGGTGGTAAACGGAGATATTGAAGGAACATTCAGCACAGAAACCTACCTGAACAGCCCTTCCAATATTTACGGAGGTCAGATCGATTCCCTTCAGGGAAATGTAAAAAGAGATTCCACCAATGTATTCGCGAAGCGATCCAGCGGAATTCTAATGCCTTCTTACCGTCTTCCCACAGAAACTGAATGGGAATATGCGGCCCAGGCGATCGTTGGTTCACGTGAATACAACAATTACAGAGGACGTAAAAAATATCCATGGGACGGACAATATACCCGCTCTGGAAAAAGAAGATATCGCGGAGACCAGTTAGCCAACTTTAAACAAGGTAAGGGTGACTACGGCGGAATTGCCGGATGGTCTGATGATATGGCAGACATTACTGCCGAAGTAAAGTCTTACCCACCTAACGACTGGGGTCTTTACGACATGGCCGGTAACGTTGCCGAATGGGTGGCTGATGTATATCGTCCTATCGTTGACGACGAAGCAAACGACTTTAACTACTACCGTGGTAACGTTTATATGAAGACCGCCATCGATAAAGAAGGTAAGGTGGACATTGTTACCCAGGATAAAGTGCGTTTCGACACCCTTCCTAACGGAAGAATCATCGCGAGAGACCTTCCGGGAGAGATCGCCATGGTGCCTGTGGATGAGAACGACACTTACCTGAGAACCAACTTCGATTCCAGCGACAACAGGGATTACAGGGACGGAGATCCAAGCTCTACCAGATTTTATGATATGTTCGAGGGAGAAGAAAATGAGATGGATCCGGCTAAGCGCATGTACAACGCGCCTACTCATAAGATCAAAAGAGACGAAGAAGGAAATATCGTAAAGCAGTATGACGAATCCAACGAGCGCACCACGCTCATCAACGATGAAGTACGCGTTTACAAAGGAGGATCCTGGAAAGATCGCGCCTACTGGCTCGATCCTGCACAACGAAGATACTTACCTCAGTATATGGCCACAGATTATATCGGGTTCCGTTGCGCGATGTCGCGTGTAGGTTCAAAGGCCACAGAACAGAAAACGCCAAGACACTAAATTTACTTAAGTGTTCATTCATAAAAAGCCCTGAGAAATCAGGGCTTTTTTATTTATTTTAGCCCTATGAATATTACAGACCTGCACACGCTATTCCTCAATGCCTCCGGCGTATCAACAGACAGCCGGAAGATCGCCCACAACACCATATTCTTTGCTCTGAAAGGCGATAATTTCAATGGAAACCGCTATGCGCTGGAAGCCTTAAAGAAGGGGGCTTCCTATGCCGTGGTCGATGAGAATGTAGACCATAGCAATGTTCGCCTTATACAGGTCGATAATGTTTTACACACCCTTCAGGAACTGGCCACCTTTCACCGCAAGTATCTGAATATACCCGTACTTGCCCTGACCGGTAGTAACGGTAAAACCACCACCAAGGAACTAATCAAAGCTGTACTCTCTGCCAAGTACAAGGTAAAGGCTACCGTTGGCAATCTCAACAACCACATCGGTGTACCATTAACCATGCTCTCCTTTGACCATTCCACAGCATTCGGAATTGTTGAAATGGGCGCAAATCATCAGAAGGAGATAGCAACCTTATGCAACATCGCGTATCCGGACTACGGCCTGATCACTAACTACGGAAAGGCTCACCTGGAAGGATTTGGCGGTGTGGAAGGAGTGATCAAGGGGAAAAGTGAAATGTACCAGCACCTTATTCAACACCATAAAACCATTTTCTATAACAGCTGCGACCCTATTCAACAGGAAAAATTAAAAGATTACAAGAACACCTATGCTTTCGGGCATTGCGATGGTGCTGATTTCCCAACAAAATACCTGAGCAGTGATCCCTATGTAAAGTTTATGGCCGGCTCCACAACGGTGAACACCCAACTCACCGGAGGGTATAATTACAACAATCTGGCCCTTGCTGCCGCCATAGGACACTTCTTTGAAATTGACGCCGAAGCCGTTCGGGAAGCGCTGGAGGCTTACAGTCCGGATAATAACCGTTCTCAGATCATCAACAAAGGAAGAACACAGATCCTGCTTGATGCCTATAACGCGAATCCCAGCAGCATGGAGGCCGCGTTGAAACATTTCGCTACTTCCCATCCAGGAAAAACCAAAATGGTGATCCTCGGGGATATGTTCGAACTGGGTGACGCAGCAGCAGATGAACACCAGAAAATTACCTCTCTTTGCAAAGAACTCGATCTGGAGGAGGTGATCCTGGTCGGAAAAAATTTTAAGGCGTGTACTACCCCATACCCCCAGGTAGCCTCCTACGAGGATCTAAAAGCCTACCTGAAGGCACACCCGGTGGCCACAGAACAACTTCTTATAAAAGGTTCCCGTGGAATGGCTCTGGAACGGGTTTTAGATTTAATATAATTTATACAATCATCGGGGGAGAGACTTCCACCGGTGATACCCCATTTTAGCCAGAACCTTAAAAAAAGTACACCCAGCCAAGATCAATTGCCATATAGGAATGTTCATCCAGGTCTTTCGTATCGAAGGTTTTGTTGTATTTGTATGCGAGCTTTATCCCGTTACTACTATTTAAACGGTACATAAATCCCACTTCGGGACGAATAGCAAAAAACCAGGTAGTTGTCCTGTCTGCAAAAATTCCGAATTCAGTTTCCCTACCTGTGTAAATGGTTCCCAGACCAAACCCTACAAAAGGCTCGAATTTTTCATTAACCGCAAAAAAATAGTTCGCCCCAACCAGGATCGGCATACTGAAGAGGCTGCGATTCTGATTCCCGGTAATAGAGGCTGTACCCTGGGTAAAGGTCCCATAGTCAAGGTCTTCATAAAATGAATTAAACCCTATATCAAAACCCACATATAGTTTGCTGGAAACCTCTTTCCTGTATTCCAAAGATGTACCCAGCCAACTAACCTTCCCTATATAATCGGACATCCCTGACGCAGGGATCCCTACAGAATAATTTATGGCGGAATATTCATCTTGAGCAAGGATATTATTTGAGATAAGCGCTATAGCGATTAAAAAAATTAAGTCTCTTATTTTCATGGCTTCCTTAAATATGATGATTGAATAAAACTCTGATCAATGGTATTCTGCAACCTGGTATTTATGGAATTGGTACTTCCTTCCAATAGTCCATTGATCACAGCGGTCCATATCACAGGAATGGTCTCATTGGCCCCAATACCATCGGGATAGGTCATCTGTATCAAAACACTCCCTGAACGATATCCGCTGATCAGGGGAGGGTAATATCCCGGATACCACCAGCCCCAGCCGGGCCCATACCCAGGATAGCCCCACCAATTCCAATACCCCCAATCGTAATAATAAAAAAGATTGGTCGTGGTCATGACAGAAACCAGTACGACCACATCCGGATTATTATCTTTAGATGTTTCCGTCCATCCATATGCATCCATATTTTCACGGATCTTTCCCAGAATAACCGAGGCATATACATCATCAATAAATTCGGGGTCCTGCCCGGGTTCATCAAAATCTTCGTCCTTTATTTCTATCACCTTATCAGGGATGCTGTAGGTTTGCAATCCGGAAAACTCAATTTGTTCAGAGTAATTGGTATACACAACATCCAGTTCATCGACATATGTAACATCGTCCCGCTGGCACGATATGATGCCTAAGCACAACAGTACGAGTACTATGAAATTCATTTTTCTTTTCATCTCTTTTAAAATTTTATCATCCGCGAATTTGCTGCAATTCGTCAATAAACGGGATTCCGCTTTGCACCTCTATCCTTATCACGGATTCTATATATCGCTCGGCCTGAATAAATTTACTGGCCTCCAGGGGACCAACCGCCTTCTTCATTCGCTTATAGCACTTTAGCTGAAGTTTTTCCAGAGCCATGTTGTTCTTAAATAGACGTTCGGTTAATTCATCGGCTTTTTCCCCGCTAAGTCCGTCATAATTTTCTGCATACTCCTTGAGAATCTGATAGCGATCCATACCCAGATCCTTTCGTTCGATCATGTAGGCATCGTATACTTCCCAGAAACTGTTTGCAGCCTCCCCTGAAAGCCCCATGTATTGGTCGATCATTTCTTTTTTATCCAATCCCCAGGCATCCTGGATCAGTTTAGCCTCCTCATCCGAAACTTGTGCCTGTAGCGGATACGCCATAAGACAGATCAGTACCCCAAAAATTACTCCTACTCTTTTCATTTTATATATATTTAGATTTTACATTGAAATTACTTCAAACATCAGTATTTCCTGCTCTAATGCGCACATTTTTAGATGTTTACGACGTTTTTACCGCTGTTAAACCATGTTAAAATGCCACCCTCTCCATTTCATTTTTATCTCATTAACATCTATCTTGGCGGAACACTTTAGTAAATACCCGGCCAACCAATCCAATGAGAACTCCGTTTAAGACCACTATCCTCGCTGTATTTATTTTACAGTTTCTCACAGCATGCCAGACAGATGCCTCCAAAAAGGCGACTTCCATTACGCCCACATCTGAACCCGGCGCTTCTCTTTATGACACTCCTGATTTTTTCTATGGGGCAGACCTTTCCTATGTAAATGAACTGGAAGACTGCGGAGCCATCTACTACGATCACTCCAACACGAAAAGAGATCCCTACATGATCTTTAAGGAGGCCGGTGCCAACCTTATACGATTGCGCCTTTGGCATGATCCGGACTGGACAGAATACAGTACATTACCGGATGTAAAGCGATCGATAAAAAGAGCCAGGGCATCCGGCATTCCTGTTTTGCTGGATTTTCACTATTCAGACGACTGGGCCGACCCTCAGAAACAGGAAATTCCAAAGGCCTGGGAACATCTGATCAATGACACCGAGTTGCTCGGTTCAAAACTCTACGACTACACCTATACCACCCTGAAAGAACTGAATCAGGAGGGATTATTGCCTGAAATGGTACAGGTAGGAAATGAGATCAACGGAATGATCCTGAGAAAAGGGGAATCCAAAGACAGTATTAACTGGACGCGCAACAGTTACCTGCTCAAAAAAGGGGTTCAGGCGGTCCGGAAAATTACTGAAGAGACGGGAAAAGATATCGGGATCATGCTTCATATTGCACAACCCGAAAATGCGATCAGGTGGTTCAGGGAGGCTAAAGCACATGGGATAACCGATTATGACTGGATCGGAATTTCATACTATCCACAGTGGTCTGATCATAAATTGGAAACGCTTGAAGAAGCCCTTTCCGGATTAATCACCACCTATGATAAAAAGCTGATGATCGTAGAGACCGCCTACCCGTACACCCTTGACAACGGAGACGCAGCCAGCAACATCATGGGTGAGAATGCCCTGCTGGAAGGATACCCTGCAACCCAGGAAGGACAATTGGACTATTTGCTCACCCTCAGGGATATCGTAAAAAAGGCTGGAGGCCAGGGCATTGTGTACTGGGAACCGGCATGGATCTCGAGCAGTTGTGAGACCCGATGGGGAAAGGGATCGCATTGGGATAATGCCACCCTGTTTGATCAGAATGGAAAGGCGAACCTCGGCATGAATTTCTATTACAACGCCCTGAATTCAGATAATACAAAGTCTCATCGCTACAACCCTTAACCCCTCAATCTGTTAAAAGCGTACTGAAGATCTCCTCTCTGATCACTTCGATCTGATCATGCAACGGACTATAGGTAACCGTTCCCAGATTAATTGCAATAAACATATAAAGTTCCTTTTCCGGAAAATAATACAGTTCACACCCCGCGCCCAGGCCACCCCCGCTATGCCCGATCGCCTGGAATCCCTGAATTTGTCTGGTAGCCAATCCCAGTCCGTAGCGCGGGTTTCCCGACTCATCTTTTACCCAGGAGGTCATCTCGGTTAACGCTTCATCTGACAACAAACGACCATCCCATAACGACTTTAAAAAGGTAACTGTATCCATAGGTGTAGCGATCAATCCATCATCACCAGCCATTCCGGCCACATTAGCCCTTTGTAAAGCAGTGACGTTTTCGATGGTACCATTACTGAACCGGTCCCAGTAACTCTCCACTAAAAGTGGATTATCCAGATAGCCGTTCGTATTTCTGTAAAATGTATTTGTCAAATGAAGAGACTCGAAAATACGCCGCTGCATATAAACGCCGTGATCGCCAGTAAGATGATCGGCAATTAAAGAAAGGATCACATAATTTGTATTTCGATATGCATACCGCGTACCCGGATCGAAATCAAGGGGCTTACCAGCTATATAATCAAGATACTCGACCGGCTGAAAGGTATATTCCGGGTGTTGGAGCAGATAACTTACATATCCCGGGGAATAATTATACTCGGGATATCCTGAAGTATGATTAAGTAACATTCTTACGGTTACCACATCCGACTGGGGTAATTTTTCGAGAATTACATCGGGTAAATACCGGTTAACAGGAGCATCTAATTCCAATTCCCCGTCCTCCTTAAGTAACATTATCACTACGGCAAGGTAAGTTTTGGATATACTTTGCAAATATTGCAGGTGGCATGCACTCATTTTGGTTCCCGATTCTATACTGGCTACCCCTGAGGAATAAAAAGATTCCCCTTCAGGTCCAGAGGTTGCCAATACTGCACCTGGAGCTCCTGATCTGGAAAGCGCATCTACCAGGGAATCCAGGCGTTTATTATTACTCAGATTTAGTTCGACCTCGCAAGGAAGTGTGTGCACAAAGTCCTTAGGGGAAACACAGGAAACTGTGAATCCGGCCATTATCAATAGAAATAAAATCAGCCTTCTTTTCATGATCCTTATTCTTTGAAATACATCCCGATTCCCGCCTCGAAAAATGTATTTGGAATCACGGGTACATCAGCGTTAAATCCACTGTGAAGAAAAACGTCATAAGCCAGGTATGAGCTAAGATACGTTTCCGCATCTAACTCATTCCAGGACAGGTAAACCCCAAAGGGAACACTGAGCATTCCCTTTGTACGGGATGCTGGACTCCATTGCCCATCCATATTTTTCATTGAAGGATTAGGTTTAAACAACCAGGTATAACCAATGCCTCCCTTGATTCCACCCAATACATCAGCGTACAATGCAGGTCTCCAGAGCATCTGGGAATATACAGAAAACCCATTTCCGGATCCCCGGTTAAAAAAATACATGATATTGAACTGCTGGGTCCAGTGCTCACTTTTATTCCAACTCACTTCAGTCCCCAAGCCTACTCCTATATTCATAAAGTTACCCTTCAGATCCTGAAATGGCATGGCCAGATTTTGGAACTTGACAGAAACCATTAAAGGGAAATTGCGAAAGGAGGCGGAAGGAGACGTATCCGATTGACCACTTACGGAAAATGCTACGATAAATACCCAAAAAAAGAGAAGGGACCTCAATGTCATAGTGATTTTGATTGATAATCCAAATCTACATGACTTAACCACGTTTCAGCCATTAAAATCAAAGGAAATTCCGTAAAATGCACCAAAATCACCCGTCAGGCGACCTGGTTTATTGCAAACCATTTTTTAAATTCAGGAGCCCTGGTTCGACTTACGAACGCCTGCGTATTAACCACTTTCTTCGTCTCGAAGAAAATAATTTCAAGCTTTCTGGTTTCCATAACATGGAACCCCTTAATCGATTTTCGATTCATGATGACTCCCCTGTTCAGTCTGAAAAAGTCAAAAGTCGGAAGGGAATTCTCCAACTCCTTCAAGGAGATATGGAGAAAGTACTGCTCAGCCTCGAAAGTTTCTATTAAGGTATAGTCACCATCCCTGCAAATGTGGAATATTTCCCCAAAGGGCACTAATACTTCCTTATTACCGGCCCGCACGGTAAGACCTTCCGGTTTTCGAACTGCCATACCTTCATGTTCAGTCGGAATGATACTTCGATTATGGAAATACAGGGTAAGATAAATTCCATTGATCACCAGAAACCATATACTGATAATAAACAGATCGAAGGTATAAAAGTCAACGGAAGCAAATTCGCCCTTAAAAATCAGACTTAACATTTCTGTAGTGAGACTTATCACCAGTAATCCAACCAGGGTTGTGAAAAAAACCTGAACAAGAATACGTTTTGACGGTTGAAAATGGAATGGCAGTTTCTCATCCAGCAGAATGATAAGATGACGTACCGACAACCAGGCCATATACCCCTGCAGAGTATCCAAAGTAAAAGTCAGCAACAGAAAACCATTAAGCCTGATATTGGAGTAGGTCAGATAATAATTAAATCCGGCAATGAGCGGAATCAAGATCAGGAATAGTTTTATATCAGGACTATAACAATTCCAGTAAGTAGATTTTAAATTCAGGGAGCATGCAGATTTCATGCTCCTAAATTATCAAATTTCTACTTTTACAAGAGAAATCGCCTAAAAAGATATATCCCACTGCACCCGGACCCGGAACTCATCCGTCACGGGAAAAGTGGGTCCTTCGAGTTCGAGCCAGGTTACCTCGGCAGTTAATTTATTCCGGTGTCCCGCAAAAAACCAATTCACCCCGAACCCCAATTCCTTATGCAAATTATCCACAATACGTTCCTCGGGAGTATACCAGGCATACCTGGCCGCGACCTCCAGGGGCTCAGGCACGGCTTCCCAGGCCTGATGTAAAAAATATCCCGCCTGGAAATAACTCCCTTCGAGAATGGTGGTCTGCCCCAGAACACGATCCTGTATCTCCTTATAATGTGATTCGTGCTGCCAGGAGAACCCCCGATACATGAAAGCGGTCTCCAGTAAAAGTTGATTCACCCTGTACTGGCTATCGACTCCATCTTCGAAGCCTACCAATTGTCCTCCGCCGGAAGTGGAGAAACGGGTATAGGGACTCCTGTTGGTAACCCCTGCGACGGCAATGATACCTTCCGGCTTTTCGGTAATGGAAAGGTCGGAACCCGTAAAACCGAGCTCACGACCGAAAACATTCCATTGCAGCCTTCCCACATACATAAGATGCTCGTCATCGTTGGAGGAGTTCCCCCTTCCTGTCCCGGTAAGTACAGAAATATTATAGCTAAGGTCAAAAAGCTTTTCAGGGAAGATCCTCCCATAAAACTCCACCCCCTGCTGCCGGTCCACGGTAAAAGGCCTGTTGATAATGGAGCGGTCCACCAATTGTTGTTTCCCTGAGGAGATCACCCGCTCGCGGGTAAAATACGTTTTCCACTGGCCCACCTTTAATTTAAAAAATGGCCACTTCTCCACCATCACCCGAAAGTCCAGCAAATTCCCCCCTACCACGTCGTATTCCCAGTAATATTTTAACCAGGGTTTATAGGCATGTCCACCGATCTTGAGTCGCGCCCGGTTTACCTCGAATACATGGGTTTGATTATCCTGGAAATCTTCAAAGGTGATCGGGTCCTGATCCTGGGGGTAAGCATACCTGAACTGCAACCTCGATTCTATCTGAAGGAGAAATTTGTCATCAGGAGTACTGAACTGGAATCCCTTCCCGGTATAATCCACCCAGGAAAAATCCTCATCAATGGTTTGCTGAGCCCATCCGGTAGCGGACACTAAAAATAAGAACGAACAGAGAAGACCATGCGCAAGGGCATACTGTTTTCTTTTAGGGAATAAATTGATCATTACAAACAGCGTTTATTTCATTGCGGTTTCCTCGCCTTTCCATTTATAAACTGTCTCACCCTCCTTGATCGTCTCCAGCACCCTGATATCCTTAAGGGTCATCGGGTCCACCTTCAGTGGATTTTTATCCAGGATAACAAGGTCGGCCAGTTTTCCTTCCGTCAGGGTTCCTTTACTGTCTTCTTCAAAATGCTGCCAGGCGCCCCAGCTGGTAAACGTTTTCAAAGCCTGGTAGGGTGTTAACCGTTCGTCCGGCCCCATTACGGTTCCTGAACGGCTTACCCGGTTCACTGTGGTATGCATAACCATCATCAGATTTGGCAGGGCTACCGGAGCATCGGTATGGCTGGTCACCGGAATCCCCATTTCTAAAGCCGAATTGATCGGACTGATCTGTTGGGCCTTTTCAGGACCAATGATCTCCTTGTACCAATCGCCCCAGTAGAAGGTGTGCATGGGAAAAAAAGATCCCACCATGTCGTATTTTTTCAAGCTGTCCAGCTGATTCATCCGGATGAGCTGCCCGTGGATCAGGGTGGTTCTTCTGTCGGTATTTCCATACTGTTTTACCGCCTTATTCATTGCCCGGAACAACTGATCGGCAGAGGCATCGGCATTGCAATGGATCAGAAGCTGCCAGTTATTGGCAAATGCAGTATCAACTATTGCCTGAACGTCTTCATCATTGGGAATGGCCGGATAGCCACTATACCCTTCCTTCTGACCGTCCGGGGGAATCAGGTAAGGTTCCGTTCTCCAGGCGGTTCTTCCCTGTGGAGAGCCGTCCAGGGTAAGTTTCATACCCCCTATGCGGTAATGATTCCGGTAATTTCTACTGTTCCAATCGGTATGCAGGTATTTGGGAAAGGCATAATCGATATAGGTCACCACGTCGAGCTTCAATTTTCCGCGCTCAGCATAATCGGCCAGTTGTTCATGATTTTGCATGGCGCGTCCCTCCTGGGCCGTGGTATACCCAAAACTAAAGGCCATTTCCTGCCCCTTGTCCATATAGAAATCCACCATTTCCTGACCACTCGGGCTCAAGGCCTTTAACATGGCCGGGATCGCCGCCAGCTCTTCCAATACTCCATTGGGCTCCTGTGAACCTTCTAGCCTTCTTATGACTCCTCCATCCGGGTCCATGGTACTGGCATCGTAACCGATCAATTCCAGTCCTTTGGTATTAACCGAACAAAAATGACCGCTAATATGGGTAGCCATAACGGGGAGTTCTGAGGAGACTTTGTCAAGATCCTCCTTAGTAGGATGCCGTCCTTCCTTCAAAACCGCATCATCATACCCCATTCCGATGATCCAGCCATTGGTCATATCGGTACCATTTTTCTCATTCCATTCCCGCATGGCAGTTACTAAATCATCCATGGTATTCACATTCCCGTCAGGTTCTGCCAAAAGATTAGCGGTGACCGCCTGAGCTCCTAAATTGGCAAAATGCACATGCCCATCCACAAACCCGGGAACCATGGTATGCCCCTGCAAGTCCACCTCTTCTGCCTTTCCGCCATATTGATCCATAGCGCCGGCTTTGTCTCCGACGTAAACGATCTTTCCTTCGCGTTGTACCAGGGCTTCCACATACTGTGGCTCTTCTCCATCCATGGTGATGATATCCCCGCCGTAGAATATGGTTTGCTGAAGTTTATAGGGTTCTGCAACCGCGTCCTGTTTCTTTTCTGAAGATTCTTTGCAGGATGCCAGCATGAAGAAGCATGCCAACAAATAAATTAATCTGAATTTCATAATGACAATTCTTTAAGAAGCAGGAAAGTTAGGGAGGGTATCCGGGGAGTAAAATAAAAACCCTAATGTACTGATTTTCTTCTAACTAAACACGTGTTCTGCAAGGTATAAATCTTACATCTGGAATCGTATAGCCTCTATCTCCATAACCGTTTTTAAAAAAACAGGCTCCCGGAAACCTATATACACCTTTATTTGATCGAGGCAGGACTTTCCAATTCCCAATTATAACAGGCGGAGTAATGCAGGCACAACTCCCGTAGAAATCAATACGAGCCTCACCAGGTAATTCTAAAACTGTAACAATCAAGAAGAAGGTTCGTCACTTATATAAACTAACCAATAACACGAAAAATGAAATTTCACGCTATTTCAGCAGTCACCCTGATCTTCCTTCTTATCACCTTATACCCCATTATTTCAAACGCACAGCCGGCATCCCAAAAAAAGGAAGTAGCCCTGCTCGGCACCTTCCATTTTGCCGGAAGCAATGACATGGTTTCTATGAACATCGAGGGCCTCAACAGCCCGGAAAGACAAAGGGAAATAGAAGCACTTTCCGTGAACCTGGCCGCTATGAAGCCCGATAAGGTCATCCTGGAGTACCCGTATGGAAAATCCAAACTGGATTCCCTTTACGGGGAGTACCTCAAGGGCAACCACCAGCTCTCTATTAATGAAAGGCAACAATTAGGCTTCAGAATTGCCAAGATGCTGGGCCATGAACATATTTATGTGGCCGACCACCCCATGGATATTGCATTCGGGCCATTGATGGAATACCTGCAGGAGAGCAACAAAACATCCATTTTAGACTCATTGGTAAAAGATGCGCAGGAACTCATGTCATCCTGGGAAGCGGTCTATAAGAAAGGTTCGGTTTCCGACCTGTTATCGGAAATGAATACCCCGGAATCCGATAATGAAAATAAAAACATTTACCTGGAAGTATTTAACCGGATAGGTGGCTCTGAAAACAACATTGGAGTAACGGTCGTTTCCAAATGGTGGGAACGCAATTTCATCATCATGAAAAATATCGACCTGATCACAGAACCCGGAGAGCGTGCCCTGGTGATTTTCGGACAGGGACATACGGCCATACTCAAGGATTTCTATGGAAGTCGTAAGGATGTGAAGCTTTTGGATATTCAGGAGTATTTGAGGTAATGAGAGAGTAAAGTGGAGAGTTTGAGTTTGGGTTTGAGTTTGGGTTTGGGTTTGGGTTTGAGTTTGAGTTTGGGTTTGAGTTTGGGTTTGAGTTTGAGTTTGAGTTTGGGTTTGAGTTTGGGTTTGAGTTTGGGTTTGAGTTTGGGTTTGAGATTGCCATTAATACGTCCTGATTGCATATGAAACCTCTCCTACCCCTTCAGAGGGAGTGGGCCATCCCTGTCTTCGGCTGGCTGGAAATTCTGCAACTACCGCCGGGTAGGAAGATTGCACGTACTAAGGGTGCAGCAGGAGGAGGGGGCTTGTTTATTTAATGCTGCGGTATGGAAGGGTAATAAAACGCTGCGCCTTGTGATCCAAGGAGGGGGCGATACTTAACCTTATGTACATGACGTCAAATCTCAACAAAAAACGGAACCTACCCTCCCCCTGCATGGGGAGGTGGATGCACCAGGGGTGCAGCCGGAGGGGGTGGCTCAAGGCTGATATGCTTTGTTTAAGGAATGGGATTACGCCCCTCCAGGGCGTGATCCAGGCTAAGGGGATGATGCAATACCAAAATCCCGGCGCATCCTGCACCGAGGTTTTTTTATGCCCACACGCTTCGCTCAAGCAAGCTTGGCTCGCTTATGGGTATAAAAAAATCCCGACAGTTTCCTGTCGGGATTTTGGGTTGTGGGCGATACTGGATTCGAACCAGTGACCCCCTGCTTGTAAGGCAGGTGCTCTGAACCAACTGAGCTAATCGCCCTGATTGCGGGTGCAAATATAAAACAGTTTTTTATTTCTGCAAGGCTTTTTTTAAACTCCCCTGAAAAATAATCAGGAGGATGGAATTGGCAAGGCTACCCAAAAACATCATGACTGTTCTAAGTGCTTTGATGATTGTTAATTACCTCATGAACCTGACGACAAATCTCAACAGAAAACGGAACCTATCCTCCCCCTGCAGGGGGAGGTGGGTGCACCAGGGGTGCAGCCGGAGGGGGTAGCTCAATTCTTTAACCCTGCAGTAAGAACAGGCTTACATACCTGCGCGTTGTGATCCCGGGAGGGGGCAATGCTCAACCCTAAAATCCCGGCGCATCCTGCGCAATAAGCCCTTGCGCCAGCCGGCTGCTTTACTAAAAAAAGTCCACCGGACTTTTTCTTAACGTTCGCCCCTATGCCCACACGCTTCGCTCAAGCAAGCTCAGGAGGATTACGCCCTTACAGGGCGTGATCCAGACTAAAGGGATGTTGCAATACCAAAATCCCGGCGCATACTGCGCCGCAGGTTTTTTTATGCCCCTCCACCGCAAGCAAGCAAGCTTGCGCGGTGTTTGGGCATAAAAAAATCCCGACAGTTACCTGTCGGGATTTTGGGTTGTGGGCGATACTGGATTCGAACCAGTGACCCCCTGCTTGTAAGGCAGGTGCTCTGAACCAACTGAGCTAATCGCCCCTGAATGCGGATGCAAATATAGAACAGTTTTTTAATCCTCAAAAGAAAAAATTAAATAAATCAGACTATTTCCGCAACCGTAAAAGTACTGCCACCCACAAAGACAAGATCATTTGTAGCTGCTTGCCTACAGGCCTCCTCAAGAGCCGCTGTAACTGAACTGTATACATTTCCCTCCAGGTGATACTGGGCTGCCTTTTCCTTAAGCAACCGGGCATCCAGACCTCTTGGAATATCAGGCTTGGCAAAGTAATATTTCACATTTTCCACTGGAAATAAAGGCAGGATCAGATCCAGGTCTTTATCCTTAACAACCCCGATCACCATATGCAGCTGTGCAAACTCTTCTTCCCGGAGTTGCTCCATGACCAGGCTCAGTCCTTCCCGGTTATGAGCGGTGTCACAGATCACCTTCGGATCCTTTCGCAATTGCTGCCACCTGCCCAAAAGTCCGGTATGTTCCACCGTTCGTGATAACCCGTTTTTGATGACTTCCGCATCGACATGAAGACCCTTTATTGCACGAATCGCTGCTACGACAGCCCTGATATTTTTTGATTGATATTTCCCCTTGAGATCAGAAGTAAAGGAGTCGTCGAGAGATGCTGCCAAAATGAGCTCGCTCTCCTCGCTTTTCGCCTTTTCTTCGAACACGGGCCAGGTTTCCGGCTGGTACTCACTCACCACCACGGGAACCCGGTGTTTAATAATCCCCGCCTTTTCCGCAGCGATCATTTCCAGGGTATCGCCCAGCATGTCCATATGATCCATTCCGATATTGGTAATAACCGAAATTTCCGGAGTAATGATATTGGTAGAATCCAACCTCCCACCGAGTCCGACCTCTATCACCGCAAAATCCACCTCCCTTTGGGCAAAATAATCGAATGCCATTCCTACCGTCATCTCAAAAAAGGAACACCGGTGTTCCCTGAAGAATTCCATATGGGTTGTAATGAAATCAACCACGGCCGATTCCGGGATCATTTCTCCGTTTACCTTAATACGTTCCCTGAAATCCCTGAGATGGGGTGAGGTATACAATCCGACCTTAAAGCCCGCCTCCTGCAACACAGAAGCCAACATATGGCTGGTAGACCCTTTTCCATTGGTACCGGCCACGTGAATGCTCTTAAATTTCGTATGAGGATGCCCGAGATGATCATCAAGGGCCATAATATTGGCTAATTTCGGCTTAAAAGCCGATTTGCCGTCGCGCTGATACATGGGTAACTGCGCAAACATCCAGTCTACCGTTTCCTGATATGTCATTTCCTTACTCTCCCAGTTTGAAGTTCACCACAACAAATCCGATCTGTCTTGTAGGTGCTTTGGGGTCGGCATTCCATCTGTAAGAACGTGCCGTTTTTTCTGCCGCCTCCTTCAGGCAGCTTGCAGTATTGGTAGAGCCCTTGACTCCGGGAACCGCGTTAACCACATTTCCATTGCGGTCGACCTCGATCTTCACCACTACCCTTCCGGATTCATTACAATCCTGAATATATTTCTGGCCTGTTACCAGGCTTCTTCCGTTTAAACCATACCCTACTCCACCGGAACCACTACCGGGACTACCAAAATAACTGCTGGCATAGGGATCGCCGTTCAATTGCCCCTTATCCCCGGGACTGTTATCATTACCTTCGCCCCCTGTTGCATTACCGTCGCTGTTATTCAGACCGCCCATCATTTCATCCAGCTTGCGCTTTTTAGCCTCCTGCTCCTGACGTATGCGTTCCTGTTCTGCCTGTCGCTCTCTTTCCTTGCGCTGCTCTTCGGCGATTCGCTCACGTTCCAACTGCTCCTGGCGCTGCTGCTCTTTTCGCGCTTCCTCCTGTTTTCGCAAGCGCTCCTCTTCAGCCTTCTTCATGACCACAGACTCCTCGCTTTCCTGGGTTACCACCTCTTCACTCTGCGCCTTAACAGGCTCCGGAGGAGGGGCCACCTCTTCTATTTTTTCTTCCTTAACCGGTTCCGGCTCTGGCACCGGTTCTGGTTTTGAGCGGATAGGCTCTTTTGGCTGCACCTTACCGCTGCCTACTTCCGAATAACCGAAATTCACGGAGATACCGCTCTCCAGAGGCGGATCAAGATAGGACAACCCAACGTAGAACATCAGGATGATCAATACTGACAGGATAACAGAGGTCAGTGTAAATGATTTTCGTTTATGTCGGGTATCCAGTAATGACATTAGTTAGGCCTTACCGCCAGGATTACTTTATACTTATTTTGATTGGCAATGTCCATAACCCTTACGGCGTTATTGATCGGAACACTCTCCTCTGCTCTAAGGATGATCGTGGGTTTTTCCACGTCCTTCAGGCGTCTTTTAAGTTCGGTCTCCAGGAATTCTTCTTTGACCTTATTATTATCTACAAAAAATTCCAGGTTCCTGTTAATACTCACAGAGACGTTTTGGGTATTGGTAGATTTTCCTTTGGCCTTGGGCAACAAAAGATCCAGGGCATTAGGTGCATTGGAGGTGATCATAAAGAACACCAGCAGCAGGAATACAATATCCGTCATGGAACTCATACTGAATTCGGGAGACACCTTATTTCTTCCTTTAAGTTTCATAAGACAGGTTTTAAATTACCCTTGGGGTTATTCAACGATGGCGCATGGGATCGGGCTAAGCGGAGCTTAGACCGGCTCATTGAGCAGGTCTAAGAATTCCACCGCATTACTTTCCATGGTGTGTACCACTTTTTCTGTACGAACCACCAGGTGATTATATCCAATATACGCCACGATACCTACTATAAGACCGGCCACCGTTGTGGTCATTGCAGTATAAATACCACTGGCCAGCTGTCCCATTTCTGCCTGTCCTCCGCTGGTAGCCATTTGGTGAAAGGCGAGGATCATCCCTATAACCGTACCAAGGAACCCGATCATGGGCGCCGCACCGGCTACGGTTGCCAGGATACTCACATTTTTCTCGAGCTTATACACTTCCAGTGTACCGGCATTTTCGATGGCCTTATTGATATCCTCCAGGGGCTTTCCTATGCGGGAGATCCCTTTTTCGGTAAGTCTTGCCACCGGAGAATCGGTTTGAGCACAAAGAATTCGCGCAGACTCGAGCTTACCGCCCGAAACGTGATCTCTGATCTGGTTCATAAAATTCTTATCAATCTTTGATGCCGCTTTGATAGCAAACAACCGTTCAAAGTAGATATACAAAGCAACGAAAAGAAGGACGAAAAGAATGGCTATAATAACCACACTACCTGTACCCCCATTCGCGATCAGATCAATCACAGAGAGCGTTTTCTCTTCTGAGAGCAGCTCTTCAGCTGCCTCCTGTGAAGCTTCTTGAAAAAGTATCATAGGCAATTAAATAGGTTAAAGTTCTATAACGGTAATTTACAATTTAAATTATGCTTACAGCACAAAATTTCGCAGGGCAATAAAGATTACGGCACCGCCTATAAATCCAACAAAAGCGAGCCATGCGATCTTTTTCAGATACCAGAAGAAATCGATCTTCTCCATACCCATAGCCACTACTCCCGCAGCAGAACCGATAATGAGCATACTTCCTCCGGTTCCTGCAGAATAGGCGATAAAATGCCAAACCGCATCATCCAGGGGCACAGAGAACATCCCGATACTCGCTGCCACCAATGGCACATTATCGATGACGGCAGATCCAACTCCAAGGATAAGTACTACCAGGTCAGAAACGAGCTCACCCACAGGCTCCGTTCCTAATTTTGGCATGGTCTGCTCCAGGGTTTCAGCAAAATGAAACAGCATCCCCAGGGATTCCAGCGCTGCCACAGCCATCAGGATACCAAGGAAGAAAAGGATACTTGGCATCTCAATTCTCGACAGGGAATGGTGTACAGGACTGTGATGTCCCACAGGGTCGTTAGATTCATCTGCATGAACCTCAGAAAGACTGAACTTCGAGCTGCTGTAGATCTCCGCAAAAGCGGCCACCACAGCAAGAGACAGCATCATCCCTACATAAGGAGGCAGGTGGGTTATGGTCTTAAAAACCGGAACAAAGACGATAGACCCCAACCCGAGATAAAGCATGGTAGAAGCATAAGGACTTTTGGGTTTTTCGTTGCCAAAATCACCTTCGATCTCCCCCTGAAAAACACTCATTCTCGAAGCGATATAGGTGGGCAACACCATACAAACAATAGACGGTAACAGTACATGAAGTATCAGTTGCGTAACGGTCACCTTGTTGGCGATCCAAAGCATGGTGGTTGTCACATCCCCAATAGGAGACCAGGCACCACCGGCATTGGCGGCAATAATTATAAGGCCGGCAAACCACAAGCGAAGGTTGCGATCCTTGATCACCTTCTGAAGAATGGTGATCAACACAATGGTTGCGGTCAGGTTATCTATAATAGCTGAAAGTATAAAGCCCAGAATGGCAAAAATCCATAACAGCGTACGTTTTCTTTTGGTTTGGATATACCCTTTAATGGTCGCGAAACCATCAAAGTAATCGATGATCTCCACAATAGTCATCGCCCCGAGCAGGAAGACCAGGATCTCGGCCGTTTTCCCTAAATGGTGCAGCAGGATCTCATCGAGATGCGTAGCTTCCAGTTCTTTTAATTCGGTATTCACCTCAAACACCGGCAAGTGGGTAAGCGCGATCAGAGCCCATAACAAGGCCATCATTCCAAGTGCAGGAATAAGTTTATCTATTTTGAGATTGTGTTCGAGGGTAATAGCAAGGTACCCGAGAATAAAAGTCAGAATAATAATTGTTTCCATAGAAATGTGTTAGTTTCGTCTAAATTAATTGTTTTAAAGCGATTTCGAAAGCAGTGCTGCTGATATTTGTTTTGGCAGCACTCTGCTTAAAGGTATTTTGAAGGGCTTTCTTAATTGTTGAGGAGGTATCATCAAAAATAGCCTCATCCGTCATCTCCACCCTGCGCTCCATAAAATAGGCAAACACGCGGGCCATTCCGCAGTTCGAAATAAAATCAGGGATCAGACTGATACGCTGGTCGGTGTATTCCATAATTTCTCCAAAGAAGATCTCCTTATCGGCAAAAGGCACGTTTGCACCACAGCTCACCACCTCGAGACCTTTATCGATCAGGCTGTTGATCTGCGCCTTGGTGATTAAGCGGGAAGCCGCACAGGGAGCAAAAACCTCAGCCTGCATTTTCCACACCCGCTCATTCATTTCCTCGAAGGGAATCAGGTTTTCTGCCCTCAGGGTATTGCCATCCTTATTAAGGAACAGGTCGCGGATCTCCTCAAAACTAAATCCATCCTCATTGATAAGTCCGCCGGAAATATCGATAATGGCCACTACCTTAGCTCCCATTTGTGCCAGGTAGTAAGCTGCTGCAGAACCTACATTCCCAAAACCCTGTACTATGGCTTTCTTACCTTTCACATTACCGCCATAGATATCGTAAAAATGACGAACGGCCTCGGCCACCCCATAACCAGTGATCATATCCGCAACAGTATACTTTCGGCGGATGTCGGGCGAATAGGCATCACTTTCCAACACCTTAATCACCCCCTGGCGCAATTGCCCGATCCGGTTAATCTTATCGGCTTCCGAAGGTTTAAAATGACCATTAAAAACGCCTTCCTGAGGGTGCCAGACTCCACAGTCTTCTGTAATGGGAATTACCTCGTGGATCTCATCCACATTGAGATCCCCGCCGGTACCATAATAGCTCTTCAACAATGGGGAAACCGCCTTATACCAGCGCTCGAGCACGCCCTTTTTCCTGGGGTCCTTGGGATCGAAATTGATACCGGACTTTGCCCCGCCTATAGCCGGACCTGAAACGGTAAATTTAACTTCCATGGTCTTGGCCAGGGAAAGCACCTCATTCATATCCAACCCCTTTCTCATGCGGGTACCCCCTCCGGCAGCACCTCCCCGGAGCGAATTGATAACGGTCCACCCTTCGGCATCGGTCTCAGGGTCTTTCCAGTTAAATACAATCTCCGGTGATCGCTCTTCGTATTTCTTTAATAAATCTTTCATAGCTTGGTTAAAATGCCCCCAAATATAAAAAACTAAAAATGACTCTAATGTTAAAGCGTAACTCTCAGCGTATAAAAACGTATCCGCTGCTGTGGTCGGCGCTGGCTCCCGTTACGCTGCTAAGGCAGTTTACCTCCTCCCTTAACCTGAGCACACCCAGGAGACCGAAAATAAGTGCCTCCTTGTATTCCAGGATCTTAGCTTCAGGGATTACAACCTGAGCCTCAATGCGCTTTCTCAGTTCTTCGATCAAAAAAGAATTGTAAGCACCCCCGCCGGTCACCAGCAGGTCGCCTTCTTCACCAAGGGAATCGGCAAGTATATCAGCAACATGAACCGTATAGGTGGCAAGCACATCTTCGGCCCCCAGATCAAAGGAATCGATCAGGGGCAACACCTCGGCCTCTACCCACTCTATCCCCAGGGATTTAGGAGCAGGTTGTTTATAAAAAGGCAAAGTCGATAATTCTTTCAGCAGGCCCAGATTAACACAAGCTGACCTGGCCACGTCGCCACCTGAATCATATGGCATATTGAGCTTTTCGGCGTAATGATTCAACACGGTATTGACTGCACAGATATCAAAAGCCAGACGCTGCCCGTCCTTTTCTGTAGAGACATTGGCAAAACCTCCCAGGTTCAGGCAATAGCGGTATTCCGGAAAAAGCAGACGGTCTCCTACAGGTACCAGGGGAGCCCCCTGTCCGCCCAGCTTCACATCCTCTATCCGGAAATCGCACACCACCTTGTTGCGGGTGAGCCGGGCGAGTTCCGGACGGTTCCCGATTTGCAGAGTAACGCCCTTGTGAGGCTGGTGAAATACCGTATGCCCGTGAGAGCAAATGGCATCGAGGTCCGTGATTCCGTTTTCCGAAATAAAATCCTTGATCACCCCGGCGAGGTATTGAGTGTATTCGACATCCATCTGCGCAATATCCTCCTGCCCCATTCGCACAGCTTCCCTGAATTTCTTCAGCCACGATGAGGGGTAAGGGATGGTTACTGCTTCTGCGATCTCAAAACTCCATTGGTCATTCTTTTCAAAATGAATCCGGGCGATATCGATTCCGTCGAGGGATGTTCCTGACATCACCCCGAGCACATGGTAGGTTTGCTTTTCCATTTCGGTAAAATTAACTAACTAAGATTGATAAAATTGCATTTTAAAAGTATCTTTGAGCCCCTTTTCTAAAAAAACACTAAAAATACAATGGATTTTAAACTTTCCGAAGAGCATTTAATGATACAACAGGCTGCCCGTGATTTCGCGCAGACTGAATTACTACCGGGAGTCATTGAACGAGATGAGAAGCAAGAGTTCCCGGCTGAACAGATTAAAAAGATGGGAGAACTCGGATTCATGGGGATGATGGTTTCTCCGGAATACGGCGGAAGCGGGATGGACACGGTAGCCTACGCCCTTGCCATGGAAGAGATCTCCAAGGTAGATGCGTCGGCATCGGTGGTTATGAGCGTAAACAACTCTTTAGTTTGCTGGGGACTGGAAACCTACGGCAGTGAAGAGCAAAAACAAAAATACCTCACAAAACTGGCCTCAGGAGAAATGCTGGGAGCCTTTTGCCTTTCTGAACCGGAAGCCGGAAGTGATGCGACTTCTCAGAAAACCACGGCCATAGATAAAGGAGACCACTATATTCTTAACGGCACCAAGAACTGGATCACCAACGGAGGAACTGCAGACGTATACCTGGTGATCGCCCAAACCTACCCGGAAAAAGGGCATCATGGCATCAACGCCCTGATCGTTGAGAAAGGAATGCCCGGATTTGAAATTGGCCCGAAAGAGCAAAAAATGGGAATCCGCGGGAGTGACACCCATTCACTCATGTTCACCGATGTGAAGGTTCCTAAGGAAAACCGTATCGGAGAAGACGGGTTTGGCTTTAAATTCGCCATGAAAACCCTGGCGGGCGGACGCATCGGGATCGCCTCCCAGGCCCTTGGAATTGCATCCGGCGCTTATGAACTGGCTAAGGAGTATTCTAAAGTGAGAAAAGCCTTTGGCAAGGAGATCTACAAACACCAGGCTATCGCTTTCAAACTGGCCGATATGCATACCCAGATCGAAGCTGCCCGCCACCTGGTACTTAAGGCAGCATGGGACAAAGACAATGGAGAGAATTACGACCTAAGCGGAGCAATGGCAAAACTTTACGCCTCCCAGGTAGCCATGGATGTAACTGTTGAAGCTGTCCAGGTGCATGGGGGTAACGGATATGTAAAGGAATACCATGTAGAGCGCCTCATGAGGGATGCCAAGATCACCCAAATCTATGAGGGGACCAGCGAAATTCAAAAGATCGTAATCTCAAGAGGTATACTGAAGGACTAGTCTTTTCATTCTATTACAACATTTTCCTTCAGTCCGAAAGCACAACCCGAAAACACGATTCAGGTTGTGCTTTTTTTATGGCTTTCCAAAAACATCGGGAAATACATCCATACGACTTTACAGTTTCTCACCCCCGCTTACCCCCCCGTCATTCACACACCTAAACTACTCGGATGGCGTATATTTTACGATAAACCCCTAATAAGAGAGGGGATGGATTGCCATATATCTGCAATTACTATTAACAGACCCCTCAATAACCAGGGTTAACCTTTGAAACACCCTCCGAATTAAGGCATTCATAATTTACCATGGGCTGAAATGTATATTTAACAAAATGATACCGTTCATTTTTCGAAATTCAATTTTCTGCATCTAATATTCTGATTTACTGAATTTTTGCCACTGTTTTGGTTAATTTAAAAGGAACAATTCAAGATATTATGATAAAGGAACAAGGTTTATACGCACCGGAATTCGAACATGATAATTGTGGAGCAGGTTTCATTTGTAACCTGAAAGGAATAAAATCCAACACTATAATTCACAAAGCTCTTGATATCCTTGTACGGCTGGAACACCGGGGAGCGGTAAGTGCAGATGGAAAAACCGGAGACGGAGCCGGAATCCTTATAGAAATCCCACATGGATTTTTTAAAAAAGTATGCCCTTTTTCCCTGCCGGAAACCGGGGATTATGCCGTGGGTATGGTATTTCTTCCTCCTTCCGAAAACCAGGCCAACCTCTGCATGGATCTGTTTGAAAATGCCTGCTCCACTCAAAAGCTGAACATCCTGGGCTGGAGAGATGTCCCGGTAGACCAAAGCTGCCTGGGCAGTATCGCTGCCCAAAGCGAACCCCGCATTAAACAGGTATTTATAGGGAAAGACCACAGGGGTACTACTGACCAGCGCTTTTCAGATCAACTCTTTAGCGCAAGAAAAACAGCAGAGCATCAGGTAGAGAACTCAGGACTCTCGGAGGCCGGATACTTCTATTTCTCCAGTTTGTCTGCCACGACAATCATTTATAAAGGTTTACTTATGCCCCAGGACATCAGTACGTATTACACAGACCTGAAAGACCCTGACCTGATCACAAAACTGGCCCTGGTACACCAGCGATTTTCCACCAACACCTTTCCCACATGGGATCTGGCTCAGCCCTTTAGATACATGTGCCACAATGGCGAGATCAACACACTGAAGGGGAACCTGAGCCGAATGAAAGCCAGGGAAGAGTTACTTCAGAGCTCCCGTTTCGGGGAACACATGAAAGATATTCTCCCGGTAGTAATCCCCGGAAAATCCGATTCAGCTTCCATGGACATGGTCCTTGAACTGTTACTGCATACCGGAAGGTCCCTGCCCGAAGCCATTATGATGCTAGTTCCGGAAGCCTGGGAGAAACACTACTCCATGAGCGCTGAGAAAAAAGCGTTTTACGAATACCACTCCTGTATTATGGAACCCTGGGACGGGCCGGCATCAATTCCCTTTACAGACGGGAAATACATTGGTGCCGTACTCGATCGAAACGGACTTCGCCCATCGAGATATACCGTCACGAAAGACGGCTATGTGATCATGTCATCAGAAACCGGGGTGGTAGATATCGCACCGGAGAATATCGCTATGCACGGCCGACTGGAACCTGGAAAAATGTTCCTCGTAAACATGGAAGAAGGCCGGATCGTGAATGACGAAGAAGTAAAATCTGAGATCGTCGGGAAACGTCCGTATAAAACCTGGATCAGCGAACACCTCCTGCCCCTGGCAGACATCCCCTATACAGGAAATCAGACGGATGATGAAAAAGTCGCCTCCGAAATACGGCAGCGGTTATTCGGATACACCTCAGAAGATATTACCACTGTAATTACCCCCATGGCATCTGAAGGCAAAGAAGCCATTGGATCCATGGGTACAGACACCCCCCTCGCAGTGCTTTCAGGTCGATCGCAATTGCTTTACAATTACTTTAAGCAGTTGTTTGCCCAGGTCACCAATCCGCCTCTTGACGGAATCCGGGAAGAGATCGTTACCGATACCTCTATCATGATCGGCAGCGACCTCAACCTGTTCAGTATTATTCCAGAGCAGGCTAAAAAGCTTAAGATTCAGAACCCGGTGATCTCCAATGAAGACCTGGATAAGATCAGGTTTTTACAGCATCCGGACTTCAAAGCGATATCCATCGCCATGCTGTACGAGGCAGACAAAGGACTGAACGGCCTGGAAAACCGACTGGAATCCATGCTGGATGAAATCACGGAAGCGGTAAAGCAGGGAGGGAATATGATCATACTTTCAGACAGAAATGCATCCCGGGAGATGGCCCCCATACCTGCTTTGCTCGCCTGCTCACACGTACATCATGGCCTGAAGAGAAAAGGTGTTCGCTCTTCGGTAGGTATCATCATCGAATCGGCCGAACCCAGGGAACCACATCATTTCGCGATGCTCTTCGGATATGGAGCCAGCGCCATTAATCCATACATGGTAAACGAGATCATCATCAACCTTTCGCGTTCCGGGGCCCTGGACATCCATCCGGAAAAAGCCATCAACAACTACAACAAAGCCATCGCTAAAGGCATTGTGAAGATCATGAACAAGATCGGTATCTCAACCCTGCATTCCTACCGCGGCGCTCAGATCTTTGAAGCGCTCGGACTGAACAGGAAATTTGTAGACCGGTATTTCTGTAATACTCCAACCCGGATCGAGGGCATAGGCCTTTATGAAGTGGAAAAAGAGATCCAGGAGCGCAGAAGAAAAGCATTTGATCATCCTTCGCACCTCCCTGCACTTGAGATCGGAGGAGATTACCGATGGAGAAGAAACGGAGAACACCATATGTTTAACCCGGCCACCGTAGCTAAGCTGCAACAGGCCGTTCGGCAAAACAATCCTAAAAGCTACCGGGAGTATTCAGACATGATCAATAAGCAAAGTGAAAGGTTAATGACCCTAAGGGGGATGTTTTCGTTCCGAAGTCTCAACCCTATTCCCCTGGAAGAGGTAGAACCCTGGACCGAGATCGTAAAGCGCTTTAAAACCGGGGCTATGTCGTTTGGATCGATAAGCAGGGAGGCCCACGAAAACCTCGCAATTGCCATGAACCGTCTTGGTGGGAAAAGCAATTCCGGGGAAGGAGGTGAAGATCCGGAACGCTTTCACAGAGATCTGAACGGGAATTGGAAAAACAGTGCAATTAAGCAGGTGGCCTCCGGTCGCTTTGGCGTCTCCATTAACTACCTGTCTAATGCCAGGGAAATACAGATAAAAATGGCCCAGGGAGCCAAGCCTGGGGAAGGCGGACAATTACCCGGCCCAAAGGTGAACCCTGAGATCGCCAGAACGCGGAACTCGACCCCGTATGTAGGGTTGATCTCCCCTCCTCCGCACCATGACATTTATTCCATCGAAGACCTCGCCCAGCTCATCTTTGACCTTAAAAATGCGAACAGGGACGCCAGGATCAACGTAAAACTGGTCTCGGAGGCCGGGGTGGGTACGATAGCCGCAGGAGTAGCCAAAGCCAAAGCCGATGTTGTACTGATCTCAGGATACGACGGAGGAACAGGCGCCTCCCCCCTGACCTCTCTGCGCCATGCCGGATTACCCTGGGAACTTGGGATCTCGGAAGCCCACCAGACCCTCGTCTTAAACGATCTCCGCAACAGGATCACCATAGAATGCGACGGACAGCTAAAAACCGGGAGAGATGTAGCCATCGCCTGCCTTTTAGGCGCAGAGGAGTTCGGTTTCGCCACCGCACCCCTGGTAGCGTCCGGGTGTATCATGATGCGTGCCTGCCACCTCAACACTTGTCCGGTGGGTATTGCCACCCAGGACCCTGAGCTGCGCAAAAATTTTAAAGGTTCCCCCGAACACGTCATTAACTATATGTATTTCGTGGCCCAGGAGCTGAGGGAGATCATGGCCAGCCTCGGCTTCAGGACGCTGAATGATATGGTAGGACAAAGCCAGAAGCTCGATATGAATAAGGCGCTTTCACATTACAAAGCACAAGGCGTCGATCTTTCCAGAATATTGTATAAGGCAAAGCTTCCTTTAGAAAAGCCAGTGTATAAGACCCAGGCCCAAGAACATCATCTCGAAAATGTTCTCGATTTTGAGATTCTGAAAAAAGCGCACCCGGCCATATACAGGAAGGAAAAGGTTAGCCTTGAATACCCCATCAGCAATATTAACAGGACCACCGGCACCATTATCAGTAATGAAATCGCAAAGCTTCACGGAGAAAACGGGCTCCCGGAAGACACCTTATCCCTCTATTTTAAAGGCTCTGCAGGACAGAGTTTCGGTGCATTTGCTGCAGAAGGACTAAGCATGACCATAGAGGGCAATGCCAACGATTACCTGGGCAAAGGATTGTCCGGGGGCAAACTCATTGTAAAGGTTCCCAGGGAAGCCGACTTCCGGCCGGAGGAAAATGTCATCATTGGTAATGTGGCCCTTTACGGAGCCATTCGGGGAGAAGCCTATATCAATGGGATGGCGGGTGAACGGTTCCTGGTAAGAAATTCAGGGGCCAGAGCTGTTGTAGAGGGGGTTGGCGATCACGGATGCGAATATATGACCGGAGGTATTGCCGTGATCCTTGGAAAAACCGGCCGAAACTTCGCCGCAGGTATGAGCGGAGGAATGGCCTTTATTTACAACCAGGAAGGCAACATTGTTGCCGATCACTTCAATATGGAAATGATCGAACTGGAAGACCCCACAGGAGAAGATCTCCGTGAGCTCCACAGACTGATCTCCAATCATGTAAAATACACCAATAGTCCGCTGGCCGGAAACATTCTGAACGATTGGGAAAACAACAGGAAAAATTTTATCAAGGTGATGCCGGTGGAATACAAAAAGGCATTACAGAGGCTAGCAAACCAAAAAGCGAATAAAAAGAATTACACAAAAATTTAGAAATGGGAAAACTTAGAGGATTTTTGGAATACGAAAGAAAACATGAACCCACCACTCCCGTTAAAGAACGTATCCGGCATTACAGGGAGTTTACACAGGAACTACCTGTAAAAGATCTAAATAATCAGGGTGCCCGTTGTATGGATTGCGGGATCCCATTTTGCCATAGTGGTTGTCCCCTGGGAAATCTTATCCCCGACTTCAATGATGCCGTTTACCGCAACGACTGGAGAACGGCCCTGGAGATCCTTCATGCCACCAATAATTTTCCGGAATTCACTGGCAGGCTTTGTCCTGCCCCATGTGAATCGGCTTGCGTTCTGGGCCTGATCAAAAGCCCGGTAGCCATTGAACTTATAGAAAAAACCATTGTTGAGCGCGGCTTCAAAGAAGGATGGATACAACCACAGCCCCCGGAAAGAAGAACCGGGAAGCAGGTTGCCGTGGTAGGTTCCGGCCCGGCAGGTCTTGCTGCAGCTCAACAGCTCAACAGGGCCGGTCACCAGGTCACCGTTTACGAACGTGATGCCCGGCCCGGGGGATTACTCCGGTACGGGATTCCGGACTTCAAGCTGGAAAAACATCTGATAGACAGGCGCATCGATATCCTGAAAAAAGAAGGAATCGAATTCGTTACCAACACCGAAGTAGGAAAAGATATTTCCACTGAGGAACTCAATTCATTTGATGCTATCCTCCTTTCGGGAGGAGCTACCAAAAGAAGACCGCTTCCTATTGAGGGAGCAGAAGCCTGCGGTGTTACTCAGGCCATGGCGTTTTTAAAACACAATAATGAACGGGTCTCAGGTACGGCAGATTTTGATCCGGATTACAACGCCAAAGACAAGCATGTGATCGTCATTGGTGGCGGGGATACCGGGTCTGATTGTATCGGAACATCGAACCGACAGGGCGCCCGCTCAGTGATTAACCTGGAAATTATGCCCATGCCTTCATCACAAAGAACCGAAGCCCATCCCTGGCCTTACTGGCCTTTTACCCTGAAAACAACCTCTTCTCATGAGGAAGGCTGCCAGAGACAGTGGAGCGTTATGACCAAGGCATTCCTAACCGATGAGCAAGGAAAATTAAAGGCCCTTAAAACGGTTGATGTGGAATGGGTGCAAATTCCCGGAGAAGCGCCCCAGCTTAAGGAGAAAGAAGGCTCGGAGAGAGAATGGCCCTGTGACCTGGCCCTTTTGGCTCTCGGATTCACCGGCCCCGAACCGTTACTGCCGGAACATTTTAATGTAAGAACCAACCGCCGGAGTAATGTGGAAGCCACAGGGTATCAGACCAATATACCACACATTTTTACTGCTGGAGATATGCGCCGTGGGCAATCGCTTATCGTTTGGGCGATTTCCGAAGGCAGGGAGGCTGCCAGAGCCGTAGATATATACCTGATGGGTGAAAGCCAACTGCCCACCAAGGAAAAAGGAGATCTTCCCGGGGCCTAAAATTCCTCGCTTAATTTAGCTCAAAGGTCTATTTCTTGGCAGTAAACATGGTGTAACCGCGGTTTCCAACAACGACCAACCTTTGGGTACCATGAAGGAAAAGGCAGATGGCAGCAGGCAATTTAAAAAAGTAATCCGCTACCCCGGGATGATCATCTCCAACAAGGCCAACATAGCCCTTGCCAATGACCTGCACAAACAGGCAGGGTCTATATGTTTAATGGCTAACAGCTGTAATTTCCCTGTTGAACACCACCCCAAAACCCAATGCAAGTCTCCCCTTCACCACAGGCGTTAAATTGTTCTTAAAGCCGAAAGCCGGATGTGTTAATTAAAAAAATACCTCTTAAGTTTGACAACCTCAAATGCTCCTACCATAATGGCTAACAGCAGACAGAAACACGCCCGTATCCTCAGGGACTTCAGAAAGGTTCACCGCTATACCGGTGCCCTGCTGTTTATCATCTTTTTGTTTATCGCTCTTACCGGGATCTCCCTGGGTCTGAAGAAGAATACCGGCGATATGATCCTGCCAAAAACCAGAACGGGTACCACATCCCAGTTAACGGACTGGCTTTCTCTTGCCGAACTGGAAAGCAAGGTGTACCGTCACCTGGATTCCATCGGGAAACCGGAGGTGACCCTGGACCGGGTAGATATCCGCAAGGATAAGGGAATTGCCAAATTCATTTTCAAAGAAGAGGTACTGGAGGTACAGGTCAACGGAGCAAACGGGAAAATTCTCAATACCGGCAAACGTTACAGCGATCTTCTGGAAGACCTCCATGACGGATCCTATGTCGACGATCTTTTCGGAATTCCTCACGGTATCTTCAAGATCATTTACACTATGGTAAGTGGTTTGGCCCTGCTTATTTTCACCATTACCGGGTTCTGGCTGTGGTACGGCCCCAAATACATGAAACGCCTCCGGTAATCTTCACCCTTTGCGCCCTTTGTTCATAAGGGATTAAACTTTTTTTTGATCTTTATTGTAACCTTTTCTCCTTTTCGTACGTATAACTTTAAGCACACCCATTATTCACTAAAAACATTCAGGACAGATTAGATGAGACAGCTCAAAATTACGAAGCAGGTTACGAACCGTGAAACCGCTTCCCTGGACAAGTATCTACAAGAAATTGGTAAAGTTGACCTGATCACCGCCGACGAGGAGGTGGAACTGGCACAGCGAATCAAAGCCGGAGACCAGCGCGCCCTTGAAAAGTTAACCAAGGCTAACCTGCGTTTCGTGGTTTCGGTTGCGAAGCAATATCAGAACCAGGGATTAACCCTACCTGACCTCATCAATGAAGGAAACCTTGGCCTTATCAAGGCGGCACAGCGTTTTGATGAGACCCGTGGATTCAAGTTTATTTCTTATGCCGTCTGGTGGATTCGTCAGTCTATTCTTCAGGCCCTCGCAGAACAGTCAAGGATCGTAAGATTGCCCTTAAACAAGATCGGATCGATTAACAAGATCAACAAGACCTTCGCTTTTCTGGAGCAAGCTCATGAAAGGGTACCCTCTGCAGAAGAGATCGCCAAGGAACTCGACATGTCCGTGAACGACGTAAAAGAATCCATGAAAAATTCGGGGCGTCATGTATCTATGGATGCTCCCCTTGTAGAGGGTGAAGATTCCAATCTATACGACGTACTTCGAAGCGGGGAATCGCCAAATCCGGACAAGGATCTGTTGCACGAATCGCTCAGAACAGAGATCGAAAGAGCGCTTGAAACCCTGACGCCAAGAGAGGCAGATGTGATCCGACTTTATTTCGGGCTGGGAGATCAACACCCTATGACCCTGGAAGAAATCGGTGAAACTTTTGACCTGACAAGAGAGCGTGTAAGGCAGATCAAAGAAAAAGCGATCAGAAGACTTAAGCATACCTCAAGAAGCAAAATCCTTAAGACCTATCTGGGCTAAATATTGCATTTACAAATTATTTTTGTATTTTACGCGAACAAATTTGATATTACATCGCGCTAAAATATTTACAATAACAACAGTTCATCATAACTGTTCGTTTTTTGATTGATGAATGAACTCCGGCTGATTACCGGAGTTTTTCATTTCACAGGGTTAGAGCTCTTGCCTTCCGGAGCGTTAACACCTTCTAAAACAAGCCTCCTAAAAGATTAATTTGCCTTACTTTTGTATCGAAATTTAAACAACCCTATGGACAAAAAACTCATAGCCCCTTCAATGCTTGCAGCCGACTTCGGTAACCTGCAACGCGATACAGAGCTGGTAAACGAATCCCAGGCAGATTGGTTCCACATTGACATTATGGATGGTGTATTTGTACCCAACATCTCTTATGGTATGCCGGTATTGAAAGCGATTCAGAAGCACGCCAAAAAACCCCTGGATGTACACCTGATGATCGTTGATCCCGACCGTTACATTAAGAGCTTTGCCGATCTGGGTGCCGAAATACTAACCGTACATTACGAGGCCTGCACCCATCTTCACAGAACCCTTCAGGCTATAAAGGCAGAAGGGATGAAGGCAGGAGTTGCCCTGAACCCACACACCCCGGTCTCTGTACTGGAGGACCTCATAGAAGATATCGACCTCGTTCTGATCATGAGTGTAAACCCCGGATTCGGTGGACAAAAATTCATCGAGAATACCTATAAAAAAGTACGGCAGTTAAAAGCCCTGATCCGGCAACACGAGACAACAACTCTTATAGAAGTAGACGGCGGAGTGAATGCTGCCAATGCCGGAGCACTTGTGGAAGCCGGTGCCGATGCCCTGGTTGCCGGAAGCTTTGTATTTTCCAGTGAAGATCCAAAAGCAACCATAGCCAATCTTAAAGAAGTAATAGCTTAATGATACACAAAGAGCTGATCATTATAGGCGGAGGGCCCATAGGTATTGCCTGTGGGCTCGAGGCCAAAAAACAAGGTTTAGACTACCTCATACTTGAAAAGGGAACTCTGGTGAATTCGCTTTTCAATTACCCGGTGAACATGCAATTCTTTTCCTCTTCTGAAAAACTGGAGATCGACAACATCCCGTTTATCAGTAAAGAGGCAAAACCAAAACGCAATGAAGCCCTGGAATATTACAGGCGTATTGTCACCGGAAATCAGCTTCACATCAACCTGTTTGAGAAGGTGGAGGAGGTAGAGAAAAAGGATGATCGCTTTTATATTACCTCATCAAAAAATACCTATAGCAGTAAGTACCTGGTAGTAGCCACCGGATTCTACGACCTGCCCAATCTACTCAACGTACCCGGAGAGGATAAAGACAAGGTTTCCCATTATTACAACGATCCGCATTATTATGCCATGCAAAAGCTGGCAGTGGTCGGAGCGAGTAACTCGGCTGTAGATGCCGCCCTGGAATGCTATCGCAAAGGAGCCGAGGTCACTATGATTGTCAGGGGTCCGGGTATCGGAGAACGGGTGAAATACTGGGTGAAACCCGACATGGAGAATCGCATTAAGGAAGGCTCCATCAAAGCTTACTTCAACGCCGAGATCGAGGCCATTAAAGACAAGACCATCCTTATACGGCAGGAAGGCAAAACATTTGAAATTGAAAATGACTATGTGCTGGCCCTAACAGGGTACCGGCCTAATTTCAGTTTTCTCAGGAATATGGGGATTCAACTTTCTGATGACGAAAAATACTACCCTCAGTACGATGAGAAAACCATGGAAACCAATGTTAAAGGCTTATACCTGGCAGGAGTGATCTGCGGTGGTATGGATACCCACTTATGGTTTATTGAAAACTCAAGAATTCACGCCAGAATGATCCTCGATCATATCGCTTCCGTAGAGAAAGAAAAGGTCTGATTGTATTCCTTGCCCTGAAGGGGGTTATTTATAAGCCTCGTTCAGGTAATACCGGATCACATCTGTGGTGGTAACAATACCCACAAGCTCGTCCTTATCTACAACGGGAAGAGCGTGAAACTCCCTACCGGTAAGAATAGCAGCAGCCTCTTTTACCGTCGTATCCGATGAAATAGTTTCCGGCACGCGGGTCATCACCTGTGGCAATTTGAACATATTGTAAACTACGGACTCTACCGTATCATCGTCTTCGTCAATAACATCGGCATAACTGATTCGCATCAGATCGGTAAGACTTAAAATACCCACGATCTTTTTCCCGTCGGTAACGGGAATATGACGAATCTTATGTTTGTTGAATAACTTTTCTGCCTTGTAAAGATCATCATTCACATTTAACTGAACCAGCTCTCTGGTCATGATCCTGTCTACTGTATCCTTGATATCCATAGTCGTATTGTTTTAAGATGTTAAGTCACCGGGCTTCTTGTTTTCCAGAATATGGTCTGCCAGGTCAAATAGTTTCTGCTTGAATGATTTAAATTGAAGTTTGAAGTCTCCCACCTGTACCTTTACGGCCTGATGTTCCCGTTCATAAGAAGATTCGATCACTGACTCCCCTTTTTCGAACACGCCTCCCATATGATTTACATGATTGGAAACACTTTCCCAGATGTCCGTTCTCGACTTTCTCAGTTCTTCAAAATCCCTGACCAGGTCATTCCGAAGATCAAAATCTTCCTTATTATCCGGGACATACTGGTATGAATTCAACAGCTTATCAAAGAAATTGAACTCATCCAGACAAAACTTCAGATCCGATTTCCATCCCATCGATTCTGCATGCATTTCCTTTAATCCGCTACTTTGATGTTCCTCTTCTTTCATAACGTTTGATATAACACTTCAACTTGTTCTAAATTAGTCTTATACCCCCATGTAAAACATGACTTTTATCATTCTACCTCAGGAAATGAAGCCCTGAAACCTGCAGGGAACAGCCATCACTCCACAAGCAATCCGTCGCGCTCTGCCACCTTATCGAGAAGGTTAATATAGAAAGGGCGGATCTGGTCTGCCATTAACTCATGATCTTCTAATCCGGGATGGGTGGCACAGCCGGCCAACCCTACATCTTCAAATTTAAAGACCTCTATGATCTCTGTGTCCGAAAAATGAGACTGCACCTTACTCAAAGCCTCCTCTAAAACAGCAGTATTTTCTCCGGTAACCATAGGAGAATTCAAAAGTGCAAATGCTGCCTCCGGGTAACGAAGATTAAGATCCTCCACGAATTTAATATAGGCATTGGTGAACTGCTCCGGATCAAATGCCGCCCTGTTTTCGGGATCCGACCCTCTGGAAAAATCATTCGTTCCCAGGCAAATGCTCACTATATCAGGGTTCCAACCATCAGGATCCCAGGTCGCCTGCCTCCCATCATCCAGATAAAGGTATCCGTAAATTTCCGGCATGGTCTCTTTCCGGTCTTCCCGATAGTTTCTGTAGATACCGATACCACTTACTGCACTCAGGTTGTACCCGGCCCGAAGTTCCCTGGCAACACGCGCCGCATAGGCCTCGTAAGGATTATGCTGATCATAAGAAACACCCTCTCCACAAGGGATTTCCGTGGCATCTGCCCCGTAGCCGCAGGTAATGGAATTCCCTATAAATTCAATATGAAGCTCCGGTGCAATGCCGGTAGTTTTCAGGGACTCGGCCTGGGCGCCATGAAAGATAACTCCTCCATTATGCGCCTCCGTTAGCTTGTAAACTGCCAGCTCGTGCCATGCATCCTTATTACCCATTGGGATCGGTATTTCACTTATCCCCGAACCGGGAAGCCGGAACTTCCAGCTGAATGTCTCGTTGAGGGTAACCAGAGCATAACCATGCGCTTCCCCGGCGGTTTCCAGGCGAACCACCGTTGTATCTCCCATAGCCCTGAATCGCACATGTGAGGCAGGACTGATGAGTTCTGTGGATCCATCCTCCAGAATCGCTGTTCTTCCATATCGGCTGTACACCGTATCCTTAGGTGTCAATTCACGTTCTTCTTCATTGGTGTCAACCGCCATTCCGGGCTCTGTACTTTCAGTTTTTTGTTCGGGGGTACTTTCCTTTTGCTCCGTCTCCTGGGGCTGGGGTTCCTTTTCAGAAGTTTGCCTGCAGCCAGAGACCATCAGCAGCGTCATTACGAATAGTAAATATAAATGCTTCATTTTGAGTTATTTACTACTAAAGATAGAACAACCCTCGCATAGTTACAACCCTGAACCAAAGGAAAATAAGTTCGTTAAGCTTTTAAAACAAGAAGTGCCCGCATCTTTCAATACGAGCACCTCTAAAACGAAGTAAGTAAATTGATTATTCGCTAAACCAAATACGCCGGTATCGGGTTTAACTAATCCCGGTATACCCGAAATTCAGATACAAACCTAAGACTCCTTTATTAGGAAAAGGTTTCCTACAGAACAAGGAATCATTGTCACTGCGTTAAGTAGTTAAAAAGAACCTTAAGCCGGCCCTACCCCTGCGATCTGACATGCACACCCTTTTAAAGTGTTAATTTTGTAGGATTTATCTGATTTAAATTTATTTTACTATATTACTCTTCCCAAATTTTATTTAAAGAACTATGAATCTATCCCGCCTCAACATCCTTATCCTGGGTGTATGCCTTGTCATTATTGGTGTGGTACTGCATCTGCTTCATTACATGCTTTCCGATTTCATTCTCGGCATAGGGTTGCTAATTACCCTAAGTGCAGCCTTCCTGTTTACTTACAACACGGAGCACAATGATGTCAATGAAGAAGAATAGCATCCCATTTTTCTGAGAAACTTCACATGCTGCACACCTGCTTCCTGTTTTGCCACACGTAAGGCGGTAAATGCAGCCCAATGCTATATGCGCAATTCCTGAAACAAAAAAGCCGGTCCGCATCATACGGCCCGGCAATCCAAATTTCCATGGGTTTACTGGATAGATCCCGCTATTTCTATTTAGTAATGGGAATCCTGATCTGTGAGGGATATTCAGAAGAATGATGCACCTTATTGTGTGCCACCACTCCCTCCGATTCATCGAAGTTGTTTCCTCCGGTATTTAGGTTTCGTGCAAAACGGGGAAAATTACTGCTGGAAACCTCAATTCGTATACGATGCCCCTTTTTAAAGTAATTACTAGTGGCCATGGGGGTCAGGTCTACCTGGTATACCTGGCCTTCCTCCATAAACACCTCTTTATCATACCCTTCCCGGTATCTTACCCGCTGTATGGTTTCATCCAGGTTGTAGGCACTCCCGTCAGGGTGAACTTCGATCAATTTAATAGTGAAGTCGGTGTCTTTGACATCCGAAGAAACATACAGGGTCGATTCAATAAATCCGGAGACCTCGGTATCTTCGCTTAAGGGCTCGGTGGTATAGACCAGAATATCGTTCCGGGCTTCCATATCCTGCTGATCAAAAGAGCCACCCATAACGGCATTTCCGGTACAGCACACATTTCCGCCATAGGATGGAACGGGATTCATGGGATCGTATGTAAACGCATCCGGATGATCCTCTCCGGGCATTTCCGTACTTAGCGTCCCGTCACCGAACCTGCTGTTGGCGGCGCCTTCGCTGTTCAGGTAATAGGTTTTCATCTCTGTACCTTCGGGAGGCCAGGTTTCAGAAGACTGCCATTTATTGAGTCCCATGGTGTAGTACTGTACTCTTGGAGTCGTTTCTTTAAAGTCATTATCTTCACCCTTGAGCCATAGGTCAAACCACTTATAGATCTGTTCCTCATAATTAAGGCGGGCATCCCCCACACTTAATTCGCCAACAATCGTATTCTCTGTAGCCCGGGTATAAGCGCAATGCAGGGTTGGTGCGATCACCATGTACTGGTTATCCCGTATCTCAGCATCTTTGGCATTATTCCTTACGTGATTGAACAAATAGAGGTTAGGAGTGATAGATACATCATACCAGGAAGCAAACCAAAAGGAAGGCACCCCGATCTCCATGTTATCGTGATAGAGTCCGCCTTCATACCAGGCCGGATCATTGGGTTTGCGTCTTACCATTTTATCGAAGATCTCCTTTTTCCCATTAACATTTTTCAGGATATCCTGGATAGGCAAATGAGCCAGGGCTTCTTTCATATCCACCGGTGGGTTCTCAGGAGCCAGGTCGTAATATCTCGATATTCTGATCAGATCTTCCTGGGTAGCACCCTCCGGTATCCTGGGTTTAAATTTATCATGCTCCACCCCGTATAACCAGGCAAAGAACAGCATTTGCTCTGCACCTCCCCTGTACCAGTTTCCCTGTTCATTGATCTCTCCTACCCTGCCTACTCCGGCACCATACCCCTGAGGCACCATCGCGGCATGAGAAGGGTGATCAAGGGCAGCCACTGCCATCTGCCATTCGGCTGTTGAAGAACACCCGTATGTACCTATCCTGCCATTAGACCAGTCCTGATCCTTCATCCAGCTAAAGGCGTCGTACCCGTCTGTAAGCGGTACCCCGAGGATATCCCATTCCCCTTCAGAAAAATAACGCCCTCTTTCGTTTTGCACCACATAGGCATAGCCGTGTTTTACAGCCTCCAAAGCCCTCTGGTAGGTCCGGGTTCTTTCTTCCCCGTCGCCCCAGGTATTAAAGTTATAGGGGGTGCGCGAAAAGATGATGGGAACTTTCTTATCTGTCTTAGGACGGTAGATATCCGTGGCGAGGCGTGTGCCATCCCGCATGGGCATCATTACCTTTTGATCGATAATAGCGATCTCTTCAAGCTGTTCCCGGTAGTCCTGTGCCATTCCCTGAAAAGAAGACAGGAACATAAAGATGGTAATAGCCACATACCAATACCTCAGACATTCGGAAATCGTCTTGGTTTGAATTCGAGTGAAATACATTTGTTGATTTTTTTAGATTATGAACAGTTATAAAAAAGTGGGCGCACAGGTTTCCTTGCTTTCTTTAACCTGTCGCTGTCTAAATGTAAGAATTAGATTTCAGATTATGCTGTCTGTGATGCAACCATGACATGGTCTTTTGGAATGTCAATCTAAAATATGTGTATACGATACACTCCATATAACTTCCATTTGAAAGCGGGTTTTCTACCCCTGAGAGGGGAAGGTGGGCTTAGCTTTGCTGAAAACAGAAGGGGTGCGTTATTCGGTTACCTTCTGTCAAATAAAGGATCACTCGCCCCTGCTCGTAATTCTCTGCAGTTTCTATGAAATAAACCATCACTAACCACGACTCCTTAGAATAGCACGTTCTCCTTCCCCTGTCAGGGGAAGGTGTCAGCACCCCGGTGCTGACGGAAGGGGTGTGCAAACCATTTATATTTGGCCAAAAAGAAGGAGTACTCCCTTCGCTCATGATCCTCGGTTGCGGCTATGAAACAAACCATCACTAACCATGACTCCATAGAGTAGTACGTTCTCCTTCCCCTCCCAGGGGAAGGTGTCAGCACCCCGGTGCTGACGGAAGGGGTGTGCAAACCGTTTATATTTGGCCAAAAAGAAGGAGTACTCCCTTCGCTCATGATCCTCTGTAGCTCCCCTCAGCAAATAGAAAACCCAGGCTTGCTACAGCAAGCCCGGTGTTTTTTTATACCCCTGCACCCTAAGCAAGCGAGCTTGCAGGGTTTGGGGTATAAAAAAAACCCATCGCCTTCGCGATGGGTTTTCTGCTTGTAGTGACCCCGGGAGGATTCGAACCCCCAACCCTCAGAGCCGAAATCTGATATTCTATCCAGTTGAACTACGGGGCCTGTTCGTTCTTACGAACCACTACGTATTGACGAGGGCAAATTTAACCCGCTAATTTATTTTTCACAATAGCTGAGATGGTTTTTCCATCAGCTTTTCCTGCAAGTTCCTGGGAAGCCATACCCATGACCTTTCCCATATCCTTCATACTCTCGGCTCCGGTCTTCGCTATAATGGCAACCACCACCTTCTCGATCTCTTCTTCACTCAATTGTTCCGGAAGGAATTTTTCTATAATTGCCGCCTGAGCAAGTTCCGGTTGGGCCAGATCCTCTCGTCCCTGCTCCGAAAAAACCACTGCGCTTTCCTTACGTTGCTTCACCAGTTTCTGAAGTAACTTAATTTCCTGTTCTTCGGTAAGCCCTTCTTTAGTCTCTGCATTGGACTTGGCCAGCAGCAGTTCCGACTTTACCGCTCTCAAGGCCTCCAGTGCCGCAGCATCCTTATTCTTCATGGCCGCTTTCATATCGGCCATCACCTTATCCTGTAAGCTCATAACGTTCTTTCTTGATTTGTTATCAAAACAGCTGTGCGAAGATAAAAAAATAACCCGAGAACAATTGACTGTTCCCGGGTTTTCGTAAAACACAAAATGCTATTTGCTATTAATCAACATTATCGTGTAAAAACGAATTATTACTTCTTAACTGCACATCATCGTTGCTGTCTGACCCTACACTCATCCTGGAGGTATTGTCCTGACTGCGGTGATCATCTAAATCGATACCCATACGCTTGTATGCAGGTTGTTTTTCAATTTCGTCAATTCTTGCAGCGTTGTTCTGGAACTTGTAATTAAAGTCCTTAAGCTTTCTTCTGCGCTCTTCAGCTCTTTTTCTCAGACTCTCTTCGATAGACCGGTTAAAAGGGTCTGCCTCTTCCTCCGGCTGCGTTTCTCTTACCGGTTCCGGAAGTACTTTCTTCTCTACCCTGAGCTCTTCTTCAAGTACCTCTGCCGATTTCTTCTCCGGCTGCGCATTGGTGAGCTTTTTCTCTACATCCATATAATCATCCAGGCTGTAGCGTTTTGGTCCCTCTTCCGAGTATTCGGTGTAAGGAATTACTTCCACAGGTTCTTTCACTTCCATGTCTTTCACCTCTTCGGTCAGGTCAAAGGTGATGGTAGTCTCCTTCTCCTCTTCTTCCTTTTCCGGTTGTAAAGGCATATCGAAAGAAAGTGAGATCTGTGCACGCTCCTGCTCCCGGGTAACATCCACAGGATCGTTCACCTCGATATCCCGGATCTTAGCACTGGTATCTATGATCACAAAGTCATCTTCAACGGCGCGAACCTCCTCGAATTCCACATTCATATTACGGATCAGGTCTGAGGTCGGGATCAGGTCGAGGTTGCTATGTGTCGCTTCCGGGGTCTTCGCCTCAGGCTCATTGAGCTCGTGGCGAATCACCTTTTTTTCTTCCTGCTGTACCTCTTGCGGCCGGACCGAAGGCTGAACCGACTTCTTAGACAGGTTTACTCCCCCCATAAGTCCGCCTTCAGGACTCAGGTCGTGGGTAGCCTTTTGCTCGTCCTCAAGGGTATGAATAATACGTTTTACTTCTGTATTGGTAATTTCATGCTGCTGGTCGGTATTAAAACCCGTAGCGATAATGGTTACGGAGATGGCATCGCCCAATTCTTCATCTTCTCCAACCCCCATGATGATGTTGGCATTATGCCCGGCCTCATCCTGGATATGGTCGTTGATCTCTCCGATCTCGTCAAGGGTGATCTCTTCTGTTCCGGATACGATAAGCAACAGCACGTTTTTGGCACCCGCGATCTTGTTATCGTTAAGCAGTGGCGAATCCAGGGCTTTCATAATAGCTTCCTGCGCCCTGTTGGAACCCGTTGATGCTGCAGACCCCATGATGGCCGTTCCGCTATTGGAGAGTACGGTCTTGGCATCCCGAAGGTCAATGTTCTGTGTGTAATGATGAGTAATTACTTCGGCTATACCTCGTGCGGCCGTGGCCAACACCTCGTCTGCCTTTGAGAAGCCGGCCTTAAACCCAAGATTTCCGTATACTTCTCTTAATTTGTTGTTATTAATAACGATCAGGGAATCCACATTGCTTCGCAAACGCTCTATTCCCTTTTGCGCCTGCCCGCAGCGGTTCTTTCCTTCGAACTGGAAAGGACTGGTGACGATCCCTACCGTGAGGATATTCATATCCTTTGCCAGCTTGGCAATAATAGGTGCCGCTCCGGTACCTGTACCTCCCCCCATTCCTGCGGTAATAAAAACCATCTTGGTATTGGTATCCAGCATGGACTGCAGTTCCTCAAGGCTTTCCAGGGCCGCCTGTTCTCCCACTTCGGGATTGGCTCCGGCCCCAAGTCCTTCGGTCAGGGACACCCCTAACTGAACCTTGTTCGGAACCGAGCTGTTCTGAAGCGCCTGGGCATCGGTATTACACACTACAAAATCGACCCCTTTGATGCCCTGCTGGAACATGTAGTTGATCGCGTTGCTACCTCCGCCACCTACTCCAATCACCTTGATCACGTTACTTTGATTTTTTGGTAAATCGAATGAGATGTTGCCAAAATTGTTGTTTTCTCCACTCATAATTACACTTTTTTACCCGGTTTTATTGTTGTTAGTTAATGCTGACTCTTGGGTATGGGTTATTCAGCATTATCCAGAAAATCTTTTAATCTGTCCGAAAATTTCTCCAGGAACGACTTCTTCGGAGAGGTAGGCTTCACATGTTTCTCCTGACCTTCTGTATCCCGGTTTTCGTCTTCTGTTTCACGCACAGGTTCCTGCTGCGAAATGCTTTCCTGTTCAGAAATCACCTCCTGCTCGTCTCCGTTCATCCCTTTGCGATACTGTTGCTCCAGGGCCTTCATGACCAATCCCACGGCAGTTGCATATACAGGGCTGGCTACCTCACTATCTGAATCGCCAGCGAGGTGCTCGTTCGGATAGCCTATCCTGGTATCCATCCCGGTAATATACTCCACCAGTTGTTTCAGGTGCTTTAACTGGCTTCCGCCTCCTGTAAGCACAATACCTGCGATCAGTTTTTTCTTCTGCTCTTCATGCCCATAATTCTTGATCTCCATATACACCTGCTCGATGATCTCTACCACACGGGCATGGATGATCTTGGACAGGTTCTTCAGGGTGATCTCTTTTGGTTCGCGACCGCGAAGTCCGGGAATGGAAACGATCTCATTGTCCTTATTTTCTCCCGGCCAGGCCGATCCGAACTTGATCTTGAGCAGTTCGGCCTGCTTTTCTATAATAGAACATCCTTCCTTGATATCTTCGGTGATCACGTTTCCTCCGAATGGGATCACGGCTGTATGACGGATAATACCATCCTTAAAGATCGCCAGGTCGGTGGTTCCTCCCCCTATATCGATGAGAGCCACTCCGGCCTCCTTTTCTTCCTGACTCAAAACGGCATTTGCCGAGGCGAGGGGTTCAAGGGTGATCCCGGAAAGTTCCAGTCCGGAATTCTTTACACATCGGCCGATATTCTTAATGGAGGTTACCTGGCCCACGACCACGTGGAAGTTGGCCTCGAGACGGCCACCATACATACCAATAGGCTCTTTGATCTCTGCCTGCCCGTCTACCTTATACTCCTGCGGAAGCACATGAATGATCTCTTCCCCGGGAAGCATCACCAGTTTATACACCTGGTTACACAGGTCTTCCACATCTTTTTCCCCTATCACCTCTTCAGAATTGCTCCTTGTGATATAGTCACTGTGCTGCAGGCTTCGGATATGCTGTCCGGCTATCCCAACCACACAGTCGTGGATCTTTAAACCTGATACGCTTTCTGCCTCCTCAATCGCCTGCTGAATAGACTGTATGGTCTGGGTAATATTATTAACCACCCCACGGTGAACCCCCAGGCTTTTTGATTTCCCTATACCCAGGATCTCCACCTTACCATAATCGTTTTTACGGCCGATCATGGCCACGATCTTTGTGGTACCTATATCTAATCCAACAGCGTATTTAGTACTTTCCATATCTTATTTTTTGGTGCACACCACCTGGTTGTCATAATCCAGGTTAACGGCCTTATACATGGCCAATGACTTATCTTTAGTGCCTTTCTGATAAAAGGCTTTAAAATTATTAAACTTCTTATCCAGCTTTGTTATATCACTGAATCTTAAAACAAATTCGTTGGTCCTGAATCGCAGTTCGAACCCTTCCTTATCCTTGTGGATGCCAATCACATTCCTACGAAGGAAGTCGTCGTTATAAATGTAATAGGCCAGGCGGTGAACTTCTTCAGTTCGTTCTTTACTGACCTCCCCGGTAACCAGGGGCACCCGGGCAGAATACACGGGAGACAAGGGCATATATTCCCCATCCTCATCGATATAATAAGCCTGATCTCCAGCCACCCGGGCAATTGGAGTTCGCTGAATGATCCTGGCCCCCAATCCGCCATTTACGGTCAGGTAAACATCTGCATTCTTGACCATATCATTCTCATTCAGAGCGTTTTCGATCGTATTCAAATCTAATTTTTCTAGCAAAACCTTTGAAGCCGCCTCTTCACTTTGTATCAACAACTTATCAACGGAAGCATAGGTGATAAATAAGGCATCTTCATTTACAAATTCAATATGCCGCTCTTTCAGGATGGTTCGTTTATCGTTGCGCGCGTTTGAAAACGAGTACAGGAATACTGCAAGTCCTGCAATAAGCACTAACCTGATATGTGGCCAATATTTTTTCACTGCTTCAATGTGCTTTTAATTTCCGTTACCAATTCTCCGATGTCTCCTGCACCAAGGCTCAAGACCACTCCGTTTTTCTTCTTGCCTATATACTCCAGCATGTCCGGTTTCGATAAAAGCATCTTATTCCGATTATCAATCCGGTCAAGCAGGGCTTGCGAATCCACCCCTTCAATTGGGAGCTCTCTTGCCGGATAGATCTCCAGCAAAATGATCTCATCAAACTTCTCCAGTGCCGAAGCAAATTCCTGCATAAAATCCCGGGTACGGCTAAACAGGTGGGGTTGAAAAACCACTGTTGTCTTCATCCCCGGATGAAAACTATTTACGGCCTCAAATACCGCCGCGATCTCTGTAGGATGATGGGCATAGTCATCAATATACACCAGCTTATCCTCTTTGATCTGGTAAGAAAACCTTCTTTTCACGCCTTTAAAACTCTCTAGCGCTTTAGTAAGGCGGTCGAGGGGGGCTCCCATTTCGACCGCCATTGCTATTGCTACTAAAGCATTTAACAGGTTGTGTTTCCCGGGCTTCCCGAAAACAACCTTGCGTGCCTCGCCATTAGGCGTAACCAAATCACATGTGTAGGCTGAGTTGGAGATCTTAATATTTTCAAACCGGTAATCCGCTTCTGGCTCTGTTCCATAGGTTATCCCTTCCATGGGCAACCCATATCTGACCAGCATTTTCCCTTCAGGCTTTAATTTTCGTTTAAATTGTCTGAAACCTTCCTCGAGTTCGGCCTTGCCTCCGTAAATATCCAGGTGGTCTGCATCCATAGAGGTTATACAGGCAATATCCGGCGACAAATGCAGGAATGACCTGTCAAACTCATCGGCCTCGACCACAGTGCAATCACTCCCTTCCACCAGAAAATTACTTTCGAAATTTTCGGCGACTCCACCCAGAAAGGCTGTAATAGCGTAACCGCTCTCTCTAAGAAGGTGCGCCAGGATACTGGAGGTGGTGGTTTTCCCATGGGTTCCGGCCACTGCCAGACACTTGTTCCCCTCAGTGATCAGCCCCAGCACTTCCGAGCGTTTCATCATCTGGAAATCTCCTGCCCTGAACCACTGCATCTCATTACTGGTTGCGGGTACAGCAGGGGTGTAAATAACCAGCAGGTCCCTCCCGCTGGTTTTAAAAGCTTCAGGGATCAATTCAACATCATCCTGGTAATGAATCTCAATACCTTCGGATTCCAGCTTTCGCGAAAGTGCTCCAGGGGTACGGTCATAACCGCACACCTCTGCCCCTCTGAATTTAAAATAGCGGGCCAGGCCTGACATACCTATACCTCCTATTCCCAGGAGGTAAACTCTTTTAATATGTTCAAGATCCGGTCTATGCATTTCGCGCTCTCGCTTTTAATATCTTTTCTATTTCGGTTACGATCTGTTCAGTCGCCCCGGGTAAAGCCAGCTTCTTAATATTCGCGGCCAGCATTTTCTGTTGTTCTTCAGAGCGCATCAGCGTCCGGAACACTTCTTCAAATTCATTCTCCAAATTGGCCTCTTTAATCATCAGGGCCGCCTGTCTGTCGGCTACCGATTTCGCATTTTTGGTCTGATGGTCTTCTGCCACATTTGGTGAGGGTATAAAAATCACCGGTTTACCAACAATGGACAGTTCTGAAACTGAACCGGCTCCCGCCCGGGAGATGATCACAGAAGCCGCCGCATAGGCGAGGTCCATTCTTCCGATAAAGGGCTTGATCTTTACGGTATCACCTTCCAGATCCTTATACTGGTCGAGGTATAACTTTCCGCACTGCCAGAGAACCTGAACCCCCAGTTCCCCGAACAGTTCCAGGTGATCTGCAACCAGTTCATTTATGCGCCTGGCTCCAAGGCTTCCCCCCATCACGAACAATACTGGCTTCCCGGGATGAAGTCCGAAATACTTCAGAGCTTCCTCCTTACGGTTTGCCGAATTCAGCAAATCCTGCCTAACGGGGTTTCCGGTTTTAATGATCTTTCCGGATGGAAAAAACCGTTCCAACCCATCGTAAGCCACAAATATTTTCTCCACCTGGGGTGCCAGCCATTTATTGGTGATGCCTGGAAATGAATTTTGTTCCTGCAACACGCAAGGCACCTTCATGGATGTCGCCATTTTTAGCAGCGGTCCACTGGCAAAACCACCTGTACCTATCACCAGGTCGGGATTAAAATCCTTCACAATCTTCCTGGATCTCACAAGACTGTCTACCAGCTTAAAAGGAAACATGAGGTTAGACAGGGTCAGCTTACGCTGAATTCCCGATATCCATAAACCCTTTATATCATAACCCGCCTGAGGCACCTTCTCCATCTCCATCTTATCACGGGCGCCTACAAACAGAAAGCTGGCATCAGGAAACCTTCGCTGCAATGCATTGGCAATGGCAATTGCAGGATAGATATGACCTCCTGTACCTCCTCCGGATAATATGAACTTATAACTACTCACTTAGTACCGCTAACGGATTTTCAATGTTTTCTTCTGTACTATCACGCTCCACATCTTCCTGCCTCCTGGCACTCACACTCAAAATTATTCCAAGTGCCATGCAGGTCATCCAAATGGAGGTTCCCCCGCTGCTGATAAGCGGCAGGGTCTGCCCCGTAACCGGAAACAATTCCACGGCCACGGCCATATTCACAAAGGCCTGGAATACTATGGGTAACCCCACGGCCGTAACCGCAAGTTTTCCATAGACCGAATCGGCCTTGTGCGCCACCACCACAATACGGAACAACAGCAGGAGATAAAGAAAGACCAGGGTCAATCCTCCGGCAAGGCCATATTCTTCTACGATGATAGCATAAATAAAATCTGATGAACTTTGGGGCAGGAAATTCTTCATTACACTCTTCCCGGCACCCATACCTATAACCCCTCCCCGGGCTATAGCGATCTTTGCCTTTTCGATCTGATAATCCCCGGAGGGATCATCGTCACCGGCAAAATTTTCGATACGACTCATCCAGGTATCCACCCTGTTTGGGAACAATCCCGGAAACGCTTTAGCGGTGAGCACGAACATGGTGAGTACCACAAGTCCGGCTCCGAGGATACCCAACAGGTATTTGGTGGGATATCCCCCTAAAAAGCACACCACCATAACCATAAGAAACAGGATGGCAGTTGTCGAAAAATTGGCTGGCAAAATTAAAGCTAAAACTGAAAAAACCGGTATCCAAAGCGGAAGAATTGACGCTTTAAAAGTCGGTTTTTCATCCTTGATCTTTGCCAGGTACCGTGCCACGTTGAGTAACAGCACAATAGCCGCCAGGGTGGATGTTTGAAAAGAGATCCCAACGAAGGGAACCTGTATCCATCGACTGGCATTGGCCCCACCAATAGTTGTTCCCTGGGCGAGGGTAAAAATCAGCAATAGGATCACCACAGGCATAGCCAGGATGGAGAGTCCTTTAAAATAACGGTAGGGAATCTTGTGTATGGCGTAAATAATCCCAAACCCAACAAATAAAAGGAAGGCATGCTTGCCCAGATGCCCCAGCGTCGTTCCGTTACCCACCACATAAACCAGATTGGTACTGGCACTGTACACCGGTAAGAACGAAAACAAGGCCAGCAAAGCCACGACCGCCCAAATCGTTTTATCTCCTTTTATGTTATTAAAAATATGCTGCACTTTTCGCAGGTATATTAGGGTTTAGGTATTCTTTTTAAATCATCAATTACAAGGCACGAACAGCTTCCTTGAACTTGTGCCCACGATCTTCATAGCTCTCGAAGAGATCGAAGGAAGCACATGCAGGCGACAATAAAACGGTATCGCCCTTATCGGCCATTTTGTGAGCAATTTGCACCGCCTCATTCATGGAAGTGGTCTCGACCACCACATCAACCACGTTACTGAAGGTATTCAAAAGCTTGGCATTGTCTACACCAAGACATACAATGGCCTTTACCTTTTCACGGACCATAGGCATCAGCGAAAGATAGTCGTTACCCTTGTCCACCCCGCCAACGATCCATACAGCCGGAGTCTTTACACTTTCCAGCGCATAGTAGGTGGCATTCACATTGGTAGCCTTGGAATCATTAATAAACCATACATCCTGGATCTTCAGTACCTTTTCCAGGCGGTGTTCAACACCCTGGAAATTCTGCATACTGTCTCTGATGGTCGAATTTCTGATCTTTAAAAGCTGGGCTACCGCAGAAGCCGCCATAGCATTCTTCTGGTTGTGTTTTCCCTCTAAGGTTAAGGTCTCTGTTGACATGGTTAATTGCTGATTATTTATGTTAATTACTATTTCTTTGTCTTTCACGTATACCCCTTCTTCCAATTCCCTTTCCAGGGAAAACGGAATTAAACGGGATCGAACCGGGTGCTTTTCAAGCCATCCGGTGATCACCTCATCATCGGCGTCATAGATCAGATAATCCTCCGGAGTCTGATTCATGGCGATCCTGAATTTCGAGGCGATATAATTTTCAAATTTGTATCCATAACGATCCAGGTGGTCCGGGGTAATATTGGTGATCACCGCAATACGAGGCCTGAACTCCAGTATGCCATCTAACTGAAAGCTGCTGATCTCAAGCACGAAATATTCCGGGTCACGATCGGCTACCATGGCTGCGAAACTATCTCCTATATTACCGGCTACCCCAACATCAAGACCAGCCTCCTTTAGCACATGACCGGTTAGCATGGTGGTTGTGGTTTTCCCGTTACTCCCGGTAATTCCCACGATCACTGCACTGGTATAAGCCGAAGCAAATTCGATTTCGGAAATAACCGGAATGCCTTTTTCACGCAATTTCACCACCAGGGGTGCTGTATCCGGAATTCCCGGGCTCTTCATCACCAGGTCTGCATTGAGGATCACCTCCTCAGTATGCCCTTTCTCTTCCCATTTTATATCGTTATGAATAAGAACGTCCTTATACTTTTGCCTGATAGGCCCTTTGTCTGACACAAAGACCTCGAAGCCTTCCTTTTTGGCCAGAACCGCCGTTCCTGCACCACTCTCTCCTCCTCCCAAGACCGTTAGCCTTTTCATTCCTAGCGCACTTTTAAGGTCACTATTGACAACACCGCAAGGATGATCCCCACGATCCAGAACCGGGTCACGATCTTACTCTCGTGATATCCCTTCTTCTGGTAATGATGATGCAGGGGCGACATCAGAAAGATGCGCCTGCCCTCACCAAATTTCTTCTTCGTATACTTAAACCAGGATACCTGCATAACCACAGAAAGGTTTTCTGCCAGAAAAATTCCGCAAAGCAATGGAATCAGCAGTTCCTTTCGTACCGCTATGGCGATCACTGCAATAACTCCACCGATCGTGAGACTACCGGTATCTCCCATAAACACTTGTGCAGGGAAGGTGTTATACCAAAGAAACCCTACCAGAGCCCCTACAAAGGCTGAGATGAAAATGGTGATCTCTCCCACTCTCGGGATATACATTATATTGAGATATTCGGAAAAGATGATGTTCCCCGAAACCCAGGCGAAAATCCCCAGGGTTAGTGCTATTATTGCCGAACTTCCGGCAGCAAGCCCATCGATACCATCCGTAAGGTTGGCTCCATTAGACACTGCGGTGATGATGAAGATTACGATAGGAATAAACAACAACCAGGCATAATCCCTGTAATTGTCTCCCACCCAGGAAATAAGCTCTGCATAATCAAACTCATTATTTTTTACAAAGGGAATAGTGGTTTTGGTAGACTTCTCCTCTGCCGTATATTCCTTATTGGTGACCTCGTCTAAAGAGGTTTGAACGTTCTCTATTTTATCTTTTTTCACCTCGGTTACCTCCTCTTTAATTGTAACCTCCGGATGCATATACAGGGTTACCCCCACAATAATTCCTATCCCTATCTGCCCGATCACCTTGAACCGGCCCTTTAATCCTTCCTTATCCTTTTTAAAGGTTTTGATATAGTCATCCACAAAACCGATCACTCCCATCCACACCGTGGTAGCAATGAGCAGTTCGATATATATATTGTCCAGCTTGGCGAATAATAAAACCGGAATCAGCGTAGCCAGGATAATAATCACCCCACCCATGGTCGGGGTTCCCGCCTTTTGAGACTGCCCTTCCAGTCCGAGTTCGCGAACGCTTTCTCCGATCTGTTTACGCCTGAGGTAATTGATGATCTTTTTACCGTATATGGTTGAGATAAGCAGCGAAAGAATGATAGAGGCAGCAGCCCTGAAGGAGATAAACTCAAAGAGTCCCGCCCCCGGCAACTGATATTCTCTTTCCAGAAAGTCGAACAAATAGTATAACATATATTCCTGTACAGCCCGGACCTGGTCCGGAAACTGGTTTATTTATTTAGTTGTTTCAACAATTCCTTAACCACCTTGAGGTCGTCAAAGTCACTTCGCACTCCTTTTACCTCCTGATAGGTCTCATGCCCCTTCCCGGCAATGAGAATAATATCGCCCTTCCCCGCCATGGTACAGGCAGTTTTTATAGCCTGCTTTCTGTCGATCACAGAAAGGGTTTTGCTAAAGTGCTGAGGCTGCACCCCCTTCTCCATATCATCTATAATCGACTGAGGGTCTTCAGACCGTGGATTATCGGAAGTAAAAATGGCCTTGTTGCTCAGGCGGGAGGCGATATCTGCCATCACCGGCCGTTTGGTCTTGTCCCGGTCTCCCCCACATCCCACAACTGTGATCAGGGTCTCGTTACCTGTGCGAATGGCACTGATGGTTCCAAGGACATTTTCAAGAGCATCCGGGGTATGCGCGTAATCCACAATCGCCGTTACCTCCCCGGAGGAAATGAAATACTGAAAACGCCCACCAACACTTTCCAGTTCGCTAAGCAACCGCAGCACTTCCATTTTATCCAGTCCAAGCAAACATCCTGAAGCATATACAGCCAGGAGATTATACGCGTTAAAACTTCCTATTAGCCGACTCCAAACTTCGTGCTCTTCCACTTTAAGCAGCAAGCCGCTCAACTGATTTTCAAGGATCTGCGCCCTGAAATCGGCATACGATCTTACCGCATAGGTATATTTCCTGGCCTTAGTATTCTGCAACATCACCATACCGTTTTTATCATCGGAATTGGTAAGCGCAAAAGCCTTTGAAGGCAATTCGTCAAAAAATCGCTTTTTAACATCCCGGTACTCCGCAAAGGTCTTATGGTAATCCAGATGATCATGACTCAGGTTGGTAAACACTCCTCCGGCAAACACAAGACCCGTTGTGCGCTCCTGGTGAATTCCATGTGAACTCACCTCCATAAAACAAAACTCCACTCCTTCGTCATTCATCATACTCAGGTAGCGATTAATGCTCATGGAATCGGGGGTGGTATGGGTAGCCGGATACTCCTTTTCTCCAACCATAACCCTTACGGTGGAAAGTAATCCGACCTTATATCCCGCCTTTGTAAAAAGCTGGTACAAAAGCGAGGTCACGGTGGTCTTCCCATTGGTTCCTGTAACACCAACCAATTTCAGGTTACCTGAAGGATTGTGGTAGAAATTGGAAGCCATCACCGCCAAAGCCTTCTTGGAGTCAGATACGAGCACATAGGTAACTCCGTTAACCACTACTTCAGGCATCTCCTCGCATATCACCGCAATGGCCCCCTGGTCGGTGGCCCTGCCCATATACTGATGCCCGTCGGTAACGGTACCTCTCACAGCAACAAACACATCATCGAGAGACACCTTGCGCGAATCAAAATGCACATCATTCACCGGCGTATCGGTTTTCCCGTACACCGCTTCAATATTCACCTTATATAATATGTCTTTCAGGTTCTTCATGAAAGCTTCAATACCACCGTTTTGTTTTCTTTAATCTGCGTTCCGCCCTTTGGCAATTGAGAAACTACCTTCCCATTACCTTCCACCTGCACTTTAAGACCGATATTCTCCAAAAGTGAAACCGCATCCATTCCACTCATGCCCTTTACATCAGGCACCTGCTGGTAATGCTTCTGCACCTTTGCATAATAGGCCTCGTAATTATTGTATGCAGGGTCATTCTTCTTTTGCAATTCATCTACCGTATCAATAAGAGGAGAATTGGTATAGATCTTTTGGGCAATGCTTTTAAAAACAGGTCCGGAAACATCCGCCCCGTAATACCCGACATTTTTATCGGGCTCATGGATCACCACGATACAGGAATATTTCGGCTGATCAGCAGGAAAATACCCGACAAAGGAAGAAATATATTGCCTCTTACTTTTATCACTGTAATTCTTCTGAGCCGTACCGGTTTTTCCTGCCATGGAAAAATCCGGACTGTAAAGCTTATGTCCGGTTCCGTGTTCCTTCTCCACTACATTCTTCAACATCTGTTGCAGTTTTTTTACCGTTTCTTCAGAGCATATCGAAGGATTAAGCACTTCCTTTTCAAAGCCGATCACCGGCTGATCCCATTGACGCACTTCCTTTATAAGTCTCGGCTTTACCATTTCGCCGTCATTCGCCACTGCATTATAAAAGGCCAGGATCTGTAAAGGGGTTAACTCCACCCCATACCCATAGGCCATCCACTGCAATGCGATCCCGCTCCACCGGCTTTTATCATTTGGATGTGGAATTATAGGCTTCCCTTCACCGGCTATTGGCAAACCCAGAGGCTTATCCAAGCCTGTATTATATATACGGTTCACAAACTTTTCCGGCCGATCGCCATAGAATTCATCCACGATCTTCACCACTCCGGTATTGGAAGAAACCTCGAACACCTCAGAGGCACTGATCTTTCCATAACCCCCGTGATGTGAATCCCGCACCAGTTTTCCATAAAAACGCAACACCCCTTTTTCTGTATCGATCACAGTGCTGGTGTCTACCGCTTTGTCTTCGAGGGCAGCCATCATAGACATAAGCTTAAAGGTAGACCCCGGCTCGTGTGATTCTCCAATAGCATAATTGAGGCGTTCGTAATATGTTCCTTTACTTGTTCTGCCCAGGTTAGAAATGGCTTTAACCTCTCCGGTCTCCACCTCCATAACCACCACGCATCCGTGATCGGCATTGTATTTTTCCAATTGAGAAAGAAGGGCGTGATGCGCCACATCCTGGATGTTAATGTCTATCGTTGAAACCACATCATAGCCATCCTGCGGCTCCACCTCATTGTAATCGGTAATGGGTTTCCATTGGCCCTTAGCGATCTTCTGCTTCAGCCGTTTCCCCTGCTTACCTCTAAGGTATTCGCCGAAGGCCCGCTCCAGGCCTACCCCGAAATACCTCCCGGACTCAGCGTTAAAGCGCTCATACCCCACACTGCGCTGAGCTATAGACCCCAGAGGGTGCTCCCGCTGCGTTTCCTGCTCCACGATGAGGCCTCCTTTATAAGGACCCAGACGAAACATCGGGAAATTTCGAACCCTGAGATAATCGGTATAACCGAGATCTCTGGCAATTAACAAATACCGGTTTTTAGAAGCCCTGGCTTTTCGCATCAGGTTCTGATAATAGGAAGACGTCTTATTAAACACTCGGGACAGAGAATCAGACAATGCCTTAACATTGCCCTCAAAAACCTCCTGGGATGGCGTTAAAGCATCAAAGCGAATATCGTAACGGGTCACAGAAGTAGCCAGTAAGCTGCCATCGTCAGAATAAAGATTTCCGCGATTGGGCTCTATGACAAAGTTCTTTACCGTCCTGTCTTCCGCCAGCGCCTTGTAATGCTCCCCCTCTACCACCTGGATGGTTACTAACTTCACCATCACGGCAATAGCAAAGAGAAACATACAACCCGCCATGAAGTACAATCGGTTAGATATGTTTTTTTCTGTTATCGCCATGTTTATTCCTGACTTGCTACCTTTATTTTTTTCGGCGGCGTCTTTGAAGGCGCCAAGCCGTATTTTTCAACCCTTTGTTTTACACTCGATTCCAGCTTTCGCTGCTGCAGCCTGGTGCGCACATCCACAAACTCACTTCGCAACTCCAGCACCTCTTCATTGAGGCCGGCCAGCTGATGCACCTTCTTATCGGCACGATGCGCACTGCTTATCATAATTACCGCCAGAAGCGAAGCAAAAAGAATGAACCTCCAGTTCCCTGCTGCATCGTCACTGGTAAGAAAGCTTCCCCTCAAAACATCCAACAGTCGCTGTCTCATACCTTATATTCGTTCTGCTATTCTCAACCGGGCACTTCTGGCCCTGTTATTTTGCGCTATCTCGTCTTCTGTTGGCTTAATAAGCCCACCAACCTTTTTAAAAGGAACCTGAACATTACCATAAAAGTCCTTTTCAGGCTCTCCCTCGAACTTTCCGCTTCGGATAAAATTCTTCACCAGGCGATCTTCAAGAGAATGATAACTGATCAAACTCAGCCGCCCTCCCACTTTTATAAGCTCAGGCATCTGAAGGAGAAACTCCTTGAGCACCTCAATCTCCTGATTCACTTCGATCCTTATCGCCTGATAGATCGGAGCCAGTATCTTTTGCTCTTTGTGCTTAGGTAACAACCTACCCAAGGCCAGCTTAAGAGCATCTGTGGTTTTTATATCACCCTTCTCCCTATGAGCAACGATCGCCCGGGCTACTGCCCCGGCATTCTTAACCTCTCCATACATACGCAAAACGCGTCTTAACTCCTCTTCACTATAGTCGTTAACCACCTCGTAGGCAGAAAGCTCACTACGCTTACTCATCCGCATATCCAGTCCGGCATCGAAACGGGTAGAAAAACCCCGCTCGGCCACATCGAACTGATGCGATGAAACTCCGAAATCACCCAGAACTCCATCTACCTGCTTTACTCCCTGAAACCGGAGAAATCTTTTAATGAACCTGAAATTCTCATTGATTAGCGTGAAGCGCTCTTCGTCTATAACATTACGCAAGGCATCCTCATCCTGATCAAAGGCAAACAAACGTCCCTTTTCACCAAGCCTGCTCATGATCTCCCTGGAATGCCCACCTCCACCGAAGGTCACATCCACATAGACCCCATCAGGCTTAATACCCAGGCCATCTACGGTTTCCTTCAGCAAAACAGGATTATGATACTCACTCATCATCTTCAAGACTTAGATTACCCATTACTTCTTCAGCCAGTTCAGAAAAATCTTCCGCCCCCGCCTCCAGAACGTTATAGTAACGTTCTTTATCCCAAAGCTCTATCCGGCCAATGGTCTCACTTAACACCACTTCCTTGGAAATCCCGGCAAACTCCATCAGGTTCTTAGGGATGGATAACCGACCATTTCCATCAATCTGGATCAGACGAACCCCGGCAGTGAACTGCCGTATGAAATCGTTATTCTTCTTTACAAAGCGATTGAGCTTCCCTACTTTTGCAGCCTCCTTTTTCCACTCTTCAACGGTATAGATCTCCAGACAAGACTGGAAAATAGAGCGTTTAATCACCAATCCTTCGTGCAATACAGACGCAAGCTTGGCCCGCAAAGTAGACGGCACCATGATGCGCCCTTTGCTATCTGCCTTACACTCATATTCTTCTGTAAACTCAAACACGTAGAGGTCGGGATTTTATGTTACATTTCAAATATATAGAAATATTTACCACTTTTTACCACAAATGAGCACTTTTTACCACTTTGTTGATAAATTGTGAGGGAATCCCGTTTAAGTGCAGCAACGGCCTGGGTTTCAGCAGTGTGAAAAAGTGTCAGAAAAGGGCTATAAGCGCCCTTTTTGAGGGATTTTCAAAAATTTGAAGGTATTTTGCACTTCCTGTGGAAAAAGCCTGAATTATTGGTGAAATCGCTATATTTGTTTCGAAGAAATGTAACTAACCATTAATGGTACACGAATTAAAGAAGGAAGGTAAGTACACCTATTTAGAAGTTGGAGAAGGGACGCCATTGATCGTACTGCACGGATTGATGGGAGGCCTGAGTAATTTCAACGGTGTTACCGACTATTTCTCCAAAAGAGGCTACAAAGTGCTTATCCCGGAACTCCCCATCTACGGTATGTCGCTTTTAAAAACAACCGTTAAAAGCTTCGCTAATTTTCTCGAAGAATTCATTGAATATAAAAACTTTGACCAGGTGATCCTTTTAGGCAATTCCCTGGGAGGTCATATTGGATTACTGCATACCAAACTTTACCCGCAAAAGGTAAAGGCCATGGTGATCACCGGAAGTTCAGGCCTTTACGAAAGCGCCATGGGAGACGGCTATCCGAAAAGGGGCGATTACGAATTCATTAAAAAGAAAAGTGAGGACGTATTTTACGACCCAAAGGTTGCCACAAAGGAGATCGTAGACGAGGTATACGCCACGGTAAACGACAGGGGCAAATTGGTAAAAACCCTTGCCATTGCCAAGAGTGCGATTCGTCACAATATGTCAAAAGACCTTCCGCACATGACCACCCCTACATGCATTATCTGGGGCAGGAATGACAGCGTAACCCCTCCTAATGTAGCAGAGGAATTTCACCGACTTTTACCGGATTCAGATTTATTCTGGATCGACAAGTGTGGTCACGCCCCGATGATGGAGCACCCCGAAGAGTTTAACCGTATTCTCGGAGCGTGGTTAAGCGACAGAAACATTTAAGATCATGAAGATCAAATCAGCTTCCTTTGTAGTAAGCAATACCGATGTCGGGAAATGTCCGAAGGACCCCATTCCTGAATATGCATTTATAGGGCGTTCCAATGTAGGAAAATCGTCTCTGATCAATATGCTTACTGAAAGAAAGCACCTGGCGAAGACTTCCGGAAAACCGGGAAAAACACAACTGATCAACCATTTCATAATCAATGACAATTGGTTCTTAGTGGATCTGCCGGGGTATGGCTATGCCAAAGTCTCCAAGAGCCTCAAAAAGACCTTCCAGAAGTTTATCACCGATTATTTTGCTAAAAGGCAACAGCTCGTTTCCGCCTTTGTCCTCATAGATGTGCGTCATGAGCCCCAGAAGATCGACCTGGAGTTCATGCAGTGGCTGGGAGAGCACCAGATCCCCTTCTCCATCGTTTTTACCAAGGCCGACAAGCTTAAGCCCAAAGCTCTTGAGAGAAATGCAGAAGCTTACCTGAAAGCACTGGAACACGGGGCCTGGGAAGAAGCTCCAAACCACTTTATCACCTCTTCGACTTCCGGAATGGGCCGGGAAGAATTACTCGGGTATATCGACGCTATAAACCAGGAGATCAAGGGGCGCTAGGTCAAGGAATTAAGCTCCTGCCGGAGACTGGTAATGAACTCCGTTGGCCCTGACATCTTCTTCAGGTCTCCAGTCGTAAAAACCGGTTTCCAGATACGCTTCTCATACAACATCACCACCGGAGCTCCTCCTGCTTGCCTTACGAAAACTTCCATCTCCGGAGTCAGTTCATTAAGGTGATAAAATTGCACCCGGATGGCTGCCTGTTCTGAAAACGACCTTATCTCTTTCCGCATTCCGGTGAGCCCATGGGTAATCCTGCAAAGATCACAGGAGTAGGTTTGAGGGGACCACAGTTTATGAAGGGTGTCAGACACGCCCCGGAACCATCCATTTTGGGCGTTATAAACAAAACAAACCCGGGGTTTTTCCATTACTCCTTCAGCTCCAGTTTCTCTGCAAAATAATCACAGAAATCCCTCATGGTAGCCGACATCTTTTCATCCTGGGTAGCCCTTTCGAAGGTATTTGCCATGGATACGAGGGTCTGGTGGAAAAACGTTTTCATTTCATCAACGGGCATATCTTTGGTCCACAGGTCGATCTTAAGCGTCTCCTGCTGCGCACTGTCCCAGATCGAAAGCAGCATCGCTTTGGCCTCTGCCTTGTTCACACCGCCATCTTCTGCGCTCCACTGCAGTTTTTCAGGCACCTTATTTTCATCGAGTCCTACGGTAATACTAATATCCGAACTATGTTTTACAGCCATTATTTCAAAGGTTTAAATCGGGAATCATTAAATATCTCTTCCGCTGGTTTTTCCAGCATTTGCTGCAAAGATACTTCATTATTTTCCATATACGCCTCAATGATGCGCCACCCGATATACTGCCCTACCCTGCCCGGGGATTCGTTATCCAGTTCAAGGTAGAACTTGGAAAAGGGTGCCGGGGCCAGGAATCGCTGCTCCAGTTTAGCGTCTGTGGAGAACAGCAGGTCCCGATCTACAAAGTACCTCCAGATCTCGCTCTCGTTAGCCCGGACCCATGCATATTCAGCTTCGGTATAGGCCATTATAGCCTCTTCGGGCTGCTCAGGCAAGAGCTGATGCATTATATACCGGAGTTTACCATAGTACAACATCTTAGCGATAAAGGTGCGATTACGAGGCATGGGCACCAATCGCCTTGACACCTCTTCAGAGGCATCAACAACGATACGTTCCGGAACGAAATCCTTTTTAATGTATTGCTGAATGCCCTCATAGAATCTGTGATCTTCCCCCAGGTAATTATCCAGTCCGATAAGAAGCAGGGAATCGGCATAGATAACCCTGTTTCTGTAATCGACGTCCGAGGTCACTGTAATGACCTGTGGCGTGCTTACCCCGGGGAAATAATATTTCAGGTGCCTGAAAAGATCTGCCAGGGATTTGGTCTGTGAATCAAACCCGGAGAATTTCCCCCTTACTTCCGCAAAGAGTTCCTGCTGCAAACTGTCTTCCATTCGATGGTACCAGACACTGTCAGCAAATTGCGCCGGAAAGAGGTAAGGGAATTTCGCCTTTAATACCGGCAGGTCCTTTCGATCGGCCGAAGCAAAAGCAAGATCGAAACGCTTTACCCGAAGGTCTACCTCCAGGGCGGCTATTTCCTTTTCCCGCTTATCGGCATTGGAACACGATAACAGACTTAAAACAAAACACAATAGCAGTATCTTCTTCATACCTTTTTTAGTTCTCTGACGCTCCCGCCTGTATAAAGACAAGAGAATGATTTATTTTTGTGTAAGATTATTCGAAACCAAAAATATAAAAGGAAATCTTGTTACCCGTTTTCGGGAGCCTTAAAATTTAAAAGATCATATGAATACTGCAGCAGTAAAAGACCATATCGTACAATGGTTAAAGGATTACGCCACCCAATCGGGTATGAATGGATTTGTTATCGGAGTTTCCGGGGGAATAGACTCTGCCGTAACCTCTACTCTATGTGCCGAAACCGGACTGGATGTGCTTTGCCTTGAAATGCCTATTCACCAGGCACCTACCCAGGTAAGCCGGGCGCTGAACCATATTGAGTGGCTCAGAGAAAACTATCCTAATGTACGGATGACCCAGGTCAACCTCACCCCGGTATTCGATGCCCTTATCGCTGCCTTACCCCCGGTAGCCAACGAGGAAGAGCGCTTTATGTCTCTCGCCAATACCCGTGCCAGGCTCAGAATGACCTCCCTATATTATTTTGCCGCCCTGGAGAAACTCCTGGTGGCCGGAACAGGGAACAAGGTTGAGGATTTTGGGGTCGGATTTTTCACCAAATACGGGGATGGCGGAGTAGATCTCAGTCCTATCGCAGACCTTGTTAAAACCGAGGTGTATGCCCTGGGGGAATATATGGGTATCAATAAAGCGATCATGGAGGCCGCTCCCACCGACGGACTCTGGGGAGACGATCGTACCGACGAAGACCAGATCGGGGCCTCATACCCGGAACTGGAATGGGCTATGGAACAGGACGCCCTCGGAAAAACTCCCGGGGATTTTCAAGGCCGTAAGAAGGAAGTTTTTGAGATTTACACCCGTTTAAATCGAGCAAATAAACATAAAATGGTTCCAATTCCGGTGTGTAACATCCCTCTGAGCCTGAAATAATTACAAAATAAAAGAAAGTTTTTTCAACTATTTTGCAGAAGTATTTTTTTTAGTTATTTTTACATAAGTTTCATCCCCAATTTTCCTTCCAAGATCTTAGAATTGAGCTGGCAATGCTTTGGCTGTCTTTATAATTAAAAAAACTGCATTATGATCAAAGTATTAGTGGCCGATAATCACCCCGTTGTAAGAGAAGGGTTGAATGCTGCCTTGGGTAGCTCCGATGACTTTAATGTTATCGCAAGTGTCAGCACAACCTCAGAATTGTTTGATGCCCTTTCCAAGGAAAAACCGGACCTGGTTTTACTGGAGATGGATATTCCTGAAGTAAACGGAATCACCGCACTCAGGAAAATGAAGAAAGATTACAGCGATGTAAAGGTGTTGATTTTCAGTGCCCAGGCAGAAGATGTATACGCACTGTCCACCCTAAGGGCTGGTGCTTCAGGATATGTTTCTAAAACCGCAACGATGGACACCCTCAAAAATGCCATTAAGAAAGTGGCGGAAGGGGGTATGTTCATCACCAACGAACTCGCCCAGCGACTGGCTTTTGATGAGAGCACAAATAAACCGAGAAGATTTTTCAGAAAACTCTCTACCCGGGAGGTGGAAGTACTCAAACTTCTGGCTTCAGGAAAACGGAATAAACACGTGGCGGAAGAGCTCGGGCTAAATGAAAAAACAGTGAGTACCTATAAGGCACGTTTAATGCGAAAGCTCAATGTAGATAACATGGTAGACATGCTGCAGCAGGCCAAAGCCCTCGAACTGTATTAAAGTACGCGGTTTAATTTATTAGACAACAATCTTTTCAAATGATGGTAGTTCATGATCTCTTCCAGTAGTTCATGGCTGCCATCTTCTATTTTAAGGATCTCTCCCTGCAATTGATCTACCCGCTTATCGATCAGGTGGCATCTTAAAGAAAGTATCGTTTCACTGACCAGCTGAGCCATCCCTGCCTTTTTCTCCTTCACAAATATGTTGTTCTTATCCCAGTTGTGCAAGGCATATCTTTCGTCATCCATCAGGATGGATGACAGTTCGGAGGCCACCTCAGCTTCCACCTGGTTGAGGAAACCGTCAACGGTAAAATGTTCATTGGTGTGCATTTCCTCAATCAGTCTTACATATACCTGTCTGAAAACCGGGTTCGAAAGCTCCACTTCATCCTGCTGGAGATCCAGGTAGATCTTTTCAAAAACCCGGGCTCCATGAACTTCCGGCTCCATGACCAGTTCTCCCTTATCATCCTCCTTAAGTACCATATCCTGAAATTCACCTTCTTCCAGGCCGTAGAGTAACAACAGCTCTATGATCTTGCGTTCCAGGAATTGCTGAGCATCGACTTTTTCCACCTGTTGCTCCGACCGTACCACTTCAAAGGCCTTTTGACTCTTCTTCTGTGCCTTACCGGCTTCTGCGATCTCCTTTTTCCCTAATTGTGCCAGGCTGTTGAAAAGCACCTCTTCTGAGATGTCCATGATACGGGCACATTCCTGTATGTAAACCGTACGCTGAATATTGTCCGGGATCTTATTGATACTATGAACAATATCCCGGATCGTATCCGCCTTTTTTACCGGATCACCCTGTGCCTGATCTACAAGGACAGAAGCCTTGAACTGAATAAAATCCTTGGCGTTGGTATCCAGGAAGTATTGCAATTCTTCCGGGGAATTTTTTGTAGCAAAGCTATCGGGATCTTCTCCCTGGGGGAAGGTCACCACTTTTACATTCATACCCTGCTCCAGGATAAGGTCAATACCCCGCATCGAGGCCCTTAATCCGGCTGCATCCCCATCGAACAGCACCGTAATATTCCTGGTAAGTCTGTTGATCAGGCGGATCTGCTCGGACGTTAAGGCAGTTCCACTCGAGGCGACCACGTTGGTGATCCCGCTTTGATGGAACTGGATCACATCTGTATACCCTTCCACCAGATAGCAATTATCCAGTTTGGCAATTGCCTGTTTGGCCTGGTACAATCCGTAAAGCACTTTACTCTTATGGTAGATATCACTCTCCGGAGAATTCAGGTACTTTGCAGCCTTTTTATCATTATTCAGGATTCTCCCTCCAAAACCAAGAACACGTCCGCTCATGGAATGGATTGGGAACATGACCCTGCCTTTAAAGCGGTCGAACCTCTTCTGCTCTCCCTTTATAATGGTAAGACCGGTTTTTTCAAGAAACTCAAGCTGGTACCCTTTATCCAGAGCTGCCTTGGTAAAGGCATCCCATTCGTCAAGACAGTAACCAAGATGAAACTTTTTAATGATCTCATCCTTAAATCCACGCTCTTTAAAATAGCTCAGGCCGATCGCTTTTCCCGAGGAAGTATGATAAAGGGTTTCCTCAAAATACTCCCGGGCAAATTCAGAGACCAGGAACATACTTTCTCTTTCACTGGCCTTTTCTTTCTGCTCATCGTTCTGCTCAGTTTCTTCAATCTCGATCCCGTATTTCTTAGCCAGGTATTTAATGGCCTCAGGATAGGAAAAATGCTCGTGTTCCATGAGGAATGCCACAGCATTCCCCCCTTTCCCACTACTAAAATCCTTCCAGATCTGTTTTACCGGAGAAACCATAAAGCTCGGGGTACGTTCGTCTGTAAACGGACTCAGCCCCTTAAAATTGGAACCTGATTTTTTCAGCTGAACAAAATCGCCGATCACCTCTTCCACCCGGGCAGCGTCAAATACTTTATCTATGGTTTCTTTTGCGATCAATGGATAAGACTTTGGTTAAAAATAAGGATTCCCGCCAAAAGCGGGAATCAAAAATAAGCAATTCTAAGCAGTTTGTTTAAAGCTCCAGACGCAGTCCGAAAGCGATGTTATGCTGATCCGGATTCGGATCCTTGAACAGGGTATTGAGCTCATAGCGGGTATAAAGGGTAAGATCTCCAAATCCTACGTACCCCGCTAATCCGTAGATGGTGTTACTGGTGTTGTAGTTGTTCTTGAGTTTATCTTTGGAGCGATCCCCATCGATCTTGTATTTCAATTTCTGCCGGGTACTGTAATTCAGTCCGAAATACCCTCCTAAACCAACCCTGAACTTTCTTCGGGTACTGTACCGGAAATAATCATCTCTGTCGATGCGCTTTGAAGGGCCCATTTCAAAATAGACAGGTATTACGATATTATCCATACGCAGTTTGGACTTATCGAGATTCCCCGGAAAAGGCTCCAGGACGGTCAGGTCGCCATCCCGTACAAAGTAGTTATCATCCTCGGGTTTAAATCCGTTGAATTGGAAGTTAAGTCCATAGACCAACCTTAACCAGTTACTTTCCCGGAATACCCGGGTTTTAAACTGCCAGCCTATCTCGAAGAATTTACTCCCCCCTATGCGATAAGGACTATCATCAAGGGAGCCGCCTTCAGGGATCACATTGTTAAATCCTGCGGCCAGTACCAGATCACTCGTTGTTCTTCTGTCATATCGCTTTGGTCCGGAGCAGGGAAAACACTCATCAAATCCCACAATTTGCAGCCAGTCTTCCTCTTCCCTGATATCTATCTTTAAAAACCCATCGGAGGTCCCTACGAATTCTCCCCGTTTCACCAGGGCAATCTTATTGTCGAGGATAGCTGTTCTGTTCTCAATATTGCGGGCCGTATTGCGGGCAGCCTCCTCCTTCTTTACCTTGGCTTCTTCCGGAGTCAGCTGGCCATCTTCAACCATTTGATCGATTTCGGCCACCTTTTCCTTAAGCAGAGACCGCTCTTCTTCTATCATTCGCTCCCTGGCCTCTTCCAGACGCTCGAGTCGCGCCTTTATGGCCGGAGTTATTTCCACCTCAGCTTCCTGGGCTTCCAGGGGCTGAACAATACTCAACAGGACCGCAATTGCGGTAAACACTTTAATTCTAAACATGATTTTGGGTTATTGATTAATGAATGAACTATTAGTTTCCATCGGCAACAGCCGAGCGTAATCTTACAAGACCTTTCTTTAAGGCTTCCAGCGCCCTGTCCTTAAAATTCTGATCCAGCTCTTCTTCCACATCCTCCAGCAGAGCAGCTGCACTAACGGTAACAGACATGGGGGCGTCTTCCTGCCTGAGATCAGCCCGGGCTTGAGCCAAAAGTGCATCAACCTCCTTCTCGGTCACCCCACCGGCATGATCAGCCTTCCTTACAGGTGGTATCCACCGCAACCTCTGATCAGACTTCAGAGTGTTTACTACAGTAACTCCATCTATCCTGTTTTGAGTATGACTCCCGGGGTTCTCCTCGGTTGTAACCAGGGTAGATCCGGGCGCCGCGTTATCGGCAATACGAACCCCCTGATCAACAGGATTACGCTGCGGGGTTTCCAACGGAAGGGATTTTTTATGTGGTTGCGGGGTTTCCTCAGCCGGAGCTTTCTCAACAACCACCACCTTATGCACAGGGGTGGAACGGAACAGCATGGCACCGGAAAGCAGTAAAAATCCCGCTACCGTTGCCGCGGCAATAAACCGCAGGTACCTCCCTGAAATCAACGGAGGCTGAGCAGGCTTGTCCAGCTTACCTTCGAGCTTTTCCCAGGCCGATGGCGACGGAGTAATTTCCCGTTGCTCCAATAGGTTTTTTACGCGATTATCAAATTCTTCCGACCTCATATATTTCTGGTTTTAATTCGGCCAGTTTACCTTGTAATTGTTTCCGGGCCTTAAATAACTGTGTCTTTGATGTACTTACAGAAATACCAAGGGCTTCTGCGATCTCCTGGTGGGAATAACCCTCTACTGCATACATCAGGAAAACCGTACGATACCCTTCCGGCATTTGATCGATCAGCATCTGTAAGAGCTCTGTTTCGAAATACCCCGGAACCTCCAGTTCCTGCATCCGTGGAAGTGGTTCGCATGTGGTAAGATCCACAAATTGCTCCGGCCTGCTTTTTCGCAAATGATCTATACACTGTCTTACCATGATCCTTCGGATCCACCCTTCAAAACTACCCTCGTTACGGTAAGAGGAAAGGCTTTTAAAGACTTTGAAAAATCCCGTCACCATGACATCTTCAGCATACTGAAGATCGCTTACGTAACTTCGGCAAACACTGAGCATCTTAGGAGCATAACGCCTGTAGATCTCATTCTGAGCCTCTCGGTTACCTCCTGTCGCCTTACGTATAAGTTGCGCCGGATCGTGATGCAGGTTGATGACTTTCAAAAGCGGTTTCATTTGGTCTTCTATTTATATAGACGGGAATGAAAGGAAAATGGTTGCCCGGGAACATGATTTTTTTTCATGCTCCTTTATTAATAGAAGGAAAAGAAGTGAAATTGTTACAGCTGTTCAGGCAATTTAACCTTTACTTTTTGCGCTCGATCACATAATTGACCATCAGCTCCAGCGCTTCCCGAAAAGGAGATGTAGGATAAGTATGCAAAATATCGAGTGCCTCTTTTTGAAAGCCTATCATTTTTTGTTCTGCATAATCAAGACCGCCTGAAGTTTTTACGTAGGAGATCAGTTCATTAACCCTGCGTTTGTTCTTATTGTGGTTCTTAACGGAATTAATGATCCATCGCCTTTTATCGGGTGCCGCCTGGTTCAGGGCATAGATCAGGGGCAGGGTCATCTTTTGCTCCTTAATATCGATCCCTGTGGGCTTCCCTATCGGTCCATCCGTATAATCAAAGAGATCATCTTTGATCTGAAAAGCCATTCCTATCAGCTCTCCAAACTTCCGCATCTTCTCCACCTCAACCTGGTCTTCGGCCACAGAACACGCTCCCAAAGAACAGCACGCAGCAATCAGCGTCGCCGTTTTCTGCCTGATGATCTCATAGTACACCTCTTCGGTTATATCCAGTCTTCTCGCTTTCTCGATCTGCAGGAGCTCACCTTCACTCATCTCCCGTACCGCAACGGATATAATCTTTAACAGATCAAAATCTCCGTAATCTATGGAAAGTAACAAGCCCTTGGACAACAGGTAGTCTCCAACCAGGACAGCGATCTTGTTTTTCCAGAGCGCATTGATCGAGAAAAAGCCTCTTCGGCGATTACTGTCGTCCACCACATCATCATGGACAAGGGTAGCCGTGTGTATCAGTTCTATAACAGATGCCCCGCGATAGGTACGTTCATTAACCCGCCCTCCGGAGACCATCTTGGCTACCAGAAAGACGAACATTGGGCGCATTTGCTTCCCCTTACGGTTAACGATGTAATGCGAGATTCGGTTCAGCAGAGCTACCCTCGAAGACATTGAATCATAGAACTTCTTTTCAAAGAGTTCCATTTCTTCATGGATGGGCTGCTTTATTTGCTCTACTACCTTCATTCAGACTTCAAATATAAGCTAATGCGCAATTATTGAATAATTAATTCATACAGATTATATGCATCTTATAAAATAGCTTTCATCCCTGTTATCCCAACTCCTGCAGCGAATCTCCCTTCCATACCCCACTCTTCGCACTCCACAGAACAAAGACCTTACGAGAGAAGAACCCCTGGGCAGGCCTGGCTTTTAAAATCGTTAGAAACTGAAGATCGTAAAAGCCGAGTCCCCCCCCTTAAAGCCTGGCATCAAAAACAGGATTGATAAAATACAGGATAGCACACCCGGACAGTCCGGGAAAGACAGAACCTCCTACGTATTTAATTGTTCCATAAGTGATGCTAAAGACTTAAGAAAAATCAGGAAAATAAGAAGGGAAAACAGTACAAGCACCCGGAAACAACTCCGAATAAGGCAAATAATACGATTGGGGGAATTCCTGGATAAACAAGGCTAAGCCTGCTTGTTGGCCAGCTGGCCGCAGGCAGCGTCGATATCTTTTCCGCGGCTGCGTCTTACCGTTACCGTAATGCCATTGCTTTCGAGCGTCTTTTTGTACATTTCAATGGCACTGAAATCTGCCTGTTTGAAATGTTCATCTCCTATGGGGTTATATTCGATGAGATTCACCTTGGAAGGAGCAAAACGACAAAACTGAACCAGTGCTTTCACATCTTCAGGCCTGTCATTAATCCCTTTCCAGACCACATATTCATAGGTGATCCTGCTTTTTGTCTTATCGTACCAATGCTGGAGGGCATCGCGTAGTTCCTGAAGGGGAAAGTGTTCGTTAAAAGGCATGATAGCGGTTCTCACCTCGTCAATTGCAGAGTGCAGGGACACTGCCAGCTTAAACTTGACCTGGTCATCTGCCAGTTTCCGGATCATTTTGGGCACTCCGGAAGTAGAAACTGTAATACGTCGGGGCGACATGCCAAGACCTTCCTTGGAGGTGATCTTTTCAATGGCCTTCAAGACATTGTTATAATTCATCAGTGGCTCTCCCATCCCCATGAAAACGATATTGCTAAGGGGGCGGTCAAAGTATAGCCTGCTTTCATTATCAATTGCAACCACCTGGTCATAGATCTCATCCGGATTCAGGTTGCGCATGCGCTTAAGCCTGGCAGTTGCACAGAACTTACAATCGAGGCTACACCCCACCTGACTGGAAACACAAGCGGTGGTTCGGGTGGGCGTGGGTATCAGTACAGATTCTACTACCAGCCCGTCATGCAGGCGCACCGCATTCTTTATGGTGCCATCACTACTGCGCTGCATCTGGTCTACACGGATATGGTTGATCACAAAATTAGCTTCCAGCATTTCCCGTGTTTCCAGCGACAGATTCGTCATTTCTTCAAAAGAATGGGCAGACTTGATCCACAACCATTCATACACCTGATTGCCGCGGAAAGCCTTATCTCCCCTGGAGATGAAAAAATCCCTTAACTGTTCGCGGGTCAATGCCCTGATATCTTTTTTAGTAGTCTGCATAATGCTGCAAAGATAGGTGATTTAAATGCGTATTTAAAACCGGGGTAATTCCCTGATTCCGGGGTGTCATCCGGATAAAAAAAGCCCCGGCATCTTACCGGGGCTTTTCTACAGAATCTATTACTTTATCTTACAGGATAAGCATGGCATCTCCGTAAGAGTAGAATTTATATTTTTCCTTCACCGCTTCCTTATAGGCCTTCATGATGAGGTCATGGCCGGCAAAGGCCGAAACCATCATCAACAAGGTTGATTTTGGCGTATGGAAATTAGTCACCATACAATCGGCAATACTGAACTCATATGGAGGAAAGATAAACTTATTGGTCCATCCCTCATAAGGATTCAGGGTATGTTCTGAAGAAACCGAGCTTTCCAGTCCGCGCATAACCGTAGTTCCGATCGCACAGACTTTTCGTTTGTTCTTCTTGGCCTTGTTCACTACATCAGCGGCTTTATCCGCAATAAAGAGTTCTTCACTATCCATTTTGTGCTTGGAAAGATCCTCCACCTCTACAGGGTTAAAGGTTCCGAGACCTACGTGCAGCGTTAATTCCGCAAAATCGATCCCTTTGATCTCCAGTCTTTTTAGCAAATGCTTGGAGAAATGCAGTCCGGCAGTTGGAGCGGCAACCGCCCCCTCTTCTTTGGCATATATGGTCTGGTAGCGCTCTTCGTCTTCGGGCTCTACCTCCCGCTTAATATATTTAGGCAGGGGAGTCTCTCCGAGTTCATTAAGTTTCTTTCTGAACTCCTCATAGGATCCGTCGTAGAGAAATCTCAGGGTTCTTCCTCTGGAGGTGGTATTATCGATCACCTCTGCAACCAGGCTTTCATCCTCTCCGAAGTACAGTTTGTTTCCGATACGGATCTTTCTGGCAGGATCCACCAGAACATCCCAAAGTCGTTGCTCTACATTGAGCTCACGAAGCAGAAACACCTCAATACGGGCCCCGGTTTTTTCTTTATTACCAAACAATCGCGCCGGAAATACTTTGGTATTATTCAACACCATAACATCGCCTTCGTCAAAATAATCGATAAGGTCTTTAAACATCTTGTGCTCGATCTTTCCATCCTTGCGATGAATGACCATCAGCCGGGCTTCATCCCGGTTTTCAGAGGGGTATTCGGCCAGCAGTTCTTTGGGGAGATCAAAATTAAAATGTGATAACTTCATAGACATTTTTTATTTACAGCACCTGTCCTTCCCATGCTTATAACAAGAGCCCCGGCGACACAGGGGTACAAGGACTGTATCAGGAAAATTATACGTTATACTGTTTTTCTTACAGCTATCGCGCGGGCGGGCACAAATATACGATATCAGAACAGGGGTTGTCAAGGAAATCAATAATTATTTCCCGCACAAGACATTAGAGAAATTAAACTTCTTCCCTTTTCGCTTCCCCTAAGATTCCCGGGCCGGAACATCTGCTCTGTCAGACCTCCTCGATCCGGAATCCGAGGGCTTTCAGATCGTTCCAGAAATCAGGATAGGATTTGGAAACCACTCCCGCATCATTTATAATTACAGGAACCTTAATAGCCAGGGGAGCAAAAGCCATGGCCATACGATGATCGTTATACGTATCTACAGCAACCTCAGGGACAATGGTCCCGCCGGGCTCCAGGATAAGTTCGTTATCGGTAACGCTGATGTTAGCCCCCAGTTTACTGAGTTCTTGTTTTAAGGCTTCAAGACGGTCCGTTTCCTTGATCTTAAGGGTATGCAACCCGGTAAGATGACACCCCATTCCTTTAGCAAAACAGCTCACCGCGATGGTTTGTGCAATATCAGGTGCATCTGCAAGGTCAAGGGTAATGCGTTCCGGGACCTGCATTGCATCCTCCTTTTCGAGCATCAGCTGGTGATCAGAAAAGGCAGATTTCACCCCAAATTCCTTATAGATCTCCTGAAGCACGCTATCGCCCTGTAAACTGTCGGATTTGTAACTTTCTATACCGAGGGAAGCTTCCCGGCAGATGGCAGCGATACTGTAAAAATAGGACGCTGAACTCCAGTCTGATTCCACAGTCAGAACTTTTTCAGCACAGGCCGGTAGCGGTGCAACCCTGATGACCCCATCTTTAAAACTGGTTTCGGCACCGATCTCTTCCAAAAGAGCAAGGGTCATCCGTATGTAGGGTACGGAGGTGATTTTCCCCTCAAGATGGAGTTCCAGGCCTTGTGGTAAACCCGGAGCGATGAGAAGCAGGGCCGAAATATACTGGCTACTCACATTGGCTGCCATGGATACCACAGACTTTCCAAGGCGCTTTCCCCTGATACGTAATGGAGGATAACCCGGTTGCCCGGCATAGGTAATATCGGCTCCCAAAGACTTTAGGGCATCGACCAGGATCGATATGGGTCGCTCGGTCATTCGCTGAGACCCTGTAAGTAACACCTCTGCACCTTCCTTAGCAGCAAAGTAGGCGGTTAAGAATCGCATCGCGGTTCCCGCATGATGGATATCAACGGTACCACCGGCAGACCGAAGCCCCTCACGCATGACCCGGCTATCATCAGAATTGGACAAATTATTCAACTCCAGGTTCTTGTATAATGCCTGTAAAAGCAGCAGTCTGTTGCTTTCACTTTTGGAACCTGTTACTCGGATCGTTCCATGGATCGATTCTTTGGGGAATGTTAGCCTTAACTTCAATTTTTATTGCTTTTTGGTACAGGTGGATAAAAATAAAAAAGATTCCCGCCGAAGCGGGAATCTCAATGCAATTTATTTAAGTTTTTCATTGTTGTGATGCCTTTGATGATCCCGCCTGGTTTTCTTATCCATCTTACGGTCAAAAGCCTCCTGAAGATCGATGCCCGTTTGGTTGGCCAGACAAAGTACTACAAAAACCACATCGGCCAATTCTTCCCCAAGGTCCTTATCCTTATCGCTCTCCTTTTCACTTTGCTCCCCGTATCGCCTGGCGATGATCCGGGCTACTTCTCCTACTTCCTCGGTAAGCTGGGCCATATTGGTAAGTTCATTAAAGTAACGAACCCCGTGTTCTTTGATCCATTCATCAACCGCCAGCTGGGCATCCTTAATATCCATATAATCACACTTTTGATAGTACTACCTTTTCTGATTCTTTTTTAATAACCTCTCCGTAGAACCCTCTAATATAATCGTAGTATTCTGACGGCACAAGGTCCATATTGATCTCGGAGATCACCCTTAGCTGCAGCATATTACCCTGGTTTACGATATGATACATGAAGCTTCCGAGGTTATCCGGAAGCACAAATTTAGCACTTTCCGGAAGAGATTCCACCTGATACCCTTCAGGAATGATATAGCTGATGTTATATGTAAAGGATTTAGGAAAGACAAAATCGATAGGATAGGTTCTGGTTTCTGAAGTAAAGGGATTCTCTGATGTGGAAAAGAACATCATGGGCGACAAAAAGATCTTTCCGGAGATCTGCTCTACAGCCACGTCTTTATGGAAATCATAATTTTCTACGACGGGCTTATAAGGATTCTTCAGATTTTCCACTGCGTAATTTCCGATCTCTATACCTGAAAGTTCATTCTCCAGATCTTCCAGGTATTCTTCTTCGGCCACATTAACGTATTCATTTCTGAAACCATAAGCCCTGTGGTTGGTATAATGTCTTCTTATTTTGCCATCGGCGCTGCCATCCTCATGAAGCTCCACACTTAGACTCACTACACTTTGTGCTTTTTGTGAAGGACTCAGGTCGATAGAAACCGAACTTCCATCTTCCCGGATCAGTCTTCCGTTCCAGTTCAGCACCCGATATGGAAGTATGTTCGGAACCGACAGTTTGGAGGTCGCATCAAGCAAGACCACCTTGTTCTCCATTTCCACAGCAACCACGACATAATTAAATCCGTCTGAGGTCGGGAAGATCGGTATCCCGTGCGATTTGGTACTTACCAGAACCGGGTTGGCCTTCAAACCGGCATATCGCAACATCCCGGTAAGCATGATATTGATATCGGCTACATTACCTGTTCCCTCCTTGTAAGCCTTGCGCACTCCATTACTGCATAGATACCCGTACCGATCATTCCAGTTCACTTTAGATTTAACGAATTCAAAGACCACTCCGATCCTTTCTAAGGCTCCGGGCGCTTTCTGCAGCAGCGGATCGAGTTCATCCTTGAAATACCCATCCTTGCGCAGTTCGGTCTCCAGACCGCTGTCGTAGATATTTTTGGTCACGTCCTCCCAGGTCTGGGTGAAACTCTTGTAATACGATCCGGGGATATTGATATTGGAAAGCTCAAAATTTACTCCCGACCTGTAGTTATCAATATTATCCACATAGGCCTCCTCCTTTAAGGAAGGGATATTATTCCGGTTAAAGGTATAAAGAACATCGGTGGTTTCGGTGGAAGGGTTATTTTTCCGGGAGGTTTCCGCATTGATAAAATAGTACCCCTTATTCCGGGTATTAAAGGTAAAGTAATCGGGAGCACTGAAGCTGGCTTCCAGTTTATTCACCGGAATACCATACTGAAACCTGAATGGATCAATATTGAAGAAATAAGAGGAGTGTACCTTATACTTGATCTCAAGCACAGAACCTTCCTTTACCTTAGGCATGGTAAAGGTAATTTTACGCCTGTACTCATTGATCTCCTCTTCAAAAATATCATCCTTATCCAGCTTATTTTCCTCTACACTCCCGTCTTCCAGGTTGTAGGTATAGGCCCGCAGTCCTGAAAGCACCTCAGCTCCGTTGTTCCCATCGTACAGATATATGGAAAATTCAGCATAGGGGAATCCTTCATCAGAGTAGATCTTGACCCGTTTCTGGATCTCGGTAGTCAGGGATATTTCCCCCCCGGTTACCGTGTAGTAGGAGTTTCTGTAATCGTAGAGGTAGGCTGCTTCTGCCTCCTTTTCAATAGGGTGTTCCTTTTCCAGAAGTTCAGCTTCAGAAACCTTTCTGAACTTGAAGTTCTGGGCATTCCCTGTTGCCACGGCTAAAACCGCAAGCAGGATGGTGCAGGTAGATAGTAGTTTCATGGTTAGGTAAAGTTTATGGTGGATATGATTAATTCTCGGGAAATTTAATTTTGAGCTAGTTCTCCATTGGGAACCAGCAGGATCTTTGCCTGATCTGAGGAACGGACCTTTTTAAGAAAGTTCCGGAATTCCCCGTATTTTTCTTTCGGATAGGACCCATTTTTTAGTAAAAAAGACCTTTTATAAGTAAGGGTGCCATCTTCATTGGCCTTGCAGGAAATGGCATAATCCCCGAATTCGGTCTTCAGACTAACGCTGTCAGGTATGCTTTCGGGGCGATACCCCTCAGGGAGATGAAAGGTATATTCATCCGTATGCAGTTTACCTCTGTTAACCTGGAAAGGCAGCTTCCGGTTTCTGTAACGATCCGGCAGTTCCACCTTCCTGTTAAAGACATTTAAACTCAGTAACAACTGCTCACCGGCCTTTGACATATAACTGCCTACCTCAACCTCAAGGTTTTCAGTCAGCACGACGGCATCCCTGTCATTTTGATGCGAGTAGCTGTCCAGTCGGAACCCGTTGAGATAGGGCCAGAAGTTGGCATACCACTCTTTCATATCACTTTCATCTCTTATCATTTCCCACTTGGGGAAATAATGATCATACTCGATACCCTCGGCGGTGAGCTCAAGGGAAGCTTCCAGAGCGCCGTTGTCATACAGGTAACACTCAGCTTTTGTGTCCAGTCGGTTATCACTATCGAGATAGGCCACGGTTCGCTCCAGCCTTCCTCCCGCCGGAGTAATTACCAATACATTTCTGTTATCGGTAAAATCGCCTATAAATCCAAAAGGATGAATTTTAGAAGTACAGTCACTCCAGATATATCCCTCCTTATAGGGGATGGCGAGAATAACATGGTCTCCGGCAGCAAGACTCGCAAAATCCTCTGAAAAGCTCTGCATGGCATTACCCGACTCCACATGAACATAATAAGCCTCCACGCCTACAGCATTTAAAAGTGCAATGGTATAGTTGGTAAGTCCCTTACAGTCTCCGTATTTTACATCGTCGACCTCTATGGCTGCTATAGGCTGGATACCTCCAATGCCTACCTGCACACTGATATACCTGGTTTGCTCCTGGACGTAGTTATAAACGATCTTGCTTTTTTCATAAATATCATCAATGCCCTCGGTAAGCGCCCTGACCTCTTCAATGGATTGACCGCTTAATTCCTGTCTGCCCGCAAGAATTTCCTTGTACATCCAACTGCCAAGCTGTTCCCAATTGGCGGCGTAACCTTCCCTGCCCTCCAGGTGAAACTGATTCATGGCTACCTCTATATTTGGAACCACCTCGCTAAACTGAGGAGCATAATCTTCCCGCTTAACAGAGGTTAACCCCCTGGCCTCATAATAAAGTCGCCCGGGTTGCACTTCCTTTTTTATGTCCAACCCCTGCACATTGCTCTCCAGTACCCTTGGCGCTTCCATTTCCGGGGTGTAGTGAAGTTCATAGGAGGCAAACTCCGTGCTGATCCCATAACCCGAAAGGAAATAAAAACGAGGCAGATAACTGGTATTAGAGGTGGTACTCTCAAAAGAAAATTCCATGGTAAAAGGATAGGTTACCGGAGTATAATCCAGATACAGCACACGGCTGTCTGAGTACATGGTGCCACCGCTGACTGCACTCACATCCTTAAAATCCTTTTTGCGAAACTTATCGATCTCCTCGCCGTTCCTGTCATAGACAATGGCTTCCATACTCTTAATACGGATGGCATCATTGTAGTAGGCGAAAGCATTTAAGTAGCCCAGCCCATCTTTATCGAAGACGGTAATTGCCCACCTGATCCCGGCCTTGAGCTTATCCCGGGCCTCAACCTCATAAGAAGCCTTGTAATTGCGCACTACGGCATTTGCATTGTATTTTAAACTATCAGGAATAAGGGAAGTACGGTAATCCTGAGCGGTTGCAGCAGATAATACAACCAAACTCAGAATAAAAGACAAATAGAATCTAACCATTGTTGCAGATGATGATGGGCCTGCAAAATAAAAAATTTTCTATATAAAGGTAGGATTATTCTTTAAAAATTATTCCCGATTCTTACTATCTATCATAATCGTTACCGGGCCGTCGTTAACCAGGGAAACCTCCATATGCGCCCCGAAGACCCCGGTACCTGCCGCCTTTCCCAAATCGTACTGCAGTTGTTTCACGAACTCCTCGTAGAGCGGAATAGCCTTTTCAGGTCCGGCTGCTCTGATGTAGGAAGGCCTGTTCCCTTTTTTGGTAGAAGCATGCAGGGTAAACTGACTTACCACAATAACCTCCCCTTCCACATCTTTTACAGAAAGGTTCATTACCCCATTGGTATCGTTAAATATCCTGAGTCCGCTGATCTTTCGACATAGCCAGATTATGTCCTCTTTAGTATCAGCGTCCTCCACACCGAGCAATACCAACAGTCCATGCCCGATGTTCACGGTGGGTTCTCCATTGGCAATCACACCGGCCTTTTTAACACGTTGAATCAGTACTCTCATGATTTGATCTGGTGTCTTTTTTAATCTTCAGCGTAGATATCGGTGCGATAGGATTCTTCATCCCCTTCCAGGATCTGGAGATAACTCTTGTAACGACTCCAGGCTACTTCTCCTTCTTCAAGGGCATCCTTAACTGCACATTTAGGCTCATCAATGTGAAGACAATTATTAAATTTACACCCGCCTTTAAGCGCAAAGAACTCCGGAAAATAATCGCCCACCTCATCCTTTTCCATATCTACTATTCCAAATCCCCTGATTCCGGGGGTATCAATGATCCGGGCGTTAAAATCCAGGTCAAACATTTCGGCAAAGGTCGTGGTGTGCTGTCCTTGTTTATGCTGTTCTGAAATTTCTGCGGTACGCAGGTCAAGTCCCGGCTGCAGTGCATTAATCAGGGTCGATTTTCCAACTCCTGAATGACCGGAAAACATACTTGTTTGTTCTTCCATCAGCGTTTTCAGCGCTTCCACCCCAAGACCTTCCTTAGCAGAGATCTCCATACACCGGTACCCGATTTTTTCATAGATCGAACTCAGGTATTTCACTTCTGCTACCTCATCGATTATATAGGTATCCATTTTATTGAACAAAAGTACAGGGGTAATACCATAAGCTTCTGCAGTGACCAAAAACCTGTCTATAAAATCAGTGTAGGTCTTCGGGTTGTTTAAGGTAACTATAAGAAAGGCCAGGTCCACATTCGCGGCAATGATATGTGTACGCTTGGAAAGATTGACCGATTTTCTGACCACGTAGTTCCTGCGATCCAGGATCTCGGTAATGATACCATAGGTTTCATCGCCTACGGTTTCCAGATCAAAGGAAACCCGGTCTCCCACGGCGAGCGGATTGGTACTCTTGATCCCCTTCATCCGAAACTTCCCCTTGATGCGACAGTCATAAAAATCGCCTTCAGCGGTCTTTACACTGTACCAGCTTCCGGTAGATTTATAAACGGTTCCTGTCATATTCCGAGAATTACCTTTACTTCTTACTAAACATTCGCTGGTAAAATTACTTACATTTAATCTAGTAACCCATTAATCCCTTAAAAATATAAAAAAGCGCATTCTTGTATCTTCCCCATGGATCACTGCCTGGGGCGATGAATCACAAAGTTAGAGATACCTGCGAATTATCTGCACACTGTTCAGGTCACCGGCTGAACCATAAAGACAAGGCCTGGTTCTGCCAACAGAGATAGAAGGCAGGAGGAATATTCCCGCTCCCGGACTTCAACCAATAAAGGGTGAAACCTGCAGGCAAAGGAAGAGATCAGGGGATAAACTTCGAGAAGACCAGGCTTCGCATCAATTACCACTTCGCTACCGTCCGATTAAGGAGATTCATAACCTATGATCCTGTGGTTTTTTCAGTATACAGCAAGCTCATTGCCCTCTTTAAAATCTCCCTTCCTTAAATAACGAAATGAAAAGTAATTACTGATATGGAGGCTGCATCGGGTATTTTAATAGCAGAATCCGCTTTAAAAAAGCATAAAAAAAGCGGCCTGAGCCGCTTTTTTTAATTCTTGTTATTTCTTCAGGATCTTCTCCTGGTGGTTAATGGACTCCTGGTGAATCGCCTTAAAGATGCGCAGTACGAATTCTTCGCTGAGTCCGTGATGCTCTCCTTCAAGGATCATCTTGCCGAGGATCTCGTTCCACCTTTTGGTTTGCAGAACAGCCACGTTTCTGTCTTTTTTAAGTTGTCCGATCTCATCGGCCACCTTCATCCGTTTCCCCATTAAGTCGATAAGGGTATTATCGATCACATCGATCTGTGCCCTGAGGTTCCCGAGCTTGGTGGTATACTCTCCTTCCGGGTCGGTCTCCTTTCTGATCTTGAGATCTTTCATGATCTGCACCAGGGATTCGGGAGTTACCTGCTGTGCGGCATCACTCCATGCATTATCAGGATCCATATGCGTCTCGATCATAAGTCCGTCATAATTCAGATCAAGTGCCGTTTGAGAAACGTCGAAGATCATATCCCGCTTCCCGGTAATATGGGAAGGATCACAGATCAGAGGAAGATCGGGGAACCTGTTTTGCAGTTCAATAGCGATCTGCCATTCGGGGATATTCCTGTATTTTGTTTTTTCATAGGAGGAGAATCCGCGATGAATCACCCCCAGGTTTTTAATATTGCTCTTATACAGTCTCTCGATACCGCCAAGCCAGAGCGAAAGATCGGGATTGACGGGATTCTTAATTAAAACGAACTTATCAGTTCCCTCGAGGGCATCCGCGATCTCCTGTACAATAAACGGACTTACGGTAGAACGGGCTCCGATCCACAGCATATCCACATCGTGCTCCAGGGCCATTTCAACATGGGTTCTGTTGGCTACCTCGGTCGCGATCTTTAACCCGGTTTCTTCCTTGGCCTTTTTTAGCCATTTTAACCCTATCGCTCCAACGCCTTCAAAATTACCCGGCCGGGTTCTGGGCTTCCATATTCCTGCCCTGAGATAGCTCACATCCGTATCCTTTAACTGATGTGCAATGCTCAATACCTGATCTTCGGTTTCTGCGCTACAGGGGCCTGCGATCACGACGGGGTGCTCCAGTTTAAGATCGTCAAGCCAGGTTCTAAGTTCTGGTGTATTTTTCATGCTTAATGTACTATTAAGTGTTTATGGTTATTCCTTTTAGTATGTCTTTTATTCGGTTTGTTTTTTCCATTTCGTGGTAAATCGCCTCATAGTTTTCCTGTTCCAGAAACGTTTTAAACTGCCGGAGATTCTCAATATACCCCTCCAGGGTTGCAAGAACATTTTCCCGGTTGTGTTTGAATATGGGCGTCCACATATCGGGGGAACTCTTTGCAAGACGAACCGTGCTTTCAAATCCACTGCCCGCCATATCGAAGATATCCCGTTCATTTTTTTCCTCCTGTATCACTGTTTTCCCCAGCATAAAAGAACTTATATGTGAGAGGTGGGAAACATAGGCGATATGCTTATCGTGGGCCTTGGGATCCATATACCGGATTCTCATTCCCAATTCTTCAAAAATAACCATGGCCCGCTCCTGTAATTTAAAGGCCGTTTTTTCCACCTCACATACGATATTGGTCTTCCCCCTGAACAATCCTTTCATCGCAGCCGACGGCCCGGAAAATTCTGTTCCTGCAATGGGGTGGGTAGCAAGGAAATTCCTGCGTTTGTCATGGGTTTCCAGCTGTTGACAAACCAGCGTTTTGGTGGATCCCACATCCATCACCAGGGTGGTATCGGATACCTGATCGAGTATACCGGGTAGCACAGTCAGGGCAGCATTTACCGGTATGGCCAGGATTACGACGTCTGCATTTTTGAGCACCTGCTCATCAGCGGCCTGGTCAATAAGACCGAGGTCGAGAGCCTTCTTAAGATGTGCTTCACTGGCATCCAGGCCGTAGATCGAAAACTTCCCAGTTTGTTTCAGATCAAGGGCGATAGAGCCCCCGATCAATCCCAAGCCCATTACAACTACCTTCATATGGCCATATTTTTTTTGGTGCATCGCCTCAGGGCTTCCTGAAGCGCGTGCTCGGAGACGCACAACGAAAATCTCACATACCCTTCTCCATTAGAACCAAAAACGGTTCCGGGGGTAATAAATATATTTTTCCCGTAAAGAATTTCGTCTGCAAAGGCCTCTGAATTCTGACTTCCTTCAGGGATCCTGGCCCAAACGAACATTCCAACGGTATCCCGGTTGTAGGTGCACCCGAGGCTGTCGGCGATCTCAAACACCAGTTCCCTCCGATTCTTGTAGATCCTGTTAAGATCGGCATACCACTGGGAAGAAAGTTCCAGGGCTTTCACAGCTCCTTTCTGAATTCCGTAGAACATTCCGCTGTCCATATTGCTCTTCACCTTTAAAACCGCACTTAGAAAACCGGCATTCCCCATCAGAAAACCTACCCGCCAACCGGCCATATTAAAGCTCTTGCTCAGGGAATTCAACTCCAGGGCAATCTCTTCTGCTCCTGCTACCTCGAGGATACTCATCGGCTCCTGGTTAAGCACAAAACTGTACGGATTATCATTAACCAGCAGGATCTCATGCTTTCGTGCAAAATCCACAAGGCGTTTAAAATCGGCCTTTGCAGCCTTTGCCCCGGTAGGCATGTGCGGATAGCTTAGCCACATCAGCTTAACCTTACTCAGGTCTTTCTTTTCCAATGCTTCCAGATCCGGCAACCAGTTATTTTCTTCCTTCAGGTCATAGTAAACGGGAACTGCTTCCACCAGTCTGGTTACTGAGGTATACGTCGGGTAGCCGGGATTGGGGATCAGTACTTCGTCTCCCGGATCCAGAAATGCCATGGAAACGTGCATGATCCCTTCCTTGGATCCCATGAGGGGTAATATTTCCTTGTCCGGATCGAGATCTACCTGGAAAAACCGCTTGTAAAACCCGGAAGCTGCCTTTCTCAGCTCCGGAAGTCCCTGGTAGCTCTGATACTGGTGGGCATTATCGTCATACACAGCAGAGGTAAGCGCTTGCAACACCTCATCTGAAGGAGCCAGGTCAGGACTACCTATTCCAATATTGATCACAGGTTTTCCCTGGGCCATCAACGACCTTACTTCTGCAAGTTTCCTGGAAAAATAATATTCTTCCACCGAGTTTAATCTGCGGGCTTGTTTAATCATCGTTTTGCATTTATATACTCCCCGTGAATCCTGAATTCCTCAGCCATGATCTTCAGAATGGCTTTGGCCTTTTCGAAATGCTGGTACGACTCAAAGGTCACATCGACAAAGAAGGCGTATTTCCAGGGCGTTTCGATTTTTGGCAGGGATTGAATTTTTGTCATGTTCAGTTTACAGTCGCTCATCACGTTCAGTACCGTAGCCAGACTGCCTCTTTTATGATCGAGTTCAAACTTCATGGAAGCCTTGTTGATCCGATCTTCAGGGATCACCGAATTGGTAGGTTGAACAATAACGAAACGGGTCTCATTATTCTTGATGGTCTGGATCTCCTCAGCAAGGATTTCCAAATCATAAAGCGTTGCAGCTACCCTTCCGGCTATAGCGCCAACTCCCTTTAATTTCTTTTCATGAATACGCCGGGCCACCTCTGCCGTATCGGCATCTTCCACCAGTTTGATATGCGGATACTGCCTGAAAAACTGCTTACACTGAAGAAGGGCCATCGGATGCGAATACACCTCGCGAATATCACTGATTCGCTGGCCTCCGAGCGCCATCAGGTTGTGATGGATGTTCAAGTAATGTTCTCCGATAATATGGAACCCATTAGCATCGATCAGGGCATAATTGGGAATGATGGATCCGGCAATGGAATTTTCTATAGCCATGACAGCCACGTCTGCCCTTTTCCCGAGCACAGCGTCAATAACCTCGTCAAAAGAGAGACATTCTTCCACCTCAGCATCCCCGAAATATTCCAGTGCTACCTGATGGTGAAAAGATCCTTTGATACCCTGAATGGCGATTTTTGTATTCATACTAAAAAAAAAGTCCCGGATTTCCGGGACTTTACATCTTATATTATTGTTTTCAATAAGCTATACAGACCCCTTTGCTTCCTTTGTAAAATAAAAGAAGAAATAAAAGAAGTTCCAGATATAGCGAGTTGCGTTCATATGTGTATCACTTATACCCTGCTAAGGTAAAAATTAATATGAAACTGCAAACCCTGATCATTATTTTTTGCACATTAATTTATTTTGACTGGGCTTTTTTATATTTTTCGCTGCCCAAGGGCGAAAATATTATATATCCTGAATTTTCACCGCGCAAAACAACTCGATACTTCATGTCTATAAAAGCAGAACATCTAGATAAATATTACGGAAAGCAGCAGGCCCTGAAGGATGTTTCCTTTAGCCTGAGATCCGGAGAGGTAGTAGGTTTCCTGGGACCTAACGGAGCAGGAAAATCAACCCTTATGAAGATCCTTACCACCTATCTGCAAGCCGATAACGGACAGGCCTGGGTCAACGGATTTGATGTGGCAAAGGAAAAAAGGGCTGTACAACGCAGCATAGGATACCTGGCTGAAAACAATCCGCTCTACCCCGACATGTACGTGCGGGAATACCTGGAATTCAATGCCAATCTATACAGGGTTTCCAGGAAGAGGATCGATGAGGTGATCGCTATGACCGGGCTTACCCCGGAGGCCCATAAGAAGATCGGGGCCCTTTCTAAAGGCTACAAACAGCGGGTGGGCCTCGCCACTGCGCTGATACACGACCCCAAAGTACTCATACTCGACGAGCCTACCACCGGACTCGACCCGAATCAATTACTGGAGATAAGGGCTTTGATAAAAAAATTAGGAAAGGAGAAAACGGTTTTACTATCCACCCATATCATGCAGGAAGTAGAAGCCATGTGCGACCGGGTGATCATGATCAAAAAAGGCAGCATTGTTGCCGACAAGGAACTGAAAGCCCTGAAAGAAGACCAGGAACAGATCATCGAGGTCGAATTTGATTATCGCGTCGAAGAAGTACTGCTGCAAAACATTCCGCATGTTGCCGAAGTAAAAAACCTGATTGGCTTTGTATACCAGATTCGTTTTACCACCAAGAAGGATATGCGCCCTGCTGTTTTTGACTTTGCCCACGATAACGGGTTAAAAACCCTGCAACTCAACCAAAAGAACAAGAACCTGGAAAACCTTTTCCGGGAACTCACCGGTGATTAATCCAGAATAAGCTTCCCCTTGTAATTTTCTTTTACCTCTATTACCGGGGGAACATTCACCAAAACCAAGTTTCCGGTACCCCAAAGTTCTCCCCGAACAGAGTCGACAGGAAAAAGGGTTACATCGTTCGAGCTCCGGTGATAGATATTGGCATACCCCACATAGAGTTCCGGCATATACGCCCTGACGCTCCCATCGGCAAGATTCATGTGCAGACTGTTTGCCCTTCCTGAAATCTCGAAATTCGCGAGTTCATTGGCCAGAATACTCAGCCGGTCCACCTCGACCTCAAGTATGAATTCCCCGTTCGTCACCGAACCTTCCAGGGTAAACCCATCTGACAACAGGCTCAGGTTGTTAAAATCAAGTATTCCCTCCGATCTGATGGCATACTGGGTTGAACTTACAATACGGGTAATATCCGGAGCGGTTATCCAAACCTTTGTTTCATTATAGGCCCGAAGGATCTCACACGTATTTTCCATTGTGAGGGTAAGCACTCCTTCGGTCACCTCAGCCTTAAAATCATCGAACAGACGCTCTCCTGTTTCCACCACCACTTTATACTGAGCACCCTGGGTCACCACCACTTCAATATCTTCATTTACAAATAATTCATTAAAGGAATCCACCGTGATTTCTTCCATGATCCTGTCTCCCGCACCCCGGAAACAATCGCCTCCGGAATCACATCCGGAGATCGGAATTCCTATCAATAACATTACAATGTATGTCAATACCTTTTTCATTCGTTTTACAATCTGTAACCCACTCCGAATTCGACAGCTTCAGCCTTTGCCCAGTGTGATTTTAAGGTGGCGACGGCAAAAAAGTGATCGTTTAGATAATACTTGATCCCCAGCCGCAGGTACACCTCGGTATCATAAGAAACCGGAGCATAAACATAGTACCCCAACTGGCTAAGCATGCTAACCTTTCCAAGAAACAATTCATGTCCCGCAAATACGCCTACCCGACGGTAATCTTCCAATCCGGTTCGGTTCTCTTCCGGATACGCGGCTGCACGGTACCGGTTGTACTCGATGAGGAAATCGGAAAAGAAAACATCGGCACCCAGCTGAAGTGCACTTTTCCTGTTAATTCGTTTATCGGCATAAAAGGAACCGATGTAGAACGGGAACTGACCGCTACCCACGATATCACTTTCATTTACCCCGGCACGAAAAACAAAATTATACCGAACGGGTTCGCTGAAGCGCTTATCCAGTTGCTGCACCTTAACTACCAGCGGATCTTCATCAAGATCGTAATTGGCCCCAAAATTCAGAACCAGGGAATTGGTACTCGTATTGGGAGCTCTCACATTGGCGTTGGAATAGTGGATCAGGGAAATTCCAAGATTCACTCCCAAACGGTCAATAATACGCTTCTGACTGTAATTGAGCATCATATAAGTACTGCTCAGCAGACGGGTCCCGTAAGCATTATTCCTGAAGTTCTCCAGCTTATCATAAGGGTTGGTCGTAAGCCCCAGCCCCTGGCCGATCCTGAACATAAGCTTTCTGTTGAGAAAGTAGAAGTTATAATGCGCATACAACCCAAAGTTCTCCCCCAGGGCCTCATTTTTGAGGTCCTGATAGGTCAGGCTTACCCCGTAATCCGGATAATTATACAGCTGGTGCCATTCTTTGGAACCATCGGTTTTTTTATTCCAGCTAAGAATGAAACCGTTTGGATGCCCGGTGATCAAATGAAGAATATCCGGGTTGTGTTCCAGAATGTGACCGTGAAAGTAACTCAGATCAACATAAGAATTGCGACGTTCTCCCTGACCGAAGGCCAGGGCAACACACAACATAAAAAGCAGACTAAAGGTCCGTTGATCTAGCGTCATACAGACCAAAAATAAACTTATTATTTAAAAGAGCGCCCTGGCTATGGCCTTAATATTATCCGATTTTCCCATGGAATAATAATGCAATACAGGCACTCCGGCCTCTTTGAGTTCCCGGGACTGCTGGATACACCACTCCACGCCTACCTGGCGCACATCTTTATTGTCCTTGCATTTTTCTACCTCAGCGATCAGATCTTCCGGAAGGTCGATCTTAAATACCTGTGGCAGGAGTTGCAAATGCTTTTTTACAGCTATGGGTTTAATTCCCGGGATAATGGGCACCGTAATTCCCATGGCCCTTGCTTTTTCCACAAACTCAAAATAAGCTTCATTTCTAAAAAACATCTGGGTAACCACATAATCTGCACCCATATCCACCTTGTGTTTGAGTTTTTTCAGGTCAAAATCAAGAGACGGAGCTTCCAGGTGCTTTTCCGGATAACCGGCTACCCCGATACAGAAATCTGCCAGGTTACCCGCTTCAACCGTGTCATGAAGGTATTTTCCCTGTCCCAATTCGCGGATTTGTTTTACCAGGTCGGAAGCAAATTCATGCCCTCCGCTGGTCTTCTCAAAATAGCGCTGATGTTTCATGGCATCGCCCCTGAGCGCCATTACATTTTCTATTCCCAGGTAATGACAATCCACCAGGAGGTATTCGGTTTCTTCCCGGGTAAAGCCCCCGCAAAGTACATGCGGAATAGTATCCACATCATATTTGTGCTTTATAGCCGCACAGATCCCTACGGTTCCGGGTCTCATCCTGGTGATCTTGCGCTCCAGCAGCCCACCCTTATTTATGTAAACATACTCCTCCCGGGAAGTGGTAACATCAATAAATGGCGGATCGAACTCCATCAAAGGGTCTATATTCCTGTATAATTCTTCTATACTGCTTCCCTTTTTCGGGGGAATAATCTCGAAGGAAAAAAGCGTTTTACCCTTTGCCTCTGCTATATGTTCGGTAACTTTCATAAAGATGTTGGTGTATGCTGTCTATATTGTATTTAACGGGCTGCGATATTGGGGTTCAGCCACTTCTCTGCCTGTTCAGTTGAGATATTTCTTCTCTTCGCGTAATCCTTCACCTGGTCATCGAGAATCTTACCCAGCCCGAAATACTTGCTCCCGGGATTGGCGAAATAATAACCTGAAACGGAGGCTGCAGGCCACATAGCCAGACTTTCGGTAAGGGTGACCCCGATGCGCTCTTCCACTTCGAGAAGTTTCCACAGGGTGGCCTTCTCTAAGTGATCGGGACAAGCGGGATAACCGGGTGCGGGACGAATGCCCTGATAGGCCTCCCTGATGAGCTGCTGATTATCCAGAGCCTCGTCACGGGAATAGCCCCAATGGTGTTTTCTCACCTGTTCGTGGAGATACTCAGCAAAAGCTTCTGCCAACCGGTCGGCCAGCGCTTTTACCATGATGCTGTTATAATCGTCATGCGCTGCTTCAAAGGCTTTGGCCTTTTCATCCACCCCAAACCCGGAAGTCACACAAAACGCACCTACGTAGTCTCGGGTTCCTGTAGTTTCAGGCATTATGAAATCGGCAAGCGCCAGGTTAGGCACTTTTCCGGATTTCTTGAGTTGCTGCCGCAGGGTGAGAAACTGCAATCCGGGCTGTCCGTTTTCGTCGTACAACTGGATATCATCATCATTAACCGTATTAGCCGGGAAAATACCAAAAACACCCCTCAGGTCAAACCACTGCTCCTTTTTGATCTGCTCCATCATTTCGGAAGCATCCTTTAAAAGCTCTTTTGCCTGATCACCTACCACCTCATCCTTAAGAATTCCGGGATATTTCCCGTGAAGGTCCCAGGTTTTGAAGAATGGCGTCCAGTCTATATAGGGTTCCAGTTCCTCCACAGTCACGGTAACCTCCTTTACCCCGGTAAACCCGGGCGCTACAGGCTGATACCCTTTCCAGTCCAGCTGCAATTTATTCTTTCTTGCCTCCTCTATTGTCAGGTACGATTTTGACTTTGACCGGCTCAGATACCCTTCCCGAAGTTTCTCGTATTCCGACTTCACACCTTCCATATACGAGGCTTTTTTACCCTTATGAAGAAGGTTTCCTGCTACGGTAACGGCCCGGGAAGCATCATTTACATGTACCACCGCCCCGGAATATTCCGGGGCGATCTTCACTGCGGTATGGGCTCTGGAGGTGGTTGCCCCCCCGATAAGTAAAGGCGTATGCACAGCTTTCTTTTCAAGCTCTTTTGCCAGGTAAACCATTTCATCAAGAGACGGGGTTATCAACCCGCTCAATCCAATGATATCGGCCTGCTCTTCCACAGCCCTGGCTATGATTTTCTCCGGTGGCACCATCACCCCGAGATCCACGATTTCATAATTATTACAGGCCAGCACCACACTTACGATATTCTTCCCGATGTCGTGAACGTCTCCCTTAACCGTAGCTAAAAGTACTTTCCCGGCAGACCGGGCATTATCTTCCTTTTGAGCCTCTATAAAAGGAAGCAGGTAAGCAACGGCCTTTTTCATTACCCTGGCCGATTTCACCACCTGGGGCAAAAACATTTTTCCGCTTCCAAAAAGGTCGCCAACAACATTCATACCGTTCATCAGGTGCTGTTCAATCACCTCGATCGGGCGATCTACCTGGTTTCTGGCTTCCTCTACATCGGTTTCTATGAACTCATCTATACCCTTTACCAGGCTATGGGTAATCCTTTCCTGCAGGTCGTCGTTACGCCACTCCTGGTTGGATCTCGCCATGACCTTACCATTGCCTTTAACCTTTTCTGCAAAATCAAGCAGCCTTTCAGTGGCATCATCTCTCCTGTCGAGCAACACGTCCTCAACGTGTTCGAGAAGGTCTTTCGGGATCTCATCATATACCTCAAGCAGCTGTGGATTCACGATCCCCATGGTCATTCCGTGCTTAATCCCGTGATAAAGAAAGGCCGAATGCATCGCCTCTCTCACGGTATCGTTCCCGCGAAAAGAAAAGGAAACATTACTCACCCCACCGCTTACATGGGCACAGGGAAGGTTATTACGGATCCATTTGGTGGCCAGGAAAAAGTCAAGGGCATTTCTCCTGTGTTCTTCCATTCCGGTAGCTACCGGGAAAATATTAGGATCGAATATGATATCCTCCGGAGGGAAGTGCACCTCATCCACCAGAATCCTGTAAGAGCGCTCACAAATTTCGATCCTGCGCTCATAGGTATCGGCCTGGCCATTTTCATCAAAGGCCATCACGATCACTGCGGCACCATACCTTTTGATCTTTCTTGCATAGAGTTTAAAGGCCTCCTCGCCTTCTTTCAGGGAGATGGAATTCACCACGCTTTTCCCCTGCACCACCTGCAGTCCTGCTTCGATGATCTCCCATTTGGAACTGTCGATCATCTCGGGTACCCTTGCAATATCAGGTTCTGAGGCAATAAGTTTTAAAAAGGTGGTCATGGCCTCCACCCCATCGATCATTCCCTCATCCATATTCACATCGATGATCTGGGCCCCACCCTCCACCTGGGCCCGAGCCACTTCCAGGGCTTCCTCGAACTTTTCTTCCCTGATCAGGCGAAGAAACTTCCTGGAACCTGTTACATTGGTACGTTCGCCGATATTGACAAAATTCGTCTCCGGGGTCACCACCAGGGGTTCCAGCCCTGAAAGCTTAAGGTGTCTTTCACAATTATTGGTTGTCATAGTACAGCTGCATTCTTTCTGGGTTCATATTCTGCGACGATATCGGCTATAGCCTTTATATGTTCAGGAGTGGTGCCACAGCACCCCCCGATGATATTCACCACATTTTCTTCAAGGTATCTCCGAATCAGGGACTGCATTTCGGCAGGATCCTGGTCGTACTCGCCAAAATGATTCGGCAATCCCGCATTGGGATGAGCAGATATAAAGAAATCGGACTTCTGAGAAAGTCGTTTTACATAGGGCAAAAGCTGATCTGCCCCCAGGGCACAATTAAAACCAACGCTAAGCAGGTTGATATGTGATATGGAGATCAGGAAGGCCTCTGCGGTCTGACCGGAGAGTGTACGTCCGGATGCATCAGTTATGGTTCCACTCACCATCACCGGGATATCAACGCCCAGTTCCTCTTTCACTTCTTCTATTGCGTACAGGGCGGCCTTGGCATTCAGGGTATCAAAAACGGTTTCCACAAGAAAGACATCCACCCCTCCTTTAGCCAGGGCTTCCGCCTGTTGCTTGTATGCCATACGGAGCTCATCAAAACTTACCGCACGAAATCCGGGATCATTTACATCCGGAGACATGCTCGCCGTTTTATTTGTCGGCCCTATGGATCCGGCAACAAACCTGGGTTTTTCAGGTAGTCTTGCGGTAAATGCATCTGCTACCTCCCTTGCAATCCGGGCACTTTCAAAATTCAGTTCGTAGACGTAATCTTCCAGCTCATAATCGGCCATGGCAATGGTGGTCGAAGAAAAGGTATTGGTCTCGATAATATCGGCCCCCGCCTCGAGGTATTTGGAATGCACCGCGGCTATGGCCTCAGGCTGGGTAAGCGACAACAGGTCGTTGTTGCCTTTTTGCGATTGGGGAATATCCGCAAACCGCGCTCCCCTGAAATCAGATTCTGTAAACCGGTATTCCTGCAACATGGTCCCCATGGCACCGTCAAGTACCAGGATCCTCTTCTGCAACGCTTCTCTTATATCACTCATATGCTTTGTATCGTGCGGGTAAAACCCAACGCGTTATTTTCTATAATTAATGCTGATGGTACCGGGAAAGGAAAAAAAGGAAGTTAAACCTGTGTTATCTTTCCTTTTTTCAGGCAGAATGTAGCACCTTCTCCCAAAAAACGGAGGGTTGCCAAGGCTTCAATGGGTCCTGTCCCTTCACCTTTCTTGATAACCTATCAGTATGTCATGAACAAGGCTGCAAATATAGCCACTATTCCATTCCCGGCAAACCCTCTGACGCCTGAAATCCATGGATCCAGACCGCCAATTTCCCGGTTGGCCAACAAAGGATCTGCCCTCCTTTCCCCGGTTCTCCACAATGCTTCCGTCAGGCATTGCGCAAGGCCTGATCGAGATCAGCCAGGATGTCTTCCACAGCTTCCAAACCTACCGAAATCCGGACCAGTCCGTCGGTGATCCCCACTTCCAGCCGGTCTTCCTCCGAGAGCTTACTATGGGTTGTTGAGGCAGGATGGGTTACAATAGTGCGGGTATCTCCCAGGTTAGCAGAAAGGGAACACATCCCTATACTGTTAAGAAACTTACGTCCGGCTTCAACCCCACCTTTCACCTCAAAGGCCACAATGCTTCCCCCGGCTTTCATTTGCCTTTTAGCCACCTCATATTGGGGGTGCGATTTCAGAAAAGGGTGTTTCACCCAATTTACATTGGGATGCTCTTCCAGAAATGTTGCCACCTTAAGGGCATTTTCACAATGACGGTCTACCCTGACAGGCAGGGTTTCCAGGGACTTGGACAATACCCAGGCGTTGAAGGGAGACATGGCCGGCCCTGTATTCCTTGCGAACAGATAGATCTCCCTGATCAGATCTGCACGGCCTACCGTAATGCCTCCAAGAACGCGGCCCTGGCCATCAATGAGCTTGGTTGCGGAATGGATCACCAGATCGGCACCAAATTTTATGGGCTGCTGCAAATAAGGGGTGGCAAAACAATTATCGATAATCAGGATCAGGTCATGATCGCGGGCAACTTTTGCCAGGATCTCAAGATCGAGTACATCCACTCCGGGATTGGTAGGAGTTTCGGCATAGATCACCCTGGTATTAGGCTTTATAAGGCTGGCCACCTCCGCTGCATCTTCTGCCTTGAAATACGTGGTTTCGATATTCCATTTGGGCAGGTATTTGGTAAACAGGGTATGGGTAGATCCAAAAACAGAGCGACAGGAAACAATATGATCCCCGCTGTTAAGAAGGGCTGCAAAGGTTGAAAATACCGCAGCCATCCCTGTCGCAAAGGCATAACCCGCTTCGGCTCCTTCCATCTTACATATCTTTTCTGTGAATTCGCTGGTATTCGGATTGGTAAAACGGCTGTATATATTACGATCCTTTTCCTCTGCAAAACTTGCCCTCATGTCTTCTGCATCCTCGAAGACAAAGCTCGAGGTGAGATAAAGGGGCACGGAATGCTCCAGGAATTCCGTCCTGTCCAGTTGGGTTCGTATGGCGTTGGTTTCTACGTTCTTATAATTCATTACAATTGATTTTCCGGTTAATGTTATAAATAGTTGCGTTCGCTTATTTTAAGGATATCTCCGAAGACGCCCCTGGCGGTAACAGCTGCTCCAGCACCGGCACCCTGGATCACCACTGGATGCTCTCCATAGGAATCGGTATAGATCTCAAAAATAGAATCAGCACCTCTTACCTGCCCGAGTGCAGAGTGTTCCGGAACAGATACCAGGTTCACATCCAGTATCCCTTTCTCCTGCTGAAGGTCGCCGTGGAGGTCGCCGGTATACCTTAACACATGCCCGGGCTTCTGATTTCTTTTCAGGTTCTCGAAGTGCTCATCGAAATCTTCCAGATGTTCCAGAAAATCTTCAAGCGCCAATCCCTGCAGGGATTCCGGAACCAGGTTTTGAATATTGACATCCTGCATTTCGTTCTTCAGGTCGAGTTCCCGGGCCAGGATCAGAAGTTTTCTCCCAACATCATTACCATTGAGGTCTTCCCTTGGGTCGGGTTCAGTATACCCATTATCGTATGCACTCCTGAGGATCTCACTAAACTTACGGTCTTCCACCGAGAAACGATTAAACAGGTAACTAAGCGTTCCGGAAAACACCCCCCTTATCCGGGTGATGTTTTCTCCGGAAAGGTGCAGCAACCTGATGGTATCAATCAGGGGCAGTCCTGCTCCTACATTGGTTTCATAAAGGTATTGCTTCTGATTATGCTCCAATGCGGTTCTCAGGGAGCGGTATCGCTCATAGGGCATGGTATTGGCGATCTTGTTGGAGGAGACCAGGTCAAATCCCGCACTTACCAGCGTCCCATATTGCCCAACCAGGTCCTGGCTGGCTGTATTATCGACCGCAATGAGATTCCCCAGGTGGTGCTTTTCTGCATAGCTTATCACGGCATCGACAGAACTCTGCTCCTGCGACGCCTCCAGCCCGGATTGCCAGTTCCTGTCTATTCCAGAGGCGTCCAGCAATACCTTCCTGGAGTTCGCCACCGCAAAAATATTAAGTTTCAGTTTTTTACGATCCTCAATATTTCCGGCAGACTGGAGGATCTGGTCGATAAGCACACCCCCAACCGTACCGTGCCCGAAAATTGCGATATTCACAGCCCTGGAAACTCCAAATATCTCCCCGTGAATAACGTTTACCGCCCTGTGGAGGTCCTTTTTTCGCAGTACAAGACTCACATTCTTTCCTGTAACCGTATTATTGAGCAACAGCGGCTCGACCTTATTTCGGATCAGGGTTGCATAGGGTTTATGAAAATTAGAAAGGTCCTGACCTACTACAGAGATCACGCCCACCTCGTCATTAACGGAAATACGATTTACATCACGGGAATAAAAATCGTTCTCAAATTCTTTTTCCAGCGCAATCACTGCATCTGTAGCCCGACGGGCATCAACCACCAGGCCAATGCCCCGCTCTGAAGAGCCCTGGGAAATGATACTCACACTGATATTCTGATTTCCAAGAGCGCGAAAGATCCTCGCGTCGACTCCCGATTTCCCGAGCAGCCCCCTTCCTTCGAGGTTCACCAGGGCCACATTATCGAGTACGGACAAGCTCTTAATGCCCTGGCGGCCGGACGCGGACTCGGCCCGGATCAGCGTACCTTTTCCTGCCGGATTAAACGTATTACAGATTCGCAGAGGAATATTCTTCTCCAGCAACGGAATGATGGTTTTGGCGTGGAGAATGGTAGCCCCGAAATTTGCCAATTCGTTTGCCTCATTAAAGGAAAGCTCCTCTATAGGAGTTGCCCCGGGCACCCATTCCGGGTCTGCGGTAAAGATCCCGTCTACATGGGTATAGTTCTGAAGTTCTCCGGCATCGAGATAATTAGCCACCAGGGAAGCGGTATAATTACTTCCGTTGCGTCCAAGGGTGGTGGTTTCGTTCTTCTCATTGGACCCTATAAATCCGGTCAGGATGTTTACTGTGGTTCCGTTGTAACTGGTGAAATGATTGACGATATTCCGGCGGGATATCTTTTCTATCGGCAAGGCATTTCCAAAGGTCTCCGTAGTTTTAATCAGTTCCCGGGTATCAGCAAACCGGGCATTAACCCCTTTTTGCTTCAACAATTCAGTGACTGTGATCCCGGAGAGCACTTCCCCCTGGGCCAGCACCTCATCTTTGACCTTTTCGCTATAATCCCCTAATAGACTCACCCCGGCAAGCAATTCCTCGAGCTTGGCAAAAGGGGCTTGCAGGGAAGCCGCAGGACACACTTCCTGCTGGTAGATCTTAAACCGTTCCAATTCTTCCCTGTAGGCCTTCTTGGCTGCGGCAAGCTCCAGCATGTTTTCAAGCTGGTCGGTAGCTTTACCACGGGCCGAAACCACGACAGCCAGTCGGTCTCCGTTTGCTACCTTAGCATCGATAATATTAATGACATTTTCAATGCCCTGCCCATTGGCAAGGGACTTCCCTCCGAATTTAAGTACGATCATTTTTTTGGTTTTAGTCTCCGGGTTGAATATTTCTCCAATAAGGTTAGCCAGCTGTTCGGTTTCGATCAAAAAGGCGTCGTGCCCATGAACGGAATTGATCTCCCCGTAACTCACCTTATCACTGGAAGCTGCAAGGCGTTTATAGGTTTCTCTGTTCTCCCTGGCGGTAAAGAACAGGTCTGAGCTCACCCCGATAATCCGAATATTTGCATTGATGCTTTCCAACACCCGGAAATGAGGCTCCCTGTTGCGGGTAATATCGATGGTCTTTAACAATTGATTCATCAGCTTATAGGCCGAAAGCTGAAACCTTTCCTGAAGTTTATTCCCGTGATGCAGCAGCCAGCTTTCCACATTAAACACCTGTAATTCATCATTGGTTGACCGCCCGAACCTCTCGTTGAAAGACTCCGGGGTACGGTAGCATAGCATGGCATGCATACGGGCATCGTGAACAGGATCATTGGAGTTATTCAGGATGCGCTCCTGTATCTGGCAGTTCGCAATAAGCCAGTCTGTAGATTTCCAGTCGGAAGCAACTGGGATAAGATGTTGCGTAATGTCAGGCGACAAAACTGCCATTTCCCAGGCGATGCCACCGCCCAAAGACCCGCCTATAAGGGCAAAGAGATCAGATATTCCAAGTTGTTCGAGGCCACCCAGAAATATTCGTGCGATGTCCCTGGCCACGAAATCCCTGTAATTATCAATAAGAATACCGTCATAGCCGTTGCCCGGGATATTAAATGAAAGTATGGTAAAGCGATCCGTGTCAATGCAGAGCCCCGGACCAATAAGATCGTTCCACCATCCATCAGGACCTGTGACATTGCTATTTCCTGTTAGCGCATGATTTACCAATACCACAGGTGCGGTATGCAAGGGCCTTCCGAAAACCTGGTAAGACAGGGAGATATCCTGAACTGTACCGTTCAGGGTTTTAAAATCGACGAGTTGCAGTTGTAAAAGTTCTGCGCTTAATTCCGGCATATTCAAACAAATTTGACCTCTGTGAAAGAGGTATTATGCTGAAGTCACTGGAAAAGCGGAACTACAAGAGTAGAATGGGTCATCTTTCCTCTGTACAGAGGTAGAATGTAGCACCTTCTTTTATTCAAAAGGGTTGCTAAGGTATCACAGGGTCTAATCCCTCCACCTTTCTTGATAACTTCAGTCAGTAAATTAAAGAACTATTCTGTTCCCGGCCGTGGAATTATACCTTCCCGGCAGGTTGTTTTTTAAATTCAGGGGTAAATACCTCCTTTACCTTTTCAACATAATCCAGTTTTTCCCAGGTAAAGAGTTCCACCTCTTTTACCACCTTTCCGTTGTAGGGTGATTCGAAGGTTTTCGTTATCGTTCTGGGCTCTTTCCCCATATGGCCATAGGCCGCGGTTTCCAGGTAAATGGGCTCCCTCAGCTTTAACCTTTCCTCGATGGCGAAAGGCCGCATATCAAAGATCTCGCGTACCCGCTGAGCAATGGCTCCGTCTGATAATGCCACCTTGGAAGTACCATATGTGTTCACAAAGATCGATGTTGGCTCTACCACACCAATGGCATAACTTACCTGAACCAACACCTCATCGGCCACTCCGGCGGCAACAAGATTCTTGGCTACATGGCGGGCGGCATAGGCTGCACTTCGGTCTACCTTACTCGGGTCTTTCCCGCTAAAGGCACCTCCACCATGAGCACCCTTTCCTCCATAGGTATCCACAATGATCTTACGACCGGTTAAACCGGTATCTCCATGAGGACCACCGATCACGAATTTCCCGGTAGGGTTGATATGGTAGGTGATCTCTTCGTTAAATAATTCCTGAACATAGGCAGGCAATTGCGCCTTCACTCTTGGAATAAGGATCTCAAGAAGGTCCTTTTTGATTTGTGCGAGCATGACCTCGTCATTTTCATCAAAAGGATCGTGCTGGGTTGAGATCACTATGGTATCAATGCGCTGCGGCTCGTTCTCCTCGGAGTATTCAATGGTAACCTGTGCCTTTGCATCAGGCCTCAGGTAGGTGATCTCTTTAGACTCCCTCCTTAACTCCGACAACTCCTGAAGGATCTTATGGGAAATATCAAGTGCCAAAGGCATGTAATTCCCGGTTTCCCGGGTAGCGTAACCAAACATCATCCCCTGGTCTCCTGCCCCTTGTTCTTCCTTGGTAGCACGATCCACACCCTGGTTGATATCCTGCGATTGTTCGTGAATAAGAGAAATTACCCCGCAGCTGTCGCCACTAAACTGATACGCCCCTTTGGTATAGCCAATGGTATTGATGACCTCCCGGGCGATAGACTGCACATCGAGATACGTATCGCTCTTCACTTCTCCGGCCAGCACAACCTGTCCGGTAGTCACAAGGGTTTCACAAGCCACCTTACTTTCCGGATCAAACGCCAGAAAATTATCCAACAACGCATCACTGATCTGATCAGCTATCTTATCAGGATGTCCTTCACTCACCGATTCCGATGTGAATAAATATGCCATAAACTCGAAATAAAATAATTAATATAGGGAGTGCGATCTGACGTAGAGCCGTCTAAAGAAGATTGTCGCGTTTCTTATGGGAAAGGCGACAACTGCTTTAGCATTTTTTAGCGAGGTTGCAATCAGTCAAATCTGTCCTCCAGTAATTCGTCGACAAAAATAGGAAATAAGTTTTGTTTGCAAAACCTTTTAAGAAATAATTGAAGCTTTAACATTCTCAACTAAAGCCTGCTAGTTCATGACGGTATCACCAGGTAGCCTGAAGATGTGATGAAAACACAGAATAAAATAAGGATAACCGGAAGGATAGCATTGCCCTATACAGGGAACACAGCAGAAGCTATATTTCATGAGTCCATACCGAACCCTGTACCGGTAAAATTCGGAAAGGCTATGAAAAGGAAGGGAATTCACATACAGAAAAAATCATTTTTAAAATTGTTTTCATCCACGAGCATATCTTGTATATTTACCCTTATAAGCTATCCTTAACATCTTAATAACTGAACGAAATGCACGTTGCCATTGCAGGAAACATTGGAGCGGGTAAAACCACGCTTACAGAACTTTTAGCCAAACACTATAATTGGGAACCTCATTTTGAAGATGTGGTAGACAATCCCTATCTCGACGACTTTTACAACCAGATGGAACGCTGGAGTTTTAACCTGCAGGTATACTTCCTTAACAGCAGGTTCCGCCAGATATTACAGATTCGGGAAAGCGGAAAGAAGATCATCCAGGACCGAACCATTTACGAGGACGCCCATATTTTCGCGCCCAACCTGCATGCGATGGGACTGATGACCAACAGGGATTTTGCGAATTACAGCAGTCTTTTTGAAATGATGGAAAACCTGGTACAATCGCCCGACCTGCTCATATATCTGAGAAGTTCCATCCCCAACCTGGTGAACCAGATCCATAAAAGAGGACGGGAATACGAGAACACGATCTCTATCGATTACCTGAGCAGACTTAACGAACGATACGAAGCTTTTATTCATCAATACGAGAAAGGGAAACTCCTGATAATAGACGTAGACCGTTATAATTTTGTAGACAGCAAGGAAGACCTCGGAGAGGTGATCAATAAGATCGACGCCGAGTTGCACGGATTGTTTTAATGGAAAAGAAGAAGGAGACGCGAGACGCCGGGCGATCTGAAATCTTTCAAAAAAACAGCTTCGGTGATGTTTTTGACTTGCTTTTCAGTACTGAGGCAACGAACCCGGAACTCACATTCAAAATCTCATCTATTCACCATCATATGATCACACACCATATCACCCAATAAAAAAAGCACCGTTTTCACGGTGCTTTTTTATATATAAATCAGGTGTTATTCCTTCTCTTTTTTAACCATTTCTTCGATCTCTTCCATAGTCCCTTCCACGGTTTTCTCTTCGGTTACCTCTTCGCCATTCATCACCTTGGTGGTTTTGATCGTAGCAGTGGTTTTCCCCTCTTGTCCTTCTTCGGCTTTCACCTCTACCCGGATCTCCTTTCTCACCTCATCGGCATGAAGGGTATCAGACCCTGCAGCATGGCCTCCCAGGATAGGAGCAATAACCAATCCCACAAGACAGGTAAGCTTGATAAGAATATTCATAGAAGGTCCTGAGGTATCCTTAAAAGGATCTCCAACAGTGTCGCCGGTTACAGCGGCCTTATGGGCATCAGACCCCTTATAGGTCATTTCGCCATTGATCTCCACTCCTGCCTCGAATGATTTCTTGGCATTATCCCAGGCACCACCTGCATTGTTCTGGAAGATAGCCCACATCACTCCCGAAACACACACCCCGGCCATATAACCGCCCAGAGGTTCTGCTCCGAAGACAAGTCCTACAAGAATGGGGGTAATGATGGTAAGGAGTCCGGGTAATAACATTTCCTTCAATGCGGCCTTGGTTGAGATGGCCACACACTTTCCGTACTCCGGAGTTGCCGTACCTTCGAGAATTCCGGGTATCTCACGGAACTGCCTGCGCACTTCCTGAACCATTTCCATGGCTGCCTTACCTACAGACTTCATTGCCAGGGCTGAAAATACCACCGGAATCATGCCCCCCACAAAAAGGGCTGCCAGAACATCGGCCTTAAAGATGTTGATCCCATCGATCCCGGTAAAGGTTACATAGGCCGCAAACAGAGCCAGTGCTGTAAGAGCTGCAGAAGCGATCGCGAACCCTTTTCCAATAGCTGCTGTCGTATTTCCTACCGAATCAAGTATATCGGTACGCTCACGCACTTCAGAAGGCAGGTCACTCATTTCGGCAACCCCTCCGGCATTATCCGCAATCGGGCCAAAGGCATCAATGGCCAGCTGCATTGCAGTGGTAGCCATCATAGCCGAGGCGGCCAGGGCTACCCCATAAAATCCTGCCAGGGCATAAGACCCATAAATAGCAGCCGCAAACAACAGGACAGACCAGAAGGTAGATTTCATTCCCACGGCGAGACCAGCAATTATGTTGGTGGCTGCACCGGTAGAACTGTTCTGAACAATATCCAGCACTGGCTTCTTACCCAGACTGGTATAGTAGGATGTTACATACGAAATAAGGAATCCTACAGTGAGTCCGATGAAGGATGAGTAAAATACATGACGGGAAGGGATGGTCTTATAACCTTCACCGAAAAATTTCATCTCCATCTGCATGGGCAGCATCCATCGTATCAGGAACCAACTGGCCACCAGGGTGATGATAATTGCGGTCCAGTTACCAAAATCCAAAGCTCTTTGCACCTGTGCCTCCCGGGCAGAATTACTGCCTATACGCACCAGGAAAGTACCTATTATAGAAGCCAGGATACCAACTCCGGCGATAACCAAAGGCAGAATGATTGGCCCCATATTATTAAAGGCATCCGAGAATCCTCCGGAAACACTCATATCGCGTATCACATAATTCCCCAGGACCATCGATGCCAGAACAGTAGCCACATAAGAACCAAAAAGGTCGGCTCCCATTCCGGCCACGTCCCCCACATTATCTCCGACATTATCGGCAATAGTCGCCGGATTTCTCGGGTCGTCTTCAGGAATACCTGCTTCCACCTTCCCTACCAGGTCGGCTCCCACATCGGCAGCCTTGGTGTAAATTCCACCTCCCACACGGGCAAAAAGGGCAATGGATTCTGCGCCCAGGGAGAATCCGGCCAGGGCTTCCAGCACCACGGTCATATTCTCATAGAACGATCCTTCGCCACCCATAAAATACCCGGTAAAGAACATGAAGAACAAACTAAGACCGAGCACTGCAAGACCTGCAACACCAAGCCCCATTACGGTACCACCGCTAAAGGACACCTGAAGAGCCTTGGGCAGACTGGTTTTAGCCGCTTCTGCGGTACGAGCATTTGCCTCGGTGGCAATTCGCATTCCTATATTTCCTGCCAGGGCCGAAAAAAGCGCCCCTACCACAAAAGCAGGCACGATTAGCCAGCTGGTGGTTTCAACAATTACTGAGATTCCGTATAAGGCTGCAGCAGCCACAACAACAAATATTACCAACAGGCGATACTCTGCGTTGAGAAATGCCAGGGCACCCTCCTTGATATTTTTTGAAATAGTGCGCATCCTATCGCTCCCGGCCTCCTGGCGTTTGACCCAGCTGGCCTTCAGCCCCATAAAAATAAGCCCAAGTATAGCCATTGCTATGGGCACATAGATAATATTAGATTCCATAATTTAAGGTTGATTAGTAAATAGTTCGGTTAAATGTAGTAAAACACAGGTAATAAAAAAAGCAATAACCTTGCGGCTATTGCTTTCTTAATATGATAAAATTGGTAAGTTTTATCTGATACTAACCTCCTTGAACGGAATGTCGCTATCGCGGAAGCGCAGGATACATTTCGAGATGATCTCCTTGGCTTCGTTCACATCTCCCCATCCGCCAACATTCACTTTTTTCTTCTCAAGGTCTTTGTACACCTGGAAGAAATGCTCGATCTCGCTAATAAGGTGAGGATTTACCTCATCCAGGTTATTGAGCTTGTTCCATACCGGATCTGAAACAGGCACACAGATGATCTTTTCATCCGGCCCTTTCTCATCTTCCATATGGAATACCCCGATGGGTTTTACCTCCATCACACATCCGGGGAAGGTAGGTTCGGTTACCAACACTAAAACATCCAGTGGATCCCCGTCAAGGGCCAGCGTTTCAGGAATAAATCCGTAATCGGCAGGATACATCATAGAAGAGAAGATCATTCGGTCATAGCGGATCTTCTTCAACTCAAAATCATACTCATATTTATTTCTGCTCCCCTTAGGGATCTCGATCAAAACGTCAAAAGAATTAATTTTAACTGGACTCATAGTTTCTGCATTTAAAAAGGCTGCAAAAATAAGGAAGCAAAGCCTAATTCACAATCATTTGCAAAGGTAATTTACTTTCCTTAACTATCAGTTAGCCAAAGTCTTAAAATGTAAGTTCAAAGGCACCGGTAACCGCGAAGGGTCTGGCCTCGGGAAGATCGAGGTAATTCCCCCTGAAACTGAAGTCGATACGAAACACCTTAAAGATATTACCCACACCGAAGGAATATTCGTAATAGGGGGAGTCCTCCGGCGCCTGAAGCACCGTTCCGGTTGGCGCATTTAAATCGATATTTTCCTGTGAAAGGCTTCCCCATACAGCCCTTAACCCAATAAGTTCCCGAAGGTTCCATTTCTTAAGCAGGGGAATTCGCGCAAAGAGCCTTCCATTAAAATTATGCTCCATCTGAACACTCAGATACGTATCGGTTACAAATTCGTAAAAGTTAAGGTTGGGAAAGGTATTGAATATGGAGAAATAGGTCTGATTTCCCGGGATGGGACTCAGCAAGCTTAACGGAACAGTTCCAAAGATCTTGCCAGCCTCCAGGTTGGTTGTCATTCTTCCCACCCCACCAATTTGCAGGGGCTGCCTGTAGTAGAATTGCATTTTTTTGAAATCGAAATCACTGTTAAGCACATCTTTCATCCCCAGGGTATACCTGAAGATAATGCGGGCATAATCGTCATTCACATCATATTGATCAACCCCGTACCCCAACGTTCGTCTTCCCGGTGTATACTGTAATTGGGTAATGAGGGAAAACTGGTCGACCTCGTCACTCACCCCATCGGGGGCATCCGGATCGAGGTAACTAAGACTGAATCGTTCAGGCAGGGCCGATCGCATCCGTCGGTAGTCCATACCCCATTGGAACGTAAAATTCTTAAAAAAATCATACTGTATGGTGGCCGTAGTTAACCGGATATTGGTCAGGGTGGTATTGGATCCGGCAGTAAACAGCGCCGAAGATGCGAAACTTCGTCCAAGCACATCGTTGGTTGCCGTAAGACTTACCCCAAGCTGCTCGATATCTCGTCGGGTACCTGCAGAAATGATAAAGCGGTGCTTGCGGTCCAGCATCCAACGGGCAGATACCCCGTATTTGAACTTCCGGTCCCTGAATCCATAAGCCATATATCCCTCAACCCGCCACTGATCATTCTGGGTAAAGTAAGTACGGCCTCCCCCCCTTAACCGGATACCTTCGACCTCATTGTAACCAAAGGCAGAAAAGATGGGACCAAAATCAAGGTTGAGATCGTCAAACTCGTAATAACCGGAAGCCAGAACAGATCCTGCGTTGTAGAGCATTTTAAATTTAGGCACGGTTCTCAGGGTATCCAACATGGTGTAGATGCCCTGCTCGTCCTCGTTGAGCTTCTCCAGGCGATTGGTTTCCCAAAATTCGTCAGTCCGGTTAAATACTGCTTCGTTATAGGGATCTACCTGGGCGTCATAGAAACTCCTGGGCTTTTCCTTGTCGAACTGGTAATCGGCATAAATGGTGGTGCGTTTTCCATAGATTCCCCGGGACTCCTCTTTTTTCCTGATGCTGAAATCACTCATGACGTAGTCGCGCTTCAACACAAAAACAGAATCGTTAAGTACATCGAACTCCTGTTCGATATAGAGATCCTTTACCCAGTTCACATTAGCGCTTTTGGAGGCCTGCATATTGATCTCCTTTACGGCAAAGGTGGTGTCATTCACCCAAAAATCACCCTTAAAGGTCAACTCGTTGGACCGCCGCGGATAATAGACAATATTATAACACCATTTATCCCCGCGGAAGGTGCTGTCGGCCAGAACATAATTATAGACATCGACCCCTGTTTTAGAAAGCGGACTTACAAAGCTCTTATCGAAGAGCTTGATATAGTTGTTGTAGATATCGTAGGAAGCGTAAAGGTCCTGGATAAAACTCAGCACCGCCTGGTTCGCATCGAACCCGGAAGTCTTATTTCCCTTAACAATCTCCCTGTCGGTATTGAGCTTATTATCACCGTAAACCTCACTGGCCGATTCATTAATAAAAATGGGAAGGTACGTCTTACCCGTAACATTAGAGGTATCTACCTGATCGAACACAAATTCCATCCCTTTGAATATCTGATTGTTCATCAAAGCACTGTCTATGGTGTTCAGATCAAATTCGATCTTCTCGTATTTACTGTAATGATACTGATCGAACTTATTCAGGCCGTTCACACGTTTTTTTTCCCAGATCTTTTTCAGAATCTCTACGGCGGGATTATTTTTCTTAGGCTGTTTGCCCACATAGATCACAACCTCTTCCAGCACTTCCCCTTCGGTAAGGACCACCCGCATATTGTAATTCACCCTTTTCTCCAGGGGTATTTCCTGGGTGGTATAGCCCAGCAGACTCACTTCAAGCAGATTTTGGGTCTCATCACTTTCCAGGTAGAAAGTTCCGTTCTCATCGGTGATAGTCCCTTCAAAAGTACCCTGGAAAAGGACGTTGGCATAGGCAATAGCCTTGCCCTGCTCGTCGACTACCTTACCACTTACTTTGGTCTGGGACCAGCAAACAGCAAAGAACAAAAGAAAGATAAGGCTAAGAAGGTATCTCATAGAAATAAAAAAACTTCACTGGCTAAAATAAGGCAGTGAAGTTTTATATTAGAAGAATTTCAATATTATTTGTACAGCACTTTCTTTACCGCATCAACTACGTCCTGTGCGTTAGGCAACCATTTTTCCAGGAGTACCGGAGAGTATGGTGCAGGAGTATCGGCAGTGGTTAATCGCTGAACCGGAGCATCCAGGAAATCAAAAATATTTTCCTGAACCTGGTAGGTGATCTCAGAAGAAACACTTCCAAATGGCCAGGCTTCTTCCAGAATTACCAGACGGTTGGTCTTTTTAACCGAATTAAAGATAGTTTCGTGATCCAGAGGACGAACGGTTCTCAGGTCAATGACCTCACAACTTATCCCTTCCTTTTCCAGTTCTTCGGCTGCTTTAAAGGCTTCTTTAATGATCTTACCAAAAGAAACGATGGTAACATCGCTCCCCTCACGCTTGATATCTGCAACGCCCAGGGGAAGCAGGTATTCCTCTTCCGGTACTTCGCCTTTATCCCCGTACATCTGTTCAGACTCCATAAAAATAACCGGGTCATCATCCCGAATAGCCGATTTTAAAAGTCCTTTAGCATCGTATGGATTGGAAGGCACCACCACCTTAAGCCCCGGACAATTCGCATACCAGCTCTCAAAAGCCTGAGAGTGGGTAGCTGCCAGCTGGCCCGCAGAAGCTGTAGGACCTCTGAATACAATAGGAATGTTGAACTGCCCACCAGACATCTGACGCATCTTCGCGGCGTTACTGATGATCTGGTCAATGGCCACCAGCGAGAAGTTAAAGGTCATGAATTCGATAATCGGACGGTTCCCGTTCATGGCTGACCCAACCCCGATCCCGGCAAATCCAAGCTCGGAAATCGGCGTATCCAGAACACGCTCAGGACCAAATTCATCTAACATACCTTTGGAAGCCTTATAAGCGCCATTGTATTCTGCCACTTCCTCCCCCATAAGATATATGGTGTCGTCCTTGCGCATTTCCTCGCTCATGGCCTCGCATACAGCTTCTCTAAACTGAATTGTTCTCATCTATTCTTTATTGAAAAAGTTAATCGTATTGCCTGTTTTAAAAGATTAACAAAAATAGTAATTCTCTATCAACTTCCTCAATCTGGCGAGAAGAAAAATATATTATGCATGCATAGCATTTTTCAGAAAATATCAGTATATTGGCGACGCATTTATCAAAACTAAAAATTAGGATCAAGATATGAAGATTTTAGTGTGTATAAGCCACGTGCCGGACACTACCTCCAAGATCAATTTCACTGACGGAGATAGTACCTTTGACACCAACGGTGTTCAATTTGTGATCAACCCGAATGACGAATTCGGTCTCACAAGAGCCATGTGGTTTAAGGAAAAGCAAGGCGCATCAGTAACTGTAGTTAATGTAGGAGAAGCCGACACCGAACCTACACTGAGAAAGGCCCTTGCCATAGGAGCAGATGAAGCCATCCGGGTAAACGCCCATCCCACCGACGGATTTTTCGTAGCCAGGCAATTGGCCAAAGTAGCCAAAGATGGGGGGTACGACCTTATCATTGCCGGAAGAGAGTCTATCGATTACAATGGCGGAATGGTACCGGGAATGCTGGCCTCACTAATCGATGCCAACTTCGTGAACACCTGTATTTCTTTGGAGGTTGAAGGGAATGAAGCCACCGCAATCCGGGAGATCGATGGAGGAAAAGAAACGGTAAAGACCAAATTACCACTTGTTGTGGGTGGACAAAAAGGACTGGTTGAGGAGAAAGACCTGAAGATTCCCAACATGCGTGGAATCATGATGGCCCGAAAAAAGCAACTGACCGTTCTGGAACCGGAAGCCGCAGAGAGCAGAACCAAAGCCGTATCTTTTGAAAAGCCTGCACCGAAAGGCGAAGTTAAGCTGGTATCACCAGACAATCTGGATGAGTTAATAGACCTGTTGCACAACGAAGCCAAGGTCATTTAATCAGAGTCTGAAGTTTTAACCCAAAAAAGAAAAGAACAATGTCTGTTTTAATATATACCGAATCCGAAAACGGAAAATTCAAAAAGACTGCATTTGAGCTGGCTTCCTACGCCAGGGAGATCGCCAACACTATGGGGACATCCCTGACTGCAGTAGCCGTTAATGCCGAAAATGCAGGAGAGCTCGCCCAGTACGGCGTAGACAAGACCCTGATGGTGTCTTCCGAAGAACTTAAAAACTTCAATGCCAAGGCATATGCCGATGTGGTCGCTCAGGCTGCAAAGAAAGAAGGCAGCGAGGTCGTAGTGGTAAGCTCAAGTGCCAACGCGAAATACCTGGCTCCCGAGCTGGCTATCAAACTGGAGGCCGGATATGCCCCCAACACGGTCGCACTGCCGGAAAGCACTTCCCCGTTCAAGGTAAAACGCACCGCGTTCACCAACAAGGCTTTCAACTTTACCGAGATCAGCACGGCTGTTAAACTTATCGGGTTATCTAAAAATGCCTTTGGTTTAAAGGAAGCCCAGGGCGAAGGCACTGTTGAGGATTTTGCGCCTGAACTCGAAGCCGGAGATTTCGCAATCGAAGTGGTTTCTGTGGATAAAGTATCCGGAAAGGTAACCATTGCCGATGCCGAGACCGTAGTTTCAGGAGGGCGCGGACTAAAAGGACCTGAGAACTGGGGAATGATTGAAGAACTGGCCGAGGTACTGGGTGCGGCAACCGCCTGCTCCAAACCCGTTTCTGACCTTGGATGGAGACCTCACAGTGAACACGTTGGACAAACCGGGAAGCCTGTTGCATCCAATCTTTATATCGCTGTAGGAATCTCCGGAGCCATACAACACCTGGCAGGGATCAATGCTTCAAAAACCAAGGTTGTAATCAATAATGATCCCGAAGCACCTTTCTTTAAAGCTGCAGATTACGGGGTTGTTGGGGATGCCTTCGAAGTAGTTCCACAACTTATCGAAAAATTGAAGACATTTAAAGCGAATAACGCATAATTTAATTAAATTGTGCCCTTAAGGGGCTGTCTGAACGCGGATACGTCCGAGATCAGACAGCCCTTTTATTTTATTTGCATTGTATGAGCTTAGTGAAGTTAAACATAAAAGGAATTTCTTATAGCCAAACCCAGAATGGAGCCTATGCCCTCATCCTCAACGAGGTGGACGGTGAACGAAAACTCCCCATCGTTATAGGAGCCTTCGAAGCTCAATCGATAGCCATCGCCCTGGAAAAGGAAATCAAGCCTCCGCGACCCCTGACCCACGACCTCTTCAAGAACTTTGCAGATCGTTTTGATATCGTGGTAAAGCAGGTGATCATTCACAAACTTGTAGACGGTGTTTTCTATTCCAGTATTATTTGTGAACGCGATAAAATCGAAGAGATCATCGATGCCCGGACCAGTGATGCGATCGCCCTGGCGCTAAGGTTTAATGCGCCCATTTTCACCTATAAGAATATTCTTGACAAAGCCGGTATTTACCTCAAGTTTACTCCAAAGGAGGAAAACGAGGAAAACGAGGAGAGCATCATTGTTGACGAAGTGCTCAGCGGTGAAGAAAAATCCCAAAAATCTGCCGGTGAAGATTACCGCACCTATTCGCTCCAGGAACTCTACACCTTACTTGATGGTGCCGTAGCCAATGAAGATTACGAAAAGGCTGCCAAGATCCGGGACGAGATTTCCCGGAGGGAGCAAAAATAACCTCCCCTTCCCTGAAACAGATACCCCGGATTAAATAAAAGATAAACAACAAGAGATCATTGAAAACACTACTGGTTTCCTTACTGGTTTTATTAAACAGTATTCCCCTGTTCGCTCAGGAACTTGAGAGGTCCTGGATCATTAAAGACCAGCCCGATTCCGGTGTTCCGGCCCGGCTGCAATTCACAGACGGCGACTTCACCCTGATCTCCGGTATTGAAGAATCCTCATACCAGGGCAACTATTTCGTACAGCGCAATAACCTCATCCTCTTTTTTGACACCCCCCGGGACAGCACCTCCCGGTTTAAGATTGTATCCCTTACCGACTCTACCCTTACCTTGAAAAAGGAAGCCAGGGAGTTCACGTTCAGATCGGGTAATCCGCAAACCATTAAAGATATGGTAAAGCCTTCGGGCCTGGTTCCGAACCAGGGGTTCAACCTGAACAGTTTCCTGAGAGGGATGCTGGGTATGGTCGTTCTGCTCCTTATCGCATGGATTTTCAGCAGCAATCGCAAGGCTATTAACTGGAAAACTGTAGTGCTCGGATTGGGCTCCCAGCTGGTTCTGGCCGTGGGGGTACTCCTTATTCCATTTGTACAGAGCGCCTTTGAATGGGTGGGCGGTATCTTCGTCCTGATCCTTGATTTCACCAAGGCCGGAAGTGAGTTTTTGCTGGGCGGCATGATGGATGTGAGCAGTTACGGATTCATTTTCCTATTTCAGATTCTCCCAACCATTATATTTTTCTCTGCCCTGACCTCGGTACTGTTCTACCTTGGGGTGATACAGTTCATTGTAAGAGGCCTGGCAATGCTCCTTTCTAAAGTACTGGGAATATCCGGAGCTGAAAGCCTTTCGGTGGCCGGGAATATCTTTCTGGGCCAGACTGAGGCCCCCCTGATGATCAAGGCTTACCTGGAACGCATGACCCGTTCAGAGATCCTTTTGGTCATGGTTGGCGGAATGGCTACCGTAGCCGGAGGAGTGCTGGCCGCCTATATAGGTTTCCTGGGAGGAGACGATCCGGAATTACGGCTCCAATTTGCCAAACACCTGCTGGCCGCATCCGTTATGGCTGCACCAGGCGCCATTGTGATCTCTAAAATCTTATACCCCCAGCAGGAAAAAGTCAATACCAATGTCGAGGTCTCCTCAGACAAGATCGGAAGCAATATCCTCGATGCCATTGCCAATGGTACCACCGAAGGGCTCCGGCTCGCCGCCAATGTTGGCGCCATGCTCCTGGTATTTATCGCATTTATTGCCATGATCAATTACTTCCTGAACTGGGTCGGCGATCTCACCTCCCTGAACGAAGTACTCGCCACTAATACTCCTTACAAGAACTTCTCCCTGGAAAGTATCCTGGGCACCATATTCGCGCCCCTGATGTGGGCAATAGGGGTAGCCAAAGAAGATGTTATGCTCATGGGGCAGCTCCTTGGCATCAAACTCGCAGCCAGCGAATTTGTAGGTTATGTCCAGCTTGCCGACCTGAAAGACCTTTCCACACCGCTGAGTTTCACCTATAATAAATCGGTGATCATGGCGACTTACATGCTTTGCGGCTTTGCCAATTTTGCCTCTATAGGGATACAAATCGGAGGGATCGGTTCCCTGGCACCCGGGCAGCGAAAAACCCTGTCTGAATTCGGAATGAAGGCCGTACTCGGTGGTTCCCTGGCCTCCCTGATGTCGGCTACCATAGCCGGAATGATCATCGGGTAATCGTTAATAAAATCTTGATAAATTCAACCTCGTTTTTATCGGGCTCAAACCCAATATGGCTATCTTGAGCCCCGGAAGCCATGCAGCTGCATCCACAGGAAATTTCCCGGTAACCTATATAATACCCGAATGTTATGAAACAATATCACGACCTGCTAAAACACGTACTGGAACACGGAACCGAAAAAGAAGACCGAACCGGAACAGGAACTAAAAGTGTATTCGGGTATCAAATGCGTTTTGATCTCTCAGAAGGATTCCCCCTGGTTACCACCAAGAAACTTCACCTGAAATCCATCATTCACGAATTACTCTGGTTTCTCAAAGGTGACACCAACATTAAATACCTTCAGGACAACGGGGTTCGTATCTGGAATGAATGGGCCGACGAAAACGGTAATCTTGGGCCGGTTTACGGACATCAGTGGCGCAACTGGAACTCTGAAGAGATCGATCAGATCAAAGAGGTCATCGAGACCCTTAAATCCAACCCGGACAGCAGGCGTATGCTGGTCTCTGCGTGGAACCCCAGCGTTTTACCTGACACCTCGGTTTCTTTTGCTGAAAACGTGGCCAACCAAAAAGCAGCCTTACCGCCATGTCATGCCTTTTTCCAGTTCTACGTAGCCAATGGTAAACTTTCATGTCAGTTATACCAGCGCAGTGCAGATATCTTCCTGGGAGTACCATTTAATATAGCCTCCTATGCGCTTCTAACCATGATGATGGCCCAGGTTTGCGGTTATGAGGCCGGAGAATTCATTCACACCTTCGGAGATGCACATATCTACAACAACCACATGGAGCAGGTCCAATTACAACTAAGCAGGGAACCCAGACCCTTACCACAGATGGTGATCAATCCGGAGATCAAGGATATTCTCGATTTCAAGTTTGAAGATTTTACATTGGTTAACTACGATCCGCATCCGCATATCAAGGCGGCTGTTGCCGTGTAATAATTACAACGACCTCCCATATTCCCGCCTGGTAGTCTGCCTGAATACAACAGGTAGACAAAAGTTCCTTGCGGTAAAAAGGTTATTAAATTGCAGAAAGCTTTCAGAGCACCCTACCAAAGATCTACGGAGAACTCCAGGGCCCTGGGAAAGTAACACTTTGCGTGGTCACAAGCCTGGTAATGCAAAATGCCCTCAAAGGTTTCCAGGCCGGAAAAATCTTCAGGCACCCTGACCGAAACCTGTACAGTGAGCTCCTTACTGTAGACCTGAAGAACCTGCTGGGTTCCTTCCAGACGAAACGATTCCGTTTCAGGAAACTCCACATCCAGTAATTCCCAGCCTTCAGGCAAATCCACATCCACCCGGGTAGGAATGAGCTGATCATCCTCCGGATCACTACTTTGAATATGGTACCCTTGCCCAATTGTAAAATGAACCCATATATCCATTACATCCCCGCGCTGCCCTACTTCCGAGCCCCGGTATTCCACCCATCCTGCCTGCAGATGAAGCAGAAAAATCCAAAAAACAAAACTACTGAAACCCATACCTCAATTCCCTGCCAGGTACCTGTCTAAAGTTTCACGCAGATCGGTTAGCTTCGGATCGAAATTTTTAGAATCGAGAAGCGACATAAAGAGGATATTCCCCTCCGGACCTATCAGTAAATTGCTGGCCAGCATTACCTCATCCCTTGAAAGTTCCGGAAGCACCCCCTGGGGAGCAAAGGCGGAGGCCACCTTACCATCGCAATCCAGAAGTACCGGAAAACTCAGGTCGAATCTTTCCTGAAGTTTCTCCTTCACCAAAGCCGAAGATTCTTTTACGTCAATGATCACAACCCCAACCTTACGGTCGTGATATTCCCGGTATAACTTCTCAAGATAAGGTGCTTCAGCATTGCAGAACGGACACCAGGTGGCAGCAAAATGGATCACCAGGAACTGGCCCTGATAAGCATCAAGGCGCACCGTATTCCCATGAACATCCTTTAATTCAAAAGCAGGGGCCACTCCCAGGTCGGTTTCCTGGGCTGTACCCGATGCAGGCAACAATATTGCCATCAAAAAGAGGCAAATCAAATAACGAATTGATTCCATAACGATCTGTTTATTGGTTGTTTAGCAAAATTACTTCATCCAAAGTGAGTACCAAGAAAATTCGTAAAAACCTGCTACTTTAACCATGGCTTTCCTACAAAATCACATAAGCGTAATACGTTGTTTTTGTGTAACTTAGAGCGGTTGACCAACCAAAAAAACAGATATCATATGAAACGCACACTAACCCTTATTTTCACATGGTCATTATTTGTGGCCGGGTACTGCCAGGAATCCAATACGGTAATCGCAGACGAAACGCTAAAAGATATGATCAACAGGACAAACGACATTTTAGAAAAGCTCTATGCCGAGGGAAACATAGATTCGGCGGCTACTTATTTCGCTGACGACCTGATCCAGATGCCTCCGAATGCAAAGGTTATAAAGGGCAAGGAAGCCTTTATTGAAGAATGGAATCAATCTGTTGCCATAGGATTGTGGAAATTCGACCTGGAAGCTTTAGATGTGCGCCGTAGCGGGGAGATGGCCGTTGAGCTCGGCAGATACACTTTAACATTCGAACCCAATGAGAAAGCACCCATGCCGGGATTCACCGATACCGGGCATTACCTAGTGCTCTGGGAGAAACAGGGAGACGAATGGAAAATCATATGGGATGCTCCCGTAAGCGAACTCCCTCCAGGAGGTATGGAATAATTATTAAGAAAATATTCCTTATCTTCATCTCCATTAAAAACCCAAATCATGAGAACCTTAATTTGCTGCTTGTTTGGCGTCATGCTGTTATCCAGCGGATGCAAAACCATTATCGTACCTTCCGGAAGCGCCAAGGCACCCCCGGGTCAGGTCAAGAAAGTTACCGGGGCACAGTCGGCCAAGGCTTACGCACCGGGTCAACAAAAAAATAAGAATAAAAAGAATTAGAACATCAACCGGGCAGCGCCCGGTTTTTTTATGCTCCATTCCCCGGAAAATATTTAGGTCTACCTCGCTCAATATTAGCGCATTATTCTTATTTTTAAGCAACAACACCCATCAACATCATGATCATTACTACCAATATCATCAATGAATTTCTTCAGACCAGACAGGCCACAGATGAGATCTGCGCCCCCTTGAAGATCGAAGATTATGTGGTGCAGCCCATAGTGGATGTATCTCCCCCGAAATGGCACCTGGGGCATACGTCCTGGTTTTTTGAAGAATTTATCCTGACCAAACACAAACCGGGATATGAGCCCTACGATAAACGCTACAAATACATTTTTAACAGTTATTACGAAACTGCAGGAGAGCATATTTTGCGGACGAAACGTGGCAACCTTACCCGCCCTACGGTAGAGGAAGTTTATAGCTACCGGGATTTTATCACCCAGCAGCTCACTGAGTTTCTCGAGGATCATCTCAACGAGGAACTCTTTGACCTGATGACCATAGGAATACACCACGAAAAACAACACCAGGAACTCCTGATCTCAGATATCAAGTACATCCTCGGCCATAACCCCTTATTACCGAGGTATTCCCAAACGTTTGAGGAGCACGACCTGGAAAAACAGAAACAAAAATGGCTTCGGATTGACAAAGGGCTTTACGACATCGGCTACCAGGGTCGCGATTTTTGTTTCGACAATGAGCTCGGAGTACATAAGGTATATCTCGCCCCGTACAAGATCAGTAATAAACTCGTCACGAATGGGGAATACCTGGAATTCATGGAAGACGGCGGGTATGAAAAGGTAGATTTATGGCATGCTGAAGGTTGGGACTGGATAAGAAGAGAGCACATCAAAGCTCCCTTGTACTGGTATTGGCACAAGACCCGATGGAAACACTATACTCTGAAAGGTTTTAAGGAGATCGATCCGGAAACCCCGGTTACCCATATCTCCTATTACGAAGCCTATGCCTATGCACAATGGAAAGGAAAACGCCTTCCCACAGAATTTGAATGGGAAGCAGGACAGGAGGTTTTTGACTGGGGAAAACGATGGGAATGGACAGAGAGTGCCTACCTCCCTTATCCGGGATTCGCAAAGGCTGCAGGACCCCTGGGTGAATACAACGGTAAATTCATGGTGAACCAAAAAGTCTTAAGGGGAGCATCTGTTGCAACTTCCAGGAAGCACAGCAGGTCCACATACCGAAATTTCTTCCATCCACATCTCAGGTGGCAGTATACCGGGATTCGACTGGCGCAATAATCCGAAGAATGAGCACGGAAAAAACACCTGTCACATTTGCCAGCTCTTTTGAAAGGGATATATATGAAGGACTTACTGCCGATCCTAAATTCCTATATTCCAAATACATCTATGATCGAAGGGGAGATGAGCTCTTCCAAAAGATCATGGAACTACCCGAATACTATCTGACCCGGGCAGAATTTGAGATCCTGCGCACGCACCGAAAAGAGATCTGTCAGATCTTCAGGGGCAGCAAAGGGTTTGATCTTATTGAGCTGGGTGCTGGAGACGGTAAAAAAACCAGGCTTCTCCTTGAGGAACTGGATAAGGACGGTGCAGCATTCAGTTACATTCCCGTAGATATAAGTCAGAATGCATTGCACAACCTGGAGGCCAAACTCAAAGCAGAATTCCCAACCATGAAGGTCCTGCCAAGGCAGGGCATGTATTTTGAGGTGCTACAACAACTCTCCTCCTACAACAGCCGGAAAAAGGTCATCATGGTACTGGGTTCCAATATTGGAAACCTTCTGCATCCGCAGGCCATCACCTTTCTTAAGAACATTGAAAGCAGCATGAACAAAAGCGATATGCTATTCATGGGCTTTGACCAGAAAAAAGATCCTCAAAAGATCCTGGATGCCTATAATGATCCCGGGGGAGTTACTGCAGCCTTCAATAAGAATCTTCTGGTAAGAATCAACCGGGAACTCAAGGGTGACTTCTGTACAGAAAAGTTCCGGCACTGGGAATGTTATGATCCGGAATCGGGTACTGCCAAAAGTTTTCTGGTTGCCACAGAGGCTATGGAGGTGTACCTTAAAAAACTTGACCTCCGTATTCATTTCAAACCCTGGGAAACCATTCATACAGAAATCTCACAAAAATATGATGACGAGACTGTAACATGGCTTGCCAACCAGGCCAACCTAGCTATCACCGAGACCTTTACCAGCACTGAAGGCAGCTATAAGAATTATGTATTTAAGAAACAGTAATACGTTATACCCATGGAACCGGAAGGACTCTTAAACGCCCACCAACATAAATTACATCACCTGGCTCAATTTCTGGCCGCCTTCGGAAACAGTTATCTTCCGGCAGAACCTGATGACAGCCAGACCAACCTGGGTTGGGATATAGAAAAAAGCGCCCTCATTTCCCGGATTTACAATGAGGTTTATCTCGAACTGGAATATCCGGGATTAATGCTTTACCTGGTTTCAGGGCCGCAGCGCAAGGCTTTTGATCCCTTAGGTGCCTCCCCCGGAGACATTGAAAGCTGGATTAGGGAAACCCTTTCTTCCTGTGGTATTGACCCCGGAAAGTACCGGCTTCAAATGGGATTTACCCCCACCTCCCCGGAAGATCTTTTTATAAGCCTGGACAATACCGATGAGAAGGTCCTGCTGCAATTAACAGAGGAACGCAATATTGCTCAAAAAGCGCTGGAAGAATTCAGGGATACCCATCCAATGGAATGTTCCCCGGTTAGGATTTGGCCCCATCATTTTGACACCGGAATGCTGGTATATCCGGATCCGGATACAAAAAGTAAGAGTTTTGGCCTGGGATACGCCCCGGCAGACCGGGTTTCTGAGGTGCCATATTTTTATGCCTACGCCCGGTCAGACCGGAATATAAATTATGACGGTCTGCCTGAAATGGCGCCGGCTCAATGGCATATTAACAATTGGAAGGGGGCATTAATCCCGGTAGACCGGGCGCTGGATCTGAGGACCATCACCCGGTTCTACAAGGATTTTACTTTAGAAATGAAAAACAGGATTTGAATTACAAGCTCAGTACAGCATTCTCTGTACCCGCATAATCATTCCAGCGGAATCCGTCCGCCTGCTCCTCATTCACATAGTCACCATCGATCAGGTAACGAAACTCGTATGATTGCTCAACGGGAAGGTCAAGAGTTCCCTTGAAGTTTCCATTCTTCAGTTTCTTTAAAGCAGCTTTCTTAGGGTTCCATTCGTTAAAATCTCCCACTACGGCCACTTTTTTCGCTTCAGATGCAGGCACGGTAAAGGTTACCTTGCATACTGGCCTTGATTTAAGATACTGTTTAGAAATTGCCATGGTATTAAATTTAAATTGTTTGTTTATGAGAACAAATTTAGAATTTCATCCGAGCCAAACAACTGTATAACAAATAATTACCGATTTCTTAATATATACATGGTATAAATCAAAAATCGACAAATTATCTCCGACAATTCTTAATATTCTTAACGGGGTAGGCTATGCTTTAGGATATTCACAAGCTTATCCACCTCTTCCTTTTTATTATAATAATGAAAACCCACCCTGAGACGGCCGTTTCTAATAGCGAAAACAACATGTCGTTGCTCCAGGGCAGCCAACTGCTTTTCACTGACTTCAAGAGCGAAAAAGGGAGCGTGATCCTTCCGTCTGAGAACCCCTTCTTCAAGAAATCCCTCACTTCCTAGTGCCTCACGGGCATAATCCTTTAATTCCCGAACTCTATGCTCTACGGTTTCCATGCCAAGGGTACCGAGTTGATCCAGGGCAAACTTCAGGCTTCCCATAGCCATACTGTCCAGATGACCCGGCTCAAGATGGTTCTGCAAATGGGTGTTTTCCCGTAAAAACCACTCTTCTCTGGGCTCCCATTTCATAGAATGTTCGTAGAATCGTGAAGCCACCTCCGGCCTTACCAGGAAAAAACCATTCCCGGTTCCGGCCAACATCCATTTATATCCGCTCGCCCCCAGAACATCGATCCCCGACCGCTCAAAATCAAATTCTTCAACCCCAAGGTATTGGGTGGCATCGGCAACAAACAGGGTATCAGGGTACTGTTCCTTTAATGATCTGAGAAAGTCTATGCCCAGCTGTAAACCAGACAAATACTGCACAAGACTAAAAGCAAAGACATCAGGCGCATGGCGCTCAAAGTAACGGAGAATTTCCTCCTCCATATCAAAAGAGGCCTTCACCGTTCCGGTCTTTTTGAATCCAGATGTGATCACCGGCCAGTTCAGGGAGGGATAATCCCCATCCAGTAAGAGAAAGTGAAGGTCTTTCTTCAATCCGCCGCATAAGACCTTCCATCCGAAAGAAAAATTAGGCGTCAGGTAAACCCTGTCTGGGGTGGTATTGGTAAAAGAGGCCACGGTTGCCCTTACTCCATCAAGCTCCTTAATGAAGCGCTCCTTAAACCTGCTGCCCCCCACAAGGTAATCCAGGTCGTGTTCCTGCCTCCATTCCATCAGGCTTTCACTGAGTAATCCATAGGCCGGGGTATTGAGATAGGTATATTGCTGCGTATAAGGAAACTGGCTACCAAAATGACCTGTATGCTCCATAGGAATTGATTTCAATGCTGTTCTGCTATAATTTAGTCTTGCTTTGTGTAACTTTGTTAGACACACCTAAAGGTAATGATTATGTTCTCAAAGAAAAGAAACCTGAAAGAGATCGATCCCGAACAGCATGAGATGCTTGAAAAAGCGCAGAAACGGATTCAGCAGAAGAAGCGTCTGTATTATCATTTCGTGATCTTCCTGATCGGCAGCGTATTTATGATCGTCCTGAACAAGGTTCTTAAGTACGGAGAAGAATACAACTGGTTTTTATGGGCGATCCTCACCTGGGCCTTTCTTTTTATCATTCATTTCTTCAACGTCTTTATCACCCCTTCCTTTCTCGGGAAGGAATGGGAACGGGAACAACGTGAGAAGCTTGTTCAGAAGCAAAAAACCAGGATAGAAGAAATTAAAAGGGAGGTGGAAAGAACCCACCCGCTTCCTGAAGACCCTACTAAAACCCTCGAATAAATGATTACTATGATCGCGGCGGCCGCCGAGAATAATGCCCTGGGAAAAGACAATGACCTGGTATGGCATTTACCTGACGATTTTAAAAGATTTAAAGCCTTGACCACAGGCCATTTTATCTTAATGGGGAGAAAGACCTTTGAGAGCTTTCCCAAACTCCTGCCCAATCGCACCCATGTGGTCATTACAAGGCAGAAAAATTATCATCCGGAAGGGTGCATTATTACTGACAGTCTTGAAAAAGCCATCGAAGTATCAAAAAGCGACCCACAACCCTTTATTATCGGAGGGGGAGAGATCTACAGACAGGGCATGGAAAAAGCCGACCTGATAGAGCTTACACGGGTTCATGGGGAATTTGAGGCTGACACCTTCTTTCCAGATATCGATGAGGCACATTGGGAACTTATATCAGAGGAGTTTCACCCTGCAGACGAGCGTCACAATTACGCCTTTACCTACCTCACCTACAAACGAAAGTCCTGATCCATGCTCAGCGAACCCTTAAGGAACGCTATTGATTCCCGTTTTGGCAAGGTACAGGCACCCCCCGAGCCACTTCACGGGGGAGACATAAACGAGGTATGGCTGGTACATACGTCATTCGGTAAGATAGTACTCAAAACACACTCCGATCCCTACCCGGGCATGTTCCCCGCCGAAGCTAAGGGATTAAATCTCCTTTCCCGGTCGGATACCTTCAGGAATCCAGAGGTATACCTTGATTCTGAAGCGTACCTGATAATGGAATACATCTCCCCCGGCGCCCCACAGCAGGTCAAAGGAAACCAACTGGGAAATGCCCTGGCCGGGTTGCACCGAAATACCGCTGCCCTGTACGGACTGGATCACGATAATTACATTGGCAGCCTGCCACAGTCTAACCGGCAGCATAAAAACGCAGCGGAATTCTACGTACAGGAAAGACTCTTGCCTCAGTTTGAGATGGCCATAAATAAGGGGTATACCTTTCGCGGCCTGGACAACTTTCTTCAAAAACTTGAAGTTCTTATTCCGGAAGAGCCGGCATCATTGATCAATGGCGATCTGTGGAGTGGAAATTACATGGTGAGTGAAAAGGCAGAACCCTGCCTGATCGACCCCGCTGTGAGTTATGCCTCCAGGGAAATGGACCTGGCCATGATGGCCTTGTTTGGCGGATTTCCGAAGAACCATATACCGGCCTATAACGAAGTCTATCCCCTAACCCCTTTATGGGAGCAACGTATCCCGTTATGGCAATTGTATTACATTCTCGTGCATCTCAATCTGTTTGGGTCGGGATATTATTCGCGGGTGATGCAAATCATTAAAACGTATATTTAAGCTCCCCGTTTCTTTCCGGATAACACTTGATACCAGCTTTAAAAAAAGGTCTGATTCCCCACACGAAGGCACTACTTTTTGAGAAGAAGGAGATGGGATATGGCTATTAAACCGCCAGCATAAAAAAAGACTTTTTCCCGCTGTCATTGGAAAAGGGAAGTCATCCTTATGGGATGGGCGCGTAAGGCCGGCTTAGGGTGCTTTCTATTAAAATATGCAGTTTAAAACTCAAGCGGAAAGACCTCAAAAGGATCCTGGACATCATTCAGGAAGTACTTCAGAAGTTCCGGATCGCTATTGGTGTAAAATCTCAGGAAAGGCGGCTTACTATGGTCGGTAGCGGCAGCATGATGTACCTCCAGTACTCTCTTTGTCTGCATGGCCACGGCGCGACCGCTGTCAATGATCCTGATGCCATCCGGAAACATTTCAGAAATTCTATCGGCCAGGTACGGATAATGTGTACAGCCCAGCACCAGGTGATCGATGCCTTCTTCGATCATAGGGTCAAGGTATTTATGCAGAAGGAGGGTCATTTCATGGGATTCGACTTTCCCCTGCTCTATAAGGGGAACTAGGCCATCTCCCATTTGCTCGATCACTTTGATCCCGGCCGCGTAATCGCCGGAGGTCTTTGCAAAAAGTGCACTGCTGAGGGTCCCCCTGGTGGCCAGCACCCCTATCACCCCGGTAAGAGTTTGCAGGGCGGCGGGTTTTATTGCAGGCTCAATCCCGATAAAGGGCACCGGATAATGCGCCCGAAGGTAGGAAATGGCATTCGTTGTGGCGGTATTGCAGGCGACCACAATTAATTTACAGCCCATTTCGAGCAGCAATTCCGTATTTTTTATACTGAGTCCCAGGATCTCCTCAGAAGACCTTTCTCCATAAGGCGCGTTAGCGCTATCGGCCAAATAGATGGTCGATTCAAGAGGTAAAAGCCCGTGCAGCTCCTTCCATATGGAAGTACCACCAACGCCGGAGTCGAAAATGCCAACAGGTTGCGTGTTCATGATGCTTAAAAATAAAAAAACTGCCCGCAACATTGCGGGCAGTTTTTAAAAATTCGTTGTCCAACTTCTTAGAAGCCCAGAGCAGTTCTTACATCAGCTGTAATATCGGCTCCATCGGCCAGAATGATTCCAGAACCTGCAGAAGCATCAAGAACGTAGTCAAATCCTTTATCCTTCCCTACTTTCTGAATGGCATCATTCACTTTTTTAAGGATCGGCTCAAGAAGCTCCATTTTCTTCTTTTCGATCTCCTGGGCAGCTACCTGCTGAGCCTGCTGGATATTCGCCTGCATTCCCTGGATCTCCTGGGCTCTTTTCGCATTCTCCTCATCTGTTTTCCCGGCTGCTTCATTTTCATAAAGCTTCGCCTTGTTTTGTAATTCCTGGTAAGTAGAACGTATATCGGCCTCGTAGCTTTTTCCTAATTTCTGGATCTCAGCTTCTGCAGCTTTCATCTCCGGCATTTCGCTCATCAGTTTGTCCACAAAGATATGGGCCACCTTGGTTTGCGCGTTTGCAAAACTCATCGATCCTACTGCAATAACAACTGCAATTACTAACGTCTTTAAGTGTTTCATGGTTTTAAAATTTCAAAAATAGATTTAGTGTTACTTTTATTAATTGTATTCTGAACTTTGCTCTGAGTTCTCTTCAGAACCCTCTTCTCCGTTTTCTTTTTCCTTGGCTTTACGTTTGGCCTCGCGTTCCTCCAGCATTTTCTTGCGCCGCTCTTCGTAAGCCTTTTTACGATCTTCAATTTCTTTCAGCTTGGCTGCCCTTCTGGCCTCAATGAGGGAGTCTCTTTCCGATTTCTTTTCCTCATAGGCATCCTGACGCGCCTTTAGTTCCGGATCGATCTCTTCGAAAGCCTCCAGAACGGAAGGCTTCCCTTCCCGCGCATCGGTTTTCCTGTTGATATCGATCATCCGAAGCACCTGCTCACTCACATCGAAACGCTTTTCTGCAAAGAGCATAACCACATCTGCAGAACGGTCGAAAATGAAATCATACTTCCTGCTGGCTGCCAGCTCCTGAACGGCATTAAAAACCTGATCCTGTATGGGCTGAACCAACTGACTGCGTTGCCTTACCAGGTCTCCCTGAGGTCCAAAGCGATCCTGCTGATAATCCAGCACCTCTTCTTCCAGGGCCTTGATCTCTACCTCCCGCTCCTCAATAAGTTCTTTGGTCAGCAATATGCGTTCAGTATCGAGATCTTCCTTCATTTGCTCTATAGACAACTGCTGCTCTTCGATCTCCTTTTTCCATTTGGCGACCTTTTTCTGAAGCAGCTCATTGGCAACCTGATATTCATTCACATTCTCAAGAATGTAATCCATATCGACATAGCCAATGCGAACGCTTCGCTGTGCCAGTGCAAACTGGGTCGCGATCACGCTGAACATTATGAAAAGAACTTTTAATCTCATGGCAATTCCTGTTTTGATTTCCGGGTATTTCGGGCATAAAATACGCATAAAATACCACTTGAAACAGCCCAAATATATTAACAGCGATTAACAATAAGAAAATATCGTGCCAAAAATTAGAACTGTTGTCCGATGATAAAGTGGGTTTGCCAGCCACTGATCTGTGTATCTCCCGGAATACGGTCGAATCCATATCCAAAATCGATTCCTAGCAATCCGAATGCAGGCATAAAAATCCTGATTCCCAGACCAGCTGAACGTTTTAATTCAAAAGGATTATACTGTTGGAAATTGGTAAAGCCGGCTCCACCTTCTGCAAATCCAAGGGCATAAATAGAAGCCGATGGTTTAAGGGTGATCGGATACCTTAGTTCCAGGGAGAATTTATTATAAATGGTTGAACCTTCCTGTCCGGAAAGCGACTGGTTTGGATAACCACGCAACTGAACATTTTCTCTTCCATCGAGGGTAAAGTTTCCTAAACCGTCTCCTCCGAGGAAGAATCGTTCAAATGGAATCACTCCACGATCCTGGTTATAGGCCCCGAGGAAACCAAACTCTGCACCGGTTTTTAATACGAGCTTATCAATAATATTGGTATACCAGGCCCCGGAGAACTTGATCTTATAGAACTCCAGCCACTTTAACTTTTCCTGGGAGATCTTTCCCTGATCCGGAACTACTTGCCCCTGTTCGTCAAGTGTCTGAAAATCCGGGTCGTCTTCAAGATTGGCATAGTCTACCCCGTTAAATAATGAATAGGGTGCGGTTAACTTCACACTCACATTAAACAGCGACCCTCTTAACGGGAAGATCGGGTTTACCGAGGTGTTATTTCTGGTTAGCGCTACCGTATAAGACAGGTTGTTGGAATCTCCGTTTCCATCAGGGAAAGGGAAGATCGACTGGAATCCGAAATAATTCTGAAGTTCATAGCTCTGGAAGCTCAGGGCGTGCGACAACTGGAAGCTGTCGTCAGGCCACTGCAAACGCTTGGCTAATCCGAGCGTGATTCCGTTGATCACAAAACGCTGATCTCTATCTACCTCTCTTGAAATGAAATTGTACTGGAACTGAAGTGTTCTGGATAAAGAAACCGAGAATTGTACCGGTTTTTTCCCTCCCATCCATGGTTCTGAAAAAGAGAAGCTATAGGTCTGGAAAAAGCGGCTGGCCTGCAAACGCAAAGAAAGCTTTTGTCCGTCCCCCATAGGAATAGGTTTATAAGCGTCCTTATTAAATAAGTCTTTAATGGCAAAATTACTGAAAGAAAGTCCCAGGGTTCCGATAAATCCGCCTCCACCGTATCCACCCTGAAGTTCGATCTGGGAAGAACCTTTTTCCTGAACTCCATACTGCAGGTCCACAGTACCGTTTTGCGGATCCGGGTTTAGTACCTGGATATCTATGGTTTCCGGATCAAAGAATCCCATTTGTCCGAGTTCCCTGATCGTACGTACCACGCGGTCTTTAGAGTAGAGCTGTCCCGGACGGGTTCTCATTTCCCTGTAGATCACATGGTCATTGGTCTTATCGTTACCAACCACATCCACCCTGTTCAGGTAGGCTTGTTTCCCTTCGTTCACACGGATCTCAAAATCGATGGTATCGTTTACAGCCGCAACCTCCACGGTATTGATGCTTGAAAACAGGTACCCCGTATTCTGGTACAGGTTCTCAATGGTATTTGCGTCGGGATTCGGATCACTGATCTGTTCAGCCATCAGTACTCCATTATAGACATCTCCTTTATCGATCCCAAGCAGGGTATGCAGATATTCGTCTGTATAGGCCGCGTTCCCTACAAAGTCGATATCCCCAAAATAGTAACGGTCGCCTTCTTCCACAGCAATATCTATGGAAATGGTATTATCGTCATTATAGATGATCGAATCGGAAAGTACACGGGCATCGCGGTATCCGTTCTCCTTATATTTATTTACAATGGATTTCAGGTCTTCCTGATAATCTTCAGGGATAAACTTCGACTTCTTCCAAAAGCGTCCAAACACCTTTTCCTTGGTGTTCTTCATGGACTTTTTCACCTTCCCGTCAGAAAGTTTTTCATTGCCTTGAATAGCAATATCCTTGATCTTTACCTTCTCCCCCTTGTCTACATTGATCACCATTTTAACCCCATTAGCCTGGGTGGTATCTTGAATGGTATTGATGTTGACCTTAGTATTGAGGTATCCCTCCTTTTTATACTTGTTCAAAAGGTAGTTCCGGGTATTGGCAAGGAACCCTTCGGTTACCTTTTCTCCCTTCTTAACGTCAGCCTCCTTGAGTACCTCATCGGCCTTACGTTCTTTAACCCCCTTTATCTTTGCTTCGGTAAGGGTAGGCAATTCGACGATCTCCAGTTCGAGGTAGATCTTATCGCCCTCCACACCGGTCTGATATACATTGATATCACTAAACAATCGCAGGTCCCACAGCCGGTTGATCACCTCACTCAGTTCCTCTCCGGGAACGGTGATCTCCTGGCCCACTCTTAATCCTGTAAAGGTAATTACGGTTTGTTCATTAAAACTTTTTAGTCCAGTGACTTCCAGTCCGCCAAGCGTATAGGTCTTTCCCTTATCGAAAGAAACATCCTGGGCCTTTACCCCAAGCGTCATAGTCATAAACAGGATCACAAAAAATACACCCAAATATCTCCTTAGCATGATATATTTAGTTAAGTTGTTCGCTTGTCTTTCCAAATCTGCGTTCTCGGTTTTGATAATTTAAAATTGCTTCGAACAAGTGTTCTTCGGTAAAATCGGGCCACAAGGTACGGGTAAAGTACAATTCGGCATAGGCAATCTGCCATAAAAGAAAATTGCTTATCCGGTGTTCTCCACTGGTACGGATAAGCAGATCGACATCTGGCAGGTCATGTGTATAAAGATGATTATTAATGAGCTCTTCATCAATATCATCTTTAGAAATTATGTTATTTTTAACTTTATCGGCGATCTCTCTGACGGCGCTTTTCAGCTCTTCCCGGGAGCCGTAACTCAGCGCAAGGGTAAGGGTCATCCGATCGTTTTTACTGGTTTTTTCGATTACCTCCAGCAGCTCCTTTTTCGCCTTAGCAGGCAGGGCGTCCAGGGTACCGATGGCATTAAGTCTGATCCTATTTTCCTGCAGGGTACTCAATTCCTTGCGAAGAGAAGCCACCAATAATTTCATAAGGGTATCCACCTCCAGTTTCGGACGTTTCCAGTTTTCTGTAGAAAAAGCGTAGAGGGTCAGGTTCGCAACACCGATCCGGGCACAGGCCTCAACCACTTTGCGAACAGACTTGGTTCCATTTTCATGGCCAAAAACACGAAGTTTTCCTTTCTGTTTTGCCCACCTGCCATTGCCATCCATAATAATGGCAATATGTTTTGGTAAGTTATCCTTATTGATAAGCTGTTCATTCATCACACATCAGTCATAACACGAGTAACACGGTTTTCGTATAAAGGTGTAGGTTAGGGTTACACCCGTAAATACGAACCAATCGTTACTGTATACATTTCCAAATCTTTCGGCACTGTTCACATTACCTGAAGGGTTGCTGCCGTCCAGGTTATTGCTAAAAGAATACCTGGCACCCAGCTCGGCACCCAACACCCAATGCTGCCCTACCTTCCCTTTTGCGCCAAGGGCCATCGGTATGGCAAAAGTACTTCGGCTGCCATCTGCAACCGCTTCGGCATTAGTGGTTGCGGTATAGTACAGATCCTCGTGCATGAGCACCGATACACCACCGTAGATGTAAGGAGTGAAGGGTTTACTGAAATCGTGAAGATCGAACTCCACAAAATTAAACTCCATTCCCAGGGAAACTTCAAGGGCCTTATTCTTAAAGCTAAGATCCCTTTCCAGTCGGGCCGCATTGGTCGACTCGGCATCGTCTCCTCTAAGTTCGGTATAGATCACACTTAAACGGTAAGCATAACGCGAACTCAGGTTCCACTTCCCTAATCCCCCGAATGCCGGTTGGTTAGGCCTGATAAAATAATCGGACCCTACATCCCCAATGTAATTGGAGCCGCCCAGAAATGCCCCAAGCTCGTAGGTCTGGGCATTTACCAAGCCGGTAGTACACAGCAGTATGGCAACAAGTAAGGTTCTCATATAGTTCAAGGTTTGCAAATATATACAATATGACATACCAAAGGTAATATCACGTGAATGAATGTGCTTTTAAAACAAAAAATTACCAAAAATATTGCTCTGATTGATTGAACTGCTGTGCTCAGTTGCGCTTATCCTCACCCCAGAGGAGCTTTTTCCGAAGGGTATTCAAAAAGCTATCTTCTGTGAGGTAGACCATTCCAATGGAGAACGGGGCCTTTTCAATAAGGATCTCCGTTTCGTTGTGCAGGGTAGCCAGACGGCTATCCAGGGAAACCAAAAAGTACTCTTCCCTCCCACTTACAGTAAGGCGTATGCGTGTCTTATCCGGAATAACCAGTGGCCTGGCATTGAGATTATGGGGTGCAATGGGAGTAAGCACAAATGCGTTGGTAGCCGGGGTCACCACAGGACCATTACAACTCAGGGAGTACCCGGTTGACCCGGTGGGGGTGGCAATGATAAGTCCATCTGCCCAATAGGCCGTAAGGTATTCGTCGTCCAGCCAGGTATTTACTGTAATCATGGAAGTGGTGTTTTTTCTGCTAACCGCTACCTCATTCAGAGCGAAATTCACCTCTGTCTGAGCTTCCACCCCCGGCCTTGTGGTTACCTGGAGCAGGCTTCGCCTGCGCACCTCATAATTTCCATCGAGTACCGAATTGATCGCCCGGGTAATATCGCCTTTCTGCACGGTAGCCAAAAACCCCAGCCTTCCGGTATTCACTCCCATTATGGGAATATCGAGATCCCTTACAAATAAAACCGACCGGAGCATGGTGCCATCTCCCCCGACACTAATGAGGAGGTCATACGAATCGTTCAGGTCAAAAAAGGAGGAGAAACACGTGTAGGACCGCTTGAGAAGGCCATGACATTCAAGATCTTTGTAATATCGGGTCTCGAACACTACTTCCACCTGTCGTTCGTGAAGCAGATCGAGCAAACCACTCACATATTCTGCGGCATCTTCCTGGTAGTGCTGGCCGTAGATTCCTATTTTCAAAAGCTTATCTTTTTTGGTTTTTTTGATTACAAATTGCCGCGAACCGGCGGAGGGGTGTTTTTCGGTCAGATATTCAAATATCGGTTCAGGTATTCCGAACGTCTTTTAAGTTCTTCCACATAGCTGTCGTCCTCATTGCCCGAGATCACATTATAACTGTACCTTCTGAAGGTTTGAATGATATCGTCAAGGCCCGAGGAACTCACCTTCACAGTAACCTGGGTAATATCGTCATGCATATCGGAAATAAATGCTCCGAGCAGACGCCCATTGTTGCTTTCCACGATCTGAGAGATCTCGCTAAAGGAATAGTCAGACATCCCCTTCTCTACGATCACCACACCCCCTTGTTCACTCAGAAAGGGTGTTTCCCGAAAAAGTCCGATCATATCGAGTAGTTCATAATACCCCAGGTAATTTCCATCCTGGTCGAGAACGGGCATAATATTCGAGTTTCCTGCGGCAAAAGCTTCAAGAACGTCCAGCCAAACGGTGCGTTTTCTTACAAAAAAATGATCCAGCAGATAGAGGTAATCATTCACTTTCTTATCCTTATCAAACCCTTCCACATCTTCTTCTGAAATCAGTCCCAGCAACTTATCGTTATCCACCACGGGAATATGGGTGCAGGTTGAAAGGGCAAACATCTCCCCAGCCATAGCCACAGAGTAATTTGGCAGCAACGGCAAACAGTCGTTCATTATGTGGGATTGCAAATTCATTTCCGGCATTTCTTTAGCAAATTAATCAATTTATATAACAAAAAAGCAGTCTATCCTTTGTATTTTTGTGCAGTTTTTCCAAAAAACCATCCAACAATGGCAAAATTAAGCGTCAATATAAATAAGATCGCCACCCTGAGAAATTCAAGAGGCGGAAATGTGCCGGACCTGCTGAAGGCTGCCACAGACATACAGGATTTCGGAGCAGAAGGAATCACGATCCATCCCAGGCCTGATGAGCGACACATCAGGTACCAGGATGCCCGGGACCTGAAGCATGTGGTACACACCGAGTTCAACATTGAAGGCAACCCGGTTAAAAAGTTCATCGATTTGGTGCTGGAGGTGAAGCCTACCCAGGTTACCCTGGTACCCGATGCGGAGGATGCGATCACTTCCAATGCCGGATGGGATACGGTAAAACACAGGGATTTTCTCCGAGAAGTGATCTCCGAGTTCAAATCGAACAACATCAGAACCTCGATATTTGTAGACGCGGATAGCGCCATGATAGAGGGGGCTGTGGCCACAGGCACAGACCGGATAGAGCTGTATACCGAATCGTATGCCTTAGGTTACAGTCGAGGAGCACACGAGGCAGCCGTTCAGCCTTATGCAGAGGCCGCTGCACTCGCTACCAAACTTGGAATGGGGGTTAATGCAGGCCATGACCTTAACCTGGAAAATCTCCGGTATTTCAGGCAACAGCTGCCTTCATTACTGGAAGTCTCCATTGGTCATGCCCTGATATCTGAATCCCTGTATCTCGGCCTGGAGAACGTCGTTCAAATGTACCTGGAAAGACTTAGATAAATGGAAGAACAGCTGTATAGCAAAATACTAGGAAAAGGTACTCCCCTATTCATCTTACACGGATTTTTAGGCATGTCTGACAATTGGAAGACCCTGGGCGCCCAATACGCCGACGAGGGGTATGAAGTGCACCTTATTGATCAGCGAAATCACGGGAGGAGTTTTCATTCAGAGCGTTTTGATTACACCGCAATGAGTGAAGACCTGCTCCAGTACGCCAACCGGCATCACATAGAGCAATTTCTCCTGTTAGGGCATTCTATGGGAGGTAAATCTGCGATGACTTTTGCTGTGACACACCCCGAAATGGTAGCCGGGCTATTGGTAGCCGATATCGCACCAAAGTATTATCCGCCCCACCACCAGCAGATCATAAACGGGTTAAAGGCGATTAACCTTGGTGCAGTGCACTCGAGGGGGGATGCCGAAGCCATGCTGGCTGAACACATTAAGATAAGGAGCATACGGCAATTCCTCCTGAAGAACCTCTACCGGAAGAACAGCGATGAATTCGCGTTTCGTTTCAACCTCGATGTACTGGCCGGGCGAATGGAAGAAATTGGTGCGCCGCTTCAGGCTGCGGGCACCTATTCAGGTCCCACCCTATTTCTGAGAGGTGCGGCATCCGATTATATCAAAGACGAAGACAAAGCACAGATACAAAATCATTTCCCCCATGCAGGGGTTAAAGACATCTCTGGTGCCGGCCACTGGCTGCATGCAGAGAATCCCGAAGAATTCCTTAAAAAAAGCCTGGAATTCTTCAACCCTCTACATACCTGAACCTATTTTTTCAAACCTCTGGAATGCCCTGAATAAAACAGGGCTATCCTCAAATTAAATTCGATTTATGAAAACCAGATTTATGACGATTCTTGCCTTGTTGGCACTTGCACATTCGTATGCAGGTGGTTTCAGGGTAGCTTTACAAGGACAGAGAGCCCTGGCCATGGGACATACCGGAGTAGCGGTAGTAAACACATCTGAAGTGGCATTTTTTAATCCGGCCGGAATGAGCTTTCTGGAAGAAAAATTATCGGTAAGCTTCGGCATGAGTGCCATTTTCTCCAATATTGCCTTCCAGAATGAAGCTTTCGGATACAGTGTACGATCGGAAAGTTCTGTAGGAACCCCGTTCAACCTGTATGGCACGTATAAGATCAATGAAAAATTAAGCCTGGGAATTGCCGTTTACACCCCTTACGGTTCACAAGTGCAATACCCCGACAATTGGGCCGGTTCGCATCTGGTGAACGATATCGAACTTTCGGCTATTTTTTTCCAGCCCACCATTTCCTATAAGATCACAGATAAGATCAGTGTAGGAGGAGGCCCGATCTACGTTAGCGGAAATGTGAATTTCAGCAGAAACCTCGACCGTTCCACCACCAATACAGAGGGAGAGCGAATTGGGGTAACCATCGATCAAAGCGGGATCGGAGCATGGGGCTACACTGCCGGACTGATGTTTAAGCCTACAGACAAGCTCACCATGGGGATCAACTACCGCTCTGAGATCAATGTGGAGGCCCGGGACGGGAATGCAGATTTCAGAAATATCCCGGAGAACCTTCAAAACCAGTTCGCCGACGGTACTTTTGATGCCGACCTCCCGCTTCCAGCAGAACTATCTGTTGGAGCATCCTACCAGGTAAACGGAAAATGGCTGGTTGCGTTTGATTACAACAGAGTGTTCTGGAATGCATATGAAGCCCTGGATGTGCAATTCTCAAACGGTCTGGAATCGATTAATCCACGGAACTACAAAGATTCTTCCACCTACCGTTTTGGATTCCAGTACAACGCCAGCGAGACCTTCACCCTGAGAGGGGGCTATTATTTTGATGAGTCTCCGGTTCAGGATGGATACTTTGCCCCCGAGACTCCCAGAAATAACTCCAACAACTTTACTGCCGGGCTAAGCGTACAGATCAGCAACCGATTTGCCATAGACGCCTCTTTCCTGTATATCCATTTTAACGAGATCGACGCGTCTTACGATTATTATTTCGAAAACGGGCAGGCAGCACCTTTCGGAGGTACCTATAAAAACAACGCCTTTATTCCCGGACTCGGAATTACTTACTCTTTGTAACAACCAAATAAATGAAGATACCCATGAAGAAGATTTTATATATCGCTGTTGCCATGGCGGCTTTCAGCAGTTGTGAACCCGAATTCAACAACCCCGTAGACGAAGTCGGATTCTACGATCAGGGACAGGTGGACCTCTCCACCTATGTGGCCCTCGGAAATTCCCTTACTTCGGGATATGCCGACGGCGCCTTATACATTGACGCCCAGGAAAATTCCTATCCCAATATCCTGGCCTCGAAATTTGCCTTTGCAGGAGGCGGAAATTTCACCCAGCCCCTGATGAATGACAATATTGGAGGACTCCTTTTTAACGGGCAGGCCATTGCCGGAACCCGTTTGGTACTCAGCTATGACGCCAGCGGAAACCCATTCCCTACAAACATAGCGGGATCACCCACCACCGAGGTTACCAACACCCTGGAAGGACCTTTCAATAATATGGGCGTTCCAGGCGCCAAGAGTTATCACCTGGTGGCTCCCGGTTACGGTAATGCAGCCGGGATCGGATCGACCGCCAACCCTTACTTTGTAAGAATGGCCAGCGATGCAGAATCTACCGTATTGGCCGACGCGGCTGCTCAGTCTCCAACATTTTTCTCCCTTTGGATCGGTAATAACGATGTACTTACCTATGCCATTTCGGGCGGAACGGGAGAAGACCGAACCGGAAACCTCGACCCCACCTCGTATAACAGCAATGACATTACCGATCCGAATGTTTTTGCTGCCGTAACCTCACAGGTGGTTAACACCATGACCTCGGCCGGTGCTAAAGGGGTGCTGATCAATATCCCCGATGTAACCAAGGTGCCGTTCTTTACTACAGTACCCAACAACGCCCTGGTTCTGGATGCCGGACAGGCCGCCCAACTCACCCTGTTCTTCCAGGCAGTAGCCGGGATCACTACCCAGGGACTCATCAATCAGGGCGTACCTGCAGCTCAGGCGCAACAAATTGCGGCCCAGTATGCGATCAATTTTACCGAAGGTGCGAACCGATGGATCATCGATGTTCCAGCCACGCAAACAAACCCTCTGGGATTCCGACAAATGACGGAGGAAGAGCGGGTATTATTAACCATAGACCGATCTGCCCTGCAAACCCAGGGATACGGAAGCGTTGCCATTACCCCGGATGTACTCCAGGTACTTGGAAAACTGCAGCAAGGCGCCCAGATCACGGAAGCAGAAGCCAACCTGGTTATCGGAGCTGTTAACGGGATCGACGATAAGGATGCCCTTGACAGTAGCGAGATCAACGCCATCGACACGGCAAGAAGCGCTTACAACAGTACCCTGGCAGGACTGGCCCAGCAAAACGACCTGATCCTCCTGGATTTTGAAGCCCTGTTTGACCGTATCGCGGAATCGGGTTATCAGTTCAATGGCGGACAAGTCACCACCGAGTTTGGAAGCGGAGGCGCCTTCTCTCTTGACGGCATCCACCTTACTCCAAGAGGTTATGCCATTGTTGCACACGAGATGATCCAGGCGATCAACGAACAATACGAAGCAAATCTGCCTGGAGTGAACCCGGCAGATTACCCTACGGTATTTGTTCAATAAACTATAGCTGAAGTTTCAGGGGAATGTTTGAAAATTCTTTATATTTAAAGATAATTCACAAGACTTATGAAGTACATTTTCAACCTTCTCCTGAGCGCTTTAGCCGTTTTTATCCTTGAAAACATTCTACCCGGTGTCTCTGTTGACAGCTTCGGAACCGCAATATGGGTAGCTTTCGCCTTAAGCCTGCTCAACCTTTTTGTAAAACCCCTGCTCATTCTCCTGACCCTGCCGGTAACCATACTCACCCTCGGCCTGTTTCTTCTGGTGATCAATGCCCTGATCATACAGATGGCCAGCAGCCTGGTAGACGGTTTTAGTGTCAGCAGCTTCTGGTGGGCACTGATCTTCAGTCTCCTGTTCTCCATCCTGCAATCGATACTTCAATCGATGACCAAAGAAGGGCGGAAGAAATAATTCCGGAGAGCTCCACATTCCATCCTGTTCCCGAAAGGCCTGAACCTCAACAGAATTGTTAAGGAATATTAAAATTTTAATATTTTGTAATTCAGGTATTTAAAAACTTTGGGGAGTTCACATTTTGTACTATTTTTGCAAGCCGAAATTAAGGGGTTTAAACTATATTTTAGTACGAATGAATATTACAAGAGAGCAAATTGATGAGCTGAATGCAATTGTAAAAGTTGCCATCACTAAAGAAGATTACAGCGACCGTGTAGACAAGATACTAACTGATTACCGCAAGAACGCGAACATACCCGGATTCAGAAAGGGTCACGTTCCCATGGGATTGGTGAAAAAGCAATACGGCAAGGCCGTATTGGTTGACGAAGTTAACAAGCTACTTCAAGACTCCCTTAACAAATACCTTACAGAAGAAAAACTGGACGTACTTGGAAATCCGCTTCCCAAGACCCAGGACAACCTGGACTGGGATGCTGAAGAGTTCAACTTCGAGTTCGAACTCGGACTTGCACCGGAATTCGAAGTAGATCTGAATACAAAAAAACCGATCACTCATTACAACATCATCGCCGATGACAAGATGATCGATGAGCAGGTAGACCGTATCGCCAAGCAATACGGAAAACTGATCTCTCAGGAAGAAGTAAGCGAAGAGAGCGAGATCACAGGTACCTTCAAAAATGAGGAGAAAGAGATCGAAAACCGCTTCACATTCACATTGGATCAGATCAAAGGAAAGAACAACCAGAAGAAATTCACCGGTGCTAAACCCGGAGCGGTTCTCGAGCTGAAAAGCAAAAAGTTGTTCGAAGATGATCACCAGTTAATGCAGGCCCTTCAGGTAAGTCACGAAGAGGCTCATGACCTTGACATCGACCTTACATTCACCATTGACGAGATCAACAAAAGAGAGGCTGCCGAACTCACCCAGGAGCTTTTTGATAAGCTATTCGGAAAAGACGTGGTGACCTCGGAAGCGGAAATGCGCACCAAGATCAAGGAGGATGCCGAGAAGCAATTCCAGCAGCAGTCTGATCAGAAACTGTTAAATGACATCACCGAATATCTGGTAGAGCACACTGATTTCGCCCTTCCTGCCGAATTCCTTAAAAAGTGGATTCAGGTTACCGGAGAAAGCGAACTTACCGAGGAGCAAGCCAGCGAGGAATACGAAAAGTCTGAGAAAGGGCTGCGTTACCAACTTATCGAAGGCAAACTCATGAAAGACAATGGTATTGAAACCAAATATCAGGATCTTGTTGAATTCGCCAAGGATTACGTCAGAATGCAAATGGCACAATTCGGTCAGACCGATCCGGATGAAAAGGTACTGGAAGATATTGCAGGTCGCGTATTATCCAACCAGGAAGAAGCCAAAAGATTGTCTGAACAATTAATGAGTCAGAAACTGGTTGACCTTTACAAGGAAAAGGCAAACCTGAAGACCAAAGAGATCACCTATGAAGACTTCGTTAAAGAGGTTTATGGGTAATCTGTGTAAAAAATAAATAAGTATATTTAAGGCGTTAGAACGTAAGGTTTAACGCCTTTTTTATACAAATCTATAGTCAATCAAACACCTATGAACATAGAAAGAGAATTCAGAGCCTTTGCAACCAAAGATCAGGGAATAAGCAGCACCTATTACGACAAGATCGTAAGTTCGCTGACCCCGGTCGGGCTCACTCCGAATATTATCGAAGAACGCCAGATGAATGCCGTAGCCATGGACGTGTTTTCAAGGCTTATGATGGATCGAATCATCTTTCTGGGAACGGCTATTAACGACCAGGTCGCCAATATCGTTCAGGCCCAGTTGTTATTCCTGGAAAGCACAGATGCTTCAAAAGACATTCAGATCTATATCAATTCTCCGGGAGGAAGCGTTTACGCAGGCCTGGGGATATACGACACCATGCAGTACATTAAACCGGATGTAGCCACGATCTGCACCGGAATGGCGGCATCTATGGGAGCTGTATTGCTTTGTGCAGGGGAGAAAGGAAAACGTTCGGCCCTGCCACACTCCAGAGTAATGATACATCAGCCTCTTGGTGGTGCCCAGGGTCAGGCCAGTGACATTGAGATCACAGCCAGGGAGATCCTGAAATTAAAAGAGGAACTCTACCAGATCATTTCTAAACATTCTGGACAGACCTATAAAAAAGTGAATGAAGACAGTGACCGTGATTACTGGATGAAGGCGCATGAAGCCAAAGATTACGGAATGATTGATGAAGTGCTGGAACGGACCAAATAAACACATCCCTTCCGGACGGAAATGAAGTTTAAACAGGAATGGTTTTTTTCAAAAAAGCCACTCTGAAAGTGAATTAAAATGACAAAGGAAAATCTAGAATGTTCTTTTTGCGGACGTAAAAAACCGGAGACCAACCTGCTAATTGCAGGACTGGATGCCCATATTTGCGATCGTTGTATAGAGCAGGCTCATGGAATTGTCCTGGAAGAAACCAGTCAATCCAAGTCCAACGAACTCTCAGCAGAACTTGTTCTCAAAAAACCTATAGAGATCAAGGCCTTTCTGGATCAGTTCATCATCGGGCAGGAAGCCACTAAAAAAGTAATGTCGGTAGCGGTATACAACCACTATAAAAGGTTACTCCAACCCCCGTCTAAAGATGATATTGAAATTCAAAAGAGTAACATTATCATGGTCGGGCAAACTGGTACCGGAAAAACGCTTATCGCCAAAACCATAGCCAAGATGCTCAATGTACCCCTGGCTATTGTTGATGCGACCGTACTTACGGAGGCCGGATATGTAGGGGAGGATGTGGAAAGCATCCTGACCCGACTGTTACAGGCAGCAGATTACAACCTTGAAAAAGCAGAACGCGGGATTGTATTTATCGACGAGATCGACAAGATCGCCCGTAAGAGCGACAACCCTTCCATTACCAGGGATGTTTCCGGAGAAGGGGTGCAACAGGCCCTGTTGAAACTTCTTGAGGGTACTACTGTAAACGTTCCGCCTAAGGGAGGACGCAAGCACCCCGATCAGAAATTCATCGAGGTCAATACCGAGAACATTCTTTTTGTGGCCGGAGGTGCATTTGACGGCATCGAAAGAAATATTTCGAAACGACTCAATATGCAGGCCGTTGGATACAACTCGGCCAAAGAGTCTGAAATTCTTGATAAGGAAAACTTATTGCAGTACATTATCCCTAAGGACCTTAAGGACTTCGGACTTATCCCGGAGATCATCGGCCGATTACCGGTGCTTACCCATATGGATCCACTGGATGCCAAGACCCTGCGTGCAATTCTTACCGAACCTAAAAATGCGATCATCAAACAGTATGAAAAACTGTTCGACATGGATGATATCCGGTTCGAGATCAAGGAAGACGCCCTGGATTACATCGTAGAGAAGGCCATTGAATACAATCTCGGCGCAAGAGGACTGCGCTCTTTGTGTGAGACCATTCTTACCGATGCCATGTTTGAACTGCCCAGCGGGGAAGACAAGGAGTTCTCGGTAGACAAGTCATATGCCGAAGAAAAACTCACTAAAGCTAAGATCAACAAACTCAAGGCAGTATCCTGATACGGCCTTTTGCATAAATACACGAATCCCGGGAGCAATTCCGGGATTTTTTTATTTATAAGTACGAGATTTATTACTTTTATCTAAATTCTTTACTTATGCACCGTATCATATTACCTCTTTTTACCTTATTCTTTTTCAGCCTCTCTGTTCCGGCACAGACCTTATCTTCTGCCGAACAGGCCATTGTTACATCCGTTTCCCGGAATCATCAGGAAGCCCTTAAATTCCTGGAAGAGACGGTTAATACAAACAGCGGAACTTTAAACCTGGAAGGCGTAAGGCAGGTGGGTATGCTCTACAGAGAAGCGCTGGACGAGCTGGGGTTTGAGACCCGATGGATTTCTATGCCCGAAGAAATGGAACGGGCCGGGCATCTTTTCGCAGAGAAAAAAGGCACATCCGGAAAAAGCCTGTTACTCATCGGTCATCTGGATACGGTATTTGAAGACGACAGTCCCTTCCAGGATTTCACTGTGATCAATGATTCTACGGCGGCGGGTCCCGGGGCCAATGACATGAAGGGCGGAAATGCCATTATTGTTTACGCCCTGAAAGCCTTGCATGAGAATGGATTACTGGACAATGCCAGGATCACTGTTGCCCTAACCGGAGACGAAGAAAGCACGGGAAAGCCCTTATCGATAAGTCGCAGAGACCTGGTTGAAGCGGCTAAAAACAGTGATATCGCCTTAGGATTTGAAACTTCAAGCGGATTCGAATACGCCACGGTTGCACGAAGGGGTGCCTCCGGCTGGCAGCTAAAAGTTACCGGAAAAAGAGCACATTCTTCCGGTATTTTCAACGAGAGAACGGGAGCAGGAGCTATTTTCGAAACTTCCCGAATCCTGAATTCCTTTTACGACAGACTAAGCACTGTAAAATACCTCACCTTCAACCCAGGCATCATTCTCGGAGGCACCAGCATTACTTCTGAGAACCCCACAAAAGGCACCGCTTTCGGAAAAAGTAATGTGGTATCCCAGACAGCCATGGTGAGCGGTGGACTGCGTTTTATATCAGAAGCCCAGAAAGACAGCGCCAGGGCCATAATGAGTGAAATAGTAAAAAAACAATCTGCCGCAAACCTCTGCGGAGATTACCTTTACCGACAGCTATCCTGCCATGCCTCCTACAGAAGGCAATATGGCATTGCTGGAAGTGCTAAACCAGGTAAGCCTGGACCTTGGACAGGGAGGAGTCATGGCTTATGACCCCGGAAGAAGAGGCGCTGCAGACATCTCTTTTGTTGCCGCCTATGTAGATGGACTTGACGGACTCGGGTCTATGGGAACCGGGGCACACACCCTGGACGAAACGGTTGACCTCAACACCTTTGAGGCGCTCACCAAAAGAACAGCCCTGTTGATCTACAGGCTCATCAAGGAATAAAATAAAAATCACATGGTGTAAAAGCGGGATGATCCGTTGGCTAAAGGGAGTTAGCCTTCTGTTAGTTCATCAGCAACATCTCCTCCAGGTAATCCCTTGAATTGGAAAGGCGCGGCACCTTGTGCTGACCGCCGAGCTTATCGTGTTTCTTTAACCAATCGTAAAACAGGTTTTTTCGGGCTATATGAAGCAAGGGCCTTCTCAGGGTCATATTGTTATAGCGCTTGGCCTCGTAATCAGAGTTAAGCGACTGCAGATGGGTATCCAGCAATTCCAGGAACTGGTTCTCGCATTCGGGTAGTTTCCTGAATTCGATAAGCCATTCATGAGCCCCCTTCTCCTTCCCTTTCATAAAAACCGGAGCAGCCGTATAATCGATAATTTCGGCCCCGGTTGCACTGCAGGCGCGCTTCAGCGCTTCTTCAGCATTCTCTATGATGAGTTCTTCCCCGAAAACATTTATATGATGCTTGGTTCGCCCGGTTACCTTAACCCTATACGGGTGTACGGAGGTGAAGCGCACGGTATCTCCTATGAGGTAGCGCCACAACCCCGCATTCGTGGTAATAATCATGGCGTAATTCCGGTCCTTTTCGACCTCCCAAAGGGGAATCACCTTTTCTGAAGGGGTCCCGAAGGTTTCCATTGGAATAAACTCGTAAAAAATACCGTAATCCAGCATGAGAAGCAGCTCATCGGAATCATTGCGATCCTGGATCCCAAAAAAGCCTTCAGAGGCATTGTAGATCTCGTAATACCTGAAATTTCCTTTTGGCAGAAGCTTTTCGTATTGTTCGCGGTACGGATTAAAGCTTACCCCTCCGTGAAAATAGACCTCCAGGTTTTCCCATACCTCGAAAAGATGCTCCTTCCCGGTCTTTTCCAGGACCCGGTTCAACAACACCAGCATCCAGGAAGGAACCCCGGCAAAACTGGTAACATCCTCTTTTATCGTCTCCTCAACAATAGCTTCCAGTTTGGTTTCCCATTCACTCATCAGAGACACCCTGTTGCTCGGAGTACTGCTCATTTCTGCCCAGAAGGGAAGGTTATCAATAATGATGGCTGAAAGATCTCCAAAAAAGGTATTCTGATCCTGGTGAATCTCCTTACTTCCACCCAGCCTGAGGCTCTTCCCGTTAAACAGCTTCGAGTCTTCATTGTTGTTAAAATAGAGGGACAACATATCCTTGCCCGCCTTAAAATGGCAATCTTCCAGCGACTCGTTACTCACCGGAATAAACTTGCTCTTGGCGTTGGTTGTTCCGCTGCTCTTGGCAAACCACTTGATGGGGGTGGGCCAGAAGATATTTCCCTCTCCCCTTCTCGCCCGCTCGATCATAGGCTCAATGTCTTCGTACCTGCTCACAGGGATCCTGCGGGCGAAGTCCTCATACCCGGATAAGGATTCAAAATCAAACTTCCTGCCTATCTCTGTTTCCTGTGACACAGAGAGTACCTGGTGCAGCACTTCGGTCTGGACTTCTCCGGGATATTTTAAAAAAAGTTCGATCTGGTGAAAGCGCTTTTTTAAAAGCCAGGAGGCCACAGAATGAAATAAAGGGATTGGCATTTTTTTGATTTATATTTGGATAAAAATAGCAAAAAACTTTAACCATGTACGAAGGCGTTCTCACTAAAATGGAAACCGAATTCACCAAGCCGGTAAACTACTACCTGGTGTTTGAAAATGATTTTCTGAACATCAACCAATTACTGGACAAAAAGGTGAGTATACGCTTTATAAAACATCAATGTCTCAACTGCGGACTCAACAAGCCCATTTACCGCCAGGGATTCTGCCAGAGTTGTTTTTTCGAGGTACCCCAGGCTGCAGAATGGATCATGAAGCCTGAACTTTCCAAAGCGCATACAGGAGAGGAAGATCGCGACCTGGAATACGAAAAAAGGGTGCAGTTACAACCCCATATTGTTTACCTGGCCAACTCCAGCAATATTAAGGTAGGAGTTACGCGAAAGACCCAGGTACCCACACGATGGATCGACCAGGGCGCTCATGAAGCGATAGAGATCGTGGAAGTACCCAACCGCTACCTGGCAGGGATCACCGAGGTAGCCCTGAAAGAACATATATCCGACAAGACCAACTGGAGAAAAATGCTCCGGAATGAGATTGATGATGAAGACCTGGTAAGTTACAGAGATCAGTTAAAACAATACATTCCGGAAGAGGCCCTGGAATATTTTATCGCCAGTAACAAGGAGACCAATATCGACTTCCCGGTACTCCAATACCCACAAAAACCAAAAAGCCTCAACCTTGACAAAACCCCGGAATATCAAGGGGTGCTAAAAGGAGTTAAGGGTCAATACCTGATCTTTGAAGATGAGACCGTTTTTAATGTGAGGAGTTATGAGGGATATGTGGTGAAGGTCGAGGTGGTTTAGTTTGTTGGGTACGGAGGTACATGGGTACGGAGGTACACGGGTACATGGGTACGGAGGTACAAGGGTACGGAAGGGCAGTAAACTTTAAGCAATATAATAGCCTCACGACTCACGACCTACCGTGCTTTGCACAGGCAGGCAAGCTCCCGACTACCGACCTACCGTGCTTCGCACAGGCAAGCAAGCTCCCGACTCCCGACTCCCGACTACCTCTTAATCCGTATTCACCTTCCAGGCGTGACTTTCATCAGCAAAGATCTCCTTCCCGAAGATGGGCACCTCCGATTTTACCCGGTTCACGATCTCTTCGGTAGCCTGGTAGATCATTTTGCGCCTTTCGGCTGAGGCAAACACCACAAAACAAATCTCTCCGGCATTTACCCTGCCCAGGCTGTGGTAGATATGCAGGCAATGCAACGGGTATTTTTCAAACGCCGCTTCCCTGATCTCACTGAGCTTCTCATGCGCCATGGAGGTATAGGAACTGAATTCTATCGCCGCCACTTCCTTTCCGTCCATTTCATCGGCTCTGACCTGTCCCATAAAGATATTATGTGCTCCGATCCCGGTTTTGGTGCGATGCTTATCGATTACCTCTGCCAGGAAGGTTGCCGGAATGGCCCCTTCAAAAAAAACCTTATCTATTTTCTTTCCCATAATGCGATTTTTCAAAATATTCTGGTGCACTTCGCCTACATCCGGAAAGTGCCCCTTAAAACTACATATTTTTCCGGAACCCTTTCCTGAAAACCGTTTCACAATGCGAATCCATCCCGGATTCTGTGATGCAAATTATTTTGCATGGCCTCAGGTGCTTAACCGAAACCGCAGCAAACAACTCCCTTCCAATTAAACACCGGAAACCATATTCTAACATCCTGCTATTTTTTATATTTACGGTCTATGGAAAAATCAACCTTATTTACAGCCATCCGCGACAATCACCTGAACAAGGTAAAAGAGATCCTCACCGCGCATCCGGATTGGATCAACGCCACAGACGACCGTGGCTCGGGACCGTTACTTTTATCGGCCTATTTCGGACTCATTGAGATGACACGCCTGCTCCTGGAATTCAACCCCGATGTAGACGCCAAAGACCTTTCCGGAAACACCGCTCTTATGGGAGTCTCTTTTAAGGGGTATACCAATATTGCACGTATGCTACTGGAAGCCGGAGCCGATACAAACATCAAGAATGGGAATAACTCCACTGCCCTGATCTTTGCAGCCACTTTCGGAAAAGATGATATCGTAAAACTCCTGCTGGAGCATGGAGCAAAAAAAGAGATCACAGACAGTGCGGGATATACGGCGCTGGATCACGCCAAAATGCAGGGGATGCAGCAGGCAGTCAGCCTCCTGGAGTAAGGTCTTAGCTAAGTGCCCGGATGCAGATGATATTCCAGCAACCCTTCGATCGGACGACGAATAAAATTACCAGGCATCATTCCGTGGGCCTCTAGTATTTCTGACAAAAGGGGCCGGGCGTGATAAGCCACTGATCCGGCAAAATGAACGGGGTAGGTCGAACATTCCTCTTTATAGAACCCCAGATGTGTATCTACAAAAGATTCCAACACATCCCGGGTAAGCTCCTGCATAAAGGGATGGTCCAGATTTTCTAAGACAAAGGGCGCAAAGGATGCCAGGTATGCATTGGGGTAGCCTGAATTGTAAACACCCTGCCTTACTGCTTGCGGACTCACCTCATAATCAGTCCTTAATTGCTTCGCCAGCGCTTCCGGCAACCGGTTATAATAAAACGCCTTGAGCAGTACCCGACCCAGGTGATTTCCGCTCCCATCATCCATCAGCATATACCCGAGAGAAGGTTGCCTGATCTCCACTTCCGATCCGTTATAAAAACAGCAATTGGAACCGGTTCCCAGAATGGCTACAACTCCGGGGGTCCTGGTACAGCTGTATACCGCTCCAAGGATATCCTCCCGGACGGTAAACCTGGTGGCCGACTGAAAGAATGACCTGAAGATCTCCTTTAGAAAATCCTGAGAAACTGCAGCACCGCATCCGGCCCCATAGAAATACACCTCTTTTACAAGGTGCCTGACCGCTGTGAGCTCTGCACATTCCAATAGCCGCGCCTCTAGATCTTCCTTCCGGAGCAACCCGGGATTTAATCCGCGCGTACGAAACCTGGTCTTTTCTTCCGTTTGCGCATTATACAAGATCCAGTCGCATTTGGTAGATCCGCCATCTGCTACCAGGATCATTTCGTTTGTTTAAAATGATACCGCTTAAAGGCCTCAATTGCGGCGTAATCGGCAAGACCAAGCTTGTGAGATTTAGCCGCAGTATGTTTGTTCCTTTCTTCTGCCCGTACCCAGAACTCCCTCGAATCGTCGCCCTGGAACATCACCCCGTCTTTTTGGGACTGATGAAAGAAAATGGCGCTGCGCTTTTTAAGTACCTGATCGGGACTCATAGGCACAGCCATTTCGATCTCGTGCATATCCCATTCATGCCATGCTCCGCGATACAACCACACCCAGCAGTCGTCCATATAAGCATTATCCTTCAGAACGTCCAGTGCCTCAAACAAGGCATCCAGACAAACCTTGTGCGTTCCGTGCGGATCTGCAAGGTCGCCCGCCGCATAGATCTGATGCGGCTTTATACCCTCGATCAGGCTACACATGATGTCAATATCATCCTGGCCCAGGGGTTTTTTCTTTATGGCTCCAGTTTCATAAAAAGGGAGATTGAGGAAATGAACATGATCGTCAGCCAGCCCAAGGTACCTGGCAGCTCCAAGTGATTCCTTTTGCCGTATCAGTCCCTTGAGAGCTCTCACCTCAGGAGCGTCAATACTTCCGTCGTCGTGCGCTTTTATACTCTTAATAATGTCTTTAAAGACAGCTGAATCCGGATTAAGCTTTGTGGCCACCTCTGCAAACTTTAAGGCCTCATGATTGGATACCGCGATATTGCCTGAAGTCTGGTAAGCCACATGCACCTCATGCCCCTGCTCTACCAGGCGATCAAAGGTGCCTCCCATGGAGATCACGTCGTCATCAGGGTGCGGACTCAGGATAAGCACCCGTTTTCTCGCAGGTTCAGAGCGCTCCGGACGATTGGAATCGTCTGCCCCGGGCTTACCGCCCGGCCACCCCGAAATGGTGTGCTGCAATACGTTAAACATTTTGATATTAAGATCGTAGGAGGATCCTTCCTTAGTGAGAAGGCCTTCCATTCCGTTATCGTTATAATCCTTATCGGTGAGTCTGAGAATGGATTTCTCCGTCCTGTCGCATAACCAGACCACGGCTTTTCTGGTAAGCTCCGTTGTCCACTCACAAGGACCTACCAGCCAGGGCGTTTTTATTCGTGTAAGCTCTGCCGCAGCCCCCTTATCCATGATAAAGGTGGTGTTCTTATGTTCCTGTAAATAGGTAGAGGGCACATGTGAAGTCACCGGTCCTTCGACCGCCTTCTGAACGATCTCCGCCTTGTTTTGTCCCCAGGCCAGCAAAACGATACGCCGGGCATCCAGTACCGATCGCACCCCCATGGTGATGGCCTTTTTGGGTACATTTTCGATTCCTAAAAATGACGGAGCTGCATCTGAACGGGTAAGGTGATCAAGGGTGATGAGCCGCGTACGCGAATTGTAATGAGATCCGGGCTCATTAAACCCGATATGTCCGGTTCTTCCGATCCCTAAAAGCTGAAAATCCAGCCCTCCATATGACTTTATCTTCTTCTCATAATTCACACAAAATTCCAGCACCTCCTCAGGCTCAATGTCGCCCTTGGGAATATTGATCTGATCTTCGGGAATGTCGATGTGACGGAATAAATATTCATGCATAAAATAATGATAGCTCTGTACGTTCTGAGCTGTCATCGGATAGTACTCATCCAGGTTAAAGGTGACCACGTTCTTAAAACTGAGTCCTTCTTCCCTGTGCATGCGCACCAATTCTTCATAAACCCGTATAGGGGAAGATCCTGTTGCCAGTCCGAGCACACAGGGCTTGCCTTCCACCTCTTTCTGGCGGATGAGCGCTGCGATCTCCATGGCCACTACCGTGGAGGCGAAATGCGCATCATCGTAAACCACATTGTGAATTTTTTCAAATCGGGTATTCTCGTAGATCCCCGCTTCCTGGTAACTGATATCCTTTAGGTTCCGTAGCTGTTCTTCGGCTATCATGATGAGTTGGTTTAATGTTGAATACTAAATGCCGGGGTACCCCCGAACCGATAGCAAATGCTGCTATTCAAATTAAAATTACAAAAATTAATAGCAATATACTGCATTTTTTAAGATAAAAAACTGCAATAAATTGCAGTATCGCCTGCCGATTTACTGCAAACCCCGTTTATTCCTGGGGCTGAAGTAAGAAAAGTATGCCCAAATAGATATTGAAACGTTGTGCTTTAGCTCTGAGGGAGAAGAAGTGGGGTTTACAGAAAAGAACCCTTTATGAAGCTTGCTTTTGTTCGTAGCAGGGAGAAGAACATGATATTTTTACCAATCGCCTTCTGCATTAAGTACGGGCATGCAGCATACCTGTATATATACCATGTCCGGGCACCTGCTATCTTGGTCCGCACTATTGGCATAACCCCATCATGACACGGTAAAAGCATCGAAGCAATCCGAAAAACACAAACCCTGCCCGAACAGGTTAATTACGGTTTTGGGTGGTGTCTTTTTTCTTTTTATTGAAAAGGGAATTCAAAATATTTCCGGCAGCCTCCTTTACAGCATCCTTCTCCGCTGAAGTAGCGGTTTTTGTACTATCTGCAACTGCACCGGTACCGGCGCCGTCATTCTGTCCGAGCACTTTATTCACCAGGTTCCCCAGTTCATCAGTACCTTTCTTAGTAAGTTCTTCTGTTTTTTCCCTTGACAATTGGGCGATAAAATTCTCGACCGACTTATCCAGGTTGGTGGTAAAGGAAGGGCTGTTGAGCGCCCCACCGATCTTCACATCCACCGGCACGGTACGCTTCTCAAAATCCTTTATATTCAACTTACCGGCCAGGCTGCTCACATCCTTTCCGAGGTATGATGCCGGAACATCAATGGTCAGGGTATAATCCATGTTCCCGTCAAAATAATGCCCGCCGCTAATTACTGCATGCATTCCCTTTACATTCACATCCAGGGGTCTGAGTCGAACCTGGCCGTCTGCAAAATCAAGGGCAGCTTTAAGCTCTTTCCCCGCAAGTTCTCCCAGATCTACGAAAGCGAGTTTCTCATTCAGGGAGTTCACCATGCCGAGTTCATTTTTCTTCACTTGCTCCACCTTGAGCTGACCCAGAAGTTCACCTGCAAGGGAACTCCAAACGGGATGCATATCTTTATCAAGTATTCCGGCAAGGTTAATTGTACCATTAAGCTCGCCTTCGAAAATTCTCGCCACGGGCGCAAGGTTCTTCAAAACCTCCATTTTGGAGAAGGCGGAGGCGAAATCAAATTCAGAAGCTTTGAGACTCACATCGTATACAGGCTGAAGGGTCTGCCCTTTCACCAGCCCGTTCATCGCGACCCGTCCGCCGAATAATCCGGAACTGAGCTCGGTAATCCTCAGGTCCTGGTCGGCCAGCATCATTTTAGCCCGGGCCTGTTTTAGTGTCATATTATCGTAAACCACTTCCTGAGCGGCCCCATTGATCTCCAGGTTCATAAAAGCGGGAAACAACCCTTCGTCTGATGAAGATTCTCCGGGGTTCGCAGCAGGGTCCTTATCCTCCGCTCCGGTTCCACCTTCCTGGGCGCCTTCCTGCTCCATATCCATAAAATCTGCCACCACCAGCTTATCTGAGCGGAGGTCCAGCTTTCCGCGAACAACCCCATCATCAGAAAGAACATTCAGATAATTGGTGAGCACCCCGTTAAGCTCGAGATCGGATGTGCCGGTGCGGACCCTGGCCTTTTCGACATTCATTGAAGTATTGGTAACCCTTAGAAAAGCCTCTTCCACCATTACATCCTGAGGCAGGTAGTCGCTTCCGAAACGCACTCCCTTTAACCTGAGATCTCCCCTTACATCAATTTGTTCGTATGCCTGCCTTTCCACAGCCTGCATATCGAAGGATGAAAACACCTCCATATCCACAATTCCCTGAAGATCCTTAAGTGTACCTGCGGGCATTAATTTCGAGAAGTTTCCAAGATTCAGCACCCCACTTGCCTGCAGTCTTACTCTGGGGTTCCCACCAAGTTTTTCCGCAAGCACCTGCATATCAAGACGATCTCCTGCCAAATTAAAATGCAGGGTATCCAGGCGAAGAAAGGTGTCCTCTGCAACACCTGACGCATTGCCCAGCTCTCCCCTCAGGCTGATTTCCTCCATGGAAAGGGGCATGGAGGTATATTTAAAGGAGGCATTATCAGCTCCCATCTGAACGGAAAACTGCGGGATGGTTTCCTCCCCAAGCAGCCCCGAAACATTCCCTCTAAAGGTAAAGGACCCACTGGCTTCGATACCGGCCAGGTCTCCGGAATACTTTTCAGGGATAAGGGAGAGAAATTGTCTGAAATCTGTAGAAGGAGTTTCAAACCTGAGATCAAAATCGGTCCCCGTTTCCAACAGGGCAATACCCCCATCAAAAACCAGAGGCAACCGGTTGATATGAGCCGTATTCTCCTTAAATACGAACGACAGGATCTCGAGATCCAGCTCCATATCCGCCTTCCAGTCAAATACATTCCTTTTCAAATAATCGGTCCCCCCGTAGCTCATTGTAAACAAGCCGGAGGTTTCTGTTGACAGTACCGTTTTTTGAGCCGATAGATCCCCGGTTCCGCGGTGATAAAGGCTGTCCAACTCCACATATAATCCTTCTTTTCGGTCTTCATAGATCAACCTGATATCTTCAAGTTCATAAGCTTTAAGGGTAAGCCCCTTTCCGGGCCCCTCTTCGGCCGGAGATGATGTATTTCCAGTACCGGGATCCTCCTTGGCGATATCGTAATTCACCCTACCCTGTTCATCTGAAACCAGGCGAACATAGGCCTCCCGGATCCTGAAATGATCGATGGTGTAAGGAGCTACACTCCCTGAAAACAGGGTTTTAATTGGCATGTCCAGGTCAACCCTTTCCGCATAAAACAGGGTATCTCCCTCAAAAGGAGCCTGATTCACGATACTCAGGTTATCGATTCCAAGGTTAAGCGAAGGAAAGCTCCGGAAAAAACTGAGATCGGTGTCGCCAAAATCTACGGTAGCCTGAAGCTCTTTGTTGATTTGCTGTTTCAAGGCCTCGGTAAGACGCCCCCTGAACAAAAAGGGTAACAGTACCAGCAGGAGCAGAAGCACAGCAAAAATTACGATTACGGGGCGGAGAATTTTTTTCATAACATAAGATCTTTAACAGGACCGCTAAAGCATTTTGCGATCCCGGGCGCTTTCGAGGTGAAAGCCAAGATCGATCTCTTCATTGATGGCAAGACCGAACTGTTTCCTGAAAATATAAACAAACAAATACAATAATGGGGTATCGAGCAGGGCGATTATCACTTTAAATATAAAACCACTCACCACCAAACCATAGAAATTATCCCAGGAGAGCACACCGAAAATACAAAGCAACAGGATAACGGTAAACGTATCGATAAATTGCGAACTAAAGGTGGAAAAATTATTTCTAAGCCAGAGGTATTTCCCCTTGGTCAATCGCTTCCAGAAATGATAGATCCCTATATCGATATACTGAGCGAAAAGGTAAGCCAGCATGGAAGCCAGCACCGCTATCGGAGAAAGGGCGAAAACCGTTTGAAACAGATCGTCGTTCACCGGCGACCAGCTGTTCGCAGGCACCACATTAGCGAGCAGGATGATCGTCATGGAAAAGAGGGAAGCAAAGATCCCTGCCGTCACTACCTGGTTTGCCTTCTTGCGCCCATAGACCTCAGAGATAAGGTCCGTTATTAAAAAGGTTAACGGGTAAGGCAGAATTCCCACGGAAAGCTCAAACAAGGGAGCCCCGAACAGCTGGGTATCTTCTCCAAAAGGGTACCAGTAAAAGAATTTCTGGAAGATCAGGTTAGACACCACCAGGGAAGTGATGAACAAAGCCGCTAGAAAGAGATACACCTTAAACGCGAGGCGTTTCTTTTTTAGATCCATAAAAGTTTATTGTATTTGGAGTTCAAAGGGCAACCTTGCCTGCACGCCTTTCATAGCAGCCATTTGCCGGATCTTTGTAAGCAGCTCATACACTTCGGCCCCAAGTTCCTGTTTGAGAATATCTTCCCGGGCATCAAAGAATCCTATCCCCAGGTCGCCCAGTGCATCCCTGAAATTGGATTCATACACGGGGTAATCAACTGTAACGTAGTCGGAAATCCCAGCCGATCCGGCAGCATATCTGATCGCATCGTCCAGAGACCCCAACTCATCCACCAATCCCTTTTCCACCGCCTGGGCTCCACTCCAGACCCGACCCTGAGCCACCTCATTAACCTGTTCTGTGGTCATGTCGCGACCCTCTGCCACGATTCGCAGAAAATGCTGGTAATTCTCCTCAATAGATTCTTCTGAATACTTTTTGAAGGTTTCTGTTGGTGACTCGAACAGGCTGTAGGCCGTTGAGTTCTTATTGGTATTCACCTGCTCGGCATTGATACCCCACCTGGAAGCCAGTTCCCGGATATTAGGAATGGTAACAAACACCCCGATAGAGCCGGTAATGGTGGTTGGCTCAGCAAAGATCCGGTTTCCTGCGGCAGCGATATAATAGCCGCCGGATGCCGCATAGTTCCCCATGGAAACCACAACGGGCTTCACTTTTTGTGTCACCTCCACCTCACGCCATATGAGGTCTGAGGTAAGCGCCAATCCTCCCGGGGAATTCACCCTGAGCACAATAGCCTTTACCCTGTTGTCTTCCCGGGCATCTTTAAGGGACTTATACATGATACCCTGCCCGATCACATCCTTAGAACCTTTCCCGTACCCGATATCGCCCTGGGCATACACTACAGCAATACGGTTGGCTGCCGACTTTGATCGGGTTCTGGCCGTATATTCAGCGTACTTCTCCAGGTTGATGAACTCAAGGTCATTACCCGCATTCGTACCTGCCTGCTCCTTTAAGAAATCATCGTACTGATCTGCATAGAGAAGGCCATCTACGAATCCATTTTCCAGCGCCATCTCCGGGGTTCGGGCCAGCAACTGATCGGCGTACCCATTCAGGGTTTCCACCTCCAGGCCCCGGCTTTCTGAAATATCCAGGAGGTACTGTTCCCATACCGACCCCAATAATTCGGTGATCTGCCGTCGGTTTTCCTCGCTCATGGAGTTCCCCAGAAAAGGCTCTACAGCGCTTTTGTATTTTCCATGACGCACCACTTCCATCCGCAAACCGCTTTTATCCTGGAAATCGCCAAAGAAAAGCACCTCAGACGAAAGTCCTCTGAAATCCAGGATCCCCTGAGGGTTCAGAAAAACAGAATCAGCTACAGAAGACAACCAATAATCTTTCTGGGCATACAACTCCGCATAGGCGTAAACAAACTTCCCGGAATCTTTAAATTCCTGCAAGGCTTTGCGCAGTGTCTGGGCCGTGGCATTACCAGCCTGAAGCATTGAATTTTCGATACTGATCCCTTTTATCCTGTCATCCTCAGCCGCATGCTCAATAGCCCGAAGCATATGATTTAAGCCGTCATACTCTTCAAACTCATAATCGAGATCGTTGATGCGAAATTGCCCTCCGTAATCCGGAACCGGCCCCTGAAGAGAAATTCTCAGGATCGAATTGTTTTTTACCCGTACTACCGGGTCGGCCCCGGCAGTGGCTCCTACCATAATGAGCAGCAACAACATAAAGATAATTCCCAGGGCAAGTAAGGTCCCTAAAATGGAAGCGAGAAGATTTCTCAGAAAATTCATAGGCTAGAACTGATTATCAGGCAGCAGGGGGCAACAGTCAAATCCACCCCCAATAAACCATCGCAATTTTTTATTAACATGAGTAACAAAGATAATCTTTTGTAGATTTCTTTTAGTTACTTTGCCAAGATCATGAAACAGTTGAAGAAGGCATATATTTCTTTGGGAAGTAACAGTGGAGAGAAACTATACAATCTGCAAACCGCCGTTTCTTTATTAAGGGAAAGAGCCGGAACTGTAACCAAGGTTTCGCAGGTATACCAAACCCCTTCCTGGGGATTCGAGGCAGATGATTTTTTAAATGCCTGCATCGCCCTGGATACAGAACTCCACCCACAGGAATTGCTTGAGATCCTGCTGAATATCGAAAAATCCTTAGGACGGGTACGATCGGACCAGAAAGGTTACCAATCGCGAAGCATCGACCTGGACATCCTGTTTTATGACCGGGAGATCATAGACGAAACCGACCTTCGGATCCCCCACCCTCAGCTGGAAAAAAGGAGGTTTGTTTTGCAACCCCTGGCCGATATCGCTCCTGATCTATTGCACCCTGTACTGAATAAGACCACCTCCGAGCTTTTGGAAGCGTGTCCGGACACAAGCACATTGGAGCGCACTTCGATGGTCCTGCACAGCAGCATTCATAATTTCAGTAAATTCAATTATGTGGCCATCGAGGGAAATATTGGTGCAGGTAAAACCACCTTATCCACAATGATATCAGGGGACTTTAACGGTAAACTTCTTTTAGAGCAGTTTGCAGACAATCCATTTCTCCCAAGGTTCTACGAAGACAAGGACCGTTACGCCTTCCCCCTGGAAATGTCCTTTCTCGCCGAACGCTATCAGCAATTCGTAAACGACAGTACTCAGAAAGACCTGTTCAAATCGTTTATGGTGAGCGATTACGACATCTATAAATCGTTGATATTTGCCCGGGTTACCCTCCAGGATGAAGAGTTCAAACTCTACAGGCGATTATTCAACATCATGTATAAGGATATCACCAAACCGGACATCTACGTATACCTGTACCAAAGCACAGAACGTCTTTTGGAGAACATCAGAAAGAGAGGAAGAAGCTACGAGCAGCAGATCGCCCCGGAATACCTGAAAGACATCAATCGTGCCTACCTGGATTTTATCAAAACTCAGCCCGAACTAAATGCCCTGATCATCGATATCACAGAACTGGACTTTGTTAAAAACCCCCAGGACTACCAACATATAATCGACGAAATACATCTTTTTTCAGATAAACAGTAGAGGCGCTATTTTTTTAAGATATTTTTTGGTTTTTCCGTCAAGGATGCATTAATTAGGGGCACCAAAAACACCTTGAAAACTAGCTAACTTTACTTAATATTTAAACCACCAAGCCCGATCTGTCGGGCTTTTTTTATTCAAGGTTCCAGGTATTCTTCGCCTTTAATTTCGCGAACATATCCCAAAGCACCACCCCGGCACTTACTGAAATATTAAGAGAATGTTTGGTTCCGTATTGCGGAATTTCAATCACCGCCTTACAGGCACTCACCACTTTTTGCTGCACCCCTTTCACCTCATTTCCAAATACCAGGGCGTAGATAGTATTAGGCTCCGGCTCAAAGTCGTTAAGCATCACCGCGTTTTCGGCCTGCTCCACAGCCAGGGTAACCACCCCCCGGGCGTTCAGTTCTTCTATCACCTCCAGGCAATCTTCCTCATATTGCCATGCCACACTATCTGTAGCACCCAGAGCAGTTTTATGAATGTCTTTATGGGGCGGGGTGGCCGTGATACCACAGAGGATCACTTTTTCCACCAGGAATGCATCACAACTGCGAAATACAGAGCCAATATTGTTCAGGCTTCTGATGTTGTCGAGCACCACAATAAGCGGCACCTTTTCTGCCTTTTTAAATCCTTCCACATCCAGCCTGTTCAATTCGCTGTTCCTGAGTTTGCGCATACCGAAATCTTTAGGTGCAAAAATAACCCTATCCCCCGATATAAAAAACTGTGTCAGCACCAAGTTTAAGTGGGGTGCTGCAGGAAAAAATAATCAACAACACCTGTTTATAAAGAATGGAGGGCAGGTCTGAAAACCGGGCAAAAAAACGTAAATTTGAGGTTCACCAAAAAGCAGACAGTTTTGGCAAAATCAGGCAAGAAAGAGACTCCGTTAATGAAGCAATACAACAGCATCAAGGCCAAATATCCGGATGCCTTGTTACTGTTCAGAGTGGGTGATTTTTATGAAACTTTTGGAGAAGATGCCGTTCGGGCAGCCAAGATCCTTGGCATAGTACTCACCCAGAGAAATAACGGGGGCGACCGGACCGAATTGGCCGGATTCCCTCATCATTCCCTTCACACCTACCTGCCGAAACTGGTAAAGGCCGGAGAGCGGGTCGCCATATGCGACCAGCTGGAAGACCCAAAGCAAACCAAGACCATCGTAAAACGCGGGGTTACCGAACTGGTCACTCCCGGAGTAGCCCTGAATGACGACATCCTGCGTTCGCGATCCAACAACTTTCTCTGCGCCGTACACTACGGCAAGAAAGAACTCGGAATAGCCTTTCTGGATGTATCCACCGGAGAATTTCTTACAGCCCAGGGCAATGAAGAACATATCGACAAGCTCCTGCAAAATTTTAATCCAAGTGAGGTCCTGATCTCCAAAAAACACAAGAAGGAGTACCTGGATACCTATCAGAAGGAGTACCATAGTTTTTTCCTGGAAGACTGGGTATACCAGGAAGACTATGCCCAGGAAACCCTGAACAAGCATTTTAAGACTTCCTCCCTGAAAGGGTTCGGGATCGACCACCTCAGGGAAGGCATCATTGCTGCAGGTGCAGCACTTCACTACCTCAGTGAAACCCAGCACACCCAGCTCAACCACATCAACACCATCAATCGTATTGCCCAGGAGTCCTATGTCTGGATGGACCGCTTTACGATCAGGAACCTGGAACTCTACCAGACCCCGCAGCAACAAGGGGTCACCCTGCTGGATGTGATCGACAAGACCATCTCTCCTATGGGAGGCCGACTGATGAAGCGATGGTTAGCACTGCCACTGAAAGACCCGAAACAGATCCTGGAGCGGCAGGAGATCACCGCCTTCCTGATCGGGGAGGAAACCCTCCTGGAGAAAATACTGCACCATATCAAACAACTCAGCGATATTGAACGCCTTATCTCCAAGGTTGCCACCGGAAAGATCAACCCCAGGGAGGTGATCCAGCTCAAGAATTCCCTGGAGGCCATTATTCCGCTGAAGCAACTGGCAATAAACAGCGAGAATGAAACCCTGAGTCGCCTGGGCCAACAGATCGGCGATTGCGAGGCTTTGAGAACCCGTATCAAGGAGATGCTCAACGAGGAAGCTCCGGTAAACATCGCTAAGGGAGATGCTATCGCCCAGGGATACTCTGAAGAACTTGACGAACTGCGCGCTCTGGCCTTTTCCGGAAAAGATTACCTGGATGCCATGCTGGAAAGGGAGATGAAGGCTACCGGGATCCCCTCTTTAAAAATATCGAGCAACAATGTTTTCGGCTACTATATCGAGGTGCGTAATACACATAAGGATAAAGTCCCTGAAGGATGGGTTCGCAAGCAAACCCTGGTAAGCGCAGAGCGATATATCACTGAAGAATTAAAGGAATACGAAGCAAAGATCCTCGGAGCAGAAGAAAAGATCGGCATCCTGGAACAACAGATCTTCACCCAGCTGGTCGTATGGATGCAGGAATACATTTCGGAGGTCAAGAAAAATGCTACCCTTGTGGCCCGGATCGACTGCCTGGCGGGCTTTGCTGTTCTGGCTAAGGAGAACAACTATACCCGCCCGAATGTGAACGACAGCTGTGACCTGGAGATCAAGGAAGGGCGTCATCCGGTAATTGAAAAACAACTCCCGCCGGGAGAACCTTATATTGCCAACGACGTGCGACTTGACAGGGATGCCCAGCAACTGATCATGATCACCGGGCCCAACATGAGTGGTAAATCGGCTATCCTTCGCCAGACCGCCCTAATCGTTCTGCTGGCACAGATGGGAAGTTTTGTGCCTGCCACCGCGGCAGATATAGGCGTGGTCGATAAGATTTTTACCCGGGTGGGTGCCAGCGACAATATTTCGATGGGGGAATCGACCTTTATGGTGGAAATGAATGAAACTGCCTCTATTCTTAATAACATCAGTGATCGCAGCCTGGTTTTACTCGATGAGATCGGACGCGGCACCAGCACCTATGACGGGATCTCGATTGCATGGGCCATAGCCGAATACCTTCACGAGCATCCGTCCCGGGCAAAGACGCTTTTTGCCACACATTACCACGAGCTTAACGAAATGAGCGAGACCTTTGAGCGCATAAAGAATTACAATGTCTCAGTAAAAGAACTGAAAGACAACGTACTCTTTCTCCGCAAACTGGTTCCGGGCGGCAGCGAACACAGCTTCGGGATCCATGTGGCCAGGATGGCGGGAATGCCCAACCAGGTGATTAACAGGGCGAATAAGATCCTTGCGAAACTGGAGAAGTCGCACAGCAGTGAAGAGCTCACCAGTAAATTACAGGATGCCAGGGATGAAATGCAACTGAGTTTCTTTAACCTGGACGATCCGCTTCTTGAGGAGATCAAACAGGAAATTCTGCACACAGACATCGATACCCTCACCCCGGTTGAAGCCCTGATGAAGCTCAATGAGATCAAGCGGATGTTATTAAAGAAAAAGCAGGCGTAGTGAGGTTCGAGAGCTGAGTTTCAGGGACGAGTTTGAGCAAGGAGTTCGAGGGACGAGTTTCAGGAACGAGTAATTAAGTACAGATATTAAACCCATCGTCTTCGCGAGGGAGCAACGTGACCGTGGCGACCTGCTGAAATGACTTAAGAGGTACGGGTTAAGGGTGGTTGGAGTCACCTTTTTGGAATTTGAAATTTTGATTTCGGGAATTAAATTTCCGATTTAGCATTTAACTTCAACTCGGCCTGCAGGTTGCTTTAAAATGGGAAAAATAATTTTCAAAAAATCTTTGCAATAAGGAGAATTGTTTTAAATTTGCGACCGCAATAAGGCCTGTTCCATCAGGCATTGCACGATCTTAACATCCATGCGAAAATAGCTCAGTTGGTAGAGCGCAACCTTGCCAAGGTTGAGGTCGCGGGTTCGAATCCCGTTTTTCGCTCAAAGGCCCGAAGAGGCATGTTCTTATAAATACGGGGTTGCATCAACCGCGTATTTTTTTTACCGATGCGAAAGCAGCTCGAGTGGTGGAATTGGTAGACACGCTGGACTTAAAATCCAGTGGGCAGCAATGTCCGTGCGGGTTCAAGTCCCGCCTCGAGTACAGATGCATAAAAAGCCGGAACTTGCGTTCCGGCTTTTTTGTTTTCAGGAGCCCGTCAAAAACTTGTTTTTGAAAGGGCGGATGGAAACAAAAAAGGAGGACCCGAAGGGGCCTGGCTTTTTATGTTCAACATGTTCGGACGGGACTCAGCGAGCTTAGCGAGCTAACACCGCCACGATAGTGATAGAGTTATGCAGTGATGCGGTTATACAGTAATGCCGTAAGAAATCACATCCCGAAGGAGCGGGGCTTTTTATACTAAACATGACGTTTTCGGGACTCAGCGAGCTTAGCGAGCTAACACCGCCACGATAGTGATAGAGTTATGCAGTGATGCGGTTATACAGTGATGCCGCAAGAAATCACATCCCGAAGGGGTCTGGCTTTTTATACTCAACATGACGTTTTCGGGACTCAGCGAGCTTAGCGAGCTAACACCGCCTAATTAAAGTAATGGAGTGACAAGGTGATGTTATGAAAACTTAGTACTGAAGGAATCTTAACCTTAAAAGCAATACCTGCACCCCCGCCCCCTTCCGTCAACGCCTTTGGCGTTGTACCCCATGTGCCATCAGGCTCCTTCGCTAAAATGGTTCACCGAACCATTTCTATACGCTCGACCCTCCCCTACAGGGGAAGGAACCCATCACCTGTAATCCATTTACGCGAGGTCCGGCTTATTATGCTCAACATGTTTGGGTGGGAGTCGGGAGTCGGGAGTCGGGAGTCGGGAGTCGGGAGTCGGGAGTCGGGAGTCGGGAGTCGGGAGTCGGGAGTCGGGAGTCGGGAGTCGGGAGTCGGGAGTCGGGAGTCGATAAAAATTTAGTTGTCCTGAATACCCAAAAACATTGTCATGTATTTACTTTTAAATTATTTTCTTACATTTAATAGGTGTAACTAAAATATTTTCAGCTATTTACCACAGCACACCCCACTAAAAACAACCTTTTTTCATTTGTTATAATACCGAATCAAAACTGTCTTTTGGTGTTATTTTAAACTACAAGAAAAAACCATCTTCCAACCAAATACCGCATTTCATGAAAAAATTGTTCCTCCTGATTATCCTGGCCCTTCTTGGCGCCAATTGCAATACGCAACAACCGGAATCCACCACAAAAACCGACACAGCAGACCAAAAATCAGGCTACCTGGATTATTCCGGACGGGATGATATCCTCAGCGGCGGGGTCAAAATGATCCCCATCACTACCCCAAAGGGAGAATTTGAGGTATGGACCAAACGCATTGGAAACAATCCTGATATGAAGGTACTGATCCTTCATGGCGGGCCCGGTGCAAACCATGAACTTTATGAAGTTTTCGACTCCTTTTTCCCGGCAGCCAACATCGAGTATTATTACTATGACCAATTGGAATCGGCCTTTAGTGATCAACCCAATGATCCGGATCTCTGGACCATCGACCACTTTGTAGAAGAGGTGGAACAAGTACGGCAGGCTCTGAACCTGGACAGCTCCAACTTCTACCTGTACGGGAATTCCTGGGGAGGGATCTTAGCCATGGAATATGCCTTTAAGTACCAGAACAACCTGAAGGGACTTATCATTTCCAACATGGTGTCCTCTGTGCCCGAATACAACAAATACGCTAACGAGGTACTCGCTCCGATGCTTCCGGAAGAAGTCCTGAAAGAAGTCAGGAAGTTGGAGGCGAATGAAGAATACGACAATCCAAGGTACAGTGAACTCCTATTCGAACACTATTATACCGAACACATTCTCCGGATGCCTCTGGAAGAATGGCCGGAACCGGTTATGAGAGGATTTTCAAGATTAAATTACGACATCTACCTGGCCATGCAGGGGCCCAGTGAATTTGGTATCGTAGGTGATGCTTCCCTGAAAGACTGGGATCGCAGCAAAGACCTGCCTCAAATTTCCGTTCCTACCCTGGTAATCGGCGCCGCTCACGATACCATGGACCCGAAACACATGGAATGGATGGCGGGTCAGGTAGAAAACGGCCAATACCTGCATTGCCCCAATGGAAGTCACCTGGCCATGTACGACGATGCCGACACCTATTTTACAGGGATGATAAAATTCATCAGGGAGGTTAATTCCGGAGCCTTTAACCAACCCTCATCCTGAAATATGGACTCGCTATTTAACAACACCTGGATCGTCAACATTCTATCCGGCCTGCTAACCTCGGTGATCCTGTTTGCCGGGGGCTTCTTTCTGGGTAAGCAAAGGGAACGAAAAAAGAGCAAGGGAAGATCCCTGGAAGAATATGAATTCTACCCCTTCATTGTTGATGAGCATGGCTTTCCCAATTTTGACCTTCCCAGGTTTAACGAAGGAGTAAGATACCTGCTCAAAAGCTATGACTTTTCAGCCGCCCGTCAGTTGTTGTTCATAGGAGAACAGAACAATGTGCGATTCTTCCTCACGGGAGATGAACTCCGCAATTACAAAAAATTCTTTAAGAAGTACAACGGCAACGAGGTTATAGACGACAACCTGGCCCACCTGGAGAACTACAAGACCCTGGTGAAGCTCATTGGAAAAACCTTCAGACACAGTGGTATTGAGATCCTGTTGCACAACCTGATGAATCCATCCAAATCAATCATCGCCCTGGAGAATCCGGTAACCGGACGTCAGATTGGGGATGGAACCACCATGCTTGTACTCGATCTTAAAAAGCGTAATGCCCTGAAGCAGGATAAACTTAATTATGAACTCAATATCGGAAGCAGAACCTTTAAGTGCACCACCATCCCGATCTACCGAAAGGATTTTGGACTCATAGGAGCCGTTTGCATTAACATCGACGTGAACTACATCAATGACCATGTCATGGAAACGATGGAAAATGTCCGGGATTTTTTCAGGGATTTTTGTGAAACTGAAATGGTCCTGGAAGAAAATATACTGAGCAAATACGAATACAAACTGGCCAGCGCCGGAAAACGGCATTTTAAAGACAGGGCTGGCGCCCATTAATATGAGAATGCGTTAAATCCTTACCAGACGGGAAGGAATTGGTTACAGCTGCATTTATCGCTTACCGATATTTACGATCAAAAAACAGGGCGCTATCCAGTAGATCTGCCTATTCTAGCATGGCTTAGTCAAAACCCCTTACCACCTTCGGCCTGGAAAATATTTTTTACCACACTGGTTATCTGACATTTAACTATCTTTACATTACCTATTGAATACTACCTGCCGTTAAAAATAAACAACCCATGAAAAGGCTCGAATTTCTCAAAAAAGGACTCTTTGGGATAGGTGGTGTTATAGGAATAAACACCCTTATTTCTTCAGGAAAGCAGCAACCGGATCCCACCAATACACCCTGCAACACCACCCCGACCGAAACCAGGGGACCCTTCCCAAATAAAACCCCGTTGGATTATGTAAGGGAAAATATCATAGGAAACCGGGTAGGCATTCCTCTGCAGATAGCACTGGAAGTTCTCGACAGCAAAAATAATTGCACCCCCATTAGCGGTGTAGCCATAGACATATGGCATTGTGATAATCATGGGAAATATTCTGAATACGGTAACCACCGCCTGCAACCTGAAGACCTGACGGCGGAGCATTTCTTAAGAGGACGGCAAATTACCGATGCCATGGGCAGGGCGAACTTCATCAGTATATTCCCCGGCTTCTACCCGGACAGGGCACCTCATATACACGTAGAGATCAAGGACCAACATGAAAACTCCCTGCTGATAACGCAAATTGCCTTTCCCGATACCCTTTGTGAAGAGGTTTACCAAACCCAACATTATGACGGAACCAATTTTCTGCACAACCTCTCGGATGGTATTTTCAAAGACAGCCTGGACCTGAACATGACCGAAACCATCACCGGGAATGTCAATGAAGGCTACAGCATGAAAAAGAAACTCATTATTTGATAAACTTTATCCACTTTCGGAGCCTGCAATTGCTCTTAATACAGGAATGAAAGGTAATTTCTATATTTGAGGATGTCTTGTTAAAATCCATTATGTTCATGAAAAATGAAATGAAATGGGTGGCCCTATGCATCCTGATAGCAGGAAGTTTCTGCCTGATAATAACAGGTGGCGACTTTGCTCCGGATACAGAGGTTACCCTGAATGTTCGCGACACCTACTACCTTATCCATCAACGGGTCTTATACCTCCTGTCCTCCCTGTTATTGCTGATACTGGTGTATTCAGGAAGGTTACTCTTCTATCGGTTCAGAAACCTGTGGGTTAACTTTATTTTTCTAACCTCCCTTTTCGGGCTCTTCGCAGCGATAACCCATCTCCTCTTTTAATAACACCGGCGACTCCGGCAAATCAAAAATTCAGGCAGGGGGCTCCTCACGTCATTTTTCTTAAACTCCCTTCCGGAAAACCACCGTCTATTTTCCAGCTCCGGATCATTTGACAATTATTCGTATATTATTTCGATTTTTTTCCTGACCTAAAACACTAAAAATGAAAGCTCTTTATTACTTCCTGCTCCTGGTCTTTGCCACCGGCATTCAAGTCAACGCCCAGGTTAAAACCAACCTTGAACCCATCGACATATTTGACATGGAATATGTCTCAGACCCCCGAATCTCGCCAGATGGATCGAAGATCATTTATGTGCGGAACTTTAAGGATATCATGACCGACAAAAACCTTTCCAACCTTTGGATGGTCAATGCTGACGGCACTAACAACCGTCCTTTAACCACAGGGAATCAAAACGATGTAGCGCCCCGGTGGTCTCATGACGGAAAAAAGGTGGTGTACCGCTCCAACCGGGAAGACGATAAAATGAAGCTTTACCTGATGTGGATGGATACCAGGGAAACGATGGCCCTTACCAATACTCCGGTTTCTCCGGGCACAGTTACCTGGTCGCCCGACGACAGCGCTCTTGCCTTTACCATGTTTGTGCCTAAAAAAAAGAGCTCCCTGATCAAAATGCCGGCCAAGCCTGAAGGGGCACAATGGAATGCTCCCCCGATCTATATTGACGATATGACCTACAGGGCCGACGGACGCGGTTATCTCCAACCCGGAAACACCCAGATCTTTACCCTGCCCATACAGGGAGGAACGCCCCGGCAACTCACCTTTAAGGATTTTGACCACGGCACCCCTGCCTGGTCTTCAGATGGTTCGCATTTGTTTTTCAGTGCCAACTTTCACGAAGAATCGGAAATGGAACCCCAGGATTCGGATATCTACCGCTTAACCATTAACACCGGCGAATTGAAAAAACTCACCGATCGCTACGGGCCGGATAGAAATCCGGTACTCTCTCCGGACGGTCAAAAGATCGCGTACCTCGGTTACGACGATGCACTCCTGGGCTACCAGCAGGCCAAACTTTACATCATGGATACCGACGGCAGCAACAGCCGTGAGATCCCAACCGGCCTGGACCGCAGTATTGAAGATATGGCCTGGAACGGCAACAAAGGGCTGTTCATACAGTATACGGATAAGGGCGAAACCAAACTGGCTTCTGTTAGTCTCAGCGGAAAAGTAACTCCCCTGGCAGGAAATCTGGGCGGGCTATCTCTGGGCAGACCTTATAATGCAGCCAGTTTCAGTGCGTCAGCAAACGGGCAGTTCGCCTATACCTACGGCACTCCCGAAAGTCCTGCCGATCTTGGCGCAGGCGACAGCAGGAAGCAAACAAGGATCACCCACCTCAACGACGACCTGTTCGCATTCAAGAACCGGGGAGCGGTTGAGGAACTCTGGTGGAAATCAAGTCACGACCAACGGGATATCCAGGGCTGGGTGGTAACTCCGCCCGATTTTGATCCGAATAAAGAATATCCGCTGATCCTGGAGATCCACGGTGGTCCCTTTACCAGCTATGGCTCGGTTTTCTCAGCAGAAGTTCAGGCTTATGCGGCTGCCGGTTATGTGGTACTGTATTCGAATCCGCGGGGAAGTACAAGCTACGGAATGGAATTCGGCAACCTCATCCACCACAACTATCCCAGTAACGACTATGAAGACCTTATGTCCGGGGTGGATGCCGTAATAGAAAAGGGCTTTATAGACACAGACAACCTCTTTGTAACGGGAGGCAGTGGTGGTGGTGTACTCACCGCCTGGATCGTTGGAAAGACCGACCGTTTTAAGGCGGCTGTAGTTGCCAAACCCGTGATCAACTGGACCAGCTTTGTACTCCACGCAGATAATCCGCAGTTCTTTTACAAATACTGGTTTGGGAAGAAGCCCTGGGAAGACCCTGAAAACTATTTTAAAAGGTCACCATTGAATTACGTTGGTAATGTAACCACCCCAACCATGCTGTTAACCGGGGAACAGGATTTCAGAACTCCTATCTCCGAGTCTGAGCAATTGTATGCAGCCCTGAAGATCGAAGGCGTGGAAACCGCCATGGTACGCATTCCAAATTCCGGCCATGGTATTGCCAACAAACCCAGCAACCTGGTAGCTAAGATCACCGCCATACTGGCCTGGTTCGAAAAATACCGCAATGTCGATAGTGAAAACGTGGCTTCCGGTACCGATAAAAAGGGGAAATAAAATATCAGGAACCAGAAAGATAAGAATCCCCTTTATTAAAAAAGATCATCACAAAAACCATCGCTATGAAAGCTGTCTATGCATTGGCGCTCATTTGCTTTTTTTCTGTATCGGCAACATCCCAAACGGTTAACCTCGAATTAAAAGCCGAATTGGATTCGATCATGACCCTTGACCAGGGGACCCGCCAATTGACGGACCAGAACATTACAAAGGAAAAGAAATCAGAAATTCTTCAAAAGATAGGGTATACCGAAAAAGAATTTGACGCGAATCCCTGGGGCATTATCACGAAGCACGATTCCCTCAACCAAAAAAGAATCTACGAGATCCTTGATCAATATGGATATCCCGGGAAATCCCTGGTGGGTACCCCTACGCATTTGTCTGCCTGGTTGGTTATTCAACATTCGGGTGCCATTGAAAAATACTTCCCATTGATCAAAGAGGCCGGAGAACAGGAAGAGCTTCCCATGCAATATGTTGGATTAATGGAAGACCGCCTCCTGATGCAACAGGGCAGGGAGCAGGTTTATGGCACACAGGCCTGGGGGTCTGCGCTAAAAAATGCTCCTAAGGGAAAAGGAGACCAGGTGTTCATTATCTGGCCGATCAAAGACCCGGAAACGGTAAACCAGCGCCGGGAGCAAGCGGGATTCACCAATACAGTGGAGGAATATGCCCGGCAAATGGAGATCGATTATAAGGTTTACACTCTTGAGGAGGTGAAAAATATGTTTAAACACCTCCCGGGAACGAATTAATAATCCCCGCTTAAAGGATCCGCCACCATAAAGATTACAGAGAGCAAATACCATTATGACCGTTAGTAGCTTTGCAATATCCGGGCAGCATCTAAGCCGAATCGCAGGATTTAGTTACCTGGTTATTTTTATTGCGGCCATTTTCGCCAACTTCTTTATGCTGGAATCCCTGAAAACACAACCACTTCTCACTGTACAGGAGGCAGATCTAACCGTGCGTCTGGGCATTCTAGCCTTTCTTATCACCGCGGTTTTTGATGTGGTGGTGGCCTGGGCCCTGCACCTGCTCTATCGGTCGCACCCGCTCACCGGATTAAGCACTCTTTTCCGGATGATGCACGCCGCTATCATGGGAGTGGCTGTTTTTAGTCTGCCCGAAGTTTTAACATCAGCAGACCCCTCTTTTATTTTACAACAGATCAACCAGTTTAATACGATCTGGCTCATTGGCTTGTTCTTCTTTGGTATCCATTTGATCCTGCTTGCCTTCATTATTAAAAGTCCGCGGTTTATCGCACTATTCCTGCTCCTGGCAGGGATAATGTATATGTCCGATACCGTAGCGCATTTTATGATTCCCGGCTACGACCAGTATAGTTATTTATTTTTATTACTGGTTGCCGTTCCCAGTCTTATCGGGGAAATGTCCCTGGCTGTATGGCTGATTATAAAAGGTGGAAAAGTAAGTGTTAAAGACACAATCCAATAACTAATTATGGAAAACTACGATCTTTCGTTTTACGATTCCAAAGCCTACAAGCTAACCCTCAGTGTGGTTATGGCGATTTTCTTTTATGCCTTTATCGTTTTCTTTCTTCCTTTCGGGGTAGATAACTACGACCCTAACCATGACTATGACATTTACTTCTTCAGAGAGATCTTTTATTTCTTTTTGGTCTTAATCCTTTGTTCCCTGGCTAATGAATTTCTTTTAAGACCACTTTTCTTCACCAAGGCTTCGCTCAAAAGGATCGTTTTGTGGAGCCTTTGGACCCTGTTATTCCTTGATACTGCCATATTCTTTACTTATAATTTCCTGGGCAATTGGCACGATCTGCGTTTCAGCAGTTACCAGGGTTTCTTAAGGGATGTTTCCGCGGTGTTGATCTTCCCCATGACAGGGGTATTTTTCTTTTTCCGGTACCGCTCTCTGCAAACCAGGATGGAGCACATTTTAACCGAAAAAGATTCGGCGGTCAATCCCGACAGATTGCTCCACTTCAAAGGAGCCGGTAATAAAGACGAGATCACCCTGGCTTCTTCGCGCTTTCTGTATGGAAGAGCCCAGGATAATTATGTAGAGCTGTTCTACCTCGAGCAAGGCAACGAATATAAATTTGTAATGAGGGGCAGCTTAAGCAAATTAGTAACACAAATAAATGACCCGGCAATTTGCCGTTGTCACCGTTCGTATTTGATCAATCTGGATCATGTAACGGGCATAAAGGGCTCTAAACTGGATACTACCCTTGTTCTTGACCCTTTTGACACTATGGTTCCTGTATCAAAAACCTACCGGGAGCCACTCTTAAAGAAGCTTCAGGAGCTCAAAGTAATGGGCTGACAAACATTTCACCACAAATAGAAACTTTTCACCACAACAAGCTAAACCCCCTGTAACTACGAGGGGTTTCACTCTTCTATATGGTGTGACCACAACGTACTATTAACCAAAAAACGAATTAAAATGAGAACTATGTATCACAAAAAAAGAAGCCTACTCCAATTCCTGTTCCCTGTACTTATATTGAGTTTCTTTTGTACTCAGGCACAGGAAAAAACAACAGAATCCATTCTAAGCGATTTTGTTGAGAGTTACAAAACTGACCCCATGGCCCATTCTGTTTATTTCGGTATTAAAGTGGGAGATGAATGGTGGCATGTCCGATCGGAAAGGACACAGGAAGCGTATAAGGTAGGAAAGAATAAGCAATATACCTTCCACAACTATGGACCTCACCAGGTGACCCTGCACCAGGGAAAACCCGAAACTCCTACCTGGTACTTTGATTTTGCAGGTAAAGAAGTGCTGGACAACCTCTATTCCGGGAAATGGACCGCAGCCACAGCCTCAGCCAAATCTTTCGGCACAGACCAGGTAGGTTTAAATATCCGCTCCATGGATGGCTTTTCCATAGGGGTAAGAGAAGATGCTCTGGGCTATGAGGTGATGGAACATTTCTGGAAAACCGGAATCGTAGAGATCACCCGCTTCGCAAGAGATGGTTCCCTGCCCACTCACGGGGTAGATCATGTCGGGCTTTACACCATGAAAGATAAGCGTATCGGATGGTTCAGCATCGGACCCGAGCAGGCCGCCAATGCCGAACGCGGACTTGATAAAGGCCAGGTTCCCAATTTAATTATCATTACCAAAGGAAAGGGTAAGGCTGAGCTCGGCGATGAAGTTATAGAATTAAAACCCGGAATGAGCGTATTTGTCCCCCCTTACGTCAGGCACGTGATCTACAACCCTTATGCCGAACCCATGGAAGGAATCGTAGTGCTGTTTGGAGACAACATCGATTTTGCCGAGGGAAAATCCTATATGGACTTCCTGGAGGAACAACACGATTTTTATAAGCATTACGACCTGAACGCTCGAAACTAGTGGTTTGTTGATGCTGAAGAGGTGAAACCGGGCTTATTACCGAGGTTCGGTTTCATCTTCATTCATCCGGGAAGCCCCTAAACCTCACGATCTGCAACATATACAGATGTGGTATTGTAACCATTCTAAACATTTAACGTCATACTATTAATCATCAATTAATCAATCAAAAAACCAACCTCATGCAACCTTTATTTATCAATCCTTCGGAAGCGAGACTGCGAACAGGATGGCGTATCCTACTATTTATAATCCTTTTTTGGACGCTTAGCGCAACTGCACTTATAATTAAACCCTTGCTGGGTGAAATCACAAAAAAAGAATACGTTCAGGATTACAGCCTGATAATCGTATCCGTCCTGGCTATTTCCACTACGATCGCTGTATTTCTCGGACGCAAATTTCTCGACAAAAAGACCCTGCTCTCCCTGGGCCTGCAATTTAACCGTACCGCTGTTAAAGACCTTGGGGTTGGGTTCCTTTTAAGCGGATTAATGGGCCTGACTTTTTTCACCATCCTGCTCGTTTTCGGTCTTATTCAGTTTCACGGAATTAATTTCAACCTTTACCCGGAACAGGAATTCACTACCGATTTCATCAGTTTTATGAGTACCATTTCACTTGGTTCACTATCCCTTATCTTACTGGAAAACATCCTTGTCGGATATTGGGAAGAAGTGGTCTTCAGGGGGTATCTTTTACAAAATTTCGCTGAAGGCATGGGATGGGTCCCGGCCATTGTTCTTTCCTGTATTATCTACGGTCTGCTACATGCCGCAAACCCCAATGCAGGACTGCTTTCCACTGTGATCATTATGGGATTTGGATTTTTGCGGATCTACGGGTACCTGACCACGAAAATGCTGTGGTTGTCTATGGGGATGCATATTGGATGGAATTTCTTCCAGGGTCCCGTTTTCGGGTTCACAGCCAGCGGCCATGAAAAGCCACGAATTTCCGAGATCACCTTTACTTCTGATAAATCCTGGCTTACAGGGGGAGAATTCGGGCCGGAAGGCAGTGTAATAATCATTCCGATATTGATATTTACCCTGTATATTATGAAGTTATATACTAAAAACAGGCACTGTTAATACCAATTCCAACTTTACTGCCTGTTACCATTCAGAATGGGGGCTTCATCCCGATGAATCAGATCAGGGGCCCTTTCGCTTACGTTCCGAAAAATACCTGAAGCAACTACAGGATTCTGCAATATAATTTTATTTTTCCGGGTTACCCCACTACCTGAGGATACCCTGGAATTTACTATTCATTTCGCTTCCTGGCCTTTAATCTGAATACCTAAAATCAGCCAGCCATCTCTTCTACAACAGCCAGGCACTTATCGACTTCTTCTTCGGTATTGATCACACAGGGCGTAAGCCTTGTGTAGCTTACCGCATAAGGAGAAGCGCTTGCAATAATGCCTTTCTCATGAAGTTTCTGAACCAGTTCGGGGGTTTGCATTCCCTTCACCATAAAGCAATTGATCCCGGCAGAAAGCCCTTCATCAGCGGGAGTAATAAGATCTACATGACCCATGCTCTGAAGTCCTGATTTAAGCCGGGTACTCAATTCAGTAGTCCGCTCATGTACCTTGTCTCTTCCCAGTTCACTTTGAAAATCAAAAGCTGCATTCAGTGCCCACCGATGATCAAAGGCGTGGAAACCACCGGGCGACATCAATTCGTTAAAGGTTGGCTGGGCAGGCGTATCAATACCCAGCCAGGTGTCATAAGCATACCTGGAAAATGCCGGAATGGTAGGCCTGACAAAATCCCATGCACTCTTTTTACCGTAGAGCACTCCCGTACCCCTGGGGCCAAAGATCCATTTATGGGTGCCTGCAGAAAAAAAGTCACATCCAAGGGCACTGATATCCTCGTCCTGGTTTCCAAACCCATGGACACCATCGACGACAAAATAGAGGCGGTCTTCATCACCCCGCCCCTGATTAACTTCTGCAATAACCTCAGATATGGCCCTTATCGGAAGTTTTACCCCCGTACAACTATGTACCCAGGTTACCACTACAACCCTGGTCTTATCAGAAATGGCTTTTCGTATATTGGAAGTCACTTCGTCTACCGAGACCGTGCGGGGATCCGCGTATTCATCAATCCTTCGATACACGGCGCCACTCTTCTCACATGCATATTTCACAGACATATCGGTAACGTAATGGTCGTGGGTGGTTTGCAGGACCTCGTCTCCGGGTTTCAGTTTCATACCGTTGAACAACAGGGAAGTTCCCATGGTCGTACTATCGGTCAGAGCGATCTCCTCCGGGTCTACATTCATGTATTTGCCGGCTGCTGCAGTTACCTCTTTCTCGGCCGTCATAAAGTGCTCTTCCCAATACGTTGCCGGACTCTCATTATAGGCCGTTCTGTGTTTGGCAATAGCCTCCTTTACAGGAAGCGGGTGGGAAGCCAACAGCATCTGAGACATCTGTATCCTGGAATGGTCCAGTTCAAACTGGGTACGTACCCAATCCCAGGAAGATGTATCCAAGACAGGGGCTATACCCTGAGCAGCAGGCTGGGCGGCAGTATCCCAGGTGGTTAATACGGAAGGAAAGAATCCTGCGAGTCCCATGGTCAGGCCGGAGGAATTGATAAATTTACGACGGTTCATCTTATTTCAGGTTAGGAATTAATGAACCTGTAAATTAGTGATTTTAAAGCATATATATGCTTATGTGTTTAATTTTGAGAAAGTTAAAAGGATTTCCAGGTCCTGTTCAGCAACCCCTTCCGTCAGTGCTTATGCACTGCCACCTTCCCCTCGTTCAGGGGAAGGGGAACGTAATTGCAATAAGCGAACTGTCGCTTTAAAGCGTAACTCTTATAATTACGCCCAAAGCATGAACACCTTCCGTCAGTGCTTATGCACTGCCACCTTCCCCTGAAACAGGGGAAGGGGTAGTTAATTCTAAAGGATTAGAGGGAGATCTCGGTAGTGGTCTTTATATCACGGGAAGAGGTTCCGATCCGGATCTCGTATCTGCCTTCTTCCACCACCCAGCGGGATGCTTTCTCATCCCAGTAGGCGAGGTCTGAAACCGGGATCTTCATGGAAATCACAGCTTCCTGGCCAGGTTCCAGTAAGGCGGTCTTTTCGAAGGCTTTAAGTTCCTTTTCCGGCCTGTCGACCATGGAATCCGGTTTGGACACATAGACCTGAAACACTTCCTTACCGGGAAATTTCCCCGAATTTTTCACCTCCAGAGTCACCCTTACGGTATCGTTAGCAAGACTAATTTCAGGAACTCCATAGCTAAAAGTGGTATACGACAACCCATACCCAAAGGGGTAGGATACCTCCAGTCCCTTCTTATCGAAATGACGATAGCCTACATAAATGCCTTCTTCATAATCGGTAAAATCATGATTACGCACTTCGGCGCTTTTTTTAGCCGGACCGCTAAAAATGAGGTCGGTCAGGCTCATCGGTTCCCCGTCAAGCGGAAAATTGGAGTGGGAAGCGTGATCGCTTACCGCAACAGGAAAGGTCACCGGAAGTTTACCGCTTGGGGTTGTCTTCCCGCTCAGGATATCTGCCACTGCATTTCCCCCTTCCTGTCCGCCCTGCCAGGCGAGCAGAATGGCATCGGGAAGCGATTTCCAGGAAGCCGTTTCGATTACCCCACCGATATTTAATACTACAATGACCCTTTTCCCCTGCCGGTGAAATACCTCGCAGGTATTCCTGATCATTTCCTGTTCTTCGGCTGTCAGTAAAAAATCATCCACCTCTACCCTGTCGCCACCTTCCCCCGCGTTACGACCAATGGTAATCACAGCCACATCCGATGTTGCAGCCAGTTTATTGAGTTGAGCAAAGGTATAGGTGAGTTGCGGCGGCTGATAAGGGGTAAACATAGCATCGATTCCTTCAGGCTTTACAAAGGCTTCCGGCTGTGTTTTTTTAAGGGCCTCATACATATCCCTGGCTTCGCGGTTAATGGTGTAGCCTGCATTTATTAAACCTTCCTCCAGGGAAACCGTGTACGCCTCATTTACATCGCCGGAACCCGTACCTCCTGCGATAAAGTCATAGGAGGTAACACCCAGTAAGGCCACATTAAGCGCCGGTGGCAAGGGCAGCGTTTTCTTGTTCCTGAGCAGCACCATGCCCTCGGATGCAGACAAGCGGGTAATTTCGGCATGAGCTTCCAGGTCCGGGTTGTTATCATAGGCGTAATTCTCCATTTTCCCGGAGGTAATGATAAGTTTCAGTATCCGACGCACCGCCGTATCAATATCCCCTTCCGACAGACTTCCATCGTTGTAAGCGTCCTTTAAGGCATCCCACTGTTTTTTGGTTCCGGGCTCCAACAGATCATTTCCCGCTTTGATCATGGCCGGGGCATCTTCACCTCCGAACCAGTCTGACATCACCAGGCCTTCAAATTGCCATTCATCTCTCAACACCCCGGTCAACAGTTTCCTGCTTTCGGCAGTATACGTGCCATTTACCATATTATACGACGACATTATCGTAGCTGGCTGCGCCTTTTTAACGATGATCTCAAAGCCTTTGAGATAGATCTCGCGCAGGGCGCGTTCCGAGATACGCACATCGTTGTATTTGCGATTGGTTTCCTGGTTGTTGGCCACAAAATGCTTTACCGAGGTTCCCACCCCGCTGGCTTCTATCCCATTAACCATGGCAGCGCCCATATCTCCCGACAAAACCGGGTCTTCAGAATAGTATTCAAAATTTCTTCCGCAAAAAGGATGACGATGAATGTTTGCCCCTGGCCCCAGGATCACATCAATCCCATATGCCTTCGCCTCGTCGCCCATGGCAGCTCCAACCGCTTCTACAAGATCCGCATTCCAGGTGGAAGCAAGAAGGGTGGCTATGGGAAAAGCCGTACAGTAATAGCTGCGCTCTTCCCCTTCCCGGGTAGGTTCTATGCGCAATCCCGCAGGTCCGTCAGAAAGGTATAAGGCTGGCAGTCCTAACCGGGGAGTAGGCACTATGGTTCCCACAGCTCCGGGTATGCCCTCTCCCGGATCAACACTTCCCATGGCCGAAGCAAGACCTGAACCCTTTAACAGGTGGATCTTTTCTTCTGTTGTCATCCGGGCCAGCACATCCTCCACCCGTGCATCGACGGGCAAACGACTATCCTCATAGGCATCCAGCGTACCATTTCCATTGCGGTCTGTAAAAGTAAAGCCCTCACTGTTTAGCTCCGGAAAACTCCTTTTCTCTGTAAAGTCGTTTTCAAAATCCAGGAATTCGGATTTCACATAGATCCAACCTCCAAGGGCAACAACGGCAAGCAATAAGAGTAGTATTCCAAGGATGCGGAGGGTTATTCGAACAGATCTCTTCAAGGTATTTCGGGTTTCAGTTTCCTTAAATATAAAGAAAAGCAAGTATTGGACGTTTTAACTTACTGTATTTCGAATATATCCATATATTAGAATCAGGGTACCAATCCCCATTGAACCCTGAGTTTACCATAAAAAACCTCAAAATTTTAAACATGAACTTGAAACCCCTTTTTATTATCCTGTTTACCAGTCTCACTGTCGTTGCACAGCAAAAAGATGTAAAGCAGCAAATTGCGAACGAATTCACCGAATACCAGGAAGCGATTTCGGATAAAGATTTCGAAAAGGCCCTGGATTATATAGTGCCGGGCTTCTTTGAGATCTATCCAAAGGCAGATCTGCTTAAACTTATGGAGCAATCCTTTAACAATCCCGACATTACCTTTGAGATCACCAACCTGAAGATCGAAAATATCGAAGCGCCTGAACACATCGATGAGAAACATTATGCCCTGCTCACCTATTCCAACCAGATGAACATGAAATTCATGAGCCAGGACTCACTTACGGATGAAGAGAAAAAATCACGAATCAGTATGACCCTGATCTCGCTGGAGCAATCGTTCGGATCAAACAATGTGAGTTATGACGCCGCTACCGACTTTTTTAGGGTGAAGGCTGAAAAACAGGTCTATGCCATTTCAGAAAATGGCAGCTCCGACTGGAAGTTTCTCGCCATAGAAAAGGGGCAGAAAGCGATCCTGGAACAATTGCTTCCGGCAGAACTTTCCAGGAAGCTCTGATCTTTCCCCGAAATAAAAACAGGGTTCAAAGCTATTCCTGAAACAGGATTAATGAACTCCGGAGTTCATTAATCCATTCTGATTTTTATGATCAAAGCCGAGATCAATGTTAAGCATGCAATGACTCCAACAGATGGTAACACCCCCCACATATCGGCAATGACCCCGGTCAAAATAGCTCCTGCAGCATAACCAAGGTCTCTCCAGAGGCGAAATACTCCTATACTCTTTGCGCGTTGTTCCGGATGGGTAAATTCTGCCACCCCGGCCAGAAAGGTAGGGTATACCAGTGCGGTACCTGCTCCCAGAACCACAGAAAGAAGCAGGAATTCTGAAAAGCTAACCGCCCAAAGCATAGCACATAGGGCAAAAGCCTGGCTTAGCATTCCTGTAAAGAGCAACTTTTTTTTCTGAAAATGATCCGCCATCTTGCCGGTCAGCAGTTGTCCAAGCCCCCATACAGACGGATAAACCGCAACAATAATCCCGATCTGATCCAGGGAAAAGGACCTGGATGCTAATAGTATGGGAAGTAACCCCCAAACCATCCCGTCATTCAGGTTATTCACGAAACCGGCCTGGGTAATCGAGCCCAGGTTCCTGTCCGTCCAGGTCGTTTCCCTGAAGATATGCCTTAGTTTACGTACGGAGCTGGTCTTTGTCTCGGCAGCCACATGGTGGCGGGTATCCTTTACCAGCAACCAGGACCCCAGTATGCCCATTACTGCAAAAAAGATTCCCAAATAAAACGGATATGGCCGGATACCATAACGGGAAGCGATCCATCCTGTTAGAAAAGCTACCCCTCCAACGGCCAGGTACCCGGCAGATTCATTCAGGCCCATGGCCAGCCCCCTGTCTTTCTCCCCCACCAGGTCGATCTTCATGACCACTGTACTAGACCATGAAAGACCCTGATTGATCCCCAGAAGTATATTTGCAAATACGATCCATCCCCAGGTAGGGGCCAGCATGAGTATCAGCGGCACAGGAAGGGCAAACACCCACCCGATGACCAGCAAGTTCTTTCGCCCTACCTTATTTGCCCAGGCCCCTGCATAATAATTCGCCACTGCCTTGGTGATGCCGAACACCACAATAAAAGACAGGATGGTCGACTTTACCACCATCCCGAATTCCTGCTCGGCAAGTTCAGGCAAAATAGTACGCTCTAATCCAACCATACCTCCGACGAAGGCATTGATAAGAACGAGTAAGGTAAATTGTTTCCAGTTTTCCCGGAGTCCGAGGGAGATGGATGGGTTTTGGGAATTATTTATCAAAGCAAAATCTCGTTTGTGGTCTCTAATTTGAATCCTTAAAATGGAATACCCGCATTCGCCCGGCTTTATGCAGCACCTGCTGTCCGGGGAAAGGAGTCATATCTTTCCCCAGAATTTTCATGCAAAACTGATAACAGGAACAATCCCTTGTGTGGGGAGATCCTGTCGTTATTCTGAAAGCAAACAGCTCCTGCAGGCAGAAATTACTCCTACGAAATTAAAGGTGGAGTACAGTTAGATCTGCGACCCTTAAGATCCCTTTTTAACAACAACCCGACCCGGGCGTACATGCTCCTGCAGTCGCCTGCAATTCAGAAAGTCGCACTTTTGGCTTTTTCTCCGGGATACCACAGGCTTCTTTAGCCAGGCAATCGGTATGAGTGGGAGTCAACATAAAGTGCTTCCCGTTAAATTCCAGGCCGTATTTTTCAATGGTGCTCCCCTGGTACTCCACTTCGATCTCATGGTCATCCAACAACAACTGCTTTTCCGATACAGCGATGATATCCTTTAACTTGGTTGCAAGAAGCCTGTGATCATAGTCTTCTGCAGTGAATAATTGAAAATTGATCACCGTCTGTTTTCTCAGTGTTCCCCCGCAGTCAATAAAGCGCCTTTGCACTTCCCCTATCTCGGTAACATGGAAATGTGACGGTACCATACTTCCATCCGGCAATTCAAAATACAAGGCATCAATCTGTGCCAGAGCTGCTTTTACTTCCGATAATTTCATGAGTGTTCGTTTTATTTATTTTTTGATGAATTACACTTTTCTGTTGGGGCTTCCATACAGGCAGATAATTGCGCGAAATATTCCATAACTGCATTCCAACCCTCCCGGTCGATACAATAGCACATGTTTTTTCCTGAGATCTCTCCTTTGATCAGCCCTACCTTTTTGAGTTCCGATAAATGCCTTGATACTGTTGGCTGCGCCAAAGGCAATTCAGATATGATATCACTGCAGATACATGATGGACTTTTTGCCAGGTATTCCATGATGGCCAGACGGGCCGGATGCCCTAGGGCTTTAATGACCTCTGACATGTGCAGGACCTGAGGATCGAATCCTTCTGTTTTCGTTATTCCCATATTGCAATATTACAATATGTTATTTTAATGGCAAAGAGTTTTTTTAAAGGTGGGGATATAGGGATTTGGGGATGTAGGGATGTAGGGATGTAGGGATGTAGGGATGTAGGGAGATAAGAAAACAAATCCGGATCCTTCAATATAGCATCCATCTATAGGTTAGTCGCGTATTCCTACCCTTAGCTGGTGGGCAGCCGGCTGGTATGCCATAAGAAAAACTGCACACCTCTTTAGTAAGTATGCGTTACCCGATCTATCCCATTAGTGTCCTACCCGAACAGATCCTTCTTCCGTTTCTCCATCTCTTCGGCAATGGCCCTTGCATTGGGATCTCCTTCCCGGAGATGGGTGATAACATTCTCAAAGCTTTCCCTGTCCTTATCCTGGCTGAGCTTAAACACATGGTCCATATCCTCTACCTCCACCTCAAAAGCCACGATATAGTCCAACAGGCGGCTGGTATAATGCCCGGGGAGGTTCTCATAAACAGTCGGAGAGTCTTCCCTGTATTTTTCAAAATGAAGCGTCGTTTTTTTAAGGATATTTACAAGTGCTTCCCTATCCCGAAAATGTATCTTACCCCTGATCTGGACACTCATATAATTCCATGTCGAGGCCTGACTCTGATGGGCATAGGCAGTGGCACTCACATAGGTATGAGGCCCGGGGAACACCAGCATCACCCTTGGGTTTTCCTGAAAGGCCTTATGGTGCTCGGCATCCCGAATCAAATGTCCGCGAACCAGCCATTTTCCCTGTTCTTTTTCGAGAAATACCGGCACCTGGGTGGCTACAGGATTATAATTTATATCGCAGCCCGATAGCACGGCAAAGGGGTGGTTTGCAACGAATTCCCGGATCGCATCGGGATCCTTGTCCTTGTAGCTATTATCCTGATACATCTGTTCTCACTTTTTGGTCATGCAATTTAATACAATAAGCCCGAAAGAGGAGTTTAACTCCAATAGATTGTATTTCATATTGTAAACTGTGCAGCTGCCCCCAAAAAAGTCCGCCTACACTACAGAATACCTTATATTTAACAATAAAACAGAACCACGATGTCGCTTCATATCAGACTGATAGCATTACTGCTAATAGGACAAGGACTTTTATCGATTTCCTGTAAAAATGAAAAATCGGTTACTGCCGGCCCAACAGCATCATCTTCGGATGTAACTCAAATGGCCCCCGACCCTCCTGAAGACATGGTGTATATTCCAGGCGGTCAATTTACCATGGGTGCCCCTGAAAGCGACCGGCAGGCATGGCCTCATGAAAAACCGGCACATCCGGTAAAGGTAACTCCCTTCTTTATTGATAAAACCGAAGTGACCAATGCCCAATTTGCTGCCTTTACAGCAGCGACGGGTTATAAGACCATTGCCGAAAGGGCTATTGACTGGGAAGCGCTTAAAACACAGGTCCCTCCCGGTACGCCAAAGCCTCATGACTCTGTCCTGCAACCGGGGTCTCTGGTCTTTAAGCAACCCGAACAACCGGTAGCCAATCTTCAGGATTATTCCCAATGGTGGATATGGAAAACCGGGGCCAACTGGCGTCATCCGAAGGGCCCGGAAAGCACCATTGAAGGCCTGGAAGATCATCCCGTGGTGCATATTGCCTATGAAGACGCCGTAGCCTATTGCGAATGGGTGGGCCGAAGACTGCCAACAGAGGCTGAATGGGAATTTGCTGCCCGTGGCGGATTATTGAAGGAAAGATATCCCTGGGGCGATGATCGCGAAAAACTGGAAATCTCAAACAACAGCTGGACAGGTGCCTTCCCGATGTCGAACGACCAGGAAGATGGGTTTATCACCACCGCTCCTGTAGCCTCCTATCCGCCTAACGGTTTTGGCTTATACGATATGGCCGGAAATGTTTGGGAGTGGACCTCAGACTGGTACAACAGCAATTACTACGCCCGCGCCCTGGAACAGGGTATCCTTGAAGATCCGGAAGGTGCTTCCGAACATTACAATCCCGGGCAACCCTATGTCCTTCAAAAGGTGGTAAAAGGCGGATCTTTCCTTTGCAGTGACAGCTACTGCGCCAGTTACCGGGTATCGGCACGCATGGCTACCGACCTGGATTCCGGCCAGCAGCACCTGGGCTTCAGAACGGTTAAGGATATTGAATAGAACACCTGTACAGATATGCCATTTCTCTGTAAGGAGGGCACCACACTTCCTACCAATGCTAAAACCCTTCAAAACATGAAAGTCAGCGACTCCATTTCCTGTTTACTTTTTAGCGGGACCCATTGTGGTATCTGCCAGGCCATAAAACCGAAACTCCAAGCCATGACAGCACAATACCCGGAAGTAGAATTCCATATTAAAGACAGTGCGGAGCAGCCTGAACTGGCTGCCCGTCATTCCGTATTCAGCATTCCCACCCTTCTTATTTTTGCCGAAGGCAAGGAGTACCGAAGGTATCATGGTGCCTTTTCCATCCAAACGGTGGAAGATGACCTGGGACGACTTATTTCCCTGATGCATTAAAAAAGTCCGCAGTATCAATGCTACTGCGGACTCTCCTACTAACTAACTTAAAAATATAAAGCTTAAATACCGCCTGACCCGGCGATCAATTCTGCAAGTTTTTTTGTATCTCTTTGTATCTGCATCTCCAGATAGCAAGCTTCAACACTTTCTGCCGGAACCCCTTTACATTCGGTAAGTTCCCTGTATTCTTTCAAAAGTCTCGCTAATTTCGATGACAGTCTGGCGACTTTAAATTCAACCGCCTTCAGTTCACCCCTTGATTTCAAGTTCAGGATATCCCTGGGAGTGTTTTCATTAGGTATCGATTTTTTCATAGATGGTTGGTTTTAGAGGATTACTCACCTCCGCAAGTAACTAAACCTTAGTTGAAAATTGATTGTTTTGCAATGGACCAATTAAATTAACATTTTTTTTAGATATACAATAGTAAAATCGCAAAAATCTCATTATCACAACATTAGGTTAACTTATGATGAAATTCATATCAATTGCAAACCAGGGTGCACACCACACTACCAATTTATAGGCGCACATTGCATCTCCACATAGGCGTCATCTACAATCGCATTGATCTCATCCTGTTCAAGAAAGAAAAAGAAATCCTCACAATTACTCAGTTCTTCCAGGAGGACACGGCAAAATTCCCTGGACCGTTTAAAGCTGTTGGTGATAAAATCCATCTGGGCAGCGATCACAGGGATTCCCACTGCTTTCAGATCGCGTTCGAGGTTTTTTAGAAAGGTCTTTTTACAAATGTCTTTTAGCAATTCTTTTTTCATAGCAATTTTTTAATTCTCCAGTAAATCGATTGGTTGTAATCCAAATGTAAACATTAACCCGCTACAGACAGAAAATCTCCTATATTCTTCGTCAAAAAGTTGTAATTCCCCCCTTAAAATAGCGTGGTTAACATGGTCTTAGTCCTGGGCTTACAATTCCTTAACATTGTTACTGTAAGGAATTCCCCATGGTATCCATCCTGGATCTCACCTAAATTTTCTATCTTAGAGCTGCCGGATCTTCCTTTTAAACTCCCTGCCCCGAATAACCTGCGCCACGCTGTATTCCCCCATCATTTCTTAGCTCAACCGCTTATGCCTGCATAACTTCATCAAAAACATTCAGGCTATTATGAGCATTCGATCTTGTCTAATTATTCTCTTGTCAGCAGTATTGTACAGTTGCGGACCTGCATCTGTAACCAAAGGCAAAAGAGCGCAGTCTGTACAGGTAAACATCGACCTTACAGCAGTATCAGACGACCAGGTACAAGTTTCCATTATCGCTCCGGAAATAACCCAGGAAACCATCCACTTCATGTTTCCCAGTATTATTCCGGGCACCTATTCCATAGCCGATTACGGCCGGTACGCAGAAAATTTTCAGGCTTTAGATGCCGATGGAAACGAACTGGCTGTGACCCGTTTAAACGACAATACCTGGCTCATCGAAAATGCCACTATTCTGGAAAAGGTAACTTACAGGGTCAACGACACCTTTGACAACGAAGAGGCCGATTTCTTTACCCGGGAGGGGACAACAATATTTTCCCCGGCGGGAACTAATATTTTGGAAGGGCAGAATTACCTGTTAAACATGTGTGGATTTGCCGGGTATTTTGAAGGTAAGGAAGAGCTGTCCTACACCATAACCATCGACCACGAGGCCACCTTGTATCCCGGTACCGCACTAAAAGACATGGACCCGGCAGAAAACAGGGTTGTCTACCAGACGGCCAGGTATGCCGAACTGGTAGACAACCCCATTATGTTCTCGAATACGCCTGCTATTTCTTCGGAGGTCGCCAACCTGGAGGTCCTGCTTCAGGTGTATGCCCCTTCGGAAAGTTCGGTTACGGCCACAGCACTGATGCTGGATCTGGAGGCCATGATCGCAGCTCAAAAGCACTATCTCGGCGAGATCAATAACACCGGTAAATACGCCGTACTTACGTATATAACTTCGGGAGCTGAGGACGATGCCAAGGGTATCGGAGCCCTTGAGCACAATTATTCGACCACTGCGGTCTTCAGCGAAGACATGACCTCAGAAGACCTTACTGATGTGATCTCACATGAATTCTTTCATACCCTGACCCCCTTGAACGTCCACTCGGAATACATACAGTATTGGGATTTTAACGCCCCGGAACTTTCCAAACACCTATGGATGTACGAGGGGATCACCGAATATTTCGCCCAGCATTTCCAGGTGGCAGAAAACCTGATCGGGGAAGAGGAGTTCTACCGCAGGATGTATGAAAAGATGAATTTTTCCATGCAGTTTAAAGATCAGCTTTCTTTTACCGAAATGAGCGCGAACATACTCGATCCGGATATGAAAGAACAGTTTCCCAACGTTTACCTGAAGGGCGCCCTCATGGCCATGTGTATGGACATCATTATCCGGGAACAATCTGAGGGAGAAAAGGGACTTCTGGACGTTATGGGCGAACTCAGCAAGCGGTACGGGCCTGACCAGCCTTTCGAGGAAGACGGGATCATTTCTGAATTCACCAGCCTGACCTATCCTGAGGTGGGGGATTTCCTGCAAAAACATATTGTGGAAGGCGGCCCTGTAAACTACGATCAATACCTGGCAAAGGTTGGGATAACCCGCGCAGCAGCGATGGTTCCGGAACAAATTGCCTTCATCATAGCCAAAAAGCCCTATATCCGTATCGACCAGGCCAGGGAGCAGGTAATCGCTTCCTTCCCGGACGACAAAAACGTTTTCTTTAATACCCTCGGGGTAAAAGAAGGAGATGTATTGCTAGAGCTCAACGAGAAACCCTTCGAGAGTGACGATCTGATGAAAGTGGCTATGCTGGGCTACGCCCTTGAAGAGAATACGCCTGTACGCCTTAAAATACTCCGGGACGGACAGGAGATGCTCTTAGAAGGTCCGGTGCAACTTAATTATAAGAAAGGGGAAACCTATTCGTTTACTGATAATTCAAAACAAGCCCTGAAAAATGACTGGCTGATGCAGGATTAAAACCACTTTGCCCTTCAGTGCTGCCACCCCTCCTTATAGAGGAGGGAATCACGGCAACTATTCATGGAGGTTTGTTAAGGAATTCCACCGAGGCACATGGCATAAGCCGCCGCCAAAAACCAGGCAGATCGCCACCGTTTACTTCTCAAACTTCACGAATACAAATACCTTCCAACTCCATAACCCTGAAAAACAAAAAACCCGGCTCCAGGAGCCGGGTTTTTAAAAAGAAAACTTAACACTTAATTCTTCACAATCTTCTTCACAGACTTCGCATTCGCTGTCACCATTTCTACATAGTAGACTCCTGGTGTCAGGTCAGAAACCGAAATTTCTATTGTGCCGTCTGATCCGTCAGACTGTGCAGACTTGATCAGCATACCAAGTGCGTTATAAAAATTGATATCCATAGATTCCATCACCGGGCTGTACATCCTGATATTCATGATGTCGTCAACCGGGTTAGGATGTACTTTCCAACTGGCATCGAGCTGGGCATCCTCGGTTACATTACCGATAACAACCACATCGAAACTGGTGGTGATCTCTCCACCTCTCGGATCGGTACCTTTCAGGGTAACCGTAGTAGTTCCGAGCTTGATCGGAGTGACCATAATGGCATTGTCGTTCCTGAACAGATCAGCAACACCTTCATCCGAGATCGTTGCAGTGTAATGCACCTGCTCACCGTCCGGATCGGCAAATATATCGCCAAAATTAAGCTGGTAATCTCCGCTGTACAGGTTGATGTACTGCGTAGGTATTTCTGCCACTTCCGGCTTTCTGTTGACATCCTGAACGTCTACACGGATCACCGAAACCCCTTTTATGCCATGTTCATCTTCTGTGGCGATATCAAAGGTATGGATTCCGCTATCCTCATAACCCGGAGTATAGGTAAAGGTGATCATTTCATTCTCAAAGGTCATTCCTGCCCCTGCTTTTTCCGTAAGAAGAACAGCCCCGGAGATCATATCACCTTCCAGGTCATCCAGCTGAAGGTTCAGGGTGAGGGTATCATTTTCATTTACATAATACACCTCATCTGCCACCACCTTCGGAGCCTGGTTGATATCCAGTCTCACCGGGATGCTTACGTTTCGCATTTCGGGATCGTTGGTCGTGATCAACAGGCTTCCCGTATTTACAGCAGCAGACGCCCTTTGAGGATTCAATTGAATTCCGAGGTCAAATGTACCTCCGGCTGCAACCTCTCCCTGCATATCTCCAGGAATACTGATCCAGTTCTTCTCTGCAGGCGTTACTTCTCCGGCACGTACCATCCAGCCTGAACCGGAGTATCCGGCATCAGCAAGATCATACCAAAAACCTCCGGAAACGAACTGGAACCTGTTCGTCACATCTTCCGCCACTTCGGCAATTCCCTGAGGGTACTCAGCTCCCAGTGGGTAGGTGAATACAACATAAAACTGCTCGTACGGCAACAACTCTACGGTTTTCCCAAGTTCAAAGGTAACCAGGCTTCCGTCAAAATCTTCTTCACTAACCGCATAGGACAGGGTTTCCTTATGCAACACTTTTCCGGATGCCACATTGCTACCCACGCGAATCTCCACCTTGATGTCAGAATCAAGCCAGGTTCCCGGTGCATACCACGTTTGTACATGCGACAGGTTAAATCCGCCTTCTGGAGCAACAAACCGAGTCGAGGTGGTAAACTCAGATCCTCCTCCATACCCAAGAGTGGTATACGCCTGCTGGTTATTATCATGGGCCAGCAGATTGGCAAATGTGGCATTGGCCGGTATTATTGCCGGGGTATTTCCGGCCGGGCTTAGCGCATTGCTCAACAATACAGCTTTACCTTCCGAAGCCTCCATAGCCTCTGCGGCAGTAGCATCGGGTCTTTCATAATCCATCCCAAGGGTATAGACCAGGGGCGATTGTCCTTCCGCATTCCCCATCTGAAGCGTATGATCATATACATCATTATTGTATGCCATATGATACACCGGCTCCTCATTCACTGTAAAGGAAGGCGGCAACTTGAAGTCGGCCATGATCGGCATTTCTTCGGTAGTACCGAAATCGGTTGTTGCTACCACCTTATTCACATATTCAGGGTTCGCCTCAGCAGGCGTTACCGTAAGTCTGAACGTTTTGGATTCAAATCCGGGAGCTACCGTAAAAGCGTCCGTTGATCTGACCGCTCTCCAGCTCGGACCAAAGAATCCGTCTACCAGATGTTCAAGAATAGCCGTAGCGCCATCTTCAACATGCAGGTTACTTACCGTCATCTCCTTTTTCCCGGTATTAGAGAAAGAGATATCATAGGAATATGATTTTCCAGGCAATACCATTTGTTCTCCCATATCAAGGGTGTCCGGGTTAAAGGTGAATCTTGGTTCTCCGTTCACCGTAATTTCCACGGGTACTTCCACCTCAGGTGTCAGCGGAGTATTATTGATCACTTTAAGGGATTCAGTGTACACTCCGGCATCAGCCCCCATGGTGCTAAACTTCAGGTCATAAGACCTGCTGGCTCCGGCTTCAAGGGTTTCCTTTTTCGCGGGATAGATATCCACGGCCACGCCATCTGCAAAGAAGGGCTGGAAGTAGGCAATTTCGAATCCTTTCGTTCCATCCTCATTCTCAATACCAATTAATCCGCCAGAGGCTGAACCATCCTTGTACTGGAATTTGATCTTTCCGTTCTTATAGAGAATGGCCTGGAAGCTGTAGGTACCTCCAAATCCACCGGGGGTATACGATCTCCACTCAAAAACCACCTTATCATCAAAGGCTTTCATAAAGCGGCCCCAGGCAGCTTCGTCTGAAGTTACATTCGGACCACCCCTTCCAAAATATGGAGAGATGATGGCATTCAGGTTATCATCTTCGGGGATCCTGTTCGGGATGAATGTACTGTATGATTCATCTACTTCCTCCTGCAGGCTCAGTACCCCCTGGGTACCCATCCAGATCTTGGTATACTTTTTCTGGTAGAACTCAAATTCAAATGGAAGATCCAGTTGCTCCCAGTTATCACCCTGTGCCAGATAGAATGGCACCTTATCTTCCAGTCCAAGCTTTATCCACTGGAAGGTAGGCTTGGAACCGTCATCATAGGTAGAGCGGTATACATAAGTGTACTCTTCTACAGCATTTACAGCAGCTTCCGGTTCATTTACCGTAACGTGTTCTGAAGCAGCAAGGGCATACTCCAGGGTAGCGTTACCGGTATTGGTTACCTTAAACGAACGCATGACCTCCGTATCGGGTTCCATGGTTTCTGCATAGGCAGCTTCCATGACCCCGATCCCGGGCGCATCAACGATCTCACCACTAAAGGTGGTCTCGTAGGTGCTGCCCTGGGCATCCGTCACCACAAGCACATCAGAGATCTGTCCGAGGTCCTGCGTGTTCAGGGTATAATCAATATAATAGGTTTGGTTGGGTTCGATAATTAAACTGGTCTCCCCGTCAAAGCTCAGCTGACCATTGGCAAATGCGATATCGGTGATATCGATCTGACGTGAACCGTCATTCTTTACTTCAATAACTCCGGTTACATCCGCCTGTTGGAATACATTTCCAAAATCCACCCCGGTTTCACTAAGCGTGAGCTGGGAAACGCCTCCCCCGATCACATTGAGGTTGATCTCAATAGCCTGGGAACTGTTATTCGGATCGTTGGAGAGCACAGAAATATACTCGGTGTGATTCCCTTCGATCAGTTTCTCCTCATCAATAACGATAAGTAGTTCTTTAGAACCACCGGGCTGCACCAATCCTTTTGGCTCCGTAACGCTCTTGATCAGGCCAATCCCGGGACTGTGAATGTGAACGATCTGCTGGGGCGCATGGGGTAAACTCACCTTATCGTTCTGGGAATGAACTATCACCCCATCAGTTTTTGATTCATTTTCGATACCACTATAGTACCCGTTCAATTGAAAGGAGAACAATCCATCGAACTTATCATAGATAAATTTAATGTCTCCGTTACTGTACAACTCGATCTGGAAGGTTAGGGCCACGGTGGCTCTATCCCTGCTGTTTCTCACATCGGTATACTGCAGGATAAATTTACCCGGCTCTCTTTTATAATGCACACTTCCCCCAAGGGTGAATGCGTATTCCCTAAGTGCAGCCGCAATGTATCCATCCGGCATAAATGAACGCCCAAATCCCGGGGAGGAAGCAAAATTACTGTTAGTCCCAATGGTCAGGGCCCCCTGGTTGGTAATATTCAGGTTATCATAATACCCTCCGTAATACGGGAAGTCGAATCCGAGTTCCACATTGTAATAATCTACTCCCGAATTATTAATAAAGAAGTCTGTTACATCGGTACCGGTAGTGGAGATATCGTTAAACACGTAATCGTTATACGGGGTTTTCTCCATGACATAATTGTACTGCGGCACATTATCAGGCAGGTTTTCAATATGACTCAGATCATCTGCAAAAGCAGGAAAACCATATTGTAAAGGATATTCCCCGTTATTGGTAAGGGTAACACTTGCCTGGGCAGGCTCTCCTACCATAAGGCTATCCATATCGATCACAACCGGTGCAACCTCCATTTCAGCAGTTGCAGTACCCACACCAAAGACATTGAATTCATGAACATCACCATTGGCACTGGTCATGGTGATCACAGCGTTTTCGTTACCAATTCCCGAGGGCGTGTAGGTAATGGATAATGTATATTCTGATTTAGCATCGATATTCGGCAGACTCCACCCTGTATTCACTACAAAGGCAGGATTGGAAGAGGTAATAGACTGTGTCTTAAATCTTCCAAGTCCACTATTAACGATGGTCATTTCCCTGGTGGAGGAAAGCCCTTCAAATACACTTCCAAAGTCAAGGATATTAACGGTGCTCAGTTCAGGCTTCTGTCCTGAAACACCAACACGCACAGGTACCCTGTAAAAAGGCTCATCTGCATCGTTAGATTGTATTACAATATTGGAATTATAGGTACCATTGATCAGGTTGCTGGCGTCAACAGCCACTTCCATATCTGTTGTACCAATACCGGCGATCTGCCCTTCACTAGGTGTAAGGGTCGTATATTGCCCCAGGGGCGCATACTGGCTGGAGGCGGTTACCACCCAACCCCAGGCATCACTTCCAATGGCTTGCGAAATCGGCACCCAGCTCTTTCCAAGGTCAAAACTCATCAAACAGCGGTCTGAATAACCCGGAGTAGTCTCCGGAGCCATACCTACTGGATACAGATTATTGGCAGGCACATGGAATACCACCCAGAAGCTTTCTCCCTGCTCAAAGAACAATTGTTCCTGCATGCTGCTGAAGTAATAGCGCGTATCATTTTCCTTATTACCCTCGAAATTATTATCGCGGTAGATCAGGTTATCCTCATGGATCTGAGTTCCTTTGTAGATCTCCATTACTGCAGGCCCATCTTCCTTATCCAGGTTTAAATAGGTAGTGATACGGGTAAGGTTAAACCCATCCGGCTCGGTAACGTCGAACCTGGTGGCCGTGGAATTGGTCATGGTCGTATCCTCTTCCCCGATTACATAAATCGGGCTTGCGGTATAATCCCTTTTCTCCGAAGGCTCCCATGCATACAGCACTGCCTCCTTTGTCGGGAATGGCTCAGGCATTTGTATTTCCTGCATTTCCACATTGAGCTGTGCTGTGGATTTTGCTGTACCTGCAGCAGGCATCTGTACACTGGTCCAGGAAGCCTGGTTGGAAACCTGTCTGGTTTCTGCAGTCCAGTTCAAGATTCCATCCTGGTCGTTTTGGATCTGTAACATTTCCGCTACAGAAGTGACCGTGGTCACATCCAGGGTATAGTTCAGGCTGGTCAGGTCTGTATTAATATCAGGACCCTGGTTGGTTTTATCAGAAATGATCTGTGACATTTCAGACCTGTTCCCCCATCGGTCTTCAGCGACAACTGAGAAATAATACACGGTCTCGAAATCCAGGTCTTCAATAGTAACTTCGATCACATCTCCAACTTCCCGGAAATCATTGGTAACGATCAGTTCCGATTTTCCGCCCATGTTTTCGTTGGCAGACCAATACACGTGGTATTTTTCCGGAGTACCGTCTCCTTCATCAGAAGGAACGCTAAAACTCAAAGAGGCAAAATCCTGAGAAATTCCCACCAGGTTTAAATCGGTTATCGTATTAGGGGCTGTATTATCATTTTCTGCAAGCGCCAGGGCTGCATCCATGAAACCAAGTCCTAATTTCCCGGCATATTCCGGGTTATACGATTCAATATCTCGTACTCCTGTAAGTAATCTTTGCTTAAGCTCCTTATTGGTAAAGGTTGAAGATCCATATTTAGACACGATAAGTGCTGCCACACCCGAAGCATGTGGGGTGGCCATGGAGGTACCCTGAAGGTATCCGTAACCATTCGCGGGAATGGTACTGAGCACCTGGTTCTTAACGCCCTGGCTAACATCTCCACCGGTGGTGGTAAGATCTACCCAGTTTCCGTAACTTGAGTAAACTGCTTTTTTGTAGTTTGCACCGGTTGCCGCAACGGCAATGGTCTTTTCATATACCGATGGGTAATGCAATTCTTCCACTCCATTGTTACCGGCTGCAAATAACACTACTCCACCCTTCATCGGGCTTCCCGGATAATTCCCGGCTTCTTCCACAAAGTAGTCGATAGCGTCCAGTACGGCCTGCTCGTAGTATCCACTGGTCTGGTACCCCCAGGAATTCTGAGAGATCACTGCCCCGTTATCTGCACCGTAAACGATGGCAGCAGGGAAGTTCCCTCCTCCTCCATTGGGAGAAAATACCTGGGCCGAGATCATACGAACCCCGTCTCCGTTTCCGGATCCACCGGCTACCCCGGCAACTCCCTTACCATTATTGCTGGTAGCAGCAACAGTACCAGCTACGTGGGTCCCGTGCTCATGAGCAACAATGTCCCCCTGACGATCCACAAAGTTATACCCGTGTACATCATCAATATACCCGTTAAAGTCGTCGTCTACTCCGGGCTCTCCATTCAACTCGGCTTCATTCACCCATAAATTATCACGCAGGTCCTCGTGTTCGGTATCGATACCTCCGTCTACTACTGCCACGATCACATTTGGCGTACCGGTGGTAATATCCCAGGCCGGTCTGACATTGATATCAACTCCCGGCTCGGATTGCGGAAGGGTTCCGTCATTGAAAAGATGCCACTGATCGGCCAGATACGGATCGTTGGTGCTCATTGGCATCGCAGGGGAAGAAGGCATTTCCACCCTTTCAACTCCCGTGTAATCCACAGATTTTACGCGAATGGCCTCTGCCATTTCCACGTACTCGTTTCCTCCGTATTCACTAACAACGGTTAGCAGATCGGCCTCATTTTCTACATCGATCTCATACCACAGGTGAAGCCCGTGCTTAATGTGGCGGGATTCATTTTTTCCGGCATGGGGGAATACCCGCTCCATTTTGGTAGCGGCAAATTTGGCACTGATCTTATCGAAACTGCTCAGTCCGATTTTAAGTTGCCCGATGGCCGTGGACTTTTTCATGCCCTTGGCGACCATCTCTACCTGGTTCGGTTTTATTTTGACCCGAACCTTACCCGGCACAAAATCCTTATTTTGTGCCATCACATTTAAAGAACCGGCCATCCATAGGACTAAGGTCAGGACGCCCAGTTTTTTAAACAACTGTGTAATTTTAGTCATAATCTTGTTTTTAGTTGCATTACTTGTATCGTGATCCTCTTCAGAATCAATCTCTTGTAATTCTTCATTTTTCAATGCGTGAAGCATTGAGCGAAGTGCCTTTCGCTGAGACGCATTGCGTTTGAGCCAGCTATCGACACCATCTTTGTCCAGCTCATCCATTTTCTATTAATTTAGTGCCGCGACGTCGTCTGTGGAGTTCTGCTGAACATTGGCGTTATTGCCAAAAACAAAACTCAGGGAAAACCGCAGGGTATTTTCCAGCGGGCTTACCACATCGGAGGTGTTCACCAGGTAAGAGATGTCCAGACGGGCATTCCTAAATGCCACCCCTCCACCAAAAGAAGCGAACTGCCTGTTCCCGGAATTTTCTCCTTCATGAAAGTATCCGGTACGCAAGGCAAATACATTATTGTATTTGTACTCTGCGCCCAGGGCATAAATAAGGCTTCCGATATCGTTATTAGACACAAGGAGGGAATTCAATTCCAGGTTGGTGGTCAGGGAATTTTTGGCATCCAGTAAAAACTCGTACCCCGTTCCCAGTTTCAGGGTGGTTGGCATCTGAGACTTTTCAGCTCCTTCCACTAATTCCACCTTGGAACCGATATTATTAAGGGATAGTCCGGCACGCCAGATACCCTGCATCTTACCGATTTGCTGAAGATCAGACTCGTAGTACCCTCCAACATCGGCCACCACGGTATTCACCGTCCTCAGATCCGAGTTTTCAACGCGCAATGCGTAATCAGAACGCACGTAGCGCCCGGATACGGCCATGGCAAAATTTTCACTGAGCTTAAGAGAGTACGAACCGTCGAGTGCCAGTTCATAAGGCGTCTCCGTTCCCATACCGTTTCCTGCCCCATCAGACAGTTGTATAGCACCCAGGGAGAAATAACGCATCCCAACACCCCATGTACTTCTTTCATCTATACGTTTCGCAAAAGAAAAACTACCGAGAAACACTTCGTTTGTAAGGTTTCTTAACCATGGGGTATAGTTAAGACCTACCAACATATCCTCTTCCATAAAGGCATATTTGGCCGCGTTGAAGAATTGAGAATTCGCATCGGTAGACGTAGCCACCCCCATATCAGCCATCCCCCCGCTTCGGGCATCAGGCACAATTAAAAGAAAGGGTGCTGCGGTAGTTTGCACTCCTGAATTCTCCTGGGCTAAACCAACTTTCACCGACAAAGGCAAAAGGAGAATCCAAAACAATAATTTTTTCATCTTAATTCAAGTTTTTGGCGCTTAATGAAAACCGCCGATTTCTGATATCTCAAATGAAAAAAACAATAGCGAACCACCCCTAATAAACAGGGTCACAAAATCTATACAACCCCATTTTTACAGGTTACAATATGTATACAATGGAAAACAAACAGCTGATTTACAGCGAAATGCACTAAAGGCTGTTAAGAAAGGTAGTGAGATTCACATCTGCGTTATTGATCCCTAATTTTTTGCGCAAACGGTACCTCCCTACATCAATGGTACGGATACTTTGCCCGGTCAGGGAGGAGATCTCTTTGGATGAGAGTTTGAGTTTTGAAAAGGCCGCCAGTTTCATTTCGTTAGGGGTTAACTGAAACTTTGAGGAAAGCTTGGCGTAAAAATCGGAATGGACCTCCTGGAAATACAGGTCAAATTCTTCCCAGGATTCGGCACTGTGATGGTGCTTAAGCTGGAGGATGATCTCTGAAATGATCTTATCGCCCTCTGCCTTATTTCCCTTTTTGGCATCCCGAAGTTTAAGAATAAGACTGGAGATCAATTCATTTTTCTGGAGCAGGAACATCAGATTAGACATGAGTTTCTTGTTCTTATAATCCAGCTCCTGCCGCAGCAAATGCTTTTCCTTTTTTATATTCTCGTTAAGCAACTCGCCCTGGCGCGTCTTACTTTTCTGAAGCAGGTAAAGGATCAGGGCGATGATGAGCAGCAACAGCATGACCCCGAAAATAAATTTATAGACCGTTTCCCGGAATTCGCGGTTTTTGGCGGCGATCTGCTTTTCCAGCTCGTATTCGTATTTTGCCTTCAGGCGCTCCTGGTTTTTTACACGCTCTTCATTAAACACCCGGTCTCTGAAATCAAGCTCCAGTTGCTGCACCTCAAAAGCCCTGGCAAATTCTCCTTTTTGAAAATAGATATCTTTTAAGGGTACCGAAGCCTCTATAACCTGTTTGGCATAACCCATTTGCACTCCAATATCCAAAGCTCTTTTAAAATTCTCCTCGCTTTTTGCAAGATCTCCAAGAAGGGAATAAACTACACCCAAATGATTCAGCGACTGACAAATACCCAGGCTTAAATTTTCTTTTTCCCTTATTTCCAAAGCCCTGCGATGCCACTCCAATGCCTTAGGATAATCCTCCATCCTGGATTTCAGGGATCCCATGTTGCTGTAGGCGTTGGCCAGGTTGTACTTCTCAGAAATCTGCAGGGAAAGATCGATGGCTTTCCGGTAAAGCGTTTCTGCCTCAGCATAGTTCCCGAGATTCTCATTGGCAACCCCCTCGTTGTTATAGATCACACAATAAGGTAGTAAATTAATATGCGTGGAATCTGTTACCCGATAATGCTCCCGGATATGCTGATAACGCCCGAGCGCCTTCTGATAATCCTCTCCATCGAGGTAAATTCCGGCTATACTGATCTCTGCATATAATTTATAGGTAGAATCCTCTTCTGAGCCGGTAAAATCGAGAATCTCAAGGTAGATCTCCAGGGCACGGTCGGCCTGTCCCTTTGTCAGGTAGGCATTTCCAATTTCTAAAAGCACGCCAAGACGCTGGCGAAGGTAATTCTTATCCTCCAGGAACACATCCAGCTGCTCGTAGTAATACAAGGCAGAGTCCAGGTCGGTTTCCCTTAACCTGTTCGCCTGCTTGTAAATCTCTGAATAGAACAGACTATCGGCCGGGGCCAGGTGATCGGTTTGACTCCAACCATCGAACCCCCATAATAAAAACAACAATAATAGCTTCTTCATTATTTTCCCTTGTCTGGCAATTTTGATCCCGGTTTTCAAAAAGCCCCTCATATTGGTTCCCATGAACTGTGATTTCTCATGAAAAATCAATTGTCGCGCAAAAGTAGAAATTTTGATCTACTTCCCTTGAATTCAAGATACTTTTCTGAGGAGGGAGATGGGAAGGTGGGGATATAGGGATGTGGGGATATGGGGATGTGGGGATATGGGGATGTGGGGAGGTAGGGAGGTAGGGAGGTAGGGAAAATGAGGAATTTAAAATTAATAAGTCAAGGCAGGAGTGCGAGGGGTTCTCAACGCTAAAGTTCCGTAACAAAAAAAGCCTTCCAAATTAGGAAAGCCTTTCATTGGTTTAACTACTAAACCACGATCGCGACAAGCGCGATCAAACAACACAACTAATCTTAACACGCCAAAAAAAGCCTCTGAATTTGGAGGCTTTTCAGGCTTCCGGTTTCCCGGATTGTTGGCGGTCTGGACGGGACTCGAACCCGCGACCCCATGCGTGACAGGCATGTATTCTAACCAACTGAACTACCAGACCTTTCTTGATTGCGGTTGCAAATATACACCCCATTTTTAATACCGCAAACGTTTTGTGAAAAAAAATGAAACTTTTTTCACCCCCTATCAGGCAAACTTTTGTCGCTCAACCAGGTAGGTCATTAAAATTTTTTGCAAATCTCTGGAGGTATCTGCCTCCACATACTTAATACGGTATTGAAGACACTTTAACCGGATCTCATTCAGGAAGCTATTTACGTATTCCCGGTAGGGTTCTCTCACATTCTCTGCGAACAACTCCAGCTCCTCCCCGGTTTCCACATCCTTAAATTTCCGGGGGGTATTATCAAAATTAAAATCGACCTCTGTTTCCTTGTGGATCACATGAAACAGGATCACTTCGTGCTTGTTGTATTTCAGATGCCTGAGGGCGTTAAAAAGCTCTTCCCTTCCGGTTTCTACCTGGAACATATCGGTAAAAAGAAAGATCAGGCTGCGACGGTGAATCTTTTCGGCGATCTGATGCAAATAGGTATACGTCCGGGTTCCCGACCCGGCAGCCTTGGGACTCACCAGGTCTTCCAGATGGGCCATCAATTTCTGAAAGTGACGCTCACTACCCTTCTCAGGCGCATACAATTCATAGGCATCCGAGAAAACACTTAACCCCACAGCATCACGCTGGCGTTTGAGCAATTGCATAAGACTGGCGGCAGCCAGAACAGAGAACCCTATTTTATTGAGGTTAGCGGCAGTTTGTTCCTTCACCCGGGGGTAATGCATGGAAGACGAATTATCGATGATCAGATGACATCGCAGATTTGTTTCCTCCTCGTACTTCCTGGTATACAGCTTATCCGTTTTGGCGTACAATTTCCAGTCGATATGCCTGGTACTTTCTCCCTGGTTGTAGATCTTATGCTCGGCAAATTCTGAGGAAAACCCATGAAACGGACTCTTATGTAGTCCGCTGATAAATCCTTCAACCACCTGTTTGGCCAGAAGGTCCAAATTCGAAAACAGCTGTACCTGCTGTAATTCATTCTGTATGTTCATAGGCTTTTTCCTTTCTTTTCCCTCGCCTGTTCCTCCATAGGACGCAGGGTATAATAAATAAATGTATTTACAGGAACCGACAAACCAAGACGGGCTGCTTCCTGCACAATATAACCATTAAAATCGTGGATCTCCGAGGGTTTTCCATCCATCATATCCCGTTGAAGAGAAGCGGTAGAATGATATTCCTGGGCATCGATGGCACGAAAGGCGCGATCCATATCGTTGCGGGTAAGTCCCACCCCCTTATGGGCGGCAACCTCCAGGATCTCTTCTGCAGATCTTTCCATAAGCTCCCGGATCCCGGCATCCTCCCGCATCACTCCAATCTCCTGTCTGCAAAGGGCCCCCATGCCGCTTATAACACAAATGAAGAGGAACTTCCTCCACATATCCAACCGGATATCCTCAGATATCCGGGCATCAATTTTAGCAGACCGGAAAAGGGCTTCCAAGCGGACAGTCCGTTCGCTCCTGCTGCCATCAACCTCTCCGAAAATAATTTCGGGATGAAATGCAAAATGATCGATGACCCCGGGCTGTTCCATTTTAGAAATGATCTTACACAATCCGCCCAAAACCTGCTGCTCCGGCACATGCTTTATAAGCCGCTCCACGCTGCTCACCCCGTTTTGCAACGGCAGAATAACGGTGTCCCTGTTGATGCGGCTTTTAAGCTCCTTCCCTATGGCCTCGAGCTGCCAGGATTTGGTACAGATCAGTACCAGGTCCGGGGCTTCAATGGTTTCCAGGCTGCTGTGCACCTGATCCGGATAAGCGATGAAATCGCCATCCACGCTTTTCACCTTCAGTCCGTCGGCTGCGATCGTCTTCCCGTGCAGGCCCCTGGCCACGAACTCTACCCTGTGACCGGTAAGTGCCAGGCGACCGCCAAAATACCCTCCGACACCACCAATACCAATCACAATAATATGCATGACTTTCCTGTTAAGAGATTATATCGATTAAATTTACTTTATTACTTTTACACATCCAATTTTACTATCCATGAGCAGATCTTTTGAACGCTACCAGCGGCGCAAACTAATATCTTCATATTTCTCTGTTGTCCTGAGTATTGGTCTGGTACTATTCCTTCTCGGCATTTTAGGATTACTGGTAATCAACACCAAGAAACTGGCCAACCACTTTAAGGAACAGGTCGCGGTAACGGTTTTCCTGAAAGATAACGCCAAGGAGGTGGAGGTAACCCAGCTGCAAAAGAGCCTGGCCATGGCCCCGTATACCAAAACGGCCCGGTTTATATCAAAGGAGGAAGCGGCAGAGCAACACAGCAAGGAGATCGGTGAAAACTTCCTGGAATTTCTCGGTCATAATCCCCTGCAAAACTCCATAGAGGTCCATTTGAAAGCCAATTATGTGGAATCAGACAGCATACGTGTTATTGCGGATAAACTCGCCGGGAAAGACTATATCGCCGAGGTCGCCTACGACCAACCCCTGGTATCACTACTCAATGAAAACGTGAAACGCATCAGTTTGTGGATATTGATCGCCAGCTCGGCCTTCACCCTGATCGCTGTATTACTGATCAACAGTTCGATACGGCTTTCCATCTATTCGAAAAGATTCATTATTAAGACCATGCAAATGGTGGGAGCTACCAAGAGCTTTATTCGTCGCCCGTTCATTATGAAAAGCGTACAACTCGGTATCCTTGGAGCGGTTATCGCCCTGCTGTCTATCGGAGGCCTGCTTTATTACCTTTCGGGAAAATACCCCCAATTAGGGCTGTTTGACGATTTGCCGGTTATCGGAATGTTATTCGCAGCAATTTTTCTCGGGGGAATTGTAATTACATGGATTAGCACTTATATTGCAACCCAGAGATTTCTCAACCTCAGAACAGATGATCTCTACTATTAAAAACGATTTATGAAAAAAGTTCAGGGTAAAAACAACACGAAGGATCAGGCTTCTCCCAACGGAGAAAAGGATTTTGTATTTCACCGTAAAAATTACACCGTCATGTTTATTGGCCTGGCCATCATTGTGCTCGGGTTTATCCTTATGAGCGGGGGCGGAAGTGACAATCCGGAAGTCTTCAACCCTGACATCTTCAGCTTCAGACGGATCCGTCTCGCCCCCACCCTGGTACTGATCGGGTTTGGGATCGAGGTCTATGCCATCCTGATGAATCCTCACAAGAAAAGAAAGAATAAATAATCCGGCCTCCTGCTGCTTTTATGGAAATACTTGATGCCATTATCCTTGGAATCATTCAGGGGCTGACCGAATTTTTACCTGTTTCCTCCAGCGGACACCTGGAACTTGGGAAAGCATTGCTGGGTGACAATATGGTTCCTGAAGAAAGTCTCCTGTTCACGGTTATCCTGCATTTTGCAACGGCCCTGAGCACCATCGTGGTATTCCGAAAAGACGTGGGCGAGCTCTTTGGCGGACTTTTTTCAAAAGGGTGGAATGAAGAAAAGAAATTTTCCCTGAAGATCATCCTTTCCATGCTTCCCGCAGCCCTTGTAGGCGTGTATTTTGAAGACCAGCTGGAGGCGCTTTTCGGAGGGAACATCCTGTTGGTAGGCTTCATGCTTATTGTAACGGCACTGTTGCTTTACCTCGCAGACAAGGCCAGGGAAACAGCTAAAGACGTGAGTTATTCCAACGCTTTTGTGATCGGAATATCCCAGGCCATTGCCATGCTGCCCGGTATTTCGAGAAGCGGCGCTACCATATCTACCTCTGTTTTGCTGGGAAATGACAAAAGCAGGGCTGCACGATTTTCATTTCTCATGGTAGTCCCCCTGATCCTTGGTAAGATCGCCAAGGACATTTTGTCGGGAGAGCTGAGTTATGAGAACACCCAGATCAAAATTCTGTCCATCGGATTCCTGGCTGCTTTTGTATCGGGAATTATCGCCTGTACCTGGATGATCTCCCTGGTGCGGCGCAGTAAATTGGTGTATTTCTCCTTCTATTGCTTTATTGTAGGTCTTCTTGCCATTGTTCTGGGCTATTATTATACCTAACTTTGTCCTGTTTAAACCGGAACAGGTAATGGTATGATAAAATACACCCAGGAAGACATAAAACAAGGCCAGATCCTCCTTGTAGACAAACCCCTTGAATGGTCGTCATTCCAGGCAGTTAATAAGATCAAATGGGCCATAAAAAAAGGCTTTAAGCTCAAAAAGATCAAGGTAGGACATGCGGGCACCCTGGATCCGCTTGCTACAGGACTCCTGGTGATCTGTACCGGAAAATTCACAAAAAAAATACCCGAACTTCAGGGAATGGTCAAAGAATACACAGGGACCATTACCCTTGGAGCCACAAGACCCTCCTTTGACATGGAAACCGGCATTGACGCCACATTTCCCACGGATCATATCACCCCGGAACTTATCGACGAAACCATTGCGAATCAGTTTCTGGGCACCATAGAGCAGTATCCGCCGGTTTTTTCTGCCGTAAAGAAAGACGGAAAGCGATTGTATGAATTTGCCCGGGAGGGAAAGGAAGTAGAGATCAAACCCCGGAATGTACATATCGACGCCTTCGAGATCACAGGGGTGAATTTCCCGGAACTTTCCTTTCGGATCGTATGCAGTAAGGGCACTTACATCCGGTCTATGGCCAGTGACCTGGGCAAAGCCCTCAACAGCGGGGCCTATCTTTCTTCCCTGCGAAGAACCAAAATTGGTGATTTCAACGTAAGTAATGCCATGAGTCCTCTTGACTTTCCCGACATGCTGGAAAGAGAGGCTTTGTAATTTTTACTATATTTAAACACCAAGTCCCTGTATAATGAACCTGAATAACAAACAATTATCCTTTATCATCACCTTCTGCCTGATGGGGATCATTGTGCTCACTGCCTACAATATCAAGCTCCGCGACCAGCAGGAAGAAGAATATCTCTATGAACTTTCTTTTGACGAGGAACTTCCCGAGGAAGAGATCCCGGAAGAAGAACCTGTTCCCATGCAGAAGCTGGAGACCCATATGGCTTATAACGAAGCGAACGAGAGCAGGTTTGCACAGGAACTGGAAGACTTTAAAACCCTAGAGGAATTGCAGGAAGAGATCGAAAAGATGGAGGCTGAACAGGAAGCAGGTGAAGAGCTGAATGAGCTTTCTGAAAACCTCAACCTTGCCAAGGAATATTCCGAAAAGCTAAAAAAGCAGAAGGAAGCTATGGAGAAGCTGTTGAAGGAAGAAAAGAAGGAGCCTCTAAATATCAAAAGGCGAACTACCATTACCTATTCCCTGAAAGACCGCTATAAACTCGATATTCCCAATCCGATCTACACCTGTGAAAGTTTCGGGAAAGTAGTCATCAACATCGAGGTGGACGATAAAGGCATGGTGATCGACGCCGAATTCAACCAGAAAAGTTCTACCACCACCAACAAGTGCCTGGTGGAGAACGCCATCTACTACGCCCAACAGGCCAGATTCAACGCAGAATCCGGGAAATTAAAACAACTCGGATCTATAACGTACCTATTCCAGGGAGAGTAGCCGGATAAGATCCCCGGCGATATCCCTGCCTTTATCCTTATTATACCACATTTGGAGTGCGGCCCTGAATTCGGGGCTAAGCGTTCCTTTCTCTTGTTTCTCCCGCTCTACCATGGCTGTAGCTTTTGCAGGCCTCGGGCCCCAGGTAGCCAGCACCACTCCCGAACCATTATCGATCATAATAAGCTTAGGTATGGAGCGTGCCCCATTGGTAAGATAGGCATCCATAAGGGCCGGCCATTCGTCCCGTATCACAATCCTCAGGGCAATCCCTTCATTGAGGTCTGCGATCCTTTTCATGACAGGAAGGGCATGGGCGCCATCTCCGCACCACCCTTCTGTGATCACCAGCCAGGTGACATCTCCCGAAAAAGCCCTTACCTGTTCCACCTGATCATCAGACATTTTAAACGTCTTTTCCCAACGATCCATACGCTTTTCATTCATCAAGGTGTAATGAAGGTAGGCATCGCTCTGCTGTATTCCCGTCACCCGATTGGTATCGAGCAGGGATTGCACTTCCGACCGAAAATCTTCATAAGACAAAGCCTCTTCCAAAGCGCTGTACAGAACCGGGTCAAGAACCTGGGAACGGTTATTTTCCATCATACTCAAAGTCACTTTTAAAATCCATCTGTATAACTTAGTGGCAAAGTTACAGAAACCTTACAAAGCGTATCTTTGCCTTTATTAAATCAATTGTGATCTTCATGAAAAGATGTTCCTGGTGCAAGGGCGACCCCTTATACGAAACGTATCACGACACCGAATGGGGGGTCCCGGTAAAGCATGACGACAAACTATTTGAATTCCTCATTTTAGAAACCTTCCAGGCCGGCTTAAGCTGGATCACCATCCTGCGAAAAAGGGAGAATTTCAGAAAGGCCTTCGACGGGTTCAACTACAGAAAGATCGCCGCCTATTCAGAAACTAAACTCCTGGAACTCATGGAGGATCCGGGAATAATAAGAAATAAACTGAAGATCCGTGCAACGGTATCCAATGCCAAAGCGTTTATGGAGGTACAGAAGGAATTCGGCAGTTTCAGCGAATACATTTGGGGTTTTGTGGATCACCAGCCCATACAAAACCACTTTGCATCGCATTCCGACATTCCGGCCAACACCCCCCTGTCTGACCAGATCAGTAAGGACCTCAAAAAGCGGGGATTCAAGTTTGTTGGCAGCACCGTGGTGTACGCCCATATGCAGGCTACGGGTATGGTGAATGACCATGTTACCGATTGCTTCCGGTATGAAGAAGTGCAGAATTGAAAAAACAGGCAGTTATAATTACAGAGAAAGATGAAAGATCATACGGTAGTTTCCATTTTTGAACAAATCAATAGCAACCCGAAAAAACCGGCTCTTGCACTCCTTAACTCATCTACCGGCCAATGGGAGGACCTCCGGGGAGGGATCATTGAAGAACAGATCAGGGAAATTGCTGCTGCCCTAATCGATCACGGAATAGCCCCTCAGGAAAAGGTGGCCATTTTTGCCCAGAATTCCATAGAATGGATACTCACCGACCTGGCCATTATGAGCATAGGAGCGGTTACGGTACCCATCTATGCCACCAATACTTCTAAACAGGCTGAATATATTATCAACGATGCTGCGATCCGGTTGGTTTTTACCGGAAGCAGGGAACAGTTCAACAAGGCCCATGCCATCCTGGAGCGTGGTTTAACCCCATTGGAAACCATTGTTTCTTTTGAGGATACAGGGAAAACGAATGACCCTGCGCCCCTCTTATTATCTGCATTCAGAAAGGTCACTCAGGGTCCGGAAATCATTGCTGAACTTGAATCCCGGATGAAATCCACAGGGAAAGACGATCTGGCCACAATAATCTATACCTCCGGAACCACCGGAGAACCCAAAGGGGTCATGCTCTCTCATTCCAATATGGTTGCCGCCTTTGATATCCACGATAAATACCTTTCGTTTATTACAGACCAGGACCATTCGCTTTCCTTCTTACCCCTGAGTCATGTTTTTGAACGCACCTGGACGCTTTATTGCCTGCACCGGGGGCTCAAGGTTTCTGTACTGACCCACCCGAAAGCGATCATGGAAGCCCTTCAGGCGGTAAAACCCACGCTTTTCTGCACGGTACCACGGCTGTACGAGAAGATCTATAATGAGATTCAAAACCGTCTTGAAACCGCTTCTCCAGGCAAAAAGAAGGTCTTCCATTGGGCAGTGGAACAGGGCAGAAATTACCAGAAGATCATAAATCAGCATGGGAGAGTGCCTTTTTCTACAGGAATAAAAAAACGCATCGCAGATCAACTGGTACTGAACAAGATCAAAGATATAGTGGGAGGCCACCTGAAAATGACCCCCACTGCCGGCGCCCCCCTTTCCCCGGAGATCCAGGACTTTTTGATTGCTGCGGGCATCCCGGTAACCATAGGATATGGCCTGACGGAAACCACCGCCACCGTTACTGCCTTCAGCAGGCACCACTATAAGATCGGTTCTGTTGGAAAGCCCCTGGAAGGCATTGAGATCAGGATCGGGAAAGATGACGAGATCCTGGTAAAGGCCCCGACTGTTATGAAAGGGTATTACAACAAGGAACAGGAAACCAGGGCGGTCTTTGAAGGCGAATGGTTCAGAACCGGAGACGCAGGTCGCATAGAGAGTGACGGGAGTCTGTATATTACAGACCGGATAAAAGACCTCATGAAGACCGCAGGGGGTAAGTATATCGTCCCCCAGCAAACGGAAAGCCTTTTGACCAATGATAATTTCATAGAACAGGCCATGCTGGTGGCCGAGGGTAAGCCTTTTGTTACTGCCCTGGTCGTACCCAACTTTGAAGCCCTTAAAAATTACGCTTCCCAGTTATCGCTCGACTATCAGGGTATAGCAGACCTCCTTAACCATACAGAAATCAAAAAATTCTTTGAAGACAAGATCAACCTGTTGCAGGAAGAACTTGCCGAATTTCAGAAGATCAAAAGGATCAAACTGCTCCACAGGGAGTTTTCCCAGGAAGAGGAAGAGCTCACCCCTACCCTGAAGATCAGACGAAAGATCATATCCGCCCATTTTGAAAAAGCCATAGATGAATTGTATGCGTCTAAAATGACAGATTTCGTGATTTAGGTAGAATTATGAGATTATGAAATAATGAGATTATGGGATTGTAGAGCCTCCCAATGGGCTTAAGCATTACAAAACAGCGTACCTCCTCCGCCACACGTTACCCGAACCACCTCCTCCTTCGAGGGGGAGGGTAGCAATCCTTTTCTCCGTCCACTGCATATGAACCCCTCCTCTCCCCGCCAACGGCGTGGCAACCCTTTCCTGAGGGAGAAGAGTCTCTTTTTTTCCGCATAAACAGTATAATGTGAAATCGGGGGATACCCCCGCCTTTCCAAGGAGGGCCTGCCATCCCTAACGAGAGGAAATCCTGCCATTACCTACAGACAGGGTGACTCAGGACAACGTCCTGAGACGGGGCGGTTACCCCCTGTTCAGAATACTCAGAAACACCTCCCTGTCGATCTCCCGAGCCCCGAGACTGGCAAGATGTTGGGTATACACCTGGCAATCGATAAGTTTACATCCTTCCGACTTTAATCGCTCTACATGCTTAATAAATGCCAGTTTGGAAGCGTTACTGGTTTTGGCAAACATGCTTTCACCACAGAAAACATGTCCCAGGTTAATGCCGTATAATCCTCCAACGAGTTCTTCTCCATCCCAAACCTCTACCGACCTGGCGATACCCCGATGGTGCAAGGTAGTATATGCTTCTATCATTTCTGCCGTGATCCAGGTCCCGGACTGTCCCGGGCGATTGATCAGGGCACATTCGCGAATGACCTGTCCGAAGGCTTTATCCCAGGTAACTTCCAATTGGGTATTTCGCATGAACTGCTTCATACTCTTATGAATTTTCAGTTCTTCCGGATAAAGCACCATTCTGGGATCCGGGCTCCACCAAAGGATTGGAGTCCCATCCTCATACCAGGGAAAAATACCTGAGCGATAGGCCAGGATCAGGCGATCGGGATGAAGGTCTCCCCCGGCAGCCACTACTCCTTCAGGTGAAGCGGAAGATACAGGAGGGAAATAATGGGTTGAGCTCAGAAAAAACATATAACGCAACTATTTTACTAAAAAATTAATGACATATCAATTTTTGATGATTTTTCTTGGCAAAACAAAAAAAATATTTAAACTTTATAAAGCCTTTAAAAACCACTTATTTCATCATTGCTTTTTGAGTTTATATAAAGGCAAAACCTAAAACCACAACATTAGTCCCGGTTAACCTCCGGGGCTTTTTTTATACAAAAAAAGGAAGGTGAACCACCTTCCTTTTTAATATGTTACACGTTTCTAGAACGGCAGATCATCGTGATCTTCCTCCTTAAAATCATTTGCCGGTTCAAATGCGTCTGCCGGTGGTACCGGTGGCATTCCTGCAGGAGCATCCTGAACGAGATTTTCTATTCTCCACCCCTGAACGGTATTGAAGTACTTGGTTTCCCCCTGCGGGCTTACCCATTCTCTACCCCTGAGGTTGATACTTACCTTTACTTCCTGCCCAACGTTAAAATTATTCAACAGGTCGGTCTTATCCTGAACGAATTCGATCATAATGTGTTGCGGGTATTGCTCTTCAGTGGTAACCACCATCTCTCTCTTTCTAAAACCGTTGTTTCCGAAGGTCTTAGTCTCTCCGATCATCTTGATTCTTCCTTGTACTTCCATGTAAAAATGATATAATTAAATAAAGTTATTTAACAGCCGCCAGAAGTAGTTTCCAGGCGTCTGCTGTTTTATCTGTTCTCAATAATTCCTGTGCCATAAGATGCACCTGATCCAGCGCTCCTGAACTCAGTACTTTTTTGGCCTGGAGCGAACTGCTTACAAAAGCCTCCACCTCTTCCGGATCGGGCAAGCGCTCCACATTACCCAGTTTTCCCAGATCATTCCCGGTAAGCACCTTACTGAGTCTTACCTGTTCAGGTATCCGGTCTACCCCGATTCCGAGACTGGACAAGGGCTTAGGCACTTCGAAGAGACCGGCGTTCGCCCGGGAATACCAATTACCCCCCATCCGGCTTACCAGGTCTATTTTATCCTGGTCTATCTGTCCTTGTGCGTCGAGCACCTCTTCGTTGATATGAAGCCTGACGACCTCACAGATCACCAGGTTTCCGGCACCACCTTCGGTACCGAGGGCTTTAACCTCAAGCACCCTGCATTCGAACTGCACCGGCGATTCCTTAACCCTGAAAGGCGCCACAATTTCTGAGGTCTCCATAGTGAGTCCGGCCTTCTCAAACTCATTTACCCCTTCAGGATATTCGGTACTGCTAAGCGACATCTGCTGTACCATGTCGTAATTTACCACATTGATCACCACCTCTTTGGTGGCAATAACATTTTCCAGGGTATGCTTGGTCGTATTATCGCGTACCCGCCTTGCCGGAGAAAAGATCATCACCGGAGGATTGGCACTGAACACATTAAAAAAGCTAAAAGGAGACAGGTTAACTTTTCCATCTTTACTCAATGTGCTTGCAAACGCTATAGGCCTTGGTCCAACAGCCCCCAGAAGGTAGCCGTGCAACCTGGCCGTCGGAATGTCTTTGGGATCAATGGTTAGCATGGTGAAATTTTGAACAAAAATAGCCATTCTCGGATAGCTGAGAAAATGTTTTTGCAGCAGAGCAGACAATAATCGTAAAGGTTTTTCATTTATATTTATAGTAACGCTTAGTCAAATGAAAGCACTTTCATGAACAAAACCACCCGCTGGATCCTTATAATATCTTCCTTTGCCATCGTTGTTTCCATTCTTTTCAATACCTACATTTTCTTTCAGAGGTTCAAGGAGGAAGAACGCACCAAGATGAAGATATGGGCGCAGGCACAGGCAGAGTTTCTTCAGACCACCGACCTGGACCGCGACCTCGGAGACCTGACCCTGGAGGTCCTGAAAAACAACAGAAGCACCCCGATGATCTATGTGGGGATGGACGGAGAACTGCGGTTAAACAACATCCCGGAAACCAAAGTCAATGACAGCATTTACCTCTTCAATAAGATCCATCAATTCTCCCAGGAGAACGCGCCTATAGAGGTCACATATAAAAACGATAAGTACGGCACCCTGTATTACGGAAATTCAGAGGTACTGAACAATCTCAAATACTACCCCATAGCGCTGATTCTGATCATTGTACTTTTTGCGGCAGTGGTTTACTTTTTTTACCACACTTCCATGATTAGTGATCAGAATAAATTATGGGCTGGAATGGCCAAGGAAACTGCTCACCAGATCGGTACCCCGATCTCCTCACTATTGGGATGGACCGAGATCCTGAAAAGCGAGGAGGGCGTAGATCCGGAGGTGACCAGGGAAATCGAAAAAGACATCAGCCGACTGGAGACCATTACCGAGCGATTTTCTAAAATAGGGTCTATCCCCTCCCTGGAGCGAAAGAACCTGGTAGAAGAGACCCTGGCTACCCTGGAGTACCTGAAGGCACGCACCTCCAAACAGGTGAATTTCGCTTTTAAAAGCGACCAGGAAGCCCACTATTCCATGATCAATACCCAGCTCTACAGCTGGACCATTGAGAACCTGGTAAAAAATGCCATTGATGCCATGAAGGGAAAGGGAGACCTGAAAGTTACGATTTCCGGCGACCATAAATTTGCCCGAATAAATATTACGGATACCGGAAAGGGCATTCCCAAAAACGATTATAACCGTATATTTGACCCGGGTTTCACCACCAAAAAAAGGGGGTGGGGTCTGGGCCTATCGCTGGTTAAGAGAATTATAGAGGACTATCATGACGGAAAGGTGAAGGTGTTGCACTCTGCGATAGATAAAGGAACAACCATGCAAATCATCTTAAAAACCGCTTATCCATGAACCTGAGCAAAAAGGTATTTCAAACGGCAACGCTATCGAGCAATTGCCCTGAATGCTTCTCCAACAACAGCTTACTTTTTACCGTATCCCAGAAGGAGGTGAACACGCCCTGGTTTTACCGCCTTACGGACGATCTTTCCGAAAAGATCGAGTGCCAGAAATGCGAGACCACCATCTACCCGGTGCGTTATACCGATGATATTGAACGGGTAAAGGCCTTTTACCTGAGAAGTATGGGTACTCCAACCACCACTTTCCGTTTGAAGGGACTCACCTACGCGATCCTTGCCCTTATCATGGTGGCTGCGGTGGCTTCCTACCTGTTTTTAAACACCCCGGAACTGTTTACAGCTGCTCCCTGACCCTGGCAGCGAGTTCATCGAACTGCTCCGGAGTCATTTTTTCCTTTTCCTGAAAGGTCATCTCCCCCATATGATTTAACGGGATAAGGTGTACGTGAACATGGGGAACTTCCAGGCCTATAACCGCCATCCCAACGCGTTTACAATCTACGGCCTTTTCCAGGGCAATGGCCACTTTTCTTGAAAATGCCATAAGCCCCAGATAGGTTTCCTCATCGAGGTCAAAGATCTTGTTCACCTCCTTCTTTGGCACGCACAGGGTATGCCCTTTGGCATTGGGGTTGATATCGAAGAAGGCAAAATAGTTTTCGTCTTCAGCTATTTTATAACAAGGGATCTCCCCATTGATGATACGTGTGAAAATACTTGACATATGGCGGAATTTAGTGGTTCATATCTTATGCGCAAGGGACAGCAGCGTCATCCTTTTTAAGCCCGGCTTAAAAAGATACAGCGGATGGCCCGGTCCCGTGAATTTTGCGAAGCAAAAACTTCACAGGGATGCGCCCTCTTAAAAATAAAAAAGGTTTGACCTACCGCCAAACCTTTCTTTTATAATGAGGATGTTACTTCTTCTCAGAGCAGTTTATCGATGGCCTCAGAGTATACGTTCTTAGGAGCCACACCTACTTGTCTTCCTACAACTTCTCCGTTCTGGAACACCAATACGGTAGGAATGTTACGTACCCCGTATTTCGCGGCAAACTCCTGATTTGCATCTACGTCTACCTTACCAACTACCGCCTTACCATCGTACTCTTTGCTGAGCTCATCGATGATAGGACCTACCATACGACATGGTCCGCACCATGCTGCCCAAAAATCAACCATTACCGGTTTGTCACTTTTTAAAACTACTTCATCAAAAGTAGCATCGGTTATTTCTAATGCCATTGTATTTAATTTTAATTTAATTTTTCCTTTCTGACGTTAAACCGCAAAGTTTGTCAAATAATTACCTAATCCTTACAGCCTGAATATATGTTTTGGTTATCCTGTTATTTATAAACTCAATAGATTCATCTAATTGAGCTTGTAAAGTACTTCGGCCTGTTTCAGCTCCTGCAGGAACTCGGTACTGATCTCTACCTTCTGTTTCCTGCTGGGCATTTTGATCTGCATATTATCTTCTATACCATGCACGGTAACATAGAGGGGCTTATCTCCTTTATGCAGGGTAACGATATCCTTCAGGGCCACCACCTGCTCTTCTTTCAGGTCCTCCAGTTTGAGGTGTAAGGTAATCTTTTTTGCAAAAGTTTCCATAACATCCTGCAACTGCATCATGCTGTTAAACTGCAGGCGGGGATCGCCCTTTTTCCCGGTATCCTTATTGGTCCACCCTTCCCTCACAAAAACCTTAAAGAACACAAAGCTGTTAGGCACCAGGAAGTGGCGAAGCTTCAGGTAGTCTTCCCCGAAGATCCGGAACTCATAGGAGTCATTATAATCTTCCACCATAAACGCGGCCCAGCCTTTCCCGTTCTTCGACACCTTATGCTGCACGTCTGAGACCACCCCGGCAAAGGCGATTTCCCGGTTTACAATACTGTGCAGATCGTGGAACATCCCTATATGTCCGTTACAGAAGGTTTCGAGTTCGGTCTTGAAGTCGTCGAGGGGGTGACCGGAGATATAGATCCCCACCACCTCTTTTTCCTTGCGGAGCTTTTCCATGGTTCCCCAGGTATCGCAAGGAGGTACTACCGGTTCCGGAATCTGCACTTCGCTGGCTTCCCCGAAAAGGCTTACCTGAGAAGAGTTGGCATTTTCCTGGTATTTTGCCCCATATTTGATAGCCTTTTCCAGGAAGGTGATCCCGTCGCCTTCGTTATGGAAATACTGGGCTCTGTGGGTATCTGTAAAGGAATCGAATCCGCCGGCCAGGGCCAGATTCTCAAAGGCCTTCCTGTTTGCCGCCCGCAGGTCGATGCGTTTGGCCAGGTCGAAAACCGAACGGTAACGTCCGTCCTTCCTGTGCTCCACGATAGTATCTACAGCACCTCGTCCAACACCCTTGATAGCTCCCATACCAAAGCGTATCGCATATTCCTTGTTTACGGTAAACTTGTAAAAGGATTCGTTTACATCGGGCCCCAGCACTACGAGTCCCATTCGCTTACACTCTTCCAGGAAGAAGGTAACCTGCTTGATGTCGTTCATATTGTTTGACAACACAGCAGCCATGTATTCTGCAGGATAGTTGGCCTTGAGGTAGGCGGTTTGGTAACCGATCCATGCATAACAGGTAGAGTGCGACTTATTAAATGCATAGGAGGCAAAAGCTTCCCAGTCTTTCCACACTTTCTCCAGCACATCCCTGGGGTGTCCGTTGGCCTCTCCTCCATCCAGAAACTTGGGCTTAAGTTGCTCCAGCAGGGCAAAGATCTTTTTACCCATAGCCTTACGCAAGACATCTGCTTCCCCCTTGGTGAACCCGGCGAGCTTCTGGGAAAGGAGCATCACCTGCTCCTGGTATACCGTAATCCCGTAGGTTTCCTTGAGGTATTCTTCCATGGCCGGGAGGTCGTAAACGATCTCCTCATCTCCGTGTTTCCTGCGAATAAACGACGGGATGTATTCCAAAGGACCCGGACGGTAGAGGGCGTTCATGGCAATAAGGTCTGCGAAAACCGTTGGCTTGAGATCCTTCATGTGTTTCTGCATCCCGGCAGATTCGTACTGAAATATCCCCACGGTTTCTCCCCGCTGGAAAAGCTCATAGGTCTTTTCATCGTCCAGGGGGATCTCATCGGGATTCAGGTCTATCCCGTGCCTGTATTTAATAAGCTTTACAGTATCCTTGATAAGGGTCAGAGTCTTTAACCCAAGGAAATCCATCTTAAGCAGGCCTGCGCTTTCCACAACCGAGTTGTCGAACTGGGTCACATACAGGTCAGAGTCTTTAGCGATGGACACAGGTACGAACTTGGTAATATCATCGGGGGTAATGATCACCCCGCAGGCGTGTATCCCGGTATTCCGCACCGATCCCTCCAACACCCTGGCCTGGTTAACCGTAAGGGCTTCCAGGTCGTCGCCCTCAGATATTCCGATCAGTTCCTGAACCTTTTCCAGCTCTTCAGATCTCAGCTTCTCCTTTAAACCTTTCTCATCCAGGCCAAAGATCTTACCGAGTTTCATGTTGGGAATGAGCTTGGCGATCCTGTCGGCATCACTCAGGGGAAGATCGAGAACCCTGGCGGTATCCCTGATAGACGACTTCGCTGCCATGGTACCGTAGGTGATGATCTGAGCTACCTGGTTGGCGCCGTATTTTTCGATCACATAATCCATGACCCGGCTTCGGCCTTCATCATCAAAATCGATATCGATATCGGGAAGGGACACCCTGTCCGGGTTGAGGAACCGCTCAAAAAGCAGGTCGTAGGCAATGGGATCCATATTGGTAATTCCAAGACAGTAGGCCACTGCAGACCCTGCTGCAGACCCCCTTCCGGGCCCCACCGACACCCCCATCTTCCGGGCAGCATCAATAAAGTCCCAAACAATAAGGAAGTACCCGGGGTAACCGGTATTTTCAATTACACTCAACTCGAAGTCCAGACGTTCACGGATCTCATCGGTGAGCTCTTCGTACCGCATCTTAGCCCCTTCATAGGTAAGGTGCCTGAGGTATTTATTTTCTCCCCGCTTACCGCCGTCGACATCATCTTCGGCTACCTGAAACTGCACCGGGATATCAAATTTAGGCAACAGTACATCCCGTGCCAGTTCAAAGGGCTCCACCTTGTCTACGATCTCCGCAAGATTCGTGATCGCTTCGGGAAGATCCCTGAACAACTCTTTCATCTCATCCTGCCCCTTGAAATAGTATTCTTCATTAGGCAAGCCATAGCGATAGCCGCGGCCGCGACCAATGGGGGTATCTTTTTTCTCTCCGTCTTTAACGCAAAGCAGAATATCATGCGCATTCGCATCTTCCTGGGCGATATAATAGGTGTTATTGGTAGCCACCAGTTTAACGTGGTGTTTACGCGCCATTTGCACCAATACCTCGTTAACGCGATCTTCATCCTCCTGACCATGCCTCATGAGCTCCATATAGAGATCGTCTCCAAACTGCTCCTTCCACCACAGGAGTGCTTCCTCGGCCTGGTTCTCTCCTACATTAAGCACCTTGGAAGGTACCTCCCCGTAGAGGTTTCCGGTGAGCACCATAATATCTTCCTTGTACTGCTCCACCACCTGTTTATCGATACGCGGCACATAATAGAACCCTTCGGTAAAGGCAATAGACGACATTTTCGCCAGGTTGTGGTATCCCTTTTTATTCTTGGCCAGGAACACCACCTGGTAGCCGTTATCCTTAACCGACTTATCCTTATGGTTCTCACAAACGTTCAGGGTACACCCCAGAATGGGCTTCATCGGGATGGTCTCCGGTTCTTCCCCGTTTGCCTCTGCCTCTTTAAGATGGGCCTCGGCATTCTTGTTATGGGCGCCAACCTCCTTCACGAAATGAAAGGCCCCCATCATATTACCGATATCGGTAAGTGCTACAGCGGGCATTTTTGCCTTTGCTGCGGCCTTCACCAGATCAGGAACACTCGAGGTGGCCTGGAGAATGGAGAACTGAGAATGGTTATGGAGATGTACAAAACTTACATCGGCAAGTTCCGCTATGTTCTGCCTGATCTCTTCCCGGGAAAGTTTATCTGAAGGGGCTGCCTGTTTAAGGGCCTCCCTTATCTTTTCCGATTCAGCCTTGAGGTTCAGGTGTTTTAACCCGATAAGGGGAATGGTCTGAGGATTCTCCCTGGAAAAGCGGTCAAAATAATCCGGGGTTACATCCAGCTGCTCGGCCGTAAACCCTTTCCCTCTTCGGATCAGCTCGAAAAAACATCTTGTGGTAGCCTCTACATCGGCCGTAGCATTGTGCGCCTCAGCAAAGGGTTCCCCGAAGAGGTATTCATGCAGTTCAGTTAGTGTAGGCAGTTTAAACTTACCTCCACGTCCCCCGGGAATCTGGCATAACATGGCAGTCTCCTCTGTACAGGTATCGAGCACCGGAAGTTCCTGCAGGGCATTGTTAACCTCCCTGCGGTAAAATTCGGCGCCCATGATATTCACATCAAAACCCACATTCCGACCCACGATAAAGGTGGTTTTCCTGAGGGCTTCGTTGAATTTTTCGAGCACCTCATCCAGGGGAATCCCCTGTTGCTCGGCCAGTTCCGTGGAAATTCCGTGCACCTGCTCCGCGTCGAAGGGAATATTGAAACCTTCCGGACGGATCAGGTAATCCTGGTGATCTACCAGGTTCCCCATATCGTCATGCAGCTGCCATGCGATCTGAACGGCTCTTGGCCAGTTCTCGGTATCGCTTATGGGCGCATCCCAACGTTTGGGTAATCCGGTGGTTTCAGTATCGAAGATCAGGTACATAAATTCTCGTTTTGACGCTTTTTTTAAAGACTATACCCCGCATAATGCAGGCCGATACCACAGACTTTTAAGGGCTTACGCTTCAAGAGGATACGACACTGCTACCAGGGGGTGTGGGGGTTAAAATTAAGCAGAAATTTTACCCGACAAAAGGGGAGTTGTTAAGAGTTATCAACGGAGGGACGGAGGGACGAGTTTGAGTTTGAGTTTGAGTTTGAGTTTGAGTTTGAATTTGAGTTTGAGTTTGAGTTTGAGTTTGGGTTTGGGTATAAGGCTTGAGTTATGAGGTACGAAGTAACCGAAAGGGTGTTGTGAATGGCAAATGGATCGTCTTCGCGAGGAGCATCTGACTCAGATGCGACGTGGCGATCTCCTTAATAAGAGTTCGGAGGGACGAGTTTGAGTTTGGGTTTGAGTTTGGGTTTGAGTTTGGGTATAAGGTTTGAGGTATAAGGTTATGAGGTACGAAGTAACCGAAAGGGAGTTGTGAATGATTACTGGATCGTCTTCGCGAGGAGCATCTGACTCAGATGCGACGTGGCGATCTCCTTAATAAGAGTTCGGAGGGACGAGTTTGAGTTTGAGTTTGAGTTTGAATTTGGGTATAAGGCTTGAGTTATGAGGTACGAAGTAACCGAAAGGGAGTTGTGAATGACTACTGGATCGTCTTCGCGAGGAGCATCTGACTCAGATGCGACGTGGCGATCTCCTTATTAAGAGTTCGGAGGGACGAGTTTGAGTTTGAGTTTGGATTATGAGGGTACGGAGGTACCAGTTTGAGTTTGAGTTTGGGTAGAAGGCTTGAGTTATGAGGTACGAAGTGAGCCGGAAGGGAGTTGTGAATGACTACTGGATCGTCTTCGCGAGGAGCATCTGACTCAGATGCGACGTGGCGATCTCCTTAATAAGAGTTCGGAGGGACGAGTTTGAGCTTGAGTTTGAGTTTGGGTATAAGGCTTGAGTTATGAGGTGCGTAGTGAGCCGGAAGGAGGGGATAATTTCCTTTCCAAAATAAACAGCCTCCTAGCATCACGGGGTAACCGCTCAAATCCATACCTCCATAACACAGCACGGCATCTCCGCATCACAAAAAAAGCTGCCTCAGGGCAGCTTTTTTTTTAAAACACGTAACTTAAAATATAATGATTGTCGACTTTAAAACGAGACGGTTATACAAGTTCCTTTTGGGGGCCGGAACCTCAACCTGCCTCAAAAATAGGTTAAGCAATATCTTCGAACGGCTGATGCAATCGCACCGTGATCTTTTCTGATTTTCAACGATGCAAAGATACGCCGGTACACGGGTTGACAGATTGTAAAATCCGGGCTTTAAATTGCTGATTTAAAAACCTTTTGAAATTTTCGTGGAATTAGACCTGCACCTTAACGAACTCTTCCCTACCCCATCATAGCTACTGAAAACCGGCTCAGCTCACAAAGGAACTCTTCCGATTTCCCACCTCTTTTCTCGCTTAAAATTGTGCGCTAATCGAAGGATTTAAAATCAAATTTCCGTAAATTGTAGACAGGAATTGTAACGGGAAGACCCCTTAAAAACTTTTCTTTAAGTAAGATTTCATCAACTTTTCAAACGCAAATTTAACACCGTAAAAATATGTCTATATCAGATCTTTATTCAAGCGGGTTCAGAGAGAGAAACCGCGATCATTTTGCAGCCATAGTCAGGGTCGCGTTATCTGACGGGGAGATCACTCCCGAGGAGCATGAGTTTTTGAGCAGGCTGGCAAAAAACCTGGATGTGGAGCCCCCTGAATACGAGAAGATTCTTGAAAACCCATTTATCTATCCTGTAAATCCACCCTTATCGCATGAAAAACGACTTGAGCGTTTGTACGATATTGCCCGCATGGTCTACGTGGATGAGATCGAAGATGAACCGGAAATTCAGATCATGAAGCGGCTATGCATCGGGTTGGGGTTTAAAACAGACAAGGTGGATGCTGTCATTCAAAAGGCAATGGACCTGATTCATGAAGGAGCCACCCTTGATCGATTTAAAGACGAAATGAAATACATGCCGGAAACGCATAAATAATTTTCCATTTCCATTAAATAAAAGGCCGGTATAACAACCGGCCTTTCGTATTATTTTGAAGAATACTCCTGCATAAAGGCCTCTGCCTTTTCCACCATCTTCCTGCTTCCGCAGAAAAACGGGACCCGCTGATGCAATTCTTCAGGCTGTATATCCAGAATGGGCTCAAAACCGTTACTTGCTTTTCCTCCCGCCTGTTCCGCAAGAAAAGCCATCGGGTTACACTCATAGAGTAAGCGGAGCTTTCCATTTTCATTTGCACTGCTCTTCGGGTACATATAAATTCCACCCTTGATCATATTCCTGTGAAAATCGGAAACCAGGGAACCTATATATCTCGATGTATACGGCCTGTCTCCTTCTTCTTTCTGACAGTATTTAATATACTGTTTCACCCCCTCCGGGAAATGGATATAGTTCCCTTCATTCACAGAATAGATCTTCCCGGTTTCGGGAAACGTCATATCCGGATGAGAAAGGTAAAACGTCCCTATCGCCGGGTTCAGGGTAAACCCGTTTACTCCGAAGCCCGTGGTGTAGACCAGCATGGTAGAGGTGCCGTAGATAATATATCCGGCGGCCACCTGCCTTCTGCCAGGCTGCAGAAAATCTTCCAGGGTCACAGGGGTTCCTATAGGCGTTACCCGACGGTAAATACTAAAAATAGTTCCTACAGAAACATTCACGTCGATATTACTGGAACCATCCAAAGGATCGATCAGCACCACATACTTGTTCTGATGGTTGTTATCTGCGCTGTTGATGCGGATAAAATCATCTTCCTCTTCCGAGGCGATCCCGCAAACGATCTCCCTGTTTGCCAGGGTCTGTATAAAGCGTTCGTTGGCAAGCACGTCCAGCTTTTGCTGGGATTCTCCCTGGATATTGGTATCACCACTGGCTCCAAGAATATCCACCAACCCTGCCTTATTCACCTCGTGGTTTACCACTTTGGCTGCTAATCGGATGGCATTGATGAGTTTGGATAACTCTCCTGAAGAGTACTTAAAGGCGGTCTGGTTTTCAATAATGAATTCTCCCAGGGTTTGTTTTTTTATCGACATTTAGGAATTAGTCTTGTGTTTTGGGTCACAAATATCGGTATTTTTGTGAAACTACAACGTTTTCGTAAAACTTCATTTTTTTGCAATTATAACTTAATGTTATATTTGTAACAGTTATGGAATACACAATTCGCGATGCGCGCCCGGAAGACATGGGCCAGGTTTTAGAACTCATTCAGGAATTAGCCACCTTTGAAAAGGAACCCGAGGCTGTAGAGATCTCCAGGGAAGACCTGGAAAGAGACGGATTCGGGGAGCAACCCTTATTTCACTGTTTTGTGGCAGAGACCGGAAATACCCTGGCCGGGATGGCCCTGGTGTATCCGCGGTACTCCACCTGGAAAGGAAAAACCATTCACCTGGAAGACCTGATCGTACGGGAACCTCTGAGAGGCACCGGCCTTGGCAGCGCCTTATTTTCCAGGGTTATCGCCTACGGCCATGAACAAGGGGTTAAGCGTATCGAATGGGCCGTACTGGACTGGAACGAAGGCGCCATACGGTTTTATGAGCGCAATGGCGCACAGGTCTTACGCGATTGGGATACCGTACAACTGGATGAAGATGGTATTAGAAATTATTTATCAATTTAACACATGAGGATTTTTAAGTTCGGAGGGGCTTCTGTAAAAGATGCCGATGGGGTAAGAAACGTTGTAAAGGTTTTACAAACCACGGGATACGAGAACACGCTTCTGGTGATCTCGGCCATGGGCAAAACCACCAATGCCATGGAGGTGGTGGTAAAAAATTATTTTGATAACCGCGATGCCGTCCCGGCAGCCATTCAGGATGTTGCCGACTATCATCTCGGCATCATGGAAGAGTTATTTGAGAATAAAAATCATCCCGTATATGACCGCTTTCAGGAACTTATCGGCGAACTGAAAGGATTCCTGGCCTGGAACAAATCGCCAAAGAAAAGCTTCGTGTACGACCAGGTAGTAGGATATGGCGAACTCATCTCCACTGCCATTGTAAGTGCATATTTTCACGATCAGGGTATTGTTAACACCTGGTTGGATGTACGTAATTATATCAAGACCAACAACGAATATCGCGACGCCAAGGTAGACTGGGACCACACCCAGCAACGGATCCAGACCGGGATCAATACCAAAATCCTGAACATCACCCAGGGATTTTTGGGAAGCGACGAAAACAATTTCACCACCACCCTGGGCAGGGAAGGATCCGATTATACGGCTGCAATTTTTGCTTACTGCCTTAACGCCGATTCTGTAACCATCTGGAAAGATGTTCCCGGAGTGCTCAATGCGGACCCGAGGCATTTTAGCGAGACCCGTCTGTTAAATACCATTTCCTACCGGGAAGCTATCGAGCTGGCCTTCTACGGTGCCTCGGTAATACACCCCAAGACGCTGCAGCCCTTGCAACGCAAGGAGATTCCGCTTCACGTGCGTTCGTTTCTCCAACCCGAAGTTCCGGGAACCATGGTTTCCAAAGGAAAAGGTATTGAACCGAAGGTTCCGTGTTTCATTATCAAGAAAGACCAGGTACTCATGAAATTGTCATCACTTGACTTTTCCTTTATTGTGGAAGACAATATCAGCGAGATCTTCCGCCTTTTTCACGATTACCGGATGAAAGTGGATCTGATCCAGAACTCGGCGATTAGTTTTTCAGTTTGTGTCGACAATAAATTTGACAAATTAGAAGACCTTCTGCAAACCTTGCGATCGAAGTTCAAAGTATCGCATCACGAAAATGTAACCCTTTATACGATAAGACATTTCAATGAAGAATCCATAAAATCCCTTCAAAACGAAAACAGGATTTTACTGGAGCAGCGTACCCAGGAAACGGTTCAACTGGTAGTACAATAAACCCTTGAAAACTTAGTTTTTCTATATTTGTACATACTGTTAAACTGCCAACACATGGGATTAGTTACCGCAAAGGAAGTTGCTCAGGTCATCAACGCAGACAAATACGGACCCCTGGGTACCTTTATGGGATGGATGCTTATGAAGGTTCTTAAGATCGAAACGCTGAACGAGATCTATCTGAAGCACCGGGACAAGGAGGATATCGACTTCCTTAAAGCGATCCTCGATGAGTTTGAGATCAAGTTTGAAATTCCGGAAGAGGACCTGAAGCGGTTACCAAAGGACGGTGCCTATATCACCATTTCCAATCACCCCCTTGGGGGCATAGACGGGATTTTGCTGTTAAAACTTTTACTGGAACAGCGTCCGGATTACAAGATCATCGCCAATTTTCTCCTGCACCGTATAGAACCTTTGGCTCCATACATCATGCCGGTGAATCCTTTTGAAACCCATAAGGATGCCAAGAGCAGTCTGGCGGGGTTCAAACAAAGTCTCCGGCATCTGCACGATGGCCACCCCCTGGGGATCTTTCCTGCCGGAGAGGTGTCTACTTACCGCGATGGCAAACTTATTGTTGACCGTCCCTGGGAAGATGCCGCCATGAAACTTATCAAAAAGGCCGAAGTACCGGTAGTGCCCATTTATTTTCACGCAAAGAACAGCAAGTTGTTCTACCGGCTGTCTAAACTTAACGACACCCTCAGGACCGCCAAGCTTCCCTCGGAGCTCCTTACCCAGCGAAACCGGGTCATTAAGGTTCGTATAGGGCGCCCCATTTCGGTGGCGGCTCAAAAGGAACACGAAAATCTCAATGAGTTCACCGATTTCCTGAGAAGAAAGACCTATATGCTTTCTAACGCCTATGAGAAAGAAAGCCTGTTTAACAAGGTGCCAACTTCCTTTAAAATTCCCCGCTCTCCCAAGGAGATCGAAACCCCGGTAAAAAAGGAGCTCATGGCTGCCGAAGTTACCGAACTGCGCAATACGGACCACCGATTGCTCCAAAGCAAAAACTACGAGGTTTTTCTTGCCACGGCAGATAAGATGCCCAATATCATGAGAGAGATCGGCAGGTTACGGGAAATAACCTTCAGGGCCGTTGGGGAAGGCACGAACAAATCCATAGACCTGGATCAATACGACAACTACTACCACCATCTTTTCCTATGGGATAACGAGGAGGAAGTGCTGGTTGGGGCCTACAGGATGGGATTAGGAAAGCATATCTATGAGAATTACGGGATAGACGGATTTTACCTGTGTGAGCTTTTCCGCTTCGAACCGGAACTCCACAAGATGATGAGCGAATCCATTGAGATGGGCCGCGCCTTCATCATCAGCGAATACCAGCAGAAACCCATGCCGCTGTTCCTGCTTTGGAAAGGGATCGTGCACACCACGATCAGGCATCCGGAGCACAAATACCTGATTGGCGGGGTCAGTATAAGCAACCAGTTCTCCAACTTCTCCAAGTCGCTGATGATCGAGTTTATGAGATCACATTACTGGGATCCGTATGTAGCGAATTTTGTAAGTCCGAAAAAAAAGTTCAAAGTTCAGTTAAAAGACGCAGACAAGGAGTTCATTTTTGATGAAACGGAAGCCGACCTCAACAAGTTCGACAAACTCATAGATGAAGTTGAGCCGGGGGAACTGAGGCTACCTGTACTGATCAAAAAATACATCAAACAAAATGCGAAATGTGTGGCCTTTAACGTGGATCCGCTGTTTAATAACTCTGTAGACGGCCTCATGTACATTCGCATCGCCGATCTACCGGAAAGCACTGTAAAGCCAGTAATGGAAGAGTTCCAGGCAGAACTGGAACGTAAATTCATGAACAACGGTATGCCCGAGAACCCGGAGCAAGAGGAGCAGGAAAATTAAGATGCTAAAAATTCAATAACAGTTCTGATGCGTGGTGTTGAAGAATTGGTTCAACACCTGCTTTACCTCGTAAAGCTTGTCGATATTGATACGGTAGTACATCTTTTTTCCATAGGCCTTGCCTTCGATGATACCGGTTTTCTTCAACTCCGATAAGTGTTGTGAAATGGTAGACTGAGCGAGATCGATCTCTTCCACCATATCGGTACAGATGGAATTTGGCTGGGTGGAAATATATTGCAGGATGGCTATTCTTGCCGGATGGCCAAAGGCCTTAAAGATCTCTGCCAGTTGATTTTGCTCAAGTGTATGAGCCATGCGTTTGGTATATCCCATAATAGCAGGTTTAGGTAGTTAACAACACGGACACCCCGCTCAGAACCAGGGTTTATGCCCTACGACATAGGTATTATAAAAATCGATATCACTCTTGGTCAAATAGATCACGCCTTCAATTAACCCCACTACGGCTACCAGGTAGGCCGCCACCCCGCAGGTAAAGGGCCCCAGCAGCAAACTCACCCCCAGCATCACCAGACCTTCGCGGGTATACCCCAATACGAACTTATGTACTCCGAAAGCGCCAAGAAAAAGGGCGAGAACACCAGCAAGCAACCGTTTATTTTCTCCGTCTGCAAAGGTTTCCTCTGCACCTTTACGAAATTCCCTTGCGGTTTCCCGGGCCTCCCTTCCGGCCTCTTCAAAAATCCTTTTAGCCTTATCTCCAAGATCTTCTTCCTGTTCAGACATGTATATGCTCTAAATTATTGACCTTTACTAATTTAGTAAAAATTCCTGCTAACCGATTAAAAATCGTTCAGCGGTTGCCATAACTCTATCTTATTCCCTTCCGGATCAATGATCCAGGCAAATTTCCCGTAATCATAGGTTTCCGGTCCACCGGCGAGTTGTACACCCTCGCTTTCCAGGACAGGCAATAAGGCCTCCAGGTCCTCCACTCTGAAATTGATCATCCAGGAGCCTGAAGCGGGTTTAAAATAGTCGGTGTCTTCGCCAAATACGCCTAGTTGCGTCATAGGCGCCGGCAGCTGGTCGTCCTGCCATTTGAACCCCCACCCGTATTCATCCGTAGCTATCCCCAGATGCTTTTTATACCAGGCGAGCAATGCGGCAGGATCTTTTGCTTTAAAAAAAATGCCCCCAATACCTGTTACCCTTCTTTTCATCTTTTTACATTTTTCTCATATACTGCGATCCACTGTTCAGGGGTTACCTTCCCAAAAAGTTTCGCCAATAACGCATAGGGGATGTCGTCCATTTTTTTGAACCGGACACAACTTTTCCCCATATCCAGGGCATAACGGCAATGGCCGGGATATTCTTTCACAAACCAGTCATGAAGCGATTTATCGGCATAGATCCCGCTGTGATAAACGGCGATGAAATTCTTTTGCGAGGCCAGGTTCAGGAATGGCAACGGAAGTTCGGGGTCGCAGTGATACCCGGGTGGATAGAGTTCATGGGGAACCACATAGCCAATCATGCCGTAGCTCATGGTTTCTTCGAACCCTTCAGGCAGGTGATCTGCGGCAAGTTTTCTAAGGTTGCGGATCACTTCCCTTCGATCTGCGGGTAAGGCTGCCTCATAGTCATCGGGGGTATTGGCCTGGTATTTCATCCTGAACGGTTTTTACGTAAGTCTATTTTAAAAATGCAGCCTCGATCTTATCGACAATGGTTTGTGCTAACTTCTGTTTGCTTTCGGCCGTCCATCCGGCAATATGCGGAGTAAGCAATACATTATCGGCATGCAGGAGGTAGTCAAAGGCTTCCGGCACCTCCCCACCGTCAAAGAGCTGTTCGAAGGAGGCTTTCTCATATTCCAGCACATCCAGGGCTGCTCCAAGTACCTTGCCGGTTTTCAGGGCCTCAACCAGGTCGGCTGTAACCACGCTCTTCCCCCTGGCTGTATTGATAAACCAAAAAGGGTTGGCAAAAGATTCGATAAAATCCCGGTTAACGAGACCAAGGGTTTGCGGGGTCTGGGGTGTATGCAGGCTCACCACTTCAGCATTTCGCTGAAACTCCAGGATACCCACCTGTCGCGCGTTCTCATCTCCCACTCCACCTTCAATGTCGTAACAGATCACTTCCACATCCATTCCCCTGAGTTTTCTGGCAAAGGCCTTTCCCATATTTCCATAACCATACAGGCCAACAACCTTCCCTTCCAGTTCAAAGCCACGGTTCTCCTCCCGGAGCCAGGTGCCTTTGGACACTTCCCGATGGGCTTTTGCGAAATTATTCATCAGTGCAAGCAACATGCCCAGGGCATGTTCTCCAACGGCATTGCGGTTGCCTTCCGGGGCATTAATGAGAGTTACACCCAGTTGCCTGGCATACTCGATATCTATATTCTCCAGGCCCGCTCCGACCCTGCCAATAAATTTTAATTGGGTAGCCGCATCGAGAAAGGCACGGTCCACAGGGAACCTGCTGCGTATGATCAATCCGTCATATTGAGAGATCTTCTTCATGACCTCCGCCTTGCCAGAGGTATAATCCTCTTCATTTATAAATCCCATGTCTTCCAGCTGCTCCTTAAGCAGTGGATGGTTGGTGTCTACGTGAAGTATTTTCATCTATTAAAAGCTATTCCAGAATTAAAAGAAGATCAGGTAAGGTTATGCTTTGGAAAGGGACTGCTATCTCAAAGTTACAAATTATGACAAGAAAGGTGGGGATTAAAATCCGAGAATGACCTTGGCGATATAAAAAAACAGGAAGATCCCGAAAATATCATTACTGGTGGTAATGAAGGGTCCTGTAGCGATCGCAGGATCCACACCGCGCTTATCCAGGATAATAGGCACGAAGGTACCGATCAGGGCCGCCACCACGATAACTGCCATCATAGACAAGGCTATGGTTGCACTAACGGCGAGGGGTTGATTGATCACAAAACCAAAAGCTATCACCAGCAGAGCCAGGGCACCACCGTTAATAAGACTTAATCCGACCTCTTTAAGAAGGCGATCCAGCAAACTTCCTTTTACCACATCATTGGCAAGACCCTGTACGATGATCGCAGATGACTGCACTCCCACATTCCCAGCCATAGCCGCTATAAGTGGTGTATAAAAGAAGAGGCTTCTGTATTCCGGGTTCGCCATAACATCCTCGAAACCTTCAAGGATAAACACAGATCCGAGTCCGCCCAGCAAACCTAAAACCAGCCATGGTAATCGCGCTTTGGTGAGTTGCCATACACTGTCGTCGGCCTCCACCTCCTGGGTAATACCTGCCGCCAGCTGGTAATCCTTATCGGCCTCTTCCTTGATCACATCCACAATATCATCAATGGTAATGCGACCTACCAGTCTTCCGATCTCATCGATCACCGGCACGGCCTCCAGGTCGTATTTAGACATCATCCGGGCTACGTCTTCTGCCCGGTCGCCTACCCTTACATAATCTACTTTTGGAATATAGATCTCACTGATCTGGGTTTTGGTGGAGGTGGTTAACAGGTCTTTTAAAGACAAGCGTCCCTTTAGTTTTTCCTCGTCATCCACCACATAAATAGAATGCACCCGGGTCACATTTTCTGCCTGTCTGCGCATCTCTTTAACACAGGTAAGTACATTCCAGTTTTCATTGACCTTTACCAGCTCTTTAGCCATCAGTCCCCCTGCAGAATCCTCATCATAGCGCAACAGCTCGACAATATCCTTTGCATGCTGAGGGTCTTCGATCTGGCTGATGATCTCCCGCACCCGTTCTTCAGGCAGCTCGGCAATGATATCGGCAGCGTCATCGGTATCCAGTTCCCCTATCTCTTCCGCAATCTCCTTGGCAGAAAGCCGGGTAAGGATCTGTTCCCTTTTATACTCATCAAGTTCGGTAAGAATATCTGAGGTGCGCTCGCTATCAAGGAGCTTGATAATATAGGTACCTTCATCCAGGTTCAGGTCGTCTATAATCTCAGCAATATCCGCATAGTGGAAGTCCTCCATCAGGTCCAGCAAAGACTGGTCGCTTCTGGACTCTATTAAGGTCTTGATATTTTCCAGTAACTCTTCGCTTAGCTTGAAAGGAGTCATGGCAGAGTGCTTTTTATCTGGCCGCTTGGCACTGGCAGTCCGGAAAGGAAAGGACGGAATCCCAGGGCTATTCCGGTTGCAAGGGTTATTGTTCAGTTTCCAGCATCCGAACCAGTTCAATAAAGGCAGAAACACTTAATTGCTCCGGACGCCGACCAAAGATAGCATCTTCTTTTAAATTATCGGGCACCCCTAAACTTTTTAAACTGTTGCGGAGGGTTTTCCTTCGCTGCTGGAAGGCCATTTTAACCACCTGGAAGAAGCGCTGCTCATTACACGGCAATTTGTAATTTTCACGTCTGCGCAAGCGAAGCACTCCCGAATCCACCTTGGGCGGCGGATTAAAAACTCCGGGGGGTACCGTAAACAGGTATTCTGCTTCATAAAAGGCCTGGGTTAATACCGATAGTATACCATAGGTCTTACTCCCCTCCTTCTCACAGATACGCTGGGCAACCTCCTTCTGAAACATACCGGTAAACTCCGGTACCTGGTCTCTTAATTCCAGGGCCTTGAACACGATCTGAGAAGAGATATTGTAGGGATAGTTCCCGGTTATGGCAAATGGTTGATCCCCGAAAAGGGCATGGATGTCATATTTCAGAAAATCGGCCTCCAGAACGGTAAAGCCCTCCTTTCTTCCGGGGAGGTACTGACTTGTAAAGGGACCATTGAGGTAGGCTATCGAATCAGAATCCAGGTCCATGGCATACACATCAACAGGTTTTTCCAGGAGGTATTTGGTAAGCACCCCCATTCCAGGACCAATTTCCAGGACCTGGTCGTAACCTTCCAGGCTCAGGGTATCTGCGATCTTTCGGGCTATATTCTCATCTTTCAGAAAATGCTGTCCGAGGTGTTTCTTTGGCCTTACTTTACCGCCCTCTTTAACAGGTTTACTGTATTTGCCCGGAGTTCTCCCTTTTTTCATATTAATGTTCGCTTATGATCTCCAGTTCGGTTCTGAAAGCGACGAACTTATCCGGGAATTTTTTCAAGGCATCCGAACGAAGCCGTTCGGCATCTTCGCGATAATAGCGCTCCAGGGTATTTTTATTCTCGGTGTAATACTGCACCGAATAGGTGATACCCCCCATTTCCTCTTCCACCATTACCCGTACCATGCGCGCTCCCGAAAACTTCCCGGTTGCGATCATATCCGGGATATGCTGCTCCAGCATCCATTGCACCCATTCCCGGTGAACGGTTTCCTCAATATTTATCGTAACATTATAGATCAACATAAAATCCGCGTTTTGATTAGAGAAATTGCATTAATTAACAGGATCTCCCCGGAGTTCCCTGAATTTTTTCCGGGCCTCCGGAAAATAAATGCTGTCCTGGTGGTCAAAGATAAGGCGTTCCAGCAAGGGTTTCGCCTTTTCCGGTTCATTTAATTCGCCGAGATAGAGCTCGGAAAGCCTGTACAAGGCGTCATCCATAAAAATGTCCTGCGGAAAGAATTCGATCACTTTCAGGTAATTGAGTTCTGCCCGTTCATAATCCCCGAGTTTTTCAAATAACCCTGCCTGCATCATCAGTGCTTCATCTTCAATAGCTTCTCCTTTATGGTTCTTCAGGATATCGTCTATGGTTGCTATGGCAGCCTCATCCTGCTCCTGGTACGCCAACAGGTGAGCCCTGGCATAGGTCTTCAATGCCGTTTGAAGGGAGTCCTGGACAGAGTTATCCGAAATGATCAACTTGAGCTGCAAGGCATCGTTCGCTATAAGCTGGGAAGTAGACGATTTTAAAACCTTTAACTGGGATTCTGCCCAGTCAAAATCGCCTTTGTAAAAACTGGTTCGCGCCACCTTAAACCTGGCCATCTGACCGGTAACGTCATTTTTAAGTTCCTTTTGCACCTGGGAGTAATAGATAAGAGCCTGGTTGAACAATTCCTGATAGACCAGAATATCGGCCAGTTCCATCTTTACCGTGGCCAGGCTGTAGCGGTCCATGGGCAGTTCCATAAGCGCCTTCAGATCGGCAACAGCCTCCTCAGGCAGGCCGGCGTGAAAAGCCATGAAATTAGCCCTTAGCACCTGCAGCCCCACCGTGGTCTGGTCCCTGCCATATTCATCCAAAAGGTTGTCAAAAGCAGTAAGCAGGGTTTCTTCCTGTCCCTCTTCCATTTCTGCTACGGCAATCTTCATCAGATAATAATCGGCCTGACCCCGGTAAGAAGGGTCTCCTGAATTTTTAACGATGAACTCAAAAGCCTCCCCCGCTACCCCGTTCTCACCGTCAGAATAAGCGATCAATCCCAGGTCTCTGATACCATCCAGATGCGGCTCCTCCGATCTCTTGTATATCGCCTTTTCCTGGCTCAGGGCATTACTGTATTGTTTCTGCTGAATAAACAGCCAGCTTAAAAGTTCGTTCCATACGATGTTCGGGTCCGATTGCACCCGCTGCAAAAGCACTTTGCGCAGCACCTCATTGCCCTGACTGCTTCCATCCTCGAAAAGGAATCTCCCGATATTTCTTTTAATATTTTCCTTCAGATTGGTACGTTCCAGGATCAGGTCCAGATAGGTATTGTACATCTGTTCCAGATCGCCCTGTTCCCCGTAGATATAGGCCAGGTCGTAGTTAAAATTAAGTTTGGGATTCAATTCCATTCCCTTCTTAAAGGCCTTTACCGCCTCCTCCAGCAATTGTTTCGACCGGAATCCCTGCCCTACCATATAGGCGTAAGACGGATTTAATTCAATGGAAGCCATAGCAAGATCGTACTGCTCCTTTGCCAGGGCCTCTTCTCCCATCAGGCTGTAATTATAACCCAGTTCGATATGCACAGCAGGAGGTATTCTGGGCCTGGACAACTGGTCTTTGAGCAAAACCTCAGCCTTTTCCGTCTGTTCCAGCTGCTGGTAGCACTTTACCAATGCACCCAGGTAATTCATATTGTAGGGATTGGATTCAAAGAGCTTTTCGTAATAAAACAGCGCCTTCTCATATTCACCCTTATCCATATACACCTTGGCCATGGCATCTTCGGCCTGACAGTATCCGGAAAGGGAAAGAAGCAGCATAAAAAATATCAGGAAGGTTCTTTTCATACGTTCGTGCTTACTCAAAGATAGCGCACATGATTTTAAATTCCTGTTAAGATAAAAAGATAAAGCCCAAAAACGCGGTGTTTTTGGGCTTTATGCAGGGATATATTATTTCATGACATCAGGAAATGATATCAAAACCTGTATAGGGTCTCAGGACCTCAGGAACCACAATACCCTCGGAGGTCTGGTAGTTTTCAAGAATCCCGGCAAGCACTCTTGGCAGGGCCAGGGAACTGCCGTTCAGGGTATGAGCAAGGCTCTTTTTTCCCTGGGCATCCCTGAAGCGAAGCTTCATACGGTTCGCCTGGAAGGTTTCAAAATTAGAAACCGAACTGATCTCCAGCCAGCGTTCCTGGGCGGTGGAATACACTTCGAAATCGTAGGTGAGGGCCGACGAAAATGTCAGGTCCCCTCCGCATAAGCGCAGGATCCTGTATGGTAATTTCAATTCTCTGAGAATTCCTTTAATGTGATCTACCATCCCTTCAAGGGCTTCATAAGACCTTTCGGGATGCTCGATGCGCACGATCTCAACTTTATCGAACTGATGCAACCTGTTCAGTCCGCGCACATGGGCCCCATAACTACCGGCTTCTCTTCTGAAGCAGGGCGTATAGGCTGTTGCCAGCAGGGGCAGATCGCCCTCATTGAGCAATTCGTCCCTGTAAAAGTTGGTGACAGGCACCTCGGCGGTTGGGATCAGGTAAAGATCATCCTGGCCGATATAGTACATCTGTCCTTCCTTATCCGGAAGGGAGCCTGTACCGATCCCGGAAGCCTCATTGACCAGATGCGGAACCTGGTATTCGGTATAGCCGGCCTCTGTATTTTTGTCCAGGAAATAAGCGATCAGCGCTCTTTGCAGGCGGGCTCCTTTACCTTTGTAAACAGGAAATCCCGCTCCTGTGATCTTGGCGCCAAGGTCAAAATCGATGATGTCGTATTTTTTGGCCAGCTCCCAGTGTGGTAATGCCCCATCCTGAAGACTTGGAACTTCACCCTCTTCAAAGATCACCTCATTATCTTCATCAGAATTTCCTTCAGGAACAGAATCGTGAGGTATATTAGGCAGGGTATAGAGAAGCTCTGTTAATTGCGCTGCCACCGAATTGAGCTTTTCGGTCAGTTCCTTAGACTCCTCTTTAAGACCGGCCGTTTTTTTCTTGATCTCATTGGCCTCCTGGGCTTTTCCGCTTTTGAATAGCATCCCTATCTCCTTGGACAATTTATTGGACTCTGCCAGGATCGCATCCAGGGTGGTCTGGGTAGCTCTGCGTTCTTCATCCAATTGCAATACCTGCTCAATCTGACCGGAAACTTCAAGATTTCTCTTTGCCAGTTTTTGAATTACCTCTTCCTTGTGGTCTCTGATAAATTGTACCTGAAGCATATTTAATAGGGATTTAAATTAACAAGGCCCAAATGGGCCTGATTCCGCAACAAATTTAAGGCATTATGCGGTTTTAGGAAATCTAATCCTGCTCTTTTTTAAAGGGTAATATCCAGGGTTGATGCTTCCAGATATACCAGCGTTCATCAGCCAGGTCTGCTTCGGGATCGATCAGCCGCTGCGCCTTTCTTCCGTTCACACTTACCCCGCTTCGATCCACATATACGGCCACCTCCTTACCCCGGGCAGCGTATTCCTTCTTTAACCGCTGTGCAAACTGCCAGATCACATCCGGTTTCGTAGCAATTATACCCTGCTGTTTATCAGACAACCTGTTCCCCGGATGTACCATATACGTTTCCCCCGTAGCTTTATCCACCACCTTAAAGCGGATGTACCCGGATTTGGTTCGCAACATCATCCGCCAGCTTAACCGGTGTCCCTCTTCCGTCCATAAGACATCCCCGGGAATGAACCAGTGTCGCAGCGGCAAGGCAAGTTGTACAGCAAAATAGACGGCTCCGATACCCAGCAGCCATGGCCTGTATGAAGGAACAACAACCTCCCCTCCTGTATACGGTTCCTTTTTCGGAAGAAAAATCTTCCGGATGGTTTCCGGCTCAAAAAAGAAGAGGGTAAAACCTAAAGACAGGTAAGGGAAGATTCCGATGTGAAAGATCACAGAATTGAAAATATGGAAGAAAACGGAGGCAATAAAGGCAAATATCCGGGTGCGCTTCCACAACAGCAGGGGCACCACCAAAAGGTCAAAAAGGATACCGAAGACTGCTATAGAAACATGCATCCAGGGTTCCTGCAAAAGATCCCCTACCAGGTAATAATGCGAGCGCGCCTGCATCAGCCGGGACGGAACGGTCAGATCGATCCAGTCAGGATACCATTTGGCTACAGACGCATAGGTATATACGATCCATACCTGTAAAATGATCAGCCAGGAGTTCCATCGGTACATCCAGTTGCGTTTAAGAGAAGGTTCCCGTTTCACATCGAGAGAAGCATAACGGTGTGCCGGCAGCAACAGCATAAGCACACACAGCAACATCAACAGGTAGTAGTGATTGTTATAACTGGCCTTTTGCATGAGATACACCCCGCTCCAAAGAAGGGTGAAAACCGAAAGGCTCCATCGGTAGCGGTAGCCAAGCATTACCAAAATACCACAACATGCCATCACGCCAAAATATACATGCATCCAGTTGCCGGGTAGCGGCTGCAAAAACTCAAACCCGATAAAATTAAAGGTGAATTCCGGTTCAATAAGGGTCCGTTTAACCCAGCCCGTAAGGATGGCACCCCCGGATTCGAGAAAGATCAGTAGTCCGAAGATTACCCTGAAAACGATCAGGGCACTGTTATCGATACGTTTGAACAACCAACGGTCAAGCATGGGAACGCGAAATATAAGCCAAAGACCGTTCTTTATCCTTATACAATTGCTGTTTAAGCTCGTCTATGGAATCAAACCGGGTTTCCTCCCTCAGGCGATGCAACAGCAACACCCTGATGTTTTTCTCGTACAGGTCTTCCTGAAAGTCGAAAAAATGCACCTCAATGGTTTTTTCAGTTCCGTTCACGGTGGGATTATACCCGATATTCATCATCCCGAATACCTCCCGGTCATCGATCCGGCTTTTCACCACATAAACCCCGTTTTTCGGGATCAGCTTGTAGGATTCTTCAATATGGAGGTTCGCAGTGGGAAAGTCCAGTTGCCTGCCCAAGCCCTTACCCCGGGTAATATTGCCGGATAACATGTATTCATACCCCAGGTATTCATTAGCCGTTTCCACATCACCTTCGTCCAGCGCTTTTCTGATCTTGGTGGAACTTACCGAAACCTCATCGATCTCCTCGGCAGAGATCTGCTCCACCTCAAAGCCATAACGCTCTCCGAACACTCTGAGGTCTTCAATGGTGGCAGTGCGGTTCCTTCCAAAGCGATGGTCATACCCGATGATCACTTTTTTAGTTTGCAGGGCACCGACCAGCACATCGCGAACGAACTCCTCGGCGGTCATTCTGGAAAATTCTTTGGTAAACGGATGGATGATAAGTTGCTCAAGTCCGGTAGCCTCCAGGATCTCCATCTTTTCATCAAGGGTATTCAACAGCTTCAGATCGCTGGCTTGCTGCAATACCATTCGGGGATGGGGAAAAAAGGTAAGGATGGTTGACCTGAGACTATTCGCCCTGGCGTTAGCCACCAGTTTTTCGATGATCTTTTTATGGCCTACATGCACCCCGTCAAAGGTTCCTATGGTAACCACCGTATGGTGATTATCTTTTTTATCAAAAAGATTGCGCTTTACGATCACTTAAAGGCTGTTTAATTAAAACATGATGTACTGCACAAATTAACAAATTCTAATCCGAAAAAATAATTATTTCAACGAGTCTCTATCGATTTCGCGAAGAAAACACCATCTATTTTTACTAAATTTACTGTAGACCGACATAGAATGAAAAAAAGATTCCTCCTTACTTTACTTACCGGGGTATTTATGGGCCTTCTGGCCCTCCAGGCACAGCAAGCCCAACCCTGGACCAAATCTGCTATGCTGTCTGAACACAAAAATCTTAGAAAGGGGGTACAGGTAAGCACGTACAGGCTTGACAAAGCGCTCTTAAGGGAAGAATTATCAAAAACAGACAACCGCAATCTGAAAAACGGCTCCGCCAGACAGGGCTCAGCTATCTCTTTTCCTTCCCCGGAGGGAAACCCGGAAACATACCGGATTGTTCGCACCAGCGTACTTTCTGAAGGCCTGTCAAAAAAATTCCCGGAAATACAGTCTTACAAGGGGATTTCCACGGAACACCCCGGCAGGTCCATCTACTTCTCTGTGGATAAAACAGGGTTTCACGGGATGATCTACGAAAAAGGCCGCTCCTGGTATCTGAATCCTGAAACCACCGGAAGCTCACAGGTATACCTCGCTGCGAAAGCAGCGCTTAGTCCGTCTGACTACCAGTGCAAGGTTGAAGATCAGATCGTAAAACAGGCTGCCCGGGAGTCCCAGGTACTCCTGCGTTCTTTCGACGATTCGGTTTTACGAACCTTTCGCCTGGCCCTTGCGGCAACCGCCGAATATTCCATCTATCATATCAATCAGGCCAACCTTTCCAACGGTACCGAAACCCAGAAAAAGGAAGCTGTACTCGCCGCCATGAATACCACCATGACCCGGGTCAACGGAATTTTTGAGAACGACCTGGCCATTACTATGGAGCTCATCGAAAACAATGAGGAGATCATATTCCTGGACCCGGAAACAGACGGACTCACTAATGATGACGGAAGTGCGCTCTTAAATGAGATCCAGGACATTATAGACAATGCCATAGGATTTGACAATTACGACATTGGACATGTCTTCAGCACCGGCGGTGGAGGAATTGCGCTGGTCTCTTCGCCCTGTACCCCCAACAAGGCCAAAGGAGTTACAGGCCTGAACATTCCTGAGGGCGACCCTTTCGATATCGACTTCGTGGCCCATGAAATGGGACACCAGCTGGGCGCTACCCACACCTTTAACAACTCCTGCGGAGGCAACCGTACAGACATCTCCGCAGTGGAACCCGGAAGTGGCTCGACCATCATGGCCTATGCCGGTATTTGTCCGCCTGATGTTGTGGGGCAGAGTGACGATTATTTTCACGCGCTGAGCATTCAACAGATCTGGAGTAATATCACTATCGGGAACAGCAATTGCGCAGCCACCACAACCCTTGCCAACAATGCGCCCGTGCTCAGCACTTCTTTGGATTACACCATCCCGGCAGGAACCCCTTTCGTGCTCGAGGCAGTGGCCACAGATGCAGATGGCGACCTGCTCACTTACAGCTGGGAACAGCAGGACAATGAGATCACCCAGCAACCACCACAAAGCACAGCGACAGAAGGACCTCTATTCCGTTCATTTCCCCCAAGTGAATCCCCTAACCGTTATTTCCCGAATCCGGGACTCCTTTCCAACAACCTTTCTCCCCAATGGGGGCCCTTACCTACGGTTTCCCGCAGGCTGAACTTCTCCATTCTGGTGAGAGACAACAACTCGGCAGGAGGACAAACGACAAGGGGCGATTCCCAGATCCAGGTTATTGAAACCGCCACGCCCTTCAGCGTTACTTCTCAAAGCACAACACAGACCCTGGAAGCGGGGCAGGTAGAAACCATTTCCTGGGAAGTGGGAGAAACCAACCTGGAACCTATAAATACCGGCTTTGTCGATCTTTTGCTCATTGTTGACAACAACCTCGACAACCCGGTAATCATTGAAGAGAATACCCCCAATGACGGGAGCCAGGACGTGGTGATACCTTCGGGAATCACTACTTCGAATGCGAGGATCATGGTGAGAGCCGTTGATAATATTTTCTTTGCGCTGAATAAGGAGGCCCTCCGGGTGGAACAATCGGGATATGCCCTTGACCTGCCTTCACTGGAATATAACATCTGCCAACCGGACAACCTGGTATTGCCCTTCACCTACCTCACCTATGCGGGCTTTAATGAGACCACCACCTTTAGCGCCACCGATATCAGTCCGGGCTTGTCTGTTGCATTCAGTCAAACCACTGCCACTGCCAACGACACCGCTATTGAAGTCACTGTATCCGGAACTTCTTCTGCCACGGCAGGAGCCAACGGCTTTACACTTATAGCCACCTCCTCCGGAGACCTGGTCAAAACCTATCCGATTTCTATTAATATTTTTAACGATACTTTCGAAGCACTGCAGCTGCTAAACCCGGCGAACAACAGTTCAAACCTGCTACTGGATACTACCTTAAACTGGGAGGCCACTCCTAACACGGCTTCCTACCAGGTAGACCTGTCTACTGACGCCGGCTTTACCAACATCATAGAAACGGCTTCTGTTACCAACCCCATTTTCAACCCGGAAAACCTGGAAGGCGGAACCACCTATTACTGGAGGGTGAAGCCCATTAACGACTGTGGGGAAGGCAATTTCTCACAAACCTTCAACTTTACCACTATTGTTATAAATGCTGCCAATTATGAAAACTCAACGGTCATCCCCATTCCGGAAAAAGGCACCCCGGTGGTGAACTCTACCATATTCGTTGATAAGGAAGGAGACCTGAATAAGTTAAGCGTAGGAGTAGACATTTCGCATTCCTATGTCCAGGACCTTACTATTACCCTGACCTCCCCTAATGGAAGAAGGGTTACCCTGTTAAGCCTGCCCTGCGGGGAAGAAAATGATATCGATGTTATTTTTGATGACGAAGGCGACAATCTTACCTGCGGCACGAACCCGGCAATTTCCGGTGTTGTAATTCCGAAGGAAGCGCTCGCAGCCTTCAAGGGCGAACCTATCCTAGGGCCATGGACTCTTACCGTGAGTGACGGCTATGATCTTGACGGGGGCAGTCTCAATAAGTTTTCCCTTGAGATCCTTGTTAACGGAGCGTTCAAGGAAGACCAGGACAGGGACGGCGTTTTTGATGAAAATGACCTGTGTCCGAATACCCCGGCCGACACCAAGGTAGATGTAACCGGTTGTCCTATATTTTCACTTCCCGTTGCCAACTACCTTATCCAGACTGAAGGAGAAAGCTGCCGGAACAGGGAAGATGGCCAGGTAGCGATAACCACAGCAGAAAACCAGAATTACACCGCCCGTATTACCGGAAACGGGATCAGCGAAACCGCCAGCTTTAACACCACAGCCTCCTTCAATTCTTTAGCCTCAGGAAATTATCAGCTATGTTTTACGGTAGAGGGACAGCCAGACTATGAACAGTGTTTTGAAATCACCATTGAGGAACCCGAAGCACTTAGCGTGCTCTCCAAACCTGACGAACAAACCAGGCAGTTAAAACTCGATCTTTCGGGGGCCGAACTGTATTTCATTGATCTGAACGGAACACTCATCACCACAGAAGACGGGGTGATCGATCTGCCGCTTCGCGAGGGACTGAATCTCCTGGAAGTAAGTACTTCCAAAGCCTGCCAGGGCGTTTATAAGGAGGAGATCCTGATTGGGGAGGTATTCCTGGTATACCCGAATCCGGTGAATACAAACCTGTTCATACATACTATGGAACAAAACACCACCCTGGAATTAAACATTTACTCCGTAACGGGGCAACGCATCTGGAATCAGAGCGCCGTGACCAACGCAACGGGAAAAGCCGAGGTAAACGTTTCGGAACTGCCCAACGGGGTCTACCTTTTAGAGATCGATGGGACCAGCACCAATAAGACCATAAAACTCGTGAAACGATGAAAATGACCCGGCTTTTGATTTGTATTCCAATCCTTCTGCTCGTATGGGCTTGTGGTGGCGATAATGACCAACCCGCTCCGCCATCGGCACCTCAGCTGCAGTTCCCGGAAAATAACAGTGAATGTTTTGAAGGGGTTGTGAACAGTGTGAATCCGAATGTTTCTTCCATAGAATTCCGCTGGGAGCCCGCTTCGAATGCGAGCAGTTACCAGCTCAATATTAAAAATCTCATTTCGGGTCAGATGCGCAGTCAGACCACCAGCGGCGCCTCTTTGGCTGTAGAGCTGGACCGGGGAACCCCGTATTCGTGGTACGTTGAAGCCTCCTCCTCTGCCACCCCAAACGAAACCGCCCAAAGTGCCACCTGGAAATTTTACAATGCGGGAGAAGGCATCGCCTCTTATGTTCCCTTTCCTGCCGATCTCATTTACCCGCCATCCGGGGCTTCTCTTAGTCTCAACGGATCTTCAGCACTTGATCTGCGCTGGGAGGGAGCAGATCTCGACAATGACATTTCTGATTATGAAGTGTTTTTTGGTACGGATTCTCCTCCGGCAACCTCGATCGGTAGCTCCGGAACCGCTCAGCAGATAAGGGTGGAAAACCTTTCTCCGGGCACCACGTATTACTGGAAGGTGATCACCACAGACCAACAGGGCAACAAAGCCGATTCTGAGATCTCCGAATTCCGGATTGCAAACTGACCTAGGTATTGTTAAAGGTATTCATGGTATTGGCAAGTCCGGCCGTACCAAAAGAGCGCACCAGGGCAGCACCTCGTTTCAGGCGCTCCTTGAGCTTTTCTGTTTCTTCCGGAGACCATTCCCCGAGGACATAATCGACCTGCCTGCCTTTGGCGAAATCATCCCCCACTCCAAATCTGAACCTGTTGTATTTGGTAGTACCGAGCTTTTCCTGAATATCCTTTAACCCGTTATGCCCCCCATCACTTCCCTTAGCTTTCAGGCGAATGGTACCAAAGGGGAGATTAATATCATCGGTGATCACCAGGAGATTATCCGGTTCGATCTTCTCCATCTTCATCCAGTACTGAATAGCCTTTCCGGACAAGTTCATGTAGGTACCGGGCTTAAGCAGTACGAAGGTGCGCCCTTTATACCTGAAGCTCGCCATATCTCCCAGTTTCCGGGTCTCGAAAGACACCCCTTCTTCTTCCGCGAGGGCATCCAGCATTTTGAATCCGATATTGTGCCGGGTATTTTCATATTTGGCACCGATATTGCCCAGGCCGGCGATAAGGAACTTTTTCATGTCAGGTGTACGTTGTTTTTTAACAATGCCCAGCCATTGTAACAGGGAATCGAGCATGAGTGGTTTTTTCACAAAAATAAAAAAGCACCCCGAATAATCGGGGTGCTTTCATCAGAGTGTGATCTGAAATTATTTCTTGGCAGCTTCTTTTTCTGCTTTGGCAGCCTCCTGAGCCGCTTTCATTGCCGCACGAGAGATTCTTACCTGACATACCACCGTGTTGTCCGGGTGCATGATCTTGAAGTTCTCCTGCTCAATAGCAGTAACATAAAGCTTGTTACCGATGTTCAGGTTAGAAACGTCTGCATCGATAAAATCAGGAAGGTTAGCAGGAAGTGCTTTAACCTTAAGTTTACGCTGATTCATACGCAGTACCCCACCAGCGATAACCCCCGGAGAGTTTCCTTTCTTTCTTACAGGAATGTCGATGGTTACCTCTTTGTCATCAAACAACTGGTAGAAGTCGATGTGCAGGATAGCATCGCTTACAGGGTCAAACTGAATGTCCTGTAAGATTGCGTTATGCTCCTTACCATCCTCCAACTTGATCACCACAGTGTGTGCATTAGGAGTGTAAACCAGGTCTTTGAATGCAAGTACTTCTGCTGAAAAGTGCAATGGCTTATCCCCTCCGTATAACACGCAAGGAACCTTTCCAGCATTACGTAAGGCTTTAGTCGCCGACTTGCCCACGCTTTCTCTTTTAGATCCTTCGATAGTGATTGACTTCATTATATAAAAATTAAATTAATATTCTACATTAAAAACTTCGATGCGATCGAAGTATTGTGATGTACCCTGTGCATCACATCTGCAAACAGATCTGCACAGCTCAACACCTTTATTTTTTCACTCTCCTGCTTTAACGGGATCGAATCGGTTACGATCAGCTCCGTTAGTTTTGAGTTTTCAATTCGCTCATAGGCGTTTCCTGAAAGAATAGCGTGTGTGGTAATTGCTCGCACACTAAGTGCTCCTCTTTCGATCATCAGATCTGCAGCCTTGGTCAGTGTTCCGGCAGTATCTACCATATCATCCACCAATACCACGTGTCTGCCACTCACATCCCCGATAAGCTCCATATGATCGATCACGTTGGCAATTTTGCGCTGTTTGTAACAGATCACCACCTCACTGCCCAGGAACTTACTGTAGGCATAGGCCCTCTTGGAACCTCCCATATCGGGGGAAGCCACCGTCAGGTTTTCCAGCTTCAGGCTTTCCAGGTAAGGCAAAAAGATGGTAGAGGCAAACAAATGATCCACCGGTCTTTCAAAGAATCCCTGGATCTGGTCTGCGTGAAGATCCATGGTAATGATTCGGGTTGCCCCGGCCTCTTCCAGTAATTTGGCAATAAGCTTGGCCCCTATCGGAACTCTTGGCTTGTCTTTTCTATCCTGGCGCGCCCATCCAAAATAAGGCAACACCGCGGTAATATGTCGGGCTGAAGCCCTTTTGGCCGCATCCAGCATCAGGAGCATTTCCATCAGGTGATCTGAGTTGGGGTGGGTAGACCCGATGATAAATACACGGGACCCTCTTACCGACTCTTCGAAGGAAGGTTGAAACTCTCCGTCGCTATACCTGGAAAATTTAACATTCCCCAATTCCTGCCCGAAGGCTTTGGCAATTTTCTCTCCTAATTCTCTACTTTGAGTACAGGCAAAAATCTTCGGATCCGGCACTGAATATGGCATCTTAATGTTCTGTTTAGTAGTTTGTTAATGTTGTGTTGTTTTAAACAGGGTGCAAATTTAGAAATTTATTCCTAGTGGTAAAGGATAAATCTTGGTATTTTTGGGTTTACAAATAAAAATATTTTATAGTTTTGCAGACCGAAATGCTCGAGTGGCGGAATTGGTAGACCTGTCTGCCGACAGGCAGGCGCGCTGGACATGATTATAGTATATGCCATAGCGAGTGAGGAGTTCAACTACATTTACGTAGGGCAAACTCAGGATCTGGAGAACAGATTGAAAAGACATAATAAAGGATGGGAGGCCACAACCAAGTCATACCGTCCATTTCGATTGATCTTCACTGAAGAGTGCAGTAATCGGAAAGAAGCCAGAATCCGGGAAAAGTACTGGAAGTCTGGCACAGGAAAAGAAAAATTACGATCTCTCCGAGATCAACCATAATGCTCGAGTGGCGGAATTGGTAGACGCGCTGGATTCAAAATCCAGTTCTTTCGGGAGTGTGGGTTCGATTCCCACCTCGAGTACTTTTAAAATTCCAATTCACATCAAAACCCCGTAAAACACCAGTGTTTACGGGGTTTTTCTTTTTTACTGATTTCATTTGATATCAAAAAACACCACTTAAAAGGTGTCTAATTCGGTGACTATCATCAGCGCAGATCTTGCGCCACCGAATTAAACGCAAACCCCTGAAAACAAAGGCACTCCCGTTTTATTTTAAAATTCTTTTCGTCTATCTTTAAGTAGAAATCAGGCACTTTTTTATGCAAGATCTGCTCTCCATATTGTTCTATATCAGAAAAAACAGGCTTAAAGACCCGGAAAAAGGCATGATCTATTTGCGTATCACCTACAATGGCATGCGCGCAGAAGCCAGCACCTTCCTCTCTGCAAATCTCAAAAGATGGAATGCAAAGGCCAATAAGGTGATGGGACATTCGGCAGAGTCAAAATATGTAAACCACCATCTGGATATTATCAGAAAGCATGTATTTATCACCTATCAGGAATTATTAGACCGGGAAGAGGAGATCACAGCTAAAAGGATCAAGAACAGATATCTCGGTATTGAAGAGACTCACAGGTACATCCTTGACGTCTTAGAAGTCCACAATCAGAAGATGGAGAAACTGGTAGGCAAAGAATTCTCCTTCCGCACCCTCCAGCGTTATAAAACCACCAAGAGCCATCTTAGTGACTTCATTCAGGCCAATTACGACGCTGAAGACATCAATGTCAAACGCATTCAAACCACCTTTATCAATGCGTTTATATACTACTTAAAAACAGAGAAACACCTGGCTCATAACTCGGCAATGAAATACCTGGCATACTTTAAAAAGATCGTCCGGATATGCTATGGTAACGGATGGATCGACCAGGATCCCTTTTACAACTTCAAATTAAAATTACAGCAAAAGGACAGGGAGTTCTTAACCCGGGAGGAGCTTATTAAGATCATCAAGAAAGAATTCAAATTCACCCGCCTGGAACAGGTAAGGGATCTGTTTATTTTCTCCTGCTACACCGGACTTTCCTATAGCGATGTCTGCAAACTCACCCCGGACGATATTGTTCTGGGTATCGATGGTGATCAATGGCTAAGGGTGAAGCGAACCAAAACAGGAACGATTAGTAACATCCCCTTACTGGAAATGGCTCAGGAAATCATTGAAAAATACAGGGGCCAGGAACTTCCCAACAACGGCCTACTACCCCACTCCAGCAATCAAAAGACCAACAGTTTTCTAAAGGAGATCGCTGTGCTCTGTGGCATCACCAAAGACCTTACCTTCCATATGGCCCGTCATACGTTTGCCACCACGGTAACCCTGGCCAATGGTGTGCCTATCGAATCGGTAAGTAAGATGCTAGGCCATCGATCGATCAAGACTACCCAGCATTACGCGAAGATCATTGATCAAAAGCTGGGAGAAGATGTAGGCTTGCTCAAAGAGAAATTAAAGCATCTGGACCAAAATAACTCCGCTATCAAATAACCCTTCTTTCCCTATTAATTTTTTATCCTTTTTATGTTTGGCTTGTTTGGATGGTTCCCTGAAAAGGGAAGCATAAAAATAGCTCGTTTACCCGGCCTGGTTCGAGGGCCTGTAAACGAGCTTGAGAACTTATTACTTATAGTTTATATACGGTGTTGTGTTTAGTTTTGATATTCTGTTCGTTCTGGCGGCCAATCAATTTTTACTCGTTCAATTATTTGATTTCTATTTTGAGCCCATTCTGGATATCTTTTCCATTCTTTTTCGGAATTGAAATAGAGTACTTTACTTTTTCTGCCTACAAGCATTTCTCCTTCAATTTCAATGCCTTTCCATTCATTTCCAATTTTCTCCTGATAAATAATATTGTCTCTTCCGGAAGACTTTGTTCGCCAACCTCTTTTGTTTTCTTTTGGGCGTTGAAACAGGAACCATTTAATGTTGTAGAACAATATTATTCCAATGATTATTAGAATAATTAAAGCCAAAACATATATTATCAGTTTATAGATCATTGGTCTTGAAGTTGTTTCCCAAAATTAAACACAACGGTAAGGCTATGGCTCGTGGCGGGCGGTTGCAATGCTGTGTCCGACGGAGATGGAAGGCCTGGTTGAGTTCATGAATTTATTATTTTTTGGAGTAAGAAACTAGCCATGAGATATAGCCAGTGTTGTGCTACGTTATTTTTTTTATAAGCTTATCATATTCATATTCAATTTCCTCTCTATTAATAGCCTTCCCTTTGATTAGCCCGTAAACTGTGTTGGATTCCGGTTTGTATTCTATCGAAGTTTCTGAGCATCCCCACATAAAGAAATCATCTTCTTTTTCATTTGAAAATCTGTCAAAAGAGTACTTAGATAATGTTGGTGCAATCAAATAACTGTTACCCTTTTCAAAGTGTTCAATTCCTGATCTGCAAACAGCACCTCCGAATGAACCAAATAGTCGTATTTTTTTCTTTTTCAGGACACCTTTAATAACAGATAAAATTTCTAAATCTACAGATTTCCAAATTTCTGCAGATCCCTTATAATCTAATTTCAATGTTTCATTAATTGATTCTTTAAGCGAAGGAAACGTTTTACCATTGTCAAGATGGAAATTTTCTTCAATAACTTTTACTAGAATTACTAATTCCGCATTTTTACCAGTTCGAATAAAATTCCCTCCCCATTCACAAGTACAAGCAAGTCCGTTTAGGGAATTAAGCATTACAAAAAGTATGAGAATCTGTTTTTTCATAATGGAGCACAACGGTCAGGCTATTGCTCGTGGCGGGCGGGTTGATTAATGCGTCCAATGGAAACGAATAGCCTGGTTGGGTTCATGAATATTTTTTTCTTTTTTAGAAGTACTACACTAGCCATGAGATATAGCCGATGTTGTAGCTAGTCTTTTTTTACTTCCTTTTCTGTTTTAAGTGCTTCCCTTTTTAATCTTTTCTTTTTTTGTTTTTCAGTCTCAATTACAAAGACAATAGGCATGGAGAAGGTTACTGGACCTATAAACTCACCACTTTTACTTTTCGGTGGGTCTAATGTAGGAACCATATTTAATAGTTTTATTGCTTCTTCTTCAAAGGCTTTATGTGGTGCCCTAACCTTAAGTACTTTCAATTTACCAGTACTATCTATTTGGAAATTAGTGTAGACTCTAATTTTATCACCTCCTTTAAGATTTAGAACTTTAGCGATACTGTCAATTTTATCGTAATCTGTATTTTCTTCTATTAACTGAGATGTTTTTTGAGGGTCTATCTGTGCTGAAATATTTTGGCAAAGAATCAAGACAATGAAAGTAAGTAGGATGTTTTTCATGTGTTTTTTTAAGATTAGCTACAACGGTCGGGCTATGCACCGGTGCGGTATGGGGCAGCTGGGCGACCTTTTGGCCTTTGGCGTTGGCGGAGACCAGCAACCTTGACGAGGTGCATTTTTTCTTTTTGTTCAGGAGATTAAGATAAAGAAAATAGTCTAATTCTTGTAGGATCTAGCACTGGGGTATAGCCTCATGTTGTGTGTAGTGTTTTGATTAATTTTTGTTTTTCCTCATTATTAGGAAACCATAGCCAAAGCCCAATTATACCAAGAAATATGATCTTCCAAGTATTATCCCATTTTTCCTTCTTTTCAATAGGGTATCTACTCCAAATGTACCAAAGAATGAATCCGATGTAGATTAAGTGAATCATTCTTACTATAGAAATTGTAAAAAGTAGAATAAAAGGGCTATAAAAAATTATCAAAACTAAATAACCGAGAGAAAGAACTGTATAAATTTGGAGGCTTACTTTTATTGCTTTTAATTCTTTTAGAAGTTTCTTAGGATCTATCATTGTTATTGACATTACACACAACGGTCAGGCTATGGCTCGTGGCGGGCGGTTTTAAAGCTGTTTCCGACAGCGATGGAAAGCCTGGTTGGGTTCATGAATTTATTATTTTTTGGAGTAGGAGCCTAGCCATGAGCTATAGCCAATGTTGTAAGTAGTTTTAAATAATATAGAGTAAAATGCCGATTGCTATTATGACGATTAATCCTAGTAAAATCAGATTATTTCTCCTTTCTACCTTGAATTTTTCTCTTATTTCACTTTTGACTTTTTCTAATTCAGATTCAGAAAGTTTTGGGAAATCAAACTCTTCTTTTTCGCCTGAATTTTTAAAGCCCATCTTTTTACGATCGAACTTACCTTGGGCTTTTTCCTTTCTAGCCATTTTCCTGGCTAAGGTGGCTTTAAATTGAGCTAAACTTCCATCAGCCATTTTTCATTGTTTTTTGATTTCTTAAAATTACTTACAACGGTCGGGCTATGCACCGGCGCGGTCTGGGTTGCTGGGCGACCTTTTGGCCTTTGGCGTTGGCGGAGACCAGCAGCCTGGACGAGGTGTATTCTTTCTTTTTTGGTTCTGGAGATTAAGATACAGAAAATAGTCTAATTCTTGTAGGGTCTAGCGCTGGGGTATAGCCGATGTTGTGCGTAGTATGTTATTTTTCGCTTTTAATAGGAACATTAAATTCCGTTCCAGTTTTTTCTCCATTTATTTCAAAACGCAGTTTTATATTTAGAGTATCAGAGTCCAAATAGTTACTTGGAACAGTTATTTCTGTTTTTGTGATTCCATTATCAGTTCCGAGCATTTTTATTCCAGTTCCTAAAATTGAACCCGTTTTTGGATCGATCTTTTTCCATTTAAAATCGGCAAGGATCGGAACGTCATAGATCAAGAAATCATTTCCATTCAAGATTACTAATTCTACACTACTCTCACCATTTTCATATAGAAAACTCGATTTGTTTTTACTAGACTTTGAACAGGAGATTAATGTTGTAATTAGCACCCCTAATAGGATGATTTTATTTAAGGTCATGAGTTTTTTCATATTACGCACAACGGTCAGGCTATGGCTCGTGGCGGGTGGTTTTAATGCTGTGTCCGACGGAGATGGAAAGCCTGGTTGAGTTCATGAATTTATTATTTTTTGGAGTAAGAACCTAGCCATGAGATATAGCCAGTGTTATGCAATGGTTTTTATTCCCTTAATGAAATTTACAAGGTAATTTTGGTTTTTGGAAGCAATTTTACTCTCGCAAATATTATAGCTAATGATGTTAAGTCTCCTAACTTCATTTGAATTTGCAAAAGTAATTGCGGGCACATGTATTTTCTCTTTAAAAATCTTTTCGGAAAAAACATGAATATAAATTTTGCTAGTTAGTGGTATACCGATATAGGCAATTTCCCTAATATCGGGATTAAAATAGGTGTTAATTTTAGCTCTTTCTGTTACTGAAGAACAGTCTGGCAAAACAAAATAATCGTTTTGATTTTTAGGAATTACGACATTAAAAATTAATTTACCCATTAACTGTAATATTTTATCTGACAATTCGGAGTAATCAATTAAATTACTGAATTGACCACCCTTCTTATAGGCAAGCATGTCCCCGATTTTTTCTTTAAACTCTGATGTGTTATTACCAAAAATTTGAAGCATGGCTTCCTTAAATTCATTAGCCATTAGCTGTTTATGCCGAGGTGTTCTGAAGTCACCTATTACGCCATATTTTGAAAAATAATTGAGAGCATTATTTACCTCTGACGTAAGTTTTAAATCTGTAATAAAACGTTTTAATACAATTAGATTATCTTGAAAGTCCTTCTCAAAATATTTATTTAGATCACTTTCTAAAGAGTTGAAATCTTTTTCATTGTCAATATTTCTGGTATTTAAGTCCTTTTCGCTAAAAAGTGATTTCGTTGTTGTCTTTTTATAATGATTGTCTAAATTTTTGTCGTAAACGAAAATACATCCTTCATTTTCATTGAAAAATTGCTTCAAATGGATTTGCGAGACAAAATGATGATTTCTAGGTGTACTCATTTAAACTATTGCATAACGGTAAGGCTATGGCTCGTGGCGGACTGGTTGTATGCTGCGTCCGATGGAAACGAATAGCCTGGTTGGGTTCATGAATATTTTTTCTTTTTTAGAAGTACTACACTAGCCATGAGATATAGCCAGTGTTACCTACAGTTATTTTATTTTTTCATGAATAGAGTATGTTTTTTCATTCCCTAATTCAAGTTTTTCTTTAGTTAAAAGTTTGATTTTGATTTCAATAGGCTGTTGATATATTAATCCATCAGAGCCTTTAGTTATTGCTCCTTTTTGAACAAATTTCTCACTTCTTTCTTTATTGGAGAGAACTGTTTTAGGAGATATTCTGTGTGTTAAAATTAAAATGCTATCCTGGATTTCCCATTTACCCTGTTCGGTAAGATCATTTGTGTAGTAATTAGTAAATTCTCCGTTTTCAATGAAGGTCCTAATTGGATATCCAGTTCGATCATCAGTTTCAATAGGGTCCCAAGGAATATCTTCATATTTACTTTTTTCATTCGTTGATCTTAAATCTATTGTTTTTATATATTTCCAATTCCCCAATATTAATTCTGAAGATTTTTCCTGAGCACTAGAAACTTCAAAAAGGAGTAATACTATTATTAAAAGACGAAATCTCATAATTGTAGGTAACGGTCGGGCTATGCACCGGTGCGGTATAGGGCAGCTGGGCGACCTTTTGGCCTTTGGCGTTGGAGGAGACCAGCAACCTTGACGAGGTGCATTTTTTCTTTTTTGTTCAGGAGATTAATATAAAGAAAATAGTCTAATTCTTGTAGGATCTAGCACTGGGGTATAGCCTCAAGTTATGTCTTGTTTTATTTTTTCACCATTCTGTTTTCTATAAATTGATCACTGAAGAATATTATTATCAATGAGAGCAAGATCGTTTTGAAATCTTCTTTTAGCAGGGTAATTAATTCTTCCGCAAAGCTGAAATAATAATTGTTTGAAAAGTATATGACGTATTGAGCCAATAAAGCGCTTAAAGCTAATCCTGATAAGACTTTTAAGTAAATGACTGTGCTTTTGTGTTTTGAAATAACGACTATTAAACTGACTGAAAAAATCACAGCCCAAATGTATGTGTAAACGGAAGGGGAGATGAATGAAGCTAAAATTAGTATTGAGGCATAAACAAATAACAAAATACAGGAGCAATAATATAACCACTTGCTCTTGAAAAATGCCTTTTCTATTAGTTTAGGCTCAATGATTTTAGGTTCAATTTTTTTCTCTTCAGATTCAATTTTTGCACCTTCCTCAGTTTTTATTTCTAAGAGCCATTTGGCTGCTTCAATAGCTTCTGGTTGATATCTATTTGGGTTTTCTACGTAATCCAATAATTCATCAATTTCTTTCCTTTCAAATTTTTGGATGAATTTATTGTTTTTAGGTTGTTCCATAAAATAAGACATAACGGTAAGGCTATGGCTCGTGGCAGGCGGTTTTAATGCTGGATCCGACAACGACGGAAGGCCTGGTTGCGTTCATGAATTTATTATTTTTTGGAGTACGAAACTAGCCATGAGATATAGCCAGTGTTGTGGGTAGTTTTAGCTTTGTTCTCATAATTCGATCCTAATAAGTTTCTCCTTATTGAAAAAACAAAGGAGATTCTTTTCCGAGTCTTTTATTGGGATACTACATACATTGTAATTTTTTGAATCATTATAAACTTTCATTGGTTTTAATTCAGAGCAACTTATAGGGTAATTGTCTTTTAAGCTTTCGTATGAAGTACTTTTATCAAGTTTAATCCTCCCAATAATGAGTGAGTTTATTTTTTCATCAAAATCAATGGATGCTGAAATGCATTTGTTGTCTTTTGTTGTATACTCAAAATAACTATTTCCAATATAAATTAAAGAGTCGGCGGTAGACATGTCCATCAATTCTGGAACAGATATTATGCTGTCAATTTCAATTTTGGATTTTAGTTCTTTTAAGGTTGTTATAGCCTTAATTTCCCCATTAACTTTTATTGTATTCAAGTCTATAGCTTGGGAGTTTCCAAAAAAGGAAATTGAAGTTATTAGAAGAAGAATTACGTTTTTCATTTTTTCTAAAATTACCCACAACTCTCTTATATAGATTGATTTATGGCTTATACACCCCATTATTAGATGGTAAACTCATAATTTTTCAATATTGTCGAATATAGCCTATAAATCTTAATGTTCAAAGAAAACCATATTGTATCGTGATCTAATTCCTACGTTTTGAAGTGGACAACATTTTGAGTTTTGATTGGCTTTTATAAAGTCGATGAATATAAAAACCCAAAAACATTGAATATCCAACTTATTCATAATTGGAAAGGGGAATAGCAAGAGGGCAACGCGCTGAAGCTCGTTGCTTTTATCCATAATTCCCCTTAGCCCCTATCATTACTGAAGAAATCGCATGTTGCATCTTAAACATGCGAAATAGCGTTTTTACCACAATTTTATCCCAAACATTACATAGGTTAGTTATGGAAGATATAGGGGCTGGAAGTTGTGTGAAAATTGGAATTTAATCACCTAAAAGGATAGACTTAATTTGCCGACGCGCCAGCTGGCCCCTTCGCTAAAAACAGCCACTGGCTGTTTTATTAACGCTCGGTCCCCCATGCCCAGGGCGGGGAGCCCGTATATAGTTGTATTCTGTAGAAATCCCCACAAATGACATCAAGATTCAAGCGTCAGGAAGTTAAACTTTGTTAAAAGTTTCGCATTCGGTGGCACTCCTAAACACACCTTTCGGAGGGCCTTTAAATACTGGGGAGATCTACTATTAAAACACTCCCACCTCGAGTACAGATGCATAAAAAGCCAGGACAATTGTCCTGGCTTTTTTGTTTTCAGACGGCCGTCAAAAACTCGTTTTTGTAAGGGCGGATGGAAACAAAAAAGCAAGACCCGAAGGGGCTCGGCTTTTTATGCTCAACATGACGTTATGGGAATCCAGCGACCGGAGGGAGCTAACTCCCACCATGCAGTTACGAGGTTATGAGGTTATAAAGTGATCCCCATAGGCTTGCTTTCTTTTAGTCAGCCAGCTAACTTCGAATACCCCTTCCGTCAGTGCTTTCAGCACTGACACCTTCCCCTTGAGAGGGGAAGGAGAACGTTCATCAACTAACATTTCAGGAAAAAAGCAAGACCCGAAAGGGCTTGGCTTTTTATGCTCAACATGACGTTCCCGGAGGGCCGAGCGAAAAAAAAAGATCCCGTGGACCTTTTTAGCGATGGAGCCAGAAGGCGCGCTGGCATTTCCTAAAATAATAAGGCCCCTGTTCCATTTTTCAACGCATTAGGCATATTTACTAACAAAGCGAGCTAACTCCCACCTTCGACACTTTTAAAACCAGCGTTCAGCTGGTTTTTTATTGGGTAAAACAGGAATGGCTTCACCGGTACCCGGAGTACCCGGAGAACCGAATCAAGTTTTAAAATTAAAAGCTGTATTTTATACGCTATAAAGTAAGAAAAATGATCAAGAAACTTCTTCTTAGCCTGGTGGTTATCATTTTAGTTTTTATAAGCTGGTTCACATGGTACAATCTCAAAAGTGACGACCCAATGACTGTCATCACAGAACTACCTTCTGACGTTCAACCCAAATACGATAGTTCAGACGATTGGTGGAAATCCACAACAGTATACCAGATCTACCCCCGCTCCTATTATGATTCTGATGGCGATGGTATCGGTGACCTGGCTGGTATCATTCAAAAACTCGACTACATAGATTCCATCGGGTTTGAAACCATCTGGATCTCACCCTTTTTTCAGAGTCCGCAGGAGGATCACGGTTATGATATCGCGAACTTTCGTGAAATAGACCCGGAATACGGCGATCTCGAACTGGCAGACAGTCTTATTGCAGAGGTTCACCGTCGTGACATGAGGATTGTTTTTGACATGGTTCTTAACCATACCTCTGATCAGCATGAGTGGTTTCTGGAATCAAAAAGCTCACGTGACAATCCGAAAAGTGATTGGTATGTATGGCGGGATGGAAAAAAGGACGCTCCCCCTAACAACTGGAAAAATATAGTCGGACAGGAAAGCGCCTGGAAATATAATGAAGCCCGCGATCAATGGTACTATGCAGCTTTTTTACCCTTTCAGCCCGATCTTAACATGCGCAATCCGGAGGTAAAAGCGGCTGTTTTTGATATGGCGCGCTTTTGGCTGGATCGTGGGGTAGATGGATTCCGGCTGGATATTTTTAACTTCATTTTTGAAGACGAGCAATTACGGGATAATCCGTTTACTTTTCGCTACCTACCCGATTTTGACAATCGCAAATGGCTCTTCAGAAATCATCTCTACAATTTTCACCAACCCGAAGTGATCGCCTATGCCAAAGAGCTTCGTAAAGTACTGGAAGATTACCAGGAAGAGAAGTTTATGGTGGGCGAAGTTTTTGGATCACATCACCACATGCGGGAATTGCTGGGCATGGAGTCACATGATGGGTTAAACCTGGTTTTTCTGTTTGATATCGTGGAAGAATTCGAGTTTTCAGCCGATTTCTTTCGAAGTAAATTGAGTGAGTTCGAAGCAGCCTATCCGAAACCCCTGGCACCAACCTATGTTTTCGGTAACCACGACCAACCCCGGATACTTTCAAGAGTGAATAATGACCCCGAAAAACATGAAGTGTTGGCTACCTTTCAATACACTGCACGTGGCGTACCCTTTACCTATATGGGAGAAGAGATCGGCATGCATTCCGGTGATATACCATTCGAAGAGGCACAGGACCCTCTGGCAAGCTACTGGGTGGATCTACCTGAGTTGATTCGTGAAAACTCCCCCATATTCAACCGCGATAATTGCCGCACACCCATGCAGTGGAACAGTGAGGCAAATGCCGGCTTTACCACAGGGCCAGATACCTGGTTACCGGTAGAAAAACACTACAAAGAGATCAATGTAGCGAAATCGGAGGCCGACAGGAGCTCGCTGTTACATCTTTACCGTGACATCATTCACCTGCGTAACTCCCATCCGGCCCTGCAGACCGGAGACCTGGAATTGATCACGGAAGACGCATTGCCTGATAATATTCTTGCCTACCATCGTCAATCTCCGGAAGAAAAGTTGCTCATTTTATTAAATTTTTCAGAAAAGGAAGCATTGATCGATGCGCAGCGCCTGAATTTACCTTCCGAAACGCTGTATGCCCGAAGAGCACAATCAGACGGTAAGAATTTGACCTTGGGTGGATTTGGAATTGCCATTTATCGTTTACCATAAAACGGATACACTGTGTTCTTCATCCTTTTAGAAAAAGGATGAAATACGGCATTGGCTGATAACACATAAAGATCATAAGTAATGGTAAACCCCGGCAGAAGACCTCTGTAGCACCGGATTCAAAATCCAGTACTTTCGGGAGTGTGGGTTTCCCCGACGCTTCCGGGTCACCTCGAGCCGAGATGAACACAAAGCCAGGACGAATGTCCTGGCTTTCTTCTTTTCAGATGACGTAGAGCGCTTGGTTTTTATTCAATATAAATCGCAGATCTCTTGAATATAGAGCATTCTGTATCAAAAAAGACCTCCTACTGCCTGTCGCTTTAAATGTCTCACTATCTTTGCCCTGCATTTCGGAGGACTGCGTTTATTCTTCCCATTAAAAAGCAAATACATGTCATCTTTTCAAGAATTCAACATTTCCAAACGATTACAGCAAAGCCTGAGCGAACTTGGGATTACCCAACCTACACCTATTCAGGAAAAATCATTTTCGGTTATTAAGTCCGGGTCTGACATGCTCGGAATAGCACAAACAGGTACCGGAAAGACCCTTGCCTACCTGTTACCGGTATTAGATCAACTGAAATATTCCAAAGATCCGCATCCCAGGGTGCTGATCGTAGTCCCCACAAGAGAGTTGGTCGTTCAGGTTGCCGATACTGCTGAGACCCTTTGCAGGGATCTAAACCTCCGGGTTCTTGGGGTATATGGAGGAACGAATATCAACCGCCAAAAAGATATGCTAAGCTTCGGCTGTGATATCCTGGTAGCTACCCCCGGAAGGCTATACGACCTGGTCCTTTCCAGGGCTGTGCAACTACGTGCTGTGGATAAATTTATACTCGATGAAGTAGATATCATGCTGGACCTGGGTTTCCGATTTCAGCTGACTAATATTTTTGACCTGCTTCCCGAACGCAGACAAAACATTATGTTTTCTGCTACCATGACCGAAGATATTGAAGCCTTTATATTGAATTTCTTTACCAATGTGACTAAGGTTTCCGTAGCGCTTAGCGGTACCCCCCTGGAGAACATTACCCAAACAGCCTATGCAGTCCCTAACTTTTACACCAAAGTAAATCTGCTGCGTGATCTCCTTGCAGATGAGGAAGAGTATCGCAAGGTCCTGGTGTTTGTTTCCAATAAAAAAAGTGCCGACCTGCTGGCTGGAACCCTGGAAGATCCCTTTGGAGAATCGCTTGGCGTTATTCACTCGAATAAAACCCAGAATTACCGCTTGCGGTCCCTGGATCAATTTGAAAATGGCCAGCAGCGCATATTGGTTACCACTGATGTGAGTTCCCGCGGACTCGATCTAGATAAGATCTCACATGTGATCAATTTTGACACACCGCATTACCCGGAAAACTACATTCATCGTATAGGCCGCACCGGTAGGGCCAAAGAAATGGGTTCTTCTATATTATTGTTCACTGAAAAAGAACAACCCCTGAAAGACGCAATAGAAACCCTTATGGATTTCAAAATCCCGGAAATTTCGATGCCCGAAAACATCACGATCGCAACGGAGCTCAGCCCCGATGAACGGCCACATAAAAAGGAAGCCCACAATCCATTGACCTATTCCGATAGCGATGCCCCCGGACCGGCATTCCATGAAAAAAAGGAAAAGAATCAGAAGACCAACCAAGGTGGTTCCTATCGCAGGACCATCAAACAGAAATATAAAAAGCCTAAAACGAGAGGTGATAAAAGATTTAACAATCGTAAAAAAAAGAAATAGTCCACATAGGCTTCCGACACTTCATCCTGCAGAAGCACTCCACGTCTGAGGAGCACTCCTACTTAGAAAGGTGGGGATTGTTGGATTTCCAAAAAAGTTTTTGGTAGGCTAAGATCATTGACCAATAGTCGGGAAAGGCTATTGGCCTGTTGAAAGAATAATTGAAGCAATCGGACCAAATCACCTCCGCTACCAAACAACTCTTTCCTCCTTTTATTTTTTACCCTTTTAGTATTTGACCTTTTACAGCATAACACCCTACTGATCCGGCCTCAAAAACGGGCTTATACATGTGCTGGATTAAAATCACCCGGGGGACTAATCCCAATATCATCCCCCGTATTTACTGGGTTTACCTCAATTGCAGGGTACATTTGTTCAAAATCAAACACTGAACATCATGAATCAAAAAACAATCGTATTCGCACTGGCTTTGCTTTTTATAGCAAACGTTATTGCTCAGGAAAAAAGGACTATTAAGGTGATCGTGCCTGATCAATCTGACGAGGTTTATATCACCGGCAACCAGGACGCTCTCGGGAACTGGGATCCGGGTGCTGTGAAAATGAATAGAATATCGGATTTCGAAAGAGAAGTTGTTCTGGACATTTCCTATCCGGTGGAATTCAAATTCACAAAAGGTAAATGGGACAATGAAGGGATCGTTAATGATCTTGAAAACAATCCGAACCAAAAGCTGGAAAACAGCGATTCAAGAAACATATTTTTCATCAAGGGTTGGGCGAACGATTCCAATGCCGGGGCATTAGGGCTGGACTATACTATAAAGAATTTCAAATCCGAGTACCTGGAGGCCGAGCGTATGATCAAAATTGTGCTGCCAAAGAATTATGACCCAGCCAAAAAGTATCCTGTTTTTTATACCACAGATGCCGGATGGAATATCTTTTCTGTAGTGAAAAATTATATGGCCAACCTGGCCCTTGAAGAATATAAACTCATGCCGGAATCTATTTTGGTTGGAATTGTTCACGGAAGCACAAATGACCGCTCCAACAGAAATGACGACCTGGATGTTTATTACCAGGAAAGCGGCAAAAAATTCAAGGACTTTGTATTTAAGGAACTTGTTCCCTATATCAACACGACGTATAGTACCTCTGACTTCAATGTCATGATCGGACATTCCAACGGAGCTGAGTATAATCACTTCCTGTTACTCGAGGAAGAAAACCCATTCAGAGGATTTATATCGTTATCCACCAATTTCTACGCCAGGGATGTCAGAAAGGAAATAGGTGACCTTATGAACAACTACACAGGCAAAAACCTGAACTACTTTGTTGCCAATGCTACCTCAGATTCACCAGACCGCATTGAAGCAGGAAATGACTATGAAAAACTATACGAGGGGAATACGAATCCGAACTTCCACTTCAAAAAGAATACCTACGAGGCCAATCACAATTCGGTAGTGCCCCTTGCGTTAATCGATGGTATTCAATTTATTTTTAAAGACTATAGAAACCTTAAGAACTATGCCAACCTTGCGGCGTACAAAGATCATTATCTGGAAGACATGCGGGCTAACTACGGCATAAAAGAAGCGTATTCTATTACCGATATGGATCCTGTTTTTACGGATATCATGAAGGGCAAGAAAAAGGATGAGCTGGAGGTACTCTTAAAGTTTGTTGAAGATGAAAAATTATGGAAATTTCCAAAAATGAAAGAAGCCGGAGGTTTTGACGGGGCCAACAAAGGGAATTTCTACTATATCGTAGAAGATTATAAGAAAAGTGCAGAAAGTTACACATTGGCATTCGATCAGATCCATACGTTCCTGCCTCCGGTAATTTATTTGGCCAACTTTGACAAAGCGATCACAGCATTCAATAAAATTCAAGATTATGATGGCTTGATGGACCTTATGCTGAAGACCAAAGCCTATTTAAATACCACTGCAGATCTCGAACCTAAGAGTATAAAATACTACCAATTGTATTTCAATTATCACATTGCGAAACTGGCGAATGAACAAGGAGTGCAGCCAAAAGAAGGTGAAGCAGCACTGACCTATTGCGCTGAAAACTATAAGAAGAATAAAATATTCACCATGGAAGAGCTTGAAGCTTTACAATAGAACTCAACTTTCTAAACTTGATTTAGACCGATTGATGATACCAGGGTTCTATAAGAGTGTGGCTAATAACAGTTGTTGTTAGCCACATTTCATTTTATCCTTTTCCGGGAATATATCAGGGGGCACATAGATGTCCTGTGTTGCATTCCCTTCATCACGACGCACAAAGCTTCATAATTACGGGGGTTAAAGTTTTCAATTGATTTTTATAATCATTGAAAATCTTTACTTTTATTCGTTATATGAAGCGCTCCTTATTCTTTATTGGATTTTTCTTTTTAATCTCAGGGTATTTTTGCTTTGGGCAATATTCCATTTCAGGATACCTGGATACCCCGACCAGGAATAAGAGAGTGTACCTCAGTTTGCTGAAATACAATGAGCAAAGTACGATCGCTACAGAACAAATCTTAATGTCTACGCTCACCGACAGCCTGGGTTATTTTTCTTTTGAAGGCCAATTACTTTCCGACAAGCATGCCTTATATCGCATCCATTCCAGGGTTGATGAGAATGAAGGGGCCTTACAAATGGCCAATCATGAGGAGCTAAAGAACTTGCACAATTTTGTGTTTTCTAACCAGGATACCATCGTTTTTGAAAAAAACAACAAATATTGGTTTTCCAGCAACACCAATACGAACCCTGTTGACAAGCAATGGCAGGAATACCACAGCTATGCGAATCAATTAAAGAGAGAGCTCTTATCGGTAAGCGAGTTCAATCAAAACAAACAATCCACTACCCAGCTGTTATCAGAATTGAAGGCCTATGCCATCAACAAAGAAGTCCACCCCTTAGTCACCCTGATCTTACTTTCTGATGTTGAGACCAGCATTATCAAGGAGGACCTTAAAAATAATCCCGGATTTTATAAGGAGCTTCAGGAGCGCCTTAATGGCTATTACAATAACACCGGGTATGCCCAACAATTCAAAGAGTTGCTCAATTCGCTTACCAGGGAGGAAAGGGATCAAAAATTGGACTATTACCAACGAATGACTTACCTCCTGGGGGCTGTTAGTTTTATTTTAGGAATAGGTGTGATCTTTTTGTTGATAAAACTAAAACGAAGAAAAAAGGCAGACCTACCAGAGGAGAGTATCAACTTAACCTCCCAGGAAGAACGCATTGCCGAACTTATCGCTCTGGATAAAACGAATAAGGAAATAGCCACCGAACTCTTCATCTCCCTGAATACGGTAAAAACGCATATCCGAAATATTTACGCGAAATTAGAAGTGGGTAACCGTCAGGAATTCATTGACAAAATGAAAAATCAATCCGGGGATTGATCATCTATTTCATCCTTTTGCCAAATTATTCCGTGCTACACCTTTGAACGATCAAACCGCCCTGACTGGCGGCAGACCGGGGGGCCAGGTGGTGCGATGGTAATTCCTTAAAAATAAAATTCCATTTTTCACCGTCGTAGGTTTATTTTTTACCAAGGCGAGCTAACTCCCGCCATGCTCTATGAGTTGACGCCATAAAAAAGCTCGTTTACCCGGCCTGATGTGAGTGCCTGTAAACGAGCTGAAGGAATTTTTATTTATGGTTTATACACCGTATTTAGCTACGGTATGCTGGAATAGTTATTCAGTAGTATGGTCCATTTTCTTTAGTAGTAATTCTGCCACCAATTCTGATGAAGCCGGGTTTTGACCAGTAATTAAATTTCCATCTTCAATAGCATAAGATGCCCAATCGTCCTTTTTAGAGTAGTTACCACCGTTCTTTTTCAACATATCTTCTACTAAAAAAGGTACAATATCAGTTAGTCCCACTGCTGCTTCTTCAGAATTTGTAAATCCTGTTACTTTTTTACCTTTTACTAATGGGTCCCCATTGACGCCTTTAACCTCCTTTAACGCTGCCGGTGCATGACATACAAAGGCAATAGGCTTTTCCTGACTATTAAATTTTTCAATCAAAGCAATAGAATTCTTATCGTTTGCTAAATCCCATAACGGACCATGTCCTCCCGGATAAAAGACAGCATCAAAATCGTCCGGATTCATATCTGCCAACACTTTTGTATTTGCAATTCTTTCTTTTGCTTCGGCGTCGTTATTAAAACGTTCTGTATCTTCTGTGGCCGCATCCGGCGAATCACTGCTCGGATCTATTGGGGCAGCGCCTCCTTTTGGTGTTGCAATCGTAATATCTGCTCCTTTGTCTAGTAATGTGTAATAAGGATTCGCAAATTCTTCCACCCAAAATCCTGTCTTTTTTCCTGTATCTCCTAATTTATCATGAGACGTTAATACGAATAATACTTTCATTTGTTTTGCTTTTTGAGATTCATTTTTTTCTTCTGAAACTCTTTCAGAAGGCATTTCTTTTTTTGTGTTATTACAACTTAATGCTGTAATACCAATTAGTAGTAATACTACTGTTTTCAGTCTTTTAATAGGTACCGTTAGTAAGCCATTTTTACAATTTTCTCAACTTTTTTTGGTGATAATGACTGATGTTCTCCTAAGCCTAACCAACCACGGTCTGTAAAACGTTTTGCAATTTCTTCCGCTGTTCCGTCGTATTCGTTGGTATAATCAGACAGTTTCGTGTCGATTCCCAAAGATTTGAAAAATGCAGTTGTTTTTTCGATAGCGGCATAGGCTTTATCGTCGATACTTCCTTCATTAATATTCCAGACGCGTTCACCATATTGGGCTAATTTTTCCTTTTTAGCTTCAAAATTATATTTGTAATGACTTTCTGTTATGATCGCCAATGTTCTTGCATGATCTATACCATATAAAGCCGTCAATTCATGTCCCATTGCATGAATAGCCCAGTCTGTAGGTACTCCTTTCTGAATTAATCCGTTCAATGCCATGGTACAACTCCACATAAAACTAGAAGCTGCTTTATAGTCAAACTCCTCTTTCAACATTGGTGGTGCAATTTCAACCAACGTTAGTAAGATGCTTTCTGCAAAACGATCTTGTAGTTTAGCATCTACCGAATAGGTCATGTATTGTTCTAATACATGGGTAAACGCATCTGCCAGACCATTTGCTATCTGACGTTTAGGAATTGACTTTATGACTTCCGGATCCAGAATTGAAAATTTCGGAAATAAACCCGGCCCGCCCATAGCGAGCTTTTCCCTGGTTTCCTTGCGGGTAATTACAGCTCCGGAATTCATTTCAGAGCCTGTTGCCGGCAAGGTGAGCACCGTTCCAAAAGGCATTCCGTTTTCGGTTCTAATGTTTTTAGTTAAAATATCCCAAGGCGTGTCGCCTTCGTATACCGCTGCGGCAGATAAAAATTTAGTGCCGTCAATTACAGATCCCCCACCGACAGCTAATAAATAGGTGATATTTTTCGCTTCAATCACTTTTAAAGCGTCCATTAATATTTCATATTCCGGATTTGCAGGAATACCTCCAAACTCCGTGAAATCGACATTTGCTAATGCCGCTTTTACCTGGTCGTAAATACCATTCTCTTTAATACTTCCTCCACCATAAAGAAATAGTACGTTAGCATTTGCAGGAATTTCGTCCTTTAGTTTTTCTATAGTATCCTTACCAAAAATAATTTTGGTTGGGTTTTTAAATTCAAAATTGTTCATCTACTTCCAGCTAATTTTTTTTTTTAGTAAATGCATTATTCAATTACGGTTACTAAATCTTCTGTGCTTTTTCTAACCTTCACAAGATTTACCAACCAATCGTTATCGGCATCTCTGTAACCAATGGGTAACATGACTGCACTGCGTAAACCTTTCGCTCTTAAGTCCAGTATTTCATCTAACTTTTCAGGATCAAAACCCTCCACAGGTGTTGCATCTACACCTTCGTATGCGGCAGCTGTAATAGCTTGTGAAAATGCAATGTAAGCTTGTTTGGCAGCATGATTAAAGTTTACTTCTTCATCCTGTGACGGATACAATTGCAACAACTTTTGACGGTAGTTTTCCCACCCTTCGTTTTTGAATCCCCTGATCTCGTTTGTTAGATCGAACATATAGTTAATTCTGTCTTCTGTATAGGTGTCCCAGGCAGCAAAAACGAGCAGGTGAGAGCAGTCTGTTATTACAGATTGATTCCATGCTATGGATCTGATTTGTTCTTTAATTTCCTGATTTTTAACTACAATTATTTCGAAAGGTTGTAAACCACTTGATGTAGGAGCCAAACGAGCAGCCTCGATAATATTGTCTATCTTATTTTGAGGTACTATTTCTCCATTCATTGCTTTTGCAGCATATCTCCAGTTTAATTTGTCTAATAATTCCATTTTTTGAATTTTTATTTATTGTAATCCTTTTCGTTTAGCGTTTAATACTATCCCAAGCTGTTAGAAATGCTTCTTCGACATGTACTTTAGTTAATTCAAATTCGCCCTGCTTTTGAGCTATCATCAAATAGGATATAGGATTTATCGAATAGGCATATAAAATGTAATCTGAAATGGGCTTGATAACCCCTTCCTTCTTCCCACGCTCCCATAGGTCAAGGAGGGGTTGCAGATGTCTTATTCCTTCTTTTCTGCTAGGCTCATCGATTATTGGGGTATTATTACATTGGTTTAAGAAAAAAGAGTATTCACATTCATTAATATTAAACTCTGCAATACGTTTCCATATCAGTTCAAAGCCAGTTTTAACTGAGGCACGCTCATTATACGTCTTAAAAACAAAATCTGTGTATTTCGTTTTTACTTCTAAATAAGCTTGGTTTACCAAGTCTTGCTTATTTTCAAAATATAAATAAATCGTGGCAGGAGAGACATTGGCCATTTTCGCAATTTTACTCATAGGAGTTGCATGGAAACCACTGTTGTTCACTAATTCGATGGTAGCCTTTATAAGCGCATTACGTTTATCTATGCTTTTTTGAAGTTTAGCCATGAAGTCTTGTTTGATGCCTCAAAGATAGAAATAAAAATGAATGTTCATTCTTTTTTATCAAAGCTTTAAGATATGTCTTGAACTTAAAAGGCCCTAAAACCAGTAGCTAACATTATGGATATCAGGCGTTTTGGTTGGAGCATCTGAACATACCTGCCCCCTTTGAGTCCGTTTATGAGTGATACGGTGGTGTCCCTGTCACTCCTCTTTAGAAGAGGGAGTTTCATATGGTTTTCAAAAAAGCTTACATCAAATTCCCATAAAAGATGCCTTCACGGTTCATAAACGTCCCATCCTTTTTGTTCAGATCTAACCTGCCTCCCGTAAAATTGGTTGCCGGCAAGCCCAGTTCGTTAAATATACAGGCCGTAGCGGCGAAGTCCCAGATACTCCCGCCACCAGCTTCCCTTTTCGGAAACTTTAGCATGCATGCCGGACCATTTTCCAGCACAAGGATGCCATTCATTACCGAACCTGCTCCGGCAAGTTCTTTTACCCCCTTCAAATTCAATTCTTTTACATACCCCGACAGTAAACTTTCTATTTCGGAGGCACGTGGCGTATCCTTTAATCTTCGATCGGTCACATAGGTGAGATAGTTGTTTGTACGGGTAATTTTCCAGGGCTCCCCATTCTTAAAAGCACCTTTCCCTTTAACAGCATGATACAATGCATCTGTTGAGGGGTCAAATACAACTCCGATGTACGGGGTTCCATCTTTTGCGATCAACGCTATGGATACAGAGAAACCAGGCTGCTTATTGATAAATGGAAGGGTGCCGTCCATAGGATCGATACACCAAAAATAATCGGCTTCGAATCGACTCCCGTCATCTTCTATCTCTTCCGATAAAAGCCCTAACCCGAATGCCGCACAGGTGGGGAGCAGATGTGAAAGAATTTCCTTTTCACAGGCCATATCGACTGCAGTGACCACCTGGGAAGCAAGGCTTGAACCTCCCTCCTTTTTTATGGTTTTAATGTCACCCTTCATGTGCTGCTGAATGATCTTTCCGGCAGCTATGGCAGCCTCGATGGCGATATCGGTAAGTTTCGAAAAGTCCATGGCTATAAATTATCGATCACTTCCGCGGTGATACGTTCACTATAACTATTGATCTTCCAGTGTCCTGGACTCCATCCTTTGAGAAAGCGATGAAAATCGGCCCATGCTACCCGGTATAAAGACCGCCATTCCGTTTCCAGGGCATCAGTCCGCTCTTTCAATGCTCCTTGCAAATATTCAAAATAGGTGTCCAGGATCTGGGCTTCCAAACGCTCACAATCCCTTTCGTTCAGACAGCTTCCTATAAAATAAGCGACATCTTTCATCCCGCATCCGCCACCGACATACTGAAAATCGACCCCACTAACCTGTCCGTCCTTTGCAAAACAGAAGTTGGCGAGTTTGGCATCGCCGTGAACAAAGGTTTTGAACTGACAGGCATTTAGTTTTTTATCAATGAGAGATGCGGCTTCTTTCAGCCTGAGATCATCCAATACTTCCAATTCCTGGGGCCTGGTTTCCAAATGCCAATACGTGCCAACTTCCCAAAGGACTTCCGGCTTTTTCCCCAGGTAACTGGCGTGGAATTTTGCCAACCATTCCAAACACCTGTCTATTTCCTTCCATGAAACAGTATTCTTACGCAAGGGATAGCCTGCTTCATCCAGATCTTCCAAAATCATAAGCACCTCATCATCTTTGGTCTCTATGGCCAGACAATGCGGCAGACGGGCCGTACTGATTTTACTATAGCGGTCATACCAGGTAGTTTCTACCCGGTACGACTTCAGCTTGCGTTGATGGCCGATATCGGTGTTCCATCCGCGAGGGTGTTTCTTATCAATGGGAATCTGCACATGCTTCACCACTACACTGGCCACAGAAGCATTCTCCAGACCCACCCGCATAATTTTCCCGTACCCACTCCACAATTCCTGGATCACCTCTTTCTCATAGCAGGAAGAAGCCCCGGTTTTTTGCAGAATGACCGATCTTAAAAATTCTCTCATAAGGCCCTAAATATAACAAAATGCAACCGGGAGGGAAGTACCAGGATCTTCCGCCAAGAGTAATTCCAAGAATATCAGGAATCTACATTCGCAGCATGACGCTTTCGGAAGAACCGAACACAAAAAAAAGGTCCTGAAGACCTTTTTAGCGTGCCAGGGAGTGGTTTACTCCGGCTTGGAATACTCGATCAATTCCTCCACGTATAAAAAATCACCTTGCGTCTGGGTAAGCTTAATGAAATTCTTTACTGCCGGCGCATACAACCAAACCTCCTCTTCATTCGCGCTATACCCCCTGGAATTCGAGATATTTCCGGTGTATTTTATGGTATAGGCCATGAATGTTCCGGCTGCCACCGTTTCTTCCCGGTAGGAAAGGACCTCAGCATCCTGACTCTGTTCACCTGTTGTTCCATCCTGACTTGTCCAGCTGTTCTCGAATTTCCACTTTTTACCCACTTCCAGAGGCCAGTCGTACTTAGGGGTTTTACTTTCATCCGGCTTCACAATGTCCGTAACGGAAATTGTATCATTTCCGATGGTCATCCCTAAGACGCCATCATAACTTACTATTTCTCTTGTATCCTCTCCTTCCGAGCGGACTTCTCCTTCGGCGCTAACGCCTTTATACTTCCAAACCCATTTTTCACCAACCTGGTAATCGGCCAAGACGGGTTGTTGAGTGATCCCCGAGTCTGTTGGACCGCTGCAGGCACTGAATATGATCAGGCCTAACAATACTACAATCTTACTTTTCATCTTTAAATATATTTAATTTATTCCTCCCCCAGCTCTTCAAGCAGTGCTTGCGCTTTTTCCTTCAACAAATCTTTGGCAACGAGATCTTCTAATACGTTCTTTGCTTTTTCTTTGTCACCTAAAGAACGATAGGTCTGTGCCATGACCATTTGCAGGTTTTCATCGAAAAAATAAGGCGCACTCAATTCGACCATGGTAACGCCCTTCTTCATTTCATTTTGATCTTCACCCGAGGCCAGGATCTTGTAATACCCCCAAACAGCGATCAACGGCATGTCAAAGGAGTTTTGGTTATTTTCCAACTCCTGTCCTGCCTGGGCCACAGATCTTTTGTTTTCCAAAACATCCAGAACCAGGTTGATACTCCTTTCATCCTGGTACAGGTCTCTCGCAACAGGCTCGATTCCCAGGGCTTTTACCACTTCCTCAGCCGACTTGGTTGTGGAAAACGGATTCTGTCCGGTGATGAATTTTCCGGATACCGACACATGGGAAAGCATGAAATCGGCCTGACTAAAACCCGCACCCCTTGATCTTAACTTATCTTCCAGTTTAAATGGAAATTCCTGAACCCATTTTTTTCCAAAAAGATCTTCTTCCAGGTTACAAAATCCGGTAACCTCAACGTCCTTGATGATGTATTCGTCCCCATCCTTCACGTTGACAAAAGCGGCCGGCCCATGACACACGGAAGAGATCACTGTACCTTCCCTTTTGTACAAATTCAATACAATATCCTGGAGGGAAGGATCAAAAGGCAGGTCAAACATGGCCCCTTTCCCGCCAACAACATACACGGCATCATAATCCGTTGGGTCTACGTCGGAGGTAGCCATAGTATTCTCTAACACATCCAGGATCTTTTGATCGCTTAACACAGCCTGGTTATAGGCCTTGTCTTTATTGAACTGATCTGCTTCCACCTTTCCTCCTTTGGGACTGGCGACATCTACGACCAGATTATTATTCTTAAATATCAAATAGGCCTGGGTAAATTCATCAAATTCATAGCCCGGACGGGTCTCCCCTAAGTCCTTTCCATAGCTGCTTACCACCATAAGGATCTTTTTAGTGTCATCCTTTGCCTGAGCCAAAAGCATAAAAGGAAATATAAGGACCAGACATATCATTGCTTTTTTCATACTGTTCTAATGTTTTTTGATGATTTATATAACTGACGAGTCTCCAATCTGTTTGTTACCATGAATTAATAATTAATTGACCTGATTTTTAATGATCGATAACGATCCGGTCTCGCTTTCTGCCCTCTTTAGCCTTTCAATGATTCGCCGGGCCACGTGTGCTGAAGAGAGGTAATTCTGACCTGTGATCAGGTTGCCATCTTCCTCAACATGCACAGAGTTTCTTGGGGAGTAATTAAATGTCCCACCGTGTTCTTCAATGGTTTTAGTGATCAAAAAAGGGAAATGACTAAAGTATTCCGCCCCTTCGCGCTCAAAAGCATCAGGATAGCCATTTACTGTTTTACCGTCAACAAGGTATTTCCCGTCTTTGGTTTTTAGGTGCACGATGCCCGCTGTACCATGGCATACGGAAGAAATGATCCCGTGCTGTTCCTCATAAATGGTCATCACGATCTGCTGTATCTCCTTATTTTCCGGCACCCCGAACATGGCGCCACCACCACCAATGTAATGAACTGCCTTGTACATTTCGGGGCTTACTTGTTCCGGGCTTTTGGTATGCTTTAAAGCGTACATAAAATCGGGATCGTACAGGTACTGCTTTTGCAAAGGGTCGGAAGTATTGATATAAGCCAGCGGAATACTTCCCCCCTGCGGACTCAGAAAGTCCACCGTATACCCCGCCGTTTTAAAAGCATGGTAGGCATTGACGATCTCCGAATAACTGTTTCCGGTGGGTAATTCAGAATTCCCATAAAAATGAGCATTGGAAACGATAAATAAGATCCGGTCGCCATTGGCATTGCTCTCCTCACTATATGCAGTTTTACTGATGATCTTCCACTGCCCATCCAACTTCTTGAGTAAAAACATATCTATAAAGGTCTGATCGCTTTTAGGAATATGGATTTCGGCCTTGGCCAGGGCAATGTTTCTAAAATGATCTATCGATAAGATCTTACCAAATCTTCCGTTGAATTGTCCCTGCTCTCCCTTCTTAAACCATCCCATATATTCCGCTACCGGAACGGTCCAGAGTGAAGTATCATTCTTACTCAAATAGAGATTGGCTTCCGAATAGAAGGCCTGGTCTATGAGTGCTGAATCATTAAAGGAAGTTCCATTGATGTATTTTATCAAGGAAGTTCTGATCTGCTCTTCATCATGCTGTGAAAATGCATTTAGACCAAAGATGATAAAAAGGAATACGAATGTAATACGTTGCATCTGAATAGGTTTTAATTACTGAATTTTCAGCAATACTACATCATGCAGACAGTACGATCGGTACAATTGTATACGTCAAAATTCCTGATGTATACATCAGGAATTCAAAATATCCCAGGAATTGGCGTATTTGGCGGGGGTTGTTTGGGTGATCTTTTTAAACGCGGTGTAGAAGGTACTTTTGGAATTGAAACCACACATTTCGGCCACCACTTCCATTTTTAGGTTGCTGTCTGAACCTAAAATTCTCCGGGCTTCAGAGATACGGTATTCATTGATGAATAACGAAAAGTTCTTATTCAGGTTATCGTTGAGCAGCTGTGATATGAGGTGCGGTCTGACCTTCACTTTCTCTGCCAATTGCGGCAAGGTTAAATTAGGGTCTTTGAACAGTTGTTGATCCCTCAAGATATGGTCAATAGAACCCAACAATTCCTCTGCGTCTGAAGCATCAATCTTATTTCCCTCATACTTGTCCCTTTTTACCGTCTCCGGTGCTGATTTTTCTCGCTGCTGATAGATCACCAGTATGGATAAATACAATACCAGTGTAAATGAGAGTCCGCCCATAATGTAGGAGGTATATGAAGCAAAGAAATAGGCTGCCCATATAATGAATACGCCGGTAAAGACACTTAAGGCCCAGAACTCGCGCGGAGATATTTTCCTTGATCTGTTTATCATTTTACTGAACGTATTTTTCATGGCATAGGCAGAGAGCAGGATGTAGAGCAACCATTGGTAATTAATGATCTTATAGAACACATCACCCCAAAGTTCGGGATACACCTCATAGGGATATATAATTCCGGTGATAAGGGTAACCAGCAAAAGCAACAGGATCTGGCCAAAAATGAGTTTTCTTTTGAACGACTTATCCAATCTGGTCTTTACATAAGCATATAGAAAAGGACCAATAAAAAAGCAAGCCGACAGTCCGATCTGCAGATAGACCCGGGAAAGATCGGGATTAAAATAAAAAAATACCGACTTCCAGATGCGAATACTCAACATCAGCAACATGCCCCCTAAAAAATAATTGGACAGGTGTTTTGGTTTGGCAAAAAGGAAAAAGTACAGCGACAGGATCGAGCCGTTAAAGGCGCCCAAAGCACTAAAAAAGAAAAGCAGTTGATGGTCAAATTTCATGGTTCGCCGGTACTAATAAAGGATTATTGGATCATATCGCATTAATGATTACCATGCTATAAAAGTAGTATCTCTGTATTCAACTCCAAAATTACCAGAAGTTAAGCAGTTAAAAATTCTTGAAAGTTTCAATGTTTATCATCGATCTCCACCCAATAGCCTTCAGGATCCTGGATAAAGGTTAGCCTGACCCGACTTGAAATATAAAAGGAATTTTGACAAGAGAAATAATGATCCTGTCAGGTTTCAAAATCCAAATTATTAGAATATTCGAAGACGCTAACCACCAACTCTATTACCTCCTTAGCGATCACCTACTTTCAACTGTAAAAGGACAACTGCTATTTTCGCCCTCCGGAGGGTGGTGGAGGTGGCGGAGGAAATGCCGGTCCGGGAGCATCTATATCCTCATTATTTATTAATCGTTGAAGGGTATTCTCAATACGCCCAAGGTTTTCATAACCCGTTTTCTTTGCCATTTCAAAGGCTTTGGTGTACATCGCTATGGCTTTTTCTTTCCTCCCTGCTACAACCAAAGCTTCTGCATAGCTATCATAAACATTCACCGAGTGTGGATAATAATTAATGGCCAGTGCGAATACATTGAGGGCATCTTCTATTTTTTCCTCCGTTAATAAATTATAACCCTCAGCATTCAAATAAAACTCTTCAGGAATATATTTCCTACCCAGGAGCTTACTGTAGGCTTCATAATGCTGTACGGCGGATTTTACATATCCTTCCTCAGTCGTTTTTGATTCGAAATTATCCATTAAAGCTTCCATGGCAGATAGGTCAACACCCTGATGAATTGCAGATCTGGTAAAATTCAGATGATTATACCAGCATACATTCCCCGGAGAAGTCATCAATCCTTTCAGTTTACCTTCTGCAAGCGAAATTTCCAAGGTAGCATTTCGGTCTCTGACCGGATCGAAGAGTGTCAGGGTCAATCGATCATCTTTGTGATCCACCTTTTCAATTTTCATTACATCCCTGGTGTGTGGCGATAAAAATGAAAGACAGACTACGGTTTTTCCCTCCTCCTCTTTGAAATCCAGAACCTGCCCGAGATAATTAAAGCCATAGGTTCCTGTACCATACCAACTTCCGGTAATATCTTTGAGACTGAAAGTTTCCCCATCTGCTAACACCGGAATAGTATAACCGGGCTCTGGTGCCTCAAAATTCAGATAATTTTCAGAGGTATTCATCGCTTCTACAACATCCCAACTCGCCTGCTGTATTTGTTGCGCTTTGTCTTCCGGGATCCGCACCAGGACGTTTTGATCTGCTGAAGGAACTCCCCTGTTTGATAATCGATGGCCGGAAATGGTTCCTGACACCCCTAGCGGAGTAGTGTCGAAAAGGGTAGCAAAAAGAGTAGCTGCATACAAATAAGATCCCACAGGAGAAGGATGAGAGCCATCGGGACTGTACAGGTCGAGTTCGGGATGGGTTCGCACGGTGTCCCAGGCCAACCCTACAGGAACTACAATAGCCTTGAGCTCTTTTGCTATGGCTGTGTAGGCATGAGATAGAATGGCCTGTTCTGTCGGCCGATCCCGTTCGGACCAGGTCATCAGGAACACGGTTTTCGCACCGGACTTCTTAATTTCTGCATTAAATTTCCTGGCGTGTTCAAAAAACAGGGTGGTATTTCCGAAGTAGGTATGACCATCAATAACTACCGGCATACCCAGTTTACTTTGTTCCTGAAGTACAACATAATCCCAATCTCCTTCCCTGATGGTCTCCAGTGTACTTTCTTCCTGCCAGTGACGAGCAAGGGTCATCCCTCCATTACTGATTAGTTTGGTTTCTACAGCCTGTTCCGGAGATCGTTCTCTGACAAAGGCTTCCACCAATTGCGGAGTGCTGTTAAAATAGGTGTAACTGTTTCCTATGAACAGTATCCTGGTGGCTTCTGAGGTATTATCTTGGCCGTAACCACAAGTTACAATAGCCAAAAGCAAGAGATATAAATACCTTTTTATATCATTCATGATGGATGGTTTTATAGATGGTGAAATCCTTTTAACAGGAGTATTTTGCAATGATCTTCAGTCAACAGCAACAAGTTTCTCATATCGCGAATCACCAAGGTACATTCTTAATAACTTGCACACTTTGGTGAACTACTATTTGTTTATCATTCCTGGTTTTGGAAATCATTTTCCGGCCTTATCCCAAAGATCAACAGATAGCCGATCATCCAGAATTCCCCTATGGTGGCCGGGAGGGTAAGAGCGCTCACCCAGGATCCAGAAACCCCGGCGTAGGCGATAATGGTACTCACCAGGTAACCTATACCTCCAAGGATGAGGGTTCTGCCCAACCAAACGGGCATTCTCCCCGAGCTGGTAATAATATATCCCAGGGGAAGAAGCCAGAGCCCGAAGAAAAGTCCGCCAACCCCCCAGGCACCCCTGATCAGATTGGTGAGCAGGTCAATCAGCAAGAGCTTATCATCTGCAGAATGATCCGACAAGCCTGTTTTAATGGCCGCAGCCATTGCGACAGCGCTTACCATAATGATCACAGCATTGACCGTACCCCAGACTCCGGTAGCCCAGGCAGCCCCATTGTTGATGTCTTTGAACAGCTTATAGAACCATACGGCAGTGAGCGCCTGAGATACGACAATAGCAAATTCCATAATCAGGCGCAGGCGTGCCATTGAAGTCGCCTCTACCAGATTATTCAGGGTTTGCTGCGGGTCGGCATTGTAGACCTTGGAATGAAGAATTAAAAATCCTACGATACCCGAAATAGCCATAAGCAGGTACCATACCCCTGCCCATCGGGCTGTTCTTAACAATTGTTCTTGCGTTTCTTTCATGATGGTTGATTTAGTTTAGCATGCTGATGAACATCTTCCCACTGAAGGACAACCAGCATCCAAAGGTTTTATATGCTTAAAGAATCAGGTTTATTCAGTCTTAGGCCAGTTCCATGCTTGCACGATGATCAGGACAAAAACCACGATCTCAATAAGGTTGAACAGCACGAAGAATTTTTGCCATGGATCTCCAATCCCGGATATTACGATAAGTACGGAAATACAGGTATACAAAAATGCGACGATCATGTTTAACCACCTGTTGAGCCGGGGTTTCAGGAAAATGGATAGAAAGATCATCAGTGCCGGAATGATCAAAATCACAGAAAATATCATTAATATTTCAGGCGTGGTTGGCCCCATGGGGGTTTTGAGTTGTATCATATGCTCAAGCTTTTCCGGGGTCATCAGCCTGAAATAGTCGGCATAGATGTACAGGAACATCAAAGAGGTCCAAAGTGCTGCCAGTTTAATTTTTGTATTGACCGGGTAATCGGCCAATGCTTTGCCCTCGGGCTTATTTTCACGCATTGTTTATATGTATTGGTCAGGGTTTCGACGAATCACAGCCGGGCTTGTTACAATCAAATACAATTTACAGTTAAATTAAATATGATAAAACCAGTCGGAAATTGACAACCACGGGTGATGTTTTCTTTTCATTTCCAGGGCGCTAAAACTATATTTCCAGAAACCCCGGAAAAGGTCTGATCCGACTAATTTCTTTTAACGGGATGGGGAGCAAACCATCGAACATCAAACGTCCGCTTTCTGGTTGGGTGAACATCCGGGTGCCTGGATTTCAGAAGAAACCATCTGATGTGGATAACTATGTGAATAAGAAATAGTTTACATCCGGGTACCGGCATTCTAAATTGTTAATTTCGAATCAAAGAGTTGTTCCGGACCTCATTGGAACAAAAAGGGGAATCATGTGAGAATCATGAGCTGTTGCGCAACTGTAAGTTAGATTTCTAACAAGCCAGATCACCTTTCGGAAACAACGACTTTTACTTTCGCATAAAAAGTAATGGTCAAGGATTCTTCAACAGCGCTGCTATCCATGCGCATCTGTCAAGTCCCTTCCATCAAATTTTATGCTTTTGATTTTTAACCTATAAAACAAAAGTAGTATGAGTATTTTTGACAAACGGCTTAATTACAAGCCTTTTGAGTATCCCGGAATTCTCGATTTCACTGACGCCATCAACAGGTCCTTCTGGGTACATTCTGAAGTCGATTTTACAGCAGACGTTCAGGACTTCCACGCCTATCTGTCGGAAGGAGAAAAGGACATCGTAAAGAAAAGCCTGCTTGCCATAGCGCAAATTGAGGTGGCTGTCAAGTCTTTCTGGGGAGATCTTTACAAACATCTTCCAAAACCGGAATTCAACGGTTTGGGCAGCACTTTTGCTGAGTGTGAATTCAGGCATTCCCAGGCGTATTCCAGGTTACTGGAGGTACTGGGCTATAATGACGAATTCTCAAAAGTGATCGAAACCCCTGCCATAAAGAACAGGATTGCCTATCTCTCTGAAGCGCTGGAGCACACCAGGGCCCGGGACCCTAAGGATTATGCCACCTCCCTGATCCTGTTCTCCATCCTTATAGAAAACGTCTCGCTTTTCAGCCAGTTCGCCATCGTACTATCCTTTAACCGGTTTAAAGGGGTCATGAAAAATGTGAGTAATATTATTGCCTGGACCTCGGTTGATGAACAGATCCATGCCAATGCAGGTATTTACATCATCAACCGGATACGTGAAGAATTTCCCGAATACTTTAACGAAGAGCTCACTGCAAAGCTCACCCGGATCGTTAAAAAATCCATAGCGGCAGAAGAGGAGATCCTCAACTGGATATTTGAGAACGGATCTTTAGAACAGATCAGCAAAAAGAACCTGATGGATTTCATGAAATTCAGGCTGGATGAGAGCCTGGAAAAGATCGGGCTCCCAAAGCTCTATGAGATCTCACAGAAGGAATACCAGCCCATGCTGTGGTTCGAAGAGGAAGTGTTTGCCAACAGCCTTGACGATTTCTTTGCCCGGAGGCCGGTAGACTACACCAAGCACGACAAGAGCATTACCGCCGCAGACCTTTTCTAATCTAACCCATCATTCCTTTTCGGAACACTAAAAAATATCGCTTATGACAACTACTGTCCAGACCCAACCCCTGATAACAAATAAGCCAGAGAATGAACGTTTATGGTGGCTGAATGAAGAAAGTCAGCAGATCCTGAATCGAGGATACCTCTTAAAAGGAGAAACTGTAAAATCTGCCATCGAGCGCGTGGCCACCGCGGCGGCCGGCCGACTTTACAAACCTGAGCTGGCCGAAGCCTTCATCGAAATGATCGAACGCGGCTGGATGAGCCTGAGCTCCCCCATATGGGCCAATATGGGCACCGAACGCGGATTGCCAATTTCCTGCTTCAATGTCTATGTCCCCGATTACATTGAGGGCATCACCCACAAACTGGGAGAGGTGATCATGCAAACCAAGATCGGAGGGGGAACCTCCGGTTATTTCGGGGAATTAAGAGGAAGGGGCAGCGCTGTAACCGACAACGGAAAGAGCAGCGGAGCTACGAGTTTTATGAAACTCTTTGACACCGCCATGGACACCATTTCCCAGGGAGGGGTTCGCCGCGGGGCTTTTGCCGCTTACCTGGATATAGATCACCCGGATATCAGGGAGTTTCTGGAAATTAAAAATATTGGAAACCCTATTCAGAACCTGTTTTACGGGGTCTGTGTACCCGATTACTGGATGCAGGAAATGATCGATGGAGATCTGGAAAAACGGGAGGTTTGGGCTAAGGTCCTGGAAAGCCGACAACAAAAAGGGCTCCCTTATATTCTGTTCAAAGACAATATCAACCGGTTTAAGCCCCAGGTCTATAAAGACAAGAACAAGACCATTCACTCGAGTAACCTGTGTTCTGAGATCGCTTTACCATCCAACGAAGAAGAATCCTTCATCTGTTGCCTCTCTTCCATGAATCTGGAACTCTATGACGAATGGAAGGATACGGAAGCGGTGAAATTAGCCATTTATTTCCTGGATGGAGTCCTCCAGGAATTCATCGCCAAAACGGAAGGTAATCACTACCTGGCCTCGGCCAACCGATTCGCAAAAAATCACCGGGCCCTGGGGCTGGGAGTTATGGGCTGGCACTCCTACCTGCAAAAGAACAGGATCCCGTTTGAAGGGATGCGGGCCAAAGGGCTAACCCATAAGATCTTTGAAGAGATACAGGCGAAGGCCACCAAAGCGAGTAAAGAATTAGCTGCGATCTATGGAGAACCGGAAATCCTTAAGGGGTATGGACTTAGAAATACAACCTTAATGGCGATCGCACCCACCACCTCATCCTCAGCCATCCTCGGGCAAACCTCTCCCGGGATAGAACCCTTCAGCAGCAATTATTACAAGGCCGGACTTGCCAAAGGGAACTTTATGCGAAAGAACAAGTACCTGAAAGCATTGCTGGCCGAAAAAGGTCTTGACAATGAAGACACCTGGAGAAGTATTATGCTCAACCACGGCAGTGTACAACACCTCGAAGCACTGACGCGGGAAGAAAAGGATGTGTTTAAAACCTTTAAGGAGATCAGTCAGCTGGAGATCGTTCAACAGGCATCGATCCGACAGAAATTCATAGATCAGGCACAGAGCCTGAACCTGAACATTCCGGCGAGTTTACCGGTTCGCGAAGTGAATAAATTAATGATCGAAGCCTGGAAGCTTGGGGTCAAAACGCTGTATTACCAGAGGAGCCAGAGCGTTTCCAAGGAATTTGTCTCCAATATCGTAAGCTGTTCCAGCTGCGAGGGTTAAAACGTCCAAAGCTCCTGTCATAAAAATAAAAAGCCACCGAAATTCCGGTGGCTTTTTATTGACAATATTGGTTTTGTTTTCTGCTCTTAGTACATTTAAAGCATATATCTGAAAAACATGACCGCATCCCTAAGAATTACCTCAGCCATCCTACTCTTTTGTTGTATGATAGCCTGCCAGCCTAAGCTCACCAATAAAGAAGCTTTAGAACAAAAAGTGCGCGCCCAGATCGATTCTGTTGAAGGGGATATTGCTGTTGCCTTCCTCGATCTTTCCGATCGGGCCGACAGTCTTTTCATCAACGGGGAGACGGAGTTTCACGCAGCCAGCACCATGAAGGTCCCTGTTATGATCGAGCTTTTCAAACAGGAAGAAGCCGGAAAGATCGACCTTAACGATTCCATACTTCTGGTGAATGAGTTTAAAAGTATCGTCGACGGCAGTCCATACCGAATGGATATCAATGATGACAGTGACGATATCATCTACAATAAGATCAATACCAAGGTAGCCTTACGTGACCTGATGTACAGCATGATCACTGTAAGCAGCAACCTGGCCACCAACGTCCTGATAGAGCTGGTGGATGCGAAAAAGGTAACGGCCACCATGCGCGATCTGGGGGCCGGTAAAATCGAGGTGCTCCGTGGGGTGGAAGACATAAAGGCTTATGAACAGGGCCTTAGCAACTCGACCACGGCAAAAGATCTACTGGTCATCATGGATGCCATAGCTACCAATAAGGCTGGAACCGGGGCAGATTGTGAGGCTATGCGATCTATTCTGAAAGACCAAAAATTTAATGACATCATTCCTCATGACCTCCCCCGGGAGGTTCAAGTAGCCCATAAGACGGGTTCGATCACCGGGGTGCACCACGATGCGGGGATCGTGTATTTACCGGATGGCAGAGCCTATGTTCTGGTATTGCTATCAAAGAACTTAAAAGACTTTGATAAGGGCACACAGCAATTGGCAGGCATTTCCAGATCCTTTTATGAGTATATGATCGGGAAATAATCCGCTTCGGGTCCGGCAGCGTTTAGATCAATTCCATATGACCATACCCAAGGGGGCTCCCTTTCTGCAGATCCTGAGTCAGACTTAATCCGGGGCGCCTTATATTTGCAGAAATTCTTAATTCGATGGCCCATACTTCGTCTATAGAACAGGCAATCACGTTGTTGAAGCAAGATCAGCTGGTGGCAATTCCTACGGAAACAGTCTACGGGCTGGCTGCAAATGCATTTTCTGATACCGCGGTAGAGAAGATCTATCAAACCAAGAACCGACCCGCCAACAATCCACTCATCGTCCATATTGCCTCGAAAGAGCAGTTAGCAACCCTGGCCATCAACATTCCGGAAATGGCCTTTAAACTGGCAGATCATTTCTGGCCGGGCCCCCTTACCCTGGTACTTGAAAAGGCCCCGCATATTTCAGACAAGATCACAGCCGGAAAGGAAACCGTAGCGGTTAGAATGCCCAATCACGAACTCACCTTAACCCTGCTGCGAAAACTGGATTTCCCCCTGGTAGCCCCCAGTGCCAACCGTTCGAATCATATCAGTCCTACCCGCCCGGAACACGTACAGAATTCCCTGGGCGATAAAACGCCCTTCATTCTTGATGGCGGTCCTTGTTCCAAGGGTATTGAATCGACCATCCTGGGATTTGAAGACGGGAAACCGAGGATCTACAGAATGGGCACCATCTCCAAAAAAGAGATCGAAGATGTATTGCAGTGCCCGGTGGAGGTGATTAAAGCAAAAGATACTTCAGTGATCACCCCCGGAATGTTTAAAAAACATTATTCGCCCACAACGCCGTTCCTGGCCACGAATAACGTGGCAAAGGCTATGGAAGCGCACGCTGAAAAAAAACTTGGCATTATCTATTTCAGCAGTCCTCCGGGTGATGATACGCGTTTCCAATACAGGACGCTCTCTCTTCAGGGTGACTTCCTGGAGGCCGCAGCCAATTTGTACGGAGTCATGCATGAACTGGATGGTATTGATCTTGAGCTTATCATTGCAGAACTGCTGCCGGATGAAGGCGTTGGGGCCTCCGTGAACGATCGTTTAAAAAGGGCGTCTTCAAAGTAGGGTACGGGGTACGGGGTACGGGGTACGGAGGTACGGAGGTACGGAGGTACGAGGGTTAAGATGTTCCGTTTCTAAGTCAAGGCAAAATTCCTGTCCCGGAATATAATCCAGATCTCCCACGCTCTCTGCCTGATTCGGTTGTAAAAATCGAGGGTTTAAAACTACTCTTAACTACCACGTTCCGGGCAAAGCTTACAGGATAATATACCTGAGTACGATTCCCACTCCCAGCCACAGATAGCAAACAAAAGACAGGTATTTCAGGACCTGTTCCAACACCTCGCTTTTTGGAGCCATCTCTCCCATGCTGTGCCCCACATCCTTTCTCTTAAAAAAACCGAGATAGACCAGGTAGGCCGAAATGGCCAGGAAAGCCAGGTTCAGAAAAAAGGTATAATCCAGTTTAAAGAATTCCCGGTTCTGAATCTTCACCAGGGATGGATCCGGAAGCTTTCCGAACAGATCAAAACCATAGTGTAATAAAAGCGATGTACCGATAAGGGAGGTGAATAAGAGGAAAAGGATAAACAAAGACATCTTCCAACCGTAATAACGGGCATTGATCCGCAATACGGGAAACACCACCAGATCACTGAAGATAAAAGCCATGACCCCGGCAAAACTCACCTTTTTACTAAAGAGCAGGGCAGCAAGTGGGATATTCCCCATAGAGCCTATAAAGGTTAAAAACGCGGCTACCGGTCCTACGATCACATGCTGAAGAATTTCAAAAAAGGTAAAATCGGCCTGGGCCTTCCCACTGTTTATAAAAAGTGTTCTGAAAAATTCATCCGGCACAAAAGCGGCAACGATTCCGGCGATGGTAAAACCCACCGTAACATCCTTCCATACCATTTGCCACTCCATTTTGTATTTTTTACCCACCCGGGCCCATTGGGTTTCGTTTTGCAGTTTATCCTGCCAGTTACTATTCTCCTTTTGTCCCTGATCCTTTTTTTCCTTTCCAAGGCGCTCCCTGGCCTGACTTATCAATTGCTCCGGATTGATCAACCGAATGAGGACCCAGCTTATCAGGATCAGCAAGACACCCCCAATGTATTCCCCGACAACGAATTGCCACCCGAGAAATATGGAGATGATGATTCCCAGTTCGATCACCAGGTTGGTCGAGGCGAGTAAAAATGAAATGGAAGCGACAAAGCTGGCTCCCTTTTTAAAGATGGATTTTGCAGAAGCCAGGGCAGAAAAACTACAGGAACTACTGATAAACCCGAAAAAGGCGCCCAGAAGTACGCCACTGGTTTTCCCCTTCCCCATGACCCTCTGCATGCGTTTTTCGGTAACGAACACCTGTATCATACTACTGATCACATATCCGAGGATAAAAGCCCAAAGAGCCATCCAGAAAAATCCGAGACTGGTATACGCGGCTTCCGCCCAATTTTGAAAAAAAGTACTCATCCTGAATAGGTTTTGTCCTGTATTTGCATACATCCTTAAAAGTTAATCAAATTCCTACTTAATGAAAATCTTTCATTCCGATTTGATTCCTGAGCCACCTTTATTTACCTGATCCCAAAGTCAACTTTCCGTCACCGATCTCTCTTATCCGGCTTTACCAAATATCCCTGCCCTGAATTCAGAAAGAAGCTACGAACAGCGTAGAAATATGGCTTGCAACACATTAGGTTATTTTCGTATCTTCATAATACCTGACTGAAACAACCCTTAAGATGAGATATGTCTTTTTATTACAGCTCATCCCCATTCTGATCTTCAACCTTAAAGTACACTCCCAGGATCTCCCATTTATACGAATCTATGACCTCCATGGTAAAAAAATAGGCAAAGGTCGCCTGGTGAAGACCTCAGACAACTTGCTTTATACCAAATTAAGAAAAGACACCCTTATTTTCACCTATCGGGAAATAGGGGAAATTCGCACCAAAAGGAGTTATGGAAACAATATTGTGGTGCCGGCCATTATTTTGGCCGCCCCGTCACTTCCGGGAGTTTTCTCCAAAGGCAATACGCCCTTCCTGGGGGATGATGCCTCCTGGGCGGCTGCCGGGATGGCAGCCGGGGCCATAACCGGAGTCATGATAGGTTCCATTTACTGGTTAGTCAAGAAAAAAGCATCTTTCACAATTAATGGTGATCAGGTGGCATGGGAGGAATTTCGGAAATCCATGGTCTTAATACCGGATCGCAAAGAAAAAGAACCACCCCGGAGCAATAACTATGACCCCTGATTCAAAAAGCCTTCTGAAGTATTTCAGTTGTTTTGTATATACTTTTAAATTCCTTTAAAATGAAAAATATCCTTTTTCTTTTTCTCCTGCTTATCCCCCTCCCGGGTCTTGCACAAGAAAAGAAATCTCATCTCAACCACGTAACCCTCGTGGTGAGCAACCTTGAAGAGAGCAAGGCGTTTTATATAGGTATTCTTCAGCTGGAAGCTATAGAAACCCCCTGGTGGGGTGAGGACGACCCCTATATGTTCCTTTCTCTGGGCGATGCCGGGGAATTGCATATCGGGGAGATCGAAGGCATCGAAATTGCCCCAAACGGATATAACCATTTTGCCATCGCCGTGGAGGATCTGGACGCTTTCCTGAGTTACCTGAAGGCAAAAGGGGTACAATACGGAGGACTTGGTGCCGATGGAGAACCATGGCTGGTGCAAACGCGACCCGACGGGGTACGGCAAACTTTTTTGCAGGATCCCGACGGATATTGGGTGGAACTCAATGACAAATACTGAACACCTGAGGATTAATACCCACGCAAACCCTTATACCTTTAGTAAGACATAGCCGAGGATGGCACCCCCGACCACGATCCAGAGGGCACTGATCTTTTTAAAACGGAATACCACAAGGCAGCTTAACAGTGCTATGACCCAGGCCTGCCAGTCTGTTAAAATTGATTTCCCCAGGGTAAAGGTCACCGCTACCATTATACCCACCGCCCCTATGTTTACAGCATCCAGAAAACCGGAAGCAAGCTTTGATCTGCGGAGTTCAGGCACCACCGGATTCAGAAGAAGTACAAAAAAGAAAGACGGCAAAAAGATACCTGCAGTGGCAGCCAGGGCTCCCGGAACTCCGTGAAGCTGGTAGCCTATAAAGGTGGCCGTTGAAAGTACCGGACCCGGGGTAAATTGCCCTATAGCGATCGCATCGAGTAACTCCTGTCGGGTTAACCATTCCAGCTTTTCCACCAGTTCTCCATCCAGGTATGCCACCAGAACATAACCACTCCCGAACAAAACCGCCCCGATTTTAAGAAACACCAGAAATACCTTCCATGAAGACACGGCAGCACCTGCAACCTTTCCCGCAAAGGCAAATACGAAAGGATAGAAACCCTTTATACTCCCCCTGTTTTTCAGAATTCCGCCACCACTCCATAGCAGCCCTGCCAATCCGGCCAGAAGTATGGCATAGATTTCACCAAGTCCAGACAGGGAAGCGATGATAACAAGCACCCCTATGATTCCGAGCACCCAACTTTTCAGGGCTTTCTTTCCCAGTTTATACAATGCACTAAGAATAATAGCCATCACTGCGGGTTTGATCCCGTATAAGAAGGGTGCCACGGCCGGAACCGTGCCATATTCCACATAAAACCAGGCCAGGATCCCTGTAAGGACAACGGAAGGAAAAATAAATGCAATTCCGGCTGTGAAAAGCCCTTTCCAACCGGCCCGTTCATAGCCACAGTGCATCGTCATTTCCGTAGAATTCGGGCCGGGAATCAGGTTGGTGGCACCCACCAGGTCAAGGAAATGCTCACGGGTAATCCATTGCCGCCTTTCCACCACCTCCTTTTCCATAATAGCGATATGAGCTGCCGGTCCGCCAAAGGCGATCCATCCTAATTTAAAGAATACGAAAAAGACTTCCCGAAGTCCGGCGCGGCCCGGGGCATTTGAATCTCCCATCTGCAGATATGATAAAAAGACGATTTAAAAATAAGCATCTGCTTCCGGATTCTCCACTAAGGAAAAAAGAAATAATGAAATATGCCTGTGAATCAGGTTGAAGACCACATTTGATACAATAAGGTAAAAAGGATAAAGGATTAAGACAGCAGATCTACAGCGGCAAAAAAGGATATCATTGCTTCTTTTCCGGGCTGGGCTCCAAGGGTTTAATTTCACCCTGGTAAGCAATAAAGTCCCTGCTTGAACTATTCACCCTTAGATTGGCCTGTAAGTTTGGAAAGACCGTTAAGAACACCACGTACCCCTGGATCCCCTGGGAGGCACTAAAACGGATCTCGTATTGATTCTTCTCTTCACTAAAATTAACCTGAAGGTCGTTAACCACTTCATCAAACTGAATGGCCTGATCCTGTGGATTTAAGGAAACATGCATCTGTTGTTCTCCGTAAAAGGGAAGATAGGCACGCACAGTATCTCCATGTATACTGAGGAAGTTCCGGTTGCCCATTAAATTGATCCTGTTGGGAGCATCGCCGGGACGCAGAAGGCCTGCATTCATCAAAACCGTCATATCCTGAGAAGAGATCGGAATGGCCCACTGGGCATCAAATTCAAATGCCTTATTCATAATGAGCTTTCTGGACGTTTCCAGCTGTTCGGGAGAGAATGTTCCCTTCCCGGATCCACAGCCCGAAAACAATACTACCAGCAATACGGTTATAACACTATTTAATACCCCGGATTTCATACCCTTTAAGGTACAACCTTATTCTGAGCCTTGAAAAAAAATGGTACGATTATTGGCTGTTAGCCTTCTCAGTTCAGAACTCGTTATACCCTGTGGGTAAAACGTTTCACGAATCAGATACACATTATTGACTACCAGTTAATTAAAAACTATATTTAATCTTTTAAATCTTTAGCGCATGAAAACTTCAGCTCTGCCTGCCATCCTCCTCTTCGCCCTCTTCTTCTCTTTCGGATGCGGGATAAAAGGAAAAAACAATAATGTGGATACTTCTTCACAATCGATTGCTGCTGATTCCGAAAAAAAGGCTCAGAATGCGAGCATTACAGATGGACGATGGAAACTTATTACCCTCTTAGGACAGGAAGTACAAACACAGGAGGGAGAGAAAGATGCCTTCCTCATTTTTAATGCAGAAGAACAACGCATGTCGGGCTATAACGGCTGCAATAGCATTTCCGGCGGTTATACTCTCGGAGAGGGCCAGCAACTAAGCTTTACACAAATGATCTCTACCCAGAGGGCCTGTATGAACTCCGTTGAATCTGATTTTATGAAAGTATTGGAGCGGGCAGACAATTATACCATACATGGAGATACGCTTTCCCTTAATAAGGCCAGGATGGCGCCTCTGGCCCGGTTTGTTCTTGAATCAGAAGAATAAGGAGGAGCAGGGTGAACCGCTGAACTCAACATACGAATTCTATTTACGATCTTCCCGATCAGAAAGAAATGAAAGGACCCGATAAAGATAAAACCTTCCCCCTTGAGCATCACGACAGGCTCTGCTTTTTAAAGAACGTTGTTAAAAGTGCGAATATCACCGTGGGCGATTACACCTATTACGACGATTTTGAAGATGTTAAAAATTTCGAGAAAAATGTGAGGTATCATTTTGATTTTATCGGGGATAAACTGAGTATCGGAAAGTTTTGCATGATCGCTTCCGGGGTCCGATTCATTATGAATGGTGCGAATCATCTAACCGAATCCGTCAGCGCCTATCCCTTTGCCATCTTTGGGAATGGATGGGAAAAGGCCATGGAGGGAAAATCCTATCCGATCAAAGGAGATACAGTAATAGGCAATGACGTCTGGATCGGGTTTAACACCACCATCATGCCGGGTGTAACCATTGGAGACGGAGCTATTATTGCAGCCAATTCTAATGTTACCAAAGATGTACCTCCCTACACCGTTGTTGGTGGCAACCCCGCACAGGAAATAAGGAAACGATTTCCTGAAGAAAAGATCAGAAAGCTTCTGGAGATCAGATGGTGGGATTGGGATATCGATAAGATCACCCGCAACATTCAACACCTTACGGGAAATTCCATAGAAGACCTGGTGAAATAAACGCGCTCCGGGATTGCTTTTACAAATTATGATCTGCAATCTTTCCGGAGACAGTTCAGGTTTTAAGATCGGCCAAAGGGTTTGGGAAATTATCCGACTCATCTTCATTCGGCCGTTTGTGCAGGCATTGGAAATCCTTTTCCACAAGAATGAAAAGATCAGACGGATCCTTCGCATCGACTTCATTATTGAATCCGACAAGGTTGGTATCGGTCCATTCATCTGCCGTGGCAGCGGGTACGTTAACCACGATCATATTCTGGGAAAAAGTAGCCTGCAACAGGTCACAACTTTCACATCGTTGAAGCACATAGATCAATTGCTGGGCTCCCGAGAGGTTAAAAGAGGTGATCGAACGCACAGTTCCCTGCTCTTTGAACTCAGTTACCTCTCCCTGACTTAATCGAAACCGGAGGGTATTCTCTTTGATCCTTAATTTCATGGCCTGAATTATTTCTAATAAAAGTACCCATTAATTTGCATTTCCCGAAGATTAATTACCTAACATAATATGGGACAATCACAAACCGAAACGTTAAAAAAATCTTTTACAGGCCCGAATCACACCGCACTATAGTTTTTATCTATGGCAAAATTCTGATACCGAAAAAGATTTCGCAGCTCCTTCATTATTACTTGTACGAAAAATAACCTTAAACCCCACGAGGTAAGCGATAGCAGCGGTTTAAAGCCAGGGCCAGATAAGGTGATATGCCCCCTCTTCCCCGAACCCCAAACAGGAGGGAAACACTCCCTGAATCTGAACATTTTCTATTTTACATAAAATATAACTATTTGACTTAAACGCCTGTAATCGCGTTATTTGACTTTATAATCTTAAATCATGGCTTTGATACGAATTAAACGAAAGACCAGAGTAGAGAAAAGGTACAGCAGAAAAATGGGAAGTGTAAGCGTAAAGGTAACTTATATCAGGAAGATGCTTTTAGGTTTGATCCCGTTGGGAACGCTGCACAAGTATCGTGAGACCTATTACGGTACTGTAAAAGACTGTAAAGACTGTGTGATCACAGCTTAAAAAAAATCCCCGGCTTTCACCGGGGATTTTTTTTATCCTTTAATTTTATCGAGTTTCTTTTTCAAGTCCGATTTTACTTTCTCGGCCTCATCTTCCAGCGCTTTCCCGGCTTCGCCGGCTGCATCTTCAAGTTCTTCCCCGGCTTCTTCCAGTTTTTCGCCTGCACTCCTGAGGGAGTCTTCAATCTTTTCTGCGGTCGTTTTTTCCCGGCAGGACAAGGTGGTAAACGCTACTCCCATGGCCAGTACCATCAACATTACATTTCTTTTCATAGTATAGTATATAATCAGGTTAAGTTAAGGGGGTTATTCTCCGGCAATGAAAAGGCCGGAGGCGACTTCAGCATTGCGGTCGATTTTCTTCACCAATCCCTGAAGCACTTTTCCGGGACCTACCTCTGTAAACAATGTAGCACCGTCTGCGATCATGTGACGAACACTCTGTGTCCATTTTACCGGAGCGGTAAGCTGAGCGATCAGGTTTTTCTTAATTTCATCCGGATCGGTCACTGCAGTGGTGGTTACATTCTGATACACCGGACAAAGAGGTGCAGAAAATTTGGTTTGTTCTATAGCGGCAGCGAGCTCTTCTCTTGCAGGCTCCATCAGGGGAGAATGGAAGGCCCCGCCCACGGGTAGTAAAAGTGCTCTTTTAGCACCTCGCTCTTTCATAGCTTCGCAGGCTTTTTCAACAGCGTGCAGTTCCCCGGAGATCACCAATTGTCCGGGACAATTGTAATTTGCCGGTACTACCACCCCTTGCATATTTTTACATACTTCTTCCACATCAGCATCTGAAAGTCCTAAAACTGCAGCCATGGTACTTTCTTCCAGTTCACAGGCTTTTTGCATGGCCTGTGCCCGTCTTGAAACCAGCTGCAGCCCGTCTTCAAATCTCAGGGTACCATTAGCCACCAGGGCAGAAAATTCTCCAAGGGAATGCCCGGCTACCATATCAGGGGTAAAACTATCTCCCATCATCTTACTTAGAATTACCGAATGCAGAAAGATCGCCGGCTGAGTCACCCTGGTTTGCTTAAGGTCTTCGGAAGAGCCTTCAAACATAATATCGGTTATAGAGAATCCCAGGATCTCATTGGCTTGTTCAAAAAGTCGCTGAGCTTCGGCCGACTTCTCGTATAAGTCCAGCCCCATTCCTGTATGTTGCGCCCCTTGTCCGGGGAAAATATATGCTTTCATTATAAGTGTTTTGAGAATTTATATGCAAAAGTAGCCAATAAATTCAAACCTCCCCAGTATCTTTAAACCAGGAGGCATACCTCACATAATTATTTGCGATCCTTTCGATTTCGCCTTTGCTGAGATCCGCACTAACCTCCCCGATCCTGCGGGCCGGTACCCCGGCATAAATACTTCCCGAGGAGACCACGGTTCCTTTGGTAACCACAGCTCCTGCCGCTATGATGGCGTTAGACTCCACCACACAATCATCCATAATAATACTCCCCATACCTACTAATACATTATCCCCGATGGTACATCCGTGAACGATCGCATTATGCCCTATAGACACCCTGTCTCCGATATTGACAGGACTTTTCTCGAAGGTGCAATGTATTACGGCTCCATCCTGCACATTCACCCGGTGACCCATTTTTATATAATGAACATCCCCCCGGACCACGGCATTAAACCATATACTGCACTCGTCCCCCATACTGACTTCCCCGATGATAGTAGCGGTCTGCGCAAAAAAACAATTCTTCCCGTATACGGGCTTCTTCCCTCTTACTTCTATACAATGCATATTAAGATTTTTATTCAAATTTCGTGTATTTATCATTTGGCCGTGTCAAATCATCTTTTAAAAAAATGGTACATAAACCTGCGAGCCATCCATCAGAGCACATTTCAATAATTCACTGCAGGACATTTGCAATCATAAGGCTGGCTGCCCTTTAGAAAATCATATCCCAAAGTTAGCTGATGAAATCCGCCATTATCGAAAACAGCATTTCCAAACTGATGGGAATAAGTATAGCCAAACATGAAGTTTTTATAGTTGAATCCAGCCAGTACCGTAAGAAGATCAAGGCCCGCATTATAGTTTGAAGCATCGGGCTGGGTGGCACTTCCCGATTCGAAACTCCCCCGGTATGAGATACCTCCCCAAAGTGTGAACTCATTGATACTCCGGTAAACCTTAAAATTAAGGTCTCCCGTAAGTTCCCTCGTGAATTCGGCATACTGAAAGAGGAATGAGGGTTCTGCACGCCAGTCGCCCTGCCCGAAAAGATACCCCGCAGAGACCAGGTACCTCCGAACATTATCGAACTCCTCTACCGTAAAAAGATCCCTGCCACTCCCTAAAAGGTTACGGATGGTGAGATGCGCAAAAAACTCAAGAAAGTGATAGGACAACCCCACATCGACATTAAAATAACTGCTTTGCCCTGCACTCGCACCTACAGCAGGATCCGGCACCAGTGATATAAATTCTGACTCATCCAACTGGCTTTGTATCATCCCAAGACTCAATCCGAAGGAGAGCTGATTCAGGTCCCTCATATCACGTGAGAACCTGAGATGGTGGGCATAGGTAACCTTTAATCCACTTTGGGCATGGTATCCGTTCTCATCGTTAAAAAATACGACCCCAAGACCACTGCTACGGCCTATTCTCATATGGGCATTCAATGTTTGTAAGTTTGGGGCCCGGTCAACGTCAAACCATTGTTTACGGGCTGTAAGGCGAATTTTTCCTCCCTCCCCCGCTCCGGCCATTGCCGGATGGATCAAATACCAGTTGTCTGTTAGATAATCGTGATAGACCGGAAGTCCCTGTTGCGCCCTGAGAAAGAAAAAGTTCAGGAAGAACAAAAGGAAAGTGATCCGGAAATAAAAGGACATGGATTTAAGAGGTTACGTCATTAGGAAACCTATCAAATATAAAATAAATCTAAAGTGATTTTGTAATTTTGCGCTAAAATAAAGTCTATGAAAAAGGTAGAGATCACAATAAGGCCAACGAACAGGCCTGCCATTGTCAAGTTCGAAGCGAATAAATTCATCTCAAGGGATAAGAATTACGAGTTCCGAAACGTGGATGAGGCAGCCAGCAGTCCATTGGCAAAACAATTATTTTATCTGCCATTTACCAAAACGGTTTACATCTCAGGGAATTTTATTGCTATTGAGCGATTCGACATTGTACAGTGGCCGGAGGTTCAGGACGAAGTCGCGGAACAAATCGAGAATTACCTGAACTCCGGAGAACCCGTTATTCTCGAGAATGAAGACCCAAACAAAAAAGTCCCCGTTACTGTCTATGCCGAAAGCACGCCTAATCCGGCAGCAATGAAATTCGTCGTGAATAAGAAACTGGTTCTGGCTCCTTACGAATTCAAAAACATCGAAGAGGCTAAACCTTCACCCCTGGCCACCGGCTTATTTCATTTTCCATTTGTCAAGGAGGTATTTATTGACGAAAATTACGTCTCTGTACTCAAATACGATATCGCCGAATGGAACGATGTGGCCATGGAACTCCGGGAATATCTCAGAGCCTACCTCGAAGAAGGTAAAGAGATTGTAAGCGATGAGGCGATCAGCAAACAACCCGGACAAACATCACAGGAGAACGGAACGGCACGACCTGCACAACCCGACCTTTCTCACCTGGATGACACCAGCCAGCAAATCGTAGCCATCCTGGAAGAATATGTAAAACCCGCTGTTGCCAGTGACGGAGGAAATATCATGTTTGAATCCTACGATGAGGCCTCAGGCACGGTTAAGGTGATTTTACAGGGAGCATGCAGTGGCTGTCCTTCCTCCACATTTACCCTTAAGAACGGTATTGAAACCATGCTCAAGAATATGCTTCATGACAAAGTGAATGAGGTCGTGGCAATTAACGGCTAAGCACTGAAAACATACCTTTAAAAACCGCGCATTTAGCGCGGTTTTTTATTTACTGATCCTGGAGTAATTCGTGTGGAACTCACTAAACAAACTCAACAGGTTCACCGTGCCCCGGATCAGGTCTTTGGTTTCTAAAAGCAGACTGAAATACAATTTAGTGTTCTTAGGACTGGTTTCGGTACTGCGTATCCTGGCCACCTGCTTTTCAATTAAAGCTGAAACCTCGTCCAGCAAGGTATTATGTTCGTCAATAATGTCCTGGATATTCTCAAAACTCTTCTGTTCAAAATCTGCCTTGATCCTGTCAAAGAGTTCCTGCAGGCGTTTATCTATGCGCTTGAGATCTCTGATCTGGTTAAATTTTAAATTCCGGTGATTGTTATTGACATGGGAATAACTATTCTTACTGATATACCCAATAGACTGAACCATATCCTGGAGATAATCAAGGATGAGGATATAAAACTTACTTGCAGCTACCGAGCTTTCATCAAGGGATTTAATAAAATAAAAAATATCACCCTTGAGCTCATCCACATCCTCTTCCAGCACAGACAGTTTTTTCTTGTACTTTTTAAGCTTTTTCAGGTCCTGCAGACCCAAATTGTCAATGGTACCTGTATAAATATTATTTACTCCACCGATCACCTTTGAGATATTATCGGAGCTTTCGGAAATGAGCTCATTTATGGTAATAAGGGAAGATCGGTCTATTTTCGCGATGGCCTTTTTTTCTTTTTCTGCCTTGCGATACACGACAAAACTCCGAATGATCAGAACGGCCGCCAAAAGCAGGAGCGCTACAAGTGCATATACCTTTCCAAAATAGATCATCGTTGCGAAGATCGCAGCCGCAGTAAAGGCTACAATGGCAGTTACGAACCATCCTCCTATCACATTAAAAACCCCAGCCACCCTGTAGACAGCACTTTCCCTGCCCCAGGCCTTATCTGCCAGGGAGGTTCCCATGGCCACCATAAACGACACATAGGTTGTAGAGAGGGGAAGTTTCATATTGGTGGCAATAGAGATCAGGATACTGGCCACCATGAGATTTACAGCAGCCCGAACCATATCAAAGGCAGGCTCTTCAGAACTTTTAGCCCTTTTCTCTACAGGTTTGCTGAAATTATCGGCAATGACCTCCTGCATTTTACTGGGCACTATCATTTTAAGGGCCCCGTTGAGATTAACCGATGCCCTTACAATAATGCGCGAAAGAAAGTTCGGTTCGAATTTTTCACTTCCCTCCCCGCTTCTGGCCAGGTTGATCTCTGTATACATAACCGACCTGGCTTTCTTGGAAAGCCAAAGGGTAACTACCATAACGATACCTGCAACTACCAGGAGATAGGCGGGAGTCTCGACCTTTCCGGCCAGAGAATCCATAGCAAATTCTGAGGGTAGAACTCCGGTAGCCTCATAAGAAGCGTGCCACAGCTCATAAGACTGATATGCCGCAATAGGCACCCCTATGAAATTCACGAGGTCGTTACCTGCAAAAGCAAGGGCAAGGGCAAAGGTTCCGATCAGGATAATGATCTTGAAAAGACTAAAAGGTGTCATGCTAACAATGATCTGAGACATCAGTCCGAAAATGATAAAACTCCCCAGCAGTATCAGCCACTGATTTTCATTGACCACGGTAAGAAAGGAATCGGGAATTACACTGATGCCTTTAATGCCCTTTATCAGGATAAAGAAAGTGATCGCACTTATGGCAAGGCCCCCGAAAAGGCCGCCTACCCATTTCATTCGTTTTTCGAACTGAAAGGAAAAAAGCAATCTCGAGAACCACTGTACCACGGCCCCCACGGTAAAGGCAATCCCCACAGAGAGCAGGATGCCCAGGATGATCTCGGTGGCTTTAGCTCCATTAATATAATTTCCAATATCTGCAAAACTCCCATTGGCCTGGATGATCTTGATGGTCGATACAGCCACAGCAGCACCGAGCAGTTCAAAAACTATGGAAACCGTTGTAGAGGTTGGCAGGGCAAGGGAGTTAAAAAGGTCAAGCAGAAGGATGTCGGTGATCATGACCGCGATAAATATGATCATGATCTCATCAAAAAAGAACTGACCAGGGTCAAAAATACCCTTCCTGGCCACTTCCATCAATCCACTTGAAAATATCGCTCCAACCGCCACTCCGATACTGGCAATAACCAGTATGGTTCTCAGGGTGGCGGCGTTTGAACCCACCGCAGAATTCAAAAAGTTAACCGCATCATTGCTAACTCCTACCACCAGATCGGTGACAGCCAGGAAGAACAAGGCGATCAACATGAAAATATATAATTGCTCCATAATGTAAACAGCTAACTTCAAAAGTGCTAAACCTGTGATAACATCCTGTTACATAAACATTAAAAAAAGATCAATTTCAATTAGCGATTGATCTTTTTACAGGGTTGATTTACAGTTATTTACACCTTTAATGCTTTTAAAATCCTTATCTTTAAATACTAAAGTTAAGTAAAATTTAAAATGTAAACCTATGTCCGTATTAAAAGTAATTGAAGTACTGGCCGACTCAGACAAAAGCTGGGAAGATGCAGCCCATCAGGCTGTTGAAAAAGCTTCGGCCACCGTACAAAATATTAAATCTGTTTATATTGCAGAGCACAGTGCCACCATTAAAGATGGAAAGATCTCCTCTTACAGGGTGAATGCTAAAATAACCTTTGGCCTGAAATAAGTTAATAACCACCAGTAAATTTCAACAAACGTCCTGCGAAGGGCGTTTTTTATGTACCCATCCATGGCAAACGAACTACACAAAGAGAACAGTCCCTACCTGCTCCAGCATGCAAACAACCCCGTTCACTGGAAAGCGTGGAGTCAGGAAACCCTTTCCCTGGCCCGGTCTGCCAATAAACCGATTTTAATAAGCGTAGGTTATGCTGCCTGCCACTGGTGTCACGTTATGGAAGCAGAGAGTTTTGAAGATCCCGAAGTAGCCGGCATTATGAACCGGTATTTCGTGAACATAAAGGTTGACCGGGAGGAGCGTCCGGATGTGGACCAGCTGTACATGACGGCTGTGCAGATCATGACAGGAAGCGGAGGCTGGCCTATGCATGTGGTGGCGCTTCCGGACGGGCGACCTTTCTGGGGCGGCACCTATTTTAAAAAAGAGCAATGGATGGCTATCCTAAAGCAATTAGGGGAGCTCTACAAGAGCGACCTACCAAAAATAGAGGAGTACGCCGGGAAACTAACCGAAGGGATCTCCCTGATAAATACAAACCCACCTTCGTCACAACAGCCCCTCCCCACGCTTGCCGATATAAGAAATGCAATTGCCGGTTGGATCCCATATATGGACATGACCCATGGAGGTCGGAAGGGTGCCCCAAAATTTATGATGCCGGTAAACCTGAATTTCCTGTTGAAATACAGTGACCTGGAAAAGGACAGCCAAGTAGATACTTACCTTAAAAACACCTTGTTAAAAATGCCGTCAGGAGGACTTTGGGATCATCTCGGGGGCGGTTTTGCCAGGTATTCAACAGATGAGAAATGGCATATCCCCCATTTTGAAATGATGTTGTATGACAATGCCCAGTTGCTTAAAACGTATGCACTGGCTTACCGTAAATTCCGGGATCCCTTCTACCTCGAGATCATGGAAGGTATATTTAGTTTTCTAATCAGGGACTTACTTGGAGAAAATGGCGAATTTTATTCGAGTCTTGATGCAGACAGCATAAATGCAAAAGAACAACTGCAAGAAGGAGCCTATTACACCTGGACAAAGGAGGAGCTGGAGGACATTCTCAAAGAGGATTTTGAGGTTTTCAGTAAAGTATTCAACATTAACGCAAAAGGGTATTGGGAACACGGGAACTATGTCCTGTTCCGGGAAGACCGCCTGGAAAATCTATCGCTAGCCCTCGAAATTCCGGAACCACAGCTAAGGGAGACGCTTGAATCCTGCCGGGTCAAACTTTTAAAGCAACGCAGTAAAAGACCGCGACCTTCCCTGGACGATAAATGCATCACCTCCTGGAATGCCCTTACCATTACCGGACTTACCCATGCCTACCTGGCCTCAGGAGAAGAAAAATACCTGGAGCTCGCTCTCAGAAATATGAAATTCCTCGAAGAGGTCATGATCCGTGAAGACATACAGCTTTCCCATACCTACCGAAAAGGCAGGACCGGAGATATCGGATTCCTGGAAGATTACGCGTTCCTTATAGAAGCCTGCATCACCTTGTTCCAGGCCGGATGCGGCCATCAATACATTCTTCGGGCCCGGTATTTATGTAATCATGTACTGGATAATTTCTTTGACGAAAAACAAAAGATGTTTCTTTTCTCTGCCCATAACGACTGTGCACTTATCAGTAATCCTGTGGAAAAGAGTGATAATGTAATTCCTGCATCTAATTCTGTAATGGCTAAAAATCTCTTTACCCTCGGGGCTATCTTCGGCAATGAGGCATACAACACCCTGGCCACCCAAATGCTGGGCCAAATGCGGGAAGATTTTATGGCGTACCCATACAGCCACGCAAATTGGCTGGATCTGGCCCTGAATTATGAGATGCCCTTCCGGGAGGTCGCTGTAACCGGACCAGGGGCCATAGCAGCTTCTTTAAGATTACAGGAGCGCTACCTGTCCAATACCCTGGTGATACCTTCAGAAACGAGCTCTTCCATAGCCATCCTGAAAAACCGGTATAATAGCGATCGTTTGCAATTCTTCATTTGTAAAAATCAGCAATGTGATCTGCCTGTACACACTCTTGAAGAGTGTATTAAACAACTGGAAGCAGCTACGTAATAACGACCATAATCGTCTTTTAACAGGTTAAGTTCTGACCTTTTATAGCACTTTTCTTAATTTTATAAAAAAGTGCTACTATGGAAAAAACGTACCAAACTGCAGAACTGCTGCAATCTTCTCTTGATTATATTGCCAGCCTGGACCTGACTTCTATTATTTTAAGTGTGCTTGGCGCACTGCTCTTATGGATCGTTGGATTCTGGCTGATTAAAAGACTGGTAAAGGCCGTCGACTTTATTATGGAGAAACGCGAGTATGAGCCCAGTTTGCGTTTTTTCCTGAAAAACCTGCTCTCGTGGTCTTTAAAGATCCTACTCATCCTTGCTATTCTTGGCACCCTGGGTATTGAAACCACATCTTTTGCTGCGATCATAGCGGCAGCCGGTCTGGCGGTCGGGATGGCCCTTCAGGGCTCCCTCTCCAATTTCGCCGGCGGAGTTCTTATTCTGATCTTTAAGCCCTTCAGGGTCGGTGACTTTATTGAAGCCCAGGGCATTTCCGGTACAGTTAAGGAAATCGGCATCATCAACACGAAACTAAGCACCTTCGGAAACCAGATGGCCATTATCCCTAACGGAAAACTAGCGAACGACAACATTGTAAACTTCAGTGCCGAAAATACAAGAAGAGAAAACTTAATTGTAGGAATCAGCTACGATTCAGACATTAAAAAAGCCAAAACCATCCTGCTGGATATCGTGAATACTTTCGAAAAGGTGGAAAAGGACCCCCAGCCTGAGGTCATGGTTGCCGAGCTGGCAGACAGTTCCGTAAACCTTTCCCTGCGCTACTGGGCCACCAATGCCAATTTCTGGGCGTGTCGCTGGCATGTACTGGAAGAGCTGAAAATGCGATTCGACGCTGAAGGTATCGAAATCCCTTATCCACATCAGGTAGAGATCCAGAAAAAAGGATAACAATTTCCGCTCCCACCCTGTCTTTTCCTGCTTCTTTTGCTAAGGTCATTTTTTAACCTTAACACCGTAAAACATGGAATTAGACAAGTGGATTGACAAAGGCATGGATGCCGTAATTATTTACGGCCCCAAGATCATCGGGGCCATTCTCATATGGATCATAGGATCCTGGCTCATCGCGCGACTGGTAAGAGTGGCCAAACGCATCATGGAGAAACGCGATTACGAGATCAGCCTCTCCAAATTTTTGCTGAATTTCCTGAAATACGGACTCAGGATCTTTCTTGTAATTGTTGTACTTGGAACCCTGGGAGTAAGCACAGCGTCCTTTGCTGCGGTTATCGCCGCTGCAGGTTTGGCCATCGGACTCGCCCTGCAGGGGTCGCTTTCTAATTTTGCAGGCGGTATCCTGTTGATGATCTTTAAACCGGTAAGGGTTGGTGATCTTATTGAAGCTCAGGGGGAGCTGGGGGTTGTCGAGGAGATCCAGATCTTTAACACCATTCTGAATTCGCCTGAGAACAAAACCATTGTTATCCCCAATGGGGCATTATCCAATGGAAATATTGTGAATTACACTAAAAAAGGAAAGCTCAGGGTAGACCTTGTTATCGGGGTAGATTACGGTTCCGATCTGCAAAGAACCAGAGAGGTACTCCTGGAGGCCATCAATTCACATCCAAAAACCCTCAAAGAGCCTGCCCCCACCGTTGCGGTATCGGAACTGGCCGATTCCTCGGTGAATTTTGTAGTGAGGCCATGGGCAGATTCCGGAGATTACTGGGATGTACGGTTTGGATGCCTGGAACGCTGCAAGGATGCTCTTGACGCTGCGGGTATCGAGATCCCCTTCCCTCACCGGGTGCAGATACAAAAGCAGGTCCAGGCTTAATTCCTTTTCTTTGGCGCCATAAAATCCTTAAGGTAGAAGGGTTCGAAATAGGCTACATCCACAAATTCCCGGCGGTTATAGAACTTTTCGGCAAGCATCGCCATTTCCTTAGCAGAAGGTAAATTCACTTCCTGAATAAAGTGTGCGTTTTCATGCCGGATCACCTCTTTGCACTTATCACCTGCATTCCCCACAAAATAGAGCTTGTGGGCAGACAGGCTGTCTGCGAAACTTTCAGCATCGATAATTTCGGCTCTTGTTTCCCGGAGTTCTTCCCCTTCCGGACCATACATGGCTGCATAGACCTCCATTCGCCTCGCGTCCAGCATAGGAACGGTGATGCCATCGGTTTGAGAAAACTGGCAGGCGAGAATCTCCAGAGTTGGTATGGCAATGAGCGGTTTATCAAGGGAAAAGCACAACCCCTTGGCTGCAGAAACCCCGATCCTTAAACCGGTATACGATCCGGGACCTTTGCTTACGGAAACAGCATCAAGCGCGCTGAAGTCCATGGCAAGTTCCTCCATACCTTCCCGGATAAACCTGTGAAGGTTTTCGGCATGAGAGTATCCCTGCTCGGCTATTTCGCGTAAAAAAGCCACCTCCCCATTCCTGCTGATGCTTACGGAACAGTTGGTGGTGGCTGTTTCTAAATTTAATATGGTTGCCATACTCAGAAATTAATTGCAAAATTACAATTCATCCAAAGGCACCCCAAAATAAAATTCCAATACTTTAAGATTAAAGATGTAATTGTACTTAGCGCGGATCAATTCCGCCTCCGCGTTATCCAACCGGGCCTGGGCCTGGCTGAAATCGAAGCTGTTCATAAGCCCTACATTATACCGCTCCTTGGCATATTCATATGCCAGCCTTCTTGCTTCGACCGTCTTGGTGGCGGCCTCATACGACTTGAAGGAACCTTTAACATCTACATAGGCCTGGTTAACATTGGCTTCCAGGTCCAGCTTATCGGCTTCGTATTGCAGCTTTTGCCTGTCCAGCGCTATACGTCTTCGTTCTATATTATTCTTCACGCTAAATCCGTTCAGCACAGGGATGTTTAATCCGAACCCATACGAGATTCCATCATTCAGCCAAAGCTGGTCTACAAACGGAATGGTATTGAAGTTATCATCCACATTGAGCTCACTGTAACGCGTATTGTAGTTCATGCTCGCACCAAGGGTGGGATATCTTGCTCCCTTAGCGATCTGAAGATCCTTCTCGGCCAGTTCCATAGACACTTCAGAAGCTTTGATATTATTGAGTACCTGCAGGGATTTCTCATAGATCTCACCGGCACTATACTCAAGAATGTTTGAATCGGGGATCATATAGCCTTCATCCACCACGTCAAAATTCTCATAATCGGTGATCTGAAGCAACTGGGCCAGGTTAATCCGCGCGATGTATACATTATTCTCGGCGTTAATGATCTGTTGCTCCTGGGTTGCAGCGGTCGATTCGATCTCCAGCAGGTCTCCTTCTGGCAGCACTCCATTGGCCACCAGTTCCCGGGTACGGGCCAGGTCCTGCTCTGTTGCCCTGTACTGTGCCCTGAACGTATTCAGGGTTTCGCGGTTGGCCAGAATATTTAGGTAGGCATTGGCTACAGACAGGCTAATGTCATCCTTCATTCCTTCCAGACGATATTTGGCAGAAAGGGAATTGAGTTTGGCCCTGTTCACCTGGTTAAAATTCCGCATCCCGTCAAATAGTGTAAGCTGGGAGGAAATACTTCCGCTTGCTGTGGTGATATTTTCGGTAACGAAATTGTTAGTCGTCGGGTCAATAGTTAAACCTTTACTGAACCCCAGATTGGAGTTGGCGTTTAAGGAAGGAACAAAATTCCCGATGGCATCGCTTCTGTCGATATCCGCATTTTCCAGGTCCAGTTCAAATTGCTGAATGGTAATATTGTTTTCGATCGCATATTCCACACATTCCCTGAGGGTCCACTCCTTTTCCTGGGCCAGGGTAATATTGATACCCGCCAGGGCAATACATGCAAAAAGCAGCCTCTGGTAATTCTTTAGTTTCATAGTTCTCCTGTTTAGGTATTAGGCGTCGTCGTCAGTTTTTCTCTTTAAAGGCTCAGTTTTATTCCACACCTTGATCTTATCATTTTCATCAATTCCGGAAAGAATCTCTACGTTTATTCCGTCAGATATTCCCAACTCAACATCTCTGCGTTCGAATTCCTGTTCTCCGGTCTGCACTTCCACGTAAGGATCGTCGGTCTCCTTGTCGTATTGCAGCAGAGCCTCCTTTATTGCCAGAACATTGTCCTTCTTTTCCAGGATCATAGAGGCATTGGCGCTGTAGCCGGCACGGATAAAAACATCAATACTGTCCAGGTTAATATCTCCTTCGATCTTAAACTGAACGGCTCCCTGCTCTTCCACGCCTTTCGGCGCAACGAATTTCAGATCGGCAAAAAGCTTTTCTTCCTGAAGAGCCCCCAGGCTGATCTCCAGTGGCATTCCCAGCTCCAGCTTTCCAACCTCGGCCTCATCTACCTGTCCTTCAAAGATCATTCTGCTCATATCAGCAATGGTTGCTATCGTAGTTCCATCGTTGAAGTTATTAGCCTGGATCACTTGAAATCCTTCTTCAACAGGGATCTCAAGAATAGTCCCGGAAATGGTAGCCCTGATGTTGGTATTAGCCGTGGCTTCTCCACCGGCAGATCCGCTTCTGATGATCTGGTAGTCTACCTTGGCATTTTGCAATTCCTGAACCGCCTGGTTGTAGCGCAGCTCAATGGTAAGAAAGTCCTGACTTGATACTACCCCACGATCAAATAGGGTCTTGTTTCGTTCGTATTCAATTTTGGCATTTCTTAAAGCAATTTCTGCATTGCTTACCCGACCTCTGGCACTCATTAAAGCCTGTTCATTAGGAACTACCTTGATACGGGCGATAAGGTCTCCGGCGTTGATCTGATCGCCTTCCTCAACCAGAATCTTATCGATGATTCCCGAGATCTGAGGTTTAATGAGTACCTCCTCTTTAGGGATCACTTTTCCTGTAGCTACCGATTTCTCTTCTATATCGGTTTTGAAGGCCGTTTCCGTTTCATAGGTTATTGGCGATTTGGCATTCGATTTTATAAAGAATGCTGCCGCTCCCAGGGCACCGATCACCAATATGGCTATTCCTAAATATTTGACAATTTTCATTTTATTTGAATTAGGTATTTAGTTTTCGTTACAAATTATTCTTCTCTTAATGCATCAATAGGTTTAATGCTTACTGCTCTTTGCGCCGGTATTAGTCCGATGAGTGTTCCAAGAACCACCATGATTACCAGGGCACCCAGCACAAAAGGTATAGGTACGGTTGGATTGGTATAAGGAAAGTCTCCGTCTTCCGGTAACAATGCCTGGATAAGGGCCAATACTCCGGCACCGAGAATGATTCCTATGATACCGGCTACAACAGTAAGAAATACTGATTCCAGCAGGATCTGCGCCTTCACCTCTCTGGGGGTAGCTCCAAGTGCGCGCCGAACACCCAGCTCTCTTGTTCTTTCTTTCACAGAGATCAACAGAATATTCCCAATGGCGATCACCCCTGCAATAATGGTTGCCAAACCAACCACCAAAGAAAGCAGGTTCATACCTTTTGCAAAACCCTTAATTTTACCGAATTCCTCTCCAAGATTGAATCCGCCGACGGCACGTTCATCATCAGGATGGATATCGTGCATTTTTTTGATCGTTCCTTTCACCTTTTCCTCAAGAGCAACAATATCCACATCATCATATGCCGCTACTACCATCCAACCCACAAGATCGCCCATATTGTATACTCTCTTGTAAGTGGTAAAAGGCATCAAAATGGAGTCGTCACCTTCAAATCCGAAGTTGTTGATCTTATACACTCCGATGACTTGAAAATAAATGCTCCCTATCTTGATAAAACCTCCAACAGCCTCCTCATCTTTATAAAAAAGCTCGTCGCGAACTTTTTCGCCGATCACCACTACCTTGCGGTCGTATTTAATATCATCATCATTGAGAAAACGCCCTCCTTCATAAATTTTCTTTTTGGCTACCCGGTCAACTACAGGGTAATCTCCAAATACCCGATAGGTCCCTGTGCGAAATCCTCTAACTACCTGAGGTGGCTCTCCCCCGAAAACTCCCTGAACATTTCTTGGGGCTATAAACTGGATCTCCGGGTGTTTATTCTTTAAAGCCTCCACATCACCGGTACGAAGGTTGTAACTTCTCCCGATCTTAAAACCTTTATAGGGCATACTGGTGCTTTGTGCCCAAATGAACATACTGTTACTGGCAATATCCTGAAACTCCTTTTCAAAACCATTGTCCAGGCCTTTGGCAGCTCCTGACAAGGCAATGTAGACGAAGATTCCCCAAAGCACTCCAATCACCGTAATTACCGTACGTACCTTATTCTTGCTTATGGAGCCCCATATTTCCTGCCAGGTGTCTTTATCAAATATAAATCTGAACATCTTATTCGTCTCTTAATGCTACAATTGGTTTAATACGGGCTGCTCTTCTGGCAGGAATGTAACCTGCAAGAGCCCCGAAAAATATCAGAATGACGGTTGCACCAACAAGGGTGCCAACGCCTACCGAAGGATTCACTATAAAATAGTCTTTAAGGCTATCGCCAATAGAGCGAAGTATAAGTACTCCAACAAACAATCCTATATAACCAGCTATAGCAGTAATGAAAACAGATTCCTGTAACACCAGGCCGATCACTGACCAGGGGGTAGCTCCAAGAGCCTTTCTCACTCCTAGTTCTTTGGTTCGTTCTTTTACTACAAATACCATGATGTTACTAATTCCTATCACCCCGGCGATCAGAGTGCCTATACCCACAAGTAATACTACTAACTGAATGACGTTGGCGAACATCATATTTTGCTGTACAATATCGGCCAGGTTCCTTATAAATATTCCGCTTCGGTCATCTGGTGCCACATTATGCTTATCCTTAAGATACTTCGAAAGTGACCTCTCAAAGGCCATAGCCCCTTGATAGCCGATGGCCAAATCATATCCGATGATGATATTGTCTATTTCATCATTCCCCTTTTCTACCAATTGCATGGTGGTATATGGCATATAAATGTATCGCTCTTCATTATCACCTCCGTCATCCTGGAACACACCAACTACCTTATAGGCAATACCTCCAATATCTATATACGCCCCAATGGCATCTCCATCCTTTCCAAAAAGATCACGTTCCACCAATCGGCCTATTACAGCTGTTTTAGCACTTTTCTCTAGGTCACTCTCATTTATATAGCGACCCTTCATCATAATCGTTTTTTCATTCAACCTGTGCGCAGGCCCCACCCCTCTTAGACTATAGGTGTTGCTTTCGCCCTGGTATTTAACAAGATTTCGGCGATTGATTCTTGGGGTAATATAATCCAGATAAAAAGCAAAATCCTTTTTAATATCCTCAACGTCGTCATTGTGTAGCTGAATACGCCTGCCTTGTTTAAAACCCCGGTAAGGCTCGGTAGTTCGCCCGCCAAAAATGAAGAAAGTATTTGTAGCATCATCCATGAAAAATTCCATAAAGGCATTCTTCAAACCATTACCCATTCCAAAAAGGACGGTAAAAATGAGAATTCCAAGAGTCACTGTGAACCCTGAAAGAAAGGTTCTCAGTTTGTTCTTTTTGATCGTATCAAAGATCTCCTGCCAGCGGTCCCGGTTAAACATTGGCCTCTAATCTATGCTGTTCAACAACAGAGTCACTTACAATCACCCCATCCTTTAAATGAACGATACGCTTACACATATGAGCAATATCTTCTTCATGGGTTACCACCAGGATGGTTCTTCCTTCGTCGTTGATGCGCTGGATCAGCGCCATGACTTCATGAGACGTCACACTATCGAGGGCTCCGGTAGGCTCATCTGCGAGGAGCACCTTAGGCTCTGCAGCCATTGCCCTTGCTATAGCCACCCTTTGCTTCTGACCTCCGGATAATTCACTGGGCAAATGTTCAGCCCAGGGTTCAAGACCTACGGTTTTTAAATGATGAATCGCGCGTTCTTTGCGTTCCTTGCGTCCTACCCGTTGATAATACAACGGCAGGGCCACATTTTCCCAGGCCGATTTGTAGTTGATCAGGTTAAAAGACTGGAAAATAAATCCGAGAAATTTATTGCGGTAATTGGCAGCTTTGGTCTCATTCAGATCCTTGATCAGGACACCGTCCAGGTGATAGGTTCCCGAATCGTACCCATCGAGCATCCCAAGAATATTCAGCAGGGTAGATTTACCAGAGCCCGAAGACCCCATGATAGCAACCAGCTCCCCCTCTTTTACGGAAAAGTTAATTCCCTTTAGAACATGCAGGCTGTTACTGCCCATTTTGTAAGACTTGTGCAGGTCTTTAATCTCGATCATGATGGTTAGTGTATTTTAACAGCTCAATTTGAACTGTAAATATTATTAACATACCCATAAGGGTCCACCATGTAAGACTTTCGAGACCGGCATTTGTTACAATGATATTATTAATATATTGTTAAAACTGCCAACATAAAGGTGAATCACTTCAGTTTCCGGTAGATGATATAACCCAGGGCCCCTATTAAAACATAAGGAACTGCCATCAGGTATATGATACCATTATTCAAACCTTTGGCCACCTCCTGCTCTTCTCCGCTTTCGAGAACGGCCCGACACATGGCACATTGAGCCAGGACATCCGCCGGAAGAAAAAGGAACACCAGCACCAGAACGAGAAGTATATATTTCATTTTCACTAACAGTATTCTATTGGTAATACGGAGCAATCATAAGGTAAACCACAACCCCGGTTACAGCAACATACAACCAGATCGGAAAAGTGATCCTGGCAATTTTTCTATGTTTGTCAAATCGCGCAGAGAGCGCCTTTACAAAGGTGATCAGCACCAAAGGAATCACCCCTACTGAGAGGATGATATGACTCACCAGAAGGATGTAATACATATACCTCACCGTACCTTCTCCTCCGAAAGGAGTGGGGTCTGAGGTCATATGATACGCGACATACATCACCAGAAAAGCAAGCGACAGACCGATACACACCTTCATAAGGCGCTCGTGGGTGGTTCTCCTGCCTTTTTTAATGGCTACTACCGCAGCTACCAGCAACAACGCTGTAATACCGTTAATGGTAGCGTAAATAGGAGGCAGAAAACTCAGCGGCTCCACATTCGGGATGCGAACCCTGAAGAGCACTGCCACAGCTAGCGGAATAACAATGGATAGTATCCAGATCCATTTATTGTATTTCTTTTCCAGGCTGTTTTGCGTTGTATCCATACTATTGCTTTAATAAGGTTCTGATATCCTGCTTTATTAACTCAACCCCTTCTTCGGTAGTTCCGTCATAATAAACGATCGGGTTCCCAAACTGATCCTTACGGGATCTGATCATGCCATTCTTATCGATGAGGGCAAACATCCCGGAATGTTCAAATCCACCATCGACATTTGGGTTGGTACCGGCATACATATTAAAACCGGTATTGGATAATTCCATGATCTTATCCATCTCCCCTGTAAGAAGGTGCCAGTTAGGATGGGTTATCCCATAATTCTCGGCATAGTCCTGCAGGACCTCTGGAGTATCATTCATCGGGTTTATGGTAAAGGAGGCTACCCCAAAATCCTTGCGATCCTTAAAAGCCTCCTGGAGCGTGAGCATATTGGTTGTCATCACCGGGCATATGGTAGGGCAGGTTGTAAAAAAGAATTCAACCACATAGACCTTCCCGGAGTAATCCTTGCTGGAAATAGTATCTCCAACCTGATCGACAAATTCAAATTCGGGCACCTTCCCGATCTGCACCAGGTCGCTTTCCTCAATTGTTTTAACCCCGATCTTATGACGGTCGGCATCAACTACCTGTCCGGACTTCAGCCGGTCCAGGATATCCGGTACAAAAATGAATCCGAATACAACAATTACCACGATTAACCAGAGATACTTCTTATTCATTAGTGTTCACTTTTTTAAGAATGGAGTTTCTGCCCCTGGGAGCACCCTCATTATTTTCTTTTAAAGAAAGCCTGTATTCTGCAAGGATCACCTTAACATCATCAACCATCTTATTATTAATGATCGCAACAGAGGTGGCATCATAGCCGTAAAGCGGCTCATCGTTATCGTCCTTATCCCTGCCTCGCAACCGGTTCTTCTTGTCTATAATAAAAACCTGGTCACAACCCATATGCTTATCCAGGCTGAGCGGAGTTCCAAGACTGTTAAACACAGCCTGAATCTCTGCCTCGGGTAATGCTATGAAATTCCAATTGGAAACATCAGAGATACGGCCAAGCTCCTCCTTCAACGCTTCCACCTGGTTTGCGGTACCTTCCGGAAGCAACATGATGAACTGCAGGTCTTCAAAACCATTAAAACGCTTGTAGATCTTTTGGTTAAGATTAAACACATTGGTTTTCTTCAACTCCAGGTTTTCCCCGGGAAAGCCAAGAATGGTAATGCTGTTCTCAAAACTAACTCCTTTTCCGGAGGGAGCCACGACGCCCTCATGTAAAACCGGAAGCTTCCCGAAATTATTTACCCCGGAAGCAAAGAACATATAAACTACGATAGGCAGCACAAATAATATTCCAAGGACAATATACTTTTTCATCGAGGCTTTTTTTCTGAGCACAAAAATAAAAAAAGACGGTTGAAAAACCGCCTTTTACATTGAGATTGTATGTTTTAGAAGTCCCATGAAACAAAGCCTTCTGCATAAACATCGTGGATGTAATTCCCTTCCACCAGCAGTATAAATACCAGGTAAGGAATTAATATCAGAAGTGGCAATACAATAGACCATCGGAAACTACCCTTTTCACCTTCCAGGTGCATGAACGCCCAGGCAATGTAATAGGCCTTAACAATGGTAAGGATGATAAAGATCCAGTTCAGGATTTTCATTCCCAGGATGGGAGCCATAGACCATGACGGCTTCACAATACCTAATGCAACTTCTACTATAGTAACAACAGACAGAATAATGAATACTGTCCAGATTCTTGATGTGTTCGATTCGTGTGCGTGTGCCATTTTTATGCGATCAATAAGTTTTTAAACCAGATAGAAGAATGTAAATACAAATACCCAAACAAGGTCTACAAAGTGCCAGTACAATCCAACTTTTTCCACCATTTCGTAATGCCCTCTTTTTTCGTAGGTACCCATAATTACATTAAAGAAAATAATGATATTAAGTACTACACCAGAGAATACGTGGAAACCGTGAAATCCGGTAATAAAGAAGAAAAAGTCTGCAAACAATCTGTTCCCATATTCATTCCTCACCAGGTTCGCACCTTCCACTACCATAACAGCCTGCTCCAGCCTTTCTTCAGATTCTGCTCTTGAAAGCACCGTTTTCTTACCTTCTGCAGTTAGACGCTCTGTTCTTACTACCAGGTTTTTATTGGCGGCAAATCCGGCCTTTACTTCCTCCAGGGAATAGGTAGGCAGACCTCCGTCTGAAACAAACCAGATCCCGTCTTTTTCCTCGTGTTCCACACGGTCTGAAGCCACAGGAACAGCGAACTCAGAAAGCGCTACCCTTTCTCCGGTAGTACCGTCAAGGAATTGAAGGATTCTTCCTGATTTAAGTTCAACAGCACCGTACTCTCCCTTAATGAAGTTTTTCCACTCCCAGGCCTGAGAACCAACGAAGATAAGACCTCCAATAATGGTAAGAAGCATATACCAGGTTACCTTGGTCTTCTTCATCTGGTGTCCGGCATCAACAGCCAAAACCATGGTTACAGAGGAGAAAATAAGGATAAAGGTCATCAATGCCACATAATACATAGGAGCATCAACCCCGTGCAGGAATGGGAAGTGAGTAAACACCTCATCTGCAATAGGCCAGGTTTCAATAAATTTAAATCTTGAGAATCCATAAGCTGCAAGAAACCCTGAGAAGGTCAGGGCATCCGAAACGATGAAAAACCACATCATCATTTTCCCATAGCTCGCGCCCAGAGGTTCATTCCCTCCACTCCAAACTTTTTCTTCAGTAGCTGTTGTAACAGTAGCTTCCATATACGTTGTTAAGTAATCTGTTTTAAAAAATTTGTCAAATTTACGGTTTTTATTTATCTAAAGAAATAGAAAAAGAAAATGAGGTAGACCCAAAGAAAATCAAGGAAGTGCCAGAAGGAAGCTCCCAGCTCGAAACCAAGCATTTGAGTCGGACCGTATTTCTTTTTATAATGATTATAAATTACCACCAGAAGGACGATAAGTCCCGCAAACACGTGAACCACGTGTGAAAAAACTATTGCATAGAGAAAGGAAGTGGTTACTGTACTTTCCATTCCCGTAAAATAATACCCTGCCTCGATCACCTCCGAGAATCCAGCAAACTGGAGATACACGAATGCCAGACCAAGCCCCAGGGTACCCCACAAGAGTGCACCTGCCTTGTTGTGCTGTTCATTCCTGATCGCGCTTCCGGCCAGATAAAAGGTAAGGCTGCTCATCAGGATGGCAACGGTACTGTAATAAAATGCTACAGGGATCTGAAAATCCTGAAGCCAGTCCGGGCGGGATTTACTCACCACATAGGCCGAGGTGAGGCCTGCGAACATCATCGCAATACTTATCATTCCAAACCAAAGCATCATTTTCTTTGCCCTGGCATTCTTTTGTTCAAAATTTCCGTCAGTAAGATCCATTAATTATAAGAATTTATCGGCTACGTAAACGATCTGCATAAGTGTGATATAGGACACACTGGCCAGCATAAGTTGTCTTGCAGAACGGTTATCTCTTTTACTATACAATTTAAAGGCAAACAGCAGCATCCCTACTCCAAGGATAAAGATGATCACCGCGGCAGGCACACTCAGGTAAAGCGTACCGGTAAGCCCGGTTACAGGAAATATGGATGCAAGGATCATCCAAAACGTGTACATAATGATCTGTACAATGGTAGCTGTATCCTTTTTATCTGTAGGCAACATTTTAAAGCCCGCTCTTTTGTAATCATCATCGAGCATCCAGCCTATTGCCCAAAAATGCGGGAATTGCCAGAAAAACTGGATCATGAAAAGAGTTCCGGGTTCTATACCAAAATCGTTCGTTGCAGCAACCCAACCCAGCATAAAGGGAATAGCCCCGGGGAAAGCCCCCACAAACACCGCCAGGGGTGTTTTTGTCTTTAAAGGGGTATACAAACAAACATACAGGAAGATGGACAGCGCTCCAAACATGGCAGTCTTGGGATTCACCACATACAGTGTTATCACTCCAAGCACTGTAAAAATCACAGCCACCGTAAGAGCCAGTGAGACAGACATACGTCCGGAAGGTACCGGCCTTTTGCGGGTTCGCTTCATCAACGCATCCAAATCCTTTTCGATAACCTGATTAAAAGCATTGGAAGCCCCAACCATGAAATACCCCCCTACTGCAAGCAGCATAATTACGGTAAGATCCAGCCTGTCGGCCCCAAGCATATAGCCCGCTAAAGAAGAAAACACCACACTAAACGCAAGCCCTGCCTTGGTTAGCTGTTTAAAATCTGCAAATGCCAAAGGCAAGCTCCTGGTCTTTGCTGCGGTATTAATTGCGGTCTTCATGTAATCTTCGTAAAATGGGGTGCAAAGATAACGTACAAAAGCTTTCTATGCAATGGTTTAAGCTTTTAATCAGCATCCCTGAAAAGTCACATCACTAAAGGGTTACGACCACTTCACCATCCTGCGGATCCATCTTTAAACTCATCTTAAACAACAAAGGCTCCACAATCCTGCCTGTAAGGCTTCATAAAAGAAAGGCCTAACAAAGAATACATCCCTTTAAATAAAAGACAGCGAGGCCCCACGCCGGATTATATTAAAAGAAAAAGCCCGGAACAATGTCCGGGCTTTAAATATATTATAGAAACTTCTCTTAGTTCAATTTAAACACGATTGGATAAGCAAAGGTTACAGGAGTTGGTCTTCCTCGCTGTTTCCCTGGAATAAGCTGCGGCAACTTATTGATTATCCTTCTAGCTTCCTCGTCCAGAGACTTATCGGGAGCACGGGTATTAAGAATGGTGATCGTACCATCTTTATTGATACGGAAGTTCACATAAACCCTACCCTGAATTCCCATTTCCTGGGCAATCTCCGGATACCTGAAAGTTTTTCTTACGTGCTTATCAAGGTTTTCCTTGAAACACTGGAATTGCTGATTCTTTGGCACATCCTTACAAGCAGGGAACATGGGTTTATCTTCAATAACCGTAAATGGAACGTCTACAGCTACCTCTTCTTCCACCTCAACGATCTCCTCAACCTCCACGATCTCTTCTTCCTGATCGGTTTCTGTTGACTCGATAATGGTCTCTTCCACTTCTTCCTCGTCCTCTACAACCTCGATAACTTCGGGAGCAGCTGGTGGTGGTGGCGGTGGTGGAGTGTTTATCTGTTCTGTAATCGGCACTTCCTCATCCAGAAGTTCTTCTACATCCATAGTGTATTCGAAGTTCTCCTGCTTTTCGTAGGTCTTCCATTCAATTGCCTGCCAAGTTACAAACAGCACTACAGCAAGTCCAATCGCGAAGTAGAGTCCGCTATTTCTCGTCAGATCCGCTTTTGGATTCTTTTTCGGTTCCATAGGTTCTTTGTGTTTATGTTCGCTAATTTAATTATTTATTCACATTAATTGCAACTAAAATTTACCTTTCACCTTCGCTCAGGCGCTAAAGCAAACTTTATCAGCACTATAGCCAAAACGATTCCTGTGGCATTGGCCAGCATATCTGCCCATTCAAATGCCCTTCGGTATGGGAGCGCGTATTGAAGCACTTCAATAACCATTCCATACACGAAACAAAAGGCACCAATTTTATATAAAATACGATTATTCTCCGAATTCCGGAAGTGCAAATAAAGCAAAAATGTTGCAATCATATAAAAGGCAGCATGTACCAGCTTATCCATGTAGGTAAATCCCAAATCTACTTTTGGGATAAAGCTTACAGATATCAGACTGGCCACCGCTACCGAGAGCAGCCAAATGGCTCCTGCTATAAGATACCTGTGTTTTTTAAGCACCCACCAGCTCTTTGTAGTCGTCGCTGCTCAGAAGGTCATCCACCTCTGCGGTATCTGTAATTTTCACTTTAATCATCCACCCGTCTCCATAAGGATCTGTGTTTACCTTTTCTGGCTCCTCTTCGAGGGACTCATTGAATTCGATGATCTCGCCAGAAAGGGGAAGGAACAGATCAGATACGGTTTTAACCGCCTCAACGGTACCGAACACCTCTTCTCTTTCCAACTCCTCATCTACGGTTTCAACCTCAACATAGACGATATCACCAAGCTCACTTTGCGCAAAATCGGTTATACCAATGGTAGCCACATCACCTTCGATCTTTACCCACTCGTGATCCTTGGTATATTTTAAATCAGATGGAATATTCATAACTAAAGCGTATTAAATTTTTTGATGCACAAATGTAATCGATTCTCAGATTGTATTCAAAGCTCACCCTGTTTAATTTCCAAAATTATAACGCAGGGTAAAGCCAGAACGAATCGTGGTTTGAGGGAAAGCTGTGGAAACTTTAAACTGGGAGAACGTATGATCGTAGAAGAACAGCACGTTCATATTCTTGGTCAGGGCATAATCGGCAGTGAACTTAAGCGCCCAGATATTCTGACCTGCGGTTACCTGGTTGGTATTAATATCCAGGTTCCGGATCACTGTAACGTTATCCCTAAGCGACAAATCGGCCTTCAGGTTAATATCTCCTTTAAGAATTGTCTGTTTGCCTCCGATCCTGGTAGGAAGACGAACGTCTGCAAAACGATAGCCCAGTCCTACGATATACTCATCGCCCCATTGTTCTGTCAACAGATTATTATCGAAACTTAGCGCCAGCGCCCGGTCTTTTCGCAATTCGGCCTGGATGCTCACGGAATTCTTCATTTCAAAATCAATGCGGAGCAACGGATTAAACATCTCGATCAGGGTTGCATTGGTATAGAGGGTTTCGTTCTTAAAGTTCCCTGCCTGGTCGAATTCACCACCATCCCCATAATCCAGGTTGGTCCGGAAGCCATTAATACTGTAGCTGGACCTGTAGGCATGGGTAAGTGAAAAACGCCGGAACTTTTCACGGAACCAGTTCACCCGCATAAGCCCGGTATATTTCATGGTCCAGTTCGGCAATGGCACATCCCGGAACGCCTTAAGTGAAACATCGTTAGCATCCTGACCTGTGTATGCAGCCACAAATGCCGGCAGCAAAACAGATTGGTTGGTAGGCCCGTATCCCACAGGATAATCGGTTGCACCCGGATTTACAGGTTGGCCGGCCAGGCGTTGGGCAATAACCAGACGGTTATCACTAAAGGTGTTGAACAGCTCAGAATCTTCCTGGGATTGCGAAGAGAAGGAAGTTCGAAGCATAATTCCTGAGATAGTAAAATCTCCAAAACGGTTTTCGATCAGGGGATTGTAATCCAGCAATCCATCGCCATCCAGATCGGTAACATTATAATTTTCTGAGAGGTTTTCGGAATAGGCGCGGTCTGCAACCAGGTCGATCGTTAATTCCGGGATCGGTTCAAGATTAGCCGTTACATTGAGTTGTTCGGCCTCTCTCTGGGTAAATTGCTGGTTAAATTCAGGGAAGGTAGTAAGCCAGCCCTTTCTCGCGGCTTCATAGCGCACATCTGCCTGGCTACCAAAAACGAATCCCGGAGACGGCCTGAGCGTTCCGATAAATCCGATAGACTGGGTATAACCGGGCAACATTTTACCGCTGTTATTGGTATAGGTGAGATTCACCCTTTTTACCATGGTCACCAGGTCAACAAGGGTATTCCTGAACCCGTATTTTTTAGAAGGCCGTGAAGGCGCGCGATCTGCTGCCTCTCCATCCTGATCAGGAATCGCACTTCTGCCAGCTCTACGGGCTGCGGCCCCACCGTCATCTTTACGAACAAGTCCAAGATAGCTGTAGAGTCGGTCCATTCCAAGGGCAGCATTAAGGTCATGCGTTCCCGCATTTTGAATGGTATTCAGATCTTCTCCTGCAATTTCATTGAGAACGTCACTACCCCTTTGCCAGTTAAAATCTCCGGTAAATGCATAGGTTGCATCAATAAAACTTAAAATCGGGATCTTATTAAAGGGAAGGGTGTAATTTAACTGCAGCCGCTGCGCATGCCGGTTAGGCTCTCCGATATTCCAGAAATCATCCCACAACCCCAGGGAAGGGTCTATTATGCGATCGCCCCCTTCATCCTCCGTGAAATAATTTCGTACAATATGATTGCTTGATGCGGTAAAATTGAGCTGCAGCGACCTGGTAAGATTATAATTTAACGCAAACTGCCAATCATACAGGTAGTTCTTCTGCTGAAGTTCGGGTAATCCCAGGAGATCTGCTTCTCCACCCAGCCCGAGAACCTGGCGGAAACTCTGGCTGTTAAAAGTACGTGTATACCCGGTGTTTGCCGAAATACTATTGGGTAACAAATTGAAATTAAAATCTTTAAGCCATTGCCAGTAGGCACCTTTAAGCAGGGAATCTGCCTTCCCTAAAGGCACTATCTCCAGGGGCTCAAAATTATAACTGTACACCACCCCGGTTTTCACATTCTGATCTCTGAAAGTTTCCACTTCAAAATCCCGGTGATCGGTCTGGTTGTAAGCATAATTAAAAGTGAAGTTCTCCACATCAAAGAAATCAGCTCTTTGGGTTTCATTCCTGTTCTTACGAACCCCTATAAAATTTATGCTCTTCCTTTTTGTATAATCCTGGGCCTGCTCCTCAATAGCCCGCGCCTCTTCTGCAGTTGGAGCAGCCGCGATCCTGTCGTCCAGCTTAAGGTCCTGGTAAAGGGGGTCGAATTCCGGGGTGATCAACTGTTCGGAAACGCTATAATTCATCGGCACCTGAATCCCCCAGTTCTTTGGCAGTAGCTGCCCCAGGTTCACATTGGAATTCAGGTTATATTGCTGTACATCTTCCCGGGCCCTTTCGCTAGGCAATTCATCCAGCCCCCCAAAGCCTGATGTACTCATACTTCCGGTAGCCGATACATTGGCAAAATCAGCCACATTGGCATCAACGGTTGTTATGGTAGCCCATCCGCCCTGGTTATCAAGTTCCGCCAGCCGAAGCTCATTAAACCACACCTCTCCACAGGCATCGTCCCCAAGGGTGGAGCTCGGATTCTTTACCCCCACCATCACGGCCCTGATATTCCCAAGGCTGGGATTACCCTTGATCCCGATACGCTGCTCCCCGATCTCACGTGGCGAAAATTCGGCCACCTGATTTCCCTCTTCGTCGTAAAAGGTAAGATTCTGAAGGCTACCGTTTGCGATGGCCTGTGACTTGATATCCGAAAGCAGGGAAAGCGGAAGATCAATATTATTCTCAGAAGGCCAGATGCCTTCTGCATCCGACGTTCCGGGAGGGGTTATTCTAAGCGGGATCTCCACCTGGTAGAAGTTATCGCTAAAATCGGTACCAAACCTAAGGAAACCGACCAGCTCGCCATCGCTTACCGGAACATTATTATAGGCCTCGGCATGGAGAAACATCTTCAGCCGTTTATACTGCCTGACATCAATGTTGACATTCTTAAAAACTCCCCTGGAATCTTCAGGCTCCAGACCACAAACAGCAAAAGAAAGCGACTGTTCATTTTGGCGGACAATGGTATTGTTATTATTTAACTGCTCCCGAACCACCCCAGGAGGTAAACGGTACGGTATGGGAGTTCGCTGTTCATTTTCCAGGATGTTTACCGTATTCACATCCACGTAGGTACCATCGTCCTCCGGATTGGGGTCGGTTTCTCTCTGGAAGCTTCGCGTAAAATTCCTCCAGTCGCCCCTAACCAGGTCCAGGGTTCCAAACCTAAGTACTACAGGTTCCTGGAAACCTGTAAGGAACATCCGCATATAGCTTATAGACCGGATATCGGTTATCCCACCTATGGCCTGGTCAAAATCCTGAATAGGCACTTTGAACTGGATCCAGCGTACCCGGTACTGTCTGTTATCGGGAGTTTCCACATCCACCTCCCTGATATCGGTCACATAATTATCATTACGCTGAATATTAGGCCCTATTGGAACACGATACTGGAAATAACTATCTACCGTATTCATGGTCAGGTCGCGATTCACGTCTTCCACATCCGGAAGGGTGGTTGACCCCCTGTTCGTATTGTTCACCACCACCGGGGAATTTCCCTGAGGGTTGTTGTAATTATAATACCTGTCAAGGATACCACCGCTTCGATTCAGGTAGAACTCATAATTATCGAGAGCCGGGTCAGGCCCGGGGTTACCGTATATGGCAGCTTCTTCATCATCGAGAAGTCCGTCAAAACCTGCATCCTGAATATTCCTGTTCTGGGTATCGGCATCAAAAGCATATACCAGCGACTGGGAAGCGGGTACCTTACCAAAACTTGTCGTGTTTACCAGGGCCGGATTCGGAGAAGCCGGAAGCCCGTTTTCGTATTGCTTACGACCGTCTTTCAGAATATCTTCGTTAATATTTCCAAGATTAAAGATGAGCTCTCCGCCTTGCCCGGGCTGCACCCCGTCCTGGTAGTATGGATCCAGCAACCAAAACTGGATATACTCCACATTGGCCTGTTCAAAGTTGGTACTGCTTACCGAACGCATGATCCCTCCCCAGCGTTCATTTGCTGCCAGGGCATCAAAAGAAGAATTGGCATTATAGGGCCCTTTCGTATCGGGGTAATAGGCTATATCCAGGGTAGGCTGCACCAGGGTTTGCCCCTGAGGAACATCCTGCTGAGGAAAGATCTCATCTATAAAAATTCTCCTTGTAGAATTGTCTGACAGGTCGGCATCTGTAATTCCATCAGGTCGCTGCGAACTGTAGAATACAGGATCGATGGTATACCAGGACATCTTAGCCCGTCGCCCACCGGAGGCCAGGTTATCATTTTCTAACTCTCCCCCGTACCCTATAGGTGCACTGGACAGCGACCATGCAATAGCAGAACGGATATCGATAAAGGCCTGAGCTCCTTCAAAATCGTCGAGGTAAGAAGTAGTTTCTCCATTAAAATCAGCGTTATTGGGGGATCCCGGAAGCAGGTAGGCAAAATCACTGCGCACGGATAAATTCGAAGGTGCATCCGTATCAATGTTCGGCAGCTTATTGACCCAACGGGTCATAAAAGGCATCTCTGTGGAATAATTCAGATTAAGCCCCAGAATGGTATTGTTTACCGGCTCCACCCCAAAGTTTGCCTTCTGGGTAAGGGGACGCTCATTCAGGTTAAGCATGGTTCCGCTCATGGAGAGCTTCTTCCCAAAACGATGTTCGACATTAAGTCCGGTAAACCGCCGGGTTTGCTGACCAAAAACGGCATTATTTTCCACAGAAACCTCAATTGGAACATTGGATGCACGCAACCCTTCATCGAGAATCTGCACGGTTCCGGCCTGGTAGTTTACCGTGTAATCTATACCTTCCTGCAACAGTCTCCCTCCGGCACGCACCCTGACCGACCCTCTGGGCACATTAAAGGCCCCGATAGGAATACCTCCACTGCTTTCGGCCTTATACCGTCCCTTTAACATGAACTTGTTCTTATCTGCCTCTTCCAGGGCCGCAGCCTTAGTGAGCTTGTAGAGATCCCTGAATACGTAGCGTTCCTGGTTAGGGTTATTCGGACTAAAGTTCGGATCGTTATAATTGGACCCATCCCCCAGAAGGTCATAGAGATATTCTCCAAATGGCTCCACCTTGGTAAAGATGATCCTTCCGTTTTGTGTGTCCACCGTTATCCCGGGAAGGAAATCAAAGAAACCATCTCCCCCGTTCTGCGGATCGTTATAGACATTTAAGCGGTCAAAATTAAAGACATCCAACAGGATCTGCTCTTCCAGACCGGCAGGCCAGGTTCCCTCATCTACCGGACTAATGTAATTTACAGGACTGGGATCCACATAAAGGATATTCATCCTGAAATCTTCCTGCAGCAACTGGAACGCCCCGGTAGCATAGATGTTCTTCATCATCAGGTCCCAAACCGGATCGCTGACATTAGTTATATTACTCTTGAGCATTTTAAGCACAAGCGACTGCGGATTAACCGCTGTCACCAGTCCATTATCAGACTCGAAGGTGGTCGCATTTACCCCGTCATTGGCAAATTCTCCTACCTGGTAAACCTCTCCGTTATAGGTATACTGATAGGCCACCGCCAACACCTCATCATTACTGAGCTTTTGGGTTAAAGAGATATATCCGAGCTGGGTATCCAGTTTGAAGTCGCGACCCTGCTCCAGTTTTCTTGCATTTTCAAGGATGGCAAAATCAAACCCCTGGTTGGTCATATACCCCCCGGTGCTAAAGCCCTGCTGTACCGTTGCAATATCCCTGATGTTCTCATTCAGGGCAGAACCTGCACCTCCGATATTTAAAGGATCGTAGGCGTTCGCGGCATTCCGTGGCAGATCACTTCCCGGGGCAAAAAAACCTGCAGGGGCATTGGCGTTAATTCTTGTGTTTTCAGGCACCGGCTCTCCAAGATCCTGGATAGCAACGATATTACGAACATTCTCTGTTCGCTGAATCCTGTTCGTCACCCAGACCTCAATCCTGGTGATCTGCACCTGGCTTCTTATAAACGGGTAATTTTCGAGGGCCGTGTCGTACTGGTTCCTGAAGAACTGTGAAAGAAAAAAGTGGCGATCCTCATCATAATCAAGAGCGAGGATCTCGAATTCATTTATCGTACCACCCCCCTGGGCCGTAATATTTCTGCTTTGCGATCTTTGTTCTGAAAACACCCCTGTAACTGTGGTATTCCCGAATTGTAACTGAGTCTTTACCCCGAACAGACTCTGGGCACCCTTGATCAGGGAACTATTTAAGGGCATCGACACATTACCGATCTCGACCTTCTGCAGAATTTCATCTTCAGTAGGGGTATAGTCAATTTTTATAAGGTTCTGGAAATCGAAGGTCGCTTCGGTATCATATTGTGCATTGATCGCCAAACGGGTACCGATCTTCCCCAAAAGACTCAGAGAGATACGCTGGTCAAAGTCAAAGGAAACATTACTTCTGTTCCTTGGAGATAAGGCGGGGTTATCATTTTTCTGATAGCGCACCCCCAGATCCATGGCCACACTTCCCTGAGGGATCACCTCAATGGTATTTCCTCCAAAAACACTTTGAAAAAAATCGGAGTTCACATAAAAAGAAGGCAAAAGGTTCTTTTGTGCATCATCCTCTCCTGCCCTGCCTGTTACCGCATCGGTCTTTTCGTGAAAATAATTTCTCATCTGCTCCTTAAGGATGAGCTTCTGATATTGTTCCGGAGTAAGAATTATAGGGTATCGGGTATCAAATTCACCCACCTTTTCGGTATATATGTAACGATCAAGAACAGGATCGTAGGTGTATTTACTGATGATATCTGAAGGTTGCTGAAGTTTAATCCTGCCCAGGGCAACGCCCGTCTGAACAGAGTCCTGTTCCTGCTGATCTTCTTCCTGAGCAAAAGACAATGCAGTGACAAAAACACACAGAAATGTTAGTACAGCTTTTTTAAGTTGGTTAAGCAATTCCTGGTTAATTTAAGGTTTTTTTGCGGTTCCTTATAAATTCTTCAAGGCTCCCTTTATGATCTCTTCAACTCCTGATTCGGGTTCATTTTTAAGGATTTTCGCAACGACTTTCTCAGCCTGTTTGCGCGGGTATCCTAAAACCTCTAAAGCAGATAACGCTTCATCCCTCGCTGTATTGTTCTCTGCAGCTGCCACCTCTTCCATTCCAAACAACTTAACGACCTTATCCCTTAGGTCTATGATGACGCGCTGGGCCGTTTTTGCTCCGATGCCCTTCACAGATTGTATAGCCGCCACATTATCTGATGCAATTGCCTCCATGATCTCCTGGGGATTCATCGAGCTCAGCATAGTTCGCGCGGTACTTGCCCCGATACCGGAAACCGATATTAACAGCCGGAATATCTCCCTTTCCCCTTTATCATAAAAACCATAGAGGGTGTGAGAATCTTCTCTTACTATAAGATGTGTATATAACTTAATATTTTCCCTTGAGGGAATGCGGGAATAAGTATAAAGGGATACGTTGATAAGATAGCCGACACCACCACATTCAATAATCACTTCTGTCGGATTTTTCTCAACGAGTTTTCCGTTTATGTGTGAAATCATTACAGCAAATAGGTTAATGCCTCAAATGTAATAAAATAAATCACAACCGAGACATTAACCTAATTGATTACCAGCTTCAGAAAGTGGTTTTATTTAGCTCTTTTTTCCTTTTCCTGGGCATCGACAACTGCTACTGCTGTCATATTAACGATCTCGTCTACCCCAGCCCCTAATTGCAATACGTGAACCGGCTTAGCCATTCCCAACAGGATGGGCCCTACAGAATCGGCCTTATTAAGTTCCTTCATCAGCTTATAGGTGATATTAGCAGACTCAAGGTTCGGGAATACCAGCGTATTTACTTTTTTACCGGCGATCTTTGAGAAAGGGAATTTACTCTGAAGCATTTCCCTGTTCAATGCAAAATCTGACTGTATCTCTCCATCCACGCAAATATCGGGGTAATGCTCATGTAAGTACTCCACCGCCTCACTCACCTTGGTAGCTTTCGAATTTTTGGAGGATCCGAAATTCGCATACGAGAGCATGGCGATTACGGGCTCTACTCCAAAAAGCCTGGCCGTTTGGGCAGTCATCTTCGCGATTACCGCCAGTTCCTTCGCAGAAGGATCTATATTGATGGAGGTATCTGCAAGGAACATGGGCCCTCTTTCGGTGATCATCAGGTTCATAGCGGCAACGCGCTCAACTCCAGAAGCCTTTCCAATAAGTTCAAACAACGGTTTTACCACGGTAGGGTACGACCTGGAGTAGCCCGAAATAAGTCCGTCAGCATCCCCTTCATTTACCATCATGGCCGCAAAATAATTCCTGTCGCGTATTTTTTTCTGGGCCTCATAAAGATTTATACCATCCCTGTTCCGGCGCTCCCAAAGTTTCTTAGCATAGTACTCTTTTTTCTCGCACATCTCATCTCCCTTGGGGTCAATGATCTCGATATCCGCATCAAATTCGATCTCCTGCATGAGTTCTTCGATCACCTCTCTGCGTCCCAGTAATACCGGAGTAGCTATCCCCTCATCATAAACGATCTGGGCAGCCTTAAGCACATCCAGCTGGTCTCCTTCGGGGAATACGATCTTTTTAGGGTTGGTTTTTGCACGATTGTGAAGCATGCGCACCAATTTATGGTCGTGCCCAAGTCGCTGCAGCAGCTCCTCCTCATAGGCTTGCCAGTCTGTTATGGGAGCCTTGGCCACCCCGCTTTCCATAGCGGCTTTTGCCACAGCGGGCGGAACAGCAGCGATCAATCGCGGATCAAAAGGCTTTGGAATGATGTAATCACGCCCAAAAGTAAGACGGGTTTCCCCGTAGGCAATATTTACCTGTTCAGGAACCGGTTCTTTGGCGAGTTCGGCAAGGGCCTTTACGGCTGCCATTTTCATTTCTTCATTAATACTGGTGGCTCTTACGTCCATAGCTCCTCTGAAAATAAAAGGGAATCCCAGTACATTGTTCACCTGATTCGGATGATCTGATCTCCCCGTAGCCATAATGATATCTTCCCGGGTCTTGATGGCCAGGTCATAGGCGATCTCCGGATCGGGGTTTGCCATGGCAAATACGATAGGATTCGCATTCATGGTTTGCAGCATTTCCGGGGTCACAATGTCTGCTATGGAAAGACCGATAAATACATCGGCGTCCTTAAGAGCCTCCTCCAGGGTATCAATTTTTCGATCGGTGGCGAACTCCAGCTTCTCTTTGCTCAGGGTTTCACGATCACTACGGATCACACCCTTACTATCGAGCATCACGATATTTTCCGGGCTCGCTCCAAATGCCTTATACAGTCTTGTACAGGAAACAGCGGCGGCTCCTGCCCCACTGATTACGATACGCACCTCTCCGATCTTCTTTTCCGCAAGTTCCAGGGCATTAAGCAGGGCCGCAGCAGAAATTATTGCCGTTCCGTGCTGATCGTCATGCATCACCGGAATATCCAGCTCCTCTTTCAGTCTCCTCTCAATTTCAAAAGCCTCCGGAGCCTTAATATCCTCCAGGTTAATACCACCAAATGTCGGGGCTATGGTCTTCACGGTTTCCACGAACTTATCCACATCCTTTGTATCAAGTTCGATATCCATTCCGTCCAGGTCAGCAAAGATCTTGAAAAGCAAGCCCTTTCCTTCCATGACCGGCTTCGAGGCCTCCGGGCCTATATCCCCAAGACCGAGAACTGCAGTTCCGTTGGAAATTATCGCCACCAGGTTTCCTTTGGTGGTATATTTATAAACGTTTTCTTTATCTTTTTGTATCTCAAGGCAGGGCTCTGCAACTCCGGGAGAATAGGCGAGAGCGAGGTCTCTCTGTGTTGAATATTTTTTAGTAGGTACGATCTTGATCTTACCAGGCTGGGGTTTAGCATGATAAACCAAGGCTTCTCTTCGTTTACTGGATTTGCTCATAGTTGTCTGTTTGTAGTTTGCAAAGGTAAAAGAATATTGAAGTCCCAAACCTAATTAATATCAGGAATACAAAAAAATCAAAACACCTCTTCCGGAGGCACCAGATCATTGAGTTTTTTAAGAAGTTCACTATCAAGAACATCCAGTCCCACCTGGTAAGAAGCATTCATCCACCCAAACCCCGAGGTGGTGATATAATCAAACTCTGTACCCACATTTCCGTATTCAGCATACACCTTATGGGTACAACTTACCACGTCGTATTTTTCAGGAATAGTACCGTTGTAATCCACCGCATTTCGGGTGATCATCCACAACCACCGGTAGGCCAGCTCTGAGGCTTCTGCATCATATCCGTAATTTTGAAGCCCCTTCCAGATCAACATTTGATGAGGCGCCCATCCGTTAGGATAATCCCACTGTCGCTGGACATCATTTGTGGCGTATTTTTCCACAGAGGCTTTGGCTGTAGAGGCCACTCCGCAATGCGCTACCAGGGTGGACTGAAGTCGATCGAGCATACGTTTCGCCTGGTCTTCGGTTGCCAGACCGGCCCAGAGGGGAAAATAATTAGTGGCCGACTCAAAATCAGTTCTGAAAGAAGTGATCAGGTTATAATCGTAAAAACTGCCCTTCGTCTCATCCCACATCAATTCGTTCATCAGTTCCTTTCGCATTCTGGCCTGCTTTCTCCAGTATCCTGCACTGTAGGACTTCCCGTTTTCATGGGCTAAAACCCCATTAAAATAATTGCCGATAAGAAAAGCAAGATCGGTCTCATACTTATACAATAAGGCATTTAACCCCACCGTATTTAGATGGGCACAGCTATTATCAAGTCTCCACGAAGTATCATGACCGCTTTCCCTGAGACTCCTGTCGTGCAAAAAGTATTCATCCAGATCGGGTTCCACAATCGCACCTGACTGGTAGTTATGTACGTATTCCTCCAAAGTGAGCGCCTCTTCCTCAAAATCGGCACGAGACTCATTATACCGGTTGACAAAACCGGTCAGGACCTCCCGGAAATGACCGTCTTCGGTCTCCGGGGGAATTCCGATGCTGGCGGCATAATACCGGTTGAGCCCATTAGGCGCTAATCTTTCTCCGGAAACCATCCATACGGTTTCATATTCGGTAATCGCTGTTTCCAGCGTCTTTTTTAACCATTCTTTATCCTCTACCTCCATAGCAGCGTATACACTCCTGATAAAGGAGGTGAGAAAAGGAGGCTGGGTTCGGGTCAGGTAATACGACCTGTTCGCATTAAGGATTTTTCCGTAGTGTTCTATCTGGTAGCAGAAATTATCGACCATAGCCCTTGCCAGGTCATTCCTGTCGTCACGAATCAGTCCCAGTCCTTCAAAATAACTATCCCACCCATACATCTCATTAAATCTTCCCCCGGGTACCACAAAAGGAACTCCCCTGCCGTTTTCGAGCTTCAGGGAAAGTATCCCAGGTTTATCGTTTATGGATTTCACATATTCAGGGGTAATATTTTCCGGAAGCACCTCTACCCTGAAATTGGAAAATTCGTGAGCAAGGGAATTAAAATATTCCCGGGCCACACTATCGGTTGAAGGCACATAGATCCTTCTGGTTACCGTATCAGAACTTTTGGAATCCTCCAGGATCTTCTTTAACCCCTTTCGATCAACGGTACGGGTAAGATCATCCCAGTACACCTCCCTGATGTTTCGAGATATCCTGGACGAGGGAGCCTCCTCAATCCTGCTGAGTTCCAGGAACGCCACCGAATCCCCGGCAGCATTCTTCAGGGCCAGCTCCTGAAGTAAATTGGACAGAAAATAAGTTGAAGAAACAACATATTCCCCTCCATTTGTTAGTTGCAGCTCAAACCTCCTGTCGCCCTGATCATCTTTGGTTATCCTTTTATCTTTATCGGTGTCTTCTTCTTCGAGAAGGGCTCTCATATTGGTAGCGACCTCAACCTCCAGGTACTCTGCAGACCCCTTATTACATGCAGAGAGTACAGCTAAAGAAAATATCAACACGAATGCATTGCGTTTATTCATCATACAAGACTATTTTTTTACCAAAAGTACCCCACTACAATTGCAGTTAATATCAAAAGTAGCACTGCAAGCTTTCTGTAATTCTTATACCAGGGAAGGGGTTGAAGTTCCCTTGTTTCTTCCCTGAACAAACTCCAGCGGTAAACGTATTCATCCACTTTTTCTGTTGCAGGAGGAGCCGTAAGTATACTTACCACCACCAGTATGAACACGCACAGAAGGAACAATAAAGTGGCCTTTCCAAGGAAATGGATATTATTAATTGCAGGCAACCAGTCATTCACCTGTGAGAGGATCATAAAAACCGCCAGGGCACCCCCGGTTAATAAACTTACGATTGCTCCGGTTCCATTCGCTCTTTTCCAGAACAAGCCCAGTACAAATGCAGCCACAGCGGGCGGACTTGTATAGGCGATAACCAGCTGCAGGTATCCCCATAAAGAATCACTCACCTTTTCGATGAAAGGTACCCAGGCAGAAGCCAGTACCACAAGAACAAGCGTAGCGATCTGGCCTGCCCTTACCAGTTGCTTACTTGTTAAACGCGGATTTATATTCCTTACAAAGTCCATGGTGATCAATGTGGAAGCAGAATTAAAGGTAGCAGAAACCGAGGACATCATGGCCGCCAGGAGACCGGCAACTACCAGGCCAAGGATTCCCGTTGGCAGCAACTGAAACAGAAGTACAGGATAGGTCAGGTTCGGACAATCGGAAAGGTCTTTACATATCCCTCCATCGGGGAGCGGATAGTTCAAGCCCGAAATATCCAACCCCTTAAAGAGCATGATGGCCAGCACCCCGGGAATCACCATAATAAATATCACAGGTAATTTAAGAAGGCCTGCAAACAGAGCTCCCCAACGGCCATGATTCAGGTCTTTCGCCCCTAATACCCGTTGCACCATAAACTGGTTATTCGCCCAGAAATAAAAGCCCAGCAAAGGCACACCGGACAATAAGCCCCACCAGGGAAGAAATTCATCATTCCCGGGACGCACGAGACTGAATACCTCATCGGCATCAGCAGGGATGTATTTACCTTCTGCAGCCCTGTCTCCAAAGTCAATTCCCCCGCCAGCAAGGGTAGCATCAAGCTTGCTCATCATGGTATTCCAGCCCCCGCCCAACTCTTCAAATGCAAAATAAGTGAGTAAGCACGAACCGATGATAAGCAATATGGCCTGTATCACCTCGGTTTGGATCACAGAATTTAAACCTCCGGGTATGGTGTATGTTGCGGCCGCTATGGCCAGGATAATAATAATAGTGGTAGAGGAAATCTCGGGAAACAACAACTTCAAAACGATGCTTCCTACGTAAAGACCGGCCGCGGTATCCACCATCACATTCCCCACAATGGTAATAAACGAAAAATAATACCGAGACCGGCGGTCGTACCTTCTCTCCAGGAACTCGGGCATGGTATATACCCCCGATTTGAGATAGAACGGAAGAAAGAATATTGCAAAAAAGATCAGAACAACAACTGCATACCACTCGTAATTGTATACATGAACATTGGTTTGATAGGCATCAGAAGCCAATCCTACGAGGGTAGAACTGGAAATATTAGCAGAAAACAAGGCAATCCCCACGATGGGCCAGGTCATGGTGCGGCCCCCTAGAAAATAATCCTCTGAACTACTCCTTTTGGATTTGGAAATTCCGTAGATAATGATCCCAACCAGGTAAAAAAGGATCACGATAACGTCGAGCGTTTGTAAAGAACCCATAGTAATTCGGTATGATTTAGTTTAGTAATACCCCGGGACGGAGCTCAGAGAACCTCAGATTCCAGGGCTGGAAATGCAAATAAACCTAATGGTTCATGCATTTTGTTCTAATATACGCAATAATAGATGATAACAAAATACCGAATTTACGGACCCTTCTGATTCTTAATAAAATCGAGATTGCGCATAAGCCCGGAAAACTTGGTTCTTTTAACAGCCGATTTACGGAACACTTTCTTAAAGGTGTCCTCGGTGAGTTCATACCAATCTTCCCGGGTCATACCCAGCAGGTCGGGATGTGGCTCAAAGGCAGGTTCATTATGAGGAGTAGAAAAGCGATTCCAGGGACAGACATCCTGGCACACATCACAGCCGAACATCCAGTTATCAAAAGAACCTTTAAATCCGCCGGGAAGTTCATTCTTAAGTTCGATGGTAAAATAGGAAATACACCTGCTCCCATCTACCACATACGGAGCCACTATAGCATCGGTGGGACAGGCATCTATACATGCGGTGCAGGAACCGCAATGATCGGTAACCGGACCATCGGCCGGAAGATCGAGATCGGTAATAAGCTCTGCAATAAAATAAAATGACCCTACCTGTTTGGTTAAAAGATTGGAGTTCTTTCCGATCCATCCCAGCCCACTCCTTGCGGCCCATGCTTTATCCAGAACCGGGGCAGAGTCAACAAAGGCCCTGCCTTCAACCTCCCCGATCTCTTCCCTGATGAATTCCAGTAATGACTTCAGCTTGTCTTTGATCACGAAATGATAGTCGGTGCCATATGCGTACTTGGAAATTTTAGGGGCATCGGCATCCTCCTGCCCCCTTTCAGGGTAGTAATTTAGGAGTACAGAAATTACCGAGCGTGCACCATCTACCAGAAGTCTCGGGTCCAACCTCTTGTCAAAATGATTCGCCATATAACCCATCTCGCCATGCATGCCATTCCGCAGCCAGGTTTCCAATCGCGGAGCCTCTTCCTCCAGAAAGCCGGCTTTGGAGATTCCACACGATAAGAACCCAAGCCTGGCGGCCTCATTCTTTATCAGTTGAGCATGTTTTTCTCCGGATCCCATTACCCCAAAGGTATGAAATGCCCGGAGAACCCATTTCCAAAAAAAAGACCCTGTCGTAAAAAATGAAAGGGTCCGGTTCCAGGGTAGCTCAGGTTAACAATTTTTATCACTGCTCAGAGGTCACAAACGATTTGATCTCATTGATCTCATCCGCAGGAACACCAAGGGTTTTGGCATGCTGAGCTATCAGCTCCTTATTCCTGGCCTTATATATACAGTAGATCTTATCTCCTGTAAAATAACTCTGCACCCATTGGATATCGGTATTACCCATATCATGAAGCACGCCGCAGGAATTTTTGGTCACTCCCTGAAGGTCTGCTACAGAAGAGGTTCCTATGCCCTCCACATTTCTTTCAATCACATACATTTTCAATTCAGAATCTTCGGGAAGTTTGGTAATGTGCATATCGCCTTCAGTAGCAGTTTCCTGGGCGAATACAAAAGGGCTGGCTGCAATAAACAATGTCAGGAAAATTACTTTTTTCAGATACGTTTTCATAATTACTTATTTTATTGGTTTCCAGAAAATTATGAAAACAAGCATGGTCAACACCCAATAAATCAGTCTTTTACTGCAACATTTCATGCAAAGTGACCAATTCATTCTTATATTCCGCAGGATTAACCCCGAAATAATCACAAAAACATCTTGTAAAATAGGAAGGAGTATTAAACCCGCAATGAAACCCGATTTCAGAGATAGAATCCTGGTTCCTTCTCATTAACCTTAAGGCTTGCTCTAAACGGTATTCCCGTATAAATCGGTTTGGTGAGATCCCGGTCACCTTCTTACATTCTCTGTAGAGCTTAGAATGACTAAAGGCCAGGTGCGAGGCGAGCATTCCCACATCCAGGTTCGGATTCATATAAAATTTTCCAACCATTTTATCCAGCTGGATCAGAAATGTTTCTGCATAACTATCTAAAACCAGCAACTTGGAAGGATATTTTCCCTGCAAATGTGCTTTTGAAGTGCCTCCTTCATTAAATACCTCAGAACCAATGACCTTTTTTTTCTTCCGGCTGAAATAATTAAGCGCCTGTAACAAATCCGTCGCTTCTTCAAAAAATCCGGGCTTATCGGTTAATGGCTCCCCTGATATTACGGCAAAACCGGGTTCGAGCAACGGATCCTTTCTGCGTAACATCAATTCCAATTCCATGATAAATGCCAGGGCATCACCGGACGAATTAAAGGCATAGTTGAAATCGTCTTTAATGTAAGTAATTCGTCTGGCGTTAAATTTACGGGCCAGTTCAGAAAGTATGTAGTGCGCGTACTCCTGGAGTTCTCTAAGGTCTTTAGATGGGTGAAGGGCTCTCAATAAGTTAAAATCCGGCAATACCAGGCGAACCAGAAACCGCAGAGCAGAATCTTCAAATACATTTAGCGTACCTTCTACCCGGGATTCTGTAAAATCGGGATCGGTAAGTCTGCCCAGAAAAGATTCCACCATTGCCGGGTCTACCGGCGTCACCCGATTGGGTACCAGCCCGTGGGCCTTCCTGTGAAGTTCTGTGACTGCCTCGAGATCAGGAGCCTCAATAAGACAAAACGCCTTACCCCTGGATTGGTCGAACCAATAGGTGATAGCACGACATCCAAACTCATCCTGGCAGTACAAGTCTTTAACATGTGCTTTAGCAACATCCTCAGCACTGGCCCCGGGGATGATGTGCAAATCCATGAACAAAGGCATTTTAAACGTATTGGTTGGTTTTCTGGCACATGAATTTACGGAAAATTTTTAATATTACCCTGATCCTTAGTGCGTTATACACTACCTTTGACGCCCCAATTCCTGAAAACAATCGCAAGCTTAACCGGTTGAATTGCCCCCTGACAGAACCGTCGCATAAGGCATTATTGAAGAATAACAGAAATCACAACACATTTTCCCTTAAAATATACCTGCTCTGTTCCGCGGCAAACTAAGGCAAAATATCGGATACACCGGACCGATAACCAGACTTAAAAGAGTCCCCCTTGTGTTCCTTGTCGTGTTCTTCCCAGGTGTTTATAGGCAAGTTCCGTCACCTCTCTTCCCCTTGGGGTTCTCACGATAAACCCCTGTTGAATCAGAAATGGCTCATACACCTCCTCAATAGTCTCAGCACTCTCAGAAACAGCGGTAGCCAGGGTTGTAATACCTACAGGGCCGCCCTTGAATTTGTCAATAATGGTAGCCAGGATCTTATTATCCATTTCATCAAGGCCGAAGGCATCCACATTCAGGGCTTTCAGGCCAAAGCGGGAGATTTCTATATCGATCTTACCATTGCCTTTAATCTGAGCGAAATCCCTGATTCTTCTCAGCAATGCATTGGCTATACGGGGCGTACCCCGGCTCCTTCCGGCAATTTCAATTGCCGCTTCCATGGAGATCGGCACTTGCAGTATTTGTGCACTTCGCTGCACAATATCTGCCAACAGTTCGGTGGTGTAATACTGCAACCTGCTGCTAATACCAAACCGTGCCCGCATGGGAGCGGTAAGCAAACCGGAGCGGGTGGTTGCACCAACCAGGGTGAAGGGGTTGAGGTTGATCTGTACCGTTCTGGCATTGGGACCGCTTTCGATCATAATATCGATCTTATAATCTTCCATGGCCGAATACAGGTATTCTTCCACCACAGGGCTCAGGCGATGTATCTCATCGATAAACAGCACATCCCTTTCATCGAGATTGGTGAGCAATCCTGCAAGATCTCCGGGCTTATCCAGTACAGGGCCGGAGGTTACACGAATATTTACTCCCAACTCATTGGCAAGGATATGGGCCAGGGTAGTCTTACCCAGTCCCGGAGGGCCGTGAAAAAGCGTATGATCAAGAGCTTCCGAACGCTGATTTGCAGCCTCCGTAAAGACTCTTAAATTATCCAGTACCTGGTCCTGTCCTGCAAAATCATCAAAGGAAAGGGGCCTGAGCGCTCTTTCAATATCGTTCTCTTCCGGAGTAAGATGGTCTCCTGTAGGATCTAAGTATTCATTCATAGGGCAGTCTTCTCAACAGGCCGGAGGGCCCGGTAGCAAATATAACAAAAGTATACCTTGCAAAACAGAATGCTTAAAGGCAAGCACAAATCCCCCTTATAAAAAAAGCCCTGCATACCTGCAGGGCTTTTTGGAAAATGTCATTTTGAGACTATTCCGCTTCTGCCAGCATGGAATTTTGAAGATGCTCCTCCTTATATTGATTAAGGATAGCTAAACCTTCTTCCCGGGTAGCATTGGCATCGATCTTAACCTCTTTCCCATCGGGGGTATGAACAATGTAGAATCCATCCCTGAAAGAGCTCAATGGAATAATTTCTCCGTTCGGTTTGATGGCATTCCAGCTCCTTTCATGAGGACGGTATACCAGGTCTACCTTTTCCCCTTTCTTTGGCCCCTGGATCACCTCGATCTGCATCCTGTTCATGGTTGCAGTCATTTTAATAGTGTTTCCGTCATTTTCGACCACCTGTACTTCTTTTTCCCCTTCCTTCATGGCCACTGGATTATTCCCGGTCCAGAACTCGAGGGTATTAAAAATAATGACATCCCCAATAAGGAATATCTCATATACAGGCAAGAGCCAAAGCGCCCAGAAAACCAGGTTATTCAGGAACTTACTGTCAGAAATCTCCATGTTCCAGTCCTTAAGGCCGTTAAAGGCAGAAAAAGAACCCAAACAGCTGCTGAACATGATCGAGCTGGCTAAAGCGATACAAATAATACTTTTCTTCATAATGATAGTTTTAGTTGCTTCCATTAAAGATAGAAAAAATATACTATAATATCACTTAACTTACTTATTATTAGATTATTGCATCTTTTTACAGATATTCTGTACATGGGACCCCTATGCAGAGAACCAGTCCCATCTCCGGAGCATCAACTCAGACTATTACCCTGAATCCATCCTGAAAAGCGCAGGGCAAAAAAAAAGCCCCTCAAAAATGAAGGGCTTTTCCTAAGAATATGGCTTCTTATTAAGCTTCAAATGGCTCAATAGAAACGTAAGATTTATTATCTCTTTTCTTCTGGAACTTCACGATACCATCTACTTTTGCATGCAGGGTATGGTCTTTCCCCATGTAAACGTTCTCACCTGGATTGTGAGCCGTTCCACGTTGTCTAACAATGATATTCCCAGCGATAGCAGCCTGACCTCCGAAGATCTTCACCCCGAGGCGTTTCGATTCTGATTCTCTACCGTTCTTGGAACTACCAACTCCTTTTTTGTGTGCCATTGTATTAGAGTTTTATTTCGTTAACAAATTAAAAATTAGCTTAATGCCTCGATCAGTTCAGCTTTCTTCATGGAAGAATATCCGCTGATCCCTTTATCCTTAGCCATTTCTCTCAGCTCAGCCACGGTAAGATCATTCAGATCCTGTCCGGCTTTAGCTTCGGCCTTTGGAGCATCTGCTTTTTTGGTTTCTTTCTGAGGAGCTGCCTTCTTAGCTCCGCTGGCAGTGATCCCTTCAATCACGATCTCAGTAAGGGCCTGTCTGTGACCATTCTTCACTTTGTACCCTTTACGTCTTTTCTTTTTGAAAACGATCACTTTGTCACCCTTAAGGTGCTTAACAACTTTTGCCTCTACTGCGGCTCCGTTTATAGCCGGGGCGCCAATGGTAACATTACCGTTGTCATCCAAAAGAAGAACGTTATCAAAAGAAACTTTCTCTCCTTCTTTGGAAGCCAAACGATGCACGTAAACCTTCTGGTCTTTTGCAACTTTAAATTGCTGCCCTGCTATCTCTACAATTGCGTACATATACGTATGGATTAATAAATTAGTTTCAATACATAAGCCCAAAATAAAATTTTAGGCGGGTGCAAATATACTGCTAATTCATTAAAGCGCAAATGTTTTTATGCGTTTTGAGCTCTTTTTTTAGGGTTCCAACTCGGTTTAAATTTCTGCATAAATGCCAGGGTAAGTACCACGGTCGAAGCGAATCCTTCCACTACCAGAATAAAAATGAGAATACCCGGCCCCTGATTGTAATCTTTCATCCATGTATCCAGAAGCATCTCGGGAAATTCAGGATCAAGATGATACATGTATAGCGCCATGAAGCCCACAAAGACCAGGGTGGCCAGAAACCCGGAATAGATCCCGGTTTTAAATCCTTTATAATAATCGAATTTATCGCCCTCGAGAACCCTTCTGAGCCTGATCGCAGCATATAAACCATAGGCCACAATAGCCCCGTTAAACACCCTGAGCCATGGATTTTCATGCAGTCCAAAAAGCCGGAGCAATAGGAAGTAAGCAATGAGCACAACGGCAATAATGAGGCCGTACCTTATATGTATTCTGTTGGGATTCATTGAGTTGGTTTTGCAATTACTGTATCGAATTTACAAAAAATAGAGGGTCTGCAGGTAATAATTGGAGTAAAAAATACAGGAACGGGCCTTGTAAAATACTTAAGCACAGAAAAATTCCTGTGGCTGGAAAATTCCGGATCTTAGAAATTACTGCAGATCGGCAAACAGACCCTCCGGATTCATTCCCCTGAAAAGCCTGTAGAAGCTATTAGCAGCGGTATTCTTTTAATAAAGACCACACTTATTTATTTCCGGTTTCTGTTTACCAGGTATACACCTAACAAAATGATCCCTCCACCAAGGACCTGCAGCAAAGAGAATCGTTCTCCATCGAGCATGCCCCAGAAAACCCCGACTACAGGAATAAGATAGGTTACCGAGGTAGAAAACACAGGTGTAGAGATCTGAATCAACCGGTTAAACATGATCTTTGCCAATCCGGTACCAAAAACAGATAAAACGGCGATATAGCCCAGACTAGGCCAGAAGCTGGCTCCCTGAACAACTTCTTCCGTAAAGAACCCGGAAAAGGTAATAAGCACTATTGCCGCCGGAAGCATGAGCACAAAACTTCCTGTGGCTATGGCCATTGGAGAAACCTTTTGTAACCTGGATTTTATAATATTGGCATTGGCTGCATATAAAACAGCAGCAAGCACAACCAACAGCGAATAAAAATAATTCTGCCCCGGATTCACTTTTGCCCCCTGAAGAATGAGAACTACAGCACCGGCGAGTCCCATGAGAACACCCACTACCTGCCCCCACCTGGTGCGAATTCTGAAAGCCAGAAAACCGATCAGGATGGTAAAGAGCGGGACCAGGGAGTTAAGCACCGAGGCAATACTACTGTCAATCTCAGTTTCCGCAAACGCAAACAGAAAAACAGGAATGAAGGTTCCACTCAGCGCAGAGGCCACGATCCATTTCCATTCGTTCTTCCGTATGGTCTTTACAGAACGATACCCCACCAGAAGAAGAAAAATGGTGGAAAAGATAATGCGTACTGCCCCCAACTGAACCGGAGAGAATCCCTGAAGTCCTTTTTTGATAAGGATATAGGAACTCCCCCAGATAATGGAAAGTACAAAAAGATAAACCCACTTGCGCTGATCGTTGTTCATAAACCGATTTAAGCTGCAAAAATCTGATAATTTTTCGGAATTAAACCCCGTAAAGGGAAATAGAAAAATCCAATCCGGGCAAAAACACTTTAATCATCCGGCCGGAACCAAAAAAGCCTCCGGAGTACTTTCTGAAGCTCCAGGTTAAAACAAACCTATGCTAACCCGGAACATTAAAAGCTTTACAGAATCGGTTAATTCTTCATTACTTTTACACCTAATAACAATCAATTTCGGAAATGAACATGAGAACAATAGTTTTAATCGTGGTTTGCCTCATTGCTTTTTCTTGCAAGCAGGAAAAGGCCAATGTTGAGGAACCATCAAAAATGGAAGAGGTAATGGCCATTCACGATGAGGTAATGCCCAAAATGACCACCATAAGCAAACTCGTCGGAGAACTGAAGCCTATCGCAGATACGGCACAGGCAGGATCACCCTATGAAATTGCCATGAAAGACCTTCAGGCTGCGCACAAATCGATGATGGATTGGATGAAAGGTTTCGGAGATCGGTTTGATTCGGAAGAGATCCTGAAAGGAAAAGCCCTACCCGAAGAAAAGCAAAGGTGGCTTGAAGAAGAAGAGATCAAGGTAAAAGTAATGAGAGACCAGGTAAATTCCAGCATCGAGAACGCTGAAAAGCTTCTGAATAAATAGACGAATGCAGGCCCGAACCGGGCACGTGTTTATTTCCAGCCGAAAGTTTCCATCACCTTCCTCATATCCTTTTCCAGATACTGAGCCGCGGGTAATACCGAATCGTAGTTTGGCTTCGCTTTAAAATACAATGACCCGGTAACGAAATGGTTCAGACTGTCTGTGAGATAAAATTGTGCCTGGGACGCCGCATTACCCTGAAGGTTATAAAACATACCGTAGACCTTGTTCTGCGGATTAACGAAGGGTTGTTCAGTTATGTTATCTGCCTTAACCACGTGTTCATAGGTTAATTTCTGAGCATCGCGTAACAGCATATCCAGGTCACCATTGACCGGCTTATAAGTAAAAAAGATATTCGCATTCATTTGAGGATATTCCATCACAAATGAACATTGCCTCTGACCTGATATTTCGGCTGCGATATTTTTCTCAAATCTGAACGGACAAGGCAGGTTGGTTTTTTCATACACTGCCTCCGGATACTCAAGTCTTAACATCGCCTTAGGCTTTGGCACCGCAGGGTCTGCACATGAGATCACAGCAATAGCCATGGTTAAGGCCAGTACGTATTTAAATATTCTGATGGTAAACTTAAACTCCATTTAATCCAGCATTACTTTAATTTGCTTTATACGTCTGTTATCGATGGCCTCGATAACAAAGGTGTAGTTCTGAAACCTGATCTGTTCGCCTTTTTTCGGAAAGCTGCCTGCTATCTCCAGGACAAAGCCGGCCACCGTTTCAGACTCTCCTTTATTGTTCTGAAAATCGGAAGGATCATCCAGCCTGAGCACCCGGTAAAAGTCCTTTAACGAGGTCTTCCCTTCAAAAACATAATTCTTTTCATCAAGTTTTGAATAGATAAGGTCCTCATCATCGAATTCATCACTGATATCACCAACGATTTCTTCAATAATATCTTCAAGGGTCACCAATCCTGAAGTTCCTCCATACTCATCCACCACTATGGCGAGGTGACTTTTCATGTCCTGAAATTCCTTGAGCAAATCGTCCAGTTTTTTATTTTCGGGAACGAAATACGCCTCCCTTTTCAGGGTGATCCAATCAAAAGATTTCCGGTCGAGGTACGGAAGAAGGTCCTTAATATAGAGCACCCCTGTTACCTGGTCCATATGATCCTTGTAAACAGGCACCCTGGAATACCCATGAGTTACGATCTGTTCGATTACATCCCCGAATTTCATGTCTTCGCTCAGGGCAAAAATATCGATCCTTGGCCGCATAACCTGTCGCGTATCCGTATTTCCAAAGGTTACGATCCCTTCAAGAATTTTCTGTTCTTCCCTGGTGGTATCTTCTTCTGAAGTGAGTTCCAGGGCATGCGACAGCTGATCCACCGAAATATTAGCTTTCTGCTTTCCGAGTTTATCCTGAAGATAGATCGTCGCCGATCGCATAGGCATATTAAGTGGATAGAAAATTTTATTGAGCACCAGTAAAGGATACGCCATCAGATGAGAAAACTCGACCTTATTCCTACTGGCATAGATCTTTGGCAGGATCTCGCCGAAGAGCAGGATCAGGAATGTAGCCACCACCACTTCCACAATAAACCGAAGCGGTATGAACCCCAACACCTCACCTTTTACCGATCCGAAAAAAAATTCACTCAGAGAGCTAATGAGAAGAACGATGGCGATATTTATGAAATTATTGGCAACCAGGATGGTGGCCAGAAGTTTTTTAGGATACTCCAACAGGGAGGTTACCACCTCTGTTCTTTTATCACCTTCATTTCTTCTTTTAATAAGATCGGAGGGTGAAAGCGAAAAAAAGGCGACCTCTGCCCCTGAAACCAGGGCGGAGCAAAACAGCAAAACAAACAGCACGGTGATCTTAACCACCGTAACCGGCTCTATAGCAAGTATAAAAGAAATTAAACTCGAGGGCTCAGGGTCCAAGTGTCAGAAATTTGGTTAGACTATATTAAAACGGCAGATCATCATCTTCCTCTTCCATGCCAGCGGAAGGGCTGTTTGAGGTAGATTGCCCGGTTTGCTGCGCAGGTTGTTGTCCGGCGGGGTTCTGCCCCATTCCGGGCCTGCCTCCGTCCCCCTGGTAAGGTCCCGATTCATTTTTATTGGAAAGAAATGTAAAGTCGGTTACATGTATTTCTGTGGTGTAACGCATATTACCATCTTCTCCCTGCCACTGGCGATTCTTTAATCGGCCCTCCACGTAGACCTTATCGCCCTTTTTGAGGTATTTTTCGCAAACCTCCGCAGCCTTATTACGAACCACAATATTGTGCCATTCCGTATTGGTTACGCGTTCTCCGGTTTGCCTGTTGGTGTAGGAGTCGTTGGTTGCCAGAGGGAACCTGCCGATACAGTTGCCTCCCTCAAAATAATTCATCTTCACATCGTCTCCCAGATGACCTATCAGCATTACCTTATTTAGTGTTCCACTCATTATTAAGTATGGTTAAAGTTCTTCGTAGTTATAAATGTATTAAAATTTACCTAATTCGAAAATTCAAAATCCCGTACAAAGTTAGCCAGCAAAACGGGCATGGCATAATCTGAAACCCTACTTTTTTCCACTCCCTGATCGAATTCTTCGGCAAGCTCTACAATCCAGAACCTGGTATAGATATGCTGATGCGACAATTTATGTACTACCTGCTCTTCATTATAGAGCCAAACCCTGGCAGAATCGATACCGGGAAGAGCCTTTACCTGTGCCGCTTTACTAACCTCGTCCCAACCGGAAGGAGCCCCTGTTTCCACCAGAGGAAATTCGTAGAGATCTCTCCAGATATCGTTACCGGTTCTTTTGGAAATCAACACCTGCCTATCATTATAAGGTATAAGGTAATTGAAATATCTTTTTTTAACCTTTCCCTTCCTCAACTTTACCGGAAGCACGCTTACCGTATTCTTTTGCAGGGCAACACAGGAGTCCTGTAACGGGCATGCCCCGCAATCGGGGCTCTGAGGTTTGCACTGACGGGCTCCAAATTCCATGATGGCCTGGTTATAGGTGCCGGGGCGATCTTTATCTATTAATTGCTCTGCGAGCTCCCGAAAATACCGCACCCCCTCTGTACTGTTCACTGGGATGTCGACCCCAAAGTAACGGGACAATAACCGATAGACATTTCCATCGACAACAGGTACAGCCTCCCCAAAGGAAAAAGAGGCAATTGCAGCCGCCGTGTAATCCCCAACACCCTTTAATTTTTTCAGGTCTGCAAACCTCTCCGGGAACCTCCCATCCAGCTCCCGGCTAATATACTTAGAGGTGGCATGCAGGTTCCTGGCTCTGGAATAATAGCCCAGACCCTGCCACATCTTCATAACCAGGTCATCAGCGGCAGCGGCAAGATGATGCACTGTAGGAAACTTATTAACAAAATCCTGATAATAAGGCAGTCCCTGCTCTACCCGGGTTTGCTGAAGCATAATCTCGGAAAGCCATATTTTATAAGGGTTTACAGTATTTCGCCACGGAAGGTCACGCTTACACGCTGTATACCAGTTAATTATGTGTTGATAGAAAGTCATAAACAGAACTAATAATTTTTCCTATATTGCCTATAGATAGTTAAATTTTAATCAATTACACTTTATTTATTGACTAATTAATTTATATATTTGCAACCCCTAAATTATAACTCTAAACAAAAATACTAAAATGACAAAAGCAGACATCGTAGCGAAGATTTCGGAGAAGCTTGGAATGGAAAAAGGTGATGTACAGGCAACTGTTGAATCATTTATGGAAGAAGTGAAAAACTCTTTAGAGAGTGGTGATAACGTATACCTAAGAGGTTTCGGAAGTTTTATTATTAAAACCAGAGCGGAGAAAACCGGCCGAAACATTTCTAAGAATACCACTATCAAGATACCAGCTCACAATATTCCTGCGTTCAAACCTGCGAAAGTATTTGTAGAAGGCGTTAAGTCCAACGTGGAGGTAAAATAAATTAGTATTAATATAAATTCATTAGTCAATGCCAAGTGGTAAGAAAAGAAAAAGACATAAGGTAGCCACGCACAAGCGTAAGAAAAGAAGAAGAGCTAACCGCCACAAGAAAAAGTAGTTAGATAACTACTTTTTCTTTTTTCACGGTATATCAAAATATACTATTGCGTTCTTTGAAATAGGGGTTGACGATCGGTTCCGATCAGAAATCCTGCCGGGTTATAATTTAAAACCTGTCAAACAATTTAAAGATTTAAAGGCCTTCGGGACTTTAAATTATTGTTTAATCCATCAGTCTGACCGTGTCAGACAGATCTAAATTCATTCAGAGTGAATAAAGAATTAATCGTAAGATCTGGTTCCTCTGACGTTGATTTTGCCATATTAAAGGATGGAAAACTTACTGAATTACACAAGGATGAAGACAGCAGTGACTTTTCGGTGGGCGACATTATGCTCGCTAAGGTCAGAAAGCCGGTTTCCGGCCTGAACGCTGCCTTCGTGAATGTAGGGTATGAGAAAGATGCATTCCTGCATTATCACGATCTGGGGCCACAACTCCAATCCTTGCTGAAGTTCATTAAGCGTGTAAGCACAGGTAAATTAAAAGATTTTTCTCTCAAAGACTTTCCTTTTGAAAAGGATATAGACAAGAATGGCAGCATTAACGATGCGTTAAAGGCCAACCAGTCTATTTTGGTTCAAATCGTAAAAGAACCGATCTCAACAAAAGGACCCAGGATCAGCTCTGAGCTTTCCATAGCCGGACGCTACCTGGTATTGGTTCCGTTTTCTGACCGGGTTTCCGTTTCCCAAAAGATCGAAAGCAAGGAAGAAAAGGACCGTTTAAAAAGGCTGGTACAAAGTATCCGACCCAAGGGGTTCGGAGTAATCGTACGTACCGTAGCCGATGGCAAAAAAGTCGCCGAACTAGACAAAGACTTGAACAATTTGCTGACCAAATGGACAGCGATGTGCAAGAAAATTTACAAAGCGAAGTTACCGTCTAAAGTACTCAGTGAACTCAACAGGGCCGCCTCCATTCTAAGAGACGTCTTTAACGATGATTTCACCGGGATTTACGTAGACGATGAAACGCTTTATTACCAGATTAAAGATTACGTGCAGCAAATTGCACCAGGAAAAGAATCTATTGTAAAATTGTATGAATCGAACGTTCCGATCTTCGAGAAATTCGGGATCGAACGCCAGATAAAAACCTCCTTTGGCCGAACGGTTTCTACCAGCAAGGGAGCCTACCTGGTTATTGAACATACCGAAGCCCTTCACGTTATTGATGTGAACAGCGGTAATCGTTCAAATAAAGCTAAGAACCAGGAAGACACCGCACTGGAAGTGAATCTTATCGCAGCCAAAGAAGTCGCCAGACAATTGCGACTGCGCGATATGGGAGGTATTATCGTTATCGATTTTATCGACATGTCTTCTTCAGACAACCGCAGAAAACTTTATGATCAGCTGCGTGAGGAAATGAAGGACGACAGAGCCAAACATAAGATACTTCCCCCAAGTAAATTTGGCCTGATACAAATTACAAGACAACGCGTAAGACCGGAGGTCAATATCAAGACCAGAGAAGAGAACCCTAATGGAGAAGGCGAAGTTGAAGCCCCCATTGTTCTTATCAACAAAATGACTGCCGATCTGGAGCGAATTATCACGAATAAGGGGCACAAAAACGGGATCATCTTAAATGCTCATCCCTTTATTGCTGCCTATGTTACCAAAGGATTTCCATCCGTGCGTTCTAAATGGTTTTTAGAACACAAAAAATGGGTTAAAGTCTTACCCAGAGATGCTTACACATACCTAGAATACCGTTTTCAAGATAAAGACGGAAAAGAATTAAATTAAAAAAAAACCACGCCAATTGGCGTGGTTTTTTTGTTTATACATATTGGATTTTACTCTGTAGCATAACCCGGATTCTGCTCCAGGGCAGACTGGGTCTGAAGCTCATTTCTGGGAATAGGAAGGATCTTTCTGAAATCATCGGTACTTTTATAAGTCTCCTTTACATTCGCAGGAAATGCAAACGGCCCGTCGTTGACCACCTGGTTGGCATATACCCTGATCTCAGGCGCTGTTACCGCCATTATATACCTCTTGGCCGGTATCTGGATGAGCTAACGTAAAATATGTACATTTGCAGGAGTGAAACCTCAGATCTCTTATACCGTAGACGAAGCTACCCGTAAGATGGAGCATTACTGCGCCTACCAGGAACGTTGCCATAAGGAAGTCATCTCCAAACTCACGGCTATGAAAATGATCCCGTTAGCGATAGACACCATTGTAGCCCACCTGATAGAACACAATTTTCTCAATGAGGAACGCTTTGCAAAAGAGTTTGCAAGGGGAAAATTCAGGGTAAAGAAATGGGGACGAAAGAGAATAGAAAGAGAGTTGAAACTGCGGGAAATCTCACGGTTTAATATTCGAACCGCAATGGAGGAGATCCCGGAGAATAGTTATATCAACACCCTGCATGAACTTGCCTCCAGGCGACTGGAAAGCCTCAGAGAACCCAATAAGCTCAAGGCAAAGAAAAAACTGGCCGACTACCTTCTCTATCGCGGCTGGGAGTCTCACCTGGTGTATGAAAAAATAAATGAACTTATAGATTGATCCCGAGCTTCCTGTGGGTATTGATCACCGCTTTGGCATTTTTCTCATCGATCCACCGCTGCCCTTTAATCCTTCGCATATAATTGTCAAAATGACGCATGAAAAAAACATTATAAGCGGCTTTAATTAAATTAGAGGTTCGCCTTGGGAATGCCCTGAGACTCATAGAAAAACCAGGGGTTTCATACTTCATATAATGCCAGTATCCCTCGGGCATATACAGCATATCTCCATGCTCCAGGTTTGTGATATACCCCTTCGCATGCCGGAGAGCCGGCCATTGCTCATAATCGGGATCATCAAAGTCAATATCTTCACGTGCAATAAGGGAATGCGGGATCTTATAGAGGTAATCGCTTTGATCCGGCGGAAAGATGACACATTGCTTCTTTCCATGAAAATGAAAATGAAGAATATTGGAGTAGTCAATATCAAAATGCATAAAGACCCTGCTCCCTTTACCACCGAAAAACAACATGGGCAATTGCCTCACTAATTTAAGTCCTATATCGGGCCAGCTAAAATCCTTTTGCAAACGGGGAACTTCCTTGAGGAGGTTATACAAAAAGATACGGTAATTGGTTGGTTTCGTTTCCAGTAAATCTATATACGCTCCCATCTTCATCCTGGCATGAGGCTGGTTAAATCCATCCTTGTAGGAAACGGGGCGGTCGTCATAAAGCGGCACCTCCTGTTCTCCGGCAACCTCCCGCATATAATCAAGGCTCCACTTCTCATAAGCGGGCCAGTCTGATGCAAACTTATTTACCACAACCGGACGCTGAGGATCCAGATAATACTTAATGAAATCCTCCTTGCTAATTTCGTCTATCCGTGGTACCTGTTCAAGCAACATATAATGCGAGGCTGTTTGTTACATATAAAATCAGGACGCAGTCCTTATTTGGTTTGCTTCAATTCCCTGGCCTTATTCCTGGCCTCTTCATTTCTATCAATCGTATGTCCGGGACGACTCCATTTCGGTTTTTCGCCCAGGGCGTCAAACTTTGAATGCTCTGCCTCTACAGTCTCAGGCTGCATTTTCTTGATGAATGGTTTTTGCGGATTAAGACCCAGTAGCTTAAACATCTCCATATCTTCATTTACATCAGGATTAGGAGTAGTAAGTAACTTATCTCCGGCAAAGATGGAATTTGCACCTGCAAAGAAACACATTGCCTGACCTTCTCTGCTCATATCAGTTCTTCCGGCAGATAGTCTGACCTGCGTCTCGGGCATAACGATCCTGGTAGTAGCTACCATACGAATCATTTCCCAGATCGCCACCGGCTTTTGCTCTTCCATTGGAGTTCCCTCAACTGCTACCAGAGCATTGATCGGAACCGATTCCGGCTGAGGATTAAGACTGGAAAGCGCTACGAGCATACCCGCTCTGTCTTCCACAGATTCACCCATGCCGATAATTCCCCCACTGCAAACAGTAACGTTGGTTTTTCTAACATTACCAATAGTATCCAGGCGGTCCTGGTATCCCCTGGTGGAGATCACTTCCTTATAGTACTCTTCCGAAGTATCCAGGTTATGGTTATAGGCGTAAAGACCTGCTTCTGCCAGGCGTTTCGCCTGGTTCTCAGTAAGCATTCCCAGGGTACAGCACACTTCCATTTCCAGCTTGTTAATGGTTCGCACCATTTCAAGCACCTGTTCGAACTCGGGACCATCCTTAACGTTTCTCCAGGCAGCTCCCATACAAACTCTTGAGCTGCCGGATGCCTTCGCCCTGAGGGCCTGGGCCTTTACCTGGTTAACGGTCATCAGGTCGTTCCCTTCCACATCGGTATGATACCGGGCAGCCTGCGGACAATATCCGCAATCTTCCGGGCATCCCCCGGTTTTAATGGATAACAGGGTGGATACTTGTACTGTATTCGGATCGTGATATTTTCTGTGCACCCCTGCAGCCTGGTACAACAGATCCATCAAAGGTTGATTGTATATATTAAGAATTTCTTCTTTAGTCCAGTTATGTCTTGTCTCATTCATAAGCTCTATGCTTTATCGGAACCATAAATTGGTCCGTCATTGGATGATTATTGATGCAACAAAAGTAAAGAAAAAGGATTTGCTAACCTTACCTGCCTTTTTTTTAAATGCTTCCTTTTGTTTGTTATACCTTCTGTTATAAGTTCGACCTCTCCAGTAACACACTCACTGCATTCCCTCCGAAGCCCACAGCATTCACAAGAATACGGCTTATTTTACTGGGAATCAGTCCGTGTTGCTCCTTGATAAATGGCACACCGATAAATTCCTGATGTTTCAGCATCAGCACTGCCAGTTCCAGGCTCAACGCCCCGGAAGCACCGAAAGTATGACCTACTTTCCATTTATTACTCGTCAATCCCGGAGTGGTTTCTCCAAAAACGGAGCGAATGGCCTTTATCTCAGAAAGATCCCCTTTAATGGTGCCCGGTGCATGCATGACCACAACATCAACATCAGAAGGATTTAATACTCCAAGAGCCATCTTCATGGATCGCTGAAAACATTTGGCATCGGCAGAGATCGAAATATTGTGTTTAAGCCTCTCTGTGGCATAGCCTATCCCCGAAATATACGCCAAGGAGGTACCTTCAGGATCCTTCTCCATACAAACCATGGAAGCTCCTTCCCCAAGTACCATGGAATTTCTAGTTTTATCCATATCCAGTGCTTTACACGGATAGGTCTCCCCGGCGGTTCCGTATATTTTAAGCGAGCGCATTTGCGCCAGGGTAAAGGGGGTGAGACTGGCTTCGCTGCCTCCCGCAAGGAATTTCCCGGTTAACCCCGATCTAATCCATGCATACCCGTTAAGTACGGCGTGTAACGCTGTAGAACACGTTATGGAGTGGGATATCACCGGACCTTGCGATTGGAGATCATGCCCCACCCAGCTGGCAATATTACCCAGGGTGGTGGTTGGAGAGGTAAGGGTAGGTGCATATCCTTTTTCCAGATAGGTTTTGTGGTATTCCTCGAATAAACCCGTAGCGCCCCTGGAGGAACCTATATTGACCCCGAAATCCGCCTTTTTTTTCCAACCGGACATATCCAGAGCTCTCCTGGAAGCCTCTATAGCAAACAGAACGGAGCGATCCAGGTCCTTGTAGCGATGGTCAGAATTCCTCAATTCCTCAATCGCGCTCTCCAGGTTAGGATCCACAGGTGCAATGGGATAATTACAAGCATTAACATGCCGTTCGGTAAAACAATGATCAGTATCCCGGTACCTTGCCCATGCTGCCTCCAGGGAGCCCCCCAAAGGAGAAATACTGCCGATACCGGTTATCGCTATTCGTTCTTTCATTCTTTGTTTAATGTACCCGGAGGTATACAGTTATAACCTTACGGGATTTTACTTCAAAATATCAACAGGTTTCATCACCCTGCTACAGGCACCTTCTCAAGTACCCCTTCAATGGCAGTGTACAATACCTCCATCTGTGCTTTCGTTGTAGTATAGGGTGCCAGGATATAAATGGTATTCCCAAGGGGTCTCAGGAAAGCTCCCCTGGACATAAAATAATTGTACAGATTTTGCCGGAGATCACCGTATCGCTCCATCTCAACGTCGAGGTCTAGAGCATAGATAACACCCAGCTGACGGGTAGCACGCACCCCCGGTAAGTTTTTTATACGCTTATCAAAATCCAGGTGCATGCTTTTTATCCTTTGAATATGCCCCTGAAACTCTTCAGAAAGCAACAATTCTATCCCGGCTATAGCTGCAGTACACGCCAATGGATTGGCAGTGTAAGTGTGGCCATGGAAAAAACCCTTCCCCAGATCCCTGCTGTAAAATGCCTGGTAAACATCCGAGCTGCAACTGGTAACCGCCATGGGCAGCATACCTGCAGTTAATGCTTTGCTGAGACAGATCATATCCGGCTTCACCTGCAGTTGATCTGTGGCGAATAAAGTTCCTGTTTTCCCGAAACCAGTCATAACTTCATCGGCAATATTAAGCACCCCAAACTCCCGGGCCAAAACCATAAGGGCCTCCAGTCCTTCAGCATCATACATCTTCATTCCTGCGGCACCCTGCACAAGCGGTTCAAAAATAAAGGAAGCTACCGCTTCCGTTTCCAACAGCGATCTGAATTTCGCTAACACCTCTTTATTGTTAGTGCCATCCGGAACCGGGATACGCTTCACATTCAGAAAGAAATCTTCAAAGGGACCGTTGTAGACTGAAAGTCCTGAAACAGACATGGCTCCAAAAGTATCTCCGTGAAAACCATCCTCAAATGCAATGATGGTATTGCGTTTGCTACTCTGATTAAAGTGATACTGCAGCGACATTTTAATCGCAACCTCCACCGCAGTGGAACCATTGTCAGAGAAAAACAACTTCTCCTGCCCTTCGGGTAAAATACCGATTAGCATTTCTGAGAGCCTTACCGCAGGTTCATGAGTTAACCCTGAGAATATAACATGATCCAGAACATTGAGCTGGTCCTGAAGTTTTTTGGTGATATACGGATTACAATGCCCGTACATACAGGTATACCAGGAAGCTATCCCATCAACATACTGCTTGCCGTGTTCATCTGTAAAAACAGCCCCTGACGCCGTGGTGATGGCCAGGTTTTCCGGGTGTGTCTTATGCTGAGTAAGCGGATGCCATAAATAGTTCTTATCTCTCTCCGATATCGTCATTTCCCTCATTTTTTAAAAAGGATCCTAAAAAGTACAAAGATGCTAATAATTGGACGGAAGAGGAAATATCCGGACACAGGATATTGAACATACGGTGAGTTTACAGGCTTTACAGCGCTTCCAGTTTCTTTCTGAAATGATCTGCATACCTGCGAATCACCTCCTTGCTAAATCCCTTTTCCTCATCTATTCTACCTATAACCGGAACCCCTGTCATCTTCTGGATGATCTGTTCTGTTGTGGGATGCTCCTTACCACTGAAGAGTATGGAAATATTATACCCCTTCTGTTTTAAAAGGTCGATGGTTAAAAGGGTATGGTTAATACTGCCAAGATAATGCCTGGAGACTACGACCACCTTGTATTCCGGTTTTAAAATATCCAGAATAGTAGAGTGATCATTAAGAGGAACCAGGAGTCCGCCGGCACCTTCAATGACAAGCGTATTTTGCGTATCAGGCTCAAGGATCTTTTCACTTTCTATGGTAATGCCATCGATGGCAGCTGATGCGTGGGGACTTATAGGAACTTTTAACGCATAACTATTAGGATGAAACTTCGTATCAGGATTACTAACCAACTCCTTTACCTTGTGGGTATCTGAGTAATCCAAATCTCCCGACTGTACAGGCTTCCAGTAGTCGGCCTTTAAGGCTTCTGCGATAATTGCGGATGCGATCGTCTTTCCCACATCCGTAGATATTCCCGTTACAAAAATCCTTTTACTCATAAATTACTGCAAAATCAAATATTAAACATCTGAAAGGCAGGGCTTAACAAAAATAAGAAGTCTGTCGAAAAGACCTTCAATTTCTTCAAAAGAATTAAACGAATGAAGGCAAATTCGTATCCTTTCCTTCCCTTTAGGTACTGTTGGCGATAAAATTGGCTTCACATCATAACCCGCATCCACCAATTTTCCGGCTATTTCCTTAACCAGGTCATTGCCAGGTAAGAGGATACTGGTGATGGAAGAATTTCCTGAGACACATTTCATTCCTTTCAATTTTTCCCTGGCCTGCACATCGGCAAAAGCAATGCGATCCAGAAGTTCCTTCCTGGGCAATTCTTCCTGCATCAACTGATGAGATGCCAGGATCGAAGCCAGGGAATGTGGAGGCAGCGCAGTTGTGTAAATAAAGCTACGGGCAAAATTAAGGAGGTATTGCTTCAAACCGGAAGTACCCAGCACAGCCGCTCCATGTACTCCGGGGGCTTTACCGAAGGTGAGTATCCGGGCAAATACCCCGGACCTGATCGATTCTTCATAGGTAAGACCTTTCCCTTGCGGCCCAAGCACACCAAGAGCGTGAGCCTCATCTACCACCAACAGGGCCTTAAACGAATTACAAAGCTTGACCAGTTCGGCCATGGCAGGTGAATCTCCATCCATGGAAAAAACTGACTCTGTAACCACATAGCACACCCCGGCCCCGGCGTGCTTATGTAATAATTCCTCAAGGTGATCCAGATCATTATGGCGAAAACGATAATTTCTGGACATTGACATTCTCAGACCATCTCTGACAGATGCATGGATCCATTCATCATATAAGACCACATCCCCTCTTTGAGGAACAGAAGAGAAAAATCCAATATTCGCATCATAACCGGAATTAAAGATCAGGGCATCTTCCGCCTTATAACATTCCTTTAGAAACAACTCCGTTTGTTCATAAAGGGGATAATTTCCTGAGATAAGCCTCGATCCGGTACTCCCATTCTTCACTACTCCCTGTTCCAGCATGATCTGCTGCGTAAGATCAGCGAGGGATCGGGATGCGGATAAACCCAAATAGTCATTCGAGCTAAAATCCACCAAACCCCTATCCGCAGAGAGCTTCCTCAGGGCATTGTTTTGCTGGCGTTCTTCAAGCTTCAGACGTAATTTTTCGGGTAATTCCACTTATGTCACTTTTTGGAAGGGTAAAAATACAACACTTGGCAAATATCCCTTTTATTCCCTTCCATTAATACTTTAATATTCGATAACTTCAGCATCTGAATTAACACTGTTTTTATGCAAAAATATCTCTACACATTAGTAATCATTACCTTTGCCATTCAGTTCAGCAGGAGTCAATCTCCGGTTGAATACACCTTAAATTTCGATAATGCTGCCCAAAACGAAGCAGAGATCTCTGTGACTTTCCGGGATCTTGACATGGATACCCTGCGCATTACCATGAGCAGAAGTTCTCCCGGAAGGTACGCACTACACGAATTTGCAAAGAATGTCTACAGTTTTAAAGCTTACAACAGTAATGGCGACCTCCTGGAAGTGATTAGACCCAATCCTTATGACTGGTTAATCCCTGAGCATGACGGGATCGTCAGGATCCACTACACCCTATTTGCCAACCATGCAGATGGCACCTACAGTGATATCAGCGAATCCCATGCGCATCTAAACATCCCGGCAACCCTGCTCTACGCCCCGGCCCTGCAGCAGCGTAAACAACATGTCAAAATTAAAGTACGTGAGGACCTTAACTGGAAGGTGGCGACACAACTGCAACGCATCAACGACAGCATGTATACCGCACCGAACCTCCATTATCTCATGGACAGTCCCTTGGAAATATCAAACCACCAGGAAAAAAGCTTTGAGATCCGTGCTGAATCAGGAAAACAAACGATCAGGTTTATTCTTCACCACAGGGGATCTGAAAGCGATTTTGACACCTTTTTCAATCATGTGAGGAATATTGTCCTGGAAGAGATTGCCGTATTCGGGGAAGCCCCTGATTACGATTATGGAGAATACACTTTTTTAGCCTGCTATCTGCCTTGGGTACACGGGGATGGAATGGAACATCGTAACTCCACCGTTCTCACCTCTACCCGTGAATTGACTACACCAGAAGGGCAAAGAAATCTCGGAACCGTGGCCCATGAATTCTTTCACGCCTGGAATGTGGAGCGCCTGCGCCCGGCATCACTGGAACCTTTTGATTTCAACAATGCCAATATGAGCGGGGCTCTTTGGTTCGCAGAAGGGTTTACCTCCTACTACACCAATCTTACGCTGAAGCGCGCCGGGATTTATGACGAATTGGAATACCTCAACTCCATTACTCCTACTTTTAATTATGTGTGGAACGGGCCGGGAAGAGAATATTTTAACCCTGTTGAAATGAGCTATCAGGCCCCCTTCGTAGATGCGGCTACATCCGTTGACCCGGTAAACCGAGCGAACACCTTTATTTCCTATTACTCCTACGGCCATATGCTGGGCCTCGCCCTTGACCTTAGGTTGCGAACCGAAAACAAATCCCTTGACGGGTTTTACCAACTACTTTGGAAAAAATACGGGAAACAGGAAGAACCCTATACCCTGAATATGCTGGAAAACACACTGAAAGAATATGCAGGAAAGGATACAGGTACGGAATTTTTTAAAAACTTCATATCCGACAGTCAAATGCCGGATTATAAGAGTTTGCTAAACCAGATGGGGATAGCGCTTACACAGCCAAAGGACAAACCCTACCTCGGCGTGGAAATTGATAAGGGCACACTTACCTCCTATCCTGTTAAGGGAAGTCCTGCATATGAAGCCGGGCTCAGCAAGGGCGATCAGATCGTTTCGGTGGATGGGGTACCTTCAGATGATACATTCAACCTTAAAAGCATTTTAAAAGACAGGAAACCCGGAGATACCATTCAACTTAAGGTAGAACGATTCGACAGGGAGCTAAAAAAGACTATTCACCTCAAACCAGCTCCGGATTACTTAATGAATCTTACTGAATCTCCTTCAAAGGAGCAGTTAAAAAAAAGAAAGGAATGGCTTGAATCCAAGAGGTAAACAAAAAAGCGCCGGGATTACCGGCGCTTTTTATTTATGATCTTAAGTACAAGTCTTAATCTGCAAGAACGATCACTTTATTGTCGTTCATTTCGATCGTTCCACTGTTGATAGGAAGAATGGTTTCATTCTTATCTCCTTTTGAAAACCTGTCTGCGAACTCTTTAGAGATTTTTATATCTCCATAGATCTTGACCTTACCCTGTCCAAGAATCGACACAACAGGGGCGTGGTTGTTCAACATCTGAAACTCACCATCCACTCCAGGAACAGCAACCGAAGTTACCTCTCCTTTAAATAATGTTGCTTCCGGTGTTACTATTTCTAAATACATAGTTTATAATTTTCAGTTTTCAACATACGGGGTAAAAACCCCTGCAATCATGGGTGAATTATGCTTCTGCAAGCATTTTCTCTCCGGCTTCGATCGCTTCCTCGATAGTACCTTTAAGGTTAAAGGCAGCTTCAGGAAGGTGATCAAGCTCACCATCCATGATCATGTTGAATCCTTTGATGGTATCCTTGATATCAACAAGTACCCCTGGAATACCAGTAAACTGCTCTGCTACGTGGAATGGCTGAGAAAGGAAACGCTGAACCCTTCTCGCTCTTGATACCGCAAGCTTATCTTCTTCAGAAAGCTCTTCCATACCTAGAATAGCGATAATATCCTGTAGCTCTTTGTAACGCTGTAAAAGCTCTTTTACACGCTGAGCACAAGCGTAGTGCTCTTTTCCGATGATCTCTGCAGCAAGAATTCTTGAAGAAGACTCTAACGGGTCTACTGCAGGATAGATACCAAGCTCTGCGATCTTTCTGGAAAGTACGGTTGTTGCATCAAGGTGGGCAAAGGTCGTTGCCGGTGCAGGGTCAGTAAGGTCATCCGCAGGTACATATACTGCCTGTACAGAGGTGATAGATCCTGTTTTAGTAGAGGTAATACGCTCCTGCATTGCACCCATCTCGGTAGCAAGTGTTGGCTGATAACCTACCGCAGAAGGCATACGTCCAAGAAGTGCAGACACCTCAGAACCAGCCTGGGTAAAACGGAAAATGTTATCTACGAAGAAAAGTACATCCTTTCCTTGTCCTTCTCCTGCTCCATCACGGAAGTATTCTGCAATGGTAAGTCCTGAAAGTGCAACACGGGCACGTGCTCCCGGAGGCTCATTCATCTGTCCGAACACGAAAGTAGCCTTCGACTCCTTCATGGCAGCCTTATCTACCTTACTAAGGTCCCATCCGCCTTCTTCCATAGAATGCATGAAGTCTTCCCCGTATTTAATAATACCAGATTCAAGCATCTCTCTTAGAAGGTCATTCCCCTCACGAGTACGCTCACCTACTCCGGCAAATACAGAAAGACCACCGTGTCCTTTTGCAATGTTGTTAATCAATTCCTGGATCAGTACGGTCTTACCTACTCCGGCTCCACCGAAAAGACCAATCTTACCTCCTTTTGCGTAAGGCTCAATCAGGTCAATTACCTTAATCCCGGTATATAATACCTCTGTAGAGGTAGATAAATCTTCAAATTTAGGGGCTTCACGGTGAATTGGAAGACCATTCTTCCCTTCTTTAGGAAGATTTCCAAGTCCGTCAATTGCATCTCCGATCACATTAAACAAACGTCCGTAAACATCTTCTCCGATGGGCATTTGAATTGGGTTACCCTGAGCAACAACCTCAGTTCCCTTACTTAAACCATCGGTAGAATCCATGGAAATAGTCCTTACAGTATCTTCACCAATATGAGATTGTACCTCGAGAACTAATTTAGAACCATCTTTTCTTGTGATTTCCAGCGAGTCGTAAATATTTGGAAGCTCAGTTTCTGAACCAAATTCCACGTCCACAACCGGACCAATAATCTGTGCAACTTTACCTGTAACTTTAGACATTACTTAAGTGTTTAATGTTTAGCTTATTCAATACGAAAAAAAACCTCCCGCATTGGATTCAAATCGGACTTTTTTCGCGGTGCAAAGATATGCTTTTAATTGAAAATTTATTCATTTTCCAATTTTTTTTTAACCCCCTGATATTTACCCATAAATAAGAATTCAAGGCACAAAAAAGCCCGACTTAAAATCGGGCTTTTTTACATCAGAAATATTTTAATATTTAAGGTAACTGAGCAGGGTAGGCTATACCGAAATCGCCCGCCTTATACCTTGGAAGAACAGCCTCGTATTTGGACTCTATGGCCTCCATAACTTTATTTGCAACAAAGGCATTCGCCCGTGCAGTCAGGTGTATCCCATCCAGTGAGAACATACCTCCTGTAACAAGATTATTAGTAAAATTAAACTCATCGAAGGGTAATCCCGTGAACGTCTGATTGATCAGGCTATAGGCATCAATTACCGGCAGGTCGTTCTGGGCCGCAACGGCGTCAATGACCTGGTTGAACGCCTGGGTAGCTGCATCGATTTCCTGCAGTTCAGGTGCGGTCAAAGCCCACTTGTCTTCCAGTGGCACAGAAACCCCGTTTACCTTCGTTGGATCATTATCTACAAGGGTCCCTAAGAAAGCAGCACTCGGTAGCACTAATAATTCACCTGCCGCAAGCTGACGATAGGGAGGTAATCCAAAGGCGGAAAGGTCCGTAAGGTATTCATCTACGATCACCGGAGCATTCTGCCCTTCCACAAAGTTTATAGTCCTGGCCGCTGCCTCTTCCTGAGAAATCGCACCTCCGGCAGCAAATTGCTGCAAAGCCTGATTATAATCTCCGTACCCCTGGTTAACGAATGCTGCAGTAGCAGCATCCATAGGGATGGCGTTATATGGCACGGTTGTAAAGTAAGGGATAACCGTTACATTCGGCACATTGGCAACCACACCTTTGGCTCCACCCGAAGTCAGGGTAGAAACAATATTGGTATATACCTGTCCGAACACCTGAGGGTCTGTAATATCATTACTTTCATAGTTGGAAAGATTGGTATCTCCATTTCGGTCAACGCCATCCCCACCTGCCACAGCATAACCAAGAACGTCATTTGCTCCGATCCAAAGGGTGAAGAAAGTAGGATTCTGAGCCATGGCATCTCCTAATACCGTAGCGTTCTCACTTGAAGAGAATCTCGCATAATACGGGTTGGCTTGTCCCTGCTGCAAAGCCTGCAGGCTTCCATAGCCCGGAGCCAGCAGATGAAAACTCTTGGCACCGGGAACCCCCATATTATTAAACGAACCTGATAATTTATTGGTAACCTCGGTAGTGGCATTCCCAGGAAGTCTTACCGGGCCGGATCCGTCAAAGATCAGACGATTCTCAAGGAACTGGAATCCTCCGATAAGCATTCCGCCAAGATTATCGGCCATTAAGGGTTGGGTGAACTCTCCCCCTCCTACCTGGGCAAATTGATTGGCCAGGAGATTTGGAAAAGAATTCATTTGCCCGGCCTGAAAGAGCGCTCCGTCTGTATATCCTGCAGTTAGAGAATTCCCTAAGGAAACGTAGGTGGTGAAGTCCGCAGTACCTGCGGAATATTCCACCATATCCTCCGGCATCATCACACCTCCATCGTCATCGCTCTCACAGGCAGTAAACCCAAGAGCAATAAGAGGAAGGATCCATTGATATCTTAATTTCATTTTAATTGAATTTTTAGTGATTATAGGTTGTTAATTGTCCAGGAGATATAGTACTGTGATCCGATTCTACCTGTACCGATTGCGGTAAAGTACTCATCTCCCCCCAGGTTGGCAGCTCCCGCCTTAAAGGTTGACTTGAGCGCAGGAACTCTAAGGTTGATCTGAGCATCAAATACGGAATAAGAAGGAATTTGGCCATCTCCGAAACTGGCTTGCCAGAAATAGGAATCACTCCATCTGTAGCTTACATTAAATCCAAAGTTTTCAAATAGCGATGTATTCCCAAAACTGGCTTTGAATTTATGCTTTGGCGTGTTAAAGTTTGGTCTGAAATCAGGATCGTCCAGTTCAAAATCAGCAAATGTATAATTAACCCCTAAATCAAAATTATTAAAGATAGTGGTCGTGGTCGCGATGGCCGCCCCATAAGACCTTACCTCGCTCGTTGCATTCGTATAGGTCTGGTATGGCTTGAAGTCTCCATTCTGCAGAGCTGCAGCCGCCTGAAGATACCCTGCTCCGGGCACTCCTCCCTCGATGTCGTTCACATCTCCGTAAAAAGGAACAAGAACAGTCTCATTCGCGATAAAATCATCATACCATGAATAATATCCACTCATGTCTATGGTCACAGGACCTAGAACACCGCGATATCCAAGTTCAGTCACCTTGGCCTTTTCAGGTCCAACAAGCCCAACATTAGCTGACTGAGGTGCCCCGGCATTAACCGAACTTAATGAGAAAGCGTTTTCATAAGCCTGTCTTCCTACTACATCAACCGATGGACTTCCTGCTATAGCAGCACCCTGACCAGATAATGTATACGTACGTACATCCCTGTCCAGGTTCGATTCTGCAGATCCTACAAGAATAGCTGCACCGGCGTCAAGTCCGATAAAAAGATCCTGGGTGGTCGGGTTACGGAAAGCCGTCTGGAATGACGCCCTTATGTTATGATTTCTCTTTTCTCCTGCGGTATACCCCATAGAGAATCTCGGAGTCATCTGCCCGTCGAATAATTCAGACTTATCGTAACGAACCGAACCTGTAAGCTTTAAACGCTCATCGAACAACTGTTTCTGGATCTGAGTATAGAAACCAACTTCGTTGTACTTGATAGGTCCGTCGAAATCGGTATAGATCGTACCAAAAGAATTCAATTTATACTCCCGGAAAGACCCCCCAACCTGGATGTCGGCAAAGTCATGTGTCAGGTGTGCAAAATTATAATTGAAATCAACGTGTCTAAGCTGTGAAGCATCCTGGAATTTTGCCCCCGTGGTCAGATCAGGATCATCGGTGATCCTGTCAAAAGTATTTTGAAATTCAGGAGTTCCGGGAATTAGCCTTCCGGTATCTGCAACCCCTCTGGCGATGGAATGAGCCTGCTCATTATTAGCTCCACTAAGGGCCGCCTGGATATAGGCTCCTGCATATTCTCCGAACCATTGGTTATCGCCCTTCCATGCTCTGTTGATGTTGATTCCGGCAAAGCGCATATCGTAAGAATCCCCGGCATCCTCATCTGTCATATATCCTCTTACGAAGAAATTATCGTTTTTGAACTCGAGCTTGTGTTGCTGCAGGAAGAAATCCTTTATGGTATAGCGGTTAGACCCCTGATAAATAGTAGTACCTTTACCCATCTTCGCCTGGTAGATGATCTCAAAATCGTCTGCAAAAGGCCTGTAGTGCAAGGCCGCATCGAATTTAACGCTCTCTGCATTGTAGTTGGTAAGGTCACTCTCCAGGTATCCTGTACGGCTAACATTCTCATTTGGCAACAGGTTAACCAGACCCGGGTTAGGCAGTATGCCCATATCAGCCAGCGCCTGTCCGACACCGCGAATATTGGTACTTACCTCGTCTCCGTATACATTAAGCCCGTTGTAATTCACATCATTCTGACGTGTACTTGCGGGATTATTAAGGTTGGTCTCATCTACAGCCCACCAGTCTGTTCCCTTCAGGTAAGAGAAATTAGCCTTGGCAGCAAACTTGTCAGAGAACTTCTTGGCCAAACGAATTCCAAGGTCCCAGAACTCGTTATCCCCGGCTGCCTCCTGAGAGGTAAGCCCGGTCTTTACATAACCACTAACCCCTTCATAATCAAAAGGACTCTTACTTCTCATGAAAAGGATCCCGTTAAAGGCATTCGCCCCGTAAAGAGCAGAAGACGCCCCCGGAAGAAGCTCCACACTTTGTACATCCACTTCGGTAATACCTAACAGGTTCCCTAAAGGAAAGTTAAGTGCAGGAGCAGAATTATCCATTCCATCTACCAATTGAACAAAGCGCGTATTTGCAAAGGTGGCAAAACCACGGGTATTGATCGATTTAAATGTTAAACTGTTGGTGTTTATATCCACACCTTTAAGATTTTCAAGACCGTCATAGAAATCTACTGAAGGTGTGTTTTTGATTTCTTTGATCCCGAATCGCTCTACTGTTACAGGTGATTCAAAAATACGCTCCGGTGTTCTCGAGGCCGAAAGTACGATCTCGCCCAACTGAGTGGTTTCTTCCTCCATTCTGATCTGTAAGGGGGAAGCATCTGAAGTCACCTCAATCGTTTGCGTTTTAAAGCCAATACTACTAACTGCAAGTGATAGAGGAAGAGATTCCTGAGTAGTTAAGTTAAATTCCCCATTAAAGTCAGTTACTGCTCCAACAGCAGCCCCAACCACCTTGACATTGGCTCCGGGTATTGGTTGACCGTCAGGGTCGATCACCGTTCCGGTTAGTACCGTCTGAGCCGAGAGTGTAGCCCCGATCAGAAAAGCACATACAATAAGTAATGTTCTCATCATTAAAATTTAGATTTTGTCGGGTAATATACAGAAAAAAATAAATCCCCGAGCATTTTTCTTACACTCGGGGACTATCAATTCTATAATATATTGAGCACTAATTCGCTACTCCACTGTAACAGATTTCGCGAGATTTCGTGGTTGATCTACATTGCATCCTCTCATAACCGCTATATGGTATGAGAGTAATTGCAGAGGAATAGTAGTTAACAATGGAGTGAGGAGCTCATGAGTTTCAGGAACCTCAATAACGTGGTCTGCCAATTTACTCACATCCTTATCGCCCTGAGTAACCACAGCGATGATCTTACCCTTTCTGGATTTGATCTCCTGCACATTACTAACCACCTTTTCATAATGTCCTTTTTTTGTAGCGATCACCACAACAGGCATCTGTTCATCAATAAGAGCAATAGGTCCGTGCTTCATCTCTGCAGCGGGATACCCCTCGGCGTGAATATAGGAGATCTCCTTTAGTTTAAGAGCGCCTTCAAGCGCCACCGGGAAGTTATACCCCCTACCCAGATAAAGACAGTTGGTTGCATCCTTATAAATGTCGGCAATAGTGGCTACATGAGCATCGGTCTTTAGCGTCTCCTGAACTTTAACGGGGATGGTTTCCAATTCCGCCAGGTAGTTATGGAATTCAGAATGCGTGATCTTCCCTGTACTTTTGGCAAGCTTAAGAGCAATAAGCGTGAGCACTGTGATCTGTGTAGTGAAAGCCTTGGTAGAAGCCACTCCGATCTCGGGACCGGCATGAGTATACGCCCCCGCATGTGTCTCCCTTGAAATAGAAGACCCTACTACATTACACACCCCAAATACAAAAGCTCCCTTTTCTTTGGAAAGTTTTATTGCGGCCAGGGTATCTGCGGTCTCTCCGGATTGAGAAATTGCTATAACAACATCATCCTGTGTTATTACAGGATTCCTGTATCTGAACTCAGAGGCATATTCCACCTCGACAGGGATCCTCATCAGTTCTTCAAAAATGTATTCGGCTACCAAACCTGCATGCCAAGAAGTTCCGCACGCTACGATAATGATTCGCTTGGCATTAAGAAATTTCCCAAGGTTATCTTCTACTCCGGCCATTTTTACAATACCGTCATTGATCCTCAGACGACCGCGGTAAGTATCCTTAATGGCCTCGGGCTGTTCATAGATTTCTTTGAGCATGAAGTGATCATACCCTCCCTTTTCAATCTGCTCCAGGTTCATTTTTAATTCCTGAACATAAGGGTTTACGGGTTTATCACTACGCACCTGTCTAACGCGAACATCACGGCCTCGCTTAACAATAGCCATCTGTTCATCCTCAAGATAGATCGCGTTGTTGGTATATTCTATAAAAGGAGAAGCATCACTGGCAATAAAGAACTCATCTTCCCCAACACCTATAGCCAGAGGACTACCTAACTTCGCCACAACGATTTCATCCGGTTTGGTCCTGTCAAAAACGGCAATGGCATAGGCTCCAACCACCTGGTTCAGGGCTATTTGAACAGCCTTCCCCAGTTTAACATTTTCATTTGTTTTGACATCCTCTATGAGGTTAACCAGTACTTCAGTATCTGTATCAGAATGAAACTCATAGCCTCTGTTTATCAAGGCTTCCTTAATAGAAGCGTAATTTTCAATAATACCATTATGGATAATTGCGAGGTCTCCGCTGTTCGAATAATGCGGATGCGCATTCTGATCATTGGGTTCCCCGTGAGTTGCCCATCGGGTATGACCAATACCAATACTTCCGTTTACAACACCTTCTTTATCTGCTTTTGCCCGAAGGTCTGCAACCTTCCCTTTGGTTTTACACAACTCAATGATTCCTTTGTTGTACAAGGCAATCCCGGCACTGTCATAACCGCGGTATTCGAGACGCTCCAATCCTTTTAAGATCACAGGGAAGGCCTCCCTGGCTCCTATATACCCAACAATTCCACACATAACTTCCTTCTTAAATCCTTTTAATTAGTCTACTTACTTTTTTGGCTCCGTGTAGATCAACTCAAGTTTAACTCGTTTTGCCTGATCTTCGGCTGAAACATTTGCTCCATAAAGCACCACACTATAAGGGTAGGCAGCTGCTCCCTGGGGCACAGAGACCTTACTACCATCCTGGTCAAAGGCGGATACTACGAATGAGTTAAAAATATTGGAAGTAACAGACAATCCAAGGTTCACATTGGTAGAATCATTACTTATAATATTCTTAATATGTTCCGTAACACGAAACTTGTACTTGGGAGTTCCATCTTCATCATCAAGCAGTCCTCCATAATACAAATAACTTGAGTTTGGAAAGGTAGTTACTGGACCAACAGCATCCGTTCTATAATCGACCAAAACTTCACTATTCTCGAAGTCATACAAAAATAATCTGTCAGGAAGGTTCTGATTACCAGTTAGTTGATCGTCTGCGTAAAAAATCAGATTAGCTTCATTGATCAACCATTCATTTGCACGGGCCTCATTAAGAAAAGCTTCCATATCCTGGCCGGCACTAAGGTCCACCTTGGCAATGGTTCCAGACTCACCTTTTAGGTAAAGGCGGTCTGCACCCACCCCTGCAGTAACGGCATCCATGACCTCCATAGGATAGGGCTCTTCCTCGTAAATATTAAAATTCTTGGTCTGGAAATTAAGGGAGAAACTATCACGGGCTACTTCAACAGCCTCGGTTTCCGCATTATAGGTATCATAATCGTATTTTATAGTAATATTTCCATCGTTGGTTCTAAGCAACATCTTCAGATTGTCTGAAGGGTGATCGATACCAATGTATATCCCCCGAAGGTAATCCCGGAACAACTCCTGATTACTCAAGACATCATCACCTTCTTTATCCAGAATACGCTCCTGGAAAAACTGAGAGTCTAATTCCAATCGAATACGGGGAGAAAATCTCGAAGATACATTCTGGGATTCATCCTCCTCGGTATCCGGATCATCCTCATTGTCGAAAAATATCAATTCCTCAAAGTTCAAACGGTAATCTCCCGAAAACAAAACAGTAGAAAGGAAAGGCTGCGCATCCTCATCCGAGAAATACTCCTGGATACGCTGGAAATTTGACTGGGGATCCCGGTCACGAAGGTATTTAGTATACTCCTGTACAGTTACTGTAAAAGGAGTTTGCACATCTCCAAAAACTGAGTCCACATCATAAGGTCTGGGTAAATTATCATCATCCAGGGTATCACTCACCGTGCTAAAAAATGGAATATCGAGATATACTTTTGTCACCCTTTCATTCTCATTGATCACAGCCGGGTCATCACCGGCTCCTGCATTAGCCTCATCCGCGGCAGAGAGATTCCCGAAGGTGGGAGGCGTAAGCTCTAATGACAACTGGGTAATAAAAGAAGCCTTTGACTTCCCAAATACCGCATCGGTATAGTCCGATAATTGATAGGTAGGAACAAGATTCAGGGTATTGGGATCGTTCGGCATAAAATCTGTGCGAACAGAAGCCAGGTTCACATTAGAGGCATTCACCTCATAAACCTGCTTTTTCACATCAAAATTAGCATCCTCAACCAGGTCTACTCCCAGGGTATTAAAATCCTTTTCACAGGAAGTAAAAAAAATAACACCACTCAATATGAGCAGTGTCTTCAACACATAACTCTTCTTAAAAATCATATTTCCTCGGTAGGTTAACTTAGCACTTCATTCTCATAAAACTCATTATAAGCTTCTTCAAACTCATAAATGGATTTATGCGGCAAGACTGGTTTGGAAAGCGAAGACAGATATTCCTGAAGGTCATCATCCAGGCTTTCAGAGGCAATTATAGCTGCATCAGAATTCTCTACAGCAACTTTGATAAGATTGGTATAGGTAGGGTTTTCCAAGGCACTAACAGAAGCTTCGTCAATACCATCAAATTTCACCTTGTTTATCATTTCTGGATCCAGAGTTCCTTCAAAGCCCTTACCGTACACAGAAGTGACAATCTTGCTTTCTGCAAACAGAGGCTCGTCGGCATAATACTGCCTTAGATATAGCGGCAACAGAGACGCCATCCACCCGTGAACGTGAATAATATCAGGATTCCAATTCAGTTTTTTAACGGTTTCCACCACTCCTTTAGCAAAGAATATGGCCCGCTCATCATTATCCGGAAAGAGATTCCCGTCTTCATCAGTAAATGTCGCTTTCCTCTTGAAATACTCTTCATTGTCAATGAAGTACACCTGAATTCTTTCTTTTGGAATGGAAGCTACTTTTATAATAAGGGGCATATCCATATCGTTCACCACCAGGTTCATACCCGACAAGCGTATCACTTCATGCAATTGGTGTCTGCGTTCATTGATATTCCCGAAACGAGGCATAAAGATTCGTATCTGCCCGCCTCTGTCATTCACCATCCGGGGACTTTCATAAGCCAGGGATGAAACTTCATTCTCCGGAAGGTATGGTATCATTTCAGAAGCGACAAATAATACTCTTTTGTCTGTCATATAATCACGTTGTTTCTTTTACACATTAGGTCTTAGGCATGCAAAATTACAAAAAATATGCCTAATTTATTTAAAATGCATAGTTTTGCACGCTGTTAATTTTTTCTCAAATGCTTGTTTTCAAACATAAAGCAGACCTAAAAAGACACCTTCTTAACAAAAGGGAAGAGGGCAACCGGATCGGATTGGTCCCAACCATGGGAGCCCTTCACGAAGGACACCTGTCATTAGTCATAAATTCGGCCAGCGAAAATGACCTGACAGTGGTATCGATCTTTGTGAATCCCACCCAGTTTGACCGAAAGGAGGATCTGGAGAATTACCCCTCCACCCTTGAGCGCGACCTGGAGCTGCTGGAAGGAACAGGCAGAAACATCGCAGTTTTCACCCCCAGCGTCCAGGAAATGTATTCGGAAAATATTCAGGCGGAGAGTTTTGACTTCGACGGACTGGAACATCAGATGGAAGGCAAATTCAGGGCTGGCCATTTTGACGGAGTCGGAACCATTGTTAAGTCGTTGCTGCAATTGGTGGAGGCAGACAATGCCTACTTCGGGGAAAAGGATTTCCAACAACTGCAGATCATAAAAAAACTCGTAGAAAAAGAAGGCATTCCTACACAGGTCATAGGGTGCCCTATCCTGAGAGAATCGAACGGACTTGCAATGAGTTCAAGAAATGAACGACTAAGTCCGGAAATGAGAAAGGAGGCAGCATTTATATATCAAACCATTTCCAAAGCAAAAACCCTCTTCCAGACGAAATCGCCAGAAGAAATCACGAAATGGACTGAAAATCAATTCGATAACCACCATTCCTTAACATTGGAATACGTGGAAATTGCTAATGAGTCTACATTAGAACCCGTTAAATCATTTAATAAAAAAGATCGTTACCGGCTGTTTATTGCGGTATTCGCAAATTCTATCCGGCTGATCGACAATATTGCTCTAAATTAATACCTTTGTGCCATGCAGATTGAAGTTGTAAAGTCTAAGATTCACCGCGTTACAGTAACCGGTGCCGACTTAAATTACATTGGAAGTATTACCATTGACGAAGCTTTAATGGAGGCTTCTAATATCATTGAAGGAGAAAAGGTGCAGATCGTTAACATTAACAATGGTGAGCGCCTTGAGACTTATGCTATTAAAGGAGAGAAGAACAGCGGAGAAATCACTCTGAACGGACCGGCAGCCAGAAAAGTGCAGCGCGGGGACGTGATCATCATTATCTCCTATGCCCTATTGGATTTTGAGGAAGCAAAGCAATTTAAACCTTCTCTGGTATTCCCTAACGAGAAAGACAACTCCTTAACCTAAGATTGAAAAAAAGGTTAAAAAATAAACTCAAGATCATACTCCCGCTCGTTGTGGGAGTTTTTCTTGTTTGGTATTCTTACCAGCAAACTACAGCAGAGGAGCGGCAACTGATCCTAAGCAATATCAGGGAAGCCAACTACCTTTGGGTAGGCCTGTCACTTCTTGCCGGCTTAATAAGCCACCTGATGAGAGCCTGGCGCTGGAATCTTTTGCTGGAACCCATGGGGTACAAACCCCGGTTTGGCAACAATGTTATGGCCATACTTATAGCCTATCTTGCCAATCTCGGCATCCCCCGATCCGGAGAGATCTTCAGAGCCACCACCATAAGCAGCTACGAGAAAATACCTTTTGAGAAAGGCTTTGGAACCATTGTGGCAGAACGCATTATAGATCTTATCATGCTACTTGTTGTAGTGGTTATTGCCGCATTATTTCAGACAGAGGTTATCGTCGATTATTTTGAAGCGAAAGGCATTAAACCCATTAACACCATACTGGTTCTTATTGCAGCCGGCCTGGCAGGCATTGTTTTCCTGAGGTTCCTTAACCGCACCCGAATCGGATTCCTGCAACGTATCAAAGGACTTATAAGGGGCTTAACAGAGGGGCTTACCAGTATTTTCCGCATGAAATACAAGACCGCCTTCCTGCTTTACACTCTTGGGATCTGGTTCCTCTACGTAGCGATGTTCTGGTTAATCAAATACAGCATCCCTGAAACCACAGATCTTTCCTTACCCGTTATCCTCGTGGCATTTGTTGCAGGAGCCTTCGCCATGAGCACCACCAACGGAGGCATTGGGTTATACCCACTTGCCGTAAGCAAGATCCTGGTGTTTTACGGGATATCCAAAGTATCGGCAGATGCATTCGGATGGATCATGTGGACCTCACAGACCCTGATGGTAATCCTTTTTGGAGCCCTGTCATTCCTGTACCTGCCTTTTTACAATAAAAGCAAATAATTTCTTATCTTCCTCTTCCAAATCGATCAACCATGAAAAACATTATCTACCTGTTTCTCATCAGCTTACTTTATGTAACACCCATGTCAGGCCAAACCTCGTTAGGGTCTATTGACTCATATAAGTTAGGTGAAAAGAGAGGTTATCGTCTTTACATCCCTGAAGACTACGACCCTGAAAAAAAATATCCGCTTCTTGTAGTGCTTGATGGAGACTACCTCTTTGATTTAACCGTTTCTACTGTAAAATTCTACAGGTACCGAGATGAAATGCCTTCCTGCATTGTTCTCGGAATAAATCAAAAAAACAGCCGCAACCAGGATATCATGTACAATCCCACCTCCGGACTACCGGAAAAATCCGGTGCTGATTTTTTTGAATTCCTGGGCATGGAGCTCATTCCAAAAATTGAAAAGGAGTATGAGATCGCTCCATTTAAAGGAATACTGGGATACGGCCTTACCGCGAATTACCTGAATTATTACCTGTTCAAGGAAAATCCTTTGTTTGACGCCTACATCAGCATCTCACCCACCCTGCCGGTGCAGATGGAACAGTACATCCCGGAACGGCTTTCTGCCGCCACGAGCCACCTGTACTACTTCCTCGCTACGGCAGAGAACGACACCAGGGAGAACCGGGAAGCTTCAATCAGGTTAAATGCCGCCCTGAAAAACATCAACAATGAAAATATTGAGTTTCATTATCGCTCATACGATCATGCAGATCATCACGCCGTGGCTTCCTATGCCATCCCGGAGGCTATTGATAAGATCTTCGAACTTTACAACCCGATAAGCGTCGTGGAATACAGGACCAAACTCATGACTTACGTCGGAGAACCCTATGAGTATCTGGAGAACAAATACAACACCATAGAAGAGCTCTACGGTTTTCGCAAGCAAACCATTCTCAACGATTTCATGGCTGTATACGCTGTTAGCAAGAAAAAGGAAAACCTGGAATCTTTAAAATCCCTGAGTGATCTCGCTAAAAAGGATTTCCCGGATACCATGCTCGGATTTTTCATTGAAGCCGAGTACCTGGAACTTTCCGGAGAACCCAAAAAAGCGATGAGGACCTATGAAAAAGCATTCAGCATGCCTGAAATCGATTTTCTCACAAAGGATCTCGCCTTGGAACGGATCGACAAGATCAAGGAAGATTTTGGCTGGTAAAAAAACCAAAATCACGAATTAAAGTTTATCACCCCGTTCCTGCGGGGTATTTTTGTACCCGGACAAACCCAGTATCACATCATGGCTAAAGTAAAAACCACATTTTTTTGTCAGAACTGCGGAACCCAATTCGCAAAGTGGCAGGGACAGTGTACCTCCTGCAAGGAATGGAATACCATTGTGGAAGAATTGGTTCAAAAAGAGGAAAAAAGAACCTGGAACCAGGAGAGTCATAGTCCTTCGCGAAGCAACAAACCGCTAAGAATACACGAAATAGACGGTGCCAGTGAAATGAGGATTCCATCGGGAAATGGCGAACTGGATCGTGTTTTGGGCGGGGGTATTGTACCCGGATCTGTCACCCTTCTAGGCGGAGAGCCCGGTATAGGGAAAAGCACCCTTTTACTCCAGATCACCCTCAGGCTCCCTATAAAATCGCTTTATGTTTCAGGAGAAGAAAGCCAGAAACAGATTAAGATGCGGGCAGAACGTATTGATCCCGGTAATAATAACTGCTATGTCCTTACGGAAACAAAAACCCAGAACATTTTTAAACACATCTCAAAAGTTGAACCGGAGATCGTAATCATCGATTCCATTCAGACCCTGCAAACGGACCATATTGAATCGTCTGCGGGCAGCATTTCACAGATCAGGGAATGCACCTCGGAACTGATAAAATTCGCAAAAGAAACCAACACCCCCGTGCTGCTTATCGGACATATTACCAAAGACGGGCATATTGCCGGTCCAAAAATCCTTGAACATATGGTAGACACCGTATTGCAGTTCGAAGGTGATCGCAATCACGTTTACCGTATTCTCCGTGCCCTTAAAAACCGTTTCGGATCTACGGCTGACCTCGGGATCTACGAAATGCTGGGGGATGGCCTTAGAGAGGTGACCAACCCATCTGAGATCCTGATCAGCAAAAATGCCGAGGAACTAAGCGGGACTGCCATTTCTGCCACCCTGGAAGGGATGAGGCCGTTAATGATAGAGATACAGGCACTGGTGAGCACCGCGGTTTACGGAACACCTCAGCGCAGCTGCACCGGTTTTAATTCAAAACGGCTGAACATGCTTCTTGCAGTGCTCGAAAAGAGAGCCGGTTTTCGTTTAGGAGCAAAGGATGTTTTTCTCAATATCACCGGAGGTATCAATGTGGATGACCCCTCGATCGACCTCGCCGTGATCGCCGCGGTACTCTCTTCCAATGAAGATATCGCGGTGGGTAAGGATATTTGCTTTGCTGCAGAGGTTGGACTCGCAGGAGAGATCAGACCTGTGCAACGCGTGGATCAAAGGATCCTGGAGGCAGAAAAGTTAGGCTTTTCAACTATTCTGGTTTCCGGTCACAACAAGATCACCCTGAAAAATCACCAAATACAGATCAGAAAGGTCAACCGAATAGAAGATGTGGCCCAATTCCTATTCGGCTAACCATACCGCCCACGGTTTATGGTGCAGGGTTTGGGATCTCGTTATGAATAACTTCAATAGCCTCTATTACTTCGGGGGATAAGCTCACATCAATACTGTCTATATTTTCCTTTAGCTGTTCCAGAGATGTTGCCCCGATAATGTTAGAGGTCACAAAGGGTTGCTGATTCACGAAAGCGAGTGCCAGGTGAGTCAGACTTAAACCATGGCGAGCTGCCAGATCAGCGTATCGCTCCGTAGCCTTGACTCCCTGTGGCTTGCTGTAACGGTTGTAATTAGGAAAGAGCTTAATCCGTGAACCTTCAGGCATCTTCCCTCCCAGGTATTTACCGCTAAGGGTACCAAATCCCAAGGGTGAATAGGCCAGCAATCCTACTCCTTCCCTCATGGAAACCTCAGCATTCCCGGCTTCGAACAACCTGTTCAACAGGTTATAAGGGTTCTGTATGGTCAACATACGAGGCAATCCCGATTTACGGGATTCTTCCAGAAATCGCATTGTTCCGAAGGGATTTTCATTAGAAACCCCAACATGCCTGATCTTCCCCGCCTTGATAAAAGTATCGAGACTTTCCAAAATGGATTTAAAATTATCTTCCCAACGTTCGGTCTCATCGTGCTTATAGCCCCGACTCCCAAAATAATTCGTATTTCTCTCCGGCCAATGCAATTGATACAGGTCGATATAGTCGGTTTGAAGACGCTGCAGACTCTTATCAATTGCATCCTGCAAAGCTGCTCTTGAAAAGCCATCTTCCCGAATGTGACGGGTCATTTCAGCAGGGCCCGCGATCTTGGATGCCAGAATAATCTCCTGCCGCTTGCCTGTTTTCCTGAACCAGGAACCAATAATTCTTTCTGTCTCTCCCTGGGTTTCCTTTCGGGCCGGTACCGGGTACAATTCGGCAGTGTCAAAAAAATTAATCCCCTTTTCTACAGCATAATCCATCTGGGCATGCCCTTCTTCTTCGTTATTCTGCTGCCCCCAGGTCATGGTTCCAAGGCAGATCTTACTTACCCGAATATCGGTGTGTGGTAAAAATGTATATTTCATAGCGCAATTTTATAAAAGTAAAAGTCCCCTGGCTTGATCAGCCAGGGGACTTCAAAATTAACAATTCTATTTCAGGTTTAGATCTGACTGAGCAATTTACTCACTTCATCCAGTTTTGGAGTTAATACCACTTCGATACGCCGGTTTCTGGCCTTTCCTTCGGCGGACGTATTATCTGCCACTGGCACGAACCTGCTTTTCCCTGCCGCAGTAAGGTTGGATGGCTCTATTTCCCTATTCTCCAGCAATAGCTTAACAATAGTAGTGGCCCGTTTCACCGAAAGATCCCAGTTATCTTCAAGCGCACCGTTACCACCATAGGGAACATCGTCTGTATGCCCTTCAATAAGCACCGCTATGTCCGGATTCGACGCCAAAACACCGCCCAGCTGATTCACAGCTCTTCTTCCATCCGCATTCACTGCCCAGCTACCACTGTTAAAGAGCAATTTATTCTCCATGGAGATATATACCTTCCCATTTTTATGCTCCACAGTAAGGCCTTTTCCTTCAAAATCAAGCAATGCTTTAGAAATAGCCTCCTTAAGCGTTCTCATGGCCTGATCTTTAGACGCCAGCACCCCTTCCAGTTCGGCTACTCTTCCTGCCTGCGATTCCATCTTTTGCCTGAGTGCCTCCAGTTCCATTCGCTTCTGATCCAGCACCCGTTCCTGGGCTTCCAGATCTGCCAGCAAGTCCCTGTTGCGCTTTGCATTTTCGGAAATAGCTGCACTGCTTTGCTGTTCCAGGGCGTCATATGAAGCTCTCAATCCGGAGAGGCTCTTTTTTGCAGCAGCGTATTCCTGCTGCAATCGGTCGCGCTCCGCCTTCAATTCATCGAGGGTTTTGTTCAGGCCGATCTTTTCATTGGCCAGCTTATTATTATCCTTCTGCAATTGGTAATTCTCATCGGCCAGCTGCGCGCTTTCTGACTTCAATTCATCATAACGGGATTCCAGGTCTTTGTACACCTTAGATGAAACACAGGAGGTGAGCATCAGCCCGGCTCCCAACAAAGCTAAATAGGTTTTCATACTTTCAGATTAGGTATTAGTTCATAAATTCGAAGCAAGGATCATTCCAATTCCAGCAATACAGGACAATGATCACTGTGTTTTGCCTCCTTTAGCATTACTGCCCGCCTTATTTGATCTTTTAGAGGTTCTGCCACCATATTGTAATCGATACGCCAGCCCTTATTATTAGCCCTGGCATTAGCCCTGTAGGTCCACCAGGAGTATTCGTCCGGCATTTCAGGGTGTAATGCCCGGAAGCTATCTGTAAAACCGCTATTGATAAAATTATCGATCCATGCTCTTTCCACCGGCAAGAACCCGGATACTTTCGCATTTCGAACCGGATCGTGAATATCAATAGCGCGATGACAGATATTATAATCGCCACAGACAATAAGCTTCGGATGTTCCTTCCTCAATTCATCAGCATAACGCTGAAAATCGTCCATATATTGCAGTTTCAGGTCCAGCCTGTCCATATTTGTTCCTGAAGGCAGGTACATACTCATCACCGAAACATCCCCGAAATCGGCCCTTATATTACGTCCCTCATCGTCCATATAGTCTATTCCGGTACCGTACTCCACATGATCAGGCTTTTGTTTGGAAAGAATCGCTGTACCGCTATAGCCTTTCTTTTTGGCACTAAACCAATAATGATGTGCATAACCGGCTTCTTCAAAAAGATGAAGGTCAAGTTGCTCCTTATGAGCTTTGGTCTCCTGGATACAGACCACATCGGGATCTGCGGCCTTTAACCAATCGAAAAACCCTTTACGGATCGCTGCCCGGATTCCGTTTACATTATAGGATATGATTTTCATGTCAGCTTTGGTTTTGGAGCTAAAATAAGGATTATATATGTCTTTTTTTAAAGCCCCTCACTCCCGCTAAATTGTTATCAGATTGCATATTTTATCCTTATTTTCATCCCATGAAAAAGTATGCCCTGTTCCTTTTCCTGAATCTTTTCCTGACCCATGGGTATTCACAGCAAACAGCAGATACGCTCAAGGCTGTGATCTTAGAATCAGAACGCCTGGAAAGACCCCGGCAGCTCATCCCGGAAAGCGAGGTTACCCCTGCCACCCTAAAACGGTATAACCCGGCTGACCTTATTTCTCCGTTAAATGAAACCCCCGGACTGTACATATTCTCAGGGAGCCTGAACACCAACCGGCTAACCATCAGAGGTGTTGGCTCAAGGACTCCTTTCGGCACCAATAAGGTAAAGGCCTATATCAACCAGATCCCCGTTACCAATGGTGTAGGAGAAACATCTTTCGGAATTTTTGACCCGGAAGCCTTAGGATCCATTCAGGTGGTTAAAGGTCCCAAGGCCACCGTATACGGGGCAAACCTGGGAGGCACGCTACTGTTAAACCCACTACTTCCTTCTCAAGGCCAGGGGTATATCAGCACCAGTCAGACCCTGGGCTCTTACAACCAATACAAACAAAGTACCCAGGTAGGAATACATGAAAATGACCTGAGCGTGTTCTTAGGTTACGACCACCTTCAGCAAGACGGATACCGGGAAAACAATGCCTACAACAGAAACGGCTACTTATTGAATATGAAAAAATCGTTTGGGAACGATTTCAACCTCAAATTTCTTTTTAACCATATCAACTACAGTGCTCAAATTCCCAGCTCCCTCAATCGTTCAGATTACCTGAATAATCCGGAAAAAGCAGCCGATAATTGGGCGGCAGCACAGGGTTATGAAGATGATAACGCTACCCTGGCGGGAATTACCGCGGAGACCCGGATATCCGGGAAGCTCCTCAATACCACAAGTATTTTCACCACCTACAACGACCACTACGAACCCCGACCGTTTAATATCCTGGATGAGAACACTTTTGGAGCAGGCTTCAGGAGTTTATTACAATATGCGATTAACGAACATATCCTGGTGAATTCCGGTCTTGAACACCTTCGCGACCGATACAGCTGGAGGACCTACGAGAATCTGTACGAAGAGAACAACGGGATGGGAAGCCTGCAGGGTATTCTCTTAACCGATAACCGGGAAAAACGCAGTTTCACCAATGTTTTCACTGAGATAAAAGTTGAATATGGCGATCTGAGGGTACAGGCCGGCATTAATTATAACAACACCCGATTTCGTTTTACCAACCTCCCGGGCAGCATGGAAGAAATTGAAATTGAGCGCGATTTTAACCCGGTGTGGTCCCCCAATATCACCCTTACCTACCAGGCGGCCCCACAACTCAATATCTTTCTGAATACGGCTCATGGATACGCTTATCCGAGCCTGGAGGAAACGCTGAATCCGGAAGGATTACTCAATCCGGAAATAGCTCCGGAAAAGGGATGGAATTACGAAACAGGCATTTTATATGACAAATCAGGTTTCCGGGTACAAACCTCTGTATATTTTATGCGAATCAGAAATCTTCTGGTGGCCGAACGCACAGCAGAAGACCAGCTTATAGGGCGTAATGCAGGAGTTACCCATCATTTCGGCCTGGAATATTCCATCGAAAAGCAATTACCTGACCTCGCCGGGATTCGGCTCAATTTAACACTTAACGGAACTCACAACTGGCATCGTTTTGAAACTTTTGCCGATGATGGCAACGATTTTGCCGGAAATAAACTTACCGGAGTTCCCGAATACATCCTGGTTCCCGGAATACAGGCACAGTGGTCATCAAAATTCTACACTAATCTCACCGGGCAGTTTATTGGAAGCATTCCGGTTACAGATGCCAATACGCTCTATAGTGATCCTTATGGCATATTTAATTTAAGAGCGGGATACACGCAACCCCTGATTGAAGACCTTGTATTAGAACTTAACGGAGGCATCAACAATGTATTGAACAAGAAATACGCGTCTTCCATACTGATCAATGCTTCGGGCTTCTCGGGTGCGGCACCCCGTTATTATTATCCCGGTTTACCGGTGAATTTCTACCTGAACGTACACCTTCGCATGACGCTATAAAAAAACCCCCATGCTTTGGCAAGGGGGTTGAACTTTAACTAAGCGCAATCAGCTTATGCGTTTCAGCCAATGGCTCATATTGGTTTCTTTTGATATCATGGCATGCAAATCGGATATTGCCACCCGCTTTTGCTCCATACTATCGCGATATCTCAAGGTTACTGTATCATTCTCCAGGGTTTCATGATCCACCGTTACACAGAATGGGGTACCTGCAGCATCCTGCCTTCTGTAGCGTCTTCCTACCGCATCCTTCTCATCATAGTCTACCTGCATATCCCACTTAAGATCGTCAAATATCCTGCGGGCCACCTCGGGAAGGCCATCTTTTTTAATCAGAGGGAGAATTGCCACCTTGGTAGGTGCTAATACTGCAGGAATACGAAGTACGGTCCTGGTTGAACCGTTTTCCAGTTCTTCCTCCTGCAGGGCACTGGAGAACACCGCAAGGAACATCCGGTCTAAACCAATAGAGGTCTCCAGGACGTAAGGGGTGTAGCTCTTATTTTCTTCAGGATCAAAAAACTGAAGTTTTTTACCGCTAAACTCTTCGTGTTTGGCCAGGTCGAAATCTGTTCTGGAATGAATTCCTTCGAGTTCCTTAAATCCAAAGGGAAATCTGAATTCTATATCTGCAGCGGCATCTGCATAGTGTGCCAGCTTCTCATGGTCGTGATAACGGTAGTTCTCTTCTCCCAAACCAAGGGAAAGGTGCCATTTTAGCCTGGCTTCCTTCCAGTACTCATACCATTCCTTTTGAGTACCTGGTTTGATAAAGAACTGCATCTCCATTTGCTCAAATTCGCGCATACGGAAAATAAACTGTCGGGCAACGATCTCATTCCTAAAGGCCTTTCCGGTCTGTGCGATTCCAAACGGGATCTTCATTCTTCCCGTTTTCTGCACATTAAGGAAATTCACAAAGATACCCTGGGCGGTTTCCGGGCGCAGATACAGGTCCATTGCAGTATCGGCGCTGGCTCCTAATTTCGTTCCGAACATCAGGTTAAACTGCTTTACATCCGTCCAGTTCTTGCTTCCCGTTTCCGGGTCTGCAATGCCCAACTCCTCGATAAGTGCCTTAACATCAGCGAGATCTTCCTTCTCCAGGGATCTCCCCAGGCGTTTTAATATGGCTTGAATTTCTTCCTGATACTTCAGGACCCTTGGATTAGTAGCAAGGAATTGCTCCTGATCAAAGTCATCCCCAAAACGCTTGGCGGCCTTTTTCACTTCCTTTTCGATCTTAGCCTCGATCTTGGCAGTATGATCTTCTACCAACACATCTGCCCGGTAGCGTTTTTTAGAATCTTTATTGTCAATTAACGGATCGTTAAAGGCGTCTACGTGTCCTGAAGCCTTCCAGGTAGTGGGATGCATAAAGATCGACGAATCAAGTCCGACGATATTTTCATGCAGCTGTACCATGGCCTTCCACCAATATTCCCGGATGTTTCTTTTGAGTTCGACTCCGTTCTGGCCGTAGTCGTAAACGGCACTTAAGCCATCATAGATCTCACTGGAAGGAAAAATATAGCCGTATTCCTTCGCATGGGAGATCACTTTTTTAAATTGATCTTCTTGTTTTGCCATGGCGCAAAAATATGTTATTTGGAAAAATTTATGCCTATTTCAGGGTAAAAACCGAGGAAGCCAGTAGATTTTCACCATAAAACACGTTCACCCTGTAATTGCCTTCGCGCTGGAGATTCTCAACCACGATATAATCACAAATATTCATGGGACGATTCTCGTAGTCAATCACCAGTTTTTTACTGTATGGGAGTTTTTTGTTATTCACATTATCTGCCGTTCCCTGACCCAGGATCTCATTGGAGGGATCTACAAACTGCAGGTAAAAAACCTTCTCTCCGGGCTGTAAAAGGGTATTGGGAGCAAGGTTAAAGCAAGCCCTTAGGCGCTCGGCACTGCCCAGCCGGGAGGTTTTTACCGCCTTTCCGTTAGATCGCACCTTATAGGCTGATCCTTTCAGAGAGCTCACACTCAGGGCTGCACTCCCCTTCACCTTAGCTGTTAACTGGATATTTTCGTTTATAAGAGAATCTGTGAATTGGGTGAGGTCTTCATTAGCGATCTTTAAAGCTTCAGAATATCGCTCCAATTCAGTATACCGGAGTTTTGCACTGTCTATTTCCTGGGCCAGAAGAAGGTTTTGCAGCCGCACCGAATCCAGGGTTTTATGCAGCGCCCTGTTTTCCAGTCGAATCGAAGCCAACTCCTTGCGGTACCTGCCCAGGATCTGGTAATCTACTTCCATTCTTTTTATGGAGTCCATTAAAAGCGCGATTCGCCTTCTGCTGGATTCGATCTCCTGCGCATAAGCCTCATTCTCCTGTGCCAGACCATCAAGATCAGATTCTATTTCTTCCAGGTCATCCATGATCATGCCCTTGGCATTCTCGAGGAAAGACACCTTCTCTTCGGTTTGAATATAATTGAAATATGAAAATCCTGTTAGGGCTATAATGCAGAGTAGCAGGACTCCCAGGACTATTTTTTGACCGATTTGCTTCTTTTGGGAGCTCATTAAAAATAATTAGCTTTGAGAATAACTTATATGTTTTCCTATTGCAAGGCGCAGTAAAGATACTAAATGATCTCCAAAACCTGTTCTTTCCGGGAGCATGTCTTTGTTGTCGCTCCTTACTTCCTGCTCCCGAGCAATTTATCTGTGTAAAATGCCGGCATCACCTACCCTTAACCGACTTTACCAACCGAAGAGACAATGCCACAGAACGCATCTTTCAGGGACGCTTCAGACTGGAAGAAGCCACCTCCCTGCTCTGGTTCCATAAGAAAGGGCCCGTACAAAATCTGATCCATCAGTTAAAATATCGCGGACATCAAAAAGCCGGGGAATATCTTGGCCATTGGTTAGGAGAAGAAATCCGGTTGTCATCGCGATTTAAGGATATTGATCTCGTTATACCCATGCCCTTGCAACCCAAGAAATTACGAAAGCGGGGATATAATCAAACGGAAAAGTTTGCTTCGGCCCTTGCCGAGCACTTAACCGTTGCTTACAGAAATGACCTGTTGCGAAGAACCGACAGGAGTACTTCCTTTTCTCTTCGGGGAAGGATTAAACGGGTTATGGAGTCTCAACCCCTTTTTGAAGCCAATACCCCCGAATTGCGCCGGTATAAACATGTGCTTTTAACAGATGACGTGATCACTACGGGAATTACCCTGGAAAGCGCTGCCCGTGCCATTCAGGAAAGGTCAGGGATCAAGGTCAGTTTTGCGACGATTGCAATAACAGCTTGATTTTATCTTTAGTAAAAATAATCGTTATTTTGCACCACTAAACAGCTTCGATGAGATCCAGTAAATTTCTTTATTACAGCTTGTTCTTCGGGCTGATGTTTTCTCTTATCAATTGTGCCAAAAGAGGAACGCCAACGGGAGGGCCAAAAGATGAAATGCCTCCAGAGATCATCTCTACCAAACCGGATAATTACTCCGTGAATTTTAAGGGGAATGAAATTACATTGAATTTCAATGAATATGTTACCCTGAAAGACCTCCAGAAACAGCTGGTGGTGTCTCCACCGCTAAAATATCCGCCGGAAGTAAGTCCGCAGGGCGGAGCAAGCCGAAAGATCACCATTGAAATGCTGGATACCCTGAAAGACAACTCCACCTATGTGTTCAATTTCGGGCAGAGTATTGTTGATCACAATGAAGGAAACCCCTACCCCTTCTACCGCTATGTGTTTTCCACCGGAAGTTATATCGATTCCCTGGAACTGGGAGGTACCGTTAGCGATGCCACCCAGAAGGAACCTGATAATTTCATAAGCGTTATGCTTTACGAAATCGACACCGCATTTACCGATTCTATCGTCTACAAATCTCAGCCCACCTATATTAGCAATACCCTCGACAGTTCAGTTACCTTCAGCCTTACCAATCTTAAAAAAGGAAGTTACAGGCTGGTAGCCATAAAGGACGAAGGCAATGACAACCTGTTTACCCCACGGACAGACAAAATTGGTTTCATCGCAGACACCATTGAGATCCCTACGGACACCACTTACCATATTACCCTTTTTAAGGAGGTTCCCGAATTCCGGATCGCCCGCCCTGTAATGCTGAACAAGAACAAGATCGCCTTTGGATACGAAGGGGAGGAAGAGGGAATGAAGATTGAACTTCTGTCGGATATACCCGACACCTTCAGAGCAGCCACCATCAGGGATGCAGCAACCGACTCGATCAACTATTACTTTACCCCCGTTGAAGCAGACTCCCTTTTATTCCGTGTTTCCCGGGAATCGGTGGTAGACACATTCACGGTAAGAATCAGGGACCTGTACAATGACAGTCTTCAAATTACAGAAGCCCCCCAAAGAAGTATGCAGCTTTCTGACACCTTCAGGATCAGGGGTAACATCCCTTTAGTATCATACCGGGCAGAAAACATGCAAATTCTCGACCGGGATTCGTCTGCAGTAGATTTCGATCTGAAGCTGAAGGAGAAGGAAAATGAACTGCTCTTTCTCTGGAACGTTCAACCCGGGAACAAGTATGATATCACCCTTTTACCGGGAGCGGTGACGGATTTCTTCGGAAACGAGAACGACAGCCTGCAATACAGTCTTACAACAAAAGAACTCGGGCAGCTGGGTTCTGTTCGGGTCCGGCTTCAAAATACCGAAACCTTCCCGCTGATCCTGGAACTGACAGACCAAAAAGATAATGTAAAACAATCCCTGTTTATCGATAAACCCGCTTTGAGCTATAATTTTGTCAATATCGATCCGGGAACCTACTACATCAGGGTTATCCATGATACCAACGGAAATGGGAAATGGGATACGGGAGATTACCTGGAAATGCGCCAACCGGAGAAGATCAGTTACTATCCTGACCCCATAGAATTGAGAGCGAACTGGGAGATCGAACAGACTTTTATTTTAGATTAAACAGGTCGCGATCTTCAAGAAACCGGAGCTTTGCTCTGGTTTTTAACATCTGAGACCGGTTCAGGCTCACATAGACCACCTCCTCCCCGCTGGTATGTACCAGGGTTTTTCCAAGCTCATCATAAGCCCCGCTATGCCCGGGATAGGCATAATCATTCCCGTCTTTCCCAATGCGGTTTACACCAACAGAATATGCCATATTTTCTATGGCACGGGCCTTGAGTAAAGTATCCCAGGCATCGATCCGTATCTCCGGCCAGTTGGCCACGTAAATAAGAAGGTCGTATTCCATATCATTTCTGGAAAACACCGGAAACCTCAGATCATAACATACCTGAGGAAAAATTTTCCAGCCCTTATAAAGGATCAGTTTACGGGTATCTCCCCTTTTATATTTCTTATCCTCACCGGCATAGGTAAAACTATGCCGCTTATCATAATAATCCACTTTTCCTTCCGGGTGAACGAACAGGAATCGGTTTCTGAATACTTCTCCTTCCCTGATCACCAGGCTTCCGCAAATAGCAGCTCCATGTTGTTTTGAAAGATCCTTCATCCATTCCAGGGTAGGCCCTTCCATGGTTTCGTAAACCCTTTCGGGATGCATGGTAAAGCCTGACGAGAACATTTCAGGAAGTACAATAAGATCGATATCCCTGTCGATCTCCGAAATACGTTGCTGAAACTGCCTGCGATTGGCATCCACATTTTCCCATATCAGATCTGCCTGTACCAGGGCAAGTTTTAAATTCTCCATAAGTTTTTCAGAAATGAATCTGAATATAATCAATCCTGTTTGCCCTTACAACAATGTCTGCCCTGTTTTCTAATGATGCACCCCGGGATCAAAATCCTGGGGGGCACTTAACAGCTGTTTGTGGGTTCCCAGCTCTCCATGACCGTTAAATACCTCCCATTGCTGTGCATTAAACAACGGGCTTCCCATAATAATCCCTGTTTTCCTGACAGCCCTTCCATCCTGGAAGTCGTGAGAAGTCCCTGTACCGTCCTCTCCGGGCACCCCAAAAACATCCATCAGCTCCCCGGAAGGTCCCACCAGTATCATATTGTCATCGCCATTGCTGTCGGCTGCAGAGGAAGAACCTCCCTGTATAGCAGGTGGGAAGCCATATACCTCTTCAAAATCCATGGCATTGGCTGCAATAACAAGAACTGCATTTCCTTCTAAGCGGATATTGTTAAAAGTGATCACTGTACTTTCCGTATAGGCCTGATTCCCGTTGGTATACCTCCTTAATTCCCAACCGGAAAGATCGACACCCATTTCGCTGTTGTTGTACAACTCTATATACCGTGAATTTAAATCGGATGAGGAATTCAATGGATCTGCAATTTCAGAAATGATGACTCCATGCCCTTCGCCCAATCCGGAACACTGCAGCGCGTCTTCATTAAACCCGATATCCGAGGGCCTTCCGACCACAAAATATCCGTCGTAATAAAAACCCGAAATCGCGCCACTACCTCTCTCTGCGATATAACCGTTCAATGCCGAATCTTCCAAAACACGTAAAGCAACCGAATCAAAGCAGTCTCCAACCAGGGTCCCATCTGAAATAGTCCCGATATCTCCTAACAGGGATACGGGATAGAGATTAAGCCATTGCCCTGCATAATCATTGTTATTTAACTCCGAAACAGAGATCTCCATCGGCCCCGGCAGCACCCCGCTTTCCAACAGGACGATCTGGAGAGGAAGAAGGCCTTCCACCGCCGGTATACCCGCGTGATGCAGCAGGTGCCCACCCATTAATGCCACCCTAACCCTGCTCCCCCTGCTTATCTGGTGCTTACCGGTTAACTTAACCGAAAGACTTCCAGTATCACATTGAATCAGAATTTCATTATTGGGAAAACTACCAAACTCCACATCACTTATTACCACGCCCTCCACAACCGTATTATCCATAATTAAACCGGGGGTATTTATGCTCATCTGTGTCATATCAATTGCCGGAACTCGTTCCGATCCTGAAAAATATAAACAGTGATCACCCTTCGGTTCAAAATAATCGTTTGGGGAAATCGGCTTAAGCTGATACCCATCATTAAAGGTGAGAATCCCGGTAGCACTGCCACTCCCCTGTTCATTATCTCCCGGGGTAATATTCTCAGGGAGAATAACCGAAAGGGAATTTCCGTAACAGTCCGTAAGAAGCCTGTAGCGCAATCCTTCCCGAAGGATTCCGGAACCGGCAAATTGAACGTCTTTTAAGGTAATCAGCTCTCCAACCAGCGCTTCATTAATTTCGACAACAGAGTGAACTTGTGGTTCAACCTCCTCCAAAGGTTCATCTGCCAGATAGATAAAGTAGGGCAAAAGATCTCCGGGTACAGGCTGCCAGGAAGTATCCCCGGGATATGCAAGGACGAACTCTCCGTGATCCCTGATTAAAACCAATCCCCTCAGATCCACAACAATCCTGCTACCTGAGGTATACCCATCCTTGTACAGCTCCTTTTTACCCGTTTGAATACGAATTGCACCGGAGGAATCCCGTATGTAAAGTTCCCCTTTAAAAGGTGCTGAACTATCATCCGCAATGACAACAGCCCCCAGCACCCGGCCCTCAAGCTCCCCTGTCATACTTCCTTCTGAATACATATTCTTTATCTCTGCTATACTGCTGTTGGGATCCGGAGGAGAACAATTATAAGCGTACCCATTGCAACGATCATGGTCAAAAACCAGATCTTCAGCCTTATTAATGAGCAGTTGTGGCTTGCTCCCACGTAATTTCAGCACTCCTGTAGCCCTGCCCATCCCTTCCGGAAGGGACAAATTGTGAAAGTCGGAATACCCACTGGTTAAAAGTTCCACACCGGATTTCCCGCAGCCATCCAGTTTTCTGACCGTACTTTCCTCAAAATCTGCATAGGTCTTACACAGATCTGAAGCGGCCACCTCAACCCCTTCGAACAAGACGTAAAGAAACTGCCAATGGGCATCGAGACTATCAGGATGCACCACTTTTGGATGCATTTTAACCAGGGGGTTACAGGATCGAAAAAGGTGCTTTTCTGTGACCTGCTCGGGGATCCTTGCCAGGGTTGTAACCCCAAAGCTATTTTGTTTAGACCCCACCTGAAGGGCACCATCAATCGACCTTACGAACAACCCTTTCAGATTCAGGTATACCTCAGCCCCCTGGGGATATTTCAAGTGGGCATTTCTAAGGTCGGTCCTTAATTCCACCCCCGTTTCGGGGTTCTCCGGAGCGTCCTGCAAATAGATCGCCCCATAAACATTGCTCTGGCGATCATCCGAGCTCACATACAATCGTATGATCTTTTCTGTACCCACCAATACAGGTTCAGCACCGAATTCCCGGGAAATGGCCGATACGTTTTCAAAACTGTCCGGCATGGCATCACACTCACCAAGGGCTCCGAAATCGTCTCCGGGAATACACCCCCAAAAAACCAGAATCACCATTACCTGCAACAGCATCTTCCACAGTACTTTCATAACAGTCATGAATTAAAAATTAACAGCAAGATTCAGGAAATACGTTCTTCCTGCTCCATACCAGTATTTGGAGCCAAACGAAGGTGAACCGCTTAAAGCGTCATTGTAAAGATCCCTCAGATTGGCATTTCTGTTCTGTTCATACCCACCCGTTTCATAAACCGCATTAAAAAGATTGTTCACACTTAGAAAAACGGATATATACAGATCATGGATAAGCCAGGATTTCCCTCCGTTAAGATCGAGATAATGAATGGGCTGTAATTTCTCCTGGCGCAAAAGCGCATCAGCGGTTTCCATGGATATATCATTTACCTCTTCATTTGTCTGAGGATCTGTAAAGAAACTTTGAGTTCTTCTAACCTTTGACACCCCAACATAATTCCGGTCCAGGTAACTGGCCACTACCCCGATCCACCAGTAATCTGCTGCCCTGTAGTTTAGTCCTGCAGATATGGCAGACTGCGGGCCCTGCGACAAATAAAGCCCCTTCAAGGAGGAGGGTCCCAGTGCATACTGCCCTTCAGCATTGATCACCTCTTCCTCGTTTACAGTATTAAAACTAATGAGGATCTCAGGGTCTGCAGCATACCTGTATACCCCGTGGGCAACAACGAGATCGAATTTCACCTCACTGCTGATATCATATTCCAGGCTGAACTCCCCCCCAAAGTGCATTTTTTGGCCTCCCTGGCTCAGCTCCTGTACAAAAGCATTCCCAACCCCACCATCGTAATAGTAAAAGTTGATCTCATTAAACCGGGAAAATTCTGTAAAAAACAACGATGTCCTGCCTTTTATTCTTGGCAAATCCATCCTGTAACGCAATTCAGCTGCTGCTATACTTTCCGGACGGACCTGATCAACCGTAAGCTGGTTTTCCCTGGGATTAAGGTATATGGATCTCAGATCTGGAATTCGCTCCATATACGATAAGTCCAGTCCAACAATATGCCTTCCTGTAATTCTGTATTCCCCACCACCCTTAAAAGATTTGGCCGCTAGTTTTACCGGGGCTCCCTTCCCTGATGAGTTTTCGGGATAGCGCTCATTGGCAAAAAACCCTGATCGATAAGTATTAAAATAAGATCCGGCAACCGAAGAATAGGCCGATCCTCCCGGAAAATTAATGGTATACCTTAGAAAGCCATCCGTTCGGAACGTGTTCAAGGCATATGAATATGCAAAGACATCTTCTTCATCTTTTAATCCTGAATAACCAAGGTCATTATTAGTTTGTGAGAAGGGATCCATATCCGGGTGGAATTCTGCCCCTAACATGTCCCTTATCGCAGCAAAATATTCCGAGTTGGTAAGCCGCGAATATATCCCGGCAGAAAATACACCTCCGGGTCCAAGCCTGTATGAAGTACTAAGGGAAAATGTTAGATCTTCTGTGCGCTGCACGTCGTCATAAAGCAGATAAGAAGCATTCCCCATGTTGCCCGGAGAAGTATTTACCCGGTACAATTCGTCCCAGTTCAGCTGGGGATTGCTTAGAAATTCATCCTTCGTCAAAAGGGCATTGTCATAATTAACCCGATTTCCGTTAAGATAATACGAGGGAAGATACCGGTAATATACAGGATCTGGGTTGGAAGCATTATAATAACCCAGCCTTCCTGCAGATCGGGTTCCCCGGGAATACAGCAGGCCCAACTGATAACTTCCCTGTGCAGCCTCATGAAAATAATTTAGCAGAAAAAGTGGCCGATTCATTCGCCTGATACGACTGTTTCTTTTCTCCTTCCCGTGATAGCCCCAGAATGGATTGTATCTCGGTCCTGCCAGGGTCGCGACTTCCCTGGTCAAAGCGGCCCTGCTGCCCATCCGCCTTGGAGCATAAAAGGCATTAAACACCAGGGCGTCTTTGGGACCCAGGTTGTATTCAACAGCGGCGAAAAAGGAAATGGCATCGTACAAGGTACCGTCTACATAGCCCTCTGATGCCCATCTTCTTGATGCTGACAAGCTATAGGAAAAATCGGCACCTGTGTCCCCTGAATTATAGGAAGCCATTAACCGCCCTCCGTAAAAACGGTTGGAAGCGGAGGAACTAATTCTCAATCCACGCCGGTTTAAGGAAGGTTTCAACATAAAATTAACCCCGCCTCCTACACTCCCAAAATGGACAGGAAGAGGTGAAAGTCCCGTAGTAACTTCCCGTTCCCTGAACATATCATTCAAACCACCCCAAAGGGCAAACCCAGCCCTCCCATTTTCAGGTTCATTTACAGGTATCCCGTTCAGGGTAATTTCCCTGTATTTGGAGTCGTAACCCCTGACCCGGTAAAAGGCCTGACTAAAATTAAAGGCACTTCGATTCTGATACACATCATCCAGCGCATTCAGTGGCACAAAATCAGTGCTAAGGTCAAAGGCCTCACCGGAAATATCAGGAGTCCCGGGAACCTGGTCAAAAGGTGGCCCCAGACCAATTTCAGGTATAAGGTAAAGCTCCCCCAGCGCTACCTGGGTCCCGGGGGTCAAATGGATCGGATATACTGCACTACGATATCCTTCGAAGGATAACCGAAGATCATAATTGCCGGGAGGAATCTCTTTCAGGGTGAAATCGCCATGACTATCCGTTTCGATCACATAAGAACACGTATCCATACAAACGCGAGCCCCGGACAACTCCTTTCGGGTTCTTTCATCCAGGATCTTACCACTTACAGATGATGGGATTTGGCATTGAAGAGGGCTAAAACAACATAAGCAGGTAAGCCACAAAACGAATCGTAACATACCTAAATTTTAAGAATTAGATTAAATGTATAGATTATTTTCTATATTTAATATAATAAATCGTATAAATTTAAAAATGAGGTACTTAGCTATCTGTTTAATCCTGTTTGTTACGAGGCTGGTCGCCCAGGACGTTTCCTCAAAAAACATTCTTATTGCTTTTTATAACACCGAAAACCTGTTTTTACCGTCCAACGCAGTTTCTGAAGACAGTTCGGGATACCGCTACGACAAACCCGGTTGGAGTGAAGCGAAATATCTCAAAAAACAGGAGAACCTGGCTATGGTAATCCGCCATCTTGGGGAAATTTACAACAAATGCGGACCGGACCTTATCGGACTGGCAGAGGTGCAAAACCTGAAGGTCTTAAAAGACCTGGTGCATCAGCAGTTGCTAATACCCGCAGATTACGGTATTATTCATTTCGACTCTCCGGATTATCGGGGAATAGACGTTGCCTTGCTCTATAAGAAAACAGTTTTTATTCCCATAGCTACAGCCTCGAGAAGGCTTCTCCTGTATAACAGAAAAGGGGGCCGGGATTACACCCGGGATGTTCTTGTTGTTTCCGGGTATTTGAACCAGGAGTTAATACACATTCTCGTGAACCACTGGCCATCCCGAAGAGGAGGCAAGGAAAGGAGTGAAGCGCACAGGATAGCGGCTGGCAAACTTAACAAGCGTATAATTGATTCTTTGCGCTGGCGTTACAGCGAGCCCCTTATACTTTCTATGGGGGATTTTAATGACGATCCTTCAGATCCCAGCATATTCCACCATATCACCGCAAACGTGCCCGGGCAAACCGGGAAACTTGTGAACCCTATGTTAGCGCTTTATAAAAAAGGGTACGGTTCGCTGGCCTACCGGGATCGTTGGCATTTATTTGACCAGATCCTGATATCCGATACCATCCACAACAAAAATCCCCGCTTCATGTCATTTGAAAAAGCGGGGATCTTCATGCCTTCATGGCTTAAAAATAAAAAAGGCAAATACAAGGGTTATCCCCTGCGTACGTATTCCGGAAACCGTTATACCGCGGGTTTCAGCGACCATTTTCCGGTATACGTTGTGTTTAGGGAAAAGTCCTTAAATCCGGAGTCAGGAAAACCAAATATCGTAAGGGATCCTGGAGAGGATAAGCACTAATCCAATTCCATAGAATACGGCGATCTTCATGAATTTACCCTTGGAGGTTTCTTCCTTTTTATGCTTACTCCACCCGATAGTGATCAGGGCAATAGCTATGATATTCACAAAAGGGTGCTCGACAAGTAAAAGTCTGAGCAAGCTATCCCCCATTACACCTCCGGCTTCCCATGCAGAGAACCTCGGGGAGACGAAATAAAGGATAAGTCCAAGAACAAGCTGAATATGGCTGAAAATTAATGCAAACAGCCCTATACGCAGATCTTTAGCCATGGTATACTGCTTATTGGAACTAATTCCCACAACGGCATTAAGCACAGCGACAACAAGGATGAATAGGGTGAAATACGCCCAATAGGAGTGTAATACATTAAGATAGGTATACATTTTCTTTCAGATTATAATTGCTTCTCAAATGTAAGCATTTTACTTATAAAAAAGCCCCGCTTTCCGGCGGGGCTTTTGGCATATCTTTCCGATGAAAGATTAGAAGTTATAACGAACACTCATATTCCAGGTAAGACCGTTTCCGTAGAAATACCCAAAATTATCGCGTTGATTGATATACTCATTATCAAAAAGGTTGTAGATATTACCTCTTAGCGTCAGGTTATTGTCGCCAAGATTAAAGATATAGGTTGCACCAAGATCGAAAAGAGAATAGTTATTCAACTTTTCTGACTCATAGGCTTCTCCATTTCTTGAAGCTTCCACCACATCCTCTACATCTACAAATCCGTAAAGATTCGCATATCCGTTCCAGTCAACATCAACCGTCAGTTTATTTGGAATGAAGCTGTAAGAAGCTCCAATTCCATAGGAAGTTTGAGGAGCCTGCCCCACTTTAGTATCTGTCAGGTTAACTGTTTCCTGTGCAATTTCTTCATTGGTATCGTTGTTAAAGATACGCAGCGGTGTAGTTCCCTCTAATTGCCAGTCACCAGCAGTAAAATAACCTCTTAGCATCAAGTCAACAGATGGCTTATACTTGGCATCGATTTCAAACCCTTTGTGAACCTGCCCGATATTGCTGAACTGGAAGTTTGCAAACACTACATTACCAGCTCCATCTTCGTAATCTCCGCTGGATGCAAGGAACCTGTTATCCCACTTGGTATAATATCCATTCACGTTTAACCTGAAGTCAGAACTCTGAAAACGGTATCCTCCTTCAAATCCGAAGATCTCTTCATTTTCCACCTCAGGATCGGCCAATTCGGTCTGATCATTCCTGTTAGGGAAAATATTATCCAGGAAAGGTTGTCTTGAGTACTTACCTGAGTTCACAAATACGGTATGACCCTCGGTGATATTCCAGGAAGCCCCACCTTTGATATTGTAACCTCCTTTGTTTACTGTAGGAGACGTCTTTGGATTATCTGAATCAAAGTTACCGCGATCCTCTCGCTTATAAGATTGGTTGGATACCGACCCCTGAACGAAGGCAGTAAAGCCTCCGTTGGAATACTCCACCTGTCCAAAACCTCCCTGGTAGTTAATGTTCTCTGAGTAGTCGTAATTGATACGCTCTCCCTCATCGGCATAATCAAACAGTGCCGCCCATGGGTTAGCTTCGAAAGTAGCGCTAACCACATAATCGTCAGGACGTCCTGAAATTGGCTCAATACGCCCGTCTAGTCCTAAAAGATCGACGATCTGACGGAAGTGGTCTCCCTTGTAGAAACGGAAATCGGCTCCTACGTTAAAAGTAAAGTTCTCCAGGGTATCGTAGCTGTAATTAAATACAGATCCATACCAGGCGTGGTTATTTACCGAAGACCTTAAAATTGTTCCATTAAAGCCTTGACTCAGGTTATTGGGTAAATTGGCGTTCGAAGTATTTACGATATAATCCCAATCGATCAATCCGTTCTCAGGATTGTAAGCCCCTCGCTGGATATCCGGATCTCCATCAGGATAATCTATAAATCGGATCCCATTTCCATAATCTCCGGTTCCTCCTCCACGACCAAAGGAAGCATACACTACAGTAGAGAAGTTGGATTTCTCAGAAATATTCCAGTCCCAGTTCAGGTTAAGAACAGGTTTGTGGTAATAATTACGACGAAGCGAGAGGTACTCCCCATTAAGAAAACCGTAGTTGTTGTTGTATTTTAAACCATATCGGTCATACAGGTCAAGACCTTTGGAAAAGTTCTGATCGTGCCACTGAGGCGCACCGGTGATCAAAAAGTTAAAGTTGTGGTCTCCCGCTTGCTTTCCTACAGAAAAGAAGTAGTTCTGTCCTTGTCCTTTGGTACCGTTAGCCCATTTGCTATGTGCCTGCCAATGATCAAAAAGGAAAGAGAATCCCCATCCGTTTTCATTAATCCCGGTATCATAGGATGCTGTTGTCTTAAAATAGCTTCCGTTACCCACCATAAAACGGGCAAAACCTCCCTCGTTCCTGTCGGTAGCCCGGGTTACGATATTCACCGTACCTCCCACAGAGGAGATAGCCAGTTTAGAAGATCCCAGACCCCTTTGGATCTGAATCCCATTAGCGATATCTGACATACCGGACCAATTGGACCAGTACATTCTTCCGTCTTCCATACCGTTAATTGGCTGTCCGTTAAGCAGGAAAGCAGTATTGGTCTGGTCGAATCCTCTCACAAACATCTGAGAATCACCAAAACCACCGGCCTGGTTGGAAACATAAACGTTAGGCGTATTCTTTAGAATTTCAGGGAATTCGACATTCCCCACCGCTTTTTGCTGAATCTCAGCGGCGCTGATCGAAGAAACAGCTATAGGTGTTTGTCGGTCACGTGCCAGGTCAATAACCCCGGATCCAACAACAACCACACCTTCCAATTCCTCTGCATCAGCAGAAAGCCTGATGGTTCCGATATCCAGGGAACTGCCTGTCATGGTAAAGGGCACTTCCTGAGCTACAAAACCTATATAACTAATTACAAGTGTTCCTGAAGAAATTCCTACCTCCAGGCTGAACTTCCCATCGAAGTCGGTAGAAGTTCCTGTACCTGCACCCTTAACGGTCACATTAGCTCCCGGTAAAGGTTCATTTAACTCCTGGTCTGTCACCGTTCCGGTGATAACTCCCTGAGCATAAATTGAACTACTGGTAAGTAAGACCAGCAGTACCATTAAAAAGTTGTAAAATGTTCTCATTAGAATGATATTAGATGAATAGCTGCGTAAAAATCGCATTTTGCGTTACAAAATTTCACTTTGCAATATTAACAAAATTTTAAATAACAAAAGGCTGACAATCAAATTGATAAGATTGTCAGCCCTTTTGTGAGAAAAATTAAATTTAACTTTCCTAAATGTTAATTTTCTATAAATCTTCGTATCAAATTAGCCGTAGAAGCATCGTGATCCGCAACAGCGCCCCCCTGGAAATCTTTTAATATTTCGTTAGCAAGTTGCTTACCAAGCTCCACTCCCCATTGATCATAACTGAAAATGTTCCAGATTACTCCCTGAACAAAGATCTTATGTTCGTACAACGCGATCAGGGCCCCAAGGGACTGTGGGGTAAGCCTGTCAATTAAAAACGTATTCGTAGGTTTATTCCCTTCAAAGATCTTAAACGGCAATAGTTTTTCTATTTCTTCCGAACTCTTCCCCTGGGCCTTTAGCTCTCCGATGACCACCTCTTTATCCTTACCATTCAACAGGGCTTCTGTCTGGGCAAAGAAATTGGACATCAGTTTCCTGTGGTGATCCATATCTCCGTGGAGAGGTTCTGCATACCCGATAAAATCGGATGGTATCAGTTTAGTACCCTGATGAATCAGCTGAAAAAAGGCGTGCTGAGAATTGGTTCCGGGCTCACCCCAGATAATGGTTCCGGTCTGATAGCCGACCCTTTTCCCGGATCTGTCAACACTTTTCCCGTTACTTTCCATGATGCCCTGTTGCAAATACGCAGAAAACCTATGCAGGTATTGGGTATATGGAATAATGGCTTCACTCTCGGCGTCAAAGAAATTGTTATACCAGATATTGAGAAGAGAGAGAATAACGGGTATATTTCTTTCGAATGAGGCTTCCCTGAAATGATTATCCATTGCCCTTGCTCCGTCCAGCAACCTGGAATAGTTCTCATATCCTACGGCAAGTGCAATAGATAGTCCCACCGCACTCCACAGAGAAAATCTTCCCCCAACCCAGTCCCACATAGGGAACACGTTATCGCTATGAATTCCGAATTCTTCAATTTTCTCCAGGTTGGTAGATACAGCCACGAAATGTTTTGCCACATCTTCCCCGGAAGCTGACTTCAGGAACCATTGCTTAGCCGTGTTGGCATTGCTCAGGGTTTCCTGGGTGGTAAAGGTTTTGGAGACGATCACAAACAGGGTAGTTTCAGGATTGAGGCCTTTCAGACTTTCCTGAACATGATCTCCGTCTACATTACTGATAAAACGCACTTCCAGGTGATTCTTGTAATATGCAAGTGCCTCCGTTACCATGGCAGGTCCCAGGTCAGATCCTCCGATCCCAATATTTACCACATGGGTGAACGGTTTGCCGGTATACCCCTTGCGGTTCCCATTTATTACCGAAGCCGAGAATTCACGGATCTTGTTGCGAACCTTATACACCTCGGGAATAACATTTTCCCCGTTTACCTGTACCTCATCAGTCTCAGCAGCCCTCAGCGCCGTATGTAAAACCGCCCTTCCCTCGGTCTCGTTAATCAGATCTCCACCGAAATATTTAGCAATCGCATCTTTTAGCCCCACTTCTTTTGCCAGCTCCAGCAAAAGACTCATGGTTTCACCAGTAATGCGGTTTTTGGAATAATCGATAAAGAAATCATTCCATTCTATTGCCATTTCTTCAGCTCTTTGAGGGTTTTCCCTAAAGAGCTCCATCATATGTGTATCCTTTATCTCATTATAATGAGCTTCAAGCTTTCTCCAGGCACCGGTAGTGGTTGGATCTATCGATTTTAAAGCCATAATTTGCTATTATTCGTTCATTGTTACTAATTCATTCTGTTCACCTTCCCCAGCACGTTCGGCAGGAAAAGCGATCGCATCCAGGCGCTCTTTGATCGGGGAGATATGCTTCAGGTATTCTTCCTTAAGGCTGTCTGTAATAGGTTCTGCATCGGGAAGGTCCTGCCTGAAAGGATCTACCTGTCGGCCATTCTTCCAGAATCGGTAACACACATGAGGTCCCCCGGTATTTCCAGTCATTCCAATGGTTCCGATCACATCACCCTGTTTCACAAAATCCCCCACCTTAACCAGGCGTTTCTGCATGTGCAGGTACTGGGTTGTATAGGTTCCGTTGTGCTTTATTTTTACGTAATTTCCGTTACCGCCCTTACGCGCCGATTCGATAACGGTACCATTGGCTGTTGACAGGATGGGGGTGCCGATAGGCGCAGCGAAATCTGTCCCTTTATGAGGCCTTACTTTATAGCCGTAATAAGCGATTCTTCTTTTTAGGTTGTAGCGGGAAGAGATCCTGCTAAATTGTACGGGAGCGCGGAGAAAGGCTCTTCTCAAATTCTTTGCATCCGCATCGAAATAGTCAACAATATGCTTCACTGAATCTACCTCAAAAGGAAAAGCGTAAACCGGCTCTCCCTTATGCTCAAAATAAGCGGCCTTCACTTCACCTACCCCGACAGAAATACTATCTTCCACAAATTTCTCCGTAAAGATCACCTTAAAACGATCGCCCTCCTGTATTCTGAAGAAATCGATGGTCCAGGCATAGATATCCGACATTTTATAGGCCACCAGCAGATTCACATCGTTTTCAAGAAAACTTTCATACAAGGAACTGTTAATAACTCCGGATACTTCCCGCTCCACTATTTTCACAGGCTTACTTTCCTTTCTAACCCTTGTGGAATCACTGAAATCAATAACCACATAATCTACCCTGTTCGGTTCATAAATAAAACTCACAGGTCGTTGCAGGCTGTCTTCCTTAGAACACAGCAGGGTATAGGGTTTACCTGCCTGTAAACTGGCAACGTTAAATGAATCCTTTGCCCCTTCCACGATGTGGTAGATCTGCGGATATTCAAGCTTATATCTCTGGAGGATCTCCCCAAAACTATCCCCGCTCTTAATGGTATCCCGCACCACTTTAAAATCATTCAGGTTATAACCATATTCGAATTCAGGTTCAGGCAGGGCCTTCACCTCTGCCTTGGCACTCGCTTTAATGGTCTCTCCCTTTTTCTCTTCATTTTTACATGCCACTACTGCCAAAAGCAGCAGGGCTCCAACCATAACATTTTTAAGCATTCTTTTTGATTTGAGGATTAAAAATATGTTCTACCCATTGTTTCCCCCAGTCGTCCTTTTCCTGTTCACTCCAAAAAGCGGGAAAAAAGATGACTTTTTGAAAACTTGGGGGCAGGTATTGCTTCCAATTGGTACCACCGGTAGCTTCAATAGTCATTTTTTCTTTACTCAGGTGGCGGTAAGCCGCGCCCATATGCATCAGGTTCCAGTTGATGTTAGCATTCTGGTCCAGGGTGCGCATGGATCTTATTAGGCGCTCATCCTTTTGCGCCTCCTCCGGTAAGGCGAGGTATTTTTCATAAAGGGTACTCCCTTTCACCTGATTGGCAATCCTTAAAAAGCGGGGTGTATACCGATATTCAAATTGCTTCAGGGTCAGGGTTTTTTCCCCGGTTCTTGAATCAACAGCCCCTTTTTTCCAATAAATATTCTCGTATAAGGTCTCCAGACCGGTATCGGCATCAAATTGACCCTGTACCGAATTATGCAACAGGTTCTCCAGGGGGGTGGCATAAAGTTCTATCATCCGGAACTGTGCACTTTGGAATCCGCTTGCAGGTAATAAAGACATGCGGTACTGCAGGAATTGTTCCCGGTCCATCCCCTTGATCATGATATCGAAAGAGGTGATCAGACTTTTGTAATAATTGTTGATGCGATCGATCTTCCGGATATAGAACTCCACGTCCTGCAGGCGGTCATCAATGATCTGCTTTTGCTCATGGATGATCAATTTAAAATAGAGCTCAGTTATCTGGTGATACATGATAAAGATCTCTTCATCGGGAAAATGGGTTTTGGGAACCTGCAAACTCAGCAGCGTATCCAAATGAATATAATCCCAATAGGTAAGATACCTGTCGTGGAGAAGTCCGTCAAGGTATGAGCCAAGATCCTGACCGGAGTTCCTGTACTTCTCCTCAAGCAACGCTATTCTTTTTTCAATTTCCGGCGAAATGCCCATTCCTACATATCTATTTTAAATTGATATTTCAACCCTTTAAAGGCATCCAGATCAGCCTTAAGCGAACCGATCACCAGGTCAGCCTGTATGCGAACCGGGATCTTATTCATATCATCAGACACCCAAAGGGTGAGACTCTCTTCTTCCTTAAACACGCGTCCGGAGTACACATATGGCCTGAATTTCAGGCATTTGATATCTCCAAACTTCGTTTCTACGATCTCTTTGCCCAAAAATTTAAGCCTGAACTTAAACACCTCATCTTCATCGTACAAAAGATCCAGTTCGATCTCCTGCCCTATTCTTAAATCCTCTGATTCATAATTATTCCTCAGATAATAAAAAGCAGACAAGAGGTCCTGAATGCCCTCGGTGGTCGGGATCACCGATTTTGAACCGTGTTTCCGGTTTACCACAAGGGCTTTATGATCATTATGGTCAAAATCGATCAGGAGGTCTTTGGTATAGCCTCCTTCATCGATCTGGCGAATAAAACGATAGGGTTTCCCGGTTTCTTTATCAAAGTAGGTCTCATAAACATCATCTACTTTAAAAAACCACCTGGCCAACCCGGTTGTTCTCCCTTCGCCAACCACATGAAAAACATCTTGTCCTTTAAACTGCTCCTCTCTTAAGGAAAGGGTGGCGTAACTGGCATTAAATAAGCCGTAATGAATGCGGAAGCGAAACCATTCGCCTGACTTAAAAATATTATCCACATTCCCGTTATCTCCCTGGTTCACAAAAGAGGAGAACAGAAATATCAGAATAGCTAAAGTGCTATATCGCAGGTTTCTGAACATGGTGCAAAAATATAAAATTCGGTAACATACTAGTGCTAACGGATTAATAAACAATTATTATTCCAAAAACCAAAAAAAAAGCCCGGCACAGAGCCAGGCTTTTCCATTAACCAACCAAAAACTTTAAATTATGAAAACTTTACTTAAAGTCAGCAAAAGGGCACCACCCTCTTTTGCGGGTGCAAATATACGTCACCTTTTGAGATTTAAAAGTCCTCACTTACAGTTTAACTATTTTTATAACATCTGTATAATAATAGCTTGGGTTGATTGTGATATTTTTAATAATAAATTGATTTTACAGTGTTCCCCTCATTTCCTGTTCGCGCTCAATGGCTTCGAACAGTGCTTTAAAGTTTCCTTTTCCAAAGGATTTAGCTCCTTTTCGCTGAATAATCTCGAAAAACATGGTTGGCCTGTCCAAAACAGGTTTGGTAAACAGCTGTAAAAGATAGCCTTCGTCATCACGATCGATAAGTATACCCAGTTCTTTTAACGGCTCAAGGTCTTCATCGATTTCCCCAACCCGGTCAAGAACCGTTTCATAATAGGTTTCAGGCACATATAGAAATTCCACTCCTCTTGCCTTAAGGGCCTTTACCGTTTCAATGATATTGTCTGTGGCTACTGCTATGTGCTGCACCCCGGCGCCATTGTAGAAATCAATATACTCTTCAATCTGTGACTTTTTACGCCCTTCTGCAGGTTCATTGATCGGAAACTTGATCCTTCCGTTCCCGTTGCTCATCACCTTACTCATCAGAGCGGTGTATTCGGTAGAGATGTCCTTGTCATCAAAAGATACCAACTGAGCGAATCCCATGACCTTGGCGTAGAACTCACACCATTTATTCATTTCATTCCACCCTACATTTCCCACCATATGGTCTATATATTTTAAACCGAGCGGTTCTGGCTTATATTCCGGATCCCATTTTTTGAATCCGGGCATAAATGGTCCGTTGTAATTCTTGCGCTCTACAAATACGTGTACGGTCTCTCCATAGGTATGAATACCGGACAAAATCACTTCTCCGTTCTCATCCTTAATCGTTTTGGGTTCCATATAACTCTCTGCACCGCGCTTGACCGTTTCCCGGTAACTCTTTGCAGCGTCATCCACCCAGAGGGCTACGGTTTTCACCCCGTCTCCATGTTTGTCGATATGCCGGTTAATATCACCCCCCTCCTGAAGCGGTGATGTTAATACCAATCTTATTTTATCTTGTTGGAGCACGTAAGACACCCTGTCTTTTACCCCGGTCTCCAGTCCGGCATACGCGACCGGTTGAAATCCCCAGGCAGAACGGTAATAATGAGCCGCCTGCTTGGCATTCCCCACATAAAGCTCCACGTAATCGGTGCCGAGAATGGGTAAAAAGTCTTCTGCCTGTTCTATTTCCTTATTCAAATTTAATGATGATGTATCTGTTGCCATTTTCTTCTGTTTTTAGGTTAAAAATTAATTGCTTCAGGTCTAACCTTCCCTCACCACATGGCGCGTAAGTGTGCGGTAATATCCACTCTGTTGTTCAACATATTGCCTGTATTTATTCCAGCCAGGATTTATAGTAATCGTTATCTGCGATCTTCATCGCTTCTTCTGTAACCATTAAGGGCTTAAAGGTATCTACCATAACTGCCAGCTCTTCGGTCTTTTCCTTCCCGATACTTCGCTCTACCGCTCCCGGATGCGGACCATGTGGTATCCCGGCAGGGTGAAGCGAAATATGCCCGGCTTCGATGTCATTTCTGCTCATAAAGTCGCCATCCACATAATACAAGACCTCGTCAGAATCAATATTACTGTGATTGTAAGGCGCAGGAATTGACTCCGGATGGTAATCGTAAAGTCTGGGCACGAAACTACATACCACAAATGCATCGGTCTCGAAGGTCTGATGCACCGGTGGTGGTTGATGGATTCGCCCTGTTATAGGCTCGAAATCATGAATGCTGAAGGCATACGGAAAATTAAATCCATCATACCCCACCACATCAAAAGGATGGGTGGCATAAACCATATCGAAAATCTCGTTCTGCTTTTTAATCTTCATCAGGAATTCTCCCTTTTCGTCTATGGTCTCCAGATGTTCAGGAGCCCTCAGGTCGCGTTCACAGAAAGGAGAATGTTCCAGCAACTGTCCGAACCAGTTCCTGTAGCGCTTAGGGGTATAAATCGGTCGCCGCGATTCAACAATAAACAACCTGTTGTCTTCAGTTTCAAAATCTATCTGATAAATTATTCCGCGGGGCAGCAGCAGGTAATCTCCGTACTTAAATTCCAGGTTTCCCAGCATGGTTCGCAGGGTACCACTTCCCCGGTGAATAAAGATCAATTCATCGGCATCTGCATTTTTAAAAAAGTAATCTTTTACCGATTTCTTAGGCGCAGCCAGGTAGATCGTACAATCGCTGTTGGTGAGTACTGCCTTACGGCTATTGAGGTAATCATCCTCCGGCTTCACCTTAAAGCCGTGAAACCTGAACGATTGCATGTTGTTAGAGACAGCCACCTTTGGAGTTACATCCTTTTTCCCGCGAATTTCCTTCACCTGTGTAGGCCGGTGCAAATGGTACATATTTGTAGCCATGCCGTCGAAACCAATTGTCCCGAACAATTGTTCGTAATACAGGGATCCGTCCGGCTTTTTAAAAATGGTATGTCGCTTGTGTGGGATCTTACCCAACTTATGGTAGAAAGGCATAACTCAATCGTTTGAAATTTTAACAAATATCGGAATAATTGATGTGGATTTCAATAATGAAATCTTAAAACCAGAACCCGATGCTAAACATCCAGAGTCCGTCATTTAATTCCGGTGACCAGGAATACTTCACTTCGGCAGGCCCTATGAATGATTTAAATCCATAACCTACTGCATAGCCTGAATAATCAGGAAGTGTGAACCATTCTCCATTATCAAAGATCCCATCCCCTGCATTGGAATAATTTGCAGTAAAATTCAGGTGATGACTGCCGATAAAGTTCCAGTCGGTCCTTAAGGTTCCCTTAACATAACTATCCCCTCCAAAGCTTATAAAGTCGTAACCCAGAAAATCGGTAAGGTTATTGATATACGCCGCCCCATAACCTCCCAAAACAAAATCCAGAGAGTTCACATCGGCTTCTCCCAGATTAAACCCTCCCTCTGTAAAGAGGTTAAATGCCAGGCCGGAAGTAATTGGAAGTGCAAATCCCATTTTTGCTTTAGCTATCGAAAAACTCCCCAGATCAGACGGGTCAAACTGGGTGGCTATCATATACAGGTGAAAGTCGCCATCGAAGAAAAATCCCCGTGTAGGAAAATACAGGTCATCCAGGGTGTCCAGTTTTAAAAAACCATACGTACTGAGATAGTTGGAGTTATCTATATCCACAAATTCCCCCTGGGCAGTTGTAGCTGTCTCAGATCGCAGTCGCAACCACTTATGTTCCAGCCCAAGCCCGAAAACGAATTCTTCTCCCCAGTTGGTCTGCACATAGACCTGGTTGGTCAGGTCATTCAGTCTGATATCGAGCTTATTCACCTCGGGAAGCTCCACGCGGATATCGCGGCTCGCAAATTCGAAATCGACATCCTTTTGAAAGGTATTGAAACGGGATCGGACTCCAAGACTCCAGTAACTCCCCTTGTCGAGATAATAATCGAAATTGTATCGAATCTGGTCGCCCAAAATAAAATCAAAAGACATCACGTCATCGTGCATCAGCAAATGCTTCCTGGTGAAATTTATTAATCCCCCCGTATTGTATAACCCATCGTAATGCACCCCGAGCTTTAAAAAATTCTTGGTTTTCTCTTCCTTGAGCTGCAACTCCATGTTGTACCTATTCTCTTCCCCGTTGGGTCTTAAAACATATTTTACACTACTGAAATTATTGGTGGCTGCTAGATTGTTAAAACCCTGGTCCAATTCCTCAAAATTTGTAACCTCGTTCAGCTCGTACCTCAGCTTCCCTTTGATATACCTCCTGGAGTAATCGTGATTCCCGGTTATTTTAACGTTGCTGATCACAAAAGGTTCTGCAGGGGGAACTTCAGGACGTACCGGAGGTACTCCTCCCTGTAACAGTCCCAGACTATCCAGAGGTATTCTTTGCCTGAGGGCCGCATCATAGCCGTTTTTAATTATGCGGGCGCCATCGTTAAAAGAGATTACACTGAAATCTGTAATATCGGGCTCGATATAGATGTCGGTTTTCCTGATCTTTTCGTCCATCGACCTTACGGTTCTGTAATTGTTGATCTGCAACAATACCTGAGTAGCAGAACGCAGTTCATCGGCGGTAGCCAGGGCATCCTGAACATCCACCCCGATAATCACATCTGCGCCAAGAGCTCGTACTTCATCTATAGGATAATTGTTGACCACCCCGCCATCCAAAAGGATCCGATCCCCGATACGAACGGGTTCAAAAAGCGAGGGAAATGCACCCGATGCACTGATGGCCAGTGGCAGGTAGCCCTTATCGAGCTTTACAACTTCCCCGGTCTCCACATCGGTGGCTATACAAAAAAAAGGGATCGGCAGTTCATTGAAGTCTTCAACATCACTAACGTGAAAAAGCAATTTCGAGAAAAGGCTGTACACATTCTGGCCACTGGAGATCGAAGAGGGGAAACTAATTCTGAACCTGTCAAAAGGAAGGCTCAGCGCATATTTTTCATTGTTCTGTTTTTCGTAGAAGTTCATGGAACTTCTGGGCACATACCCCTGGATAAGCTTATCGAAATCTACTGCCCTGAAAATGGAATCCAGTTCCTTTGCCGAATACCCACTTGCATAGAGGGCTCCTACAATGGCCCCCATTGAGGTACCTCCAATATAATCGATACGAACGCCGGATTCTTCTATAGCTCTTAAGGCTCCAATATGAGCCAGGCCCTTGGCACCTCCGCCACTGAGCACAAGACCCACCTTGAGATCGCCCTTACCGGAATTCTGAGGAAAAACCAATAATGAGGAACCGATCAATACCAGGATAAGGAACCACCATTTCATAAAATAAAGATACTGCGAATTTTATTGAAAAGCCTTGAATATTTTCGATGCTTTCGAAGATCCAACCACCTCAGACAATTCCTCCAGAGAAGCTTCCCGGATTCGCTTTACAGACCTGAATTTCTTAAGCAGTTCTTCAGCGGTTTTTTTACCTACGCCATCTATAGCTGTAAGTTCGGTATCAATTGCCGCCTTCGAACGCTTCTTTCGATGAAATGTGATTCCAAATCGGTGTGCCTCATTCCGAAGCTGCTGTATGATCTTAAGGGTCTCCGATCGCTTATCTAGATACAGGGGCACGGAGTCTCCTGGGTAGAAAATTTCCTCCAGTCTTTTAGCGATACCGATGATCGCGATCTTACCCCTTAACCCCAAACGGTCAAGGCTCTTCAGGGCTGCATTTAACTGGCCCTTCCCTCCATCGATAACGATTAACTGAGGAAGGTCCTGATCTTCTTCCAGCATTCGCCGGTAACGACGGTGCACCACCTCTTCCATTGAGGCAAAGTCGTCCGGCCCTTCCACGGTCTTTATGTTGAAATGGCGGTATTCCTTCTTACTGGGTTTTCCATCTTTAAATACCACACAGGCTGCCACAGGATTGGTTCCCTGAATGTTCGAATTATCAAAACACTCAATGTGCCTGGGCTCTGCAGAAAGCCGAAGATCCTTCTTCATCTGCTCCATGATACGCTTCACATGACGGTCCGGATCTGTAATCCTGATCTGTTTGAATTTTTCCTGCCTGTATAGTTTCGCATTGCGTTCCGACAACTCGACGATCCTTTTCTTATCCCCGAGTTTAGGCACTGTTACCTTGATATCTTCCCCAACCTCTACCTTAAAGGGGGTATAGATCTCCCGTGATCTCGAGTGAAACTTATTTCGCATATCCGTAATGGCAAGCTCCAGCAATTCCTTGTCAGATTCATCGAGTTTCTTTTTGATCTCCACCGTATGTGCCCGTATAATAGACCCATAAGACAATTGCAAAAAATTGACATAGGCAAAACCCTCGTCAGCAACTATACTAAAAACATCTACATTGCTGATCTTAGGATTTACCACTGTTGATTTTACCTGGTAATTCTGGAGTACTTCCATCTTTTCTTTGATGCGCTGTGCATCTTCGAATCGCATCTCTTCCGCGTAAGAGTTCATAAGCGCACGGAAATGCCGGAGTGAATCCTTAAAATCCCCTTTGATGATCTTCCTGATCTCTTCCACCTGTTGGTTGTAATCGGCTTCTGAGTGCAACCCCTCGCATGGCCCTTTACAATTTCCCAGGTGGTATTCCAGGCAAACCTTATATTTTCCTGAATCCACCTTCTCCGAGGCCAGGTCGTAGTTACACGTTCTCAGGGCATAGAGTCCCTTTATAAGATCCAGCAATGTTCTTATGGTTTTCATACTGGTATACGGCCCGAAGTATTCTGAACCGTCACGTACTACCTTCCGGGTGGGAAATATTCTTGGGAAACGCTCATTTTTTATACAGATCCACGGGTAGGTCTTATCATCTTTAAGCATGACATTATACCGCGGCTGGTATTTCTTAATGAGATTGTTCTCCAACAGCAGGGCATCGGTCTCTGTGGGAACGACAACATGACGGATACCTCTTATCTTTTTAACCAGCACCCTGGTCTTTCCACTGTCATGGGTTTTCTGAAAATAGGAAGCGACCCGCCTTTTAAGGTTCTTTGCCTTACCGACATAGAGCAATTTCTCATCCTTATCATAGAATTGGTATACGCCCGGACTCTCCGGTAAGGTCTTTAATTGTACGTCTAAATTGGCATTTGTCATTTTTACACCTCCTGTTAAACGTCGGGAGCATGTTCCCGGGCAGCATTCCCCGAGGGCAGTAATCCTCATGCTCTTGCAACCCTTTAAAAATAGAACATCAGGATTGATAAATAAAATCAACTTGACACGATCCTCCCTATAATTTCCAACTTCCCTCTGCAGGCTTCTGTACCCTGCACCTATGTATACTCAATATCTTTTCAGGGAGAACCTGTAAAACCTAGATCAATTTCATCCTTAATTTGTACTTTCACCCCATTAAAATGGCGGGATCGCGTTTCTCAACAGATCAGTCATCAGATAATTGTACGCTTTTAACTATGAATAAAACAGCACTGAGAAAACTTTATAAGGAGAAACGTCAGACTCTGGATCAGGACACTCTGGAGGAGTTAAGCATTCACATTGCCAACCAGGCGCTCAGGGCCAAAATATGGCACAATAATACCTTCCACCTGTTTCTTCCTATTGCAAAGCACAGGGAAGTGGACACGACCTTCCTGTTAACTGCCATCCAGGGGAAAGACAAGAATGTCGTGATTTCAAGATCAAATTTCGCTGATGGAAGTATGAAACATTACCTGCTTACCGACAGCACTTCAATAAAGAACAACAGTTTTGGAATTCCGGAACCTGTATCGGGTATCGAAATAGCACCAACAGAGTTGGATGTGGTGTTCGTGCCGCTCCTGGCTTTTGACCGATCTGGAAACCGGGTAGGTTATGGCAAGGGTTTTTACGACAGATTTCTTAATTCTTGCCGTAAGGACACACTTAAAATAGGGGTGTCTTTTTTTGAACCGGTTAAAGAGATAAGTGATCTGGACGAATACGACATCCCACTGGATATGTGTATTACTCCGGACGGGATCTTTGATTTCAGAAATTAATCCTGCTCCCTGTCTTTGGGAAATGCCTTTTTATTGAACACAATCAGGATACCCACTCCAATACTGATCGCAGCATCTGCGATGTTGAAAACCGGCTCGAAGAACCTGAAGTTGTTTCCGCCCACCACAGGCACCCATTCCGGCCAAACAGTATCTATAAGAGGAAAATGCAACATATCCACCACCTTTCCTTTAAGCAGGCTCCCGTAGGGGTCCTCGGCAAAAAAGGTGGCCACCTGACCGTAACTGTCGTTGAAGATCACTCCATAGAACACAGAATCAATAATATTCCCAAGAGCCCCGGCAAAGATGAGGGCAATAGCCAGGATCAGAATCCGGGTTCCCCCTTTTTTAATGGTATCCAGCAGCCAGTATCCAATACCTGCGATCGCAAATATGCGGAATACGGTCAGGATCAGTTTCCCCGTCCCGTCTGAAACCGTGGGAATGATATCACTGAGTTTCGTACCCCAGGCAGCGCCTTCGTTCTCGATAAACAAAATTTTAAACCAGCTGAATACCTCAGTATATTCACCCAGCACATAATTTGTCTTTATGTAAATCTTTGATAACTGGTCTATAAGGATAACCAGAAAAACAATTAACCCAGCTTTTTTTAACGACATCGTTCTTTGATTCAATTTATTGAGAAGCCCCGGAGTAAAGTGTCTGGAAGCGACCCAAAAATAAAAATATTATTCTTCTTTATTTATGTATATATCTCCGTTAACCGATTCCAGGGATATACTTGAATTGCCAGACCTTACTTTTCCCCGATACACCTTTCCATAAGAGGTTGCAGCCTGCACATATCCACTTAGACGGGTTGCCCTGATCTCCGCATTGGCAGTTTTTACTTTAACCAGGCCCTCTACATTTTCCAGGAAAACAGGACCTTTGCGGGTACTTATATCCAGATCGTTGTAGTTCCCTTTAGCCACTACGCGGGTTGACGAACCAAAAAGCTCAACCATCAACTGCCGGGGCACCTTTACCTTAAGACTAACAGAGAGCACCTTATGCGCACTCAGTTTATCATTTGGATTCTCGAAAGAAGGAATAAATACCCCCTCCAGAAACAAGGTACTCCCTTCCTGTCGGGAACTTACAGTTAATTCTGCCTGGTATTCTCCTTCGATAAAAGTCTCTACCCACACCTGATGTCCCACCTCTACAGATTCCAGTTCTACCTGATAGATTTTTTCTGCATCGATCTGAATTTTGGTCAGAAACTCGACATCATATACACGCTCCAGGCGCTTTTGAGCATGAAGGAACACCGAAAAGCAACAGAGGCAACACAACATAAAAAAACGCCCTTGTTGAGGGCGTATTCTTTTATGAAACATACCTTCAGGCATTAACGTTTCTGCAGGTTCTTAGCTTCAATACTTAAGGTTGCATGAGGCACCAGCTTTAAGCGCTCCTTATTGATAAGCTTCCCGGTTACCCTGCAAATGCCGTAGGTTTTATTTTGAATACGCACCAAGGCATTCTTAAGGTCACGGATAAACTTTTCCTGACGCAGGGCCAGCTGCGTATTGGCTTCCCGACTCATGGTCTCCGAACCTTCTTCGAAAGCTTTGAATGTGGGAGACGTATCATCTGTACCATTATTCCCGTCGTTCTTGTAAGAACTCTTGAGCAGGTCCAGATCCTGTTTGGCCTTCTCTATCTTATTTTCAATAAGTACTCTGAATTCCTCCAGGTCCTTATCAGAATATCTTACTTTAATATCTGCATCCATAGTACTAGTGTTTTTGAATCAACAATTTGGTATTTACCTCATCAAATGCAATTTCCGTTCCACGATCAAGTGCTTCCTCAAAACTCAGGTTTGCGGTAAGCGTTTCATTCTTGATGTACTCCAGATTACTCTCAACGGCATTTTCAATAATCCCGTCCTTCTGAAGCAAAACATCTATTTTATCAGTCACTTCAAATCCTGAATCCTTACGTAAATTCTGAATTCTGTTGACCAATTCCCTGGCAACACCTTCCTTGCGTAAATCATCTGTTATAGTAACATCCAGAGCAACGGTAATCGGACCTGAACTGGCTACTAACCAACCTTCAATATCCTGTGATGAGATCTCCACCTCATCGATTCCTAAAGTAATACTTTTTCCATTAATATCAAGAGAAATGGAACCTTCACGCTCAATTTTTTGAATATCATCCTGCGAAAAAGCATTTACTTTACTGACAATCAACTTCATATCCTTCCCGAAACGCGGACCCAACACCTTGAAATTGGGCTTGATCTGCTTCACCAGAATACCGGAAGCATCATCGAGAAGTTCCACTTCCTTTACATTCACCTCAGATCGGATAAGGTCTTCAACAGCCCTGATCTCTTCCTTCTGCTTGTGGTCCAGCACGGGTATCATCACCTTCATCAAAGGTTGTCGTACCTTTATCATTTCCTTCTTCCTTAAGGAAAGGACCAGGGAAGAAATGATCTGCGCCTTCTCCATTCTGCTTTCCAGGTCTTTATCCACAAGTTCCTTGTTGTACTGCGGGAAATCTGCCAGGTGCACACTTTCATGTGCTTCTTTGTTTGTTGCTCCAACAAGATCCTGATACAACCTGTCCATATAGAAGGGCGCTACAGGCGCTCCAAGCTTAGCCACTGTAATCAGGCAGGTATACAGGGTCTGGTAGGCCGAGATCTTATCCTGGCCATAATCTCCCTTCCAGAAACGTCTTCGGCACAACCTCACATACCAGTTACTCAGGTTCTCCTGGACGAAATCTGAAATGGCCCTTGCGGCCTTTGTTGGCTCATAATCTGCATAGGCAGCATCTACCCTGTGTACCAGGGTGTTGAGTTCAGACAGGATCCATCGGTCTATTTCAGGACGGTCTTCCACGGCGATATCTTCTTCTGAATAGTTGAAGCCATCGATATTGGCATAGAGACTAAAGAACGAATAGGTATTGTAGAGCGTTCCGAAGAACTTACGCCTCACTTCTGCCACGCCTTCAAGATCAAACTTCAGGTTGTCCCATGGATTTGCATTGGCTATCATATACCAACGGGTAGCATCAGGTCCGTATTCCCCGATGGTCTCAAAAGGATCAACGGCATTACCCAATCGTTTGGACATCTTCTGACCGTTCTTGTCGAGTACCAATCCGTTAGAAACCACATTCTTGTAGGCAACCGAATCGAACACCATTGTACCGATTGCATGAAGGGTATAAAACCACCCTCTGGTCTGATCGACCCCTTCGGCTATATAATCTGCAGGGAATGCTTCTCCCTGATCTATTTTTTCTTTGTTCTCAAAAGGATAATGCCATTGCGCATATGGCATGGACCCGGAATCAAACCAAACATCGATAAGATCGGCCTCCCGCTTCATAGGTTGTCCGGAGTCGGAAACCAGTACAATGCGATCGACCACATTCTTATGGAGGTCCACCTTTTCGTAGTTTTCCTCGCTCATATCCCCTACCTGGAAATCGGCGAAGATATCCTGTTGCATCAGTCCGGCTTCCACAGATTTGGCCATTTCGGCTTTAAGTTCTTCTACAGAACCGATCACCTTCACTTCCTTTCCGTCTTCGGTTCTCCATATCGGAATAGGAATCCCCCAGAATCTCGATCTCGAGAGGTTCCAATCGTTCGCGTTCTGCAGCCAGTTCCCGAAACGACCTTCCCCGGTAGCCTTAGGCTTCCAGTTAATGGTCTGGTTCAACTCAAACATCCGGTCTTTTACCTCCGTAACTTTGATGAACCAGGAATCAAGAGGGTAGTACAGCACAGGTTTATCGGTTCTCCAACAGTGTGGGTAGCTGTGCACATATTTTTCCACCTTAAAGGCCCTGTTCGTTTCCTTCAGCTTAATTGCGATTTCAACATCTACCGAACGCTCAGGCTCTTCTCCTGCATTATAATATTCATTCTTAACGTACTTACCACCAATTTCAGGTAATTCTTCCCGGAATTTTCCCTGAAGATCCACCAGGGGAACGGGGTTTGCATTTTCATCCAGCACAAGCATTGGCGGAACTTCAGGCTCTGCCTCTCTCGCTACCTTGGCATCATCTGCACCAAAGGTTGGAGCCGTATGCACGATACCCGTACCATCTTCTGTGGTAACAAAATCTCCGGCAATGACCCGGAAAGCATTTTCCGGATGCTGATATGGGCTGGCGTAATCCAGCAACTGCTCGTACCTGCAGCCTACCAGGTCTGCTCCCTTCAGCTCACTCACCACCAGGTAAGGAACCTTTTTGGCTCCGGCCTCATAGGCGTCAAGTTCTTCCTGCTCTTTTACACGAATAAACTTCCCACTGAAAATAGCACCCGTAAGTGCCTTGGCCAGCACTACGGTTATCGGTTCATAGGTATATTGGTTATAGGTCTTAACAACGACATAATCGATGGCTTTCCCAACGGTTAGGGCGGTATTCGAGGGCAGCGTCCATGGCGTGGTGGTCCACGCCAGGAAGTACAGCGTTCCCATTCCCCTCAGGATTTCCGGAAGACTGTCTTCAACGGCTTTAAACTGTGCCACCACCGTTGTATCAGAAACATCTTTGTAGGTTCCGGGCTGATTGAGCTCATGCGAACTCAATCCGGTTCCTGCTTTCGGAGAGTATGGCTGAATGGTGTAGCCTTTATAGATAAGCCCCTTACCATAGATCTGCTTCAGCAGCCACCATACACTTTCCATGTATTTAGACTTATAGGTCACGTAAGGGTCTTCCATATCCACCCAGTACCCTATCTTACGCGTCATATCATTCCAGATATCGGTGTAGCGCATTACGGCAGTTTTACAGGCCGCATTGTACTCTTCCACAGATATTTTTGTCCCGATATCCTCCTTGGTGATCCCAAGCTCCTTTTCCACCCCAAGCTCTACCGGCAGACCATGGGTATCCCATCCGGCCTTGCGCTTTACCTGGTACCCTTTCTGGGTTTTATACCTACAGAATATATCCTTAATGGCACGGGCCATCACGTGATGGATCCCGGGAAGTCCGTTTGCCGATGGCGGGCCCTCGAAGAACACAAAAGGTTCCTTTCCTTCCCTCTCACTTATGCTTTTCTCAAAAATCTTATGCTCTTCCCAGTACTTTAGAATTTCTTCTGCAGTATGTGAAAGATTCATTCCTTTATATTCTGTAAAACTCATTTTAAAATACCTTCTCGTATTAAAGTTGGCAAAATTACTAAATTCCAGTCAATTGAAGCACCTCCCACCAGGATAAATAAACCCGGAGGGTAGTCCTCCCCCTGCAAAGAAGACCCGATCTGCTCTATTCTTAAAAAGTTTGCCTCAGGGCCAGGATCAGATTGATACCCGGAGCGGCAATTCCAGACGAATAGGTCCGGTAGCGCTGGTCTGTGAAATTTTCAAGAGCGAGCTGTAGCCTGGTGTTTTCAAACAGTTCATAAGCTCCCCGGAAATTAAGGGTATACCAGGAAGGAGCAAAAGGGTTTCCATTGGCATCCTCAGCATAAATATAGGCCTTGCCGCGTTCAGATACCGCCAGGTCATCATACGCCACCTCAGCATTGTATTGCATCCCGAGATCCAGCTTTATCCGATCCTTCTTCCATTCCAGGTTAGCGTTGGCAAATAACGGAGCTGCATGCCGCAAAGGCGATTCTGATCCGTCATCCAACTCCTCGACCCCCTTCACATAAGCCACAGATGCCTTCGCATGGAGGGTGTTACTGATCCGCCAGCTGGCGCCTGCTTCAAATCCATAAACCCGGGCCTTCGATGCGTTCTGAATGGCCTGTATATCTGATAGCTCGCCGTTGTATTCTATTTGGGAGCGTCCGTCATAGGTGAAATCTCTTCTCACCATGGCATCCTTTAGCCAGGTTCTGTACACCGAAATATCCAGTTTTAACTTCTCCTGCAGGTTGAGCTGAAACCCAAGGTCCATATTATAAGCATATTCAGGCTTCAGCCCGGGGTTAGGCACCACTACAGATCCAGGTTCCGAATCAAAGATCTTACCAATATCATCAATATTGGGCGCCCGGAAAGCCGTGGATGCCTGCAGCCTGGCCTGGAAGATCCTGCTCGGTCTCCAATGCACCCCTGCACTTCCTGTTAGCGCATCGGTTCTGGTATTGGCTTCCTCAAAAGGGAAGTCATAAAAAACATTATTATCGCGGAAATCGGCATAGATATCAATGTAGTTGTAGCGAATTCCTCCTCTGAAATTTATCCTCCTGTCCGGATGGTAGTCAAAATTTGCATAGGCAGCCAGAGAAGACCACCAGGACCCGTCAGGATACCGGGAAGCGATCGTTTCCCGGACCTCAGTGAAAATATTTTCTGAATACCCTTCAGATGCTATGGCGTTGTAAATGAATTCTGCTCCATAGTGCAGGGTCACATAAGGCCCCAGGTCTTTCTCAAGATCCAGATTAGACGACCAGGCGTGCACTTCCTCCATGGTATTAAAGCGCAGGTCATCGCCAAAATCCCGGTCGTGACGACTCTCATTAAATCGTTGATATGCGTTGGTGAATCGGATATGGTCATACAACCCTCCCGATGCTTTATGTTCAGCCGTAACATTGGCCATCAGCCATTTCTGCGGTCCGTAATACCATTCTGCAGCACGAGGCAAACCGTTCCGGTATCGAATTAGCCTGTCATATCGGTCATAATCGCCCGTAGCGGTATAGATAAGGCTGGCTTTAAGTGTAAAATGTTCCCAGGGCAGAAAGGTGAATTTCTGAAGCAGGTTCACCTGCCCGTATCCGGTGGGCACCTGTTTTCTGGGGTTGGAATTTGACACCACCACATCCTGACCATTTTCCGGACGCACATACTCCGGTCGGAGGTATTCTTCCGGACCATGGCTTCCCATCACCAGATCATCAAAGTCTGAATAACTCACAGCCGTTACCCCACCCCACTTCTTGCCGTTATAATTCAACAGGGTATGTGCCGTTTTTTCAGTATTGGCAGAGGCATACCGAACCAGAGCCCTTCCGTTGATCCCGGGTTTTTCTTCATCGATTTCCGGCGCTACCGTAAAGAAACTCATCACCCCTCCTATAGCATCGCTCCCATAGGTTACCGATCCCGGTCCGAAAATAATCTCGGAGGAACCTATAGCAAGCGGATCGATGGAAATTACATTCTGAAGGTTCCCTCCCCTGAAGATGGCATTGTTCATTCGCACCCCATCCACAACGATCAGCAACCTGTTCGTAGAGAAACCACGGATCATCGGGCTACCACCCCCCAGCTGACTTTTCTGCACAAATACATTTCCGGCAGATTGCAGGAGATCGGCAGAAGTCTGAGCGTTGGAAAATAATACTTCTTCTTTACTGATCACCTCTACCCGCTGCGTAATGCGTTCCGGAGCTTCTTCCCATTTACTGGCAGAAAGTACCACTTCTTCCAATTGTTCAGAAAGCGGTTGCAGTTTGATCCAGCACCTTCCTGCGCATCTCTGCCGCGTTTCCACCACTTACTTTCATACCCTATATGGGTTAAACGAAGCAGATCATTCTCCCCAAAGCCATCGAGACTGAATTTACCATCAGGACCTGTAACCTTATAGTCCTTCCCATTCTGGGCGGTTACGTATACGTTCATTACTGGCTCACCGGTCTCGGCGTCCAACACGGTAATCTCCTGGCTAAAAGAAAGGGTTGTACAGGCTATCAGAAAAAAAAGGGCAAGCAGGTTTTTCATGAATAATCTTAATTAAAGATCTCGTTCAACACGATCAGGGACTTGGGTTCGCGGAACCCCTGCAAATGTAATTGAAAATAGCTAATTAGTGATTTTAACAGGGATCTCCGTTGCATTTTATTCATTTTAACGGTTTCAATTGCATCAAAATTTATGCCTAAAAACGCTTTAAAGCACTCCAATTCTTCCCCTTCGATACACTCGTTAAGGCTATGTGAGGTAAACTCTCCTTCCCGAAGATCAAAAAAGGAGTTTTCCATATTGCTCCCTTCAGGATAGAAACCGAGGTAGCGGGTAAGTTGTATGAGAAAGGCGATATGAAAGTTAGCTACCTTGTCATGGTGATCAAGCCACTCGAAGGCCGCCTGAAGAAAATCGAATAATCCCGGATTTGATTCCTCTTCCTGCAAGGCAGAATTTAAAAGCTCCGAGAGAAACATGACCATGGTGCTTTTTTTGATATCGGTTTGCAGGGTGGTATAGTGCTGCAGTAATTTAACTTCGCGGAGGTATTCCAGCCCCCCTTTATCCTTATGATTGGCAACAATCTCCAGAAGGGTGAGCGGCTGGAAATAGCCGGCCTTAAATTTTCCTTTCCTGGAGCTAAGCACTCCCTTGACCAGATACGAACGCACGCCTGAGCTATGGGTAAGCATTTTAACGATAAGGCTGTTATCTCCATATTTAAGAGCCGAAATCACAATAGCATGTGTTTGCAGGATCATCTGAACCGGTTATTTGTGGAAAGCAGCGCTAAAAATATAAAAAAAAAACTCCCCCATGTAACATGGAGGAGCTATCTCATATAGGATTTAAAGACCGGCGTTAAACAACACCCTGAGCAAGCATTGCATCGGCTACTTTAACGAAACCAGCAATATTTGCACCTTTAACATAGTTCACATAATCTCCTTCTTCCTTACCGTATTCGATACAGGAAGTGTGGATATTCTTCATGATGCCTTTCAAGCGGTCATCCACCTCTTCCCTGGTCCAGCTCACCCTCAGGGAGTTCTGAGACATTTCCAGACCTGAAGTGGCAACACCACCGGCATTAGAGGCTTTTCCGGGAGCAAAAAGGATCTTTTTCGCCTGGAAGGCTTCAACAGCCTCCGGAGTACAAGGCATATTAGCCCCTTCGCTCACACAAATACATCCATTAGCCAGGAGTTTTTTAGCGTCATCACCTTCCAGCTCGTTCTGAGTAGCACATGGAAGCGCTACCTCACAGGCTACACTCCAAGGAGTTTCCCCTTCAAAGAACTCCGCATTAGGATACTCTTTTACATATTCAGAAATACGACCTCTCTTTTCATTCTTAAGGCGCATCACGAATTTGAGTTTATCAGCATCAATTCCTTCCTTATCATAGATGTATCCTGAGGAATCAGACAGGGTAACTACTTTTCCGCCCAGCTGAAGGACTTTCTCTGCAGCATACTGCGCCACATTTCCGGAACCTGAGATCACCACCGTTTTACCTTCGATCTTTTCTCCTCTGGTCTCCAGCATATTCTCAGCAAAGTACACCGTACCATATCCGGTAGCTTCCGGACGTATCAGGGAACCTCCCCAGGACAAACCTTTCCCGGTAAGCACCCCGGTAAATTCATTCCGGATCTTTCTGTACATCCCGAAAAGGAATCCGATCTCACGGGCTCCTACCCCGATATCCCCGGCAGGAACGTCGGTATTAGGACCGATATGACGGAACAACTCTGCCATAAAACTGTGACAGAATCTCATGATCTCATCATCCGACTTTCCTTTAGGATCAAAATCAGAACCTCCTTTACCACCTCCCATAGGAAGTGTAGTCAGACTATTTTTGAACACCTGCTCGAAAGCGAGGAATTTAAGAATACTCATATTTACGGTCGGGTGAAAACGAAGTCCACCTTTGTAAGGGCCGATAGCCGAATTCATCTGGATTCTGTATCCCCTGTTTACATGGATCTCACCTTTATCGTCTACCCAGGGCACGCGGAACATAATTGCTCTTTCGGGCTCCACCATCCTTAGCAGGATATTTTTTCCGTTATAGATCTCTTGTTCAGCGATATACGGAAGTACGGTTTCCGCCACTTCCTGTACCGCCTGGAGAAACTCCGGCTCATGGGCATTACGGAGACGTACCTCGTCCATAAATGCCTCGATTTTTTTGTCCATTGAGTTCATAAAAATCAAATAATGAAAGATTTATAATTCAAGGCCAAAATTATATAAATAATTAATTTTAACACCCTACTTTTTAAGAAATTCTCAAACGTTGTAGTTAAAATGCTCCCAGGGCACTATCAAGGTCTGCAATAAGGTCCTCAACATCTTCTATACCAACACTTAACCGCACCAATGCATCGACCACCCCACTCTTCTCCCGTTCTGTTTTCGGAATGGACGCGTGGGTCATACTTGCAGGGTGTCCTGCAAGCGATTCAACCCCGCCAAGGGATTCGGCCAGGGTAAATACTTTTAAGGCTTCAACAATGGCAATGGCATCCCTGAATTCCCCACCTTTGGGGATAAAGGATATCATCCCTCCGAAATCCTTCATTTGCGCTTTGGCTACCTCGTGATTCGGATGATCTTCAAATCCCGGCCAATACACCTTTCCCACCTTGGGATGCTGTCTTAAAAAACGGGCAACCGCAGCCCCGTTCTCACAATGGCGCTGCATTCTTACATGCAGGGTCTTGATCCCTCGAAGCACCAGAAAACTATCCATAGGTCCCGGAACCGCTCCACTGGCATTCTGAATAAAGAAGAGCCTGTCTGCAAGATCCTTATCATTTACCACAAGCGCACCCATAACCACATCGCTGTGCCCTCCCAGGTATTTGGTGGCCGAATGCATCACGATATCCGCCCCCATATCCAACGGTTGCTGCAGGTAGGGCGTGGCAAAAGTATTATCTACCGCCAGGAGTAACTTGTGCTTCCTTGCTATGGCAACCATTGCCGAAACATCGATCACGTTCATCATCGGATTGGTAGGGGTCTCCACCCAGATCAGCTTTGTATTTTCGTTTACAAGGGCTTCTACCGCTCCGGCATCCTGCATCCCAACAAAATGAAATTTGATACCAAAACCTTCAAATATCCTGGTAAACAAACGGTAACTCCCCCCGTACAGGTCATTGGTGGAGATCACCTCATCCCCGGGCGAAAGCAATTTCATCACCGCGTCAATAGCAGCCAATCCGCTCCCAAAAGCCAGACCGAAACTACCGTTCTCTATACTGGCCAGACTCATCTCCAATGCATGCCTGGTGGGATTCCCGGATCTGGAATACTCATACCCGCGATGTCCCCCGGGAGTTGACTGGGCATAGGTGGAGGTTTGATAAATTGGAGGCATTACCGAACCGTATGCCTTATCAGGTTCTTGTCCGCCGTGAATGGTTTTGGTATTGAAGGCCATTTTTTTATCGCTCATGGTGATCTTTGTTTTTAACAAATGTATATTTTGTTTTTCCCAATACAAAGAAGGATGTATCTTTATCCGCCAACAGTTTAACGCCCCGGATCATGAAGAAGAAACTGCTGATCGCCATACTCTTAAGCGCGGTCATTACTTCCTGCAACAACTCCACCACCCTGGAAATTGTTCCATTCTCCATAACCGACCAACCCTGTGATTCCTGCGCACGGGTAGCATTGAATTACCCCCAGACCCCGGGTAAGAACCGGCAGGAGCGAAAAATCAACGCTGAACTTAATCAATGGGTCATCAGGGCCATTGACCTTTCCGCAGACAACACCCCTGAAACCGTTGAGGAAGCGGTGACCCAATTTAAATCGGCCTATGAACAGATCAAAAATGATTTCCCGGATGAATACAACATGAGTTGGGAGAGCACCGTGGAAGGCACTATTTGCTATGAAGACAACAGACTTTTCGCCGTGTGCATGGAAACCTATTCCTTTACGGGTGGAGCCCATGGATACGGAAGCTCACACTACCTGCTTTTTGACAAAACACAGGGGGAGATTATAAAAAAGGAAGATCTGCTCACGGACGAGGATGGATTCATTTCCCTGGCTGAAAAAAAATTCCGCTCCAGCTTCAATATGGAAGATAACCTGCCTCTTAACGAACAGGGATTCATGTTTGAAGGCGATCGTTTTCATCTTCCAAACACTATTGGCTACACCCAAACAGGACTTAAACTCATCTACAACCCCTATGAGATCGCACCCTACTCTGAGGGACAGATCGTGATCGACATTCCTTACGAGGAGGTCAATAAATACCTCAAATACCAGGGGAAGATGAATTCGAAACAAAACCGTTCCTAATTTAACACCGTAACAAAATGGGATTTTAACACTGCAGGTATTAAATTTGGGCATGAAAAAATTCTACTATCTAGGCACTTGCGACACCTGCAAAAGAATTCTGAAAGAACTGGATCTTCCTGCTGATACAGAAATGACGGACGTCAAAAAATCGCCGCTAACTGCCGGGGATCTTGAGCACCTGTACCAGCTTTCCGGGAGCTACGAGGCCCTTTTAAACAAGAGAAGTCAGCTATACAAGCAACGCGGTCTGAAGGATCAAACGCTTACTGAGGAAGCCATCAGAGATCTTATTCTGGAGCACTATACGTTTCTGAAACGACCCGTACTGGTAGTAGATGACAAGATATTTATAGGTAACGCCAAGAATACCGTTGCAGAAGCAAAAGCCTGCCTTTCCAAATAGTTTTTACAGCATCAGGAATGAATAACAGAACCCTGGCTTTGCTTGCAGCCTTTGGAGCAAGCGCTATCTACGGCATGAACCACACCATTGCAAAAGGTCTCATGCCATTGTATATCAAACCCTTCGGATTGATCCTGCTAAGGGTTACCGGGGCGGCACTTCTTTTCTGGATCTTTAGCTTCTGGGGACCCAAAGAAAAGATCGACCCCAAAGATTGGAAGCGCCTTGTTGCCTGTGCACTTTTCGGTATGGTGATCAATATGCTGATGTTCTTCAAAGGCCTCTCCTTATCCACCCCTATCAACAGTTCGGTGATCATTACCATCTCTCCCATAATCGTTTTCATTCTTTCTGCCATCCTGATCAATGAAAAGATCAACCTGAGGCGAAGTGCAGGAATTATCATGGGCTTTGCCGGAGCCTTATTACTGGTACTTTATGGACAGGAGGTAAGACAGGATGCCCCAAATATCACATTTGGGAACACCCTTTTCATCATTAACGCCACCAGTTACGCGATATACCTGATCCTTGTGAAACCCCTGACGGCAAAATATCACGCCATTACCCTAATGAAATGGTTATTCCTGATCGCCATCTTTATAAACCTTCCGGTAACCATAGGTGAATTCATGGAAGTGCAATGGGCCAGCCTTCCCTTTGAGGCTGTCTGGAAAATGACCTTTGTGGTGATCGGAACCACCTTCCTGACCTATCTCCTTAATATCTTTGCCCTGAAAGAACTCAAGGCATCCACCATAGGGGCCTTTATCTACCTTCAGCCCATCATTGCAATCTCCTTTGCCTTGCTGGTGGGTGCAGATAAATTGAGCCTGGTAAAAGGCCTGGCTTCCCTGATGGTGTTTTACGGGGTATACCTGGTTTCCAGTAAAAAGAAAGTTAAGCCTTAAGGTCGGCAGGACGTTTCTGATGTCTCCTCGTATCCTCCCTGGTCAGCACTCTGAAGTCCTCTGACCTGTCCTGTTCATTTAAAAACCCGAGCACATCCTCCGGCAAACCGATAAGCTTCCGGGTCTCCAGATCTATCCACGCTCCCATAATTTCACAATGCGCTACGTTGCGCCCCTTGTAGTCGTAATAATTATGCCTGAACTCAAAGAACATTCCATCCTCGCTCAATCCGCTTAACTCCAGCGATACCCTCACCGGCTTCCCGGCAAAAACCTCTTTGAAATAATAGATGTGTTCGTAAAATACAACAGGACCAATATTAAGTTTATCCAATAAATGATGATCAAAACCCCGTTCGATCAGAAACGACATCCGCGTATGGGCGGCAAATTCAATATAGGCTTTATTGGCAAGATGCCGGTTGGCATCCAGGTCGTTCCATCGAATCTCAAACTCTTTAAAATACATAGATTTACTTTGTTATGCACGCATAATAATAGGTCAAAATTAGAATCTTTTTACTAAAAGCTTGTTATCTTTAATTTAAAATTGCCAGATGCCAGTTATTTCTTCTTCATATACCCCCCCGTTTCTGTTCAAAAGCGGTCATTTTTCCACCATTTACTCCGGGGTTTTCCGCGTGGTCCCCAATCCCGGTCAGACCAGGGAACGCATAGAGCTTAAGGATGGGGATTTTATTGATGTTGACTGGAGTTTTGCAAAAAAGAAAAACCACCGCCTGGTTATTTTACTCCATGGCCTGGAAGGCAATGCTCAACGTCCTTATATTCTTGGAGCAGCACAGGCTTTTCTCCAGTCCGGTACCGATGTTTGCGCCGTGAATTTCAGGGGGTGCAGCGGGGAAACCAACCGACTTTACAGATCCTATCACTCCGGGGTAACAGAGGACCTCCACCATGTTATTGAACATATTTTAGCAAATTACCAATATTCCCATATCGTAATCAATGGCTTTAGCCTCGGTGGGAATGTAACTCTGAAATACCTGGGCACCCAGACCGATATTCCGGAAGAGATCAAGGCCGGGATCGCCTTTTCGGTACCCTGCTCCCTGTATTATTCCATGAAAGCACTTCACCAGGCGGAGAATTACCTGTATGCGCGCAGGTTTAAGAAACACCTGATCGGCAAACTCCGGGAGAAACAACCTTATTTCCCGGAATTGATACGGGATGAAGATGTACAAAGGATCAGAGTTCTCCGGGATTTTGACGAAGTATATACGGCCAAAGCCCACGGTTTTAAAAATGGAATGGATTACTATGAGAAAGCAAGCAGTTTCAGGGCATTAGAACAGATCAGGGTACCCACTTATATACTTAACGCGGCCAATGACACCTTCCTGGGTCATGGCTGTTACCCGGAACAGGAAGCGCAGCGTAACCGGGCCCTGTATCTGGAAATTCCGAAATACGGGGGACATGTTGGGTTCTATGACAACAACAACGTGTACTACAACGAACACCGTGCCGTCAGGTTCATGAAAGAAAAGACCGAAGGTTCCCGAATCAGCTAAACCGGCACCCCGAATGAAGGTAATGTATTATATAGCCATTTTACCTCCGTCCACTGTACGCGAAGAGATCAGGGTGTTCAAGGAGGAGGTCAGAAGTCGTTTCCAGTCTCAGCACGCCTTGCGGTCTCCAGCGCATATAACTCTTCAAATGCCTTTTCATTTTGAAGAAATGAAGGAAACCGCATTGATCAGAGCACTCACAGCCCTGTCTGCAACCCTGACCCCTGCCTACTGTGAATTAAAGAATTTTGACCATTTTGGAGACCGGGTCATCTTTGTAGATGTGGTACCCAACCCGGCTCTTACCGCTTACCGAAAACAGCTACAGGAAATGCTGCGCACTTCCTTTGGTTTCAGCGACAGCAAGCTTCCGGAACGATTTCATCCTCACATCACCATTGCCAACAGGGATCTCACTGCCGAGAAATTCGAACCCTGCATGCTGGTATTTAAGGATCGTTCCTATTATCGCAGCTTCCGCATGGAGGGCCTTGCCCTGTTAAAGCATCGGGGAGATTACTGGGAGGTTTACAGGGAGTTTCCATTCTAATTAAGAACTGAGAATTGTTTATCTTAGCTCTAAAATCAATTTAGAATCTATGAACGCATTTTTCAAAATTTTTATGAGCTTCGGCCTTGTTCTTCTTATAAGCTGTGGGGAAACCAAGAAAGAAGAAAAGAAAGACGGATTTCAATACGACCAGGCTGCTGAAAAAACAGATACCTCAGAGGAAAAATCACAAAATGAAGTATTGATCACAGGAGACGACATGATGAAATACAGCACCAGGGAGATTCGTGTAAAAGCCGGAGAACCGGTTACCCTTACACTAAAGCACATTGGTAAGCTGGACATTAAGGTCATGGGGCACAACTGGGTTTTACTAAAGCAAGGCACAGACCTCGTTGGTTTTGCCTCTAAGGCTTCTGCAGCGGCAGACAACAATTACATTCCGGCAGAAACCGAAGATGTGATTGCCCATACCAAAATGCTGGGAGGTGGCGAATCAGACACCATTACTTTTGACGCTCCTGCCCCAGGTACCTACCAGTTTTTATGCAGTTTCCCAGGGCATTTCGCCCAGATGCAGGGCACATTTATTGTGGAATAAATCCCTGTGATTCACATGAAATATCTAATTCCGGTGTTTCTTTTGCTCCTGATAACAGGTTGCAAAAGAAACACTTCTTCTACAGTCTCCGAAGCCGCGCCGGCACCGGAATGGATTTCCCTTTTTAACGGAAAAGATCTTGAGGGCTGGGTACCCAAGATCAAAGGGGAATTACCCGGACAGGATTCCCTGAAGACCTTTAGGGTAAACCAGGGTACTATTGCTGTATCCTACGAGAACTATCCGGAGTTTGGCAATCGCTTTGGTCATCTTTTCTACGAAACACCTTTTTCCGCATATTTTCTCCTGGTCGATTACAGATTCCAAGGGGAACAGGCAAAGGGTGGAGAACCCTGGGCCTTCAAAAACAGTGGGATCATGTTTCATTCGCAATCGGCCTCCTCCATGCTCAAAGACCAGAATTTCCCGGTAAGCCTGGAAGGCCAGTTTCTTGGAGGTAATGGCGAGGACCCCAGGCCTACAATGAACCTCTGTACTCCGGGTACCCATGTGCAAATGGCCGACACCCTTTTCACCCCCCACTGCGTCAATTCGACCTCCAGAACCTTTCATGGAGAAGAATGGGTTCAGGCCGGATTCCTGGTGTTAAAAGATTCCCTGATCGTGCATTATGTTAATGGGCAAGAAGTTTTAAGGTATACCAAACCCCAGCTGGGAGGTGATATGGCAGCAGATGCCTCCGCCGAATTTCAGGTCCAGGGCAGCCCTCTTACATCGGGTTATATTGCCTTGCAAAGTGAAAGCCATCCGCTTGAATTCCGGGAGATTATTATTACAGACCTGGAACCCTACTTTGGCGACCAGGAAAAACTGAATGAAGTAATAGAAGGGATCAGGGAGAAAACAGACCAATAAAAAGATCAACGCCAGCCTCCGCCAAGCGCCCTGTAAAGTTCAACCTTAGACTGCAGTTCCTGCAATCTGAAATTCACGAATTCAAATTCGCTGATCAGTTGATTGGTATTAGCATTGAGCACTTCGATATAATCCGCATACCCCTGGGTAAGAAGGATGGCAGCAAATCTTGTGGCCTTGGTATTGGCCTCCAATTCCTTCATTTTAATTTCTGACAAACGCTGGGCAGCATCAATATTGTAAAGGGCATCCGACACCTCTTTTCCTGCGTTTAAAAGGGAGAGTCTGAAGTCAAGAAAAGCCTGCTGTTGCTGGCTTTGAGCCACCTCGTATCCGGTTCGGATCTCCCGTTGACGGAAAATGGGTTGCGTAAGACCTGCCATCAGATTGGAGAACAGTGAACTCGCATTGAACCAATCGTCAAGGTCCGAACTTAAAAATCCGCCGGAAGCACTAAGGGTAAAGGTGGGATAGAAATTACTCCGGGCTACATTGGTGAGTTCGAAAGCTTCCCTGAAGGCATACTCTGAAGCGACAATATCGGGCCTGTTCTGCAGGAGACGATAAGGCACCCCCGTTTCAAGCTCGACGTCGATGGTCACATTCCTGAAATTTCCCCGTTTCAGTGGCCCGGGCACCCTACCCAAAAGCACGGAAAGGGCATTTTCAAGCAGCCGGATCTGGTTTTCCACATTTACCTCCACGGCATCAGAATTATATTTCAGGGCCAGGATCTGCTGTACCCCCACCTCGTTGGCCATACCGGCTTCTTTTAATCCGCGCATGGCTTCCACAGCCCTGCTCCGGTTCTCGATCGCACGTTTTACCAGGGCCAGTTTTGCATCAAGAGACAACAGCTCGTAATACAGGGAGGCTACTCCGGATACCAGGGATGAGCTAATAGCATTCTTTACGGCATCCGAACGATAGAATGAGGCTTCAAGAGCCCGTTTATTGCTCCGGATCCTGCCCCAGACATCAGCTTCCCAACTTAATCCTCCGGTAAGTGCGAATTCCTGGGTGTATAAATTTGGAGGTCTGTTATCCATATTTTCAGAAAATCCGAGATCATTGAATCGGGCCTGTGTATCCAGACGGGGTAAATATCCTGCCTTTCCCTGCTTAAGAAGTGACTCGGCAATAAGCACCTGTTCTGCTGCAATCTGAAGATCTATATTATTGGCCAGGGCCTCCTCAATATAATTGTGCAGCAGGGTGTCCTGAAAAAAGTTTCTCCAGGAGATCTCTGCCACCGATTGGCTGTCAATCTCCGCACCCACATTCCGGTACAGGTTTACAGCCTCTAATTCCTCTACTTCGGGGCGCTCATAATTCCTGGCTACAAAACACGATTGCAATAACATCCCCGAAGCCAAACACCACAATACTATCTTTATGTATTTCACTGTTCTCATACCTCCTTATCTTTAGCAGGTTCTTGTACAGCAGGTTCCCTTAATTCTTTTGGTAATCCCACGATCTTTTCCTGAAGCCATTGAAATATTACAAAGAGTACCGATACCACGAATATCCCAAAGACCGTACCCACGAGCATACCTCCTGCAGCCCCTGTACCTATAGACCTGTTTCCTGCAGCTCCTGCGCCGGTGGCTACAGCCAGGGGCAACAGTCCAAGAACAAAGGCAAAAGATGTCATAAAGATCGGCCGCACCCTGGCCACTGCCCCCTTAATCGCAGCTTCGGTGAGCCCCATCCCTTTTTTACGGGCCAACAGGGCAAACTCCACCACCAGAATGGCATTTTTGGCCAGTAAGCCCACGAGCAGGATCAAAGCGATCTGAAAGAACACGTTATTCTCATACCCCAGGAACTTGGTAAACAGGAAGCCACCCAGAATACCTATGGGAAGCGACAGCAATATGGCAAAAGGAAGCAGGTAGCTCTCGTATTGAGCAGCCAGGAACAAGTACGTAAAGATCAGGCACAGGATAAAGACCAGAATCGCCTGGCTACCCGCACTAACCTCTTCTCTTGTCAATCCCGAATAATCCACCGAAAAATTCGATCCGAGCCTGGAAGCCTCCGCCTCGATCACCGCAATGGCATCCCCGGTACTGAACCCCGGATTGGATTCTCCGGTGATCTTGGTCGAATTAAATAAATTGAAACGATCTACTGCCTGGGGTCCGTACACCCTTCGCAAGGTAACAAATTCTGAAACCGGCGCCATATTCCCCGAATCGTTGCGCACATAGAGCTGATTAAAGTCACTAAGGGTACTGCGGTCTTCCGGGTAGGCTTGTAAACGCACCCTGAACTGACGCCCGAACCTGGCAAAATCGGCGGCATAGACCCCGCCAATATAGCCTTGTATCGTGGTGAGGATATTACTAACTGCCACTCCCCGCTGCTTTGCAGCCGGCACATTGATCTCCAGTTCGTATTGCGGGTATCCGATATCGAAGGAAGCCCGGGCATATTTTATAGCCGGACTGGCATTGAGAGCCTGCAGAAATTCATCGTTCGCTTGGCTCAGGTTTTCAAAAGACCCGCCCGACCTGTCGAGCAGGTTCACTTCAAAACCTGATGCAGCTCCAAAACCGGGAACACTGGGGGGAGAAAAAAAGATAATATTGGCCTCCGGGATGCTGGCCCCGGCAGCGAATAGTTTCTGAAGTAAGCTTTCCACAGAGAGGGAATCTGCTTCCCGCTCTTCCCAGGGCAGGAACTTAATCATTCCCAGTCCGAAATTACTCCCGGCTCCACTTAACACACTGAATCCGCCTACCAGGGTGGTTCCCGTTACCCCGGGAATATCCCTTACTTTTCGGTTCAGCTCTTTCAGCACCTGATCTGTACGATCAAGAGAAGATCCCGGCGGCAATTGAAGATCGACAAAGACCATTCCCCGGTCTTCATTGGGCACAAAACCCGATTTTGTTGTTTTTGATGTCCATACAATACCTGCTACTGCCAGTGCGAGAATGGTGAGCACGATCCATTTATGGGCCACCAAAAAGCCGAGAGCATTCCCAACCACGCCTTTAAACTTTTCAAACCCACGATTGAACCAGTCAAAAAACCGCTGAAGAATGTTGCGTTTTGCCCCTTCCTTATGATGATGTGGTTTTAACAATAAAGCACTTAATGCAGGGCTTAACGTCAGTGCATTAATAGCCGACACAAATATTGCCATGACCAGGGTCACCCCGAATTGTTTATAGAAAACTCCCGTTGGCCCGGTAAGGAAGGTCACCGGCACAAAAACCGCCGCCATTACCAGCGTCATTGAAATTACCGCAGGGGTGATCTCTTCCATGGCTTCCAGAGTGGCTATCCTGGCATTCGCTGCCCCTTCTTCCAATTTTGAGTGAACGGCCTCCACTACCACAATAGCATCGTCTACCACTACCCCAATGGCAAGGATCAGGGCGAAAAGCGTCAGGAGATTCACCGAATACCCAAATAGTTTAAGAAAGAAAAACGCCCCGATAATAGAGACGGGAACCGCAATGGCAGGAATAAGTGTCGAACGAAAATCCTGCAGGAAGATAAACACAACAAGAAAAACAAGGGCAAAGGCTTCAAACAGGGTATGCACCACCTTTTCTATGGAAGCTTCCAGAAACTGATTGGTATCATAGGCAATATCTACTTCCAGTCCTTCCGGAAAATCCTTTTGCAGGATTTCCAATTGGCCTTTTAAATCCTCTATCAGGGCCTGGGCATTTGAGCCCTTAACCTGGTAGACAGCCATCACTATACTGGGATAACCGTTGGTATAGGAGGTATAGGAATAGGAATAGGATTCGAATTTAATATCGGCTACATCCCTCAATCTCAGAAACTGTCCGTCACTCAGTGCCTTTATTATGATATTCTCATATTGCTCCTGGGTTCTGAACCGCCCGCTATACCGGATCTTATAGGAATACGTCTCTCCGCTGGATTCACCGAGATATCCCGGGGCTGCCTCCAGCGATTGCTCATTAAGTACCGCCGCGATATCTGAAGGCTGCAGGTTATAAGCAGCCATCTTTTCCGGTTTCAACCAGATCCTCATGGAATAATTACGGTCTGAAAACGCCCTTACGTCTCCCACCCCGCTAATTCTTTTAAAGGCCGGCACCACATTAATATTCAGGTAATTGGTAATAAAGGTCTCGTCGTAGGTTTCCGTTGTGGAATACACAGACAGAAACATCAGGGCACTGGTTTGCTGTTTTCTGGTAATAACGCCGAGTTTTACCACCTCCGGCGGAAGAAAGGCCGTGGCCTGGGCCACCTTATTCTGTACATTAACTGCAGCAATATCAGGGTTAACCCCTTGCTCGAAGTACACGGTAATTGTACACCCCCCATTGTTTGTGGCTCTGGAAGTCATATACGTCATTCCTTCCACCCCGTTTACCTGCTCCTCAATGGGAATCACCACACTTTCAATAACGGTTTCTGCACTGGCCCCCGGATAATTTGCCGTGATCCTAACGGTTGGGGGTGCGATATCAGGATACTGCTCTACGGGCAGGGTCAGCAATCCGAGAACACCCAGGATAATGATAATGATCGAAATAACTGTAGAGAGAACAGGACGCTCAATAAATGTTTTAAACATAGGATCGCTTATTTAAAAATCGCTTCAATAGGTCGGGCTACACTGTCATAAGGAACAGACCTTGGAGTGATCTGCTGACTGGCGCGAAGCCTGTCAGGCCCGATAGCCACAATCCTGTCTCCGGGTGCCAGGCCACCGGTAACCACATATTGGTTATTTACGATATCTATATAGTTAAGCTTAACCGCCTCCAACGTATTATTCTCGGTAACCCTGTAGGCGAAGACTTCACCCTGCATATCAAATACAGAACGCTCGGGCACAAGAATATGATCCGGATATACAGATGGGATCATAATAGTACCGCTGTTTCCGTCGCTGAGCAATTCCCCGGGATTATCGAAGACTGCCCTGAAACTAACGGTACCGGATTCCGGATTGATCTGTCCGGAGACGGTTTCGATTTCCCCCTGCTGATCATAAAGGGAGCCATTGACCAGCTTCAGCGATACCCGAGGGAAGTTCTTCACTTTCTCCTCAAGGGAATTGCCCTGGAACTCCTGTAAAAAATCGAGATATTGCGCCTCGTTCATTGAGAAGAAGGCGTATACCCTTTCAATATTACTCACCGAGGTTAAAGGCTTGGGATCGGAAGGACTTACAAGACTACCCTCCCTGAAGTTAATTGAGCCAAGATAGCCATCTACCGGACTTTTTACCGTGGCATAACCGATCTTGGCAGCGATACTGTTGTAATTACTTTTGGCTCTGGCCAGGTTGGCCCTGGCTGTTTCCAGCTGAACCGAACTTATGATGCCCTGATCTACCAAGGGCACCAGTTTTTCCACCTCCACCTGGGCCGCGTTCACGGAAGCCTGTGCCGCCTGGGCATCTTCATTAAGAGTTTCGGTTTCCAGGCGAAACAGAGGCTGCCCCTTGGTTACCCGCTGCCCGGCGTCTACCATTACGTTCTGAATATAGCCGGAAACCTTGGCTCTCACCTCGCTGCTAACAATACCCTCTATACTGGCGGGGTAGTTCTGATACCCGGTAATACTGTCCTTTTTCACCTCCAGAACCTGTACTTCCGGGGGAGTGGCAGCAGCCTGCCCGTCCTGTGTACCCGATTCCTTACACCCCGATAAAAGCACTAAAAAAATAAAACAGGAAAATAACCGCATAGAATTTGAATCTTGAGTTTTTTAATTAAAACTGTAACAAGATTTGCGGCATAATCGATTAATTATCCTATAAAAATAAGGCTAAAATATTGATTTACAATATTTTAGCCTTATTTCTAAGTTCAATTATCCACGAGCTTTTAGCTCTCGCTTATTTTCCTTATGTTTTCCTGAATTAAGAGAAGAGTACCCCCGCCATTCCCAGGGTTGCTATCCATTCGATTTGCTCCTCTGAGACCTGTCCGGGTTCCAGTACAAAATTCTTTTCGTACATGACACTTCCCTCGAACCAGGTTACCAGGTATTCGTTTCTGAAATCCAGTAATTCCTCCCTGAGAAATTCAAGCCGACCAAAGGATCCCGGTTGCAGTGCCTCCAGCTTTTTTCGCATGACCGAGGTCTTTTTATCCTCCGAATATCCTCTGAGCACAATCATCATGGTTTCCTTGACATTTTGACCTGCATTCAGCAAAAATATGTCCCAGACATTTTCTCCCAGTTCTTCATTAAATGTACGCACCGCTGCCAGGTACAGTCCTTCTGGTTCAGGGATCTTAATATCCTTCTTCATTACCTTCTCCGGTTTACAGTACGCTTTTGAATTGCTTTAAGAACCGCACATCGTTCTCACTCAACATTCGTATGTCAGAGATCTGATGCAGCAAAAGGGCGATCCTGTCAATTCCCATTCCAAAGGCGAAACCGGAATATTCATTGGGATCGATCCCGCAGTTTTGTAAAACATTCGGATCTACCATTCCACAGCCCATGATCTCAAGCCAACCCGTTCCTTTGGTCATCTTATAATCGGTCTCGGTCTCTAACCCCCAGTAAACATCAACCTCAGCACTGGGCTCCGTAAACGGGAAGTAAGAAGGTCTCAACCTGATCCTGGATTTTCCGAACATTTCAGTGGTAAAATACTGCAGGGTTTGCTTCAGGTCTGCAAAAGAAACACCCTTATCGATATAAAGTCCCTCAACCTGGTGGAAGAAGCAATGCGAACGTGCAGAGATCGCCTCGTTCCTGTAAACCCTTCCCGGGGATATCGTTCTTATGGGTGGTTGATTATTTTCCATGTACCGCACCTGTACGGAAGAAGTATGCGTTCTTAACAGGATATCCGGATCTGTCTGGATAAAAAAGGTATCCTGCATATCCCGGGCAGGGTGGTACTCGGGAAGATTAAGGGCTGTAAAATTATGCCAGTCGTCTTCCATTTCCGGACCTTCAGAGACATTGAAACCGATACGTGAAAATATATCAACGATCTGATTCTTTACAATAGAGATCGGGTGCCTGGACCCTAATTCCAATGGCGTACCCGGACGGGTAAGATCGCCATAGATATTAGCCTCCTGCTGCTTATTTTCCAACTCCGCTTTCAGGGCATTCACCTTTTCCAGGGCAGCTGTTTTAAGCTGATTAATGGTTTGACCAAATTCCTTTTTCTGATCTCCGGGAACATTTTTAAACTCGGCAAAAAAATCATTCAAAAGACCTTTCTTTCCGAGGTACTTGATACGGAAATCTTCAATGTCGTTTAAATTATCTGCAGTAAACTTTTCTACCTGAGTCAAATGCTCCTTTATGGTCTCTATCATATCACACATTTCTTTGGAAGGGCAAATTTAAATAATTCTTGCATATACATTACTTATCTGCCACCTTATCGGGTAAAACTCTTTTATCTTCATAAATATATTTGAACAGCAGAAAAACGGATATCCCCCCAAACAGATGCCAGAGCCAATGGGTTCCATACTCCAAAACCTCCTGGCGGCTGTCGAGATAGCGAAAGAACAACGCTATTACAAAACTCATAATGGCCAGAAAAACCCATGAGCCATGTACCCAATTCGTAGACTTAAGATACCAGACCAGCGGAACCAGCACCGTAGCCGCAGAGATCAGATAATCTATAGTAATGATATAACCAGCGGGCACAGGCAGCCATCTCATACCGGCAGAAATCCCAAGAATTACAACGATAATGAGCAACCGGTAGGATGTGGATCGCACCAATTTGAAAATAAAATACATCACAGCTGCAAAACAAAGCAGCAGGATAGGGACCCAATCCATTAGCAACCATACCTCATGACTCCTGGTGGCGTGATACAAGGTGCCGCCCAGCCAGCCTACGCCAAGTAGCGGCATGGCATACGCCAGAAAGCGATGCTCCATCGGACGCCGGTATACCCTTACCCCCCAATAGACGAGGATAAAGAAAAATACGAGATTACTAAAGGTATTAAAGGGTTCGACGGGAAATCTACCCGCCAGTGTTTCAGCATAAATAGGCCCTGTGTCGTTGGGGAAATATTGAACAACCATGGGCCATGAAATTTAATCTATATATTCTTTTTCGAGGAAATACTGAACGATGGCTTCCTTCATCAGCACACTCTGCTCCCCGGCTTTGAGAACGGGCAGTTCTTCCTTTAACCGGTAATGCGGCCAACCATCATCATCAAAAAAATCGAATTCGTAATATCCGTAAGGCTCCAACAACCTGCAAATAGCGATATGCATGAGATTTACCTTTTCATCCTTTTTAAATCGGCGGTGTAACTGACCGAGTTCCTGCACGCCCACCAGGTAGATCACCGAATCCAGGTCGAGTTCATCTCCATCGGCGAAGCGTTCTGATAACTTTTGGGTAAGCAGCTCCCATCTTCGCTTTAACTGTTCGTCGCGAGCCATAGCAATGTTTTTAGCAAAAATAAGAACTTCAAATAACATATATTTGTTCAAACCGCTTTTGCTATGAATTTTATAGACATCCTGCTGGGCGTACTTATACTGTATGGCGTAATCAAAGGATTTATCAACGGCTTCTTTGTGGAAGCAGCCTCCCTGATCGCCCTTATTGCCGGAATATTCGGAGCCATTCATTTCTCCTACCTTACTGGGAACTACCTGACCCAATACCTGGAATGGGAGGAAAAATACATCAATCTAGCTGCTTTTGCGGTGACCTTCATTGTGATCATCCTGGCCATAACGCTTTTGGGTAAGGTATTAACCAAGCTTGCCAATATCGCCGCCCTGGGTTTTATCAATAAGATCATGGGTAGTGTATTTGGCGGCCTGAAATTTATCGTGGTCCTGGGCGGCTTGCTCATTTTCCTGTCCAGGATAGACATCTCCTTTCCCTTAACCGATCAGGATTCCATGGAAACCTCTCTGTTATATAGCCCGGTAAAAAACATTGGCGGATTATTATTTCAGATCATTCTTGAAGACGAAGCCGTACTTCAGGCTCCTGAAACAATACCGGAATCCATTTAAAACTGCAGACCCTTATCATCTGAGTCTACAGCGCTAATTGCTGTACTCCTGGAATATTCCATAAAAAAAGCCCCTTAACCGGGGCTTCTTTTTAATCGAGATTATAAATCTCCATAATATTTTCGAGGATGCCCTCGAAATCGATCTTCAGGTCGATCAGTTTCCCGTTATGGATATCAAATACCCAACCGTGAACCTTTAATCCTCTTTCCTTATAGGCCTTTTGCACGGCTGCCGTTTTGATCAGGTTCACACATTGCTCCTGCACATTGAGCTCCACGAGTCGGTCATACCGCAATTCCTCATCCTGGATCGCGTTGAGTTCCTCTTTGTGTAATCGAAACACATCCCGGATATTCCGCAACCAGGGGTTGAGCAGTCCAAGATCTGCCGATTGCATGGCAGCCTTTACTCCCCCGCAACTGGTATGCCCGCAAATAACTACGTGATTCACCTTAAGGTGGTTCACTGCGTACTCGATCACCGACATGGCATTTAGGTCAATGTTAGAAACCACATTGGCAATGTTACGATGCACAAACACCTCTCCCGGCTCCAACCCCATCAGCTCTTCGGCCGTTACCCGGCTGTCTGAACACCCGATGTAAAGCAATTCAGGACTCTGTCCCTTTCCCAGCTTCTCAAAGAAATCCTTATCAGTATTAAGTTTATCCTTGATCCAGTCTGCGTTATTTTCAAAAATTTTCTGTAAATCCATTTCAAGTATGTTTATTTATTTTTTCGGCTGATTTTACGCAACCTTGGTGGTTAAAAACAGTTTCATAAAGCTCTCGGGATTCTCAAATGTACCTTTTTCAGAGATAACGGTAATATGAATGCCTTTTTGTTTTGATCTGTACCGAAAATCATCGAGGATCTCCAGGATATCATAATTGAGACGAATACATTTGGTAACGTCCAATTCCAGGTGCGTATTGGGCTGAAGATTGTTTAATTCCCTTAAAATGGCTCCCTTGTTCAGGAAACTTACTTCTTCTGATAAGGTCATGCGAACTTTATGCACCCCGTCTTCCTTCTCCACAATATGCAGGAAGTGAGAATTCTGATAGTTCTTGATCAGGATCATCATAATACCAACACCCAGACCAAGTCCGATACCGAGCAATAAGTCGGTGAAAACAACTCCCAGCACGGTTACTATAAAGGGTATGAATTGTTCCCTGCCCAAACGATACATATTTTTAAAAAGCACGGGTTTGGCAAGTTTGTATCCAACCACCAGCAGAATTGCCGCCAATACGGCAAGCGGAATCTTGTTTAACAAGGCGGGAATGGCGATCACCGAGATCAACAGCAGAAAACCGTGAATAATAGCAGACATCTTGGTTTTTCCTCCGGACTGCACATTAGCACTACTGCGAATGATTACCTGGGTTATAGGAAGTCCACCGATGAGCCCGGACACAATATTTCCCGTTCCCTGGGCAAATAGCTCCCTGTTGGTTGGTGTGGTTCGTTTTTGCGGATCCAGCTTATCGGTAGCCTCCACAGATAAGAGAGTTTCCAGACTGGCCACAATACACAGGGTTATAGCGGTTATCCAGACATCGTAACGCGTAATGGCTCCGAAATCGGGGAACGACAGCTGACCCAGGAAATCTGTTGCACTTTCCGGAACCGGAACGGAAACCAGGTGCTCTGCGGCGATACCAAAAGCATGGTCTGAGGCTATGGTGAAGTTATAAAGGATTCCCACCACAACTGCAATAAGTGGCCCAGGTACGATTTTAAAAACATCTGATTTTTTGGTAAGCACAAGATCCCAAAGAAGAAGTATCCCAAGAGAGATGAGCGAAACCACGATAGCGCCCGGTGAAACATTATCCATCATACTGCCTAGTGCAGTAAAGGTGGTTTCCCCATCCAACTGTAAAAAGTTAAGATCCCCTTCATAATCGGAATCATACCCTACGGCGTGCGGCAATTGTTTTAAAAAGATGATGATACCGATACCGGCCAGCATGCCCTTGATCACTGAAGAAGGAAAGTAGTAACCGATAATTCCGGCCTTAGCCGCCCCGAGAGCGATTTGCAGGACCCCACCCAGCACCACAGCTACGAGAAAAACTTCCCAGCTTCCAAGGTCGGTGATGGCGTTTAAAACGATCACGGCCAATCCGGCAGCCGGACCACTAACCCCAAGACTGGAGCCACTGAGAGAACCTACCACAATACCACCCACGATACCCGCGATCAATCCCGAAAATAAAGGTGCCCCACTCGCCAGAGCAATTCCGAGACACAGTGGTAATGCAACAAAGAATACCACCAAACTTGATGGTAAATCATTTTTTAAATGCTTAAACATAAAATGTAATTTTTAAGAAAGTAGTGTACCGTCTCCTGTATGGGAGCGGCAAGTCATTTTGTAAGAATAATACTGAGGAAATCAGACCCTGAATTCGGGAGGGGGGAGAACAGGAGCCCGAAAGACATCATGGCATACGGGCTGAAGGTGGAAGAACACCCCGGCTTCAGATGAATTATAGGCCCACTCGATAACCTGGAAATGACATATGAAATTCTCGTCCATATCCTTTTCCATGCTTTCCTCTTTATTCTCCTCCTCTTCTGAAATATTGAAAAAATAGGCGACATCGGTATCATCCTGCAGAAGTATAAATACCGAAGGGCTAATCAGAAATGTACAGAAGCTAAAGAGAAAGGTTATCAGGTATATTCTTTCTTTAGTTCCCAAAAAAGTGTTCTTCTTCTACTCCCAAAATTAGGAGTAATGTATGGTAAGATATGTTAATTTAATTAAAAATCCTTAACCACCCTTAATTCATCTTCAGGTAACCATCCTTCTTTTCCGTCTGACAGCCTGATCTTCTTCCAGTTATTAAGTGTATCCAGGATAAAGACCTTGGTTCCCTCATGAAGACGGAAAATCTCTTCGCTACCGAGGTTGGGTTCAGACTTTACGGTGGTTTCCTGCGCAAAGACGATGGCAGGATTGCGTTGGCTTAGCAGTGTACGCTGCTGGAAGGCAAACAAAAGACATACCAGCGATAGCAGTAAAGAAACCCCACTACCGGCAAAAAGCAGGCGCTTTCTCCCCTGTGCATAGGCAAAATAATAGGCGATAAATAAGGTCACGAAAAGAAACATGGCCCCTATGGCGAGGTAGCTCCACATCCGGTAATCCAATGTGCCGATAATGCCGTTAACGAGCTTGGAGATTCCCGTTTGTGGCATTTCTTCAATAGCATCTATGGTCATGTTCCTTGCATAAGCGAGGTTTACCCGAACATCTTCATCCTCAGGATCCAGTACCAGAGCTTTTTCATAATACAGTATACTCGGAGCTATCTCATTGATCTTATAATAGGCATTCCCCATATTGAAATACAATTCCGGCGAATGCATGCCACTCTCTGAAATCTTTTTGTATCGCTGAATGGCTTCCTGGTATGCTCCTTCGTTGTAGAGCTTATTCCCCTCTTCAAAGAGCTGGTCATTCTGGGCTCCCACGCTGGTCAATACAAAAAGCAATAGCCCTGTGAACAGCTCCCGTAAGCTAAACTTTATATTTCCTGTATGTTTCATTATCCCAGATGTTTATCGAGAACAGCGATCACTTCTGCCGCCTTATCATAATCTACTTTCATACCGCCTGCCGTAACCGGGGTGTACCGTGCCAGCTCACAGGAGCTCAACAAGGCCACAAATCCCTTGATCTCTTCTTCTCCCGCCCCGTGTTCCTCCAGGAGAACACGAATTCTCTCCTTACTCATATCGGAGGTTACCAGATGCAGCTTTGCCTTCAGGTAATTGTGCAGGGCCCGCTCCAGAGCCTCGTAGAAGCGATCTCCGTCATCGAGGTTTTTCCGGGCTTCAGAAAGGTATTTCCTGGCCAGCCTGTTTGCCTTCCTTACTCTGTTCCCTTCCACATCAAGTGCGCGCTCCCGCTTTCGCTTACCGATAATAATGGCCAGGGGTATAAGTAATAACGGGCCGAAATACAAAAGATAAAATCGGAGGGTCCCCAGAAACTCCTTCTGAGCTTTAGGCACCAGGTTAGCGTTGAGTTTCAGAAACCTGAACTGGTCACCCACCATGGCAACCGGTTGTTTGACCACTCCGGAATTGACATCCGTGTTCGGGTCGGATCCGGAAGATGGGCCGTCAAACACATTGATCATCGTGCTGGCAGACTTCAGTACTTTATACTCCTCTGTTTCCGGATCAAAATAGGAGAACTCCACCTCCGGAACAGGGTACTTCCCTCTGTACTGAGGAACGATGGTATAACTTTCCGTAACCCTTCCCTTCATTCCGCTCAACCGCGTACGAATCGACTCGGAAAATTCCGGCTCATACACTTCGAGAGAACTTGGCAGGGTAAGCGATGGCAATTCGAATAGCTTGAGGTTACCTTCCCCATTTACGGTGATCTTTGCGGTCAGGGATTCATTTGCCCTGAGATCGGATTTGGAAAGGATCACATCAAAATCAAATTTTCCAACAGCCCCTGAAAAGTTTTCAGGTTTCCCCTCTTCGGGTAAAGGCTTCACTCGAATCGTTCGCTTATCGGTAGCTACTTTTACATGGGTTTGGGTATACACGCGCTCTCCGAAGATATTTCTTCTGTTGGTAGGCACCTCCACCTTGACCTCCAGCGTCAGGGGTTCGATCTCCAGCTTCCCGCTTCGCTGCGGATAGAGCACCACCTGTTTAAGTACTACGTATCGGTATTGCTTTCCCTGGTAGAGGCCATTTTCGGCCTTAAGCCGTTTTACCTCGATATTCTGAGACCAGAAGTTGTTATAAGTCGGATTATCTACCGGGATAAAGTCATAGATATTTATATCCGGACTAATATAAAGTTTATACTCTACACTTATGGCTTCGTTCAGGTAAGGATTGGAATCGGAAACCTCCGCTACCAGGTGCAACTTTTCTTCAGCCACATCATTGGCGCTTGGCGGGGCATTCGGATCGCTAACGGCCTCGGTAACCTCCACCGCAACCGGCAGGGTTTTATAGGTATTCCCATCAATTTCTACAGTTGCCTGCCGGATATTGAATTTCCCTTTTTTTAAGGGTGACAAAACATACGAGTAGGACTTTGAAAAGCTTTTTTTCCCGTTGATCCACTGGTGACTCACCGATTGGTTAGGCCCCATTATAACGCGAAAACCATCGAAATCAGGTGGCGTGAAATTATCCCCATCCTGGTTCATGGTGAAATCTATACGAAGGCGCTCATTGATACCGAGCTTGCTTTTGCTTACCGAAGCATTGAACTCGACAGCATCATCCTGGGCAAATCCAGTGAAAAATACACCTATGATAAATAAAGCCGATATGTACCACTTTAAAGAACTCATGTTAACTTCCTCCTGACTTACCAATCTTTTTCCGTTTTTACGGGTATTCCTTTAACTTTCTTAGCGTTCATTTTTTCCTGAACCTTTTTCTCCTCGTTATTCATAGCCTCGAGGATGTTCTTGATCTGCTGAGGCGAAAGCTGGCTCTGACGTTGTTGCTCAGGCTGACCTTCACCCTCCTGGGGCTGTTGTTTCTGCTGATCGCCTTCCCCCTCCTGCTGTTGATCCTGTTTTTGATCGCCTTCCTGGTTGGGATCTCCCTTTTCTTCCTTCTGGTCTTCTTCTCCCCCGTTCTGATCCTGGTTTTGCTGATCCTGTTGCTGCTGTTGCTGATCCTGGTTTTCTTTATTATCCTGGTTTTGATCCTGGTTGTCCTGGTTGTCCTGATTGTCCTGGTTCTGTTGTTTTTCCTTTTCCAGCATTTCTTTGGCCAGGGCCAGGTTATATCGCGTCTCCTCATCAGACGGATCGTTTCTCAATGCTTCTTTATAGGCTTCAACCGCTTTCTGATATTCTTCATTCTTCATAAACACATTTCCCATATTGTGGAAGGCCTTATGCTTATCTGCCTTGGATGCTGCAGACTCTCCTGCTTCCTTATACCTCATAAATGCCTCTCCCAGGCTGTTCTTTTCGTAATAGGCATTTCCAAGGTTATAGCGGGCTGTGGCATTCTTATCACTTCTGGCTATGGCTTTTCTGTAGGTCGCCTCGGCCTCGGTGAAGTCTTCTTCAATTAACTCGTTATTTGCCTCATAGGTGAGGTCAAGGGATTTGCGGTAATTCTTCTTTTCCGCACCCTCCTCTTCTTGGGCGAAGAGCACGGTTGTTCCCAACCCCATGAAAAGTCCTGAAAGTAATATGATGTTAATTGCAGTTTTCATAATACAGTTATTTACAGCTCCTCTTCCTTTTCGTTAAACAGGTTTAATTTACGCAACCAGGCAGTTTTACGCTCCAGCAGGAACACGTCGATAAAAAGCAATAGCAAAGCCCCGCCGAGAAACCACTGAAACTGGTCCTTGAAATCAGCAAATTGTTTGGCTTCAAATTCCTTCTTATCCATTCTCGACAGCGTATCAGTCACATAATCAATAACCTCTTCTGTATTAGATCCATTTACATACCCTCCTTCTCCCAACTCAGCAATCTGCTGCAGGATGGAATTATCGAGACGGGTGATCACCACATCTCCATTCTGATCCTTTTTATAGGATTGTATCACTCCATTTTCTCTCAGCGGAATCCTTCCGCCTTTTTCGGTTCCAACTCCAATGGTAAATATCCTGATACCTTCCGTTCTTGCCTTGGCGATTGCCTCCTCAAAGTTCCCGGAGTGGTCCTCCCCATCAGAAATGATCACCAACACCCTGTTGGTCTGATCCTGGTCGTCAAAATAGCTGGTGGCCAGGTCTATGGCCTGCCCGATGGCCGTACCCTGAGAAGACATCATGTCGGTGTTCATGTTCTGCAGGAACATCTTAGCCGCAGCGTAATCGGTAGTAATAGGCAACTGGGGATACGCCCTTGCGGCGTATGCAATTATACCAATACGGTCGCTCACCAGGCTGTTGATGATCTCCGAGGTAAGCCTTTTCGCTTTTTCCAGTCGGTTAGGCGCAATATCTTCTGCCGCCATACTCTTAGATACATCTATGGCGAAAACAAGATCTACCCCTTCCCGCTTTACCGTTTCCAGCTTCGTCCCTATCTTAGGATTTACAAGGGCTATCGACAGACATGCAAAAGCCAGGCACCACATTACCAGTTTAAGAACAGGCTTAAATCCGGACCGGTCCGGGGATAAACGCCGGAGCAACCCGGAATCACCAAACCGGTTTCGGGCCCTTCGCTTCCATAATTGCAGCAACAGAAACATGAGCACCAGCACCGGGATCACGGCGAGCAGGTAAAAATAAATATGTTGGTCTAACTGATACATTTATATAAAACTTCTGAAAAAAGTAAATCTTAAACACACTTCCATCAACATCAGCCCTCCGGCCAGTATGGCCAGTGGCCGGAACCGCTCTTCAAAATTGGTGTAGCGGATCTCCTCGACTTCCGATTTTTCCAGTTTATTGATCTCGTCGTAAATTTCTGATAGGGTTTCGTTGTCCGTTGCCCTGAAATAGCGCCCACCGGTATTCTCAGCGATCGATTGCAACAGCTCTTCATCTATTTCAACTTCACGGAAGGCGTACCTGAAACTTCCGTCCAGATTATACGCCACCGGGGTTTCTGCTTTACCGTTGGTACCGATGCCTATGGTATAAGTTTTTATCCCGTACTCCACGGCCAGTTCAGCCGCTGTAGCAGGTTCTATAAATCCGGAGTTGTTGACCCCGTCGGTTAACAGGATGATCACTTTACTTTTCGCCTTGCTCTCTTTTAGACGATTCACAGAGGTGGCAAGGCCCATTCCAATGGCCGTTCCGTCTTCAAGCTGACCGTACCGGATCTCCTCCAGGGAGGAGAGTACAATAGCCTTATCACTTGTGATCGGCGTCTTCGTAAAACTTTCCCCGGAATACACCACCAAACCGATCCGGTCACTGACCCGGTCTTTGATAAAACTGGCAGCGACACTTTTAAGTGCATTGAGCCGGTTTGGCTTGAGGTCTCTGGCGAGCATACTCGAGGAAACATCTATGGCCATCACAATATCAATACCGCGACTGGATTTTGTGCGGGTAGATACATCCTTGGTCTGAGGTCTCGCCATTGCCGTTATCAGGGCACCCAAAGCAAGTAGTCGCAGTAAAAATAATGCCGGTTTCAAGGCAGACAGCACCGATCGCTTCCGTTTAAATCCCCCAAGACTCGGTACGGTAAGGGCCGCAGTTTCCTTCTTCCTGGTAAAGACATACCAAACCAGGGCCACCGGTAACAGCAACAGTAACCAAAAGAATTGTGGATTTGCAAACTCTATATTCTCAAACATGCTATCCTGCTTTTTTAAAATCTACCGAACCAATAATTCGCTCTGCCACCTGGGGAGCATACGGATCGTTCTGGTCGTAAATCATCAACAATTGCTGCAGCCCTCCTTCATGGGTAAAGCTGTACATGGCATATTGCATCTTCCCGGATTGTCCGTCCTCGAAAGGCACACTCAGGCTTCCGTACAGTTTCAACCCCTTCACTCCGGTTGCAGTTGTAAAATCCTCCTCCTTGACCAGCATATTCTGAACACCGGTATCTTCAAGCATTTGTATCGTATTGTCCATGGCCTGGGTACCATCTATCTTAGAGTCCTTCTTAAAAGTAGTGACTCTGAGGTTCAGGTAAAACCGGTCTCCAAGTTCTCCCAGACGGAACACCTGGCTACCGTGAATCTGACTCTGAATTTCCTGTGGCCAGGGTTGATCGGTTCTCATTAGCACCTCGGGAGTTTCCACATAAATGGACGGATACCCATAATCACTCCCTATCCATTGACTATGGAGCAATTGCCTGGTAGGATGCATCAGAACCGTATCCTTCACATTCTGGAATCCGTAGAAATATACCATCGTTCCTCCCATAGCCAAAAGAAACGCCAGGGAAGCAGCAACAGCATACGTGATCTTCTTTTTACGCTTCTTTCGTTGAAGCTCTTCGATCCTTACCTCCTCATCTACCTCACTCTCATCGGGTTCCGGCAAGGCTTCATGGGTTTTATTTACCAATTGCTCTGCCAATGCTCTGTCTTGTTTGATAACGGTGCTGTCGGGTACCGTTTTGGCAAACTTTACAAGGTCTGCTGTTTCCAATACTTTTTGAAACTGCGTAATGGAACCATCATCAAGTTTGAGCGACCCCGAGTCCCTGAGCAACTCCAGCTTGGCAATAAGCTGTGATGTGGTGCTTTCCAAAGCATCCACATGGATCTCATCTTCCAGATAAGAACGTACAATATTGGTAAGGTCAGAATAATACTCTTTATACTCCGACTGGATAAGGTACCTGGAATTGTCGAGCTTTTCCAAAGCCAGCAGCGCCCTGTCATAGGGAGGGAGCAAGGCCACCTTCTCGTCTTCGGTAAGGGGTTTGTCACGCCAGAGGAACCAGTAAAGAATAAGAAAAAGTCCTCCCCCGATAATCAAGGCCCATACCAGGTATTTCCACCATTCGGCATAGCTGCGGTTTACAGCCTGCAAGCCTTTGATATCGTACATTTTTTGTTTTGTGGTATCCACGACAACGGTATTTACCGCAACGGGAACCGAATCTGTAAAGTAGGCTTTCTGCCCAACCATGATCTGTTGTATCGGGATGGTATACGCCCCGGAATCAAATTGGGTAAGCGCGTACTTCCGGATCAGATTGTATTTATCTTCAGCTTTAAAAGTATCAATGGGGTAGGCTTCCACCACCTCCAGAGGCAGGAAGGTTTGCCCCTCGGGAAAAAATACGGGGTTCACCGTATCGGTTTCCACTTCAATGCGAAATTCGATCTGTTCTCCGATTCGTATACTGGTGGTATCAGCATACGAGGATACCTTTGCATCCTGCGCCAGCGCAGCGGAAGCAAAAAGCACACACATACAAAAGAACCATCTCCGGAAAAGATGACCCGGACCGGTAGTATTTATTCTATTTTCCAGTGGTCTATTCATCGATCAGGCTCTCCTTTTAAAATACCCAAGTAACTTCTTGACATAACTCTCATCCACACGGGAACTGAGGGCTCCGGCTCCGCTTTTACTGAAGGCGTTATGGAAATACTGCACCCGGCTGGTATAGTCTTCCTTGTAAGCCCTGCGAATCTTTCGCGAGGTGGTATCCACCAGGAAAAGTTCACCCGTTTCCGCATCCTTCATATTAACCACTCCCACGTTGGGAATGTCTGCCTCCCGCTGGTCATACACCCTGATACCAGTGATATCGTGCTTGTTGGCAGCAATTTTAAGGCTGTGTTCATATCCGTCCGTAATAAAATCAGAGAGTATAAACACTATCGCCTTTTTCTTGGTTACACTCGAAAGGAATTGCAGGGCACGATCCAGGTTGGTGGCCTTGCTTCCGGGAGTAAATTCGATCAGTTCCCTGATAATACGCAATACGTGAAACCTCCCTTTTTTCGGAGGTATGTAAAGTTCCACCTGGTCAGAAAACAACACCAGGCCTATCTTATCATTGTTCTGAAGGGCAGAAAAAGCAAGGGTTGCTGCAATTTCCGTGATCACTTCCTTCTTAAACTGGCTGCTGGTACCAAACATCTCAGATCCGCTGACGTCAACCATTAACATCATCGTCAATTCACGTTCTTCCTCAAAAACCTTGACAAAAGGTTCATTGTAACGGGCAGTTACATTCCAGTCTATGCTCCGCACATCATCCCCGAACTGATACTGCCTTACCTCGCTAAAGGTCATCCCCCGACCTTTAAAGGTGGAATGATATTCTCCCCCGAAAACATGATCACTGAGTCTTCGGGTTTTGATTTCAATCTTCCTTACTTTTTTGAGTATTTCTTTGGTATCCATTTTTAGGGTTCAGTCTTGAAGCTAAGGTTATAACCATTCTACCGGAACTATCGCAATAGTTTAGGGCACCTCAATCGCATTAACCACCTTATGTATAAGGTCTTCAGAACTGATGTTCTCGGCCTCGGCCTCATAGGTTATCCCAACTCTGTGTCGCAATACATCCATAACAACCGCACGGACATCCTCAGGCACCACGTATCCACGTCGCTTGATAAAGGCATAACATTTGGCTGCAGTGGCCAGGTTGATGCTTCCCCTTGGAGAAGCACCGTAACTGATGAGCGGCTTTATCTCCGACAAACCGTACTTTTCAGGGTAACGGGTGGCAAAAATAATATCCAGGATATACTTCTCGATCTTTTCATCCATATACACCTCACGAACGGCTTGCTGAGCCCTGAGGATCTGTTCCAGAGTTACCACCGGCTTAACCTCTGCAAACCCGCCCCGCAGGTTAGCGCGTATAATGAGCTGTTCCTCATCGATTTTAGGATAGTCAATTACCGTTTTCAGCATGAATCGGTCTACCTGGGCTTCCGGCAACGGATACGTACCTTCCTGCTCTACAGGGTTCTGGGTGGCCATTACCAGGAAGGGGCGGTCCAGGGGAAACGTTTCATCCCCGATGGTCACCTGCCTTTCCTGCATCGCCTCAAGCAATGCCGACTGCACTTTAGCGGGGGCCCTGTTGATCTCATCTGCTAAAACAAAATTCGCGAATATTGGCCCCTTTTTTATGGAAAAGTCATTCTCTTTGATATTGTAGATCAGCGTTCCGATAACGTCGGCCGGCAACAAATCCGGAGTAAACTGTATCCTGCTGAAACTACCATGAACCGCACTGGACAGGGTATTTATCGCCAGGGTTTTTGCCAGGCCCGGCACCCCCTCTAACAGAATATGTCCCTGACCTAACAAACCGATCAGCAAACGCTCTACCATATGTTTCTGACCCACGATAACCTTGGTCATTTCCTTGGTTAAAATATCGACAAAAGCACTCTCTGTGGCAATTTTTTCATTGATCTGACTAATATCAATAGTACTTTCTTGCTCCATATAATAGTTTTTTAGCAGTTTGAATATAAGACGACTCGCGGTAGCACGCAAATTGAAAATTAATATGAGAGTATGTTGTTAAGGTTAGGTTAAAAATAAAAAGAGTGATCCCTGCAGAGACCACTCTTAATATTTCTTTAGCAGATTTTAACTTTACTCTACCATTAACTCGATCGGAGCCTCCAGGGTAGTCAGCTCATTATCAGCTACGGTAACCCCGGTAACCTCTACAGACTGATATCCTTCTGCTGCCACGGTAATGGTATAAGACTCACCTTCTCCTGTAGCCGGTAAATTGTAGAAAGTAAATTGTCCTTCCGCACCGTAAACCGCCTCGACACTATTCTCTACTCCTTCAACAGTTACTACTGTTGTAGCGGAAAAAGAAAGTCCCTCATTGCTCACAGTACCGGTAACATCCCCAACATTCTCAAGCATTACAAGAACCACAGGATCCAGCTGGGTGGTTTCACCGTTTACAACAGTAACCCCTTCTATGGTGGCACTGCCGTAACGGACCTCAGGATCCGGCGTCACCAAAACATCATAGGTTCCGGCGGGCACTCCGTAGAGCATAAAATTACCGGTTTCATCGGTGTAAGCACTAACTTCTTCCTCACCAACCATGACACTCACTTTAGTCTGGAATCCTGAAGGTTCCACACTACCGGAAATGATCCCGGAGGTAGCTACAGAACTGGCTCGAATCACAGGCTTGAGATTCTTATTTCCTGAATTCCCGGCCTCCACGATAGAAGCATCCACATCAAAATCCAGGATGATATCATACGTATAGCCGGCTTCGAGGGTTTCATTAACCTTAACCTTCAGTCCGCTTTGCATGGCACTGGGGGTCTCCAAAGGCATTTCGTTTCCGTCTACCACCACGGTGTTGTTTTCACCCAGTACCAGACGTATCTGTTTTAGTTCACCGGCAGGCCACTGGTTGTCGGCAAGTAAAACATTAAGACCTCCGGTTAACTCCAGAAGGTCGTAGATCCCGGTGTTCACGTCCTGCATTTCCTCCCAGCCGGACTCCGGATCATCAGACGCGTTGACCATTACGCCCTGCACATCGATGTTTACAGCTTCATAATCGCCAGGAGCATCGGTAAGACGTACCGTAAGCCGGGCATTTTGAGATAGTTTAGTATCATCGTTATCACTGCAACCTACCAGTGCGGTAGTCACGGAAATAATCGCTAATACGTTGAGTAAGAATTTGTTTAGCATAACATTCAGTATTTAATTAAGTTTTAAGGCTTTCATTCTATGTACGTTGAAAAACGGAAAACGGATCTTTTTATTGCCTTTAAAAACAAGAAGCAGGCATTATTGAAGAGGTAAAGTTGAGATCCTATAAATTGGAATACAGGGGTTCAAAACTAAACCAAACCTGGCAAATTTCAAAAATTGAAATTCCTGTAGTTTTATCTCAAAACACCAAAGTTTAGCCGTGTATTCTTTAAATTGCTATCCATAAACAGAAAAAAGATGACATTTTCAAAAATCATAGCCGGAACCATGACATGGGGAAGCTGGGGAAAAAACCTCAGTACAGCCCAGATGACCCATCTGATCAATTATTGTGTTGAAAAAGGGATCACCACCTTCGATCACGCTGACATCTATGGAGGGTATACCACAGAGGCCGATTTCGGAAAGGCGCTGAAGAAGAGTCCGGTCAAGAGAGAAGACATACAGCTTATCAGTAAATGCGGGATCCAGTATATGGCCGATACACGGGATAACCGGATCAAACACTACGACCTGTCTGAAGACTATATCGTCTGGAGTGCAGAGCAAAGCCTGAAGAACCTGGGCACCGATTATCTTGACCTGTTCCTCTTGCACAGACCGAGCCCGCTGATGGAGCCGGGAGCCATCGCCGCCGCAGCCGAGCGATTGAAAAAAGAGGGAAAGATCAAATCCCTGGGGGTTTCCAACTTCACACCTTCCCAAACCGACCTCATCCGTTCTAAAATTCCCCTGGCCGCCAACCAGATACAGTTCTCTGCCACGCATTTTGAAAGCATGCTCAATGGAGACCTGGACCATATGATCCTTCATGGCATCCAACCCATGGCCTGGAGTCCGCTTGGAAGTGTTTTCCGGGAAGATACGCCTCAGACACAACGCATCAGAACCCTGATGTTCGAACTCATTGAAAAATACAAGGCCACCGCAGATCAGCTATTACTGGCCTGGATCATGAAACATCCGGCCGGGATCATTCCGGTTATCGGAACCACCAACCCTGAAAGAATTTCAAATGCCCTGAAGGCTACAAATATCGACCTGGAATTGCAAGACTGGTTTGCTATTCAGGTAGCGAGCCAGGGTCATAAAGTACCTTAAACACCAACACATGAAAAAAACTGCATTCATTACCGGAGCAAGCAGTGGGATCGGAAGAGCTATTGCCAGAGCATTTGCAAAACATGAGATCCGATTGGTTCTATGCGGCCGCAGGCAGGAGCGCCTGGACACCCTGAAAGATGAACTCTCTCCACTCACTGAAGTAACTACCCTGTGCTTTGATGTAAGATACAGGGAGGTTGTTGAAAAAGCCATAGGGTCGCTGGACCCAGCGTTTTCCCAGATCGATATCCTTGTTAATAATGCAGGGAATGCACATGGGCTGGACCTGATCGATCAGGGAAATCCGGACGATTGGGATGCCATGATGGACATCAACGTTAAGGGACTGTTATACGTTACCCACTGTATTTTACCTCAGATGATGAAACGAAAGGCAGGACAGATCATAAATATTGGTTCTACTGCCGGGAAGGAGGTCTACCCCAAGGGCGATGTTTACTGCGCCAGTAAACATGCCGTTGACGCCATTAACCAGGGCATGCGCCTGGATCTTAACGGATCTGGAATACGGGTGGGGGCCATCAATCCCGGACTGGTTGAGACAGAATTCAGCGATGTCAGGTTTAAAGGCGACCGGGAAAGAGCCGAAAAGGTGTATGAAGGTTACACCCCGCTTCGACCGGAAGACATAGCCGAGATCGCTTATTTTATGGTATCCAGACCACCCCATGTGAACATTGCGGATCTCATGGTCATGTGCACCGACCAGGCCAGCAGTACCATTGTCAACAAGAAGACCTAACTTTAGATAAAATACGAACCTGCACCCGGCATCTTTCCGGGATGACAGGTGGTAATTGAATTCCCATGATCAACAAACGCTTACTCATAAAAAATCTTCTCGCTCACAATGATGAGAACAGTTTTTATGACAAAAAGCGGCAGTTGAACATCGGGGATAAGGAAGGCAAGGCCAAGTTCATTAAACATGTCTGCGCCCTGGCCAATTCCAATCCGGCCAACAACTCTTATATTGTTGTAGGCGTAGATGATGAAGACAACAGGATCATTGGGGTCGATTTCTTTGACGACAGCAGGATACAGAACCTGGTCAATGCCTACATTGAGAATCCGCCGATCATCACCTATGAAAACATTCCCTTCCCCGACCTCCCGGAGGGTAAGGTGGTTGGTTTGGTCACTATCCGGTCAGCAGGAAAGCTCAGTGCCTTAAAGAAGAATATCTGGAAATACTGGGGCGGTTCTGTATTTTTCAGGGATGGAAGTATGAGCATGCCCAAGGTCTTCGACATAGAGATCAAAGACATTAATTCAGAGATCGTTTCTCAGATCGAACAACACGCCAGGAACAATATTGAACTTACCCTCGACGGAGTCATTGATTTCATCAATAACCGCCATCCGGATCTGGAGTCGAACTACAAGGTGTTTAAGGAACAATTCGTGGTGTGCTGGGCGGGGCAAACCAAAAAGGTCAATGACAAGGTTTATTACTCCCGCCTTGACATCGAACTTATAAACGAACAGGTAAAGCTGTTTTATTCGGCCCTGGATGAGGTGGAGATCAGTTATTCCGAAAATACCTTTACCACCACAGAATATTTAAAGCTCGGCCTGGAAAAACACAAGAAGTTTTACCCCCTGGAAAGAGTGGTGATCACCTTTAAGAACAACGGCACATACCGCATAAACAGCAAGCTCTTATTTGAACCTCCCCAGTACGACAAGAAAATGCTGTACCACATCTTCAATACCAACAATACCATCCTGGAAAAACTTAAAAAGAATATTCCCCTGACCCCGTCAAACCTGAAGGATTTTTATCAATTACCTGCCACCCATCTCATCTGTTACCTCAATGGATTTGAAGGGGCTAAACAAATGATGGAAGATTACAAAGAATATGTAAAGGCGGAGGACCCGTCGGTTTACCGATCCCTCAAGGAAGCACTCCGGATTCTTCGAAAGGTACGTTACAATTAGACCGCAACCAGATCGCTGGCCTTCGGCAAGGCAGCAATGGCACCAAAGGAAGTGGTAGTATAGGCTCCCGCCCGGTTGGCAAGCACCGTTACCTCCTTCATGCGTTCGAAATCCGCAATTACAGCCATCGGGTCTCCGGCCGCCGAAAGCTGCCAGAGCATGCAGCCCACGAAGGCATCTCCGGCACCGGTGGTATCCCTGCATTCAACAGGTACAGACGGGATGACCTCCCCTTGATTCGCAACACTCAGATAGGTGCCACGCGCACCCAAGGTTATGGCCACACAAACCACTCCCAACTCATGAAGAAGCTGGCAGGCGGCCGCGGGAGTATCGGCCTGGGTGATTATTTCGGCTTCTTCGAGGCTCAATTTTGCGAAGTGGGCACTTTTTAAAAAATTGTAACAGCTGTCTTTAAAATGAGTTATGCCTTCTTTCCAGAGGTCAGCCCGGTAATTCGGATCAAAACTGACCAGGCATCCCGAAGCCCGGGCTTCCTTTAAATACTGCTTATATGAGGCCTCCAGATGCCCGCCCAGGAAACCCGTCGCTGCCCCGAAATGAAGGATCTGTCCACCAAAAACGGACACCATTTCCGAATCGTATTTAAGTTCCCTGTCGGCTCCCCTGCTAAAGATGAAATCTCGTTCCCCACTTTTGTCCAAAGACACAAATGCAAGGGTGGTAAAGGTTTGCACCCGCTGGGCGTGTCGCACATCAACCTTTTCCTCTGTTAGCGTATTTAACAAAAATTCCCCGAAAGGGTCCTGGCCCACAGCGCCGATAAATCCCGCTTTACCTCCCACCCGCGCTACGGCGGCAGCAACATTGGCAGGAGCCCCGCCGGCTTTTTTGGTAAATTGAGAAGCCGATTCCAGTTTGCTGCCCTGGTTTTCGGCTACGAAATCGATCAGCAGTTCGCCGATACAAAAAACCTTCTTCATAAGTTCCTGGCATTTAATGCTAACTTAAAGATAGCGAATTGCCTATAATCCTGAAAGGCACTGGAGAAGTTAAGGACAGGTATAGTATCTTTGTGTAAGAAACACAACGTATGCCAGAAAGAACCCTCGTCATAGGAGATATCCACGGCGCCCTGAAAGCCCTCGAACAAGTACTCGACCGGGCATCGGTAACCCCGGATGACAAACTGGTATTCCTCGGCGATTATGTAGATGGGTGGAGCGATGCTCCCGGGGTATTGGATCTGTTGATCCAGCTCAATGACAGCCATGAATGTGTATTCATCCGGGGCAATCACGACCAGTTATTCCTGGAGTGGCTTCAAAAAAGACAGGACAACGAACTGTGGCTGATGCACGGGGGACGTTCCACTGTCGAAGCATATGAGGACGTGGCTGAGGAAAAAACACAGCTACACCGGGAATTCCTGGAAAATCTTGACAATTACCACCTGGACAGGAACAACAGGTTATATGTGCATGCCGGTTTCACGAACCTTCATGGGGTAACCCGGGAATACTTTACCGATATGCTGTGGTGGGACCGCTCCCTCTGGGAAATGGCCCTGGCCATGGACCCCGGACTGACGCCCGAAGACCCGATGTATCCCGATCGGCTGCAGCACTACAAGGAGATTTTCATCGGACATACTCCTACCATCCGAATCGGGGAAACCACCCCGGTGAATAAGGCCACCATTTGGAATATGGATACCGGCGCAGCCTATAAAAGTCCGCTGACGCTCATGGACGTGGATTCTAAACAATTCTGGCAGAGCGACAATGCAAACGAACTCTATCCCGACGAGAAAGGCCGGAACGCGAACTAAAGTGAAAAACACATCGCCTCAAAAACCGCGGTGATATCACATCTTACCGCCCTTGAGCTGCTGCTGCCATTCGTACAATTTATCCCATTTGCCCTGGTAAGCAAGGCGTGCCTGCTCGTGCCAGGTCTCCGGGTCGTGAATGCGAAAACGCTCTCCCTCCGAATCCAGGATGTCCCTGCAATGTTCTACAGAGGTCGAGGCAAGACGCGCCCAGGTATCAATCCCGTGCTTTTTAAACAATTCTTCGATCTTCGGACCAATACCCTCCACCACCTTAAGATCGTTCTCCTTTATCGTTCTTCCAAAAACACTCTTTGCCGCTTCAGGGTCAAAGGGAACGCCTTTGATCTGATCCTTCTTCAGGGAGGATAGCTGCGTCCGGCACATGGCCAGTTCCTTTTCCACACCAATATATTTGGTCTTCCACAATTCAACGTCGGCAGACCTGTCATCAGCTAGCAATTTTCCCAGCAGGTATCCCAAAAGCGCACTTATCACGCCGGTAAGCACCGGTATTAAAACACATAAATTCATATTTCGATCAGTTTGACTGGTTATTCCGTTATCGTGATCACCGTACGGCGATTTAAAGCCCTTCCCTCCTCTGAATTATTCCCGGCCATGGGCTCCGTTTCTCCCTTCGACATGATCGCTATACGCTCTTCGGGGATCCCGTATTCAATGAGGTACTCCTTAACAAAAGCAGCACGTTTGAGGCCCAGCTCATAATTAAAACGAGAAGAACTGGTATTGTCTGTATGCCCGGTTACCTGGCAATGATGATCATCCGTTAGTTCGAGATATGTTGCGAGGAGACCCAGTTTTTTCTGCTGGGCTTCAGACAGTGTGATCTCGCTTTCTCCCCATTCAAAGCGAATAACCAGAGGATCCTCCCTTAAAACAGAAGCCAGGGAATCGGGAGAGGTGATCTCGGCCTCTTTCTGCTCGTGAAAAACGAATTCCAATGGCCCCACATACATGCTGTCGTAGGCCACAAGGCTTTCTGCCGCCCTTCCGGAATTGGTTAACTGCTCCGGATCTATGCCCCTTGCTATGAGGTAATTCCGGACCTGAACAGATCGGGCCAGCCCAAGATCTGCGTAAGAAGATATATTTCGTTCGCCTGCACCGTATAATCCGTTGATCTCCAGATAGCGATTCGGATGGGCGTCCAGATAGGTCTTCAAAGAGTCAATTGCGATTCTTACTCCTGCTCCAAGAGGAGGCACAATATTGTAATCAGAGAAATAAAACCTGAAATTTTCATTTTGACTAACCGTAAAACTACCGCCGGAATCTTTTAAGATCAAAGGGTTTACAGGAGGTCCTGAAGGGTCAAATCCAGCTGTGGATGCCCTGTCTTGTATCTGGCAGCAAAAGTTCCAATTCAGATAGGTCCCAAGCAGGATGACCAGGAAGATCCCTGTTAGATACGCATACTTACCCTGCATTTAAGTGTCTCATTTTCATTGTTTTATAAATGTACTTAAAAAAGAGGTTCTTTTCTTTTCATTGGGTAGGAAAAATATGGATTACCCCAGGCAATCAACACTTCGCTGATCCCGGGAACAAAAAAGCCTCCCGAAAACGGGAGGCTTAGTTTTATGAAATGGAATGCTGATTAAAGGTCAAATTTAATCCCCTGTGCCAGCGGCAATTCTGTGGTGTAATTAATCGTATTGGTTTGTCGCCTCATGTATACCTTCCAGGCGTCGGAACCACTCTCACGGCCTCCTCCGGTTTCCTTTTCTCCTCCGAAGGCTCCACCGATCTCAGCACCACTGGTACCGATATTGACGTTGGCAATACCACAATCAGAACCGGCATGAGAAAGGAAACGCTCAGCTTCCCTCAGATTGGTGGTCATGATGGCGGAAGAAAGTCCCTGAACCACCCCGTTTTGCAGTGCAATGGCATTTTCGAGATCTCCCGAATATTTCATCAGGTAAAGTATTGGAGCAAATGTTTCCTCCTGAACAATATCCCAGTGATTTTCGGCTTCCGCGATGGCAGGTTTTACATAGCATCCGCTCTCGTAACCTTCTCCTTCGAGCACACCGCCTTCAACCAAGAGCTTGCCTCCGTGCTCCTGAACCTTGGCAATGGCATGGAGATAATTTTTTACAGCATCCGTATCGATAAGAGGTCCTACGTGGTTATTCTGATCCAGCGGATTCCCGATACGCAATTGCTTGTAAGCATCTGTCAGGGCTTCTTTGACCTGATCGTATACGTCCTCGTGAACGATGAGTCTTCTCGTGGAGGTACATCGCTGTCCGCAGGTACCTACAGCGCCAAATACTGCCCCGATCACGGTCATTTTAATATCGGCATCCGGGGTAACGATAATCGCATTGTTACCACCCAGTTCAAGAAGCGATTTTCCAAGTCTGGCCGCCACGGTTTGAGCAACGATTTTCCCCATTCGAATGGATCCGGTTGCAGACACCAAAGGAACCCGCTTATCATTGGTCATCCACTCTCCTACTTTGTAATCTCCATTGATGAGACAGGAAATCCCCTCGGGAAGGTTATTTTCTTTTAGTACCTCAGCAATCAGGTGCTGACATGCAACAGCGGTTAAAGGCGTCTTCTCAGATGGTTTCCAAACACACACATCCCCACATACCCAGGCCAGGGCGGTATTCCATGCCCAAACAGCCACGGGAAAATTAAATGCAGAGATAATACCCACCACCCCAAGCGGATGGTACTGCTCGTACATTCTGTGTCCCGGACGCTCAGAATGCATGGTAAACCCGTGTAATTGTCTGGAAAGGCCAACAGCAAAATCACAGATATCAATCATTTCCTGTACCTCTCCATATCCCTCCTGAAGCGATTTCCCCATTTCATAGGAAACCAACTTTCCAAGAGGTTCTTTATATGTTCTGAGACGCTCTCCAAACTGTCTTACGATCTCCCCTCTCTGTGGTGCAGGCATTACACGCCATTGCTTGAATGCATCGGTTGCCTTCTCCATGACCTTTTCATAGTCTTCGCGGGTAGTCTGATGTACCTTCCCAATTAACTGTTTGTCAACCGGTGAAACAGAATCGATCAGATCGCCTTCCCCGAACCAATCGGAACCGGTAGAAGTCCCATTATTTATTTCTCTCACACCGAGCTTTCCCAGTGCCTCCATAATTCCATAATCTTCTAAAGTAATCGACATTTTTATAACTTTTTAGGTAGGTTTTGTTAAATATATCACGAATGTACAAAAGATTTTGAGCCTATTCAGGCCTGTACATACAAAATCTTACGGGTATATTCAGGACTCACCCGCCACATACCGTTCATCGGCCGGCATAACATGTCCGCAATTCCTGCAGGTGCGCAGGTCTTTGGAACCATAAAATTCTCTGAAGTGTTTAAGGAAGTCGGTCTCTATATCGTGAAGCGGAAAATACACTTCGTAAAGTTTTTCATTGCACTCATCACAATACCAGAGCAGCCCATCCTTTCCGGAAAGGCCTGTGCGCTTGCGTTCTACCACGAGTCCGATAGATCCGGCTTTCCGTACGGGAGAATGTGGAATTTTAGCGGGATGCAGATACATATCCCCAGGGCCCAGGGTCATCACCTTTTTTTGCCCCTCATCCTGGATATGAACCTCTATTTCTCCTTCGAGCTGGTAGAAAAGCTCTTCGGTTTCGTTATAGTGGTAATCCTTCCTGGCATTGGGCCCAGCCACCACCATTACGATATAATCATCGGATTCTTTGTAGAGATTTCTATTGCCAACAGGAGGTTTAAGACTTTCCCTGTTTTGCTCGATCCATTTATTCAGGTTGAAAGGGCGGTTTACAGCCATAACTCGCGATGCTTTTAAATTCTCCCTAAAATTAAGAAATGCCCTTGTTATGAAGGGTTAAAACAATGCGAAATTCTTAAGAGCTACTGGAGAGCGAAGTAAAAATGATGGTTACGGACCCGCTTTGAAAAAGAGCTGCATATAGTAAACGTCGCCCCCGGGCGTGGTGACCACAGCTACTGCGCTATGCGTATAATCGCCTACTATAGCTGCCCTGTGCTTGCTGCTTAACAACCACTGCCGAAAGGTTTCCTGAGCGGTCGGGAAATTATTGGAAAGATTCTCTGCCACCGCTTTGGCATTTACCAGGGTGCCCAGATTTTCGGCACGACTCACAAAATCCTCATGGGTCATCCTTCCTTCCGAAGCCATCTTTTGCGTATGGGCCAGGGCAATTTTATAAGCATCCTCGCTGTAGAGCAGGGATCCGAGATTCTTGGATATCCTGTATGTATTCACCAACTGCATGGTTGCCGTTTGCAATTCTTCTTCGATTTTAAGTTCTGAAATGGGAATGGATTCCAGATCCGTATCCGGATCATTGGTACAAGACCCCGAAAATAACCCCAGAAAAACAATAATCAACAAATGCGCTCTTTTCATTACCTGTCAGAATTAACAAGTACATGTTCAGAATGGGGACTCCAAAATTGGGGTGAAATAAGTAGTTAAGTCTGTCTGAAAAAGGAGCAGATAATTTTCAATAAGAAAGTGAAAGAACTAACTTAGTCATTTTTAACAGAAAAATAAAGAAAGTCCATGAAATTTGTCAATTTTTTCGTTCTTATGTTACTGATTATCAGTTGCAAACAAACCGAAACGCAACCTGCAGCAGAACAGGAAGCAACCAAACCGGTTTCTGAAAAACCTCCTATCGGGATCGTAATTCACGGTGGTGCCGGAACCATATTAAAGGAAAACATGACCGCCGAACAGGAAGCTGCTTACAAGGAAAAGCTGGAAGAGGCCGTAACCGCAGGATACAAAGTCCTGGAAGAGGGAGGCGAAAGCCTGGATGCAGTGATCGCCGCTATACAGGTCATGGAAGAATCCCCTCTATTCAACGCCGGGATCGGAGCAGTTTTCACTCATGAGGGGAAAAATGAACTCGATGCTTCCATCATGAATGGGAAAGACCTGAATGCAGGTGCCGTTTCGGGCATCAGCAGGGTAAAAAGTCCGATTCAGCTTGCGCGTACGGTGATGGAAAAATCTGAACACGTGATGTTATCCGGAACCGGCGCTGAAGCTTTTGCACAGGAACAGGGCCTGGAAATGGTAGACCCGGACTACTTTTACACCGAACGCAGAATGGAGTCTTTAAAAAGAGCTATTGAAAGAGAAAAGGTCGAACTTGACCATGACGGACAGGCTGCTTTTTACGATCCTTTCATTAAAAATTCCAAGTACGGTACCGTTGGATGTGTTGCCCTTGATAAAAACGGAAACCTCGCTGCAGGAACCTCAACCGGGGGAATGACCAACAAGCGCTATAACCGTATCGGAGATGCCCCGATCATCGGAGCAGGAACCTACGCCAACAACGTGAGTTGTGCAGTATCTTCAACCGGATGGGGAGAATATTTCATCCGCGGAGTGGTTGCCTATGACATTGCCGCCAAAATGGAATACCAGAAGATTCCACTGCAGCAGGCCTCCAAAGAAGTCATCCAGGATAAACTTACCGCCATGGGAGGTACCGGAGGTATCATTGCCATCGATAAGAGTGGAGAGATCTCCATGGAGTTCAACACCCCGGGCATGTACCGGGCCAGTATTGATTCTGAAGGTCAGCTCAACATCGGTATTTACGAGAAATAATACAGCGAATTACCCGGTCCCATGGCCGGGTAATTTTTTGAATATTAGGGGCTTTCCTGTATCTTTAAGGAAAACCCGTACTATTTATGAATAAAGAGTATATCGTAGCCCTGGACCAGGGAACTACGAGCTCAAGAGCCCTCCTCGTTGATCTAAAAGGTAAGATCAGGGGAATGAAGCAAAAGGAATTCCGGCAATACTTTCCTCATCCCGGCTGGGTGGAACACGATCCGGAGGAAATTTTAAGTACCCAAAGGGACGTCCTTGAATCCCTTCTCCGGGACAATGACATCGCTCCTGAACAGGTAAAAGCTATTGGAATCACCAATCAGCGGGAAACCACCGTGGTCTGGAACCGGACCACGGGAAAAGCCATTCATAATGCCATCGTCTGGCAGGATAAACGTACGGCCGCTCTTTGTGACCGGCTAAAGGAAGAAGGACTTTCGGAGTACGTCAATAAAAACACAGGTCTTCTTATTGACTCATATTTTTCGGCCACCAAGGTAAGATGGGTGCTCGATCATGTAAAAGAAGCCCGCGGCCTTGCAGAAAATGGCGAATTGTGTTTTGGAACCATAGACAGCTGGCTCGTCCGGAATCTCACCAAACAACAGCATCACGTTACCGATTACACCAATGCTTCCAGGACCATGCTCTATAATATCCGGGAGTTAAAATGGGACCCTTACCTGTTTGAAAAACTGGAGATTCCCTTAGAGATGGCACCTGAAGTACGTCCTTGTGCAGGACATTTTGGCGATATCGAAATTGCAGGACATGCCATTCCCATCATGGGGATCGCGGGCGACCAGCAGGCTGCCCTTTTCGGGCAGGGGTGTTTCAGGGCAGGAGAGGCAAAGAACACCTATGGTACCGGGTGTTTTATGCTCATGAATACCGGAGAGGAGATCACCACCTCCAAAAACGGGCTCTTAACCACCATAGCCTGGGGCATCGATAATAAGATCTACTACGCCCTGGAAGGAAGCATCTTTATAGCAGGTGCCGCCGTACAATGGCTTCGTGACGAATTAAAATTTTTCGAAGACTCCGCTGATTCTGAAAAGATCGCCAAAAAACTGAAAACTGAAAACCCCGTATACGTGGTTCCCGCCTTTGCAGGGCTGGGGGCTCCTTATTGGGATATGTACGCCCGGGGTGCCATTTTCGGACTCAGCAGAGATACGGGCATCCCTCATATTACAAGGGCTACACTGGACAGCCTGGCTTACCAGACCAAGGACATTCTCGACGCCATGCAAAAGGACTCAAACACCAGCCTGGCCACCCTGAAGGTAGACGGTGGGGCCAGCGCAAATAATTACCTGATGCAATTCCAGGCAGATATCCTTAACTGTGAGGTGATCCGTCACAAATCGGTGGAAAGCACCGCTATGGGAGCTGCATCTCTGGCTGCCTACGCCCTGGACCTATGGGACCTGGAACAAATAAGAAACAATAAAAGGATAGAAAAGATCTTCGCTCCCCTGATCACAGGAAAGGAGCGAAAAGCCCTTTACAAGGGGTGGCAAAAAGCCATATCCCGAACAAGGAACTGGCTGAACCATTAAAATGAGAGCAAATGAAAGAAAGATTCACCAATCTGAAACGAGATGAACTGTTGAAACCTCTCCCAAACACCCACTACGACCTCATCGTGATCGGAGGGGGCATAACCGGAGCAGGGATCCTGCTGGATGCGGCCTCAAGGGGACTAAAGACCCTGTTACTTGAAAAGGGAGATTTTGCCTCCGGAACCAGCAGTAAATCCACCAAACTTATTCATGGCGGACTGCGCTATCTCAAGCAATTTGATTTTTGGCTGGTAAAGGAAGTAGGATCAGAAAGAGCCATCGTACATCAGTTAGCTCCACACCTTGTGCTTCCGGAGAAAATGCTTCTTCCCCTGATCGAGCACGGGTCCTATGGAAAATGGCTCACCTCCATCGGACTGAAAGTTTACGACATCCTGGCCCAGGTAGAGGGCGATGATCAACGCCGCATGCTGGAGAAAGATGAGGCGATGGAAAAGGAACCCCTCTTGCCGGATACTCCTCTTAAAGGAGCGGGATATTATGCCGAATACCGCTCCGATGACGCCCGGTTGACTCTTGAAAATATCAAAAAGGCCCTGGAATATGATGCCACCGCCATTAATTATATGAAGGTAAGCGAGTTTCTATACCAGGAAGAGCAGGTATGCGGGGTTATCGGCAGGGATGAATTAACCAAAAAGGAAATAAAGATCAACGGCAGCTATGTGATCAATGCTGCAGGACCCTGGGTAGATGAACTGAGAAGTCTGAACCGATCTAAAAAGGGAAAACAACTCCACCTTACCAAAGGGGTGCACCTGGTATTTCCCTACGAGAAACTCCCGGTAAAACAATCGGTCTACTTTGATGTCCCCGACGGCCGTATGATTTTTGCCATACCCAGGGGGCGCATCACCTATGTGGGTACTACAGACACCAACTACAACGACAACAAAGACGATATCCATACCGATGTAGCAGATGCTATCTATCTCATTTCGGCTGTAAACAATATGTTCCCGAAGATCAATCTGGAGATGGAGGATATTATTTCAAGCTGGGCAGGTCTGCGCCCGCTAATTCACGAAGAGGGCAAATCGCCTTCCGAACTCAGCCGGAAGGATGAGATCTTTACCTCAGACAGTGGGTTGATCAGTATCGCCGGAGGGAAACTCACAGGGTACCGTAAAATGGCTGAACGGGTGGTGAACCGGGTCACCGAAAAGTTTAAGGAACAACACGACAAAACCTTTTCAGCCTGCATCACAGAAAAGATCGCCCTTTGCGGAGGGCCCTGGAAGGGTGGATATAAGGAAGTTCAGGAATATGAGCATAAAATTCACAACCTCCTGACCGGAGATAAATTCGACCTTCATGACGCCCGCTACCTGGTGCACACCTACGGTAAGCAAACAGAAGAGATCCTGGAGATCTACAATAACATCACCACGGGAGAACCGGAAGAGCGTATGATCCGGGCCGAATTTGATTTCTGTGCGAGAAAAGAAATGATCCTTAATCCCTTTGATTTTTTTATCCGAAGAACAGGAAGAATGTACTTTCAGATAGAAAGTGTCCGAAAGCATATGGGAATCATCCTGAAGGATTACGGAGTTAAGTTCGGGGCAGACCCTTCCACCCTGGAAGACATGGCCGCCGACCTGGAGCACGCAATAGAAGAACACTCCAACTTTAGCTTCGACAGGGTTTAATCGAGCTTATCCGTGAGCTTTTTAAAGATGGGCATCGGATCTTTCCCTTCGTAGAGTACCTGGTATACGGCATCAAGAATAGGAGTTTTTGATTTACGCTTATATTTTTTTGCGATGGCATATGCACTTTTTGTGGCATAATATCCCTCTGCAATCATATTCATCTCCATCATGGCACTTTTTACGGTATAGCCCTTACCGATCATATTTCCGAACATTCTGTTTCGGGAAAATACCGAATATCCCGTAACCAAAAGATCGCCCAGGTAGGCCGAATTATTGATATTCCGTTTCATCTTATGGATACGTTTAATAAACCTCCGAGTCTCTCGTATGGCATTGCTCATTAAAACTGCCTGAAAATTATCTCCATATCCCAGACCATGGGCAATACCCGCTGCAATGGCGTAGATATTCTTTAAGACTGCCGCATATTCGGTTCCAATAATATCATCACTGATCTTGGTTTTAATATAATCACTGGAGAGGTAGCCGGCCACTTCTTCAGCTCTGGCTTTATCAAAACAAGCTACGGTAAGGTAAGAAAGTCGTTCCAGGGCCACCTCTTCGGCATGGCAAGGCCCGGTGATCACCCCGATGGCATCTATGGGTACCTGGTAATGTTCGTTGAAAAATTCGCCTACGATCTGTCCGGTTTCCGGAACGATCCCTTTAATGGCAGAGAATACCACTTTATCCTCAAGGGAAACCGTAAGCCGGTCGAGCTCTTCCTTAAGAAAGGCACTGGGTATGGCGAAGATGAGAATATCAGCCCATGCAGCTGTTTCATTGATATCATTACTCAACCGAAGTTGTTCGGTATGAAACTCTACGGAACTGAGATAATTGGGGTTATGCTGCTGATTTAAGATATGCTCCTTAGCATATACGCTACGCATGTACCACCCAATCTCATGGAGGTTTTCGCTTAACATTTTTACAATTGCCGTGGCCCAGCTACCTCCTCCGAATACCGCCACTTTTGCCGTGTTCTCCATGTGTCTCTGTAAATATGTTGTCTCAAAAATACATGTTAAAATTCAATTGCCGGGCAGATCCCCCATCATTTTGGCACGAAGGTTGAAAAGTAGTTAAGTGAAGCCGTTCAAAGACATGTTGCAGAAAAGGTCCGGCCTAATATCCTAAAATCCCGATAACCAATTGAAGGCAGAAGGATTGGCCTGAAAACTTTAACATGAGATTATGACTTCCCTGTACAATGTTTGATGAAATACAGGCGTTAGATAAAAAAGAGAATCGGAAGATCCCTCTGCAGTAACTTCCCCGGGAAAAAGAGAACGAGAACTCCCGGATCATGCAGAGGATCTGAATAATTTAGTTAGTTGATTTTTTGGTTGGTTATTTAGTTGCAGAACCGCTCTTATTTATTAATAAGGGCGGTTCTTTTTTTAGGTTATTAGCAATTCCTGCCCGGGGTCCGGGTTTCCACCCTAACCAAATCGCTTGCTCTCCCCATCCTTAAACTATCAGGAAAGGCAGCTTCTGAACTAAAAATCCACCCCCTTGATCTAGCGATAAAAATTCATCTCATCAATATATTGCCATACGGGATGCGGGAGCATAGGGCGTATATCCTTTCCCTTTGCTATGGCCTCGCGGATAAAGGTGGAGGACAACTCCATCACCGGGGCATCCAGTCTTTTGATCCGGGGGTGATGGTCAAAGCGGGCATCGGTTTGCTGTCCGTGTAAACGGGGATAGACAAAGATATCGTGTCGCCTGAGGATCACATCGTGGTTTTTCCACTTATGGAGATGGTGCAGATTATCTTCCCCCATGATCAGTGCAAATTCGATATCCGGGTATTTCTCTTCCAGATGGGCCAGGGTATGCACCGTATAACTGGGTTGTGGCAATCCAAATTCAGCATCGCTGGGTTTGAGCTTCGGATAGGGTTCGGTTGCCCGGTATACCAGTTCATACCGATGACGGTCGTCCAGGAGGGTTTTCTTTTTCTTAAAAGGGTTGTGGGGGGTTACCATGAGCCATACCTCATCCATATCACTGAATTCGGCCATATAATTGGCTATGATGAGATGCCCGATATGGATCGGATTGAACGTTCCGAAATAAAGGCCAACCTTTTTCATGATCCCGAGAAATTATTGCGCTATTCGTTTTCCTGCTTTCCGGCCTGTTGGGTGAGTCCTATAAAGTTCGCCACCAGATCGTAGGCCTCCTGTTTGGCAGTATCCAGGTCGTAATTTTTAATGATGGTATCGAATTGGGGTGCAGTAGCCAGTTCCACAGAAGCTTTGGCTATACGCATATTGATCCGGTCTTCGCTTTCGGTCTTGCGCTTTTTAAGTCGTCTTTTCAACTCGTCCACACTTGGGGGCTTTACGAACACCGCCAGGGTCCGTTCCGGAAACTTCTTCTTGATGCGCAATCCTCCGGCTACATCGATATCAAAAATAACGTTCTTCCCCTCGGCCCACAACCGTTCCACCTCACTTTTCAGGGTGCCGTAGAAGTTATCCCTGTAGACCTCTTCCCACTCCAGAAAGTCGCCTGCCTTAATATGGTCTTTAAACGCTCTGGCAGAGAGAAAATAGTAATGTTCTCCGTCTTTTTCCTCTCCCCGTGGAGCTCTGGAAGTGGCCGAAATGGAAAAGGCCAGGTTCAGTTCCGGGTGTTGCAGTAAATGTTTTACGATCGTAGTTTTTCCACTCCCGGAAGGGGCTGAAAATATGATGAGCTTTCCGCCTTTCTGGCTCTCCTCCATAATACCGTGCTATAATACGTTTAAAACTTGTTCCTTTATCTTTTCGAGTTCATCCTTCATCTGTACCACCACCTGCTGCATAGGCGCATAATTGGCCTTAGAACCAATGGTATTGATCTCCCTTCCTATCTCCTGGCATATAAACCCAAGCTTCTTCCCGTTGGAATCATCAGAATCAAGGCTTTCATCAAAATAATTCAGGTGGTTTTCCAGGCGCACCTTTTCTTCGGTGATATCAAATTTCTCCAGGTAATAGATCAACTCCTGTTCAAAGCGGTTCTCATCCACATTTTCTTTGAGATCGGCAACCGCATTCTCCAGCCGGGTGCGAATAGCTTCGGTGCGTTCGGGATCGATCTCCTTCACTTTTTCCAGCAAACTTCGTATGGTGCTTACCCGCGATCTGAAGTCGTTTTCCAGGGCCTTTCCTTCCTGCAAACGAAATTCTGTGATCTGCTCCAGAGCCTCTTCCAGGGAAGCCAGGATAATATTGAACTCTTCTTCATCGATCTCATCCCTTTCCGTTTTCAGGGCATCGGGCATCCGAACCGCCATCTTCATCATCTCCACCCGCGCGCTCTCGTCGGCCAGGTCGGGAAATACATCCATCAATTGCTGTACATACTCCCTTACCACCCCTTTATTGACAGCAGTGGTCGTTTCTTCTCCCGTGATCTCAATGTACAGGTTGAAATCCACCTTTCCTCTTTGCAGGCTGTCTGCGATGAGCCTGCGCATTTGCAATTCCTTCTCCCGATAGTTGGAAGGGATCCTCGCATTGAGGTCCAGAGATTTGCTGTTAAGGGATTTAAGTTCAATGGTGATCTTTTTGGAGGGAAGCTGCCTGACGCTCTTCCCGAATCCGGTCATCGAATGGATCATGCTTTCTGTTTAATTAGAGCAAAAATACGAAATTGTTGGCTATCGGAATCATTACCCCGGATCCCCCGGAGAACAGCTGGATGTTTCCATAAAAAAAGCCCGGAAATACCGGGCTTCTATTTACTATTTTGTTTGATCCTATTCCTGATTGATCACGATGGGATTGGCATTGTTCCATTGGGTCACACTAACGATACGACTGTCATCGTAGTTCACCTCATTTAATGCTTCTTCATTCCAGAAGAACCATTTTCCGACCTTCGCCCCTTTTTCATAGGTGCCCATTGCGATCTTGTTCCCGTCCTTGTCAAAAGCTTTCCATTGTCCTTGTAACTTTCCGTCGAGGTAATACCCCGTTTGCGCCACAACTCCATTGTCGTGATAATAGGTAGCTTTTACCATATCTCCTTCAACTTCATATTTAGGCTTGTTTTCCTGCTGCGCAAGAACCACTACAGAAAAAAGCATCGCGAATGTTAAAACAATGTATCTCATGACTTTAGGACTTTCTTTCTTTTACATTATAGTAACAAATATAGCGATAATTTTAAACTTTTGAAACCTTTTGGTAACATTAAGTTAACATTGGAGCAGATTTGTAATCCTAATCCGGAATGCTTATCAGTAATTACAACACACTGATTCTTTATGTTTTTCCTTATTATTGATTTTCAACTCCTTACGTAAATGAATGTCACTTTCCGTTAATTTCTTCTCTCCCATAAAAAAACCCCTCCGAAGAGGGGTTTTGCTATTGAATACGAAGCGTATTATTCATTTTCTGTTAACGGTACAGGAAGTGTATTGTAGATCACATCCCCGGCCCGATCTATCGGAAGGGTTTGAGACAATCCATACCTTCTCAGGTCAAACATCCTGTGATTTTCACACCAAAGGGAATACCTTCTCTGATTTAAAAGCTCGGCCTCTAATGCTTGCTGGGTACTTGCGCCAGTATCTGCAAGGCCCCATTCATTTCTGATAACATTAAGGGCATTGGCAGCTTCCGGCAGATTTCCTGCGAGCATATTGGCCTCTGCATAAAGCAGAATCAATTCTTCATTTCTAAGGATGTCAATAGGAGACACGTTAGATTCATAAAGTGCCGTCTGGTAAGCCCCGTTAAGTCCGTCCTGGGAAGTAGGGTTATCACGGATCACCGTTTTAAGCGCCACACGCTCATCTCCGGCTTCAGCCTCATCGATCCAGCTGTCGTGAACAATGATCTGGTCTCCGTTATTATCCACGATCTTAAACAAAGGGTTAGTTACATCCCCTCCATTGGTGGAGAACACGTGCTTCGGACCATTTTCAAAAGCCCCGTTGAGATCGAGGTAAGAATTCCCAAGGGCACTAAGAGCCGCCTGACCATCGCCATCATAAACCGCTGCCATTCCGGCAATCCCGCGGTTGAATTGGGCAAAGGTTGCTGGAGAATTAAAGCCTTCAAATCCACCCAGGGTAAACGGAAATTCGCTTCCTGCGGCATTGAGATCGGCCAGTCCTTCATCAAGCAGGGCGCGTATGGCATCCATAGCCTCCCCGAATTCCAGTATGGGTCCGAGGTTCTCAGGATCTGCCACATCTACACGGGCCCTGTTATAGGATTTCAACACCTGGATAAGTTCATACGCCTTAATGGTCTTCGCAAAGCCGGTATAGGCATTGGCCTCCTCTGTAGTGATGCTTTCCGTATTCGCCACAGCCTCAATAAGAATGTTGGCATTTTTTATGGCGCGATAACGCCCTGCCCACGGTGCAGTGGAATAGAACGTATTATTATCCAGGGTACTCCCGTTCTTCCCGAGCAGGTCTCCCGTATTCCGGGGATCTGCATCAAAGAGGTACAATTCCCTGGCCATGGTTCCTGAACCTGTGGTTTGGATGGCTATACCATTACGCATGGCAGCTTCCACCCCAACCACCATTTCATTGAGCTGTCGCCCGGTGGCATTGTTTAACACCCCCTGCAAACTGGGGCCGTTAGGGTCTATTTGTTCGTCGAAGGTACAGGAGACCGCCATCAGCGCGAGTCCGGCCAGTAATACCCCCTTAAATTTTCGTTTTATATCTATTGTGTAATTCATTCCTTTTCGCTTTAGAAGTTAACTCTTAGGTGAAAATAATATTGCTTAGAGCTCGGGAAAGGAGTCACCTCTATTCCTGTGGAAAGTCCGGCACTACCATTTACAGAAGTTTCAGGATCGTAACTGCTGTAATCGGTAATGGTAAACAGGTTTCTGGCGCTTAGCCCCAGTTTGATTCCGCTAATGGTCTCTCCCAACCAGCCCAGCTGATCTCCATTCAACCTGTAGTAAAGCGCAAGCTCCCGCATTCTCAGGTATTCTGCAGGCTCCACAAATCGGGTAGCCACAAATCCCTGGGTAAGGCGCTCCTGACCTTCAGGCGTGTCCAGATCCGGGGTGGTTTGCCCAAGATCCGATAACAGTCTCGAGAGGTTCAGGTTCTCACCACCCGCCTTCCAATGCAGCAGGAACGACAGGTCCCAGTGATTGAAGAAAGTGAACTGGTTGTTAAAGGTCATTTGGAAATCCGGCTCTGTATTACCCACCTGGGTAGGTACCCCATCGATGTTCCCCACCAATTGGGTTACAGGCTTTCCTTCTTCAATATAAAAAGTACCCAGTCCTAATCCAAATCCGGCCCCCGGCAGAGGGAAGGCAGGCACATCGAGACGGGTTACCTCTGAGGTATTTTTCCAGAACTGTACCCCGGTATTCCAGAAGAAATTATCCTGGTTAAATACGGTAGCCCTAAGCGCCAGTTCCACCCCGGTGTTCTTCAGGTCGGCCAGGTTGGTGGTCTCTGAACCAAATCCACTGGAAGTTTCAAGCGATCTCTGCAGTAGCAGGTCACGAACCCTACGATCGTAAAAAGTAAATTCAAGGGTAAGTTTATTCCAGAAGGTGGCATCAAGTCCCACCTCAAATTCCGCTGAAGTTTCAGGATCGATCTCACTGTCTCCTTTTGAAGGGTCTATGGTGGTACCTCCGGAACCTCCGATAGACACCGCATTTAAGCTGGTAAACACATTACCAAATGCAGCAGAAGACCCTGTTTCTCCATAAGCCGCTCTCAGCTTGAACTGATTTACAGCATCTATTCCCCAGAAATCGAAATTATGCAGGTTCACAGCTGCAGAAGCCTTCGGGAACCCATAGAATTTATTCGGATCTCCGTTCAGGGTCGACTTGTCCAAACGATACCCCAGGGTACCGATAAACTGATCCTTAAAGTTGGCTTCTGTTTGCCAGAAGTATCCAAATTCCTTTACGTTCTGAATGGTCTGATCTATAAAGAAGGCACTACCCTGGGAAAGATTGTCCTGGGCAGAGTTTAGCTGTGTGGTCTGATTAAAGATCAGGTCTGATTGCTGTTCCAGGTAGGATATACCCCCCTGGGTGGTCAGGCTGATGTCTCCAAGAAATGCATCCCAAACGGCGATACCCTGGAAGTTGTAGAAATCAAAATTATTTCTACCGGCACCGATAAAACCATTTTGGTTACCGGCCTGTGCCTGGTGGTCTTCCGGAACATAAACAAAGGTTTCGTTGGCCAGGAAGTCAGCACCTCCGTTAAGAATCAAACGAACCTTATGGTTATCGGTATTCAGGAAATTTGTTGTCAGTTTCATGCCCTGGATAAAACGGTTGTTTACATCCTCATTCTTGGCCTGATCTCTAACAAATATCGGGTTACCGGAGTAGTTCGGGTTATCCGGGTAATTGCCTTGTGCATCCGGATAAAGATCTACCCATGGCCGGGTAAAGGCCAGGGTATACCCGTAACTCAGTCCTCCCTCATTCTCATTTCCCGTAAAACTACGGCTGGCTCCACTTTTTACAAAGTTACTGGAAGCCGAAAGACTGAAGGTCTCTGATATCTTATGATCTATATTGGCCCTGAGAGAAAATCTCTCGAACCCGGTATTTTTTATAATACCCTCCTCATCTCTCAAGGATGTGGCCAGGTAGAATTGCGTCTTTTCACCCCCACCACTGGCACTCAACCGGGTATCGGTGATCAGGCCTTGCTCTCCGTAGATGGCCTCTTCGTAGTCGTAAAGGGATCCGTTCTCTGCAATGGCCTGGTCGTACAGCAATGCCTCATCCTCTCCGAAGACTTCCACCACCTTGTCGCGGGTCCAGTTTCGCATCCCGAGTTTTTTGATGATGGTGTTAAAACCGACATCCTGACTAAAACGAATATCTGTTTTTCCTTCCCTACCTCTTTTGGTCGTGATGATTACCACCCCCGCATTTGCACGGGTACCGTAAATGGCTGCAGCAGAAGCTCCTTTTAAGACCTCAATATTCTCAATATCATTGGGGTCCAGATCGGCAATACGGTTCGAGGAGTTCTCCTCGTTACCCTGGTTGGCTCCCGAAGCAAAGCGGAGCCCGGAAGGGATCTCTGCGTTGTTCACATACACCCCGTCGATAATAAATAATGGCTGGTTGTTCCCATTGATCGAGGAAATACCCCGTAATCGCATCGCGATACCTCCACCCGGGGCTCCGGATGCGGATACGATGTTTACCCCTGTCAACTTTCCGTATAAGGCTCCGTCAAGTGTGGGTTGGGCGGTGGTTCCCACCAGTTCTTCTGAGGAAACCGTAGAAACGGCATTGGCAAGGTTCGCCCGCTTTACCGACGATCCAAGTCCCGTTACAACGACTTCTTCCAATCCCGTAGCCTCCATATTCATGGTTACATCCACTGAGGTGGGACCGGTAACCCGTCTTTCCACGGTTTGAAAACCTACATACGAATAAATAAGGGTTGCAGGGAATTCGTCAATGGTAATGGAATACTCTCCATCAAAATTACTCGAAACTCCCCGGGTTGTCCCCTTAATGATCACACTTACTCCCGGCAATGGTGTCCCCATGTCGGCATCGGTTACCGTACCGGTGACCTCTCCCTGGGAAAATCCTAAAAACGGAAGTACTAAGAGACCAAAGAAAATGATTCTCTTTAACGCTTTTTGATTCATAATTTGTTTGTTTGGTTTGACTAATTGTACGTAATTTAAATCATTTTGATATATTTCATCAATTTTTACAAAGAAAATCACTATTGAAAGGCGGTTATTTTTATTTCATTCCTCTGAATTCCAGGCGCATTTTAATAGCTAACCTCCATTTTTGGCCTCCTGATTACCTCCTAAAATCTTTAGTCCATTTATCTGTATAACTTCTTACCTTTGCACCTCAAATGCATTTAAGATCTATGTACAGAAGTCATACCTGCGGGCAACTCAGAGCCGCAGACATCAGCAAAGAAGTTACCCTGTCGGGATGGGTACAAAAAATAAGAAACAAGGGATTTATGATCTGGGTGGATATCAGGGACCGTTACGGCATCACCCAGCTTATATTTGATGAAGAGAGAACTCCAAAGGCGGTTTTTGAGACCGCAGACTCCCTGGGGCGCGAATTCGTTATCCAGGTGAAAGGGGAGGTCATTGAACGGGAATCCAAGAATAACAATATCCCTACCGGGGATATCGAGATCCTGGTGAAGGAACTGGTGGTGTTGAACAAGGCCGAGGTACCTCCGTTCACGATTGAAGACGAGACCGATGGAGGCGAAGACCTTCGTATGAAATACCGCTACCTGGACATTAGAAGAAACCCGGTAAAAAACAAGCTTGTTTTCCGTCACCAGGTAGCTATGAAAGTGAGAAACTACCTTTCTGAGGAAGGATTCATTGAGGTGGAAACGCCTTACCTTATAAAATCGACTCCTGAAGGCGCCCGTGATTTTGTGGTACCTTCCAGAATGAATGAGGGGCAATTTTATGCCCTGCCGCAGTCGCCCCAAACCTTTAAGCAATTGCTTATTGTGGGCGGGATGGATAAATACTTCCAGATCGTAAAGTGTTTCCGGGACGAAGACCTCCGCGCCGACAGGCAACCGGAGTTCACCCAGATCGATTGTGAAATGGCCTTTGTGAATCAGGAAGATATACTGAACACTTTTGAAGGCCTTACAAGACACCTGCTGGAAGAATTAAAAGGTGTGGAGACCGGCACCTTTCCAAGAATGACTTATGATGAGGCCATGAAGCGCTATGGGAATGATAAACCGGATATCCGCTTTGGCATGGAGTTCGGAGAACTCAATGCGGTTGCCCAACACAAGGACTTCAAAATCTTCAACGAGGCCGAACTCGTGGTGGGTATTGCCGTTCCCGGGGGAGCCGCCTATACCCGTAAAGAGATCGACAACCTTATTGACTGGGTAAAGCGCCCGCAGGTGGGAGCTCTCGGTATGGTCTATGTAAAATACAATGAAGATGGCAGCTTCAAGTCGTCGGTAGACAAATTTTACGACCAGGAAGACCTGGCCGCATGGGCAGAGGCCACCGGGGCAAAACCCGGAGACCTGATCTGTGTGCTTTCCGGAGACACCAGAAAAGTACGTCCACAGCTCAGCGCGCTGAGAATGGAGATGGCAGAACGTCTGGGATTGCGTAAAGCAAGTGAGTTTGCACCGTTATGGGTGGTCGATTTCCCATTACTGGAATGGGATGAAGATACCGAGCGTTATCACGCCATGCACCATCCGTTTACCTCCCCAAAAACTGAAGACATCGCCAAACTGGAGAGCGATCCCGGCGCCGTTCGTGCCAACGCCTATGACCTGGTGCTTAACGGGAACGAGATCGGCGGAGGATCCATTCGTATATTCGATAAAGGCTTACAAAGCCTGATGTTCAAACATCTTGGATTTACCGAGGAAGAAGCCAGGGAACAATTCGGGTTCCTTATGGATGCCTTCCAGTACGGTGCGCCCCCTCATGGTGGGATCGCCTTCGGATTCGACAGACTTACCGCCATCCTGGGAGGTCAGGAATCGATCAGAGATTATATTGCCTTCCCTAAGAACAATTCCGGAAGGGATGTCATGATCGACGCCCCTGCACGTCTGGACGAAGAGCAGCTAACCGAATTGCATATCGCTCTAAAGAAATAATAATCCTGCAAGGCTGCCTTAATACAAGTAAGGCAGCCTTTTTCTCCTTTTATTTCCTAGCTTTGAATATATTACACCGGTAATGACGAGATCAAAGTCAAAGAAAAACCTGTTTACCCGCTTCCTGATATGGAAGTACAAACATATCTCTGATAAAAATTTCATTTACATCCTCAGCATTATTGTAGGACTCGCCTCTGGTCTTGCTGCGGTCACCTTAAAGAACCTCACTCATTTTATCGAGGTGCTGCTCAATATTTCTGCCCTGGGCAACCTACAGCTCGCATTTTATTTTGTGTTTCCGATTATCGGCTTCACCCTCACCCTGCTCATGATTACCTATGTAATAAGAAACAAGGTAAGCCATGGTATTCCCTCCACCCTTTTTGCCATATCCAAACGCAAAGGTATCATGAAGCGATTCCAGATGTTCGGAAGCTTGCTCACTGCCCCGATCACCGTGGGATTCGGAGGATCTGTAGGACTTGAAGGTCCTACCGTTGCAACGGGGGCTGCCATAAGTTCCAATCTTTCGCGCCTGCTGCATACCAACCAGGCGTCTCGTATGTTATTGATAGGATGTGCTGCTGCCGGGGCCATGTCATCTATCTTTAAAGCCCCGATTGCCGCCATCATTTTCGCCATAGAAGTCTTCAGCCTGGATCTCACCCTGGCATCCCTGCTTCCGCTCCTGCTGGCATCCCTTTCGGGAGTGATCACGTCCTACTTCTTTTTTGGAAACGATATTATTTTACCCTTCCGTATCACAGAGACCTTTACCATCGGAGACCTACCCTACTATGTTATTCTGGGAGTGGTAGCGGCATTTACTTCCGTGTATTTCTCCAGGGTATACGAGAATATCGCCATCTACTTTGAAAAGATCGGAAGCCCTCTTAAACGCCTTCTTACCGGAGGGTTGGCCTTCGGGTTACTGCTCTTTCTTATCCCCCCCTTATACGGGGAGGGTTTTGATGTGATCAACCACCTCATACAGGACCAGCCGGAAGTAGCACTGCAAAAGAATATATTCAACCTGGACCTCAACAATGCCTGGGTCATCATAGGACTTCTGGCAGGACTGGTTATTTTTAAGATCGTAGCGGCAGCCCTCACCTTCGGAGCGGGAGGCGTAGGTGGAATTTTTGCCCCTACCCTGTTCATGGGAAGCATCATGGGCTACTGCCTGGCACTGCTTATTAACACCCTTAACATTTTTCCCAAGGTGATCTCTACCAGTAACTTTACCCTGGTAGGTATGGCCGGGCTTCTGGCCGGGGTGTTACACGCTCCGCTTACTGCCATATTCCTTATCGCTGAACTCACCGGAGGGTACGACCTGTTCGTGCCGCTAATGATCACAGCAGCTATGTCCTATTGGATCACCCGGTATTTCGTACCCCACTCGGTATATGCCATGGAGCTCGGCAGAAAAGGAGATCTGATCACACACAATAAGGATCATGCCGTACTCACCCTTATGGATATAGAAAGTGTGGTGGAGACCAATTTTATTCCGGTTTATCCGGATATGAACCTGGGGCAGATCGTGAAGGAGGCCATAGTAAAGTCGAAACGAAACATTTTCCCGGTACTCAACCGGGAAACGCATTATCTTGAAGGCATTATACTCATGGATGACCTCAGACCGGTCATGTTCGATCAAAAACTGTACAACGAGATCACTGCCCAGGACCTGATGAACAACCCGCCGGCGGTGATCAGGATCCAAAAGGACAAAATGACCCGGGTCATGAAGAAATTCCAGGACAGTGGTGCCTGGAACCTGCCTGTGATCAAAGACGGAAAATATTACGGATTCGTTTCCAAATCAAAATTACTCACGGCCTACCGCCGAAAGCTCATCCATTTAACCCGATAGTTTATGAAGTATTTCCTGAGATTTTTATTCTTTTCCATCCTTGTAGCCATTGGGGTGGGCTATTATTTTAAATGGCAGGGAAACCATATCACCGGTGACCGCATCGTGGGACTGGCAGTGCTCGCTTCCGCCTTTATCCTCATGCCGATTTTTATATTTCACAGGTCCCGGGGAAAGAAACTAAAGGATTATACTTTCACAAAGGAAAACCTCGATAAGATGAAGGACAGAAAGCACAAAAAACCTGAAAATCAATAATTTTTCACTTAAATATCATTTTTTTAACACGACCTGAACATTTTAATCCTACCTTTACCGCTTTAATTTTTTATTATTTATTACAATGACTGGTACAGTTAAATTTTTCAACGAATCCAAAGGTTATGGATTCATCACCAATGATCAATCAGGAAAAGACATTTTCGTTCACGTTTCAAATCTGAACGGAATCGAACTTCGTGATGGTGACAAAGTAGAATATCAAGAATCAGAAGGCAGAAAAGGAATGACCGCCACAGACGTGGAAGTTATTGGCTAAGGATATATTTTATTTTGTAGTACAAATGCACCCCCCGGGGTGCATTTTTTTTTAGTTCAGATTTCTGCGCTCAATAAAAAAGCGCTTCATAAGCCGGGAAGCTTCTTCCTGCATAACTCCCCCCTGCATGCGGGTCTTGGGGTGCAGGGTAGTACCCATGACCCCACAGCCACGGTGTTCATCGGTGGCCCCGTAAACGATCCGGTCGATCTGGCTCCAGTAGAGGGCTCCGGCACACATCTGGCAGGGCTCCAGGGTTACATATAAGGTGCAACCCTTAAGGTATTTTCCGCCAAGGAAGTTGGCAGCCGCTGTTATGGCTTGCATCTCTGCATGAGCGGTAACGTCATTCAGGGTCTCCGTCAGGTTATGCGCCCGGGCGATGATCCGGTTTTCTACCACGACCACTGCTCCGACAGGAATTTCATTTTTTTCGAAGGCTTCTTCTGCTTCCTGCAGCGCCTTTCGCATAAAGTAATTATCATCAAATACTTCCACCATAATTACAAAAATACAATTTCAGTGTTTTTATATCCCATTTTAAGTCATTAAGGTAGGTACAATCCGAATCTCCTTGTAAATTTGTGCTATGAACACGCCTTTGCTCGACTCGATCAACGATCCATCCGATCTGAGAAAACTGGATCCCGCCACGCTTACCGATCTGGCACGGGAACTTCGACAGTTCATCATCGAGATCGTAGCCACCAAGGAAGGTCATTTAGGTGCCAGCCTGGGTGTTGTGGAACTAACCATCGCCTTACATTATATTTTCAATACCCCCGATGACCTTTTGATATGGGATGTGGGGCATCAGGCCTACGGTCATAAGATCCTGACGGGAAGGAAAGGGGTTTTTGATACCAATCGGCAGCTGGGTGGTATCAGCGGTTTCCCCAAGCGTGAAGAGAGTATTTACGATGCCTTTGGCACCGGCCATAGTTCCACCTCCATTTCGGCTGCCCTGGGAATGGCTATGGCCTCTAAGATCCAGGGCGATCACGAACGCAAGCATATCGCAGTGATCGGGGATGCGTCCATCGCAAGCGGAATGGCCTTTGAGGCACTGAACCATACCGGGGTTAGCGATGCCAACCTCCTCATTATCCTGAATGATAACGCCATTGGGATCGACCCCAGTGTAGGTGCTCTCAAAGAATACCTCACCCGGGTAAAGCGAAAAAAGAATACCGGTGCGCCCAATATTATTAAAGCACTCAATATCGCATATTCGGGTCCGGTAGATGGACATGACCTCCCGGCCCTGCTCAGGGAACTGGAGCGATTGCGCCATTGCAAAGGCCCGCAGTTCCTTCACCTGATCACCACCAAAGGAAAAGGCCTGAAAAAGGCAGAGGAAGACCAGGTGCTGTATCACGCCCCCGGGAGATTTGATGCCCGCACCGGGAAGTTATTACCAAAAAATGAAGAAGGCCTGCCTCCAAAGTTCCAGGATGTCTTCGGACGTACCCTTACCGAACTGGCCGGATTTAATGAAAAGATCACTGCTATTACCCCCGCCATGCCCACGGGAAGCTCCCTGAACATGATGATGAAAGCCTATCCCGAAAGAGCCTTCGACGTGGGTATTGCAGAGCAGCACGCTGTAACCCTGGCAGCAGGAATGGCGGCAAACGGAATGATCCCGGTTTGTAATATCTATTCGACCTTCCTGCAGCGGGCCTATGACCAGGTTATTCACGATGTAGCCCTGCAGAACCTCCCTGTGATTTTTTGTCTGGACCGTTCGGGACTCGTCGGCCATGACGGCGCCACCCACCACGGGGTCTTCGACCTGGCTTACCTTAGGTGTATTCCAAATCTCATTATATTTTCTCCGCGCAATGTTATTGAATTGAGAAATATACTGTATACTGCGACCAAGGGATTGGAGCATCCGATAGCCATCAGGTACCCCAGGGGAAGAGGCCGGATCACTGATTGGGAAAAGCAGTTCAATACCATAGCCACCGGAAAGGGGGATATCTTAAGAAAAGGTTCCCGCCTGGCCATTGTAACCATAGGAACCATGGCATACAATATTCAGGATGCTATGGAGTTACTATCAGAGAAAGAAGTGAGTCAGATCTCCCATTTCGACCTCCGCTTTCTGAAACCCCTGGATCAGAATATGCTGCATGAGGTATTCCGGGAACACGAGTTGGTTCTTACCCTGGAAGATGGCACCATTAAAGGCGGGATGGGAAGTGCTGTTCTGGAATTTGCCTCAGAACACCGGTATACCAACCCGGTAATCCTAAAAGGGATTCCGGACGAATTCATAGAACAAGGAAGTATTAGTGAATTGTATAATAAATTAAAGATTGACGGGCGAAGTTTGGCACAGGAGTTGAGACAACTTCTGTCTGTTTTGTAATCCCTGAACTAACCTACATGCGGTATGAAATATTGGAGAATCCTTCTCTTCGTTTTTTGTTGCAATACCCTGATTGCACAAAATGACCAGGAGATCCTGGGTGAAGAGCCATTACAGGACACCTTATTAGTGATCAAGCGGGATACGCTGAATCTGGAACAATTGCTGGCCAAATACCAGCCGTCTCCCCCTAAATGGACCACCGTTAATAAACTGGGATTCGACCTCAGTGAGATCGCTTTCGTGAATTGGAATGCAGGGGGAAATAATGCCATCACCACCTTATTAAAGGCCGAGTTCAGACGGAGGTACAAGAACCGAAACGTACAATGGAATAATGAGCTCATCATGCGTTACGGCATCAACGTTCAGGAAGGTCAGAAAATCCGGAAGAGCGATGACGCGATCCAGCTGAACTCTACCTTCGGTGCCAGGCATGATGCTCTCTCCAACTGGTATATGTCTGCAAAGGGAAATTTCAGCACCCAGTTCTCCAATGGTTATAAATACCCCGACAGGGAGCAACCCATTTCCCGATTTATGGCCCCGGGGTACCTCTTCCTGGGTATTGGTGCCGAATATTCCCCCGACGATAAGGATGTGAACCTCTATATTTCTCCCCTGACACAAAAATCCACTTTCGTCCTGGACCAGGACCTTGCCGATGCCGGATCTTTCGGGGTGCGACCTGCTGCTTTTGATAGCCTTGGAAATAAATTGAGAAACGGACAAAAGGTCCTTACTGAGATCGGTATCCTGATCTCTCACTCCTTTCAGAGAAAGATCTATGACAATATGTTCCTTTCCAATAAGCTCACCCTGTATACCGACTACCTGAACAGCTTCGGAAACATCGATGTAAACTGGATCCTGGATCTGGAACTACGGGTGAATGAATACGTAAAAGCCACCCTGGGCACCCACATCATCTATGATAACGATGTGAAGTTCAGCGAAATTGACAGCGAAACCGGAGAAACCATTCCGGTAGGCCCCAGGATCCAGCTGAAACAATTGCTAGGCGTGGGACTCACCTATGATTTCTAATGCAATGACTGTCCGTTGATCTTATTAAAGATAAGCAGGGCTTTCCCATCGGTTAGTCCCGCAACAAACTGAGACACCCGGAGTAGTTTTCCATAAGGATCTCCGGCTTCCCGGAAACGCTGAGGCAACATCTCCAGAATAAGTTTATCGTAATTGGTGGGTTTGCCTTCATAATCCCGCATCACTGCTCCGCAGAATATATCCAGCAGGGTGTTTAAAATGCGATACCCGGCTATTTCCTTTTGCACCACCTCCTGGCTCTGATAAATATGGGAAATACTGATCTTTATAATATCGTCGATCTGTGCCTTGAACTTCGATTGCTCCAACAGGGAGACGTGAAATTCCCCGGCCAGGATCGCCTCTTCATTTTCCAGGAAAATACGTACCGCATCATTGATCAGGGTACTTATGGATAACGCCCTCAGGTAAGCCAGACGGTCTTCCCTGCTGCTCAGGGCATGATATTTTTTCGTGTTAATGGAATCCCGAACCAGATTGATCAGGTATTCCAGGGCGTACTCTTCCCCTATAAGACCAAGGTTGATCCCGTCTTCGAAGTCGATAATGGTATAGCAGATATCATCTGCGGCTTCCACCAGAAAGGTTAAAGGGTGCCGGCAATAGGAAAGCTCTTCTTTTGTGTTCCCGGCAGGCATAAGGCCCAGTTCCTCTGCCACGTCTTTGAACACATTCCGTTCCGACTGAAAACAACCGTATTTCTTATCCGCGATCCGGTTCGTGGGCCGTTTCGGAAGGGATTCTTTCGGGTATTTCATGAAGGCCCCCAGGGTGGCATAGCTTAGCCGAAGTCCGCCTTCAATTCCCTGGCGGGTTTCGGTAAGAATACTTAACCCGTTGGCGTTCCCCTCAAAATCAACCAGGTCCTGAAACTGTTTCTCAGACAGCAACTCCTGATACTTTCTGCCATTTCCATTAGAGAAAAATTCTCCTATGGCCTTTTCCCCGCTGTGCCCGAAGGGCGGATTCCCAATATCATGGGCTAAAGCAGCAGCGGCCACGATAGCGCCAAAATCATTAAACCGGTATCCGTAAACCTCAGCCAGGTAAGGGTGTTTTTCCAGCACCGCCTTCCCAACGGCCCTTCCAAGACTACGCCCCACTACAGAAACCTCCAGGCTGTGGGTAAGCCGCGTATGTACAAAATCGGTCTTGGAAAGCGGTATGACCTGGGTCTTATCCTGAAGACTCCGGAATGCGGAAGAGAAAATGATCCTGTCGTAATCCACCTCAAATCCAAGGCGGGTTTCATCCTGTTCTTTTCTGATCCTTTTAAAGGTGTCTCCGTAACGTTTCAGAGACAAGAGTTGTTCCCAGTTCATAGTTCGGTTTTAGGTACTGCAATATACTATTGTCTTCCTGAAAAAAGGATCGCATTGAAAGGAAAAAAGCCCCGGAAAAAAATCGAATTAATATTAAAATAATATTCCGGAAACCTTTGCTTGAGGCTAAAGCTACATTTTTGCCTCAGTCTTAAGACTATTAAATATTTCATTAGTATTAATAGTTTTTGTCGACTTTAATGAAGTATTGGGGTTACCGGTTGGCCAGGTAACCCTTTTCTTTTATAAGCACTTACCTTTTAAAAAGAATATCCTTTAATAACACTCACTTTACATTCAGTTAACATATAAAAAAGTTCTTTGCACCCGACAAAAACTAATACCTACATGAGATATTTAGCTACAGTTATCATGCTGTTTCTACTTTCTCCAGCTGCTATGCATGCTCAGGAAGTAACAGCCCCAAAATTCGGAAAAGGACTTTTAAACATTGTTGGTCAGGACAGTACCTGGAGCATGAATTTTTCTGCCCGTGTACAATTGCTTTCCACCACAACCTGGACCGACAACGACGGAACTTTCGAGAACCCCCAAAACAACAACCTTATCAGACGTTCCAGGTTAAAGTTCAAAGGACACCTGTACAGCCCTAAGATCACCTATAAGATGGAGTTCGGGCTTTCCAACAGAGATATGGGAGGCACCTCTGCCTTTACCAACAACGCCCCACGGTTTATCATGGACGCAGTTATCAAGTACAACTTCTGGGAGAACTTCGAATTATGGGCCGGTCAAACCAAGCTTCCCGGGAACATCGAACGTGTGATCTCCTCCGCAGACCTGCAACTGGTAGACCGTTCCATCGTGAACTCGCGATTCAATATTGACCGTGATATGGGCTTGCAGTTAAGACACCACATCACATTTGGCAACTCCTTTCTGATCCGGGAAAAACTTGCCGTATCTCAGGGAGAAGGACGAAACGTAACCACCGGAAACCTCGGAGGACACCAGTACACCGGACGCATCGAGATCCTGCCTTTCGGGAAATTTGCAAACAAAGGCGATTACAAAGGTGCTGCCCTTGACAGACAGGAAACCCCAAAACTGATGGTTGCTGCCACCTACGACATGAACAAGGATGCGGTACGTACCCGAAGCAATATGGGAAGCTACATGGTAACAGATTACGGATTCCATGAGACCGATATCAACACGTTTTTTGCAGACATGATGTTCAAATACAAAGGTTTTTCCTTTATGGGAGAATATGCTAAAAGAGATGCCGACACCCCAGTTGCCCTTAACCTGGATGGCACCGCTACCGGAGACGTGGTTTTGGTTGGAGACGGATTGAACCTGATGTCAGGATACCTGTTCAAGAACGATTACGAAATCACAGGAAGATACTCCAACGTTGCCCTGGATGAAGCCATAACAGGCATCGGAGAGGAAACCCAGTACACTCTCGGACTTTCAAAGTATTTTGTTGGCCACAAACTTAAGCTGCAAACCGACGTATCTTACACCGATTTTGAAGCTAATAATGACAGGCTTATGTGGAGACTTCAACTGGATTTCCACTTCTAATAACAGACTAATTGCTAATAAGCATTTTTAATTTGACTACTATGGAAAACATTTATTTACTCATGATCGTTGCCCTGGCCATTCTGGCTATCGCCGACCTTGTGGTTGGGGTAAGTAACGATGCGGTTAACTTCCTGAACTCAGCTATTGGTTCCAAGGCAATCTCCTTTAAGACCATTATGATCATTGCGAGTTTAGGGATCTTTTTCGGAGCAGTATTCTCCAGCGGAATGATGGAAGTTGCACGAAAAGGGATCTTTATCCCTGAACAGTTCATGTTCAGTGAGATCATGATCATCTTTATGGCCGTAATGATCACCGATATTCTCTTACTGGATTTCTTTAACACCCTCGGGATGCCCACTTCCACTACGGTATCGATCGTATTCGAACTGCTCGGTGCTGCGGTAGCCATGGCGCTTATCAAGATTGGTGCTTCAGAAACCGAAACGCTTGCTGACTTAGGAAACTACATCAATTCTGATAAGGCTCTGATGATCATTTCCGGGATCCTGTTATCTGTGGTGATCGCGTTTTCGGTAGGTGCCCTGGTGCAATTTATTTCCCGTTTGATCTTTTCATTCCAGTACGAGAAGAAGATCAAGCACTTTGGCGCTATCTTCGGAGGGATCGCATTGACTGCCATCACTTACTTCATCTTTATGAAGGGATTAAAAGGGACTCCTTACTACGATGACCTGAAAGGATACCTGACCGGAAATGAACTGTATATTATCGGAGGAAGCTTTGTATTCTGGACGCTGTTCTCTCAGCTTTACAGCAGCTTGTTCAAGAAAAACGTCCTTACCTTCGTTATCATTATGGGAACCTTCGGTCTTGCCCTGGCTTTTGCCGGAAACGACCTGGTCAACTTTATCGGGGTGCCAATGGCTGCCTACCACTCTTTTGAAGCCTGGACAGCTTCAGGAGTTGCTGCAGACAGCTACTCTATGGAAACCCTTGCCAAAAAAGTACCAACCGAACCCTTCCTGCTTTTCATCGCCGGTGGCGTGATGGTACTTACCCTGTGGTTCTCTAAAAAAGCCCGTACCGTAACCGAGACAGAACTTGGTCTTGCAAGACAGGATGAAGGTCAGGAAAAATTCCAGCCTAACGCATTGTCTCGTGGTATCGTTCGTTTCAGTACCCGTATAAGCGAAGGCATCGGCGCTGTATTACCGGCTTCTGCCATCAGCACCATGAACAGGCAATTTGAAAAACCTGCCCTTGCAAAAGGGATGAAAAAGGAAGATGCTCCGGTATTTGATATGATCAGAGCTTCTGTGAACCTGATGATCGCAGGGGTACTGATCTCTATTGCCACTTCCATGAAATTACCACTTTCCACTACCTATGTTACTTTTATGGTTGCCATGGGTACCTCCCTCGCCGACCGTGCCTGGGGACGTGAAAGTGCTGTATACCGTGTTGCCGGTGTATTTAATGTGATCGGAGGATGGTTCTTTACGGCATTCTCAGCATTCATCGCTGCCGCTATCATGGCCTACATTATATACCTTGGCGGACCTGCCGCCATTGCGATCCTTTTATTCTTTGCAGTAGTATTGCTGGTTCGCAACTACATTACCTACAAGAAGAAAAGCTCCCTCAACAAGGAAGCTGACAGCCTGAAGCGCGCTGAAAGCAGCTCTATCCAGGGGGTTATCCAGGAGAGTGCAGAAAACATTGCCGCTGTAGCAAGCAGAAGTAACAAGATCTTTAACGATGCCATTATCGGACTTTCAAAGGAAGATCTCAAGATGCTTAAGAAAAGTAAAAAAGGTACAACCAAACTTACCGCTGAAGTGGAAGAGATGAGAGACAACATCTTCTACTTTATCAAAAATCTGGACGAATCGAGTGTGGGAGCATCCAACTTCTACATTACGGCCCTGGGTTACCTTCAGGACATGAGCCAGTCTCTGGAATTCATCGGGAAGGCGAGCTATAAGCACGTGAATAACAATCACAGAAAACTTAAGTTCAACCAGACCCGCGAACTTCTGGAATTGCAGCAGGAAATGGAAAACCTGTTTACAAACATCAAAGATGCCTTTACCAATAAGGACTTTGAAGCTATCGAAATACTGTTGCAGAACAAGGAAGCGCTAATGGCTAAGGTTTCTGAAAAAGTTCAGAAACAGATCGCCAGAACCCGTACCGAAGAGTCAAGCCCTAAGAACACATCGCTTTACTTTAGTCTCCTGATGGAGACCAAAGACCTCGCCGAGGCTGTGATGAATCTTATGGAGCTCTACAATAAGGAATACGACAGTAAAGTCCCCGTTCCGGAAACGGCAACGCATTAATCCACAAAAAAGCGCCTTGATCAAGGCGCTTTTTTTATTTTAGAGGGTAAAATTACACCCTATGCATCTTAAAACGCTTCTCCTTGTCTTTAGTATTGCATTGACCTCCTGTAATACGATAAGCGACGGCAAACAGGTTCTGGAACGCGCCATAGAATACCATGACCCTGGACAACGCTGGGATCAGTTTAAAGGCACCCTGGAAATTGAAATGACCACCCCTGATCAGTCTGTGCGGTACAGTGAAGTATTTATTGATCTGCCCGGCAACACCTTTACCCTGAAGACCGAAAGAGACAGCACCCAAACCTTCAGAACATGGAAGGATGGCCAGTGCACCTTCAGCCTTAACGGAGTCACCGATCTTACTCCCGAAGAAATGAAAAAGCACCGCGGCACCTGCGAACGCACCACCATGATGAAGAATTACTACACCTATCTCTACGGCTTACCCATGAAACTCATGGATCCCGGAAGCAGGATAGGTGAAGAGGTGGAGCGCAAAACTTTTATGGGGAAGGAATATCTGGTGGTAAGAGTAGATTATGACCCGGAAGTAGGGCAAGACGTGTGGTGTTTTTATTTTGATCCGGAGACCTATGCCATGGAGGCTTACCAATTCTTTAAGGATGAGACCACAGGCCAGGGAGAATATATCCTGCTCGAAGAAACAATGGATGTTCAGGGCATGAAAATCCCAAAAAGCAGGGCTTGGTATACCAACAAGGGAAAATACCTGGGAACCGACCTGTTAATCGGGGCAGAATAACCCTTTTCTGATCTTAACAGTTATTCTGCCGGTTCCCCAACCGGATCTACCTGAAAAGACACTACCATCCTTTTCGTGTCAGGTTCCGGCACCTCGGCGATAAGGATATAATTGCCGGGCGTAAGATTCGCATGAAAATACCCGGTTTTGCCCATTGGGAGTTCCTGTATCCCGCCAAGAAAGTTGATTCCGATGGGAGCAGGAGATTGCAATCCTCCGGTGCGGCTCCAGTCCATCCACGCCAGAACCGATTCCAGGGCGTCAGCCCTTTCCACCTTTGCCAGGTGAACATCATGCCCAAGTAAATGTCCGTGCACCGATTGATCCCTGAAATACACCGAAAAATTATGGACACCGGCCTTTAGTCGGCGATCAAACTCAATTCCTTTTTGCCGGGATATGACCACAGGAAGCGCCTTTAATGGAGGGCGTCCCGGCCCCTCGGTTTCGGAAACCCTGATTTGCTTTACCATACCCATGGAAGAGTGAAAACTTCCATCCGGCATCTTCAGGTAACACTCCATAACATAGGTGCCCGGTTCGAGATACACCGTACTTCGACCTACCTCTCCGGCAGACGTTAACCCCACCCCGCCACAATAGCGCACCTTATAAAACCAGGAAGGGAGGTTCATTAAGACCGTGAGTCCGCTATCGCGCTTCCCTTTAAAGATCAGGTCACCGGCCTGCTGAAAAACAGGGATCACTTCCTCGAGGTATCGTTCCATACCGATACTATCGGGCAGCTTTTCAAGAACTATAAAATGGGGTTCAGAAGAAAGGTTTACATATTTCAGGTGGTTCCATCCGGAATTCAGGGTATCGGGCCCGGTAAATTCCATATGCCGGGTAACATACTCAGCCTCCCCTTCCCTGTTTTCGACAAGTATCTCTGCTATACCCTGCTTCTCCGTTTTTCCGGCTTGTTTTTCCCGGATGTTTTGTTCTTTGCATGCAACGAAGAACACCCCCAGCAGCAGTATGGGAAGTATTTCCTTGAATATGGGCCATCCTTTTAAACTACCGTACATATATACCGGTTTAAAAAGTCAGGTTCACAATAGAAAGAACGGGGCGGAAATACTGGTCTGGTAAAACAACCGTGGTGATTGCCCCATCAGGACTTTAACTGACTGGCAACTTCCTCCAGTTCATCATACCACTCCTGTCCGAACTTACGGATGAGGGCTTCCTTGACGAACTTATACACCGGAACGCCAAGCTCCTTCCCAAGGGTACAGGCATCGTCGCAGATATACCACTTGTGATAATTAACAGCGGAGAATTCCGCGTATTGCTTTACCCGCACGGGATAGAGATGGCAGGAAAGCGGTTTTTTCCAGTCGATCTTCCCCTGGTTATAGGCCTCCTCGATCCCACAAAGGGCAGTACCTTTTTCATCAAATGTCACATAGGCACATTCCGAGCCGTTCACCAGCGGGGTTTCCCACTCTCCATCTGCTCCCTTTACATACCGACCCTGCTGTGCTATGGCTTCAATACCCTCAGGCCGTAAAAAAGGTTTTACCTCCGCATAAATGTCGTCGAGAACTTTCAGTTCTTCCTCTTCCAAAGGAGCACCCGCTTCCCCCTCCACACAACAAGCCCCTTTACAGGCGTTGAGGTTGCAAACGAAATCATTTTCTATGATCTCTTCCGAAATTATACTTTTCCCAAGTTGAAACATGCTGCAAAGATACCTCGTTTTCTCTGGATATTTTCCCTTAACAACCCGGTAAAATTTAACTATTTATTGATGTCTATCCCGAACTTATTATTAATTTTGCAGCCGATTTTAAAAAACCCTAAGTCCATGAATTTCAGCATTTCCGAAATCCTTCCGGCAACTATGATCCTGTTCGCTGTGATCGATATTATTGGCAGTGTACCCATCATTGTAGGCCTCAGAGCAAAGGTTGGTCATATCGAATCTGAAAAAGCTTCGGTAGTGGCTGCCGTGATCATGATCGCCTTCCTTTTTATCGGGGAAGAAATTCTTAAGCTCATCGGTATCGATGTGAATTCTTTTGCTGTAGCCGGTAGTTTTATCATATTTTTTCTGGCACTTGAAATGATCCTGGGCATTACCCTCTACAAGGATGATGCTCCGGAAACCGCCTCAATTGTACCCCTGGCATTTCCTCTTATTGCAGGAGCCGGTACATTAACCTCTATCCTGTCGTTAAGAGCAGAATATCATGTCGAAAATATTATTGTGGCCATCCTGGCTAATATTATCTTTGTGTATATTATCCTGAAGTCTTCGAAAAAGATCGAAAGGGTTATGGGAAAATCCGGTTTATCGGTGATCCGAAAAGTATTCGGAGTTATTCTCCTGGCGATCTCTGTAAAACTGTTTACCAGTAACATTTCAGGACTACTATAAAAAACAGCTATGAAAATTTTTAATATCGTTCTTATCGTACTTGCATTTGCCCTGGTTATCTACAATGCCACGCTAATTGACTTCAGCAATCCCTTCGAGGGAGACAGCACGGTAGCCATTATCGGGGTAGTAGCATCCCTTTGTGCTATTCTCCTGCTGGTGATCCTTAGCATCTCCAGACAAATCCAGGACAAAGTGAAAGGAAAGAAATGAAATACGATCTTTTGATTATTGGAGGCGGGGCGGCAGGCATGCAATGTGCTTTGGTTATCGGGTCGGCTGTAAACAAACCATACGCCGCCGGAAAGCGCACCGGCATTGTTATGCACCAGAAGGCTTCCCATCTTCAAAATGCATTGTTTAACAATGTGCTTGGTTTAAAACCGGGAACCCTGGGAAAGGATATCCTCAAACAGGGACAGGAGCAATTGCAAGAACTTTACCCTCATATTGATCAGATCCATAAGGAAAAGGTAACTGCTGTATCCGGTTCGGAGGGCCATTTCGAGGTCACCACCAACAAAGGGATCTACGAGGCCGAAAAGGTTGTTATTGCAGTAGGATACACCGATCTGTTCACCATTAAAGGTCTGGAATCCTATATAGCACCTCATGCCCTGTCTCCGGCATCCAAGAATCGGATCCAGTTGAGAAATGAGAATCACCTGGTTTTCCCAGGATTATGGGTGGCAGGAACCCTGGCAGGATGGCGCAGTCAGTTCGCTATTGCTGCAGGCAGCGGGGCACAGGTGGCCACCGACATTCTTACCCAATGGAATAACGGGGAGCACACCAAAGTACACGATAAATTGGTGTAGCCTCGGGGGATAGCTTATAAATTTTCTTTTTTGCTGATATCCACCACTGCCCTGATCATCGGGTCATTTTCCCTGAGGATCTGCTCATAGGCATTTTTTCCAAAGAGTTGCTCGGCAATTGTGGCTTTGAGATATAATTCAAGGTTGTCGCTGTATTTTTCAAGGTCAAACTCGAGTTTTCTATAACTCAGGTAATCCGAAAAGCCTCTTACCAGCGCAGGATCAATGGTTACTTCTTTCTTAAAGGTCTGGAAATCCATACCCAGAAACAATTCCCGGTGCTGATCCAGGTATTCAAACACATAGAAGGACATATACCCGGATTCGAAAACCATGGTATTGAAGAAATTTTCTTCCCTGGTTTCCTCGAGGGGGACAAAGATGTCCGGTATGATCCCTCCGCCTCCGTATACTATCTTACCCTTAGGCGTGCGGAAGATCAGCGAGTCAGCGACCTGAATGCTGTCAGCAGAATATAATTCTCCGTTTTCATATCTTTTAAAAAAGCGCTCATAATAATCGTCGGAACCGTTTTCGTAAGAGCGCTGTATGGACCTTCCGGTGGGGGTATAATACCGCGATACGGTGAGTCTTACAGAAGACCCGTCACCCAGCTCCATTTCCCGCTGCACAAGTCCTTTTCCGAAAGACCGCCTGCCCACGATGGTCCCCCTGTCGTTGTCCTGTAGCGCTCCGGCCACGATCTCACTTGCAGAGGCCGACTTTTCATTCAGCATGACAAACACTTCCCCATCTTCGAAATCGCCTCTTCGGGTGGCGAAGGATTGTTCTACTGCCCCACTCTTGTTCCGGGTAAAGAGCATGAGTTTTTTGGACTCAAGAAATTCATCGGCAATCTGTTCGGCAATTCCCAGGTAACCCCCCGGATTGTCGCGAAGATCGAGGGCAAGTTTGGTCATCCCCAACGATTTCAGTTTTTTAAGGGCTTCCTTGAATTCCTTATAGGTACTTTCTGCGAACCGGTTCAAACGGATATAACCCAGATCACTGCTCAGCATGTAATACGCATCAAGACTTGCTATGGGCACCCTGGACCGGTTAATTTTTACATTCAGGTACCTGTCTTCACTTTTCCGGTATATCTGCAGATTCACCGGAGTGTTAGCCATGCCTTTCAACCTGCTTACCACCTCATCATTGCTGAGGTGCTTCCCATACAAGGTATCCGCATCAGCCATCAGTATCCTGTCTCCGGGAAGAATCCCCGCCTCCATACTTGGACCTCCTTCTATGGCCCGGATCACAGCGAGGCTATCCTTATACATATGGAAGCTCACCCCAACCCCTACGTAATCGCCTTTCATATTCTCAGCGACCCGTTCGGCCTCCTGTTTTGGGATATATACGGAATGTGGATCCAGCTTATCCAGGATATTGTTTACTGTTACATCAACAATACTATCGGTATTGACCTCATCGACATATTCATAATCGATATAATCGATGAGCCTGTTGAGCTTATCCTTTTTGGAATTGGTGGAAAAAAGTTTCTCGGGGGTATCGTTAAAATTGAGCTTTCCCCCAATGAACAAGCCCAGAGAGAATGCCACTGCGAGAATAAGCGGTAATAAATAATATATTTTCTTCATTTAATCGTCTTCTAAGTCCGGCATATGAACCAGTTCAACTCCTGCTTTTGAGAGAAACTGCATTCCGGAATCATCTTTGTATGCACGATGATAGACAACCCGCGTAATACCGGCCTGATGCACAAGCTTACTGCATTCCTTACATGGAGAAAGGGTAATATACAAGGTAGAACCTTTACAGGATTGTGTGGAAGAAGCCACCTTTAATATGGCATTGGCCTCCGCGTGAAGTACATACCACTTGGTATAGCCTTCCTCATCTTCACAAAAATTCTCAAACCCTGTCGGAGTCCCGTTATAACCGTCAGAAATGATCATCCGGTCTTTAACAATAATAGCCCCTACCTGCTTTCGTTTACAGTATGACAGTTTCCCCCATTCCTGGGCCATGCGTAAATAGGCTTTGTCATACTTCCTCTGTTTTTTTTCAGACATAAGTAAATTCGGGTCAAAAAAAGCAACGCTATCTAAGACAATAGGTTGCTTGATCTGATTAATAACGAAGATATGAGGTTTGCCACTGATTTACAACCTTATACCTATTAAAATTTTCCTATAAAACCAGATAGGTGTCTCTCAGTATGGGCAAGGCTATCCCTATGACCACAGAAGAGATCACCATCACCCAATCTCTTTTATTAAAACGGAATACCGTTTGCATCATAAATCCAAGAAGCAGCACCAAAAGCACTACGACAACCTGGGCTGCCTCCACACCCAACGCGAATTCCTCCAGGGTGAGCAGTTTGTTATCTCTTCCCTCGACATTCATCCTGAAAAAGCTCGAGAATCCGAGTCCGTGGATCAATCCAAAGAAAAGGGTCACAAAAAAGTTCAGACCGATCTTTTCCTTTCTCGGGCCTTTCCCCGCCGTAAACACATTGAACAGCGCTGTTAATACAATAGTTACCGGGATCAGGAACTCTACCCAGGCTGCATTTACAGATACCACGTTATAGGAGGCAAGGATCAGACTTACCGAATGCCCTATGGTAAAGACCGTGACGAGCCAAAGTGTTTTTTTCCAGTCTTTAAAGGTGTATGGAACCGTGAGTGCAATTAGGAACAGGATATGATCGTAGGCGTTGATATCCAGGACGTGTGTAAGTCCGAGTTTAAAGTAAAACCAAAAGTCGGCCATAATGTTTTCAGGTTAGATTCAGGTAAGGCCAAACTTACAATTTTTTCTGTTAAAGAAATAATTTTGAATCCTTACTTCAACTGCTTAAAACCCCCTTTCAGACTGAATTTGCTCATAGGCCCTTTGCACTTCCCTGAATTTGTCTTCAGCACCTTTTTTAATGGCCTCATCTTCAGAACGCACCTTGTCCGGGTGGTACTTTTTAACCATTTGCCGGTAGGCTTTTTTCACTTCGGCGTCGGTGGCAGAGGCATCAATTTCCAGGATCTTGTAGGCGTTATCTGCCGACTTAACAAACATGGCCTTCACGCTTTCAAAATCGCGATAGCTGATCCGGAAAAAGCCGGCAATATCATGGATCTTTTCACTTTCACGTTCGCTTACCACACCATCTGCGGCCGCGATCCCAAAGAGAAAATGGACCAGCTGCAAACGAACTTCATAACCTATCCGGGTGTTGAGATACCCGCAAATACGCTGGGCATTGATCTCCCTGTTCTTAACCACTTCATTAAAGGTCCGGAAAATGGCATTGGCCTTTTCTTTTCCATAGGTCGAAACAAAATACCTGCGAACATAATCGAGTTCTGTGGTGTTTACCCGTCCGTCAGCCTTGATCACAATAGAACAAAGGGAGAGCAGGTTCAGCTCAAAATCAGCAGGAGAAACCGATCGGGAACTCTGCCCGAAAATCGTACCGGGATCCACTTTGGTCACCTTGATACCATCGATAAAACTTCCGATAAAAAATCCGAGTACTGCACCCGGAATCCTATACAAAAGATAGCCAATGAAAGCCGCAATCCATTTATACATAGCCTGAATATTGAGAGCCCAAATATACTATTTCTGAAACGTTCGACACTTTTTTACCCAAGGCTTACCGGAAGTGCCTCCAATGGCAGGTTTGTCAACCTGCAGAAATTTACCAACTGGCTGAACCAGGCACCGTACATTAACCACCATCCCTGCTGTTTCCCATGCTCCCCCTTGCCCGAGACCAGGCCAGTTTGGTTTTGAAACAGATGCCGACCAAAAAATCCCTGTGCAATTGCTATGAAATTTAAAAACGAACACTACGTTTTAAGCTGAATTCCAGGACCCTTTACAGAAATCATCCTTACCGGTGAACCCGATCGAAATCTCGAAAATGCATTTTTGAGTGTATGTTTTTCCATATATTTGCGACATCTTATTTATAAAGATAAATCCGGCGTGAACAAAGGTTCACCCATCATAAAAAGAAAGGAATTATATGTATCCACCAGAATTAGTAAAACCCATGAAGGAAGACCTGACATCAGTTGGGTTTACAGAACTTTTAACGGTAGAAGAAGTAGATAATGCCATTGCACAGAAGGGTACCACGCTTGTTGTAGTAAACTCGGTATGCGGATGTGCCGCGGCCAATGCCAGACCGGGGGCCAAAATGAGCCTTCAGAACGCCAAGCGTCCAGACAACCTGTACACTGTTTTTGCCGGGGTAGACCGGGAGGCCACCGACAAGGCAAGAAGCTATATGTTTCCCTTCCCTCCTTCTTCTCCGAGTATGGCATTGTTTAAAGACGGAGAACTGGTACACATGCTGGAGCGTCACCACATCGAAGGCAGACCTGCTGAAATGATCGCGGAGAACCTGATGGATGCTTACAACGATTTTTGCTAAATATCTCCAACGTTAAGAAATACACTAAAGCCACGTCCTGAACGTGGCTTTTTTTGCTGTCAGCTTAATTTTCAACACCAACATGAAGAAAAACTACGATGTTCTTTTTATCTGTACCGGAAACTATTACAGAAGCCGGTTTGCAGAGATCCTTTTTAACCATCAATGCCAGATACAAAATCTGGAATTCACTTCCATTTCCAGAGGTTTAAAACTCTGGAGCGGTAATGAGGGCCCCTTATCAAGGCATACCAAAGCTTATATGGAACAGCAGGAGATCGATATTACCGAATACCTGCATATGCCGCGTTCCCTGAGCCTGCAGGACCTCAGGTCGGCCCCCAGAATAATCGCCATGGATGAGACCGAACACAAGGTGCTGATGCAGGACCAGTTTCCTGACTGGGCCGAGAAAATCACCTATTGGCAATTTGAGGACGATTATATTAAAGACCCCGATCAGGTATTACCGGGACTTGACCGCAAGGTAACCGAACTTGTTGATGCGCTTAAAAAGGAGTATTTTCACATGAATCTTGATTAATACGATGGCGAAGATACTTTCATATCCACTCACCGTAATCTACTACCTGGCATTCGGATTCCTGCTGGTTATTTTTCATCCCGTTCAATGGATATGCCTGAACGTTTTCGGCTACCAGGCCCATAAAAAAAGTGTTGACCTTTTGAACCTGGGACTCACCAGGTGCCTGCTATTACTCGGAAACCGCGTAAGCTTCAGAAATCCGAACAAGATCCCTGTGGGAAGGCCTACGATTATAGTGGCCAATCACCAGAGCATGTACGACATCCCTCCTGTTATCTGGTATATGAGAAAGTATCACCCCAAATTTATCAGTAAGAAAGAACTGGGAAAAGGCATCCCCAGTGTCTCTTATAATCTCCGCCATGGCGGTTCCGTGCTTATCAATCGCAGGAACAGTGATCAGGCCCTGAGGGAGATCAGAAAGATCGCTGCCTATGCCAACGAACACGGTCGGTCTGTAGTGATATTCCCGGAAGGTACCCGAAGCAGCAAGGGAAAGATGAAGAAATTCAAGCGTTCGGGATTGCAAACCCTTATTGAAGAGATGCCAGAAGCACAGGTTATTCCCATCAGTATTAACAATTCCTGGAAAACAGTGAGATACGGTGCTTTCCCGATGGGCATAGGGAACCATATCACCTTCGACGTTCACCCTTCCATTGAGGTTAGCAGCGCAACTACCGAAGCCCTGATCGATCAGATTGAATCTACCATTATTTCGAGTATAAAAGCATATGAGTAACAGCGAGATCATAGAGAAAACCATAGCATTTGTAAAAGAAGCCCTGACGAACGCTGAGGGCGGTCATGATTGGTTTCACACCCAACGTGTGTTTAAAAGCGCCTTATTTATTGCCAAGGACGAACCTAAGGCCGACCCGCTTGTAGTGGGGCTCGGAGCGCTTTTGCACGACATTGCCGACTCCAAATTTCACGACGGGAACGAGGAGGTTGGCCCGGAAATGGCCCGCGGATTCCTTGGGGAGCTCGGGGTGGACAAAAAGATCACAGACCACGTGGTAAAGATCATTGAGAACATCTCTTTTAAAGGTGGTAATTTCAAACAAAAATTCAACTCCCTGGAACTGGACATCATTCAGGATGCCGACAGGCTTGATGCTATTGGAGCTATCGGAATTGCCAGGTGTTTTAACTATGGAGGATTTAAGAACCGGCCCTTATACGACCCTGCTATTCCCCCGCAATTAAACATGAGCAAGGAAGAGTACAAAAAATCCAACTCGCCCACCATAAATCACTTTTACGAAAAGTTACTTCTGCTCAAAGACCGTATGAATACCGCAACAGGAAAAGAACTGGCCGGGAAACGCCACGAATTCATGGAAACCTTCCTGGAACAGTTTTACGGGGAATGGGAAGGCAGACGCTAGAAATACGCCCTCCTAAAACAGCTTAATACAGGTGATTAAAAAAAGGCGCGCGGTAAAATTTCTTTCTCCGCGCGCCTTTTATGTGATTATTTCCAACTGCCAGCCGGCAGACGGACCTATTTTCCTTTAAATTCCGGTTTTCTTTTTTCCAGAAATGCGGTTGTACCCTCCTTAAAATCCCCCGTTCCGAAACAGGCTCCGAAGGCCTTGACCTCTTCGCGGTAACCTTCCCGGCTAAACCCGGCATTTACAGCCTTAATAGCCGTAGCGATAGCCTTAGGCGAGTTGGCGGCGATCTTTGAGGCGATCTTTTTACAAAAGGGTAAAAGTTCTTCCTGGGCCACCATATGGTTTACCAAGCCGTACAAATGCGCCTGTTCTATACCGATCATTCCTCCTGTCATGATCATTTCCATGGCTCTCCCCTTACCTACCAGCTGTGGAAGCCGCTGGGTGCCACCGTAGCCTGGAATAACTCCCAGAGTTACCTCCGGCAAGCCCATACGGGCGTTATCACTCGCCACTCTGAAATGGCAGGCCATGGCCAGTTCGAGTCCGCCGCCCAGGGCAAACCCGTTTACTGCAGCAATGACGGGAGTAGAAAGCCTTTCCACAAAATCAAACAGCAGTTCCTGTCCTTTTGCCGCCAGTAATGCTCCTTCATCAACGGAGAACTCTGAAAATTCAGAAATATCCGCCCCTGCTACAAATGCCTTAGGACCCGCACCGGTAACTATAATAACCCGTACCCCGGGATCTTTGTCCAGTACATCAAAAGCCTCGTGTAATTCCCTGATGGTTTCCCGGTTCAGCGCATTGAGCTTTGAAGGCCTGTTAATGGTGATTACAGCAATGTTCTCTTCCTTTTCAGTAAGAATATTATTGAATTCCATGATTGTTGTGATTTATGATTTTGATGATCTTTTTTATCTTCAAGCAGCAGCGGCCGTGATCAGATCCTGGGGAAGCTCACGGTAAAAACGGAGCCTTTCTGCGGAACGGATGTAAAGGTAATACTTCCCTGGTAGGTTTCCACAATATTTTTCACCATTCCCAAACCGAGGCCCATACCGCTGGTCTTGGTGGTAAATTTAGGTTCAAAGATCTTTTCACGGTTAGCCTCATCGATGCCCTGTCCATTATCGGCCACGGTGATCCTGACCTTATCGGCCTCCGAAAACACGCTCACCACCACCTTGGGAAGGCGATCCTCGGGAATGGCCTGAACCGCATTTTTAACGAGATTGGTAACCACCCGTATCAATTGGGTACGGTCCAGTTTGGCAATGATCTCCTCTTCGTCGCTCACAAAGGTAATGTAGTCTTCATTAAAAATATCCAGTGCGAGCCTTACCACCTTGACCACGTTCAGAGTTTCATTTTGCTGAGCCGGCATATTGGCAAAATTACTAAAGGCCGAAGCTATATTGCTCAGGGTGTCTATTTGCTGAATAAGGGTATCAGTAAATTGTTGTATTTTTTCTTTGGCATCTGCAGCTGTGGGATCAAACCGCATCTGGAAATTCTGTATACTCAACCGCATGGGGGTCAGCGGATTTTTGATCTCGTGTGCCACCTGCCTGGCCATTTCCCTCCAGGCCTGTTCCCGTTCACTTTTTGCAAGCAGGGCTGCACTCTCATTCAACTCATCTACCATCCCGTTATAGGCATCAACCAGAGCGCCTATTTCTTCGCTGGGGTCGTCCAGATAGATCTTCTCATTGGATTTACTCAGCCGCGTCTCATACAGCCTCTTACTAATGGTTTTCAGGGACCGCGTGATATAACTCGAGATCAGGTAAGCCAGGAAAACGGCCAACGCCAGGATGATCAGGATCCCCCCGCCCTGACGCATCAGAAATTCCTTTAATTCGTAATTGTTAAAGCTGTTGTCCTCGAAATAAGGGATGTTAAGAATACCAATAGGCTTAAACCGCTTATCGAGAATATAGCTGTACGACGACTGGTACCGCTCACCGGCAGCCGATTTCTTTTCTACATATCGCTTGCCTAGGGTAGGATTCTCTCCGGGGCTCTCCCTTAGTTTTTCCAGGATATTAGGAGCGAGTTTTACAAAAATAGAGTCGTCTTCATAAATCGGTTTGGAACTTTTGATCAGGTTTCCCTGCAGGTCAAAGATGTAAAAGTTCAGATTCTGAATGTCCGAAATATCGTAGATCTCATCTTTAAAAATGTATTGAAGATTCTCCGTTTTAACCTCGTAGGTGGTCTCTCTTAAAACCAGGTCAATATGCGCCTTTACCTGCTCTTCCTTTCTTTCAAGACGGTCCCGGTGATAATCGACATTCTGTTCGCGATATTGATAGATGGTAAGCCCAGCAAAGAAGATAGAGGCTATGATCACCAGTAGGATCATGGTTATAAATATCCGTAACCGCAAAGAGAGTTTTTTATACACCAATATGCTGTTTTGGGTAAATCTTTATCAATAATTAAGCCATTATGCTTCCGGATTGCGCTTGCGGATATTTTTATACAAACGTATGCCCAGCATGAGTAAGATGGCCAGTCCCAGGATACCCACCACCCCGAAAATCCAGTTAATGGTACTTTTAAGGATCACCAGAAATACCACTGCAAAAAGAATAATGGTAGCCCCTTCATTCCAGATCCGCATGAACGCAGAAGAATATCGCACCTGCCCCATTTGGAGCTCCTTAAACATCTGGTGCGTTTTAAAATGGTAGAGAAATAACAGCACCACGAACCCCAGCTTGACCAGCATCCAGCCCTGGGTTAACCATCCGGGAATGATCACTAAAAGCCAGAGAGCAAAAATTGTGGCCAGCACAGCAGAAGGCCAGGTAATAATATACCAGAGACGCTTTGCCATTAAGGCGAGTTGCTTTCCCAGGATCTCCCTGTCGGGAGATGGCTTTTTGGAAGCTTCGATCTGGTAAACAAAAAGCCTTGGAATATAAAAAAGCCCTGCAAACCATGTGGTCACAAAGATCAGGTGCAGGGCTTTTATGTAATTATACCACTCGGACATGGTTCCTATTTAAGATTAAGGTATTCCAGCTGTTTACTGTTAAATTCCTTATTAAAGGTATCTATTTCCGCATCAACTACGGCATTATATTTCTCCAATTCTGCCAGGATCTCTTTGGTAAGCTCTTCCTTTACAGCCCTGTCCTGTGCTGTAGGAGGAAAATCTCCCAGGGTTACCAGGCTGTTCAGGTGCGCCAGTTTATTGGTGAGCCTGATCGGATAATTCAATGGGTCCTGTCCGCTTCGGTTCTGAGTCTGATAAAGTGCTTTCTCTACTTCTCCCAGCTTTTCCTTCATGGCCTTTGCCTTCTCAACCAGCGCTGCGGTTTCTTCCTGATCGCCATAGCGTTCGATAAAGGTGTCGAGCTGCGAATTCACCCTGCGTATCTTTTTAATGGCCTTATGGGCCTCATCTACTGTTGCGTTGATCTCCTTAACAAAATCAAACTGTTCCTGCATCTCTTCCACTGTAACCTCTGCCCGTGGGTCGGGAAGGATCTCAAAGGTTCGGGATTGCTCTTCTCCGTTCACATTGAGAACTACCTGGTATTCTCCGGGAACGGCCTTGGCTCCGCTGAGGCTGGCCCACCAGAGGATCATGCCGTCAAAACGCTCCGCGCCTTCGTAACGGGTATCCCAGACAAAGGTATTACCCCCTGCTTTTAAATCCTTCAACTTATCCTCCCTGGCAAAGTTGGCAAAGGTTTTAATGGTGTCTCCATCCTTTTCCAGGTAGGTAAGGCTCACCGAATCCTTTTCCACATCGTAATCATTCAGGTAGAAATGAGTGATAACCCCATTAGGGATATTGGTTCCGGCAGTTATAGAAGTCCGACCTCCACGCCCCTGGGTACGATAACTCTCCCTTGGTTTAAAAAGGTAATCTTCGTCATTTGCCACCTCATCCCCGAGCTGGTGCAATACAGTCAGGTCGTCAATGATCCAGAGACTTCTACCCTGGGTAGCCACGATCAGGTTGTTGTCTTTTACCGCCAGATCAGTAATCGGTACTACAGGAAGGTTCTGCTGAAAAGGTGTCCAGCTTTCGCCGTCATTAAATGATATGTACATTCCGGTTTCTGTTCCTGCATACAACAATCCTTTTCGATTCGGATCGGCACGCAGTACCCGGGTAAAATGTTCTTCGTTAATACCATCGGTGATCGTTTCCCACGTCTTCCCGAAGTTAGTGGTCTTATACAGGTAAGGAGCAAAATCACCTTCCTTATAAAGTGTTCCTGCCACATAACAGGTACCCTCTTCAAAAGGAGAAGGTTCGATGCTGTTAATCATAAGCCATTTTGGCGCTTGTTTTGGGGTAACATTATCCCAGGTCTGTCCCCCGTCGCGGGTAACATGTACAAGCCCGTCGTCGCTACCTACCCAAAGTAAACCTTCTTTCAGCGGACTTTCATTGGCAGCAAAAATGGTACAGTAATATTCTACCCCGGTGTTGTCCTGGGTGATAGGCCCACCGGAAGATTTTAATTTCTCAGGATCGTTCCTGGTCAGGTCTGGACTAACCACTTCCCAGCTTTGCCCCTCGTTCTCACTTACATGTACATGGTTGGAGAAGGTATAAAGTTTATCGGGATTATGCTTACTGAAGATGATAGGGAAGTTCCATTGAAAACGGTACTTCATGCCCTCTGCTCCATAGCCCATCGGGTTATCGGGCCACACATTGATGGCACGCACCGAACCGGTTTCATGATTTACACGGGTAAGGAATCCTCCGTAACTGCCCCCGTACACTATATCATCATTTTCAGGGTCTACTGCGATATGGGCAGATTCTCCTCCGGCGGTTTCCTCCCAGTCGTCTTCGGAGATATTTGAACCACTGGAACGATGTGCGATACGTATGGTTGAATTATCCTGTTGCGCCGCATAGATACGATATGGGAAATGATTGTCTGTTGTGACCCGGTAGAATTGAGCGGTAGGCTGGTTGTGATAAGTGCTCCAGGTTTCTCCCCCATCATAGGACACCTGTGCCCCACCATCATCAGCGATGATCATACGCTTCGGATCTTCCGGAGCAATCCAAAGGTCATGGTGGTCCCCGTGAGGAGCATTACTGGCACTAAAGGTTTTACCCCCGTCTTTGGATTTATGATAGGACACGTTCATTACGTAAACCACATCTTCATCCTGGGTATCCGCATAAATACGGGTGTAGTACCATGCACGCTGACGCAGACTTCTGCTGTCATTAATATAGGCCCAGGTCTTTCCTCCGTCTTCAGAGCGATAGACCCCACCTTTATCCTTATTTTCTGCTATAGCCCAAACTCTTTCAGAATTCACCGGCGATACGGTAACTCCGATGATCCCCAGGGTTCCTTTTGCAAAGCCTTCATTGTCTGATATACGGGTCCAGGTTTCCCCCGAATCGGTACTTTTCCAAAGCGCAGAACCCTCTCCGCCACTACTCAGGCTGTAAGGGGTACGTTGTATTCTCCAGGTAGAAGCATAAAGTATTCTTGGGTTATTAGGATCCATTATAAGATCAACTGCCCCGGCCATATCATTGGAGAAAAGTGTTTTTCTCCATGTTTTACCACCATCGGTACTTTTGTAAACACCTCTGTCTTCTGTAGCCTTATAAATATTCCCGAGTACGGCTGCGTAAACAATGTCATGATTTTCCGGGTGCACCACGATTCGCGGAACGTGCCTGCTTTTTTCGAGACCCGCCTGCTGCCAGGTCTTTCCGGCATCCACACTTTTCCAGATACCATAACCTGAGGAAACGTTACCTCTCACGGTAGATTCTCCTCCACCTACATAGATCACGTTCTGATCGCCTGCGGCAACTGTTATAGCCCCGACACTTCCTCCAAAATAACCATCAGAGAGGTTTTCCCAGGTACGGCCACCGTCTTCGGTTTTCCATACCCCTCCACCGGTAGCTCCAAAATAATAGAGGTTGGGTTTGCCGGGAACCCCGGTCACAGCTGCAGAACGGCCTCCACGGAATGGCCCTAAAAGGCGGTACTCCAGGGAACTGTACAATTCTTTTGAATATTCACTCTTGTTCTTTTGTGCACCAGCGGGCACAAAAGACATCATCACACACAACAGGAGCAGGCTCCTAAGCAAGGGAAGATTTCGCATTTTTAAAGTCAGTTAGTAGTTCAGGGCTCAATTTATAAATTAATTACGAATCGATACCATTTCCTACTAATTTCGTGCGGACCTCCTTATGAAGAAAATAGCCGGTAACCACGGTGGAAAGCAGATCTGAGATAGGAAATGAGACCCATACGCCAAACTCACCAAAAAACTTCGGCAGTATCAGCACCAGGGGGATAAAGAAGAAACCCTGTCGGGTGAGGGTGAGGAACAGGGCCGGACGCGCCTTTCCAATGGCCTGAAAATAGGCCGAACCAATTAACTGCACCACCACTACAGGAGTGGCAGCAAACACCCACCTCATGGCATACGGAGCTTCGCTAAGCACCTCCGCATTATCAGTAAACACCTGTGTGATCTGATATGGAAAAGCCATGATCAGGGCAAAAACAACCAGACCAAGCAATGCTGCATATTTGATAGCCGTATTTATGGACTCCCTGACCCGGCTGTAATGATGGGCACCATAATTATATCCGGCTATGGGAAGAAATCCCTGGGTGATACCCAGGACCGGAAACAGCGCAAACATGAGCATCCTCCCAACTATGGCATACACGGTTATAGAAGATTCTCCCCCCAGGTCGAACAGGATATTATTTACAAAGAGATAAGTCACACTTACCACAGCCTGCCTGGCCAGGGTTACTCCTCCCAGGGAAGCGATCTCACTCACAACATTGAAGTTTAATCCCAGATGCGACCAGGAGATCTTGAGTTCAGAGTTATCAGAAAAGAAAAACCAAAGGATATAAAGAAAACAACAGAGATAGGAGCCGGTAGTAGCCCACGCTGCCCCATGCATCCCAAGGTCAAGCACATTGATCAGCAGGTAATCGAGCAACAAGTTCCCTACAGAAGGAATGATCATGGCGATCATCCCGAATCGGGGTTTTCCTTCGGCCCGGATCACGTTATTTCCCATCATGCAAAGGGCCAGGAAGGGCACCCCGTAGAGCACGATCAGGTAGTAGATCCTGGCAGGCTCAAAAATGGCGCCCTTACCTCCGAATTTAGGGATGATATCATCAGCCCAACCCACGCCTAAAAATACAAGGAAACAGGTGAGCACCAGGGTGAGCACGATCTGGTTTCCAAAGGTTTTAAGCGCGTGTTCCTTGTTTTTTGCCCCCAGCGACCTGGAGATCATAGAGGCTCCCCCTATACCAATGGACATACCCAGGGCCGCAATAAAAAAGGATACGGGAAGCACCACATTGATAGCGGCAATGGCCACAGACCCGATCCAGTTCCCCACGAAAATGGTATCGACCAGGATATTTAGTGACATGACAAGGATCCCTATGGAAGCCGGCACGGCTTGTTTTACCAAAAGCCGGCCTATGGGTTCCGTACCCAATTCCTCGGATGAGATCCTGGCCATAGTATGCGTTTTGAATTATTGTGTAACCGAAGCCTGCTCCTGATGCGCCCATTCGTCTACCCATCGGGCGATTACTTTCACCCAGGCTTCATTGTCATTTAAACAGGGGATCAGGTGGAATTCCTCTCCGCCTCTTTCCTTGAATTCCTCCTCTGCCTCCATCCCGATCTCCTCGAGCGTCTCCAGGCAGTCAGATACGAAAGCCGGCGTTACTACGGCAAGCTTTTTCATACCTTTTTCTGCAAACCCATTTACGGTTTTGTCTGTAAAGGGCTGTAACCAGGGGTCAATACCCAGTCTGGACTGGAAAGAAGTTGAATAGGTACCTTCTTTTAGCTGGAGATACGCCGCTACCTGTTTTGTGGTTTCATAACACTGGTGCCGGTAGCAGAACTGGTGGGCGGGTGATGGGGTCTTACAGCACTGACCGTCTATCTTGCAATGTGATTTTGTGATATCCGATTTTTTAATGTGTCGCTCGGGCACCCCGTGGTATGAGAACAACAGATGTTCCCAATCCTTATCCTTGAGATGTTCCCTTATGGATTCTGAAAGCACCCGGATATAATCGTCATGATTGTAGAAGGCCGGAACATTGGTGAACTGCATATTTGGAAACTGTTGTTTGCGAATCTCTTCTGCAAGCACCAGGATGGTCTCTGTTGTAGCCATGGCAAACTGAGGATACAAAGGCAACAGCAGCACATCGGTTACCCCCTTATCGTGCAATTCCTTGAGTCCGGCCTGAATGGATGGGTTTCCATAACGCATGGCCAGAACCACCGGAACCGCTGTCATTTCATCTACCTTGTCGCGGAGTCGTTCCGATAATACGATGAGCGGAGAACCCTCTTCCCACCAAATACGGGAATAGGCCTCGGCAGATTTTTTAGGACGGGTGTTCAGAATGATACCTCTTACAATAAAGGTCCTGAGCCACTTTGGCAGATCGATCACACGTTCGTCCATCAAAAATTCATCCAGATATCGTTTGACGTCTTTTGGGTCTGTCGAATCCGGCGATCCCAGATTCACCAATAATACTCCTTTCATAGACAGCTATAATTTTTTTAGCAAAGTTAAAACTTAATGAGAACCTCTTTCCAATGCCGGCCAATGAAATTTAAATAGGCCTATAGAACATTCCAATACCTAGTTGGGGTTGGTACGCTTCAGGCACCAAAGAATCCCTCCAAGAACGTGTTCCTCAAACAGGGGCTCGCTGAAGGATGCATCGGTATGGCCGCCACCGGTGTAAAAACTGCGACCTCCGTCAAATTCACGGTACCATGCGATAGGGTGGTATTCGCCGTTTTCACCTCCCTCATAACTTTCCTCGTCCAGGGTAAGTAAAACCTGGATCTCATCCGACATTTCCCTGAAATTATACCATTCATCCCTGCGCTCCCAGGTATCAGGCAAAAAGGACGTGGAGGGGTGTCCCTTATCTTCTACTATAATCGTAGCCTCCTGTACAGAAGGATGACTTTCGAAATACGCCCCGACAAGATTGCCGTACCAGGGCCAGTCGAATTCAGTATCCGCGGCCGCATGAATTCCCATAAAACTCCCGCCCGCCCGGATATAATTTTCAAAGGCCTCCTGTTGCTCGTCATTTAACACATCTCCGGTGGTCGACAGAAAGATCACCAGGTCATACTTCTCCAAATCGTTCTTATTAAAGTCTTCTGAATCTTCCGTTCGGTCAACGCCGAATTCATTATTGCGACCTAAACGCCTGATCAGGGAAACCCCATCGGAGATGGAGCCGTGACGATAACCTTCGGTTTTGGTGAACACCAGCACACGCTGCGCAACGGGGGCATCCACCCCCCCATCAGGAGTACCTTCCTGGTTGTTTTCGGCCCCGTCACTGCACCCTATTAAGTAGAGCACAAGGATTAAAATCTGTATTTTCATAAACTACCCGTTGTTTAAAGAAGTAATGTACCGTTTAGGGGTGGTTGCATATTTCTTCTTAAAGGCTGCAATAAAATGACTCGATGTGCTGTAGCCCACTTTAAGACCTACCTCATTTACATTGTGTTCGCCGCTTTCCAGCATTCGCCTGGCGACCTCCATTTTATAATCAAACAAAAAACTGTACACCGAATCCCCGTAGATCTGTTTAAAACCTTCTTTCAGTTTTTTAAGGTTAAGCCCGATTTCTTCCGATAATTCCTGAAGTCCGGGAGGATCGGTCATTCTGGATATAATGATATCCTTAGCCTTTTTGATCCGCCTCACATTGTCTTCATCCACAAGGAAAGGGCATTGCTCAATATCGGCGTCTTCCGGCTTATTCAGGTATAGCCCGAGAAGTTCATAAACCTTCCCCTTCAAATAGAGCATACGAACCGAGGCATGCAGGTTATAATTAATGATCTGACTCAATACTACTGCCATGGCGGGATTAATTGGGGCTGTATTGTAGTATTTCTTGTCCATATTCTCTTCACTGAGAAAGGGAATGTATCCGGCTTCAAGAGAAAATAGCGAGTGGAACTTCTTTATGGATATCAGCACCGAAACCACCCAGGTATTGGCAGAGAGATCCAGATGCATGGGAAGATCCCGCTGCGGGTTGTACAGCAATAGCGAATCATCCTCCCCTAAACTCAGAGAATAACTGCCATTATTAAATAAAAAGCTCCCTTCTCCCTTCAGGCAAAAGTGAAACTGAATAAAGGTTCGGTCTACCTCCCTGGTATACTGAGCAAAAGATGACGAATCATTTCTGGTGATGAGCAATTTGAAGCCGTCTTCAAAACGCACTTCCTTTGATGTTCCTTGAGCGATATTTTTTTTTTCTTCTTCCATAACCCCACCGGGTTTATTTATTTAGAATTGTTATAAACAGTTATTTGCTAAATCCTTGACAATCCCTCAAAATTAAGGGTTTTAAGCCAAAATATGTGTAAAAACCATACAAATCACTTTAAGCGTTATAAAAAGTACTTTGAGCGTTATTTTTTTAAAATGATCCATCCTATTTTTGCAGCTCAATTCGGAACAAACTGAATGAAAGCTTATAACATCTCTAAACACAGTTCTTTTTACGTAGTAGGATTGAGTTATAAAAAAGCCGACGTGCATACACGTGGCAAATTCAGTCTTAACGACGAAGACAGAACCAACCTGCTACGTCAGGCCAAATCGTCTGGTATTGACGGGATTCTGGTAACTTCTACCTGTAACCGCACAGAACTCTATGGTTTTGCCCAACACCCTTTTCAACTGATCCAGTTACTTTGCGGAAATACCAACGGTACGGTAGAAGAATTTCAAAGTGTGGGCTACGTCCATAAAAATTACGAAGCCATCAACCACATGTTCCGGGTTGGCACCGGATTAGACAGCCAGATCCTGGGAGATTTTGAGATCATCAGCCAGATCAAACAGGGTTTTATTGCCTCGAAGGAAGAAGAACTTACCAACCACTTCCTGGAACGCCTGTGCAATTCGGTGATCCAGGCCAGCAAACGCATCAAGAACGAAACAGAACTTTCTTCCGGGGCTACTTCGGTGGCGTTTGCTTCTGTACAGTACATTCTTTCCAAAGTTCCGAATATATCACAAAAGAACATCCTGCTTTTCGGTACAGGAAAGATAGGTCGAAATACCTGTGAAAACCTGGTAAAGCACACCAATAACGACCATATCGTTCTGATCAACCGCACCAGGAACAAGGCAGAAAAAGTGGCCGGGAAGTTTAACCTGGTGGTTAAGGAGTACGGACAGCTGCAGGAGGAGATTCGCAAGGCAGATGTACTGGTTGTGGCTACCGGAGCGCAGCACCCCACGGTTTCCAAAGAGTTGATCTACGCCAACAAGCCGTTGTTGGTTCTCGATCTTTCTATCCCCAGAAATGTACATGAAAATGTGGCGGAGCTTGAAAATGTTACCCTGGTACACATCGATCAGCTTTCAAAAATGACAGACGACACACTGAAGAGAAGGGAACGTTATATCCCCAAGGCCGAACAGATCATAGCAGAGGTAGAAGGCGATTTTAAAAAATGGCTGGAAACCCGGAAGTTCGCCCCCACGATCAAAGCACTCAAAAAGAAATTGAAATCCCTGAAAGAAGCCGAGATCGACAACCAGAGAAAAAAGATCAAGGACTTTAATGATGAACATGCCGAGATCCTCAGCGACCGTCTGATCCAGAAGATCACCACCCAGTTCGCCAACCACCTTCGGGAAAGCCCGAATTCTTCGGATGAGAGCATTGAACTTATAAAGAAAGTGTTTCAACTAGAAACTTCTAAATGAATAAAGTGATAAGAATTGGCACCCGCGATAGCGAACTCGCTATGTGGCAGGCCAGGAATGTGCAGCAAAAGCTGGAAGCACTTGGGTACAGAACACAGCTAATCCCCGTAAAATCAACGGGAGATCTCGTTCTTGACAAGCCCCTTTACGAACTCGGAATTACCGGGGTTTTCACCAAAACCCTGGATGTTGCCCTGTTACAGGAAGAAATTGACATCGCCGTACACAGCATGAAAGATGTTCCCACAGCCCTGCCTGCAGGGATTGTAAAGGCCGCTGTTCTTAAACGCGCCAATACGGCAGACCTGCTGGTTTTAAAAAACGGAGACGACTTTCTGTCCAGCAAAAAGGGCCATATAGCAACAGGCAGCCTGAGAAGAAAGGCACAATGGCTGAGCAGGTTTCCCAAACACCAGGTTTCTGATCTGAGAGGAAATGTTAACAGTCGCCTCGAAAAACTAAAGAACAACCCCTGGGATGCAGCGATCTTTGCAGCTGCCGGACTGGAACGCATTGCGATCAAGCCCGAAGATGCTATAGAGCTGGACTGGATGGTTCCGGCACCGGCTCAGGGAGCAATGATGATCGCCGCCCTTGAAAAAGACAAGCAACTACTCAAGGCACTCAACAAACTAAACGACTACGAGACGGATATTTGCACCGCTATAGAAAGAGATTTTCTCCGGACCCTTGAAGGAGGATGTACTGCCCCTATCGGAGCACTGGCTACCATAGATGTGGATTACCTGCATTTTAAAGGCGTCCTGCATTCCCTGGACGGCAAACAAAAAGTTGAGGTACAAAAGGAAGTACTCATTGAAAATGTCGAGGGCCTTGGAAGTATTTGCGCAAAAGAAGTACTGAATAACGGCGGAGAGAACCTTATGAAGAAGATCAAAAAAACCCTGGCAAAATAATCGGTAACAATTCACAGCATATGGCAGGATCCATTCGCATACTGAGCACTAAAAGCCTCACCACTCCCCAAAAGGAGCGGTTGCTCAATGCCGGATTTGCCCTGGTTGAAATCCCTTTTGTGAAAACAGAAACCGTTCCGTTTTCTCATCCGCATAAAATCGACAGAGCCATTATTACAAGTCAGAATGCGGTCAAGGCGATAAGAGGTGCCGACCTCCGGATCGGCCAGTGTTTTTGTGTAGGAGAAAAAACCGCAGCGGCATTAACCGAAGCCGGTTATCCGCCGGTGCTATGCGAATCTTCGGGGGAACAACTGGCTTATGCCCTGGCAGACCGTTACAAGGGTAAGGATTTTCATTATCTGGGTACCCGCAACCGCAGGGACGAATTGCCGCGTATATTGAAAGAGCATAACACCCCACTAACTGAGATCGAAGTCTACCGCACCCTTACCAATGTGATTGAAGCCCCCGGGAGGTTTGATGCCATACTCTTTTTCAGCCCAAGTGCTGTTAATGCATTCCGGCAAAAGAACGAAACCGGAAACGCGGTGTGTTTTTGCATTGGCCCCACGACCGCTAAGGCCTTCGAAGGCTTTGAAAACAAAGTGGCCATTGCCGCAAAACCAACAGCCGAACACCTGATCCTTGAGGTCGTAAAATATTTTAATCCTAAAAGACAACATAGCGTAGAACAATGATAAAGAACGATCTGTTTTTAAGAGCCCTGAGAGGAGAAGAAGTTTCCAGACCCCCGGTCTGGATGATGCGTCAGGCCGGACGATACCTGCCTGAATTTATGGCCCTGAAGGAAAAGTATGATTTCTTCACCAGGTGTCGCACTCCGGAACTTGCTGCTGAGATCACCGTGCAACCCATCCGGATCGTAAAGCCGGATGCAGCCATTCTTTTTTCGGATATCCTGGTTATTCCCCAGGCCATGAATATCGATGTGGAAATGAAACCGGGAGTCGGGCCATGGGTACCCAAGCCTATCCGCTCTGCCGCCGATGTTGAACAGGTGATCGTTCCGGATATAGATGAAACCCTGGGTTATGTCATGGATGCGATCCGCCTGACCAAGGAAATGCTCAACAACGAGGTACCTCTTATCGGATTTGCAGGATCCCCATGGACCATCCTCTGCTATGCGGTTGAAGGAAAGGGTTCGAAAAGCTTCGATACAGCCAAGAGCTTCTGCTTTTCACAACCCGAGGCAGCTCACGTATTACTTCAGAAAATCACCGACACTACCATTGCCTACCTGAAGGAAAAGGTAAAAACGGGGGTAGATGCCGTTCAGATCTTTGACTCCTGGGGCGGCATGTTGTCACCCGAAGATTACCATACCTTCTCATGGCCATATATCAACCAGATCGTGGAGGCTCTTGAACCGATGACAGAGGTGATCGTCTTCGGAAAAGGATGCTGGTTTGCCCTGGACACCATGGCAAAGAGTAAAGCCAGCGCTCTCGGGGTAGACTGGACCTGTTCTCCTGAAATTGCCAGGAACCTCACCGGAGGGAATATTACACTGCAGGGAAATTTTGATCCTTCGCGACTGTTCACACCCATTCCGGAACTCAAAAAAATGGTCCATACCATGATAGACCGGTTCGGGAAAGATAAATATGTGGTGAATCTCGGGCATGGAATTCTGCCTACGGTTCCCGTAGACCACGCCAAGGCGTTTATCGAGGCCGTTAAAGAATACGAAGGCAAATGAAGGGATCTTTAAAATTGTTAAAGATCCTGCAATGGAAACAATTCAAAGGGGTGTCCGGATTCTTTTTCCGCCACCCCTTATTATTTCTCAGTGCGATTACGGCAACGGGACAATGCCTCCTTATTTGTGACCGGATGTTCGGTAAAAGCCACCACAAGAACAATAAGGCCAACGCCTTCCGGCATGCCCTTTGGAATATGATGCTCATGCGGAATGCATTTGTTGTTGAAAAAAACAGCGAAAAGGTCCGGAGCTGGGTTAAATCACTGACCGACTGGCACGAAACGTTTTCCCCAAACCCTCCTCTTGCCCGGAGTATGGACCTGCACAACAATGCCGCTGGCAGGCAATTGTACCTGCAAAACTTTGACCGAAACGGGGTGAAGAACTCCCAATTAACCCAAGCCTTATTACCTTTGCTGAAAACTGCGAGGAAAATAAACAGCACAGAAGAACTCCACCGGTTTCCCGGGGAGTTGATATATATAAAAGATGAAAAATGATGAAATCGAAATTTTACGATTATATATTGAATTTGCAGGATCAAATTACTTCAGAACTTGAAGCCATCGACGGAAAGGCCACTTTCAGGCAAGACCTTTGGGAGCGGGAAGGCGGTGGAGGCGGACGCACCCGGGTTATTGAAAACGGTGCTGTTTTTGAAAAGGGTGGGGTTAATATCTCTGCTGTGCACGGCGCGCTGCCCGCTTCAATGCAAAACTATTTTAAGGTGGGAGATGTCGACTTTTTCGCCTGCGGCCTGAGCCTGGTGATCCATCCAAAAAACCCTTTTGTGCCTACTGTTCATGCGAACTGGAGGTATTTTGAAATGTACGACAAAACGGGAGCGGTTATCGACTCCTGGTTTGGAGGAGGGCAGGATCTTACCCCCTACTATCTCTTTGAAGAAGATGCCATACATTTCCATGAAATTTGCAAAAAGGCATGCGACAATCACCAACCCGATTTTTATGTCGCCTTCAAAGAAAAATGTGATTCGTATTTTTACAACGCCCACCGGCAGGAAGGCCGTGGTATCGGCGGACTCTTTTTTGATTATTGCCGTGCAGATGAGAAGATGAGTATGGAAGACTGGTATAACTTCGTTACAGAAGTAGGCGACAGCTTCCTGCAGGCTTATAGTCCGATCGTAAAAAGAAGAAAGGACATGCCATATGAATCGAAACACCGCGAATGGCAGGAGATCAGAAGAGGCCGGTACGTGGAATTCAACCTGGTACACGACAAGGGAACCCTCTTCGGACTCAAGACCGGGGGGCGTATCGAAAGCATTCTGATGAGCCTTCCTCCCCATGTACAATGGGTGTATGATCATCATCCTGAGCCGGGATCTGACGAAGCTAAACTATTGGACGTACTGAAAAACCCGGTAAACTGGGTATCTTAACACTAAAAAAACACATCCTATGTATCCGTTGCGAAGAAACCGAAGACTGAGAACCACAGACGCCATCCGTTCGATGGTCAGGGAAACCGTTCTAGTGCCTGCCAACCTTATGGTGCCTTTGTTCATTACCGAAGGAAAGCAGGTAAAAGAGGAGATCGCTTCCATGCCCGGCTATTATCGCTACAGTCTTGACCTATTAAAGGATGAGATAAAATTACTATACAGACTTGGCCTTCGCTCTGTACTTCTTTTTGTTAAAGTTCCCGACCACCTGAAAGACAACAAAGGAACAGAGGCCCTGAATGCAGATGGATTAATGCAAAGAGCCATAAAAACGGTAAAAGACTCCCAGCCGGAAATGCATGTGTTTACCGACGTTGCCCTGGACCCTTATTCCTCATATGGCCATGACGGCATTGTCGAGAACGGCAAGATCGTGAACGACCCCACCGTAGCGGTATTGTCTGAGATGGCTGTGAGCCATGCCCGTGCCGGGGCCGATTTTGTAGCGCCCAGTGATATGATGGACGGAAGAATTTTCGGCATGCGAAGCGCCCTGGAAGAGGCCGGTTTTCACGACACCGGCATCATGTCCTACAGCGCCAAATATGCTTCTGCGTTCTATGGTCCGTTCAGGGATGCCCTGGATTCTGCTCCCGGTTTCGGAGATAAAAAGACCTACCAGATGGATCCGGCCAACCGCCTGGAGGCCATAAGAGAAACGCTCATGGATATTGAAGAAGGCGCCGATATGGTGATGGTCAAACCAGGCCTGTGCTACCTCGATATCGTAAGGGAGATCAAAGACCAGGTTACGGTTCCCGTTTCCGTTTATCAGGTAAGTGGAGAATATGCCATGATCAAGGCAGCTGCAGAAAAGGGATGGCTGGATCACGATGCCGTAATGATGGAGCAGGCCATAGCCATTAAAAGGGCTGGAGCGGACATTATTGCCACCTACTTCGCCAAGGATATTGCAAAATTACTCTAACCAAATACTTTAACCTTTGAGAACTTCCCTTCTTTCCCTTCTCCTTTTTATAATGCTCTCTATGAACAGCTTCGCACAGGAAACCATACTCCAGGATGCATTCCTTGAAAAATGGCAACATTCTGCCCAATATTTACTGGAACTGGCAGCCCGTATCCCGGATGATTCCCTTAACTACAGGCCTACAGAAAGACAGATGTCTGTACAAGAGCAATTACTGCATATAAGGGCTAATATGCTTTGGCTGGGCAATACCTATTTTAATCCTGAAGGTATGGAGGTGCCCGACTCCAAATCGGTACCCGCGAATAAGGCCGAATTACTGGATATGCTGGAGGAAAGTTTTACCGTGGTCAACACCCTTGTGGCCCAGGCAAATACCGCAGCACTTGCAGAGAAAGTAGAATTCTTCGCCGGGCCTAAAACCAGGCTTCAAATCATGAACCTCTTACAGGACCATGTTACCCATCACCGGGGTCAGCTAATCGTTTACCTGAACCTGATGAACATTGAACCTCCCCGATATAGCGGTTGGTAGGATAAAATCACTATTTTATTAGTAAATTAGCTGGAAAGCAACTAACAGTCAAATGACCTTACTCATTTTATACGCCCTGCTTTCCATCTTTATCTCATTTCTATGTTCCATACTGGAGGCGGTGTTCCTAAGTATCACGCCCACCTATGTCAACGTCTTAAAGTCGGAAGGGAAAAGTTACGGATACACCCTGGAGAAATTAAAGAAGGATGTGGACCAACCCCTCATTGCCATTCTTACCCTGAATACTATTGCCCATACCGTGGGTGCCATACTGGTGGGGGTACAGGCAGAAAAACTTCCTTTTAAGATCGACCTGTGGGGGATCAACATCGTGGGGGTGGTTTCTGCGGTCATGACCTTTCTTATCCTTGTGGTTTCAGAGATCATTCCTAAAACCCTGGGAGCAACCTATTGGAAACAACTCGCCAATTTTACGGCCAGAATGCTCACCCTGCTGATCATTCCGCTTAAATACACCGGTATTCTTTGGTTTATGCAGCTCACCACCAAACTCATAGGTGGCAGGGGCGCCCATACCTCGGTGTTTCAACGGGAAGACTTTACCGCCATGGCAGATATTGCCCATGAAGAAGGTGTTTTTGAAGAGTCTGAATCCAAGGTCATCAAAAATCTCGTACGATTTAACCAGATCGAAGCCAAAGACGTTATGACCCCGAGAACGGTCATGAAAACCGCCTCAGAAGACCAGAGCATTGAAGAGTTTTTTAAAGCCAATCCGCAATTGCGCTTCTCCCGGATCCCGATCTACCAGGATAAGCCCGACAACATTACCGGGTTCGTACTCAAAGACCAGGTCCTGGAAGAAATGATCAACGGGAATGGGAAAGAGAAGCTGAGCTCCCTGAGAAGGGAAATTTTAATTGCAAAAAGGAACATTCCGATTCCTAACCTCTTTGAAAAATTCATCGACAACAAAGATCACATTGCGCTTGTGGTGGACGAATATGGTTCTATTGGCGGTTTGGTTACCATGGAAGACATTATTGAAACCCTTTTAGGACTGGAAATCGTTGATGAGAGCGATAACGTGGAAGATCTGCAGCTGCTCGCCCGCCGCAATTGGCAGATCAGGGCAGAGCGCATGGGCATTATAGATAATCCTTCGGAGCCAAACAATGAAGAAGCAGCAGGCCATAATTGACACCCCATTGGGATCTGCAATACTTGAAGGTTGCGAGAAGGGAGTCAGTGGATTCCGTCTCACAGGAAAGCATGCGAAACCTACCTCGCTGCCGTCCTGTCTTGAAGAAGCCGCCCGGCAGATCCATGAATACTTCCGTGGCGAAAGGAAGACTTTTACCCTGAACCTGAATCCTGAGGGCACGCCTTTTCAGCAATCCGTTTGGCAAGCCCTTACCGAAATCCCATTCGGGAGTACCCTATCCTATTCTCATCTTTCCCGATCTCTCGGTAATATGAAAGCCATAAGGGCGGTAGCTTCCGCAAACGGTCGCAACCCCATCTGGATCATCATTCCATGTCACCGGGTAATCGGCAGTGACGGCTCCCTTACAGGCTATGCCGGGGGACTACAGGTGAAGCAATGGCTTCTGGAGCACGAGCAGCCGGTAAAACAGCAACGTCTATTTTAAGCAGATTATTTTTCTATATTTAGCCGTATATTCAATCTCACCCTTGCTATGAAATTACTCATCAAAGTCCTCAAATACCTTCTTTCAGGACTGTTTATTCTTATTATTGCGCTGTACGTCTTTAACTTTGACTACCTGCTCACTGCCATTAACGTGACCTACCTGCGCGGCCATAAAACCGCCTACCTGGACGACTACAAACACTTCGACAACAGAACTATAGCCGCTCCGGAGCAACCGCAATTCTGGCCAATACATGAGGACTATAACAAAGCAAATCCTACCGGACAACTTCAGGAACTCCATGACAGCTACGGTACCGTGGCATTTCTGATCATTAAGAACGACAGCCTATGGCACGAACAGTATTTTGAAGGATACGATGAGCACAGTAAAAGCAATTCCTTTTCTATGGCAAAATCGTTTGTATCTGCCATGCTTGGCAGTGCAATACTGGAGGGCAGTATCAAAGGTCTCGAGCAGCCCGTAGGGGATTTTTTTCCGGAATTTTCGCAAGGCATTGCATCCAAACTCACTGTTGGTGATCTTTCGTCCATGTCCAGTGGATTGGATTGGGACGAATCGTATTATTCCCCTTTTTCCGTTACAACCAGGGCATATTTCGATAAGGAACTCCGCCCGGTGATTCGCGATCTGAAGGTGGTGGAATCGCCCGGAACAGGTTTTAAATACCTCAGTGGAAACACACAATTATTAGGAATGATCCTTGAAAAGGCAACCGGAAAACCTCTGGCAGAGTACCTCTCCGAACACTTCTGGAAGCCGATGGGAGCTGAAAATGACGGATTGTGGCAATTGGACAGTGAAACTTCCGGGATGGAAAAGGCCTACTGTTGTGTAGCAGCTTCGGCAAGAGATTTCGCCAGGTTCGGTAAATTATACAAAGACCTTGGTGCATGGAAAGGAAAACAGCTGATTCCGGAATCCTTTGCACAACGTTCAGTAACCCCGAGATTTGAAAAGGATCCGGAATACGGATACGGCCTATGGCTTCTCCAACATAATGGAAAAGACTTTTTCATGCTCCGGGGCCACCTGGGACAATACGTGATCGTTCAACCGGAAGACAACGTCATTATCGTAAGACTGGGTCACAGGGCTGCGCCCAAAAAGGGAAATGATCCCTTTAGGGAAGATATCTATGGCTATATTGACCAATCCTATAAAATGATGGAATATGCTCCATAAGATACCCCTTGACAACATCCTCTTCCTGGACATAGAAACTGTTCCTGAAACCGCGGATTTCTCTGAACTGGACCCGGTAAAAAAAGAGTTATGGGACCAAAAATCCCGCTATCAGCGTAAGGAAGATCAGACAGCAGAGGCGTTCTATGAGCGAGCCGGTATCTGGGCGGAGTTCGGGCGGATCATTTGCATTTCTGTTGGCTTTTTCACAGCCAAAGGCGGGGAAAGACAGTTTAGAACCACCTCCTTTTTTGGAGAGGAATACGAATTGCTGGCCGCTTTTAAGAATTTACTGGAAACCCATTACTACGGACCCCAGAAGGTACTCTGCGGACATAATGCTAAAGAGTTTGACTTTCCTTACATCGCCAGAAGAATGCTTATTCACGGGATTAAACTTCCTGAAAAGCTCAATTTGTTCGGAAAAAAACCCTGGGAAATCCCCCATCTGGACACCATGGAACTGTGGAAGTTCGGAGATTTTAAACACTATACCTCTCTCAAGTTACTTACGAATGTGCTTAATATCCCATCGCCAAAAGACGATATTGATGGCAGCATGGTTAGCAAGGTGTATTATGAAGAAAACGATTTGGATCGCATCGTTACCTACTGCGAGAAAGACGTTATAGCCACGGCCCAGGTATTCCTCAAATTAAGAGGAGAGCCCCTCCTGGAAGAAGAGGCCATTAAGCATGTATAACTACTTTATAAATTTGTGGGGATTAAGCACCTGGCTCTTTTCAAACACCAGTACATACAATCCACTACTCAGTTCGGATATGGATATCGGCTGGGTGGCATCCCTACCTGTTTTGACGATACGTCCCACGGCATCCACAATATAATACGGGCCTAATGCGCTTTGAGCACCCCGGATATACACGGTTTGTTCCTGGGTATTTCTAACCAAAAGCAGGTCCTCCGGAGAGAAGGTCATACCATCTGTATTTTCTGAGATCGTTCCATCTCCCGTTTCGGGATCCAGAAAGCGCACACCCTCGCCCGGATCAACAGCTTCACGTATGCCCTCCGGATCTGTTACATCAGGATCGAAAATACCTGTCTCTCCTTCCGGGAGATCTGCGGTATTATCCCCCGAGTCTTCCGGGGGCGTATCTTCCCCGGTTTCCGGGTCAGGCTCCTCCTGAGGAATATCCTTGGTCATGAACACAAGGGTTTCTCCATATTCAGAGGCCAGAAGTTCCGAACAAAGTGAACGTACTTCTACCATATACTCTGTATTCTCTATAAGACCGGAAAGACGGATCTCGCCCTCTGACACCATTTTAGATTCCCAGGTTTCCTGATCTGCACGTTTATAACGCACTTCATAAAAGGCGTCATTCACCAGATTCCACGACAACAGCGCCTCGTGCTGCCCAACCTCATCAACAACCGCGGCTTCAGGAGCTACGGTCGTGCACCCTGTTTCGGAAATGCCGCTAACGATCAATGCATACGCCTGAGAGGTGTTAGCCAGCTCTCCTTTATGAGAAACGACAATGGTATATTCTCCACTGGCATTGGGAATTTCGATCTTTTCAAAAGGATCTACGCGATTGTCTCCCTTCACGGCCCCGCCGCGAAGATCACTTAAACTCAGCTTCCAGGGAAAATAGGTTTCTCCATCTTTGGTAACACGGATATCAAGATCGTTCACCAGAACCGGAGTATTATCGTTGGCGGTTCCGTGTAAATGAGACGGAAATGCAGGATCTGTCCAGCTTAGCGAAACACTCAGTGTCTCCCCTTCGATTGCGGTAACGGTAAGGGCATATTCCCGGCCCTGCCTGAGTTCGTTCTCTTCGATCCTGGTATTCACCCCGGCTCCTTCAATCACTTCAGAAGCCCGTTTACTGTTTATAATCCCCCAGCCGAACTTAGGATCAGGACCAGGAGTCTCACCCGCTTCATCGGCAGTATGCAAAGCCAGACCTTTAAGGGTAGACGCTCTCATATAAGTGCCGAAAGCAAGGTAATGATACTGTTGTAAAAGTAACAGGGATGCAGCCACTCCGGGAGAAGCCATAGAGGTTCCTGAAAGGGTTCTGTAACTATCTTCACTATCCGAAAAAGAGGATAGAACATTAACCCCTGCTCCGGTAATGTCAGGCTTAATTCTCCCGTCATCGGCAGGACCAAAATTGCTGAAAGAAGCAATATCTGCCTGAAGCAGTTGCCCGTTACCATCTACCTTAATATTATCCGCTGCAGCTACGGTAAGACCATTCTTTGACACCGCAAACCCAAGCAGAAGATCATATCCTTCACTGGCATCGCCTTCCAATGGCGCTTCGTTATACCCGAGGTGTTGCGTATTTCCGGCGGCAGTAACCATTAAGTAATACGGGGCAGCATACATGATCTCATCCCAATCCTGGGCCTGGTAAATGTATGACCCGAAATACCAGTCCGGAAGATTTCTTCCACTTAAGCCGTAGGAATGATTGGAGATAAGCAGGCCTTCGGCAGCCTGTTCGGCTACTTCCCCTTCATCCTGGTTCCAGTCAAAAGACATCCCGCGTGCATTAAAGGCTACCCCCCTGGCCTTGGAATTTACCCCGGAGGCAATGGCAGTTCCCAAAACGTGGGTGGCGTGACCACTAATACGGGGTGTGTTATCCCCGGCAATAAAACGATCGTCAAATTCCTGATGTTCCGGTAATGCCTTTCCGCTGTCCCATACCCCTATGGTCATGTCGGTTCCATCTACTCCAAAATCAAACTCCAGTCCGTTCGACAGAAATTCGGAACGACTGGTTTTTACGATGACGTCATTAAAGGATACTTTGTAAATGGGGTTTCCCTGGGCATCTACCTGTTGCAGTTCCCTGAATCCACCTCCGGCAAGCTCTTCGGCAATTTTCCATCCGTGAATATGGGCTTTTTTAACAGCTGCCGCTTTATTGGCTATGGCACGCTTTTTAAATTTGGCAGCCATTCCCTTCAGGGTGCTTTTCGAAGCAGATTCTCCGGTAGAAGACCCCTGAGTAGTTTGTGAAAAAACTATGTTTGATCCTAGTAGAAACCACAGGACCAGACTGGCCGTTTGTAAGAGCTTACGTCGGTGGTTATTCATAATTTCAGATTTAAGGGGTCTAGCAATGTAATACTTAACTTACAATCTCTGATTAAAACCCTTACTTTTTCGATGAAATGCAGGGTTTTGAATCGGTTTTTTAAGAATTACACTACAATAATAGTCTATTTCCTACAACAATTAAACATTTTATCGGCTTTTTTTGCATTTAAACGGACTCAAGCATTCTCTTGTAAGAAATGCCTTATCACATACTTTGGGGCCCTGCCTGAAACTTTGGAGTCCCTCCATGACCCTGCCTATACCTTCCGGGGAAGCTGGAAACCAATAGAAATGACCGCAATTCTTTCTCTCCTGATAAAATTTCATTTCTGTACCTTTGTATTAGAATTTTATATATGCTTGAAAAGAAGACATTAGATTATGAAAAAGCTGTGCTCATTGGGGTGATCAACCAGGAGCAGGATGAGGAAAAATCTAAGGAATACCTTGATGAGTTGGAATTTCTGGCCTATACGGCAGGAGGCGAGGTTGTAGGTAGATTTACTCAAAAAATTGAGATTCCCAATCCCAAAACCTTTATAGGTTCCGGAAAGATGGAAGAGGTTCTTTCGTTTATTAAGGAGCATGACGTAGGAACGGTGATCTTTGACGACGAATTATCACCAGCACAACAGAAGAACATCGAACGGATCCTGCGCTGTAAGGTTCTGGACCGGACGAGCCTGATACTCGACATTTTTGCACAAAGGGCCCAAACCAGCTACGCAAGAACCCAGGTAGAACTGGCGCAATATCAGTATTTACTGCCGCGCCTTGCCGGACTATGGACTCACCTGGAGCGGCAACGAGGAGGTATTGGGATGCGCGGACCGGGGGAAACCGAGATCGAGACCGACCGTCGTATCGTTCGTGACCGCATCAGTCTTTTAAAGAAAAAACTGGCCAAGATCGATAAGCAAATGGAAACACAAAGGGGGAACCGTGGGGCCCTGGTCCGGGTAGCCCTAATTGGATATACCAATGTCGGGAAATCGACCCTGATGAACGTGATCAGTAAGAGCAATGTATTTGCGGAGAACAAATTATTTGCCACCCTGGACACTACGGTACGCAAGGTGGTAATCGGCAACCTGCCTTTTCTATTAAGTGATACCGTTGGATTTATCAGAAAGCTTCCCACCCAGCTCGTGGAATCCTTTAAAAGTACCCTGGATGAAGTAAGGGAGGCCGATCTCCTGCTTCATGTAGTAGACATCTCGCACCCCAATTTCGAGGAGCATATTGCCTCGGTAAATAAGATCCTGGATGAGATTGACAGTGCGGATAAGCCTACGATCATGGTTTTTAACAAGATCGATGCCTATGAGCATGAAACCATAGAAGAAGACGACCTTATCACCGAAAAAACCAGTCGCCATTTCACCCTTGAAGAGTGGAAAAATACCTGGATGGGACGTATCGGAGATAACGCCTTGTTCATTTCTGCCCTGAATAAAGAAAACCTGGAAGAATTCAGGAAACGGGTATACCAGGCGGTACGGGATATTCACATCACGAGATTTCCCTATAATAACTTTCTCTATCCCGAGTACGAAGAAATCGACCCTTCATAAAAAAGGCAGCCTCAAGGCTGCCTTTTTCTATATTTTAAAAGCTGTAGTTCACTCCAAAGAGCCAGTACGACTGCAGGTTATTGTCGATATTGTCATAATCTGCATCTGCGATATCCAGGGTGTTCAAGGCGTAATTGAGGGCTTCCTGTTTATTATCTCTCAGTCCAAATTCAAACCCCATACCGATATTCTTCCACAAAGTATATCCCAGGGTATTTGTCCAGGTCCAGTTGGAGTAATTGGAATCGCGATAACTGAAAAATCCAGAAAAATTTGACTTGAACTTCAGTTTTCCAATGGCTTTTGTATAATCCGCCAGCACCTTACAACCCGCAGATGAGGTGAAAATATCATCTTCATCACTGAAAACGAAATTGTAGTTGAGCGGATGCACCACCAGGACCAATTCATCCTTGATGGCGGTCCAGGTGCCCCCCACCCCCAGGTCCAGGTAACCGGGATCATTAAAATTACTCAATATGGTAGTCCGGTATTCTCCCATGGCGGAGAGGGCGAACTTTTCATTTAGTTTATAACCATACAGAGAATTAATATTGAAGACATCGGTAGCCTCCCGGTACCCATCCTCATCATCGGGATTGTCCTTATCGTCGAACTTGATCCACTGAAGATTGATATTGGCAGCATTTCGCCAGAAAAACTTCTCCCGGTCCAGATTCGCAAACCCATTAAAAATAACTCCGATCTTCCCGGAGTTCACGTTTGGCGAACCCTGGGCATACCAGTTACTGAATTGGGAAACATTGAACCCTGCCGTGGCAATTGCTCCAAATTTCCAGCCGGGAAATTCCTTAATTTTTTTATCAATGTCGTCGATCTGGCCTTGTAAGGCATCAAGAGAATCCTGTTTTTGGGCTTTAAGGGCTTTGAGCTCCTCCACGGTTTGTCCCTGAACAGATAAGGTGAGGGCACCCATCAGGATGAATAATAAGAAATGTTTCATAGTGTAGCATTAGAAAAGGAGATAAACCCCTAAGAATCACTTCTTAAATATAATCAATACAACTTCGGAAAGACGAAATATCCGTCAAATTATCGACGTTTGTACAAAGGCACAGATGAACAGGCCTCCCCATACATTATGGTTTTCGCTACCGTATGCAATTTTTTTATAAGAAAAAGATATGCGTTTTGGGGGACAGGCTTTTTAGAACACCCTTTAACTATAACCGGAAGGTCCCTCAGGTACTCCAGGTCGAGATCTGCAATAGCTTCCTGATAAATGGCACTCTCCAGTTGTTCCAGGTTGCCTGTAATGGTCTTCTTCGCATAGGGAGCCAGATGAGTGGCAATCAGCATAAAGGCCCAGGCCGGCACAATGGCCTCTGTAGAACAGTGCAAGGCCACGTATTTCCCGGTAAAAGCTGTCCAGTCTACCGCGTTTAAATTTTCCCTGAACTCTTTTTCCCTTAACAAAACGCCTTCATAAAGCCAGTCTTTAATGTCCAGAAGTACCCGTTCCCCTTCCGGGTAGAGGTCTTCCAGATCAAAAGTTACCAGCTTGCTTTCTGCTACGCGATTTCTGATTTCGTCCAAAATAAAAATATCTATTCTGTTAATTGTGAAAGGGATGAAACCGGATTTCAAAGGATGTGGCACTACTTCGCACAATCGCACCATAACCTGAAATCCGAAGTCCGTTTAAAATTTCCTGTGCACCTGTATCGGGCTTCGGAATTAAAGTAACCCGAGTTCCAGTTTGGCCTCCTCACTCATCAGGTCCTGGCTCCATGGCGGATCAAAGGTGATCTCTACCTCAGCGTCCTTTACCTGTTCAATGGTTTTTACCTTTTCCTCCACTTCCACAGGCAGGGTTTCTGCCACCGGACAGTTGGGTGTGGTCAGGGTCATCAGGATCTTTACGTCGTGATCCTCATTTACAAAAACGTCGTAAATAAGTCCCAATTCATATATATCAACAGGGATCTCCGGATCGTAAATGGTCTTTAACACCTTAACGATCTTTTCTCCCAACTCGGTAGTATCTATAGTTGTTTCGCTCATTGCTGTTTAATTAAGTTGTGTTTGGTAGGCTATGGCATACATCTTCAGTTGCTTGATCATGCTCACCAGACCATTTGCCCTTGTTGGCGAAAGATGTTCCTTAAGCCCGATCTCATCGATAAATGCTGTATCGGCTTCCATGATGGCTTTTGGCGATTGCCCGGAGAATGCTCTGATAAGAATGGCAATGATCCCTTTGGTGATGATCGCATCACTGTCTGCAGTAAAAACAAGCTTATCGCCATCCAGTGCTGCGTGTACCCAAACCTTGCTCTGACAACCCTTAATCAGGTTGTCATCGGTCTTATATTTCTCATCGATAAGAGGTAACGACTTACCCAGCTCGATCATATATTCATACCGCTGCATCCAATCGTCAAACATGGAGAATTCATCTACAATGGCGTCCTGGATTTCTTTTATGGTCATAGACTTTGTTTTGTCGCAAAAATACAACAAGTATACCTGCTATTCAACTGTTTCTGCCAATGTTATCATAGCTTTAACCAATGATTCAAGCGCTTCCGGCGGATTCTCATGATCAAATTCAACAGAAGTATACTCCTCAGATGGTGTAAGTACATGCACTAGTGCATGAGCCGCAGCATCTGAATACCGTTTGGAGGAAGGTGGCTCCAGGGATTTCATCCCCTGTACATCAACCCCCTCAAGCCGCTTCAGTAAATTATCCCATTCAGAGGGTGTTAATTTCCTGCTGCTCCAGGGTGTTCCCCTGAACCCTTCTCTTACTTTTATACTATCCCTAGTCACCAGGACCTCAAAAGAACTTCCCCTGGTAAAGGCTTCATAGCGCAATTCACGAACCACTTCCCGGTCCTGGAAAAGGCATCCTCCTGTAATCAGCGTTAAAAAAAGGATCGTGGTTAAAATTTTCATAGGCGAGATTTCGTTTAAATGTATAAAAAAAGGCACCCTTCTTGGTGCCTTTAGAGCTAATTCTTACCAAAACCCGGTAATTAATCGGCCATTGTAGCCCGAAATCCGCCATTTTCAAAATTTGCGAACATCCTTACTTTCTGCCCTTCTGTAAACATATTGAGACAAGGATCATTGGAGTAATCCATAAAGTTCATGGTCATGTCATTGGTATTACAACTTACGGTAGGATAAGTCGGACACCCTCTGCTTGGGCCGTCGGCATCGGGGGTGTCGGCTACAAAATCGGAAGCTCCACAACCTCCATCACCCCAAATGTGACGTAAATTCAGCCAGTGACCCACCTCATGGGTTGCCGTTCTTCCCGTGGAGTACACGGTGTTTCCGGTGAAGCGATGATCGAGAACAACGCCGTCTGTTGCCCAGTCGCCTCCGGGGAATTGGGCATAGCCGAGAATATTACCTCCACGATAAGGCATATTATTAACCACCCAGATATTGAGAAACTCCTGAGGGTTGACCACATCACTACCTCCTGATGCCGTAAATTTCATAGAATCATCCGGCCTCCATTGACGGTTTCTGGAGTTCACCCGGATCACATCTTCCAACACGAAACGGATGCCGATGTTGGATTCCACACTTTGAAATTCGGCAGGAATCGTAGATCTCCCAGGATTCTGAAGATTAAAATCTTCATTAAGGGCATCGATCTGTTCCTGGATTTGTGAAAGCGGAATGTTCTCGCTTTCCGTGCGGTAAATGATATGAAAAACCACCGGGATTTCAATGACTCCATTTACCAAACGCTGAGACAGCCCGTTTTTCATAACAGAACTGGTGTGCAATTCCACTGCCTGCATGTTCAGGGCTAGATCCGGATCGGATGCCAGTTTTTCATCGAGAACCCCCATGGTACCACATTGATCGTCTGCAAATTCAAATTGCTCCTGCAATTCACTGCTTTGATCCGTATTGAACTCTTCGCCGGAGGAACCCTGCTCGCAGGAAAACAAGAGAAATGCCGCCGCGAGACTTAAAAATATTCTTTTCATAAATGATTAGATATTAGATTAATAGAAAGAAAAGATACATTATTTTAACGATAGTTTAACAAGTTGTTTAGTACAAAAATGCCGTTTCGCCCTGGAAGCTACATGCATTTCATCGATCAGATCCCTCTTTTAAACGAAGAAGCGCGTTGTTTAAAAGTTATCAACAATTAAACAACGCGCCTTAAAATGAGATCTGAATACTCTCTATTCTTACAACAGCATGTTTCTGGCCCTTTTAACCGCTTCAATAAAAGTGTCCACCTCTTCCCTGGTGTTGTAAAAGGCAAAGCTCGCCCTCACCGTACCCGGGATCTTGTAGTAATCCATAATAGGTTGGGCACAATGGTGGCCGGTGCGCACAGCAACGCCCAGTTTATCGAGTATAGCACCTATATCATAAGGGTGAATCCCTTCAATATTAAAGGAGATCACGGAAGTTTTATTGGCAGAGGTTCCGAAGATCCTCACCCCGGGAATCTCCAGGAGTTTACCGGTAGCGTATTGCAGCAATTCCTGCTCGTAGGCAGCTATTGCATCCATCCCTATTCCGTTCAGGTAATCCACGGCTGCTCCGAAAGCAATTCCGCCGCATATATTAGGAGTTCCTGCCTCGAATTTGTGAGGCAGATCAGCGTAGGTCGTCTTTTCAAAACTAACCTCGGCTATCATTTCTCCTCCACCCTGGTAAGGGGGTAACTTTCGCAACCATTCCTCTTTTCCGTACAAAACCCCCACCCCGGTAGGACCACACATTTTATGGGCAGATACCGTATAAAAATCTACATCCAGCGCCTGAACATCTGCCTTGAGGTGAGGACATGCCTGCGCGCCGTCTATCAGCACAGCAGCGCCTACGGCGTGGGCTCCGGCTATGATCTCTTCTACAGGATTAATCGAGCCCAGAGCATTGGAAATATGATTGCAGAAAACCAGTTTGGTCTTATCGTTAAGAAGCGCCTTATAGGAATCCATTACCAGGTCCCCTTCCTCATTCATAGGGATGACCTTTAAAACAGCTCCTGTTTTTTCACACAGCATTTGCCAGGGCACTATATTGGAATGATGTTCCATGGCCGACACCAACAACTCGTCTCCGGGCTTAAGCAAGGCAGCAAAACCACTGGCCACGAGATTGATCCCATGGGTGGTTCCTGAGGTAAAGAGGATCTCATAAGAATGCTTTGCATTGAAATGCTTTTGGATGGTCTTCCGGGCCATCTCATATTTATCGGTAGCTTCCTGTGAAAGGGTATGTACCCCCCGATGGATGTTGGCATTATAATTCGAATAATAATCAACAATGGTATCGATTACCTGCTTCGGGGTTTGGGAGGTAGCCGCATTATCCAGGTATACCAATGGATAGCCGTTGATCTCTCTTTTGAGAATGGGAAAATCTTCCCGTATGCTCTTAACGTCGATCATAACAATTCTTTACGCAAAAATACTAAGTATTTATTAGGAGGAATCCCTATCTTGAGATTAATTTAAACCTCAAAAGTCCCGTTTAAAGTGACCCGACTAAAACAAGCGTTCAAACTCCTTCTTATTCTTATTCCGGCGGGTATTGCCATCCTCTTCTACCTGAACTACCCCAAACTCGATCTGATCACCGGATACTCTTCTAAGAGCAATTGTTCCTGTACCTATATTGCGGGTCGCCCGGAAGCCTACACCGACAGTGTAGACAATAATTTTTCACCTGTAGACCTTGCTGCAGACAAAGTACAGCGAACAGAACAGACAGCAACCGCCGCTGTATTCGGGATGAAAGAAAGAACTGCAAAATATTATCCCGGATTGGGCTGTGTTCTCCTTCCTGATTCTATATCAGAGCTGCCATTCGGGGAAAGGCCTCAAAGAAGCCCCAGGACTTCCCCTCAACCCTATCCCTACGGGGATGGTCCCCAAAAAGACACCCTGTTCCCGGAGGTAGACCGGGAACTCCTTGCCGCTACAGTCAAGGAAGCCTTTGAAGATAACGCCATGAAAAAAACCCGGGCGGTTTTAGTGCTCTATAAGAATCAGATCATTGCAGAAGCTTATGCCCCCGGGTTCGACAGCACTTCGCTTCACCTGGGATGGTCTATGACCAAAAGCATCACTTCGACCCTATATGGAATTCTCGACTACCAGGGAAAAATCGATATTTCCAGCCCGGCTCCTGTACCGAGCTGGCAAAATGATGAACGCCGGAAAATAACCTACAACCATCTTTTACAGATGAGCAGCGGACTGGCCTGGGAGGAAGATTACACCCGGATCTCAGATGTTACTCAAATGCTTTTCAAGGCAGAAGATATGAGCCAGGCACAGGCAGAAAAGGAACTGCTCTACCCTCCCGGTAGTCATTATTACTATTCCTCCGGGACTTCCAATTTACTTTCCGGGTTACTGCGCAATACCTTTGACGACCTGCAGGGATACCTTGATTTTCCATACCACGACCTGATCGACCGCATTGGAATGAGCAGTATGATCCTGGAAACCGATGCTTCGGGAAACTACGTGGGCTCTTCCTACAGTTGGGCCACCGCTAGAGACTGGGGGAAATTCGGATTACTTTATCTCCACAAGGGGGATTGGAACGGCGAAAGGATCTTTTCTGAAGATTGGGCCAGGTATGTGAGCACTCCGGCCTCCGATTCTGAAGGGATCTACGGAGGGCACTTCTGGTTGAACGCCTCCGGAGTCATGCCGGATGTTCCCCGGGACACGTATTATGCGGATGGTTACCAGGGACAGCGGGTCTACATCGTTCCTTCAAAAGACATGGTGATCGTACGTCTTGGACTCACCAATGGCGATCATTTTGATTTCAATGCCTTTGCAGGAGGCATCACAGCTGCAATAAAATAAAAAGCGGGCAAACCGAAAAGGCCGCCCGCTCTTGCTATTTTATTCCTTCGAACTGTTACAGGTCGAAACCAAGGTTCACGCCCAGCTTATCTGCGATAAGCCTGGTGATGCGTTGCTTAAGTTCCGGGATCTTAACACTTTCGAGAACATTATTGGCAAAACCGAACATAAGTAGTGCAGTAGCCTCCTTTTTGGGGATTCCTCTTGACCTCAGGTAGAGAAGTGCCTCATCATCCAACTGACCGATGGTACAACCATGTGAACAGCGCACATCGTCTGCAAAGATCTCGAGTTGCGGCTTGGCATTGATGGTAGCCGTATCGTCTAACAGGATGTTATTGCTTTGCTGAAACCCATTGGTTTTCTGAGCCTCCTTTTCCACAACGATCCTACCATTGAATACCCCGGTACTCTTATCGGCGTAAATACCTTTATAATCCTGATGGCTTTCACAATTAGGCTGAGCGTGATGCACCAGGGTAGAATGATCTACATGCTGTTTCTTATCTGTGATCGTAATCCCCTTAAGGGTCGAATCCAGGTATTCTCCTTTCTGGAAAAACTGCAGGTTGTTCCGCGTTAATTTTCCACCCAGTGAAAAGGTGTGAACAGAAACATGGCTGTTGCGTTGCTGGGAGATGTAAGTATTATCAATAAGGGAGGCGGCATCCTTGTCATTCTGGATCTTGTAGTAATCAACAATTCCTCTCTTATTGGCAAAGATCTCAGTTACGCTGTTTGTAAGCGTGGGATTATCCGTGAGACTCTGATGACGCTCGATAATCTGCACATGCGCATTCTCCCCTACCACGATAAGGTTTCTGGGTTGGGTCATCAGAGAAGATTCCATCCCTGTTGAAAAGTGAAGGATCTGTATCGGTTTTTCCACAACCACCCCTCTCGGAATATTAATAAAAGCGCCCTCTTTAGAGAACGCAGTATTCAAAGAGGTCAATCCGTCCCTGACCGCGATCTTATTGAAATAGTTTTCAATAAGCAGGCGATATTTAGGTTTGCTTAAGGCTGCACTCATCAGGCACACATCAAGACCTTCATGCGATGTTTCCGACAGGTGAGAACTATATACCCCATCTATAAAAACGATCTTGTAAGACTCGATCTCGTGGATGAAATATTGCTTTACGTCCTTGTAATCCAGGTTAGATTCCTTTTTAGGAAACACACTCATATCGCTTTTAAGCAAGCTCTTCAGAGAGGTGTATTTCCATTCTTCCATTTTCTTGGAAGGAAACCCCAGGTTTTCAAAGTTCTTGATCGCCTCTGAACGGACTTCATGTACCGGGTGATTTACATCCACGGTATTTTCGAAGGCCATAAAGGACGATATCAATTTATCTTTTAAATCCATGTAATTTTTTCTTTTTTAAACCGCTGCTTCCTGCTTGATCCAGTCGTATCCTTTTTCCTCCAGTTCCAGGGCAAGTTCCTTGCCTCCGGATTTCACGATCTTCCCGTTGAGCAATACGTGTACGTGATCCGGGATGATATAATCCAGAAGGCGCTGGTAGTGCGTAATAACGATGGTAGCATTCTTGTCGGTTTTCAGACGATTTACCCCGTTAGCAACGATCTTAAGGGCATCGATATCGAGTCCGGAATCGGTCTCATCAAGAATGGCCAGCTTAGGCTCCATCATGGCCAGCTGAAAGATCTCATTTCGCTTCTTCTCTCCTCCGGAAAACCCTTCATTAAGGGACCTGGAAAGGAACTTCCTGTCGATCTCCAGCAGTTCAGATTTCTCTCTGATCTTTTTGAGCATCTCATTGGCAGGCATTTCTTCCTGTCCGCGGGCCTTACGGGTTTCATTGATCGCGGTTTTCATAAAGTTGGTTACCGTAACTCCGGGGATCTCCACAGGGTACTGAAAAGACAGGAATACCCCCTGATGGGCACGTTCCTCGGGAGCCATTTCATTAAGCTCTTCTCCTTCGAGTTCGATACTTCCATCGGTGATCTCAAAATCTTCATTTCCCGCGATCACAGAGGCCAGGGTACTTTTACCGGAACCGTTAGGGCCCATTATGGCATGTACTTCTCCCGGATTCACCTCCAGATTAATTCCTTTCAGGATCTCTTTTCCTTCTACGCTAGCGTGTAAATTTTTGATCTTTAACATATCTCTTCTTGTGTTTCCAGCAACCTGGAAATTTATTTTTTATTTATCCAACCGATCCCTCAAGCGAGATCTCCAACAGTTTTTGAGCCTCCACTGCAAATTCCATTGGCAATTTATTGAGTACTTCCTTACTAAATCCGTTTACGATAAGAGCGATGGCCTTCTCGGTATCGATTCCTCGCTGGTTACAATAGAAAATCTGATCTTCCCCGATCTTACTGGTCGTCGCCTCATGCTCGACCTGGGAGGTTTTGTTTTTCGCCTCGATGTAAGGGAAGGTATGTGCTCCGCATTCGTTACCCATCAACAGGGAATCACACTGGGAAAAGTTCCTCGCATTCTCTGCCCTGCTGTTGATCTGGACCAGTCCGCGGTAGCTGTTTTGTGATTTTCCGGCAGAGATCCCTTTGGAGATAATGGTACTTCTGGTATTTCTTCCCAGGTGGATCATCTTGGTTCCGGTATCGGCCTGCTGATAATTATTGGTCACGGCAATCGAGTAGAACTCCCCTATGGAGTTATCTCCTTTAAGTACACATGAAGGGTATTTCCAGGTTACAGCAGAACCGGTTTCCACCTGTGTCCAGCTGATCTTGGCATTGGTTTCGCAAAGTCCTCGCTTGGTCACGAAGTTGAAAACACCTCCCTTACCTTCCTTATCCCCGGGGAACCAGTTCTGAACGGTAGAGTACTTGATCTCTGCATCGTCAAGGGCAATAAGTTCCACAACTGCAGCATGAAGTTGGTTTTCATCCCGCATCGGAGCGGTACATCCTTCCAGGTAGCTCACATAACTTCCTTCATCAGCAATCACCAGGGTTCGCTCGAACTGCCCGGTCCCTGCCTGATTGATTCGGAAATATGTAGACAGTTCCATAGGGCAACGCACCCCTTTCGGAATATAGCAGAAAGATCCGTCTGAAAATACTGCAGAGTTCAGGGCCGCATAGAAATTATCCTTTCTTGGCACCACCGATCCGATATATTTTTTCACCAATTCCGGATGCTCTTTGATCGCTTCAGAAATGGAGCAAAAGATGATCCCTTTTTCTGCAAGGGTCTTCTTAAAGGTGGTTGCCACGGAAACAGAGTCCATCACCACATCTACGGCAACCCCTGCCAGTTTCTTTTGTTCCTCCAGGGAGATCCCCAACCTCTTAAAGGTGTCCAGCAATTCCGGATCAACCTCATCAAGGCTGTCGTACTTTGGCTTATTCATCGGCGCCGAATAATAGGAGATCGCCTGGAAATCCGGCTTTTTGTACTTTACATTTGCCCACTCGGGCTCTTCCATCTCTTTCCAGACCCGAAAGGCCTCCAGACGCCATTCGGTCATCCATTCGGGCTCTTCCTTTTTCATGGAGATGGCTCTCACAATATCCTCATTCAAGCCTACGGGAAAAGTATCGGATTCTATATCGGTATAGAAGCCGTACTCATACTCCTTAGTCTCTAATTCCTTTTTTAATTCTTCTTCGGTATAAGCCATGTTATATTTCTTAAGCTGTTAAAGTGAAAAACTTTCTCCGCATCCGCAGGTTCGCTGTGCGTTCGGGTTGTTAAAAACGAACCCTTTCCCGTTAAGGCCACCGGAATATTCCAGGATGGTCCCTACCAGGTAGAGAAAACTCTTTTTATCGACCACAATCCGCACTTCATTATCTTCAAAAACCTTATCGTTTTCCCTGCTTTCCGTGTCAAAATTCAGGTCATATGACAATCCGCTACAACCACCGCTTTTGACCCCAACACGAACAAAGTGACTTTGTACATCAAAGCCATCCTCCGCCATTAGCTGGGCGAGCTTGTTTTTAGCTGTATCCGATACCTTTATCATATTAAATAGATTATTTCTAAATAGTTAACAAAAATAAGAACTAAAAGGCGATTTCCCGCATTTTAACAAATTTATAAATCATATACGGGCATAGAGTTTACCTATACCACTTCTTTTGATTTAACAGGTTTCCAATCAATTTCCAGGTCTGTAAAAAATACAGCAGTCCGGAGGGTGAAATTTTCCGAAATGCAGAAAAATCACCTGATAATCTTTAAATTTTGATAAATGGCATCAGGGCCGGTTGCCGGGATTGCTTCCAACTGATTACCTTTGCACTATGTTAGAAGATAAGAATCCAAAACGGACACCCCTTGAAGAACTGGGAGAATTTGGTTTGATCGAACATCTTACCAAAAATTTCACCCCCACCCATCCTACTACCATAAAAGGAATCAATGACGATGCTGCAGTCATGGAGTTTGGTGACCGGCAAACAGTGATCTCCACCGACCTCCTGGTAGAAGGCGTTCATTTTGACCTGTCTTATGCTCCGTTGAAACATCTGGGATATAAGGCCGTGGCGGTCAATCTTTCGGATATCTGCGCCATGAATGCAACCCCAACCCAGATCACCGTTTCCATTGCGGTCTCCAACCGATTTCCTGTTGAAGCCCTTGAAGAACTTTACGACGGAATAGCCCTGGCGTGCAAGCGCTATAAAGTAGACCTGGTAGGAGGCGATACCACCTCATCAACAAAAGGGCTGCTTATCTCAGTCACTGCTATAGGAGTGGCGCCTAAGGAAGATATCACGTACCGAAATACGGCAAAACCCAACGACCTTCTGGTGGTTAGCGGCGACCTCGGAGGGGCCTACCTCGGCCTCCAGGTACTGGAGCGGGAAAAAGAGGTGTTCAAGGTGAATCCAAACAATCAGCCGGACCTTGCTCCTTATGCGTATATCGTAGAGCGGCAGCTTAAGCCGGAACCCAGAGCGGATATACCGGAGATTCTAAAAGACCTGCAAGTAAGACCTACCTCTATGATCGATATCAGTGACGGCCTGTCTTCTGAGATCCTGCACCTCTGTAAACAGTCTGGCGTTGGCTGCAATCTCTATGAAGATAAGATCCCCCTGGATCCTCAGGTGATCTCCACCTCTGAAGAATTTGAACTTAACAGCACCATGGTGGCGTTAAGTGGTGGGGAAGATTATGAACTGCTCTTTACGATAGCCCAGGAAGACTATCCGAAAATAAAAGGCAATCCGCACTTATCCGTCATAGGTCATATGACAGAAAAGCATGAAGGAGCGCATCTGATCACAAGGATAGGCACAAAAATACCCCTTGAGGCCAGAGGATGGAATGCGCTTAAAAAGGATTAGTTTCAGGCAACCGTTCTAAGCGAGTGCCTTTTTCTGTAAAAGTCGGCCAACGTCCTGTTGATCTCCTTTAATTCCGGGGTGAGCTTGTCAAGACGTCCGCTGATATTTGTGGTCGACTCACAATTGCATACCGTGCATTTGTACTCCGTAATATGTGGTGTAATTTTTTTGGCCACCTGGTAGCGATGGCCGAAGACGGAACACAGCAAATTGCCGAGGCTTAAGTTTGAGGTTTTCATAAGGTTAAGAAATTTAGGCTCTCTAATCTAGAAATTTTTAAGAGATCATCAAACTTTTTTTAGCCAACCTTGCAGATCTTGTTGTAAAACCCCGAAATTCTCGAGGAAACTCATATGTCCGTCAGGGTAAACGAATACATCCACTTCTGTGTTTTCCAGGGAATTAAGAAGAAAATCTGCGTCTACCACCGGGTCTTTTCTTCCTATAACCACCATTTTGGGATAGGGAGTGAAATGCATCAGCACCTCCCGATCCGGTCTGATCTTCATGCCTTCCAGTGCAGCTACGATTCCCTGCAAGGGTGTCTTGAGAGCCTCCGCCTTTAAATCACGGATCTCTGCTGAAAGCATCTTTCTGTTTTTTGGCCGGAACAGATTGGTCACTGCCATTCGTATAAAGCTTTTGTGATTTTGCTTTACCGCCCCAATCGCCCGGTCGCGATTTAATTTCTTCTCTGCAGCATCTGCGAAAGGAGTAGAGTTGATCAGGGCCAGGCCTTTGACATTATCCGCGTACATCTCTGCAAAGGCCAATGCCACATACCCCCCCATGGAATGTCCTGCAAGAACCACCTTTCTCAATCGCAGGTGGTCCAACACGGCTTTTACGGCCTCGGCCATCATGGTCATGGTGTGCATATACCCGATACAGCCGGTTTTTCCATGCCCCAAAAGATCGATACAGACCACCCGATACCTGGAAACCAGGTCTTCCTTAAGCGCATTCCAAATACTGCTGTTCTCCAAAAACCCGTGCAGAAACACTACAGCCGTGCCACTACCTTCATCGGTATAAAAAATACGCGTTCCTTTGTAAGCTAATTCCATTTTATACTATATTGAACTCCAACCCAAAGCCAAATAAAAGTCAAAGATAATTCACCCAATGAGGAATACGAAACTTACCCTGTTAACCAGCTTTGCACTTTTCTCACTTTTTTTCGGGGCGGGAAATATTATCCTGCCTCCCTACCTGGGTTTTACTTCCGGAAACAACTGGCCCCTGGTAACCCTGGGGTTCATTATTACGGCGGTGATCATACCCATCCTGGGTATCCGGGCTCATGCAAAGCTACAGGGCAGTATGCTGGATTTTGCCAACAAGGTCTCTCCGGTATTCAGCATTGTATTTTGTTCTGTGGTTTATCTTATAGCGGTCTGTCTGCCTTCGCCACGAACAGCAAGCCTCACTCATGAGATGGCCGTAGCCCCCTATCTGGATGTCGACAGCCTGGTTACGAGCAGCCTCTATTTTTCGGCTGTTTTCCTTTTCGTCATTTTCAGGTCTCAGATCCTGGACCTCATCGGCCGTTTTCTCACCCCTTTTATCCTGATCATCCTTTGCCTGGTCATTGCCATGGTTGCCGCCCATCCGGAAGTTTTTCCCGCAATTTTCTCTGCGCCGCCCGGCATTTCAGAAGGCATCCTTGAAGGGTACCAGACTTACGATGCCATGGGCGCGGTGGTGGTTGGGGCGGTCATCATCATTTCCCTGAATTTTAAGCCGGGGCTCGATTACCTCGACCGGAAGCGTATTATCTCCAGGGCAGGAATACTGGCCGGACTTGGGCTATGCCTTATCTACGCAGGCCTTATCTATAGTGGCGCACTGCTTAGTGGTACCTTTGACCCGACGCTGGACCGAAGCGGCATCCTTAACGCCATGATCCTTTTCGCCCTGGGTACAAAAGGGCACATATTCCTCGCTGTACTGATCGCTCTGGCATGCTTTTCCACCACTGTAGGGATCGTTACCGGGGCATCAGATTATGTAAGAGGTCTTTTTAAAGACCGTGTTGCTGCTTACCGCATCACCGCTGCAAGCAGCTGCCTGGCAGGGGTACTTATCGGGCAGCTGGAAGTGGGTATCATTATTGATATAGGCATTCCGGCGTTGCTGTTTATTTACCCGCTTATTATCACCTTCATATTGCTTCACAACCTCCCATCACGGTGGACAGACCACCTCACCTTCCGGGCAGTTACCTTTACCGTACTGCTGTTTTCTGTGCCGGATGTACTGGGTGCCATCGGGTTTCCGTGGGCCAGTGAACTGATGAGCTCATTAACCCCCTGGGACAGCACAGACTTTACCTGGGTGGTTCCCGCACTGGTGGTTTTCCTGCTGATGCAAATAAAAAAGAACCGGCCGGAAAGCCATCTTCCCAACCGGTTCTCCTAACTATGGAAGCGTAATTTATTTATTCATCCACTCCTCGATCTCTTCCACTTCGATCGGGATATTTCGCATCAGGTTAAATGGCTCCTGGTTATCACGGATTACTACATCGTCTTCCAGTCGGATTCCCATTTGTTCATCAGGAATATAGATACCGGGCTCTACCGTGAACACCATATTGGCGTTCATTGGCTCTTTCAACGGCCCGTAGTCATGCGTATCCAAACCGATATGGTGACTGGTACCGTGCATGAAATACTTCTTGTATGCCGGCCAATCGGGGTTTTCATTTTGCACATCCGCCTTATCGAGCAACCCAAGACCCAGCAATTCGCTGGTCATCAGCTTCCCGACCTCTATGTGATATTCCTTCCACATGGTACCGGGAACAAGCATTTTTGTCGCTTCGTTCTTAACGCGCAGTACGGCATTATACACCTGTTTCTGGCGGTCGGTGAACCTTCCGTTCACAGGAATCGTCCGGGTCATGTCGCTGGAATAGTTCGCATACTCTGCTCCCACATCCATAAGAAGCATATCCCCGTCTTTACACTGGTTCCTGTTCTCGATATAATGAAGCACATTGGCATTGTTTCCGGAAGCGATAATCGGCGTATAGGAGAACCCCCTGGACCGGTTTCTCAAAAACTCATGCATGTATTCTGCTTCGATCTCGTACTCCCAAACCCCGGGCTTCACAAATTGCAACACCCTTTTAAATCCTTTTTCGGTGATCTTACAGGCCTGCAGCAACAGGTCGATCTCCTGGGGCTCCTTGGTACCTCTCAACCGCTGAAGGATCTGGTTGCTCTTTTCCCATCGATGAGCAGGAAATTTCTCCTTGCACCATTTGATAAAACGATCTTCCCTGGTTTCAGTTTCCACAGCCTGACGGTAGTGTTCATTGGTATTGAAGTATACCGCCTCGGCCTCGGTCATGATGTCGAAGAACACCTTATCGAACTCCTTAAGCCAGTATACGGTTTTGATCCCGCTTACTTCAAAAGCCTTTTCCTTGGTAAGCTTCTCACCTTCCCAAACTGCAATATGATCATTAGTTTCTCTGACAAAGAGTATTTCCCTGTGCTTTTCTTCCATCGCATCCGGGAAAAGCACTAAAATACTTTCCTCCTGATCTACCCCACTGAGGTAAAAAAGGTCGCGTGCCTGTTGAAAAGGCATGGTACTGTCTGACCCTATGGGATATATATCATTGGAATTGAAAACAGCAATACTTTTTGGCTTCATCTGAGCCATGAATTTCTCTCTGTTCTTGATGAATAGATTACGGTCTATCAGGTCGTATTTCATATCTATTTTTTAAATTTCCCCAAATTTAAGAAGATTGGCACCCTTAAGTGTTAAACTTCGCTAAAATTATGATAACCTAAGAAACCCTTCAGTTTCTTTAGACAAAAATCAACCCTTTATGAAATACGCCTTACTTCTATCCCTGATGGCCGGACTACAGGTTCAGGCTCAGCAACCTGCTACGAGCCCTGAGGCCTACCTGGACGCTATTGGGAAAAAATCTTTACTGGAATCCGAATCCAGGGTTCAGGCCATTCCGCTGAAAAATGCAGGGCCCACCATTATGAGCGGTCGCGTAACCGACCTGGCTGTTAATCCACAAGATCCCACAGAATTTTACGTGGCCTATGCCAGTGGCGGATTGTGGCATACCAAAAACAACGGAACCACTTTTACCCCTGTTATGGACAATGCCCCGACGCAGAATATCGGTGATATCGCAGTAGACTGGAAAAACCAGATCATCTGGGCCGGAACAGGAGAGAATAACGCTTCCAGATCTTCTTATGCCGGTATCGGCGTATTACGATCGGACGACCATGGTAAAACCTGGACGCATATGGGACTCCCCGATTCCCACCACATTGGCCGCATCGTTTTACATCCTGAAGATCCGGATACCATCTGGATCGGAGTAACCGGACATTTGTATTCATCCAATTCGGAAAGAGGGGTTTATAAGTCTACCGACGGTGGAAAAACCTGGAAAAATACGCTTTTTATCAATGATGAAACGGGAATAATAGACCTGGTAATGACACCTGGCAACCCCGATGTACTTTTCGCATCTGCCTGGCAGAAAGATCGTAAAGCATGGAATTTCACCGGGAACGGTGAAGGCTCGGGAATTTACAAAAGTACAGACGGAGGCGAGACCTGGGACCTGGTCTCAACAGAGGAAAGTGGATTTCCTACCGGAGAAGGTGTAGGCCGGATCGGAATAGCTGTTTACGATGCCAATACCATTTACGCCATTCACGACAATCAATATCACCAAGAGATAAAGGAAGACAGCAAGGAGTCGGACAACCTTCAGAAAGACGACTTCAAAACCATGTCGAATGAAGACTTCCTGGCGCTTGACAACAAAAAGCTGAATGCTTTCTTAAAGACCAACGGATTTCAGGAGAAGTACCGTGCCGAAAATGTCAAACAACTGGTAAGCAGTGGTTCGGTAAAACCGGAAGATATTGCGAAATATCTTGAAGATGCCAACGCCATGCTATTTGACACCCCCGTGATCGGAGCTGAGGTGTACAAAAGTACAGATGGGGGTAACACCTGGAAAAAAACCCATGAAGGAACTATTGAAGATCTGTTTTACAGTTACGGGTATTATTTCTGTCAGCTCGCAGTTGACCCCGGTAACCCGGAGAAACTTTATGCCGGCGGGGTACCCATTATCCGGTCTGACGACGGAGGAAAGACCTGGATATCCATTAACGGTGAGAACGTGCATTCAGACCACCATGCGATCTGGATCAACCCCAACAAACCCGGGCATATCATCAATGGTAATGACGGGGGAGTTAACATCAGCTATGACGATGGGGCTTCCTGGATCAAGAACAATACCCCGGCAGTCGGCCAGTTTTACGCCATTGAGGTAGACAACCAAAAACCCTACAATATCTACGGCGGGTTGCAGGATAACGGGGTATGGATGGCTCCGCATAATGCGCGCGAGAACAGCGGCTGGCACCAGGACGGGGAATACCCCTGGAAGTCGATCATGGGAGGCGACGGAATGCAGGTGGAAGCCGATCCCGAACACCCTAATATTGTTTACACCGGTTTTCAGTTTGGAAACTATTTCCGCATTGACCTGGATAAGGGGTCGAGAACCTATATCCAGCCCAAACACGAACTTGGAGAACGCCCCTATCGCTTTAACTGGCAAACGCCCATCCTGCTCTCTTCCCACAATTCGGACATTCTGTACCTGGGTGGAAATAAGCTGATGCGCAGCCTTGACCGGGGCGATTCCTGGGAAGCCATTTCGGAAGACCTCACCAACGGCGGCAAACCGGGCAACGTAGCTTACGGAACCCTGACCACCATCAGTGAATCTCCCTTTAAATTTGGCCATCTGTACACAGGGAGTGATGATGGACTTGTCCATGTATCCACCAACGGCGGAGGCAGTTGGGAACGCATTTCCGACAACCTTCCCAAAGACCTGTGGGTAAGCAGGGTAGCTGCCTCACAACACTCCAGGGAAAGGGTTTATGTTGCCCTCAACGGATATCGATGGGACGATTTCACACCCTATGTATATATGAGCGAGGACCAGGGCAAAACCTGGAAAGCCATCAGCAGCAACCTGCCGTTGTCTCCGGTAAATGTGATCCTTGAGGATCCTGTAAACCAGGACCTCCTCTTTGCAGGAACCGATAACGGGTTGTATGTGAGCTTCAACAGGGGTAACAGCTGGGAGCCTTTTGGCAACGACCTTCCGGAGGTGGCCGTTCATGATCTTGTAATACAGGAAAGGGAAAAGGACCTGGTAATAGGCACACATGGCCGAAGCATCTATATCGCAGACATTGCAGCAATGCAGGAGGCCAATGCCGTAATGCTGGAAGACGAACTCACACTTTTCCAGCCGGAAGATGTACGCTATTCTCCGCGATGGGGTAATTCAAGAGCCTGGTCCGAGCCTTTCGAGCCTTCGATGAATTACAGCATCTACAGCAAAGAGGAAGGCAGTCTGAATTATGTGATCAAGGATGAATCCGGCATCGTACTGCAAGAAGGCAACCTTCAGGTGAGTAAGGGCTTTAACGCACTGGAATTTGACCAGACCCTTAGTGAAAAGGGAATTAAGAATTACAACAAGAAAAATAAAGACAACCCGGTGAAGCCTTCGGCAAACGGGAAAACCTATTTACCTAAAGGAGATTACCTTCTCAAGGTGGAAAAAGGAAACCAAAGCTCTGAAAAGCATTTTAATATCAAGTAGGTAATCGTTAATGTTTTTTTAAAACCCCGGAAAAATTCCGGGGTTTTATTATTTTAAAGCTGCAATTTCTCGACAACTTCGTTTAGCAATAGTCCAATGATAGCAGGGGTTTGATTGCTAAATCCTTAAACAAACAAATCAATTACTTTAAAATTGTTCTAAATTCCTTTTAAAAGGATGAGGAAACCTTGTGCAAAAGTGCTCTCTGGGTTATTTTTGCCATATCTAACAAAAAATTACTAATGAGCGGATTACTGAATACTTCAATTGCAAGGAAGATCGCTATGGCCCTATCCGGTCTATTCCTTATAATTTTTCTGACACAACACTTTGTCATCAACTTCACATCGGTGGTGAGCCCGGAGAATTTCAATGAGATTTCTCACTTCATGGGAACCAACGCCCTGGTTCAATTTTTACTACAGCCTGTCCTCATCTTTGGGGTGGTTTTTCACTTTGTGATGGGGTTTGCCCTTGAACTAAAGAACAGACAGGCGCGGAATGCCAAGTATGCCATGTACAAGGGAAGTGCCAATGCCAGCTGGGTTTCCCGCAACATGATCATTTCCGGAATGGTCGTTCTTGCTTTTCTTGGTTTGCACTTCTACGATTTCTGGGTGCCGGAAATGGTATACAAGTACATCGAATTCAATCCGGAAGATCCTGCACGATACTTTCCTGAGTTGGTGCATAAGTTTGAGAGTCCTGTAAGGACGGGAATTTACGTGGTTTCCTTTGCGCTTCTGGCCCTGCATTTATGGCATGGCTTCCAGTCTGCTTTTCAAACCATGGGAGTTAACAACAAGTACACCCCGGCGATCAAAACCCTGGGAAAAACCTTTGCGGTAGTGATCCCGTTCGGGTTTGTATTTATTGCACTATTCCATCATTTTAATCAATTTTAACAGCGAACAAGATGTCAACATTAGATTCTAAAATACCACAGGGGCCATTAGCCGACATGTGGACTAAACATAAGAACGAAATTAACCTGGTTAACCCTGCCAACAAACGTAATATTGACGTTATCGTAGTTGGTACAGGACTTGCAGGGGGTTCGGCTGCAGCCACTCTTGCCGAGCTGGGATACAATGTTAAGACCTTTTGTTACCAGGACTCCCCGAGAAGAGCGCACTCGATCGCTGCCCAGGGGGGAATAAACGCAGCAAAGAACTACCAGGGTGACGGAGATTCGGTATACCGCTTGTTTTACGATACGGTAAAAGGAGGTGACTACCGCGCCAGGGAGGCCAACGTGTACCGTCTCGCAGAGGTATCTGCCAACATTATCGACCAGTGTGTGGCTCAGGGTGTTCCTTTTGCACGCGAATACGGTGGACTGCTGGATAACAGGTCTTTTGGTGGGGTACTTGTTTCGAGAACCTTTTATGCCAAAGGGCAAACCGGACAGCAGCTACTTCTCGGAGCCTACAGCGCCATGAACCGACAGATCAACCGCGGAAAGATAAAATCCTACAACCGTCATGAGATGCTCGACCTGGTGATCGTGGATGGGAAAGCACGAGGAATTATAGCCAGAAACCTGGTGACCGGGGAGATCGAAAGACATTCTGCTCATGCCGTGGTTATTGCTTCAGGAGGATACGGAAATGTATTCTTCCTGTCTACCAATGCCATGGGAAGTAATGTTACTGCTTCCTGGAAGATCCACAAGAAGGGGGCCTATTTTGCTAATCCCTGCTTTACACAGATTCACCCGACCTGTATCCCGGTTTCCGGGGAGCATCAGTCTAAACTAACCCTGATGTCGGAGTCCCTGAGAAACGACGGAAGAATCTGGGTTCCTAAAAAACTGGAAGACGCCAAGGCTATTCGGGAAGGAAAGCTTAAGCCAACAGCGCTGGCGGAAGAAGACCGCGATTACTACCTGGAGAGGAGATATCCTTCCTTTGGTAACCTGGTACCACGTGATGTGGCTTCCAGAGCAGCCAAAGAACGCTGTGATGCCGGATTTGGAGTAAATGCCACAGGAGAGGCCGTTTACCTGGACTTCTCTTCTGCCATCATGAGATACGGAAGGGAAAAAGCGGTAACCAGCGGTATTAAAAACCCAACCGAAGACCAGGTAAGAAAACTTGGAGAAGAGGTTATCGAGGCTAAATACGGGAACCTCTTCCAGATGTATGAAAAGATCGTTGACGAAAATCCGTATAAAACCCCAATGAAGATCTATCCCGCGGTACATTATACCATGGGAGGTATCTGGGTAGATTACAACCTGATGACTACCATCCCTGGCTGTTATGCAGCCGGAGAGGCGAATTTCTCCGATCACGGAGCGAACAGGCTTGGTGCCTCTGCATTAATGCAGGGTCTGGCCGACGGTTATTTCGTATTGCCTTACACGATAGGGGATTACCTGTCTAAGGACATCCGAACCGGGGAGATCTCAACCGACCTTCCTGAATTTGAAGAAGCCGAGAACCATGTAAAAGCACAAATAAGCAAACTGATCAATAACAACGGTACCAATTCTGTAGATTATTACCATAAAAAACTTGGTAAGATCATGTGGAACAAATGCGGAATGGCACGTAATGAGCAAGGTCTAAAGGAAGCCATTGAGGAGATCAGTGCCCTTCGCGAAGACTTCTACAAAAACGTACGTGTTCCCGGAGAGGAGAGCGGAAAGAATTCTGAACTGGAGAAGGCAATGCGCGTTGCCGACTTCCTGGAACTCGGAGAGCTCTTCGCAAAAGATGCCCTGCACCGAAATGAATCCTGTGGAGGACACTTCAGAGAAGAGTACCAGACCGAAGAGGGCGAAGCACTCAGGGATGATGAAAACTTTAAGTATGTCGCAGCCTGGGAATACAAAGGCGAACCCAAGGATGCCGTACTTCACAAGGAAGAGCTCATCTACGAGAACATCGAACTTAAAACAAGAAGTTATAAGTAAAACCGTTGCCTGATCGCAACCCCTGCTTCAGGGCAGGCTTAAAGCACCAAGATTATGAATTTAAAACTCAAAATATGGCGTCAGAAAGATGCCGATTCAGCTGGAAAGATGGTAGACTACGAGATCAGTGATGTATCTCCTGACATGTCTTTCCTGGAAATGCTTGACGTTCTTAACGAGGATCTGATCGCCAAAGGCGATGACCCGGTAGAATTTGATCACGACTGTCGCGAAGGTATTTGTGGCGCATGCTCGCTACAGATCAACGGCGAACCTCACGGGCCTGACCGCGGGGTGACCACCTGCCAGCTTCATATGCGAAAGTTCAAGGATGGGGATACCATATACATTGAGCCCTTCCGTGCAAAGGCTTTCCCGGTAGTAAAAGACCTGATCGTAGACCGAAGTTCTTTTGACCGCATCCAGCAAGCGGGAGGATATATCTCGGTAAATACTTCCGGAAATACCATTGACGCCAATGCCATTCCCGTAAATAAGCACGATGCCGACAAAGCATTCGACGCCGCTACCTGTATCGGCTGCGGGGCCTGTGTTGCAGCTTGTAAAAACGCAAGTGCCATGCTGTTTACCTCCGCAAAGGTTTCCCAATTCGCCCTTCTTCCACAAGGGCAGGTGGAAGCTACTGACCGGGTAATGAACATGGTTCGTCAAATGGACCTGGAAGGATTTGGTAACTGCACCAACACCGGAGCCTGTGAGATCGAATGTCCAAAAGGGATCTCCCTGGAAAACATCGCGAGAATGAATCGCGAATATCTGGCAGCTTCGCTTAAGGGATAGACCCGTTTATAACACTGTTTATCATATAAAAATAGCCTGCAAATTGCAGGCTATTTTTTTACTTCGGAATTACTGCCATGGCACTTTAGACTCCGGCAATTGAAAAGTTGTAAAATCACTAATACATTGTTTACCAGTGCTTTGAATACTTTTTTTCGTAAATTACCGTTTTAAAATCATCACTATGAAAAGATCCATTCAACCAGCGATTATTCTTCTTTTAATGTTCACCTTTCATTGGGTGGATGCACAGACCCTAAGTAAAGACGAAAAAAAACGCGTCGTGAACCTTTATGAGAAGGCCATGGAGCAAACCGAAGAAGAGATCAGAGGGCTAAGTAAGGAGCAATTAAACTTTAAACCCACTGCAGAAAGCTGGTCTATTGCCGACTGTATAGAACACCTTGCGCTATCGGAGGATATGTTCAGGGAAATGCTACAAAAGGAACTCGAAAGTCCCGTAGATCCTTCCGCTGCGCCAGACAAGAAGTTTGATGACAAGGATGTCTACGCCATGATCACTAACCGGGAACAGAAGGTAAAGACCTCCCAACCCCTTGAACCTTCCAATAAGTGGGAAAGTACGAAGGAAACCATGAAGGCCTTTAAAAAATCAAGAAGGGAAACCCATAATTTCATTCAAAAAACAGATAAGGAACTCAGAAGCCATTACTTTGAAATGCCATTTGGCAAACTCGACGGCTACCAGATGCTGCTTTTCGGTGCCGGTCATCAAAGCAGACACAACGCACAGATCACCGAAATAAAAAATAACCCGGACTTCCCTACTTCCTGAGTAATTAAACCACAAAATCAACGAACCCCTGAGCGCGAGCCAGGGGTTTATTTTATTAATTCTTTTGTTAAGGAAGCCTTTATAAGGATACAAATTTGAGCAACCCTCTTAAGAAGATATCACCAGTAAAACATCAATTGACAGCCTCAGCCACCAATTCCATAAACCTTTCCAGCTGAGAAGGCTCCAGCCATCGGGTAACCACCACGAGATCATGTTGTGGAATAACCACAATAAAGTTCCCTCCAAACCCCGCTGCCATAAATACATTATCCGAGAAATCCTTAAAACGATTTTCGCTGTTTAACCACCACATAAAACCATAGTCTGCTTTTGCCAAAGAGGGCTCCGTGGCCAATTTGATCCAGTCTTCACTAATTAACTGACGATCTTTCCACTTCCCGCGGTTCAGAAATAGCAGTCCGAAACGGGCATGGTCTTCCGTATTGATAAAAAGACCTCCGCCGGAGTGGCCGCCGCCTGTGACCGATTGCATCCTGAGTCCGTCTACATTGACCCAGGCATTGTCATATCCGAACCATCGCCAGGTGGAGGAGGCACCTATAGGATCCATAATATTTTCCTTTAACACAGACGGCAATGGCTTTCTCCATACCTGGAGTAAGGAATAGGCCAAAAGATTTACCCGAACGTCATTGTATTTAAAAAAGGTGCCGGGCTCATGAAGGGTACGGTTACGCCATTCATCTACACCTCCCTCTTTTGGTGGCCTGTCGGCCCAGTCATGCCCACCCCAAAGGGTTCCGTACCAGTCTGAAGACTGGTTTAACAAGTGCCTCCAGGTGATCTTGCTGTTATGCGCTCCTTTAAAGGTATCATCCCACACATAATGTGAAACCATGTCGTCTACATCCCGAACAAGCTTTTTGTCCCAGGCTAAACCTGCAACCGTAGAGAGATAGCTTTTGGTTACACTAAAGGTCATATCCACCCTGCGCAGATCTCCCCAGGAAGCAACCGCGTACCCTTTCTTCAGAATCATTCCTGCCGGTCCTCCACGTTCTTTTACAGGTCCGGAGATCTGGTGGTAAGGCTCATGCGCAAACCCCTTTAAAATAGCAATTCTAAGATCACGTTCCCCGGCATATTCATTTGCCAGGGCAAAATTAACGGCCTGCTGTAGTTTCTCCTCATTGAATCCCGCTTCGGCCGGAGTCACCTTTTCCCATACCGCATTGCGGTCCGGAAAATAATAATCAGATTGGGCCGATACCGGAACACTTGTAATAAGCCCTATAAAAAATATAATCCGGAGTTGAAACGGAATGTTGGTTTTTATACTCATCGCGTTATTTTTTAAACGTAAAATTTAATGAAAATTAGTCGTAAGAAGGTCAATGAAAAAATTAATCCGTTTCCTATGGAAAAATTCCGGTCAGGACTAAACAAAAAAAGGAGACGCAGATCAAGATCTTACGTCTCCTTTTCAGGTTTTACACCAAAAAGCTTCATTTGGGGCTATTCTGAGGGGCAATCAGAACATAAACAGCTTTTTAGCAACTAACATCAAACTTTTACTTAATTCCAAGGTCGCTTTTAAGTTCTCATTCAGGGCGTACAAAGCAGACCGACTCTTGGAACCATCATTCTGGTAGGTTACAGAATTCATACTCATAACATAATAGGTTAAAGCTGGTTAGACTTTCAAGGCATTATAAAAGTAGGATTAAACTTCTGTCGAAAAGAATTTAAGTTGTAAAACACCTTTTTGTTGTTGTGTATCCTTCCTTTTATAATTCCGTTATATGTAAGAACGTCAGGGTTGCTTTCATTATCAAACATACAACATTTTCTTACATCCTCGATTAATGACCCTGTTTTTTCGATGAAATGCACTATTTGAATAAAAAAACAGGTCCCGAAGAACCTGCAGTATTGTTTTCCATATGTCACATTATAGGATCATCTCAGGGATTTCGCCCTCAACAATCAATTTTCCCAGGGTTGCATCCTGAATTTCCTCTACAGAAACACCCGGGGCACGTTCCTTCAGTACAAATCCGTTTTCAGACACTTCCAGCACCGCCAGATTGGTTACGATCTTTTTTACGCAACCCACTCCGGTTAGCGGCAGGGTACAACGGTCAAGGAGTTTAGAATCGCCTGCCTTATTAGTATGCATCATGGCTACAATGATATTTTCCGCAGAAGCCACAAGGTCCATTGCCCCGCCCATACCTTTCACCATTTTTCCGGGTATCTTCCAGTTGGCGATATCCCCATTTTCGGCTACTTCCATTGCGCCCAGAATGGTGAGATGTACATGCTGCCCCCGGATCATGGAGAAACTCATGGCTGAATCAAAGAAGGAGGCACCTGGAAGGGTGGTAATGGTTTGTTTCCCGGCATTAATAATATCCGGGTCTTCCTCTCCCTCATAAGGAAACGGCCCCATCCCGAGCACGCCATTCTCACTTTGAAATTCGACCGAAATATCGTCGCGAACGAAGTTTGCAACAAGCGTAGGAATCCCGATACCCAGGTTCACATAATATCCGTCTTTAACCTCTTTTGCGATGCGCTGTGCTATTTGCTCTTTAGTAAGGCTCATATTACTGTCTTTTTCTTACGGTTCGTTGTTCAATTCGTTTTTCGTAGGCGGCTCCCTGGTAGATACGTTGTACAAAGATCCCCGGAATATGAATACTATTCGGATCTAGTTCCCCGGCAGGCACCAGTTCTTCCACCTCAGCAACCGTAATTTTAGCCGCTCCACACATTACCGGATTAAAGTTTCTTGCGGTTCCTTTAAAGACAAGATTGCCGGCTTCATCCCCCTTCCAGGCCTTCACAAAGGCAAAATCGGCTTCAAATGCATGCTCAAGAATATGCATTTTACCATTGAAATCCCGACTCTCCTTACCTTCTCCAACCTCGGTTCCGTATCCGGCCGGGGTAAAAAAGGCAGGAATACCCGCTTGTGCAGCACGGCACCTTTCTGCCAGACTGCCCTGGGGAACAAGGTCGACTTCAAGCTCACCGCTAAGCATTTGCCTTTCGAATTCATCATTCTCTCCCACGTAAGAGGAGATCATCTTTTTTATCTGTCTTTTTTGAAGTAGTAAGCCGAGACCGAAATCATCTACCCCGGCATTATTAGAGATACAGGTAAGTTCCTTTACTCCCAGTTCCACCAGGCGGTTGATACTGTTTTCGGGAATCCCGCAAAGACCAAATCCGCCGAGCATCAGGGTCATTCCATCGCGGACTCCCTGAAGTGCTTCTGTGGCAGAAGGCACCTTTTTATTGATCATAATTTTCAGTGTTTTTCTGTTTACCTCCTTAAATCAAAGAGGTTTACGTGTTGTTTGATTGCAACCTGAAAAATACGAATAATCAATAAAAAGCAGTTTTGGATTTGCTGATTTTTTATCCTGCTGAGAATGAAGCCGGCCATGGATCTAGAAATCGATCTCTACGGCCGGTTTTTTAGGTTTCGGAATACTATCGGTTTCTGCCTCGGCAGCGAGATCGCAATCTACTCTGATACTAAGATCTTCGGGCTGCTCAAAGTCGTCTTTTGAAACTTTTAGATCCTCATCACCATAACACTTCTTCATATACAACCCCCATATAGGCAGGGCCATAGAGGCACCCTGTCCGTAGGTTATCGTGGCAAAGTGGGTTGAACGGTCTTCTCCTCCGACCCAAACCCCGGTAACCAGGTTAGGCACCATTCCCATAAACCAACCGTCACTTTGATTCTGGGTGGTTCCGGTTTTCCCGGCGATAGGATTATCAAATCCGTAAGGATAACCGGTAATGATCTCCTTATAAACGGGTACGTCGCCAAGGGACGAATGCCTCAAACGCATTCCCGACCCCGACTCGGTAACCCCTTTCATCAGGTTCACCGTGGCATAAGCGATCTCAGGACTCAGGACATCCTGTGTTTCCGGCACCGATTCGTAGAGTACGGTACCATTCTTATCTTCGATCCGGGTGATCATTACAGGCTTTACATACACTCCCTGGTTGGCAAAGGTTCCGTAAGCTCCCACCATTTCATAAATGGAGATATCAGGAGTACCCAGAGCAATAGAAGGTACGGGAAGTATACTGGCTTCCACCCCCATTTTTTTGATCAGGTTCACGACTGGTTGTGGCCCTACCATATCCATTAATCGCGCTGTTATCGAATTCACCGAATTGGCAAGACCCTCCTTAAGTGTAATGCTTTCTCCTGTAAATTTCCCGCTGGAATTCTCGGGACACCAGGCTTCCATATTTCCATATTTTCCGGCCTCGATACAGGTAGGCAGATCCGGATATTCATCACATGGAGAAAGGTGCAACTGATCTATCGCGGTGGAATACACAAAGGGTTTAAAGGTAGATCCTGCCTGGCGCTTCGCTTGCTTTACCTGATCGTACTGGAAGTGCCTGTAGTTTATTCCTCCAACCCAGGCCTTCACGTGTCCGGTTTGCGGTTCCATAGACATCATCCCTGTTCTCAGGAAATATTTGTAATACCTGATGGAATCCATCGGGGTCATCACTGTGTCTATATCGCCTTTCCAGGAAAAGACCTCCATAGGAACCGGTTCGTGAAAGGATGCTTCGATCTCTTCGTCGTCCTTTTTAAGGTCGTATTTCATATGTCTCCACCGCTCTGAGCGCCTCATGGTTAAGCGCATCAGGGTGTCTATCTGTCCTTTCCTCAGGTCCTGCCATGGAGCAGTAGGATTTCTTTTCTTGGTATTCTGATGAAAGAATTCGGCCTGCAGTCTGGGCATATGCTCATTTACAGATTCTTCAGCATACGCCTGCATGCGCGAATCTATGGTGGTAAAGATCTTAAGTCCATCCAGGTAGATGTTATACTTGGATCCGTCCGGTTTCCGGTTCTCTTCTTCGTCGGCCCAGTTTTTCAACCAGTCTCTCAGGTACATCCTGAAATAGGTGGCGATGCCCTGGCTATGAGATTCCGGGTGATAATCGATCTCAAGGGGCAATGCCTGCAGGCTGTCCTTTTGCTTTTTAGTTAGAAAATCATTCTTATACATCTGCCCGAGCACGACATTTCTTCTGTTGGTTACCCCTTCAACATTTCTTCTGGGGTTATACAGGGCAGAGTTTTTAAACATTCCTACCAGCATGGCAGATTCTTCCACATTGAGTTCTGCGGGTTCCTTTCCGAAATAGATCCGGGCGGCAGAACGTATTCCATCGGCATTGTTGTTAAAATCATAGATATTAAAATACATGGCTATGATCTCTTCCTTGGTATACTGTTTTTCCAGCTGAACAGCTATGATCCATTCTTTAACCTTCTGTAGGATCCGCTCTCCGATATTTGCGGAAACCTGGTCGGTAAATAACTGTTTGGCCAACTGCTGGGAGATGGTACTTGCCCCTCCCTTAGACCCCAGAAAGGCAACTGCCCTGAGGGTACCCCAGGCGTCGATGCCGGAATGCTCAAAGAACCGTTCATCTTCGGTGGCTACCAAAGCGTTAACCAGATGGTCTGGCAGGTTATCAAAGGGAACGGGCGTACGGTTGTCGCTCAGGTAATATTTCCCCAGAGTTTTGCCATCGGAGGAAATGACCTCAGAGGCCAGGTTAGTCTGTGGATTTTCCAGGATCTCAAATGTGGGAAGTGCTCCGAACACCCCCCAGGAAGCCAGGACGAACAATAACACCACCGCACCCACACCAAGTGCGAATAATCTCCAGAACCACCATACATATTTACGGGATCCCTGGTTCTTTTTCTTTTTATTTGAGGCAGCCTTTTTAGCCATAAAACAACACTATTCTTTATTTTCTATCGATATACCTACGTCTGTAATCCCTTCCAGAGATGTCACGCCTTCCACATTTCCGATTCTCCTCATGGCGTGGTAAACCTCGAGGGTATAGCTGCCGGTATCCGGGAACTTCACCCCTTCTTTATACCACAGCTTATTTTCCTTGAGATCGGTAAAACCCTGACCTAACCACTCGCCGTTCGGGCGGGCCATTTCATACTCCAGCGTATCGGTAATGACACGGCCTTCGGGAAATTCCATATTGACGATAAGAAAGATATTACTGTAGGGAAACCGCTCATCATTGCGAAGATTGATAAAGAGGTCATACACGTTCAGGGTATCCGGAGCATCAAAGGTGAAGGTTACGGCCTGGTCTTTTTTCCAGCCATCTTCAATATTTTGATAATCGGCAAACGCGATCTTATTCTTACTGCACCCGGCTACCAGCATAAGCAGGCCAATGAGAAGGGATTGTTTAAGCATTTCTGGGGTTTCTTCTTTTATTCGGTTTTCGGTTCGCGTTTCCTTTGCCTTTTCCTTTTCCATCGCTCTTTTTACCGGCAGGGGCTGCCTTCTTAGGGGCGTTTCCTTTCTGCTGGGGTTTACCTCCTCCTTTTGGGGGTCTTCCCTTTGAGCGCTTGGTATTCTTTCTGCGATTCTTAGGCCTGTCAAAACGGGTAAGGCTGTCCTGACCTACAACGTTCTCAAAGTCCTTTTTAGTATCTTCTGCAGGATCCAGGGCAAAATCTTCCAGTCCTGCTACCGGTTCACCGGCCTTATTTTTATCTATTATGGTATTCACCTGGTCTACCGACAGCATATGCCATTTTGCCCAATCCCCTTCATAGGCATACCACATAAGGCCTTTAAAAATATCTATCTTCTGACAAACGGCAAGCCCTTTTTCGGTTTCCAGCTTCACATCCTGTTTCGGAAATTCCTTGAGCGCATCGAGGTAAGCATCCAGCTCGTAATTGAGACAGCACTTGAGCTTCCCACACTGCCCTGCAAGCTTTTGCGGATTAAGAGACAACTGCTGGTAGCGGGCACTTGCGGTGTTTACCGAACGAAAATCTGTCAGCCATGTAGAGCAACAAAGTTCTCTTCCGCAGGAGCCGATTCCTCCCAGCCTGGAGGCCTCCTGCCGGTACCCGATCTGCCGCATCTCAATTCGGATATTAAAGGCCCGGGCCATGTCCTTAATGAGTTGACGAAAATCCACGCGCCCTTCGGCCGTGTAATAAAATGTCGCTTTGGAGCCGTCTCCCTGGAATTCGACATCAGAGATCTTCATCTCCAGTCCGAGGGCAATAGCCAGTTCCCTGGAGCGCTTTTGAACAGCAGCCTCCCGGTCTCTTACCCCTTGCCAGATATCGATATCCTTTTGAGAGGCCTTCCGGTAAACCTTAGGCATGGCAGGATCTTCAGGATCCGTGCCCTTTTTCTTCATCTGCACTTTTACCAGCTCCCCGACGAGGGTAACAATACCGACGTCATGTCCGGGGCTGGCTTCAGTAGCCACCACGTCCCCTATAGACAGGGTCAGGTTCTCTGTATTTCTGAAAAACTCTTTTCTACTATTCTTGAAACGTACCTCCACGCAGTCAAAAGGCTTTTGACCATTGGGGAGAGACATATTGGAAAGCCAATCAAATACCGTAAGTTTATTACAACCGTCACTTCCGCAAGTTCCATTATTCTTACACCCGCGCGGCTGCCCATCCTTACCGGTTGAACAACTGCTACAACCCATAATTTTATATCTTGAACCGGTTGTGCTGCGGCTGCAGCAACCTCCGGAGAAAGTTCATATTTCCGTTAACTATCTTCGTAAAGATAAGATTATTTCGCAACAAGAAAAACGCGCTACTTTTTATACAAAAGCGATTCGGACCTTCCCTTTTTAAAGATCTTGTTGCTTTTGTCCTTACCGCGTCGCAAACGCTTTTGCTCCTCTTCTGGGAGTGCTATGATCTCCTTACACCGATCTGAACAACACCTATCCATCTCTGCCGCACACGCTTCACACTGAATAAAGAGCAAATGACAGCCGTCATTCGCGCAGTTCACATGCGTATCACATGGCTTTCCACATTGGTGGCAGCTGGCAATCACATCGTCAGAAATGCGTTCGGCACGCCGGTCATCGAAGACGAAGTTTTTCCCTATAAACTTATTTTCCAGTCCCATTTCCTGTACCTGGCGAAAATAATTGATGATACCGCCTTCCAGCTGGTATACATTCCTGAAGCCCTTGTGCTTGTAATAGGCACTGGCCTTTTCGCAACGTATTCCCCCGGTACAATACATAACCAGGTTGCGGTCTTCCTTGTGCTCCTTAAGATCCTCCTCAATGATAGGAAGCGACTCCCTGAAGGTATCCACATCAGGGGTAATGGCATTTCTAAAATGACCAATCTCACTTTCATAGTGATTTCTCATATCTACTACCACCGTGTTGGGGTCTTCCAGGATCTGATTGAATCCCTGCGCATCAAGATGCACTCCCTTATTGGTGACATCAAAACTCGCATCATCCAACCCGTCGGCAACGATCTTATCACGAACCTTGATCTTGAGCTTCAGAAAGGAAAAATTATCCTGTTCAATCGCTATGTTCAGGCGCACATCCTCCAGAAAATCAATGCTGTCGAGGTGCTTCTTAAATGCTTCGAAATTTTCGGCAGGCAGCGAGAGCTGGGCATTAATACCTTCATGGGCCACATAAATCCTCCCAAGAACTTCGAGGGCATCCCACTCCAAAAAGAGCTGATCCCTGAAATCATCAGGATTCTGAATATGATGATATTGATAAAAAGATATGGTTAACCGGTCCTTCCCGGCCTTTGCTATCAGTTCTTTACGCTCTTCTGCGCTTAATTTATTGTACAGTTGCATGCTATACTTAAATTTTATAAGCGTTAATTAAACCGCAAAAGTAAGGTATTTTTGGCCCTCCTGAAAATACCGGGCGCCGCAGTGTTTATTCCCACCCCATCCCCTGTTGAAACATTCATAAGAATTTGGATTTAATCCCTATTTGTGGAATTATTCCATAAAAAAGTGGGGTTTTAGTAATTGTCTGGTGAAAAATAAATAGTATTTTAGCAGCATTCACAAAATAAAACCATATCGTACATGAGCTCGGAAAAAGATGCGAAGTTAAAAGCGCTGAAACTCACGTTAGACAAACTTGACAAGACCTACGGAAAAGGGGCGGTCATGAAAATGGGAGACAGCGTGGTTCAGGATGTAGAAGTTATTCCATCCGGATCCATAGGTCTGGATATCGCCCTCGGTGTTGGAGGATACCCAAAGGGAAGGGTCATTGAAATTTACGGGCCTGAATCCTCAGGTAAGACTACCCTCACCCTTCACGCCATTGCCGAAGCTCAGAAAGCTGGGGGGATTGCTGCATTTATCGATGCCGAACATGCTTTTGACAGGTTTTATGCCGAAAAGCTGGGGGTAGACATCGACAACCTGATCATCTCTCAGCCCGACAACGGAGAGCAGGCTCTGGAAATCGCAGACAACCTGATCCGTTCCGGCGCTATTGATATTGTGATCATTGACTCTGTGGCAGCCCTTACCCCTAAAAGTGAGATCGAAGGTGAGATGGGAGATTCCAAAATGGGATTACATGCAAGACTGATGTCCCAGGCCCTTCGAAAACTAACCTCCAGTATCAGCAAAACCAAATGTACCGTGATCTTCATCAACCAGCTAAGGGAAAAGATCGGAGTAATGTTCGGTAATCCGGAAACCACTACCGGGGGTAATGCTCTTAAATTCTATGCTTCTGTGCGCCTGGATATAAGAAGATCTACCCAGATTAAAGACAGTGGCGGAGATGTTTCAGGAAACAAGACACGGGTAAAGGTCGTAAAGAACAAGGTAGCACCACCGTTTAAAGCGACGGAATTCGATATTATGTACGGGGAAGGAATTTCGAGAATCGGAGAAATCCTCGACCTGGGTGTCGAATACGACATTATTAAAAAGAGCGGCTCCTGGTTCAGCTACGGCGACACCAAGCTCGGACAAGGAAGGGATGCAGTAAAGGTTCTGCTTAAAGACAACCCCGAACTGCTCGAGGAACTCGAAGAAAAGATCAGAGAGGCCATCAAAGCCCTGAAAGAATAACAACAAAAACCCGGATAATCTTCCGGGTTTTTTTATGCTGATACGCAACCATTTAAGATTTTCTGCATCTAGATAGTAAAACCAACGTTTAGGATCAAGATGAAGAAACTTCTGATATATATAGTTGTTTTACCTTTTCTCCTGACCCTGCACGGTTGTGATCTTAATGATGATGATGGGGTTGACTATTACTTTGAGGCCCTCGAGGTGGTAAGCGCAGATTTTCCGGAAAGCTTTGAATTCGGGAAGATTTACCGGATCGATGTAACCATGCTCCGACCAAGCACGTGCCATTACTTCGAAGGCTTTGATTTTTCCCGCACCGGCGACACCAACACAGAACGGACGATTTACCCGATAAGTTCTGTGGTGGAGCGAACCAATTGCGAAGAACTACCAGAGGAAACGATCACATCATTTTTTGACTTTGAGGTATTGTTTACTGACACATATGTCTTTAAATTATACTCCGGGACCGATACCAGTGGCGAAGACCAGTTCATTGTCTATGAAGTACCGGTAGTAAACCCTCAGACCAATTAAAACAGATCACTCTAAGTAGGTGCAGCTTAAAAAACTCGTTTCGCGTTGTATTCAACAGGACCGAAAGGCCCAGGAGGAATTATATCGCATATTCGGAGACAAACTCTATTCGGTGTGTCTTAAATATTCGCGAAACCGGGTCGAAGCCGAAGATAATTTACAGGATAGTTTTGTGACCATATTTGAGAAGATCGGTCAATACCACTTTAAGGGATCTTTCGAAGGATGGCTGAAAAGGATCACCATCAATACGGTTTTACAGAAATACCGGAAAGATGGGGTGCTGTACCTGGTGTCAACCCAGGAGTTACCTGATACGGCCGCCCTTGTTATCGAAGAAGATGATACCGACCTGGACACCCTGCTCAAACTCATTCAGGAGCTCCCCGATCAGTACCGTCTAACCTTTAACCTCTACGTTCTGGACGGATATTCACACAGGGAGATATCAGAAATGCTGGGAATCAGCACCGGAACTTCAAAGTCGAATCTGGCCAGGGCAAAAGCCCTATTAAGAACAAGAATACGAGAAATAATTCACCAAAAAGAAGCTAAAAGCTCTAATCAATAATGAAAGAAGAGAAAGATCTTGAAAGATTATTCCAGGAGCGATTTAAGGATTTCGAATCCCGTCCGCAGCACGACCTCTGGGATGGTATTCTGAATCGCCTTGAGGCTTCAGAGAAAAGACGCGTACCCATCTTTCTATGGAAAAGACTTGGCGGAATCGCCGCTGTAATGGCCATAGCCCTTATGGGCACATTGGCCTACCTTACAGCTCCGGTTACACCTCAGCCTTCTCTTCCTGTAACCTCTGTTCCTGCCGAGGACGTCCCTACCCCGGTTAATACCCCACAAAAGGATAATTTTCCCGGGGTAAAGGTTACTCAGACCGAATCCAGCTTCGCATCCTCTCCGGAAATTCAGGTTAAAAACGCCTTCTCTTCCGCCTATGACAACATCAAGGGAGAAACCGGGCAGCCTTTAACAACAGAACCAGGCACTGCCGGCCTTGAAAAAAACACCCTCCAAACCATGGTTTCCCTTACCCCCAACTCCATAACGGGCATGCCTTTACCACTAACCCTATCAGGTACCTTATTCCTTGAGCGAGACCCACAAAAGGATGATGCATCGCGAAGCGTGTTAACGGCCCACCTTGATGATCCGTCAGAGGCACTGAACGAAAAGCAGCCCGGTTTAAACCGATGGACGGTCAACCCCTCCATTGCCCCGGTTTATTACAACACCTTAAAAAGCGGATCTCCCGTGGCACAAAGGTTTAACGATAATTCAAAAAACGGGGAAACCCACCTGAGTTACGGGCTTAATGTGGCTTACCAGGCTGCCAATAAACTGATCGTCCGCACCGGGGTGAACAGGGTTACCATGGGATACACCACAGACGGGGTTTCCTTTTCTGCAGGTACTGCGTCGGCCCGGAGCTCCGAAACGATCGATTACTCCAACAATAACCTGAACATTATCATCAGTGATCTTGGGCAACGCCCACAGAGCACTATCCAGTCTGATATCCCGAAGGCAGGCGCGATCTATAACGGCAACATGATACAACGTATGGGATACCTCGAAGTTCCCTTTGAATTAAAATATCAAATGACAGGAAATCGCCTCGGGGTTCACCTGATTGGCGGTGTGAGCTCTTTATTCCTTCTGGACAATCAGATCCTTCTTCAGTCTTCAACTATTTATACCGAAGTCGGGGAGGCCAACAATATTAATTCCATGAATTTTAGCACCAACCTGGGAGTTGGGGTAGACTACCGCTTTACTGACGAACTTTTGTTCAACCTCGAGCCTATGTTCAAATATCAATGGAATACCTTCTCAGGGAATGACGGCGGTTTCAGCCCATATCTCCTGGGGATATATACAGGTTTTAGTTTTAGGTTTTAAACTTTTAGTTGGTTAGGTTAAATTGCTAAAGCAATGATGACCGGAATGCTCCCTGTGGTGGGGAGCATTTTTTTTACTGCTCTTCCAGAAGACAATCCAGGATCACCTTACGGGTTTGATCCCTTAACTGGCTTTTACAACTGAGATCTTTACCTTCGGTATCAAGGAAACGATGGATATGGACCCTCATCCTTCCGGGCCCTCCCTTGCAAAACTCAAATGGAAACCGTTTTTTATTATCGCGGAATGTCATAGGAACCACAGGAATCTGATGATCTATGGCCAGACTGAAGGCTCCATCCTTAAACCTATCCAGAACAATATCTTCTTCTATAGGCACTCCCCCTTCCGGAAATATGCAAATACTCAGCCCCTGGTTCAAACGGGCCTGGGCCCTCTTAAAAACACCGGACCTGCTTTTGGTGCAACTGCGGTCCACCATGATGCACACCTTCCTGTAAAAGAAACCGAATACAGGTAGTTTTACCAATTCCTTCTTCCCAACAAAAACGAAAGGGTTTCGGCTTGCCCTGAGCATAAGCATGATATCGGCCATAGAAACATGATTAGCTACCAGCATATAACTTTTTCCTTTCTCCAGTTTCTGTTCCTTCTCAAAAGTGGGAAAAAAACCCATCCCATATAATATAGTGGTTGCCCAAATATTCCTTGCAAACCAGAAGAATTGCGGGTATAAACGTTCAGTAGAGGTAAGGATCAACAGTACCGGAAAAAAGAGGAGTATCGGTATCCCCGCAAGGAGATAGAACCATATTCGATACAACAACATTAAAAAACATCTCAGTGGCTTGAGCATGGAGCAATACTATTAACTACGGTTACAAACATAACCTATTAATTCAAAAGGTACCAACAAATACTCCAAGGCTATTTTTAAAGTCTTTTACGATACTTAACTTTGCGCGACACTAAAGCTCAATATAAATGGCAAGAATTTTAACAGGCATTCAAAGTACGGGTGTTCCACATCTTGGTAATCTCCTGGGAGCGATCATCCCCGCTATTGAAATGGCAAAGCAGCCGGAAAACGATTCCTTTCTTTTTATAGCCGACCTGCACTCACTTACCCAGATAAAAGACGGGGATACCCTGCGTGCCAACACCCTTGCTACTGCTGCGGCCTGGCTTGCCTGCGGACTCGATACCAGTAAATCTGTTTTCTACCGCCAAAGCGACGTGCCACAAACCACAGAGCTCACCTGGTACCTGAGCTGCTATTTCCCTTACCAGCGGTTAACACTTGCCCACTCCTTTAAAGATAAGGCCGACAGGCTGGCTGATGTGAACACCGGCCTCTTTACGTACCCCATGCTCATGGCTGCAGACATCCTGCTCTATGACGCAGAGTACGTACCCGTAGGAAAAGACCAGTTGCAACACCTGGAAATGACCAGGGATGTGGCCTCGAGAATACACAGCAAGGTTGGAGAGCTCTTTGTCATGCCTGAAGCCAGGGTGCAGGAGAACACCAAACTGGTTCCGGGAACCGATGGGGAAAAAATGAGCAAATCAAGAGATAATATCATCAACATATTTCTTCCGGATAAAAAGCTCAGAAAACAAATTATGGGTATTAAAACCGACAGCACCCCGCTGGAGGAACCTAAAGATCCTGACACATGCAACGTTTTTGCGCTCTATAAACTGATGGCCAGCACAGCTGAGACGGAAGACCTACGCCAAAAATACCTTGCCGGCGGCTTTGGTTACGGCCATGCCAAACAGGCACTGTACGAACTCATCACAGCCCGTTTTGCAGAAGAGCGGGAGCGCTTCAATTATTTTATGGATCACCCGGAAGAGGTTAATGCGATTCTTGAAGAAGGCGCTGCAAAAGCGGCTGCGGTGGCCAACAAGGTGCTCCAGCGCGTACGGGAAAAGATGGGCTACTAAATTCAGGCAATTTCAAAATATTTCCCGGGCAGCGGCCGGACCACCCCCCGCATTTCCATACCTAACAGGGTTACCGAGACTCTTTGTACCGGCATTTGACAAGACAAGGCGATATCGTCTATGAGCATCTTCCCATGCAGGTGCAGTTTTTCATAGACCTCCTCTTCATCCGGATCAAGAACCGGAAACAACTGGGGCTGAGCCGGACTATTTCGCTTTGAGGTTTCATCCCATCCCAGCATATACACCAGGTCTTCGGCGCTCTCCAGAAGATGAGCCCGGTGTTTCTTAATAAGGGCATTACAGCCTTTTTTAAATGGTTCGCCGGGACTGCCGGGTACCGCAAAGACCTCCCGGTCATAGGAATTGGCAATATCTGCGGTGACCAGGCTTCCTCCCTTTTCTGCGGACTCCACAACGACCACAGCCTCAGAGATTCCTGCAATGATCCGGTTGCGCCTAAGAAAGTGATCTCTCTCCGGACCTTCATTACCCCAAAAATCGGTGATGAACCCGCCGTTTTTGAGGATGCGGTCATTGTATATTCGATGCGCATAAGGATAGGTTTGCCCTAATCCATGAGCCATACAAGCTATGGTTTGCAAGCCATTTTCCACTGCCGAAAGGTGGGCGCAAATATCCGCCCCATAGGCATAGCCGCTTACAATTACAGGTGCATACGGAAGGAGGTCCTTTACAAACTGTTCGCAAAATTCCCTGCCTTCACGGGTAAGCCGCCTTGTACCTACTATACTTATACAACGCCTAGGGTTCAGATTCACATCTCCCTGAACAAACAAAACCAATGGACCGTCCGGACATTGATTGAGCCTGAAGGGAAAGTCAGGATGCGTAAACGGAATGGCCCTGATATTGCGCGATTCTATCCAATGGAGTTCCTTCCCGGCCCGGGTCAGATTTTCCTTTTCCCTTATCATACGGACTGCGGCAGAACCTATCCCCGCGATCTGCATTAATTTCCCCGGAGATTCGCTGAAAACGGCTTCAGCACTCCCGCAGGCTTCTATCATTTTTCTTGCCCTGAGATCCCCGATCCGCGGAGTTCCCTGCAGGGCCAGCAAAAAATACAATTCGTTCTGACTGGTCATTGTTTTGATTTTCCGGACGTTAATAGGGGGATTTCTTAATCTGTTAATAAATTTAGGATAACAATCTCAAATCCTTTTACATTTTTTTACATCTTTGTTTTATGCATATAGAAAAATACATCAGTGACCTGCTTTACCGCTACCAGTGTGTGACGGTTCCCGGACTTGGATCTTTCCTTGCGAGACACCAATCTGCTAAAGTGTATCATACCACTAATGTATTCTATCCGCCCACCAAGGTAATTTCCTTTAACGGCCAGCTAAGCGATGACGACGGCCTGCTCACCAAGCATGTGGCCCAGGTGAACCAGATCGCCTATGAAGAGGCTTCGGCAAGGATCAAAAAAGAGGTCCAAAGCTGGGTCTCCAAAATGGAAAACGGAGAGACCATTGCAATGGACCAAATCGGAGAGATCTGGTACAGCAATGAAAATAAAATTCTCTTTCAACCTTCTGACCACGTCAATTACCTCACCAGCTCCTTCGGTCTGTCTTCCTTTGTTTCTCCTGCCGTTAGCAGGGAGACCCTTAAGGCAGAAGTAGAAAAGCTGGAAGAGAAGACACCGGTAGCATTTACCCCGGAACGTCGCACAAACATCCCTTCCCTGCTCAAGTATGCAGCCGTATTTATGCTTGCCTTATCGGCGGGTACTGTAGGCTACAAACTGGTGGAACAGGATTACAACCGGCGCATGGAGTTTGCCCAGCAGGAAGCCCAGCAGGAAGTGGAAAAAACGATTCAACAGGCTACATTTTTCGACACTTCACCCATTGAACTACCGGCTGTAACCCTGGAATTGCATAAAGCCCCCCTGAAATATCACATTGTTGCAGGCGCCTTTCGTATTGAAGCCAATGCACAGAAAAGGATAGACGAACTCACAGACCGCGGATTTGATGCGCATCTGTTAGGCGTAAACAAATACGGATTGCATCAGGTGGCTTATTCCAGCTTTGCCGATGTAGACGAAGCTTTATCCTATCTCAGAAAAATTAAAAGAGAGGAGTCTCAGGATGCCTGGCTTCTTGTAGACTAGCTATGCACAAGCTTCCAACCCTGCTTTAATACGTTAACCATGTTAGACCGGGAAAGGAGTACCGGCTTCATAGGTGCTCTTAACAATATTCACACTCTTAGCACGGAAAGCACTGAACAACTGCTCTCCATTACCGATGAGGTTTTCCTGGAAAAACAGGAACTGCTGCTTCCCTTTGGAAAAGCCTGCAGGCATATTTATTTTGTGAACCGCGGATTCGTTAGAATTTATTACCTGAAAAACGGAAAAGAGGTGACCGAATGGTTCGCTGACAAGGGCGAATTTTGTTTTTCCATCGAAAGTTATTTTACCAATCAGCCCAGCTCCCTGGCCATAGAGACCATCGAGGAGAGTCAAATCTTCAAAATCCCCCGGGAAGACATCAGCCGCCTGATAGGCAGTAATCTTGAAATAGCAAACCTGTTCATAGCCATGTTCTCAGGTTCCCTTGTATTGTCCCAGCAACGCATGAGTTCCATACAATTTGAAACCGCAAGAGAGCGGTATGAACACCTCGAAAAACACCACCCCAACATCATTCTCAAGGCGCCTCTGCAACACATTGCCTCTTTCCTGGGTATTACTTCAGAAACGCTCAGTCGGATCAGGTCCTCACGTATTTGACATATATCAATTGAGTTGCGGGAACAATTCTTCAATTTTGAGTAAATTAAAAGCTCATGAATCGTATTGCTCTTGTTCTCTGTATTCTTATAACCGGCATTTCGGCTGCCCAAACCGGTCAAAAAGCGGACAGCCTGATAAGCCTTATGTCCCTCGAAGAAAAAGTCTATATGGTTACCGGAACCGGGATGGACATTCCGGGCGTGCCCGAAAACAGCGAACCCATACAGGCCACAGTTGGCACTACCAAAGACAAAGTGCCCGGGGCGGCAGGCACCAGTTACAGTATCGAAAGGCTTGGCATCCCTGCCGTTGTATTTGCGGATGGCCCTGCCGGAATACGCATTGACCCCAAAAGGGACGAAGCCCCGGACCAATCATTTTACGCTACTGCCTTTCCAACCGCCATCACTATTTCCTCCAGCTGGAACACCGAACTGGTAAAGAAGGTAGGGATGGCATTCGGAATAGAGGGGAAACACTACGGAATAGACTTTTTACTGGCACCTGCCCTGAATATTCACCGTAATCCGCTTGGTGGACGAAATTTTGAATATTATTCTGAAGACCCTCTTTTATCAGGCACCATTGCCGGATATTTTGTTAAGGGCGTACAATCGCAAGGCATCGGGGCCACCTTAAAACACTTTGTGGCAAACAACTCAGAAACCAACCGTACGGCCCTGAACACCGTGGTTTCCAAACGGGCCCTTAGAGAGATCTACCTGAAAGGATTTCGGGTGGCCATGAAAATCGAACAACCCTGGGCTGTCATGTCCTCCTACAATAAGATCAACGGAATCTATGCCTCAGAGAACACTGCCTTATTAATCGATCTGCTAAGAAATGAATGGAACTTCTCCGGCTTTGTAATGACCGATTGGTTCGGCGGGCGAGATCCCATACAACAAATGGCAGCAGGAAATGATCTGCTGATGCCCGGAACGCCCCAACAGAATTCGGCCATCCTGGAAGCTGTAAAATCAGGAGTGCTCAGCGAAGAAATACTCGACCGAAACATAAGAAATATCCTCAACCAATATTTTAAAACTCCATCCTTCAACGGATCCAAACCAACCAATACCCCTCCGCTTGAACAACACAAAGGCATTGCGAGACAAGCTGCAACCGAAGGCATGGTACTTTTAAAAAACATGAATACCCTTCCGATTCAGAACGGTACCAAAATAGCATTGTTTGGCAATACCTCATATGCCACTATCTCTGGAGGCACCGGGAGCGGGGATGTAAATAAGGCCTATATGGTTTCCATAGAGGAAGGCCTTGAAAATGCAGGCTTTGCTGTAAACAGGGAGTTGGCACAGGAATACACCAGCTATATAAAATCTGAAGAGCAAAACATGCCCCCCAAGGAATTTTGGTTCGCACCCGACAGGCTTATACGGGAGATGCCCCTAACCCAGGAGGACATAAATCGTATGGCAGAGAACAATGACATGGGCATATACACCCTGGGACGTACATCAGGTGAATTCCAGGACCGCAACATCGAGGGCGATTACCTGATCACTCCAAAAGAAAAAGAACTGATAACTTCCCTGGCGGAGGCATTTCACTCAAGATCAAAGAAATTTGTGGTGATACTTAACATAGGTGGAGTTATGGAAACTCAATCCTGGAAATCGATTCCGGACGCCATCCTTCTGGCCTGGCAACCCGGACAGGAGGGCGGCAATTCCATTGCAGACCTCCTTAGTGGAGCAGTTACTCCAAGCGGTAAACTCCCGGTTACCTTTCCTGTTTCTCTTGAGGACGTTCCATCATCAGAAAACTTCCCGGGAACCGTTTTAGACCCGAACGCCCCTAAACCGGAGAATCCCATGATGGCTCAGGAATCCAGGGAAATCTACAAGGAAGACATCTATATCGGATATCGGTATTTCGACACCTTCAGGGAAGAAGTATCCTACCCTTTTGGGTATGGCCTGTCTTATACCCAGTTTGACTACCAGGATATAAGCATCCGGAAAAACGGAGACACCATCAATATTGACCTTACGATTTCTAACACAGGAACTTATCAGGGAAAGGAAGTGGTACAGGTTTATGTAAAATCACCTGAAGCAGACTCCCGGGGGCCACTGAAAGAGTTGGAGGCCTTTACTAAAACCACTCTCCTGCAGCCAGGAGGTTCTCAGGACATCACCTTAAGCATCCCCATTGATGAACTCGGGTATTTTGATGCCAGGGAAAACAGCTGGAAAACAGACGAGGGTACCTACAGCGTTTTGATTTGCACCGATGTGAATACGATTATCCATGAGAAATCCTTCGAATTACCTTCCATGATTATATTAAAAACAAAGGACATCCTGTCCCCTGAAAAACCACTAGAAACTCTTAAAAAATAACCAGTTTATGCGATCTTTTAAGTCAATCCAGTTATTAACCATCCTGTTTTTCTCTATAGCAATTAACGCCCAGGAGGCAGCAACTGAAAAGTACAAAGTAACCAGGGATGTGCTATGGGCTACCCCGGGAAACACTGAACTTCACATGGATATCTATTCCCCGGAGGAGAATGACAACCGGCTGCCCGTATTGATCATCTATCATGGGGGCGGATGGCTCATCAACACCAAATCCATCATGGATGAAATGTCGGAATACATTGCAGGAACAGGGAAATATGTAGTATGCAATGTCGATTACAGGCTACTCACTGCCAACAACAATACCACCCCTATGAATGCGATCATTGAAGACGCCATGGGCGCAGTACTCTGGGTAAAGGAAAACATCAGGGACTACGGAGGAGATCCTGAGCAGATCGCGGTTACCGGAGACAGTGCAGGAGGCCAGCTTGCGGCTATGGTGATGCAAGGCCAGGAACTCCTGGGAGCCTGCGGACTTTCGGCTTCTCAAATCTGCTTTAAACCCACCTATATGCCCGAGGGCGTAGTTGTGGAAACCGTAAAGAAGGAAAACCTGCTGGCCGTTCAGGCCGCTGTTATAAGTTATCCGGCAACAGACTTACTGGCGGCATGCAGCGGAAATGGACCCGGAACAGGATTTGAAAGCGCTTCCAATTTTTTCTGGGAAATGGGAAATGGGAAACCCAGAGGTATCTTTGGAGACAGCCTCAATGCCAAGGATCACAGCAGCCTTTATAAAAAAGTCTCACCCATATACACCATCCCTGAAGAGCGGAAACTCCCTCCCATATTCTGCCATGTTGGCGAGGAAGACAATACTACACCCCCTGCTGCAGTAGGAGCTTATGTAAACTCATTACGCGAACGGGGGGCAGATGTACTGTACAAAGTGTACCCTGACCAACCACATGCCTATCTCGACTCCGGAAGTAACGAATTTCTGGGAACCAGTTTTGAAAACAATGCCATAGGTCCGATCCGGGATATAATCTCCTTTCTGGACAACGTGTTCTATCAGGCCACCGGATCTGAAAAGGAATAATGGTCTTAGCATTTTAAAATTGGCCTTACAGAAGGTATCTTTGCAAAAAATAATCTGCAATGAAGGCGAAAACACCCAGTGAATCCCGCACTATTATGACCGACCTGGTCCTGCCCAGCGAGACCAACCCCCTGAACAACCTGTTCGGCGGGGAGCTTCTGGCAAGAATGGACAGGGCTGCAAGTATTTCTGCAAGACGTCATTCAAGAAGGGTATGTGTTACAGCATCCGTAAACCACGTGGCTTTCAACAGGGCTGTCCCGTTGGGTAGTGTTGTTACCGTTGAGGCCAGTATATCAAGGGCATTCAAAAGCTCTATGGAGATCTTTATCGACGTATGGGTCGAAGATCGGGAAAGTGGTAACCGCACCAAAGCCAATGAAGCGATATACACCTTTGTTGCCGTAGACGAAACCGGGCGCCCGGTGGAGGTACCTCCGGTGGCGCCGGAAACTGAACTGGAAAAGGAACGGTTTGCCGCAGCCCTGAGGCGCAAGCAATTGAGCCTTGTTCTCGCGGGTAAGATGAAGCCACAGGAGGCTACAGAGCTCAAAGCCCTTTTTGATTAAATCTTCCAGCTCTCGCTGCATCGTCTTACGAGAGCCCGCTAATATTACCTTCGGCATCGATATCCATACCTTCCGCGGCAGGTAGTGCCGGCAGTCCGGGCATACGAAGCATGGTGCCCGCAATCGGGATCAGGAAGCCTGCTCCCGAAGCCACTTCAAATTCCCGGATGTGTATATCGAAGTCTTTAGGCCTGCCAAGCAACTTCTCATCGTCTGAGAGCGATTTTTGCGTTTTTGCTATACAAACGGGCATCTTACCGAATCCGAGATCCTCAAAGCGCCTTAATTGGCTTTTCGCTTTGTTAGACAGGATAACGTATTTGGCCCCGTAAACAGTCTTGCATATTTTTTCGATCTTTTCCCGAACCGGGTCGTCCAGGCTATAGGTAGGCCGGAATGTGGATTTTGAACCTTCAACTGTTTTAGCCACTATGGTCGCGAGGGTACGGGTTCCTTCACTTCCCCTGGCGAAGCCCTCGCTCACGGCAACCTTCGCCCCATGTGCCTCACAAATCCGCTCCAGCACCCTGACCTCCTCATCGGTATCAGCATCGAACCTGTTTATACACACCACGGCAGGCACCCCGAAGCTCGCTATGGTCTCCAAATGTTTCCTGAGATTTTCGGCACCGGTTTCCACAGCTTTGGGATCGGGCTGCTTTAATTCGGACAAGGCCTTGCCCCCGTGATATTTCAATGCGCGAATGGTAGCCACCAGGACCACCGCCCGGGGAGAAATTCCCGCATTTCGGCATTTGATATTAAAGAATTTCTCAGCTCCGAGATCTGCGCCGAATCCCGCTTCTGTAACCACGAAATCTGCCAGGGACATCCCCATCTTCGTAGCGATAACACTGTTGGTTCCCTGGGCTATATTTGCAAAAGGCCCGCCGTGAATAAGGGCAGGGACATTTTCCAGCGTTTGCACCAGGTTAGGTTTTATAGCATCTTTTAACAGGGCGGCCATAGCCCCCTGTGCATTAAGGTCACGGGCATAGATGGCTTTCCCCTGGAACGTATCCCCGATGTAAATATTTCCCATTCGCTTCTTAAGATCACTCAAATCGTTGCTCAAACACAGTATGGCCATGATCTCTGAGGCGGCAGTGATATTAAATCCCGTTTCCATGGGAATTCCACCGGACTTCCCCCCAAGGGCACTTACGATCTTTCTCAGGGAACGGTCGTTCATGTCCATACATCGCTTCCAAAGTACCGTCCGCGGGTCTATCCCCAGGCTTCGGCTTTTACTCTGGATATTGTTATCGATAAGGGCTGCAAGCAGATTATTTGCTTTTTCAATAGCCGCGAAATCCCCGGTGAAATGAAGGTTGATATCTTCCATGGGCACCACCTGGGAATAGCCGCCCCCGGCGGCCCCGCCCTTAATGCCGAATACCGGGCCTAATGAAGGTTCCCGAAGCACTACTGCCACCTTTTTGCCGATGCTTGCCAAACCGTCTGCAAGACCAATGGAAGTGGTTGTTTTACCTTCTCCGGCAGGAGTCGGGGTGATGGCTGTGACCAGGATCAGGTTGCTCTGGCCCACCTTTTTATCATCTATTAGGGAAAGAGGAAGCTTTGCTTTATGCTTGCCATATTGTTCAAGCTGATCTTCATCGATGCCTAATTTGGCTGCAATTTCTTTAATATGACAAAGGCTGGCATGTTGTGCGATCTCGATATCTGATAACATATATTACGGTATTTTAAGTGAAAGGGCTGTTTCCTGTATATTCGCGTTTGCTAAAAATACAGGGTATTTTTCACTAAAAACCAAACAATTATCAGTTTATGAGGCAGCAGACAGAAGTTTAGACACTACATCCTGTAGATCCAGTCCGAAGGATTGTCGATCTTATTGTTCTCATAGATCATGAACTTCAGGAGGGTTTCGTTGGTTACATTATTGGTAAACACCTCCCCGATCTGTTCTTTGGTATTCACCACATCTCCTTCCTTCACGAAGACCTTACTGAGGTTGTTGTAAACAGAGATATAATTTCCGTGCTGAATAAGCACCGCCTTATTTCCTCCTTTATAACCGGTTACTGCCAGCACTTTTCCGTTAAAAACAGAACGGGCCCTCGACCCCTTTTCAGTGGCTATTCGCACCCCGTTACTTTTTATCTTTACCGAGGTAACCACCGGATGCGGTTGCGTACCGTAACGCATCTTGACCACTCCCTTTTCCACAGGCCAGGGCAATTTGCCCTTATTCTGACGGAAATCCTGCCCGACCAATCTCGCTTCTGCTGTAAGTGCGAAGCTCGTAGATGAGGCGGTAGCGCCTTTTTTAGTATTCTCCCTGTTGGAACGGGCTATGGCCTCTTTGATAAGCTTATCGATCTGCCTGTCGATCTCATCAGATTCCTTTTGCTTCTTGCGGATCTGGGCCGCATAGGTGCTCTCTTTTTGCTTTATGGCATCGACCAGGCTACGTTGAGAGCCAAGTTCCTTTTCGAGCTGCGCCTGTACCTGCTTATTCTCATCGATCAATTTCTGTTTTTCCCTTCGCTGAACCACAAGCCCGTCATTAAGCGCCTTGAGTTTTTCCGTAGTAGCCACGATCTCCTGCCCCTGTTCTTTGCGATAGGCTGCATATTGCTGCATATATTTCATACGCTTAAAGGCCTGCTGGAAATTCTCGGAAGACAACAGAAACATAAGCCTGCTTTGCTGAGATTTACTTTTATAGGATTTCCTGATCATGGCAGCGTAGTCTTTCTTCAGCTCCGCTAACTGGCTCCTCAGGGTTTTGATCTCCTTCTGATTGGCATTGATACGCCGGTTAAGCAGATTGGCCTGCTGGTTGGTCACTTTTATCAGTTCACGCCTCACCCTGATCTTCTGATTGAGATCTTCGAGTTCCTCCAAAACCGATTTGCGTTCTTTACGTTGCTGAGACAACAGGGAATTTATCTGACGGATTTCATCCTGGAGGCGTTCCTTTTGCGCCTCCAGCTTTTTCTGTTCTGAAGACTGAGCGTGTACCCCTCCCAAAGCAAGGAAAGCGGTTAAAACAAGAAGAATGAGGCGCGATTTGAGGTTATTCATAAACTTACTCCAGTTCTATTGGCTTGTATCCGATTGGAATGCTATAGGGAAAAGTGACCTGCTGATCAAACTCAAGGTTTCTGTATTCCAGGTCGATCCGGGTGATCTCTGCTCCGTCAAGAGCCTCAAGACTGATCTTATCGGGAACCACCTTTCCTTCCACATCCTGATAGCTTTCATATGCAATATTAAGAATTCTTCCTTTTTCCGGCTGGGAAAGTTGCTGAAGGGCAATTTTAAAATTACTGGGCTCGAGCAGAAACAACAGTTTAAACAATTCCAATTGCCTGTCCGGCTTCAGCTGATACAGGTTCTCTGCAATGGAGGCCGTGTATCGCTGGTCTTTCAAATCATAGATGGACTGCCCCAGCAGGAGGTTCTGAACCATCGTAAAATTCACTTCTGTACCGAGTAATTCATTGAGGAGGGTGAAATCTCCGTCAAAATAAGTATTGTCGAGCTTGTTGTAAAAACTCACCCTGTCCGGGGTGATAAGGACCTTCACTACAGAAAGGGTAGCTGCCAGCCAAATGGCCTCATCCTTCTTCATTCGAAGGCTCACCGAGAAACCCTGGTCACTATTCCCGTCGGTATAATCCACCTTCACCCTACCCCTCAGGGTTTCAAAATCGACATCATTCTGATAGTGATTTCTAATGATCTGTTTCGCGCTAAGGTTGCTTTTGGTTTCGCCTGAAGTGACCATTTTCTTGGAACCACAGGAAGACAGTACTAAAGCGGCAAGCAAGAGAATACCTGCTCCCGACCGTATTTTATGTACGAGACTAAAACCCTTTCTGACCGATCTTATTTTCAATTTCCTTTCGTTTTTTGTCATTACCGAGAACGCCATATGCTTCCTTCATTAACTGATAAAAAGCAAGTTCCAGTTGATTATCGTCCAATAAATATGCCAATCCCTCCTGGGCGGTCTCCAAAGCCTGCTCTGCATCCCCGGTTTTTAACTGGGCCAGGCCCCGGAAATAATAGAACTCCGGTTGAGCCGGAAAATTGCCTACGGCCTCCGTACTTACCAGCAACAGTTCTTCATAATTCCTTAATCCTGCAAGAGATTCAAGGGCTTTTTTATATTCGTTCAGGGTGTTTAATTCTCCTGTAGCAGTTGCCTCCTCCGGCAATTTCTCAGAACCGCTCCGGGCAGATGCACTGCGCTGATCTATGAGGCGCAGTTTAACTGCAGCAAAGGCGGTATAGGCCTCATCCGGAAATTCCACGGTATTCAGTGCGGCCTCCGCCTTATCAAAATCCTTGTTTCGTATGTAGAGGTCTGCCACCAATAATTCCTGCTCCCATCCGTATTGCCTGTAACCCTCTGCCACTGCGACTGCCTTCCCGGGATCTTCCTGCTCCAGATACAATTGCACAACTGCATTCAGGTACCAGAAATTGCCGGGTTCTGCCTTCAGGGCATTCTGAAGGTGTTCTTCCGCAGGAAGGTATTGTTTTAACTCTCCGTAAAGACGGCCGAGCTCGTAATCAACCACCGCCTCTCCAGGCTCCAGCCTTTTACATTCCACAAGATGATTCAACGCTTTATCGAGGTTCCCGATCCCTTTTTGCTTTAAGGCTTCAAAAAAATTGTCCTGAAAGGCGTCTTCCACCAGCTCTGTAGACAGCTCAGCACTTTCTTCGACCTGGGCATGAGAGGCAACAGGAAAACACACCATTACCATTACTGCAAATTTCCAAAACCATTGAACACCCTTCATCCCGGAATCATTTTATCGGTTAACGACTTCCTAAGCCCGCCACCAGCAGCATTCAGGTAAGCGCAGAAAAATCGCCTATACTTACATCTTTGAATGCTCCATTAAATACTGCATGGTTGCCGATCATAGCATTATCCAAGTTAGCATTTTTTATGATGGAATGGGTTTGTATTAGACTGTTTTTAACAGTCGAATTTTCAATGCGAGTGCCCTTACCCACAGACACATTCGGGCCCACCACGGCATTATGAAGAACCACCCCTTCCCCAATATAACAAGGGGGTATGATCTCGGAATTTCGCATTTCAATGTTTTCAGAAACCAGATCCTGACCTTCCTCATGCAGAAATCCGAGCATACGGGAATTTGTCTCTACGGTAACGTTCTTGTTTCCGCAATCCATCCATTCATCCACTTTCCCGGGAACAAAGCGCATTCCTTTAGCCATCATCGCCTTGATGCCATCATTGATCTGGTACTCACCACCATGAATGATGTTATTATCCAGTACCGTCTGAAGCTCCTGCTTTAACGCTCCGGCATCTTTAAAATAATAGATTCCGATAACGGCAAGGTCAGAAACGAATTCCTGAGGCTTTTCCACCAAACCGGTAATGGCTCTCTCTTTGTTCAATTCCACCACACCGTATGCCTGGGGATCCTTTACCTGTTTCACCCAGATCACACTGTCTGCAGACGTGTCGAGGTTGAAATCTGCCTTGAATAGGGTATCGGCATAGGCAATCACACATGGCCCCTCAAGGGAATCTTTGGCACACATAATGGCATGGCCGGTTCCCAATGGCCTATCCTGGTAGTAAATAGTACCTTTAGCGCCCAGATCCGAGGCTACCCCGAGTAGTTTTTCTTCGATCTCCGGCCCGAAATCATCCTTGATAACAAAAGCCACCTCTTCCACCTGTTCATCAAGTACTGAAGCGATGTCTTCCACGAGGCGTTGAACAATTGGTTTCCCCGCTATCGGGATCAGGGGTTTTGGGATTGTAAGGGTATGCGGACGCAATCTGGATCCTCGTCCGGCCATGGGTACAATAATTCTCATGTCTTTCAGCATTTATGACCTTACGGTCTCATTATAATATTTTCAGATCTTCAGTTATTTGGTTCCGGTACTCCCGAATCCACCTGCACCTCTTGAGGTTTCAGAAAGAGCCTCCACCTGGTTCCATTCTGCACGTTCGTGTTTGGCGATCACCATCTGCGCAACACGTTCTCCGTTTTCAATGGTAAAGGGCTCATTCGAAAGATTAACGAGGATAACGCCAATCTCGCCGCGGTAATCGGCATCTATGGTACCGGGCGAATTGAGTACGGTAATTCCTTTCTTGGCCGCAAGTCCGCTACGCGGTCGTACCTGGGCTTCGAATCCCACAGGTAATTCAATAAACAAACCTGTTTTCACTATAGCACGTTCAAGGGGTTTCAAGGTAATGGGAGCATCAATATTTGCCCTGAGGTCCATTCCTGCAGAGGCGAAGGTCTCATATTCCGGCAAGGCATGAGACGATCTGTTAATCACGTTAATCTTCATAAATTGGTTTTATTTGAACTTTTTGGCGGTACTATCGAGCAAGGGCTTAAACAGCTTTCTCAACTCCTGCCGCTCCAAATAATAGATGAGGCTCAAAAATAATAAAAGTAAAACGGTTCCCGGTAACAGGCTACCCTTAAAAACATAAAAGGCCAGGGCAGAAAACACCACGGAAGTAGTCATATATACCCCGATCTTTTTCAGGTCATAAGGAATGGGATAGTGTTTTTGTCCCAGCAGATAGGAGGTGGCCATCATGGTGCCATAGGCCGCAAGGGTGGCAATAGCCGACCCTTTATAACTAAGCACCGGAATAAGCAGCAGGTTCAGCACGATGGTAATAACCGCCCCGCCAACAGATATCCATGCCCCATAAATGGTTCGGTCTGTGATCTTATACCAGACAGATAAATTATGGTATACGCCCAAACATAGATTGGCCAGGAGAATGAAAGGGACTACCCATAAGGCTCTCCAGTAACTCCTTTCCGGCAGTAGAATTGCAGCAAAAAGATCGGTATACACCACCACAAAAAGGAGGATCAAAGATCCAAAGATGGTGAAGTAAAGGGTAATATTGGCGTAGGTATTCCTGGCATCCTTCTTATTGGCCTGACTAAAGAAGAAGGGCTCCACCCCAAGTTTAAAGGCCGTAACAAAAAGCGTCATGAACGCCCCAAGTTTATACGCTGCACCGTAAACACCTACTTCAGACTCAGCAACGGCTTCGGGAAGCAGGTACCTCAGCATAAGCTTATCACCTGCCTCATTTATGGAAAAGGCCATTCCGGCTACCAATACCGGTAAGGCGTAAATAATCATCTCCTTCCATAGCCCCAGGTCCAATCGCAGTCCGATTCGAAAATACAAGGGAGCAACCAGCAAAAGGGTCACCGCACTGGCTATGATATTGGAAATAAAAATATAATGAACCTTATTTTCAAAAACCAGGTGATCGGCTATTCCATCGCCTGCTCCGGTGATTTCAGGCAGTACTAAAAAGAAGAAAAGATTCAGCCCCAGGTTGATCACCACATTGGTGATCTTAATCACTGAATACCGCATGGGTTTTTCATTTTGCCTGAACCAGGCAAACGGAATTACTGCCAGGGTATCCAGAAAAAGGATAACCACAGCGTACACGATAAATGCGGTTTGATATTTGAGGAACTGCGAAAGTTCTGCCTTAAAAACAACGGCCAGCAAGAGAAAAATAACCGCTGTAGTAAACAAGGATGTCAGCGCTGTGCTTTGCACTTTCTGCTTATCATCGCCCCGGTTGATAAACCTGAAAAAAGCGGTCTCCATACCGTAAGACAGGAGAATATTCCCCATGATAAGATAGGTCATCAGGATGACATAGACACCGAATTGCTTTTCCGGTAGCCCCGAGACATAAAGAGGGGTGAGCACTAGACCTAAAACGCGCGGAAGTACTGTAGCCAGTCCGTAAATAAAGGTATTCTTAAAAAGATTCTTCAGGGCGCTCAAATTGACATCTTTAAGGTCTAAAAGTATTTAAATTAATCAGGCCTGACAATGGAAGCACTTAATTTTTTAAAGCCGGTCGGTCTTCGTAGTGTATAGCCGGAGCCAATTGCATCCCGGTTACTTTGTAATACTTCCTTTGCTCTCCATCTGAATAAGACAGTACGGCCTGATCATGTTCAAGTTGGAATGGAAGATGTGTATTTCGCGGAGGTTGGTTCCCGAATTCCTTCTTCGGATCGGCATGCATAATAATATCATAGGGTTGCTCCTTATTCTCTATGGTGGCTTTGTACACCAGATAGCTCCCTTTTTGTATGCGCATTAAAGGGGCCTTAGTTGTTCTGAAATATACGGTATCCAGGATTATCTCCTTTCCCGAGGCTACGGGAAAAAACAGGTTAACGCCCTTATACTGATCGGCCTCCCCGGCTGTCCAGGGTTCAATATGAGCCGTATCCAGGGAAAAAGGCGGGTTGCTTTCAAACACCTGGGAGCTGCCACACTGGGCAAAAGCCAGAAGGGTAACCCCGCCGAATAAGATATTGAGTATATGCTTCATGGGTATGATATCTTTTATAAAGATACATATTCAAAATTGATGCCACTATGAGAAGTGAAGAGTAGGGAATGGCATTGAGTCAGGAACCGGGAAGCAAGGTAAAGAATGAAGAAGACCGGGCCTGACATACCACCTACCTGATGCCATGCACCGGCAAGATCATTCGCTAAAAAAGATGCGTTGAACGCATTATAGCGTCACTCTGCCTTGTCCAGGGGGAAGTCGGGGACAGATACAGCAGGTAGTAGTGTTTAAAAATCTTGCTTGTTCTGAGCATTTCATTTTCTAACAAATAAAAAACCCCCACGTTTCCGTTAGGGTTTTCTCTGGGCTTTAATACCAGTATTATTATCCGTTAAGGGCTTCGGCACCACCAACGATCTCGAGGATCTCTGCGGTAATAGCCGCCTGACGGGCTTTGTTATAGGTCAGGGTTAATTCTGCCTTTAACTCTCCAGCATTATCAGTTGCCTTATGCATAGCTGTCATACGCGCTCCATGCTCAGACGCAAAAGAATCCCTGATGGCTTTGTACAATTGGGTCTTTAGCGACTTGGGGATAAGAGTCTCGACGATCTCCAGCTTATTAGGCTCGAAGATATAGTCCATAGCACCCTTAGCTTCCGTTTCATTGGCGCGAATAGGAAGGAAATCCTCCACTTTCACGATCTGTGTAGCGGCATTCTTAAAGTGGTTATACACCAACACGATCTTATCGTACTTTCCTTCGGTATAATATTGCATCAGGGTTTCTGCGATGGCAGCAACATTATCAAAAGTCAGGTTTTCAAAGATCCCGTTGTCATTCAGGGCGATATCATACCTCTTGGAGAGGATGTCATTTCCCTTTTTACCAATGGTCACCATATCAATGGTCTTTCCGGCGAACTCCTGTGTTGCGACACGGGCAGACTCCTTGATGACATTCGTATTAAAGGCCCCACACAGACCTCTGTTAGAAGTAATGGCTACGATAAGTACCTTGTTAACCTCTCTCTGTTCTGCATAAACGCTTCCGGCATCACCTTCCAGGGTGGCGCTGAGGTTTTGCAAGAGTTCAGTTAATTTATCGGCATAAGGCCTCATGGCAGTGATCGCATCCTGGGCCTTTTTCAATTTGGCCGCAGACACCATCTTCATTGCACTGGTGATCTGCATGGTGGATCCTACCGAGGTAATCCTGCTACGTATTTCTTTTAAATTTGCCATACTTTTATTTATAGATCCGGTCCGGGGCCTTTCAGCCCCGGGCCGAATAGAATATTAAAATTAAGCCTTGTATTTCGCAGAAAGGTCTTTTGCTACCGCTTCCAGGGTATCAGTAACCTCATCTGTAAGCTTACCAGCTTTCAGGGTATCCAGAACATCTCTGTGCTTGGTATTAAGGAAAGCCAGGTAATCTCTTTCAAACTCCTTAACCTTCTCTACAGGAACGTCCTTAAGCAGATTCTTTGAACCGGCATAGATAATAGCTACCTGATCTTCTACGGAATAAGGATCGTTTTGCGCCTGCTTCAGGATCTCTACGTTACGCTTACCTTTAGAAATTACGTTCATGGTAGCCGCGTCAAGATCAGAACCGAACTTGGCAAAAGCCTCCAGTTCACGGTACTGCGCCTGGTCAAGCTTTAGGGTACCAGCCACTTTCTTCATCGATTTGATCTGAGCAGAACCACCCACACGAGATACAGAAATACCTACGTTAATTGCAGGACGCACCCCAGAGTTGAACAGGTCAGACTCGAGGAAGATCTGTCCGTCAGTAATCGAAATTACGTTGGTTGGAATATAGGCAGAAACGTCACCCGCCTGAGTTTCAATGATAGGAAGTGCAGTAAGCGAACCGCCACCTTTCACGATAGGCTTCAGCGACTCCGGAAGGTCATTCATATTCTTCGCGATCTCATCATCGGCGATTACTTTCGCCGCACGCTCAAGAAGTCTTGAGTGCAGGAAGAATACGTCTCCAGGATATGCCTCACGTCCCGGTGGACGACGAAGCAGAAGCGACACCTCACGGTAAGCTACCGCCTGCTTAGAAAGATCATCATAAACGATAAGTGCAGGACGACCAGTATCTCTGAAATACTCTCCGATAGCTGCACCAGCGAAAGGAGCATATACCTGCATTGGCGCAGGGTCAGAAGCGTTAGCCGCTACGATAACAGTATAAGCAAGAGCTCCCTTATCTTCCAGGGTCTTGGCTATACCAGCAACGGTCGAAGCCTTTTGTCCGATCGCTACATATATACAGAATACAGGTTCCCCTGCATCATAAAATTCCTTTTGATTCAGGATGGTGTCGATACAAACAGTGGTTTTACCAGTCTGACGGTCTCCAATAACCAGCTCACGCTGACCACGTCCTACAGGGATCATGGCATCTACAGACTTAATACCCGTTTGAAGTGGCTCGTTTACCGGTTGACGGAAAATTACTCCAGGAGCTTTTCGCTCGAGTGGCATTTCGTAAAGATCACCTCCGATAGGTCCCTTTCCATCGATCGGGTTACCAAGGGTGTCAACAACACGTCCAAGCATTTGCTCACCTACCTTAATAGAGGCAATTCTTTCGGTACGTTTCACGGTATCTCCTTCCTTCACACTGATAGAAGGCCCGAGAAGTACGATACCTACGTTGTCTTCTTCAATGTTAAGTACAATACCTTCCATCCCGTTCTCGAAAGAAACGAGCTCTCCGTACTGAACATTATTCAGTCCGAATACACGGGCAATACCGTCACCGATCGTCAGAACGGTACCAACTTCATCTAAAGAAGCCTTTGCTTCAAACCCTGATAGTTGCTTTTTTAATATTGCTGATACCTCAGCAGCTTTAACTTCAGCCATCTTAATTAAATATTTAGATTTTCGACCTGGTCACCCGAGGGCATCCGGCCATCCTTAATTTTAAATTTATGCAGAGACCACCGCCTGATTCAGGAAGTCTCTTTTTAAGTTATTCAGTTTATTGGCAATGCTGGCATCGTACTGCTGGTCTCCTACTCTCAGGATAAACCCTCCGATGATCGCTTCATCCACCACGTTCTCCAGAGTTACCTCCTTTGAGGTAAGCTCGCGAACTTTGGCAAGAATTTTTGCCTCTACATCTCCGGTAAGCGGAACGGCAGTTGTTACCACAGCCTTCTCTTTACCCTTAAGCTCATCGTAAAGTACCACGAACTTCTGCGCAACCAGACCGAGGATCTCGATACGGTTGTTTTCCATAAGAAGCGCCACAAGCCTTTCAGCGGAATCACTGAAATCACTAAACACTTCCTTAAGAATGCTCATTTTAAGGTTTGCCTTGATCACCGGACTTTCTATCAGTGAACGAAGGTCTTCATTTTCTTCTACTACCCGGATTACATTAAGCATATCCCCATGAACGGTCTCTAAAGCCCCGTGTTCCTGAGCATAGCCTAAAATAGCCTTTGCGTATCTGGTTGCTGCCCTGCTACCTGTCATGCTGTATTAGTTTAGCTTTACGTCGTCTAACATTCCTTCAACAAGCTTAATTTGCTTGTCTTTTGCAGAAAGCTCCTGTCTAACCACCTTCTCGGCGATCTCAATAGAAAGTTCCGCGACCTTATTTTTAAGGTCATTTACCGCAGCCTGCTTTTCACTCTCGATAGAAGCCTGTGCTGAAGCGATGATCTTGTTTGCTTCCGCCTGAGCCTGCTCCTTAGCATCAGCGACCATCTTATCCTTCACCTCACGGGCCTCCTTCATCATGGCATCTCTTTCCGCTCGGGCTTCCTTAAGCAGCTTTTCGTTGTCTGCCTGAAGGTTTTGCATCTCCTTACGGGCACTCTCGGCCGACTCCAACGCCTTTCTGATCCCTTCCTCGCGATCATTCACCGCCTTAAGGATAGGACCCCATGCATATTTTTTAAGTAGTAATACTAATCCAACAAAAATGACAATCTGCCAAAAGAAGAGTCCGAATGAAAATTGTTCTATTAACTTTTCCATGAAATATTTTATTAATAATGTTTAATCGACATTTTAGAACAAACAGCCGTAACCAACCGTTACAGCTGTTTGTTTAGTCTTAAGCTGCAAAAAGAGCAGCAAATCCAATACCTTCGATAAGAGCCGCAGCAATAAGCATAGCAGTCTGGATCTTACCAGAAGCCTCTGGCTGACGAGCAATAGCGTCCATAGCCTGACCACCGATTCTACCGATACCAAGACCAGCACCAATTACAATTAAACCAGCTCCTACAATAGTTGGGATTTCCATAGTTATATAATTAAAAATTAAACATTCAATTTATTAATGATCATCGTGATGCTCTTCATTCGCCATACCAAAGTATAAGGCAGAAAGCATGGTGAAAATATATGCCTGAAGCGCAGCAACAAGAAGCTCCAGAATAGACAGGGCAAACGCCAGTCCGAAAGAAAGAGAGCTTCCGATCCAGTTTTTGAACAGGAACATCAAACCGATAATACTCATGAGTACCACGTGACCTGCGGTCATGTTGGCATAAAGACGAATCATGAGTGAAAATGGCTTAATGAACATTCCAAGCACCTCGATAGGGGCTAAAACAACACGCATTAACTTAGGCACACCCGGCATCCAGAAAATGTGTCCCCAGTAATTTTTATTTGCAGTAAAGGTGGTGATCAGGAAGGTGATCAGGGCCAACCCGAAAGTCACCGCAATATTTCCTGTAACGTTCACCCCAAGAGGCGTCATCCCTAAAAGGTTAAGGAACCAGATAAAGAAGAAAATGGTTAACAGGAAACTCATGTACTTTTTATAATTCTTTTCCCCAATGTTAGGAATAGCGATCTCATCCCGTACAAAAACCACAAGCGGCTCAAAGAATCGGCCCACTCCGGCAGGAATACCGTTGTTTTTCTTGTAGCTATTTGCAAGACCTCTGAACAAAAGGAACATCAACAGCGAAACCAGGAGCATGGTCACCACGTTCTTGGTGATCGAGAAATCCAGTGGTTTTGCATTTACAGGGTGATGATGGTCATCGTATTCAATAGTTCCCTCTGCATCGGTTTTATAAATCTTATTGTGGTAAAGGGCGTAGTGGTTACCATCCACCTCGGCAACGGTTTCTCCATGATGAAACCTGGAAGAAGAGAAGACTTTAAGTCCGTTATCCCAAAGGATCACAGGTAGAGGAAACCCGTAATGTGTTCCGGCCTCTGCATCTTCGGTAAGGATGAAATAGTGAGAATCCTGGAGGTGGTGGTCTATAAAGGCCTTAATCCCCTCTCTTTTAGATTCCGCACCGCTTTCTGTTTCGGTGGATTCATGTTGAGCCCAGGTAAAAAATGGGGCCAAAACGAATAAAATTACAAGGATCTTTTCAGTAAATTCTCTTCGCATATCACTCAAATAAAGGTGGCTTAAAAATCGGTGCAAATGTAACGCTTTAAATGAAAAACAAAAACAATTTTACCTGAATATTTAAACCCGCTAAACACCAGTTGCTCAGGAGTCTGTGTCGGGTTTTGATTTTAACAGTTTGGAAACTGCGAGGGTTTCGATAAGGAGGCTAAGGCCATAGGGAATGAAAAACCCAATGAATTCTGCTTTTGAGACCAATCCGTCTGCCTTATACACCGGGTTGAACAAGAGAAAGAAGAACAGAAATTTTAACATACTCCCGGCCAGAAATAAAAAACCGATCTGGGAAAAAAAGCGGTTCCTTAACACGTAGATTATACAGAGGATAAGTGAGGCAAGGATTACGTTAACCAGGTACGCCCTTCCCAACAACACCGTTTCGGGTGCAATTTCCATGGAAATAATCACTTTATGGTGAATAAAATACGCCGCCAAAAGCAGCACCACAAGTCCTACAAGTGCACGTATTAGAATTGCCCTGGGAGAAATACTCACTTCTGCGCCTGGTTTAATTGTTTGATCACCACGTAGATGGCGATAGCCACCCCGAGCAGGGTGGAAATGATGAGGTAAAGTTTATTCCCGTTATTATAGGTGTCGTCTAACCATCTTCCCAGCCATGCGAACAGGAAGATGGTTACACCCATTTGAATTGCAATACCCGAAAATATTGCGAAGTTCCTAAGCGGATTTTTCTGATTGTCCTTTTTGGTCATCCTTAAGCGACTTAATCCCGGCACCCTTCATGGTACAAGACGCATTAAAATTAGCTCCGGGTTCTACTGCGAGTTTACCAACCACAACATCGCCTTCGATAACAGCTGAGCTTTTCAAAGCCAGAATATCATTTACTTTCAATTCTCCGTTGAAAGCGCCTTCGATGTCGGCATTTTCACATTGGATCTTTCCTTTAACCGTTCCGGTTTTTCCGATAACGATTTTTCCTGAGGTGATAATACTTCCCTCCAATTCTCCGTCTATACGGATATCGGCCTCAGAGGTAATATCTCCTTTGATCCTTGTGTTTTCTGCAATACGGTTGTTTAAAGCGTTGGTAGGTTCCATTTTGGTTTTTTTAGATTCTGAAAACATGTTCTTTAATTTAGATTTGGGTACGCCTGCCCGGATTCAAGCAAATAATCGTCCAGGTTTTTCTTTATCTGAATTACTTTATAGGCATCTCGCGAAATTACAAAATTCTCAATGTCAACCAAATAATCCTTGTTTTTAGCGAGAAACTCGGCAAAGCCCTCCGCCCTCAGCCTTGAGCCCGCATTATGGATCACAAGAAAGACGAGCTGGCGGTCGTAGACATCCACCGAATAGGTATAGCCGCGCTGTTCCACCTCAACAAGTGAGCGCTCCACCTTTTTTCGGAGGTCTTCCAGGGCCGTTGTGTCTGTCTTTTTCAGCACATAAACCACTTTCCAGTTATCCAGGGCCTCTTCGTCCGAGGGAAAGTCAAGGGTCTCCAGTTTTGGGATGTTGTTCTCAAGGAGTTCTGCAGCCCGAATACCTTCAGGCTTTGACGGGTGATTAAGGCTCAGTTCTGTAAGCGACCTTTTCAAGGCATCCACCCCGTATAATCTTCCCATGGCATTGGCCTTTAAGAGCTCGAATTTTACGCCTATATCCTCACCATTGTATTTTCTGCTGTAATCTCCCGCCTGCGCAATAACCTCCTCGAATTCCTGGGCTTCAAACCGACGGTACAACTCATTATAGTTTCTTTCCGGATCGTCTGTATTGTCTGAAGCAAAGGCACTCGGATCCAGGATATACTGGGCATAACGGGAATCCGGGTAATTGCTCAGGATATCGGCCTTCATTGCTTCAGCCAAGGGTGATTCTGTTTCCAGGTAGATCCGGTACAGGTTGTATTTTGCGGGGAGCACCAAACGCTCTTCCGGGTAATAGCCCAGCAAGTCCTGGAGTCTGTCGGCAGCGAGCATATATTCTCGAAAGCGCTCTTTATACAACAATCCCAACTGATAGTAAGCCAAATCTCTTTCCTGCTGAATACTATCGATCTTTTCAGGTTCCTCCGGTAATTTGGTCAGGTAAAAATCGGGATCATAAATATCCGCAGCCGCTTCTCCTGAAGCGATCTCCGTATTTACTACAGATTCGCCGGCCTTTATTTGCTGTTTTCCGTATTTCCAGTTATCCGTCAGGCTTATATTCCCCCATATTTTCTGAAATTCCTGCTTTCCGTAGGCCACACTGGAAGTATTATAAAAATAGAACCCGTCAGCACCTCCGGAATTATTAAGAGATAAGCCACCGCCTCCGGAATTCTTTTGCAATTCTGCGACCCGCTCCCGTTCGCGTCTGATCGCTTCCTCTTTTTTCAGGGAGTCAATATAATTTTCAAAGTAAGCCAAACGGTTCTCGGGAGTCATGGCCAAAAGGTTCAGAATGCTGTCGTTTCGTTTCCGAACCCCTTCATAGGCAATGACCTCCTGTAGGTTATCACGCTGACGCTTCAGCAGCCTGTATTCCTTACTTTTTTCTGCCATTTGCGAGAGCGTACTGTCGTAGTAAGCTCCTGCAAGGGTATAATCGCGCGCGTCAAAAGCCATCTTCCCTAGCGCCCTGTAATTGCGTTCATTCAGGATCGGGTCCCGGGATTCTGCCCTCAGGGATTTATTATAATACAACCGGGCCAGGTCAAGGGAATCCTGGTCTTCATGATAAAGCGCAGATTGCCTGTATACCATCCCCAGATAAGGCCGGTTCTCCCGGTTTTTTTCCATCTTTGTTAGCAGCTCCAGGAGCTCTTCTTTATCGTACCCCTTGTCATAGAGGTTTCGAATCTTGAAGATCCTGGCATTTACATGATACACCCTGGAGGTTCTCCGGTTCAGGTCTATCACTTTATCGAAGGCGTAATTCGCGCTATCCAGGTACCCTAATTCATTGTAAAGTTGCCCGATGATAAAATAATACCGCCCTTTTTCTTCGGCATCCCCGGTATACAGCGATGCTGTTTTTAATCGCTGCAATGCAGAATCCTTATGCTTAAGGTTGATATAGGCCTGCGCCATCATTGCATTAGCGTCTGCATAGTCCTGATCATCAAGCTCTGCAGCATATTTCAATAATTTTTTCAGATTTTCGATGGCCAGCTCGTCATTTTCCAGGCGGATGTGAGTCTTTTCTCTCCAGATCAGGGCCTGGCCGATAATATCGCTGTTGCGGTATTTATTGAGTACATAGTTAAAGGCCTCGAGGGCTGGAATGAATCGCTGATCGTAGTAACGTGCTTTTCCAAGAAGCAGGTAGGCCTCATCAATCTGGGTATTACGCTCACTGCCACCGATATTCATCCCGTGTTTCTGTATCGCCTTTACCGCCTTCTCCTCTGCTCTTTCAAAATTCGGGGTTAGTTCGGTACCATCCAGCACGACCTCATCTCTTACCTCCATACGCTCTACGGGCAAGATGTCCCAATAATTATCGCGATAGTTGGAAATAAGGTCCTGGCGACCTTCAGCGAGGGCGTTCTTCCCGTTATAAATAGCATTGTACTTTGCATTCATAGCATGCCATTTCCGGTTCAGAAGGGCATCCTTTTTAGTGGAACAGGAAGTCACTGCGATCACCGAAGCTGCTAATCCCAATGTTATTTTAAGTAGGTGTTTCACCTGCAATGGCTCTGGAGTATTAATAACTGATGTACAGCATTAATATTGCTGTATCGCAGTAAAAATACATTTCTTTTCCAATAATACCGATTTACAGGCTAAAAAGCCCTTAAGCCAAAGATGCATTTTCACGGATCTCGCCCGAGAAAAACGCTTCCAGTTCCCGGAGCGTTTCCGGGGAAGTCCTGATATCCTTCACCATTCGCCCCTTCTCAAGAACAACAATGCGCTCACACACTTCGGTTACATGCATCAGGTCATGGCTGGAAATTAAAACCGTGACTCCATTGGCCTCTTTAAGCTCCCGGAGAATTTTCTTCAAACGGATCTGGGTGGTTGGATCAAGGTTGGCAAAGGGCTCATCGAGAATGATCACTTCAGGATTCCCGATAAGTGCTGCAACAATCCCCACCTTTTTCTGGTTTCCTTTGGAAAGGTCTCTGAGGTATTTTCGAACTCCCAGAATTTCTCCGTTAAAAAAATCATCAAAATCTCCCAACATCCGGTCAACATCGGCTTTATTCTGCCCCCGGAGTTCTCCTATAAAATAAAAGTACTCCTCCGGGGTAAGGTACCCTATAAGAAAGGTTTCATCCAGAAAGGCCGAAGTAAAAGGTTTCCATCCCTCACTTTGATCGACCCTGATGTCGTTGCTGAGCACATAACCCGTGGTGGGCCTGACCAGATCGAGCAGCATACTGAACATGGTTGTTTTACCCGCTCCGTTATTGCCTACCAGTCCAAAGCTTTGCCCTTTAGGAATCTCCAGAGATTCGACATCCAGCACCTTTATATTTTTATATTCTTTTGATAGTTGATGAAGTGTGATCATAGTGAATTTGATTTATGCTTTCTGTTTATAGGCTACCAGGGTCTTATACTTTTCGTTCTTATATACCTTTTCGATCAGGTTAAAAACACGATCCTTAAATGCGAACCCGGCAATTCCTGCCGAGGCCACCAGAAGATACCCGAAATTAGGACCCAGGGTGTAATGACCGGCCGCGTAAAGCAACAAAGGCAATATAAGCTTTGGTATGGTAAGCAGCAGGGTCTTTACATTAAACGCCTGCTTATCTCCAAAAGCCTTTTTGTTTGAGGTCAGATCTATGGGAGTTTTTATATAAGCCCCTCCCCACAAAACCATATGGGAATTGACACCTACATTGTAAATGGCCGAAACCAGAATGGCGAGATACACCTCCCAGCCAAAGTAAATATAAAATGATGCCAGCACGGTAGAAATTACAGTACCCATAACCACCAACCACCATTTACTGTTCAGGTAGTCCCGGTATTGTATGTTCTGACTCATCATCAGGGGGTAGTACGAACTGTCCCAGCTCGGAACGAACTGCCCGAAGGTAAACAGGAAGCCTCCCGTAACAAATATCCCGGCAAAAATACGCCAAACGGGTCCCTCATATACTTCCAGCCCACCGCTAAAGAACAACAATCCGTAAAAAATAAAGGCAACACTCATGAGCACCGAGGTCCTGGAGCGCTTATTTCGCTTTATCAGCTTGATATCATTCTTTAAAAACACGGCCAGGCTTCCAAAACGGTTCAGCCAGGAAAGGTCTTCGGACGACACTTCCGAAGTCTTCCCTTTTAACCCGTCGTCCAGATAGAGTCGGTTTCTGAAATACCGGAATGCAGTACAATAAAGCATTCCCAGGATGATTACAGGAACTGCACACCAAACAGGGTTTTCGTAAATACCATCAAAAACGGGAGCGGTAAATGCAGTGATATCAAACACTCTAAAGTACATCAGTACACCAAGAGTGATAAAGACACCGAGTACACTCCAAAAAACCTGATCGACATCGTTCAGAAAGACATTAATAAAATTGTTGCAATAGATCAACGCAGTAATAGCGATGAGCCATCCCACTACATTTCCCACCGGGTATCCCTCAATAAGAAGAACCACGCTGAACGGAATAAAGAAAAACGCATGTATAATATTAAAGAATGACAACACGGTCTTCCAAAGACTGAAATGCACGATCTTATTCTTGCTGAATGGCAAGGGCAATAATGGCTTAATGTTTACCACTGGCATACGCTGCATCAGGTACCTGAACACCAGGTCGCCTACGAGGTAAAAAATTAAAATCCTATTAATCACCTGGAGAGGGTCTTGTTCTAACTGTCCCTGAATGATCTTGTAGGAGAAGGCTCCCAACATAGAGAACACAAAAATGAAGTAGAGGGCCATAAAACCCATTAGGATCTTCAGAGCCAGGTTGGTCTGAAAAGATGCCGCCCTTAAAAAAGACTTCCATTGCAGGGATATGAATCTTTGAAGCATAGTTTGATGGTTTGCAGGTTATTTGTAGCCATTAAAGCCGATCTGTTACAATTATTAAAAACAAAGTGGATCATTCAGCCCTCATATAGGCTTTATAACGATCCTCCAGAACGGAGTCGATCTGTCGCGGGATCACCCAACAAACTACCTGTATGAGTCTTAAGAAAATGACCATAAATACCACAACAATGAACTGAGCCCAAAACGGATCCAACTCTTCGAGATGATCGCTAAGATAGAATTGGACAAGTTGCAGAGGTAAAACAAAAAGTGCAGCTCCACTACCTCCTGCATTTAAAATGATATCCCGTAACAACCATTTTCGCTCTTTTGATTTTTCTTCTTTCCTTTTATCCCTCCACAGTTTTATAAATCCTACCATCCCACTGATGAATATGGTCATATAGAGCACTACCCAAAGCCATTCCGGGTTTACGAGTGCGATCATCCAGTAAAGCAGCACCATCAAAAAAAGACTTTCGAGAATTACCGGCCACCTGAAGAATGCTGTCATACGCCTAAAAACCATGATGTTATATTCTTTTGCTAATGCATTCCTCTTTCTATCCACAACACTTTCGAACCCATGCACCCCAAACTTTTTAAATTCCATTTCAAGGAGCTCCTGAAAGCTCTTATCGGGATGCGTAATAGACAGTTCCTCTATTCCGGTAGCCAGGTGGTCGACGAGTTCGGCTTGAAGGTCATACCAAGGCACGAAGTGCCTGCGAACAAAATCATAAAGGTGATCGATGTGCTTTTTTTCTAGTGTAATCATCCCATAGAAATTTCAGGGTCAATAAGTCTGTTCATCGTGCTAAGGTATTCTTTAAGTTGATCCAGTGCGTTATCCTTCTCACCCAAGCCTTTCTGAGTCAAACTGTAGTATTTGCGCATCCTGTTCCCCACATTATCCACCTCAACCTCCAGAAATCCCTTAGCCTCTAACCGGTGCAATGCAGGATAAAGGGCCCCTTCCTTAATCTGTAATTCGCCCCCGGTAATCTCTTTTACCTTTTGAGTGATTTCATATCCGTACATGCGATCATATTTTCCCAGCAATTGCAACACGATGGTATCTAAACTCCCTTTATATAACTTCCACTTCTCCATATGTTTATGAAAATAACAACAAATTACTTAATACCTAATTAAATTAGGTATATAAATTTCAAGTCTTCGATGAATGACCGATTTACAATTCTTATTTTTGAAAAAAAGTTCATTCATGGAAAAATATAAGCACCTTAATATCTCGAGTATTGAAAGACTTACCCCGAGCGCGGTAAAGGTGAATTTTGAAATCCCGGAAGGAGAAAAAGAGCACTTTCATTTTATTCCCGGGCAGTATATAACCATTAAAACCCATCTGAACGGAGCGGAAGTGAGGCGCTCATACTCCATATGTTCAGGAAAAGAGGAAAATACAATCTCCGTAGGGATCAAAAAAGTAGAGGATGGCCTGTTCTCTAAATATGCCAACGACCATTTGGAGTCGGGGGTGCAATTGGAAGTACACCCTCCAGAGGGCCGGTTTACATTTGATGCCGGAAAAGACCAGGCCTCTACCGTAATTGCTTTTGCTGCCGGGAGCGGAATTACCCCTATTATGAGCATCATGAAAGAGGTACTTAACAAGACGCAAAAGAATTTTATCCTGGTATACGGGAACAAGAGCCTGGAAGAAACCATGTTCCATAAAGACATCCGGAACCTCGTTTCCGAATATCCGGACCGACTTCAGGTACAATTACTTTACAGCAGGGAGCAAAATGAAGATGCCCTGTTTGGCCGTATAGAACGCTCTACTGTAAATTTTATCCTGAAAAATAAAGTGGATAGCCCAAAGAACTGCCTGTTTTACCTTTGCGGCCCCGAAGAAATGATCAACAATGTTTCAGATACGCTGGTAACCCAGGGCATTGAAAAAGATAAGATCAAGTTTGAATTGTTTAGTTCCGGGGATGACAGCACCGAAATTCCCGCTACTACGCATGATGGGAAAACACAAGTAACTGTGCTGGTAGACGACGAAGAGTACACCCTTGTTATGGACAAAAAACAACGGGTTCTGGATGCAGTGCTCAAAGAAGATATAGACGCGCCGTATTCCTGTCAGGGTGGTATCTGCTCCAGCTGTATTGCACGTGTGAAGGAAGGAAAAGTGGAAATGGTGAAGAACCAGATCCTCACAGATTCGGAATTGGAAGAGGGACTCATACTTACCTGCCAGTCACATCCGGTAACCAGTACATTATCTATTGATTACGATGATGTATAGTTTTTAGAGTCAAGAGCCAGGACTCAGGAGAAAAGAAGGAGGGCGCAGGAAGAAAAACCGACCTGAAGAAATGAAAAGTCCTGATGCCAATTTTCTTACTCATATCAACCGTTAATTTTGATTAACTTCGGATACACGGTGATTGGTTCATAAAAAGAAATAAAAAAGGGAAGCTTTCCGCTTCCCTTTTTTATTTCCAGTAATCGGCCACCCAGGGAGCGGGTTGTACGTAGCGATACCACTTACCGCGGCCTCCTTTGATAGCTTTATGCGGATTGATCTCTCCGTGAAATATGATGATCTTGGCACCTTCAGGAATAATCGGCTTCTTCCAGAATGCCAGGGGAAAACGGGAAACACAGTCATATTTAAAACTCGGGCACCACGGTATGGGCCAATAGTTTAAATATCCCTTTTCATGTACAGCCCAGGTAAGATATTCCTGTTCGTTGCGATGCTGTTTCCTGATCTCATCAAAGTTCTCTTTAAAATAATCGAACACATACCCGTGTTTACCAATCTCAAACCGGTATACCGAGGAGTTTCCGGTAATCCTCCAACTCCTCCAGGAATGATCTTTGATAATTCGGAAGGGCGCATCATCTTCAAAAAAGCAATCAATATTGTCAACGATCACGATATCAAGATCCAGAAAAAGTGCCGTTCCTTCGAGTCCGTAAAGGTCGGCTTTCAGGGTTGTTAATTTCTTCCACATCCGTTCCGGAAGATTTCCGGGAATATCGATCTCGGGAATAGGGAAACATTTGATATCGTCATCGATCCCTTCTTCGTTATCGGTAAAACACACCATGGTAAAAGGCAGGGTCAGATTCCTTTTTACCATGCCATGTAAACGATTCACATAGTCCGGGCCGTAGAGAGTACCCCACTTCATACAGAAGATGTGAATGTTTTTGTCTTGAGCCATAATCGTTTTATTGTGCACCCAATGGGTTGTTATTTTTTATTTTTGTAAAGTACCGGATTCAGCTCATCATCATTGTACATCTTCATTTGCTTGTAGACCTTCATGTACTTGTCACCGTTCTCAATATCTGTCAATAGTTGATCGATGGCTGTGGAAAGGTCCTTTTTCTGTTCAAGAAGAACATCCAGTTTAGCCTGACATTTCGCCTTATGCTCTTGGGAAGCGCCTTCCCGTTCAGCCTCCTCCTTCATATGATAGATCTTTAAGGCAAGAATGGAAAGACGGTCGATGGCCCAGGCCGGGCTCTCAGAATTGATGGTGGCTGTTCCTTTTGGCTTCACTTCCTGATACTTATCTAAAAAATAACTGTCGATGAATTCCACCATGTCGGTTCGGTCCTGGTTGGAGGCATCGATCTTGCGTTTGAGGTCCAGAGCGGCTACCGGATCGATCTCCGGGTCGCGAATGATATCCTCATAATGCCACTGCACCGTATCTATCCAGTTCTTGCGGTACAACAGATGTTCTATCTTTTCTTTAGGATACGGATTTTCAAAATTCTGGTAAACATCATCCTTTATGTGGTAATTCCTTATACTTTCCTCAAAAATCTTAAATGCGAATTCGCTAAACATATCGTCTGGTATTTGGATATGCAAATATAGCCCATTCAACAAAGTTTTCCCGCGGATTGCAATAATTACTTGTCAGAGCTCACTTCCATCCCACCCCATTTCCAGCATGAGTGCCACCGCGAAAGCTGGCCTCTCTACCGAAGTATGAATTATGCGGGAATTAATCTCAATAAATTGTAAATTAGAGTATTAACGCATAACCCTTTAAAAACCTGATGATGAATAAGATGCTTAGTTTCATAAAAACCACAATTATAGGCGGGATCCTCTTCCTGATTCCCATCGTGATCGTCATTATTATTCTTACCAAGGCATTTCAGATCATGATGAAGATCGCGCAACCCCTTGGCAGGCTTATTCCAGTAGAGAAAATTGGCGGGGTTGCCCTTGCCAATATTATTGCGGTACTGGGCATTCTTTTACTATGTTTCCTGGCCGGACTGCTGGCCAACAGGAAAAATCTGAAGAGAATGCAGACCAACCTGGAAGACAATGTGCTCATAAATATCCCAGGGTATCGATTCATAAAGGGCATAACTGATGGCATCAAAAGCAACGAAAAGGCATCTGAACACTTTTTACCCGTGCTCGCAGAATTCGATGATAACGCACAGGTTGGTTTTGAAATCGAACGCACAGATAAGAACAGGGTCGTGGTATACCTTCCCGGATCGCCCAATCCGTGGTCGGGAACTGTAGTCTATGTAGCTCCTGAACGGATCATAAAGCTGGACATGACGCCCAAGGACGTGATTAAAATGCTGCAACAACTGGGGAGTGGGTCGCATAAATACGACAGTTTAGACCCGACAGCTGAAAACACATCGCATTCCTGATTACAAAGCCCCACTGCTATTTTTGATAAATCCGTGCACTCCTCTTTTTCATTGTTCATATATAGGCACATAAATTCATTATCTTTAATACATGAAGATACATCACCTGGCAAAAACCCCTTCGGTTTTAAACACTTACCTGGCCCAGATCAGGGACAAGGAAATCCAGAAAGATGCCATGCGCTTCAGGCGAAACCTGGAGCGTATCGGAGAGATCATGAGTTATGAAGTAAGTAAACACCTCCATTACAAAGCTATTGGGATTACCACTCCACTGGGAAGTAAAACCATGGAGACCCTTCAGGATCAAATTGTGATATGTTCTGTATTACGGGCCGGATTACCGCTACACCAGGGCATTCTTAATTATTTTGACTGGGCAGAAAACTCCTTTATTTCTGCCTACAGGTACCATACTAGTGAAACGGCATTTGAGATCATCGTGGAGTATCTGGCCAGTCCGGAACTGGACCATAAGGTGTTGCTCTTAGCCGATCCGATGCTGGCCAGCGGCCATTCTCTTGTAGCTACTTTTGAGGCTTTGACCAAGGTCGGATTGCCCAGAGAGATCCATCTATTAACCGCTATTGCTTCTGAGGAAGGGATTGCCTATATCTCCCGGCATTTCCCCCCGGAAACCCGGTTGTGGGTAGGCGACATCGATCCTGAACTCAATGATTACTCTTATATCGTTCCCGGTTTAGGCGATGCCGGAGACCTGGCATTTGGGAACAAGCTACAAAAATAGAACAACCAGGGGTACTGCCAGAAACAACCATAGGAAAAGCTCTTTCAGCCATTTTTTCTTTATCGATTGCAGGTAGTTGGCCATCATTACACATAATGGGAATCCTGCAAAAATAAGCTCGGAGGTATTGGCACTTTCCACCAGGGCTACCACTACTCCCGAGAGCAGCAGAAAGATCATTATCAACCATCCGGGAATCCGGGCTTTATAGGCGCGTCCGCTTACTTTCATAAAATAATACACCACAGAAACAAACCCAAAGGCCGAAATAAAAGCCAGCGGCAACACAAATTGAAGATCTGCGTATTTGTCCAGGCTAAATGTGGGGGTCAGGTCAAAGAAGTCACTCCAAAGGAGGGCATCGCCCATATATAATTTATAGGTTACGGCAAGAATGGCAACGGTAAGAAATGCCACAAAGGGCACCAGCAGGTTTTTATAATAGTTAACCCCATACAGAAAGATACCCGCAAATACCAACACCAGAAAAACTACCGACCAACTGTAAAACAAGGCAGCAACAAACACCCAGATACTCGCGTCAAAGATCTTCGAACGCACCTCCTGTCCGCTTTTGATACTGATCACCCGCCTGAAGGCCAGCAAAACAAAGATATGAGAGATAATTACCTGCACATCTGCAAAGATCTTCGGAAACATGCAGAGGTACAGCAAAAAGAAAAAACTCAGGTAGGTATTGTCTTTTGTAAGCCCATTTTTACGGTTGATAAACTCAATTAAAAGCATCGTAAAAGTTACCAGAAGAACGGTCAGCAATAAATCGGGTAAAAGGGTTAGCGTTAATCCTCCCGGGACCGAGAGCAGATAGTAGCAAATCAGAAAAACGAATGCAAACAAGGCAAGTAAAACGAAATTTATAGGCTTAGTTCTTCCAAAAATGCTTGATATCATGGGCGCTTTTTGTATTTTTGCTGGGTAAATTTAATATAACTTTTACTCATGAGTGATTTTTTCTACGGTATCCAGTACTTATTTGAAGAAATATTATTCGCACCACTTAATTTCTTAAGAAGCATGGACAGCTGGTGGGGTGCCAATACCATTAACTGGATCTTTATGATCGTAGGTTTTGTAGCCTTTATATACTGGATGGGGCAATTGAAGATCTTCAACGATAACAACGAAGAAAACAAGGATATTTCAGCGCATTCGTACCTGTAATTTCCGGATAGCATATTTATTCTGAACATCCCCGGAGGCCAAGGCTTTCGGGGATTTTTGGATTATGGAAATGCGCGAAGTGTGATGTGTGACGTGTGATGCGGGAAGTGCGAGGTGTGACGAGTGATGCGAAAGTTGTAAAAAATATTAAATTAAGATCCATCCAAACATTTAGAATATAGTATTAAATTTATAGAATATATTCTAAATGTTGTGCATCATAAAAATCTAAGGGTATACAAAGAATCCATGTCCCTGGTTAAGGACATTTATAATATTACTTCGGCATTACCCGAGTCTGAAATGTTCGGACTTTCTTTCCAGTCAATTAAAGCGTTCGGCTATCTCTGTGCCTTCCAATATTGCCGAAGGAGCTGCTCGAGGTTCTACTAAAGATTTAATACGCTTTTTGTATATCGCTTTAGGTTCCTTAGCAGAACTGGAAACTCAACTTGATATAACCTGCCAGTTAGAATTCATCAAACATAACCCTGAGGTTGAAAATCGAATTGAATATACAAGAAGAATGCTATTAAACTATATAAAAGGCTTAAGGCAAAAACTTAAGCCTTGATAGATTTTTTATCTTTGAATTCCTTTTCGCATCACGCATCCCGCTTCGCATTTAACTCGTCTACTCCAAATCAAACCCAAGATCTTTCCTGTAGTAGATCCCGTCAAAACAAACCTTATTAAGACTGCTGTAGGACGTTTTAAGGGCAGACCGGTAATTGTCCCCGAAAGAAGTGAAAGCTATTACACGGCCTCCTGAGGTTACCACCTTGTCTCCGTCCTGACTGGTCCCGGCGTGAAACACAATAGAATCTGTTACCTTATCCAGTCCTACGATCTCCTTCCCTTTCTCATACGCCTCCGGGTATCCTCCTGAAACTGCCATAACGGTAGTAGCCGTGCGAGGATCAGTTTCAAGGGTTTTCTGGTTAAGCGTGCCGTTAGCGACTGCCAGGAAAAGGTCTACCATATCATTTTTCACCCTCGGAATCACCACTTCGGTTTCCGGGTCACCCATTCTTACATTGTATTCGATAACATAGGGTTCTCCGGCCACTTTAATGAGTCCGATAAACACAAATCCCTTGTAATCAATATTGTCTTTCGCGAATCCTTCCACGGTAGGTTTTACGATGCGCTCTTCCACCTTTCTCATAAAGTCAGAATCCGCAAAAGGCACGGGAGAAATGGCGCCCATACCACCGGTATTCAGCCCGGTGTCTCCTTCCCCGATACGCTTGTAATCCTTGGCGGTTGGCAGGATCATATAATCGCTCCCGTCGGTAAGCACAAAAACACTGAGTTCAATTCCGCTCAGGATTTCTTCAATAACCACCTTGGCGCTGGCATCTCCGAACTTGGCATCAACCAGCATTTTTTTTAGCTCCTGTTTAGCTATGTTCAAGTCGTCTATGATAAGTACACCCTTTCCTGCTGCCAGACCGTCAGCCTTAAGCACGTAAGGCGCCTTGAGGGTCTCCAGGAATGCATAACCGGCCTCCAGGCTATCTGCTGTAAAACTCTGGTATGCTGCAGTAGGAATGTTGTGCCTTGACATAAACTCCTTGGCATACTCCTTACTCCCTTCGAGAATAGCTCCGGTTTTAGACGGCCCGATAACCATGACTTCCTTCAGTTCCTCCTCGTCTCTGAAATAATCGTAGATCCCCTTTACCAGCGGATCTTCAGGTCCGACCACTACCATATCGATTTGCTTCTCGATAACCAGCTTTTTTACAGCTTCAAAATCGTCCGGGGCTACTGCTACATTGGTAGCGATACGGGCAGTCCCCGCATTTCCTGGAGCTACAAAAAGGTTATCGGTAAGTTTACTTTGAGCGATCTTCCAGGTGAAGGTGTGTTCACGTCCACCGGAACCGAGTACGAGGATATTCATGTTACTCTGCTTTAACTGAAAATGGATTAGACAATGTTTTTGGAGTGCAAAGATAGGTAAATAAAGTGATGAGTGATGAGTGATGAGTGATGAGTGATGAGTGATGAGTGATGAGTCGGGAGTCAGGAGTCAGGAGTCAGGAGTAGGGAGTAGGGAGTAGGGAGTCGGGAGTTGTGAGTTGTGAGTTATTGTTCGTCCCTGATATAGGTTGACCACTTAAACGTGGGAAACTATAAAATTCTTAGTATGCGTTCTCCTCGCCTCTGAACACATTGAGTACGGTATCGATAATGATCTTAAAATCAAGCGCCATGGTCCAGTTTTCCACATAAAATATATCCAGTCGGACGCGGTTAATGATATCGCTATCCTGGGTGATCTCACCGCGGTACCCTCTTACCTGGGCCAACCCGGTAATTCCTGGTTTTACGAAGTGGCGTACCATGTACTTATCTACAAGATTTCCGTAAAGTTCCGTGTGGAAAACCATGTGAGGTCGCGGCCCCACTACTGACATCTGGCCGAAGAGCACGTTAAAGAACTGCGGCAATTCATCAATACTGGTTTTGCGCATAAAGTTTCCAATTTTGGTGACCCGCATATCTCCCTTTGTTGCCTGGGCTTTATCAGCATCCTGATTCACCGCCATGGAACGGAATTTATAACACCGGAACTCATCTCCATTGATACCATGTCGTTTCTGCTTGAAAAATACAGGGCCCCTGGATTCGAGCTTGATCAGAATTCCCATCAAAGGCACTAACCAGGAAAGCAGGAACACGATAACGCCAAGGGAAAACACAATGTCGAACAGCCGTTTCAGAAAGTAGTTAATGGATGCTTCGAGAGGGATATCCCGGAGCGACAATACTGGCAGATAATCGTAATAATCAAACTTAAGTCGCTTGTTGTAAATGAATTTATTATCAGGTATAAACTTTACCGCCTTAAGGTTGTTGTCTGCAAAGTGAACGATCTCCGCGAGTTGAATATTTGTAAGCTCTGCCACGGAACAATAAATCTCATCTATTTCATGGCTTTCGATGAAGTCGATACATTCCTGAACGGAGAAGGACTTGGATTTCGGTGTGAATTTTCTTTTAAATACATAACCGAATTCCGGGTGATTATTAAATATCTGTATAAGCTGTTGGGCTTTTGCATTATTCCCGACCACCACAGTATTCCGAAAATTGCCCCCCAGGGTCTCCCTGTAACGCTGCAGGAGGTAATACATCAGGATCTTAAAGAAAGCAACAAGGAAGAAGGTCAAGGCAAAATACTGTGCAAGCATTAAACGGCTAACGAGGTGCTCCTTAAAGAATCCGATAAAAGCGTATAGCACGACAAAGTAGACTACGAACTGGCGAAAGAGCAGGGAAAATACACGCGAAATCTTTGCATAGCGTTCCACTTCATAGAACTCGTTCTTAACGGAAATCACGATCCACCCGACAAATAAATATGAAATAAGCAGCAGGGGATAATGCAATCTTAGCGGTAAAATGACCGCCAGGCCAATTACAAATGACAGATCCAAAAAATAGGAAATAGGCTTAAGGAGTCCGGAATATCTTCCCTGTTTATGGAACATGGCTAGGTGTCGACTTTATTCTGCAAAAAAACAAAAAAAAATCAACATCTGCTTGCTTCCGCTTAAACAAAACGCTTAATTAACGCTCCCCTCCCTTTTGAATAGAGAGCAGAAAGGATTCATATTTGTTATTAATTATATCCCAGGAATATAGCTGTTTTATTTTATATCTGTTTTTCAGTGTAAAATTTTCATTCAACACTTCAAATTGGTCTGTATCCAGATACCCTTTAACATCCTCTGAGTTCCTGAAATAAAGTGCCTCTTCCTCAAGTATGGCTTTGTTGAAAATATTATCGTTCGCAATGATAAATGTGTTCGAACTCATGGCTTCCAGCAAAGAAGGGTTGGTGCCTCCAACGGAGTGGCCATGAAAATAAAACCTTGAGTAATATCTTAAATTATTCAGCTCCTCCTGGTTATAATTAGGCCCAACAAATCTGACCCTTTCATCATGCCCATACTTTTCACTTAATAGTTTCCCATAGCTGTTAAGCCCCCCAAAAATTAATAATGGCCTCTTTGTTTGGGATTTAATATAACCTTTAATAATCGTTTCGATATTATTTTCCGGCTCCAATCTTGCTATAAGCATATTATACTCGAAGGGAGAAAGTCCATACTTGTCTAACACCATTTTGGAAGGATTCACAAATACATCAGCCCCGTATGCTATATATTCAGAATTCAGACCATATACCTTTTTCAGGTGATCTTTAATCCCAATAGAATCTGAAATCAAAAAATCACTGTTTTCAGCTGCCAATCCTTCGGCATATTTCAGAAATCTGCGAACCTTGGCAGAATACTTGGATCTTTTCCACTCCAGACCATCCATATTCGTGACAATCTTCGCGGACTTAGGCATTAGCCAATGCCATATTGAGCTGGACGTATAACCCAGTTGCAATATTACATCGAAGTTTCTTTTTCGAGCATCCCAGATACAGTTCAGATCATATATAAATTGACCCGCCGTTCCAATTTTATACTCGGGATCATAACAGTGAATTATTTTTACGCCATGAAACATATCGTCCTGGTAAGGATGATTATGTGAATTATATACATATACCTCATGGCCTCGTTCAGCCATGTGAATAGAAAAATATTCTGCAAACTGCTCAAATCCCCCGTGGTTATTTGGTATCCCCCTGGTTCCTATGATCCCTAATTTCATTCAAGTAATAATCCTTAATTAATAATGTATTAAAAAAAACAAATAGCACGATACCTTTATTCCTGGATAGATATGATTCAAAACAAAATGCAAACAGCATCGTACCTAAAAATGCAAGATGTAAAAAACTTTTATTTCGATTCGCTACCGTAACAGACTTCCACAAGTAGAAACAAAATAACAAAAGTCCCAGTATTCCCATAGACGCAAGTATCTGCAAGTACTGATTATGAACATTATACCCTTCAAACCAACCGGGAGCCAGTCCATAGTACATATAATATAAATCCAGATGATCTTGAACATCACCTACGCCATATCCTAAAAGCAATTTACCATCATCATTTAAATGAAAAAGGGCCAGCCTCCAAAAGATATACCTTAAATCAAGATCACTTAGATTATGCTTGTCGTCATTACCAAAAACAAATGCTTCCCCTACATCGTGGGTTGGCTGAAAACTGGTATAATTCAGGGTTAAGCCCTCCACAAATCTTTCTTGCAAAAACGGGATATTGATAACAGATAATATACCGAGAGTCAACAAAGCAAAAATTGAAATCAACCTCATTTTAGCATTCTTTATGTATAGCGCTAATTGTATCGGGTACAACACTGCAAACACAAGGAGAATCGCTTTGGAGGATGTAAGAAGCAACACTACACCCAACAACAGGTTAATAGCAATTACTCCCAGTTTTGAGACTCTGCTAAAACAAGAATAATAATGGGTCGCTATGAAGACACTCATAGCACAATAAATAGCGAAATACACAGGATGTTGGTCATATAGCGCGGTGAATTCATGGAAAAACATCACATCACCTCTTCCCGTTTTCAGCACTCTGAATATTCCATAGACCAATAAAAGAAAGGAGGCCAATCCGGTTGAATATACGAATGACATTAAAATGGGTTTAAGATATCGTCTTTCTGTATATAAAACCCCTAAACATATCGGGAGTAAAATTAACAAAAGGCTCTTGTCCAGCTGTTTTATTCCTTCCCGTATATTATAGCTTGTTAACGCACTAAAAAATATAATTAAGAAGAATATTAAGGGCCAAATGATATACCAGCAGGAATAAACTTCAACTTTCTGTTTCTTGAATACCATCAAGTAAAGCGAGTATATAAATGCAGTTATTATAGCAACATTCCCTATGTTAACAGCAAAAGGAATCCCAATAGTAATAAGCATCAAAACATGAAGCCCAGAATTCCCCGACATGAACTTATTAAAACGCTCTTTAAATGGTTTCAGCATCTTCAAATAGTTGAAGTATTTCTTCGGCCTTAGATTGCCATGAATGCTTATTTATATCAAATGCCGGCTTTTTGTTTTCAAAATCCCTTAAATGTTCGGTAAATTCCTTGTTAGAATCTGCCAGGTAAATATACTCACCTAAATCTTCAAGACCATTTCCTCTTGTGCCTACAACTTTTTTGCCAGTCATCAAATATTCATAGGCTTTTATAGAATCACCTCCATGTTGCTTTTCTTTTATGTTATAAGGGATAACACAAATATCAAAACCTGACACATATTGGGGGTATATACTGTAATGTTTATCTCCCAGGAAATGAACATTTGGTCTCTTTTCTATTTGGTTGTATACTTCTTTGTCAAGAATCTGACCTACAAAGACGAAGGATTTATCAGGATGATCTTTGGTAATCGTATTAATCAGATTGGTATTTATCAAATATGATAATTTCCCTCCAAATCCTATTATAGGCCTTGGAATTCTTTTGAGATCATCTGGTAAAATTAAATGATTTGGAATAAAATTTGTGTTAACCCCGTTTTTGAGCAACTTAACCCTATCCTTTCCAAATTCATTCTGGTAGAAATTTTGATTTTCCCTAGAATTCGTCAACCAGGTATTTGAGCTTTCAGCAAGAGATTGATACCCCCGATAAATGTCTTTTCTGATAGATTTATATGACGGAAATTTCAGGAAGTTATCCCAGGCATCAAAAATCTTTGATGAAGCTGTTAATCTAGATGCCAAGCCACTGGCAAAAACATTTTGTGTGAGTAATAAAGGCTTGTGAACTCCCAAACTCGCCAAGCTTTTATCTATGAATTTCACATAATGTGCAGACGAGTATTTTTCAAAAAACCACTTATGCTTTTTTATTACCTGACCTAAAATATCATTTGAACGATAATTCACCACATAAATCTTTTCTGATATCTTATATAACGAAAAACCATTCCTTTGTGTGATAAGCTTCCCCTTAATTCCTGTGAAAGATCTTTTGTACAGATCTTCCAAAAAAGTGGATGGTCGGTTTACAACCAAAATCTTACCTACTTTAGTATTACCTGCTAAAGCATTAATGATATGTACATCTCTTGTTCTGAACCCTTCCGCCTCACTTTTCTTCCAATCGTGGAAGGGCGTAACAACTATATCCATCAATCGATTTTTTGTTTAAATAAAATAAATAGGCTGGCCATTATTGCAATGTCTGCTAATATGGTAGTATAAAAAGCATAAACTATAATTATTCCCGAAAAGATTACAAAGGGTACACCCTTAACCGTGGTAATGGATTTAACTATTGAAAATATTAATAGAATAACCGCGAATAAGCCCAAGAAGCCCAGGTCGAAATATGCCCAAATCAGCTGGGAGAAATGCTGGGTTTTAGTGAAGGTTCCTTTAAAAAAATCAAAATACGAAAACGGTCCCGAACCAATGAATTTAGGTTCCAGCTTTTTTATCGCCACCAAGACAATCTGCGATCGCTTTGCGGTCGTATTTTCATACTGTTTATAGGCTGTTTCAATAGAAAACTGATCTTCGAATTTCCCACCTAACCGTTTCTTCATAAAATCATAGTCCTTTAACTGAAAGACCATAAAAATTAAGGACAACAAAAATACTCCTGTTAATATTTGAAACCTTTTGTTTCGATAATATTTCCTGTAGATTGGAAGAATGACAACAAAGGCCAGCAGAAGTGAAAGGAACAATTTAGAAATGTTCGACTCTGTCAAAAAAATGGCAACCGAAAGAATGGAAACATTTAGCCATCTGAAGCGAACCCCTAATTGCCTAACGGAAGGGGTAAAAATGAGAATACTGATCAAAATCAACAAAAATAGACACAAGGAATGATCGGATTTGATAAAAAAGGTGCCATACATAAAATCATACCATTCTATTTTCTGCCCGCTGCGATTCCACCCTATAAGTTCCTGATAAAAATTTCTTTGAATCAATAGAACAGGAAATTGGAATAACCCGATATAAAACAATAATTTAAAAATTGATCTATATGACACAATACCTTCTTTCCAGTTTATATGCGCAAATCCATAAAGTGAAAAAGGAAGTATTACAAATAAGCAGTACAAGATTATTTTGGCAACTCCGCTTTGGTTTATTAGACCGGAAAATAATATCACTGCTAAAAAAAACATTAGAGCAAAAACTACTTTATTGAATAATATGCGTCCGGATAAAAGGCAGTAAATAGTGTAATTGGCTAATGCCAATCCGGAGAGTGCTAATGTGAGTAAGGTGTTTGAAACCCCAAGAAAAAACTGCATTGCACCTCCAATCAGGAATGTAAGTAAGACCGTGCTAAGAAATGAAAATTTGTAAATCTCCCGAAACAAGATCATAAATCATGGATATTATTCAAACGCACTATTCTTTTGACACCGTTTAAAACATATTCAGTCCCCCAAAATTCCAACACCAGGCTACGGTTTATTGATTTTTCTTCATCAGTAAGTGGCGTCAAGAGCAGAGTGCTGTGATCTGTTAAGGTGTTTACTATAAACCCATATTCCTCAAGGGTTTTGAAAGTAACGCTTTTTTTGTTTAAGTAAATTCTCAGTCCTAAATATAACCCCAACAAAATATTACCAAGAGCTTGTTGTCGGATATGAAACATGATCATTGTGTTACAATCCTTTAATATTTCCACATATTCACCCATTTTCATAAAATGAGTGATCGGTATCGCATCATCTCCGAGCTCCGATTTAGAGGCCTTAATAATCTTTTTTGCATACTCGTGATTACCATAGTTCAAGGGAATATAAACCTTCCTGTTTATCCCCTTTAAATACTTAAAGGTATCAAGGTGATTATTGGTTTCGGTTGCAGAATTTCCGAGAAAAACTGAGGGTCCATTTGCATAACTCTTATTGGCAAGTAAGCCCTCATCGAAAGCGCTATAGTTAAATTTAAGGAATTCGGCATCTATATTCAACGAATTTTTTATAACGGGATACTCTGCTTCAATCACAGTAGATATATAATCTATTCGATGCAAAAGTTCATTTTCAAACAATAAAGGTTCTACGCCATATTTCTGCTTATGATACAACCGATACAATAAACTGAACCGGTATTTTTCACGAAAATCTCCTTTGATCATCTTTGCCGTCCTGGGTTCATAGATCTCCTTATACGGCATATGAAGATAAAAGTCGCGACCCCATACTGACCAAATTACGCGAACCCTTTTTGGGGCATTTTTAATTACATGATACTTTATTGGAGTCAAATAATGTACTAACAATACATTACACCCTTCAAAAATCAACTCATAATCTAGATACTTCCAATTGTTCTTCTGGATGATAACCTTCTGTACATTTGTAACATGCACCAGCTCTTCACTATTAGAGAAAATAACATATTTGTTCTTTCCCGGTGCGACTTCCTCGAAAATTGAAATCGTTGAATCGACAAATTTTTCATCCTCAAATAAATGTACAATCATGTCTAATTCTGAGCTCTGGGAATTAGTTTAGCGGGAACACCAATGGCTAAATGATTTTCGGGCACATCTTTTGTTACCACGGCACCTGCTGCTATTATCGCATTGTCACCTATGGTAATTTTAGGTAAAATCGTTGCCCCTGCACCAACAAAAACCTTGTTTCCAATCACACAATTTCCCGTGATTGTAGCCTTAGGGGCTACCTCCGTGTAATTACCCAATTTCGAATCATGACTAATACTCGCATGTGTGTTAATTAGACAACCCTCTCCAATCAAAACGTCATTAGTTACCACCACTCCCGATGATAATATAGTACCATTGCCAATATAAGTGCCATAAATACCAACCTTAGCCGTATCGCAAAATACTGAAATTAATTGCCCCCCAAGTTCAATGAACCTGCAAGCCAATAATTCTCTATGTTCCGGATTACCTAACCCCAAAGTAAATGAAAAGCCATGCTCTTTAAAAAACTCCTTCACTTGATTTTCGCTTCTAAGTATGGGAAATTCATTATATATTTTTGTTGGAAGATCACTAGAAACATCATCGAAAAACGCAATATCTTTTACCTTATCTATTGGTGTTAAGAAACTTAACACCTCTTTAGCCATCCCTTTTGCCCCTACTATAATCATTCGTGCGAATTTATAACCTTAACAACTTTTTGTAAATCTTTATAATCCAGATCATGCGAAAGTGGTAAACATAAAATCCTGCTCGAAATATCTTCAGAAACCGGCATTTTCAAACTATTTACATAGTTCAAATTATTTAAGGAAGGATAGAAATATCTTCTGGGGTTTATCCCATTATCATTCATTTTCTCGATTATCTTAATTAAAGTTGCTTCGGAACTGAAAAGAACAGGATAATAGCTATAATTCCAGCTTGAACCTTCTCTAATTTTGATCTTATCACATATAGAGAAATTAATATGTCTATTATAATACTCTACACAATTTCTACGGTTTTTCATAATTTCATCAATATGCGGCAATACAGATAATCCCATGGCTGCCTGAAGTTCCGAAATTTTCCCATTAATTCCCAGTCCATGAAATGCTGTGGGTCCATTATGTCCAAAATTATGACTGTAAAATAGCTGATGATTCAACTTATGATCATTACAAAAAACCGCTCCTCCCTCTCCGGTATGAAATAATTTTGTGGCATGAAAACTACATGTGCTGACATCTCCATAGGAGAATAGAGACTTGCCTTTATAATTAACACCAAAAGCATGCGCAGCGTCATAAATAACCTTCAACCCATATTTTCGCGCAATTAATTCTATCTCCTCCACTGCACAGGGATTCCCAAAAACATGTGTCGCTAGAATACAAGTAGTTCTTTCTGTGATGGCTGCCTCTATTTTCCTTTCATCAATAGTGAAATACTCTGGATGGATATCAACAAAAACCGGTTTACAGTTTTCCCACACAATTGCAGACGTTGTGGCAACATAGCTGAAGGGGGTGGTTATAATTTCCCCTCCTTCTCCTAAAACTTTTAAAGCGATTTGCATTGGAATTGTGCCGTTATTCATCAGCAGTACATTCTGAACACCTAGGAAATCTTTCAGTTTACCCTCCAATTCAATTGCAAGTTCCCCACGATTAGTAAGCCATTCATTACGCCATATTCGTTCCAACTGCTTTACATATTCTTCTAATGGAGGAAAATATGTCTTAGTAACATTGATCATGTCTTCATCTTTTTAATTAAAAAATTCACAACCACTTCTAGGGCTTCAGTTTTAAGTATTCTGTGACTTCCAAAGTAGCATACTACCCCGATTACCACTGAGATTGAAATTCCTATAAACTTATTTGAGTTTATCCAAAATTCATTTGTCACAAACATTAGGGCTGCAGTGAACAAGGAAATTGCAAAGGTGGGTAAAAGGTCAAGAAGCTGCCTTTTCGTTGGATAATCTATCATTTGACCACTATAGAAACTATTAATGAGCAACGCACTAACCGAAGTAATTATTATTGAGGCGACCAAACCATATATTCCAAAACCAATAAGCGAAATCAACGCAACAACTATTACAGATTTCTTGTAAAGCTCCAATTTTAGAAACAAATCAGACCTTCCATACACTTTTAACACGTTTACATTAAACGCATGTATAGGATAGAAAATCGCAGAGAAACTTAGCATTTGAAAGATCAGCACCCCGCCAACCCATTGATCTCCCAAGATCAGAAGAAATAATGGTTCTGCTAAAGCAGCCAGACCCAACATCAATGGAGCTGTAATAAAAAAGGTGAACAGAATTATACGTTTGTATATTGATGATACGCTTTGTTTGTCATCCTGAATTTTAGCTAGCAAAGGAAAAGATACTTTATTAATAATGCTAGTAATTGAAGTTACGGGGTAGTCATTAATTGCTTTTGACCTTTCAAAATACCCCAAGGTTTGAACTGAAAAAAACTTCCCTATAATTACGTTATAAATATTATTAAAAACGGTATCGATTAACCCGGATAACATTAATTTATATCCATATCCATAATGATATTTACTACTTTTCCTTGAAAACCTCATCTTAGGTCTCCATCCGGACCCAAACCATAACAAAACAGCATAGGTGAATTGAATTATAAGGTGCATAATTACAATACTCCAAACTCCTACCCCATTCATCCCCATTAATATACCCGTTATAACTCCAATAATAGTTCCAGGAATATTTAACATCATTACTCGCCTGAACTGCATTTCTCTCATCAACTTAGCCAATTGTACAGAGGAAAATGCCTGAATAAGAAAACTCAGGCTATACACTCTTATAATCGAAACTAATATCTTCTGTGAAAAAAAATCGGCAACCAGCGGCGCTACGATTAACATCAAAACATAGACTAATACACTAAAGGCAAGATTTAAAATAAAAACGGTGTTCAGATCTACCTCTTCAATTTCTTTGGATCTGATCAATGATGCTGCCATACCGCTATCAACCAGAGATGTCCCAACAGCAATTAAAATGGAAATCATACCCATTAATCCAAATTCTTCCGGCCCTAGAATTCGTGCTAGAATTATTCCAGCTATAAACACAAGACCTTTTAAGACATAGCTATCGGCAACGCTCCAAATCAGCCCCTTGAATGTAGATTCTTTTAAAGTCATTTGCCTTGCGTTAATTTCAATTGAATCGTTTTAGTTAAAAGGGGAGTGGATGTCAAATAAGGATCGTATTCATTATTTCTAACCCTTCTTGAAAAATTCGATCCGCATATCTCAACATACTTATTACCCTGAAAATACCTTTCAAAATTGTTTTTGGTCATCTTCAGGGTATCTAATTGAACCAAGACAATCTGTGATATCTCGATATCATTCTCATTTCTATTCTCTCCCAAATCCAATCTAAGTTTATGCGGAATATGACCAGTTGATATTTTGAATTTTACTTTCTGGAAGTTTGGACTGGGATTAACATCCTTATATAAACGTTTTTTATCTGTAAAAGCTTCCTGAGCTATATCCTGGTAAAACAATTGAATTCTTTCCTGAACTGGAATTTTAATTACTAAAATTAATTCGAGATCTTTATTTTCAAGCGACTCCTGACCCCATTGATTACAGGACAATATCCCAGTGAGTAGCACCAGAAAAAGCATCCTGTTAAAAATCGTCTCTGTATTTAAGAAAATTACTGAGGTTCTCATTACTACAATTCTCTCATTAAACTAGGAAACTGCCAATCCGTTTTTATAAAAAAGATTGAAATATGAATACGGTCAGAGAAATTACTGCAAAGTAGAAACTTCTAAAACTGAATATTTCGGCCTTTTGGCCTTTAAGCTTAAATCTGCAGTTTTAATTTTTTTAACCCTGCCCTTTAAATGGTTTGATTCAATAATGTCGATTGCAAAGTCATACCAATTCATTATTTTTCCATCGCAGAAGTGCTTTATCCCAAAAGTTTCATCATTACAAATTAAACTGATTAAATACTGAGAAAGGTTCGCCGTATCCGTTGGACATCCATATTGATCACTAACAATCTTCAATTCTTCTCCTGATCCTGCCTTTTTAAGAATTGTCTTATAAAAGTTTTTACCATGTTTTTTGCTATAAAGCCATGATACCCGGACTATAAAAAATTCTTTTAGGATTTCCTGTACATGGATCTCCCCTTTTAGTTTAGATTGTCCATAAACATTTATTGGGTTAGGCAAATCGGCAATCGTATAAGGGCGCGTCTTTTCCCCATCGAACACGTAATCTGTGGAGATTTGAATTAATACAACATTATTTTCCTTACATGTCTCCGCAAGCATATGAACCGCATCAGCATTCACTGCAAATGCCTTCTCCGGTTCTTCCTCCGCTTTATCTACCGCGGTATAAGCCGCACAATTTATGCAATAATCATATCGACTTCTTTCAAAAACTTCCTCTATACTTTTGCTGGAAGTAATGTCCAAATCGGCAGAGGATTTAAAATCAAACTCTAAATCGTTGTATTCACCGGCTATATCCCGTAACGACATTCCCAATTGCCCGTTTGCCCCGGTTACTAAAACTCTTTTCATAATCGTGCTTCTTTTAATTTGGGGAGCTGAGCATCCTTTTCTGAAAGAAGAATTTCTTCCTTTGGAAGGATCCAATCAATATTCAATTCAGGATCGTTATAAATGATACCTCCTTCCGAAGCTTTATTATAGTAATTATCGCATTTATAAAAGAATTCCGCCGTCTCACTCAAAACGATAAACCCGTGTGCAAAACCTCTGGGAATAAATAGTTGTCGCTTATTGTCTGCACTTAATTCGATTGAAAAGTGTTGCCCAAAGGTTTTAGAATCCTTCCTCAGGTCAACAGCTACATCCAATACCTTTCCGCTTAAAACTCTTACCAGTTTTGCCTGTGCATGTTCCCCCAGCTGATAATGCAATGCCCTGATAACTCCCTTACTTGAAAATGACTGATTATCCTGAACAAAGTTAACTGGTCTACAAACTGCTTTTTCAAACTCCTTATGATTGAAGCTTTCAAAAAAATAACCCCTGTCATCTTCAAAAACACGAGGTTCTATAACAAAACACCCTGCTAATCCGGTTTCAGTTACTTTCATTTACTTTCGCTCTTCTTTTAATAACCCTAATAGATTCTTACCATATCCGCTTTTCATAAGAGGCTCTGCAAGGGCAATAAACTCATCTTTACCAATATATCCCATCTCATAGGCTGCGCCCTCAATAGACCCCAGCTTAAGGCCCTGTCGCTCCTCAATGACCTCTACAAACTGTGAGGCCTGCATTAACGACTGGAAAGTACCCGTATCCAGCCAGGCTGTACCCCTGTCCATAATACTTACTGAAAGTCTACCCCTCTTAAGATATTCCTTATTCACATCAGTGATTTCCAACTCTCCTCTGGCGCTTGGCTGTATACTTTTTGCTATAGAAACCACTTCATTGTCATAAAAATATATTCCCGGAACGGCATAGTTTGATTTGGGCTTTTGCGGCTTTTCTTCAATGGACAAAACTTGACCGTTTTGGTCAAACTCAACCACACCATAGCGTTCAGGATCATGCACATGGTATGCATAAATGATACCACCTTGCGGGTCATTATTCGCCTGTAACAACTCAGCTAATCCGGTTCCGTAAAAGATATTATCTCCCAGAATCAGGGCAACTTTATCGTCTCCAATAAAGTTTTCTCCTATCAAAAATGCCTCTGCCAGTCCATTTGGGTGTTCCTGAACTGCATACTCAAATTTGCACCCATACTTCTTTCCATTTCCTAACAATTCTTTAAACAGAGGTAAATCCTTAGGAGTAGATATTATCAAAATTTCCCTGATCCCGGAACGCATTAAAGTGGACAAGGGATAGTAGATCATAGGTTTATCATAAACAGGCATAAGTTGCTTACTTACCGCAAGGGTAAGTGGATGCAGTCTTGTACCTGAACCTCCTGCCAGTATAATTCCCTTCATGATCTTTATCGAATTTATCGGTATTGTTTGTTGTAATATTCCTGATAAGCTCCTGAGGTAACACGCTTAAGCCATTCTTCATTCTCCATATACCAGTCCACGGTCTGCTCTAACCCTTCTTCAAAAGTAACAGATGGCTCCCACCCCAGTTCATTTTTTATTTTAGAGGCATCAATCGCATAACGAAAATCGTGGCCGGGACGATCCTTTACATTTGTGATCAACTGCTCACTACTCCCCTCATTACGATTTAACTTACGGTCCATGATCTTACATAAGAGTTTTACTAAATCGATATTCTTCCATTCATTAAAACCTCCAATGTTGTATGTATCACCGGTGCTACCTTTATGAAAAACAAGATCAATAGCCCTTGCATGATCTTTCACAAACAGCCAGTCTCGGGTATAATTACCATCCCCATAAACAGGAAGCGCTTTGTTCTCAATTATATTATTAAGAAATAATGGGATCAACTTTTCCGGAAAATGATTAGGACCATAATTGTTCGAGCAATTGCTGATCACATAAGGTAATCCATAGGTTTCCCCATAAGCTCTCACAAAATGGTCTGATGAAGCTTTCGAGGCTGAATACGGCGAATTGGGACTGTATGGCGTTTTCTCCGTAAACAACCCTGTTTCTCCCAGGGTTCCATACACCTCATCGGTACTTACATGATAAAACCGCTTACCTCCCCAGTTATTATTCCACAAAGCCTTGAAAGCATTCAGTAAAATCATGGTACCAAGAACGTTTGTTTTAGCAAATGCCAAAGGGTCTGATATGGAGCGGTCGACATGAGATTCTGCAGCTAAATGGATAACTCCGTCAAACCTATATTTCTCAAATAACTGAGAGATAAAATCCTGATCTGTTATATCTCCCTTTATAAAATGATAGTTAGGATAATTTTCAACATCGAGAAGATTTTCCAGATTTCCTGCATAGGTTAAAGCATCCAGATTAAAGATTTGATACTCCGGGTACCTGGTCACCATTCTTCTTACCACATGTGAACCAATAAATCCGGCTCCTCCTGTTATTAAAATTTTCATAAACAAACTGAGTAGTTAAACTATTTAAAAAATAGGGGTCCAAAACTACGGCTTTTTAAGCGGTCTGAGGACTTAAATCACAATGAAATTTAGTACAGTCGTCAATTTGAATTATCTAAGAAGTTTACCCCATGTGGTTTTCTCTATATCCCTTAAGATATTTGTTGAGTTGCAGAAGTATTAAAATTAAAAGGGTTAGCAAAACGAATGCCGCTGGTAAAAGCAGTTTAAAACTATTGATAAATCCTTTTAGCTCTACCCCTCTTCTTGGGAATTCTGAGATCACATTCACGATATCCGACTTATTTGCCCGCTCCATGTTAAGCGCTACCAGGCTTTCTTTCAATTCATCGATCTGTCGGATCAATGCGAGTTCCTTATTCTCCTGTTGTCCGTTCTCGCCTAAGGAGATACTTGTTCCCTGCATGGGTTTTTCTGCTTCTTTCTCCATAACCCTCTTATACAGTCCCTGAAGGGAGTCAATTTCCACCAATTGCCGTTGAATGATGCTGTCCTGAACATCGATGTTCTTTTGCGCAATGTTCTTTTGCAAACTGAAGTAGTTATTCCTGATAATTGAGTTCAGAATCGCAGGTTGGGTTTTTCGGGCAACATAAGGGTCTGTAGCTACTATAGAAATGTTGTGAAAACGCGCATCAAAGGAGTTGAAGTTCTCCATGAAATTTTCCAGGTCTATCGTATTTCGCGTCGTTGAATCCAGCTCCCTTACAAACTCATCGAAAAGTTTTACCTTTTGATTCTCATCCGCATAGGATTCAATAGTGAATTCTCTCAGGGATGCTGCCTCCTCCACAGGAAGATCAAGCGCTTCTGCCAGGGAAACCGAATCCCTTGCGGCGGCGAGCTCGTTATAAAAATTGATATTATTATATAGCTGCTGGGCACTGTTAAAATTAGGTTCTACCACCATGGTAGAGAGATACTTTGTCTTCACAAAATTATCGGCTACAAACCCTAAAATTGCTCCTAACACCGCTGCGATCACAAACTTGACAAAATGCTTCTGAACAAAGAGCAGGAAAAGAATCAACAGATCGAAAAGCCTTTGAAAAATGCTCCCAATAAAATTAAAGAAGTTTCTAAACCCATCGCCTATGAGTTTAAATAACTGCCCGAGGTCTATTTCCTCTGAGCTACTGTTTTGGGGGGTACGTTGCAGGTTGTTGTCCATGATGGTTTACTTATTATTCAATATTTGGTCCAGGATCTTCTCTGTGATCAGATAGGTCGGTTTTACGCCTGTTATCCCCAATCCTCCCGAAGCCAGGGTGCTCCCGGTCTCCAGCGGATTATCTGATGCGTAATAGGCGTACCTTACCTGAACATCCTTAGAAATACTCTTTCTGATTCGCGATGCCGATTGCACTGCCTTTTGGTAGTGCGCTCCTTCCATTTCCAGTCCGATCACATTCCAGGTACTGTCATGGAAGAATTTTAAAATATCCTTGTTTTGCAGGGAGGTTCCTAAAACGGTAATCATAGTACCTTCGAATACCTTTAAACCATGCCCTTTAAAATCTGCAGCACATAATTCGTTGATGAAAGGATAATTATCTGCCGTTCCCTCAAATATATGAGCCGATGGAATCATAAGATCCCCTTTGCCTCCCTCCAGGATACCGGCCTTCCCCATAATAGACACAGAGGCGATGTTCATGTAATGTTTTACACCATCTTTCTCAGAAAAAGGCTTCAAAAATTCATCGATCGTCTCATATGCCTGTTCTCCGAAGGCGTAATCCATAACGAAAAGCACAGGAATATCCGCCTCTTCCGAAGCTGCAAAATTAGGATTAATTTCTACATCGCCAATTTTTTTAAGGTCGAAAAGCTGCACGTCAATATTGGCCCCGGAAACATCATTAACACTGATCATTCCGTGCTTTTCGGCATAGGCTTTCACCCGTGATCTCAAGGTGTCGCTTTCCGGCTGACTCAGAAGGGTATAGAGCTCCAGGTCATTCTTATCTTTTACAGATGCCCCCAGCGCCTTCCTGGCGTAAATAGTATTCATTACCGAGTGCATGTTTGCACTGATAATATGAAGGGGTCTGTCCAGGAGATGGTGGTTTTTAAGCTCCTCTTTTATCCTGTTGGCCCATTTCTCTCCGTGGATATGGTGCCCCAGGCGCTCCCGTAAAACGGGACTGAAGGTAATGGTTCGCTTTTTTCCCTGGGTGAGATCCGAAAGGCCCATTTTTCCCAGCCAGTAGATCAGGCTAAGGAACCTGTCCGGCTCTTCCTTGGTTTGGAATATCTTATGCGCAGCCTTAAGTTCTTCAAAAGTCCGCCCCAGAATATTACTCATATGACTCAGGGCTACCTCCCTCTCGGTAAGGGTGAGCTTTTTCTTATGTACGGCCTCTTCCAGCTTTTGCCAGTCTCTCAGCACCGTTTTATCCTCTTCATCATAGATGCGGCTGGCAATCTTATGGGATTCTATGAATAAAAATGTGAGGTGCGTAAGGATATCATAAATATCTGAACGCCCGCGCGTAATTTCAATATTCATCTGTTCCTCATCGATGCGGTAACAATTTCTTCTCCTTTTAGGAGGAATGATCACCTTGAATCCGGAATTCTTATAGCCTTCATCACTGGTCAGGTTGATGTACCTGCATTGTTCTATCCCATAAGGCAGGCGGTCCAGAATATACACCAGTCCATGCAATTCTGTTTTTTGCTCGGCAACAGACCCGTATATTTCCGGTCGCAATTGCAGCAGGGCTTCCCGAAGTGTTTCTCCGGATACTCCCATAGGTTTATAAAATCCTCTGTTGAAAAGGTGACGCATGGTAATGTACATGCGTTCAATGGCCGCTGTAGACTCCTGGGCCCGGGTACGATTTCCTATAGTACTCATCTCAGGTTTTTCCCTACAAAAATACGAGTTCTTTTGGAACTCTCCCGAAATAAAAGTTTTATCCGCTTAAAATGAATGTATTATCCTAAAAAGAAAAGCGCCCTACTCCATCAAAAAGGAACTTCCATGATAAAAGGGGGATTCACCAGATCCTTTTTATTGTATTTCAGGGGCTTGCGATCATCCAACCTCTTCATAACAGCTCCTGCGGCTTCACAAATAGCCTGCCCGGCGGCCGTATCCCATTCCATACAAGGGGAGTACCTGGGATACATGTCTACCTTACCCTCAGCCAAAAGACAGAACTTAACCGAGCTTCCTCTTTTACAAAGCTCGACGGCATCGGCACCGTATCTGGTTCTAAGGCTTTCCACAAATGCGAGGGTTTCCCCGCTAAGGTGAGATGCGCTCACTGCAATTCTAATGATATTTCCTCTTCGAGGTGGTGTTACCGGTTTTAAATTTATATGCTCCACAACCCCTTCATCAAAATCCATAAGTTTCGCCTTAAAAACCTGTTTAAAGGAATGGCCTCCAATGTATAATTCCCGTGTAAATGGGATGAAAATTATCCCTTCCACCGGACGGTTATGCTCCATTAGTGCAATATTGACGGTAAAATCCTTTCCTCCGTTAACAAACTCCTTGGTACCGTCTAAGGGATCTACCAGCCAATATCTGTTCCAGATGTTCCGGATCTCAAAAGACGGGATCTGCATTTCTTCACTCAACACAGGCAGATTCGTGGGCTTCAAAGCTTCAAGAATCACTTTTTGGGCCCTGTTATCTGCAATGGTTACAGGCGAATCGTCTTTTTTATATTGCGTCCCCAGGTCCTTTCCATAGACCTTCATGATTTCCCCTCCCGCCTTAACTGCTGCAGCGATTGCGAGCTGTAGATCCGAAGAAAATTGGGATGGACTGGTCATAATGCGCTAAACCAGAAAATCAGATAGTGCATCGGCTAACTTACGGTCGTTGGCCAGTCGCTGTACTTTATTTTGTCCGCCTAATTTTCCCGATCTTTTCATAAAGGCATTGAATCCGCCGGGAGTGACCGGGGTGATCTTTAGCGGCTGCAAGACCTTCCCTGCGATCAGGTCATAATAGTAGGAATTTTGCTTTTGCATTTCCTCATCCAGCCTTTTAGCCATTATTTCCAGTGCATCAGGCACCTCTTCGAATTCTATGAACCACTCGTGATACGGCAATTCGCCCTCTTTGACCGCTAGTTGCGGAGCCACCGAAAACTCCCTAACCCGGGCTTTCATTTCAGAAGAAACGATCTTCATGGCCTGTTCCACTTCCTTGGCGATCACATGTTCGCCGAAGGCGGAAATAAAATGCTTAATTCTTCCGGAAACAATAACCCGGTAAGGGTCTGTAGATACGAACTGTACCGTATCCCCCAGGTTATATCCCCATAGTCCCGCATTGGTGGATATGATCATCACATAATTCACCCCTGTCCTCACCTGCCCTATGGTGAGGCGTTTGGCGTCTTCTTCAAAGAATTCATCTGCTTTAATAAACTCATAGAAAATACCATTATTAAGCAATAACAGCATTCCGGGTTCTTTTTGAGAGTCCTGGTAGGCAAAAAAGCCCTCACTGGCCGGAAACAGCTCAATACTATCTACTTTTCTGCCTATAAGCGACTCAAACCGCTGACGATACGGCTCAAAGTTCACCCCTCCGTAAATGAAAAGCTCAAATCCGGGGAAGATATCCCCAACCTTTTTCCCGGTGCGGCTTTCCAAACGTTCAAAATACATCTGTACCCAGGAAGGAATCCCGCTAATAACCGTCATATTTTCCGGCAGGGTCTCGTCTACAACGGCCTCAACCTTGGTTTCCCAGTCTTCAATACAATTGGTTTCCCAACTGGGCATCCTGTTTTTCTGCAAGTAAGATGGCACGTAATGGGCTACGATTCCGGATAGTCTTCCCAGTTTGATCCCGTTTTTTTGTTCGAGTACCGGGCTTCCCTGTAAAAAGATCATTTTTCCATCCACGAAATCGGCCTTTCCGGTTTCAGCAATGTAGCACAGAATGGCATTTCGTGCTGCCTGAATGTGGTATGGCATGGAAGCCTCGGTAATAGGGATGTATTTGGCTCCGGATGTGGTTCCTGAAGTTTTGGCAAAATATATGGGTTTCCCTGGCCATAGTACATCTGCGGTTCCCGCGACCACCCGGTCTATCCAGGGTCTCAGCAATTCGTAATCTCTTACCGGAACCCTTTGTATAAAATCTTTATGGTCACGTATATTTTTAAAATCATGGTCTTCCCCGAAAACGGTATCCTTTGCTCTGCTAATCAGGTCCCGAAAAACCCGGGCCTGGGTTTCTTCAGGGCGGGAAGCCCACTTTTTAATCCGTTGAGTTACAATTCGGGCAAATACCTTCGCCCCTAGTGCTTTTATTGACATATTATTCAAAGTCTATATAGTCGGAAGGATCCACCGGTTGACCTTCACTCCATAATTCAAAATGCAGATGAGGACCTGTGGTGAGTTCGCCCGTATTCCCGATAATGGCAATAACCTCTCCTCCTTTAACCAGGTCGCCCTGTTGTTTACTTAAGGAAGAATTATGCTTGTAGGCAGAAAGCAATCCGTAGGGATGTTCCACAATAATCACATAGCCTGTCTCTGTAGTCCATTCCGCAAAGATCACCGTACCATCGGCTACCGCTTTTACCGGTGTTCTGGCAGGAGCCGTCAGGTCGATGGCATAATGCTTTTCCTCCACATTATAGGTTTGGGATATTTCGCCCTGTAAAGGTGGAAACAGCACAAAATCGATTCGGGAGGAAGCGGCCTGGAATAAATTGTATTTATCTTCCATAGCCACCTTTTCACGCAGGAGGGAGTCCTGTTTATTGGGTAAAAGATCTACAGAAGCTGTATCCGGGCGAAATTCTGAGAAAAGGGAGTCCCGGTCGATCTCCTCGGTATCGAGCTCTCCCTTCAATACCCTCTGTATCTTATTAAAGTAGGCTTCGTTTACCGCCAGTTTGTATTCCAGAGAATCCACCTTAAACGCCAGGTCAGTGGCCTTAATACGCAATTCGGTGGAAGAGTATCCGGGAATGTATTCTTTCAACGGGGTAAAGGCGATTAAAAATATGGTTCCGGCTATAAGGAAAATCGTAAACAGCGTTCCCATGACAAATACATTGAGCCGGTTAAGCTTAAAGGACAGGCGTTCTTCAAAAGTGTCCTCATTAAGCACCACCAGGCGATACTTATGCAGGAGCTTTTTCCTGATCTGCTTCCTTTTCTGTTCTTTGTTTGCCATAATAGAGCAAATATAACCATTACACGCTGTAATTCAATCTTGCAATTCCCGGATTTTAAGGGGATATGTAATGTGTTTAGACTTTAATTCTTACCTTTGTCGATGAACTTAATTTTAATATCATGGCAATGACATTTTTTCTTGCAATTGGTTGGCAACAGGTATTGATCATCGCGATCGTTGTTTTGCTGTTGTTCGGAGGAAAGAAAATACCAGAGCTCATGCGAGGGCTTGGCAGTGGTATAAAAGAATTTAAAGACGCTTCCAAGGAAGACGCTACGGATTCAGAAAAAAAGAATGATTAAAGAATAGTCATCTACCTTCATAAAAAAGCCTTCCAAATGGAAGGCTTTTTTCTTTTCTGAAGGATGGTTACTTATTCTGCAGTGGCTATTTCACTGTCATCACCTTTGTCAATAAATTTCAGGGTTCTCAGAATAGCTTCCAGTTCGAACATATAGTCTCTTTTATTGGTAGAGGGGGCAAAGGTAAATCCTTCCAGCACCAGCAAACGGTTATTGGGTGTATCCTCTACCACATAATTTACGAATGGCCCGGCCATAAAGAAGTTTTTCACTTCCCACATTCCTTTGGTCTCTATCGCTTTTCTTCCTGCCAGTTCCGAGTCAAAAACATAGGGAGCATAAGCCTTCTCAGTGATCATATACATCCCTTCTTCGCGTCCGGGAACATAGGTTTGCCCTATGCTGTCTCTCATCTTAATAATGGCATTCACCCTGGTAGAGTCGTTGGGGATACTGTTCAGTGGCATTTCATAAACAAGAATATTCATGGTACCCTTGTGAATAATACGCTCAATCCAGAAAAAGTTATTTTCTTTTTTGGCGATCTTGTAAATCGAAGGCATGGAAAGGGAAATCCCCAATTCTTCAAGATCCTTCTCCTTGTTCAGGGAGCGTAGAAAGCGCTTTTGAGTTTCCCTGATCTCCATTTCCTTAAATTCCGAAATGATCTTTGGGGCGTGTTGCTCTACCTGATCAATGAGCTCTTCCCGGGTAGGGGCTTTCAGTATCGCTACCTGCTGTGGCCTGGCGAACATATCATTTCTGATCCCTGCGGTCTCTGAAGAATCGATCTCGGTGATGAGTACATTTCTTCTGGTCCTAACAAAATCCGTAAACACCTCCGGGTCTACCTGTCGGATGGTAAAAAGAGGCTCATCCCAGGGAAGTCCGTCTACAGGAGCTGCAAAATATTTTCTGATGCTATCTCCAACCTCTCCTTCCCATAGTTCGTTATCGACCACTAAAGAGATTTCGTTAATGGCTCCCACAGATTTTGGCAGGACCTTTTCATTAGACTCTTCACAGGAGAACAAAAAGGTACTAAGCAAGAGAAGAATACATACGTGTTTCATGATTCAGTAAATTTTAAACGGATGGTTTCCTCCGTCTTACCGCGAATATCGTTCCATTTTGATAAAACGAGGGGGTAAATTTAATAAAAAAGGCTTCAGTCCCGTATGTCGGGGCTGAAGCCTGTATAAGAAAAACGCATATAAGCGCTCTGGTTTCAGATTCTCCTCGGGTAGATAATCAGGCGTTGTCCCGCACGGATATTACTGTTTCGCAACCCATTCCATCGCTTGATCTCACTTACGCGAACCCCGTACTTTTTGGCGATCTTCCCCAGGTAGTCCCCGTTTCGAACGCGGTATTTTATCTGAGCATTTCGCTCTACCAGTTCCGGAAGCGGTTTTTCCCGCTGGGCCAGGTCTTCCTTTACATGGGCGTATATGGCATCTTCATTGGCTACAAATTCCCCGATCTTGCGCACCGGTAAACGAAGGGTGTAATTTTTACCTTCGATATGGGGAATGATATTTAGCTTATAAGATGGGTTAAAAAACTCCAGCTCCTCTACATCCATATCCATGATCTCAGAAACGTGATCAAAAGTGATCAGGTGTTTTACCCGGACGGTATCCGACTCGTAATACGCCCATTCCGGATTCAGGTCTTCCAGGCCGTGTTCCTTTGCATATTCGAAAATGTAAAGCGTTGCCTGGAAGGCAGGCACGTAGCCCGCCGTTTCCCGAGGCAAAAAGGGCCTGAGATTCCAGTAATTCTGGCTTCCACCGCTACGTCTTATGGCTTTGGATACATTCCCGGGGCCTGAATTGTATGCTGCCAGGGCCAGATCCCAATCACCAAACATTTCGTAAAGCTTTCCGAGAAATTTTGCGGCGGCTTCCGTAGAACGCTCGGGGTCACTGCGCTCATCTACATAGCTGCTCACGTTTAATCCGTAGGACCTTCCTGTGGCATACATGAACTGCCAAAGGCCTGTGGCTCCCACCCAGGACTTTGCCTTGGGATTCAGGGCAGACTCAACGATCGACAGATACTTCATTTCCAAAGGAATATCATACCTGTCAAATTCCTGCTCGAACAAAGGGAAATAGTATTTACTCAGGGCAATAAGCCGGGTAAGTTGTTTTTTTCGGTTCTTCAGGTAATTATTGATAACGCTCTCCAGAATGGGATTGTACTCTATATGAAAGGGAGTTTTCTGATTCAACAATTCAAGCCGGGCCTTCAGGGTATCCGTAGGAAGCACCACCTCACTTACCTTTTAAAATTCCATGGAAGCTATATCCTTATAGATGGTATCATACAATCCGGAACCGTAAAACTGCTGGAGCCACAGACTATCCACCTCTTTTGCGAATGGATTGTCTGGAAGGACGTATTTCCCGCCTTTTTTCAGCGTCAGTGCCTTTATGGTATCTGCCTCAGCCATGAGGACCTTTTCGTCATTCAGTTTGGAAATCTCATTAGACGTTTCTCCCTTTTCCCCGGCAGTTACACCGGACATGTCTTTCTGGGCGAACAGAAGTGATTGACATAAAAAGGAACAAATAAAAAGAATTTGCAGTTTTCTCATTAGATATCAGGGCATTTTAGGGCTTGCAAAAATCGCGGTTTTTTTAAAAACAGCGGCTTATATAATGTTAAAAAACAAACCCTTATACACAGTACAAGGGTTTGCTGTCTCCATAACGAGACGTTATCATTATTATTATTTCAGAATAGCAGCAATTCCCGGAAGTGTTTTTCCTTCCAGGCTTTCCAGCATGGCTCCGCCACCTGTTGAAACATAGCTTACCTTATCTTCAAATCCAAATTGCTTTACCGCAGCCACAGAATCACCTCCTCCCACAAGAGAAAATGCTCCGTTCTTTGTGGCCTCTTCTATAAATTCCCCTAAAGCGATGGTTCCCTTGGCAAAACGCTCCATTTCGAATACCCCCACAGGACCATTCCACAACAGGGTTCTGGATTCCAGGATCACCTTTTTAAAATTTTCAAGGGTCTGCGGACCCGCATCCAGCCCCTGCCATCCGTCCGGGATCTGATCTACAGGGCATACCTTGGTTTCCGCATTATTATCAAAGGCATCGGCAGCCACCACATCTACGGGCAGGTACACATTGACCCCTCTGGATTTAGCCTTTTCAAGAATACTCAGAGCCAGGTCCTGTTTGTCGTCCTCACATATGGAATCTCCTATTCTACCTCCCTGTGCTTTTACAAAAGTATAGGTCATTCCCCCACCAATGATCAGATTATCAACCTTATCCAAAATGTTTTCTATAATGGTGATCTTAGATGACACCTTTGCTCCTCCCAAAATGGCTGTAACAGGCTTCTCCCCGCTTTTCATCACCTTATCAATGGCTTCGATTTCCCTGGCAAGCAAGTATCCAAAACATTTCTTTTCCGGGAAAAACCGGGCAACAATAGTGGTAGAGGCATGTGCCCTGTGCGCGGTTCCGAAGGCATCGTTCACATAAATATCTCCTAATTTTGAGAGTTGTTCCGCAAAAGCCTCATCTCCCTGTTCTTCCTCCGCATGAAACCTGAGGTTTTCCAGTAATAGTACCTCCCCGGGCTTCAGGGCCGCTACGGCTGCTTCTGCTTTTTCTCCTACACAGTTCTCTGCAAATTTTACCTGAACGCCAATGATCTCTGATGCCTTATTCAAAATATGCTTCAGGGACATGCTGTCATTAACCTGCCCCTTGGGTCTTCCCAGGTGACTCATTAATACCGCGCTACCTCCATCTTCAAGAATCTTTATGATCGTGGGTTTCGCTGCCTCTATACGGGTAGCGTCAGTAACTTTGAGCTCTTCATTCAGAGGAACATTAAAATCGACCCTTACCAGGGCCTTTTTATCTTTAAAATTAAAATCGTCTATTGTTCTCATAATTTTTCTTCAGTTCTAGACAAAGTTACATATTTAAAATCTCCCTGAAAAAGCGATAATCCCCGTATTCCGGCATTTCTTCGAATTCATCTCCCCTATTTTAAAAAGGCCCTATTGCTTGTAGAAACACAGAATAACCTTTATTTTTCCAACTGAAAACACCCCTTATGCGATTTGAAGATATAACCGGTCAGGAGCATATTAAAAATCACCTGAAACACAGTGCCGATCACGGCAGGATCCCGCATGCGCAACTCTTTGTCGGGCCTGAAGGCTCGGGACTGCTGCCTATGGCAATAGCCTATGCCAGGTATATTATCTGTGGTTCAGAGCACAGGAATGCCGGAGCCTGCCATCTTAAATTCGATAAGTTTGCCCATCCGGATCTCCATTTCGCATATCCGGTTAACACGAGCGATAAGATAAAGAAGGACCCGACCAGTAAGGATTATGCCCAGGAATGGACTGCCTTTTTGAAGGAACAGCCTTATGGCAACCTCTTCGATTGGTTATTGAGCATAGGTATAGAAAAAAAACAGGGGCTTATCTCGGTTCACGAAGCCAAGGACATCCTGAAGTCGATCTCGCTAAAGGCTTTTGAAGGAGGTTATAAGATATGTATCGTCTGGATGGCGGAAGCGATGAATAATGCCTGTGCCAATAAACTACTCAAGCTCATCGAAGAACCCCCGGAGAAAACTGTATTTCTTTTACTGGCAGAGGATGAAGAAGCCCTTTTACAAACCATACGATCAAGATGCCAGGTTATTCATTTCCCTCCGCTTTCCGAGGCCTCTGTTGTCAAAGCCCTTGAGCAAAAAGGAATGGCTGCGGCCGAGGCCCTTAAACTTGCGCACCGTTCCGACGGAAACCTGAACAAGGCATTCGACCTGATGGAACACCGGTCTGAAGATGAGGTCTTCGAAAAATGGTTCGTTACCTGGGTGCGAACAGCCTTTAAGGCCCGGGGGAATAAACAGGTGGTTAACGATTTGCTCTCCTGGAGTGATGAGGTGGGAAAAACCGGAAGAGAAACCCAGAAAAAATTTATCTATTACTGCATGGAAGTGTTCCGGCAAGCCCTGGTTTTAAATTATAACGCCAACAGCCTGGCGTTTATGGAATTCGACACCGGTTTCCAGTTAAAGAAATTTGCCCCCTTTGTTCACGGCAATAACATCAATGAAATTCACAGGGAACTGGAGAACGCTCTTTACCAGGTAGAGCGCAATGTAAACAGCAAGATCATTTTCACAGACTTATCTCTTTCGCTTACGCGATTACTCCATAAGAAACCTGAATAGACTTTTATACAGGACGCGATAAGCAAAATCATGTTTCTTTCAAAAACTGTAAAAAGATCCTTCCCCCGGGTTCTGATAAGAAATTTCTCCTTAAGCTGCGTTGCACCTAAGGCGCATTTTCCCAATTTATAACCCCTCTAACAAAAAAAGACCACACTACTACGTGCAGTCTTTTATACATCCGGTATCAGATGCCCCTAAGGTTCGGGGGAACCTTATATAGGGTGATAACGCACGGGATCGCAATTTCTTATATCAGCTACAGCTAAAAGCTCCCTTTTCCATGGCGCTATTGAGGTGTCTCTGGATGACCTTTCAGGTAGCTCTCCTTTGTATGTAAGCTTGATACCATTCAGGATTTTCGCTTGTAAACTTTAAAGACAATAATAGCCGTGCTTGTCAGTAATGGTTTTTCTGAGGCATCGGGCGCCCCGAAGCGTCGGGGAGGACAACAGCCAGTGGCTGTTTTTAGCGCAGGGGCCAGCTAGCGTGCGGGCAACTTAGCCTATACCTTAAGATAGCCGGGGCTTGTAAATAAAAAGCTATATATTTTAGGGAGCCTGCGATTCTTTTATTCCTGAACAAAAAAAGACCGTCCTTGTTACAGAACGGTCTTATTAGTTGAGGCATCGAGCGGATTCGAACCGCTGTACAAGGTTTTGCAGACCTCTGCCTAGCCACTCGGCCACGATGCCCTTTTGTGGTGGGCAAAAATAAGAAATTAATTCTCTTTATTCCAAAAACTATTTACTTTACCTGCTCAGGGTCATTTCTATGGTTACCTTTTCCACATTTCCCCCTATTGGCGGATTGATCTTTGACACCTCGACCGTGGCTTCCATGGCTATCGGAATCTCATCAAAGATACGATCAAGCATCCGTTTGGCAACGTGCTCCAGCAATTTCGAACGAACCGCCATCTCCTCCTTTACAATGCGGTTAATATGCACATAATCCACAGTATCCCTGAGCGCGTCACTTTTTGCTGAGGGTTGCAGATTGGCCTTTACCGCCACATCTACCCGGTAATCACTTCCTATCTTACCCTCTTCCATCAGGCATCCGTGATAGGCATAAACCTGAATGTTGGTTACCCTAATTGTTCCCACACGTCTAATATTTAACGCAAAAATACATCAAACCTCCAGCATGAAAAAACAACCCGTTAATTATCTCCTCTGCCTGCCAGCTGTTTTCGCAAAGAAAATGAACCTTACCCTTGCACATCACCTGAAGGCGTTTTAAGGCCCTACAGCAAACTTTTGCTAAAATCAAGGAGGAACACTTCCTGTCAATTTCGTTCAAATGGAACGAGCTTTGTTGCTTAGCGGTAAAGGGTAAAGAGACCTACATAATTGCGGACATCTTCCCCTTCATCAAAACTAACCACATACCAGTAATCTCCGGTTGGCAATTCGCTTCCGTTATAGGTGCCGTCCCAGAACTGGCCCGCACGCATCTCCCCTACCACCCTGCCGTAGCGGTCATAAACAATGGTTTTTATACTCGGGTACGCCTGGGAATTTGACGGCCCCCAGGTATCGTTGTTATTGTCTCCGTTTGGTGTAAAAAAGTTCGGAATTTCAATATCATAGAACTCTACAAAGATCGAAGCGCGGCTCTCACACCCGTTGGCATCTACGACCACCACCTCATACGTTCCGGTTTCCCGAATTCGGTAATTGGCATCCTCACCCACGTACTGGCCATTCACGTAGTACGAATATGGAGGTACTCCCCCAACAGCCGTCATTTCCAAAAGATTAAATTCTTCATTGGTCAGCGATAGTTCAAGGGGTTCTATAGAATCGATCTCAAAATCGATAATTCGTACACATCCTTCATAACTTGCCGTGATGGTGTGAGGACCCGGAGCCACGTCCACAAAAATATTTTGAAACTGATCAGATCCATTATCGAGGTTGTAGATCACATCGGTGATGGTCGGATCGCTCATATTAACAATCACCTCATTACCTGAGCTGTTACCTATACAGGTATACATTACTTCTACCTGCGGATCTAAAGGAACCGGGGCTTGCAGGGTTACAGCGATATTCTCTTCACATCCATTGGCATCTTTTACAAAAATGGTATAGGTTTCTCCCCCCGAAAGTCCTTCAAAAAGGGTCTGTCTTTCCACAAAATCGCCCGGGTTATTGGAATTCAAGGAGGTGTAATACGGAGCCACACCTCCACTTATGTCCAGAGAAATAATTCCTGTATCCTCTCCCTCACAGTATTCCTCGGAAATGATCTCAGGGGTCAATACCAAAGGTGTTGGGGCCACGATATCCACTTCAAAAATAAACGGCAGACATCCGTTGGAATCCTGTGCTATGATGGTATAACGACCCGGTTCAAGGTCATAAAAAATATTCTGGTCCTGGAACTGGTCCAAGCGCGGGGAAATGGCATACTGGTATATTCCCGTACCGCCTTCCAACAGCACCTCTATGGTTCCAAAATCCTCAGCACAGGCAGGCTGGGTGACCACCGGGTCGCTGGCTGTGATTGGATTCCCTTCTCCCAGCTCAATGCGAATCGTTTCAGAACAATCCTCACTTTCCACTCTTACAAAGTACACTCCCGCAAACAGATCAGCAAATACATTGGAGTTCTGTGCCGGTCTTACCGGGTTCTTGATATCCATAGTCTCATCGAGCAGGGTAAACACATAATTCCCTGCCCCTCCCGTTGCTCTTACCTGAATAAATCCGGTAGCTTCCTGGTAACAGCTTGCATCGGCAGCGATCTCCGCAACGATCTCTACAGGGGATATTTCCTCGATACTAACCGTATTGGACACAAAAGAAATACATCCGTTAGCATCTTTCACATAATAGCTGTACTCACCTGGAGGGACGGTAAAAGTGACCGAACTTCCATTGGTAAAAGGGGAAAAGTTACCCGAAGGTGAAGTTGCATAGCTGTAGGGCGCCGTTCCTCCGAAGGCGGTCAGGGTTATAGTGGCGTCCTCCAAACAGGTGTTTGCGCTTTCCAAACGCAATTGTGATGTGAGCTGCTCCGGTTCTGTGAAAGTCACTGCGGGCGTTGTGTAATCACATCCCCATCCGTCAGTTACGGTAACACTGTAATTTCCTACTCCCAGATTGGTAAAGGTATCTTTTTGGCCCGGAGCAGTGCTAAAGAGAATGTTCGTGCCCGAATTATCCAGGTAATTCAATGAGAAAAGGTATTGCGCACTGGAGTCCAGTTCCGGCAATCCTCCACTCACCAAAGCGACTGAAACAGTTCCCGTATTGTCTCCGAAACAATTAATGGTTGCATCTTCAATCAAGCTGGCAGTGATCGGATTTGGAGCCACCAAATTAACATCCTGAACGGCCTCACAACCAAAGGAATCTCTTACCGTAACCCGGTATTGCCCTCCAGGCAGTCCCGTAAATTCCGAGGCCGAACCGAAAGGTACCACTATGGTTGCCGGCACGGTCGAAATATCAGAAAGCTGGTATTCGTAGGCGGCGGTACCGCCACCTGCATAGGCAATAATGGCACCGTGATCTATACAGGTTGGGGTCTGAGATACTTCAGCGTCCAGCAACAACTGACTTGATGATTCTGTAATTTCAAACTCCACCGAGCTTACTGAACAGGCATTATAGGCGCCTCCAACCTCTGTGAATAATACATAGTAAGTACCCGGATCTAACCCGCTTAGGGTCCCGCTGGTGATTGATCCGGTTACCGGAATACGGTTGCTTACCCCGGTGAACTCATTGGTTTCCGGAACAAAGACTTCATAAGCGATCTCTGTGGTAAATGAATCATAGCCTGTAACGGTAAAGTCCACACTTCCATTCGCAGCTCCGTAACAAGTTACGTTAGCTACCTGGTCCAGGGTCGGGATCATTGAAGACGGACTATCAATAGGGCCGGCTGCAGTTTCAAAGTAATAACAATCCGTTACAAGGTCATGTACAACAAAGGTGTAGGTAACCCCGGGTGTTAATCCTGTAAAGGTGGCTCTGTCAGTAAATCCGGTATCAGGCCCACGGTAATTTGACGGATCGGTATAGGGTACCTTATAATATTCCAGTACCGCAAACTCATAATTTCCGCTTCCGGTGAGGGTTGAAGAAACGCTAACCACCGCTGTACCTCCAACGGTACAGTTAAGGGTAGGGGTTGAAGTATCAATAATAAGGTCATCCGGAGGTGTAGCAAGAACCACCTCTGCTGGCGGGCCTGAAGGACATCCTTCGGCATCGGTTACCTCAACATGGTAAATGCCGTAATCAAGGCTGCTAAAAGTGTATGGGTCTGCAGGAATAGAAGCGGAAGTATAAGTTGACCGGAATCCATCCTGACGTGTAAGGGTGTACGTATAGGGAGGATTGCCTCCGGTAACGTTATCCACCGTAATACTTCCCAACGATCCGGTTGTACAGCTTATTTGCTCATCAGAGAGCGCGTAAGTTACTTGCGTGGGCTGATCAACATTTACTGTTTCTGAATAAATACATCCATTGGTGTCTGTAGCGGTCAGAATATATTGTCCGGCCGGAAGGTTTTGAAAATTTCCTGAATCATTTCTTAACACACTGCCATCAGGATATTCCAACTTATAGGTTTGACCATTACCTCCGGTTCCGGCTACCACCTCGATGGTAATAAATCCGTTGTCAGACCCGAAACACGTCACATTCCCATTGTTTACTGTATATTCTGTTACCGGGGGAGCAACGATCTCTACAGGATTTGAAAATGCAGTACAATTATTCCGGTCAAGAACCACGAATTCATAGGTTCCCTCAGCTCCGGCAGCCACCTGAAAATTATCACTTCTCGAAAAGACTCTCGGCGGTATATCATCTATGCTTCCGTAGTTAATGGCCGGAGCGGTAGCACCGATCGCTGGTGTATAACTCCAGACAGCAAAAAAGTAAGGCTGCACGCCTCCGGTGGCATTGACCCTGAGTATACCGTTGGTTCCACAAATAATCTGCTGCTCCACCCAGGCAGTTATTTCAAGATCAGAGTCACTGATAATACTAATGTTTTCAGTATAGGAACACCCATCAGAGGTTTCGGCTATAACGGTATAATCCCCTGTGGCCAGGTTTTTAAAGGTGTAGTTGTTGTCGTTATCAGGACCAAAAACGTCTACCGTAGCTCCGGCATCATCCAACAGCGTATAGGTGTACTGAGGTTCGGCATTGTTCATGGTTATCGTAATGCTCCCGAAACCTGTGGGACACTGTGGATTGGTAACATTCACAGTGGCGGTGAAATCTCTGTCTGTTACAGCAATGTCAGGCACCGAGAACAGGCAAGGCTGCCTTCCGTCAAGACCGGCATCAATTCCGGCCTGACGAATAAAAACAGTATATACCCCGGGGGTATTAATAGCAAAGGTGTTTGCAGATTGCCAGGTAGCCGAGTTAGCGACAAAACCTTGCGGATCTGCAGTCACAGCATACTCATATCCTGCCGGAACATTAGTGATGGTTATATTTCCGGGAGTAGAACAGAGGATATCTCTTGAATTCACTTCCGGATTCAGGGTGTTCTCATAGACTTTAAAAGGAAAACGATTAAAACAACCATTCTGGTACACCACGATAAGGCGGTACTCTCCCGGACCTTCCAGGGTATAATCCTCATCGGTAGAAACAGTAGTCCAGCTACAGGTGAGCGACCGCGTTGGACAATCATCACCAGCCTCAGCATCACATCCTCCATCCAGGCGTTGCCATTCAAAAGATTGGGCATCATTGAAAGAAATATCCAAAAACCGGTCATCATTCGCCCCGCAGAGATAAAATTTAGGCAGGTCACTGCCATCATTAGGGCAGGAAACCACCTCATCGGCTATCGCTATAAAGGGGTTCACTGCATTATTGCTGAAGGGTAGCACGTTAATCGTTTCTTCATCAGAAATACAGCCTTGTGGGGCGGTCTTTACCACCCGATACGTACCAAAACCAGTTGCGGTAAAGGTTTGGCCGGTAGCCTCTGCAATATCGGTAAAGTTCCCATTACCATCGCCTCTTTGCCATTGATAGGCCGTATATCCGCTACCTGCCGTAAGTTCAATACTCGAACCGCAGAGGTACTCATCCCTTTCAAAATTGCAATCTTCCAGGCCAACCAGGAAGTTGGTAGAGCCGGGAGTGGGGAATCCGCAGTTATTAAACCGACTCACGCTGGGATCATCAGTGATCTGGTTGTCGTTTATCACTCCGCGATAGGTAGCATAAGCCAGGTTCTCAATAATATTGGAGCAGGCATCCCGCAGCCCGTAGCAGTTCTCCAGCACCTTCACCTTGATTCTGATGGAATAACTCCCATCTTCCATTTCGATATATGAATCAGGAATTCGGAAGGTCAATTCATGATTACCCTCATCGTATTGCACATCAATGACATCCCCGTTGGAATCGTATACCAGTTCATCCAATAAAGGATCAACGTTGACAGGAAGCCTGTCCCTGATGGAAAAATCTGTACCATCGTCATTCCCTACATTGTCGAAGGTAAGCACATAGTACATTTCCTGTCCGAGGGTCACATTTCCTCCCGTAATGTCATTCCCTGTCAGGTCTTCCACAATTTTTGTAAGCTGAATATCAGGCTCAATGATCTCGATGGAGAGGGTGTTGAGAAACACCCCATACCCATCTCCGGTGGTTTCCACCCTGGCGGTCAGCCCTGTTTCATTGTTATTGATAACACTGTTATTGGGGTTGTCCAGATCAAAGATATCGGCGTCAAAGCCAAGGGCATTTAACCCTGCAGGTTGCCGGGTGGTCACGTTATTCCCGTCTACCGTAATACTACTGTTAAAAAAGTTATTAGTAGCGCCTACATCGTTTCTGAGGGCAGTAAAGGTGGCATTGCCATCTGCGCGAATCTCCATACGGTCATTCACCTTTCCATAATCTCCTTCCAGGGCACCTACTCCTAAACGGGCACGAACCGGACCATTGGGAATGGTTTTAAAGCCACTATAGCTGAAATCCTGAATATTATTACTCCCGCTACCTCCAACTGCTGCATAGCCATCGAAGGTAGAGATATATCTGCCGGGCAGGTTTGGATCTTCATACACAAGCACCAGTATCCATCCTCCTCCGGAGCCACCGTTTTTTGTTCCCTGGTTGGCCCGGATATTGGCGACCGTATAAGTTCCGTTAGGGTCTGGTAATGCCGAAACCACATTGGTTACATCCTTATAACAAACATAGGATGTTTCATTAGCCCGGTTGGTCGGAGAGCCGTAATACTGCCAGTCTGCCAACAGGTCTGTATAGGGTTGACCCGGTACCATAAACTTAACCTGATCGTAATCATCCCTGGGAGGCGTAGATTCATCATTGTCGTGGGGATAGATGGCCGACCAATATAAGCCGGCGTAAACAATACGGGTACAGCCTTGCAGATAAAGGTCAGAACTCGATGAACTAAAAGTAGTGGTATCGCCATCGATATCTATATAGGCAACATCAACATTATTGTTGTCCCGATTACCGTTGTAATCAGCATTAGGGTCATTTGATGGATTGAGGATGTTATTGGCCAGCATAACTAATTCACCTCTAACATTGGTAGAAAACCGTTGTTCAAAGGGTCTTCCGATCTGTGCGGACAATGACCCGATACCCGACAATAACAAGCAGGCCAACAGGATCACTTTTTTTAAGTAGGAAATTGTTGCATTCATAGCATAGTAATTTGATCTTCATAAGAATTGGGGCTTCTTGTATAGTGGTAATCGACATCCATAAAGCTTTAAGGAAGATAAATATGCCTGGTGCAGGAAAAGAAGAAAGTCATTCCAGTAGGTTAATGCAAATCAATTAAGATCGAAGCCTGGCCCTTGTAATAGGTATTTAACAAGGATCAGAAATAACGACCGCGAATTGATGGTATTGAATGAACTTTCTGCGTATTTAAAACAGATTCGTTCCCGATAAAGATTTTGTGGATAGCGTAAAGTTGTTTATAGGCGTCTTAATTATGGGTTTAGAAATGTAAATCATTCATTTTATAGTAATTATACGACATTTAACGAATATTTGATGCATTTTAACTGATTTTTTTTCATTTAATCGATGATTTACACCTGCAGAAATCAGAAACCGACATCCTGGTTGCATTTAACGTCTCTATTCAAATTTTGGCCATAAAAAAACCCTTCCTTGAACAATCAAGGAAGGGTCATAATTAGCGTATGCTTTATATTATCTGTAAAGGGTAAAGTGGCCTACATAATCCCGGACATCTTCCCCTTCATCAAAACTAACCACATACCAGTAATCTCCACTCGGCAATTCGCTTCCGTTATAGGTGCCGTCCCAGAACTGGCCCGCACGCATCTCCCCTACAACCCTGCCGTAGCGGTCATAAACAATAGTCTTTATACTCGGATACGCCTGAGAATTTGAAGGCCCCCAGGTATCGTTATTATTATCTCCGTTGGGCGTGAAAAAGTTGGAAATGCTGATGTCGTAAAATTCAAGGGTGATCTCTGCCCGGCTTTCACATCCGTTGGCATCCACTACAACCACTTCATACGTTCCGGTTTCACGGATCCTGTAATCGGTGTCTTCTCCCCTGTATTCTCCATTTACATAAAAAGTATATGGCGCAACACCTCCGCTGGCCTGCATTTCTATCAGGTTGAAAGTTCTGTTAGCCAGGGAGAGTTCTACAGGAGAAATGGCATCGATTTCAAAATTCAGGGTCTTTTGGCACCCCTGGTAACTTGCAGTAATGCTGTGGGTGCCAGGAGCAACATCCTTAAATGAATTTACGAACTGATCCGGTCCGCCGTCCAGAGAATAGATCACATCCGTAATCCCCGGGTTGCTCAGCGCGATCACCACCTCGTTAGATGAGGAATTGTCGGTACAGTCATACCAGATTTCAAGTACCGGGTCTATCGCATAATCATAGGCCCTGAACGGATAATAGGTTATACAACCGTTATCGAAGGTCACCGCCAGGCGGTATTCCCCTGCTGCATCGAGGGTAAAATCTTCTCCGGTAGCCACAGTGCTCCAGGTACAACTATCTGAGGTTACAGGACAATTCCCTGTTTCTTCCTGGGAACATCCCCCATCCAGTTTTTGCCATTCCAGGGAAACACTATTATTTATAGAAACGCTTAAAGCACGCTCTTCATCGGCACTACAAAAATAAAACTGTGGTACGGGTGTCCCATCTGCAGAACAGCTAACCACCTCGTCGGCCTGATTGATCACCGGGTTCACAAGTCCGTTATCGGCAAGGTATACATTATATACCTCTTCCCCAGAGATACAGGGAGAGGCTATGGTTTTAATCACCCTGTAGGTTCCCTCTGCTGTGGCTTCAAAATTGAAGGAATCAGCCCCTGTGATATTTATGAAGGTTCCCGTATCGTCCAGGTATTGCCATTGATACGTGGTAAACCCATTCCCGGCATTCAGCATAATGCTACTGCCGCACAAAAAGAGGTCACTCTCGAGGTTGCACCCTGTAAGATCGATATAGTTTGTGGCGCCGGGGGATGGGATGCGGCAATCGCCAAATTCGGTCGCTCCGGGGTCATCCGTAATAATATTATCATTGATCACACCCCGGTAGGTCCCGTATACCAGGTTTTCCAAAACATTGGCGCAGGCGTCCCTCAACCCAAAACAATCTTCCAGAACCTTTACCCTGATCTTGATGGTATATGCACTTTCTGCGACTTCGACATAGGAATCCGGAATTTGAAAGGTGATCTCCCGGGTGGCTGAATCAAAATTGTACTGAATCTGGTCTCCGTTATCCGGAAAGATGATTTCGTTAAATAAGGGGTCTACATTAACAGGGAGTTGGTCGCGTAGTGTAAAGTTCGTTGCGTCGTCGTTTCCTGTATTGTCGAAGGTAATTACATAATACATTTCCTGCCCCAGGGCAACGCTGGCTCCGTCAATATTATTCCCGCCGAGATCTTCAACGGTATTGGTGAGCTGAATATCGGGTTCAATATTTTCAATAGCCAGGGAGGTAAAAAAGAGATCATACTTATCTCCTGTTGATGTCGCCCTCAGAGTAGCTCCCGTCTCATTATTAGGGATCACCGAATTAGACGGATTGTCAATTTCCAAAAGATCGGTATCCCATCCGAGGGTATTTATACTGTTTGGGGTGCGTCCGGAAAGGGAACTCCCAAACTGACTGATACTGCTGTTAAAAAAGTTATCCGAAGGATTAAAAGCATCGCCCAAAGTAGTAAAACCGGTGTTGCTGTCTGCCTTAAATAAAAGGGCATCCCCGGCAATATCATTATCTCCCTCCAGGGCTCCTACCCCAAGGGTGGCATTAACCGGAAATGGATTGGGGAGGGTGTTAAATCCGCTAAAGGGAATATCAACCGTTTCTCCGGCCTTTATACCTGCATAACCATCAAAGGTGGCAATGTTTTTTGCAGGCACCGTTGGGTTTTCAAAGACAATGACAAGGGTCCAACCTGCGGATATCCCCCCGGAAACACTGGTGTAGTCTCCTGCCGCTGCAAGCACATTGGCTACGGTATATTCTCCCTGAGGATCTGCAAGGGGGGTAATGAGACCCGTTACATCCTTGTAGCAGATATACGGACTGTATGTTCCAAAATCACTGTCGCCATAACCATCAAAAATGATCTCATCTGCCGTAATATCCTGATAGGTTCCGCCGGGCAATTTAATTTTTACCTGGTCAAAACCGGTGCTCCTGGTATTTGGGTTCCCGTCTCCGTCATGCGGATAAACAGCTCCCCAGTAAAGCCCGGCATAACGCACTTTAGAACAATTGGGATCTGTAAGGGTAAATGTTGCGGAGGAGGAGCTAAATGTGGAGGTGTCGCCATCCACATCGATATATTGCATATTGAGAAAATCGTTAAGGTCTGAACTGCTGCCGGTAAGATTATAGGCCGTTTCAGGATCTCCGGATGCGTCATCCCTGTTTACGATACTATTTGCAATAAAGGTAAGGTCTCCCCTGATATTCTCCTGGTATCTTGGCTCAAAGGTCTTTTTTACCTGGGCCGACACCGTTAGGGTGGTGCACAGTAAAAATAAACCCCATAGGATTATTTCAGCGAGGTTGGCTTTGGTTTTAATCATAATAAAATATTAGGGCATTAACCAGGTGTGGGGGAACCAAAAAGCTAACTTCCGTTTTAATATGACAGGTGTTTTTTCATACCGAAAGGGAAGCAGTGTTCATTTTTAATGAAAACCCCTCCCTTTCTGATTTTTAGTATCTTATTTTAAAGATTAACGTTCATACTGCGTTGGCTAAACACACAACAGCACCCAACAACCAAGGTTGCAGGTACCGTATTTTTGTTAGCGCATGGTACATTTACAATTGCTGATTCCCTGGAACAGGTCGACTCCAACAGTGATCACATGCGTACCTGTACTGTACAGCTGGATCTCATTAAAGATCACCTGGTAGCTATAGCCAAAATAAAAACCTCCCTTTTTAAGGCCTCCCATCGGACCGATATTCCAAGGGTTTAGGAACTGGTCATTCAGGAACCGGTAGGTCAATCCAAACCAGTAATACTCTTCATCCCGTTCGCCCTGAAATTTCCAGTACCGAACCTTGAAGTTCACATCGGTACTCGAACGGCCGTCACTTTCAAACAACTGGAAGAACACCGAAGGTTCATATTCCCAGTTGGATGTTATTCTCTCCTTATAGCGATACCCGGTGTACAAGTAATAATTACGAAGACGGTTTGGTTCAGAGATCGCAAAAACGTTCAGGTCCTTATTCAGGATGTTCGCCGCGTTTAAACTCGCAAAGAATTTTCCATGACGGTACAGGATGCCCACATCAAAATTGTGGTTGGTGGTAGCTCTGTCGTCGGTTATAGAGGGATCTGCATTCGGGTCAAATTCATTGATGTCGATCCGAAACTGGTTCACATTATACGATAATCCGAACGACAGAAACTTGTCGTCCATATTATTCAGGGTCAGGTGGTGGGCAAAAGACAGTCTGGCCCCCAACTGACGGGTGTACCCATTCCGGTCGTTGTAAAACAGCACTCCGGTTCCGGAGCGTTGTCCGAGTCGGACATCCCCCACCAGCGTCTGGGTATCCGGGGCATCCTTGATGCCCACCCACTGGGTCAGGGCATTTCCCCTCACCTTCACATAATCTCCGATTCCCGCGTAGGTAGGCGAGATAACGAACTCATTATCCGAGGTGTACTGGGTAAATGTCGGAAGGGTAAGCTCCTGGGCTGAAGCGTGCATCCCGACAAGGGCCATGGTAGCATAAATAAGTTTTCTCATCATGATATATCTCCTTTCGTTATCTGTACAGGGTAAAGTGTCCTACAAACTCTCTGGCATCCTCTTCTTCATCGAACTTGATCACGTACCAGTAATCTCCCGTAGGTAATGGAGATCCGTTATAAGTACCATCCCAGAATTGTCCGACGCGCATTTCACCAACTACCCTTCCGTAACGGTCGTAAACCCTTGTTCTTATGGTTGGATAGGCCTCAGAGTTCGCCGGTCCCCAAACATCGTTATTGCTGTCTCCATCCGGAGTAAAGAAGTTAGGGATATCTATATCGTAGAACTCCACAAAGATCTCTGCACGGCTTTCACACCCGTTGGCATCCACGACCACCACCTCATAAGTGCCGGTTTCCCGGATACGGTAATCGGCATCGTCTCCTCGGTATTCTCCGTTCACATAATAATTATACGGCGGCTGTCCTCCGGTAGCATTGAAATCGATCACGTTGAGCTGCTCGTTGGCCAGGGAAAGCTCCAGTGGCTCATAAGCGATCACCTCAAAGAACTCACCGGCAGGCATCACCTGGGCACAACCTTCATGGAAGATCGTGATAAACTGATCGGCTCCGGCAGGAACGTTTCTGACAATTCCCTTCCCGTCGATGATCTCATTAAACAATACAGCCTGGTTAATATCATCAGTATTCAGGGCGTACATTACCTCAGCCAGGTCAAGCGTACTGTTGATCAGGCTTACCTCGATGTAATTCTCAGGCAGGTTGGTCGAACATTCATAGACCACATCCACTGCAGCGCTCAGGTCCGGACCGGTAGGAATCATAAAGGTGGTCTCTGTGGTACAGGTATTGGCATCGGTTACCTCTACCCTGTATTCCACATCTCCTTCGAGATCCCAGAAAGTCACAGCCTCTGCAAGGCCGATTCCTGTAAAGGTCTCCACAGGGGTGTCGCTATCCGGATGGTACAGGGAAACAGTGTATGGAGCCGTTCCCCCGGTCATATTAAACTCATAATAGCCATCTGTGGTTCCGTAACACACCACGGTGGGTTGATCGGTCACATTTACTGAAATTTCCTGAGGGTCGGTAACTACGAATACCTCGGTTTCAAAGTCACAATCCCACGGATCGAGAACCTTGATATAGTAGCTTCCTGCAACCAGCTCGGTAAATACAGGAGATTCCTGACTTTCCCCGATCTGATTTCCTGCCTGGTCGTAAAGCTCGAAATAGTAACTATCCGGGCCGGCACCACCGGTAATATTAATGGCAGAAACTTCTCCGGTATTAGATCCGAAACATGTGGTTGGTTGTCCGGTGATCTCTGCGGAAATAAATTCCGGCCTGATCAGTTCCACCGGTAGGGTTTCAAAAGTACACCCCTGTGCATCGGTTATATAAGCCGTATAGATATCAGCTTCGAGCCCAAGGAATACCCATCCGTCCACATTGGTGTGGGTTTCACTGTATCCTGTATTCTGTCCCACCAGGGTGATCTCGTAGTACGGATACCCCCCTGACGCATCCACATAGATTTCTCCGCGATTATTCAAACAGGTTACATTATGTACCTCTTCTATGGTCGCTGTAAGATCTTCCTGTGGTTGGGTTATGGTAAACTCAGTAGGCTCCACACTACATCCCAGTCCTCCGCTGGTAATAGTGGCAATTGCAGCATAATGTCCGGCAGGTAAACTTCCCACCGTAATATTGCTTAGTCCGTTACTGTTACCACTAGCTACCAGGGCATCGTCGGAAACTCTTCTGATCTCATAATCGAAACTTCCTGCCTGGTTTCCATCTCCGAGGAAGGTGTCGATCATGGTAAGCTCAACACTACCGGTAGCTTCTCCAAAACATGTAGGATCTACTACGGTGGCAGTCATTACGAACGTATTCGGATCATCTACCGTGTGACTCAGACTTACCTCACATCCGGTATACTCGTTCAGGATATTTATAAAGTATGCTCCGGGTGCAAGACCAGAAAAGGTGTGGCTGGAGCTTCCCGTAGCCGTAATAGTTCCGGAGTTCTCCAATGGATTTCCATTAATATCGGTAAGCGTATATAACAGGTCTGTGGTTCCCGGAGTACCGGAAAGCCCTTCAAAAATATCCACGCTTACAGTAACATCTTCTCCGTTAACACAGGTAGCCGTGGTGTCTACATTAAGCTGGGGATTTTCAATTCCGATAAACGGATCGATAATAAAGTTGCGTGTTACACTACAGTTATTGCTGTCGTAAACGGTAACAGTACCAGTTCCTCCCCTGGTGTCAGTTACGATAAACTGAGGATTAGAAGAAACCTGGGTTACACCGTTAAAGTTAAAGGCATAACGTACATAACTACCGCTACCCCCTGTTATGGTTGCAGGGTCTACCACCACAAGAGCATTGTTGAACGAGTTGCTACCTGCATTACAGCTAAAGTGTGTAACTCTTGGCGTTGGCATGGCAACCGGTTCCGGGGAAGTGATTGTTTCACTGATCTCCACAACGCATCCGTTTTGAGCTGTAGCTCTAATGGTATAAGTAATTCCAGCAGTATCCCCGTTAAGGTTGCTGAAGGTTGCAGTATATCCGTCTGTCTGATTCGGTGCAATCGCTGCAGCCGTACCGTCTATATCCACAATTTCAAAGGTGAATGGCCCGATGCCATTATCCGGAGAAGACACGATGATCTGCCCCAGGTCACCGGAACAGGACGGATCCTGAAGGCTCACCAAGTTAATAACAGGTTCCACTCTTTCCGGAACCACAACCTCCCTGGTAAGGGAACAGGTTCCGTTAAGATCATAAACAGTAATGGTATAGGTTCCTGCCACGGTAGCTCCGTTCCAGGTTGTCCCGGCCGGATCAAGGGTGGTTTGAGCCTGGTCTGCTGCACCCGGTCCGTCTATGGCATATGCAAAAGGTCCGCTACCGGAAATATTATCGATGGTGATGGCTGCCGGCCCATCACAGTATAACAATCCTGTTACCTGAGCTGAGTAGTCAAGAGGCACGATGTCTATGGTTCCGGTGACATTCACCCCACAACCATTGGCATCTGTAATGGCGATATCGTATGTGCCTGCAGAAAGCCCGGTAATCACATAAGGCGTACTGCTGTCTATGGTAACAGGACGTACAGCACCATTTACACTAAGCGTGTAAGGGGCAATTCCCTCCTGGGTCATATTCACAGTAATCTCATACTGACCGGATGGATCACAATTGTCGGTGATCTCCAGATCGATCTCCGGGGTAGGATCTGTTCCTACCGTAGCGATACCGGTTACAAAACATCCGGCATCAGACGTCACGGTAATATCGTAAGAGCCATCGGGCAATCCAGTGAATACTCCGTCATTATTGGTTTGTAATACACTGCCGCCCTGGCTGATCTCATATATATATGGAGGATCAGTCATGGTGCTCGGATCTAACTCCACGGTCACTGTTCCATCGTTCCCAAAACAAGTGACGTTGGTTTCCAGGATATCCTGAATAACAGGGATCACAGGAGCCGTCATCTCAATCGTTGTGGTTTCTTCACAAAGGGTAATATTATCCCTTACAGTAAAGGTGTAGGTTCCGTCAAGGGTAAGCCCTGAGAATACAGCACTACTGCCAAACGGGATGGTTGTTCCATCAGGGTATGTTGCCGAATAGGCAAAATCTCCGGATCCACCGGTGGCACTCAAGGTGATCTGTCCACCTACAGAACCATTAGTGGCATCACAGGAAAGGTTGCTGTCTATGGTAGCATCTGCGATAAATTCCTCATACATTTCAATCGAAGTTGGAATAACCACATCACACGACCAGGCATCAGATATTTCCACCTGGTAGGTGCCCGCACCTAACCCGGTAAAGGTATATGTAGTATTTACCCCCGTTACCGGAGCGCCAAAGGGAACTCCATTTTTAATTAACTGAAGCGTATAGGCACTTCCGTATCCCCCGGCGATATTTTCAACAGTTATTTCTCCTGAAAGGCCGGCGCAATTTGGATTTGCCGACGTGATATCTGCGGTAATCGGAGTCGGATCAATCAATAGTTCGTCTCCAAGCTGAACGATACATCCGTTCTGATCCTGGATCCAGACCTGGTAGGTTCCGGCTACCAGATTTTCAAATCTCGGACTGCTCACAAAGTCAGTTCCGGCAGGTGCAGGTTGGGAAACATCCGCTACAAAGTAGGTAATACCTCCCCATCCTCCGGTAGCCAGAATTTCGATCACGCCATCATTGCCCAAACAGGTTGGATTGGTCACCACGGTAGTTGCAGCAAGCGGCTCGCTTGGCTCCACAATAATAAAGGAGTCTGTTACCGTACACTGAGGAGCTCCCACCAGGGTAGCCGTTACATCATAGGTGCCGGCTGGAAGATTTGGGATCGTTAGGGTAACCCCCGAACTTGTTCCTGATGCAACGATAGTTCCTCCGGTATCGGTAATGGTATAATTAAAGTCTCCGGCGTTGTCACCATTGGTTGTCGGGTCGGTGTCGATCATCGTGATGGTTACCTCACCGGTACTGGCACCGTAACAGGTTGCTCCCGCAACGATATCCAGTTCAAAGGTGTCCGGATCGTTAAGGCTTTCCGTTACTACCAACTGGCAGCCGGTTTCGGTATTGGTTACCGTGATCTGGTAATCCCCGAAATCAAGTCCGTTAAACGTATGTGTGGCAGTATTTCCTGTAAAGGAATCATTATAACTTCCTCCGATCTGAAGGATGTCATACTGAAGGTTGGTGGTGCCCAAAGCAGGGTCCACTGTTGTGTTTACGGTAATACTTCCGTCTCCTGTTAAACAGGTAGGATCGGTAGCAAGGGTTGTCACATCTTCCAGTCTTACAAATGGAAGGATGGTTTCCGAATGAGTATCGGAGCATCCGTTGGCATCATAAACCGTAACAGTGACACTTCCTCCCAATGGGTTAGATACTACATACGAAGTACTTGTTCCAGATTGGGTAAGGTCGTCGGTGGTATCCGCCGTTGTACCGTTGTCATAAACAAAAGTATAGGTATAAGGAGGGGTTCCTCCGGTAACTCCTGAAGCAGAGACCCGGGCAGAATTTCTCGTATTTCCTACGGTACAATCAAATTGATCCGGCACTAAGGTGAGTCCACTTAATGCAGTAGGCTCATTAACTGTTGTACTTGCTACAAAGGAACAACCGTTAACCGTTGAAACACCGGTAATGGTATAAGGTCCTGCCGTTAACCCTTCAAAAGTATTGGTTGTGGCATTAAAGCTTGCTCCGGCTGGCATCGGGCTAATGGTATAGGTTAATGGCAGGGTGCCATTATCTACCTGATTAATGATAATCGAACCATCGTTTCCTCCATTACAGCTCACATGCTGCGGAAGCAGGGTAAAACTTGGCTGGATAGGCGCGAGGATCTCCACATTTTTGGTTACCGAACATGCATCAGCTGTAGCCATGTCCCAAACCGTGATCGAATAAACCCCGGCCGCATTGGCATCTGTATAGGTAAACGGTACTGAGGCGATTGCAGTTCTCGGCAAATCAATTCCGGGACCGGTGATCGCTATCTCATAATTTCCGGATCCAATCAGGTTGTTTATGGTGATCTCACCGGGACCGTTACAGTCAAATAGCCTGGAAACCTCCGCAGAGAATTCCAGTGGCTCTACAATATCAATGGTCGCTGAAGTTGTACACCCGTTAGCGTCTCTTACCTCAATGGTATGCGTTCCGGAGTTCAACCCGGTAACCTGGGCAGACCCGCTGCTCAGGTTTACATTTTGAAAAGCAGCTCCGTCAACACGAATCTGGTAGGGTGGCATACCAACGGATGTAAGTGAAACAGTAGCGCTGAAATTACCTTCAGAAACACAGTAATCATCTACTGCAGCAGTAATAACCGGCTGCGGATCGATATCTACGGTTACCGGCACACTCTGTATACAATTATTGGCATCCTTTACATATACGACGTAATTGCCGGCAGCCACATTAAATACCCCGTTACTGTTTTGTGCCCCTGAAGTCCAGAGCGCATCCTGCGGATCGGTCACCGCCGGGGCAGTATCCGGTTGAACAATAAACGTATAAGGTGCTGTTCCGAACTGGGCGGTAGCGGTGATTACCCCATCGGTATTACAAGTAGCATTAATCGAAGTTGCCGCAATCTGTAAAGGATTAGTCGACTCTATAATGCTGAATTCCTGAGTACCTACGGTACACTGATCAAAAGCACCGCCGATCTCCCTGAACAACACATAATAGTAACCCGGAGCAAGAATACCTGCGGTTTCCGTAACCGGTCCGGTAGGCGGATTTACCGCAATGGTTCCGGTTTGTCCGGTTGTAATGTTGGTCTGTGCATTAAAAATCTCCCATTCCACAGCTGAAGCTCCCCCGTCATAATTGTCTAAGGTAAAGGTCACACTTCCGTCTGCTGCCCCCGTACAGGTAACATTGTTTGGAATAAGATTATCAATAGTCATATTCGACGGTGTAAGGATCGGACCGTCGGCAGATTCAAAATAGTAACAATTCGTGGTCAGGTCATGTACCACAAAGGTGTACGTAATCCCCGGTGTTAGACCGGTGAATGTTTTCGTATCTCCACCTGCAACATCAGGTGCCATATAATTGGTTGAGTAAGGCGCCGAGAAGGTCTCCAGGATCGCAAACTCATAATTACCGCTACCTACCGCGGATGAAACCGATACGATGGCTGTTCCCCCTGAAACACAGTCTGCAGTAGGGGTGGCTATATTTATATCCAGGTCATCTGGCGGAGAGGCTATAATTTCCTCTCTTCTGATGGAGCATCCATTAGAATCAATGATATCCAGCTGGTAAATTCCAAAATCAAGAATGGTAAAGATGTGGTCCTCTCCCGAGTTGGCAACAAAGCTGTCACTAAACCCATTATTGCTGGTCAGGTAATACGTATATCCAGGAGTCCCTCCACTAACATTGGAAACTGTGATTGCTCCCGGAGTGGTTCCGGAACCGGAAAGGGAACAGGTGATCGGATCCAGATCAACGTTATAGGTGATCTCACTGGGTTCCCCAATCGTAATATCCTGTGGTAAAGAAGCACAACCTTTGCTGTCAAATACCACTACGGTATAAGTCCCGGCTGTTAAACCGGAAATGGTGGTCTGAGTGCCGTAATCCACCCCATTTACCTCCACACGATAAGGTCCAACTCCAACAGTAGTGTCAATATTTACCTGGAAGGCCCCATTACTACCTCCAAAACAAAGGATGTCGCTAACCTGGGTTAAAGTAAACACAGGCGGATCTGCCGGGGTAACCGTTACTGGTCCGGCAATATCACTACATCCATTAACATCGGTAACCTCAAAATAATAGGTTCCTTCAGCATTGGTGTTAAACACATTTGAGCCCATGGCCGTAAAGGGTCCGGACGCAGTCGTACCCCAGGCAAAGGTGTATGGTGCAGTGCCTCCGGTGGCATTCACTGTTATTTGTGCATCTGCGGAACAGGTCAGGTCGGCATCCAGAATCGCGTTGGCTACGACCTGTTCAGATATGGTAACGGTTTGAGGAGCAGTCGGACATCCAAATCCGTCCCGAACTTCTATATCATAGCTTCCGGCAGAAAGTCCGGTAAATGTATGGCCTGTAGGATCATTATTGAGAGGTACAAATGGACCTCCGTTCAGACTCACCTGCAAGTTTCCGTTCCCATTATTAACCGGGTCAATGGTTACTGTTACCGTACCGTTATTATCTCCGGCGTAACAGGTAGACGCAACAGCGGTAAATGCGAGATCTGTCGGGGCATCTACGGTTATCGGGAATGAAGCTGTACATCCGTTCGCATCCCGAACTTCTATGGTATAATCTCCGTTAGGGAGGTCGGTAAAGGTGTCATTAGATGAATAATCATAGCCATTGAAAACGGCTGAAGAACTATCAAGTAACCTGAACTCATAGGGTCGGGTACCTCCCGATGCTGTTGCCTGAACGGTTGCTCCGGCATTACAGGTTGCTTCTACTATAGTTGCTCCCCCCGCTGTAAGTGCATCAGGTTGGGTGATCGTCTCTGTTAAAGACTGAACACAAGAGCCTGCTGAGTCAAATTGAATATCGATGGTATAGGTACCTGCAGCAAGACCGTTGATGGTTTCCGTAGCCGAAGTTGAAGCAGTCCATGTAGCTCCGCCATCATAACTATACTGGTAACCCGCAGTCGTATCAAAATTGGTGACTTCAAAGGTTAAGGATCCGTCAGTGGCCCCGTTACAACTTACATGGGTAACCCCGGTAATTCCGGCACCGAAATCCTGTCCGCCCTCCACTACTACCGGAAGGGTAGTCGTACAGTCACTTCCGTAATCCACCTCCACGGTATAGGTTCCGGAAGCCTGGGCGATAAATATATTGGCATTAGGACCTGTCTGGGCAGCCACCTGAGCTCCAGTGTTATCAAGCAAGGTATACGTCCAGGCTGCATCAAAAGGAGTCACGGTAATATCGCCAAGGCCGTCACAGGTATATGCTACTGCAGCAGAAAGTACAGGAGCTACCGGAAGCGGATCAATAATGATCACATCTTCGTATGTACACGACACTGCATTGGCATCCCTTACCCGGATGGTATAACTGCCATCCTGCAATCCGGTAAATACATTGCTGCTTTGCCATGCTCCGCCATCCAGGCTGAACTCATAAGTACCACTTCCACCGGTGGCGGTAATGGTGGTCTGGGCATCCGCAGAACAGGTATAGGCTGTTTCCACATGGGTATATGAAAGTGGATCCGGTTGCTCGATCTCAATACTCACATTATCTAAACACCCGTTCACGTCTCTTACTACCGCCTCATAGGTACCGGCTGGCAGGTTATAGAAATCAGGGGTATTCACGAAGGTAGATCCGTTATCTATACTGTATTGGTAAGGCGCTGTACCTCCGGTTGCACTTAAAGAAATGCTTCCGTCGGCAGCTCCGTTACAGTTTACATTAACATGGGTCTCAAAAATTTCCACAGGAGTCGTAGATCCGATGGTAATAGTATACACCGTCTCGCAATACTCCGCATTACCGGAATTATCGCGTACATACACGTCATAATCCCCTGCAAGGGTCGTGTTATAAGTGCTCGAAGGGGTAAAATCCCCTGCACTTACAGGTTGTCCTGCAGGTACGAATGCAAACACATAATTTCCGTCCCCTCCGCTTGCAGTCGCTGTAATATCCGTATTTCCACCACAGGCAGCAATATTCCCTGCTGTAGCGGTAAGTTGCAACTGAGTGTCGATGGTAATGCTCGCGGTATCCTCACAATCAAGGGCGTCTCTTACCGTTACGGTATAGGTTCCCGGGGCCACATCAAAGGTGTTGGAAGCCTGGAAGGCCCCTCCGTTGATTCTATAGGTATAAGGCGCCACTCCTCCGGTTGGAGTTGCGGTAATAGTCACATTATTCGTTCCGTCGTAACACCCTGCGCTGCCAAGCGTTAGGGAGGGTGGTACGGGTGTGTTAAGTGTAAAGTCAAGAGGGATGTTACATCCTCCGGCATCCGTTACGGTAACGGTATACGTACCGGTCTGGGTAAGGTTGGTAAACCTGTTGTTATTCTGAGGCAGGGTCGTGGTTCCGTCAGGATATGTCAGGGTATACCTGTAATTTCCGTATCCTCCAGTAGCATTTACAACCACCCTTCCTGAAGTAACCACACAGGAAAGATCGGTTACGTCAAGGGTAGCGGTAAGGGCATCTGCAGGGGCATCTATGGTTACCATGGCTGTGGTATTACAACCGCGGTCATCAGTTACCGCCACCGTATAGGTGCCTGCACTTAAATTATCGAGGTTGATCGTACTTCCGCTCTGGGTTACTGCATTTGCTCCGTTCACGGTATAGGTGTATGGGGGAATAAAATCAGTAACTGTTAATACCGCGGAACCGTTGGCTTCTCCAAAACAATCTACATTGGCCTGTGAGGTAACGGAAATTCCGATTTGCGGATCAATGGTAGCCGGGAGCATTTCCTGGCAATTCGAACCGTCTCTTACATAGACATTATACGAGCCCGGTGACAGCGAACCAAAGGTATAGGTGTCGGGCGTAGCCGGATCTGGACTGAACCACGCAGTGCCGTTCAGGCTGAACTGGTAATCTCCGTTCCCCTGGGTAACTGTTACCACGATCTCCCCATTGCTGCCGTTATAACATACAGTAGGAGTCACATCAAACAGGATGGGCTCCGGAGCCTCCAAAACTACAGGAGTGCCGATATTGGTTTCACAACCATTGGCATCCCGCACCCAGAATTCGTAGTTCCCTGACAGAAGTCCGGTTATCAAACTATTACCTCCATAGGTAACGCCGGAGCCGCTGCCATCGTCAATACCATATTCGTATGGAGGAGTTCCTCCTGTAGCGGTCAGGTTTACTGATGCCCCCGGATTGGTGGCATCACAGGTGATCTGTTTTGTCAATTCATATTCCAGATCCAGTTCCTGGGGTTGACCGATCGGAGCAGATGCATCCATGGTAAAATCACAGGAACCATCTCCCGGAACCCTTACATCTACCGTTACAGCTCCCAAACCAAGACCATTTACCTGTACCTGGGCATCTGTAGAAGCGATCCAGGGACCGCCATTCACGCTGTATTCATATCCGGTAACAGGGTCAAAATTGTAAACCGCAAAGGTGATAGAACCGTCGGGGTTGGTCATATTGGCACAGCTCAGATCGCTTTGCGCAATGATCTCCCCGGCAAAGGCTTCGTTGTCCTGAACTACAATAGGCACATCTACTGCAGCTGTACAGATCTCAGGCACCTGGTAAACCCGAAGGCCGTCGATCGCTATATCGTTCCCTGATAAACAGGTGGAATTGCTTCTTATTCTGAACCTTAGCTGGGAATTCCCTCCGGAGTTCAGTGTCATGGCTATGTTATGCCATTGCTCATTATTATCTATGGCTCCGGTACTTTTGGAGTCAACAACCTGACCGGTTACATCAAGAAGCTCCACGATCAGATCCGGGTCGCATTGCCCTGAAGAAGCGAGAAGCAGATTGATAATACTGAGTTCCACGGTGATCTCTGAACCACTGGAAAGGTCCGTAAGCATCTTGTCGTAGATGATGCCTCCGGCACCAACCACATCTCCGATATTCACCGCCAGGTAACGTCCGCCAACTTCTCCGTCTACATCAGAGGGCACGAACCACTGTTGTCCGCCAATGGGTTGTAAACTGGAAGTAACCACATACTCCCCGTCATCAAGCATGGCGTCGTCATCGCCGGCAGGCGGGTCTTGTCCCACTACCTGGGACTCGTATTTGTAAACCGGGTTAATTTCTCTTAAGGTGGTGTTCTCGCCGGTTCCAAAATCTTCTTCCAGCAATAATCCCGGAGTTGGGTTATCCGGAGTTGCATTTTCGTAGTACAGTCTGAAATTATAATTCCCCGGAGGCAGAGAGGTAAACAAGCTGTCGGATACCGGGTAATCTCCGTTCATGCTGTACTCATAAATATAGACCAGGTTGGGATCGGCCACAGAAGGCGTAAGAGCCACATTTCCTGTACCGTCACAATTATAGGTTAATTCGTAATCGACCGAAGGGATCTCCGTGGCTGCATTTACATCCACGAACATATCATAGGTACATCCGTTGGCATCAACCACGGAAACTATACCATCATTTGCCAGGTATCCGATATTACTTGCCTGGGCAACCCCATTAAAAATATAGGTGTATGGCGGGGTTCCTCCGCTCGCATTGGCAATTTTCACCTCAGATGCCCCGATGTTCTGTATACAGGAAACATCGGTGATCACCCCGGCATAGGCTTCCAGGGGCGCATCCGGCTGATTGATCGTAAATGGCCGGATAAAGGAACAGGTCGAATTTCCCCGTTTGAGCGTAATGGTCACCTCAATAATATAATCGCCTGCAGAAAGGTTGGGATAGGTACCGCTTCCGTTTCCGGTAAATAATGGCGTATTGGTACCTCCGTACACGTAGGTATCTGCATCATATAGCTCGGTAAAAACTTCACTTACACGGTCTGAATAGAAATACAGGGATACTGACCCGTCAGAACCGCCGTAGCACAACACATCCTCCGGGTTCACATCGAACCGGTAACTAGGATCCAGGGCTATTGGCACTACGCCTGAAACGGTAAAATTCCCGCTGTCATCGCGCATCACAAAGATATAGTCCCCTTCCTCTTCAATAAGGAATTCATATACCCTGGCCTGGCTTCCCCCGGTACTTTCGCTTTCTTCATTTGAGAATTTAGAATCCGGAATTTCCTGGAAGGTTTCATATTTAGGCACCCCGTTTATACTCCAGATCGCGAATTGGTATGGCGGATCGCCCCCACCACGCTGTAAACGGATCCTTGCACGGTTACAATCCTTGATGTTAAACAGGGTTCCATCGAACCACAGTGGATTATTATCTGTAATGGTAACTACTTCGGTATACGAACAACCCGTATCGCTACTTACCGTTACAGTGTAATCCCCATCTATAAGATATTTAAAAACATGTGAGTTTTCTGTAGTAGGTCCATAAGTGTAATCGTAACCGTCCGGTCCGTCAATACTATAGGTGTATTGAGGTCCCACCCCGCCTGCATCTATAGAGATGGTCCCAAGGGAAGAAGGAGAATAGCTGGTTACGGACACGGAGGCGTTTAGCTGATCTTTGTATACATTGAAATAGTAGATCTTCAGACAGTTGGCACCGCTGTTTCCTTCAAACAATACCTCAACCCTGTAGCTTCCGGCTTCGGAAACGGTAAAGGTATCCCCGCTTCCTACCACATCAGACGAGGTCCAGCAGGCATTGGAGGCATTGGCACAGTTGGCTATAGAGGTACAACTTCCGTTTTGCTTTTTCCAGGTAATACTGCTGGCAGTACTGGAAAACCCGATATTCAGGGTTCGACTTCCTTCGGTACCACACAACAAAAGATTCGGCATCTGGCTTCCGTTATTCGGACAGGTACCGATATCATCTGCAAAGTTCAGAATCGGGTTTGCGATCCCGTTTACGTCGTAGAGATTTAAGGTTTCGGTATAGGTGATCACCCGTCCGTTACACTGAACGGTTTTCTCCACCACATAGGTTCCCGGATCGGTGGCCGTAACGGTTTGGGTATTCCCAACAAAGGCGCCGTTTCGGGTCCAGGTATAAGAATCAAAACCCCCGGTAGCGGAAATATCAATACCCGCAGTACCACAAATGGCTTCCGTACGGGTATAATTCAACTCGTTTGCGCTTACAAAAAAGGTAGCAGGAGCCGGGCTGGCATCTGCAAAACCGAGATAACTCGCTTCCTGCAGTCCATTGTACACCCCATAGGCCTGGTTGCTGATAAAGGAGCTGCACGCATCCCGGAATGCGACGGGATCGTTAACTACCTGAACATTTACCTGTAAATTCCCCTGTGCCCCCGGTGCAAGATTTCCAACATTCACCGTTAAAACCCTGGTTACAGGATCGTAGGTGCCCCCTCCGTTGTTTCCAACATAATTTATACCGTTCGGTATTGTGTCTATGATGGTGTAGTTAGCTACAGGCCCACTGTCCCTGTTCTCATAACGCAGATCATAGATCAGGTTCTGGCCCGGATCAGCATCGCCCAGGAGGGTTCCACCGCCGGCATTGTTTACCGTTTTCACCAGTTTCACCTCATCGGCAAAAGCAACCGCTTCCGCAGCCTCGGAGCTAAAAAGGGCTTTAAAGTCAAATGCCTCGGTAACTCCGGCTATTTCTGAGGAAATATCGGAGAATCCTTCGGTAATAACTTCAGAAAACTCTTTGAGAGAAGTGCGTTGTGCATCGGTAAGCACCTGAGGGGTTACCTTAAATGCAAAAGTGCCTGCAAAAATTATGCACGCAACCAGCAACACATTGGTTAAGTTGGAGTAGTTTTTCATCATAGCATTCTGTTTTGGGGCAGCACTAAGCGAATTAGGGGGCTTCAGTTAGTAGCTCTATGAACTTCCTACCGGCATGATCCAGATGTCATCTTCATAGGTATAGTTGACATTAGACCTGTACGAGCCCACGGCTTGCCGCCATGAGTTGTACTTCTGCAGGTAAACGTATTTATAATTGTTTCTTGGGTTGATATAAATATTAGCTTCAATTCCTTTTTTCTTTAGGGATTCCACAAATCGCCTGGCGTATTGTTCATTCTTATACACATTGGCGACGATGTAATATCCTTTAAGATCATCGGTCTTTCTGGGGGTAACCTCTCTGTTTTCGGCAAAAAGCACTTCCCGCTCTTCCGGTTTAAGGAAGGGCTTCATGAGGTTATTTACATACCGTTCGGTACATTCAGAAATTACTGCTCTCTGTCGGTTGATAAAAGATTTGTAATCCTTGTTTTTCTGATCTGCAGATGCGATACCATTTTTATCCGATAACAGCTCGGGTAGCTCCGCCTTTGCAAGTCGGGTTTCGGTTCTGTTTCGCTCCGGCATATCGCTGTCCTGCTTAATGCGCAAGACCCATGATTTGCCCTGGTAGACACCATCGAGATTGGATTCGTATGCAACACGCGCATCAGCAAGTTTCTCGAATCGCTCCAGGTATACATAATTCAACCCGTTCTTTTTGAAGGAAGAGGCCTTAATTCCCTTCTCTTCCAATTCCTTCAGGAAACGGTTCAGGTTAGATTCCTTACGGAACACATTCGCGATCAGGTAATACCCCTTCCCTGCTCCATCGACACGCTGGGTGGTCGTGGCCTGAAGAGAGGTGTTTCCCCTTTTCGGGGCCGCAGCTTCTGATTGGGTATCTCGATCTGTAACTGATCGTTTTACTGCCTTGTCAGCGGTTTCCTTTACAGGTATGTCCGCCGCGGCCAGTGTGTTTTGGCTGGCATAGGAAACCGGTTCCGGTTTAGCCGCCTCGTTCTTTTTATACTTATCGGTATCTATGGAGGGCTCTCTAAATGCCACCCCTTCTTCGATGTCTTTTTTAAACTGCTGCAGTTGCGCGTTCATTTGCCCCTGATTCTCCTTATTGGCATAATCTTTAATGAACTTCTGCATGTAAGCAAATCGCTTATTGATATACTTCTGCCTGGCCTCTTCCATAGAATCCTGCCTGAACATCATCTCTTCGATGATCATATTGTTCTCTTCCACCAATTCACGCAGCCTGGCGATCTCAGCATTTTTATCCTTGATGGAATCCTGCGCCTCCTCCGAATATACCATTTGGTTTTCTTCGCTGAAATCCTCGTAAACCCTGTTTTCGGTAAGTGTAGGAGTAAAGGAGTAAGCAAAGTGAACTTCGTGGGTTACCCCGAAATTGGAGATCTGGTCATCAATCCCTTTTTCGGCCGTATATCCTATGGAGATCCGGTCGGTCAGGTTAAAGCCAAGTCCCGCAGCAACGCCGTAAAAATCGTCATACCCCGTTTCCAGCCACCCCAGCTTGGGCAGGTCCAGGATGAGGCTTCCCGACAGATTCAGGTCGTCTCCGGCAATATTTCTTGCTCGGGAGAGAACGCTGAATTTCCCGTTCTCAAACATTCCTGAACCATTTTGAAATTTTCGGGTATACATCAGGTGACCGGTATAGGTCTTTTCACCGAAGCTGGTTAACGACTCATTGGTACGCAGGTTGTAATCGAACAGGTTCTCTGCATAAACCCCAAGGTCAAAACTTCCTAAAGAAAGGTTGATCCCGGGTTGAAAGCTCACCATTGAACTGCCGTCGAGTCCTACCAGAAGCGGATCGTCCGGCTGGGCAGTATTGAGATTACTGTCATCAATACCGCTGTTGTAATAAGACAGGTTAAAACCAAAGGTCAGGTTGCTCTTCTCGGCCAGCTTAACCCCGTAGGCATAGTTTGCCATTAATCCGAAATTGGAAATGGTGGCGAAATTCTGGTGGTAAACACTTAAGCCCACCCCCATGCGGTCACCAATCCTTCCGGAATAACTGGCCAGGTAGGTGTTATAATTGTTTTCATAGGCCGCCCACTGGTTTCGATGGTAGAAATTCAGGTATGATTTATCCTCATTTACCGTCGAAAAGGTAGGGTTAATAAGGAACCTGTTAAACTTCAGCAGGTTCTGCGAAGGAATTTGAATTGCAGCCACAGGGGTCTCCTCCTGGGCGTGTACCCAGGCACCAAACAACATAAACATCAATATGTAGCACCAATTTCTGATCATTATTCCTTATCTACTTCACCACGGTAATGGTTCCTCGTTTCACAATTTCCTTTCCTTTGCTTATGGTATAGTAATAGATCGGAGGCTTGGCTCCGTTATAATTCATATTATCTGACGATTCCGGCCAGTTGTTCTGGTATGCTACAGAAGAAAACACCTGAACGCCGCTTTCGTTATAAATCGTTACCTGAATATCCGGTTGGTATGCATAGGCCGATGGCAGGATCCAGAGATCATTGAAGCCATCGCCATTGGGAGTAACGGCATTGGGTACGCTGTAGCTAAGCTGGAAGGATAATTCCAGGGTCTTAACCACCTCGCAATTCCCTACCAGAGCCTTCACCATGTACTGTCCCTCAGCAGATAGTTCTACAGAGGCCGAGGTGCTCAGTTCGTTATAATCGGCATCATACCAAATGTAGCTTTCCCCGCCGGTGGCTGTCACAATCCTGCTTTGTCCTTCGGGAATCGAAAATTTAGACGGTACGTCAAGCTGCACCATATCGGCACTCACTTCTGAAATTGTCACCTCATTCGAACGTACAGTACAACCGTTGGCTTCTACCTCAAGACTATAGGTGCCCGGAAGCGTGGTTTGCAGGTTGGCTGCTGTTTCAGACATGGCCACCCCATTGCGATACCATACATAGGTGTATGCCGAAGAGGTCATGTTAGAGGTAATATCGAGTAAAACACCATCATTACAGGTAATCGTTACCGGGGCATCGATCTGAGGCGTTTCTGTAATTCCCATTTTAACGTCCAGTTCCTGAGACAGGGCGGTTTCTGTATTAAAACTTGCCTGAAGCGCATAAATACCGGAGGCATCTATCCCGTTGATGGTAATGCTTCTGTTGTTTTGTCCCGCTATTGACGTTCCATTTAACATCCACTGATAACTGAAAAGCGCCAGGGAAGATTCCGCAAGCACATAGCGGTCATTCCCCGCAACCGCTTCGATCTTATCGAGATTCAGGGTGAGGGACCCGGTCATGCAGTCGGTATACCCACCGGTGTTCATGCTTACCGCAAAGGCATCCGGAAGAATCACCTCTGCAACAGGGGTGAATTTTTCGGTCACACAGGATCCGTTTCCAATTACTTTGGCTTTATATACGCCTGGAGCGTTCACCGATATCTGGGAACCGTTCTGACCGGCCATAAGTACTTCATCTTTATACCATTCAAATGATGGATTACTGGCCGAGGTGGTTACATTTAAACTAACGGATTTCCCGGGTAATAATACCAGTCCGTCCGGGGTGTTCATGTTGGCGTTAAATCCATCTGAACCCACGGTAATAATGTTCGAGGCTTCCTCACATCCGGTCAGCGTATTTTCCACCACCAGGTTGTACTTCCCTTCAAATCCGGGGTTGGAAGCATCTACCGTATAGGTATGACTATTGTTCTGCACGATCAGGTTGCCATCTTTATACCACTTGTACACCAGGGTAGTTTCGTTATAATTGGCTTCAAGGGTATAGGCGTCTCCCTGGCAAAGGGTAACATTGGCATCACCCAGCAAAGAAATGCCCAGCGAACTGGGTTGGTAAACTTCCACAAGATTGGAAGAGGTCGCTATGGAACAGTAATCCCCATAATCTATTTCCACAAAATAAATCCCGGGCTCGGTTACTTCTATGAAGGACCCATTTTCACCGGGGATCAGGGCCATATCCTTATACCAGTTATAGGCCGGTTCATTTGGATAGTTATCTACACTTAGTATATACCCGGTACCTTCACACATGGACGCTTCCTGGTAATTGTTAAGTACAAGCGCCTCGTTTACCTTCATGTAATAGGCGGAAAACGCATCGCTTTCTGCACTAACCTTCTGAGGACTAGTACTTCTCACTCTAACTTTGTAGGAATCTCCTGCTGTTGTGTTCGGGAAATTAATGTTGAATTTAAATTCGTAGGATGTATTCTTATCTGACAAAGTGCTTAATATTGTCGGATTTGAAAAAGATCCGTTTGCGTCAGATAATTCGAGGATAAACTGGTTGTCCGATGCGACCGCTGGTGACAGCCATGAAAAAGAAACAGCAAAGTCATTAAACGAGGAAGATGCACAAGCATAAGAGAAGTCGGGGGTTGGTTTTCCCAATGTTTGAGCAGCACATACGGAAACCCCTGCTAGCGAAAATACTGCAAGCAGCAGAAAGATTAATCTGTGGGGCTGTAAGGCTTTCATTATTGAATAGGTATTAATTTGGGTAATTACAAAGTAAACCTTTTTGCAATTATTTTCCTAAAGTTATTAGAATTTTTCAACAATTATTGACAATTGTGGTGAAACATCCTATTTTATATGGCAAGTATTTGATTATAAGAGTTTTCCTAATAAGTGAAATACAAATATACCATACGGTATACTCCCCTCTCCCCGATTATTATTGTTAATAACTCTGAGAAACCTTCTAATTTCTTAATTTTGCCGCTATAATTTACGCTAATGGCAGAAGAAGTAAAATCACTGAATTTTATAGAGCACATTATCGAAGAAGATCTTCGAAATGGCTTTGAAAAAAATAACCTCCGATTTCGTTTTCCACCGGAGCCCAATGGCTATCTCCATATCGGACATGCCAGTTCCATTTGCCTGAACTTCGGTTTAGGCCTGGATTACCAGGCCCCGGTTAACCTGCGTTTTGACGATACCAACCCGGAAAAGGAAGAGCGGGAATTTGTGGAAGCGATTAAACGGGACGTGGAATGGCTTGGCTTTGAATGGGATAAAGAGTGTTATGCCTCCGATTATTTCCAGCAATTATACGATTGGGCCGTTGAGCTCATTAAACAGGGAAAAGCCTATGTAGACAGCCAGGATGCGGCAAGTATAGCCGAGCAAAAAGGTACGCCTACCCGTCCGGGAACCAACAGCCCGTTCCGCGATCGCAGTGTTGACGAAAATCTCGACTTGTTCGAACGCATGAAAAACGGAGAATTCCAGGCCGGAGCACACGTTTTAAGGGCAAAAATAGACATGGGGCATCAGAATATGCTCATGCGCGACCCGATCATGTACCGCATTATGCATAAGGAGCATCACCGCACCGGATCCGATTGGTGTATCTATCCCATGTATGACTGGACGCACGGAGAGAGCGATTACCTGGAACAGGTATCGCATTCCTTTTGTACCCTTGAATTCGCCATGCACCGGGAGCTGTACGACTGGTTCCTCGACCAGGTCTATGACCCGAATAAGGTGCGACCTAAACAAAGGGAATTCGCCAGAAGGAACCTGAGTCACACCGTGGTGAGTAAACGTAAACTGTTGCGTTTGGTACAGGAAGGGGTGGTAGAAGCCTGGGATGACCCCAGAATGCCTACCATTAGCGGGTTACGCCGCAGGGGGTATACCCCGGAGTCCATCCGGAATTTTGCCAACACCATAGGAATTGCAAAACGCGAGAACCTGATAGATGTTTCCCTCCTGGAATTCTGTGCACGGGAACACCTGAATAAGATAACGCCCAGAGTTATGGGGGTGCTCGATCCGCTCAAGGTCGTGATCACCAATTATCCTGAGGGACAGACAGAGCAATTGCAGGCGGAAAACAATCCTGAGGAAGAAGAACTTACGTTCAGGGAAGTGCCTTTTTCAAGAGAACTGTATATCGAGCGTGAGGATTTTCGCGAGGAAGCCAACAGAAAGTTCTTCCGTTTGAAGCTGGGTGGTGAGGTGCGCCTGAAAAACGCTTATATCATAAAGGCCGAAAACGTAGTAAAGGATGATAACGGAAAAATCCTGGAGGTGCACTGTACCTATGATCCGCTCAGTAAAAGTGGCAGCGGCACCCCGGAGAGTACCCGGAAAGTAAAGGGAACTTTGCATTGGGTCTCTGCAGCGCACGCTGTAAAGGCAGAGGTTCGACTGTACGACCGGCTTTTCTCCGTTGCCGAGCCTGAAGAAGACAAGGAAAAAGACTTTATGGAGTTCATCAATCCCGACTCCCTGGAAATTACAACCGCCTATGTCGAGCCAAGTCTTGCAGAAGCAAAGCCCGGAGATCGTTACCAGTTCCAGCGTTTAGGGTATTTCTGTGCAGACAAATCCAGCACAGCAGATCAACTGGTTTTCAACAAAACCGTAGGTCTTAGAGATAGCTGGGCTAAAATTGAAAACAAGAAATAAACCGATTGGTATATTTATTTTAAAAAGCACCCGTAGCGGGTGCTTTTTTTATTTCATCGTATTTAACTCAAAATTAAGTTATTATAACGTATTTTCTATGGTTAAACCCTATAAATTCCTTACTTTAAGGGGTGAATTTAAAATGTATAAGATTATGAACAGCAACACTGGAAGTACGATTGTAGCACTGTTAACCGGAGCGTTAATCGGTGCAGGCGTCGGGCTATTGTACGCCCCCGACAAGGGCGAGGAAACCCGCAAAAAAATTAAAAAGAAAGCCCGCAAGGCTCAGGAAGATATGGAAAAGCAACTCAACCAGACCAAGGCTGATATGAGTGCAAAATTATCAGAAGCCAGGGCTAAATTTGACACCAACCTGGAAAGTGCTTTATCCAGCATGAGCTACAAAACGGAAGACCTCATCGATGCTTTGGAATCGAAACTGGAAGACCTGAAGGCACAAAACGCCAAATTGCAGAAATAACCACCGGGAACAGCATCCTAACTGAACTTAAAAACAGGAGACCTTGAGCAACTTAAAGGAGAATGTACAGCATATAAACGAACACAGCCAGGAATACATTGAGAAACAACTGGAGTATTACAAGCTGAGTTTGTTCAAAAAATTAATGAAAGGGGCTACTGCCTTTGTTCATTTTCTCATTATCGGCGCCATATTATTTTTGACCGTCATCTTTATTTCACTGGCCGGGGCATGGTCTCTGGCCGGATGGCTGGATAATATTCCGCTGGCCTTTATTATCATGGGCCTCTTTTATGCCATCATTCTCTTCCTGTTCGTAAAAGTATTTAAAAAACGTCTGGATGTCCGTATTCTGAAGGCATCCTCTAAAGAATTCTTCGATTAAACCACAACGGATGGCTAAGCATATTTACAGTAGTTTTGAAGAGATCGACCTGCAATTGGAAATCCTGAAAACGGAGGCGCAGCTCGAAAAAGCCAGGGTTACGCAGCAATATAACGAAGCCCGCCAACAGATGAGCTTTTTCAGTATCCTCGGCAGTGCCACAAGTTTTCTGGCAAAAAAAGCGGTGATCGCCAAGATCATCAGCAAGATATTCAAATAAAAAAAAGGCCCGGTTCCCCGGGCCTTTCCTTATTTCTTATCAGAATCCTTTTTTTGACTTTGCCTCTTCATGGCCTCGCCTATCTGGTTGCTGGCCGTAAAGGAGGCCACCATGTTGTTGAGCATATCACTGCCGGCCTGGGGGGAGTTCGGCAACAGGATTAAATTGCTGTTGGTTTCTTCCCCTATAGCCTGAAGGGTGTCATAATGCTGGGTGACAACGATTAGTGCCGACGCTTCCTGCGAATTTATCCCTACTTTATTGAGTACCTCTACAGATTCCTCCAGTCCGCGGGCAATTTCCCTTCGCTGGTCTGCGATACCCTGCCCTTGTAAGCGCTTGCTTTCGGCCTCTGCTTTCGCTTTTTCCACAATAAGTATCCTGGCGGCATCTCCCTCGAATTGGGCCGCTATTTTTTCTCTTTCCGAGGCGTTAATGCGGTTCATGGCCGCCTTTACCTGTGCATCCGGATCGATATCTGTTACCAGGGTTTTTATGATGTCATACCCGTACTCCAGCATAGCGTCCTGTAGTTCGGCCTTTACCGCTATCGCAATATCGTCCTTTTTAACAAAGACATCATCCAGTTTCATCTTTGGTACTTCCGCCCTTACTACGTCAAATACGTAAGAGGTGATCTGTTCGTGCGGATATTCCAGCATATAAAAGGCTTCGTACACCTTCTCCTTAATAACCACATATTGGACCGAAACCTTGAGCTTCACAAAAACATCATCCAGGGTTTTGGTTTCCACGATCACATCGAGCTGCTGGATCTTTAAACTTAACCGACCGGAAACACGGTCTATTATCGGGATCTTTAATTGCAATCCGGAATTCCTGATGCTGTGAAACCTTCCCAGGCGTTCAATAACCGCAGCCGTCTGCTGTTTTACGATAAAGAACATCCCTAAAGTGAACAACAGGGTTAGAACTGCTAATAAGGGTAAATAGAAAAATGTCATTTTATGGAATTTTATGTTGTGTTAAATTACAACTTATATTCTCTATATGTCATGTGAACCCATCAAATGTTACAATTCTGTGATCTCCAATAAAAAAGCCGGATAAAATCCGGCTTTCCTATTCTGTATCACTCAGGCTTATCCCAGCGACTCACAAATGCGATGCATCCTTTGAACGGTTTCCTCTTTCCCCAATAACTCCATGATATCAAAAACATGCGGCCCCTGCATAGCTCCTACCAGGGCAAGACGCAAGGGGGGCATCACCTTTCCGAAACCAAGTTCCTTTTCCCCGATCCAATCCTTTACGATCTTTTCGGTGTGGGCAGCACTGAAATCTTCCAGCCCTTCCAGAACTCCGGCTAATTCAAGAATATACCCTTTGGTATCTTCTTTCCAGGTCTTTTTAACCCCTTTTGGATCGTAGTGTTCGGGTGCAAAAAAGAAATAACTCCCAAGATCCCAAAGTTCTTTGACGAAAACCGCCCGTTCTTTTAAAAGTTCTACCACTCTTTTCACATAGGCAGGGTCCTTTTTTATGCCCTTTTCCTTCAGAAAGCCCTGAAAAGCCGCAGCTACATCCTCATTATCCGCTACCTGCAGGTAATGCTGATTAAACCATTTGATCTTTTCCGGATCAAACCGGGCTCCGGAACGGTTTACCCTGGAAATATCAAAAGCCTCCACCAGTTCGTCCATCGAAAAGAGCTCCTGTTCCGTACCCGGGTTCCAACCCAGCAAGGCCAGGAAATTCACCACAGCTTCAGGGAAATACCCCTCTTCGCGGTATCCCGTGGATATTGCTCCCGAATTCGGGTCTTCCCACTGCAAAGGAAAGACCGGGAAACCGAGTTTATCCCCATCCCGCTTGCTAAGCTTTCCTTTACCAACAGGCTTAAGGATCAGGGGCAGGTGTGCAAACTCCGGTGACTGCCAGCCAAAAGCCCTGTATAAAAGTACGTGAAGGGCCAGGGACGGAAGCCATTCCTCTCCCCTGATCACATGGGTGATTTCCATCAAATGATCGTCTACAACATTAGCGAGGTGGTATGTAGGCATCCCGTCACTCTTAAACAGGATCTTATCATCAAGCACCTTGCTGTCTATCTCCATACTTCCCCTTACCAGGTCTTTAAACTGTACCTTTTCATCTTCAGGAGAAAGAAACCTGATCACATAATGGTCTCCGCGCTCCAGACGGGTGCGAACTTCTTCCGCGGAAAGAGATAGCGAATTTTTTAGCGTATTGCGGTTATGCCAGTTATAGATAAAGGTTTTCCCCTGGGTTTCATATTCCTTTCGTATCGCATCCAGTTCTTCCGGAGTGTCAAAGGCATAATATGCGTGTCCGCCCGAAATAAGCAGATCGGCGTATTCCCTGTACAGGTGTTTGCGTTCACTCTGACGATAAGGTCCGTAGTTTCCTCCTACCCCGGGGCCTTCATCCAGGGGCATCCCGCACCAGTTCAGGGCAGAAATAATATAATCTTCTGCACCCTCCACATAACGATTCTGGTCTGTATCCTCTATCCTGAGGATAAAGCTTCCTCCGTGTTTTTTGGCAAACAAATAATTGAACAAAGCGGTGCGAACCCCTCCGATATGCAAAGGACCGGTCGGACTGGGTGCAAAACGAACACGTACTGGCTTACTCATCTCAAATTTTTTGGCAAAGATAAGGCATCAGGCAGAATTCCGGAGTGAAGAGTAAAGAAACCTTAAGCCGCCAGCTGTTTCATTTTCTCCGGGATCCTCGGATTCATTATTCTGAACCAGAGGGGCGGAAGTAATGATAAGACCATGGAGGTTGGATACCCAAAAGGCATTTGCGGACTCGTTTCATGGTTATCCAGTACCTGATACTTCTTTGAAGCCCTGTAATGGTGATCGCTGTGGCGGGTAAGTTCATACAGCATGATCCTTCCCATGATATGATCGGAATTCCAGGAATGCACCTCCCGAACCCGCTCGTATCTGCCGCTGGGCAGTTTTGTCCTTAATAAGCCGTAATGCTCAATGTAATTTATGGTTTCCAGCAACAGAAAGCTCACCACCGCGATCCCGATGGCATACAGCACCGTGAATATTCCAAAGAGATAGCCTACGACAATAAGATACCCTAATTGAAAAAGGGTGGCCCAAAACATATCGTTCTTAACGGAAAGAAAAGGCAGCCCGTCATTTCGCAGCAGTTGGCTTTGAATTTTCCAGGCTTTGAAATATTGACGGGTCACCGAAGTGATCCAAAACGAATAGACACTCTGCCGGTAACGCGCCGTAGCAGGGTCTTCTGGAGTGGCTGCATGAAGATGGTGACCAAAATTATGTTCGATATAAAAATGAGAATACAAGGATGGCAGTAACAGCAGTTTAGCGCAAATTCTTGAAAAAAGATCGCTACGATGCCCGAGTTCATGAGCCACGTTAATGCCATTGGACCCCATGACGATTCCACAGGAAAAAACGATTCCGAGTTGCTGGTCCAAAGGAAGTTCAACCGTGGATAACAACCACAGACTGTACCCAAGAACACTGTAGACCATAAGAAGATTGAGGTATAGCAATGCGTCAAAAAAGAAAAGGTGATTTTTAATTTCTTTTTCTGTCTTGCTCAGGTTCTTATGATTCACTGGTAACAGCACTTCCATAAGGGGGATCAGGAGAAAGGTAAAAATCGGTGTGAACCAATAAAAAACTCCGCCAAGTAAGAATCCTGCCGCCAAAGAAGCAGGTATACTGTAGGAAGCAAGGTATTTTAAATCTGACCATTCCATAGACCATCCTTTTAACAGAAACTTAGATGCGTTGAAATTCTAATTTACTCCTTAAAATCGTAATTTTAAAACAAACAAGGGGTTGGTGTACAGGGAATTCTCCTGGAACCCACCTGTGAAGCTTAAAAATACTCCTGTATATTCAGGGGGCATCCTTAAAACAAAGGTCATTCATGGAAAACCAGATCGTTCTTATAAAAAGGAAACTGTCCGCATTTCTCAATAAATACTACACCGGAATGCTCATAAAAGGCAGCATCCTCTTCCTGGCCACCGGAGGATTGTATTTCCTGCTCACCCTGGCCATTGAATACTTTTTATGGTTATCTCCGGAAATACGTGCGATCTTATTCTGGCTTTTTATCGGGGTGGAGATGATCCTTTTCGTGAAGTTTATTTTCATACCCCTGCTCTATTTGCTGAAGATTCGCAAAGGTCTCGATGAAAAAACCGCTTCCAAAATGATTGGCGCTCATTTTCAGGAAATCGATGACAAACTCCTTAACCTGTTACAGCTTGCAGATCATCCGGAGAAAAGTGAGCTGCTTCTCGCCGGAATACAACAGCGGTCAGAAGAATTGCGCAATATCCCATTTCAAAAAGCCATTCAGTTATCCTCCAATCTTAAATACCTCAAATTTTTAGCCATTCCCCTACTCATTCTGGCGATCGTTTGGTTAAGTGGTAAGGCTATTTCCTTAAAAGACAGCTACACCAGAATGGTAAATTATCAAACAGTTTATAATCCGCCGGCCCCTTTTTCATTTACCGTTTTAAATGATTCCATGACGGCCATCTCCGGAGTGCCATTCCAGTTACGGGTAGCCACCTCCGGAAAACTCCTTCCCGAAACAGTAATGATCGACCGGGATGGTACAGAAAGCTTTATGCAACCCGGCCGGAACGGAACTTTCGAATATACCCTTGACCCCGCAGAAGGCCCCATCCGGTTTTATCTCAAGTCCAATGAGGTAAGCAGCGGGCCCTACACTATTGATGTGTTACCTGTTCCTGCGTTACTGAACTTTAGCATGTCATTGGATTATCCGGGATATACCGGCAAAAAAGATGAAGTATTAGAAAATAGTGGAAACGCTACCGTCCCGGAAGGCACTTCGGTGTCCTGGAAGGTAAGGGCCGCGCATACCACGAAGGTAGAGCTTATGCTTTTGGATTCGACCCTGGAATTTGATACTGAAAATGAATATTATAAAATATACCAAAAGGTATATAAAACACTTCCTTATGAAATTGCCACCAGCAATGCAGACCTGCAACGATTTGAAAAACTCGGCTTTCGCATCCAGGTCATAAAAGACCAGCATCCGGAGATTCAAACCACAGCCATGGAGGACAGCCTGTCAGCTGCCGGGTCACAAAGGATCATCGGGGAAATTAGTGATGATTACGGGTTTAAGAAACTGGAGCTTATTTATTACAGGGAAGACAGACCCCAGGAGGAACAAAAGGTACTTCTCAGTCAGCCGGCAGGTACCATAGATAAGTTCGCATATACTTTCCCGGGCCAAATACAACTGGAAGCAGGCCATAATTACAGATATGCTTTTCGGGTAACCGACAATGACGCCTTGCGCAATGGGAAAACAGCAGAAAGTACTTTGTATTCCTTTTATTCCATGAAGGCGCAGGAGCGGGAATCCCTGCAATTAGAACAACAGAAAGAAAATATCAAGACCCTGGACAGGAATATCGAGCATATGGAACGGCAGGAGTCTGAACTGGAAGAGTTAAAAAACATCAATAAGCAAAAGGAGAATTTGACGTATAGCGATCAGCGAAAACTCGACAATTTTCTATCCAGGCAACAGCAGCAGGAAGCTTTAATGAAAAAATACACCCGGAAAATGCAGGAAAATCTCGAACAATTCCAGCAGGGTAAAGAGCAGAAAGACGAATTCAACGAGCTCCTCAAGGAACGCCTGGAGCGTCAGCAACTTGAAATTGAAAAAAACCAACAACTGCTGGAGGAGATGAAAAAGTTGTCTGAAAAAATAAACAAGGAAGAACTTTCCAACAGGCTTGAGCAATTGGCAAAGTCCCAACAAAGCAATAAACGCAGCCTGGAACAATTGCTGGAATTAACCAAACGGTATTATGTGCAGGCCAAAGCAGAAAACATTCGAAAAGCACTCGAAGAACAGGCTGAAATTCAGGATTCCTTAAGCCGGATAAATGACAGCCAGGAGAGTCAATCCCAGGAAGAATTAAACAAACAGTTTGAAGAAACCTCGGAAAAACTAGAACAACTTCAGCAGGAAAATAATGCCCTGAAGTCGCCCATGGATCTGGGCCGCGACAAGGAGCAGGAAGAACAGATCAAAAAGGAACAGCAGGAAGCTTTGGACCAACTTAAAGCGCCTATGAAGGAGCAAACACCTTCAAATAAGGAAACAAACAAGAAACAAGAAAATATATCACAGAAAGTCAGAAAATTAGCACAAAATATGACAAGTGCCATGAGCATGGCGAATGCAGAAATGATCAATGAAGATGCGGCAATGTTACGACAAATTTTGGATAATCTTATTAAATTCACTTTTGACCAGGAAGAGATTATGGAGAATTTAAATAACTACGATCAGAACAATCCTAACCTACCTGTATATCTGCGCAGGCAGAACGACCTGAAGTCTCTTTTCGAACATGTAGACGACAGTCTTTTTGCCTTAAGTTTAAGAAGGCCGGAGTTAAGTGAGGTGGTAAATACCAATATCACTGAGGTATATTACAATATGGATAAGTCTTTAGAACGGTTTGCCGACAACCAGTATTATCAGGGCATCACCCATCAGCAGTACACCCTTACGGCAGCCAACAACCTTTCTGATTTTTTAAGTGACATGCTCGACAATATGCAAAACATGATGATGGGTTCGGGAAATGGTTCAGGAGATCCTTTTCAATTACCGGATATAATACAATCCCAGGAGGAGTTAAATAAAAAAATGCAGGAGGGTATGCAGAAGCAGCAAGAAGGCAATTCGAAAGATGGGGAAAAAGAAGGCGCAAGTGAACAAGAAGGAAAAGGAGAACAGGACGGCGGGAAACAAGACGGAACGCAGCAAGGGGAATCCATGTCTGAGGAAATCTTTGAAATTTACAAGCAGCAGCAGCAATTAAGACAGGCTTTGGAAAATCAGCTCAAGGACATGCAGGGGGAAGGCAATAAACAAAGCGCCAAAAATCTAAGCAGGCAAATGGAGCAGATCGAAGAAGAGCTATTGAACAATGGATTAAATGCTCAAACCCTGAGAAGGATGCAAAATTTGCAGCATCAATTGCTTAAACTGGAAGATGCCGAGCGTATGCAAGGTCAAAAACAAGAACGCGAGAGCAGCACCAACAGAAAGGAATTCACTCAAAATACTTCTAATCAATCCAATGAAGCTCAAGATTCTTTTCAGGAGCTTGAGATATTACAAAGACAAGTCTTACCTTTGCGCGAAATTTACAAGCTAAAAGTTCAGCGCTATTTTAAAGGAAATGATTGACTTTCATTATGAAACCAACTTCCATCTGGAAAATGCATCCGCCTACAGGGAATGGATCGAACGGGTAATTGTTTCTGAGGGATTTCAACCCGGAACCATCAATTACATTTTCTGTGATGACGACTACCTTCACCGGATCAATGTTACCTATCTGGATCACGACACCCTGACCGATATCATTAGTTTTGATTATTCCAACCAGGGAGAACTAAGCGGAGATATTTTTATTTCCATTGACCGGGTCCGGGAAAACTCCAAAGAATTCCATACCGAATTCAAAAGTGAACTCTCCCGGGTTATGATTCACGGGGTATTACATTACTGTGGATATAAGGATAAGACTGAAGCCGAAGAACAACAAATGCGCGCCAAGGAAGAAGAAAAGATGGCGCTGTTTCACGTGGAACACTAAAATTTAAAATTCTATGTTTAGTACAACCTATGATGTTATTGTGGTAGGCGCAGGACATGCAGGATCTGAAGCTGCGGCTTCTGCTGCTAATATGGGTGCCTCTACCCTGCTCATCACCATGAATTTGCAAAACATCGCACAAATGTCCTGCAATCCTGCCATGGGTGGCATTGCAAAGGGCCAAATTGTTCGTGAAATTGATGCCATGGGCGGATACTCCGGAATTGTCACCGATAAAACGGCCATACAATTCAAGATGCTAAACAAATCTAAGGGTCCGGCCATGTGGTCGCCAAGGGCACAAAGCGACAGGATGCGATTTGCAGAGGAATGGCGTTTGATGCTGGAGCAAACCTCCAACCTGGATTTTTACCAGGATATGGTCTCGGGACTAATTATAGAAAACGACCGCATTAAAGGCGTGCGTACCTCCCTGGGATTGGAAGTATATGCTAAAACCGTAATTCTTACCAACGGAACCTTCCTGAACGGACTCATCCATATTGGAGAAAAGCAATTCGGAGGGGGTCGTGCCGGGGAACGTGCCGCCACGGGAATTACCGAAGACCTGATCAACCACGGCTTCGATGCTGGAAGAATGAAAACCGGAACTCCGCCAAGGGTAGACGGAAGATCCCTGGATTATACCAAAATGACCGAACAACCCGGAGACGAACAGCCTGAAAAATTTTCATATTCCCCCGTCACAAAACCCCTGTCCAGACAGCGCAGTTGTCATATGTCGTACACCTCCCCCGAGGTACACGAATTACTCAAAGAAGGCTTTGACCGTTCGCCTATGTTTAATGGACGCATAAAAAGTATTGGTCCCAGATATTGTCCGTCTATCGAAGATAAGATCAATCGATTTGCTGATAAAGACCGCCATCAACTTTTTGTAGAACCCGAAGGTTGGGATACGGTAGAGGTGTATGTAAACGGATTTTCCACCTCCTTACCTGAGGATGTACAGTACCGTGCACTGCGATCGGTAGCCGGTTTTGAAAATGTAAAATTCTTTCGTCCGGGCTACGCCATCGAATACGACTACTTCCCTCCTACGCAATTAAAGCATACTTTGGAAACCAAGTTAATTGAAGGATTGTTCTTCGCCGGACAAATAAACGGTACTACCGGGTATGAAGAAGCCGCGGCTCAGGGACTGATGGCAGGTATTAATGCTGCCCTGAAATGTCAGGAGAAAGATCCATTTACTTTACAACGAAACGAAGCGTATATCGGGGTATTGATCGACGATCTTATTACCAAGGGAACCGAAGAACCTTATCGCATGTTCACCTCCCGTGCTGAATACCGCACCCTGTTACGACAGGATAATGCCGATCTCAGGTTAACTCCACGATCTTATGAAATTGGACTTGCCACAGAAGAACGCATGCGAAGGATGGAAGACAAACAAAAGAAATCAAACGCTTTTGTTCAATTCTTTAAGGACACCAGCGTTACTCCGGAAGAGATCAATCCCATCCTGGAAGATCTGAAATCCTCTCCCATGAAACAGTCGGATAAGATGTTTAAAATCTTTAGTCGCCCTAAAGTTACCTTAGGACATATGCGCAAACTGGAAGCAGTAGAATCATTCATAACAAACGAATCGTTAGATACCGAGGTCCTGGAACAAACAGAAATCCAGGTCAAATACTCCGGCTATATTGCCAAGGAAAAAAACAATGCCGATAAATTAAATAAACTGGAAAACATCATTATTCCGGATAATTTCGATTACAACAAATTAAAATCCCTCTCGTTTGAAGCCCGGGAAAAACTAAAAAACATAAAACCCAAAACCCTGTCACAAGCCTCCAGAATAAGCGGGGTATCCCCCAGCGATATTTCGGTGATGCTCGTCTATATGGGTAGGTAAAATTTTTGAGCCCACTCGAAAATAAAAAATAGCGTTCCACGTGGAACGCTATTTTTTTTATACCTATTTTAATGTAAGTTTGCCACATGAAAACAACCCTGCCCCATACGGTAAAAGATCATTTCATCACCGGGGAATCCTTTACCCTGACCCCTGATCCGGTTCACGGATTTCTGCGTACTGAGCCCCAACCCCAACCCGAACAACTCGATAAATATTACGAATCTCAAAGCTATCTCTCTCATGACGATTCCGGCAACGGATTGTTCGGTATGCTATATCGCACCATTAAAAAAATAAACCTCAACCATAAATTCAACCTCCTCAAATCCGTACATCCCCAAGCGCAAGCAGTACTCGATGTAGGGTGTGGAACCGGGGATTTTTTAAACCGCATTAAGGGTAATTATAAAACTACCGGGGTCGAAATTAATACCAAGGCTGCAGCCCTGGCTAAAGCCAAAAAGCTAAACATTTATCCATCGCTGCAAGCAGTAGAAGGTCACTACGATGTAATTACCCTATGGCATGTTTTTGAACACATGCCCCATCCGGAATCTACCCTCAAGAAACTAAGATCGTTATTGAACCCAGGGGGTGTTCTCATCATTGCCCTGCCAAACTTCCGATCCTTTGATGCCGGGTATTATAATTCCTTTTGGGCCGCCTATGATGTGCCGCGCCATTTTTGGCATTTCGACAAACCTTCATTTACCTCTCTTGCTACTGCACAAAATCTTCAGGTAATAAAATTCCTACCGATGGTCTGGGACGCATTTTATGTAAGTCTCCTAAGTGAGAAATATAAAAAAAACACCCTCGCTCCAGTACGTGCATTCCTCATCGCTACCTTGTCTAACATCAAAGCCACGTGGAACAAAGAATACTCTTCCCTTATCTATATTCTGAAGGAGAAAAACGATTAGCGACCTTCCTGGCACGATTTTACTAATGAAGTATATTGGGTATTCAAGAGAAGGTAAAAGTCCCTTAAAACGCCTTAAAACGCCTTGTATTGAATAGTAAATAAATATTGTAAATTAATTAATTATAGGTAATCTCTATACTAACAAATAAGTAAAATTAAAACCAAAATGAAATCTTGTTTTTCTATTTTTGGCAGGTCTGAAAAATTAATCAACATGAAAAAAATATCCCTACTCGTCTTTGCAGCGATTACCGCTATTTCTTGTGAGCAAGATAAGATCGCCTATGTAGACAACACAAAACTCATTAAGGAATACCAGGAGAAGATCGATCTTGAAAATGAGTACAAGATCAAATATGAAAATTTTCAAAAGAAATACGACAGTGTATCTTCAGAGTTCCAGAAGGAAGCCCAGGCATTCGAAAGTTCAGCCAAATCTTTAGGTCAGGCCAAAGCGCAGGAGCAATATAATGCTTTGATGCAAAAGCGTCAACAAATGGCTCAATCCCTTCAACAACAGGAGCAAATGCTGCAACAGGAAAGTTCCCAGGAAGTAGATTCTCTGGTTAAGAAGGTAAGAGGATTTATTAAGGATTACGGAAAGAATAACGGGTATACCTTTATCCTTGCAGAAAATGAAGGAGGAAACGTATTCTATGGAGAAGATTCCAAAGACATTACTGACGAGGTGTTAACCGAATTGAACAATACTTATAAGGCTAAAAAATAAAAGCCCCGTACAAAACAACCTAAAACCCTCATAATGAGGGTTTTATTTTTTATATTCATTACTCATTTCCATCCCAATGAGTAGAATAAAAGCCATAAAACCCGCGGCTATAATTTTAATCGTTTTTCTTGCGGCGATCTTCTTCTATGGGCGCTATAAGATCATCCAAGTTGAAAAAGACCTCACTGATTTAAAGCTGCCCGGATTCTCCTTAACTACTATTACAGCAAACATCAGTATCTTAAAGAATTCAACCATCTTAAAAGGTCCTGACCTGCATTACAGATTCTCTAACGACAGCTTATCTGTTAAGGCCTCACAAATCGCTTTATACGGAATACACTACACCAGCCTGTTGCTGGAAGGTAAATTAAAGGCCGACAGTCTGGTAATTCTAGACCCGGACATACACCTTCTGCCCTCTAAAGACACCGTACCCATATCATCCTTAACAGAATCGAAAAAACAACCCTCTATAGAACTAGGTACCTTAAGACTAAAGGAAGGTCAAGCAATAAAAATTTCAAAAAATTCGGATACCCTTTTCATTGCAGACCCGATTCATATGGAACTAAAAAAGCTGGTAATTGATCCTGAATCCAAAGAAGAATATAATACAGAGGAATATGCCATCCAACTGGAAAATCTCCTGGTCCAACCCGATCCATTGAACAACCTACACCTCAAGAAGATCCAACTCAACACTAACCAGTGGAAAATAACCGCCATGGATCTGGTACCAAAATATTCCAAACGCAACTATACCAAATACCTCCAATATCAAAACGACCGGATCGTTGTTTCCATCGATTCCATAGTTATCAATAACCCCGGACATCAACACCTGAAAGACCGTTTGTTTAAGGCTGCTTCTATAGACATTTATAAGGCAGACATGGACGTGTTCAGGGATAAATTCATACCGAGAAAAGATGAATACAAAAAAATGCTCTCTGCAATTATACGCGATGCCCCCCTAGCAACTTCTATAGACAGTATTCGAATTCATGACAGCAGTGTCCGATACGGAGAACTTGTAAATTCGAATGGGGTGATCGGCGAAATCCTGATTTCCGAAATCAATCTTGAAATGAATCCCCTGCGCAGCAGGACCAGGGATACCACAAACATGGTTTTTACAGCAAAAATCATGGAAGAGGGTATTGTACAGGGTATGGGTGCATTTCCTGTCTACGCTGCCGACAACCGGTTTAGGTTGTCTATTCATTTATCTAACTTGCATTATCATCGGTTAAATGCGTTTACGTCCCCGAATATGAACGTAGTCAATAGAGGTTTGATAAAAGATGCCTTTATAACTCTTAACGGCAATGAAAATAATGCCAAGGGAAATGTTTTAATGGCTTACAAGGATTATAAGGTATCCATCATGGATAAAAAGGGAGTTAAGGAAAAAAAACTGCTTTCGGCCGTAGCAAATGTGATCATTAAAAAAGAAAATGATTCTGGCAAACAGGAAACCTTTGAAGTAGAAAGAAACAAGGAAAGATCCTTTTTCAACTATTTGTGGCTTGGGATACAGAAGGCTCTACTCACCGCCATGACCTAAAACAATTGCATTACATATAACCCAAATAAAACCGGCATCAGGTAAATTACTATGGTTCTTGCACCGTCATAATCCTTAGCCAGACGTTGCCCAAGCAGCAGGAATAACAGGGTTATTCCGGATAACACCAAACTAACCATTGCCCACCAAACATCTCCAAAGCTCCATAAATAATACATTCCAAGTACGGCAGTTGCTGCAGTGAACACCTCCAGAACCAGGATAATGCCTAACGCCAGGGGCACCTTACCATTCAGCAAACTATCCTTAAAATGCCCGTTTAGCCATTCCACATTTCCCTTCCAATCGGTGATTTTGTCAATACCACTCTGAAGAAAAGTGATCAATACGAATAGGAGTATTAAGGATTCCAGATAGTACATAATAGTTTAATTAATTGGTTCTTATATTTTCAATTACGCCTTTGATCTTTTCCTTTTCCTTTGGAAAAAAACCCTGAAACATGAGTATGGCTCCAAAAAATATCAGGATCAGGCTTATTACCCGCTTAATTCGAAATATAAGATAAGGGGTAAGCCTGTGTTTTAATTGTTTGGCCAGAAGTATTTTAACGCAATCCACCAGGATGTAGGTAATAAGTATGCTGCTTATAAATACGATAATCCTGCCTTCATTCATTTCCAGACGCGGACCAAAAATGATGATGATTCCAAGCCAGAATCCAAGAACACCTACATTGATAAAGTTGAGTAAAAACCCCTTAAGTAACAGGTGCAGGTAATTGTTCTTTTTAATAATTTCCTCCACATCCTCATCTACTTCCCTTTCATATTTCTTCTTTGTACGAATAAAAGAAATTACTCCATAAGTAATCAATAAGGCCCCCCCGAAGATAAATAAAGAAGGGTCGTCCTTTATACGTTCCAGGATTCTGTTGGTACTGAAATAGGCGATAAGGATAAATACAACATCACCCAAAACCACCCCAATATCAAAGCTAATAGCCGCACGAAATCCCTTTAGCGCACCGGTTTCCAGGAGTACAAAGAAAACCGGACCTATGGTAAAAGAGAGTAAGATGCCTAAGGGTATACCTGCTGCTATATCTTCTAGCATGAATACATATTGATTTAGACCAAAAATATAAAAACACGGGCAGTAGCCCTATAGAAGGAAGGCGAAATGCTTACAGTTCTATTTTATTTCTTTAATAGTTCCTCCGAGAAAGGTCGTGCGATCAATGACCTTCGGTTTTCCGTAAATATTGATATTTCCACCTGCCTTAACGGTAGCATCCACATATTCTGAAGCCCGAATATCTGCATATCCTCCGGCATTAACGGTTACTTCCGTTTGTTCGGTTTCCAGGTTACCGGCCTCGTAAGCTCCTCCTGTATTTACATCGACTACCTGATTTTTTGCACTGCCCTTAACCTCAATGGTACCTCCGGTAACCGATTTTACCTTTAAACGCTGTAAATCCAATTCGATATCGATCTCTCCGGCTTCCTGGGAGCGCAGTTCCAGATCAATTTGTTTTATGGGTTCCGCAGCAGATATAAATCCATTTTCATTTACGTCCAGCACTGCAAGCATTCCGTTGTAGTATATCTTGGCAAAGGTTTCGTGACTCGTAAACATTTTATTAATGTTCATTCGAATCTTCAATTTCCCATTGGTATTCTTTACTATCACTTCGTTGGCATTTGCACCGGTTACCACTACCCTGTTCTGTTCTGCAGGCACCAGTTCCACAGCAATTCCATCAAATACCTTCAGTTCAGAAAAGGCATCGATATCCTTTGTAATCGTTTCCTGTGCATAAGTAGCATGTATGGTACATACCACCAATAACGCTAACCATCTTTTCATGTCTGATTAAAAAATTAGGTGTTTACTTATCTTCTTTTTTTCCCAGCAGGGCAAAATCAAGGTGTCGCTTTACCAGGTCGGTATTCTTTACACTTACATACACCTCATCCCCTAACTGGTATTGATTCTTGGTTACTTCTCCTACCAGGGCATAATTCTTATCATCAAAAACGTAGTAATCGTCTTTGATATCCCTGATTCGGATCATTCCCTCACATTTATTTTCAACAATCTCCACATACAATCCCCATTCGGTTACCCCGGAGATCACACCAAGGAAATCCTGGTCTTTATGATCTTCCATAAATTTAATCTGCATGTACTTAATGCTATCCCTTTCTGCGCTGGTAGCCAGGGATTCCATACTGGAAGAATGCTTGCATTTCTCCTCATAGGCTTCTTCCTTAACAGATTCTCCTTTATCCAGGTAATGCTGTAATAACCTGTGCACCATTACGTCGGGATAACGCCGTATCGGAGAGGTAAAATGCGTATAGTAATCGAAAGCCAGCCCGTAATGACCAATATTATCGGTGGTATAGGCCGCCTTGCTCATCGATCTTATGGTAAGGGTATCTACCAGGTTCTGTTCCTTCTTCCCCTGAACATCTTCCAAAAGTTCATTTAAAGAGCTTGAGATGGTCTTTTTGCTCTTCATGTTTATACTGTATCCAAATCGCCTGATAATGCCCTGTAAAAGCATTAATTTCTCTTCATCCGGCTCATCGTGTACCCGGTAAACAAAAGTTTTCTTTTGTTTGCCTATAAATTCAGCCACCCTTCTGTTAGCCAGCAGCATAAATTCCTCGATCATTTTGTTGGCCTCTTTTGAGGTTTTGAAGAAAACCCCGATAGGCTCATTGTTTTCATCGAGGTTAAATTTCACCTCCACCTTATCAAAAGAAATCGCCCCGGCATTCATCCGTTTTTTTCTCATGATCCGGGCCATCCGGTTCATTTCCTGTATAGCTTCAGCAATATGAGGTTCCACCTCATAGGCCTCCCCGCTTAAGGAAACGTCTTCAGGCACCCGGTTATCCCCTGATTCAATAATGGCCTGGGCCTCTTCATAGGCAAATCTCCTATCGGAATAGGTCACCGTACGTCCAAACCACTGCTCTTTAATTTCCGCGTTTTTATTCATGGTAAAAACCGCCGAAAAGGTATATTTCTCTTCCTCAGGTCGCAGGGAACACGCTTTATTGGAAAGGATCTCCGGCAACATGGGTACCACCCGGTCTACCAGATATACAGATGTTGCTCTGTTGTAGGCTTCCTCATCCAGAATAGTCCCGGGTTGCACGTAATGGGAAACATCGGCAATATGAATTCCTACCTCGTATAAGTCGTTTTCCAGTTTCCGGAAAGACAGGGCATCATCAAAATCCTTGGCATCCTTTGGATCAATGGTAAAGGTGGGAACCGAGCGCATATCCCTGCGCTTTTTAATTTCTGCTTCCTGAATAGAGGTATCCAGGGTATTGGCGTAGTGCTCCACCTCTGCCGGGAACTCATATGGCAATCCATACTCTGCGAGAATGGCGTGCATTTCGGTATCGTGATCGCCGGGTTTCCCTAAGGTTTGAATAACGGTCCCAAAGGGAGAATCTGCATTGGCAGGCCAGTCAATGATCTCCACGATCACCTTATCGCCATGTTCTGCATTATTGATCCTGCTTTTAGGTACAAAAATATCCGTGTACATCTTATGATCTGATGGCAGTACAAATCCAAAATTCTTTTGCATCTGTAATACACCGACGAACTTGGTCTTCTTGCGTTCCAGAATGCTGGTAATTTCCCCTTCCAGTTTCTTTCCACGTCGTTTTCGTGGAAAAACATATACCTCCACGGTATCGCCATGTAAGGCCTTATTCAGTAGGGTTTGGGGTACAAAAACATCCGTATCCAGCTCTTCACATACCACATAGGCATTGTTTCTGCCAGTCATATCCACGGTACCGGTATAATAATTCCGGCTGGGGATCAATTTGAACTTTCCTTTTTCGACCTCTTTAATTTTCTCTTTACCGGCCAGTTCACCGAGTCGCCTGATCAGGAGATTTCTCCCTGCAGGGTCCTCAATGTTGAGTCTGGCAGCAATCTGCTTATAATTAAAGCTTTTATTGTGGTCACTTTCGAGAACTGAAAAAATCCCTTTCGTGATTTCATTCTTACGTTGCTTTTCCGTTCTCTTTTTACGTTTTGACATAGTATTATTTTATCCTTCGAAAGTACGAATTAATAAGCAAGGAAAAGGTTTTTCAAATAAGGTTAAAATAATATTAAAAATTTTGTAACGTTTTATATTTGCAAACGTCTTTAATATAAAACACTTAGATTCTTGAAAAGGTTTTACCGCATATTGCTTTTATTTATACTTCTTTTTCTACTGGGAATAGGGGCTTTTGCCGGTTATATAAACTACAGCCTTGACAAGAAGGAAAAGGCCAAAGCAGCTGAAATTGAGAAAGTAACCTACTCCGATCAACAACACGTCTAAAAAGAGACCCTTCTCTGACTTTTTTTCTTATTTTTACCTGTAAATCAATGTGTTATCCTGTGCAAAACTTTAAGCATATAGCGACCTTCACCTATCCTCATGAATACCTGGTACTTAAATTCCTCATGGAGGAAGAGAACGTACCCTTCGTATTCGAGAATGAGACCATGATAGGGATCTCTCCCTTTTACTCCAATGCCCTGGGAGGCATCAGGTTACTGGTACATATTGACTACGCCACTTACGTAACCGAACTTATCAACAATCTCAACACTCCCCCTTCCAATCTGCGCGTGGTCTGAAGAAAACACCACCCCGAGGGTCCTTCTCTCTTTTTCACAATCGGCCCCTTCTTTCTTCTTCAATCAGGATCTCTTCCTTCCATACCTTTTCAACTTATTAACCATATTCATTATATATCTTTTTCTTCTTTTTAAAAATTTAAAATTAATGATGTCTATTATGGCTTGTTAATAACCGGTATAACTTTTCGGAAAAATGCTTGGAAGCTACAGTTGCGCGATGGTTATAAACAGCTATTAACATCTTTTACTGAACTTAAATCGTTAAGGATCAAGACACAGACGACTCCTGTTAACAATTGTCAACAACTGTAATGCTATTATTTTTCTTAATAATTAATACCTGTTAACAATGTTCATTTTAACATCAAACCGGTTCAGGAATTGTCAATTAAAAAATAAAATTAAAGCTTGTATTATTCGCTGATTTTTACAAATTGAGATCCCGGTTCAGGTGACCAAATTTTTTTAATACAAATAACCCTGTACTTATTAACAAAAGAGCCTGTTTTATAAATGTCTTTAAATCAATGTTTTGAAATATAACACTTAAGACGGTTGTTTATAACTGTGGAAAAGCTGGTATTTACTACCTTTGTTTCATCATTTTTAAACTATTGAAGCTATGAAAATTGCCATCGGAAACGATCACGCCGGAACAGAGTACAAGTTTGCTATTGTTGAGATGCTGAAGGAGATGAACATGGAGGTGGAGAACTTCGGAACAAACGTTTCAGACAGTGTTGATTACCCGGATTTTGTACATCCTGTAGCCAATGCGGTTGAAAACGGAACAGCAGATTATGGCATCCTGATCTGTGGCAGTGGTAACGGGGTGGCCATGACCGCCAATAAACACGCCAATGTAAGAGCAGGATTGTGCTGGACCAGGGAACTGGTTGAATTAACCCGTTCTCATAATAATGCTAATATCCTTTGCTTACCTGCCAGGTTTACGGCGAAGGAACAGGCCATGGATATGGTCAAGGCATTTATCGAAACCGAGTTTGAAGGGGGCAGACATCAAAGAAGAGTAGATAAAATTCCATTAGGTTGCTAATATGGCCCATGATCATGATCATAGTTTTCACCAACCGTTAAAGGGAAGAAACCTGCTGATATCGATACTGCTTAATGTAGGCATTACCATTGCCCAGGTTATTGGCGGGATCATATCGGGAAGTCTGGCATTACTATCAGATGCCCTTCATAATTTTACGGATGTTATTTCTTTGATCATTAGTTATGTGGCGAATCGGCTTGCCCGATCCAAAGCTTCCACGAATAAAACTTTCGGGTATAAAAGGGCAGAAATCATAGCGGCATTTATCAATGCCGCTACCCTTTTGATCATTGCCGTTATCCTCATGATCGAAGCTGTAAAGCGACTGCAATCCCCCGAACCCATTGGGTCGAACCTGGTGATTTGGCTTGCACTATTGGGTATCGCTGCCAACGGCTTAAGTGTGTTTATTTTAAAAAAGGATGCAGATAAGAACCTGAACATGCGATCGGCTTATTTGCATCTGTTCACTGATATGCTGGCCAGTGTTGCCGTACTGGCAGGCGGATTGTTAATGAAGTTCTTCGGTATTTTCTGGATAGACAGCTTACTGACCTTTCTTATCGGGATCTATCTTATTTACGTAGCCATTGATCTGCTAAAAAGCTCCACGCGTATGCTTATGCTTTTTACTCCGGAGCACATCGATATCAAAGCCCTTGTGCGTTCGGTACACCAGATCGAAGATGTGAACAAACTGCACCACATACACGTCTGGTGTTTGAATGAGGATGAACTCCACCTGGAAGCCCATCTCGATTTTAAAAGAGATATCACCCTAAGTGAATTCAACCGGATTCTGATAAAAATTGAGCAGGTATTACACGATGAATACGGGATTAATCATGTAAATATTCAACCTGAATTCAACAAGGAAGACCCAAAGGATTTTATTGTACAGGATTAAATTTCAGGAATGGAAATACAGGTAAAGACTTTTAAGGAATTATCCATTGATCAGCTTTATGAAATGCTGCGACTGCGTTCGGAAGTATTTGTAGTTGAACAGGATTGTGTGTATCAGGATATTGACAATAAGGATCAGAAGGCCATTCATGTTCTGGGTTATGAAAACGGAACGCTGGCGGCATACACCAGGATCTTTAATGCCGGTGATTATTTCGAACGCCCGAGTATCGGACGGGTGATCGTTAAGATGGAATACAGAAAACAAAATTTAGGACATGAGATACTCAGGGCTTCCATCCAAACGGTGGAAACCTTGTACGGTCATCAGACGATCGAGATCTCGGCACAAACCTATCTGGAAAAGTTCTACAATGTCCACGGTTTTTTGGCGGTTGGAGAAACCTATCTGGAAGATGGTATTCCCCATGTACGTATGATCAGATCCGTCAATTGATCTTGATCATATTCTTTTCCAGGTTCAGATCATCAAGCATGGTGTGTGTAAACTTGTAATGCCCTTTGGTGGTAACGATTTTGAAGCGGGAGGAGTTCCTTTTGCTCAGAGCGTCCAGGAACATCCATTTGGATTTAAGAAGGTTTGGTTTTTCCGATTTTACACTGATCTCAAAATAGTGTTTGATGCCCATTTTCTCTGCAACGATATCCGGAGTAACGCTTATATCACTGCCCCTTTTCAGGAACGATTTCGGACTTTCATAGCCCTCTAATGCGGTTTTGATGTTTTTAAAACCTCTGTTCTCCAGGTAATTAACGGTTTGCGTCAAAAAGTCTTCGTAGTTTTTTCTGTCCAGTGCTATCATAGCTATTAACATACAATTTTTGAAGCTAATTATCAAGAAATCAACATGTTAAATTCTATTAACATTTTCCATCGCTATCGTATTTCCGGGTTTAGCCTTCTTTTTGGTGGCAGTATGGTACGGGGTATAAAAATTCATTTCCCTGTCCAGCAGGCGTAAAAACCGGGTTCTGAGGGATGGAAGAAAGAAGATTCTGAATCCCAGTCCTATCCACCATTTTCCCGTAGTGTAAGTAACCAGTTTGTGCATTCTTCTGGTGATCAGGGACTCGTATTTTTTACGAAATTCTTCCATGGAGAAAACCGGAAGCTTTGGATATTCATCTTTATCCTTAAATGAAGCTTTAAGGGTATTTTCCCGCGCATACGATAACCGAATATCTGGGATCAACGGATAGTGAAGCTTCCCTGAGGTTGTATTTTTGTATGGATAGATGCCAAAGCGGTAAGCCATTTCTTCAGACGGTATATCCTGTAATCTTTGTGCTGCATCATCAAGAGTTACGGTAAAGTGAAACCTTATAAAGTCACGGCAATTCCTTCTACCCAGCTCATAGTCGTGTTCCCGTTGCTTTTTATCAATAAATCCTGCGAATCCGCTGAGCGGAGAGGAAGCCAGCACCTTTCCCAGTTGGTTTAATTCCCGGGGGTAGTCCGCTCCTTTTGTAGGGGCAATTAGAAATTTAGTCCGGTCCCGAAGGGAAATAGCCTCTGCAAGACCTTCAGGATTTAGCATAACTTCATTGCGGAGTGCCCGGAACATGGCTATGGCAATATTCAGAAAATGATTCCTCTTTTCTTTCTTTTGAGGCGCATCTTTATTGGGAAGCGGATCGATCATGATCACAGCATACCGGTTGCTTTGGTACTGTTCGAGGCATTTCTCCTTTAGTAACCTAACCCCCCACCCGTAAGGTTCATTGTTAAGCAGACCTCCGTCAATGCTGTTAAAGGCGTGATCTTCTGTCGTTGGGTTTGGTTCGGGAGCTGCAGTGCGGGGTGGCATGTGCGCTGCGAATCTGAGATAGGGTTTATGGGGTAATTTCACCTTTCTGGAGGGAAGTCCGATGGGGAAGGCAGAGGTACTTAGCGCTGCTTGTTTTAGGTACTCCAGATCCTTTTCCCGGGTGATATCCAATGTAAAATACGCATCATGATCGAAATCAGTTTCCGGGGTGTTTTTGAATTTTTGTCCGGGCCTGAACCTGAACACACTGCTGTGTTGTGTGATCTGGTGCCCGTTCTTTTCCTTGTCGGCCTGTTCAAAATGAATATTTACGGGTAGTCCTTCCAGGTTGGTAGTGGTAAGAAGTATTTCTGCCTGTTCTGAAAACCACGAGGGTCGTGCCGTTTTTTTAACAGGAGTAAAGAAGCGGTCTGCAAGGGCTTCCAAAGGATTTCCGTTCAAGAGGGAAAGCGGTACAGTTCCCGAGTTCAGGTCGTCGGTATTCAGAAGTTTTTCCAGGGTACATCCATCTTTATCATCAGCCATGTTCACCCAGCAATTTTTAAGGACCGTATTCTCTGAAATTCCGGAAGGGGTGGTATCCAGAATCTTGTGCAGACAAAGAGCCGCATTGATGCCGCCGGCAGAAGCCCCGCTCATCACTTCCAGTTCCAGGTGGTGCATAGGCAGGCTATGGTCGTATCCGGGATGATCTGTTCCCAGGGAGCGATTTCGTTGTTTGGCTTTTTCCCAACGATCCAAAATATCGAAGAGTTCATCCAGCACCCCTGCGGTGTAGGCACCTGCGGAAACGGCTCCGGCCATGGTCAGGCATAATTTGAAGCTTTTTTCTTTCATAGGAATCAATTTAGGGAAAAGTTACGAAGTCGGGGGTATCCTCCCCGTTTACATGTTTCAAGGAGCTCGCAGGCAGGTTTAAACAGGTTTTCCAATAAGAAATGGCGTCAGGGGTTGGTCGGGACTCGTTACCCTGCAGCCTCCTTCAATAAAAAAACCCGCATGTCTAAAAAGGACAATGCAGGTTTTTCATTGCATGGATGCAGATTGTTATTGTAAAATACTTTGATACCGCTCTGTATCGTTTAATACACCCCGGGCCTGCATGATGGTCTGGTCGTGATCCAGGTAGTAATTGTACAGGCCTTCCCTGTACGTGTACCTGGTGATCAGCTCATCCTCAATATCTTTTTTAATGCGCTCTTTCTGGGTATCCAGGGCGTTGATCTTGCTTTTGGAAATGCTGTTGAGCAATTGCTGGTATTCGGTTTCCACCTCATTTCCAAGCAGGGCAATCTCTTCCTGATCCAGCTGATTATGAAGTACCTGCTCTGCCCTTGTTTCATAATCGAATCCCTGATCCTTAACAAACGACTTAAAACTCGTGTAGACCTCATCGGAGAGGGAAAAGTTATTCGTATCCAGGTTGGGATGCCTATAATAAAAATCGGTGGCGAAATCAAAAATGACCAGGTTGTTGTTCAGGGCCTGGGTAAGGGCATTTTGCTGCAGCTCTTCAATAGTCACATCCGGGGTTACTCCTCCGTTATCGTACACCGTGCGGCCGTTTCTGGTTTTGTATTCGCGGAATGATTTTTTGGAAACGGCATTGCCCTGTTCATCACGGTTCCAGTAATCCATGGATTGTATGCACCGGCCGCTGGGGGTATAATACCTGGAGATGGTTACTTTTAACTGGGTGCCATAGGTGAGTTTAATGGGCCTTTGCACCAAACCTTTTCCAAAGCTTCGGGAGCCTACCACCACTGCCCTGTCAAGGTCCTGGAGGGCGCCGCTTACGATCTCACTGGCTGAGGCACTTTTATCGTCGATCAATATCGCCAGGGGGATTTGAGTATCCACCGGACGTTTCCTGGTTTTGAATTCCTGGTTGAACTTTTTCACCTTAGACCGCGTACTTACAATAAGTTCGCCTTCTTCCACAAAAAGATTGCATATTTCTATGGCTTCACTAAGCAACCCTCCCGGATTGCCTCTCAGATCCAGGATAAGTTGCCGGGCTCCTTTGGATTTAAGATCCTCAAGGGCCTCCCGGGTTTGGGAAGCGGCTTTTCTGTTAAACCTGGAAAGCACAATATATCCCGTGTTCTCATCGGCCATCCTGTAAAAGGGCACGGCGTCTACCTCAATCTCTTCCCGGTCTACCATGGTGGTCATGGTTTTCCCCTGCCTTAAATAGGTAACTTCCACCGATGAATTCTTAGCCCCTTTAAGGAGTTCTGTGGCATCATCTTTAAAATCTGACACCGAGATATCCCCTATCTGTATAATTTCATCTCCGGCCTTTAATCCGGCCTTATCGGCCGGATATCCTTCATAAGGCTCAATGATGAGGAGTTTATCGTTGTAGCTGCGCACCATGGCTCCGATGCCGGAGTATTCGCCGTTATTGTTGATCCGGAACGATTCCACATCCTGTTCGTTCATGAACCGGGTATAGGGATCCAGGTCTTCCAGCATACTTTTAATAGCGTGATCCATTAATTCTGCAGGATTGGTCTCATCTACGTAGTTCATGTTTAATTCTTTAAACATGGTGGTGAAGATCTCTACCTGTTTTGCGATCTCAAAATAATCATTGCGGTAACTGGTTGCTGTGACCAGAACGGTAAGGGCCAGCAAGGGGATCAGGAATTTCTTTTTCATGCTTCTAGGTACTTTTATAGACAGATGCCATCTTAAATGTACCAAAATTGCCTCGTACCGGAAAGGAATAACCGATTAACGAAAGACTTTTAACTTTCTTTTTACGAATAAAGGAATTGTAATTCAGGAGTTTACGTTTTTATCGAGGAATTTTTTCATCAGTTTTCCAATGGTTTTTTCCATGGTAATAAAATCAGGAATATCACTTCCTGTATAGATAAAGACCATGGCATAGGGTTTCTGAAGTTCCGGGATCCACTGCCATTTCCCCAGTCGCCAGGCTTCGCGAAGCAAACGCTTGATCCGGTTGCGGTCTACAGCTTTTTTAAAGCGTCTTTTAGGTACGGTAACGGCAATCTGAACCTTGGTATCCTCCTGGAATTCAGCGCGGCGATACACCAGCTTCAGGGGATATTTGGAAACGGAAGATCCTTCGGTAAATACCGCTTCGATAAGCTTTTGACTTTTGAGTTTTTCTTTTCTGGGAAAGGATCTGTCCATAGGTGTTTCAAAGGGGTAAAAATAACAAAACCTCCCTTAAAAGAGAGGTTTTGTATACTATTGATTGAGAAACAGGGTTATTCGGCCTGGTAAATATTGTTCTCCCGATTGGTATCTGCCATAAGCCCTGAAGGATCCAGGTAGATGGTTTTTATCTCTGAGACTTCGCGCTCAATGGCAAAGCTGTACTCCGGGTATACCCAGGGCCAGTCGTCAAGACCTTGTCTTTCGATACCTTCGTAAGGGTTGTCTTTTTCACCTCTCATCATGCGTAGCGGTGCATAAAAGGTTTCCACACTTCCGTCCTGGTATTCCACAAGGATATCCATGGGCATCGGCATTTTCCCGATACGTTCCAGGGTAATCCTGGTTTTTCCTTCTTCTGCGGTAACCGACTTAATACCGTAATCGATCGTATGGGTGGTTTCTGCCCATTCATTGAGGTACCACCACAATTGCATTCCCGAAACCTTTTCTGCGGTACGAATAATGTCATTCGGGGTGGGATGGGTAAATTTAAAGTCGTTGTAGTAGCGCTTGAGGGTTTGCATGAGTTTATCCTGACCAATGATATAACCGAGCTGGCTCAGGAAGACCTCGCCTTTACTGTAGGCAGAAATCCCATAGGTTCTGTTGGTGCTGTAGCGGTCTGCCTGGGTAGTGAGCGGCTCCTGCATATCTGAGTTGGCAAGGGCCAGATACCCCTGGTAAGCTCCGGAGAACGGATTGTCTTTCCCTCTTTCCATGACCTGGTTTTCGGCAAGGTCAGAAATAAAGGAAGTAAAACCTTCATCCATCCATTCGTGTTTAGACTCATTGGTGGCCAGGATCTGCTGGAACCAGGTATGGGCAAGCTCATGAGCGGTAACGCCAACCAGGCTTCCGAATTTGCGTTCTCCGGTGATCAGCGTACACATGGCATACTCCATTCCTCCGTCTCCGCCTTGAATCACAGAGTACTGTTCCCATGGGTATGGTCCCACGTTCGCACTGAAGAATTCCATCAGGGCTGCGGTTTTAGGTTGCAGGTTCTTCCAGTTTTCCCTGATCTCCTCTTTGTCTTTATAGAAAAAGTGAAGGGTAGGTCCATTTTCCATTTTCAGGGTATCGTGGATGTATTCCGGATCTGCAGCCCAGGCAAAATCGTGTACATTGGGGGCTACAAAATGCCAGGTAAGTTTTTTTCCTTTCGGGCGCTTTACCTTCATGCCTTCGGTTTCATAACCATGACCGATCGCTTCCGGGTTCTGAAGGTAGCCTGTACCACCGATAACATAATCCTTATCAATGGTGATCTTTACATCAAAATCACCCCATACCCCCTGAAATTCACGGGCGATATACGCATGGTCCTGCCATCCTTCAAAGTCGTATTCGGCCATCTTAGGATACCATTGTGTCATAGACAGGGCCACCCCTTCGGCATTGTTTCTGCCACTTCTTCTGATCTGTACCGGAACCTGACCCTCAAAGTCCATGGTGAAATTCACGGTTTCTCCGGGCAGGATAGGCTTATTCAAAGCTACTTCCAGTACCGTACCTTCGGTGTGGTGCTCGATCTCCACCCCGTTCTGCTTTAGGGTACCTACCCGCATGTATCCAATCTCATCCGGGGCAAGACTGTTGATGCGCGCCCCTACCCTTCTGTCCGGATCCGGTAGGTTTCGGCTGCGAACATCCATTTCACTTCCCGGTTGAAAAGCGTTAAAATACAAATGGTAGAATACGGTTTTAAGGGTGTCCGGAGAATTGTTGGTGTATTGCAATTCCTGGTCTCCCGTAAACCGGTAAGTTTCCACATCCATGTCGACATTCATCTTGTAATCCACATGTTGTTGCCAGTAATACGGGCGGTCGTTTTCAAATTGTGAAAAGCCGGCAGTACTCAGTCCGAGGCTTAGCACAGTAATTAAAAATTTCTTCATAGTTATTTAAGGCATAAAAAAAGGCCCAGATCATAGAAAAGGGCCTTTATGATGTATAAATTAAAGTTTAATTTTCTTTCTCGAAACCTTATCTGCCATGATCAGGGCATTGTAAAGGTTGGCCATTTTCCCGGATTTGGAAAGCGAGCTGAAAGGTTGTTTGTTGTTCGGATCTCCGGCAACGATCACCTCGGCATCAGAAGCCAGTCCGGACTCCATGATAATGTGTTTTACCTGAGAAGCGCTCAATTTAGGGAAATACGAACGGATCAACGCAGCCATACCGGCAACTCCGGGAGCCGCCATAGAGGTACCCTGCAGGTATTCGTAGTTATTCTCCGGGGTGGTGGCATAGATCTTTGTTCCGGGGGCAAATACGTCTACATTCACCTTGCCGTAGTTGGAGAATCCGGCAACCATTTGCTCGCCATAGGCCCAGTTCAGGGCGCCTACGGTGATCACGTTGTCAAAGAATTCCGGACCGTTATTTTCCTGGTCGTTCGGATAGTTCTCTGCCTCGTCAAGAAAGTTACTGTCGTTTCCTGCTGCATGAACAAAAAGCACATCGTTTTCTGCAGCGTATCTGAGGGCGTCATAAACCCATTCCTTATTTGGATAATATCCTTTTCCAAAACTTCCATTGATCACCTTGGCTCCATTATCCACTGCGTAACGAATGGCAAGTGCAATATCCTTGTCGTATTCATCTCCGTTAGGAACGGCACGCAGTACCATGATCTCGGTGTTCGAAGCAACGCCGTCCATACCGATACCATTGTTACGGCTGGCAGCTATGATACCGGCCACGTGGGTACCGTGGGTGGCATGATCCAGGTCTCCGGTAACGTTGTTATCTCCGTAATTGGTGTCTGTAATATCATATGGATCGTCACCTACCACGGTTCTTCCGTCAAATTCCGGGTTGAGGTTGTATTCGAGCTGGTCAGAGAAATATTCGATTCCGCCTTCCAGTTCTTTTTTGATCTCTTCCACAGAACCCACACGGGACATCCAGTATTCCAATGCTTTTGCAGCTTTCACCACAGCCTCATCCTCAGAGGTGATATTTTGAATATCCTGCAGATTGTAGCTATCTGTTCCCAATTGCTCCTGTACAACCCCATCAGCAGAATCCACCATTTCATAGATCTCCGTGTAGCGGCTTAGTCCCTGCTTGGCATAGCTTGATTTTTCGTCAAATTCTGCCTTTGCCTTCTTGTACATTTCGGAACCATCATCTCCTTTTTTAACGATCCGGGTCATTTCCAGGTTTTCGTTATTAGACGCACCCAAAAAGTTCCATCCATGGATATCATCCACAAAGCCGTTCTTATCGTCGTCAACACCATTACCGGGGATCTCATCTTCATTTACCCAGATCACGCTGGTCAGGTCTTCATGGTTGATATCAATCCCGGAATCTACTACCCCGACGATCACCTTTTTCCCTTCCCGGTTGTTAAGGATATCCTGGTATGCCTTGATAACGCTCATACCGGGAATGGTATCGGTTAACAGGTCTGCATGACCCCAGTTTTTATATTGTGCTTCGGTAAATGAATTTTTTGCAAAATCTGCAGTGGCGGTATTCTGTACCGGATCCAGATCTATCGGAGCTGCCCCGCATCCTGCCAGTAGTCCAATTGCCAAGGCCCCTGAGGCCATTGAAAATTTAATATTCATGATTTCTAAGTTAAATTATATCTGAAAATTTTAAAGTTTTATCCAGTCGGATACCTTTTTCGGTTGCTTTTAGGGTACAGACCTCGTTATGGGCATCGTGTTCCATAAAGAGGTAAAAGTCATTTTCCACGGCAGTTTTCAAAAAGGCATCTTTCTCATCCAGGGTAAGTAATGGCCGGGTGTCATACCCCATTACATAAGGCAGGGGGATATGTCCTGCGGTAGGTAAAAGGTCGGCTGTAAAGACGATGGTTTTTCCCTTGTAGTTAATATGCGGAATCATTTGTTTATCGGTGTGGCCATCGACAAAAAGAATTCCAAACCCCAGGTCGTTTTGCTCCGAAAAGCCGGATTCGGGGGTGTCTACAAAGTGAAGTTGTCCGCTTTCTTCCAGCGGAAGAATATTTTCCGGCAGAAAAGAGGCCTTCTCCCTCGCGTTAGGTTGGGTGGCCCATTTCCAGTGGTCTTTATTCGTCCAGAACCGCGCGTTTTTAAATGCCGGCTGGTACCCGTCTCCTTTTGGATTGCGAGCCACACTTCCCCCGCAGTGGTCAAAATGCAGGTGGGTCATAAACACATCGGTAATGTCATCCCGGTGAAACCCGTGACTGGCCAGGGAGCCATCCAGGGAATGATCGCCCCAGAGGTAGTAATAGCTGAAGAACTTATCAGACTGTTTGTTTCCGAGCCCGGTATCGATAAGGATCAGTCGGTCGCCATCTTCTATGAGCAGGCAACGCGCTGCGATATCGATCATATTATTGGCGTCGGCAGGATTGGTTCTGTTCCAAAGCGATTTGGGAACCACCCCGAACATTGCACCACCATCCAGCTTAAAATTACCTGTTTCAATCGGGTATAAACGCATATGGAATAATCGGGTTAAAATAGGTTACGCAAAATAAGAAAAGCAGCATAGATAGGTAAAATAGAGCATCTTTATTATCCTATTTTTAACATTTTTATATTTTTATAAACTTAATATAGCAGAACAAAACCAACATATGTTAGAACTAGCGGGGATTGTCATACTTGGAATTATTGCTCAATGGGTAGCCTGGAGATTTAAGATTCCTGCAATTTTGCCACTGATACTCATCGGATTAGTGGTGGGACCGGTTTCCACCTTATACACTGGTGACGGCACCAAACTCATTGAACCCGTTTGGCACCCGGAGGACAATAAAGGGCTGTTTCCCGGGGAATTGTTGTTTCAATTCGTATCTCTTGCCATTGCGGTGATCCTTTTTGAAGGAGGACTCACCCTGAAGCGCAATGAAGTGCTGAATGTGGGGCCTGTGATCATTAAACTGATCACGGTAGGGACCATAGTGACCTTTCTTGGAGCAGGGGTGGTTTCGCACTTTTTGTTTGACCTGAGCTGGCCGATCTCTTTCCTTTTTGCAGCCCTTATCATCGTAACCGGCCCCACGGTAATAACTCCTATTTTAAGAAATATACCCCTTAAAAAAGACTTGTCTGCAGTGTTAAAGTGGGAAGGTATTCTGATCGACCCTATCGGTGCCGTTGCCGCGGTACTGATGTTTGAGTTTATTTCTGTTGGCCAGGGCGAAGAATATACCCAGCAGGCCCTTATTGAATTTGGGAAAACGGTGGTGGTCGGCTTTTCCATCGGCTTTTCTTTTGCGTACGCATTGTATTTCGCCATTAAAAAAGACATGGTACCCCATTTTCTGAAGAATGTGATGGCCCTCTCCTCTGTGTTGGGGGTATTTGTTCTCTCGGAGCAGTTTGCTCATGAATCGGGACTGCTTTCTGTAGTGGTTATGGGGATGGTTCTGGGTAATATCGACCTGCCCAACCTGAAAGAGCTGCTGTACTTTAAAGAGTCGTTAAGCGTCTTGCTTATCTCCATACTGTTTATTCTGCTTGCGGCGAATATCGATATGTCGGATCTCTACCTGGTTTATAACTGGAATACCTTGCTGTTATTTGCCTGTGTGGTATTTCTTATAAGGCCGCTGGGGGTATTTCTGAGTACCCTGGGCTCCGGACTGAAGTTTAATGAACGGCTTTTCATAAGCTGGGTGGGTCCGCGTGGTATCGTGGCTGCCGGTATCGCTTCCCTTTTTGGTAGCCGCCTGGCCCTGGCTGGAGAACCGGGTGCGGAGTACATAACCCCTCTGGTGTTTGTGATCGTACTGGGTACGGTATTGCTCAATGCGGCCACGGCGAGAATGTTCGCCAAAATTTCCGGGGTGTTTCTCGAAGAATCCACAGGGATCCTCATTGTGGGATCTTCCAATGTATCCCGCCTTATTGGGAAATACCTTCAAAAGAACGGGCGCCATGTGGTGCTTATAGATTCCAACAAGGAAAACATTGAAAAGGCCAGGGCTATGGATCTTGATGCGGAAGAGGCCAATATATTTTCTGATGAACTCACCGATAATATCGAATTCAGCGATATAGGGTACCTCATGGCATTAACGGCCAGTGAAGAGGTGAATAAACACGCCATAGAGCGATTTAAAGAGCAGCTGGGAGAGAATGGTGCCTTCAGGCTGATCACCTCCGACGAGATGAAGGATCCGAATGATTCTCAATTGGAAATCCTGTTCTCGAAGAAGGATGATTATATCAATCTGAGTGAGGTGGCCAGGGATTATCCGAAGATCAACGAGATCGAACTCGAATCGCGGGAGGACTACCTGGAGCAGATGTCGAAACTGAATGAACTGAAAGACTCCATTCCAATTTTTGTAAAAGACCTTTCCGGAGAGTTGCATATCATAGCCTCCTTTAACGAGACCATGAATATCGAACCCGGATACAAACTGGTTTACCTGGGAAAACCCATTAAGCTCATCAAGGAAGATGCGAATAAGGATTCCCGGAAAGTAACGGAAAACAATTCCTGACATGAGACACAGAAGTATTTTTCCTTACCTGGTACTGATTTTTGGCATCATGATGCTAGCCGGGCATTTCAGTCATAAGCCCGCAACAGGAAAACAGTCAGCTCAGGACCCGCGGAGCGGATTATCTATTACGGACCCAGGGAGTTTTACAGATTTTGTATCGGTTACAGACACCCTGCTCTCTACCAGGTTCCACCTGAAAACCTATTTGGTAAACACCGGAGAAGCTCCGGGAGTAAAATTGAAGTATGACCCCAGGAACACAGTGGTAGAGCGCACCCCTGTTTTCGATACCATCATGGAGTTCCGCTATCAGGATCGGGTACTTTTCAGCGAGGTATCTCTTAAAAACCTGGTGAGTACCTCAGAGAAAGATTCGGAATTCTGGAACCGGTCCGGCCTGGTATTTTTTGAGGTGGATATGATAAACAGCACGGATGAAAGAATGGTTTGCCGGTTTTCTTTTCGGAATCCCGTTGTAGAAAAAAGCAGGGACTTTACCCTGCACATAGACAGCAGGGGGAACACCAGGATATTTGAGGCATAAAAAAACCTCCCGGTCAGGGAGGTTTTAGCAATCTAATCGTTGAGTTTGAGAACGGCCATAAAGGCTTGTTGAGGGATCTCCACATTCCCGACCTGTCTCATACGTTTTTTACCTTTTTTCTGCTTTTCCAGCAGTTTTCTTTTCCGGGAGATATCTCCACCATAACACTTGGCCGTAACGTCCTTACGCAGAGCCTTAATGGTTTCCCTGGAGATGATCTTGGCGCCGATAGCGGCCTGGATCGGAATATCAAATTGTTGTCTCGGGATAAGTTCCTTCAGTTTTTCACACATCTTTTTCCCGATGTTATATGCATTGTCTGTGTGGATCAGGGCTGATAGCGCATCCACAGAATTTCCGTTGATCAGGACATCTACCCGTACCAGTTTTGATTCGCGCATTCCGATCGGGGAATAATCGAAGGAAGCGTACCCTTTGGAAACCGTTTTAAGACGGTCATAGAAATCAAATACGATCTCGGCAAGCGGCAGATCAAAATTGAGCTCCACCCTTTCAGGGGTCAGGTAACTCTGGTTGGTGATCACCCCTCTCTTTTCGATACAGAGCGACATTACCGGCCCTACAAAATCGGACTTGGTAATAATAGAGGCTTTAATAAAAGGCTCTTCCACGCGATCCAGCTTTGAAGGCTCCGGAAGGTCAGAAGGGTTGTTTACGATGATCTTTGTATCGGGCTCTTTTTTGGTGTAGGCGTGATAGCTTACGTTGGGAACCGTGGTGATCACGGTCATATCGAACTCCCGTTCCAGACGTTCCTGTATGATCTCCAGGTGGAGCATACCCAGGAATCCGCAACGGAATCCAAATCCGAGGGCGGCAGAACTTTCCGGGGCAAATACCAGGGAGGCGTCGTTGAGCTGCAGCTTTTCCATAGCCCCTCTGAGTTCCTCGTATTCTTCGGTGTCTACAGGGTAAATACCCGCAAATACCATGGGTTTTACGTTTTCGAATCCTTCGATCATATTGGCCGTAGGATGCTTGGCATCGGTAATGGTATCTCCTACCTTTACTTCCCTGGCGTCCTTGATCCCGGTGATGAGGTAACCTACATCCCCGGTTTTTATCACCTGTTTAGGATGTTGGGTTAGCTTCAGGGTGCCCACCTCATCGGCATCATAATTCTTTCCGGTAGCCAGGAATTTAATTTGTTGTCCTTTTCTGATCTCTCCATTGATAACCCGGAAATAGGTCTCTACTCCGCGAAACGGATTGTACACAGAATCAAAGATCAGGGCCTGAAGCGGCTCATCGGGGTTGCCCTTTGGAGCGGGAATGCGCTCAATAATGGCTTCCAGGATCTCTCCGATCCCTATCCCTGTTTTTGCACTTGCCGGGATAACATCCGAAGCATCACAACCCAACAGGTCCACGATGTCATCGGTAACCTCTTCCGGGTTGGCCGATGGCAGATCTACCTTGTTCAGAACAGGGATGATATCCAGGTCGTTCTCCAAAGCGAGATACAGGTTGGAAATGGTTTGCGCCTGGATGCTTTGCGCGGCATCCACAACCAGCAGGGCGCCCTCGCAGGCAGCAATTGATCGGGAAACCTCGTAGGAGAAATCTACGTGGCCGGGAGTGTCGATCAGGTTTAATATGTAATCTTCACCTTTGTAGTTGTATTCCATCTGAATAGCGTGGCTCTTGATGGTGATCCCACGCTCGCGCTCCAGGTCCATGTTATCCAGTAACTGGTCCTGTTTTTCACGTTCGGTAACACTTCCCGTAAAATCCAGTAAACGGTCGGCAAGGGTGCTTTTCCCGTGGTCGATGTGAGCAATTATACAAAAGTTTCTAATGTGCTTCATGGTCTTCTTTTCATCGAATGAGACTGCAAATATACGCTATTTTAAAACGCATCCTCAGGAATGGTTTTTATATGCCGGAAGAAAACTTTCAACCCGGGTTTCATATTGTTAAGAAAGTGTTATTTTTAAACCAAATTACCCATTAACCTACAGTATGCGCCACCTAAAACTGATAGCTTTTTGCTTTCTATTCGTACAATATTTTTACGGTTCTGCACAGGAATTCGACATTACCGGAAGGGTTTCCGATCAAAATAAGGAGCCACTTTCCTTCGTAAATATTTTATTGCTTAAAGCTACAGACTCCACTATGATCAAAGGAGTAACCTCCATGGACGATGGTGGGTTTCGCATTGAGGGGGTTGCTGCCGGAACCTACATCTTAAAATCGTCCTATATCGGATACCAGTCTGATCTTCGCGGTATGGAAGTAAAGGGAAACCTTGATGTGGGAAATATTGAATTACGCCCGGCTACAGAAGCCCTGCAGGGAATAACCGTTAGCTTCAGGAAACCCACCATAGAAAAAAGACCGGACCGACTGATCTTTAGCGTTGCCAACACCAATTTATCTGTGTTATCGGGGTATGACATTCTCAAGCGCACTCCCGGGGTGATCGTAATGAATAACAAGCTCCTGGTAAAGAACACCACCCCGGTGATCTATCTGAATAACAAAAGGGTGTATTTAAGTGACGCCGAACTGGCCGGGTTACTGCAGGGATTTTCCGGAGCTAATGTTGACGCCGTGGAGGTGATCACGAATCCGCCGGCAAGTTTCGATGCCGAGGGCAGTGTGGTGTTAAACATCGTAACCCGGAATAATGTTTCCATTGGCTATAAGAGTGCAGTCGAGACTAAGGGGACCTATGGGGTATTCCCGAAGTATAATTTCAACACCCAGCACTACTACAAGACCAGGGATATCGATTTCTATTTCAATTATAATTTCAACCGGAGCAAGCTGTTTAAGAACGACGATTCTTATGTGAATTTTTCCGATGTCGGTTTCGGGGAGGAGCGCTGGGATACCGATTTTGAAAAGGTGACCCGGCAAAACGATCACAGTATCAATTCGATCCTGGACATTGCCACCGGAGAGCGGAGTACCCTGACCCTGAGCGCAAATGTTTTGTGGTCTCCGGATAAGACCTTCAATAATAAAGCTCGCACGGATGTGGTATCTTCTCAACCCGGGTCTCAATATTATTTTAATACAGGGAGTGCTCTTGAAAATGACACGAACAACTATGTTTTCGGAGCTGAATTCGACACCGAACTCGATGAAAAAGGGACCACCTGGAGTTCTGCCGCAAACTATATCTATTTCGAGCAGGCTCAGTTTCAAACCCTGACCACCGAATATTTTGAGACATCCGGTTCACCGCTTTTCAGCAGTAGTTTCAACAGCGACGGGAGACAAAAGAATAACATTTTCACCCTCCAGACCGACCTGAGCACGACCCTTGGAGAAGGCGAGTTTAAAACCGGCTTAAAGTATGCCGATATTGCAAGTAAAAGCAATATAGGTTTTGCGGGAACGGCTGTCCCCATCGGGGCTGTAGACGACAATTTCGAATATTACGAGGCCATCTATGCCGGCTATGTCGATTTCAACCGGTCATGGGATCAATGGGAGTTGCAGCTGGGTGCCCGGGTAGAATACACCGATGTCATGGCCAATTCCATTGCCCTGGGAGAGGTGAACACCCAGGAGTACTTCGGGGTGTTTCCCTCGGCAGGAGTGCAATACACTCCTTCCGCAAACCACAGTTATGGGTTAAGTTATGGAAGAAAGATCACCAGGCCCAGGTACCAAAGCCTGAATCCGTTCCGGTACTTTATCATAGAAGACCAGTATAAGGAAGGGAATCCGAATCTCACCAGGGCACTGGAAGACAAGATCACCCTGAGCTATACCTTTAAGCAACGGTACACCTTTGAACTGTACTACCAGAATATGGACAATGCGTTGATGACCCTTCCATTCCAGCAGAATGTGCAGAGACAGCTTTACGATTCGGAATTCAACATCGATTACTCCCGTCAGATCAGTCTGGATTTTACCGCCCCGGCGAGTATTTCTTCGCGCTGGTATATGTATATCTATTCCTCGGCGTATTATTTGGAGGATAGATTTCCGGGGGTAGAGAGTGGTAATGTGTTTGTTAAGAACAGCACGGCAGGTTTCCTGGGGTATTTGTACAACGGGATCACCCTGGATGCGGAGGGCGAACTCAACCTGGAAGCAGCCTATACCTATATGAGTGATTACATACAGGGATCGTATCGTTTCAGCAATCAGCATTACCTCAATCTGTCGGTAAGAAAAGACCTGTGGGGGCAGCGTGGGAGCCTGACCCTGGGGGTGGATGATGTGTTCAATACTATGAATGTCCCGATGCAATCCACCTATCTTAATCAGGACAACGGATTTTTCGCCCGGCCCGAGACCCGCAAGGTCTATGTATCCTTCCGGTACAATTTCGGGAACTTCAGGTTGCAGGACAATAACCGGAACACGACCCCGGCAGAGGCAGAGCGGATTAAACTCAACGGGGGGAATTAAGAAATTCACAAACTTCAGGTTTTATGGCAAAATGAATTATCTTTGCACCGCAAATCCCTAAAAAAGAGGAAATTGGTAAAGATCGGAGACATAGAATTAGGAGATTTTCCGCTGTTGCTGGCGCCCATGGAAGATGTTAGTGACCCGCCTTTCAGGAAGTTGTGTAAGGAACAGGGGGCTGATGTGGTGTATACAGAGTTCATTTCATCGGAAGGACTTATCAGGGATGCTGCCAAGAGCGTACAGAAACTCGATATTTACGAAAAGGAACGTCCGGTAGGGATACAGATCTTTGGTTCTGAACTGGATTCCATGCTTCAGGCCATTGATATTGTAGAGAAATCCAATCCGGATATTATCGACATCAACTTTGGTTGCCCGGTAAAAAAGGTGGTATGTAAAAATGCAGGGGCTGGGATCTTAAGGGATATCCCTCTCATGGTAAAACTTACCGAAGAAATGGTAAAGCGCACCAAGCTGCCTGTAACCGTAAAAACCCGCCTGGGGTGGGATCATGATTCCATAAAGATCGTAGAGGTGGCCGAGCGGCTTCAGGATGTGGGTATCAAGGCCATTTCCATTCACGGGCGTACCCGGAAGCAAATGTATAAAGGCAACGCCAACTGGGGGCCCATCGCGGAGGTAAAGAACAATCCGCGTATGCACATTCCTGTTTTCGGAAATGGGGATGTAAACACTCCGGAGATGGCTGTGAAGATGCGTGACGAATACGGACTGGATGGGGCTATGATCGGACGTGCGAGTATTGGTTATCCATGGTTCTTCAAGGAAGTGAAGCACTTTTTTGAAACCGGGGAGCATTTGCCGCCGCCTTCTATGGAAGAACGGGTGGATGCTGCACGGAGGCACCTGCAGATGGCGATCGACTGGAAAGGGGAGAAACTCGGGGTTTTTGAAACCCGTCGCCACTATACGAATTACTTTAAGGGAATTCCGCATTTTAAGGATTACAGAACCAAAATGGTGACCAGTGATGATGCCGCCGATGTATTTGCCGCCTTTGATGAGGTGCTGGAGAAGTTCGGGAATTTTCAGTTTGCGTAATACGAGAAGCGGGAAAAGACAAGCTGGCCGCGCCAGGTGTGGTGAGTGCCGGTAAAAAATATATAGTTGAAAGAAAAGAGCCTTTCCGGATCACGGAGGGGCTTTTTTAATTTACGTCTCTTATATCTCCAGCAAGGCTTTATTGATCCTTGCAGAGGCGATCTTGGAAGCGATACTCCCCAACACAAAAATAGTGGCGAATACCACCAGGACATTGCCGATCTGAAACTCTACAGGGTAGGGCAGGGAAGGGGTGAGCCGGATCCATTTAAAAGCCAGCTGGCTCCATACCAACAGGGAGGCCAGTAAGATTCCAAGGAGCCCTCCAACAGTAGTGATCAGGATTCCCTGGAGCAGGTAGATGCGCCGCAGTTTTTTAACCGGAACACCAAGGCTGAAGAGGGTTTTCAGGTTGCCTCGTTTATCGAGGATCATCATGATGATAGATCCCACCACATTAAACAGGGCGATAATGAGTACCAGCGTAAAGATGAGGTAGATGGCGAGGTTTTCGGTATTGAGCATTTTGTATAATGCATCGTTGAGCTGCGCCCTGGTTTTTACTTCCACCTTGTCTCCAAGAATGGAGTTAATGGCTGTGGCAACGGCAGAAGGGGCTGCGTTGGGTGTTAGCTTGAAGTTGATCCCTGTGATCTCCAGGCTGTCTTTTTCCAATAAAGGCTGTATGGTATTCAGGGGGGCGAATACGTATTTCTTATCCAGGTCCTCGTTAACGGCATAGACGCCGGAGAGGGTAACCGAGAGTTCGTTGTAGGGTTTTTGGGTGCCCGTAATGCTGCCTTCTCCGGGTTTTGGAGCCAGGATCTTTACAGGGCTGCTGTAGTCGTTAGGATGGGTGCCCAGCAGGTTGGCAATGGAGATACCGGTAACGGTCTGGTAGGGGTCCTGAGACATCCAGCTGCCAAAGTACAACAGGCTGTCAACCGGGATCACATCAGGGTAATGCGTATCCACAGCCTTTATCCAGGCCACATGATTTTTTTGTTCGTGGGTAAGAACGATGCGTTCTTCGATCTCTTTGGAATAGGAAGCCACCCCTTCCAGGCTGGCGATGTCCTGTTCCTCTTCGGGTTCGAGAACAAAGTATTTTCCCTGTGCAGCAATGGCCTTGAGGTCAGGGTCAAAATTATCCGCAAAGGAAAGGCTAAAGGTTTTAAGTCCTGCAAAGGCCGAAAGTACGATAAACAAGGCTGCCGATCCGATAACCGTTACAAGAAAGGTTACCAGGTTGATAATGTTCACGGCATTCTGACTGCTCTTGGATACCAGGTAGCGTTTGGCTATGTACAGGGCGATGTTCAACGATCAGCTTTTCTTTCGTTTGTCTAACAGATCAGGGTTGTCAAGAGGGTTGTCGTCGCCCTTGAGCGAGCTTTCAATTCGGTTGATGTACTCCAGGGAATCGTCAATAAAAAATTCCAGTTCAGGAACCCTTCTCAACTGATTCCTGGTGCGCTGGGAAAGGTCGTGCTTAATAAGCGGCTGGTTGGAACGGATGCCCTCCAGGAGTTCTTTTCCCTTTTCGTGAGGAAAAAAGCTGATATATACCTTGGCAATTGAAAGGTCTGAGGTCACCTTGACCTTGGTTACACTGATGAGTGTGTTGGTGAGTCCGCCTCCCTGGGCTGCCCGTTGCAGGATCTCTGCCAGGTCTTTCTGTAAAACCCCTGCTATCTTCTTCTGTCTGTTCGTCTCCATGCTACAAAAGTACGAAATAAAGTTACGAGGTTACGAAGGTATGGTGTTTCAAAGTAATGAAGTTGTGTGATCTAAACAAATCAGGGTTCACGAGCGTTACCAAGGCACGAAGGTCCAGAAGCATGAAGTGCATGCAACAAAGGTCTTCCCGGGAAGGAAATTTTACCCGGGTGAGGTCGGCTTCCTGACCAAAGGAACGGAGGAACCAGCAGGTGTGGTCGTATCTTCCTGTGATAGCCCGGAGGCGTGGTGTACCCGGAGGAAAACCACGATCTGCCTGCAAAGAGGTAAGGATGTTTTTTGGTTTATTCCGGCATGACCCATCATCCCATCACCCCATCACCCCATTACCTCATTACCTCATTACCTTGGTTACTTTTATTGTCTTTATCAACGGGCTCCAAGAAACCCTTCCCAGATCGCGGCCTCCATTTCCGATTTTTCAGGCTGATGTTCTATGGTAAGCTGACCGTTCGCCGTTGAAACATCTACTCCCGCATGTTTCAGATAGGGAGCCAGGGAGATCACTTCTGTTCCTTTCAGGTGATTTTCAAAGAATTCAGGAAAGGCCGCAAAGCCATAAGCCTGTATCTTGGCAATGAGGTCGTCGTTATTGTAAAAAACAGGGTTTCTCACACTGTTCTGAAAAAGGTCTTTCATCAGATCATCCAGGCTTTTTTGATTCTCAGAATGCGTGCGTATCTCCATATCGGCGGCGATCCCTGCAAAGAGCCCACCCCCGTAGATAAGTCCCCAGTGGCGGTCTTTTGAAAACCCATCTGCAGAGGCTACCGGACTCATTTCACCAAGTCCGGGGTCGTTTATGTACCGCTGGTAGAAAAGATTGTTCAGGACGGCTTTATAACTTTCTTCCTTTAAAAATCCAACCGTGTAGAGTCCTTTCAGGGTGTAATAGTTAGAGACGCCCTCCTTAAACCAATCAGACCCGGACCCTTCGAATTTGATGGATTTGCCGTTCCAAAGGTGGTAAAACTCATGCGCAAAGATAAACCATCCGATCATCTGTGATTGCGGGTCTCCGTTGGGGTTCATGAACATGCTGATATGGTTGCCGATCACTTCTCCATCGGTGATCTCATTTTCTGTTATGATGACCATGGCCTGGTTGATCTTTTCTTTCGGGTCAGGTTTTGGAATACCGCCCATGAGTTCGATATAGTAATCGAGAAGTTCGTTGGCCATGGCCGTGATCTGTGGCTCCTGTGCGTACAGATTTTCTCCTCCCAGAACGAACTTAAGGGTAAAGTCCTCCCGTTTTACCAGGATCTCACGGTGAGTACCGGCAAACACAAACGATTCCTGTAATGCTGCAAGGTTTGGAACCTGGTATACTCCCGGTTGATCCGGGTGAAGTTTCCAGGGTACACTTACCTTCCAGGTATCGGGCAGTTCGGGCGTAACCAGGATATCCTTTTTTTCCGCTCCGTTAATAATAAACAGAACTCTGCCTGAGGTCATGGTGCCATAATCTCTTTTATAGGCAATCCCATCGGTACCTCCGGGCCAGGCTTCCTGTTCATGTTCGACATACACCTGATAGGAAAGGTGTATAGGGGTGCCTGTTTTGGCCCCTTTTACAATCCATTGCAAGGAGTCTCTGAATTCAACGGGGATATTTCTTCCCGATATATCGGTGACATGAAGTTCATGAACATAGGCAGGGAATCGGGATGCCTTTGAACCGTAGGGACTCATATACAGCAGGGAATCTTCCAGGGTAATGGTAGCTTCTACTGTTATTCTGGCCGGATGTTCGGCCGAGTAATTCAGGGTGTAGGAGTCGCTTTGCCGGGCATTTGCTGCAAGGGCAAAAAAGAGGGAGAGGGTAAGAGAAGAAATACTTTTTCGGAAGAGGGTCATAACGGCGTCGCAATTTGATTGATATATCAAATAGACGGCTGTGCCACTTTTTCGTTACAGTTTTCCGGACAGATATGGCTAAATTTGTGGAAACCTGTAATTGAAATCAAACATGAACAAAATAGAACACCTGGGAATCGCGGTAAAGGACCTGAAAGCTTCCAACGAACTTTTCACAAAGTTGCTCGGCGTACACCCATACAAGGAGGAAGAGGTGGCTTCTGAGGGCGTGAAAACCTCGTTTTTCGAAGTGGGAGAGAGCAAGGTGGAATTGCTGGAAGCTACAAGGGAAGACAGTCCCATCGCTAAATTCCTTGAAAAGAAGGGAGAGGGGATTCACCATATCGCCTTCGCAGTGGCAGACATCAAGGGAGAGATCAAAAGGTTAAAGGAGGAGGGATTCGTAGTGCTTAATGAAACCCCGAAGCGCGGGGCAGATAATAAATGGGTGGCTTTTCTGCACCCCAGGAACACCAATGGGGTTTTGGTAGAACTTTGCCAGGATATCGAAGACGGGCAATAGGCAAACCTGGCGGCAATTTGCCTTTGAAAAGGTTTGCACTGTTGAAGAATTAATAGTAATATTGCACTCCAATTTTTCGGAATATTTATGTACTTTGAAAGTGCTTAATCCGAATGGTCCTACCTGCCCACCTGGCGGTACGGCAGGCAGGGAGCACCTGAAAAGGTATTTGAAATATTGAAATGGTATTTGTTTACGTTTTAATTAGCCAATTAGACAGCAGACTTTATGTTGGTTTGTCAATGGATGTTGAAAAGCGTTTACACGATCACAAAAATGGGAGGGTGCGAAGTACAAAGCCCTTCAGGCCATGGTCACTAATACACACCGAAAGCTATCCTGATAGGTTATCAGCGAGAGCCAGAGAAAAGTATTTAAAAAGCGGGTATGGAAAAATGTGGTTGAAAAATAAGTATCTTAACCAAAAATAAATTCTTTTGTTTTTTAAAAGAATGGTCCTATAGCTCAGTTGGTTAGAGCACCTGACTCATAATCAGGTGGTCCCTGGTTCGAGCCCAGGTGGGACCACTTAAAGCGCAAACCCTCACTCTGAAAAGAGTGGGGGTTTTTTGTTTCCTGTAGCGTCATAAGCTTGCTTATGTAAGCGGAGAGGAAACAAAAAACTGGCAACTGCGGTAGCAGTTGGGGTTTGCATTTTCAGGAGAGGGAACCCCTGGCCCAGCGACCAAAGGGAGCTAACCCAGGTGGGAATATTACCACCCACCCCGTCCCCGGCACTAGCCGGTGCCAACCCTCCCTGACCAGGGCGGGGAGCCAATTCAATAAGTATTTGATAGCAGGAGCGGGTTTGCATTTTCACCTCCCCTCGCGCCGGCTGGCCCCATCGCTACAAAGTGCCACCGGCACTTTGCTTCACGCTCGGTCCCCTGGCCCAGCGACCAAAGGGAGCTAACCCAGGTGGGAATATTACCACCCACCCCGTCCCCGGCACTAGCCGGGTTCACCCCTCCCTGACCAGGGCGGGGAGCCAATACGATATTTATTTGATAGCAGGAGCGGGTTTGCATTTTCACCTCCCCTCGCGCCGGCTGGCCCCTTCGCTAAAAACAGCCACCGGCTGTTTTCTTCACGCTCGGTCCGGCCCAACGAGCGCAGCGAGTTAACCCAGGTGAAAATGCCTCCGATACGTTTTTCTAAACTATTGTAGCATCTGACTTGCAATCTTGAGCGCAATAAACACGTTTTTTATGGACAAGATCACTTTTATAAATTCTGAAAAAGGAAAATAAAACTGTGTTTTTTTAACAACTTCTTCTAGTTTTGGATTAAATAAAAAATAATCACCATTCAATTAGGTATAATCACATCCGTGAGTTTTATAATGAACCCGGATGTTCAAATACACTTTTTTTGTGAGTATTCTTAAATCCATACGAGAACAAAAAGGTTACACCCAGAATGATCTAGCTGCGAAAACGGGCCTGTCTTTACGTACGATCCAGCGTTTAGAAAACACAAATAAAGTTCCTAAAGGGTTTACCTTAAGCGCACTGGCGGAAGAATTCAATATGGACCCTTCTGCCTTACAGGCTAAATTTATAAACACCAAGCGTTCTCGGGATTCTGAAATCACCACCATTAGGATCATAAATTTATCGGTCTTATCCTTTCTTGGAATTCCTTTCGGGAATCTGATTCTGCCTTTAATTCTCTGGAGGAGCAACCGGGATTCCCAACTCGTAGATGATGTAGGTCGACGGATCGTTAATTTTCAAATTTTGTTTACGCTTATCCTATCTCTACTACTTATCTTATTGCCATTTACCGTTGCAAAACTATTCCCCGGTATTCCTTTGATATTGATTTCAGTGCTTCTTGCCTACCTTTTTAATATCGTAGTGATCATCCGTACTGCCATTAAGATTCAACACCAGGATTTTGATTTTTTAAACCTCCCTTTGCGTCTTATTTAGACCTGAAACTGAAATTGTCGTAAAATTGGCGGCATGAAATCCCGCGCTATTACTGAGATTCGCTATTTCTTTGCTTCATGAAAGTTTAATTAATGTTTATTCAAAATTTTAACTAATCATGAAAAGAATTATCGGTTACAGCGTATTAGGCCTTTTAGGTCTTGTATTCATTCTTGGAATTTATGGCATTAGAAAATTCAATAACACCTATTTTAAGGAACGCCCGGCGTACTTAGAACTCAGTCATGAATCTCACCCCATGAATTTTAAATGGACCCATCATAAGGTGGAAGGCCATATCGAATATCAGTCAGCTCTTTTAATACCTGTCCAGATCGGCAACCTTCAACATAATCTCAATATGCAATTTGATACAGGTGCGCCTGACTCTTTTCTCTATGAAAAGGATCTTATTTCATTAAGTAATTTGGGGTATACTTTTGAGGAAGTTCAGAAGGACGGATTCCGGTTCGTGAAATCCCTGAAATTAACTTTAGGGGGTATACCGGTTACCTTATCCATGGTAAAGATCTACCCCAATTATGGCAATACCTTTTCGGCTGAGTTGAACCCGGAAACTAACGTTTGTATTGGCACCATTGGTAGCGATATCCTTGTAGACCGGATCACATCAATTGATTTTAAAAATCAGACCATTCAGTTCTTTGAAGAACGTCCTGAGTGGATGCAGAACCTCAATGGATTTAAAGCTTTTGATTTTCCGGGGCGTCGTGTTATGCTGCCTGCTGTCGTTGATGGTAAGGAGTACGAGTTTTTGTACGATTCCGGATGCTCGGCCTTTGGCTTAATTACAACCAAAAACCGTTTTGAAAAATATACCGATGAAACTGCTCCGGTAGAAAGATTTGCAGCTAAAAGTTGGGAAGATAAATTCTACATTAACAGTAAAGCAAGCGATTATGCGCTTAGCATTGGAGGTACTCAATTACGTATGAACCGCGTTTCATGCGTAGATATGTATGCCTTCCTTCAACCTTTGGTAACCCCATTTACCCGAATTGGGGGTTGGATGGGGAATCAAGCCATAAATGAGAGTCAACTCATTCTTGATACAAAAACTAAGGAGTTTTTGATCACCATTTAGATGATTGATATGATTGTAACCGAGCCAGATGCCTGATCCCTTCATAGTTTGCTGTGAATATCAGGTGTCTGGTATTTGGTTAGAGATGAGCTTTTTCAGAGCGTCAAAGGCTCGCTTATGTAAGCGAAAGCAAAACAAAAAACCGGTTCTGGGAAGCAGGGTGCGGGTTTGCATTTTCATATCCCCACGCGCCAGCTGGCCCCATCGCTACAAAGTGCCACCGGCACTTTGCTTCACGCTCGGTCCCCTGGCCCAGCAAGTGGAGCGAGCTAACCCAGGTGTGAATATTACAACCCACCCCGTCCCCGGCAATAGCCGGGTCCACCCCTCCCTGACCAGGGCGGGGAGCCAATTCGATATGTATTTGATAGCAGGGCGAGGGTTTGCATTTTCACTTCCCACGCAACTTGAGGTTTTTAGTTGCACGCGTAAACTACTGCAATTCAATTACTTGACCTCTTTTTCTTAACTTTGAAAAGAATTATACCTGGTACCGGCCCCAGTTAGGGTATCCTAATCCTTTAAATCGAGAAAAGATGAAAGAAATAAACCCTTCCGGAGTGTTCCATGGCGTACACGATATCCGTGTAGACGAAATGAAATCTCCCGGGCTGTCAGAGAACAGTGTGATCATTAATGTGGAAATGACGGGGATTTGCGGAACCGATCTGCATATTTACCATGAAGGTCTTGTGCCTCCGGGATCGGTCCTCGGACATGAATTCTGCGGCGCGATCATTGAAAAAGGAAGTAGTATTGCGGGAATGAATGTAGGCGATCGGGTTGTGGTCAATCCGATGATCAACGGAACGGGGTTGGGTATGAGTCCTGGAGGCTTCGCCCGTTATGTCAAAATTGATAATGCCATGAGGGACTCCAATATTTTTGTGATCCCCGACAGTTTAAGCAGCGAAATGGGCGCCCTGGTCGAACCCATGAGTGTGGGTCTTGCGGCTATAAATAAAACTGCCCTTCGACCAGACGACAATATCCTCGTTTCGGGTTGCGGTACGATCGGGTTGGTCACCATTGCAGGTTTAAAAAGTAAAGGTTACCGGAATATTGTGGCCTCCGATATGAGTGTGAAGCGGCTGGAACTGGCCAAAAAACTGGGCGCTAAATTCACGTTCAACCCTAAAACGGATGGCGATCTTAAAGATCTTATCGTTCAGGAGTTCGGAACGGTTGGTTCCCTTAATTATTCCGGCGAGTTGCCCAACCTGAATGCGGCCTTTGAATGTACCGGTGTAAGCCCGGTACTCAGGCAAACCTTAGGGCTCCTGGCACCTGATGCCAAATTAACCGTCCTGGCCATTTACAGCAAACCCATGGAGCTGGACCCTAATGAGGTCGTTTATAAACGGTTGGATGTTAAAGGGTCCTTGTTTTACAGTGGTGCGGATTTTAAAGAGGCCATCCGGCTGATGGATGAAGGACTGGATATTACCCCCATCGTTTCCCATCATTTTTCCCTGAATGAACTACCCCATGCCTTCGAGGTGCAGGCCGACAGCAGTAAATCAGTAAAGGTGATGGTGGAAAGTGTTTAAGAGATCCAGGAATCAAGAGTCAAGACTCAAGACTCAGGAGCAAGATAAGTTTGCGTAGTGGAGAATAATTTGTTTTCTGCCGTTATCTGTTTAAAAACTAACGGCGTAGGAAATTTTACAAAAGTTTATCAGTTGTTCATGGTTTTCAATAGTATTTTTGAACAAAAAGACTATTGCTATGGATGTTATGATCAAACGAAAACTTTTCAGTCTTCTCCTGGTCCTGCTTAGTATACAAACCGGATGGGCACAGGTAAATACTGACATATACGGTATTGTTACCGATAACACCGGAGAACCCATTTTGGGAGCTTCTGTTTATCTTGAAGGCACCCAAAAGGGAGCCCAGACCGACCTTGACGGTAAATACGTAATTAAAGATGTGGAACCCGGATCCTATAACCTGGTGGTGAGTTATATCGGGTTTAAGACCCAGACCAAATACAACATCCTTGTACGTTCAGTGGGTACCCCTGATTACAATTTTGAACTTGAGGAAGATACAGAGGAGTTGGGAGAGGTGGTCGTTACCAATGCTAACAAAATAAGCAGACCTAAAGAAACCCCCTTATCTACCCAGACCCTTTCTGCCGTAGAAATAGCCACTTACCCGGGGAGTAATAATGATGTGGTGCGGGTTGCACAAACCCTGCCCGGAGTTTCTCCCTCTGTTGGCGGATTTCGAAATGACCTTATCATCAGGGGAGGTGCCCCGAATGAAACCGTGTATTACCTTGACGGCATGGAGATTCCCAATATCAACCATTTCGCCACCCAGGGTAGTGCCGGCGGACCAGTGGGTATGGTCAACGTTTCCTTCATAGATAATGTAACGCTTTCTACCTCGGCCTTTGGTGCCCAATATGACAATCCGCTTTCCGGGGTCTTGCAGTTCAGCCAGCGAAATGGGAATAACCGAAACTTTACCGGAAATTTCAGGGTGAGTGCCAGCGAGGCTGCCCTGACCTTTGAGGGGCCACTCTTTAAGGGGAATAACGATGAATCAAAAACTACTTTCCTGGCTTCGGTACGTCGCAGTTACCTTCAATTCCTGTTTAAGGCCATCGGGTTGCCTATCAGGCCCGATTACTGGGACTACCAATACAAGCTTAATCACAAGATAGACAGCTACAATGAGATCAGCCTGATCGGTATTGGCTCTATCGATGACTTTACCCTGGAAGCTCCTGAAGATTTTGATGCCGAACAGCAGGCCACTCTTGACCAGGCGCCTTTTATAGAGCAACGCACCAATGCTATTGGACTTACCTGGAAAAAAAGATTTAAAGACGGTACGGGGTTTATGGAAACCACCCTGAGCAATAACACCCTGTTCAATAACTTTACCCGTTACGAGGATCCGGAAAATGAAGCGGGGGTGATCTTTAACAATGACGCGAGGGAGTCGGAGACCAAATTGCGGTATGCGGCCACCAAATTCTTTGGCGATTGGAAACTGACTGCCGGTTTTAATGCCCAGCGATCTGATTACGAAAATGCAACGGTTGATGTCAATGGCGGATTGCAGTTTGACACCAGCATTGACTTCTATAAATACGGGTTCTTTTCTAATGTAACGAAATCGTTCTTTAACAATAAACTGGACCTTTCCTTTGGTTTCCGTATGGATGATGATACGTTCACCGAACAAGACGACCTTTTCTCTACCTTTTCTCCGAGATTCTCCCTGTCTTATGAGTTTACTGAAAATTGGAGGCTTAACGGTTCTTTAGGGCGTTATTATAAATTACCGCCATACACCATACTTGGGTTCAGAGACAACAATGGGGTGCTATTGAATAAGAATGCAGATTATACGGTGAGCGATCATTATGTACTGGGTATACAGCATTATTTTTCTCCTTCTTCCACCATCTCTGTTGAAGGGTTTTATAAGCGCTATGACGATTACCCGGTTTCCGTAACCGACCAGGTTTCTCTGGCCAATAAGGGGGGAGGATTCGAGGTTTTAGGAAGTGAAGATATTGCCACTGTTGGAAAGGGGAGAAGCTATGGGGCAGAGCTGCAATTCCAGCAAAAGCTCACTAATAATTTCTATGGGATCTTTGCCTATACCTGGTTCTACAGTGAGTTCACAGGTTTTGATACGGAAACCTACCTTCCTTCGGTTTGGGACAGTCGGCATTTGGTGTCGTTTACCGGTGGGTATAAGTTCGGAAACAACTGGGAATTCAGTGCGCGATATCGCTTTGCCGGAGAAACACCTTTTGTGCCCACAGATCTGGACGCCACGCTTGCTAATTATCCGGAGGTGGTGTTAGACTACAATCGCCTTGGCGAAGAGAAACTGGGAACCTTTAGCCAGCTGGACATTCGTATCGACAAGAAATGGAACCTGAGAAAACTGGCCCTTAACGTGTTCTTTGAAGCACAGAATGTGCTCGGTCAGCAAATTCCTCAGCCCACAGAATACGGCCTTAGCCGTAATGCCGACGGCTCGGTGGTGGAACCCAGAAGCCTGGTGGCCATTGAAAGCGACAACAGCCAGTTGATACCCAGTATCGGGATCGTTGTTGACTTCTAGTTTAACCTGTGGTCTACACAATCTTCAGACATAAAAAAACCTCTCTGTGTAAACGGAGAGGCTGGAGTTTAAAAGGTTTATGAACGTTTTATTTTACGCGTTCCATCCATGCGTTTTTTTCTATTGTTCCGTCTTTTTCATAGGCAATTAATTTTCCGTCAGCGAGTACCCAGTATCCGTCATTCTGGATCTGTACATTGTCATTGTCAATATCGTCGATCCGGATGCTGCCATCTTCGTCGATCTCCCAGTGCAGCTTTTCAGTTTCGGTTTCCCGTTCCTCAATATCATTCACCACGGTGAGATAGACCACATTGTTTTTTTGGAAATCAAAGGTAATATCGATCTCCTCCATGATATCCTCCACCATACCTGAAACGGCTTTGGCCATCATGCCTTCGAAAAAGCCCATATCTTTGGCTTCTTCCTTCACGGCATCGCGGATATCGATCTTAAATTTCCAGGTTCCCAGTACGTCTTTTTCCTTAACCCTTTCCTGGGCAAAGATCACGGTGGCAAATAACAGCATTGCCATGGTCATAATTGTCGTTTTCATGTTGATGAGTTTTATAGGAAGACGAATACCTCCCGATATTGTTACACCATCGTTTTCGTTTTTTGGGACAAAGACAGGGATCTCTTCGGTACACCGGCTCTTTCGAAGGTGCTAAAAAAAAGCCGGTCACTCCTGTTGCCGGCTTTTTGTTTCGCTGAAGGATTAATTTTTTAGGTCCTGTTTTTTATCAGGGATTTTCGAGTCTTTGATAGGGTTTCCATCGGCATCGAGCTCCACGATCCGGTCAAATCCAAGTTCATCGAGCTTGGCGGCGATCTTAGCCTTGTCTCCAACCACGAACCATTTTACATCCTGAGGGCGTACCATGGTTTCACTCACCTCTAACAGGGCAGGCAGGTCAAGGTTTCTCACTTCCTGGTCGTAGGTCTGGTAGTAATCGTCCGGCAGGTCATGGCTTACGATATTGGCTACTGAGCTGTTCACGGCGGCGTTGGTTTCCCACTGCCCCGGAAGGGCCAGTACCTGGTTGGTCTTTACCTTGTCGAGTTCTGCCTGGGTGGCGGGTCGGGTAGTTACAAATTCACTGAGTTCCTTCCGGATCTCCAGGACAGATTCGGCCGTTTTATCGGTTTGCACGGGGGCATATACAAGAAAGGGACGTTGTCCTTTTGTATCCAGGACCAGTCCGCCGGCCCCATAGGCCCAGTGTTTATCTTCTCTCAGGTTCATGTTGATCCTGGAGGTGAATTCTCCTCCGAGAATGTTCACCATCTGTTCCCGGGCAATCTCGTTCACATCGCCATAGGCATCTGTCAGGTGACCGGCAATAATGATCGATTGTTCCGATTGCGGCCTGTCGATCAGGTAGAGCGTATTTTGATTGGCAAGGGAAGGTTTGCCCATTTTTATGTCCGGAACATCCCCTTTTTTCCATCCCGAGAACGCCTTTTCCAGTTTTGAGGTCAGGGTGTTCATATCCACATCTCCCGTTACGATCAGGGTGGCGTTGTTCGGACGAAGCCAGGTTTCATGGAAATTTTTGATGTCGTCCAGGGTAATGGCGTCAACGGTTTCTTCGTAGCCCGATCCTGTGTACGGGTTACCATATGGATGGTCTTCGCCGTACATATATTTGGTCATGCTCCTGAGGGCCATCCCAAAGGGTTGTGATTTTTCTCTTTTAATACTATTGATCTGGTCCTTTTTAAGCCTTTCAAATTCCTTTTCAGGAAAGGCGGGATTCCGGATCACATCGGCAAACAAGTCCAGGCTTTCATTGAGAGTAGGTTTCAGGGTGGTCATGCTTACATTAGACTCGTCAAGGCCAGAATTTGAATACAGGGAAGCCCCAAGCATTTGCAGTTCTTCACTGATCTCCAGGGTATTCCTGTTTTTGGTTCCTTCGTCCAGTAGGTTCATCGCCAGGGATGCCGTACCGGCTTTGCTCAGGTAATCGGTTTTTGTACCTGCATCGAACATCATCTGCATGGCAATGGTAGGTACGCCGGTTCTCCGGGCAAGAACAATATTCAACCCGTTGGAAAGGCGCGCCCGTTCCAGTTCAGGAAATTTAGAACTTTTCTGAGCAGTCAGGGCTGGTAATCCAGACCGGTCTACAGGAGTATCGGTAATGGAGTATTCCGGGAACGGATGACACTCCAGGATGTGTTTTCCTTTGGTTAACCACTTGGCGGCTACGGCCTGAAGGTCGGCTGCTGTAGCGTCTTCAATATACTTGAGCATGACCTTGTAATAGCCAGCGTCTCCAAAATAGGTTTGATTCGAAGCCAGGATATCTGAGACACCTCCGAAACCACCGATGCGTTCCAGGCCTTTAATGAAGTTGGCAAAATAAGCCGATTTTACTCTCCTGAGTTCTTCTTCGGTTGGACCCTCCTGGATAAAACGATTCACCTCTTCCATAAGGACCTGCTTTACTTTTTCAGGATCTTCGCCAGGTTTAACATTAGCCATAACAATAAAGTTACCCGCTAATTCGGAGGAATATTGAAAGGCAGTGGCCATAGAAGCGATCTGGTCTGTATAAACCAGCCTGTTATACAGCCTGGAGGTTTTTCCACTACTTAAGATCGCAGAAACAAGGTCCATATGCAGGTCTTCTTCCTGGCCTAAGGCAGGCGAATTCCAGGCAAACATAATCCGGCTTTCCGGTACCCTGTCCTGGTATACCTGGCGGGTATCGTAGGGATGATCGGGAATGTTGAGCTCCTGCCGTTCAATGGTGGGACCGGCTGGTATCTCCCCAAAATATTTAAGGGTTTTTTCATAAGCAACCTCAGGGGTGATATCGCCTGCAATAGCGATCACTGCATTGTTGGGACCGTAATAGCTTTTGAACCATTCCTTAACGTCATCAAGGGTAGCGGCATTCAGGTCTTCCATCTCTCCAATGACCGTCCAGGAATATGGATGCCCTTTGGGATACATGGCTTTGGTAAGGTAATCCCACTGTTTCCCGTAAGGCTGATTTTCACCTTGTCTTTTTTCATTTTGAACCACCCCGCGTTGTTCGTCCAGAAGTTCCTGGGTAATAGCGCCCAGCATATAACCCATTCGGTCGGACTCCAGGAATAATACCTGGTCCAGTGCTGAAACCGGTACATTCTGAAAATAATTGGTACGGTCAGAATTCGTGGTACCATTTACATCGGTACCCCCGATCCGTTCTATGGCCTGGAAATAATCATCATTGAAATGCTCACTCCCATTAAACATAAGGTGTTCAAAAAGGTGGGCAAACCCACTCTTCCCGGGCTTTTCGTTTTTAGACCCAACATGATACCACATATTTACCGCTACAATGGGAGCCTTATGGTCTTCATGTACCAGCAAGGTGAGACCGTTGGGTAATTCAAATTTCTCGTAGTCGATGTTGATATCGTCAGCCTTAAAATTCTGTGCACTTAAAGCGGCCGAAAAGATAAAAAGCGTTAATAAATATAGTTGTCTCATAACAGCTTGTGAATTTGGTTGTTACTTCAAATTATAGAAAATTTCCCATGAGTGGGCGGTTCTTGGCTGTTTGAGAGATAAAAGGAGAGAAAAAGCCGATAAAAACTTCGATCCCCCTTAAAAAGCCTCGTTTACCCCGAAGTAAATGCCACTCTGTTCGCCCTTTCCTTTTCCGAAATCGAGCCGGACCCAGGTATTCTGATCTTTTAATATTTTAAAACGCACCCCTCCTCCAAAAGCCGGCTTCATGCGATTTAGCTCAAACAGATCAGAGGTATCTCCGGCTACGTCTCCAAAGAGCCCGAACGCTGCTATAGCCCATCTCGGTTTAAATCTGTAGCGGTATTCCCCCTGAAGTATATACATATGATCATCAATAAACCGACCATAAAAATATCCTCTTCCTTTAGAACTTCCCCCAAAATGGGCCTTCCCCTGGAAGGGCACCTGACCGTAATTGGTCTCCACATACAGTTGCGATGCAAATGTACCCTTTGTGCCTGCCTGGATATAATGCCTAAGATCCAGCTGAAATTTATTATAGCCGTGTGTTGCCCCGAACACCTCACTGGAAAAATGGGCGCTGAACTTCAATAGTGACCCTTTGGTGGGGGAGGAAACCTCATTACGGGTATCCAGGTTAAATTCAGCTCCCAAACCACTAATCACGGTTCTGTCAGATCCCGGAACAGTGCCGGAGTCAAGTAATCTGCCTTCTTCTACTTCCGTGATCTGGTAATTGGCAAATGTATAGGTAAACCCAAAATTTAAATCAGGAGGAAGCCGTTTTAAGAAGCTCACCGTTACCACGTGGGAGGTCTGGTTATAAGCTTCTTTAGCGTCTTCGGGTGTTTCCGGACCTATTCCCCAGAAATAATTCGGATAAATTTCAAATTGGTAATCGGCATCGATAAAGTAATTTCCCCTACCCAGGTAAACTTCAGGAGCAGCACCAAGGATAACCTGTCCTGCTGAAGTATAAATGCCGCTGAATAGGATTTGAGAAACCCTCTCATTGAATCTGTTGGTATTGTTTAACAGGAATAATTGTGCACCTCCTCCCACACCAAATTGGGTTTCCGGGGTATAAAAGGCAATCGGGATTCCGATAAATTTAAGGTTTCTGGAACCCTTTAACGTGTCCAGGGGAAGGCCATCCCGCTCCTGACCTTTGAGGGATAAGGAAAACAGGAACAGGAGCCATATGATGCTAAGCCTGCCCATCAAAATAAGAATTCGTCGAGAATTACATTAAAGCCAAAGGTGAAGGCGGTGTTCTTTATAGTAATATTTTCAGACCGGGAAGTCCCGAAGGGAGTCTGTTCCAGGTCAACTCCAACCCATAATACCCTGTAATCTATCCCGATATCGAAAGCGATCATATCATGTATGACATAGGCGTACCCTAGGCTGAAAATAGCACCCAAACCATCACCATCTGAGCTCTGGGCCACTTCGGTTTCCATTACCACCAGGCTGGTTTGTTCCTTGTATCGCACGTATCCGGAAGAAACAGAGCCGTACATCGAACCCCTTGGATTCCTGGAAAAATACCAGCTCAAAAAGGGACCGAAATATAAGGACTCCGTTGTTCGGTCCACATCGCCTGTAGCATTGTCTCTTTCCGTTATTATGGATCCGCCTATCAACCATTGATCTTTGATGAATTTCCCTGTGAATATGTTGATCCCGAATTCATTGATGCTTCTTTTTTCAGCGGAGTTTCCGAAGTTATTCGTGCTGGAACTTATACTTCCTGATAATCCGGAAAGCCATCTTCCCTTTCGAAAAGCGGAAATTAAGGAGTCTTGAGTTAAGGTGTTTTGAGCAATAAGTTCTTCTGTGCCTGAGAGAATCAGGCACATGTGAATCAAGAAAAGAACAACTCTTAAATTGTTCATTATAAATAGCTTAGGAAGTAAATATCTTACATTAAGATAATAAATTCAGTGGTTAAACGGAGGAGGATAGCAGAATAATTGTCGAATAGTAATTTGGATCGGTATAGTTGCAAATTATTCCGAACCCTGTATATTCTTTTCGCATGCCTCATCCCGCATGCCACATTTTTCCGAGGTACCTCAGCAATGAGATCTCCCTGGTATGGACTGCTTTTACGCAATTACCTCTTACCTCACTTTCGCTTACCTTTTCCCTGGCAGATACAGGGGGTAATAGAATCAGGGGCACTTATGCAGATTAAGGCAAGAACTGAAATTTTTACAGGAAGTTGGTTTAAAGAAATTTACTCTTAATTTAGTGTCTGTATTATAAACTTCTAAAAACCAATGTCGTCCGGGCACCTCAGTTCTATGAAAACCAGGTTCCATATTCCGTTAGAAGACGAAGTTGTTTTACTCCGCTCCACCACGGAAGCTGATTATGAGGCATTGTACAGCGCAGCCAGCGATCGGGAGATCTGGGCGCAGCACAATGCCCATGACCGCTGGAAGCCCGAAGTGTTTCGCGTATTCTTTGAAGAGGGATTAAAGAATGATCTCGGAATGTTCGTTATCCAAAGTAAAATGACCGGAAAGATTCTGGGGAGTACCCGCTATTATAAATACGATGCTGAGGGTAATTGCCTGCGTATTGGATATACCTTTTTTGACCGCTCGGTCTGGGGCACTGGTGTTAACACAAAGGTGAAGAAGCTCATGCTGGATCGCGCTTTTCAGTGGGTCGACAGGGTGTTTTTCGATGTTTATGAAAAAAATTTTCGGTCACAGAAGGCTTTGAAAAAGCTGGGGGCTGTACCCGGGGAAAGGACGGGGGATAAGGTCATATTCGTTTTAGACCGGGTGGAATGGGAAAAAATCCCGTAACTTCCCTATATGTCAACCTCCTATCTGAGATCGGTCACAGAGCGCTTCCATTTCTACAAGGACCTGGGTAATAAAACCCTGGAACAAATTCCCGAAGGTAAAATGAATTGGAGCTTCAATACGGAATCTTTGAATATGAACCTTCTGGTTAAACACCTGGCAGGAAACATGCTGTCCCGGTTCTCAGAGTTTCTGACCACCGACGGAGAGAAGCCGTGGCGTAACAGGGATGCAGAATTCATTGATGATCTGGCAAATAAGGAAGAAGTGCTGGCGCTCTGGGAAAAAGGGTGGAGGTGTCTTTTTCAGGCCCTGGCTGATCTAACAGAAAATGATGCGGACCGCATTGTTTATATCAGGGCAGAGGCCCACACGGTTATGGAAGCCCTGAACCGACAGCTGGGTCATTACGCCTACCACGTAGGGCAGATGGTTTTCCTGGGCAAGATGATCTGCGGGGAGCAGTGGAAGTCGCTTTCCATTCCTAAGGGCCAGTCTGAGGCGTTTAATCAGCGCATGACCTCTGGTGGTAGGGAAAAATAGTTCTCACTGTCTTACGCTGACTTCAACCAAAGGTAAGACCATTCTCTTCAAACTTAGCAATCTCCTTTAAGGCATTTTTTAAATACGATTAAGGGTTCTGTATTTTTCCTTCGTTCCTAAAAGAAACCACCTGAAGCGCCTGTTGCTCATTATACCGATTGAAACCGGTGCGCTCTCAGGAACAGAAGAGAAATAGATTAACCGTTTAAAAATTATAAAATGAAAAAAAGTACGTTCGTTTTACGGAGTTTGGCCACTGCAGGGTTAGCGCTGACCATGGCGAGTTGTAATGCTCAGGCAGATAAAGCAGGCCGGTCTGATAATAAGGTAGTCATTAATGCCAGTATTGAAGGTCTCGAAGAAGAGTATCTTACCTATTTTGAAAAAGGGGAGCAATACCCTAATGGATTGAGAGCAGACACCCTTTGGGTAAATGACGGGAAGTTTACCTTTACCGACACCACCGCTCAATTTAAAAGATATCGTTTTGCAGTACCCCAGGTGTTTAAATATACAGACTCCACTAAAAGGGGATATTATCCTACGCCTGTGATGTGGATCGATATTATCGGTTACCCCGGGGCTGAGATCAGGGTCGAAGGTTCTCTTGAAGATTTTGTGAATGCCTATCCTGAAGATGGTGGAGAGAACGATATCTATGGAGCCCTGAACAAGGAGATCTATCCTTTACTTAACCGCAGTGTTAATCTGAGGCTCAAGGCAAATACCAGGGAGGAGTATGAAAAAACCATGGTGGAAACTAAAGCCATCCAGGAAAAGGTAGACAGTCTTAAGGAGCACTATATCCGTAAGCATCCGGCATCTGCTGCTATGGCTTTTACCCTGCTGCAGGCATTTACCCGAAAGGAATTTGACAAGGAGAAGTCAAAGGAGCTTTTCGCAACTCTTGATGCTGAAGCCCTTCGTGATGTAGCCTTTTACAAAGAGCTCGAAGATCGAATAAAGGCTGCAGAGGGTGCAGTGGCCGGTAATAAAGCTCCCGCCATTAAAACGAATTATACGTATTCGAAACAACCCTTTGACCTGGAAGACATGCGTGGAAATTATGTGCTTATCGATTTTTGGGGAACCTGGTGCGGACCCTGTGTCGGAGAAATGCCCAAGATAAAAGCGTATACCGAAAAATATGCCGGAAAGAACTTCAAGGTGTTGGGCATAGACAGCGGAGATACAGAAGAGCGTTGGCGGACATTTATAGAAGAGAAGGGCTATCACTGGACCCATATCCGAACGGTTAAAAATGAGAATGACATTTTAATTCCTTATAACGTCAGGGCTTTTCCAACAAAATACCTGCTGGATCCGGAAGGCACTATTATTCATGTTTCCACAGGATCCTCTGAAGAGATGTTCGAAAAGATCGATGCTATCTTTTCAGGAGAAAGTTAATTTTTCTTCTACTTACACTTAGATCCCGGGCCGCTTCTTAAGAAGCGGCCTTCTTTATTTCAGGGATAACTGAGTTTTTTACTCAGAGGATCAGACGACCTCAAAACTTTTTCAGATAAAGATCAAATTTCTTTAAGGGTAAGCGACTGACGGTACGTTAGTTCTGTAAATAAACGCTAATTAAAAAATGACGTAAGTCGCCTGTACCTTATGAAAAGATCCATGTTACTTTTGGTCCTGTTAGGAATGGCATCCTGCCAGGATAATAAACAGCCTCAACATACCCTTCTAAGTGGAGAGGTGCGTAATACCCAGGAAAAACTTGCCGTATTAATGAACAACGACCGATCCTACCGGGACACGATTCCCCTCGGAGAAAATGGTAAATTTTCGGATACCCTGGAGGTGGATCCCGGTCATTATATGCTTTATATCGGTAAGAATGCCACCCCATTATACATGGAAAGGGGAAATGATATCGCCGTTAAGATGGATGGTGCAGATGCCCTAAATACGACACAAATTTCCGGGAAGGGTGCAGCTATCAGTAACTACCTGGTAGCAAAGCAAAGGCTTTACAAGGATTATATGAAGCAAACCTCATCCTTATATACACTCGAAGAAGCGGCATTCCTGAAAAAGTTAGATACCATGAAAACGGAACAAATGGAAGTGTTGCATACAGCCGGAAACATTCCGGAAACCTACAGGGAACTTGAGAAAAGAAATATAAGTTATTACAACCTGGGTCTGCAGCAGGCTTATGAGGGTTACCATCGTTATTACACGAAGAAAGATTCCTTTAAAGTGAGTCCTGCCTTTAATAATGCATTAGCAGAATTAAGCTTTGAAAATGAAGAAGACTATGACTTCTCTCCTTACTACAGAAGATTGCTTCTTAACCATTACAATGCAGAAGCCAGTAAACTCACCAAAGAGGAACCGGGATCTGAATTTTCAGAAAACCAGCTGAAGGTATTATTGGAGAATAAGAACCCTCATATCAGAAGTAGTATGATCTATATTACAGCTAAGGGTAGTATGGCTTATAGTTCGAACCTGGACAGGTATTATGAGAAGGTGATGTCGCAGTTACGATCGGAGGAGCATAAAAAAGAGATCACAAAATTGTATAACTCCTGGAAAAAACTCGAACCCGGACAACCTTCCCCCGAATTTTCCGATTACGAGAATTATGCCGGGGGAACTACTTCCCTGGAAGACCTCAGGGGAAAATATGTCTATATCGATGTATGGGCTACCTGGTGCGGACCATGCAGGTATGAAATACCACATTTGAAAAAACTGGAAAAGGATTTTCATGGGAGAGATATTCATTTTGTGAGTATTTCCATAGATGAAGATAAAAGCTATGACCAGTGGAGAAAAATGATCGAAGACGAATCTTTGGGAGGAATACAACTTCTCGCCGATAAGCAGTGGAAATCAAACTTCGTACAGGATTATATGATCAGCGGCATCCCGAGATTCATTCTTATTGATCCCCAGGGGAAGGTAGTGGATAATAATGCAGACCGACCCTCAAGTGAAACGATCAGAATACTCTTTAAAGAGTTGAATATTTAATAGTACACGGGGTTAACAGAAGATCACTTTTACTGCGCATTGAATAGGCAAATAAATAGAATTATGAAACGGCTTGGCTAATGATCCCTTTCATAAAAAGGGGATGCAGTAAAAGCGAGGAAGAATCGGGGGTATTTTATCAATGCTTTTATAACCCCCCGGGTTCCCCCGAACCGTTGGCCCCGTTTTTTTCCTGTTTTTAGTAGGATTGAATTAGTTAGCTGAAAAGACCTCCTGATCCCGGAGGTCTTTTTTGTGTAAATAGCTCAAACAGAACAGGTAGTGCTACCGGAAACCGAAATTCGCTGAAAGAATTTTTGTCGCAACAACATGATATTCAATGCGTTAAATCGAATCAAAACTATTTTGTTAACTAAAGGTGAATTTTTAACATAAAAAATTAAGGAATATTTAAGGGTAGTGGTCATTCTGGTCGTTAGTCTGGAAACTAAGCCCCTGATTAAGGGTAGATTAAGAAATATGAACCCTGAATAAACCAATGGATGTATAACCGAATAAAATGAAAAACCGGAATGTGCTGCCACACATTCCGGCTTAAGCGATCAAAACGAGGATCACCATATAGGATCTCAAATGTATAAAATTAAGCCGAAGAACCCTTTCCGTTTTTCGGTACTCCTGTCACCTCATAAAACTTTCAGGCTTATCCGGTATAACCGCCGGATGGATCCTGCTTGATCCTTTCTAAGATCTTTTCATGCTTTTCGCACCCATCCCGGTTTAAAAACTAAATCAAAAAACTATGGAACAATGACATGAAAGCATCGCTGATTATCTCAAACCCAACCAACTTTTTTACTGAATTATAAACTAACAAACAGAAAATTATGAAAAGAATTAGAAGGTATTCTAATTTAAGCAGGTATAAGAAGCCGGTGCTGGCCGGACTTACCCTTGCATTAATGTTCGGAGGTACATCTGCAGCAATGGCTTCAGAAGGTACTTTGGATGAAGAAGTCAGAGTTTTTGAAGCCCCTGTTCTTCCCGATCCCGAGCAGACTGTAACCATCAAAGGTACTGTAACCGATAAAGACGGACTTCCCTTACCGGGTGTTGTGGTCATGGTGCAGAATACATCCATTGCCACCCAGACTGATATTGATGGTAATTATTCCATTACCGTTCCCGAAAATACCCAAAAACTTCTTTTTTCATACCTGGGCTTTAAGAATCAGGTGGTCAATATTGGAGATAAAACCACTATCGATATTACGATGGAGGAGGATATTGCCAAACTGGGAGAGGTTGTTGTTACCGGGTATCAAACCTTATCGGAAGAACGGGTAACCGGTTCTTTTGCCGGAGTACAGGAAACGCAGATACAGCAACGGCCATCGGCAACCAGTTTTTCCGAAAGGATTGTCGGTCAGGTTCCCGGGGTTAATGTGAATGGTAACACCGGAAGATTGGAGATCAGGGGACGTAGCACCCTTTTTAACGGATATGGTGAAGTATTGATTGTTGTTGATGGTTTCCCGCTAACCCGCCAGGACGATTTTAATACGATCAACCCTGAAGACATCGAATCCATTACGGTATTAAAAGACGCAGCTGCGGCTTCCACCTGGGGAGCAAAAGCTTCGAACGGGGTTATTGTTATTACCACAAAAACCGGTCGTAAAAACCAGAAGTTAGACGTCAACTTTTCTGCCTTTGTAGATATGGAGGAAAAAGTGGATTTCGATGATATGAATTGGATGACGGTTTCCGAGGAGATCGATACCGATCTCGAATATATCGAAAAGGGATGGTTTGATGTAGCTACCATTCCGAATACACCTTTGAGTATTAATGACCTTCATTTGGCAGAAGTATACAGAAGTGGTGCTTCTCCCGATGGTAATGTTTGGTCCCAGGACACCTATGACAGTTACATTTCAGCGTTAAGAAAGCGGCAGGATGTTTCCGATCAATTTGAAGATTACCTGATGCGCAGTGCCATGCGTAAGATCTATAATTTCTCACTGAGCGGGGGAGGTGAAAATAACACCTTCTTTGCATCGATGTCTTATAACGATATTGAGGGACAGCGCATTGGTGAGAGTAACGACAGGTTAACCTTTAACCTGAGAGATACCTACGACTTTACCGATAAGATTAAGTTTACCGCCGGAATGACCGGGGTAGTAAGGCAGCAGGAAAATAATGGAATAGCCCTGGATATGGTCCGTCAATTACAGGCCTACGATCAGTTAATTGATGAGAATGGGCAGTATGTTCAGAAATATTTTGCCTGGAATCCATGGGTTTCACGTCAAAGGGAGGCAGAGATAGGATCTCCTATGTCCTATAATGTGGTTGAGGAACAGCGCAATTTAGATGACACCGAACAATTCATTGATTTGCGGGCAGACCTCCGGTTGGATGTCGATGTATTCGATGGATTCACCTATTCTCCATCCTTTCGCTATGAAAGAGGCGCCGGGAACCGCGACATCTTTAAGAGCATGTCATTACCCTCGCATCGGAATACTATTAATGACTTTTATGTGAACGGGAATTATCAAATTCCAACGGGGTCTGATTACCGGCAGGAATCCGAGTATTATAAGGGCTGGACCTTCCGGAACAATATTAACTACAACAAGACTTTTGGCGATCATGAAGTTACCGTGTTTGGAGGTATTGATTACCAGAGAAGGTTTACCGAAAACAGCTATAACAGACGTTTTGGGTATGATAAGCAGTCAACTACAGCTGCCGATTTTGACCTGCTGGCACTGTTAAGGAGAGATATTGCTTATTTCAATGGAGAGCGAACCCGGGAATTTTATTATAGTGGAGCTTTTTTTGATGTAAATAACCGGGACAACCGTTTTGTGAGCTGGTACGGGAACGCAGGGTATTCTTTCAAGGAGAAATACCTGATTAACGGAAGTTATCGTGTAGACCAAGCCAATATCTTTGGTAGTGATCCTGACTTTCGTTATAAACCTACTTGGTCTGTCGGGGCCGGATGGGAATTAGGAAAGGAGAATTTCATACAGGATATCGATTGGATCGATCGGCTTAAGTTAAGAGGAACCTACGGTCTTGGGGGGAACTCTCTCGGTGCAGCTTCTCCTTATGCGTCGGCATTTTCCAGGACAAACACTTACGAATACTCTTATTTCTTTTCCAGGTTATCTATACCGGCGAACCCTCAGTTAAAATGGGAAGAGACGAAAACCACCAACCTGGGTATAGACTATAGTTTCTTTAATGGGGGCTTGTCCGGTTCCCTGGACTACTATAAGCGGGTGAGTACTGATATTTACGGGAGACGGTCATTAGATCCAACCGTTGGTTTCACTTCAGCTACGGTAAACTACGTAGGAATTGACAACCAGGGTGTGGAGCTGCTGATAAATGCAAGAGTGATCGATCACGAAGATTTTAAATGGGATCTTCGCGCCAACATCAACTACAATGAAAATATCACTACCGAGTTTGAACCAACTACCGAAACTGCCGACTATCTGGCAGGAGGTTTTGGGGTGATCGAAGGAGCTTCCATTAACAATTATTTCGCCTATAAATTTGCCGGGTTAAATGAGAATGGAGAGGCTACTTTTTACGATAAAGATGGAGTTGCCCAGCATTGGTCTCATGATTTCGATAAGGATGACCTGTTGTATATGGGAGGAAAGACGCCTCAACATTACGGAGGAATTTCATCTACCCTTACGTATAAGAATCTGGACCTCACGGTTAACCTTAATTATGGGGCGAAATTCGCTTTCCGGCATGCACCGAATTATATCTCTTCAGGCCTGGGTAACTACAATAATAACCGTTACAACTATGCCAACCTGAGACTGCATGAATTATGGGCAGAACGCTGGCAACAACCCGGAGATGAAGCGACTACCGGGGTGCCAAGAATGTACTATAACGGGGTAAATCCCCAGACAGGACTAACAGAAAGCCGCTTTGACGGTAGCGCCCAGGACAGAAAATGGGGACAATCTACTTTCAATACGTTTAAAGGAGATTACCTCAGGGTACAGGATATCATCCTGGGTTATAACCTGCCGCAATCGGCACTCGACAGAACCTTCTTTAAAAGCCTGAGATTCACCGCACAGGTTGCAAATCCATTCCTGTGGGTGGCCAATGATCGCGGACTGGATCCAACAGTGGGAGCCTTCGGATTAGAGCAGGCTACGCAGAACCTGACCAGAATTATTTTTGGACTTAGAGCTAACCTTTAAACAGAAAGAAAATGAAACTAAATAAATATTATTACCTGCTACTTTTCATAGCTGTACTCTTTTCTTGTGAGAAACCGGATGACTTTCTGGATGTGAAACCTACCGGTCGTGTGATCCCAACCACACTGGAAGATTTTGATAACCTGTTGAATGGGATCGATATGATGTTTTCCAGAAACATTCACATGCGATATATGGATCCTGATGTCTATATGAATGAGGCCAGTTACGCCAGTATCAGCGGTAACAGCATTAATGAAAATGCCTATAACTGGAATTCTGATCTGACCCTTCCGGACCAGGCCAACTCCGATTATAATGAGTCCTATCAGTTTATCCATATGATGAACTTTGTGCTCAGCGAGATCGATGAAGCAGAAACGGGAACCTTTAACCCTGCAGACCGGACCGACCTTAAAGCCGAAGCTCATGCCCAGAGGGCCATGGAATTATTCCTGGCTGTTACGGAATTTGCTCCCGCATACAGTCCCGAGAATCGGGAAACACTGGCTATTGCCATGCCCCTGGAGGTAGATATCAGTAAGTTCTATTCTAAAAGGACCCTCGGGGAGGTGTATGATCAGATCCTCCTAGACCTGAACAGTTCGCTGGAATTACTTTCCCCGGGCTATCCTGCTTATAACAAGGTTGGTAATTTCAGACCCGGGAAGGCCTCTATTTATGCCCTTTTGGCCGAAGTTCATCTCCATATGGGAAATTTTGAAGAAGCCAGAGAATTCTCAGACAGGGCCCTGAACTTGTACAGCTTTTTATACGACTGGAACGATATCGATTTTACAAATCCGGAAGATCCATGGGCGGGGTATAACACGGGTGTTTATGACCAGGTGGATGCCAGTGAAGAAACCTTGTGGAACAGATCGTATATCTGGAGCTATGCCAACCCATGGCAGCTGTATCATCCCGACCTTGCCAACCTGTATGACCAGGATAATGACAGAAGATGGTACCTGAGAGCCACTCAGGTGTCTCCGGGTGGTGTTGATGTGAGTCCGGATCATGTCTTCATGTTTCCCCGGGCTTATACGCAGCACGGGTTAACCACACCACGCTTAATTCTTACCAATGCAGAGGCAAAGGCAAGAACCGGAGATGGTGCAGGGGCCATTGCGGTGCTGAACACCTTATTAGAGAACAGGATCAGCAATTTTACCCCGCTTACGCATTCAGATGATGCAACAACGCTTCAGATCATTAAAAATGAAAGAAGAAAGGAATTGGTGGGTACCGCCTTAAATCTCCTTGATCTTAAACGATACCATGCCTATGGGGAAGCCATTCCAACCTTTTCCAGGACCAACCCGGTAAGTGGAGCAACGGTTACCCTGGAGCCGGGCGATGAAGATTATTATGTGAAGATTCCTGCCCAGGTACGCAACCTGAATCCAAACTTAAATTAGTGACCTGCCTTTTGGAGGATCATTTTAATCAGATTTAAAATTTAGAGAAATGAAGAACATATATAAATATTTAATTGCAGTATTACCCTTTTTTGTTTCCTGCAGTACAGAGGAAGATGAGGTGGTTCTACCCCCCGAATACGATGCCAAATGGTTCGAACAAGCAACGGTCGATTTTATACCCTTGGGAGAAGAAAATGGCTTTGTATATAATATCAACGAGAGTACGGGGCAATCCTTTTGGGGCACTACAGAAGCAGATTTTCAGGTAAGCCTGGATCTTGGAAGTGATAGTGATGCCAATATTGAGAAAATTCAATTTTTTGCCTTTGTAGAAACCAGGTCCGGAGCGAACACCCAATATTACGGGGGAGCAATGGGAAAACCTGTTGCTACTGTAAACAACCCCGGAGATACCTTTGAGATCACTATTTCTTCGGATGAGGTGTACCAGTTATACAGTACTGAATTAGCTTCAAGCCGTCCTGATGGCCTGGCTACAGACGATTTGGTAGAGCTCAAATGGGCAATTACCGATGCCAATGGCGATGTGTTGGATACCCGCGAAGGTTGTGTCGGGTTTAATTGTACCTATGGTATACAAACTAAGGTGAACTATGTGGATACCTGGCTTGGAGAATTTGAATATACCTGGATCGAAGTGGGACCTGATACAGAAACCTATTCTCATGGCGATCTGACCGTGGGATCTAAAGGCTCCGTGTTGTTTAGTCCCGGAGACGAGGAAGGACAATACAGTGTAGACGATCTTTCCATGGGGGCTTCTTTTTCCGTTAACAGCGGGTATATCACCTTTGATGATGCTACGGGAGTATTAAGCGTATACAATAACACCACCTATGCCAATAAGTGGACCCTGGTAAGTGTTACCCCGGAGGTATTAACCCTGGAATGGGAATATTACTATACCCAGTGGTATGCAGAATATGGAACCGTCGAATTGAGAAGGGACGATGGCCTGTCCTGGCCGGAGATCACCACAATAGAGAATTATTAATAATCATTGGTTTTTTGGTTTAGTTGATGAGGATCCTGCGGAAACGCAGGGTCCTTATTTTTTTAAAAACCATTTGGATCTGCCTTTCCGCTCAGGAGAATTATCAGGCCTTCGGATCAGGCTACAGATCTTGTATTTGAGCGTTGACAAAACAAGGTAAGGAAGAACAGGAAAAGCTCATCATCTTTAAAGGCTTCCCGCAATTTTTTAAAGGCAATACGCATTTGCGATTCTACTGTTTTTACTGAAATATCAAGGGCTTCAGAGATCTCCTGATAAGAGTACCCCTGCAGTTTATTCATAACGACGATATTTCTGCATTTCTCAGGCAGGTTTTCGATCTCCCCGGCTACCTTATTAAATCGTTCCCGGATCAGTTCTTCCTGGTCTGTGGCTTCTTCGATAATGGCGGTCTCCCTGATTTCTTCCAGGATCTCGTTCGCTTTACGCTTTCTTCGGTATTCATCGATAAAAATGTTCTTGGAGAGCGTGAACAGGTAACTCAAAGGAGCTTCGATCTTATGGAGTTTATGGCGCTTCTTCCAGAGCCGTAGAAAGGCTTGTTGGGTAATATCTTCGGCCTGGGCCTGATCCTGGGTATAAGTACAGCAAAATGCTACCACGCGAGTATAATATTCCTGGTAATATGTATTGAAAAGCGAATCAGGATCTGTGGTGTAATCTGCTTTAAATCGGCTCATTAACCTTGAGTTTCAACAAATGTAAACCAAAGTTTTTAAAGAAAAAATTGGTTATATTTAAGGGTGGAGGTAAACCTATTCGTTATGCCTGTAGCAGGCACACCCACCCGATGGAAGAACTTATATTAAAATACCTGGCCAATGAATTGCCTCCCGAGAAAGAAGCAGAGCTGTTGTTATGGCTGAAAGAGCCGGGAAATAAAGAGATCTTTAAAAATTATGTCAAGCTGGATTACCGTTTGCGACATGGTTTTATCGAGGCTCAAAATGCCGCCGGGCCTCCGGTGTTTAAACCCATACAGGAAGATCAGGTTCCGGTAAGAACCCTTAACCCGCAATGGTGGAGATACGCTGCCGTTATCGCGGTATTGATCGCGGTCTCAGCCTATCTTTTACTGAACGACCAGGGTAAAACATGGGAAGATAATTGGCAGCGCAGCCAATACAGTCTGTTAATTCCCGGTGATCATTCAAAACCCATAATACTCGATAAAATCCAGGAAGTAACCAATGCCCGCGGAGAGGTCATTATACGCTTTACAGGAGATTCATTGATTTACGCGTCTAATAATGCTGCATCCTTAACTGAAATGCATCAGCTCTTTGTGCCTTTTGGGAATACGGTGATCGTAAAAACCTCAGATGCTTCGGTAATAGAGGTTAATGCGGGGTCACAGTTTATTTATCCTGACGTTTTTCAACCCGGAGAACAACGGGAAGTGAATATAGCAGGAGAGGCCTATTTTAAGGTTAAGGCAGATCCGGCTGCCCCCTTCGTAGTCAATGCCTATGATCTTAATGTTGAGGTATTGGGCACGGCCTTTAATGTAAATGCCTATGAAGAACACGATCACACAGAAGTGGTTTTGGTAGAAGGGAAAGTAAGCTTATACGATGATGACCATGAAACAGAAGCCTTACTAAACCCCGGAATGATGGGTAGCCTGGAACGATTTAATGACCGGGCGATCATCGAAACGGCTTCGGTAGATCCTGAAGCCTATCTCGGTTGGAGAAACCAGGTGTTGAATTTTGATGATCATACCCTGGGAGAGGTTTTGTTACTGCTGGAAAGGCAATATAATGTGAATTTTAGAACTGATGATCCGGCATTATTGGAAAAACCCATCGCAGGGTCCTTTAAAAAGGAACAGCTGGAAACCGTACTGGACTATCTGAAGAATCTTTATAACCTGGAATACAGGATCGAAGACAGAACCGTTTTCCTGACCTCATCGAAATAATGACGGTCGCCCTTGTTCTGTATCAACAGATCTTACCGGAGAACTTATAATTAGAGAGCATGTAAAACTCATATGATCGGAATGCGCTATATCAACTATATAAGCACCCTGGTTTTTGTGCTTTGCACAGGGGCTGTCGTGCATGCGCAAAAGAAGGAGAAGATCTCGCTGAAGGCCTCAGGAATTACACTTTTAATGGCCGTAGATTCTATCCGGCTCAATACGATCTATAATATTGCCTATAACCCGGAGGAGATCGATCTTTCTGCCCGGGTAGATATCGACCTTGAAAATGCAGGGATCTATGAGGCCCTTGATATGCTGTTCAGGGATTCGGGGATCTATTATACGCTTATAGGCCAACAGGTCTTGCTCAGTAGTACTCCCCCGGTATCAGACCCCAGGCCACGCCCCCCCGGACTTGTTACCGATCGCATCGATATTAGTGGGGTAGTAACCGATAATTTTCGTTCTCCACTTCCGGGAGTCACCATTTATTCGAATTCCGGAGGATATACCCAAAGTGATAATAACGGATACTTTCTTCTAAGTGTCCCCGTTACCGATACCTTACTGAGTTTTAGTTTTCCGGGATTTCACCCGGTAGAGATCGACCTGGAAGGCCTGGAGAACAAGCAGGGAATGCGGGTGATCCTGGAAGAGAAGATCAACCCGCTGGAAGAGGTGGTGCTTACAGGTTACCAGGAATTAAAGGCTGAAAGGGTTACGGGATCTTTTGAAACGGTAGACCGCGAAGCACTGGAAGAGCGCCCGTTCTTTGGTATTCAGGAACGCATCAACGGAAAGGTCCCCGGCTTAAGTTTTAACCCGGTTACCGGCAGCCTGCAGATCAGGGGACAATCGTCCATATTGCAGGGCGCTACGAACCCCCTTGTGGTCGTAGATGGGTTCCCCCTGGTAGATCAGCAGAACCTCAACGCCATCAATGCAGAAGATATCGAAAGTATCACGGTTTTAAAGGATGCTGCCTCGGCTTCTGTTTGGGGGGCCGGAGCAGGAAATGGGGTGATCGTTATTGAAACCCGGGGAGGACGTTTCAATGAAGGACTTAACATTGAGTTTTCCAGCTTTACGGCTATTGATAAAAAAGCAGATCTCGACAATTTACCTTGGTTAAGTACCCGGGAGGAGCTTGACATGGACCTTGAATTTTTGGAGAAAGGATGGGTAGACCTGGAGAACTATCTGCAACGTGGCAGGAGTCTGAACGACCTTCACCTGGCTGAGGTATACCGTCAGGGTTTGGCGCCTGACGGGGGCATGTGGTCGAATACCACCTTCCAACGCTTTCTTGATGAGCTTGCAGACCGCAACGTAAATAAGGATTGGGAACGCTATTTACTGAGAAACCGTTTTACGCAGACCCTGAACTTCTCAGCCAGAGGAGGAGGTGAAGGCTATGGGTTTTTCGGTTCGCTATCTTATGTAGACCGGTTAGAACAGGAGGTGGGCAACAGCCAGGAAAGGTTAACCGCCACCTTGCAAAATGAATTGGTTATCACCGATCAGGTTAGATTGAGTACCGGACTTTTTGGAGCACTTGGCCGTATGGAATTAAACGGCATCCCCATTAACACCCTGCAGCGTATGCAGCCCTATGATCAATTGGTCGATGAGCAGGGCAACCCACAGTCTTATTATGTGAACTGGAATCCCTGGGTATCCCGGCAAAGAGAGGAGGAGATCGGGGGGAGTTATGGTTTTAGCTGGCTGGAAGAACAACAGAACAAAGAACATTTTGCCGACACCTATGATGTAAGAGGTAATATTAGCCTGGGAGTGACCTTTCTTAATAACTGGAAATTCACCTCTGCCTTCCGGTTTGAAAAAGGGCGAAATGATAAAAAGGATTACAGATCGATGACCCTGCCCTCTCACCGTAATTTCATCTATGATTATTTTCAGGAGGGTGAATTTGCGATTCCCAGGGGGGCAGATTATACCCGGGATATCAACGCCTATGAAGGTTGGACCTTTCGGAATACCCTCAACTATGAAAATACCTGGGGGGAGCATAATTTAACGGCATTTGTTGGGTTTGAATACCAGCGTCGCTCCAGGCAATTCACCAGGGACCGCAAGCTGGGTTACGACAGGAATTCAGGGGCCTTTACCAGTGTGGAGGCTATAGGGATAACCGACGGGAATTTTAGTGACTGGCAGGGTAACCGTTTCATTTATCGCGAAAATCAGTTCGATTTTTTCTCCTCCTCAGATAACCGCCTGGTGAGTGGTTTTACTAACATAGGGTATGAGTGGAAAGAAAAATACCTGTTTAGTGCGGGTTTGCGACTCGACCAGGCAAACATTTACGTTGACGATCCGCAGTTTCGCTACAAGCCCCTGTGGTCGGTAGGTGCGGGATGGATCGTGAGCCGGGAGAATTTTCTTGAAAACGAGGACTGGATCGATTTTTTAAAAATGCGGATCTCCGCAGGCACAGGAGGTAATACCATCTACTCCCTTTCTCCCCGGCCTACCGCAAACACCGCCTCCCGCAGCTATGGAAATTTTTACCGTTATAATTACTATATAGAACCCGGAAATCCCGATCTGAAATGGGAAGAGACCTTTACCGGAAATTTGGGAACTGACTTTTCCTTTCTTGAGGACCATCTCACAGGGAGTGTTGACCTTTATTACAAGCGCAGCCGCGATGTAGTGGGGCGGCGGCCGCTTGACCCCACCAACGGATTTGGTGAGGGCCTGCTTAACTACGCTTCTATAGAGAACCTTGGCTATGAAATAAGTATGCAGGCCATCTTGTTAAATACCGGCAGTTTTGAATGGACGGGAGGCTTCAACTTTAATTATAATAAGAACACGGTAAAGATCTTTGAAAACGCCAATGCCACTCCCGACAACCTTTCTTCCGGAGGGTTTATTGTTGAAGGGAGATCACTTTATGGCTTGTTTGCCTACCGTTTTGCGGGCCTCAGCAGTAGTGGAGAGCCGCTTATCTATAATGCCCAGGGCGTACCCCAATTATGGAGTGACCCCCTCACGCTTGATGCTCTTGCCTATGTAGGTAACAGGGAACCCAAATATTACGGAGGGATATCTTCCGGATTAAGGTTTGGCAACTTTGATCTTACGGTAAATATGAACTACCAGTTCGGTAATATATTCAGGTATTCCTATAATTACGCAAACTCGGGATTTGGGGTGGCAAACAATACAGGGTCTGCTACCTCCAATTTAAGGATGCATGAGATCTGGGCCAGCAGGTGGCAGAAACCCGGGGATGAAGCATTTACCATGGTCCCGGCCATTCCTTACAACGGCATAAATCCTTATACCCAACAGGCTCAAAGCCTGTCATCGACCAACCCGAGTCACCGTGTCTGGAGCTTGTCTGATTTTACGATCCATCCTGCCGGTTTTATCCGGGTTCAGGATATCATCCTGGGCTATACCCTGAAGGGGACTTCCCTTAAAATGCCCTCGCTTGATCAGTTAAGACTGAGCCTGCAGGTGGCCAATCCTTTTCTTTGGGTAGAGAATGAATTGGGAGTAGATCCACTGGCCCCGCAAGTGGAGGCCTACACCTACCTGCCGAGATTAATAATGGGAATACGTGCTAAATTCTGAGGCATGAAGAAGATCACTGCAAGTATATTCGGATTTTTAATTGGTGTCACCGCTTGTGAGACCCCTTCAGAGTTCTTAGATCAAAATCCAAGTAATCTCTTTACCCCTAATACCCTGGAAGAATTGAACGGAGTACTTAACAATCCGACGGTCTCTTTTTCCCGCTGCCTGAACCTGGACCTGATGGATCCGGATGTCTTTATGGATGCCCGAAGTTATGCCGGTATAAGAGGCATCCCCTCAGAAGAAAGGGCCTACCAATGGAACCATGAGCTTTATGATGAATTTGAGGATGACCCCGATTACCTGAAAGGCTACAATAATATTTTTATTTTCAATGAAGTTTTAGAGGTCATAGATGAGGCGGCTGCGGGCGATTATTCAGAGCGTGACCGGGAAATATTAAAGGGAGAAGCTCTTGCCCAGCGGGCGATGGAATTCTTTCTTCTGCTCAATGAGTATGCCCCCCATCCTGATCCGGGTAACCCCGGGCTTCCCGGGATACCCATGCCACTTAAAGTGGATATTGATGCACAATTATCAAGATCCTCGGTTCAGGAAGTCTATGCACAGATCCTTACTGACCTGCATATGGCTTTGACACTCTGGGGAGACCAACGCGAGGTCAGAATAGAAAATGCCAATTTCAGACCCGGGCTGGCAGGGGTTTACGGCCTGCTTGCAGAGGTTTATCTCTACCTGGGAGATTTTGAGCAAGCAGCCACCTACGGACAGCTGTGCCTGGAGCGCTATGATTTTATGTATGATTACAACGCGATAGAACTCCGGGATCGCGACGATAAATGGCAGGGGCTTGATCAGGAAGAGCTGTATTTTGCTACTACGAACCGTTCAGTGATATGGTCAAGAGACCACCGCTTTGATTATTCCTTTCAATACCAATTATACCATCCGGAACTGGAAACTCTCTATGATAAGCCCAATGATCGCAGGTGGTATTTCTGGTCTACACAGCGAACACTTTTCGGCGATGATCTGAGTCCGTATTATATCATGGCCATCTCCCAAATGGATACGAATATCGGTATAACCGTTCCAAGGGTGCTGCTTACTACCGCAGAGGCCCTTGTTCGTGAGGGAATGGTAGAACAGGGAATACAGCTTCTTGAGCAATTACAGGCGCACCGGCTGGCGAATGTACGCCCGTTTAATATGCCGGCACAGTCAGAAGCCCTGCAAATGATCAAGGAAGAAAGGCGGAAAGAACTGGTTGGCACCACCCTTAACCTCCAGGATCAGAAACGCTATCACGCCTATGGTGAAGAAGTGCCTGCATACACCCGCCTGGTGGATGCTTTTGCCTATGTACTGTTACCCGGATCAGAAGGGTATTACCTGGCCATACCGAAAAAAGTGAGAAACACCAACCCTAATCTATAACCTAAGCTATGATGACCTTAAAACGATCTTTGACCCTGATCTGGCTCCTGACGTGCTGTTTGGTCCTGACCGGGGTTGTATCCTGCAGAAATCAGGAAATTCCCGCCACAGGGTCCGATCCGGATCAATTTGTGTTGACGGCAGAAATAAAAGGGCTAAATGCAGACTACCTTGTTTACAAAGAAACCAATGACGCCTATCCGGAAGGTATCAGACGCGATACTATTCGGGTTAAGAATGGCAGGTTCGCCTTCTCAGACAAGATAAAGAAGCATAAATATTATCGCCTGTTGGTACCTCAAACCCTGAAGTATCTTGAACCGGACAATCCCAGATCATCATACCTGCCTTCTCCTGTTACCTGGATCGAATTCATAGGGTACCCCGGAGGTCGTACAAACCTGAAAGGCAGGATCACCGATTTTGCGGAGGTCTATGCAACAGGGGAGGATGTAAGTGGAGAACTTAGCATATTAAAAAGGGAGACCTACCCCCTATTAAATACCATAGTTAATATCAAACAGGATTTTTATAAACGAAAAGGGAGTGCCCGGGAATACGGTGCCGTTAGAGATACCACCATGAAGCTGTTTGAGATGGTTAAGGAGAAAAGGCGGCATTTTATCAGGGATCATAACAATTCGCCCGCTGCAGCCCTGGTGTTACTGAACGCTTTTGAGAGACGGGAATTCAGTACCGAAGAAGAGAAAATGTTATTTGAAGTATTAGATAGTGTTGCCCTTGCAAAGGTTAGCTTTTACCAGGAGTTGTCGCAACGTTTAGAGGCCCTTGAAGGAGCTGTAGTCGGACATGAAGCTCCTGACATTGCCCTCCCGGAGACGAATAGCGAAAGGGCCTTTGCCCTGAATGACCTTAGGGGCAATTATGTACTCATACATTTCTGGGGGACCTGGTGTGGTCCTTGTGTGGCAGAAATGCCGAAGATCAAGGCCTATGCCGATGAATTTGCAGACCGCAATTTCAAGGTGGTGGGTGTAGATAGTGGCGATGGAAAAGATATATGGCAGCAGTTTATAAGTGAGAATAATTATAACTGGACCCACTTACGTTCGGTAAAGGGCGAAAATGACCTTTTGATCCCATACAATGTTACTGCCCTGCCCAAGAAATTCCTTATAAGTCCTGAGGGGGTCATTTTGGCTGTTTCTGAGGGTGGATCAGAAGCGATCTTTAAAAAAATTGATGAGATATTTTCAAGGGAACATCAGGCAGATTCTCACTAAATTTAGAATATCAAAAACAACACTCCTATGAAAAATTGCCTTACCCTGATCGTATTGTTTGTTTCTTTCCACTGGTCTGGTGCTCAACAAAAACCAGCCGATCCGTTAGCGCATACTTTTTCTATTGTTGCCCGTGATGCCAATACGGGGGAGATGGCGGTGGCTGTTCAGAGCCATTGGTTCTCTGTTGGTACCGTAGTGGTCTGGGGCGAGGCCGGAGTTGGGGTGGTAGCAACCCAGTCGTTCGTGAACCAAAGCTTTGGGCCTAATGGACTGGCCCTGATGAAGGAAGGGAAAAGTCCGCAGGAAGCTATGGACGTGCTGCTCACCGCCGATCAAGGCCGGGATTTCCGGCAGCTGGCTTTGCTTGATACCCAGGGCCGGGTGGCCACCTATACCGGTGAAAAATGTATTGATCATGCGGGGCACTCGAATGGAGAAAATTTCTCTGTTCAGGCCAATATGATGCTTACCGACGGGGTGGTGGCGGCTATGGAGAAAGCGTGGAAAGCCCATGCAGAAATGCCCCTGGCCGAACGCATGGTGGCCGTTTTACAGGCAGCCCAGGAAGCAGGAGGTGATATTCGCGGAAAACAATCGGCAGCCCTCCTGGTAGTAAAAGGGGAAGCCACCGCAGAACCCTGGAATGCTCGGTTGGTAGATCTGAGGGTAGATGATCATCAGGATCCCATTAAAGAATTGGAACGATTGCTCAGGGTACATCGCGCATACGAACATATGAACCGGGGCGACCTTTATGTGGAAAAAGGGGCCATGAATGATGCGATGAAAGAATACAACGCGGCTATGAATATGTTTCCGGACAACCTTGAAATGCAGTACTGGACAGCCATAACCCTGGCCAATGACGGAAAGGTGGAAGCGGCTACGGCCATGCTTCAGAAGATCTATGCAGAAGATTCAAACTGGCGTGAACTCACCCGGAGACTACCCAAAGTGGGTTTGCTGACTGTGACTGAGGAAGATTTCGGGAGTTTGATTATGGAATAGGTAAGTATTAATATAATCGCCCTGGTATTTATTCCAGGCATTTAGGGCATTCGGTATAAGGTGGATTATTGCGAATATAAGTCGGACAATATATTTCTGGTTTAACAGGCTTGATGTTTAGTTGTAATATCCTGAATATCAATTAAATAATAATTATTTTCGCAATAACTTTTAATTACGTTCACATGAAGAAAACGGTAGCGGTAGTACTCTTTTTCCTTGCCGGGTGGCTTTTGGTTATCGCCATCATGAACAGGATCACAGCACCCGGTTTAACGGCGATCGGATTTCTGGCGATCGGGGCGATGTTGTGGTCAACCGAAAAGGTCTGATACCGATTTTGTTAAGTCGTATCTCCCCTATCGGGAAGCCTGGTTGCGGTTTCCCACTCTTCTGTCCCGCATGCCGGTATTCCTGAGCGCATGATTCCGAACTATTTCGTAATTTGATATAAATTCCCGGAGATGAGGCTTTTCAGACCCTTTTACCCTTATCGGTTTCACCTGTATCTGCTCACCCAGCTGTTGGTGTTGTTCGGGTCTTTACTACTCCCATTTGATGAGTGGGATCAACTGTTGCTTTCCATTTTTCTGTTATCCAACCTGGTGGGAGGATTAACCATTATTTCCGGAAGAAAATGGCTCTTCCGGGGGGTCGTTTCCCTGATCATTTTTCAGATGGTTCTCGCCTTTGTCGAATCGGAGAGCATCTCGCTGATGTCCGGCAGAACGGCCCTGTACCTCTTTTTATATATCGTGTTATTTGTGGAGATCATTCTCCAGGTCATAAGGGAGGAGAGTGTTGGAACCCGTGTGATCCTTGGAATGTTCAGCGGGTACATTACCCTGGGCTTTATAGGAATGTTCTTATTGCAACTCATCATGTTAAAGGATCCTGAAGCCCTCCTGGTCACCTATGAGACCTCAAGAGAGCTCGGGGTGAACTCATCCCGGCTAATGTATTTTTCCTTTATCACCGTGTTAACAATTGGCTACGGTGACCTTATACCCAATTCTGTACTTGTGCAGAAAACTGCCGTTCTTCTGGGACTTTGTGGTCAGTTTTACATCACCGTGGTCATCGCCCTTATCGTGGGGAAATATCTTAAAGATAAAAATTAGGTCTGCGGGTTGTCTTGAATGCCCCTGTATAACACGGATACCTGCAATGCCATTCCTTTTTCGATTGTTATCCTGGTTCGTTGCTCTTGTCTCCTGCTTCTTGTCTCTTGATTCTTTGCTCTTGTTCCTTGTCTCTTGTTTCTTGGCTCTTTACTCTAGATTCTTACTTCCGGTGTCTTTCCTTTATCCATAAAAAAAGCCCCCGAAAACGGAGGCTTTTTAATTATAGAAACCGAAATATTACAAAACACTGTCCCCGACCGGGTTCCCATGGATATCGAGTTCAATAACCGGTTTCCCGAGTTTTTTAACTTCCTCCAGCTGCGTGGCCTTGTCCCCCACGATGAGGTACATCATTTCATCCTCCTGCATATACTTTTCGATGGTGGCTTTGAAGTCAGCAAGGGTCATATTAACCAGTTCCTGTTGATCTTTCGTGATGAAATTATGGGATCTTCCGTATTTGCTGATCTCTCTCAGGATGCCAAGTTTTGCTCCCATGCTTTCGTAGGCCAGGGTAGCGCTCTTCAATAGTTTATTGCGGGTGGTTTGAACATCCTCTTCATCAAATGCTTCCCCGTAATCCCTGAGCATGCTGGTTATGATTTCCATGGAAGGAAGGGTCGCATTCGACCGGACTGAGGTGGAGAGGTAGAAGGGTCCCATGGCTTCGCGTTTAACAATAAAGGAATAGGCCCCATAGGTATATCCCTTTTCGATCCGCAGCACCTGGAACAGGTCTCCACTGCTTCCGCCACCTAATTTTTCGTTGGCGTATTCGAGGTTGTTGAAATCCTCGTTTCCTCCTGCCAGGGCCAGTTGTCCGCCATTGATCACCGATTGCTTGGCACCGGGAACATCGACAAAGAAAATGGTTCCCTGGTGATTTCTTTCTGGTTCCGGATATTCCGGAACGACAACTTCCTTGCTATCCCATCTGCTGTCAATGCCGGCAAAGGCTTTTTGAACCCTGTCTTCATTGGCCATTCCCACAAAGTGGATATTAGCCATGGAGGCACTCACGTTGTTTTCATAATAGGTTTTCAGATCGTCCAGAGTGATGCTTTCTGCAGTTTCCAGGGTTCCGGCAGATGATATTCCCAGGATATGGTCATCTCCATATAATAATTTAAACGCTGCATTTTGTGCAATGGCATTCGGATTGGCTTCCCTGCCTTTTAGATTGGTAAGCATTGCGCTTTTCAGGCGGTCAAATTCCTTTTCATCCCACCGGGGTTCCAGCAGGATTTCCTCTACCAGGGCCACAGTTTCTTCAAAATTCCTGGCCAGGCAACTGGCAGAGATCCGCATTTCTTCTGTACCACTGTAAACGCTGATGTTTGCCCCGAGCAGGCCAATAGCTTCTTCCAGCTCCTCGGGGGTTTTATTTACGGTACCCTGCATCATCATACTGGCCATGAGGCTGGAAAGGCCTGATTTTTCTATAGGTTCAAGCATATGACCTCCTTTAATGGTGATGTCAAAACTTACCAGGGGTAGTTCGTCATAGGTGATCCCGAGGATGTCAATATTTGATTGAGAAAGAGCAGTTGACCATACTTCCGGCATTTCAAATGTGGGCAGTTCCCCGTATTCGGGCTCTGACCTGTCGAAAGCAGAAGGGGTCTTTTCATATTGGGCTTCCTCTCCCTGGGAAACTTCTTCATTCGCTTTTCCGGGCACGATCTCCTCCTGCCATACTTCGGCAAGTTGTGCACCCTCCACCTTGAGGCTTTCAGCTCCCTTGGGAACAAAACTGGTCATTACATAGGGTTTCCCCTGGATGTATTCCCGGTATACCCGCATCACATCTTCCTTTGTGATGTCAGCCATGATCCTGGCCTGGGTAGTGATATAGGCAGGATCTCCCTTATACTCATTGTCCTGAACCAGGGTAAAGGCTTTGTTTAAAACGGTTTCCACGCCCCGGTACAAACTGGTTTCCAGTTCGGCTTTGATCCGTTTCAGTTCCGTATCGGAGATCCCTTCTTCCTCAAAAGTGGCGAGCGCTTCCTCAATAGCTACCTTTACCGAATCCAGGTCTGTACCTGCATTGGCACGAACCCGGAATATAAATTCTCCGGCCAGTTCGTTGCTGCTCTGGTAGGTGCCTGCTTCCGGGGCAAGTTTCTTTTCTTCTACGATCTTTTTATACAGGGGTGCCTTTTTGCTGCCGCTAAGCAATTGCCCCAGGGCCATTAAGGCATAAGAATCTTTATGGTACTGCTCTACGGTGGGGTAGACCATGCGAAGTTCGGGAAGCTTGGCAAAGTTGTCCTCAAAATAAAGTGATTTCACACTGTCAAGGGTTACAGGCATTGGTCGCATCTCCGGAACTTCCGGCCCCTTCCTGATCTCTCCAAACCAACGCTCTACCAGCTGCTTGGTTTTCTCTGCGTCTATATCCCCGGCGATCACCAGGGTGGCATTTCCAGCACCGTAATATTGATTGTAAAATTCTTTTACATCTTCCAGGGTAGCTGCCTGCAGGTCCGGTAGCGAACCAATAACCGTCCAGCTGTAGGGATGACCTTCCGGATACAGGTGTTTGCGGATGATCTCATCGGTGTAGCCGTAAGGCTGATTATCCACCCGTTCGCGCTTCTCATTCTTTACGACCTGCTTTTCCCGTTCAAGAGCTTCCTCGGTTACGGTGTTGATCATATAACCAAATCGGTCGGAGTCTATCCAGAGGATCTTTTCGAAGGCATCCTTTGGCACCACTTCATAGTAGATTGTACCATCACTCCAGGTACCTCCATTGCGTTCTCCGCCCCATTCCGGGATGAGTTTTCGGTTGGCTCCTCTCGGTACATTTTCAGAGTCGTTAAAAGACATGTGTTCAAAAAAATGAGCGAACCCCGTGCGGTTGGGTTTTTCCCGGTTAGATCCTACGTGCATAAGGGTAGCCACGGCCACGATGGGATCGGAGTGATCCTCGTGTAATACAACTTCGAGTCCGTTGTCAAGAGTGAATTTTTCGTAATCGAGGGTAAATTCCTGTTCCTCTTCTTTTTCTGCAGCCGGTCCGGCACATCCCACTATTAAGAGAAGGGTAAGCATCCAGCTGCTTAAATATTTAAGTTTCATGCGATTGATGTTTTATCGCATGAATATAGTAAGAAATTTACTAAGAGGGAGTTGGTGAACAGGAGCCGGCATTCACAGATTCAAATGGCCCGTATTTAAACTCGATAAGATAATTTTAAACTCACAACTCACAACTCACAACTCACAACTCACAACTCACAACTCACCACTCACAATTAATAAGTTCGCGTCATATCTTCATCCACCACCAGGATGTAATCGGCTTTGCCTTCGTGTTCTTCCTTGAGCTTACTGATATCGTCCTGAAGCACGGTAGAAAAGGTTACGATTTCCAGCTCCGGCCTGGCCTGTTTGATATACCACACGATGCCTTCGTAAAAGTCAGAATGATAGGCGCCGTTATAGTGGACGAAGACCGCATTGTTTTTCATATTCTCCAGGATGAAGTGCGCCATGGTGGCATCTTTGGTGGACTGGGCCATCACCAGGGTCTGGGAGCCGTGACCGCCCATCATTTCCAGGATCTTGCGGTAGGTGGGCAGGTCGGGGTCGAAGGCCATAGGCAGGGGCGCCATCCAGCTTTTTTCCTGGTCGCTCAGGCTGTCCAGTACTTCGAAGCCGCCTTTGTAAACCATATTGGCATAACGCCTTGGAATATTCGTAGCGATAAACTTCAGCTTGTTGTCCCGGGCGTAATTTAAAAGGGGCGCATAATCTGTAGGATAATTGGGCCACAGCCGGGCAAGGGAGTCCAGCGCCTTTTTGTCAATTTTCTTTTCCAGGTATTGGGATACCTCCTCCTGGTTGTCGGCCTCGAACATCTCGGCTCCCAGCACCAGGTCTTCCTTTTTATGCAGGTCTTTGGTGATCTCCAGTTGCATCCAGTGGGCTATAGGGTCGTTGTGCAATTCCCCCAGGAAAACCAGTTGCGACCGGGACATATCACGCAGCATCTTATTGTAACGAACCTTTTTTCCTTTGGCAGTATAGATCCTGAACGCTTCTTTCTGGGCAGACAGGGTTAGGGAGGTAAGAATACAACAACTCAGGAAGATTAATTTTTTCATGTACGGGGTTTCATTTTCGGTAAATATAATCAAGCTGTAAAAATTTTCGCCCTTTGTCACAGATTATTGCCGCTTAACAGAATGCTAAGAAAAGTTGTAATGGGAATTGTTTATTTTCATAATTCACTAATTCAGTCTTTCATGAGAATCTCAACTCCATGGTTGCAAAACCTATGCATCTTCTTCCTTTGTGTTTCCGTGCAAATGGCGGCAGGGCAAACCTTTGAGCAGTTTATGCGTGGCCAGCCGGTGATCGACGTACACCTCCATTTGTATCGGGGCGACACCCGGAGTGAGCATTATAACCCCGACCATCTTAACAAAGGGGAGGCCCTGGACAGCCTCCGGGAAGAGTGGGTTATGGGTACCCTCTCCAGGAACCAGGTGGTGTTGGCCATTGCCGGTGGAAGTCCGAAATATGCAGGAGAATACGCGGAGGCCGATACCCGGATCTGGGCAGGGATCACCTTTCCCTGCAGCGCTATGGTCGACCGCGACTGGCCCTGCGAGAAGGATTTTATGACCTATGAAGAGCTACGCGAACTTTATAAAGAGAAAAATCTCCGGGCCATGGGAGAGACCCTGTTCAATTACTACGGAATACCCCCCACAGACCCCCGACTGGAGCCATACTGGCGCCTGGCCTCAGAACTGCAGCTGCCCATCGGCGTGCATGCCGATGCCGGTCCGCCCAGCGTGAATGAAAAGGAACGCCCCAATTACCGCCCGGATTATGCCAATCCGGAATTGCTGCGCCCTGTGCTTCAAAAATACCCAGACCTTAAGCTCTATCTCATGCACTTCGGCGATTCCTATTCTGAACAGGCCATAGCCCTGATGAAAGACTTTTCCGGGGTATACTGCGATATCAGTGCCATCTCCCTCTACCAACCCCGGCAGATCTGGGAGCCCAACCTCAGAAGGCTTTTCGCCCAGGGGCTTGGAAACCGGCTGATGTTTGGTTCCGATTTTGAGGGGACCATCGAAGAAAACCTTCGGGTGATCTTTAATATCGGATGGCTAAACGAAGCCCAAAAAAGGGATATCCTGTATTTTAACGCCGCCCGGTTTTTAAACCTTTCCGAAAAAGAAAAGCATCAGCATCATTCGGAGGTGGTTTCCATGATGAAAGAGCAAAGATGAAAGAGCAAAGACTACAATCCATCATTTATAATTCATCATCTATAATTAAACGAGCAAGGCTCGTTTTACTTACTCCCTTCTTAGCACCTTCAACGGCGCACTTTTGATCACCCCCCGGCTGTTGCTCCATCCGATAATCAAAGTGAGCAGGGTAATGCCCGGGAACAGCACTACAAACGGGAACCATGACGGCACAAACGTGGTGTCGAAGGCAAAATAGGCCAGGAGCCAGCAGCTGATCAGCGAAAGCAGGATCCCGATGAGGCTTCCCAAAGCTCCGAGATAGAGATACTCCAGGGCAACGATCCTGGTGATCTGTTTTCCCCTGGCACCCAGCGTCCGCAATAAGACGCTTTCCCGGATGCGCTGGAAACGGGTACTTCGTATGGCGCCAAACAGGACAATGATCCCGGTGATGATACTGAAGGAGGCTATAAAATTGATGATCCAGGAGATCTTACCCAGCAGGTCCTGGAGAACATTGAGCAGTTGTCTGAGGTCGAGCACAGAAATGTTCGGGAAGAGTCTTACCAGTTGCTGCTGGAATCGTGCAGAAACATTTTCATTCCCGGCCTTGGTGGTAAACACTCTGAACTGGGGCGCATTTTCCAGAATTCCCGCCGGGAAAAGGATGTTGAAGTTGGGCTCCATCCGGCTCCAGTCGACCCGGCGCACACTTTTTATCACTGTAGGCATGATCACCCCCTGCACGTTAAAGGAAATGCTGTCGCCCAGGGAAACATTGGCATCGTCAACAAAATTTTCACTTACAGAGATCGGGATCACCCCCTGGCGATCTGCAGAATCGACAAAAGCACCTGATATTAATTCCTCAGAATCCACCATATGATCGCGGTAGGTGGTGCGAAACTCATGGCTCAGGATCCACCGGTTTACCTCATTTACGGTATCTCTTCTGATCTCATTTACGGGTCTGCCTTTAATGCTGGCAATGCGCATGGTTACAATGGGAATATCGCTGATCACATTCATCTCATTCCCCTCAATAGTTTTCGTTACCCCCTGTCGCTGGTCACTCTGCACATCGAGCAATACGATGTTCGGGTTGTTCTGCTGGTCTTCCAGGGTGGCCTGGGCCAGAAGCATGTCTTTGGTAAAATACAGGGTCGAGATCAGGAAGCTGCCCACGCCGATGGCCAGAATGAGGATCAGCGTCTGATTCTGCGGACGGAACAGGTTAAGCAAACTCTGCCGGGCTTCAAAATTCCAGTGTTTAGGGAAATACCTTTTAATGCCCTTCATAAAAAGATGGGCTGCTCCACTGAGGATGGCAAAAGTAACGCCAATGCCGATCACGAACCAAAGGGCGTAACGGGCATTGTCGAGTAACCATAGCGAGATCAGGAAAATACTCAGGAATATGGTGCCAAATACCCCCCATGCCCATTTTCGGGAGAGGGAACTTCCGGCGGCCTGTTTTCTTAGGGTTTGTAAAGGCGATACGCCAAGGGTGGTGAGCAGCGGGTAGAGCGCAAAGAGTACGCTCATGATGACTCCCAGTAAAAGTCCGCTAACCACTGCCGGTACCGAAACAGAAAGGCTGAGGTTTACCGGTAACAGGTCTCCAAGAAAATACGGGAAGAATTGTTGTAAAAGGAGTCCGACCCCAACGCCGATGATCCCGCCCAAAAATCCCATAAAGGCGATCTGAAGGAGGTAGATCATAAAGGTTTGCCGACGGGTGGCCCCCAGACATTTCAGTAAGGCTACGGCGCCCAGTTTTTCCTTGATGTAAATATGGATGGAGCTGGCAATACCAACGCATCCCAGTAATAAGGCGATGAAGGCTACCAGGTTCAGGAACTTCCCGAAATTCTCGTAGCGCCGGCCTAACCGGCTGCTGGTGGAGGTGTGGGTGTCCAGGTCGGCATTTTCATCGTCGAGCATGGGGTCTACCGTCTCATCTAAAACCTCCAGGTCGGCTGTAGTGTCTTCAAAATAGAATTCGTAATCGACCCGGCTTCCCAGTTGTACCAATTGGGAGGGACCGATAAAGCGGAAGGGAATGATCACGGGGGGTGCGATAGCCCCAAACATGGAATTGCTTCCCGGTGCTTTTTTCAGGGCCCCCAGCACGGGCAGGCTGATCTCTCCCAGGTTGATGGTGTCTCCCGGCTGTATATCAAACTGCATCATCAGGGTGGCATCCATCAGGGCACCTCCCTTTTGCTGGTAATCCTGAGCAGCATTTTCGGGGGTGGTTTCCAGGCTGCCGTAGAAGGGGAAACCTCCTTCAATTCCCCGTACCCTTACCAAGCGGGTCTGATCTGTGCCTGAGAACGAAGCCATCGAGGCAAAACTCACCTCGCGGGCATCAAAACCCCCCAGGGAATCCATCAGAAACTGTACCCGTTCGTTGGGCTCCTTATCACTGTCAATGATATAGTCGGCTCCCATAAGCTCTTTAGACTGGAAGGCGATGTTTTCTTTGAGGGTATCGCTGAATGATTGTATGGAAACCACAGCTCCGATACCGAGAATGGTGGAAGCCATGAACAGGAGAATACGCCCCCAGCTGGCACGTCCGTCCCTCCATGCCATTTTCAGTAACCAGGAGAATCCTGCCTTTTGCTTTTTAGGTGTATTCATACGGCCGTTTCATTTTTCATGAGTTTTCCGCCTTTTAGCCGGATCATATGGTCGGTCATTCTCGCCAGCTCCATATCGTGGGTAACGATCACCAGGGTGGTTCCGGCCTCTTTATTCAGTTCAAAAAGCAGGTCGGTCACCTTTTCCCCTGTGGCCTCATCCAGGTTTCCTGTGGGCTCATCTGCAAAGAGAATAGCGGGTTTGTTGGCAAATGCCCTGGCCAGGGCTACCCGTTGTTGTTCTCCCCCGGAAAGCTGGTTAGGATAGTGGTCCAGGCGATCGCCGAGACCTACTTTCTCCAGAAGCGTTCTCCCTGTGGTTTCTGCATGTTTAACCCCCAGTAATTCGAGGGGCACCACGACATTCTCCAAAGCCGTAAGGGTGGGTAAAAGCTGAAAATCCTGGAATACGAAGCCTACTTTTTCATTTCTGAGGATGGCGCGCTCGTCCTCCGTGAGGCTGCTCAGGGTTGTTCCGCAAAGGGTAACCGTGCCGCTGTCTGCTATATCCAGTCCGGCACACAATCCGAGTAAGGTGGTCTTTCCCGATCCGGAAGGGCCAACAATAGCGAAGGTAGCCCCTTCGGGAATGGAGAATGAAACATCGTTGAGAACAGTAAGTTCCCGGCTTCCGCTTCGATAGGACTTTGTGAGATGATCAACTTTTAGTATGTATGCCATTTTTGGTAATTTGCAGAGATATAATTAACAGAGGGGGGGTACCCTCTTTAAAACAGAAATCAGCGTGAAGATAAGAAATTGGCATTGCATATGGGTGAGCCTGGTATTGATACTATTTATAGGGTGTAAGGAGAAGACTGATAATAGAGAATCGGAAGTCGGGAATCGGGAGTCGGAAGTGGAAACAACCCAAAGCCCGAAAACCGAAAAGGCGGAGGATTCCCGGAGTTCGGAATCAGTGACCGTCAGGGAAGGCACTAAAACCATCCTGTTCTTTGGAAACAGCCTTACTGCCGGGATGGGGCTCGATACCCAGGAGGCTTTCCCTGCAGTGATCCAGGAAAAACTGGATTCTCTGGGGCTGGACTACCGGGTGGTGAATGCCGGGTTAAGCGGGGATACCACCGCCAGCGGACTCAATCGCCTGGGGTGGGTGCTGGAAAACCCGGTGGATGTCTTTGTACTGGAACTCGGCGCCAATGACGGATTAAGGGGTATACCCCTTAGTGAGACCCGGAAGAATCTCCAGGCCATGATCGACAGGGTCCGGGAAAAATACCCGGAGGCGACCATTATCCTTGCGGGTATGCAGATCCCCCCGAACCTGGGGCCCGAATACACCACAGAATTTCGGGAACTCTATCCCGAATTGGCAAGCAAGAATAACCTGGAGCTTATTCCTTTCCTGCTGGAAGGGGTAGCCGGAGACCCGGAACTCAACCAGGAAGACGGTATCCATCCCACGGCTAAAGGCCAGCAGATCCTGGCGGGGAATGTGTGGGAGGTTTTGGAGGCGATAGTTCGATAGGGAAATAGGGATATAGGGATATAGGGATATAGGGATGTGGGGATATAGGTTGTTAATCTTCGAATCTTTTTCTGAGCGCCTGTTTTTGTTTGTACAGCATTTTCTGAATGGGAGTAAGAGATTCAGAAATGAGTTGAGAAGTTTGAGCATACTTAAGGCGTTCTGCTATTTTCAGTAATGTATCTAACTCGGTGGCTGATGCTGTAGCAATATCCAGGAATCTGATATATTCCTTTGAGCTACCACGTGCGGATCCCTCAGCTATATTCGTTGGGATAGAAACAGCAGCTCTGTTTATTTGCGAAACCAGACCGTATTTTTCCTTATCTGGAAGGGAATCGGTGAGTTTATAAATAAGGGTTACCAAATCCATGCTCCTTTTCCAAACGTCCAATTTCGTGTGTATCATTTAATATCTTTTTTACAAAGATATAGAAAATAATCTATATATTTACACATCCCCACATCCCCACATCCCCACATCCCCACATCCCCACATCCCCACATCCCCACATCCCCACATCCCCACCTGCCGATTTACCGGAAGCAATATTCGCTAACATTTACTATATTTATAACACGCTATAAATCAAATAGTTGAAACCGGAAGTCTTCCCGTTTAAAAACCTAACAAACCCCTAACACACGCTTAACCGTAGGATGAACCACGGGTACTATACTTGTACTATAATACCTGCTAAATGAAGTAAGATGAAAAAGAAAAATCTACTCAACTACCGATACGGAATCGCCTTTGTTTTTGTTCTCGCGACCCTGGCCTGGGCCTGTTCCAATGATGACAGCAATGATCTGGAGGCCTGCGGATGTAATTTCTACCCGGAGATCAACCAGTATTTACCCGAACCCCTCTCTGCAGATGATGTGATCGGAGAGGACACCTATTACAGTGGGGAGGATTTGCGAGCGCTTAACAGGGAGTGCCTGGAAAGATGCCGGTAGTATCTTAAAATTTTGAAATGAAAAAAAGGCCCAACAGGCCTTTTGGTGTCTTCACCGTGTTTGAATTTAGAATTTCCGCAAACTGTCATTTTCTGAAGCCGGAACTTTAGGTTGTCCCCGCATTTGCCGTAAAAACTCCTGCCGGAGCCGCTCCATTTCATTTACCAGCTGGTCGATGTCGGATTGGTCGATCCATAAGGAATCATTGCGGAGGTAGTCTTCCAGCTCCTCCATGGAATAGGGAGTGTCATACTGCGGATGGAGGCTGTCGGCCCCGAAGATCTGGGAGAAGAACGGATCGTTCTTGAAAAACTCCTCCATGTCCCTGCTAATCGGGTCGAGCATTTCCGGGATCCCCTTAAAAAGGCTGTCGATCATTTCCTGGCTGAATTGTTCCGAGGCATCGTCGGAGGTGTAGCGGTACACCGAATCATACCGGATGAGATTCCCGTTCTCGTCAAATTCCTTATGTACCTGCCAGGACCCCTGTTTGTCTTTTTCCGGGGGATTCTGTGTCCATCCCGGAAGAATAAAACCACATGCGAATAGTAGAAAAAATATACGTTCCATATGTCATGATGTTTTTACGGATTCTCTGTAAGTAAGTTACTGAAAAACTGTAATTTTTAAAAGCTAATCATTTGGTGTTTAAGACTTTAAGTGTCTTAATTTTTTAAGGTTGGGTTCGGTGCTCCCCCGTTTTTTTTGTATTTTAAAGGACAACCATCCGATCCCGGTCGTGATAAACCGGGTTTCCATTCCGATTACCAGCCCTTTTTAGAATATCCGCTCAGAATCCTGAGGGCGTTTGCAGGCTTTTGTAAAACCTTTCCCCCTGAACTGTTTCCTGTTGCCATGGTTCAACCTTGAAAAATTCTATTATGGCCAAGAAAGTAACACGGAGTGATCAGTCGAAAAAAATGTTTGGGTTTGAAGTGAATCCCCCGGTATTTTTCACCTCCACCTTTATTATTATTCTCAGTATAGCGCTCACCCTGATCTTTCGGGAGCAGGCTGAGGTTTTCTTCCTCAAGGTACAAACCAGTGTGGCCAATAATGCCGACTGGTTCTTTATCCTGTCTGTAAATATTTTTTTAGTATTTCTTATCTATCTCGCCATGAGCAAATACGGTGGGATGCGCCTAGGCGGAGATAAAGCCCGTCCGGAGTTTAGCACGGCCTCCTGGTTTGCCATGCTTTTTAGTGCCGGGATGGGAATAGGACTGCTCTTTTTCGGAGTGGGAGAGCCGGTGATGCACTTTCAGAATCCGCCCTGGGCGCCTCCGGGAACGGCTGAAGCCGCCCAGCAGGCGATGAACTTCACCTTCCTGCACTGGGGGCTGCACCCATGGGCCATCTATGCCCTGGTAGGTCTGGCGCTGGCATATTTCACGTATTCCCGCGGTCTCCCCCTCACCATTCGGTCGATCTTTTATCCATTTCTCGGGGACCGCATTTACGGAAGGGCGGGGGATCTTATCGATATCTTTGCCGTGCTGGCAACCCTTTTCGGGTTGGCCACCTCCCTCGGATTCGGGGTGCAGCAAATCGCTTCCGGACTCAATCACGTTTTTGGGATTCCCAGTGGGATCAACACCCAGATGATACTTATAGGCGGTATCACAGTCATTGCCACCACCTCGGTAGTGCTGGGGGTAGACAAGGGGGTAAAGGTGCTCAGCGAATGGAATATGAGAATCGCCCTGCTCTTGCTGGTACTTGCCCTGGTGCTGGGTCCAACCATTTTTATCCTTCGGTCTTTTGTGGAGAATACCGGGAGCTACCTCTTTAATTTCCTCGAGATCGCCACCTGGAGCGAAACCTTTACAGGTACCTCCTGGCAGAATGCCTGGACGGTATTCTACTGGGGTTGGTGGATCGGATGGTCCCCTTTTGTCGGGATGTTTATTGCCCGAATCTCCAAAGGGCGAACCATACGCGAGTTTATTCTGGGAGTATTGCTGGTGCCTTCCCTGGTTACCTTTTTCTGGATGTCTACCTTTGGTAGCTCAGCCATCAAGCAAACCCTGGATGGGAAATCGGCCCTGGCAGAAGCGATTAACTCGGATATCGCAACGGCACTTTTCGTGTTTTTCCAGGATTATCCCCTGACCATCGTGATCAACATCGTGGCAGTACTGCTCATTGCCGGATTCTTTGTAACCTCTTCCGATTCAGGGTCCCTGGTGATCGACAGCCTCACCTCCGGCGGAAAGATCGATTCTCCCGTAGCCCAGCGTATATTCTGGGCGGTTACGGAGGGTGCTGTGGCGGCGGTATTACTTTTAGGGGGCGGATTACAGGCCCTGCAAACTGCCACCATTGTAACGGGACTCCCTTTTGCCGTGATCCTGCTGATCATGTGCTATTCCCTGTTCAAGGGATTGAAGGAAGATTATGTCAAGATCAAACAAAAGCAGTCTCAGCAACAGCTGGAGAATTACGAAGAACTGGTATCTGAGATCATATCACGACGGTCTGCAGTGAAGAATAAAAAATCCAAGACGCATGAAACCGATTAAAAAACTTCTGGTTGCCCTGGACCTGTCTGAGATGGACAACGACCTCTTGCGGTATGCCGCCTTCCTTGCATCGCATTTGCATCCGGAACTGGTCGTATTTGTGCATAATATCAAAAAATACGAGATCTCAGAATTGTTTAAGGATCAGCTCGCTGATATCGATCTCGACCAGGTGATCAGTGAGGAACTGGATGAAAAAGTAGCCCGCAACTTCAAGGCCGATGTGCCCACCGAAGTGCTTATTTCGGAAGATCCCTATACCGAAGCCCTCATTAACTATGTAGTGCAGCGCTATACCATAGATCTTCTGCTTATCGGTAACAAGAACAACCATGTTGGCAGTGGGATTATTGCAGATAAATTGCTGCGAATGGTTAAATGCCAGATCCTCCTGGTGCCGGAGAACCCGGTGCTGAGTATGGACCGGGTTTGGCTGGGGACCGACTTCTCCGCCGCATCCCGGAAGTCCTTCCTCCTGGCAAGATACCTGCAGTTGCATATGGAATCTGAGATCTCGGTGATCCATGTGTATAATGTGCCTATACAATTTTCGCCTTACCTGGATAAGGAGGAAATGATTCCGAGGATCGAAAAACACATCGGCGAAAAATTCAGGAAGTTCCTGGTAAAGGTGAGCATGGAAGATGCCCCTACCCGGGTGGTTCGGGGCCGAAACACCAGTGTGGCCCAGAAATTAGTGGAGGAAGCCCGGCGGGGGAAGGCCGATGTGCTGGTGGTAGCCGATAAAGGAGGTAATATCTTTTCGTCTTTGCTGGTAGGTAGCGTTACCGACGAGCTGTTCAGGAGTGTTTTACCTTTTCCGCTTTGGGTGGTTAAGTGATCCCTTCTGTCAGCGCATTTGCGCTGACATCTTTCCCTTATTAAGGGGAAGGAAAAGTTGTGTTAATTGGGATATGAGCAATGGAAGGCCTGTTTTGCCGGGCCTGTCTTCAATGTCATACCAGGCAGATAGGCTGGTTTCCATTTGAGAAGTAATGAGCAACAGGTGTAACATTTCCTTAATTCCATTAACTAACAATTACATCAATCAATGATCAATCTTATGAAAACAATTCTTTTAGGGATCTTACTGTTTCCGGGGATATCTCCGCTTTTTGGCCAGGAAGACCTTACCGCCACCATCAAAAAAATGGACAGCCTTTATTTTGCAGCCTACAATGCCTGTGATATGGAGACCCAGGCCAATTTCTATGATGAGAACATTGAGTTTTACCACGACAGTGGCGGATTGGCGACCGATAAGCAGGCATTATTGCAATCCATCCAGGATAATATCTGCGGAAAGGTGAGCCGGGAATTGCTTCAAGGCAGTATTGAAGTGTCACCCGTTCCGGGATTTGGTGCGGTGGAGATCGGTCAGCATTCTTTTATTAATCATATGGAAGGCGACAGCAAATCGAAGCCGAGTAAATTTGTGGTGATCTGGAAAGATACTCCTGAGGGCTGGAAGATCTACCGGGTGATCAGTTTGCATTAGAAAGTTACATGTTACGGGTTACAGGTTACAAGGGGGGCTCTCCCCATCATTCCGTAACTTCATAACCTCATAATTTTATAACCGTGTCAACCCTTTCCGATCTCATAGAAAAAGCCAAAAACCTCACAACCCCCGAACCCATCTCCGGGGAGCAGGTAAAAATCGCATGGAATGATCGATATATACCGATATCAAACCGGGAGGAGGCTTTCTATTTTTTATGTGCTGTAAACCTGCTCAATGCCGCCATAAAACGTAAGGCATTCAAAAAGGAGATCCACTACGGAGGTATTAAAAAACCACTGGCGCTTTTTCTGATGCAGTTGATAGAAACCAATGGGAAATACGTGGATGACTTTTATATGAATCCCGAAGAAGGCCCCTGCTTGTATGTGGAAACTTTTGGTTTGCAATTTACTTTTCACAATGTAAACGCAAAGGAGGAAGCCATACAGAACTTTATGGACAGTGATCGCAACCACATCAAAGACTGGAGAGGTATCCGGCTGCAATGGATCGCGGGAGAGTTGTTTGAGATAGGGTTAGAGATGAAGCGCCAGTAACTGATCCGACTCTTTTTAGAATATTAAGAATCAACATGACTTTTACCATCTGCCCGTGGATCCTTCTCCCATTCAACTATATAGTAAAAGGTGCTTCTACAATGCCTGGTGGTTCTCTTTACCAAGAAGCCCGTAACAAACAGCCGTAAACAAGATCTGATGGCTAAAAGGGCCAGGGAATAATCTACTAACCACTCCCGACTAACCACTAACTACTCCCCACTATCTACCTACAAACATTATTGATATACTGATATTCCAGGCGGTAGGTCTTGTTGTAATCTACCAGGAACCTTCCGGTGCTGAACTGGCAGTTAAACTCGAGAGTATCGCCTTCATCTACTAAATGAAAGTCATTTTTCGGAGCTTTTGCCGGACTGCAGTTAATGGGTTTTGAGAAATCTTCAAGGCGGTTCTGTGCAATAGCATTCACTTCCGATTTCAGATCTTCGAGTAGTTTCGTAGAACTCAGGGATTCCAGGAGCTGCTCGTCGGCTATAAATTCGATATCCCTTCCTATCACCTTTCCGGAACGGTATACCGAGGCGCTGTCTATCGCGTATTCCCCGCGAAAGAAAGTGTGCACATAAGCGATCTTCACAAAATTAGCATCCTCTTCAAAAACAGCATTGGTGTATTCCGGACGAATTTTCGTGGAACCGGAATGTACCAGGAAGGAATCTATGGGTAATTCCCTTTTGTCGTACCAGATCTCATGACGCTGGTACTCATACCCTTCAAATGCCTCCCCTTCGGTGATGCGTTCGGCCTGTAAACAGTTGGAGTACATGGTGGCTTCTTTGGCCACATAATGGAATCCGTTGCGCTCCCTGAAGAAAGGGATCTTATATTCTTTTTCCAGGGTCCATTTGCCCTGGTATTTGTAACAGGGATAATAACAATCTTCGGGAAGTTCCTTCAGTTTTACATACGGATTGATATAGTGATTTTCAAAACTCCATTTCAGCATATCAAAACGCGACGCTTCCTGGGGTTGGTTTTCAGCGATCACTTCCGGGGTGGTGAAATACGGAATGGCAAAATACAGGGTAGAAAAGGTCAGAGCCAGAAACAGGATAGCCGGTAGCGGGCTGCGTTTTTGTTTTTTAGGAGCTACTACAGGAGTGGTTCCGTCTGTCTTTAAAGAGGCCAGTTCGAGGGATCGCTCCACGTTTCGCACGGCTCTTTTAAATTCACCCTCAGAGGCGGTTCCATTGATCAGGCGGGAAAACTGGGAGTCGCTGTAAAAGAGATCCCGGGCAATTTTAGAATTGCTCGTCGATTCAAATTTGTTCTTCTCCTTGTTGAAAGAACCGTAGAGTTGCTCCAGTAATTCAATGAATTTTTGGTGCAAGACACTAATATTATCCTGGTTGTTCATAGCCTGTAGGTGATTGGTAGACAGTACAAATATTGCTAAAAATCACTAAAAATTGATAAAAATTTTTAAAACAAAAGTTTAACCCCTCCTTTTTTATATAATTGGCAAAATTATGAAGTGATTTTTGCGGTATTCTCGACGAAAGAGACCGTTGTTTAACCAGAAACTAAAACCTAATACGAATGAATTTTTGCCTTAAAAAGACTTTCCTGGTGCTTGGGATTTTGATATCCCACATCAGTTTGGCCCAAAATCAACAGATCATAACGGGTACTGTCTATGATGAAACACAGATCCCTTTGGCTGGGGTGAGTGTTATGGAAGAAGGAACCAGCAATGGTACGGCCACAAATTTTGACGGAGAATTTTCCATCACCGTTTCCCGGTCTGATGCGAAACTTGTATTCTCTTATCTTGGTTTTCAAACGCAAACGATTGCGTTAAGCGGGGTGTCTTCTCCACTTAATGTAACGATGACCACAGATGTTACCACCCTGGAAGGCGTGGTTGTAACTTCCCTCGGTTTCGAAGAGAAGAAAGATGAACTGGGGTATGCCAATACCCGGGTAGAAGGAGAGTCGGTGGTACAGGCCAAGGAATCCACCCTGCTTAACGGACTCCAGGGGAAATCTTCAGGGGTGCGGATCTCGAGAAACTCGGGCGACCCGGGAGCAGGATCCTACATCCAGATACGGGGTCTTTCCTCTATTACCAGAAACAGTCAGCCGCTTATTGTGGTAGACGGGGTGCCAATTAGTAATGACATCAGGGGAAACAGCGACCGAAGCGGGGTGTCTCAGCAATCACGTCTGAATGACCTGAACCCTAACGATATCGAGAGTGTATCTGTTTTAAAAGGTGCTTCTGCTGCAGCCCTCTGGGGTACGCAGGCTCTGGGTGGGGTGATCGTGATCACCACCAAGAGCGGGAAATTCAATGAAAAACTTTCTGTAAGCTACCAGAGTACTTTCTCCTATGACGAGATCAATCGCCGTTATCCGCTGCAAACCAAATTTGGTCAGGGAGATAACGGGGTGTATAACCAGCGCGCCCGGGATTCCTGGGGAGACAAGATCGCTGACCGTGCCGGAGGAGAAGATGAGTTTGATACTTCCGGAGAGTTTTATGTAGATCAGGACGGGGAGGTGTACTACCCGATCATCAATAAGAATTCACAACGCATCTATGACGATGCCAATTTTGACCAGGTTTTCGACAACGGATACTTTTTTGAGAACAATCTGAGCCTTACCGGAGGTGGAAAAAATACCTCTGTGTTTTTCAGTATCGGAGATCTGGATCAGAAAGGGGTTATTAAAAACAACTCCGATTACCGCAGATCTACCGTGCGCTTTAATGCGAAGCACCGATTTAACGATTGGCTGCGGTTAAAGTTTACCTCCAACTATGCGAGAACAAGTTCGAACAGAATACGAAAGGGTGCGAGTTCTTCCGGGCTTTACCTGGGACTGTTAAGAACCCCGGCAGATTTTGACATCTCCGGATATCGTGGGGATTACTACAGTTCTCCCGACGCCTCTCCGGTAGCCAACAGGCACCGATCCTACAGGGAACCTCTGGGGGCCGACAATACCGCCACCTATAACAACCCTTTATGGACTATTAACGAGCAGGAGAACCTGGCCGTGGTAGACCGGTATATCACTAACGTGGAATTTACCGCTTCGGTTACTCCATGGTTAGACCTTATCTCGAGAACAGGTCTGGATCAGTACACAGAAGAAAGATCCCAGTTCCTTACCCCCGGTTCTGCAGCGGGAGAATTCCGCGACGGGTATATGGATGTTTCCCTGGCCCAGAACACCATCCTGAACACCACCTGGATGGCCAAAGCCGATTTCCGGCTTACAGAAGACATTAACCTGGACGGAATTTTAGGCTTTAACTATTTCTCGGAAAGAACAGTGGTAAACTCGGCCACCGCTACCAATTTCATCCAGTTCATCGATGTAGACAGCGGGATCAGGGATCTTAGCAACTCCCTGCCGGAAAATATCCAGTCTGGCTATGGAAGCGGAAGCGAAAGAAAGGCAGCGGTATTTTCTACCATGAACCTTTCGGCTTACGATATGCTATTCTTAAATGCATCCCTGCGAACAGAAGCGGCATCGACCTTCGGACAGATGTCTTCAGACACATTTACCTTCCCATCGGTATCCCTGGCCTGGCAATTCTCGGAATTGTTTGAGAGCGGCAATGGATTTTCCTTTGGTAAGTTCAGGGCTTCCTACGGGGAAGTAGGGGTAGAGCCTGCGCGCTACAATACCCTGAACAGGTATGTACAGCCTACCTTCGGAGACAACCTCGGAGGAGAACTCAACCTGGGGTTATTCGGAAACGGAGGCTTTGTGCCCAGTGCAAGTCTTGGGAACGATCAGCTAAAACCGGAGCGTAAAAAAGAATTCGAGGTTGGGTTAGACCTGAGGTTCTTCAACAACCGCCTTTCCCTGAGCGGAACCTATTTTGACAACGTTACCGAGGATGTATTGTTAGACCTTGACCTGGCCAACTCTACCGGATTTGCCCGTATCTATGACAACGCCGGGGAGATCACCAACAAAGGTTTCGAAGTGGACATGAGCTACCAGATCATTTCAAACAGCGACTGGACCTGGGAACTGGGTGGTAACTTCACCAGCGTGAGAAACATGGTTACGGACCTCAGAGGAGTGAGTTCCCTAAACCTGGGCGGACTTGATGCAGTAAGTTCCAGGGCGGTGGAAGGACAGCCCCTGGGAGTGCTTTGGGGATCAAGAAGCCTGAGGGATGAAAACGGAAACATTGTTTTTGATGAATACGGTTTCCCGGAACAGGATCAGACCGAAGGTATTATCGGTGATCCTAACCCGGACTGGCAGGGAGCCCTTACCAGTTCGCTTTCCTATAAAGGTTTTAACCTGCGTGTATTGTTTGAGACCTACCAGGGAGCAGACATTTATGCCGGTACCAAATCGGTACTGACCGACCTGGGTCGCTGGTCGACCACGGCCAACGAAGTAACGGCCACCAGGAATTATTTTGAGGCCAACGGGAATATTATCAATATAGGGGAAACCTTCCGTGGAAATGTAGGCGATTTTGGCGCCGGTCCTGTAGCCCTTACCGAGACATGGTATAATGGCGAAGGTGGATTCTTCGGAGCAGGTAACGATGAGCTTTATGTGGAAGACGGATCCTGGAGTCGTATCCGGGAGATCGCCCTTACCTATAACTGGAGTTCGGAATGGTTGAGAAAGGCAACGGCCCTGGAATCGGTTCAGTTCTCCCTGATGGGAAGAAACCTGTTCCTCTGGTCGGAGTTTGAAGGAAACGACCCCGATACCAACCTTTCAGGGGTAAGTGCTGCCCGGGGAATCGAATACTTCAACAACCCGGGAACCAAGTCGTATGTATTTAGTTTAACCCTGAACCTGTAATCTTAAAAAACCGATGAAAATGAAATCTCTATTATATAGTTTAGGAGCTGCTTTATGTCTCTATTCCTGCAGTGAAGCAGTAGGAGATATTAACCAGGATCCTAACAGCGTAACCAGCAGCCCGTATGACAATATCATTACCGGGGCTGAGGTAGGAAACATTGTACTGCAAACCGGAGAATCTGCCAGGAGGGCAGGGATCTTCGCCGGACAATTCACCGGGATCGATCGTCAGCACCTCGGCTTTTCGCAGTATTCTGTAATTGCCAGTGACTTCGATCCGCTGTGGTATGCAGCCTATGTCAATACCATCCGAAATGCAAAGATCGCTGAGGAGATCATTCTTGAAGAGGAAGAGGCTGCTCCGGTGGCCCAGGGAATTACCCAGGTAATCCAGGCCTATGCCTTTGGTACGGTAGCCTCCCTCTTTGGAGATATTCCTTTCTCTGAGGCCGTGGTGGAAACCATAGGAGATCCGGTTTATGAAGATCAGGTAGCCGTTTACGCCCAGGTACAGAACCTGCTGGATGCTGCTATCGGGAACCTGCAGACCGGAACCGGAAGACCTCAGACCGGAACAGACATCTATTTTGACGGGAATCCTCAGAAGTGGATCGCCGCTGCCTGGACCCTGAAGGCGCGCTTTTACAAGCACACCGGGCAATATGCTATGGCGTACAGTGCTGCCCAGAACGGGATCGCTGATCCGGCCGACAATATGAGCGCTCCTCACGATGAGGCACAGGAAGAGAACAACCTCTACTACCAGTTCTTCGCAATAGAAACCCGTGGGGCAGATCTGGTGGTGTCTGATTTTATGGCCAGCCTTATCGATCCGGGAGTTGGTAACCCTATTCCTGCAAACTACCGCGGAAACGCCAAGACCGATGAGACCGGAAGATTTAAATTCCTGCTTACAAAGAACAGTGTGGGTATACAGCCCAATACCAATAACGGTTATGCCGCCCTGGATGCTTCAGCTCCCCTGGTTACCTTCGAAGAGAACATGCTGATCCTGGCCGAAGCCGGATTGCGTTCGGTGGATTTCCAGACAGGACTTAACCACCTGAACAGCTATCGAAACTACTTGAACGGAGGAGGGTATATGACCAATGCCGATGCAGCTGAAGTGCTTTATGAAGCCTACGTTGCCGCCGATTTTGACAACGGAGGGATAGAGAATGCAGACGGAATTGCTCCTGCAGATGCATTGCTTCGCGAGATCCTGGAAGAGCGGTATATCACCCTGTTCGGACAGATCGAGCCCTTTAATGATACCAGGAGAACCCTTGGGGAAACCAATGCACGCGTTAAGGTAATGCCAAACGTAGGAAGTGAATTGCCACAGCGATTCCTGATCCCGCAAACGGAGGTAGACAGAAACGAGAATGCCCCGAACCCCATCCCTGACTTTTTTGAACCAACAGACGTAAATCAGTAAAAATGTCGCTGACGCATATGATAAAGATTTTTCTCAGGATGTCACTGTGCATGGCCTTGCTCGCGCTTACAATTGGGCAGGCCAATGCGCAGGACAATGACGAACGAGCGCTTTTTGTAGGGAATAGTTTTACCTTTTTCTGGAACACTCCCCAGCTGGTGCAGGCCATGGCCAAAGACCAGGGGGTGGCTCTTTCCACAGCACAGTCTACCGTTGGAGGGAGTAACCTGAAACAACATTGGGAGGGCGAAAAGAATACGGTAACCCGTAAACGCATGGACGAGGAATCATGGGATATTGTGATCCTCCAGGACCACAGCACCAGTACCATTGCCCATACCGAAAGGTTTCATGAGTACGGCGCGAAATGGATCGACCTGGTAAGGGAAAAGAAGGCTCAACCGGTACTTTTTATGACCTGGGCCTACGATTCCAATCCGCTGATGCAGGAAAAGATCACCAGGGAATATATGGCACTGGCCCAAAAAACCGGAGTCCGGGTGATCCCGGCCGGCCCCGTTTGGGAAAAGGCCAGGGCTGCCCGTCCGGATCTGGACCTGTTCTTTGACGACAAACACCCATCGCCGGACGCGACCTATATGAACGCCCTGCTGATCTATAAAACCCTGACGGGGAAATCGGTTGCCGATATCCCGGACCGACTGTTTACAACCACAGCCGATGGTGAAAAGCAGTACCTCTGTTTTGTGCTTCCGGAGACCGGAAAATTCCTGAGAGACCTTGTAGACGGATTTGATGTAGCGAATTATAATTTGAAGAATTAATGAAGGATAGCAGAAAAAATATATTTATCATTCTCGGGCCCCTGTTGTTTTTTGCCATGCAGGCCCTGGACACCCCCGGCGGCATGCCGGATGCAGCCTGGGATGTGCTTAGCGCCGTAGTCTGGATCGCCCTGTGGTGGATCACCGAGGCCGTGCCGATCGCCGTTACCGCCTTGTTGCCTATTGTGCTCTTTCCGTTAACGGGAGCACAGGACCTGGCAAGTACCACGGCATCTTACGGGCATAAGTACATCTTTCTTTATATGGGCGGATTTATCCTGGCCATAGCCATTGAAAAATGGGACCTGCATAAACGTATTGCCCTGCATATCATTAGCCTGATCGGAACCAATGTGACCCGGATCATTCTCGGGTTTATGGTGGCCACCGCCTTTATGTCGATGTGGATCTCCAATACCGCAACTTCGGTGATGATGCTGCCAATAGCCATGTCTATTATCAGCCAGTTAAAGGACAACCCGGCCACGGAGGCAGATGAGAATAAGATCTTCGGAAAGGCCCTGATGCTCAGCATCGCCTATTCAGCCTCGATCGGGGGTATTGCCACCCTGATCGGTACGCCGCCTAACCTGGTGCTTGCCGGGTATGTGCAGGAGGTGTATGATATCGAGATCACCTTTTTCCAGTGGTTAAAATTCGGGCTGCCGATCTCGGTGGTGCTGTTGGCCATTTCCTGGTTCTACATTACCCGAAAAGCCTTTACTTTCAAGCAAAAGGAATTTCCGGGAGGTAAGGCCGAGATCAGGAGGCTGATCACCGAACTCGGACCCATAAAGCGGGAAGAGAAAATGGTGCTGGCCGTATTTGTATTCACGGCATTTTGCTGGATCACACGCTCTTTCCTGTTGCAAAAGTTCCTGCCACAGATAGACGACACCATTATTGCCATGTTTGCGGGAATACTGTTGTTCTGCCTGCCGGCAAAAGGTTCGCGAAGGCTGATCAACTGGAAGGAGGCCGTAAAAATGCCATGGGGTATTATGATCCTCTTCGGAGGGGGTATGGCCCTTGCTGCCGCTTTTGAGACCTCAGGTCTGGCGGTCTGGATGGGAAGTACCATGACCCTGCTTAAATTTCTTCCGCTGGTATTGCTGGTGATCCTGATCATTACCAGTGTGAACTTTATCACTGAGATGACCTCCAACCTGGCCACTACGGCCATGTTGCTGCCCATTCTCGCACCCATAGCCGTATCCCTTAATGTAAACCCGTATATCCTTATGGTAGCCACTACGGTGGCGGCATCCTGTGCCTTTATGTTACCGGTGGCTACTCCGCCCAATGCGGTGGTGTTCGGGTCGGGGTACCTCAGAATCCCCGATATGATCCGTACCGGGATCTGGATGAATATCATCTCGATCATCCTGCTGTCGGCATTCGTGTATTTCATACTGCCCCTGGTTTGGGGATTTGATCCCCTGGAACTCGGACAGGAATTTGTAAAAACAACAACAACTAAATAAAAACACCGTACTAATTAAAACTTTGATATGGAAAAAATGTCTAACCTTTTAAAGTATATCGCCCCGGTTTTTATCCTGGGTGTGTTTACCCTGATCGTGTCCTGTGAAGACGATGACGAGACCGTCATAGACGATACCAACCTTGTGTTCATGCAGGGAGCGCTCAATGGAGCCGAATTTAAGGATGGTGCCCAGGAGGTACTTACCAATGTGGATATCAGCCTGATCTTTTCCCATGAAATGGAAACTGCAAGGGTGCAGGATGCCTTAACCATTAGTGGGGGCAACGGAGCTGCTGATTTTACGGTAGGCTTTACCAATACCAACTCTACCCTGCAGATCACCAGCAGCAATGAGCTGGATTATGAAACCGCTTACACCATTGCCCTGCCTGCAGGTGCTTACGGAACCAAGGGGGAGGAGCTCAGGGATGATTTCTCCATCTCCTTTACCACAGAGGCTTTCACGCCTCCACAGGTTAGCCTTTCGGCAGATGCCATCGAAATCGAGGAAAATGCCGGGGTGGCTACCATCACCGCCAGTCTTGATAAGCCGGCAGACCAGGATGTAACGGTAGAATTCTCAACCGGAGGTATGGCGGTGGTCGACACCGACTATATCCTTGATCCGGTATCCCTGGTGATTCCCGCAGGAAACCTGGAAGCCACAGCCACCATTACCGCCAGGCTGGACAGTGAGGATGAAATGGATGAAGAGATCATTATCGGGATCGCTTCGGTAACCAATGCCGATGAAAACGGTACACAGCAACTGTCTATCCTGATCAAGGAACAGCCTGCTCCGCTTATGCTAAAAGGAGTAATGGCCATGACCTGGGACGGACAGGTTTCTACAAACGAAGGAAAAGCAGTACATCTCTATGCTAATGAAAATATCGCCGACCTGAGCGTTTACGGTTTGGGTATTGCAAATAATGGAGGAGGTACCGACGGACAGGAGTATACCTTCCCTGCAATTAGTGTGGCTGCCGGAGATCATATTCTTGTAGCCAGAGAAACGGCTGCCATCAGTGCGTATTTCGAGGGTTGTATCAACGAATTCGATCATGTACTGATGGATGATACGGGCAGTGTTTCCCAAAACGGGGACGATGCTATTGAGCTCTTCAGCAACGGAGAGGTGATAGAAACCTATGGGGATGCCAATGTTGACGGAACTGGAATGGACTGGGAATATTCAGGATCCTGGGCGTATAAGTTCGACGGGGAATGGATGACCGGCGGACTGGATTGTACTGTAGGGTCTTCTACAGCCGCGACTTCGGCTTGTCAGTATCCGCTTTGTGGTCCGGCAGTATCCCTGAAAGGAGTACTGGCCATCGAGTGGGATGGAAGTGGAACCAATGGCGGAAAAGCCTGGCACCTGAAGGTAATGAAGGATGTAGATGACCTGAGCATTTACGGAATAGGAGTAGCTAATAATGGTGGAGGTACTGACGGACAGGAATTTACCCTGCCTGCAGGTCCTGCCAAAGAAGGAGACGATATCCTGATCGCCAGGGAGCCCGGAACGATCTCGGCTTACTTCGGCAACTGTATCAACAGTTTTGAATTCGTGATCGATTCCCAGGATCAGGCCAACCAGAACGGAGACGATGCCATTGAATTATTTGAAAATGGAGTGGTTATCGAAACCTATGGAGATGCCAATATAGATGGAACAGGAGAACCTTGGGAGTATGCCGGTTCATGGGCCTATAAGATGGACGGATTCTGGACTACCGGAGGCCTTAATTGTGCCGCAGGAGCTACCAGCAATGCCGGATCCGGCTGTCCTTATCCGGAATGTCAATAATTTTAAGTTCAAATATTGGAAAGGCCGAAGAATTTTTAATTCTTTGGCCTTTCCTTTCTAATACCCAAAACTGATGATGAAGTACAGACTGATATGCCTTTTAGCACTGGTCCTGGCAATGACAGGTTGCAGTTCAGGAGATGAGGATCCCGGGGTGGAGAATATGTCCCTTTTTGGGGTTACCATAGACGGGGTCAATGCCAACACGAACCCTGAACAGATCCCCGGAAACACGGTGATCCAGCTGAATTTTTCGACCGGACTCGATCAGCAGGCATTTCGCAATGCGGTAAGTATTACCGACGGAAGCGGAGCGGTACCAATGCAGGTTAGTTTTTCGAACGCCTCTGCCACGGCAAGGATCACCCTGAGTGATCTGCAGCCGCTCAAAGAGCATACGTTTCAGCTGAGGTCGGGGAAACTCGGGGCAAAGGGTGAGCAACTGCCACAAGCGGTTACCTTTACCTTTACCACGGCCGCAGAAGCTGGGTACAGTGCCTGTACCACAGGAACTGCCGAATGCCTTAGAACCATGACCATAGATGTTAACGGTTCCAATTATGAAATGCAGTACTATAGCAACTACGACATTGACGGCGATCCTGAATTTGTCTGGAGTGACCTTGAAAACCTGGTGGTAGTGGTACACGGGCAGAACCGCGATGCCGATAACTATTTCCGGATCATGAATCAAACCATTGCAGGGACTGCGCTTCATGGAAAAACCCTGGTGGTGGCGCCTTACTTTAAAGATGCCGCTGCAGCGAATGCCAATGCCCTTTTCTGGGGGAGTAACTGGCGCTTTGGAGCAGATACCGGGAACACCGGTGCTGCCTTAAGTTCTTTTGCCGTAGTTGATGAGATGATCAGCAGGTTCTCAGAGACGGCCCGCTTCCCGAATATGAATACGGTTTTTGTAACCGGACATTCATCGGGAGCCAGCTTCAGTCACTATTACGGGATCTCCAGCGGCATCACCGCTCAACATCCGGATCTGAATTTTGAGTTCAGCGTGCTCAACAGCCAGTATTTCTTTTATCCAACCGATTACCGGTTTGATGAAGGTACCGGACAATGGTACATCCCTTCCGGATGTGCCGGTTTTGATTACTGGCCTTACGGATACAAGGTGGCACCTGCCTACCTGCAAACCACCGATAAAAATGCTGTAGTCCAGCGCCTGGGATCAGTGAATATGGTTCTTTTCCATGGCGAAAATGACACATCTACCACGGGAACCCTGAATACGAACGATTGTGAGGCGGTGTTGCTGGGAAGCGACCGGTTGGAAAGAGGGCGTAATTACAACAACTACCTCAACACCTATTTTCCGGCCAACAATTGTGATTTCACCATCGTGCCCAATGCGGCTCACGATGCCGGGGCCATGTACGGTTCCGAAGCGTTCACCCAATACCTGGAAGCACGGATTTCAAATTAAAGATTTCCTCTTTACATACCTACACCAACTAAACAATGAAAAGCCCGGATGAATTTCCGGGCTTTTTTATGGAATGTCTTCGCGAACTTTTCCCCGGAAAGTGAAGCGATCTTTTATTCCAATGGGCAGCGCTAATAGCGGCAACGGGTTGGTTCAGTAAATATTCACGACATCTAAATAAGGAAACATTTTCCTGACCCTTTCTAAGGGGGAGGTGGTTCGGTACGTCCGAACCGGAGGGGGTTAGTCTTTCTTCTTTAAAACCCCCTGCCGTTCTGTATTCAACTGCAACTGCAGTACATCCGGCCTGGAATAGTGGCCTGAAGGATCAAAATTCTGCCGTTCTTTTAAAACTTCAGTAATGTCCAGTTCAGCGGTAAACAAACCTTCCACGCCTACAACCGGTTCCAGTACCCATTCTCCATCCGGTCCCGCAATACAGGACCCGCCGTTTGCAGGAGTATCGGGAAGCACTTCGATGAGGTCTTCGTAATAGGGGGTATCTTCGGGAATATCCTTTTCAGAGAGCAGTCCGCTAACGGATATGACGAACGACCGGGATTCTTTCGCAATAAACCTGGTAATGTCTTTGGTGTTACTGAGGCTGCCTGGCCATACCGCGATGTGCAGGTTCTCCCCCTGGGCGTAAAGTGCTGCCCTGGGCATGGGCATCCAGTTCTCCCAGCAATTGAGTCCGCCCACGGTGAATCCTTCCAGGGAATGGGTTCGGAGTCCGTGACCATCTCCGGGCGACCACGATAATCGCTCTTCATAGGTGGGTTGAAGTTTTCGGTGTACAGAACCTATGGTGCCGGTTTTGTCGATATAGACCAGGGAGCAATATATACTGTGTCCCCCGCGATCTTCGGGCCTTTCAATGATGCCTAAGTATACTGCAGTGGCTGAACTGCGCGCTGCCTCACACACGGGGTCCAGCTCTCCCTTCTCCAGGCAAACCGCATGGTGAAGGTAGTGGGCATGCATCACTTTATTGTGTTCGGCCTCGAACTCAGCCCCCCTGAAATGCGCCAGCCAGAAGGGATACCCGGGCATCAGACCCTCGCCGAACACTACGAGGTCTGCTTTTTCCGTACCGGCCTTTTGGATGTAGGAAACAATTTTATCCAGGGTGTTTTTCTTGTCGAGCCATACCGGGGCCATCTGTGCGAGGGCGACTTTCATATGTCTTTGGGTTAAGGGTTACACCTGCCTGCCTTACCGCCAGGTAGGCAGGAGTTACGGGTTACAAGTTACGAGGAATTATGAATGGGGAATCAGCTGTCTTTACTCTTTACTCCTGGACCTTGATTCCCTCCTTACCTCAATGTCCTCAAATATTCCAGAATGGCCCTGGCATCGGCTTCACTGAGGTTCTGGTTGACCATAACCGCATTTTTGTACTCGGCCAGGAGCTCCTTCGCCAGCGGATCCTTCATGAGCATTTCCTGTGGATTCAGCATAATGTTCATGATCCATTCTGGACTGCGTCTTTCGGTAATGCCCTGCATTTTAGGACCGAGCATGTTGTTTTCCACCTGGTGACAGGCAACACACTTGGTACTGTAAAGCAACTCCCCTTTTCGGGTCATTTCCAGGTCCAGGTTGTTGTCGAGGGTAAGGTTTTTAACAGGGCCAATTCCCTTGCTGTTCTGGTCAATGCGTTCCGAAGGTTTATCGGTATCGTCCGTGGTATCTACAGCAATGTTGTTGTCCTTAACAGGTTGCTCATAGGAGAAACCGTTGTCTTTCTTCTTTTGGGTATCACCTCCACAACCCGGCGATACAAAAAGGAATCCAAGAGCCAGAACGAAGGAGAAAAAGGTTTTCATAGGAATGCATTTTGATAAGGGTGAAATTAGGGTTTTATGGCCGAAGCGTTTATGATGAATGTCAGTTGGGGAAGCAGGGAGGCGGGGAGACAGGGAAATGGGGATGTGGGGATGTAGGGATGTGGTGATATGGGAAGGTTTTATTATAAATGATAGATAATCTCGTACCTCCGTACCCCTTTACTTTCGTGCCCCCGTACCCCTGCCTGCGGCAGGATTTCCTCCCGCAAAGGACGGCAGGCTCGTACCCCCGTACCCCTGTACCCCTGTACCTCCAATCCATCATCTATAATTTATAATCCCTACTTCCCCACATCCCCGCCTCCCCGCCTCCCTACATTTATGGAAACCCGTAAGGAAGGCAAAGGGGTTCTTTATAAATTCATCGCGTTAAAACCATACCCATGACCCTGAAACAAACCTTTAAGGAGTACCTGGAGCTGGAGTTGCCTATAGGCGGAGGTGACGGCAGCAGCGCCGAAGAGGCCATTGTGATCAATGACCCTTCCTGTGATATCCACGAATTGCAGTCGGAAGTAATGGAAAATTACTATGCGATCAAGGAGTATCCATGGAAGCTGCTTATGCGTCGCCTGGATCGTATAGAAGGCAAGCCGGTAGATGTGGTGAAGGCCGGATATATTAAAAATGGCAACACCTATGTTCAGGATTGGTATTTTGATCTGACCGGGTTAAAGTTGTTCTGACCTGCAGACAGGGCCGGACGATTTAAAGATAAAATACACGTTGGGCACCACCCGATCTCCGGAGTGCTCCGGAATCCCAACCTCCCCCTGGTTTAACTACCAACTATGTTTCCCAAAATACAACCTAAACTTTCCAAACCGAACCGGGGGGATTTTTTTACGAAAGGAGCGTGCTCATATTCCATTAACGTTATCCGTTAGATTTTTCGGTCTGTTTGTAACTCTCATGAGCCCAGATGTATATGACGAAAAATTTATAAGAACAAAATACGTTATAAAAGATTATTTTCTATATTTAAAGGAATAGACACCCAATCACCATGTCCAAACGGGCCATCATCCAATTATTCATAGGAACGCTGATCATTGCGGGCACGCTGAGTTTATTCAATTCTTATATGGCCATGTCCAAGATGGAGCGGATTCGCAAGGCTTTTTACGAAGAGGCAGAACGCGCCTATGTTCTGGAAAAGCGGGAGAAGGATCTCAGCGAAGCCTTAAAACGAACCCAAAAGGAACTCAATAAGTGCAAAGGCCTCGGGAAAGCGGAAAATGCCAGGTGATAAGCGGAGGAACTCACACGATTATAAACGGTAAATTTTAGATAATAGATTGGATGGAGGAGCACCACCATTCAACATTCATAATTCACCATTTTTATCTCCTACCGGTTTTGGAAATTACATAGAAACTTCACTAACAACAGCATTCGGAGAAAGACATGCTCCCCACCGTTCCACTAAAAACACATGCATTTCCCGCCGCTTTTCTTTTTCCAGAAAACGGACGTTCAGGAATTCCCTTATTGCTGAAGGCAGTGGACGGGGAATCTCCGGAAACACCTGGAACGGATCAAAGGCAAAGGCATCCCACAGGGTTTCAAAGTCCGGATACAACTTTCCTTTCCCTCGTTTGGGCACCTCATCATAGAACTCCCCTGTAAACCAGAAGTAATATTGCTGATCGCCCAGGGTCAGTTCATTTATGGTAATGCTCTTCCCGTCATCGGTTAAGGTGAGTATCTTTTTAGCTTTCATGGGTCGGTTTTTTCGGTTGTTGGTTCGGATTCAGGGGAAATCCACTGCAAAACTAAACCGCTTTGTCATGATTCCCTTACGGGATTCCGGAAATGGTTGATTGGGGATGTAGGGATGTAGGGATGTAGGGATGTAGGGATGTGGGGATGTGGGGATGTGGGGATGTGGGGATATAGGGATGATAGATTTTAGATGAAGGCCGGTCCTGGATGATTTGTCTTTGCGAGGCGGCCACAGGCCAACGAAGCAATCTTTCAAATGGAGAACGAGTGCAATGAGGTGGTTTTAATAGGCATTGATGTCGCTTCAAAAGATCGCCACGTCCCGACCCCGATTACATTCGGTCTCGGGACTCGCGAAGACACCTAGGTATGTCATTGCGAGGCGGCAGGCTCGTACCCCTGCCTGCGGCAGGATTTTCTCCCGCAAGGGACGGCAGGCCCGTACCTCCGTACCTCTGTACCTCCGTACCTCCTTACCTCCGTCCCTTCAATCCATCATCTATAATCTATAATCCATAATTGATAATCCATAATTCCCCTGAGCTTTAGCGAAGGTGCTCGTTACCAAACCACGATCCGATCTTCCGGCGCTAGGTACATGGCATCCCCGGGTTGCACATCGAAGGCTGTGTAGAAGGCAGGGGTATTCATCAGCGGACCGTTCACCCTCCAGATCGGTGGGGAGTGGGGGTCGTTGTTGATCCAGTAGCGCAGGTATTCCTCCTTCATCTTTACCCTCCAGATCCTGGCGATCGACAGGAAGAAACGCTGATCAGGGGTGAAATCCCCGATCCTGGTGGTATCCTGACCCTGTGCGGTCATCTTAAAGGCATCAAAGGCGGCGGCCACCCCGCTCACATCGGCAGTGTTCTCTCCTACGGTCATTTTTCCGTTGATGTGCAGGGTATCGAGCACGGTAAAGCTGCTGTAGAGGTCAGCCACGGCTCCGGTCCTCTTTTGGAATTGTTCGTAATCTTCTTCGGTCCACCAGTTCTTCACATTTCCTTCCTTATCGTATTGCGCGCCCTGGTCGTCAAAGGCATGCGAAAGTTCGTGTCCGATAACCATACCTATTCCGCCATAGTTCAGGGCATCATCGGCATCATTGTCAAAATACGGGGGTTGCAGGATGCCTGCGGGGAATACGATCTCATTGGCACTGGGGTTGTAATAAGCAGTAACCGTGGAGGGAGTGGTGTACCATTCTGTTTTATCCACAGGCTTCCCTAGTTTATCAAGGTTGTACTGAAAATCTGCAGCAGAGGCCGACACGACATTTTCGAAATAGGTGTCGCGACCGATAGCTACAGCGCTGTAATCTCTCCAGGTATCCGGATACCCGATCTTTTTGGTAATGGCAAAAAGTTTTTCCTTGGCCTGGACCTTAGTGCTGTCCTGCATCCATTCGAGGTTATCAATTCGGGTGGCATAGGCCTTTTGTACATTGTTTACGAGCTCCAGCATACGCGCTTTGGCCGATTCCGGGAAGTATTTCTTCACATAGATCTGCCCCAGGGCTTCGCCTAACATGCCGTCGATCTCAGATGCGATCTTTTCTCCCCTCGATCTCTGAACAGACTGACCCGAAAGGACCTTGCTGTATTCGAACTGGGCATCCACAAATGGTTTGCTCAGGTAATCCGCATAATTAGTCATGGTATGGGCCTTCAGGTACACCTTCCAGTCTTCAACCGGGATAGTCGTTAACAGGTCGTTCAGACGGTCGTAATATTCAGGCTGACTCACATCCATAGAATCGATGTTGGCACCCAGGTTATTCAGGAATTCCTGCCAGCCGATGTTGGGCTGTCTTTCTTCCAGTTCAGTAACAGCGAATTTATTGTAGTTGGCTTCCACATCCCGCCGTTCTACCCGTGTTCTGTGGGCTTCGGCCATCTGTTTTTCGATATCGTAAACCAGGTTCGCCTGTGTTGCAGCGGTGGCAGAATCGCTTCCGGTTAGTTCAAACAGAGTAGTTAAGTATTGTTTATAGGTTTCCTGTATGCCCAGGGTAGACGGATCGGTCTTAAAGTAGTAATCCCTGTCCGGCATGCCGATCCCGGTTTGGGTGGCATGGGCAATATTCATAGAACTGTTCTTGTCGTCCGGTCCGGCGTAAAACATCATCAAAGACGGATTGTAGACCTTGAATTCATCCGCAACGAATTGCATCATGGTACTCCGGTCACTGATGTTGTCAATTCTTGATAACACAGGGGTCAACGGCTCAGATCCCCGTTGGTTGATGGTAGTGGTGTCCATACCCGAGGCGTAGAAGTCGCCTACCTTTTGGGCCATACTTCCTTCGGGATTCTCCTGTTGAGATACGCTGTCCAGTAAGTTCATTAAACGAATCCGCTGGGGGAAGTTCATAAAGCGGTAGGCTCCAACCCCGGACTGGGATGGCGGTATCTGTACCGAATCGTACCAGATGCCATTGACATGACGAAAGAAGTTATCGCCGGGTTTGATGGAGTTGTCGATCCCTTCGATCATAACGACTTCCTTTTTCTCCTCCGGGGAGGAGCAGGCCACCAGGGTGGCAAGTGCTAATAGTAGCAGTGAGATATTTTTCATGGTTGGTTTTTCTTGTTAAAGCCTTCAAGTTAGGGATTTATTCTGATTTGGGAGTCGTTAGTGGTGAGTCGTTAGTCGGGAGTCGGGAGCTTGCCTGCCTGTGCGGAGCGCGGTAGGTCGGGAGTCGGGAGCTTGCCATCCCTAACGGGAGGAGATCCTGCCTGTGCGGAGCACGGTAGGTCGGGAGTGGTTAAAGGAGTTAAGTGTCTTCGCGAGGTTTATTCAATAAACCGAAGCGATCTGCCTTTACTTTTTATGGTATTTTGAAATGACCCCTCCCGCTCTCCCTTTTGTCCCCTCCCAACGGCGAAGCCCTCATGAGCTCCCGTGAAATAACATGTATGCGAATAAAAGGATGAAGGGCGAGCGGAGTCGTGTTCGCGTGGCGGCCGCAGGCCAACGAAGCAATCTTTTTAATGGATGGCGTGGGCAATGAGGTGGCAATAATAGACATTGAGGTCGCTTCAAAAGATCGCCACGCTTTTCTTTAAAAAGCTCGCGAAGACACATTGGAATGTCGTTAGGAGGCTGCAGTCAGATAAGCTCATACCCCTGCCTACCTGGAGGTACGGCAGGATTTCCTCCCACAAGGGACGGCAGGCTCGTACCCCCGTACCCCCGTACCCCCGCACCTTCAATCCATCATCTATAATTCATAATCAATAATCCATAATCCCTCCTGTCTCCCTGTCTCCCTGCTTCCCCACTTCCCCTAATCTATAATCCCGATTTCAAAACCCCCACCATCGAATCGGCAGTCCCGTAGTACAAATACCAGGCATTTTTGAAATACACCAGTCCTTCGATAAAGGTGGTGCCGTCTTTGTATTGTCCGGACTTTTCAAAGGGGAGTTCGGGTTTAATGAACGGATGATCGGTGCGGTCGAGGAGCTTCCAGGGTTCCCTGGGGTCAAAGAGGGCCTGTCCGCCGGAATAGGTGCGGTTACCAAGGTCTTTTACGCCCAGGCTTTGGGAGTTCCCCGCATTGTAGAGTACGACGATGCCTTCGTCGGTAAGCAAAGGCGGAGGTCCGGCTTCCACCAGCCAGGAATCAAAATATCCCGGCCGCGGACTCAGCACCGGTACCAGGTTGCCATCTTCGTTTTCCAGGGGTGTCCAGTGGATAAGGTCATCGGAATGGGCCAGCCAGATGTGGGGCACGCCGAAGTACATCCAGTACTTGCCATTGATCTTTGCGGCAACCGGTTTGTTGTCATCGTTGAGCCGGGTAACAATAGCCCCTGATTTGGTTTCCCGGGTATGGTATTTCCCTTTTTTATAGTTTTTAAAAATAGGCCCGTGTTTCTTCCAGGTTTTCAGGTCGGTCGTGGTAGCTACCGCCAGCCTTGGCACCTCCCGGTTCCACTGGGTATAGGTAAGCACATAGAGGCCTTCCTCGGTTTCCACGATCCGGGGATCTTCCGTCCCTCCCGGCCATTCGTATTTTTGCTGCTTATCGGTATCCGGGTAGAATACCGGTTCGGGGCTTCGTGTATAGTTCAGTCCATCGGTTGAAACGGCCAGTCCCAGTCGGGAGGTATGCCTGCCAATTTTGTCTTCCCCCAGGTCTTCCTCGGCCCTGTAGAACACAAAGATCGAATCGTTCCGAACGATCGCTGCCGGGTTAAAGGTGGCCTTGGATTCCCATCGGACATCCTCCCCGCTTACCGGATCTGTGAACGCAGAGGTGGGGTTTTTGGTGATGATGGGGGCTTCATTGGTGAAGCGTTGGAAGGGGCCGAGTGTCCAGGGTTTTTCTTGGATTTGCTGTGCTTGTATTCCCCATATAGACAATAAACAAAGTAAGGTGAATGTAAGTAACAGAATGCAGTTTGATTTCATGATCAGGAGATTACGGTACTATATAAAAATACATTATTTCACAGATCGGCACACAGTAAGGAAGATTTGGATAGGATTGCCTAATCCAAGGTTTTGAATTTACGGGGCAATAAGAAACGTCTTTGCGAGTACCTGTAAGGCTGGCCCGTGGCAATCTCCTTAATCGTGTAATGAATTTAAGCTTAACAAAACCTTGAATTTAGCTGGGGAAAGTAGTCCGATCTCTCCATTCCCCACCTACCGTCTTTCAGTTATGGCGGCTAAGCTCCCTACTCCACGATCACCGAATTCCGCTTCGGGTATTTCACTGTGTATTCCAAAATGAGTTCTTTCTTTTCTGAAGGGTCCAGTTCCAGTTCCCATTGTACCTCCCCGGTAATTTCATCCAGCTTGCCTCCTGACAGTTCTTCCACTTCCACATCGATCTCCTCCAGTCGCGACAGGGGCACCTGGTCGAGTACTACAAGGTTGATGTCGGTGCTCTTGTTGTTCTTTACCGAGATCTTCCAGCGTCGGGTTTCTTCTTTCTTGCTGCCGAAGAATTTTTTCCCGGACAGGTCCAGGTCTTTTTCGCGGTTGATGCTTACATTTTTATCCCTGCCTAACGACAACTCCAGGGCTTCGGTGGCATAGCGGACATCGAGGATCGACTTGCCTACATAGGTGTTTTCAAAGAAGATGTTCGCTTCGCCTTCCAGAAGGTCGTATTGCTCCCAGTCGGTTACCCGGGCGATCAGAAAGGCTTCCTTTTCGATCTTGGGGACGGCATAATAGCGGTAGGTGGCCGGTAAACTGTAGCGTACCATTTCCACCGTGCGGCTCTGGTTGTCGGAGGCAATTGAATACGGCATGTCGATCTCAAAATCGACCGTGGTCTGATTTCTTACCGTTTCCAGGGGAATGGTGCTGACAGTTCCGCGGATGCTGACCCCGGCGGCCCTTCCTTCCAATGCCATATCCTTATTTCTTTTGTTTCCATACCCGGTGACCACCACCTCTTCGAGTGCCTGGCTGTCTTCCTGCAGGGTTACATTGATCACCGGTTGGCGCGCGGGAATGTCCTGGCTTACCATGCCGATAAAGGAAAAAGTAAGCACTGTGCCCTCCCCGGGAATGGCGATGGAATAATAGCCGTCAAAATTGGTTTGTGTACCTATGGTACTTCCCTTTACCACCACATTCGCTCCGGGTATGGGCTGACCATTCACGTCTCTTACGTATCCGGAAACTTCTTTGACATTTTGTTCATAGCTTGGCGGTGGAGTATTGTAATCCAGGTACCAGGTGCGGAGTTCAGGAGCCGTTCCGGAGGTATTTGGATTGGCAGAGGAGAATTTCAGCCTCACATCCTTCCAGTCTACCTTGGTGTCTTGTCGTACATTGGCCTTATAGGCAAGGGTGACGGGCTGGTTTACATTGGTGGCGCGGATGTCATAGGAAGGGTGCCATCCTGCATTGCTCACCAGGTAGTTCAGGGTAATGGCTGTTCTTCCCGCCTTTTCGGCCTTAACCTTTACGATAATTTCTCCGCTGGCAAATTCCGTTTTTCCGTAGATACTTCGGATCTGAACTTCCAGCGCTGCCTTCTCTTTGTTGAGGGTTCGCAACGTCTTTTCCCGTTCTAAGGCTTCCAGCTTCAGGGCGGTCAGGGAACTGCCATAAAACTCTGAAGCCGAACGAAGATCACCGGCCGTCACCGCCTGGTTGGTTCCGCCAATATCCCTGTTCTCCTGTAAAAAAGCGATTTTTTCAGCAACGATCTCCTGGTGGGTCCTCTCCAGGCGGATCTTATCATCGATGTCTCTCCGTTTATCCTCTAATTCCGAAAGTGTTTTTGACCTTTCCAGGGTATCCAGCTGATTCTGCTGATGGTTGGCCGACAGGACCACCACTTCATTCCCGGCTTTTACCTGAATACTTTTCCCATTGATAAAGGGAGAAAGGCCGGTGAATTTTAACAGGGTTATCCCCGGAGCGATGTCGATGGTCTTGTTCCGGCTCACCTGGGCCCCTTCCAGGAATACGGTAACCTCACTGATGTCGGTTTCAACTTTTTGTTCTTTCGTCTCTTGTGACCACACCATGAGGCTGAACACACATAGCAGCAGGGTAAGGAAATGCTTTATCATTTGGAATAGGATTTTAATGTTGAGGGTGAACAAACAATATCTGTACCAGAATATATCGAATGAATATAGAAAATATTTTATTAGGGAGGTAGGGAGGTAGGGAGGTAGGGATGTGGGGATGTTTGATTATAGATGAAGGCCGGACCTGGTTGATTTGTCCTTGCGAGGCGGCCGCAGGCCAACGAAGCAATCTTTCTAACGGTGGGCGTGAGTAATGAGATAGTTTTAATGGGAATTTAGGTCACTTCAAAAGATCGCCACGTCCCGATCCCGATTACATTCGGTCTCGGGACTCGCGAAGACACTCCGGAATGTCATCGGGAGGCTGCAGGCAGACAGGCTCGTACCCCTGCCTACCTGGCGGTACGGCAGGATTTCCTCCCGAGAGGGATGGCAGGCTCGTACCACAGTACCCCCGTACCCCCGTACCCCCGTACCTTCGTACCCTCGTACCTCCGTACCTCCGTCCCTTCAATCCATCATCTATAATTTATAATCCATAATCCTTCTTTAAGCATTTAGGTCACTTCAAAAGATCGCCACGCTTTTCTTCGAAAAGCTCGCGAAGACAAGTTTTTTACTGACTCCCTACCTACCGTGCTCCGCACAGGCAGGCAAGCTCCCGACTAACGACTCCCCACTAACCAAAAAATCGTAACTTCAAGTCAACCAACAAACTATTTATGGAAACGATCTCCTTAACAGTGAACGGAAACCCCGTTCAACTCGATATCGACCCCGCCACCCCCTTGCTCTATGCCCTTCGTGAAGAACTGCAGCTCAACGGACCCAAATTCGGGTGCGGACTCCAGCAGTGCGGGGCGTGTATGGTGCTTCTGGATGGGGAAGCCACCCCGTCTTGTGTTTTGCCTATTGCTGCAGTGGAAGGCAAGGAGGTGACCACCCTCGAAGGCCTCGCCGGCAAAGATGGTAAGCTGCACCCGGTACAGCAGGCCTTCCTCGAAGAACAGGCCGCCCAGTGCGGGTATTGCCTGAACGGAATGGTAATAAATGCCGTTTCTGTACTCGATGCAAACCCTTCGGCTACCGAGGCCGAGATCAGGGAAGCCCTTGACATCAATATCTGCCGCTGCGGTACCCACTCCCGTATTTTAAATGCCATCTTAAAATCCCGGAAGTCATGAGCAACAGAAGAACTTTTATCAAGCAGGCTGGGAGTATTACCATCGGATTTTCCATCCTCGGACCCATGGCCTGTACCACGGAAAATAAAGACCTGTCCTTGGGGGAAGTGCCCGGGGTACTTACGGATCCCGATCGCATCGATTCCTGGATCCGGCTCCTGGAAGACGGACGCATACAGGTGATCACCGGGAAAATGGAGCTGGGGCAGGGCCTGTCCACAGCCATCCTCCAGGTCGCAGCCGAAGAACTCAATACCTCCTTTGATACCCTTTCCCTCCAACTGGCCGAAACCGGGGTGACGCCCGACGAGGGGATCACGGCCGGAAGCCGGTCGATGGAAACCAGTGCGATGAGCGTGCGACAGGCAGCAGCCTGTTTGCGGGAAATCCTCTTTGGTCTGGTAGTGGAGGAGTATAAAACGGAGGCCGAAGGACTGGAAATGGAAAACGGGGCGGTGATCGTGAATGGGGTCTCACTTTCTTTTGCCGAGATACTGAATGGCAAGAAGATCGAAAAAACCGTCTTTGAACCCAGGGAGTACTACGGAAAAACCCGAAGAAAGTTTGTCGGGCAACCCATACCACGACCTGATCTTGAGAAAATGGTAAGGGGAGAGGCCTTCTATGTGCAGGACCTTCGCTTTCCCGGGATGGTGCACGCCCGTATCATCAGGCCTCCTGCCTATAGCGCAGCTTTGGCCGGTGTAGATGAAGCCACCGTATCCGATAAACTGGGATTTGTACAACTGGTGCGTAAAGGCACCTTCCTGGCCGTTGTGGCAGAAAAAGAATTCCAGGCGGTGCAGCTCCAGCGTGTGTTAGATGGTAAGGTAACATGGGAGATTGGGGAACCGCTTGAACAACCTGAAGACCTCAAAGCATTCATAAAATCCCTGCCACAGGATTCCAATACCGATGAAGATAAGGGCGATTGGGAGAGGGTTAAGGAAGGGGGAACCCTTGTTAAGGCCTCCTATTCCAAACCCTGGATCATGCATGCCGCCAACGGTCCGTCCTGCGCGGTGGCCCTGTTCGAGGAGGGAATGCTCCATATCTGGTGTCACAGCCAGGGGGTGTATCCGCTTCGGGAAACCATCGCTAAAATGGTGGATCTGCAATTGGAAAAAGTGCATATCAAAGGGGTCCCCGGTTCGGGGTGCTACGGGCATAACGCTGCCGATGATGTCGCGGGGGAGGCGGCCCTGATCGCTGTGGAGATCCCCGGGAAACATGTGCGCCTGCAGTGGATGCGAAATGAAGAACACGCCTGGGAGCCCTACGGCACGGCCATGGTGATGGAGCACGAGGCGACCCTCGACAGTAATGGAAAGATCAAAGGCTGGCATTATGAGCTGTGGAGTGATGCCCACTCTACCCGTCCCACTTCCGGGGATCCGGCCAACCTCCTTCCCGGCCGCTTCCTGGAGCCCTCTTTCGGAACACCGGGACAAGGGTGGAGAGGGGGTGCCATTCGCAATGCACCACCTATTTATAACACGGATGCGTTCCGACTGACCTCCCATATCTACCAGGGTCCGCTGCGGGTGTCGGCCCTCCGAAGCCTGGGCGCCTATGCCAATGTATTCTCCATCGAATGCTTTATGGACGAGCTGGCGGAAAAGGCCGGACAGGATCCTTTCTCGTTTCGCCTGGCGCACCTGAAAGATGAACGGGCTATTGCCTGTGTAGGTCGTTTAAAACAGATCACCGCTGCTGTCACTCCGGGAGAACGACAGGGCCTGGGGATCGGCTTTGCCCGCTACAAAAACAGTGCTTCCTATTGTGCGGTAGCCGCCCTGGTGGAGGTAAACGACGGACTCCCTGTGGTAAAACAGATGTGGAGTGTTATCGACGCCGGGGAATGCATCAATCCCGACGGACTCATTAATCAGACGGAAGGAGGTATGATCCAGTCGGCCTCATGGACGCTGAAAGAAGCTGTGAAATGGAATGAAACCCATATCTCGTCTATCGACTGGCAGAGTTATCCGGTGTTGCGATTTAAGGAGATTCCCAAGGTGGAGGTGGAGGTGATCGACCGGCCGGAGCTGCCGCCTTTAGGTGCCGGGGAAGCGGCCCAGGGGCCTGCGGCGGCTGCGATTGTTAATGCGATTTATAAGGCGACGGGAGTAAGGGTTAGAGACCTTCCTGTTGGTAGAATATCTTCATAATATTTGGCTTTTCATGAATTCATATATGTTCATTTTGCCTTGATGCAAAACGAACCAAAAAATCAAGAATATTTGAGGCAATTTCTGCTACGCAGAACCGCTGCTAAAACGGCGCTGCATGCTCTTTTTTTCTTCGCTTCGCTTCGAAAAACGCACTTCCGCTTGTTTTACAGCGTATTGCTGCAAATATTCGGTTTCCTTCTATTGGCGAAATCTTTCTATATAATTGGCTTTTCCCTGCTCCCTTTAGGGCAGGGGAAATCAGGGAAAAGCTTAGGTATTTGCAGCTGAATGTAGGGTCACTGGAAGAGGATTAAAACAACATTTTATTTCACGGGAGCTCATGAGGGCTTTGTCGTTGAAAGGGAAAAGAGAGAAAGGGACAAGGGATTTAGTTCCGGCGAAAACAATTCATTCATAATCTATCATCTATAATTTATAATCAATTACCCCTGTAACTTGTAACCTTTGTAACCCTTGTAACCCTTGTAACCCTTGTAACCCTTGTAACCCTTGTAACCCTTGTAACCCTTGTAACCCTTGTAACCCTTGTAACCCTTGTAACCTCCTTAACCTTCCTCCCTTCTCACTTTTTCACCAACTTATAATACCCAGCAACTTCTTCTACGAAGAGGGTGTCTTCTTCAAACCGGAATTTAGCACCCTCCCTGAACCAGGTGGTATTCCCCAGGTAGGTTAACACAGTGTCCGGAGTTTCGGCGTCTTTCGGTTGCAGGATGATCCCGTCTTCGAATCCTTCTACCCTGAGGTTAAGCATGAGTCCGCGGACCTGGCCTTCGTAGGTGCCGGTAAGGGTTTCGGTATTGGTGTCCAGGTCTTTTGTTACAGGTTTCTGCGGGGTCACCAAAGTATCGATGAGGGCCTGGGTAAAACGGCCGGGACCGTGAGGACCGGTGGTGTTTACCAGTCCGATCACATAGAGGTTTTCTTCCGGCAGGTACCGGGTATCGCTCAGGAATCCGTTGATTCCTCCCCCGTGACTTATCTCCAGGTAGCCATTTGACCTGTGATTTGTTACGCCCATGGCATATTGCAGGGGTGCCCCATTGTTCAGCTTTTTAGGAGTGATCATTTGCCGGTATAAGCTGTCAGGGAGTACCCGGCCTCCATGCAGGGCCTTCATCCAGGTATACAGGTCTTGGGTGGTGGAGCACAGTGAGCCTGCGGCATACGGCCAGGTGTGATCCAGGTAAGGTTTTTGCTCCAGTCCGTTCTCCCCCATATTATAACCATATACCTTGCCGGGAGTCACCTTAGTGGAAGAGCAATAGGTGGTGTGGTCCATCCCCAGGGGATCAAAGAAGGTTTCTTTAAGGTATTCTTCATAGCTTTTCCCGCTTACCTTTTCAATGATGAGTCCCAGGAAGAAATACCCGGAGTTATTATAAATAAGCGCCTCTCCGGGTTCAAAAAGAAACGCTTTGGATTCGACCAGCCTTACCAGGGTGTCTCTTGGGTGAGATTCCAAAGATAGTTTCCAGAATTCCGGGATCTCGGTATAGCTGGGAATACCTGAGGTGTGATTGAGCAGCTCATCAATAGTGATCGTTCTTCCTTTTGTGTCAAAGTTGAGGTATTTGGTAAAATCATCTTCCAGGCTGATTTTTCCATTCTCCACAAGTTTCAGGATGGCTGCTGCCGTAAATTGCTTGGTAACCGATCCTATTTCAAACTGCGCATTTTCGGGAATAGGACTCTGTAGTTCCAGGCTGGCATACCCATAGGCTTTGTCCAGTATCATGCTGTCTCCCTTTGCAATCAGCAGGGCTGCTCCGGCGATCATCGAACTATCGATACTGGCCTGTGCCAGGGAGTCGGCGTAGGTTTCTGTGATATTGGAATTCTGCGTTGTGGTTTGCTTGCAGGAAATGGTAAGAAGCAGGATCATTGATAATACCGGAAGTATGAATCGCATAAATACATCATATTGAGATTATTATCGTTAAAAGTAAGGTTTTTTTAAGCATGAAACCATAGGGTGGGGGTAAGCTATTTGATGAGGGGGGGTGGGGATAATGTAAGAGGCAATTCTGATTGGCGAGTAGAGATTGATTAATAAAGACATGTCATTGCGAGCCTGCCTTCCTGGCCGGAGGGCAGGCAGGGAGGGCGTGCCCGACGTGGCAATCTTTTGGTTGTAGTTGAGAATTTAAATACTAATTGGGGTACTTTTGGGGAGATCGCCACGCTTTTCTTTGAAAAGCCTGTCTGCCGTCATGCAGGCCTACCTTCGGTAGATAAACTCGCGAAGACGGATAGTCTTAATTGCCATCCCGCCACCTGGCTCCATCGCTAAAAAGAGCCACAGGCAGTTTTTTTAACGCTCGGCCCTCGCTTGTTTTACAGCCTATTGCTGCAAATATTCGGCTTCCCTTCTATTAGCGGAATCTTTCTATAAGAATGGCTTTCCCCTGCTCCCTTTTATTCGCATACTTGTTATTCCACGGGAGCTCATGAGGGCTTCGCCGTAGGGGAGGGGAAACAGGGGGAAGCTTCGTCCGGGAAGCCGCAGGCGGGGTCATCGGAAGATGAAAAGAGAGAAAGGGACAAGGGATTTAGTTCCGGCGAAAACAATTCATTCATAATCTATCATCTATAATTTATAATTAATTACCCCTGTAACTTGTAACCTTTGTAACCTCCTAAACCTTCCTCCCTTACCCCTTTACCCCTTCGCTCCTTCGCTCCCCTGCCTGCCGGCAGGTAAATTCGCTACTTAGCTCCTTTGCTCATTACCCCTTCACCACCCAAACAGAAAACTTCACCACACCTGGCTACTCGCTCACAACTCTTAATCCTTTCAGGCACACTATTTTGTAAGAAAAAATCTATATTTAAGTCCCCAAATAATCCATTGTTTATGTCCCCATTCCTGCGACCGTCCAATTTTGTGGTCATGTACAAACGCAACCTTACCCATATCGTGCTGGCAGGATTTGTAGTCTACGGACTCCTGAGCGGGATCATTCTCTACAGCTATCACACCCAGACCGAGGCCCTGATCGAAGAGCAGCAAAAGCTCGCCAACAGCAACAAGAATCTCAGTGAGAAGTACGACAACCTTGTGCAGGTCGTCAATGGCTATAAACGGGAGCTGGAATCGCGGAAGGATAGTATTCAGTAAGAATTATGAATTGTGAATGACGAACTATTAATGGAGGATAGTCATTGCGACAAGGGCTTTGCCCGACGCGGCAATCTTTTTAAGTAGGACAATTCTAATTAAAGTTCAGTCAAAATTTGGGAGTCCTCAAGGCAGGCAAGTTCCCACAGGAATTTTTCAACCACGGCCATTCGGCAGTCAGTTTCACGAAAACGTTTCCTGGTTATTCCGGAGTTACTTTAATAATACTTTAAAACCTTGCAGCTTCACGCCTTCACGCCCCTGCCTGTCGGCAGACAGGTTTACAACTTTAAACCTTCACCCATTCGCCTATTTACCTATTTGCTGGAACTGTAACCTTTGTAACCCTTGTAACCCTTGTAACCCTTGTAACCCTTGTAACCCGTAACCTTAAATTCATTTTTATCGCTTTCTTCTCCCGATTCCCGACTCCCTTAATATAATTAACTGTAATTCAGTATTTTAGTATATCAAAATCACTTAAAAACAATTACGATTTATGAAACTATTTGGTATACTACTGCTGTTTGTGATGGCTGTACCCGCTGTACAGGCCCAGGACGGAAACTGGAAGAAACTGGCCGAGAAGAGTGTGGCCTTTAAAAGCGAGACCGATAAGGTAAATCTCACGGGAAATGAACGCACCGCCAACTGGATCCGCATCAAATGCGTTCAGGGCACCGTACAGATCAAGGAGGTGACTATAAAGATGGAAGGAGGCGAAAGTAAGACCTTCAACCCTGCCACCGGGTTGCTCACCAAAGGCATGGCCACTGTACCCTTCCAGGTACCCGGTAAAAAGGACGAAAAGGTGAAATCCATAGAGATGAAATACGATTCCAAAGGGACCATGGTCACCAACAAACGCGCCAAGGTCGAGGTGCAGGGGAAGTTGGATAAGGATTAGGGGATAGAGAGTAGAGAATAGAGAGTAGATAATAGGGTTAGAGTTTATTCTTTAGGGTTGATTCGAGTTTATTAAGCATTTTTTTAATTGGAATTATATGATCAATTATGAATAAGTCTGTATCCCCATATCCGATACCCTCGGATATGATTAATAGGGTTTCCAGCTCCGTTAAGGAGGCTTTAGAAATATTTAGAAATTTGATGTAATCTCTGGTTGAAGTTCGAGCAGACCCCTCAGCGATATTTGCAGCTACGGAAACTCCGGCCCTGTTAATTTGAGATACTAATCCGTACCTCTCATGTTTAGGAAAGGTATCAGTTAGGTTGTAAAGAGCAATGGCCATTTGAACACTCTTTTTCCAAACAATTAAATTGTAATGCATTGACAAAAGATATTTATAAATATAGAAAATATTCTACAAACAAAATGTTTATCTTAATTTTAAAAGAAACATCTCTACTCTCTATTCTCTATTCTCTATTCTCTGCTTTAGCTTCCTGCAACCAACAAACCAAACCCCCTGTAAGGGTTGCCTTAATTTTAAAACAAACATTTCTACTCTCCATTCTCTACTCCCTACTCTCTGTATTTGTTTCCTGCAACCAGCAAACCAAAACCCCGGAGCAGTACCCTCCCTTTGAGGAGATGGTCAAACCGGGCGATTCCCTCTTCCTCGGAGGTAATTTCGCCGGGGCGGTCAGGGAATACCGAAAAGTGATACAGGCCTACCCGGATAGTGTTTCGGCCTACAGGTCGCTCACCAGGTCCTACCTGGGTATCGGGATGTTTGATGCTTCACGGGGGATCCTGGATAAAACGGAATTTGGCGATGATACCTTAAGCACGCTGTCGAAATACCGGCGATATGCGATCTGGTCCATCTTTAAAGGGGATACCACCACCCTTCGTAAATACACCGATTCCCTGTTGAGGTATGCTTTTCATACCTATCCCAGGCCTTACCTGAATGCCGCCTTTAACGAGGTATTCCTGAAGGATTACGAATCGGCCATGGCACATTTAGAGCGGTACACGGTATATGGGGTGCCGGAGCATCCTCCGATCAATATGGGGTTTTTGTATATGAAACAGGGGGATACTGCGGCGGCCCGGGTCATTTTCAGCGAGGCCGAATCGCGGCTTACCCAGGTGCTCCTGGAGACCCCGGCAGATCCTGATGCCCTTTTTGAGCTGGCCGAGATCTATACGATGAAAGGCGACACGGCGGTCGCCATGGAGTATTTAAAACGGGCCTTGAAAACCGGGTGGGGAAATGAGTGGTGGATCTACCATATCATCAGTGATGAATCTGTTCCGGACCCCGTGTTTCAACCCCTGAGACAACACCCGCAATTTGAGCGTATACGCGATTCCCTCTACAAACAAAGACAGCTCATGAAAGCCGAGGTGATGACGGAGTGAGGGTTAGTCGGGAGTCGTTAGTAGGGAGTCGTTAGTCGTTAGTCGTTAGTAGGGGGCCTGCCTGGCAATGGCCGTGGCGATCACATCAGGTAATGTATTAGAGTGATGAGTTGGAGTCCGGACTTGTCTGCAATGGCGGGGAACAAGGCGCTTTGATTTTGAGCATTTAGGTTTTTGGAATTTGCCTTTTGGGTATTGAATTATTCATTTCCTGTAACCTGTAACCCCTGTGACCTGTAACCCCTGTAACTTGTAACCTGTAACCTTAAATTTTAAACTAATGGAAGAAGACCGAAAATATTTAGAACAGGCCATCGCCCTCGGCCGCAAAGGGATGCATAACAACAGCGGCGGACCCTTTGGTTGTGTGATCGTTAAAGAGGGTGAGGTGATCGGACGCGGATTTAACCAGGTGCTCAGCACAGTAGATCCTACCGCCCATGCCGAGGTGGTGGCCATTCGGGATGCCTGCCGTTTTCTGAATAATGGCGACCTGGCCGGGTGTACCCTGTATGCCAGCTGTGAACCCTGCCCCATGTGTCTTGGGGCCATCTACTGGGCGCGACCCGACCGGATCGTGTTTGCATGTACCAAGGAGGATGCTGCCACTATCGGTTTCGATGATGACTTTATCTATAAGGAAATTCCACTGCCCATTCAGCAGCGTAAGATCAGGACGGAGAACAAAATGCGGGAACAGGCTTTTACGATGATGAAGGAGTGGCTGGAGAAGGAAGACCGGGTAGGGTATTGATTTCCCTTCGCTGAAGCGAAGGTGAAATTGTTAATGGTGGATTCAGGCGAATGCCTGAAGACGGAAGGGGTGTTCCTGATGAACAATGATCTCAATTATCAGGTGGCTTCGCGGTGACTTTCTCTCTTTTTCTTAAGTCTCATATTCAAAACGCACCATTTACAACTCACAACTCACAACTAACGACCTACCGTGCTTCGCACAGGCAGGCAAGCTCCCGACTAACCATAAACCACCTCCACCTTCACGCCTTTGCCCTCGGCGCTATCCAGTTTAAACCGGCCTCCGGTTTGGGTAACCCGGCTTTTCATATTGTGCAGACCGCCGTTTTCAAGTTGACCGTTCATCTTCATCCCTTTTCCATTGTCTTTGTAAGTCACCTGAAGGAGTTTTCCCTGCTGCGTAAAAGTGATCACCACCAGAGTGGCTTCGCTGTGTTTGCGCATGTTCACCAACAGTTCCTGGAGGGAACGGTAAAGGGCCTCCTGCCTGTGGGTTTCCACCTTGCTCCAGTCGATCTGATTTAATCCGCGGGCCAGGATATTGGTATGGCCGCTCTGGTACTGTTCTATTAGGTGGTCCAGGACCTCGTCAAAATGCTTGCCGGTAACCACGGTGGCATTATCCCTGGAGATGTCCCGGGTTCGCTGGTACAGGTGCTCCAGGTTATCGAGCAGGGTACTCTTGGTGGTATCCTTCTCGAGGTTGTTAAGTTCGGCAAAGGTCATGGTGTTGTACAGGTCGTTGGCCAGTTCATCGTGAATACGCTTGGCAATGCGTGACTCCGTCTTTCGGATCTCCTCCGATTGCTGTAACAGGTGGCGGGTACGCATAAGCCGGTAGCTTTGGAATCCGGCCCCGAGAAGCAGGGCAATGCCTACTGTCAGGGCAATGTTCTGCATTCTGCTGCGCTCCAGTTTCAGCTGCTGTTCCCTGGCCTGAGCTTCCAGTTCGTTGTTTTCTGTGCGGGTGCGTTCTACGTCGTAAAGATATCGTCCAAAGAGATTCTGAGAATTGTTGACCTCCCTGTTCAGGCTGTCATTAAGGTTTTGAAATTGCAGTGCATAAGCCTTGGGATTCGGATGGATCTCGACCAAAAGTTTCAGGGCATCGAGCTCTTCTTCCAGCATGTGGGTATCTCTTGCGTAATCCAGGGATTTAAGGGCAAATTCACGGGCTCTCACCAGGTCGTTCCTGTTGTAAAGAGCCATGCGGTAGTATACGGAAGCCAGGTCGTCTTTGGCTCCAATACTGCTCCAAAGGTCCCTTGCTTCTTCGTAGAGCGCCATGCTGCCCTCCAGTCCAAGATCGGCCTTTACATAACCGAGGTTGGCAAGTGCCCGGGCTTTATCTGACCTTAATTTGGGGCTCAGTAATGCTACTTTAGAGTTGTATAGGGAGTCTGTTCTGATGTCCTCGAGGATCTCCATGGATTTCCTTTTATCCCCCTTCTCGCCCCGGCGGAAATAGCCCATGGCCAGGTTGTTCTGTAAGATGAGCCGGATCTTGTCTTCCTTTGCCAGTTTTAGGGCTTCATTAAGCCAATAGATCTTTTCGTTATAATCCTTGTTTGCACCGGATACGGTGGCAAGGACGTTGAATAATTTCAATTTCTCAGAATCCTTGCGGGTATAGGGAAGTCCTTCCAGTGCAACCTTCTCCGCTTCCCTGTTGAGGGAGTGAGACCTCAGCATATTGGCCACGGTCAGGGCTGACTTGAATACCAGGGAGCTGTCTTTGATCTTTTTCGCGAGTGCGATGCCTTTGACCCCGTATTTATGGGAGGCATTTATGGCATTGGCCACAGAATAATAATAGGAAAGCCGGTAATAGGCGTCGGCAAGCAAAGTGCTGTCATTCTTGTCCATGGCCATTTTTTCATATCCATGGGTCAGCGCCAGGGTGCTGTCTAACAGGAATAACTCTCTGCTCAGGCCGATCATCTGCTGGTACACCTTCGCTTTTAACGTATCGTGAAGCTCCTCTTTAAACAGGGCGGTTTGCAGGTCCCACGCCTTCGAGAAATTTCTGTTCGCCTCTTCCGGGATGGTGTCTTTTTTTGCCTTTTCTTTCAGCTCCATGGCTTCCAGGAACCGGGAGTAGGCCTGGCTTTCATGTTCCGTTACGATAAGGGTCTCCTCTGTACTGCTGTCAGCACAACTCTGAAGCAGCATTACAAGACAAAAAAACCAAAGGTATGTACGCATGTATCTCAAGGATTTAGGGTCGGGTAATATATAGAATTATTTCAGATATAGAAAATAGTTTAATACCCTAATTCAATAACATTTTAACTCACAAAAAATATCAGACACAGCTGATATGCAGAAGTATATACGGCATTGGTTGTGCTAAATAACCCACATATATGCTTTTTAACTGTAATATTTGCATTTTGTCTGTTTGGGCATTTACCTTAGAGGCAAAAGTGTGAATTTGTAGATAAGGTCGATGCCGCAGCGCAGACAGCCTTGTGAATTCATTTTTATTTGGTACTTAATGGGGCGTAAAGTACTTCAGTTTATAAGACAATTCAGCTGGTTATTGCTGTTTGGGGCGATGGGGCTTCAGGCACAGGACCGTCGACTGCAAAAGGCTGAGGAATCTTATGATCAGCTCAATTATTCCAAAGCCACCCGCCTGTATGAAGGGGTGGTAAAACAAGGGGGACACAGCCCTGACGTCTACGCCAAACTGGCCAATTCCTTTTATTTCATAGCCGATTACGAAAACGCGGCTTCCTATTACCACAAACTTTTTGAGATCGTTCCCGATCCTGATCCGGAATTGTATTTCCGTTTTGCCCAGGCCCTTAAGACCGTGGGCGATTACAATCGTTCGGACGAGATCATGAATGCCTTATACCGAAAGAATCAGAACGACGCCAGGGCACGATTGCTGCAGCTGCACAAGAACTACCGCCAGGAGATACGCCGGCAAAAAGACAGGTTTACGGTGAGCAGGATAAACGGGAATACCCGCTATTCCGAGTTCGGGCCGGTATGGTATGGCGATGAGGTGGTGTTTACCTCTACCCGCGATACCGGTGGGGCCGTTAAAAATCAGCACGGATGGGACCAGGCCTACTTCCAGGAGATCTACAGGGCCGGTCGGGACACGGCTACAGGCAACCTTCAGGGAATCAAGAAGTTTTCAGAGACGATCAATTCGCGATATCACGAAAGTACGGCTACCTTTTCAGCCGATGGTCAGCGGATCTGGTTTACCCGTAATAATTCAACAGGGAAGAAACTTAAAAAAGATAAGGATGGTATTACCCGGCTGATGATCATGACCGCCGAACGCCTTCCCCGCGGAGGGTGGACAGAGCCCGAACCGGTGCCTTTTAATGATGATGGGTGGTCTGTGGCGCACCCGGCTCTGAGTGCCGACGGGAAGGTGTTGTATTTTGCCAGCGATATGCCCGGCACCAAAGGCGCTTCTGATATTTTTGCAGTAGCCATCAAGGAAGACGGGTCCTACGGAATTCCTCAGCCGGTGCAGGGCGTGATCAATACCGAAGGAAGGGAGACCTTTCCTTTTGTGTCCAACGGAAAGCTTTATTTTGCCAGTGACGGTCATCCCGGTTTGGGCGGACTGGATATCTACGAGGCAGAGTTGCTCGACCCGTATATCGTGGGACGCATCAATAACCTGGGGTCGCCGGTAAACACCAGAAGAGACGATTTTAGCATGCTTACCGATGCCAGCGGGCAGGTGGGATATATTTCCAGTAACCGCTGGGGCGGAAGGGGAGGCGACGATATCTATGCTATCAAAGCCAATGATGAATATATCGATGTGGAGGGGATCATCATCGATCTTGAAAGCGGAGAGCCTATTGTGGAAGCTAATGTAACCTTGCTGAAGGATGGTAATGTAATCGATTCTACCCTCACTAACCACCAGGGAGCTTATCTTTTTGAGAACGTTCGTAATGACGGAGAGGTCTGGGTGGAAGCCGAAAAGAAGGATTACGGTAAGGAGAATATGGATGTTAAGGAAGATGGCAGGTATTACGATATTGCCCTGAAGCCCGAACTGGAGCAACTGGTAAGACGTGACCTGCTGGAAGTGCTTGATTTTAATGATATTTATTTTGATTTTGATCGTTCGGTCATCCGCCGCGACGCTGCTGTGGAACTGGATAAGATCGCAGAATACCTCAATAAGAACAAAGAGCTTACCCTGGAGATCATTTCCTTTACCGATAGCCGCGGGTCCCGTGCCTATAACCAGAAACTGTCTGATCGCAGGGCGGAAAGCACTGCGAATTACCTGATCTCAAAAGGGGTGGATAAGGACAGGATCAAAGCGGTGGGACTCGGAGAACGTCACCTGGTTACCGACTGTCCGGACGGGGTAAATTGTACCCGGGAAGACCACCAGCTTAACAGGCGATCTGAATTCTACATCTCGAACGATCCGGATCGTGAACGGGTGGAGTACTATATGGCCGAGGGTATGGACGAAACATCCGGAAAAACCGCAGCGGTGGAAAGTGGCTCCGCATCCGATCCGGAAAAAGCTTCCGGAAATGTACCGGAAGCCACCAGGCGAAGGGGGATGATCCCGGAGCTTAGCGTGAGTCCGAACTCCCTTTCTCCGGCAGCCTATGCTGTGCAACTCGCCGCTTACAAGGCCGGAGAGAATATAGACCTCGACCGCTTTGCCGCCGTTAACGACCTGGTACTGGAAAAAGGAAACGATGGCTATACCCGTTTATTCTCAGGGATCTTCCAGAAGAAAGGCCAGGCCTATGCTCACCTCAATGAACTCAAACAACGCGGCTACCGCGGATTTGTACGAACCCTGGAGCCGGTTCGTTAGGAGTTAGTCGGGAGTCGTTAGTCGGAAGTCGGGAGTCGTTAGTGGGGAGTCGGGAGGAACAGTTGGAGTTTGAGTTGGAGTTGGAGTTGGAGTTTGAGTTTGAGGGGAGAATCATTGCATACGAGCGAACCCACCTGTTGAATGACACTTTTTCTATTTCGGTAAACACCACACAATTATTTTTTAAAATATCACATCGGTCAGCGCTTTTCGCTGCCATTTTTCCTTGTAAGGGGAAGTTGCTTTTATTAATTAGGATGCGTAGCAGAATTTTCAACCTATTCTCAGCCTAACAGAGGGAACTGTCCGAAGGACTGAGTGGGTGATTTAAAGGTTTAAGTCATGGATAAACATCTCCCCTCAGTAGGGGAAGGTCTAGGAGGAACATAGGGCGTAGCATAGGTGTTCCTTCCCTTTAGAGGGGGGCTGGCTAAATTAAAGCGGACGGGAGGATTCTGTCAGGCGAGCATAAGGACTTGACCTGATTTTCAGCGCTCAGACCCAAACCCAAACTCCAACTCCAACTCCAACTCCAACTCAAACTCAAAACTCCTTTCCTCTTAGCTCCATAATCCTTGCCACATACTTCCCAACCACATCAAATTCCAGGTTGACGATCGTGCCTACCTTGTAGTTTTTGAAGATGGTGTGATCATAGGTATAGGGAATGATGGCCACGCTAAAATGGTCTTTTCCGGAGTCTACCACGGTAAGGCTGGTGCCGTCTATGGTAACAGAGCCTTTTTCGATGGTGACGTTGCTCTTCTCCGGGTCGTAGGTAAAGGAGAAGCGCCAGCTGCCGTCTTCTTCCCTGATCCGGGTGCAAATTCCGGTTTGGTCTACATGGCCCTGCACAATATGTCCGTCGAGGCGGGCCCCCATTTTCATGGCGCGCTCCAGGTTCACCTGGTCGCCTACCTTCCAGTGGCTCAGATTGGTCTTGTTCAGGGTCTCCTGGATGGCAGTAACCACATACGACCTGTCCTTAATAGCCACCACGGTAAGACATACCCCGTTATGGGCCACGCTTTGGTCGATCTTAAGCTCATGGGTGATGTTGCTTTCGATATGAATATGCAGGTTTTCCTTTTCTTTTTCCAGTTTGGTAATGGTTCCCAACTCTTCGATAATGCCTGTGAACATTCTGATTTAATTTGGTTAAATTTGCTTTTAAAGGCAGCTGAATTATGAGGTGTAAAGATAGGGAAAGCTGTCAACAACTCATACCTGCCCGATTTTGAACAACCGAAAATTTCACACTTGAAATGAAAAGTGAAGAACGTATAAAAGTAGGGATCTCCATGGGCGATCTCAACGGTATTGGCGTGGAGATCATTCTGAAGACCTTTGAAGATAGTCGCATGCTCGATTTTTGCACCCCGGTGATCTTCGGATCTACCAAGGTGCTGTCGTATCAGCGCAAAGCCCTTAATATCAATATGACCTACCAGGGAGTGGAAGCCGTTGATAAGGTGGTGCACGGGAAGATTAATGTGGTTAACGTCTGGAAGGAAACCCCCGATATTGAGCCCGGGAAGGAAACGGAGGAAGGTGGTAAATACGCCTGGCTTTCCCTGAAGGCAGCCGTGGAGGCGCTGAAAAACGAGGATGTGGATGTCCTGGTTACGGCCCCCATCAATAAGCACAATATTCAGAGTGCCGATTTTAAGTTTCCCGGGCATACCGATTACCTGGCCCAGGAGCTGGAGGGAGATGCCCTGATGTTTATGATAAGCGATGGCCTTCGTGTAGGCCTGCTTACCGACCATGTGCCGGTAAAGGATGTACCTGGCCATATTACCCCGGAACTCATCAAAAAGAAGGTGAAGATCATCCACGATTCCCTGCTGAAGGATTTCAGGATCCGCCGTCCGCGTATTGCTGTTTTAGGCATTAATCCGCATTCGGGAGACCAGGGCGTGATCGGGAATGAAGACGATGAGGTGGTACGCCCTGTATTGCAGGAGATGCATGAAGGCGGAATTTTGGTTTACGGTCCGTATTCTGCCGACAGTTTCTTCGGCAGCGGGACCTATAAGCAGTTTGATGCGGTGGTTGCCGCCTATCACGACCAGGGGCTTATTCCATTCAAGACGCTGAGCTTCGGGAATGGAGTGAATTATACGGCCGGACTGAGCAGGGTACGCACGTCTCCCGATCACGGAACGGCTTATGAGATCGCGGGAAAAGGGAAGGCCGATCACCATTCTTTTGAAGAGGCTGTTTTTGCCGCCATGGCCATCTTCAGAAACCGTCAGGAATACGCTGAGATCACCTCAAATCCCCTGAAAAAGCTATCCGGCAAGTTATGAACAAAAAAAAGTTGATAACATGATTATGATTCATAAAAATTTATATCTTTGCACCCGCCTTATCCTTAAGGAGATGGCTTTGAAAACTGATGTTTAAAATGAAGCAGTTAAAGGAGTTCGATATTCCTTTTGTTGGGTTGAAACTCGGAAAACACCAGTTTGATTATCAAATTGATAATTCGTTCTTTGAGGCTTTTAACTATGACGAATTTGCTTCCGCAGCAGTGGAGGTAAAGGTTGTTTTAGAGAAAAAGAGCACTATGCTGGAGCTTCTTATTGAAGGTGACGGCGCGGTTAACGTGCCATGTGACCTTACTGATGAGCCCTTCGATCTGCCGGTAGACGGCAAGCTTCACCTGGTGGTGAAGTTCGGGGATGAATACAATGATGAAAACGAAGAGTTACTCATTATTCCTCACGGAGAACATCAGATCAATATTGCCCAGTACATCTACGAGATGATGGTATTAGCGGTTCCCGCCAAAAGGGTTCACCCCGGCGTGAAAGACGGTACCTTGTCGAGTGATATCTTGAAAAAGCTTGAAGAATTTCAACCGAAGGAAGAGAACAAAAATAATGACGGGGATACAGATCCGCGTTGGGACACACTGAAGAAACTATTAACGGATAAATAAGATTTAAAGATGGCACATCCTAAAAGAAGACAGTCCAGCACAAGAAGAGATAAGAGAAGAACGCATTATAAGGCGACTGCTCCTCAGATTGCTGTTGATCCTACTACCGGAGAAGCGCACGTTTATCACAGAGCTCACTGGCACGAAGGTAAACTTTACTACAGAGGCCAGGTACTTATCGATAACTCTGCAGAAGAAGTAGCTTAAGGAAGAAATACAGACGACAATAGAAACTCTCACCCATGTGAGAGTTTTTTTTGTCAAAATTTTTCTAAGGGCTAAAAACCAATTATTTTGCACCCTGATTCAGATAAAAATTAGTAATTTCAACAAATTTTTATCGAATTTTGCACGTTTTAGGATTAAAACTAGCGGATTATGAGTGAACTTAAAGCAGCTATCACTGCTGTGGGAGCTTACGTTCCCGATTATGTGCTGACCAACAAGGAATTAGAAACCATGGTCGACACCAATGATGAGTGGATTACTTCCAGGACCGGGATCAAAGAACGACATATCCTAAAAGAGGAAGGTAAAGGTACTTCCTATCTCGCCATAAAAGCGGCTCAGAACCTGATGGAGAAGAGCGGCTTAAACCCCGAAGACATCGATTTGGTTATCGTAGCCTCGGCTACGCCAGATATGCCCGTTGCCGCAACAGCCACCTATGTGGCCAGCGAGATCGGTGCAAAAAATGCGTTTTCCTACGACCTTCAGGCCGCCTGTTCCAGCTTCCTTTACGGGATGTCTGTAGCATCCGCCTATATTGAAAGTGGGCGCTATAAAAAGGTGTTGCTTATCGGAGCCGACAAGATGTCGTCTATTATTGACTATACCGACCGGACCACCTGTATTATTTTCGGGGATGGTGCCGGAGCGGTTTTGTTTGAACCCAACCAGGAGGGGTATGGCCTTCAGGATGAATTCCTCAGAACTGATGGTATAGGAAGGGAATTCCTGAAGATTGAAGCCGGAGGATCTATTCTTCCTGCCAGCGAGGAAACGGTTCGCAATAAAAAGCACTTTGTATACCAGGATGGAAAGAACGTATTTAAATACGCGGTTTCCAATATGGCTGATGTCGCTGCGCGAATCATGGATCGCAATGACCTGAGCAGGGAAGATGTTCAATGGCTGGTGCCTCACCAGGCCAATAAACGCATCATCGATGCTACTGCAAACCGCATGGGTGTGGAAAGTGAAAAGGTAATGGTAAATATCCATAAGTATGGGAATACCACCTCGGCCACCCTGCCGCTGTTGCTTGCAGATTATGAAAAACAATTGAAAAAAGGAGATAACTTAATTTTTGCAGCCTTTGGCGGTGGATTTACCTGGGGGTCGATCTACCTGAAATGGGCTTATAACTCTTAACAAACACACTAATCTAACAGAGTAATCATGGATTTAAAAGAAATTCAAAGTTTGATCAAATTCGTGGCAAAATCCGGAGCAAGCGAAGTAAAGCTTGAGATGGAGGATGTTAAGATCACTATTAAGACAACATCTGATGAGAAGAAGGGTGAAGCCACAACCTATGTGCAACACATCCCTATGAATCAGCCTATGGCACAGGCCCCGGCTCCGGCTGCCCCTGCTGCCCCCGCTCCCGCAGCTGCAGAATCTGCTGCCCCTGCTGCCAGTGACGAAGACAGTAAATACGTTACCATAAAATCGCCTATCATCGGTACTTTCTACAGAAAACCTTCTCCCGATAAGCCTGCCTTTGTTGAGGTTGGTGATAGCATCGGACAAGGAGATGTGCTTTGTGTGATCGAGGCCATGAAACTCTTTAACGAGATCGAGAGTGAAGTGAGTGGAAAGATCGTAAAGGTGCTTGTAGACGATTCTACACCTGTAGAGTTTGATCAGCCTTTATTCCTTGTTGACCCATCTTAATCGAGAACTTCTGACCTGTTATTCCCGGCAGCCATTGTCAAGAGTGGAGGCCCCGGAAAAAGGGTTGTAAGTACGAATCTAAAATATCGAATGATATGTTTAAAAAGATACTGATTGCCAACAGAGGAGAGATCGCACTTCGTGTGATCAGAACCTGTAAGGAGATGGGAATTAAGACCGTGGCGGTTTATTCTACCGCCGATGCCGAAAGCCTTCACGTGCGTTTTGCCGATGAGGCGGTATGTATCGGCCCGGCTCCTTCCAAGGACTCCTACCTTAAAATAGCGAATATCATTGCAGCGGCAGAGATCACCAATGCCGATGCCATTCACCCGGGTTACGGGTTCCTGTCTGAAAATGCCAATTTTTCCAGGATCTGCAGGGAACACGGAATAAAATTTATCGGAGCTTCTCCGGAACAGATCGAACGGATGGGAGATAAGGCTACGGCCAAAACGACCATGAAAGAAGCCGGGGTTCCTACCATTCCCGGAAGCGAAGGCCTGCTGGAGAGTTTACAGCAAGCTCAACAGCTGGCCGGCGAAATGGGGTATCCCGTAATGCTCAAGGCTACCGCCGGAGGTGGCGGAAAGGGTATGCGTGCTGTCTGGAAGAAGGAAGACCTTCAGAAAGCCTATGAAAGTGCCAAGCAGGAAGCCGGAGCTGCCTTTGGAAACGATGGGATGTATATGGAAAAGCTTATCGAAGAGCCACGCCATATCGAGATCCAGATCGTTGGAGACCAGTTCGGAAAAGCCTGTCACCTTTCAGAGCGTAACTGTTCCGTACAGCGTCGTCACCAGAAGCTTACCGAAGAAACGCCATCGCCGTTTATGACCGATGAACTTCGTGAGGCCATGGGACTGGCTGCAGTAAAGGCTGCCGAATACATCAAATACGAAGGTGCAGGTACGGTAGAGTTCCTGGTGGATAAGCACCGTAACTTCTACTTTATGGAGATGAATACCCGTATCCAGGTAGAGCACCCGATCACCGAGCAGGTGATCGATTATGACCTGATCCGCGAGCAGATCCTCGTGGCTGCAGGGGTGCCGATCTCCGGGAAGAACTATACGCCAAAGCTGCATTCTATCGAGTGCCGTATCAACGCAGAAGATCCTTATAACGATTTTCGTCCCTCTCCGGGAAGGATCACCACCCTGCATGCCCCTGGAGGGCACGGGGTGCGTCTGGATACGCATGTGTACAGCGGATACACCATCCCGCCTAACTACGACTCTATGATCGCCAAACTTATTACCACCGCCCAGACCAGGGAGGAGGCCATTCATAAAATGAAACGTGCCCTGGATGAGTTTGTGATCGAAGGTATAAAAACCACCATCCCCTTCCACCGCCAGTTGATGGAGCACCCTGATTATATCGCAGGGAACTACACCACCAAGTTTATGGAGGATTTCAAAATGAAACCGGAAGAGGTAGAATAAATAAAAAGCCCCGCTGCAAAGCGGGGCTTTTTTATTATGTAGCACTACGGAAGATCGGTGAGTTCCCAACCCGGATGGGATTATTTTATTGTTGTACCTTATAAGGATGAAATTCGTTGGATACGCCTTTTGTTTTATTTTAACCCTGGTAAGCATGCAATCTGAACTCGTGATCTATGATTTTGCCTCCCGGCCCGATACCGGGGCGTGGGCCATTGTTAATGATGTGGTCATGGGAGGTGCGTCCAATGCACAGATCCGGAAAAACCAGGCGGGGAACGGGGTGTTCTCCGGTCACGTTTCCCTGGAGAATAACGGCGGATTCGCATCGGTGCGTTTGCGGCTTTCCCCCGTTGATATCAGCGATTTTTCAACCATTCATCTACGGGTAAAGGGGGAGCCTGCCCGCTACCAGGTGCGCTGCAAGTCCAACTGGGGCGATCCTCAGAGCTATGTGGCTTATTTTGAAACGAACGGTACCTGGCAGGAGGTGGTGATATCCCTGGGATCTATGTATCCCACCTTCAGAGGGAACAGGCTCGATATGCCTGATTATTCGGGAGAAATGCTCTCTGAAGTTGCTTTACTCATAGGGAATAAAAAGGAAGAAGATTTCAAAGTGGAATTGGAAAAGATCTGGTTGGAGTAAATTGCATTAGCTTGCCACAAGCATCATAGCCTTAAAGTCTCCATTGGTGTTTTATATAAATCCTGCTTACGCTTTAATTCGGCAATCTTGGAAATTTTGCATTTACCCCCTGTGGAAGCAGGTATGTATGCCCCTGTCGCTCAAGCGATGGATGGCTTTTTTTAGCATGGTCTGGCTTTTCTTTTACACACATAAAGTATTGTAAATGAGTAAGTTAAAATCAAAAATATTTTTTGATTCTCATTGCTATTTTCCGGAATTATATATCTTTAAGATATGAAAGCCAATCCTGCGACCCATAGTATGCCCCTGGCATTTGTTAACCATTCGGTTTCTTCCGGTTTTTCCTATTGGGAGATCCGGGAATTTTTTGATGAACCGGATTTTGTGGTGGTAGGGGCCGGCATTGTTGGGCTCAATTGCGCCCTTTCCCTTCGTGAGCGCCATCCCAAGGCCAGGATCCTGGTGCTTGAACGCGGACTCTTGCCACAGGGTGCCAGTACTAAAAATGCGGGATTTGCATGTTTTGGCAGTCTTTCTGAACTTTTGGATGATATGAACACCCAAACCGAAGATGAAATGCTGGCCTTAGTAGAAAAACGCTACCAGGGCATCCAGTTGCTACGAAAAAATCTGGGCGATAAAGCCATAGGTTATAAACCCCACGGGGGGTACGAGGTCTTTCTTAAGGGAGACCCCGAATTTTTTATGGCCTGCCTGGAACATCGTAAGCGGGTGAATAAAATTCTGAAACCCCTCTTCCGGAAAAAAGTCTTTGAAGTAGTTCCCAACACCTTTGGTTTTGAAGGTGTTCAGGATTACCTGATGAAGAACCGTTACGAAGGGCAGCTCAATACCGGGAAGATGATGCTGGCGCTTCAGTCCAAATGCATCAAAAAGGAGATCCGTATTCTGTTTGGGGTAAGCCTGGAGGACTTTACCGATCTTAACGGGAAGGTGGCTGTAAAAACCAGTCTCCGGGAATTTACCTGCGGGAAACTCTACCTGGCTACCAACGGCTTTGCCAGCTCTGTACTTGGGGATTCCGTTTCTCCTGCCCGCGCCCAGGTGCTTATTACCAAACCCATAAAAAAGCTGAAGATCAAAGGCAGTTTCCATATCGATCGCGGGTATTATTACTTCAGAAATATAAACGACCGTATCCTTTTGGGTGGTGGTCGAAACCTCGATCCCCTTGGAGAGAAAACTGCGGAGTTCGGAATGACGCCCCTGATCCAGGGGAAACTCGAGCAATTGCTGAAAGAGGTGATCCTTCCGGGCACTCCTTTTGAGATCGATACCCGGTGGAGTGGCATTATGGGGGTAGGTACTTCTAAGGTTCCGGTGCTCAAGAGTCTTTCTGACAACGTTGCCTGCGGCGTGCGTCTCGGCGGAATGGGCGTGGCTATAGGAAGCCAGACCGGTAAGGAATTGAGTCGTATTTTTTAAGGATACCGGTGCTGGCAATTTTTAATAGAATCATTGGTGTCCTATTCCATTTTTCGGTTATAAGACTGAAACTACTGCTGTTATGATACGATCAATTTCCCTGTTGCTTTTCTTTTGCATGATCTTTTCTGGCTGCTCCAAAGATGAAGGCCCGGGTTGCCCGGAAGACTTTAGCGGTCCGCTTTCGGCAGGAGAGGAGGTGATGCCTGGCATGTGGCAATTAAGCGGACTGGTGGGGGCGGTGCCCATGGACCTCACCGACGATGATATTGATAACCCGGATACCGACCTGTTTGCCCAATTGGGAGATTGTGCAAAGAACGCCCGGTATACTTTTGATGCGAACCGATCGGCATCCTATTACGCTTCTGTCACGGAGGGGGATGCCTGTTCTGAGAAGTTGTTATTTGATGGCACATGGAAGCTGGATGCGGGTACCTTATACCTCAATGCAGGATGCTTTAATATGCAGGCTGCCCTGGATTTTATGGATAACAACCAAAGTTTCGCCTTTTCAGTGGAAGAGATCGTCCGGGATTACCGCGAACGGGAAGTACTTATGGAAGTCACCTATATTTTTTCCCGATCCTGAACATTCCGGCTGCTCCCCGTATCCTTTATCCCACTCCTATTCTTTTTCCTTCTCCTTCCCTTTCTCTATTTTAGCTTCATGAATATCGATCTTCAGGAATTAAAAAAGGAAACCGTAAGGGTGTGCAGGCAAAAACTGGTGGAGTCTCATGAAAAGATCACCCGGCAGATAAGCGGTTTGAAAGACGCTCTTGACAGCGAATCAAAAAGCACCGCGGGCGACAAACACGAAACCGGGAGGGCAATGGTTCAACTGGAGATGGAACGTGCTGCTTCCCGCCTGAGGTTGCAGGAGGAGGAATTTCAGGTTTTTGAACGATTGGTCTACAGGGATTCCCCGGTTGCAAACAGGGTAGCAGCGGGAAGTATGGTAGACACCACGGCAGGTATTTATTTCCTGTCGGTCTCCCTTGGGATACTGAAGATCTCTGAGTTTCCCGTAATGGTGATCTCACCATTGTCACCTATAGGGCAACTCCTTCTGAGCAAGTCAGCCGGAGATACGGTGACCTTTAACGGGAAGCCGATCGGGATTAGGGCTGTGGTTTAAGGCGGTGCTCCAGGACGCCGTCTTTCAGGGTTAATCCTATGGCGAATTGTTTGTTAAGGGGATTGTCGTTTCGGAAATAGACCAGTCTTCGGCCGATACGGGCTTTAACCAGGTAAGAATGCCCTTCAAAATAATTCTCCTCGACGATGGCCTTGATCTTTCCTTCGGGGTTCAGGAAAAGCTCATGAGGGTAGATCAGCACCAGGCCTTTCCGGTCTTCTATAAACCAGGAAACGGGTAGTTGGTTTACCTCTCCGAACAGTCGCGCCACATACCGGGTTTGCGGACTCAGGTAGAGTTCCCTGGGGTTGCCGCGGTGAATGATCCTTCCGTTCTTCATGACCAGGGCTTCATCAGAAAAAGAAAGGCTGTCGGCATTGTCGTGAGTAGCTACGATACAGGCAATACCCTTATCCTTAAGGTATTCGAAGAGTTGCCTGCGCAGGGCACTCTTTTTGAAATTATCGATATTGCTAAAGGGTTCATCCAGTAAAAGGAGTTCGGGTTCCCGGGCCAGCACCCGGGCCAGGGCAACTCTTTGTTGCTGCCCGCCACTAAGCTCATCGGGTCTGCGGTCTGCAAAATCACTCATGTCTACCAGCTCCAGTAATTCTTCAATTCGCTGTTTCTTTTTTCGGGGATAAAAATTTGAAAGGAACTTTCCCACATTCTGAGCCACGGTAAGGGGAGGCATCAAATCGTAATCCTGGGCCTGGTATTTGATGAATTCTTCCCCGGGTACCAAATTAAATTCCGGGCCCAGGAGTTTTTTATCGTTCCAGTGAATACTGCCCTGCTCCGGCTGAAGCAGGCCGTAAATGATCTTAAGTAAGGTGCTTTTCCCAGAGCCGCTTTCGCCTATAACAGATAGTTGCTGTCCGGGTTGGAGCCGGAAGCTGATGTTATTTAATACTTTTTTATCGCGATAGGCGAAGGAGAGATTTTTAACCTGCAGCATAGTTGATATTTAGATACAAAGTACGTGTGATCACCTGTTCGCTAATATACTATAAAACGAAAAAACCCGGCTGTATTTAGCCGGGTTCTCCCATATGATGTGATCGGGATTATCCCTTGATCTCGTCTTTTAATACTGCCTGGTTAGGCAAAGTTTCAAAGCCCATGTTGTAAAGGGCAAAACTGAAGATGTCTGAATACAGTTCAATAGTTTTGCTCACCGGGGTTCCGGCTCCGTGACCTGCGTTGGTCTCAATACGGATCAGGGTAGGATTACTTCCTGTTTGCTTGTCCTGCAGCTCGGCTGCAAACTTAAAACTGTGGGCAGGTACTACGCGGTCGTCATGGTCTCCCGTGGTTACCAGGGTGGCAGGATAGTGGGTGCCTTCCTTTACATTGTGCACAGGAGAATACCCTTTCAGGTAATCGAACATTTCCTTGCTCTGCTCTGCAGTACCGTAGTCATAGGCCCATCCTGCACCGGCAGTAAAGGTGTGATAACGCAGCATATCCAGTACTCCAACCATAGGGATGGCTACCTTCATAAGATCAGGTCGCTGGGTCATTACCGCGCCCACCAGGAGCCCTCCGTTAGATCCCCCGCGTACGGCAAGGTATTCGGGAGAGGTGTATCCTTCTGCGATCAGGTATTCACCGGCTGCGATAAAATCGTCAAAAACATTTTGCTTTTGCATCTGGGTTCCGGCATCGTGCCATTCTTTTCCGTACTCTCCACCCCCGCGAAGGTTAGGCACGGCATAGATACCGCCCTGCTCCATCCAAACAGCCATAGCCGTACTGAAAGAAGGGGTGAGACTGATGTTAAATCCGCCGTATCCGTAAAGCATGGCAGGGTTCTTACCGTTTTTCTCCAGTCCTTTTTTGTAGGTGATGATCATCGGTACTTTGGTACCGTCCTTAGACTCGTAAAACACCTGCTCCGATTCGTAATCGTCCGGATTGAAGCTGATCTCAGGGCTAAAGTATACCTGGGAGCTGCCGTCTTCCGGGTTGTAGCTGTAGATGCTTCCTGGAGTCTTGTAATTGGTAAAGCTGTAGTACAGGGTAGTGTCTTCTTTTTTACCACCGATGCGACCTACACTTCCGATTCCGGGAAGTTCCACTTCTCTTACCAGTTCTCCCTCATAATTGTACTGGAGTACTTTGGAAACCGCATCAACCATATATTCTGCAAAGAAATAACCTGCCCCTGTACTGGGTGATAATACATTTTCGGTCTCTGCAATAAAGTCTTCCCAGTTCTCGGGAGTCGGATTGGCGGCATCTGTCTTCACCACTCTTTGGTTGGGTGCATCCAGGTCGGTCACCAGGAAAAGTGTGCTGCCTTCGTTGGTGAGCAGGTTCGTATTGCTGTCGGTATGGTCAACAATGGCCGTTAAAGGCGCATCCGGGGTACTGAGATCTTTAAGGAAAAGCTTGTTTCCGTTGGTGGAAACCGAAGCAGAGATCATCAGGTATTTGTCGTCTTCTGTAACCCGGCCTCCTACGTAACGGTGCTTCTCTTCTTCAGTACCTCCGAAGATAAGCGCATCTTCACTTTGAGGAGTGCCAAGCTTGTGATAGTATAACTTATGCTGATCGGTTTTTGCCGATAATTCACTTCCCTCCGGCTTGTCATAGCTGGAGTAAAAGAAGCCTTCATCCCCTTTCCAGGAAATGCCACTGAACTTGATGTCGTTAAGGGTGTCTTCTACGACTGTTCTGCTCACCGCATCGATCACGATCACCTTACGCCAGTCACTTCCTCCCTCAGATATGGAGTAAGCAGCCAGGTTTCCGCTTTTTGAAAAGCTGAGTCCGCTCAGGGAAGTGGTTCCGTCTTCCGAAAAGGTGTTGGGATCCAGGAAAACCTCCTCTTTGTCTTCCCCGTCTTTCTTACGGTAGATCACCGACTGGTTTTGCAACCCGTCGTTCTTGCTGTAATAGGTGTAGTCTCCCTCTTTGTAAGGAGCTCCTAATTTCTCGTAGTTCCAGATTTCTTTAAGGCGCGCCTCCATCTGGGAGCGATAGGGAATGTTTTCCAGGTACCCGAAGGTAACCTCATTCTGGGCCTTTACCCATTGGGCGGTTTCGTCTGAAAGATCGTCTTCCAGCCATCGGTAAGGGTCTTTTACTTCGGTGTCGAAATACGTGTCTGTGGTATCTACTTTTTTGGTAGCGGGGTAATTCAAAGCCATGTCAGATTTTGATTCGTCCTTACAGGACGTCAGGGCCAGTAAGGCTACCGCAAAGATGCTAAAACGTTGATTCATTTGTTGGTAAATTTTTCACTAAAATACAGAAAACTATGTTAGAAAAGCGTTAAATGAAGGGATACCGGTGCGCTTATTCCTTTAGCGTTTTTGTAACAGGGCGTTAAAGTAACGGGAGGTTTCCAGGGAAGAGAAACCTACGTGTGGTGGTTTTTTAATAAAAAAGCCCCTTCGGTATCGAAGAGGCTTTTCGGTTTGTTTTATGTTCAGGTTATACGAGTTCGTTCTCCAAAAGGTACTCTGCGATCTGAACTGCGTTGGTGGCAGCACCCTTACGCAGGTTGTCTGCAACGATCCACATATTAAGGGTGTTGGGTCGGGATTCGTCCCGTCTTATCCGGCCAACGAATACTTCATTCTTACCTTCTGCATATGCTGGCATAGGGTAGGTGTTGGTATCCGGGTTGTCCTGAACGGTAATTCCGGGGGTATCATTAAGGATACCGCGAACTTCGTTAAGTTTAAAGTCGTTCTCAAATTCGATATTCACAGATTCACTGTGCCCCCCAACAACGGGGATACGTACGGCAGTAGCGGTAACCGCGATATGCTTGTCTACGATCTTCTGGGTTTCACGAACCAGTTTCATCTCTTCCTTGGTATAGCCGTTCTCCTCAAATACGTCGCAATGTGGGAGTGCGTTTCGGTGGATGGGGTATGGGTAGGCCATCTCCTCCTGAATGCCGGCGTATTCATTTTCCAGCTGTCTTACTGCCTTTACCCCGGTTCCTGTGATGCTCTGGTAGGTAGAAACAATAACGCGTTTTGCGCTGTACTTTTTATGAAGGGGTGCAAGAGCCATGACCATCTGTATGGTGGAACAGTTCGGATTGGCGATGATCTTATCTTCGCGGGTAAGGTCGCCGGCATTGATCTCGGGTACCACGAGTTTTTTCGTGGGATCCATCCTCCAGGCAGAAGAATTGTCGATAACCGTGGTTCCGGCCTCAGCAAATTTCGGGGCCCACTCTAAAGAGGTGCCTCCACCGGCAGAGAATAAGGCAATATCCGGACGGGCGGCAACTGCATCCGCTAACCCGACCACCTTATACGTGTTGCCGTTGAATTCGATCGATTTCCCTACAGAGCGTTCTGAAGCTACAGGGATAAGTTCACTAACCGGAAACTGGCGCTCGGCCAGTACCTTTAGCATTACCTGGCCAACCATTCCGGTGGCACCAACAACTGCTATTTTCATATCAGGGGTATAATTTTACGAGGCAAATGTATAGGATTCTTTCTGTAAAACAAGGGGGTAGAATGATAATAATTTAATTATAACAAAATGTTTGTTTTGTAACAGGTGGTTGGGTAAGTAGGTAAATGGGTAAGGAGGTAAGTAGGTAAGTAGGTAGGGAGGTAGGGAGGTATATAGGTAAGGAGGTAAATAGGTAAGGAGGTAAGGAGGTATATAGGTAAGTAGGTAATTGTTGCAGAGTTACCGTTTTATTTGCGATCTCAATGACAGTTTCTGTTTATAAAGCATCTTTTGTACTGGAATGAGGTATTGGGTGATAAGGTCTGGTTTTAAGGGGTAGTTCAGCCGTTGTGAAAGTCTTAGTAATGTTTCCAGTTCTGAGGCTGATCCTGTGGCGATATTTAAAAAATGCAGGTATTCTTTGACACTATGTCGACCTGCCCCTTCGGCAATATTTGAAGGTATTGAAATGGCTGCACGATTGATTTGACTGATCAGCCCATATTTTTCTTCTTTTGGAAAAGTACTGGTCATATTGTATGCTTCGACGGCTAAATCCATACTTCTTTTCCAAACTTCCATTTCAGTGTGTAACATGATTAGTGTTTCTTTCAAATATAGAAAATAATCTATAAATTAATAATACCCATCTACCCATCTACCCATTTACCTACTTACCTATTTACCTCCATACCTATTTACCTGCTTCCCTCCAAAAAAAGAACCACCCCTTCCGAGGTGGTTTAGTTAAACATGCTACGTGTAGCGGTTTGTCCCGAACAGGCGGGATATATTATTGATTCTGTTTTCTCAGTTCATCGCGGATCTCGATCAGCAATTCTTCCTGGCTCGGTCCTTTAGGGGCGGCCGGGGCTTCTTCTTTTTTCTGTGTGCTTTCGTAAGCCTTTAATACTGCAAAGATACAGAACCCTATGATAATGAAGTCAATAACCGTTTGAATAAAACTTCCGTAGTTAATGGCAACGGCCTCGGCGATCACCTCTCCGTTCTCCATAACAGCATCTTTAAGCACGATCTTGAGTTCAGAAAAATCAACTCCTCCAAGCAAAAGCCCGATCGGAGGCATCAGTACGTCATTGGTAAAGGAAGAGACAATTTTACCAAAGGCACCACCTACAATAACCGCGGTAGCCAGGTTTACGATATCTCCTTTGAGGAGAAACTTTTTAAAGTCTGATAAGAATCCCATAGTAAAAGAATTTAGTTGGATATACTAATGTAAGAAAAACATTTAAGTAAACCCTTGAAAACTATTGCTCTATGAAGATTCTTCTGACGCGTTGCGAGATGGCGGTGATCAGTTCGTAGCTAATGGTTCCCCCGGTAGCGGCGAATTGTGCCGCGGTGGGTGCTGTTCCAAAAACGGTGACTTCATCTCCTTCCCGGCAATCGATCCCGGTAATGTCTATCATAAGCATATCCATACAAACATTGCCGATAATCGGGGCGCGCTGGCCTTGGACGGTCAGGAATCCCTTTCCGTTACCATAGATCCTGCCGATTCCATCGGCGTGTCCGAGCGGAATCGTGGCGGTTTTGGTGAATGTTTTTGCGGTAAACTTCCGGTTGTATCCAACAGATTCCCCCGGTTCTATCCTGTGGATCTGGGAGATCACACTTTTCAGACTCACCACGGGTTTGAGGATGTGGTCATACTGTACTTCATTTCCGAAGCCATAGAGTCCGATCCCACTGCGTACCATATCAAACTCGGCCTCTGCCGTATAGTTGAGAATTCCCGAAGTATTCAGCATATGTCGCATGGGGGAATATCCCAGAGCACCGATCAATTTTTCGGAGGTCGACTTAAAACTTGCGATCTGCAGGAGGCTGAAATCTTTTTCTTCAGGATCTTCAGACGCTACCAGGTGAGAAAACAGGGAGGCTACTTTAAGCTGTGGGCTGTTCGTTAAGAGCTCCAGGATATGGTCGGTATCATTTTCCCAGAATCCGAGGCGGTTAAGCCCGGTATTGAATTTGATATGTACCGGGTAATCTTTAACGCCTTTGGTGCTGGCTGCGGATGCAAATTCACGCAATACTTTGCTGTTATACAGGGCGGGTTCCAGGCAATGATCGATGAGCTCGTCAAAATGCACGGGCAGGGGGTGGAGCACGAGAATGGGTTGAGTAACTCCCGCCTGTCGCAGGGTGATGCCCTCTGCGGTATAGGCTACAGCAAAATAATCAGCACCCAGGTCCTGCAATTTCAGGGCTACCCTGGCGGGGGCGCTGCCATAGGCATAGGCCTTTACAACAGCCAGGAACCTGGTGGTCTCTGCTAATCGGGATCTCAGGTATCGGTAATTGTGTTCCAGGGCCCTGAGATCGATCTCCAGTGTGGTTTCCCTTACCTTACTCATTGGAATTGGAGCCGGATTTTTTTCCGGATACATTTTCCGGGGATTGCACGTTCATACGCTTCACCTTTTCCTCCAGCATGGCTTTGTAAAATGCTGCCCGGCTCAGGGGTTCATATTCTGCGGTTTCTCCAAGCATGACCAGTTGGTCATTGCCGGATTTCCTGAAACTGTAATTGGCGAGATTGCCGGTTCTCGTACAAACGGCATGTACCTTGGTGACATATTCGGCGGTGGCCATTAGGGCCGGCATGGGTCCGAACGGGTTACCTTTAAAGTCCATGTCGAGACCTGCGACAATGACCCGGACGCCTTTGTTCGCCAGGTCATTACAAACAGAAACGATCTCGTCGTCAAAGAACTGGGCTTCATCAATACCGATCACATCACAGCCATCTGCCAGAAGGCGGATGTTGGCGGCTGCCGGAACCGGGGTGGAACGGATCTCATTCTCGTCATGAGATACCACCTTTTCGTCATCATAGCGGATGTCAATGGCCGGTTTGAAGATCTCTACCCGTTGCCTGGCAAATTGGGCGCGCTTAAGGCGACGGATAAGTTCCTCTGTTTTTCCCGAGAACATAGACCCGCATATCACCTCTATCCATCCAAATTGTTCTTTATGGTTAACTGTATTTTCGAGAAACATGGTAGTGTAAGCCTTATAAGATTCAGAGAAAAGTTACGTTCTCCTTATGGAAGCAAACTTAAGGAATTATTCGTTGCGGGACCTGGTTCTGCTTAATTTTTAGGGAGCTGCCGTTTGACCTCCAGGAGGTTGCGGACCCTCAAAAAGTTTTAACAGGACAAACACCCCATTTAATCTGGTTTTATGAAAATATTTTTTACCTTTTCCATAAGTTTGAAAAATCAGAACCTGGCCCTTCCGGGCTAACCAAAAGCATTAATGATGAAAAAGAAATTAGAAAGCGAACTGGTAAAGATAGCTCACCGAATTCTGGCCATGCAGGGCATGCAAGATATCGAGGCCCTGCAAAGGGAAGCCCGCCTGGCCTATGAGAACCTTACCCTGCTCCGGTTTCTGGAAACGCATTTTGGAGAGAGCAATCAGGAAGTGATACGCAACGAGATCGCAGATCGGTTTGAAACGCTTGCCGGAAGAGTGCTTCGCGGGAATTCCAATGTTCCCGAAACCAATCCGCACCAGGATTCTGATGCCTTGATGACCCCGGGGATGGAGACCATTCGCGATATGGTTAGCGAAATGCCCGACCCACAAACCCTGGAAGACATGCTGTCCGGTTTTGGAATGGAACCCGATTTTGTAAAACGCGACAAGGATATCGTGACCCCCGATGTGGAGGTCAAAGAAAAAAAGGCCGAGCCCAGGGTGGCTCCGGCTCAATATTCCATGAGAGAGAAACTCCAGGGATCCCTGAGCCTGGGACTCAACGATAAGATCTCTTTCATAAATAACCTGTTCGACGGAAGCGAAGAAGATTTTACACGGGTGGTCTCCCTTTTGAATACCAAGAGCTCTTTTGAGGAAGCGAAACGATTCATAGAAGAGATGATCAAACCCGATTATAACTATTGGGAAGGAAAGGAGATCTATGAGGTGCGCTTGTTGAAGATCCTCGAAGCCCGGTTTTCCTGATATGAATTCCTGAAAGTATATCCGGGCCGTGGCATTTTTGCTGCGGCCTTTTAATTTTATCCTATGTCAAAACTTTATATCGTTCCCACTCCAATAGGTAATCTGGAAGATATTACCCTCCGGGCCATCAGGGTCTTAAAGGAAGCCGACCTGATCCTTGCAGAAGATACCCGCACCAGCAGTAAGCTGCTCCAGCATCTGGGGGTGGAGACTCCAATGCAAAGTCACCACATGCATAACGAGCATAAAACTGTGGAGGGGGTGGTAAAACGTATCGCCTCGGGAGAAACCGTAGCCCTGATAAGTGATGCAGGTACACCCGCCATTTCCGACCCGGGCTTTCTGCTTACCCGGGCCTGTGTAGCCCAAGGCCTGGAGGTGGAATGCCTGCCCGGAGCCACTGCCTTTGTCCCGGCCCTGGTGAACAGCGGTTTACCAAACGACCGGTTTGTTTTTGAAGGATTTCTTCCCGTTAAGAAAGGCCGGCAAACCCGGTTGTCTGCCCTGGCCGAAGAGCCCCGTACGATGGTCTTTTACGAGTCACCCCATAAGATCCTCAAAACGCTTAAGGATATTGCCGAGCATTTTGGAGCCGACCGCCCTGTGAGTCTTTCCAGGGAACTCACCAAACTTCACGAAGAAACCTTCAGGGGCACGGCAGAAGAAGTGCTGACCCATTATGAAAAGCATCCCCCCAAGGGAGAGATCGTACTCGTAGTGGGTGGGAAACCGAAGAAATAGTTAGTCGGGAGTCGGGAGTAGAGCCCGCGAGATGGTATCGATTATATTATGATGGATTATAGATTATAGATGGCCAGGCCCTACATTCATCTCCAATCCATCATAATATAATCTATAATTACCTAGTACCTCCGTACCCTCTTAACTTTAGAAAATACTATTCCCAACTCCCGACTAACTACTAACCCTTAAACATGTTTCCCAACTTCCCATCCGCCGGAAGCCAGGTGCTTTTCGCCGCTTTCAATGGCGCCTTCTTCCAGGGTAGTGCCCATAGAGTCGTTCCAGCGGTTGAGGTAGCCGAAGAGAGAGATCACGCCGAGCATTTCCACAATTTCTCCCTCATCCCAGTATTGGTGAAGCCTTTTCTTTACGGTTCCATTGACCTGGTTGGGAATTACCGAGGCAGCAAGGGCAAAGTCTAGGGCCGCCCGTTCGGCCTCCGAAAAAGCCGGATGGGTTTTGTATTCCCACACATTGGCAAGCTGCTCGCTTTTTGCACCATAGCGCTCTGCGGCCCGGATGGCATGGGCCTGGCAATACCGGCAACCCGCGGCATTGCTGCTTACCCAGGCGATAAGGCGCTTCAGGGAGGAGGTGACGCGGCCATGATTAGCCATAACAGCCTTGTTGAGGTTGATAAAGGATTGGGCGATCTCCGGGCGGATCTGCATGGTGAGCACAGAATTCGGACAGAAGCCCAGGGTCTCATTAAAAAATTCAGCAAGCTCCCTGGTTTTTTTATCGTGTTCCGGAGATAATGGTGATACTAATGGCATAACTTGGTTTTTGGTTTTTCCTGAAAATACAATTTTTCAAAGAATCTCCGAATTTCACTTCCGGATTTTGAAAACGCCCGGGCCACTATCTTTTTTTATTGGTAATTTTGGGTCGAAATAAAAGAAACACACCATGAAAACAGATCACGTTGTTACCACCTGGCAAAAGAATATGCGATTTCATACCACCAATCCTGCAGGGGAATTTTATATAGATGCCGGCCCGGAAGACGGGGGGCAGGGAGACGGGTTTCGCCCTAAAGCGCTGATGTTGTCTTCTCTTGCGGGTTGTAGTGGACTCGATGTGGCGATGATGATCAAAAAAATGAAGTTGGCTGTTGATGATTTCAAGATCGATATCAAGGCCGAGCTCACCGAAGAACATCCCCGGTATTACCATAAGGTGACCATGGAATTTCATTTTTACGGATCTGAATTGAGTGAGAAGAAACTGCAGCGTGCGGTGGATCTTTCAGTAGAAACCTATTGCGGGGTTATGGCGATGTTCGAGAAATTTGCCGATGTGAAGGTGGCTACAGTTTTTCACCACGAATAATTTCTCCATTTAACTGTTTTTTCCTTCCTCATTAAAATTGTAAATTCATTGTAAATCTGCTTGCTATGCGCTGGACCCTGAAACCGGAACCCGATGCTGTCATTGTGGCCAATCTGGCTAAAGAACTTGGAGTGGGAGAAACCATTGCCCGGTTACTGGTACAGCGTGGGATCACTAATTTCGGGCAAGCGAAAAGTTTCTTTCGTCCTTCACTGGAAGAGCTCCACGATCCCTGGATGATGAAGGATATGGAAAAAGCAGTAGAGCGCATTGAACGGGCGGTACAGGACGGAGAAAATATCCTGGTGTACGGAGATTACGATGTAGACGGCACCACTGCGGTATCTCTTATGTCTTCCTACCTGATGGAGGATTACGACCGGGTGGCTACCTATATTCCTGACCGTTACGACGAGGGCTACGGGGTGTCTTATAAAGGGATAGACTTTGCAGCAGATAACGATATTACCCTGATCATCGCCCTTGACTGCGGGATCAAAGCCATTGATAAGGTGGCCTATGCCCGGGAAAAAGGAATCGATTTTGTGATCTGCGACCATCACCGTCCCGGAGACAAGATCCCTGAGGCTGTGGCTGTCCTGGATCCAAAGCAGGACGATTGTAACTACCCCTATAAGGAGCTCTGTGGCTGTGGGGTAGGTTTCAAACTCATTCAGGCCCTCGGGTCAAGAAAGGGGCAGGGACTTTCTCATTTAATGCCCTATCTTGACCTGGTGGCTGTGGCCATCGCTGCAGATATTGTTCCCGTTACCGGGGAGAACCGGATCCTGGCGCATTACGGAATGAAGGTGCTCAATGCGCATCCCCGCCCCGGATTTAATGCGATAACCGGCGGGAAGAAAGGGGAGCTGGGCCTTACCGATGCCGTTTTTACCATTGCCCCGCGAATCAATGCCGCCGGGAGAATGAAACACGGTCAGCATGCAGTGAACCTGCTCACCGAAGAAGATATTAATATTGCCGTTACCCTGGCTGCAGAGATCGAAACCTTTAACCAGGATCGCCGGAGTCTCGATGAGGAGATTACCAGGTGTGCTCTGGAGCAGATCCGTGAGAACAGGGAAGAAGAACGGTATACCACGGTGGTTTACGATGAGGTATGGCATAAAGGCGTGATCGGTATAGTAGCCTCCCGGCTTACAGAAACCTATTACCGGCCTACCCTGGTATTTACCAAAAGCGGGGATAAGCTGGCCGCTTCCGCACGATCTGTAAAGGGATTTGATGTGTACAATGCCCTGGATGCCTGTAAGGAGCACATTGAGCAATTTGGAGGTCATAAATACGCCGCAGGCCTTACCCTTTTGGAGCAGCAGTATGAGGATTTTAAGAAAAAGTTCGAGGAGGTAGTGGCAAATACGATAGATCCCGGGTTGTTAACCCCGGAGATCAGCATTGATGCCAGGCTTGACCTGAAGGAGATCACCCCGAAGTTTTATAGAATTTTAAAGCAGTTTGCCCCTTTTGGTCCCGGAAACCTGCCTCCTGTTTTTATGGCAGAAGGGTTGAAGGATACCGGATATGCCAGGCAGGTAGGAGGCGATGGCAAACACCTGAAGCTCAGTGTTACTCAGAACGGCGGGCCTGCCATTGGCGGTATCGGTTTTTCTCTTGGGGATAAGCTCGGAGTGATCAGGAACGGAAAAACTTTTTCGGCAGTGTATTCAATAGACGAGAATGAATGGCAGGGCAATGTGAGTTTGCAGCTGAAGGTGAAGGATATACGTTAACTTCGTAAAAATCAAAATCAACTATATTATGAAACGCATTTTCAATGCAGTGCTCTTTTGTGCTGTTCTGCTATTGGCGACATCGTGTTCCCGGGGAGAAGCCGTTCCTCAAAAGGCAAGTGTAGCATCGCCTTCCGGGAATAATACCGTAGAATTTTTCCTGTTGGACGACGGAACTGCTGCCTACTCTGTGCAGCATGCCGGGAAGGTAGTGATCGATACCTCTGCCCTGGGATTTGAATTTAATTCCATGCCACCCCTGCGATCCGGTCTTTTAGTTACCGCCGTGGAGACGGACTCCCTGGATAATACATGGAGCATGCCCTGGGGAGAACAACTCGAGGTGAAGAACCACTATAATGAACTCCGGGTTGACCTGAAGGAAGTTGCAGAAGCCGGAAGAAGGCTTACCCTGCGATTCCGGGTGTATGACGACGGACTGGGATTTCGCTATGAATTTCCCCAACAGGAAGGTATGGGTGATTTAGAGATCACTGAAGAGCTAACAGAATTTCAGCTTACTGGAGATCATACCGCATGGTGGATACCCGGAGATTGGGATATATACGAACACCTTTACAATACTACCCGGGTGTCTGAGATCAATGCCATCGCAAAAAGGGACCACCCCAACCTGGCCTCGACCTACATTCCTGAGAACGCCGTTAACACCCCGGTGACCATGCGTTCGGATGGTGATGAGAAATACTACCTGAGTTTTCATGAAGCGGCCCTGGTAGATTATGCAGGGATGACCCTTAAGGTAGATACGACTGCATTAAAATTAACCAGCGGACTCGTGGGAAGTGAACGCAATGCATATAAGGTGAAGCGCAGCCTTCCTTTTACCACGCCCTGGAGAACGATACAGATCGCAGATGAGGCAAAAGACCTTATTGCCTCTCATCTCATCCTGAACCTGAACGAGCCCAATGCCATTGGGGATGTGTCCTGGTTTACCCCAATGAAATACACCGGGATCTGGTGGGAAATGCACCTGGGGAAATCCAGCTGGGATTTCGCTAATACCCAGAGAGGCGGGGAAACCCTGTCTATGGATGACGCTTCCGGAACACACGGGGCAACCACGGAGAACACCAAGTCCTATATCGATTTTTCTGCCAGGAACAACATTGGCGGAGTTCTGGTGGAAGGCTGGAATACCGGTTGGGAACACTGGATAGGTTTCGAAGACCGTGAGGGTGTCTTTGATTTTGTGACCCCTTATCCGGATTATGACCTGAAGGATGTAGTGCGTTACGGAAGGGAAAAGGGTGTGGAGATCATCATGCACCACGAAACCTCCGCGGCGCCAAGAACCTATGAGCAGCAAATGGATACCGCCTATGCCCTGATGCAAAGCCTTGGGATCCATTCGGTCAAGTCCGGTTATGTAGGGAAGATCATTCCGAAGGGGGAGTACCATCACGGACAATGGATGGTGAACCACTATAACAATGCGGTTAAAAAGGCTGCAGCCTACCAGGTGGCCGTGAATGCCCATGAGCCGATCAAAGCCACAGGGCTGAGACGGACCTATCCGAATATGATTTCCAGGGAGGGTCTTCGCGGACAGGAATTTAATGCATGGTCTGTGGAGAAAGGAAACCCGCCGGAACATTTACCTATTGTGGCCTTTACACGAATGCTGTCCGGCCCCATCGACTTTACTCCGGGGATCTTTAACATCAAACTTGAGCCCTGGAAACCCGAAAGTCAGGTGAATACCACCCTTGCGCAACAACTGGCCCTGTATGTGGTGATCTACAGCCCGATTCAAATGGCGGCCGATCTCCCGGAATATTACGAGGGAAATCCGGCCTTTCAGTTTATCAGGGATGTGGGTGTCGACTGGCAGCGTACCGAGGTGATTAACGGGGAACCCGGGGATTTTGTGACCATAGCCCGTCAGGAGCGTGAAACCGGAGATTGGTTCGTTGGAAGCATTACCGATGAGAACGCCAGGGCAATGAACATCGATCTCGATTTCCTGGAACCCGGGGTGGCCTATGAGGCCAATATCTACGCCGATGCAGACGATGCCCACTGGGATTTAAATCCGGAGGCTTATAAGATCACCCGGGAGGATGTAAACAGCGAAACAACCTTGCAGCTAAAACTGGCTGCCGGGGGTGGAGCGGCCATAAGTATCAAAAAGAAATAAAGGAAAAAAGGGGCCTTCAGGCCTCTTTTTCTTTTTCAGGGGAAAAGGTTTTGAGATGCATCGCCTCCCCGTCAAATTCGCCATAGGTAAAGTACCCGATCCAATCCCCGAGGTTGATGTATCTGGAGCCTTTACCCAGGTCGATCTCCATAGGCAGGTGGCGGTGGCCGAATACAAAGTAGTCGCGGTATTCCTGTTCCAGCTTTCTGCGGGAATATTGCACCAGCCATTCATTATCCTCCCCCAGGAATTTCACATCGTCTTCTCCGGAGATGAGTTTGTTTTTTACCGAAAGGTATTGTGCCAGTCGCACCCCGAGATCAGGGTGAAGCCAGCGAAAGAACCATTTGGCAACCGGGTTGGTGAATACCTTTTTCATCCGTTTGTAGCCCTTGTCGCCGGGGCCTAGTCCGTCGCCATGCCCGATCAGGAATCGCTTGCCGTTAAACTCAAATTCCTTTGGTTCATGGTATACCGGGATATGGAGCTCTTCCTCAAAATAACCGTCCATCCACAGGTCGTGGTTGCCTACAAAATAATAAACGGGAATTCCGGAGTCGGTGATCTCTGCCAGTTTCCCCAGGGTTCTGGTGAATCCTTTCGGGATAACGCTTTTGTATTCAAACCAGAAATCAAAAAGGTCGCCCAACAGAAAAATCGCAGCGGCATCTTCTTTGGCTTTATCCAGCCAGGCAACGAATTTGCGTTCGCGATCGGCGCTTAATTCCCGGGTGGGAGCCCCAAGGTGATTGTCCGAGGCGAAATAGATCTTTTTTCCGTGGGGTAGTTCCATAGATCAGATTGTGATGTAAATATAGAAAATAAAAAAAGGTGAGGAGGGTTACCCTTCCTGGTCTGAAGCATACCATTCGGCAAAAGAGGTTTCGGTCTCCTGGAGTTTCAGGGAATGCAGGCTGATGGATTCAGGAAGACGGGCCTTGATCTTTTGGGCGAAGTCAATGATCATTTCCTCGCTGGTAGGCTGGTAGTCTACCAGGATAATGTTGTGCCCCCGTTCGCCAAGTTCCCTGGCCAGTTCGATATGGGGGGTGTTGCGGTTGAAAACGGTGGCGTGATCAAATACGTCAACGATCTCTTCCTTTACGATCTTTTTCAGATCGCCGAAATCGATCACCATTCCGTATTTCACGTGGCCCGTATCCGCAATCGGGGTGCCTATAACGGTAACCGAAAGTTTGTAGCTGTGCCCGTGCACATTGCGACACTTGCCGTCGTAGCCGTACAAGGCGTGGCCGGTTTCGAAGTTGAACATCTTGGTAATGCGAATCTTTGACATGGCGAACCGTGATTTTTTGCAAAGATAAGGTATTTACCTGTTTGTTATTTTTTTGAAAGAGGTATGTGATTTTGGATTATCTTCGCCCCACTTTTCCATTTTAGGATGACACCCGATCTGTTATTGGAACAAGACGGGCTTCGGGAGGAGCCGTTGTTCGAGAAGATCATCGAAGACCTTAGTGTTCAGAGATACAGTATAGTTGAAGCATTTTTTAATCCCGATGAGGTGGCGCTGCTGCGCTCGACCTTATTAGCGAGGTACGAGGAAGACCAATTTCGCAAATCGGCCATTGGCGATCATTTCAATGAGCAGATCCGAAGTGCGGTTCGGGGAGATTTTATTCACTGGATCCAGGAGCGTGAAACCGGACCTGCAGAACGGGTATTCTTTTCCCGGGTCCAGAGCCTGGTCACCTATCTTAACCGTACTTGTTTTTTGGGGATCGCAGAGCGGGAATTTCACTATGCAGTATATCCCAAAGGCACTTTTTATGTGCGTCACCTGGATATGTTTCGCAATGACGACAGGCGTAAGCTTTCGGTGGTTTGCTACCTGAATGAAGATAACTGGGATCCCGGGAATGGCGGAGAATTAACCCTCTACCTGCCGGATGGGGATGGAGAACGGGCGTTGGATATCTATCCCTTTCCCGGACGCATGGTCATTTTTGAAAGCCAGGTGCTGGAACACGAGGTGAAACCGGTGAAGCAGGGTGAGCGCTACAGTATTACCGGTTGGTTAAAGACCCGGTGATCCTTACTTTCTGAATTTTTTCAGGGCATTCTTTGTGAAATCCGACAGGACAAGTCGGCCGGAAACGGCAGCTCTTGCCATTAGAAGGTTCTGCCATTCGGGGGTGGTTTCCCACAGTGCCTTTTTCATTTCTATCAGGGCTTCCGGGTTGTAAGATGCCAGCTGACTGCTCAGCAGGTCGACCTCCTTATCGAGTTCGGCAATGGAGGGCATTACCTTGGCGAAAAGGCCTTTTTCCTCCGCCCAGTATGCCGTTTTCCATTCCGTAGGGGCCAGGCTCAGTTCGGCAAGCGCTGCAACCCCGGCTTTTCGCTCGATAGCCGGCGCGATCACAAATGGTCCAATTCCAATGCTTAGCTCAGAGAGTTTAATGCGGGCGGCTTCCGTGGCCAGGGCGTAGTCGCATGCGGCAATGATGCCCACTCCGCCACCGACGGTTTTTCCCTGGATCCGGCCTATAATGGGTTTTTTACATCCTCTCATGGCCAGCAGCACCCGGGCAAATCCGCTAAAGAATTCCTTCCCGTTTTCGGGGTCACTTACGGCCAGGAGTTCGTCAAAAGAAGCTCCGGCACAGAAGGCCTTTTCCCCTTCACTTTTTAAGATCACCACCCTGGCTTCAGTGTCGGCAGAACATTCGTTAAGGGCCTGGCAAAGCCTGTCCAGGAGTACCCCGGGAAAAGCATTGCTCGCCGGATGTCCGAATTCGATGGTGGCGATTCCGTTTTGTACATGCTTATATAGGCTTCCGTTGGCTCTGTCTGTTGTCATGTTCACACGCTTTTTACCAAAGGTAAGGAATCTAGGCCTTCCCGTGAAGGTACTTCCTTCTGAACTTGATCACCAGGGCTGCGGAACGAATGAGCATCCAGACAAAGAAAGCGATCCAGATGGCATAGAGTTTTAACCCGGCCCGGTCAGCCAGTAATAGTGCAGGGGTAAAACCCAGGAAGGTAGCTGCCAGTAAGACGTTTCTCAGGTAGGCAGCCTCCCCCAGCCCTTTGAAGATGCCGTCGAACATAAAGGCAATGGCATTTACGGGCTGCATGATCAGCACGATCCAGAATACGGTGGCAAACAGGGCCAGCACTTCCGGGTCTTTGTTAAAGATCAGTCCGATATCCCTGTAAAAGATCCCGCATACTGCCATGAGTAAAACCGCTACCACAATTGCGTATTTGCTGATATCCTTACTCAGGTTCCAAAGTCGGGTATAATCCTTGGCCCCCAGTAGTTTTCCTGAAATGGCATTACCCGCACTTGCGTAGCCATCGATAAAGAAGGAAAAGAACAACCAGATATTCATTAAAATACTCTGGGCAGCGATGTAATTCTTGCCGTAGTCGGTAGCATAGGCATTGGCCAGGTAAATGGCAAAATTAAGAGCTGCCGTTCGTACAAAAAGATTGGCACTCATGAGCAGGAGGTCGCGCATTCGGGGATTGATATTCAGACTGATCCTCAGGGAGAACGGGGTTTTTTTGAAGTAAAACCAGAAAGCCATGATGAGCATAACCCCCTGTGCCATCACACTGGCCCAGGCTGCTCCTTCAAGATGCATGGGGGGAATAAGTCCTTCAATACCGTAGACCAGCAGGAAGTCCAGAACCACATTGATAAGGGCCCCGGTAAGGCTGCATTTCATGGCCCAGAGGGTGTTCTGCATCCCGCGAAAGACCCCAAATATGGCAAAGGTAACCAGGGTAAGGGGATAGCCCAGGGCACGGATGCGGTAATAAGAAGCCGTGTAGTCAAGGATCAGGCCCTCGGCATTGTAGAGGCGAAATATGGCCTCTGCAGTAAATGCTGTGGTAAAATAGATAACCAGGCTGAATATGAAATTAAAGGCCAGCGCCTGGGGTACGAGGGTTTTTACGGCCAGCAGGCGGTTGGCTCCCAGGTGCTGGGAAACAATGGCCGAGATGGCTGTTTTGGTCTGAGCCACGATCCAGATGATGGCCGATAAAAAGGAACCCACGATGCCCGCCGCTGCAAGGGCTTCTACGGCATGGTCTTCAACGTTTCCGATCACTGCGATATCGGTAAGGGAGATCAGGGGTTCTGCGATCCCGGCAATGATCGCCGGAATGGCAAGTTGGTTGATCTCTTTAAAACTTACCCTGGACATAGATAGCAGTGTTTAGGACTGCAAAGGTAGTTCATAACAATAAAATGGAAATTTGCTCTGCTTGGGGAAAAAGATCTCCCCGAGTCTATGGTATCCCCGGGCCTCGTAGAAGCGCTGGTTGCGCTCATTCCTGCTAAAGGTGTCCAGGCGGATGGAGGTGAGCTTTTGTTCCCGGGCCATTGCCTCGGCAAAATCCATGAGTTGCCGGGCATAGCCCTTCCCCTGGTGATCGGGATGTACGGCCAGCCGATGTATAAAAAAGTGGTTTTCGTTCGGGGTAAGCCATTCCACATCTCCGTAGAATTCGTCAAAGAGCGTGGAAATCGTGATGCACCCGATGATCTTTTTTCTTCGCTCCAGCACGTAAAGCTCTTCACGGCTCATGTCGGTTTCGAAAGCTTCCCTGGAAGGGTAGTACCCGTTCCATTGGTAGATACCCTGGAGGCGCATTTTTTGGGCACAGGCCCTGGTGATATTCAAGATGGGGTCCAGGTCTTTTTCACTAGCCTTGCGGATGTTGGTCATAGGTAATAGGATCAGTTTGATTTGCGGTGCCTAAAGTTAGCTAAATTCTTACACGGTTAAAGTCTGAAATTTTTGTTGGGATTATATTCAAAAAAATAACTATATTCGCAGCCGAATCCAATGGGGATGTAGCTCAGTTGGCTAGAGCGCTTGACTGGCAGTCAAGAGGTCGTCGGTTCGAATCCGATCTTCTCCACATTGAAGCACAGCGCGCTACGGCGTAGCCGCAACGCAAAACAACAACAAAGCCCTTCGAGCTCGCTCGAAAGGGCTTTGTTGTTTTGTGGAATGAGCGCAAAGCGCTCTGGCGCGCTGTATTTCCAGCATGGGGAGGATCGGATGTCTGTGAAACAGACAATCCGATGGATGAAAGAGTCAAGAGCCATGAATAAAGACTAGTTACCGGGCGTTTGCATTCTCCGATTATGAAAGGCCTGGTTGCCATTTTGATGCCTGGATCGCAAAGCGCTCTGGCGCGCTGTATTTCCAGCCTGGGGAGGATCGGATGTCTGTGAAACAGACAATCCGATGGATGAAAGAGTCAAGAGCCATGAATAAAGACGAGTTACCGGGCGTTTGCATTCTCCGATCAGACGAAAGAGTCAAGAAAGAAGATAAAAGATGGATTCCGGGAAATATGAGGCTTTTTAATTCCAAAGTAGAGAAACTCTACGCCCCTTCCGCCCTTCGGGCACCTTCCCCTGACCAGGAGAAGGAGCTATTCCTACGATTAGAAAATGATTTTTTACAATGTCCCTTTATCGGTGTCACAAGCGCAAAGCGCTCTGGCGCGCTGTATTTCCAGCTTATGGTTGCGTCGGATGCTTGCGCAGCAAGCAATCCGATCAGACGAAAGAAGCAAGAAAAAAGATAAAAGATGGATTCCGGGAAGTATTAGGCTTTTATTTCCAAAGTAGAGAAACTCTACGCCCCTTCCGCCCTTCAGGCACCTTCCGCTGACCAGGGGAAGGGTATATTCCTTCGATTAGAAAATGCTTTTTTATACGATGCCCCTTGATAGTGTCATGCAGGATGCGCTACAACGGGCTCGGTTTTCAGGATGGGACTCAACAATATCTGTAGGTGTAATCTGAATATTAGTGGCGATTACACCTCAATTATATTATTTATCTATATTTAGCTCCAAATCAAAACGACCATGTTCAAACTAAAGCAATACCTGTCAACAGCACTAGTCCTTTTAAGTGTTAGTATTTCCGCACAAGATGACATTGTCATCAAGGAGATTGTTAAAGAAGCCAATGAAAATTCACAGCTTGAACGATTAGGACAAGAATTGATGGATGGGATCGGACCCAGACTGGTGGGGACCCCACAAATGAAACAAGCCCATGATTGGGCAGTAAACACCTATGCAGAATGGGGTATTTCTGCCCACAATGAATCCTATGGTACATGGAGAGGATGGGAAAGAGGGATTACGCATATCGATATGATATCTCCCAGAGTGCAAAGCTTAAAAGGGACGCAATTGGCCTGGAGCCCATCTACCTCAAAAAAAGGAGTTACAGCGGAAGTAGTGGTGCTTCCCATGGTAAACGACTCTGTTGAATTTGCCAAATGGCTGCCTGCTGTAAAAGGGAAATTGGTAATGGTGTCAAAACTGGAAATGACCGGCAGGCCTGATTATAACTGGGAAGAATTTGCTACCGAAGAATCATTTGAAAAAATGAAAGCGGCCAGAGACGCAGCCGATGAAGCATGGAGAGCAAATATGGAAAATACCGGCTACACTTCAAGGACAATTCATGAGGCATTGGAAAATGCCGGAGCTGCCGGGATTATCAGTTCGTATTGGTCCAAAGGGTTTGGCGTAAGTAAAATATTTAGCGCAAGGACAAAAAACATTCCCACGGTCGATCTGGAAATGGAGGATTATTCTTTGGTTTACCGTTTGGCAAAGAGAGGAGAACAGCCCAAACTTACTATAGTAGCCCAATCGAAAGAATTGGGGGAAGTCCCGACATTCAACACCATAGCTGAAATTAAAGGAAGTGAAAAACCGGAGGAATACGTTATTCTTTCTGCACATTTTGACTCCTGGGATGGCGGAACAGGGGCCACAGACAATGGCACCGGAACACTGGTGATGATGGAGGCTATGCGAATCCTCAAAAAAGTTTACCCCAATCCCAAAAGAACGATCCTGGTAGGGCACTGGGGGAGTGAAGAACAAGGGTTAAATGGTTCAAGGGCCTTTGTTGAAGATCATCCTGAAATTATAGACAATGTACAAGCGGTATTCAACCAGGACAATGGGACCGGTCGCGTAGTGAGGATCTCAGGTCAGGGGTTTTTACACGCATATGATTATATTGGCAGGTGGCTGAGTGAAGTCCCGGAAGACATTCGAAAGCATATAGAAACAAACTTTCCCGGTACACCGGCGCGCGGAGGTTCTGATTATGCCTCTTTTGTGGCGGCCGGAGCACCTGCATTTGGCCTGAGCTCTTTGAGTTGGTCATATTGGAATTATACCTGGCATACCAACCGTGATACCTATGACAAAATTGTTTTTGACGACGTTAGAAATAATGCGATACTCACGGCTATTCTGGCCTATATGGCTTCTGAAGATCCTGAAAAAACGTCAAGAGAAAAAAGTGTTTTGCCTGTGAGTGAAAGAACAGGAGAACAAATGGAATGGCCCGAGAAAAGGGAACCTACCCGAAGAGGAGGCTTTTAATTTCTTCGCGGAACATATTTCTTTGATCTTTTACCTGCCTTTGGAGGGCAGGCCCTCCTTTACAGGGAGGGAACGTTTCTGTCTCAAAAGAGACTTTCTTAAAGGCACTATTTATATGAGATAGCATCTTCCTTTTAAAGGGATTGGAAGGAGCTGTTTCAGGTTGTGAATTGGGCCGTTTTAAAGGGTGTTAATAATTTTCTTACATTTAGAATGTTGATGTCATTCCAAATGCTTTAGTTCAATATGAATATCCTGAATCCGATCGTGAACAGCCCGACACCCCAGCCCGGAAAGCGGGGTTTTAACAAAATGCTGGGAGAGGCAGATCTCACTTATATTAGAAATTCCAGACGCTATCAGGGCGCAGTACGAAGAACCGACAATGACTTTGTAAAAGCCATTAAGGAAATAAAAGCGGTCGAATTTTCAGGTTCCGGGAAAGCCCTTGTTTCCCAACTTTTGCAGAATACAGACCGGGTACTTGAGGTGCTGAGAAACCAGGATAACAAGTCGCTTACCTATGTACAGGACCTGAATGTGCTAATTGATATTTATAGCACCAAGGCAGAACAGGGAGAAGCGTTGTTGCATGCCCCGTTTGAAGGAAGGGAATTTGAACTCTATAAAACCAGGGAACAGGAGCTGTTGAATTCCGTAAATTCCCTGAGTTTTTTCCTGAGGGAAAAGATTAAAGCGGGTTTGGCAAATGCCGAAAAGCACAAAAAGAAGCGTAAAACGGCACTCATCCTGGCCTTTCCCGTTTTAGGAGGATTCGGACTTCATAAATTCTATCTCGGAGATCTGATCTGGATCGGGTATCTGCTTTTTTCCTGGACTTTAATTCCATTCATCGCCGCAATTATTGACTTTATCAAAATTTACCGGATGAGTGATGCATCCTTTGATCTGGAATACAATAAGGAGTACATATTCTACAAGCAATTCAACGGTAAATAAAGCAGGTGCAATTTCTTAAAGACGCTTTATTCTGTGCCGAATTTGAGGACGTAGGGGTATAAACCATCTTGTAATGGTGTTAACCCGGTATTGGTTTACTTAATCTTATATTAACTCCAATTAGCTAACTGTGAATCTTTTTCGCTCATTATTAGGTTTATTTTTCGGATTTGAACCTAATTAACATATATGAGCAAACTTAATTTTGGAAAGGGAATCGTAATTCTTTTTCTGGCACTTTCCGCCTGCTCCGGCATTTGGGCACAGGGATGTGTGGCCATCAGGCATTTCTCAACCTGCGCGGGGAATAACCTGGAATCGAATTTACTGATGCCTGGAGACCTCCAGATAGGGACTAACTACCGTTATTTTAAATCCTTCAGGCATTTCCGGGGTACGGAGGAAGAGCCCGATCGCATAGCCAATGGCAGTGAGGTGATCAATCACTCCCATTCATGGGATATGTTCCTTTCCTATGGGATCAGCAACCGCATGTATGCCAGTCTTACTATCCCTCTTGTAATCAATACGCGGTCTTCTCTCTATGAGCATGGCAGGGAAGAGCGAAATATGACCTTCTCCAGGGGAGTGGCAGATATCAGGGCCGGAGCGGGGTACTGGCTGCTGGATCCGGAAAAACACCAGCACAGTAATATTGCCATTGGAGCAGGGATCAAACTTCCAACCGGGAACTTTAATGCTACAGATATTTTCTATAATGTGGGCCCCGATGTCGGCTCTCAGACCCGTCCTGTGGATCAGTCAATACAACCCGGAGACGGGGGCTTCGGGTTCACGATCGATCTTCAGTATTATGCGCGAATTACTGAAAAACTCTATACCTATGGAGGTGGTTTTTACCTTTTTAATCCGAGGGAAACCAACGGAATCAGAACCTTCAGAGAGACCCTTAGTCCGATTCTGGAAAACGAATCGATTATGTCTGTTCCCGATCAGTTTGCCGTTCGGGCCGGATTGAGTTATACGCTTAATGGTTTTCTCTCTGGTTCCCTTGGAATGCGCTATGAAGGGGTCCCCGTCGAAGATGTTCTGGGGGGTAGTGAAGGATTCAGAAGACCGGGGAACGTACTTTCTCTGGATCCGGGAATTTATTATATGAAGAATAATTTCACTTTTAATCTCAATGTTCCTGTGGCAGTGCGCAGGGAAAGACCGCAAAGTGTAACAGATCGTGAAACAGAAATGATCACCGGCAACCCCAGAAATGGAGATGCCGCCTTTGCCGATTACCTGATCAATGTGGGATTTGCATTCAGAATTCCATCCAGAACCGTTGTTGATCCTGATCTGATGGAGTCTTTTAATTAGCAGGCTGCTCCGGCCCGTAACCGGATAAAAACCGGAGAAAAACCCGTAACCTTAAAGTGCACCGGCAGAATCGGAATCAAAATAATGATGTCTTTACCCAGATGTAAATCGGGTGGTATTTGCCATGTACTTCCATAGTTTGTGAGTACAGATGTACCTTAATGTGAGGTTCTTTTCCTGAGTAAGAGTATATTTACAGGGAAATACAAAACCCTGATTTTGAAAACACTGTTCTCGTTTCTTGTCGCGTTCTTTTGCGCTATTTCCTGCCTGCAGGCACAATCAGTTTCCGGAAAGGTGGTTGATCAACAGGAGCAACCTGTTCCTTTTGCTACCGTACAGGCAGGAGCCCGTTATGGGGTGATCACCAATATTGAAGGCGAATTTACCTTTAATATCCCCGATGAGTCGATTTCCGATAGCATTACAATTTCCTGTCTTGGATTTGAGACACTGGAAATTGCCCTCGGTGATTTTAGCGGGGGAACAATCGTATTGCGGGAGAAAGTGACGGAGCTGGATGAGGTATTGGTGAGCAATAAACAACTCACCCCGGAGGAGATCGTGGGAGCTATGATGGAGGTGGCCCCGGAGTTGCACCAGGTCTCCGATTTTTCGGAGGTGTTCTTTATGAGGAACCAGGAAAATCAGCGCCTGATGGATTTCAGTTTTGAGGTTGATAAGGCCAGTAAGACTTCCAGGTCCGACCTGAGAACGCTTAACTCAGAGGTGGAAGCCTTAACCCAAAGCCTGGTTGGGCGGAGGTTTAATTTCTTTACGGAATATTATGGGGATCACCTCAGGTTAAACGATTCGGTAAAAGTAAACGTGGAAAGATCCGTGATCCTTAAGGATAAAAAAAGGGATATTTCCTCTGAGGAGATCACCAAAAAACTCATCAATACCATACGTCCCTATCTGGATACGGCGGCAACCTATAAGGTCAAAACCGGTTTGATCAAGGTGGAGGACTCCCTGAAGACCGATGAGATCTTTGAACAGGATCTCGATTCTACCAAGGGTAAGACCCGTTATGTAAAAAGTATGTTGCGTTGGAAATTAAAAGATCACCAATCCTTCTACAAGAACGAGGACCTTGATTTTTTGCAAAAGAGGAACCGCTATACCTACGCTTTGGAGGGATACTCCAATATTGACGGAGAGTCGGTGTATATCATAGCCTTTTCTCCAAAACGGGGTAGTGCAATGTTTCTGGGGAAAATGTATATCAATGTCTTTGATTTCGGCTTAATGCGAATGGAGTACGAGATGCAGGAGGGGGAACATCTGCAGAACATCAACCTGAAGCTCTTGCTGGGCATAAAATACCGGGAAGACCGGGTTAAGGTGATGGCAGATTACCGGAAAAATGAAGACGGGAAGTATTACCTGAAATTTGGCCGGAAAAGCTCCGGAATGTACGCCTATATCAGCAGGCCGCTGAAGTTTATCAAGAACCGTGAAGATCGGTCGGATAACCGGCAGGTATTTAAAATAGATTTTATGTTCGAGCTTGATAACGTCTCGACTTCCGAGATCTATATCGCAGAAAACAACCCGGTCTCTCCCGAGACTTTCAAAGCTGTGGAAGAGCAGGAACGTTTTCAGCCTTTGGAGATCGAGGTGTACGACCCCGGGATCTGGGAAGGATATAATATTATAGCCCCTATTGAAGCCATAAGAAATTACGGGAATTCTGCTAAAGAATTATAGGCGAAAATGGTGTCTGTGCCTTCCATTATGTTGAAGGTGAATAACTGGCCTGAAAGTGCCGGGTTTTGAATTGGTGACGGTTCTTAGGCTGTTTCCGGTGCGCTGCCGATTTCTGTCTTATTACTCCCTGAATTGTTGTAACTTCATGTTATTCAGAGGATTAAGTTCAACTTCAATTGTTTTTAAAATGCAGGAAATACAACCGCACCAGCAACTCACCCAAATGATCACCGGTTATACCGTTACCCAGGCCTTATATGCAGCAGCAAGGCTGGACCTGGCCGAGATAATCGCAACCAATGACCTGCTATCTGTAAGCGATCTGTCAGAAAAGACAGGGGCAGACACCGATGCCCTGTACAGATTGCTCAGGGCCCTTGCCTCAGTAGGGGTTTTCAGGGAAAAGGAAGAAGGGGTGTTCATTATGACGCCCATGGCAGAATGCCTTCGGTATGGGAATCCTCATAGCGTCAAAGCCATGGCCCTGGGAATGGGGCACGTATTTTATCCTGCTTACCAGGAATTACTGTACAGCGTAAAAACGGGCAATGGCGGATTTGAAGTGCACCATGGCAAGAAAGTCTTCGAATATTTTAATCAGCATCAGGATCAGGCGAAGATCTTCGATAGAATGATGACCGATTTTCACGGGGGAGAAACCATGCCGATGATCGAGAACTACGATTTCTCTGCATGTGAAAAGATCGTGGATGTGGGTGGTGGAAACGGGGAAGTTTTGATTCGCCTGCTTCGTGCGCACAAGGAGCTGGAAGCTGTACTGTTTGACCTTCCTCATGTGATCAAGCGGTCTGAAGAGAATATAGAAAATTGCGGGTTGGCAGATCGCTGCTCCTGTGTGGGAGGTAGTTTTTTTCAAGCCGTACCTGAAGGTGGAGATGCCTATATCCTGAGACATATTGTACACGACTGGGATGATACCTCGGCCGTTAAGATCCTGAGCAATTGCGCTAAGGCCATGAAACCGGATGGTAAGGTCCTGGTGGTGGAAGCGGTGATTCCCTCCGGCAACGACCCGCACCCCTATAAATGGCTGGATCTGACCATGCTGTTGATAGGCGGCAGGGAACGCACCGAGAAACAATTCCGTGAGATCTTTGACGCAGCCGGCCTGCAGTTATCCCGGATTATCCCTATTACGCCATTGGTAAATGTGGTGGAAGCGGTACGGAAGTAAGTCCTTGAAACTCGTTCCTGTAACTCGTCCATGAAACTAAAAAAGCCACCCCTCTCAGGATGGCCTTACTTAAGCAATGAAAACATTTCATTGATTACAGTTCATGTCTTATTCTTTTAATGGGAGGTCGGCAGGGTTTACCGGTAGTATAACCGTATTGATAATATGAATAATACCGTTGGAGGCAGAGATATCGTAAGTTACTCCCTGACTGTCTTCCATAATTACGATCTGTGAAGTATTGCCCACTGCATTGATGCTACCATCTTTATTTACCTGGAATGTAGCACCATCGAGTAAGGTTTCTATGGTTTTTGGATTATCCGTTTTAGGTAGCACACTGTTAGACTTCCTTCGGCCGTCAGTAACATGGTATAAAAGAACGTTCAGGACGATATTCGGGAAATTTTCATATTTCTCTTCTCCATTCTCTATGGTTAAAGCAATGGTCTCGTTAAGATCAGCGCCTGCTTCCAGAATTTCCAATGCTGTGAAAGCATTTACAAAGGCTTCATCTGTGGGTGCAAAGACCGTGTACTGATCTGTTCCGTTTACGAATAAATTAACCAATCCTGCATTCAATTCGGCATCCACATACCCAAGGGCTGCCACGAGGATGTTGAATTCATCCGGATTACTGTTCAGAGCGATCTGCCCTATCGAAGGTCCTTTTTCAGGGCCATTCTCCTCCATATTTTTTCCCTTGGCCTGTACTTCGGTCAGGGATGCATCCTGGTCATTGTAAAGATCTGATTGGTCATTGGTACAGGACATGAGCACCATCAAAAGCGATAGCATGATCGCAAATCCGATAATTTTTTGTGAAGGTTGAAAGTAAAGTTGATACGTTTTCATAATAGCATTTTTTATTGTTTAATAAAGTTACACATATGATTAAACAAAAATTAATTTTTATCAGAATTTTAATACGAAGTAGTTGATATTCAATAGATTGAAGATGTTTTTTCGGGGTGATTGCAGCGGGATAACTCGGAGTTCAAATCTAAGAAGGCTTTACCATAGATGGAGGAAGTTGCTTTTTCACCTTCCTGTTTCACAGAGGTGAAAGATTTAAAATACGTGATGGTTTCTTTTCTGTCACTCGTTTATGATATAAGAAAGACCTATCCTCCCAACTGCCTCGCCAGTAAGATCACTCCGCTTATCACCATCAATCCGATCATCCACTGACGGAAGCGAACACTGCTCATTCCCTTTAAAAAGCGTTTGCCTAAGATGTTTCCGAGTGTGGCTCCCAATCCCAGGACGAGTCCGTAGAGCCATAGTTTCCCTGAAAGCAGGCCTAAAAAGGTATAGCTTCCCAGTTGGGCGAGGCCCATGATAAAAGCGTTCGCTGTTTTGGTGGCAATAAGGTCTTCCTTATCCAGTCCGAGGTTGAGATAGAACGGATTGAGTACCGGCCCCATGGCACCGATCATGGTTCCGAATACCGAAACCAGGAATCCCAAGGGCAGGAAATAAGGGAGTTTCATAGGGAAGGATTGTGACTTTTTGCCGAACCGGAATTGAAAAACGGTACTGATCAGAAACACGCCGACCAGCAGTTGTAATCGTTCCAGGTTGATTTCCTTAAAGAGCCAAGATCCTGTCCAGGCACCGAGAATTGCTGCAGGTGCATACCACTGTACCACTTTCCATTGGATGTGCTTCCGGAAAATGACCAATCGGGAAGGCCTCCCGATAAAGGTTCCCAGGTTTAGAATGGGTGCAGTATTGCTTACACCCAGCGCAAAATTAATAACCGGCACCATGATCAGGGCACCGCCTCCACCTGAGATGGTGGAGATGACAAAGGCGAGGGTTCCAAGACCAAAAAGTAATAGTAATAGTAAAGGTTCTGACAGCTCCATTTGACATGGAAATTACAAAGAAATCCGCATTCCAGCAGGAAATCTGTCATTACCGTAAGCTGGCTGTATATGCCGGTTCCCAGCCGGCTTAATTTTAGGATTTTTTAGCATATGGTCTGTATTCCGGCACCTATGTTTTAAGATGAGGTTAAAATTTGGGATCTGTTATTCTCAGAATTTTCATTGCGCTATGAATCGCTTATCTTTATGAGAAAGCATTAAAACATGGAGATAAAAGATAAAGTAGCCTATATCACGGGCGGAACAAAAGGAATAGGATACGGCATTGCCAAAACCCTGCTGGATGCCGGAATGCGGGTGGCCATCAGCGGTCGCGATGCGGAAGACGCGAAAAAAGCTGCTGCCACACTTTCCAAAGACAGCAGTCGTGCTTTGGGAATTGGGTCAGACGTCAGGGATCTGGATTCGGAAAAGAAAGCGGTGGCTGCAGTTCTGGAAGCCTTTGGGCAGGTAGACCTGGTGCTGGCCAATGCGGGGCTGGGGCATTTTGCCCCTGTAGATGAACTGGAACCGGAACAGTGGTTACAGATGATTGACACCAATCTGACCGGTGCTTTTTATACCCTTAAAGCATCAATGGATGCCCTTAAAGCTTCGAAAGGGTATTATATGACCCTTGCGAGTCTAGCCGGAACCAATTTCTTTCCGACAGCCTCCGGGTACAATGCTTCTAAGTTTGGCGTGGTAGGCTTTACGCAGGCTGCCATGTTGGATCTGCGGCAGTACGATATCAAGGTAACCACCATCATGCCCGGGTCTGTGGCCTCCCACTTTAACGGTCATACTCCGGATGAGGACTCCGATGCATGGAAAATACAACCGGAAGACCTTGGAGAATTGGTGTTGGACCTGCTGAAAATGCATCCGCGTACCCTGCCAAGTAAGGTGGAGGTAAGACCAACACGACCTGATAAGAAGTAAAAGACTTAAAAAATAACCAGTGCAGTGCCCTGCTATGGAGTAATCCTGCAGGGCACTTTTTCTATGCTGTGGGCCAGGTTCAGGATGGCGCTTCCGGTCTGGGCTATAGGGTTCACATTCTTCGCCAGGACCATTCCGCTGCTGGGCGCAAAGAACTCCCTGCTGAGCTCTCCGAAAATATTGCGTACTTCGGCTATTTTTTCTCCTTTTTCAACATGGCTTAACAGTTCCGGAAATACGGTTAGTATGCCTCCGGCATTCGATCGCATCCAGGTGGAGCCTTCCACGAGCCAGGTGTCTTCAAGGGTGCAGGAAACCGGGGAGGATACCATGTTGAGGTGGTGCATAACATTCCAGATACCTACCATGGCGTCATTTACCACATCCGGTTGAAAAATAGAAGGATCCTTAAGCTCCAGGGTCAGGGATTTTATTCCCAGGGACGAAGCGTAGCCGCGCACGGTTTGTTCATCCGGGGTGCTGTGTAATATGGCTTCCGGGTTCTGAAGTAGAGCCAGGTTACGGGTTTCCTTGTCTTTCAGGTCGGCCCGGATATGCCAGCAATTCTGTTTGCCGTATCCGGTGGTATGCAGGTCCAGGAAATAATCGAAGTGTTTGATAACCCTTTCAATAAGCCTGTTGATATAAACGCTGCTCGCGATCCCTGTTTCAGATCCCGGTGCCTGGCGGTTCAGATCAAAATCGTCATTGAACCTGCGTTGCCCGAGAAGTACCCCTGGGACATTGGCGACGAGAATTCCGATTACCGTACCGTTGATGTCGTCATTGTTGTTGAGGTGGTCAAATAATCGCTGGATGACATTGATCCCATTCAGCTCATTTCCGTGCAGGGCGGCATTTAAGCCCAAAACGGGGCCATCTTTCTTTCCCCTGGCTACCAGGATGGGTACCCTGATAGGCTCTCCAAGTCCGTTATTGATAATGTGCAGCCAAAATTTCGAGATCTCTCCCTTGGGAAATCTGGAAAGGTCAAATTCCTTGTCTGATGATACTTTTGTAAACTTCATAGTCCTGGTTAACAATGCAGAATTTCGGACACCTAAGCTATTAAATTAATTGATGCCAAGGTTCAAATTCAGGCAGATGGTTCAGATTTTTTTTGTCCGTAAAATAGTGCTGCAACCCAGTAGGTAAATGACTTTCCCGGGGACACCTTACTCCTGTTTGATGAAGTCAACGGTGGCGTCTACCGCATTTTTTAAATGTCCGGGTAAACGATTGACCTCCCAGGGGTGTTTGCCGCCAAAAACGTGGTCGGCCCCTTCTATGACATGGAGCCTGGCATCCGGATTCCAGGATTTCAAAGCCATGGCCTCCTTAAGGTCTACGGTGGGGTCTTCGGTGCCGTGAACAATGAGATGCGGCAGGTCCAGGGATGTGGCAGCCGCTCTTATGGTAAAGCGCTCTTCATTGGCCACAAAATCTTCGTAAAACTGGTAATAGTGGGGGAGCTGTTGTTTGGTACGGCTGTTTTCCACATAGATCACCCCATTTGCCCGCCAGTAATCCAGGGCTTTCTTATCGGCAAAACGCGATTTAAAATCACTGACTCCTGCCCAGCTGGTTACCGTGGCAACCCGGTTTTCCTCTGCTGCCTTTAGGGTAACGATACCTCCGCCACGGGAATGTCCGATGAGGTGAATGTTCACCGTGTTCTCTGATTCTACCCGGGACGCGCCATCGCCACAGACCCATTCGATCACCGTTTGAAGATCGTCCATCTCCTTGGTGAAATTGTTCAGGGCAAAGGCTTCCAGGTCCGGAAAGTCAATGGGCTGCTCGATGGTACCCCCGTTATGGGAAAAGTTGAATTTGAGAAAAGAAACCCCTTCCCTCACAAATTCACGGGCTACAAGGTCCCAGCAGCCCCAGTCCTTGAATCCCTTATAACCATGGCAGAATACGGCCAGGTCTCCGTTTTGCTGTTTTGGGGTGTAAAGATCAAGAGGGATAGGGCGCTCGTGTTTTCCTTCGAGAATGTGCTGCGTTTTAGTAATCATAACTTTTTATTTCTTTTTCTACAAAAGGCAGTTCAGGGTCGCAAATAGTTCGGATCAGGGTGAAAAGTTGGGCTTCAAAGGCATCCATCACTTCGTCCGTGATATTAGGATCTGAATTCCGGGAACCGGGGCCCTCTGAGATGGCAAAGGGCATAAATCCGTTCTTAATCTTTTTAAGGCTCACGATGCCTGCCTGTACTTTGGTGTTTTCTGGAATGTAGCCTTTCATCATATATACGTAGCAAAGCACCTGGAAGGCTTTACTGTATTTGTAATCGGCGGTCAGATTTTCCCAGTTATAGATCTTCAGGTCTGAAGGTTCTACGGTCCCGGTTTTGTAATCTACTACGGTCCAGATCCCGTTAACCTCTTCAATGCGGTCTACCTTACCCTTTAGTTTTACCGGGAAATCCAAACCTGGTATGGAGAATTCAACCGGCACATCATTTTCCAGGGCCAGTATGCATATGCGGTCACCTTTCTTTATACGGCTCTCTTCGTAGTCGAGATATTTCTCTACATAGCGTCTTGCTACGTGATAGCTTATCAGGTTTTGCCCTCTTACGGTTTCCGGATCTGAATAGAACTCCCGGAACTTATTATCCACCACCGGGCTGAGGTTTTCCCGGATGCGTTTGAGGTCGGCCAGTTCCAGTGTTTTATTCAGGTAGGGCAGGTATAATTCTTCCAGGCTGTCGTGTACGATGGTTCCCATGGTGTTGGCGGCAACGGTTTCTTCTACCATTTCGAGTTCACGAATCCTCAGTACGCGTTGCTTATAAAAATCGATCGGGTTTCTGATAAAGTTCGTCAGAGAAGACGGGGAAAAGCCTTCTCCTGCTACGGTGCGCAGTCGCGATAGAAGACCGGGGGATTTGTCCAGGGATAAGAGGGCGACTTCCTTACTTTCAATTTCCGGACTTGCGAGTATTTCCCTGATACGGTGTTCGGGAATGTCTTCCAGGAGCAGTTGCTGTATAAATCGGCTTTTTTCTCCTCCATCCAGGGATTCCGTGGCGGTATTGTAGATGATATAAATGTTTTTGGCCCGCTGCAAAAGGCGGTAAAAGTGATAGGTATATATCGCATCCTTCTCTTTATAGGTGGGTAGTCCGTAGTGGATCTTCAGATCAAAAGGGATAAAGGAATTAAAGCTTTTTCCTCCAGGGAGTACTCCCTCATTGACAGAACTGATGATCACCGTTTCAAAATCGAGGTTTCTGCTCTCCAGCATCCCCATCACCTGGAGTCCCGTCAGGGGTTCTCCCTTAAAATCTACGGTTTCTTTTACCAAAAGGTCACGATATACCTGTAAGAGGGCGCGATGGTCTGTTAGCGAGGTGTAGGTTGTGCGGATATGCTGCAATTGGTTAAACAACTGATAGAAACGGTAGAGGTACTGAAGAAAAACAGGATTCTTATGTTCTTTGTCCCGGTAGTGATCCCGCATTTTAAGGGTAAGCGCAGCGCAATTGTCGATAAGGGTTGACAGATGCTCCGTATCTTCCGGGAAAAGCAAGGAAAGCACTGCCCGGTTCTCATCTCCGGGGATAAGCTCGGGAATTCGTTGTCCGGGGATATAGATCAGATTTTCTTTTCCGATCCGCTCCAGGAATTGTTCTACTCCATGCTGCGGCATAATGCCCTGGCATGCCGGGTGTGAGAGTATGCGGTCCAGGTCTTTGTGATACCACAGGCTGTTCCTGGTCTTGCTCCAGCTGTGTATCAGAATTTCGAAAAAGCTGGCAAAAGGAGTGAGTTCCAGCGGTAATCCGCTGGTAATGTTGATCTGGTCGATCCCATCCGGAATGGAATTAAGAACGGCTGGGAGGAGGGCTTCCTGCCCCAATACCACAGCTGTTCCTTCGGGTTTACCCTGTCCGGAGTGGAGGTTTTTAAGGAGGTTTCCGATGTATTTGGCTTGTTGTATATTGCCTGGGACTCCGACAATTTCGATGTTTTTAGGTTGATGGTAATGATTGCCGATATATTTAAACCCCTGTTTTTTTATATGGGGCCAATCTTGCTGGACTCGCCTTAAGAACAACCCGGCATCATGATCGGGATCTTCCAGGAAATGCCGGTCGGTGTCCCAGTAGATCTCGCCGGGACAATTGGCAAGGATCTCCTGGATAATGTGACTCTCGGCCTTGTTCAGGGCATTGAATCCTATAAAATAGTGAGGTCTTTCCGGATGTGCCTGGATATAATACTCTACCTGTTCACTCGCTTCCCTGTAGATCATGCCCTGGTAGGCCAGGCCTTTTGCGGCCAGGGTATTCCGGAATTCGTGATAGAGTTGCTTCAGGTGTTTCCAGAAATGAAGGTAGTTTTTTTGAAGCGTTGTCTGTGAACCGGAATTGGTCCAGTGATCGATCTCCTTGATGTTGAACAGATGATCAAAAATGGTGTCCGGAGGGATAAGATACCTGTCGATCTCATTGAAATCCTGGATGGCGGTTTGTGCCCAGGACGTAAACTCATAAAGTGGGTCGCGTTGTGATTCCGGCGTGCATTTTTCGTAAGTGCGGTAAAGCTCGAAAAGGAGATGGAGGTTGGTAGCCTGCTCCAGGTTTGAGATCTCCTGTACAAATTCTTCGATGCTGTATATAACAGGAAGAAAGGTGGTTTTATCAATAACCGATTTTAATTCGTTCTTCAGAAAGGCTCCCGCTCTTTTGCTGGGCAGCACCAGTACCAAATCGTGCAGATTCTCAGGATGTAATTGGGCGATCTCCGAAATGGTGGCAGAGAGGAAACTTTTCATAGCATTTTAAAAAGAAGTGATGAGGTATAAAAATAAAAAAACGCTCCGGAATGCCGGAGCGTTTTAGTGTATTTAGTGAAACGGGTTTCTGATTATTCTTTGATCAGGTTAATTTCAACCCTTCTGTTCTGACGTCTTCCATCTGCAGTTCTGTTGGAAGCAATTGGCTTGCTTTCTCCAAAACCTTCAGAGGTCAGACGGTCAGGAGCGATACCTGCGTTCTCAAGATACTGCTCAACAGCACTTGCTCTTTCTTTAGAAAGTCTCAGGTTGAGTTCTTCGCTACCTGTAGAATCGGTGTGTCCTTCAACCTTAAAGGTAGAAGCTGGGTATTGCTTAAGAATTCCGATGATATCTGCTAATACTTGCTCAGACTCTGCTTTGATCGAAGACTTACCTGTGTCAAACAGGATGGTTCTTGCGTAAGAGTTAAGCGCAGCCTGAACTTCTTCAGTTACCTCAGGACATCCCTGGTTGGCTACAGTACCCACTTTTTCTGGACAAAGGTCATCCTTATCCGGAACACCATCTCCATCAGTATCTGGCCATGGGCATCCGTTGTTTTCTGCAGGACCTGCTTCGTTAGGACACTCGTCCTTATTATCTGGAATACCGTCTCCGTCAGTGTCAGGACATCCGTTGAACTCAGCTAATCCGGGAACTTCAGGACAGTCGTCAACGTTGTCGGCAATACCATCACCGTCGCTGTCAGGACAACCGTTCATATCCAGAGATCCAGCCTCATTAGGACAGGCATCTTTAGAATCTTCAATTCCATCTCCGTCGCTGTCAGGACAACCGTTGAATTGCTCCAGTCCGGCAACCTCAGGACAGGCATCGTCCTTGTCGTAGATCCCGTCACCGTCAGTATCGGTCCCACCAAACTTGATGTTAAGACCCAACAGGTGCTGGAAATGTTCTACTCCGTAATCTTCGAAAACGTGTTTGTATGATGACTGAAGGTTCAGACCGATATTATCGGTGAACCAGAAGTTGATCCCAAGACCTCCGTTAAGCGTCCCGGCACCAATCTCATCGATCCAGGTGTAACCCCCACCGAGTTCTAAGTAGGGTTGGAAGGCGGCTTCCTTAACAAGATTGTACTTGATGGTACCGTCGATAGCATAGTGAGAAAGATCGTCTGCTTCCAGGTCACCTAATTTGTCAATCCGGTTAAGTGAACCACGTACTCCCACAGAAAAACCATCTCCTACATAGCGGGAAACGGAAATTGTCGTAATTGATGGAAGTATGTTCCAATGGTCGGAAAGATTGAAATACTCATCAAACCAGTCCCCTGCAAAAGCTTTGTCAGAATTGGTAGGATAAACGTCAATGGCGTTTATTCCAAATCCAACCTGCCATGGGTTGTTGTGGTCTTGAGCATTTACGTTGCTAAAACCTGCGATCAGCAGGAAAACAACTAAAATTTTGCCAAGATGTTTCATGTCCAATTATTTGATTTTAAGTGTTAATTCCTAAACAAATGTAAGTTGTTACAACTTATTAACAAAACTAAATATATAAATTTTTGGGATATTCCTAATAACATATCGTTAAATGACACCTAATTCCTTACCTACTGAGGTAAAGGCACTTATCGCTTTGTCCAGGTGCTCCCGGGTATGAGCCGCGGAGAGCTGCACCCTGATCCTTGCCTTATTTTTCGGTACTACTGGATAGAAAAATCCTATTACATAAATTCCTTTTTCAAGTAATTTATCTGCCATAATCTGTGAGAGTTTGGCGTCATAAAGCATAACAGGTACTATGGCCGAATCCCCGTCTATAATGTCAAATCCGGCTGCTTTCATTCCCTTTTTAAAATAGGTGGTGTTGGCTTCGAGCTGGTCCCTGAGTTTGGTGTCTGTAGAGAGCATATCGAATACCTTAATGGAAGCGCCAACGATGTTCGGGGCCAGGGAATTAGAGAAAAGATAAGGTCGGGAACGCTGACGAAGGATCTCGATGATCTCTTTCTTTCCGGTAGTATAGCCGCCCATAGCGCCTCCGAGGGCCTTTCCGAGCGTTCCGGTAATGATATCGATACGTCCCATAACATTCTTTTCTTCCAGGGTTCCTCTCCCGGTTTCTCCTATGAATCCGGCGGCATGGCACTCATCGATCATCACAAGGGCATCGTACTTGTCGGCCAGGTCACAGATCTCGTCAAGGGGCGCTACCAGTCCGTCCATAGAGAATACCCCGTCGGTAACAATAACCTTGAACCGCGCGTTATCTGCCTTGGCCTGCTTCAGCTTTTCCTCGAGATCTGCCATATCGTTATTGTTGTAGCGGTAGCGCATGGCTTTGCAAAGGCGAACCCCGTCTATGATGGAGGCGTGGTTCAGTGAGTCGGAGATAATAGCATCTTCCGGGCCCAGTAATGGTTCGAAAACGCCTCCGTTGGCATCAAAGGCAGCTGCATAGAGAATGGTGTCTTCGGTACCGTAATAGGAAGCGATCTTTGCCTCCAGTTCTTTGTGGATGTCCTGCGTCCCGCAGATGAATCGAACCGATGACATACCGAAACCATGAGAATCGAGGGTGTCTTTGGCAGCCTGTACCACCTCCGGATGGTTGGAAAGTCCGAGATAGTTGTTTGCACAGAAATTAATAACGGTTTCCCCGGTAGATATAGTGATCTCTGCTCCCTGAGGAGAGGTGATAATGCGCTCTTTCTTATAAAGTCCTGCTTCCTTGATGTCTTCCAGTTCCTGCTGGAGATATTCTTTGATTTTACCGTACATAAAGATTTTTTTTGCAAAGTTATGAAACCTCGTATTAAGTAAGCTTCTCCACCCTGATCTCTTCGTCTATATACACTAAAAGCTTTTGAATGACCTCCAGACCCATATCCTGAAGTGCCCTGGCATATTGCTCCAGTTGCCTTTCATATTTTGGGTTGCTGCCTCCCGTTTTATAGTCGATGATCCAGGCTTTTCCCCCTGCGATCATAAACCGGTCCGGACGTAAAAGTTGTCCCTGTGCTGTTAAAAGCTCCCGTTCCCGGTAGATCTCATAGTCCCTGCTAAAGAATTCCTTCAGGTCGGGATGGGTGATCACTTTTTCCAGGTATTCCCGGGTCTGTGAGAGGTTGTGCCCGGTAAGGTCGCCCTTCAGAAGGGCCTCTTCGAGAACCTCCTCCAGGTCTTCAGGATAGCGTATCATGGACAACAAGTCGTGGTAGAGGTGTCCGCGCTCAATAGAGGCTTCTGCATCTGTTCCCCACAGACTCCCCGAGGTGGTTACAATAGTATAGTTATCCAGGAGTCCCTCGTTACTGATAAAGGGAATGCCCCGGATCTGAGCGTTTGGTTGCTTCCCGGAGACCAGCTGCTTGCCGGCTTCGCCCAGATCGTAAGTCCTTACCCCATCTTGCCACAATCCTTTTTCCTTAAGGTAGTTCATAAAAATTCCTGAGAGGAATTTCAGGTTTTCCTCTCCGTTGGTCCTCGTCTTTTCCTTGCAAATCACGTACAGGCGTTCCACGGCCCTGGTGAAAGCCACATACAGCACATTGAAGGTATCGAGTTCCTGTTTGGCGGTGTAGTTTTCCAGGGTCATCGCGGCTTCCTCTCCAAAATCTTCCAGTTCTGCATTCTTGTTAAACAGGGCCGATGTCAGATCCCAGGGATTCTCCTCAAGGGCGATCCAGAGTTTTGGGTCTACTTCCTTGTAGATGTCTGAATCTGCGAACGGATAGATCACCACAGGGAATTCCAGTCCCTTGGATTTATGAATGGTGAGGATCTGGATTGCATTGGCGTGATCGGGAGCAGAAAGGCTGAGTTTTTTCTTTTTGTTGTCCCACCAGGTTACGAAATCGCCAAGGCTTCCTGATTCTTTTTGTGTAAAATCCAGCACCGTATCCAGGAAGGCCTGAAGGTAGGCTTCATCTCCATCGCACAGCTCAAAACATTTAAGGCTGTATTCGAGCGCATTGTAGAAGGGGAGTTCCCGGAAGAGGTCTTTACTGAACCCGTACCCGGCGAATACCTCTCCGGGATTATCGAGGGCTTCTGATAGAAATAGATGGAGGTCCTGGACTTCGGCCTTTTCTCCTAGAAACCACAACAGCTCCAGCAGGTTTTCCCGGTCTTCTTCCCTGTAGGTGTATTTTACCAGGTTCACCAGGAAATTGACCTTCGGGTCATTTTTCAAAAGGAGAGATTCGGAGGAGATCACGGGAATTCCCGCCTGGGTAAGGTGTTGGGCGATCTTGAGCGCCTCCTTATTTCCCCGGTTCAGTACGGCGATGTCTCCCCACTCATAACCCTGGGCCTTTAGCCCATGGATGGTTTCCAGGGTGCTTTCCAGTTGCGCCAGGTCGGTATCTTCGAGGTCCTTATCTATAAATTCAAAACGGATAAATCCTCCCGCTTTTCCATTGGTTTCCTGGGTGCTGTGCCTGGCGAAAAGATCGCTGTAAGACGGGTCGCTCAGGAATCTGGAAATAAAGCTGAAAAAATCGTTGTTAAAATTGACGATGGCATCATGACTGCGATAGTTCACAGGCAGATTGATCACTTCTTTCGGGGTATGAAACGGATTGTGGTCCGGTTTCCCGTAGAGGTCTATAAACTGCTCGGCCTTGCCGCCCCTCCAGCGATATATGGATTGTTTGGCATCTCCAACCAGCAGGAGGCTTCCCCTTCTTCCGCCCAGGGATTCCCCGGAGAGGGCATTAGAGATAAGCGGGATCAGGTTGTTCCATTGCAGGGCTGAGGTGTCCTGGAATTCATCGATGAAGTAATCGCGGTATCGCTCCCCGAGACGTTCGTAGATAAACGGTGCCGGTTGTTCCCGTATCGCCTCGGCGATGAGGTTATTAAATTCGGAGATGGGCAGCAGTTGTTGCTCTTCCTTTATGCGCGCCATTTCCTTGTTCACCGCATTGATCAGGGACATTGGGGCCAGGTTTCGGTACAAGGCCTGTAGGAATTTAAAACGGATCAGTCCGGCTTTTATGGTGTTAACAGTTTCCGCAAGCATGGGCTGTAAGGCATCTATAGCGGCCTTGTCTCCTTTGGTGTTTTTCGGATACAGGGGTTCAGAATCGACTGTATCCAGCCACTTGGCGTCCAGTTTTAGACCCGTGTTCCCTTCCCGGATATGTTCCAGGAATTTTGGCAGGCTGCTCCTGCTAAAGTGGTTGTGAGCTATACCCGCCTCGCTGATCCGGGCCAGGGCTTCGGTGGCCAGGGCCTGAAGCTGTTTACGCAGAGTGCCGGATTCCTCCCGAATCTGACTGAGGATGCCTTGAAAATCCTTAAGAGATTTCCCCTTAAGTCCCTCCAGGTAGGGCCTGTCATTTTCGTTGAGAAGGAGTTTGCTGATCTGGTAGAGGTCCCGGCTGAGATCCCAGTTTTTGTCGTCATCGGCCTTTTCAAGGGCGAACTGTATCAGGGTTTTTGTCAGGATCTCCTCTTCCCCCGCCTGGTAGAGCAGGTCGTCTATAGCCTCCTTGAGCAGGCTCTCGGTATCCATGACCACTTCGAAGTTCTGAGGGAGTTCCAGATCACGGGCGAAAGTCCGTATCAGGCGATGGGTGAACTTGTCTATGGTGACAATATCGAAAAAAGCATAGTTGTGCAAAATGTAATGCAGCAGGCTTTTGGCCCGGCCCTGTATGACTTCAGGAGGAAGCCCGAGCTGGTCTCGTACCGCAAGAAAAAGCGGGGAGGGCTTTTCCAGTTGTGCGGGACGTGCGAAACCGGCCAGGCTTTCCAGTACGCGTTCCTTCATTTCATTGACCGCCTTGTTGGTGAAGGTAATGGCCAGGACCTGTTTGAAAAGGTCCTTATTCGTGGAACCCAGCAAGATGCACAGGTACTCCCTTACCAGGGTAAAAGTTTTCCCCGAACCTGCCGAGGCGTTGTAGATCTGAAAAGGAGTTGTTTTCAAAAGGACAAGGGTTTTGATGCAAAATAAGAAAATCGCATGGAGTTCTTAACAATTTCTTAGGCAATATTGTATTAGATTTCCTTAAATTTGTTCAACAAAATACTAATAATTAAATCACTGAAAATATGGCATTTGAATTACCAAAATTACCCTATGCATATGATGCATTGGAACCGAATATAGATGCGAGAACCATGGAAATTCACCATACCAAGCATCACAACGGGTATACGACCAAACTGAATGGTGCCGTAGAAGGGACAGACCTGGAAGGGAAGTCTATAGAAGCTATCCTCGGAAACCTGGATATGTCTAATATGGCCGTTCGAAACAACGGGGGAGGATTTTACAACCACTGCCTTTTTTGGGAAGTAATGTCTCCTGACGGAGGAGGAAAGCCTTCCGGAGAACTCGCTGATGCGATCAATGCAGCATTTGGTTCTTTCGACGGATTCAAAGAGAAATTCTCGGCCGCTGCTGCTTCCCAGTTCGGATCAGGATGGGCTTGGCTTTGCGTACACAAAGGTGGTAAAGTGGATATTTGCGGAACCCCTAACCAGGACAACCCCCTGATGCCAGGTGTGGGTTGTGGCGGACATCCGATCCTGGGGATCGATGTTTGGGAGCACGCATATTACCTGAACTACCAGAACCGTCGTCCCGATTATATCGAACACTTCTTTAATGTGATCAACTGGGATAAAGTTGCTGAGTACTACGCAGCGAACAAATAATTTTTCTTTTAAAAGTATATAAAAAGCGGCCACCGGGCCGCTTTTTATATTTTGAGGGTTGACGGATTTGGCTTCCGGATAACGTCAGGAATAAATTCATCCCCTCCGGCGGATGCTGGCAGCCCGAATACCAGGATGAAGTGGTCTTAAATGTTCAGGGGGGCAAACGGAAACAGGCGGTTGCCAAAATACGCAGCAGGAAACTTAACAAAGCACACGGCCTTGTAGGTGAAGGCGTTTGTTAGTCTTTGATCGAGTAGAGCACACAGGATTCCAGTTCCGGATGATCCTTTAGCTTAGGATGTTTAAACGTCCTTTCCCTGGTCATCCCGATCTTTTCCATCACCCTTATGGAAGGTTGATTGATGGCCGGGGCGATCGCGAAGATCGTATCGAGGTGTAATGTCGAGAAGCCGTATTCAAGGCATCGCGTGGCACCTTCGGTGGCATATCCTTTTCCCCAGTGTTCGGGGGCCAGTCTCCAGCCAATATCTGTTAACGGGGTAAAGGGGGCTTCAAAATCCTGCAGGCTGAGTCCTGTAAATCCAATAAAGGTGGCATCGTCCTTTAGCTCGACCGGAAAAAAACAATAGCGGTACTCCTCGTACATTTCCTGCATTTTTGAAATGAAGGCGGAAGTCTCTTTTCGGGTGAGCACTTTAGGGAAATATTTCATGACCTCCTTATCGCTGGTCAGGCGATGCATGGAGTCCAGGTCCCTGGCTTCCCAGGTTCTGAATCCTAGTCTTTCGGAGGTAAAGAGATACCGAGCAGGCATGGATCAGGCTTCCTTAAGATCCAGAAGAAATTCGATGACCAAATCGTCCTGCACCTTGATCATTCCCATCACCTTTTCAGGGGCTTCCAGGTTAAAATCCGGCAGGCTGATTTCCAGTACGCCCTTGATCTTAAGGTCGTCTTCCGGGGTGATCTTTAAAAAGAGGTCGTAATTCCGGGTAACCCCGGCAATGGTAATGTTTACCCCGGCAATATAATTGTCTTTGATCCTGGGGTGAGGGACTACCTTCTGCAGGTTCAGTACCACCTCCGGGTATTTCGGGGTATTGAGTAACTGGTGAAAATCCTTATTAATTCCCCGGCCTCCGCAATCGAAGTTTTCATTTCTGAGCCGAAGAACCGCACTGTTGAATTCAATGGCGTTCCCATCAGTCACATAATTCACATCCAAAGGGTCTCGGAGTTCTGTAATGTCATACCTGCACTTAAAGGTATTGACATTCGTTTTACCGACAATACTAAGTGAGCTGCTGTCTTTGATCAATACCTCAGTGTCTGCAATGGTGGGAGCAGAAGCATTAAAGGATAAAAGACTACCCAAAACTACTATGGCTGCTACACGTCTCATGGTTAACAGTATTTGGAAAAATTAAGTAATAAAAGAGAAAAAGGCAAGCCTCATTTTGTTAAATGGGAGGCTTGCCTTGTTAAAAGTGATTGCTAATCAAATTATGGTTAGAAGCTGATAGCGGCCTCCAACATCAGTCCGTTGAATTTACCGTCGTTAAAGATACTTGTGGCATCGTAACCATCGTAAGTCTGGTTCACATACTCCAGTTTGGCTACAATATTCTTGGTTAGGAAGTATCCGGCTCCAAATTGAAATCTGTTAATATCCACATCATCTCCTGATGCAAGCTCAGCACTTACCGCATTATATCTCGCTCCTACGAAAAGGTCGTCATTGCCACCGAAACGGTAGATCACCTCTCCGGCATACTGGCTCGCATTTCTCTTGCTGGCCTCAGCATTGGCTTTTCCACTTGAGAATTCCAGGGTTCCAAAGAACTCCAGTCCTCCGTATTTCAGGAATGGGTTGATCATGAACGCGGTGAGCTCATTTCTGAAGCCGGGGTCAAATCGACCTGATCTGAAGTTACCACTGGTGGTTGCTTCTTCATCCTCCATCACCAGGTAATATCTGGATCCGGCACGGTCGGCACTGTAAAGGTAGGTTCTTGCAGCTTCTCCTGTACTGTATACAGAACCTGTTAAACGGAATCTCAGGTTGTCATAACTCGCAAAGTTGTCGTAACCAAGTTTCGCGATAAAAGAAGCTTTGGTATCAGTGTCTCCGCTTACATCAACAGATTGGTTGAGCTTTCCGTTGGTCAATCCTATCATCCCGATAAATCCGCTTCTTCTGTAGTACAGCTCAGCTCCGACTTCTGTGGTGAAGGCATCCATGATCAGGTTTCCAACGAATGGGTTCTGAAGGGTGTGGGCGTTGTCAGATCTTCTGAAGTGCGCATCCCCGTAGTTGTTCTCCATGTGCCCGATCTTAAGGGTTACATTGTCCATCAGTCCGCCCAGGAAACCTTCATTGATGAAGTCGAGTCGATCGATAAGGATGTACCCGCCTTTTACATAGGGTTCCGGGTGGTGTCTTGAAGACAGGTAGGTTCTCAGGTGCATTCTCACCCCGGTATACAGCTGAACGTCGAGGTCCAGGTTGGCTGTGGCCAGGTTAAAATTGTTCCCGATTTCCTTCAGAGCTACAGCTCCGGAGTTCTCGTGATCCAGGGCCTGGAATTGTATGGTGGAGGCACCGCCGACCCTGACCTTTACTCCGTCAAACTCCTGAACGGAATCTTTGGGATCTTCAAATATATGGAGTCCGCGTTGGTCCGGTGGACGGAAATTTTCAAGGTCGCGTTGTTGTGCAAACATGCTCATGCCTGTGAAGAGCACTGCAACTACCAGAATTTGTGATAAAAGTGTTCTCATGGTTGTTGTATTTAATAGGTGTGAACTTTATTTAAGGGTTTAATTTATTTTGTAAGAATAGTTTTGAATTTCAGGGTAACATCCTTACCGGTGGTAATGGTGCCCATGAGGGCAGTCGGTGGCTCGATATTATAGGTGGTCATATCCAGCGTCTTTTCCCCTTCAAGTTCCACAGTGGAACCGTTGTTTTTTAACGTAAAGATGAGATCTGTGGCCTTGGTTACCCCGGAGATGGTCAGCTCGCCTTTAGCCGTTGCCTTGTAGTTCCCGTTTCCGGCTGCCTCAAGAGTTGCCGGACTGGTAAGTTTGAAGGTTACGTTTTGATATTCGTCGGCATTCATGGCCTTGTACGTGTTTTTGTCCATTCCCGACTTTCCGCTCTTCAGGCCTTTTACCGGGATAGTGATCTCCATGGCTTTTAATACAGGAGTTTCTCCCTCTTCAAGAGTCATACTTCCCTGTTGTTGCTCTACGGTGATTTCCCAGTCGTGAATATTGGAGGTTCCAAAGATGGTTACTTCAGATTGATCGTTATTCAGGCTATAGGTTTGTGCAAAAACTGCAGGTGCTACAACCATCATCAGTACGAACATCATCCCGGAAAAAACTTTTCGTGTTGTGAACATTTTTTTCATAATTCAAATCAGTTATGGTTTAAATCTGTAACAAAGGTTACCAAATAAAGCTATGGAAAACATGACTTTTATCATGCCGGGATAGGTGTCAGGAGGGAAAATAGCGTTAAAACACACTATTTCAATAGGATTAACGTGTTTTTAAGTCCTGAAGAATCTTGTAATGATTCCTGTAATAATTTTGTGTTAATGCACGAACAGGGCGTTTTTGCATTCCCGGTTTCAGGACTGATACAGGATGTAAGGGGGGACTTCTCCGGAGGTCGGAGGAGTATTTAAAGTAAATAAAAGATTAAAGTAAGGAAGGTTGTCGGGCTTAGAAGCCTTCGGACAGACGTTCCATCTGCATCGTATCGAGAATTTTGATACGCTTTCCTTTGGTTTCGATCAGTCCTTTTTTGCTGTAATCTGAGAGCATACGAATAAGCGACTCGGTAGCAGTTCCAACCATTCCGGCGATCTCTTCCCTGGAGAGCTGTACCGCAAGGAAGCCCTCTTCGTCCACCCCGAAATCTTCAAGTAAGTGCAATAAATAATAAGCAAGCCGTTCCTTGACCGGTTTTTGAGCCATACTTACAATAGTGTTGTCAGCCTCGCGAAGGTCATTACATAATACCTTGATTACTTCCCCGGAAAAACGCTGATTGTTCTGGAAAGCATCCTGGATCTCGTTCTTTGGGATAAAGCAAACCTCCATATCCTGTATGGCTATGGCCGAAAGATTTACCGTGTCATTGGAAATTACGGTGCGTTGACCAAGGAGATCTCCACTTTTAACGAACTTAATGATCTGCTGTCTTCCATTGTCGCTCAGCTTGGTGAGTTTGCAGATTCCGGAGCGAATGCAATAGATTCCATCCAGGTGTTGTCCCTCTTCAAAGATAACTTCACCTTTCTTGATGATCACAGACTCCTTGCACTCCGATATCCGGATGAGTTCTGATTTGTTGAGGGCGTTAAGTGAGCTGAACTGTCGTACGATACAGTGTTCACATTTACTCATAATATACCTAAGGATGGTTTGTACTTATCTAAAGTACAAATATCATGACAAAAATCATATTAATTGCAACATAAGGTTGTCAAATTTGCTACGGTAATTGAGCAAATATGGATCATTCATGCTACCATTGTGGTATAGAATGCGATACTAATCGCATTGAATTCGACGGTAAACCGTTTTGTTGCAACGGTTGTAAAACCGTTTTTGAGATCCTTTCCGGTAGCGGACTCTCGGGATACTACGAGCTGGAAAAGACCCCCGGAATAAGTCCGGAGGTTAAAGCCGGAAAATACGATTTTCTGGAGAATGAAGAATTGCAGCACCGCCTTCTGGATTTTTATGATGGCGAAATGGCTATTGTAAACCTGTATATCCCTTCCATGCATTGCAGCTCCTGTATCTGGGTGCTGGAAAATTTACAGAAACTGGACTCCCGGATTCGTAGCTCCCAGGTCAATTTTCCTAAAAAAACAGCCAGGATCACCTTTCGGTCCGCATTGAGCTTAAAGGCCCTCGTAATGTTATTGACCTCCATTGGCTATGAGCCCCATATCAGTCTTGACGATTATGAAAAAAAGAAGCACAGTACCAACCGCAGCCTGATCTACAAGCTGGGAGTAGCAGGCTTTGCCTTTGGCAATGTCATGCTGTTGTCTTTTCCTGAATATTTTGAAATCGATGAATTCTGGCTGAACCAATACAAACCCTTCTTCCGGCTTATCATGTTTGCCATGTCGCTTCCTGTGGTGTTTTATGCAGCATCTGATTATTTTACCTCGGCATGGAAGGGGCTCAGAAGCGGAATCCTGAATATAGACGTGCCCATAGCCCTGGGAATCGCTGTACTTTTTTTACGAAGCAGCTGGGAGATCTTTAGCGGGACAGGACAGGGGTTCTTTGACAGTCTTACAGGGTTGTTGTTCTTCCTGCTGTTGGGTAGATACTTTCAGCAGCGCACCTATGACTTCCTGTCCTTTGAACGCGACTATAAAAGCTATTTCCCTATAGGCATCACCAGGATCAATACGAAAGGACAGGAAGAACCGGTGGATATATATAAGGTAAGGGAAGGCGATCGTCTTTTGATCAGGAATGAAGAGATCATTCCTGCTGATGCCATTCTCATCAGGGGACGGGCCCGGGTAGATTACAGTTTTGTGACAGGAGAATCGGATCCTGCAACCCGGGTTTCCGGGGATACCCTTTTTGCAGGGGGAAAACAAATCGGGGAGGCCATAGAGGTAGAGGCCATAAAAGACGTCTCCCAGAGCTACCTTACCCAATTGTGGAGCAATGAAATATTTCAGACGGATAAAAACACCCGCTTTCGGGATCTGACTAACAGCATCAGCAGGTACTTTACCATAGTGATCCTGTGTATTGCCCTGGTTGCGGGAGCAATCTGGTTCTATCTCGATGCCTCCAAGGCCGTTCCGGTGATCACCGCCATCCTTATCGTGGCCTGCCCCTGCGCCCTGGCCCTTTCGGCTCCTTTTACCCTGGGCAATATGCTCCGCATTTTTGGTCGCAGGAAGTTTTATCTGAAAGACGCCCAGGTGATAGAGCGTATGGCCGCAGTAGGCACGGTGGTTTTTGATAAAACCGGGACCATAACTTCCGGGAAGGGCAATGAGATCACCTACCACGGGGACACCCTGGCCAGGAATGAGGCCAGTCTGTTGCGATCTACCCTGAGAAACTCCAATCATCCATTGAGCAGGCAGCTGTACGAACTTCTGGATTCGTATGATATTCTCACCCTGGACCACTTTAATGAAAGCAGCGGTAAAGGCGTGGAAGGCGTTTCCGGATCGGCTAAGGTCAGGGCAGGTTCTCCCGAATTTGTGGGGGTATCCACAGATGGGGCCCCGCTCAAGACTACGGTTCATATTGGCATAAATGAAAAATACAAGGGAACCTATACCTTCTACAATAAATACCGGCATGGGATGGCCGGACTGTTTAAACGTCTTAAAAAACATTACGACCTGGCAATCCTGTCGGGGGATAATGACAGCGAAAGGGAAAACCTGGAGAAGCTCTTGCCGGCCGGAACCCGGATGTTTTTCGAACAAAAGCCGGATGATAAGCTGGAATACATCCGTTTTCACCAGCAGGAAGGTTCCGGGATTATGATGGTAGGGGATGGTCTAAACGATGCCGGGGCCCTGCAGCAAAGCGATGTAGGCGTGGCTATTGCCGAAAATGTGAATGTGTTTTCTCCGGCCTGCGATGCCATTCTGGATGCCGAAAAGCTGGATGCCCTGGACGGTTACCTCAGCGCGTCCCGGAAGGCTGTGAAAATCATAAAATACAGCTTTGTACTCTCCTTTTTATACAATGCGGTAGGATTATTTTTTGCTGTTACCGGGCAACTCTCTCCCGTGGTGGCAGCCATTCTTATGCCGTTGAGCTCGTTAACCGTGGTGGCGTTCACCACCCTGGCGACTTCCTGGGTGGGGAAAGCGTTAAAATAAGGGTTGCATGACAAATGTCATGTTTTTCAAGAGCCCTCTAGAATAAATTTGTTAAAGCATTCTTAAAAGGTATGAGTGTAATCTATATCCTGATCACGGTTAGCCTGATCGTGGCGGTCATTTTTTTTGTCGCCTTTGTGATGGCAGTTCGAAGCGGGCAGTTTGACGACGGCTATACGCCCAGTGTGCGTATGCTCTTTGAAGACGAGCTGGTGGAGGATGCTGATAAAAATGAAAATTCTGAACCAAGCAAATAACAACTGATAATTACTATGGAAGTACAGCAATTTTATTACGATAACAAGATCGTTAAAAAGTTTCTCTACGCGACCATGCTCTGGGGAGCGGTGGGGATGTTGGTAGGCCTGTTACTGGCCTTTATGTTTGTATTCCCCAATCTCACAGACGGGATCTCATGGCTTAGTTTTGGGCGGTTGCGCCCGCTGCATACCAATGCGGTGATCTTCGCCTTCGTGGGGAATGCCCTCTATGCCGGGGTGTATTATTCGCTGCAGCGCCTGTTAAAGGCGAGAATGTACAGCGACTTCCTGTCCAACTTTAATTTCTGGGGCTGGCAGCTCATTATTGTGGCCGCCGCCATTACCCTGCCCCTGGGGTACACCACCTCCAAGGAGTACGCCGAGTTGGAATGGCCTATTGATATTGCCATCGCATTGGTGTGGGTAGCCTTCGGGGTCAATATGATAGGAACCATCATTAAAAGAAGGCAGCGCCATTTGTACGTTGCGGTTTGGTTCTATATTGCCACATTTGTTACCGTTGCGGTACTTCACATTTTTAATTCCCTCGAACTTCCGGTGTCGGCATTAAAGAGTTACTCTGTTTACGCGGGCGTTCAGGATGCGCTGGTGCAATGGTGGTATGGTCATAATGCGGTGGCCTTCTTCCTGACCACGCCATTCCTGGGACTCATGTATTACTTTGTGCCTAAAGCCGCTAACAGACCGGTGTATTCCTACCGCCTTTCCATAGTGCACTTCTGGTCGCTGATCTTTATCTATATCTGGGCCGGACCCCACCACCTGCTGTATTCTGCCCTTCCCGACTGGGCGCAGAATCTTGGAGTAGTATTTTCCATCATGCTTATTGCCCCCTCCTGGGGAGGTATGATCAACGGACTGCTGACCCTCAGGGGAGCATGGGATAAGGTGCGTACCGATCCGGTGCTCAAGTTCATGGTGGTAGCCATTACCGGTTACGGGATGGCCACCTTTGAAGGGCCCATGTTGTCGCTGAAGACCTTTAATGCCATGGCTCACTTTACCGACTGGGTGATCGCTCACGTACACGTGGGGGCCCTGGCCTGGAACGGATTCCTGACCTTCGGTATGATGTACTACCTGGTGCCTCGTATGTTTAAAACAGAATTGTACTCTAAAGGCCTTGCCAATTTCCACTTCTGGATCGGGACCCTGGGGATCATTGTCTATGCCCTGCCAATGTATGTGGCCGGTTTTGCCCAGGCTTCCATGTGGAAACAGTTCAATCCTGACGGATCACTTATCTATGGGAACTTCCTGGAAACGGAGGAGCAGATCATTCCTATGTACTGGATGCGGGCCATCGGAGGTTCTATGTACCTGGTGGGGGTATTGATCGGTATTTACAATGCCATCATGACCATTCGCAAGGGTAGTGAGGTCGCCGACGAACTGGCGGAGGCTCCGGCCCTGACCAGGGTGAAAAAAGGACGTGTGGCAGGAGAAGCATTTCATACCTGGCTGGAAAGACGTCCGGTACAGCTTACTGTACTGGCCACCATTGCCATCCTGATCGGTGGGGTGATCCAGATTGTGCCCACCTTACTGGTGAAATCCAATATTCCGACCATTACCAGCGTAAAACCTTATACCCCACTCGAACTGGAGGGACGCGATATCTACATCCGGGAGGGATGTGTGAGTTGTCACTCCCAGATGGTCAGGCCTTTCCGGAGTGAGACCGAACGCTACGGAGAGTACTCCAAGGCCGGAGAATACGTGTACGATCACCCCTTCCTCTGGGGGAGTAAACGTACCGGGCCCGACCTGTTGAGGGTTGGAGGGAAATATTCAGATAACTGGCACCTGAACCATATGTACGACCCGCAAACCACTTCTGCAGGAAGTATCATGCCGGCCTATAAATGGTTGTTCAGGGCAAAACACGACCGCTCGCAAACCGAGGCTAAAATGGAAGCCATGGTGAGCCTGGGAGTACCTTATACCGATGAGGATATTGCCAATGCCCAGCAATCCATGGAAGCCCAGGCGGCCGGAATCGAGCAAAACCTGTACAGCGATCCGGAATTCAAAAAGAACTATGAAGAGGATCAGCGTGCTGCGCAAGCGCGTGGAGAAGAATTTATAGCCATGAAAGACCGGGAGATCACGGCCCTTATTGCTTACCTGCAACGCCTGGGAACCGATATCAAGGTGAAGGATACCAATGATGAACGCACTGCTAAAAACGAATAGGCCATGATGAAATTTATTAAAAACTACATGACTTCCATCGAAGGGATCGAGATCTATCCCATCATATCGCTTTCGATCTTCTTTGTGTTTTTCGTGCTGCTTTTTTGGTGGGTGCTAACTGCTAAAAAAGACTACATCAGGAAGGTGAGCCGTTTTCCATTAGACAACCAAGAAAATGAATAAACAATGAAAGATTTTTCATCATATTTAAGAGTTATCGCGATCGTTACCCTGGTATTCCTTGGTGCCGAGTGGATGATCGATTCGGATAAGCCTGCATTCATTGAGTACCCGGAAGTTTCGCTCTTCCTGGTGCTGTTTACCATTACCCTGGTAGGAATCGAGGTAATGCTGGCGGCCATGAACAACATCTCTGAGGCGATGATGACCGAAGAGCAGAAGGCGGCAGCAGAAGCCCGCCGGATCGAAGCCGAGAAGAATGCCTGGTACCGCAAGCTGTATAAAAACCTTACAAAGACCAAACCCATTGAGGAGGAAGGCGAGATCATCCTGGACCACAATTATGACGGGATTCAGGAGCTGGATAACAAACTACCGCCGTGGTGGCTGTATGGGTTCTATATATCCATCGTTTTTGCAGCCATATATCTCGTGCGTTTTCACGTGATGGGGGCGCCCTCACAGGCCGAAGAATACCAGCAGGAAATGCAGGATGCCCGGATCGCTATAGAAGAATATAAGAAGACAGCTAAAGACCTGATCGATGTTAATACGGTCGAATTGCTTACCGATGCCGGGGACCTGAGCAAGGGTCAAACCATTTTCCAAACCAACTGTGTGGCATGTCATATGGCAGATGGAGGAGGAGGTATCGGACCCAATCTCACCGACGATTATTGGATCCTGGGAGGCGGTATTAAAAATGTGTTCAGAACCATTTCTGAAGGAGGACGTTCCGGAAAAGGGATGATCGCCTGGAGCTCTGTGCTTAAGCCATCAGAAATGGCACAGGTGGCAAGTTATGTGCTCACATTGCAGGGTACCACCCCGGCCAATCCTAAGGCTCCCGAAGGAGAGGTCTGGGAAGATCCGGATGCTCCGGCATCTTCAGCCGGACAGGTTGCCGACTCATTGGGTATGGAAGTCCCCGAAGCCGAAGAGATCGATTCGGTAACGGTACAGACACAAGAGTAGATTAAGCATTTGAAAAAAGCGAACAGCTATGGCAGACCAGGGGAAAGAAGTTTTCAGAGATTCCATAGGTACGGTTACCGAAGAAGGAAAACGAAGCTGGATCTTTCCGAAAAAGCCCAGCGGCAAATTCTATGAGTACCGTAAATATGTGAGCTACTTTTTGCTGGCCTTCCTTTTCCTGTCGCCCTTCCTGAAGATCAACGGTAACCAATTCCTCATGTTCAATGTGATGGAGCGTCGCTTTAATATCTTCGGATTCCCTTTCTGGCCGCAGGATTTCCATCTCTTTGTGATCTCCATGATCATCGGGGTGGTGTTTGTGATCCTCTTTACCGTTGTGTTCGGAAGGATCTTCTGCGGATGGATCTGTCCCCAGACCATATTTATGGAAATGGTCTTCAGGCGCATCGAATACTGGATTGATGGCGATCGTGGGGCACAGATGCGACTGGCACGCCAGGCCTGGAATGCAGAGAAGATCCGGAAACGGGTTGTAAAATGGATCATCTTTTTTGTGATCTCCTTTCTAATCGCGAATGTTTTTCTGGCCTATCTCATTGGGAGTGATCAATTGATCGCCTATATCACCGAGGGACCGGAAGCGCATGTAGATACGCTCATTGCCTTACTCATCTTTACCGGGGTGTTCTACTTTGTGTTCGCCTGGTTTCGGGAACAGGTGTGCATTATTGCCTGTCCGTACGGAAGGCTGCAGGGTGTTCTTTTGGATAATAAGTCGATCGTGGTGGCCTATGACCACGTTCGGGGAGAGGCCGAGAACGGGAGAAAAAAATTCAGAAAAGGGGAAGATCGTGAAGCCCTTGGATTTGGAGATTGTATCGACTGCAAACAGTGTGTGCACGTTTGTCCTACCGGGATTGATATTCGAAACGGAACCCAGCTGGAATGTGTGAATTGTACCGCCTGTATCGATGCCTGCGACCATATCATGGAGTCGGTGAACCTGCCTAAAGGATTGATCCGGTATGCCAGTGAGGATAATATCGAAAAAAATGCCTCCTTTACATTCACCCCCCGGATGAAAGGGTATGCAGCCGTGCTGGGCATCCTGATGGCTGTGCTTACAGGGATGCTCTTCCTCAGGAACGATGTGGAAGCAAGCGTACTTCGGTTGCCCGGGCAGTTGTATGAGAATAAGGGAGACCATATTATAAGCAATGTGTATACCTATAAGATCATAAATAAAACGGTAAAGAATATCGAAGATGTGAATATTCGCCTTTTGTCGCCCGAGGGGATGGTGAAGCTGGTCTCGGGAGAGCACATCACGGTACCTGAACAGGGACTGGCAGAGGGAACCCTCTTCGTGGAGATCGATAAGGCTTTTCTGGATGACGACCGGATGAAGATCAAGCTCGGGGTGTATAGCGGGGAGGATCTGATCGAAACCACCACCACCTCATTCCTGGGGCCGCATAGCTATCGCTAGAGGATGGATGAAGGAATTATGAATTTTGAATGGTGAATTGTTAATGAGGGATGCGTTGTAACCCTTAAAATTCTGTAACCTTTTAACTGTATTGGCTTCAACAGGCCACGCAGTAAAATTAATAACACAAAAATAAAAGATTTATGAAAATTAACTGGGGAACAGGAATTGTAATAGCCTTTGTATTGTTCATAGGATTTATCATGTTTTTTGTGGTACAGACCTTAACTGATGAAAGCCTGGAGCACGAATTGGTTACCGAGGATTATTACAAGAAAGAACTGCAGTTTCAGAAGGAGCTGGATGTGGAGCAACGTACCCGGGACCTGGGGCTCGATCTTTTGGTGTCGCGTACAGATGATGGACTGGAAATAGTGTTCCCTGCCGGGCAAGACCCGAAAACCATAGAAGGAAAAGTGTTCCTGTACAGGCCATCTGATAAACAATTTGACTTTGAGGTTCCGATCTCATTGTCTGATCCACATTTGCTCATACCTAAGGCACGTTTATTGGATGGCCGTTGGAACATTGTAGCCGACTGGACCTATAAGGGGAAAAAATTTAAAGTTAAAAAATCGATCACGTACTAATGGTATTAAGCGGTCTCATACTGGGGTTTTTGGGAAGTCTGCACTGTGCCGGTATGTGCGGGCCCATTGCCTTTGTACTGCCACTTGACCGCAAGGATCCCTTGAAGAGATTTATCCAGCTCATGGGGTACCATTTGGGTCGTATCAGCAGCTATGCTCTGATTGGGTTATTCTTCGGACTCCTGGGCCGGGGCTTGTTCATCTCCGGAATGCAACAGCGCTTGTCTCTTGTGCTGGGAGTGCTCATGATCGTTGCAGCACTGGTACCTGTATTCAGTACTTTCAGGGGTGGAAAACTCCTTACACCATTTTACATGGCAGTGAGCAGGGTAAAAGGGGCACTGGGGGAACGTCTTAAAGACCGGTCTCCAAAAACCTTATACACGCTTGGGGTGCTCAACGGATTTTTACCCTGCGGATTGGTTTATATGGCCCTGTTCGGAGCAGTGGCCATGGGGGATGCCCTTTCCGGTAGTGCCTATATGGCATTGTTCGGAGCGGGAACCATACCCCTGATGAGCGTTGCGGCTTATTCCGGAAACTTTCTTTCTCTAAAAATGCGCACCCGTCTTAACAAGCTCATCCCTGTATTTGTGGTTTTGATTGGAGTGCTTTTTGTGCTTCGTGGCCTCGGACTGGGGATCCCTTATATCTCCCCCTCAGATATGAACCTGATGGTGAAAGCCAATCCCGATTGCGTGGTTCCTTAAAAAGAGCCGGGATTATAGAGTCAAAAGGGCATGGTTTTTTTAACGGTGCCTGTTCTGATGGGCTTTGGCGATCTGCGTGGGGATTGGTATTGTAGAATTAAATTAGAAGGGGCTCCTTCCCCTGATCAGGGGAAGGTACTCTTGCTGTAATTAAGAGGGGAAGGGGTTGAAATGGCGAGTATTGTTACAACCCACCCCGTCTCAGGGCTGCGTCCTGATCTACCCCCTCCCCGGACAGGGAGGGGAGCCAACTCGTATTTTACTATTTTAATGTAATCCGGTTGCTTTATAAGCATGACGGAAGGGGTCTGCCAAATTCTCTAAAGCTTTTTATTTATGGCTATATTTACCCTGTGAATAACCTCGAAAACACCCGCGACATCTTTAACAAGTACGCAAAGGATTACAGGGAAAAGTACCTGGATCAGGGGGCTTATGCCCATGTGCTTCTTGAATTTCTCAAGGGTATCCCCATTCATGGTGCTGTCCTGGACCTGGGTTGTGGCCCGGGAAATATCAGTCGTTTTTTACTGGATCATCGGCAAGACCTTAGGCTGACCGGGATGGATGTGGCCCCGGCAATGATCGAAGAGGCCAGAAAGCTCAATCCCGGGGCCACTTTCCAGGTGGGCAATGTTCTGGATACCCGGGGTTTCAGAGAGGGGAAATTTGATGGGATGGTCTCCGGGTTTATACTGCCATATATGGATACAGAGCAGGTTAGGTTGCACCTGGATCAGATTGCCGGAGGGTTGCACCCCGAAGGGATACTCTACCTGAGCTATCTGGAGGAGAATCAGCAAAAATCAGGAAAGGTGATTTCCCGGAATTCTAAAGGGGATGAGCTGTTCATGTACTACCACTGTTCTAAGGAGATCGACCGTCTCGCAGCACAGGCCGGATTCAAGGTCGACATGCGAGATAAAATAACTCCCCGTTCAGAAAACGGGGAGCCAACCAATAATGAGATCATCATGCTACTCAGATGGTCATAGAGAACAACTGAGTATTCGGGTTGTTGCGCTGTAAACGCAAGTCAAAGGCCATGCAAATATTGCGTACAAATGGTCTTCCTTTTTCGGTAACTGTGATGGAGTCTTCAGCAATGGTGATCAGCCCGTCGTCTTCCATTTCCGTCAGCTTTATCAACACCTGCGGCAACTGATCGAAACAAAGGTTTTCGTCCTTCCAGGAGGTTTTAAGCTGACACATCAGGTTGAGGATGTGCTGGCGGATCACCAGGTCTTCCCCCGTGAGGATATGTCCCCGGTAAACGGGGATCTCCCCCTGCTGTACCAGGGAGATATAGGTGTCAATATTTTTCTCGTTTTGGGCAAAAGCAGTCCAGCTGTCGCTAATGCTGGAGGCCCCGAGTCCCACCATAAGGGAGGTCTTCGAAGGGGTGTAACCCATAAAGTTCCGGTGCAGGTGTCCGGCGGTCATGGCCTTGTACAAGGCATCGTCGGACTGGGCGAAATGGTCCATCCCGATCTCCTGGTACCCCAATTCCTTTAAAAGTACCTTCCCGGTTTCATAGAGTTTTCTTTTTTCTTCCCCGGAAGGAATATCTTTTTCGTCAAATCCCCGCTGTCCGTTGCCCTTGATCCAGGGCACATGGGCATAGCTGTAAAAGGCAATGCGATCGGGCATAAGCGGTATGGTCTTGTTAATGGTATCAATGATATCCCCCAGCGTCTGGAAGGGCAGTCCATAGACCAGGTCATGGCTTATGGATTCATAGCCCAGTTCCCTTGCCATCTCGGTGACTTTCTTGACCTTGTCAAAGGGCTGAATGCGGTTGATGGCCTTTTGTACAATAGGGGAATAATCCTGTACCCCATAACTCACCCGTGTAAATCCTACGCTGCGCAGTACCTTCAGGTGTTCATAGGTGGTGTTGTTGGGGTGGCCTTCAAAACTGAACTCATGGTCTGCCGCCTTTTTAGCGTATTTCAGAATCCCCTCCATGAGTGTTTTTAGATTTTCGGGAGAAAAGAAGGTAGGGGTCCCACCGCCCAGGTGGATCTCCCGGATCACAGGGGCCTCCCCGAATAGGTCAACATACAATTTCCATTCGGCAAGGAGGGCATTGATATAGGGGCTTTCCACCTCATGACGGGTGGTGATGCGCTTGTGGCACCCGCAAAAGGTACACATGCTTTCACAATAGGGTAAATGGATATATAAACTGATCCCTTCGGAAGCGTTGGTAGCCCTGAAGGTTTCAGCAGCCAGGGTTTTCCAATTCTCCCCGCTGAATCCGCTGGCATCCCAGTAGGGTACCGTGGGGTAACTCGTATATCGGGGCCCGGGCACGTTGTATTTCTGAATAAGGTGGTTACTGCACATAGCTGCCAATTTGGGGTAAAGCTACGACAGCTAAAAGGCGTTTTCCTATGACATATGTCATGTACAAAAAAAGTTCCCGAGAGCTTCTTATTTAAAGGCCCGGGTTAAGATGCAATGACGTAAAAAGTGGTGAGGTAATAAGGTGATAAAGTGGCGCAGGAATGCTGACTTACGCCTAACCCATTGATATCTCTTCCGGGAATGTTTTTAAAATGCGACGCATACTATACAGGGTTATACGTTGGTTTGTATTCCTTTTGAAACCTGCTGTTTTTCTCCGTTGTACCGTTACCGTTAGTCACGGGTAGCGAATTTCCAGGGTGATGTAAAAAAAAGCAGGGAGGTAAGGGTATTCCTTTACTTAACCGTCTTCCATCTCCCTTCTCCTGTCTCACCACTCACTAAAACGCCTCAAACACATACCCCAGTAACCAGTACAGAAGCAGAAAAAAGAATATGGTGGCGCAACCACAGCGGCCACCACTCATTTTTTTGGCTCCTATCCATGCTAATATGGCCCTGAGGAGATTTTTCATAGGGAGAAAAAGCTGTTAATTGGATTCAGACCCGTTTTTTTCCTGTAACGATAGAAATGATAAAAAGAACAAGAAATATAAAGAACAGGATCTTGGCAATTCCGGCAGCGCTTTCAGAAATTCCTCCGAAGCCGAAAATGGCTGCTACCACAGCCAGGATAATAAAAATTACAGTCCAACGTAACATGATTCTTGGTTTTGGTTGAGAATTAATAAACTAATTACCAACAAGTTACGAAAATTTAATCAACGTACAGATAAAGGGACGTATTTAATTGCGGCAGTTGAATCGTGGTGTTTAACCTGTGAATCGTTGTAAAGTTTAGTTAATGTTTAACCACATATTTATTTAAATATTTATCTTGAAGCAACCGCATTAACTTCATCTTCAGCGTTCTGAAATTTCCTTCCCACAGGAGGAAATCATTTTTTATCGTTATATTTTGTGAGAAAAAACGCAGTTATAGTGCCGCGATGTTAGCTTATATTGCCATATATATCGTCCTGGTCCTTGCTATAGGCCTTAGCGCCCGTTTGGCCTACAAGCATATGCAGCCTGGAAGACCGCAATTTCAAAAGACGAGCTATGCCCCTTTGGAACGGAGGTTGCTCAGGGAATTTACGGCTATGTTTGACGCTCCCATGAGAACCCGCATGAGAAAGCAATTGCAATATTTCAGAAAGCGGGGAAAAAGCTGGAGGAGCTATGGGGAGGAAGAATACCACCTGGAGCTCTATGAGAATGAAGACCTTCCTATGGAAGACCGCTTTTGTTTTCCGCTCACTGCGGAAGCCCCGTTGGCCCGGATCGTTTTCGAAATTTCAGGGAAGGAATACAGGATGACCGTTCATGGGTACAATGGCCGCATCTGGGGCTGGAGTATCGCTCCGGATCCCGGAACTGACCTTCGCAGAAGAAAAATTCATATTTCCGCCAAATCCATAATTCATCACCCGGAACAGGTAAAACTCGACAGTACCCAGGAGTTGGAGGTCTTTTTCCGGGAAGACGACAGCCTGCTCAGTGCCCTGCTGGAGAGTCCTTCCATCAGGGAGGTGCGGGCACCGGGGAACCTCGACCGACTTCTGCAACGTCTCAATCGTACCAACACCCGGTTACCTGATGAATTCCTGGAGTTACTTCGCATTACCGACGGGATGACCTTTGTCGATGGAAAGATCAATGGCTGCCGCACCTTGCTCAGGATCATGAACCGGGACGCCGAATTCTGGCCTCTTGCCGAATTCCGCAATGAACTGCTTGGGGTGCGACCCGGGGACGCCCATGGCCGACTCTATTCCATGAACAAAGAGGAACGCAGGCTGAAAAGGATCAACGGCGGATTCAAGGAGACTATTATTTCCCGTCTGGACACTTTCGGAATGCCTTTGTAATAGGTTCGTTGACTTTTCTGATTTCATTGCGAGGTTATGTAATGGCCGAGGCAATCTCCCTATCACAGGAACGAGTTTGCGTTTGAGTTTGAGCATGAAAATAAACTTGATTACTCACGTCTTTGAGAGTTTGCCTGTCAATGGCAGGTAGGACTGAGAAACGGTCGTAGCAATCTCCCAATTACAGGAACGAGTTTGAGTTTGAGTTTGGGCATGAAAATAAACTTGAATACTCACGTCTTTGCGAGTTTGCCCGTCAATGGCAGGTAGGACTGAGAAACGGTCGTGGCTATCTTCTCAATGAGAGTAAAGAAGTAATAGGGTAATGGAGTAATGCAGGCATTATCTTCACTCCTTCACTCCTTCGCTCCTTTGCTCTTTTGCTCCTTCACTCCTTCACTTTTTCCATTCGAAATCCCCCTAATTCGTTTCAAAACCGACGGGAAGTTGGTACATTTATAAGACCGGATCCCACTGGTCCGGGGAAGCATTCTATATCATGCAAACCGATACGAAAACCATCAAAGGGGCCATCGCCCGACTGGAGGAGATCATTGCGCAGTTGAACCGGGAGGTCGACGCGCAGGAGTCATTACTTAACAGGGTACATCCCGGTTTCAGGGAAAGCGCGGTGAACCTGATCCACTACGTGACCTTTCGCCGATTTAACCTTACCCGGCTTCAGGGAATTCTGAGGAATATGGGCATTACTGGGTTCTCCCATGCCGAAGGGCAGGTTATGAGTACCCTTTTGCACAGCAGGCATCTGCTGCAGTGTTTGCTGGAAACAAAAGGGCCGTGTGACGCTGGAGCCGCTATTAGCGTGGAACGTTCGCGACAGTTGTTACGGGAACATACCATTTCCCTGATGGGGTGCGAAACCTCCGGAAGGCGGGTGGGCATCATGGTGACCCAACCCACCGAATCGGCCTGGCACCCGGAACTGGTCCGGGAGATGATCCGTGCGGGGATGGACTGTGCCCGGATCAACTGTGCCCATGACGACAAGGGGGTGTGGATGAAGATCATTAACAACGTGAGAACAGAAGCCGAACAGGCGGGAAAAAAGGTCACCATTACGATGGATCTGGCCGGTCCAAAGATCCGCACCGGGGCCCTGGAAGCCGGAATGCGGGTGCGCAAATTTTCTCCTAAAAAGGATGAGGGCGGACACGTTTTAAAACCCGCGACCGTAATGCTCAAACGTACCCTCTCTGAAGATGGGCCTTCGAATACCCTGCCGGTGAGTGTACGCCTCCTGGAAAGTCTGAAGGTAGGCGATAAGGTATTCTTCAGGGATGAACGGGACAAGAAACGGGAACTGGTAGTGGCTGAGGTAATGCCCGGCTTGGTAAAGACCTATCTCTATAAAACCTCCTACATACGAACCGGTACGGCCCTCCATAAGGCCGATGGCCTGGTGAGTGATGTGGGAGAACTGCCCAGGGCCGAGCGCCCCCTGCTGCTTAAAAAGGGACAATTCTTAAAGGTGACCGGCCCGGATACAGCGGGAAGGAGTTCGGTGAAATCCTGGGACGGGGCCACGACACAACCGGCACAGATCCCCTGCCAGATGCCGGAGGTCTTTACCTACCTCAAACCCGGGGAAAGGGTGTTGTTTGACGACGGGAAGATCGAGGGGGTGATCCGGGAGGCTGCGGAAGACGGATTCCTGGCAGAGATCACCCGTGCCCGGGAGAAGGGGTCCTGGCTGCGCTCGGAAAAGGGCATTAATTTCCCGGATTCCCGATTAAAGGTCAAGGGCCTCACAGCGAAGGACCGGGAAGACCTGAGGTTCATTGTCAGCCATGCCGACGTGGTAAATTTTTCCTTTGTGAATTCCGGGGAAGATGTGGAAGAGCTCCTGGATGCCCTGAATATGCTTGGGGTGAGTGATAACCTGGGGATCATTCTGAAGATCGAAACGGGGGCGGCCTATGACAATCTCTATGAGATCCTTACCACAGCCATGAGACGAAGAAATATCGGGGTGATGATCGCCCGGGGCGACCTCGCGGTGGAAACCGGATGGGAACATATGGGACTGGTACAGGAGGAGATCCTGGCCATGTGCGGGGCCGCTCACGTGCCGGTGATCTGGGCCACCCAGGTATTGGAGAACCTGGCCAAAAAAGGGCTGCCCTCCCGGTCGGAGATCACCGATGCCACCAATTCGCTCAAGGCCGAATGCGTGATGCTCAACAAAGGTCCGTATATCACCGATGCGATCAGATTACTGGATTCCATCCTTCGGGAATCCGAAAAGTTCCGTTTGAAAAAAGAACGGATGCTACCCAGGATCGAGTAACCGTCTTTGCGAGTTTACCCGCCAATGGCAGGCAGACAGGGAGCGAAGCGACGTGGCAATCTCCCTGTTACAGGAACGAGTTTGAGTTTGAGTTTGGGCATGAAAAAAAACTTGAATACTCACGTCTTTGCGAGTTTACCTGTCGAAGGCATGGAGGGCTCGACCGACTTGGAAATCTCCCTGTTACAGGAACGAGTTTGAGTTTGAGTTTGGGCATGAAAATAAACTTGAATACGCACGTCTTTGCGAGTTTACCTGCCCGCCGCCAGGTAGGTAGGACCGAGAAACGGTCGTGGCAATCTCCCCAATGGGAGTAATGAAGTAATAATGTAATGGAGTAATGCCAACATCATCTTAACTCCTTTGCTCCTCTGCTCCTTCGCCTCGTCCCCCTCTTCATATCCAAATCCGTTACGGGTTACCGCAATTTAATTGTAAGAAAATCACCCTTTTACAAAACGATTACTTCTTACAGAATATTTTTACTTTTCATCTAAATAGTTAAGAAGATCAGGTTTTAGGATGCTATATTCGAGAAGCCTGAAAATGGAGCTGTGGCGTTTTCAAAACAGCAAAAACGGAAAGGCTAGCCCACCATCTTACATTGAACTTTTTTTCTACCCCCACCACACTTCTTTTTGTTATGGGATTTCCCCCACGATTCGTTTATAGTCATACAGACCTTTAGCATCTGTACTGACTCCAAATGGTCTCCCCTGACCCGCGATTAGTTTTAGTCTGCAGCCCTTGGTTGCCTGACGCCTTTGGTCCCCCAAAGCTAGCGATCCCTACCCCGGACCGTGATTGATCAATAGCGTCGAACATGAATATCAAATTAATAACTATTACTAATCTTTAAATTTTATTAAGCTTTATGAAAAAAGTGATTTTTTGCGCTGTGGCGCTAATTTTTGGGACATCGGTGATGGCTCAGAGTAATGAAAGTACAGTAAGTCAATTAGGTGATAATAATGATAATACTGTTTATCAGGAAGGATACATGAACCAGTCAGGAGTAAAGGTAGAAGGTAAGAACCCAGACACTCCTGGTAATGGAAATACAACCAAGGTTACTCAAATTGGAAAGAGAAATAATGACAGGGATAATGATGATAGTGAAGATTTAATTGTGCTTGTAAGGGGAAATAATAATTCTAACACTGTTAAGCAGGATGGAAATGACAACCGAACTTTTTCTTACCAAAGAGGTAACGGGAATACTTCAGACATTTTGCAGGATGGCAACGATAACTTATCGCAGATACGGGCATTAGGTAATTGGAACGATAGTTATATCGACCAAATTGGGAATCATAATAATTCCAGTATAGTTCTAACCAATGGGTCGGATGGAAATGATGCAGATATCTATCAGTATGGAAATAGAAATAATGGTAGAGCTGAAGTAACAGGAGACTGGAATGAAGTGGATATTGACCAAGTAGGGCATTATAACAATTCAGACCTACCTAAATTCTCAGGAGATCCAAAGGCTGCATTGATTACTGGTGATGGAAATTACGTTAGATTGAATCAATTAGGAAATTATAATGAAGGTGTTACAACTGTTTCAGGAAACTGGAATGATGCAATTACCAGACAAGAAAGCAATTGGAATAAATCAACTACCATTCAGAATGGAGATGGGAACTTCTCCAGAACAAAGCAGTTTGATAGTGGACACCATCAAAGTACAACTACTCAAGAAACCAGTTGGAATGAAAGTAATGTAACTCAGAATGGTTATATGCAATACAGTACTGTACTTCAAACAGGTGGTAATGGTAATACATCAACTGTAACTCAGAGTGGTTCTTATAATACTAGTGATGTAGTACAAACCGGGGCTGGAAACACTTCCGTTGTTACCCAAAAATAGTATAAGGGATAGTCTAAATACTTTAATTATAAAAAAGGTGCGGGTTCAAATTATTACCCGCACCTAATTTTGGTTTTCATTATTAGAAACAATATAATATGAAACTTCAGTATTTCGTAGTTTTTTTAATAATTACATTCATTTCTAATGCATTATATGCGCAAGCTGATATTGTTTCACCGGAGGATATAAAGGGAAATGAAAGGAGTTTAATTGCAAGAGCAATTCTTCCAGTTAGGTCGGCTGATGAGTTAGCGCCAACTAAGCAAAATGCAGTATACATTCAACAAATAGGGCAATCCAATAAGGTATTTACCTATGCTCAAACATCGAAAGGATCCATTTCCGTTTTACAGGAAGGAAATAATAATAAAGCCGGTCTCTTCCTAAAAGCTGAGACTATAGAGTACAACCTTACCCAATCAGGGAATGATAATAAATACCTGCATTTTAATATCAGTAACCCCGACCTGATTAAAGTGAATGCCGTCCAACAAGGGAATGACACTGATATCATCATCCACGGTAAGAACAGCATCTCCGAAAAAATGAAGATCAATATGATCGGCAACGATCGCGCCCTGATCATCAGAAACTTTAACTGAACCATAATTTGAGGCCCCTCCATCCCATAATCATACTGCTTTGCTGTCTTCTCATCTCAGAAGGTACAGCCCAGGAATCCCTTTCCGATGTTCAGGCAAAGATCGACCTGGAATCCAGTGATCGTTTTCTTCGCATTACCGCCTTTGCCACCAATACCACCGAGATCTCCCAAAGTTTAAAATATACCTTGTCTGTTGTAAAGACCGATGCCAATGGCAACCGCAATAAGACAGATCAACAGGGCTTTTTTATCCTGGAACCCCAGGAAAAGAAGACCCTCGCCGGGACCACTCTGAACACCACAGAAGAAGACCGGACCATTATTTTTCTTCTCATCTACAAGGATGGGAGTGTGATCGCTAAGGACCGGATCGTGATCAATGGCTTCGAGGGCGAAGATGAACTGCAACCCATTATTGTGGAGCGGGAAAAACTTACCGGGGAAGCGCCCCAGCAGGCGCCCGCAGATGGGGTGGTGCTCAGGGGAGTTGTGGTGGAAGACACCAAAACCCGTCCCGGAAATGAATTCTATCAGATGTTCTATTCCCAATACCTGGCCAATAATATCAATGGAGAGCGCATCGTAAAGATCACGGAACAGATCGCTATGGGTCGAAGTACCAAGATACAGGTACTGGTAGACCAGGACCTCGTGATGGAATTCTTTGTGAATCCACGTCAGGAATACCTCAAACAAATGGCAGACCAGGCGGTGTATCGGGTACGCCGTTATTTTCAGAACCTCCAAACCAAAAAGAACCAACAAAACCGTTATTGAAATGAAAGCTTTGTTAACCACTATGTTTTGTTTTGCAATGACCGGGCTGTGTGCCCAGCAACTCACCTATAAGCCAAAAAATCCGGCCTTCGGAGGGGATACCTTTAATTACCAATGGCTCCTGAGTTCGGCTAACGCCCAGAACTCTTTTCAGAACCAGGGGTCCCAGCGGGAAGAACGCTCTGAACTGCAGGAATTCCAGGAGAGCCTGAACAGGCAGGTGCTGGGGCAGCTAACCCGAAGCGTGTTCAATTCCCAGCTTGGGGAAGATGGATTAAAGGAAGGTACTTTTAATGTGGGCAGCCTGGTACTGGAAATTTTTGAATCTGATGAAGGCTTTGTGATCAATATTCTGGATACCAATTCCGGGGAACAAACCCAGGTCATCGTCCCTAACTAAACCTATACAATATGAGAAATGCCCTGAAAAACCTGGCGGTCTTTACCGCCTTCCTGCTACTGTCTGCCTGCGGCACCTATTTCAGTCAGCCCTTCAGTCAGCAACAGGCCCGAACCGGGGAAACCACCCCCCATACCAACCGATTAACCCAACTGCCCCTGCCGGCCGAGCCGGTGGTGGTGGGAGTATACAATTTTAAAGACCAGACCGGGCAGTACAAGGCTGTGGAAAACGGGAGCACCTTTTCTACCGCCGTCTCCCAGGGGGGTACCACCATGCTCATCAAGGCCCTGGAAGATTCCCGCTGGTTTACCCCTATAGAACGGGAAAACCTCTCCAACCTGCTCAACGAGCGAAACATCATCCGCTCCACGCGAAGCGAATACAGCGGTCAGCCCAATAACAATCAGCCCAACCTGCCACCCCTGCTGTATGCTGGTGTATTACTGGAGGGCGGCGTGGTGTCTTACGACAGCAATATCGTGACCGGCGGACTCGGTGCCCGTTATTTTGGGGCCGGGGGATCTTCCCAGTACCGGGAAGACCGGCTCACCATCTACCTGCGTGCGGTATCCACCTCCAACGGGAAGATTCTGAAAACGGTGTATGTATCCAAGACCATTCTTTCGCAGGCCATTGATGCCAGCCTCTTCCGCTACGTGAACTTCCAGCGGCTGCTGGAGGTGGAAACCGGGATCACCAAGAACGAACCCGTACAGCTGGCCATGAAGGACGCCATTGAGAAAGCGGTGGAATCCCTTATCATCGAAGGGATAGAGGAAGGCCTTTGGGCCACGGCAGAAGGCAAGGATAAGGACGAGTACCTGGTGGAGCACTACAACAAGGAAAAGGTGGAAGACGAGTCGACCTTGCTGTACGATAGAAAGCAGTTTAACGATCCTTATAAGAACAGCTTTAGCTTTGGCGGTCACCTGTCTTTATTTAGCGGAGATTATTCTAAAAAGACCCTGTCCGGGGGAGGTGCTCTCGGCTATTACAGGGATCTCTCCAATTATTTTAGCCTGGGCATGCTTTTTAATTACAACAATTTCAGGGGAGGAGAGGACTGGAGTCGCAGTTTCGTTGATTATTCCATCAACCTGCAATCAGACCTTTTACCCTTTGACAATATAACTCCTTTTGTTTACGGTGGTCCCGGATTGATCTACGAGGTGGAGGATCTCGAAGGCAGCGAGCTCAGAAGCAGCCTGTATGGAAAATTGCAGGCAGGTGGCGGAATAAAATTCCGGCTAAGCAGGCATTTAGACCTGGCACTATTTGCTGAAGGGAACTTCGCCCTTACCGATGCTCTGGAAGATATAGAGAATGGCAAACGGGATGACTTTTACTACAACTTCGGACTTCGGCTGCATTATAAATTCGGACTTCGATAAACCTTATCCTAAATCAAGTACACAACTATGAGAACGATACTAAAAACCTTGGCCTTCTTTTTTCTGATCACTCTGCTTACGGGTTGTTCAGAAGATACTATAGATGAAACCGGAGAGGGTACCCTGACCGGAAAGGTAGTGACCGCCTCCGGGAATCAGCCCCTGGAAAATGTGAAAATTTCAACGACACCGATATCTACCACGGTATTTACCGACAGTGAAGGCGCCTTTGTGATCGATAACCTTGCCACAGGGGAGTATTCGGTGCAGGCAGAGCTGGATGCGTTCGTAACGGCCTTTGAAGGGGCCAATATTCAGGATGCCCGGACCGTTAATGTGGTATTTGAACTGGATTCTGTAGCATCCAAAAACCTGGCCCCAAAGCGCCCTATATTGATCAGCCCTGAAGATGGGGAAGATGATCTGAATACTACGGTTGAGTTTATTTGGAGTTCCTCTGATAATGACGGAGATGAGGTAAGTTACCGGCTGGAAATACGAAATGGTACGACCAACGAGATGATGACCTTTGAAGAGATCAAGGACACTGTGTATACGGTTAATGACTTACAGGCCGGCGCCAATTATATCTGGCAGGTTACCGCAAATGACGGCATAAATGATGAGGTGAGTAGTGCTTTGGCAGGATTCAGGACATTGAACCTGGCGGAGAACCGGGTGTTTTTCAATAGGGAGGTAAACGGGAATAGTGTGATTTTTAGCAGTCCGGGCACCGATGCAAACCCGGATTCGGTTGCTGTATTCCGGTTGACCCCATTGGATAAGAATTCCTTCCGTCCGAGAAAGAACAGCACGGCTGGAAAGGTGGCTTTTTTAAGAAGTGTGGGCGCAGAAACCCATTTGTTTACTATGAACAGCGACGGTAGCGGGGTCAGGCAGGTTACCCGCGATATCCCGGTGGCCGGGTTTAACCTGGAAGAGATCGATTTTACATGGTTTGATAACGGGGCGCGACTGTACTACCCGAATTTTGATAAGCTCTATGCCATCAACGCCGACGGAACCGGGGTGGAACTGGTCTATACCGAACCCTCGGGGAATTTTATTACCGAAGTGGCCGGGAATGCCGTGAACAAACAGCTCGTGATCAAAACCAATAACAGTGCCGGGTACAATGCCCGTATCGTCGTGATCGATCCGGACACGGATACCGAGGTAGCCGTAGTGGCTGAAGGCTTTTCAGGGGCCATGGGCGGACTCGATTTCTCCATCGGGGGAACCAGGGTGCTTTATACCCGTGATATCAGCGGTTCGGAAAATGCGCAATACCGCCAGTTAAACACCTATATTTTCCAGCACGATCTCGTTACAGGGCTAACTACGCAGCTGCAAATGGAAAGACCTGCCGGAACCCTTGACCTGGATCCGAGATATGCACCAAACGATGGCGCTATCATTTTTATGAATACTTCCAACGACGGTATCTCCCGGCGCGATCTCTACCGGGTGGTATTCGATGCAGAGCTCAACAGGGAACTTATCTTCGAAGATGCGTCCATGCCGGACTGGGAATGACCCCTTCCGGTTTTGCAGAGCAAAACCACCTTCCCCTGAGAGGGGAAGGATATTTATTTTATAATGACTGATTACTATGGGGATTCATAATCGAAAAGAAAGTGAAATCAGAAGAAAACAGCTGAGATCAAAGATGACAAATGCTGAATGGGTACTATGGCATCATTTAAGAAAAAAGCAGTTGCAAGGCAGACGCTTTCGAAGGCAACATAGCATCGGTCCTTATATTGTAGATTTTTATTGTCCTACAGAAAAATTAATTATTGAGGTTGATGGAGGCGTTCACCTGGCCCCGGAACAAATTAGAAAGGATGAACAACGTTCGAGATATTTTAAAGCAAATGGTTATTATGTATTGCGATTTTCCAACAATGAGATCTTTAAGATCATCCCGGAAGTCCTTTTAAAAATTGAAACTTCCTTTAACCAAAGAAAAACATGAGTAACATCCCCTTCCCCTCACCAGGGGAAGGTGGCCCCGCTGTCCAGCGGGGTCGGAAGGGGTTGTGTCAGCACTCAAATCTCATGCTTTAAGGGAAGGTGTCAGCACCCTCGTGCTGACGGATGGGGACCGCTTCATGTTAATAATGTTGTTTTACTGAGTTAACCGGTGGGGGTATGCTTCAGGATATAAAAAAGAAAAGCCGGGGTGTGTCCCCGGCTTTTCTTTTTTCTGAAGATGAATTAATTCTTAAGGATAAAAATTCAAGCCCAGGTTAACGGTTGGAAATGCAGTATCCAGGAGGATGTTCTGGTAATTAGCTACGATATCCATGTTCTCGGTGATATTGAATCCTGCCTGTGCCCGAAACATAAATCCTCCTTCCTGGTTATCACCCAGGGCGAAGGCATATCCGGGCTGTAGACCCAGGTATAAAAGTGTTCCGGCATACAGTTTGGCGGAGGCCAAAACGGGAATATACTGGTAATCGTCAACCTCAATATTTAACCCCCCAATGCTGATGTCCTCTCCAAATACGTGACCGTATCCGGCTGCACCTCCTATCATAAAGTTCTCATAAACATAAGTATGATAACTGATATCGGCATCAACGGAAAAGCTGTAAAGGTCGCTGTAGGCATCGCTCACAGGAAGTCCCCCGCGCACACCGATGCTTATTGTTTTATTCGAGTACTGAGCCATGGCTGTCATGGTGAGGCAAACCATAAGCGCCGTAAAGAGTAGTTTTTTCATAGTAAGATGTTTTAGGTTACAGTGCAATATTACAAAACATTAGGAAATAACCTACGTATTTTAAAGTAGGGTGGAGTCACTTGAATTGCGATTACCTTCAAGAGCGTGGCACTCTACCTGTTACCCAGGACTTCTGTAACAAGAAGAATAACCTGAAAATATCTGAGTAGGAACTGAAGGATGTATACGCAAGCGTTTAGAAAATTTAGGCCATAATAAAAAACCGGCGCACTCCATCAGAATGCGCCGGTTGATCGAAAGAATTTTGACTGAACCGCCTCTAAACCGGACGTCCCTTAAGACGCTTTTCTGCCTGCTGTTTACGCTTGGTAAGGCGCTTCATCAGGTTCATCAGTTTTTCATCCTTGTTCTTTTTATAGATCTCATTGATGCTGAGAATAAGATCCTTTGCCTTACGCGAGAAACGGATGCGCTCACTGTTCGTTTTAGGCTTTGGTTCATTTTGTTCGAAATCTATTGCTTCGGCGATCAAATCCATTATTAAGTGTTTTGTTGCTATATTATATATTCCAACGAGGAAACCAACTTAAATTGCATAGTTTATGAATATTTTAAGATCGAAAAACTCGATAATGAAAGGTTTTCCTGTAAAATAGGTATCTCTTAAAGCGCTATCAGACAGGCTTTAGCAGTACTTTGTTATATTTTTTACGGAAAACCCTCCTTTAACAAAGATTAACACTTGTTAATCCTGGTCCGGACCTACAGATTTCACCCTTTCGTAAATTATACTCCATTCAAAACCATCGGGAAGAAGGTCTCCCATTTTGGTTTTATTCATCATTTCTTCCCATCCGGCGTCCATTTCTGCCTGGGGCGTATACCGGAGATAGTTCATTACACCTTGCATGGTATTAAATCCATCCCATGTTAGCACTGAAAACCGGGCATTATTTCCCCTGGGGTAGATCACCGACATCATTCCCCAACTGGCCATTCCCATTTCTCCACTTTCGATATTAGCCTGATGAAAGGGTTGCCAGAGGGTTTTGTTCTCTTCAATAAAAGCGCCCCGGTTCGCAGGCATGGCATAATTAACCAGGGCGTACTTATAATCGCCCGGAATTACTGCTTCCAGTTGCATCCAGTAGTCAAACGGTATCGTGGTAAACGAATTGGTCTCTACACTGGAGGGTGATACACCCAGTACCTTGGTGAGGTTTTCCTCATTCCAGACGTCTTCCATGTTCATCTTGTCCAGGCTTTCGAAGGTGTTTACAAAAACGTAATTAGGGGCGTCTTCATTGGTGACTCCAACCTTGCGCCATAATGACCATCCCGTCATATGTCCCTTGTCTATGGCGTCTTTCGCCACTTTGGCCCAGTGCTCCGTTTCCCTTTTTACGAACTCATCTTCCTGGTCTGCCGGCACCTTGCGGTACTGTAAGTATGCCACTTGAGCAAAAGAGGTACTGATAAAGATGAGGGCAAAGAGGATACAGAGAAACCTTTTCATGATCTTGGTTTTAAGTTGTTAAGTGATAAAGTTACGGATAAAACTGATTAAAATTATCTTAACTAACTGAAAACCAATAAATTCAGGCAATTATTTTTTGTCCCGCTCCTGGTAGATGTGGAGAAAAAACATGGTAGCCATTTTACGGGCCCTGTTTTTAGCGATCCAGGCTTTTTCTCCTGTAAACAGCGCATCCAGAGTGGCGATCCACAGTTCGATCCATTGACCAAAATGTTCCATGGTGATGGTATGTCCGAAGGCTTTGTCAACCGCACAATGGGCCTGAACCGGGTTTCCGGTATAGCTTCGGTTGAGGAATAACTGGGATTCCCAGAAATCGGTAAGCAGCTCCAGGTGAGCGGGCCAATCACTTATGGTATCGTTAAAGAAGGGACTGAGGTCGGGATGGGTGCGCACTTTTGAGTAGAAGGTGTTGACCAGTAATCGGACATCTTCCCGGTTTTCGATCTCTTTTTTCTCTTTCCCGGACATTCAGGTGGTTTTCAGGATAGGCAATGTTAGTTTTTTCTGAAGGTGAGCAGATCGGTAGTATTGTCTCCACCACTGATATCAAATAATTCGATACGGGAAGAGGAGTAGGTATCGATATCCCAATCGTCCGTAAGTTCAGCCAGAAATCCGGGCGTACTGAAGGCGATATTAAAATCGATATCGTCTTCATTTGAACTGCTGTTGTCGTCGTCGCTGTCGTCGTCATCAGAAACCGACCAGGTGCCGTTATACTGCTCATTGCCGTTGTCTGCCACCAGGGTTCCGTTGCTGTTAAAGGAAAAAGAGTACCCTGCATAAATACCGGTTTCATCTTCTCCGGAATCATTGTAAAGTTCGATGATCCAGGTTCCTGAGGTTATATTAGCCCTGATCTCTTCCATGTTCCGCATGTTGGTGTTCTCTCCCTGGTCGTCATTATCATCACATGAAAAAAGCAGCAGGGTGCTACAGGCCAGTAGTAAAATAATTACGGGATATCCTTTGATGTAAAGTGTAAGACGTTTCATGAAGAATAGAAATGAATTGGTTTTGTCGATACACTATAACGTTCAGAATAACAGGATATTGCGTAGTATATATTTAATCTATTGAAATGCTCTTCCTTGAAAATCGATCGAAGGCAATTCTTTCCAGGGATTCCCGGTGGTCGGGATGGGCGATGCGGATCAGGGCCTTTGCGCGTTCCATCAGGTTCTTCCCGAACAGGTGGGCCACCCCGTATTCGGTAACCACATAGTGTACATGGGCCCGGGTTGTGGTAACTCCGGCGCCGGGTTTTAGCATAGCAACGATCTTGGACTCGCCTTTGCGGGTGGTTGATGGCATGGCAATAATAGGCTTTCCTCTCTCGGATAGCGCTGCTCCCCGGATAAAATCCATTTGGCCGCCAACCCCGGAATACTGCATGCCTCCAATGGTATCTGCGCACACCTGACCGGTAAGATCGATCTCTATGGCCGAATTGATTGCGGTTACTCTTGGATTGCGCCTTATGATAGCCGTATCGTTGGTGTAGGCTGCTTCTTTAAAGTGTACCAGCGGATTGTCGTCTGTGAAGTCATAAAGTTTCTGAGATCCCATGGCAAAACAGGTTACTATTTTTCCTGTCTTTATGGCCTTCTCTTCTCCGGTGATCACCCCGCTTTCGATCAGCGGCAGGATTCCGTCTGTAAACATTTCGGTATGAATCCCCAGACGCCTGTGGTTGCCCAGGTTGCTTAAAACGGCATTGGGAATACTGCCTATTCCCATCTGCAGGGTGGCTCCGTCTTCTATAAGTGCTGCCACATGTTTTCCGATCCTGATATCTGTATCTGTAAGGGGCGGGACCTCTTTTATAAAGATAGGATGGACGGTTTCTGTGGCGATATGGATCTGACTGATGTGGATGATTCCGTCGCCATGGGTTCTGGGTACCATAGGATTGATCTGGGCGATCACGGTTTTTGCTGTCTGTACCGCAGGCAGGGTAACATCTACAGAGGTACCCAGGGAACAGTACCCGTGTTTGTCTGGTGGACTCACCTGGATAAGGGCCACGTCAAGCGGCAGGATATTTCTTCGGAACAGCAAGTGGATCTCGCTCAGGAAGATGGGGGTGTAATCTGCATTTTCGTAATTAATGGCCTGGCGCACGTTGCCGCCCACAAAAAGGCTGTTCACCCGGAACGTTTTATTGTACGGGGATCGGGTGTATCTGGCATCTCCCTCGGTATGGATCTGCACCAGTTCGATATTTTCCAGCTCATTGTAACGGTTGCAGAGCGCATCGATGAGAGCGGTTGGGGTCATAGCGGCTCCCTGGATAAATATCCGGTCTCCGGATCGTACAGCTTGTAAAGCTTCCGACGATGATACGATTTTCATAGTCTCACGGTTTTAACCGTAAAATTAGGAGATGCATATTCCAAGAACGATGACAATTCTCAGCTTTTAAAAAATGTAGGATAATATGGTAGTGACAATGTAACTTTTCGGACATTTATGTAACTTATACTAAGTATTTTAACCATTTAACTAAATCAAATGAAATCAATTACTATCCTTTTCATGGCGGTATTGAGCCTAAGTACGGCCTTGCATGCCCAAACCGCAGATGAGATCCTCGAGAATTATTTTGAAAATATCGGGGGGAAAGAAAAACTTAAAAGTCTGCAGGGGCTTAAGATGATGGCAAAGGTAAACCAGGGTGGAATGGAGATCCCGGTGGAGGTATATTCGCTTGCAGACGGAAGACAAATGAACCTGATAAGTTTCCAGGGGAAGGAGATCAAACAGGGCGTTTTTGATGGGGAAACCTTGTGGAGTCATAATTTCATGACCATGCAGCCCGAAAAAAGCGACGCGGAATCCACCTCTAATTTCAAATTGAATGCCAATGATTTTCCGGATCCTTTTATCGATTATAAAGAGAAGGGATATACAGTTGAACTTCTAGGTGAAGAAACCGTAGAGGGGGCATCCACCTATAAGATAAAATTGGTGAAAGAGCCGCTTACCATAGACGGGAAACAGGAAGAAGATGTTAGTTTCTACTATTTTGACAAGGATAACTTTGTGCCTATTGCCGTGGAGAGTGTCATTAAACAAGGTCCTGCCAAAGGCCAGACCTCCATGGTGACCATGAGCGACTATCAGGAAGTAGAAGGATTGTACTTTCCGTTTTCCATGACCCAGGGCGTTAAAGGACAACCGGGCCAGCCTTTGGTTTTCGATTCGATCGAGCTGAATCCGGAAGTGGAAGCCGAAGCCTTTGAATTCCCGGAGACCACAGAAGGAGGTAAAGACGAATAAGTACGGAATGTTTAGTATGATGAAAAATATATTCGGGATAATAACCCTGCTTGTTCTTTGTCCGCTTGGCATCTACGGTCAGGCAGATGCTGAGGTACGCGGAAAGGAACTTTTCGGGGATCTTACCGCCAGGCATATAGGGCCTGCGCTTATGAGCGGCCGGATCAATGATCTGGAACTTCACCCCACCAATGCCAAGGTGGTTTATCTAGGAGCTGCCGGTGGAGGGGTGTGGAAATCAAATGACGGGGGAGCTACCTTTAATCCGATCTTCGATGAATATTGCCAGTCCATAGGAACGGTTACCCTGGATCCTTCAGATCCTGATAATACGATCTATGTGGGTACCGGGGAAACCTGGACCCGAAACAGTGTTTCCGTGGGATGCGGACTTTATCGTTCTGTTGATGGGGGTGCCAACTGGGAGCTTCTTGGATTCGGGGATTCAGAGCGAATCGCCAGCGTGATCGTGCATCCGGAAAATCCGGATGAGATCTATGTCGGCGTACTGGGTGCACTCTGGGGCGACAGTGAAGAGCGAGGTGTGTTTAAGTCTTCCGACAGGGGAAAGACCTGGAAGAAAATGTTATATATCGACCCCAGGACCGGTTGTGCCGACCTGGCCATAGATCCATCCGACCCTTCCGTCATGTATGCAAGTATGTGGGAATTCAGGCGTACCGGGTGGTCTTTCGAGTCCGGAGGGGCCAATAGTGCCCTCTATAAGTCTACAGATGGAGGAGAAACCTGGAAAAAGATCCATAAGGGATTTCCTTCCGGAAGTCTCGGGCGATTGGGAATTGCGGTTGCACCCTCCAATCCGAAGGTGCTCTATACGGTTATTGAAGCCCAGGAGAACGATCGCAAGGGTTTATACCGCAGTGATGATGCCGGGGAAAGCTGGAAGCAACTCAACAATGATTTCGGCATAACGGTCCGACCTTTTTATTTCTCCCGTATTGTAGTGGATCCCAGAAATGAGGACGTCGTGGTAAAAGCGGGACTTACCGGATCGATCTCACGTGATGGAGGTAAAACCTTTAAGAACCTGGGGAATATGCACAGCGATATTCACGATATCGCCTTTCATATTAAGGACCCTGAAATGATGTTCGCCGGAACAGACGGGGGGGTGTACCGTTCCTGGGATGGCGGGAATACCATGGAGATCGTGGAGAATCTGCCGCTTTCTCAATTTTATCACGTGAGTACCGATAATGCCGAGCCGTATAACGTCTATGGCGGACTACAGGATAACGGTTCCTGGTATGGCCCGTCGCGTTCTCCGGGAGGAATAACCGCCCGCGACTGGAACCCGGTGGGTGGTGGAGATGGCTTTCGCATGTTCCGACATCCGTCAGAGAACATCATTTATGCCGAAATGCAGGGCGCTGAAAATATCTGGCGCTACGATGCCGATCGCAACCTGGTAAAGACCATTCAACCCCTGCCTGTCGAAGAGGGAATGAAGCTGCGCTTTAACTGGAATGCTCCCATTGCGCTTAGTCCGCATGTAGACGACCGGATCTATGTCGGGAGTCAGTTCCTGCACCGTTCGGATAATATGGGCGACACCTGGGAGATCATCTCGCCGGACCTTACCACCAACGATCCTGCTAAGCAAAACCAGGCGGAGTCCGGCGGACTCTCGGTTGATAATTCGGGGGCAGAGAACCACACCACGATCTTTACCATAGCCGAATCGCCTTTGGACGAAAATGTGATCTGGGTAGGTACAGACGATGGAAATGTGCAGGTCACCAGAGATGGAGGTAAATCCTGGAGCAATACTGTAATGAATATCGAAGGATTGCCTGCCAATACCTGGTGCTACCATATTGAGGCCGGGAATTTTGATGCAGGAACCGCATATGCTGTATTTGACGGGCATACGATGAATGATCAGAATCCGTATGTTTTCAAGACCAACGATTTTGGGAAGAGCTGGAAGAGTATCACCACTCCCGATATTAAGGGGTTTGCCAGGAATATCCAGGAGGATTACGAAAATCCCGACCTGCTATTTCTGGGCACGGAATTCGGTCTCTACATTACTACGGATGGGGGAAGCACCTGGAATAAGTTTACCAACAATATGCCGGCAGTCGCCGTCCATTTCATCGACCTGCACCCTGCAACCAATGACCTGGTAATGGGTACTCATGGTCGGGGTGTGATCATCATAGATGATATTTCTCCCCTGCGTGAATTGTCTGAAGAAGTGGTGGCGAAAGACGTACATTTCTTTTCCATACCCCCAACTGTCATTGACGAAACCACCGGATTTTCGGATAGTTTCGGGTCTGAAACCCAGTTCGTAGGCAGGAACGATTCTCGTGATGTACAGATTCGTTACTATCTAAAAAAACGACACGTTTTTGGAAAGATGGCAATGGAAATTCAGGATATGGACGGAAATAAGATTGCAGAGCTGGGAGCAGGGAAGTCAAAGGGAATTAATATCGTTACCTGGAATTACAGCAGGAAACAACCCAAGATGGCCAAAGGGAAGACCTTTAGCTTCGGCGGGTTTACCACCCCTAAGGTTCCACCCGGAACCTACAAGGTGGTAATGACCAAAGGAAATGAAGTTTATGAACAGCCATTTGAACTGCTTTTTGACAATGATCTACCGCTGTCCAGAGAAGACTATGCTGTGAAAAATGAGGTTACGATGGAGCTTTACCAGATGTCCCAGGAATTGGCATATATGGTTTATGAACTGGACGAACTTATTGCTGTAGCCGAAAAGAACGGGAACAAGAAGGAGACCGAACGATTGAACAGCCTCAAGGAAGATCTGGTGATCACCACGGGGGATAATTATGTGGGAGCGGCCGAACCCCAGCTCAGGGAACGTATATCGGCCTTGTACAGCAAGGTGGCCAGCAGTTATGATAAGCCATCTGACAATGATATGGAGAACCTCGGGATGTTGAAAAGGCAAATGGAGGAAGCGGAACAACGCCTGACCAAACTAAAGAAGAAGAGCAAAGGCCTGGAAGGTGTTGAACTACAATCCTATTCTGAATTTATTGGTAGTTAGTATTATATTTCCTTGAAAATGCATCAAAGACCCTGGTAACCCCAGGGTCTTTTTTTATGGCATGGTGAGGTTGTGAATTAAGCGTACCGGCGGAGGGTAATGCCTGAGTAAACAGGGTCTGAAAACAGCTCCTGATCACTTCACGGGCTCTCCGGTTAATCCCTGTGCCTTCATAAAAAATTCTTTTCAGAGTAAAATGCAACAGGGAGATCAAGGAGGTTAGAGGAACACCAGTGTGATCTGCAGGAGGAATTTGGCGAGAAGCAAGACGATATAGATCATGGATTTTAGTTTTCGTATTGAAAGATCTCTTCGATGCTATGCCCAAAGAGTGAAGCGATCTTAAACGCCAGGGGTAAACTGGGATCGAACTTCCCTTTTTCAATGGCGTTTACCGTTTGGCGGGAAACGCCCAGAGCATCGGCAAGATCCCCCTGGGTGAAGTCCCTTTCTGCGCGAAGTACTTTTAACCGGTTTTTCATAGGTAGCGCTTTTGATTCACGAAGATGCCGATCATATAAGTAACGGAAATTAGCACCACCAGGAAGGATATCTCTGCATCCCAGGGGATAACGTTGGTGGTGTCGAGCAGGGAATAAGCGAGCCCGCCAACCACACCTACTCCGAGGCTTATCGCCATGGCGTCGATCTGTATCTTGCGCTGCAGTTCATCCATCCCTTTGATCAGGGTGCGATTGGCGAGGATCATCATGATTCCCATGCTCACGTTAAGCAGGATGGCAAGAACCGATAAGGTCTTATTCTCGTTCCATACGAATTTGGGTCCGAAGGCGGCCAGGGCCATGGAGACTACCCAGGCACCGGTCCAGACCGCAAGGCGGACGGTGTTTTTATGGGTCTGTGCCTTAAAGTCATTTTTAGTTGCACTCATAAGTAAAAGGTCTTTGATTAAATGTTAAGTAAACTTTACACAAAGATAGTAGAATATTTTAAATGTAAAGTCTAGTTTACAAAAAATCGTGTTTTGTTTACTTTTAGAGGGAAGCGGGGAGGCAGGGAGGCAGGGAAGCGGGGAGGCAGGGAGACAGGTAGTCGGTAGTCGGTAGTCGGGAGTCGGGAGTTTACTCATTATCGTATACCCAGCGCTTTACACCTTCACGACTTTACGACTTTACACCTTCACGACTTTACATCTTTACCCATTCACCTATTCACCTAGTCGCCTATTCACCTATCCACCTATTCGCCTATTCACCTATTCGCCTATTCACCTATTCGCCAATGCCTCCAAACTTCGATTTCCAATCATAGGTAGCTTCCGTTAGTTCCTTAAAAGTTTAAAAAAGTATTTTTTACAGGAGAAAATTAAATTTACAACTGGCTTAATGTGCTGAAAAACAAATATTTAATAGATTTACACGTTAACTTTATAGAATACAAACCTCATAAACACTTTTTTAGTTGTTGATATCCAAACGAATGCAATCATTCCGTTATACGAGTAGCGTCCTTTCCGTTATTGTTTTGCTTATGCTCACCTGTTGCAGCACAGAGCTGACTCCGCCTGTTTCCGATAATGAACCGGAAACGGTGGTAAACGATACTGTTCCTCCTTCAGCAGAAGAGGAGGACCCGCCCCAGGGCGGTGATGAGGGTTCGGGAGACGATCCGGATCCCGGAACCGGGGAGGGGAATGACAATGGAGATTCAAAGGAAATCCAAATGTTTTTTCCTTCCAATGAGGAACCGGAAGCGCCCTGGAATACCCTGGAAGCTGATTCTCTTGGATGGGATACATCCGTAACGGAGGCATTGTATTCCTTTCTTGATGTGCATGACACCCGGGCCTTTCTGCTGCTTTACAGAGGTCATATTGTTCTGGAGCGATATTCGGGACAGGAATACGAAACAAATACGGCATTTGAGCAGCAATCGTTCTGGTATTGGGCCTCTGCTGGGAAAACACTTACCTCCTTTTTAACAGGGTTGGCCCAGGAGAAGGGATTGCTGGATATTTCGGACCGCACCTCGGATTATCTCGGGGATTCCTGGAGTAGCCTGTCCCCCGATAAGCAGGACCTCATACAGATCAGACATCACCTCAATATGACCACCGGGCTGGATGAAAAGATCACCGACAATACACCAAACGACAGGGTTGATGATGACTGTACCGAACCTGAATGCCTGCAATACAAGGCAGATGCAGGTACCCGGTGGTCCTATCACAATGCACCTTACAATCTGCTGGATGAGATCCTGATGAACGCAACCGGGAACAGGTACGAGGATTTTTCGAATACACAACTGGAGTATCCACTGGGGATGCGTGGGGAATGGCGTGTTGAAGAGGAATACAACACCATCTATTGGAGTACTGCGAGAGATGCGGCCCGTTTTGGATTGCTGATGCTGAATGAAGGGGTTTGGAAGGATTCCCGGATCATGAATGATGAAGTATATTTTAATGCCATGATTGGTTCGTCCCAGGATATTAATCCCGCCTACGGTTATTTATGGTGGCTGAACAGGGAGGGGTTAAAGATTCCCGGATCCGGTGGCGCATCTGCAGATTTTTTTACGCCCAATGCTCCCCCCGGCATGTATACCGCAGCGGGATTAAATGGGCAGTTTATCGATGTAGTTCCGGAGCTGGAGCTGGTAGTGGTGCGTTTCGGGGAGCTGAATAATGTGAATGAGAGAGCGCTGCATCATGAGATGTGGGGCTATCTGAAAGACCTGATCCAATATTAAGGGTGTGCTCAGGTTTCAGCAAGGCATACTTTTTTAACTAGAAGTTCCGGACATAAGCCAGAACAAAGTAATGATGTGCTTCACTGTTCGCTGTTTCCGGGCTGTTCATTCGAAAGCTCACCCAGTAATCGTTTTGTTCAAACAGGTGTTTAAAGTCAAAGGCTGTCCTTTGCCCGGATCTCTCCCCATGGGCAAAGCAGGAGAGCACATAAAACCACCTGAACCAGGCGTGAGCTTACTAAGGAATGTTGAACTCCGGGGAAATTCACTTGGATGAGATTAATAAAGCCAAAGAGCAGGATCGATCCCGCCCTCTGGCTTTGATATTCATTTTTAATATTCAGTCAGGGAGAGGGCAAACATGGTTTTCATGACCTTCTCAGACTGTGCACTGATCTCGTTGAGCAGTTTCTGATGCTCTTTCCACTCGGCGTTGAGTGCGGTTAGGCGTTCCTTACTTCCCTTGGTAACCACAGGGATCTGACTGTCGGTTTGATTGATCACGGTGAGGTAATGAGCGGTAAACCCATTGACATAGTTTTCCACATCGTCATAGGCCTTAGACAGTCGTTGTACCATAAGCTGGTCAAAAGCCTCCATCTTTTTAAGGAGGGCTTCCGCCTGCGCTGTCTCCTCCGGAAACTTCTTCTTGTCGACCTTCTCCAGGAACCCCTTTAGTTGCTGCAGTTGCTCGTAATTGTGATTGGTGATCTTTGTCATTTCCGTATAGGTAGCTTCAGCCACGCTCATGAATTCATGATATTCCCTGTATTCTTCGGGGGTGGTGGGGTATAACGGATTCGTTTTGATCTCTGCTGTGGTTTCAGTCGATTCCTCCCCGGCCCTGAGTTTGATGGTGTAGGTTCCGGGAATGGCTTTATGTCCGGCGAAACTTCCTTCGATATATACCTTCGGAGCTCCCGGCAGGGAGGTATGGCGCATATTCCAGACAAAGCGGTTGAGTCCTTTCTCTTTAGAAAGTGCCGGATTCGGGGCGGGTGCCCCTTCATAGGCAACGTGGTCTTTATCGGGAAGTGAAGAAAAAGATCGCACGAGCTCCCCGTTTTCATTCCTGATCTCCATGAATACTTCGGTATCTTTAGCCAACTCCGGAAGCTGATAATAGATCTCCATTCCACTTGCGGGATTTACACCTTCGAAGGGATCGGTTCCTGCAGGCTCATTACTGTCCATACTGCTGTACCAGTTGGCCCAGACAGCACTCTCAGGTTGGTAGAGTTTTAATCCGTTGTCTCCTTTTTGATACTGTCGAAGCAGGTTGAGGTCGTCAAAGATCCAGAAGGAACGCCCCTGGGTGGCCACGATCAGGTCGTCATGCCTGAGCAGCAGGTCGGTCACCGGAACCACCGGAAGATTACTCTTTAACGGCTCCCATGAATTCCCCCCGTTCAAAGACACATAGAGTCCCAGTTCGGTACCTGCAACCAGCAGATCTTTTCGTACCGGGTCTTCCCTTACCACCCGGGTATATGCCCCTGTCGGGATGCCTTCCGAGATAAGGGTCCAGGTTTTTCCGTAATTCGTGCTTTTCCAAAGGGAAGGGGTATGGTCGTTGAATTTATAGCGCGTAGTGGCGATATACACCGTTGCCGGATCATGGGGTGACACTTCAATGGCATTCACAAGGGTTTCCGGTAATTTCTTAGGGGTAACATTCTGCCAGGTGCTTCCGTTATCCCTGGTGATGTACACCATTCCATCGTCGCTTCCGGTATAGAAGACTCCTTTTTCATGGGGAGATTCAATAATATAGCTTATCGTACCATAGTTTTCTGCACCCACGGCCTCATTGGTATAAGGGCCTCCCCCATTTCCTTGTTTTGTATCGTCATTGGTGGTGAGATCCGGAGAGATAACTTCCCAGCTTTTCCCCTCATCCCTGCTCCTCATGACATACTGTGCACAATGGTACCAGGTATCCGCCTCGTGTTGTGATTTTATAATAGGAGCATTCCAGTTGTAGAGGTATTTCATTTCTCTCGCCGGAAGTCCCAGGTAGAGGTTGGGTTCTATCATTACATTGGTGATGGCCATCGCTCGGGTGTCCAAAAGATCTATGGTTCCCAGATAGCTGCCTCCCATCACTTTTTCAGGATGGTCCGGATCGAATGCTAAAAAGGCACTCTCTCCTCCGGCCGAAGGCGACCAGTCTTCCCTGCCAATGCTGCCGTCTCCAAGGCCGATGCTTGCTATTTTTACTGAGGTATTGTCCTGCTGTCCGCCATAGATGTTGTACGGAAACCCATTGTCTACTGCCACCCGGTAAAACTGGGCCGTGGGAATATTTTGTTGTGACGACCAGGTTTCACCTCCGTTCAGGGTAATGGTGGCACCGCCATCGTCGGTAACGATCATGTTATCCGGATTGTCGGGGTTGATCCACAGATCGTGATAGTCGCCATGGTGGGTGGTGATCTCTTCCCAGGTTTTCCCTCCGTCGATGGATTTGTAAAAGGAGGCACTGAGTACGTAAACCGTATGCTCATCTACCGGGTCCGGAAACACTTCGATGTAATACCATGCACGCTGTATGAGTCGGTGGTCTTCACTAACCCTAGTCCAGTCTTTCCCTCCGTTTTGGGAAACAAAAAGGCCTCCCTTTTCTGCCTTGGAATCGCTTTCGATCAGCGCATATACCAGGTTGGAATTGGCACGGGACACCGCAATGGCCATTTTCCCTTTTTCTTCCGGCAGGCCGTTTTCTATCTTAAACCAGGTGGCTCCTCCATCGGTAGATTTATAAAGTCCGCTGCCTTCTCCGCCGCTCACCACCTTCCATGGTTTGCGGATATGCTCCCACATGGCGGCATAGAGCACCCTGGGGTTTTGATGGTCTACAGAGAGTTCGCTGCAGCCGGTAAGTTCATTGACAAAGAGGACCTGTTGCCAGGTTTCGCCCCCGTCCGTAGATTTATAGATGCCTCTTTCCTTGTTGGGGCCATGCAATGCGCCCTGGGCGGCAACCCAAACGATATCCGGATCTTTCGGGTGGATAACGATTCTCGATATATGGCGGGTTTCTTTAAGACCCATATGACGCCAGGTTTTACCGCCATCGGTGCTCTTGTATACCCCGTCCCCGTATGAAGTCATCACCCCTCGGGGAGCGTGTTCGCCCATCCCCACATATACGGTTTTCGGGTCGCTTTCTGATACGGAAACCGCACCTACTGATCCTGTTTTAAAGTAACCATCGGATATGTTTTCCCATTGCTGTCCGGCATCGGTTGTTTTCCATACCCCGCCTCCGGTAGTGCCCATGTAATAGGTCAGAGGATCACCCTTTACCCCGGAGGAGCCGTTGGCACGACCACCCCTGAAGGGCCCGATATTACGGAATTTTGCAGGTTCAAGATAGTTATCGAGGTCCTGGGCCTGTGTAATCCCGCATGTAAGGGAAGCCAGGAAAAGCGTAAATAGTTTTTTCATGAGTTCAGGTTAGCTTCAGCTAATTTAAAAGAAATCCACATTAAATACAGAAATTAAAAAAATGGGTTATTGATTTCCTGATGCGGGTGGCAATTCTCCCGGGATGGAAAGGTCTGTTCCCTCCTCCATCGAGGCCGTGTATTGGTGGTAGAGCTGGATGAGCCGGAACCGGAACTGCTCCTTGTTTCCGTTAGGATAGATGTCATTCCAGGAGCCGTTAACCACGGCATAATAGAGAAACCGGTCGGTCCATTCCTTTTCCAGTCCCAGCTCCCGGTTTAAAAAATCGTCGTAATTTCTATGTAAATACTCCTTCAGGTTATTTTCATTTTCCACGGCTACCCGACGTTTTAATCGCTTTGTTCTGCCGGTGATCTTGTTCAGCATCGGAATGATAGGAACGCTTCCTCCCAGGATTCCGAGTAATTGAACCGCTTTGAAGTCGCCCGCTTCCTTAAGTTTCCGTTCATTCGTACTTAATTTTTCAGGGCGCTTATTGATCAGTCCCAGGGCCACCGGGTCCAGGGCCCGGTTGTATTCCAGGGTAACCTCCCCCAGTTCAATGCCGTTTTCCTTCATAACCAGATGGAGATCCTCTCCGTCTAACAGGCTTTCATCAACAGTAAAGATGACGTTCTGAAACCCCAGGTAGCTCAATACGATCGTATCCGAAACGGCAGCAGAAATGGCAAAGTATCCTTCACCATCACTTATGGTTTGAAGGGATTTGCTCAGGTTGAGAATGTGGGCTGCCTCCAGGGGCGCCTCCCCGTTGGTGATGGTACCCTGAAGCATTTGCTCCTGGGCATTTCCAGGCTGGAAAAAAAAGATCAATAGAAGAGGCAGGTAACGGAACAAAGCGTTTTAATTTGATTTCCAAAATACAAGTCCGCTATTCTCCTGCAAAATAAAGGATGGATTTTTAACATAACTTTGATAGACAGGGAATTCGCCGGATGCATCAAAAATTTTCAGCGAAGCAGGTTTAACCCTAAAATAAGTGTATAGGTATTGAATATTAGTTAATTACCGGTATAATTTTTAAATTGAGAATACCTAAGCTAAAAAAACGGATCCTCATACCCGGGGATATGGCCTATGACACCCTTTGCAGCAGAATTTATCGGTACGCTCCTCCTCATCCTTTTAGGGAATGGGGTGGTGGCTAATGTACTTCTCCGGGAAACAAAGGGGAATAACGGTGGATGGATGGTCATAACGACCGGATGGGGCCTTGCAGTTTTTGTGGGAGTGGTGGTTGCCGGGCCGCATAGCGGAGCTCATATTAACCCTGCGGTAACCCTCTCTCTTGCCCTTGCAGGTCATTTTAGCTGGAGTCTTGTGCCGTCGTATCTGCTGGCCCAGGTATTAGGGGCCGCTGCAGGAAGCCTGCTGGTCTGGGTGTTTTATAAAGACCATTACAGGAAAACGGAGGGGCCTTTGGTCAAACTGGCAACCTTTGCTACCATTCCTTCCATCAGGAATTGGAAGAGCAACCTTTTTAGCGAGGTGGCGGGTACATTCGTTCTTATGATCACCATCTTCTTTTTTACCGAACCCGGATTGAAGGAAGAGGTAACTGTACCCATTGGATTGGGTTCGATTGGAGCCATTCCCGTTGCATTTCTGGTTTGGGCTATCGGACTTTCCCTGGGGGGAACCACCGGTTATGCCATTAACCCGGCAAGAGATCTGGGGCCCCGGTTAATGCATGCCGTATTGCCCATTAATCAGAAGGCTTCGAGTGACTGGGAGTATGCCTGGATACCTGTTATCGGACCTTTGGTCGGAGGGTCCTTTGCTGCCGGAATTTATTTCCTCCTAACCGATTTAGCCTTAAGAGGTGTGTGAGAAATTAATGTGCTAAATTTATAAGGAAATCCACATAACTAATCTGCCCCGAAATTTTATCGCTAACGCCCCTCCTTCATGCTTAAGAAGTATCACAGATGAACACCGGAAGGGAAGAAACACAACAAAATAAGAAGAGGCCACCCTGGTTTAGGAAATGGCTGAGAATTCTGGCATGGGCATCGGCCCTGCTGGCACTGACATTGATTCTTATCACCGCTTTCTTCGAAGATAAGGTCATGAGTCGTGTCGGAAAGGAAATGAATACTATTTTCCTGCACCCTGTTGAATACAGTGACTCCGGGATGAGTTTTTTCAGAAGTTTTCCCGCAATTACCTTTTCTTTTGAAAATATGAAGATAAAGGGGAGCGATCCCAATGTGGCAGATCCCGCGGTGGAAATACCTTCCCTGCATATTAGTTTTGATTGGGTCAAACTCCTGGTTACCGGAAAGATAGAGGTAGACAGGATCAGGATGAATACCCCCGTAATTCGAATTCATGTGGATAAAGAAGGGAATCCCAATTATAACTTTTTGAAAAAGGGCAATAACGGATTGGAGAAACTCCTCAATAAACTTACGGAAGAAGGCAAGGTGCTTAACCTGAAAGGGATCTCGATGCATGCAGCGGAGATGTATTTAAAAGATTATGCCCGGAACCTGGATCTGTATATTGCAGGCTGGAACCTGAAGGCAAGCGGTGCCTTCGAGGCAGGGGATATTCGCCTGGAGACCGATTCGCGAATGAAGGAGGTGGACATGACTTTAAAGGGGTATAAATATCTCAACAATAAAGTTCTCGAGTCGCAGCATATTACCATTATCCGGCCCAATGCGTTATCGGTGTTTTTTGAGCGAAATGATATGAACATCAATAAGCTGAATTTCGACTTCCAAGGGCAATTGGATTTCCTGGAACGCGGCCTACGGGTCGATCTGTTGCTGGAATCGGCTCCCGGAGAGCTCTCCGATATTATCTCAGCCCTTCCCGAGCGCTTTGTGAAATGGCACAGGGTAAAAGAGTTAAACCTTTCGGGAGATGCGGTAACCACCATTCAATTAAAAGGACTTTCGGAAGCAGCAACGGGAATAAGGCCGGATCTTAAGGTTAATCTGTCCTGGAAGGATGGCACCTTACTTCCCAAAGGTGTGAAGACGTCGATGCGGGATATCTATGTTGACCTGGAGGCAATAGTACCGGGATTGGATCTCAATCACATGCGGGTTGATCTGGATACCATAAATTTTACGAACGGGGATAAATTTCTAAAAGGGCATTTCAATTTAGAAAGAAATGAACACAAGCTGATCATGGATGGAAATTTATCAGCCAGGTTAGACCTGGAAAACCTCACCCACTCACTTGGACTGGATAGCATAGCCTTTAAGGGAGACCTAACCTCTGATCTTCAGATCCACGGGACCTATGACACTGTAAACCGGGTATATCCTGCGATGAATGGCTTTTTAAAAGTGCGGGACGGGAATCTGAACACCGCCTATTACCCGGCCCCGCTTGAAAATATTCAGCTCGATATGGACCTCTCTCATGACGGGGTGCATCCTGAAAAGGGGACTATGAAGATCAACGAAGCCAGGTTTGATTTCGAAGGGGAACGGTTCTCGGCAGATGCGCTGGTGGAAGATTTCACCGATCCGCTTTTCACCGTGCGCTGTAAGGGAGTCCTGCGCCCGGGAAAATTGAACCGGGTTTTCGGCCGGGAGGATATTGACGTGGATGGTGTGGTTAAGATGGATGTCATGCTAAAAACACGGATGAGCTTAGTCAGGAATTATGAATTTAACAAGATGGTGAGCAGTGGCGGGTTTGATATGGAAAATATGACCCTGAAAAGCCCGTACCTTAAAGCTCCAGTGAAGCTTGAGGCTGGAGCATTCAGATTCAGTAAAGGCTCCATAAAATTTGAAAAATTCCTGGGTAGCTATGCCAGGAGCAACTTCTCCATCAATGGAGAGTTACGCTCTTTTTTAAAGCATCTCTTTTATGATGATGAAAAAGTACAGGGGCGATTCACGGTGGAGGCTGATCGTGTATTTCTTGATGATTTTTTGTTAAAATCCGGGGAGTTAACTGCCCGGGCATCCCAGGGGCAAAATGAAGTGATCCCGGCTGATAAGCCTGATGGGTTGCAGGAAGGAGTTTTACAAATACCAGGTTTTATTGACATCACCTGCGATTATAAATTTGGGGAATTGGTGTTGGAAAATCTTAAAATCCAGGATTTTGAAGGGTTGGCGGCCATTGTGCAAGGGGGCATGTTTATAAAGGAAGGCCGTTTGAATATGATAGGAACTTCCCTGCAACTGGATGGCGTGTATAAAAGCTTTGGCCCTGAAAAATCCTATTTTGAATATGATATTGAAGTTTCTGAATTTGATATTGAGCGGGCTTACCAGGAGGTTGAAATGTTCAGGAACCTGGCGCCCGGGGCAAAGAATGCCTCCGGGGTGGTCGGGCTGGATTACCAGCTTTCCGGGGTGTTGAATGAAGATATGAAGGTGTTGCTGCCTTCCCTTGAAGGGGGTGGTTTAATGACGCTCAGGGATGTAAGAGTAAAGAATAACGATATTTTGGCAGAAGTTTCTAAAAGTACGGGGAATAAAGAATTACTGGATGCCGAGTTGAAAGAGATCGGGATACGTACCCATATTGATAATGGAATCATAGATGTGGAGGAATTTAATTTCAGAGTTAAACCCTTTCGCCTGCGTATGCAAGGGCAAACCACCCTGGACAGGCAAATCAATATGAAAATGCGCCTGGGTCTTCCTCCTGGGGGAATTTTAGGGATTCCTATAAAGATTACCGGGACTCCGCCTAATTTACAGATACGTCTCGGTAAGAAGACTAAAGACCTGGATGAAGCCTTCTATGATGAGGATGGATTGACTGAATTGCAGATGGCAAAATTCAGTGCGTTTAGCGACTCCCTGACGGCCGATATGAGCATTGGAGAACTCCAGAAGATGAAGGAGCGAATTTTAAATGCTCCTTCGGGAGAGTTCAGGCCTTCGGGAGCGACTTCCGACGGAGTAAAGATCAAAGAAAATCAATAGTTCCTGAGCATTGCAAAAGGACCTGTACAGGGTTTTACCCCATTTAAGACGTGAATATCCCGGTTACCTCAATGCGGCTTTTTAAGGCGAATTGATTGAGAATTCCACAAAAAAAGAAACGGTGATTCACCGTTTCTCCTTATCGTTTACGATACTGTTTTAACAGATTATGCGTCTACCACCTGTTCTTTGTGTTTGCCTTCCCGTACCTCTTCAATGATCTTATCAATGAAAGCCGGAAGGTCATCAGGTTTTCTTGAGGTAACCAGTCCGTTGTCAACCACTACCGGACGGTCTACCCATTTAGCGCCTGCGTTTATCACATCATCCTTTATACTGTAGTAAGAAGTTACAGTTCTGTTCTCAATAACTCCCGCACTAATCAGTAACCAGGGGGCATGACAAATAGCTGCCACCGGTTTGTGATCGTCAAAGAATGATCTGATAAAGATCAGTGCGTCTTCATGGGTTCGCATCAGGTCGGGGTTAGCTACTCCACCTGGAAGTACCAGGGCGTGATAATCACTGGACCTAACCTGGTTGACCAGGACACTTACCGGGATGCTTTCGCCCCAGTTATTGCCCTTCCAACTTCGGATTTCACCTGTTTTTACCGAAACGATATCTACCCGTGCTCCTTCTTCTTTCAGAGCCTTTAAGGGTTCGAATAATTCGGAATGATCAAAACCATCTGTTGCCAGAATGGCGATTCTTTTATTTTGAAGTTTCATAATCTTAAGTTTTATTAATTTATGTATTCAGTTAACACTAAATAACCTACAGTAATTATAGGCTTAAGTCAAGGAATTTAACGGTTTTAATAGAACCTTAAGGGTTATTAACACTTCTATTCCCACGTAGTGTCCGGTTTGATGAGAATGGATCATACAGCTTTGCAATTCCAGTTTTTTTCGGGTGCAGCGAACTTGACAGATTCAGCGTGTTTTCTTTGTATTCCGGGACTTTCTGGTGGCATTTTACTGGATGTGATCTGCAGGTGTAAAAGGGGATATCCGCAAGAGATCATGCACACCTATTTCGAGCTGGACGTAAATCATATGGCTCTATTCGAGCCTGGAAAAGGATATCATTATACCGACACAGGATATGTGCTGCTAGGTTATTGTATCCAGGAGTTAACCGGTAAGCCGCTGGCTCAGAATTTCCGGCAACGGATAATAGAGCCTCTTAAACTTTCCAACACCTATCTGGAGTTTTACGAAAAGCCCGAAGAAAAAAGGGAACAGGCACATGCCTTTATGGGAAGTCTGGATGTAACCGCTTTTATCAACACCTCATTTGACTGGGCCGGAGGCGGATTGGTTTCCACCACCAAAGATCTCACTACCTTTATAAAGGCTCTTTTTGAACTAAAACTTTTCAGGGATCCTGAATTGCTGCAGGCGATGATGGCCAAAGAGGGGTATGGACTGGGAATGGGGACGTACGCTTTTGGGGATAAATTGTGGTATGGGCATACAGGATTCTGGGGCAGTGCCCTTTTTTATCAGCCTGAAGACCAACTTACCATCTGTATAACCTTCAACCAGGTTGCCCCTCCATTTGATACCACACAAGTGATCCGGAAATTAGCGGAGGAAATGCGTTAGCGAAACATACAGGTCGATAGAAAATCTGGCACCCCACTGTTTAATGGCATAGTTCTTTGATACTGTATGTGTAAAGATGGTGTATGGTATTTTTTGGCGATATTTAGGGGAAATAACATCCAATGAAAAAAGTTTTACTCACAGGAATTTTCGTTTTCCTGATTGCCATACCTGTCACAGCCCAGTCAGGGGAAGCACCTCATCATTTAGAAAGAACGCAGACTTTAGATGCCATGGTCGAAACCCTGTATGCGGTTATTTCAGGCGAAAAAGGAGAGGTGCGCGACTGGGAACTCTTTCGCAGCCTGTTTCACCCGGAAGCCAGGTTGATCCCATCCGGTAGCGGTCGGGAAGGGAAGGTACAGGCAAGATTTATGAGTGCAGACGATTATATCGCCTCTTCCGGAAAATGGCTGGAAGAGAACGGATTCTACGAAAAGGAAATTCACCGGGAAACACAGCAATTCGGCCCGGTGGCTCATCTGTTCAGCACCTATGAGAGTTATCGTTCGGCCTCAGATCTAAAACCTTTCATGCGAGGTATTAACAGCATACAGCTCATGAACGATGGCGAGCGCTGGTGGATCCTGAATATTTTCTGGACTCCGGAAACACCCGATCTGCCCATACCCGATAAATACCTTCCGAAGTCATGAGAATGGATAGCCTTTCCAGACTCCGGCGTAGCACGGCTAAAATAGGTCTGGCAACTATGTTTTTTATATGCTGCAGTAGTATGCATGCCCAGGTAGAATTGGACACGGAAAATACTGTCCGGGAAATTTTCGCTGTGGAAGCAGCGTTTCAGCAGATGACAGAAAATGAGGGGATAGCCGGGGCATTCCGCTTCTTCGCTGCAGACGATGCCGTGCTGAACAGGGAAAACATCCTGATTAAAGGCAAGGATGCCATTTATAACTACTACGATAAGGAGCGCTTTGAACACGTAAGAGTAACCTGGACGCCGGAAAATGTGGAGGTTTCCAAATCAGAAGACCTGGCCTTCAGCTATGGCCGGTATCAGTGGATCATGACTGATGATCAAGGCAGGGAGCAACAACTTACCGGAATTTATATGACGGTCTGGAGGCGGCAGGAGAATGGTGAGTGGCGCTATATCTGGGATTGATCATCGGTCGAATAACCTGAAACTTTTGTAGTACTGCCAACGCATATGCCATTCCTTTCCCGGGAAACCGGCCAGGCATCGGATACTCCTGTTGTTGTTTCTCTTTGTGGTAAGGAATTTTCAGGGTTCCTGGTCCTGAACTCCCCGAGGTTCTTCTTATCTTTATGAGAGTTTTCTGCTGTCCCGAATAAGCCCTCCGGCTTTATAAACCTGCCCACGTCTTACCCTTGCACAATGATCAGTTTTAATGATCCCTACCTAGATTCTTATAGGCTTTGCTAATTAGGTTATTGTGAATAACAATAAGCATCAGGCAAATTTTCGATAGAAATGCTCTTAATTTATAGAACAGATAATAAATAAATTGATAAAATGGATAATAAAGCGCAATCTAATGACCACGCCAAGATTTACAATGTAAACAAGAGCGCGGCAAAATGCCCTTTTATGGGCGGAGAGTTAAAGAGTGTCGCAGGAGGTGGTACAACCAATCGCGACTGGTGGCCCAACCAATTAAATATTAATATTTTACGTCAGCATTCAAGTCTTGCCGATCCGATGGATGAGGACTTTAATTATGCCAAGGCCTTTGAAAGTCTCGATCTGGAAGCAGTGAAAAAGGACCTGGCGGAGCTGATGACCGATTCCCAGGATTGGTGGCCTGCAGATTACGGACACTATGGGCCCTTTTTCATCAGGATGGCCTGGCATAGTGCAGGTACCTACAGGATCGCCGACGGACGCGGTGGAGGTGGGTCCGGAACCCAGCGTTTTGCCCCGCTCAACAGCTGGCCGGATAATGCCAACCTGGATAAGGCCAGATTATTGTTGTGGCCAATTAAGCAAAAATACGGGAAGAAGATCTCGTGGGCAGACCTGATGATCCTTGCCGGAAATGTGGCCCTGGAAACTATGGGGCTGGAGACTACCGGATTTGCAGGGGGTAGAGAAGATGTCTGGCAACCCGAAGAAGATATTTACTGGGGTTCAGAAGGAGAATGGTTAGGCGACAAACGATATACGGGCGACCGGGAACTGGAAAATCCGCTTGCTGCGGTGCAAATGGGGCTGATCTATGTGAATCCCGAAGGGCCTAACGGAGAACCAGATCCGTTAAAAGCTGCAAAGGACATTCGCGAAACCTTCGGACGTATGGCCATGAACGATTATGAAACCGTAGCGCTGATCGCAGGAGGTCATACTTTTGGAAAGACCCACGGTGCTGCCAACCCGGATGAATATGTGGAGTCTGAACCCGCGGGAGCAGGAATTGAACAAATGAGTATGGGATGGAAGAACAACTTCGGATCCGGGAATGCAGAAAATACGATTACCAGTGGATTGGAAGGAGCATGGACTCAAACCCCCACCAAATGGAGCAATAACTTCTTTAAAAACCTCTTCGAGTTTGAGTGGGAACTTACCAAAAGTCCTGCCGGTGCATATCAGTGGACACCTAAGGATGGTGCCGGTGCGGGGACCGTACCTGATGCTCATGATCCGGAGAAGAAACACGCTCCGTTCATGTTGACCACCGACCTGGCCCTGAGAATGGATCCGATTTATGAGCCCATCTCAAGGAATTTTTATGAGAACCCCGATGAATTAGCGGATGCTTTTGCCAAAGCCTGGTTTAAGCTAACGCACAGGGATATGGGACCTCTGAGCCGATACCTCGGACCGGAAGTGCCTAAGGAGGAGTTTCTGTGGCAGGATCCGCTGCCGGCTGTAGATCATAAGCTGATTGACGATAATGATATTGCAGACCTCAAGGGGAAAATTCTCGATACCGGGTTATCGGTGTCAGAACTGGTAGGAACCGCATGGGCTTCGGCCGCTACCTTCAGAGGTTCTGATAAGCGCGGTGGTGCTAACGGAGGGCGTATTCGCCTGGCTCCCCAGAAAGACTGGGAAGTAAACAATCCGAAGCAGCTTCAGAAAGTGCTCACCGCCCTGGAAGGGGTTCAAAAGGCGTTTAACGATGCCGGAAAGGATGGGAAGAAGGTGTCTATGGCCGACCTGATCGTTCTGGGAGGATGTGCCGGAATTGAAAGCGCTGCCCGAAGCGCCGGTCATGATGTAAAGGTGCCGTTTACGCCCGGAAGAACAGATGCCACGGAGGAGCAAACCGACGTGGAAGGTTTTGCACCCCTGGAGCCCCTGGCAGATGGATTCCGGAATTATATCAAGGAACATTATATGGTCTCTGCAGAAGAGATGCTGATCGATCGTGCCCAACTTTTAACCCTTACCGCTCCGGAACTTACGGTGCTTATGGGTGGATTAAAGGCTATCAATATCAATCACGACCAATCTTCAACCGGGGTATTTACCAATCGGCCGGGTACCCTGACCAATGATTTCTTTGTTAATGTACTGGACCTGGGAACCACCTGGAAGGCGATCTCCGACGATCAGGAAACCTTCGAAGGCCGCGATCGTAAAACAGGAGAGTTGAAGTGGAAGGGAAGCCGTGTAGACCTGATCTTCGGATCTAATACGGAACTTCGTGCCCTGGCTGAGGTATATGCCTGCTCGGATGCACAGGAGAAATTCCTTAAAGATTTCGTGAAAGCCTGGGATAAGGTGATGAACCTTGACCGGTTTGAACTTAAATAGAAACAGTACCGGAGAACAGTTTACAGTTTGAATTTAGTTTTATTTGCAGATAGCCACCCTTGAGGGTGGCTATTTGTTTAATAATGGATTTAATCTTTTGTCTTGGGAAGGATCACAAGCACATTGACCACCGCCCGCTCTCCTGTAGTGTCACTTGGGGTGTTGATCACTCCCATGCCTTTTACCCAGAGGCTGGTCGATCCACCACCGTCCAGATTTATGGCATCCTTACATCCTGCCTCCAATAAGAATTCCTGCAATTCCGGCAGGGTCATGCCCGAGGCTGTATCCCTTCTCCCATCTACTGCAACCAGGATCAAAGCCTCTTCGGTAGTACATAGACAACTTCGTGGATGTCTTTTATTTACAAAAGCCGGACGTTCGGGAAGAACAGATCTGTTTCCGCCTTCCAGAAGCATCGGACCCGAAACCAGGGCTTCTTTTTCCATAAGAGATATTTCATAGGCTTCTTCCTGTTGAAAAGGCTGCAGCCTGAGATTATCATCCCTGTCGATGATGATGATTCCGTTAAAAAGGGATGGGCCGTCAGAACGGGCGTTCCTGCTTAGCACGGTATTGTCATTTTCATAATAGGTAACCATTTCATAGGTCTTGGTATTGAAAAAACTGCCGTTAATGGCTACAAGTGCATCCGACCTTTCAGCGAATTGGCTATTGGTCAGGGCTGTGCCCTCAGCGATCAGGATATCGGGTACGATTTCTGAAAACAGGCGCAACGGAATCGAAACCATAGCGATCTGCTGTGCAGGATCGGTACGTATCACGGAGTCGATTATGAAACCATCGGGAACCTGGGCTTCAGATCCCGTATTCCAAAGGATCGCAAAAGTGGTAAGGAACAGATATAAGTATTTCAAATCAAAGCAGGATTTAAGGTTAAAAGGGCTGTGGATCTTCGAAAGGGAAACCAGGTTTTTTACAGGGAGCATGCTGTGGCCAATATAGTGTCATAATATCAATAGTGCCAATAGAGGATAAAAAAAGGAACACCGTGGAATGGGATATCTGAATGGACGGAGATTAGATCCGGAGCACTGCCGGGGGTATTATACCTGCCCCTGGGATATTTCTTGGTTTGATCCATGAGTTAACGATATACTGTAAATATACAGTAATTTCTTTCCTTGACAGCTGGGCCTTAAATGGCTTCTTTAAACGCTTCCTCCGAGCCAAAGATATCTTCGTTTTCAGAAAAATCCAGGACTTCGGCGTCCTGAAGGGATCTTTCAATCTCATCCAGTCCTTTTTCCAGCCGTAAAGGCGTACTGAAATACCTGCTACTGGCAAGTACAAGTCCGTTGCGGGATAACCGGAAAAAATGTTTCCCTGCCGGCGTTGATTTTTTGGTCAGGGTAAACTGATCGAACTGCACCCGGATCGCCTCAATGATCTGTTCACAATCTGTCTTATGTTTACAGGCAAGGCTGCTGAAGATCGGGGTACCCCGTTTCGAAGTGAAATCAAATTTAAAATGTCCGTTTTTCCGTTTGCTGATCACAAACATTGCCATAAGATGTCAATTTTTAGGGTTCTTTTCCGTTGGGGAAAACGGTTAGGATTGGTGTTAAATCTACTATAAATCAAAAGCAGGTCAAGGTTGTATATAAGTTATTTTTTTTTATGGGTGGTTCATTCTTTGCATTTGCAGGGTATCCCGGGGCAGCGTCTTTGGGGTAATTGGTTTCCGGAAGGGTTAAAAAAAAGCCGGCATTCGAGCCGGCTTTTTGAATAGGTTGGTCTAACCATTTGGTCTGTTAGTTCTTCAGAATCACAGGCGCATTGGCAGCTTTTAGCACAGCTTCAATAGCAGGCAGTGTTTCTGTGGAAAGGGTTTCCACCTCTGCCTTTAAGGCTGTAAGTTCTTCTTCTGCATAATTCAGATGCTGTTGGTGGAGTTCGGTCGGGCCGTAGGTAGTGCGCAACCCGTCTCTGGCAACACCCATATGGGTACCTATACCCGGAGCGGTTCGTTCGCCCACCTCATTCTTGGAAGCACTTCCTTCTGCCCGTCTTTCGATGGCATAGATCATATTATCAGCTTCTGCGAATTGGGAAGCAAGGGCTCCCGGTTCGAGATCGGAGTTAGCAGCAGAGGCTCTGTAGGCCTTCAGCAGATTTTTTGCGTCATTAAATTCGTTTTGCAGGGCGATGGATGCTCCCTGGACTTCATGATATTGCTTTCGGAAAGCGTTATAAGTGTCATAATCCACCCCTTGAAGCACCCCTTGATAAATGGGTTTTACTTCAAAGGATACCGGACCGTCCAGTAAGGTTACTTTTCCTGCATTTTCCAGGTACAGGCTGGCTGAGTAGGTTCCCGGGGTTACCATGGCCCCCCTTTGCCATCTTCCGGATTCCCGGTTGCTGTCGGGGTCTATCGGCAATGCATTGGCATGGGTGAGATCCCAGGCCAGGCGGTGACTCCCTTTGGAAGCCGATTTCTTGATATGTTTTATGATATTGCCTTGGGCATCCTTAATGGTAACCCATACCATCGGATCTGTTTCTGTCCTTTCCTGGTCCAGGGCATCCCATCCGGGAAAGGGAACGTCCTTATTCTCCTTATCCAGGTCCTTCTCCGCTTTCTTGCGTTCCGATTTGGAAGAGGTGTAGTCTCCGGAGAGATGGTAGGTAAATACGGCCCCGAAATCAGGGTTGGGCGCGAAGTAGTAATCGGCTCCCGTATTCCCTACGTTACTGCGTGGCACATACCATTTGGCGGTACGGGGGGCAAAAAGTTTCCCTTCTGCCTTGAGGTTGTCCGGGGTCATGTCTCGTAACGGACTGTAATTGTCAAGTACAAAGAACCCTCTTCCAAAAGAAGCAGCTACAAGATCGTTTTCCCTTTTCTGGATCACCAGGTCGCGGAACGCCATATTCGGGGTTCCTCCCAGTTTCTGCCAGTGCCCTCCCCCGTCAAGGGACGTGTATATCCCAAATTCGGTTGCGGTAAAGAACAGGTCTTTTTTAACGTGATCCTGCACCATTCTCCATACCAGGGTGCGTTCGGGAAGGTTAGCGACCATTGAGGTCCATGTTTTTCCCTTGTCGGTACTTTTAAACAGGTACGGGCTAAAATCTCCCTCCTTATGATTGTCAAGCGCCACATATACGGTGTTTTCATCAAACAGGTCCGCTTTGATATCGTTTACGAAACTGCGCCCGGGGATGCCCAGACGGGTCACGGGAATACTTCTCCAGTTCTGTCCTCCGTCTTCTGTTACCTGTATAAATCCGTCGTCTGTTCCGGCATAGATGAGGCCTTCCTTAACTGGGGATTCACTCAGGGAAGTAATGGTATTGTATTCCGACATGGCATTTACTTCCCATGGATTTTCAAAGGATTGCTGCCGACCCATAATGGGCAGGGCGAAACGCTCTTCGTTCCGGGTGAGGTCTTCAGAAATCGGTGTCCAGCTGTCTCCGCGGTTTTCAGACTTCCATACCCTGTAGGAAGCGAAATAAATTCGCGCAGGATCGTGCGGACTTACCAGGATAGGAGCATCCCAGTTAAAACGCTCATGGGGTTCCCCCGGGCGCGGTTGGGGCTGGATAGCCACTTGTTCCCCGGTGGTAAGGTCTACCCTGTGCAGACCACCCTGCTGGGTTTCTGCATAAATGATATTGTTGTAAACAGGGTCGGTTGCAGACTGGTGTCCGTCTGCAAACAGGGTCTTATACCAATGTTTGTTGGCGATTCCTTCCCGTTCATCTGTAGCTACCGGTCCTCCTGCAGACCCATTATCCTGGGTTCCCCCGAAGATGTGATAGAAGGGTTCTGCATTATTTACTGCAACTTTATAAAACTGAGTCAGCGGAAGGTTTTTAATATATCTCCAGTGTTCTGCCAGGTCAAAACTTTCATAGATCCCGGCATCGGTGCCAAGCATGATATAATCAGGTTCATCTTTTTTGAAGACAATGGCATGATTGTCGGAGTGTTTATCGGCTTCTTTGAGTTGGGTAAACGTTTTTCCTCCATCCTCAGAGGTCTGCACTCTTACATCCATCAGGTACAACCGGTCAAATTTATGCGGACTGGCATACAGCTCTTGGTAATAATGTGGCCCGGTTCCTCCCGAAACGGTATTTGACATCTTTTTCCAGGATGCCCCACGGTCTTCAGAGCGGTAGACAGCTCCTTTTTTCAGGTCGAGCTCTACAGCGGCATAAAGTACATCAGGTTGCTGTGGAGACTGGGCTATCCCGATCTTCCCTAAATTTGATTTTGGCAACCCATTGGTCAGGGCGGTCCAGGTGTTTCCTCCATCCGTAGACTTATGGATTCCCGAACCCGGGCCACCGCCCATGTAGGCGGCAACGGTGCGGTGCCGGTCCCAGGTTGCGGCATAAAGCAGCTGAGGGTCGCGCGGGTCCAGAATGAGATCCGTGGCTCCGGTCCATTCGTTATCACCCAGCACCTGAGTCCATGTTTCGCCTCCGTCCGAGGTTTTGTACACCCCGCGTTCACCACCCTTGCTCCAGAGCGGGCCCTGTACTGCCACCCATACTACATCGGAATTGTCGGGGTGTACGATGATTTCTGAAATGTGCTCAGAGTTTTTTAATCCCATATTCTTCCAGGTCTTCCCGCCATCTGCAGAGCGGTAGATACCATCGCCGAAACCTACATGGCGTCCGCCCACATTTTCTCCGGTGCCCACCCAAACGATCTCAGGATTGGAAGGGTCAAGGGTGATACATCCGGTCGAATACGAAGATTGACTGTCAAATAATGGGGTCCAGGTGGTACCGGCATTCTCAGTCTTCCATACGCCTCCCGAGCCTACGGCTACATACCATATGTTGTCGTTTTCCGGGTGAAATACGATGTCTGCAATTCTTCCTGAGAGAAACGCAGGTCCGATATTCCGCATTTTAAAAGCCCCCAGCGGCAGGCTCTTTTCATTTTCCTGTTCGTTGTCTGAACGCTTCTTTCGCTGGGCGTTCATGTCGGGCCCAAGCAATAAAAAACACAGGCTGAGTCCGGCAATTAAAAGTTTTTTCATAATCGATGGTAGTATTTTTACCCTATAAATGTAAGATTATTCTAGCTAATTATAAGGTGATTAACTGGCAAAGACTTATGCGATACTTATGATGACATACCCCTTTCCCAGTAAAATACCGGGAGGGCAGTATTTATCTTTGCGAGGTCCGGGAGTTCACTTGAGTGGGAGGGTAATAAAAAGGGATGCCGCTTAGGCATCCCCGTAAGTTTCAATTGTTATCGATAAACCAGGAGCATACCGCTCCTGTTCCTGTTCGCTAAAAGGAGGTATTTCCTGTTCAGGAAGTTACTACCGTTTTTAACTGTTTGCCCAGAAGACCGGCAAAAGCAGCTGCCAGGCCGCCTATCGTGGCCGTAACCAGGATAAGCAGGGTGGTGTTTCCATCCAGGGAAAATAAGTCGGCAATCTTACCGGCAAGGATAAAGTCATTGGCACTTCCCGCCATATAGGCCTGTATTCCCCAAAGTGAGAATATGGCCAGGTAGGGAACAAAAAAGGTGCTTCCTCCCTTTAGGGGTACCAGAAAAGAGACGATCAGTGCAGCCAGCATTACGCCCCACCATGGAGTGAAAAGTGTGATCACCCAGGCCAGGACAATGGTTAGTATAAGATTGAAAATGTTTTTCATGGTATTAGTTTGCTTTTAGGGTTTGGGTGGTAAAGGTATTTCCGGGCTCGTCACCGTAGGGCAGGAAATTCAGTTCAAGGTATTCTCCGGCCGCCCATTTGTCAATAAAATCATCGTAGTGTTTGCTTCCCGGGTTTCCGGACTGCCCGCCGGGATAAATGCCCAGAGCCTTCGGGTGTTCACCCATCTCCACGATCATCCGCCACGACGGGCCATGATCTTCAGAGGTGGCATTCACAATTCCGGAATTTCCTCCGATAGGAATATTAAACCTGGAGAAAGCCGGAAGGTCCTGCAGAAGGTGCCCTACGTACGTGGCCTTATAATCGCCCCAGTTATAATCTCCGTGTTCCTCCCTCCATTTTCCAAGCTTTTCTGCCGCCTTTTTAAAGGAGATCAGGAAGAGGTCTCCAGCAGATTCTTTCTCTTCGGTAGACAGGATATCCATAAAGGGATCTTCGGGATAATTCGTAACCATGTAAACCGTCTGGTAATTGAACGGTTTGTCTAATGCAAGGTCTTTCCTTTCGAACTCGTCCCAAAGCAGGTCGTAAAGTTCATCGTACCAGGCTTCAAAAACAGAGGGGCCTGCCTTGTCTATGTCATTGTAGAAATCCCAGGTACTCACCGCTTCAAAAAAGGATAATTCCTGCTGGCTGAGCGCCCCGGTTTCCATGTTTTTTGTCATTACAGGCAGTAATTCTGCAGCCATCAGGTTGTAATTGTTTCCGTGAAGGGCTTTAAAGTCTTCGATATCAAATTTCTCCTTGCTTCGGAAGAAGTTATTGATCACCCGGCTTCTGTAGGTGTCGTACCCATCGTTAAATACATAATAAGGGTAACTCTGGTCTACAGGATGCTGGTTGGCAGAACTGACGAAGCCGCGCTCCGGGTTTTTCACATGTGCATTGTGCTCCTGAGGAATAAATCCCTGCCATTCGTGCTCGGGTTTGCTTCCGTCCATAAGGAATTTGCCCTGCCCTTTCCATTTGTTGGGAAACCTGCCCTGTATCCAAAGGGCGATATCCCCCTCTCTGGAGGCAAAGATGAAATTCTGCGCCGGAGCCAGGAAGTGTTTCAGGGCAGCCTTGTAGTCGTCATAGTTCCTGGCGGCATTCAGCTCTAAGAGGGTGCGCTGGTTGTTTCCGCCTAAATGTCCTGTCCACTTCATGGCAAATCCTGCTTCTCCGCGGTTGCCCAGGAAGGTTTCATCATAGGTTACAGGGCCGTGGTGGGTGTAGTACACCGAATCGATAAAGGGTTCTTTATTTCTGATCCGGATCTCCTCCAGCCTTAGATCGGTCTTCTTCCAGGAGCCGTCATATTGATATTCCTGTTTGGTATGGTCCTTAAAGGTGATCTTATACCAGTCGCGAACGTCCCTGGTGGCATTAGTGACGCCCCAGGAAACATCTTCGTTAAACCCGATCACAATACCCAGCGCCCCGGGAAGGGTGGCGCCAAAAGTATTCTGTTCCGGCGTGGCCAGCTGCATCACATACCAGATGGAAGGCAGGTTGAGCCCTAAATGAGGGTCATTGGCAAGGATAGGGTTGCCGGAGTATGATTTTTCAGGACCCACGGCCCAGTTGTTACTTCCGTTATCGGGATGAGGCCTTTCCATGGTGTTGGCAAGTTGCTCAAGAACCAGGCTGTCTGCCGGAGCTTCCGGAATGGAAGCTGCCCAGGAACTCCAGTCTCTTTCCTTGGGAATTACGGGGTCTGTCTTGTCAAAATAATCAGGGAATAAAAGGTTAAACCGCGCACTCCCAAACAATTTCAGGGCATTCGAGTATTCAAAATCAGAATCCCTTCCGGCGAGCATATCGGTCATATACATGAGCAGAAGAGCGGTCTTTTTCTTTGTCCAGGGTTCTGGCTTATAGTCCAGCATTTTGTATTCTACTGGCAGTTCTGAAGCATCCAGTTGGGCGATATAGGCATTTACCCCATCCTTGTATGCCTCCAGGTACTCCTGGATCTCTGTATCTCCTGACATGGTTTCAAGGGCTTTTTCGGCTCCGTACACCATACCTTTTCTTCGTTGCCGTCGGTCATAGGTCAGTGCAGCTTCTCCAACGATCTCAGAAAGTCGCCCGGCAGAAGCCATGGTTTGAAATTCCATTTGCCAAAGTCGGTGTTGGGCAGTTACATACCCCTGGGCGAGGTACAGGTCTTTTTTGTTTTCCGCAAAAATATGCGGGATGAGATGCTCGTCATAGTGTACTTTCACGGGAGCCGAGAGGCCCTCCAGGGATAAGGTCTTTTGTGCTACCTCTGACCGTTCGTTTTGCCAGATACCCTGTGTTGGGCTCAGGAATTTTCCCAGTGGCGGGATCTGCCCGAATTTGGTGTTGAGGCCATAGAACACCCCGGCATTAATAGCCAGAAGCAGTAGTAATTTAAAGTATTTCATGAGTTAATGATATGATTCTGAAATTGATGTTCCATTCAATAGATTCGAAGGACAAATAATCTGCGCAAAAGATACTAATAAAGACCATGATCAGGAAAGGGAACCTGTGTATTTTGTTGGGGAGTCGGATATACAGGCAGTGCAGGAGGAAGTGTCTGAATGCCTGCTGTAGTCAGAGATATGATGGTACGGAGTAAAAAAAAAGAGGAATGCCCAGGCCAGGTGAAGCGTTCGCTCCTTCACATCTTTCAAAAGGTTTTCCGGGTTAACTGTTTAGGTGCAAGCCCGGGGTCAATGGTAATGTCAAATTTGGCAAAGCCAAGGATGTGGTCTTCGCTGGTGATCACCTCCACCTTCCAGTGGCCTTCCCAGACATTGGTTTTGAAGGTATATCCCCGGTAGCCGGCATCCCGTCCGCCGGTGATCTCAAAACTGATGTTCTCTACGATCTCCCATTTTTCCTTTTCCTCACTGTACCGGCTCCATTGGTGTATGATCGATTTCTTCAGGGCAGTTGGGGCGAAGACAGAGGAAAAAAAATACACCGGTTCTCCCGGCCTGATGATGATCTCTGACCGGTATTCCCTCCAGAAAATATTGGGAGCCGCTTGTTCATAGGTAACCACATAGGAGTTGTTTTCCTTGTGTACTTCATGTGCTACAATACCCTTTTCCAGGGCAAGTGGTACGGGGGGAATAAGTTTTAAAAAATAGAAAACGCAGATGGTGCCATAGATACACAGGATGAGGGGGATGAGTTTGCGCAGCTGCATTTCTGCCCTTGTACTGGGACTGATGTTGTATATGGAAATCGCGAGAATAAGGGTACACGTAAGGCTTACCCCACCGGAGATCAGAAATACTGTGGGATTCATTTCCTTTATAAAAACGGGGATCATAAAGGCGAAAAAGGTAAAACTGATAAAGGAGTAGATGGCAAATTGCAGGTATTTGTTGGAGATCCTTTTTTTCAGGAATTCATTGGCAAGGAAAAGTATAACCAGGATTATAAAGAAAGAAGCTGTTTTGCTCACGGAAACGCTTCGGGAAAAATAGATCACATAGGCGCTGGAAAGTCCTCCGAAGAAGAACTGTATAACCAGGGGGAGGTAATTTTCATATTTTTGAAAATGAGTGCCTTTCCACCGCCCGTCATCGACCAGGTTATACAGGTAGAGGGATAAGGTTAGCAGGGTCATATAGAGGCATAATACCACTACATCATATAACCGGTCTATCCTGCCCAGGGTGAGGGTGTCAAAAATAAATCCGCCGATAAAGAAGATGATGGGCGCGAATTTTTCATATCGCTTGTACCAACGGTGAAAACTGCTGCCTTTTAGCCCTGCCAGTAAATGATTCATTTCTGCACGTATTGCTTACAAGTTAGGATATTAATGGAAGGGAGCAGCTGAGAGGTCGGCTAATGGTTTAATTTTTCCCATGAATTTTTCATTTTCGGGAGTCGAAGTTGGCTCTACATCGCTTTTGCCTCCCGGAACCATGGCAAGTGGACGAAATGCAAAAACCCTCCCATGGGAAGCATAGGAGGGTTCTGGATAAATAAGGCAGCGGTTATGCTGCCTGTGTACTTCGCAGGAGCTTTTCCTTAAACCGATACGGCCTCTGTTGACACTGATCTTTTTGCCGGGGTCCTGACCTCGATGGGTTTTTCCTCAGGATGCCAGTTTAGGTTTCCTGTATACCTGAAGGCAGTGTATTCCCTGGTAGGGTCAGTTACCAGGAGATAGATCCATTCGTTATCCAGAAGGTTCTTCAGCTGTTCATTTCTCTGGAGGATGGAGGCCACCCGCTCTTTCGGAGCTTCGATGATAACCGAGAGTCTCAGCGGCTGATGGTACATTTCCTGATCAGACAGGCGCACCGATTGCAGGGGAAGTCCGCTTTTAAGGTCGCCCCCGTTACCTTGAACAACGCCAAACATTCCGGTGATGTTTTGTGTGATCTTGGATCCGCTTCCAAATTGTTCCGGGTCTACGGTAGAGAAGTAATAGTGGTTGTTGATCCATTGGGTAACCACCATTGGGCCCTGCATGATGCCCTCCAGGGCTTTCCCTTCCGTATCTGTCTCCCACTGGTAGGAGTGCAGGAAGCATCGTCCGTCCAGGTCGATATCTTTGGTTCGTGCCCGGGGTGCGATAATGAATCCTGCATTTTTTGCCAACCCCCATTCCGGACGGGTTTCTGCCCAGTTCCCGGCTTTGTCTTCTGCCGCCCTGGTACTTCTACTTTCCATTTCAAGTCGCTGAGCGGTGGCGGTATGCCTGGCTTTTTCCAGGTCTGTTCTAACCTGATCCAGTAAGTGCTTATGGGTGGCCGGCAGATCCTTGTCAAAAAGTTCAATGCGATCTGTGGTGGTATTGTGCTCGGCTCCCATGAACCAGGTGTTTTCCGGGATATGGATGCCGTGATTTTCCTCCAGGGCCTTTCTCACCTCTTTCATATTGGCAAGTTTGGCGAGCATCCGGGCATTATGCCTTCCCGGGCTGGCTGCACAAGCCCCACAGTCGAGACTCGATCCAAAAGGGTTGTTTGAGGTATGGCTGCCGTGTCCGGTGAAGATCACCAGGGGGGCAAACCTTTTCCATCCCATCAGGTCAAAGGCCGATTTAACGATGGCAACCCGTTCAGCCAGGGGAATGCCCTCCTTCAGGTTGTGTTCGTGACCTGTCTTGCTGATCTCAGGTTCGCAAAAGCGCTCATGCCCGTTCTCCTGTTTTTTCAGGGTGCGGTAGGAAGTTCCCGGGAAGAGGGTTCTGCCCAGTAAGGCCAGTCCGTAACTTACTCCTGATCCTTCTACGTAACCGAAGGTGGAAGGCAGCATATTTTTCATGCGCTTCTGGAAGTAGGTGAAGAAGCTGCTGATCTCATTCTGTTTCCGGAACCGCTCGTATTCATGCGCATGATCTTCAGCGTGGTTCTCTTTAACCTCGTATGCCGATCCTACGATAGGGGGGCAGGATTTTCGGCTTAACCCCGTTTTAGGATCGGCGTAATCCATAGCGATGCCAAAGAATCCGGCATACCCGAAGGTTTCATATTTCCCCGAAGCCTCGACATGTCTTCTTATCGCCTCAGATCGGGTGTCGATACAAAATACCAGCTGTGCATCAGGAATTTCCTGTGTGCTGTTTTTCCTGCCATCGGTATTCCCGGAAAGCGACCTCACCATTTCAGTCTGCCAGGTGCGTTCCCAGGCTTTCAGAAAGACATACCTTACTTTATCCAGGCCGGAAGGGGTGTCTTCCTCCGGATCGGCGGGAATTACCTGGGTTTTCAGGGCATGGGCGATGCAAAATCGCACTGCGAGGTAATCTTCCAGGGTAACCGGAGCATAGCGTTGCCATGAGGCGCCTGCTTCCATGCGGTACTTGATGTAACCTGTCCACCCTGGAAGTGCTGCCAGGTGTGCTATGATCAATTTCATCTGCGCTTCTTCCTCCAGGTCACCCAGGAATTGGATCAATGCCTCCGAAGCCGTTTTTGGCAATCCGTTTTTGCGAAGTTCCGAAAGTTCGTCGTCGTATATTGCCAGCGCGCGCCAGGCTTCATAAAACCCTTTTTCCTTTCCCGGCATGCTCCATTCGGCAAGTCCCTCATCCATAAAGGCAGAGAGCCATTTTACCGTGAGTCGGTCCAGTTGATGGGAGGTGTTTTCCACCACCCGGGCTTCCGATCTTTCCAGGAGCTCCAGGTAGTGCTTCGGCGTGGCGTCGAGAGCGTTTTCCAGAAGCATTTGTTGCAGTGTACTGCTGTTGATCTCTCCGTTTTGCAAAGCCTCCCTGTAGAAAGAAGCCTCGGGATATACCCGTGCATTCAGGATCTTTTTGGCTTGTCCGGCGGCCTTAAAGAAAGGCTGCTGTTCATACCCCGAAAGCGGATTGGAAGTAACAAAGCTATAAAGTGGCCATGTTTTTTGAACATAGGCCGAAGCCTTTTCGATGGTGGTCTTCAAACCCGGATGTATCATAAGGCAGTGTTTTTAAATTTTAGAACAGAATTTTTGAGCGGCTGGGTCAGGTTTAGGAGCTTTACGTACAGCCATGGATGATTTTGGTAGATCCCGAGTTTCATGATAAAGAAACCGATCAGGAATACCAGGCCGAAACCGATTTGTACAGGGGTGAGCTTTTGTGGAGCTACAGCCAAAGGCATGTCTGCCATAAATGCGGTGACTCCGTTATACACCAGGGCATACAAACCGATCCCACCAAAGAAAAGTACTACCGGAACGATCGTGCGGTATGCCAGAGGCAGGCTTTTCTGTTTTATAAAATTGTACGTTACCTGTCCCACCGCTATGGCTACGATCAGGGTAAGGAAGATCCCGCTGTTCACCTCCGAACCTTTTCCGGTAAAGAGAATAAAGAGCAGGGCTCCTGCGATACCGCTCAATAGGACGAATCCCGTTTGATGAGGCTTTATACGTATTTGTGGCGGCGTCTTCGGGTGGGTTTGCTCAATGCCCTCCCCGGCAGATAAGAACAGGTAGGCCTTGTAAAACCCATGCAGGATGAGGTGGGCCACCGCAGCGTTAAAGAAACCCAGCCCGCATTGCATGATCATAAATCCCATCTGGGCGATGGTAGAACAGGCCAGTCGCTGCTTTACAGTTACCTGAAGGAGTTTGGCAAATTGGGCAATAACAGCGGTAAGACCGCCCAGGATGAAGAGCAGGGTGAATACCTTGCCTTCCAGGACAAACGGTGCCAGAATCGCCAGTAATATACCCGCTCCGTTTACAAAACCTGCGTGCATGAGTCCGGAGGCCGGGGTGGGTGCGGTCATGCTGGAAAGTAGCCACCGGTGAAAAGGGAATATGGCCGATTGAATGATGGCTGCTGTTAGAATGAACAGGGCAGAGATCATCGCAATACCTGTGGGTAGGGCGGGCACGGCTTTCAGAAGGGTTTCCAGGGTGTATGCCTTCGCCTGAAATGCAGGGATGGCAAGACCAGCCGCTAAAAGGATGGAGCTGGCCATAAAATAACGTTGACTGGACCTTCCTGCAGCCCGGGCTTCTCCCCAGTGTGCATTGATGCCAATAAGTTTTGACATGTTAAGCCCCATTAGAAACCAGGATGCAACCAGTAACAGCAGGTGATTAGACACCAGTAGCAGCATTACCGTAGCTGTGAATCCAAGGGTTAGAACCATAAAACGTTTCTCGTAAAGAAATCCGTTGAGGTATCTCTTGGCATAGGTGCTTATCAGTGCTCCGAAAAAGGTAACGGTCATCCAGATCAACATGGTGAATCCGTTAACCCGGACCAGGTTATTCCAGGACCACTCCGGGAAATCAGGATAGAAATAGATAGAACATGCTGCAGTTAATGCGAACAGGCTCCATAATAGAATGGGAGTGAGGTTACTGATCAGCGGTGTCTGGCCCTGTGACCGTTTGGCGTGCATAGTACTCCGTGAATTCGCTTCGGAATTTTTAAACATGCTTTAAATTTTAGTGTTTTCGTATCGGTGTCAGCGTTTGTGGTGACTTTGCCGACTTTGGAAGGATAGGTGGCTGGGGATTATCGATTTATTTCGGTTACCGTGATCTCCAGAACCCCGTTGATCTTGATGGAATATTCAGCGTCTTCCAGGCCATTTATAAAGCTTTTCGCTTTTGCCTTTTCCGCCTTAAGTTCATCGATTCGGGTGTTCAGGTCTTCCGTTCCGCAGTCGTGGTTACTCTCCCAGCGTTGAAATTTCCTTACCTCGTGGAAGTTGATCTTCTGATCGATAAGAGCTCCGATGATCTCGCTGGCCTCCGAAGGGGTGAACTCTCCTTTGATAAGTTGAACCTCTTTCTGGGTTTCCATTACAGAACTTAAAACGTTTGTTTTCATAGCGCTTTGCTTTTAAGGGTTATTATTTACCGGTGCAAATATTGGAGATATTAATCATAAGTTTTTATTTAATTAAATTATAAAAAGCATAAAAAAAATTAATACAATGATTTTAGGTTTGCAATCTCACTTTTAACTGGTTGAAAATCAAAACCTCTAGAAACAGGGTGTTAATTCTGAGGGCAGTGCATTGTCTTTAAAAGTTTCATTGAGGTATTTTCAGGAAAATGGGAAAAATTGATCCATATCATGCATAGATGAAACAGGTAGAGGGGGAGGAATGTGTAAAAGGGGCTGGAAATCTCAGGAAGCCATGAATTTTCAGTGCCTGCTGCATGGAGATCCCGGAGAATAATGTGGCAGATGATGTTATCAGGGATGGAAATATAAGTCTGTTCAGGAAGATATGATGTGGTTTATTCATACGCCGGGATCTGGCGTAAATGGCGGGACGGCATGGTGTCGTAACTTCCTGATTATTTGAGGTTAGGGTGTATTTCGTCGAAAAATTGTTAGGAATTGGACTACAAAACATATATTTGTTCTTCATACTTAAACCCAAATACTCATGAAAACTCTAATAACCGTGCTAGGCTTGAGCCTGCTTTTATGTTCCTGCCAGGGCGATTCTGATCTTCAGGAGACGGAAGCGCTGACTTCAGCCGATGCCCGCTATATAGCAGAAGAAGATACTACTCCGGCCCAGACGGAGACTTCAGAAGAATCCGGAGATCAGGAAGGGGAAGAGGTAAGTTGTGAAACGCTTTTTGCAAGGGGAACCGACGAGGAATCCAGATGTTTTTCTCAGGATGGTTTTAGCCGATGGGGATGGACCCTTGGGCCCTTATCTGAAGGAGAATATACTTTTGAACTTTATGCCGGTGCAGGGCAATGTGACATTGAAAAGGGAACTCTTGTAGGGCATTTAACCCTGAATTACAGTGATGGAAGTGCTTCTGTTACCTATGAAATGCTGGAAGGCTTTACCCTGAGTGAAACCCACCTTTATATTGGTAGTGTCCCCTATCCGGAGGATAACAAAGGAGAGCCTACAGTGGCTCCGGGGGAGTATCCCGACCAGCACGAGCTTGATAATGCTTCCGGCGACAGTTTTCAAATAGACGGACTTTCCGGGGAGATCTATGTGATTGCACATGGGGTGTCCTGTTCCGGAGAGGGAAATGGCAGCGGAGATGGAAATACAACTGATGGAGAAGAAGAAACGAATCCGGTGGAATCAGATCCGAATTATACCCCGAGTTAATTTTAAAAAAAATAAGTTCTCATAGTTAAAAGCGACCGGATCTTTCCGGTCGCTTTTTTTATTGCAGTTACAGGTTGTTCCGATAGGGTGGTGATCTTCTGGTATTGTGAATGATACCTTGTCTTCGTTCAATCCTTTGAATTATGAAGTTCCGGTCTCTATTCAGGATGATCCGCAAAAAAAACCGGGCCAAAGAAGACCCGGTTTTCCTCGTTTGAATGCATTGACGATCTATGACACTGCGGTCTTTAGTTCTGTTGAAATGATCTCCTGCAGGGAATGTTTGGGCAATGCACCTGCATGCATCATAGGTGATTTGTCCATAGGAATGAACAACAGGCTGGGAATGCTTCGGATTCCAAAGGCGGCGGCAAGTTCCTGCTCTGCTTCGGTATCCAGCTTGTAGATTGTGATGTCCGGATTCTCGTTACTCAATTCCTCAAGTAGGGGAGCTACCATTTTACACGGCCCGCACCAATCGGCGTAAAAGTCGATGATGGCGGGTTTATCTCCCTTGTATTTCCATTCTTTTTCTATGGTGTAGTCAAAGATCTCCTCTTTGAATTTCTGAGTCGTAAGTTTAACTGTCGGCATAATATTTCAGTTTTATGCCACAAAAATACTTCAGACCCGGGACCCTGGCTGTAACACTTGTTACGGATCGGGAAAGCATCGTTGTGATAAGGAGCGCTTTCGACAAGAAAACAAGCTGTAGTTGCTTCCTTCTCTCTTTTTAGGATAAGCATGTGTTTGATCCCCGATCTATGGAAATATGTCTTTATTCCGGGGGGGTTAATTCTTCTTAAGTTCCCCGGCCACCTTATCGTAGTATTCCCGGGTAAGTTTCTCTGTCCAGACGGTGGGTTCGCTCCCGTAAACAGCGATATAGGATACCATGCTGTCGGCGCTTGAGGTATGCCAGTGCTCTGTGTTCTCCTCGCAACGGATCACATCTCCCTTTTTCATGATTATGGCTTCCTTACCTCTTTCCTGGTAATAGCCCTTACCCTCTACAACGATGATGATCTGCGGACTGCTGTGTTTATGCCAGTCCAGGGTTGCATTTGCAGCGAAGGTGGCCTGGGTGATGTTGTTCGGGAAAGCATTGTCGGCCTCAATCAGGAAGTTCAGCCAGGCATCTCCCTCATGATGGGTGTTGGGCGCCTTGACCCCTTCATCTGAATAGGATTTTATAGTATAGGCGGTATTTTGTGCAGTTAAAAATAAGGGTAGTATCAGGGACAGAAAACAGATCAGTCTTTTCATGTTACACGTTTTGTGATGCGTTGATAAACTTTGATATTAAATATAAGCAATCTACGGTCAACACCTATTTTCACTAACCACCTACCGTGCTGCGCACAGGCAGGTAAACTAACCACTAATTCCCTTTAACTCCTGGTTGGCGGATCTGGAAATCTTCTGTTTCCTTGGCTTTAGTTACCATTTCCTTTACATCTTCAAGTAGTTGTTTGGCGTCGTATACCACGCCATCCTTAATGGTGTATGTTACGCCGCCTACCCTAACGACCTCATTGTTCTCCGTGAGTTTGATCGCGCCCGTTCCGTAGAGCACTTTCAGGTTCACCAGCGGATTTTCCTCCACGATCACCAGGTCGGCTAATTTCCCGATGCTAACGGTCCCGATCTTATCGTCCATCTTCAGGGCTTCGGCTCCGCTCAGGGTAGCAGCCTTGATGATCTCCAGCGGATGAAATCCGGCCTCCCGCAGCAACTCCATTTCCCGGATATAGGCAAATCCGTAGAGTTGAAAAATAAATCCGGAATCGGAACCTACGGTCACCCTTCCGCCCCTATTCTTGTATTCATTGACGAAGGTCATCCACAGGTCGTAGTTCTTTTTCCAGGCCACCTCCTGCTCCGTGCCCCAGTAATGCCAGTAGGATCCGTGTGATACTTTGCTTGGCTGGTAGAATTTCCAGAGGGAAGGCAGGGTATAATCTTCATGCCACTCTGCCCTTCTCGCCCTTTGCAGGTCGCGACTGGCTTCGTAGATATTAAAGGTTGGGTCGAGGGTGAAATCGAGCGCGAGCAGTTCATTCATGACTTTATTCCAGTGGTCTGAATAGGGCGGAGCGGCCTGCTGCCAAAGTTTTCCCGCTTCTTCAAACCGGTGTTGCTCGTTCTGGTAGTTATAGTCTAAAGGGTAATCCTGTACCGTCCTGTCAGTAAACAAAGCTTCCGGCAGTCCATACCAGTGTTCCATACTGGTGAGGCCGGCACGGGCAGAGTGTAATACATTCCATCCGGCAACATTGAGCTGGGCATGATGGCAGGCTGATCCGAGTCCGAGGGCTTTGTTCTCCTCCAGGGCCGCTTGCATGATCTCAGGGGCAGCCCCGAAGAACTTTACTCCGTCGGCTCCCTTCTTTGCATTGTCGCGCACCCATGTCCTGGCCATCTCCGGCGTACTTATAGGGTCTTTACTGCCTTGTCCGAAAACCGTATAGGCGAATACCCTGGGGGCAATAATACTGTTCTTTTCGCTCTTCCTCTTCAGGTCCAGGGTCCAGTCGAGTCCCCTTCCTCCGGGTTCCCGTACCGTGGTAACCCCGTGGGCCATCCATAATTTAAAGACGTAGTCCCAATCGGCTCCCTGGGCTTCCCCACCGATATGCCCGTGCATATCCACAAAACCGGGTAACAGGTACATGCCTTCGCAGTCCAGCTCCTTGCCTCCCGGTTTAAGCTTCGGACGATTTTCAGGATCGATGGCGACCCCCGGATACCCCACATTGTGAATTCCGGTAATGGTGTTCTTTTCAATAACAATGTCGACAGGCCCCATGGGTGGAGCCCCATTGCCGTTGATCAGGGTGACACCACGGATGATGAGTTGGCTGAAGGGTCCCTGGTCGTGCAGGGATTCAGCAGATTGAGCATAAACGGCACAACAGAGCATAAGGCTCAGGAGAAAGGACAGGTATTTCTTCATATGAAAACTATTACATTCATCTTAAAATAGCACTCAATATACAGAAATATGAAGTAATAATTTTAACTGTCGAGGGTGAGATAAAAATGATCTTGATTTAAAGGGTTATTGAAGTCGTACCTCATCATGGAGTTGGCAGAAGGCATTCAGAAGATTGGCGGTCTTGAAGATTGGAAAAGACAGATCTCTTTCTCAAAAGTACCAAAACCAAAAAAGGCCAACTTTTTCAAGTCGGATTTTTGTTGAATAGCTGTGATAATATAATAGGCTAATTTGCCCGCGCGCCGTCTCGCCACCCTGTCTGCCGCAAGTCAGGTTCGCGAAAAACATCCACAGGATGTTTTTTTTTAACGCTCGGGGGTCCCTCTTGGGCTCTTCTCGCCCTTCTAGGGGTCGCAAATAAAAAAAGCCACACGATTGTGTGGCTTTTTCTTTGCTCCCCCTCTTGGGCTCGACTCCAGTCCCAGGAAGGTAATGTTTACAAGCTGTTTGACAACTTGCCAACTTTTAGGTGTCCGAATTGTATACCTTTTGATATAAAATTAAGAATTACTTTAAATGAAATTGTACAATTATATAATAATTTAAAAGAAATTTTAGTGTCATTGAATAGACTCTTACATTAGTTGTTTTTTAAATTTTCAGTTAATTCTACACGAGTAATCAACCAATCTAAACTTATAGTATCGATATTATAATCTCTATTAAGACTTAGGAAGATTGAATTGAATCTGTCCTGATTTAGCTTAAAACTTAAATTAACTACTTCTGAATTGGTTTCACTTTCAAAAGTGATCATACTCTTTGCACTTGACGGTTCTCTATAATTGCAATAGCTATAAACAAATCTGGCAACAGCAAATGTGATAGCATTTAACTCTTCGTCATCAATATTGTGCTTAAAAATTTGGTCAAATTTTTCTAACAATTCCTGCGCTGTAAAGACTTTACTAAGAATATCCTGATACAAGTGCTTTTGAAACGTTTTCAGGAAAAGGAGCAATATTAAAATCTCTGGAAAGGAATATTGATCTTCATGATAAGATTTAATTATGACTCTGAGTCTAGCAAATATTTTTTCATGAATTCTTAAAGAGCTTTTTAAACCAGAAAATAATGCTAAGTAAACGAGTTTAAAGTTCGTTATTTCATTTCTAAAGTTAGAATTACCAATTCTTTGATCATTGTAAAATTCATGAAAGGCATAGTAATCAAATAAGTAATCTGTGAAATCCTTTAGACTGGGTTTTGGTATTGAATATTCCAGATCAATAAAACGCCTTAGATATTCTTCAGAATTTATATTATTACTACCATATACACCACATATTGCATGTCCTAATTGGATTTTATCTAGAGATAAAACAAAAACAATCCCAGGAACGGAAAATAAATGCTTTATCTGTTCTAATACTTCAACTGAATAGGAAGGTCGACATCTATCCAATTCATCAATTATAAAGACTAATGGTTTTTCAGGGTCTACTTGGCAAATGAATTCTGCCAGATTATCCTTGAAATCTTGGATGCTTTTTTTTCTTGAGGTATATAGATCTATTTGATCCTTTAGTTCCTCAGTTCCGTATTCAGCCACTGCTTCTATTATTGCCTCTGCAGCTTCATCTCCAATAGCTCTTTTAGCAAGGTGTTTGGCAATTGCAGGAACAACTTTGGTTGAGAGAGTAACAGCCTTATTAAGGACTTTTTTGTAGGCTTCGACAGGTTTGTTTTTAATTTCTCCTAACTCAGATATTAAGGCAACTAAAACATCTTGTTCAAAATCGTTCTCCCAAGCGTTAAAATATAAAGTTTTAAAATCTTTATTTTTCAAATCTTGCTGCCACATTTTTACGAATGTAGTCTTTCCTTCTCCCCAAGGATTATTTATTGCAAAAACAAAGCCATCAGCAAAACTTGTAATGATTTCGGTTAAAACGTTTGCATATTGCTTTCTATTTAGTTTACAATTTGCGAATGGGTCAGCTCCTTCGGCCTGAGGTATTTCAATTTCATGATGTTTTAGCTTCATTCTAATATTCTTTGTTCTTTTTTACACATTTAAGTAAAAATAGAAAATGAGTTGAAAATTGTAGAGTTATCTATAATTAAAAAGGGCAACATTTCTGCTGCCCCTGTCCTCATTAAACGTACTGAAACTTATAACCATGTGTTTGCTTTCGCTCTCCTCTGCAACATCGTGCAATACAGGTTTTAGATATTCCTGTTAGATTACTGGCACTCGAAACAGAATCAAAAGTTGCCAATTTCTTACCATTAAGACTGAATTGAATAACCTCTTTCTTTCTCTTGTCTCCTTCTGGTATTCTGTATGTGTCATTCTTAATATAGCTCCAGTAATATCCTTTACAGGTTTTATTTTGCCCCCTACAGCAATTACTAATGCATTGCCTACTTGCGTTTAAGGCTTTTCCAGCCTTTTCCAGACTATCATACTCAGCCAGGAGCTTTCCATTTTTAATACTATACTGATATACCTCTTTCTGGATGCCTCCACCCGAATCTTGATTATAACCGACTAAAAAGCTGTCAAACTTGTCAACATATTTTTGCTCTTTTCGAGCCAGCTCATTCGAAGTATTTGCGGTGTCTATCAGCTCCCATGTGAAAGCCTCGGGACCATAGGTCCCGATGGCTTCCTGAAAGTAACTGCCAACTTTATTGTTGGCCTTTTGAATATGGTCAGCTTTTCTTTCCTCCAGTGACTTTGTTGTAGCCCCGATATAAGTTTTCCCGGACTCCTTGTGAGTCACCTTGTAAATAATCTTCTTAGGCTGCATTATTCACCTCCTTTCGCGTTTTGTCAGTTTTCAGAATGAAGGAATATTTTCCGCCAGATGATCTATCATCATATACATAACCTTTTGCCGTTGCATAAGCTTTAAGCCATTTGGTGAACTTATGTGAAGAAGTATCAGACATGTTAGGAAATTCCTCATGAAATAGCTTTTGACATTCTCTTTTATCCAACCACGTATCTGTTTCTTCTATTACTTCCATGAATGAATAGAATTCTGGAGATGTATTATTTACAATTGTATTATTTGTTAAGTTTATCGGCTCTGCAATGATCAATCCATGGGTTAAGTATTCCTTAACACAAGTCATCATGAAGTGGAAGAACTTGTTCCACTCCAGCTTATCCCAGCCAGTAAAAAAGATGCATCCAAACTCTGACTCAGGGGTGTTTTCGAGATTGTAATAATTATGAACTTCGAATTCACATCTTCTTCGGGCATCGGTGTTACCGCCTGTTCCTCTTACCACATAGTTGCTGGATATTGCAATTTTGGGTGCATCCTCTGGTTTAATGAATTCTTCCGCTTTTTGTTTCCTTTCAATTGGAATCCCAGTAGTGATCATTGAGTAAAGAGACTCCATATTAAATTCCGTAGTTACATCATCATAAAACACAACATCTGTGGTCCTAGTGATTCGTTGATTTTTAAACCAACTTTTGGTTTTGATATTCTTCCCATCCATGGTGACCACCTCTCTCATTTTCTCAACCCCTTTAAGCAATAAACTCTTTCCTGTTCCACCATTTGCAGTACCGTCAAAGTTGATAACTTCATCCATTAAAATTATGGCGCGTGGGTTAGCTGGGTCATGATAACGATGCATCAGGTATCCCAAATTCGTTTTTAAAGCTAGAAGTCTTTTACCATTATTATTTGCAATATTGGCACAGAAAACTTCAAACATTGACCCTCTAGACAGGTGATGGGGAGGGGTATACTCATGCTCGTTTATCCTTGACGCCCATATTTTTCCTTTGAATTTAGCGTATGGAATGTTTTTTATTTCGTCCTTATCCACCTTGCATAATTGATTTTGGAAAAAGAAGTAACTTGAAGTTCTCCCATCCCTGTCTTTGACGGGCTCCACACGTTTCAGGAATTGTAATTTAGCCTTAGAAAGATAAGAGGGACTCCCTTTTGTGAAAGTTTCTAACACCTCAAATTCCTTTAGCTTTTTAAGGTAATCTTCTACATATTCCGCGATAATGAAAATTGGGATTTCTATTACAACGTTGTTTTTTTCTTGCACAAGGATGTAATCAGAGTCATTGACCATAACCTTGGCAAATCCTGACTTCGATAAAAATTCAATGAATTTAGATTCAATAATTCGGCACCTAGTTGGTTTTTCACTCTCTTCAGTTTTAGTCCAGAATTGAATGGATTGGTTTTGATCTTTTACCTTCTTTCTGGATTCTTTTTTGGTGTTTTTAGTTACCATCGCTTTAAAGTTTAATAATTAATAAATTGTTCTTGAGAGTTGTTGGCGCCTTAACTTCTCATGGACAAATCTATTTGGTTAATCCAGCAAAAAGAAGAATTTCAAAGAGTTGCGTGGGGTATAAAAAAACCCCAACAATGTGGGGTAATGATTTTTTCAATTTAGGTTATTAAGTTATTTAAATAAGTTGTTCAGTTTTTCTGATTCGGTTTGATGCCTGGGATCTTGCCTGTTCTTTTGAATAGTTTTGTATGCCTGGGTGATGGGTCTGTAAGACTTTGATTTGGAATCATTGAATAAAAAGTGAGTTTCAATAAGAGCTCCGAGTTCTTTTTCCCCTGATTGTTCAATTGAGATAATACCATCATTAGCAAGTCTTGTAAAAAGCAGACAAACCTCCTTTTTACTTAGATTAAACTTGATCTTATTGTCTTCGGGATTAAGAAAACTTTTAGGTAGAAACTCATCGTGCAACTTTTGAATGCAATATTCTATAGTTTTTCTAATAAGAGGTTTGTAGCTATACAAATGATCGGAATAGTTGATTTTCGGCAATAAAGATTGAAAATACTCTATGTTTAATTCGATTAGACGAAATAGCGCTTCACTTTCCAGTATGTATTTAGTTCTTATTTGATGTTCTAAAATTTCAAAGTGAGATGTAGGTATTCCATTAATAACTTTCTTAAGGTTTTTGTCAAGTAAATGGAGAAAGTAATCTTCGTTCTCCAGATCTTGAGATTCTATACTAGAAAGACAAAATCTTTTTAAAAAGAAATCTTTATTGCGCTCTTGCTTGGATTTAATTTCCTCCAGGTCATTTTGATAATTCGCTGGTAGATCTCTATTCCCTAAATCCAGGTATGCAAAAAGCCACAATAAGTTTTTGAATTTATCGATCTCTAAAAAGTCTTCAAAAGTTGCTGTCGGGGCTCCATCTAATCCTTCTCTCATAGGTTTGCTATAGACTATTAAATTAACTTGTCAAGTTGGCGGACATTCATAAATTATATTGCCAACTTTTATACAATTATATCAAAGTGGTTGTAAAAATAAGCCTGATTATTAATTATAAAAACGGTTTTCAAATTAGTCGATAATTTTACTGCAGTCACCTGATAGGTGCGATTCCTTTTCAAACCTCCTACATCTTCCCTTGCCAAAACCTTAAAAGGGCAATATAAGGTAGCCAGTTTATTGAAATAGGTGCAAACCAGGATAGAATTAGGTGAGCAGTACTGCAATAATTCTGCAATTTCTTTCTTGTTCATAGTAAAGGAAAAGCCCAGATCTTTGCCTGGGCTTTTTAGCCATGTTTAATTAATTCAGGAACCAATTAGGTGTGTTAGATTCTATAGATTTTGCCAGCGATTTCGTTATCTCGTACGCATTGACACTTCGTTTTATAAAGGAGTCAATATAGCTGCTTTTATTTGCCCCCGTCATAAGGTTGTAAAATTGCCAAAGGTCTATTGTTCCGTCTTGATTCCTTTGGAAATTAGGATCTTCATAGTATGCTCTTGTCATGCTGTTGAGTTGGCTATCACTGTACTTGAATGACATAACATCTTCCTTTTCTTTACTGGAGAGGTGTCCAAACATTTTAGCCTTACCTAGAAAGTGTGCAAATTGAGGTTCTGTCAAATGGAAGTCTCTTAATTGGGTTAAGGTTAAGAGATGTTCTTTCATCTCATAGTTTCCAATGACATCCATGATACTCCGCTTTAGCTCTGATTTACTAGAGGCCCTAATAGTTTCTACACTACCATCACTGGAAACACACAGGTTGGTACACACTAAATTCTTAAAGCCTACGAAGAATTTAAATTTCTCAAAGGTCTTTCGACTGTATAAGTTCTCCTGGTTTAAGGCTCTTACTCCGCCTAGTGTCAACTTTAATTCATTCCCATTTACATTAGCCGTAATAGAAGGGATTTCAATGGTAAACATCATTCGTTCATAATAAATAGTTTTTTCGTGGTCTAATAATGACTTAACAGGTTTGCCTATTGCATCAGGAGTTCTGCCTTTTACGACATGGCTAACCCTGATATCAGGCACTCCAATTTGCTGTCCAGAAAAAATGGCTTGAGCACATTCATGTGCTGTTTCTACAAATTCCTGATGGGCAATGATACTCTCATTATCCTTAGAGAAAACGGGAATAATACAATCTTCTTTGAGGTGAGTAAGTTCAACCATTTTGGTATTCGCCTCAATGAAGTTTGGGTTTCTACTACGCACAATTTCCCTTTCAGGAACCATAAGGGTGTTTTCAGTTGTTGTCATGTGTTGGTCTTTTATTATTATCAATGATTTTATGATCAGAAACGATGATGCGCTCTGTTTTTTCTAGTGCCTCCTTTCTGGAAAGGATAAGCGGCATTAATTCATTTTTCAAGGATTGATATTTCTGATAAAGATGTCTGAGTCCCTCAATAGTCTCGCATGCTAGTATTTCCTTTTTGACAAGAGCAATATCCTCGCTTTGGGTGCACCATTTTTTGAGCTGTTTACCAATAGCCTCATTAATGATGAATTCAGGCTTGTTCATAAATAGTCCTGTTCTGTCCTTTGAAGCCTTGGCTAAATGATTCTCATTAATGAGCTCCAGGTTCACGGTTAATTCGTATTCAAATCCATCACGGGTGATTTCCTTTGTACCGTGCTTAACGACCCTGCTTTTCCCGTTCTGGGATACATCAAGAGAGTAATCAGTCTTTCTTCTGGTGGTGCAAATCACATGACAGGAAGAAGAGAGAATGGTGTCCAACAGGGCTTGATGCCTGGGAGTGACTTTTGCCCAATCTTGAAATCTCCCGCCCAGTTTCTCATGAATATCTAAACATCCGCCAGGTCCATTCCATTCATGACTTAGACTATCAATAATAATCACTTCGAGACCTGCATTTTCACAAAGATGTAGAGCTTCAATATACTTTTCAGGGGAATAAGGAGGAGCTAGATTTATGACGTTAAACTCACCCAATTGTGAGTACAGGCATGCTGAATTACTCTCGGAGTCAATAATGGCTATTTTACTATAGTCTTCCGTGAGCCCATGAGCCATTAGGAGGGATGAATAAGTCTTGCCGAATCCCGAGGCTCCTGAGATTCCAATTCTCAACTTGGTGTTGCCTCGTTTTGCTTTAATCAGTTTCATATGCATACAATTAATTATATATAGGTGTATAAAAAACAAAAGAGCCATTACTGGCTCTTCTGGTTTGTGGTTAATAAATCTCTGACTCCTCAACGACCTGGTTCTCTATGACCTCCTGAGTGTTGTCTTGATACTCCCATCGATGCTCCAGGGTAACTATTTCACCCGTTTCTGGAATAGCATACTGATAAGGTGCAGTTTCAACTTTGACAATCTTGCCTGGGAATTGCATTCCGATTAGGTCTTTACAGGTGTCTTCGTCAAATGTAGTACTCACAGTACAGGTCTTTGCGGTGAAATACAACTTGTCAGTGCTTTTGCTTCTAACGGGGGTTACGCTTCCTTGAAGGACCAATACGTAGAAGGCGTCCCCGGTTTTCGATTCCCTTTTTTTGTAATCTTTTACTGTTACCATTTTGAAGATATTTTAATTGGAAACAGCGGGGGACCCTCCCCCACTTAAGTTTTGGGAGGGGTGTCATGTTATTTATGAAGCATTCTTGATAAAAATCAAAAAAAAATTTCGGATGGAGAAGGTAGAAAGTTTTCTGAAAAACTTGGCATTTTGTTACTATGCCAACATGCCAAGTTATTTTATCATACTATTGATCTCGCATTTTATCTAAGAGATTCTTTATAGTTGTGTAAGATTCGTCTTTAGCATGAATCCACTTCTGAATAAATTCAGCTTGAAGGAATTTGAGACCTTCGTTCAAATCATATAAATAATTGGATAGATTATGAAGATGTTCTTTGGAATTACGGCCCTTTAACTCCTCAAGTTTTTGTTGAGCCTCTTCCCGATCTAATCCCTTGATAAATATGATTTTCTCGATGGCAATTTCATCATTCCAAATAATATCTTCTGGAATTGACTCAGGTAGATAATGAACTTTATCCAAATAATATTGTAAAAACTCCCTTTGCTTTTGTAGTTTTTGATTGATATTTCCACCACCTTCTGGAGCTCCGTCTATGGCGAATGAAATTTTACAACCGGTTTGTTCTTTGATTTTTTCGTCTAGAAAATCAGGATCGGAGTACTGAACTTGGGTAAGACCAAGAGGATTTATATGATCTTGTGAAGGTTTTTGATCGCCATCAAAAATGATGTATGGGCTTAAATTGAAATCTATACTTTGTGAGATGTTCTTTTTAATAGTTTGTGCACCTCCGGGGTGAATCTGGATATCAAAACTTTTTGCTATATCCTCGCCCATATCTTTAAGAACCGAATAGATTATTTCTTTTGCAAGATCATCCTCAACTATGATTTTAACCTTGTCATTATTTTCGAATTCCAACTCCAAAAAGGCCTCCTGAGGCCTTCTTTCATCTTCCACCTGAAACTTACCTTGTGCATTCGTTTTAAATACTTTGATGGAATTTTTAGGCATCTCATCCAGTAAAAAAGGAGAATGTGTAGAAACAACAATCTGTAATTTTTTCTTCTTAATCTCTGTTAACAGATAATCCCTTAATCTTTTTTGCGAGCCTGGATGTAATGAGGTTTCCGGCTCATCCAGTAATAATAAAGTGTTTTGATTGCATTTATGAATGCGATGGACCAATATTATTACTGCTGTTTCTCCACTGCCAGCATAAGCCTCACTGTAGTTTAACTCAGGACTTTTTAGCCTGATAGAGAATCCTTTGTTTTTATAAAATGAGTGATCTAGAATAGTGATTTCCTCGTACTTTTTTCCCAGAATATGAGAAATAATTTTCACTTCTTGCTCGCTAAGTTTTATGGCAGGTTCGTTTTTGTTTTTCCCATAATATTTGATGATTTTTCCGCTGTCGTATGCCTCTTTTAGCTTACCTGATTTAGCCCTAATGTAATCTTGCCTTGTTAATATAGTGGGAGTGGGAGTGAAAGGGATGCTGTACATAAAACAATCGAAAGCGCTAAGCTCTGCTCTGAAATCTAGGTATATTACCTCTTTATCAATTGGAGAGTTTCTTTGACTGGTATCCATCCCATACTTTTTTACTGGTCTTGAGGGTTCCCAATTATCAAAATTCTTTTGACGTAATATTCGTTGTTTCAACACTTCAAATATTGTGTCATTTTCCTCATAGGCATAAATAATAGCATTTCTGTTTTTCGATTCATCAATTGGATCTAATTTGGTGGAGAACCAGTAATCACCCAAGGAGTATCCTTTAGGACATCCATATAATGACTGTAAAACTGAGCTTTTACCACTACCATTTTTACCGACAAGGAAGGTGATTGGAAAATCGAAGCTAATTTTGGTTCCAGGTATTAAGTTTTTAAAAAAGGGATAGCGGATGTATTCAATGTAGTTGACGAAAATTTTGTTATCTCTTATTTGCTGAATTTCTTTAATCTCCTTGTCAACCATTATTTAATAAATCTAATTTGTAAATTAAGCTTGAGGAATGTTTTTGTGCCCTCGGTATATATATACCCAAAATCATGTCTGGAACTGCTTGCTGTTTCCAACCTGGTGTTATTAAAGAGGTAATTTTCGAATTGGTTTTTATCGTAGTTGTGATAACAAATCAGTTCCCCTTTTTCTTTTACAATTATATAACCTCCCGTAGCGTCATAGGTTCCAGTCCATGGTTTTGCGGGCATCATTCCCAGGGCAACCTCGAAAAGGAATTTTTTGATCTTATAATCATAGAAATTTTGTTGTGAACCGGTGGAGTATGCAAGTGGATTGTGATTGGATAATATTTTGGATAACTCATTTATGCTTGAAGATTTACCTTGATAGTATAAAAGGATCAATTCTCCTATAATTTTATTTAAATCACTGTCAATAAATTGAAGATTATCCGACAATGATTGTCTTTCCGGACCCAGAGGTTGAAATTGACCACCCTTTTTAAGAACCCAATTTAATCGGTCCATTATTTTTGATGATGAGGAGATATTATTAAGAAAGTTTAGTTCTTCTTGTATAAGTGCCAGGTTTCGTATCTCATAAACGAAATTGGTTGTTTTGCCCGCATTGAGTAAGGTGGATGGGTTTCCAAGTTGCGATTTTATGCTAAATCCCATTTCAGGATTGGTGCCCGATCTGGGGTCATGAATTCTCAAGTTTATATCGGTCTTTTTACTTGATTTGGCCTTTAATGTGTAGATGCCAGTTGAATGCATGAATCTTTCAACCGATGGGACAGAAAATGCTCCCTTGCCTGAATAAAGAATTTTTTCCAGTAATTGATAAGCATGGTGCCTAAACAAGTCTCTTTTTATGGATTGTGTTCCCAAGGGACCTTCGACTAGAACTTCCTCTTCTTTAATGGAAAAAAGAAGAGTATGATTTTGTTCTTTTCTAGTAATATTTATAAGGGGATGCTTTTGATTCGGTAATGGATTAGAGAGGTTGTCACCGGGAATAATGAATCCATCTCCTAACAATTTGAGAAAGACATAGATTTCGCTCCATTCACCCTTATTCCCCGTGATCATCAAATTATTTTTGATAATTCAACCTTGTTATCTGGTAGAACTTGGTATTTGATAAGGGATACAATATTTTCACTTTCAACCAATCTTCTATTTTCCAAATATTCAACAACTTGTTCATCAAAATCGTTGGAAATGTAGACTCCTTCAAAACTGTTGATAGGTAGTGATTTAGATGAAGCAAAGGATTTCAAATAATTCATTAATTGAGATAAATCCCTTATTCCTATTTTTTTATCTCGTTTGAGTTCAAAGAAGCTGTAAAAATCAATTCGATCTTTAGATCCGAAGGTTGCTAGAATATCACTTCGGTACTGCATGAGTTTGAAGATAGGAGCCTCAAGAATTAGTTCGTTGAAATTTGTTAAGTTCAATTTTTGAATCACATTGTTCTTATCATGTAATACGTTGTAGACAATATAGGCGTGCAATATATCCTCAAGGGATGTTATTCCATTATTACTCTGGTGATTAGGAATTTTGTTAAATAAAACTTTAGTTGGAGAAGTCAAGGAGTTAAAATTAGTGACAGGGAGGTTTAACGCCTCTATGGAATTGAATCTTTGCTTGACATGAGTTATTGGAGTAAAGTTGTTTGGATCAGTTTTTGGATTGTATTTATAAAATAGCTTTAATATTTCCTGATACTCTTTTTCGAAGAGTTGACGAATGCCTCTATAAGAGGCATTCACATCTCTTTCAACCGTTGCAGTAGAGTTAATTTTCCCTTGTTCTACAAGTGAATAAAATTCATGAGAAGGAATATTGTTTGGGAAAAAAAACTCTTGTACGAAATTAAATCGAAAGGGGTATTTCTGATAAGGATCTTGAAATAGATCGTCAAATAGTATATATGGGTTTTCTGTCACTCTAAAAACGCCCATGAATTCCTTAGCTTTTCTAATATATAGAATGATAAGGTCTCCTTCTTTGACGCCATATAAGTCTTTGATCTTACCCCAAATCACTCCTTCTGAATCTGAATATTTCAGTGTTTTTCCAGAAGAAGGTTTTGGTTGTCCATTAGCATCAGAAAACACATTGCCAAAGGAATTACCATAAACACCTTCAAGAATTGAGATTTCAGATGCCTCTGGGTTAGTTATGCAGATATGGAATCCCATACAGGTGCTGTAATTTGGTTAACTATCTTTTCAGCTGTAGCTTTGATTGCAGGAACAGCTACGGAATTTCCAAATTGTTTGTAGGCCTGTACATCGGAAACGATAATCTTGTAATTATCGGGGAACCCTTGCAGTCTGGCCCATTCTCTCGGGGTCATTTTTCTAATTCCCTCTCGATTCACTTCTCCTTTTATTTTTGTGACGGGTGTGAAATCCGTAAGTCTATCATCATGAATCAAGTTTCTTTCTCTGCCCATACCTCCACAAACGATGGCATTAGCGGTTTTGTCATGATCAATAACCTGATAACCGAATCCGTTACCTTTACTGGCATGTCGTGCTTTATGTTGGCGTAAAGTTTCAAGGTATACGGTTGACAAGTAATATTTGCTTGATACGATATTCTCCTCAAGAATATCCTCGATTACGGCATTGGTGTTTGTTGGTGTTGGGTATTGGAATTCCTCTATCCCCAGATCTCTTCTAAATCCGACAATGAATACGCGTTCACGGTTCTGCGGAACACCAAAGTTTTTGGCATTTACAATTTCCGGATTCGGCACATAATAGTTCAATTCATTCCTAAGTACATTGAGGATTGTGGCTAGAGTTTTTCCTCCTTTGTGATTGAACAAACCTTTAACATTTTCGAGAAATATGGCTTTGGGTCGTCTTTCTTTAATTATTTGTGCGACATCAAAGAAGAGGGTTCCCCTGGTGTCTTCAAATCCACCTCTTTTGCCTGCAATCGAAAAAGCTTGGCAGGGGAATCCAGCACATAATACGTCGAAGTTCTCAGGGATTGCATTTTTTGTTTCATCCAATGTAATATCTCCATGAGGCCTTTCTCCATAATTGGCCTCATAGGTTTTTTGAGCATATTTGTCCCATTCGCTGCTAAAAACGCATTCGCCTCCCAGTTCCTGCATTGCCATTCTGAATCCTCCGATTCCTGCAAATAAATCAATGAACTTGAATCTGGGGTTGGGAGGAGTTGGAAATGGTATATTATCGTTCATAGGTTTCTATTTTTTTTAGTAACAAATTCAGGGTGGACTTCTTGAAAAGATAGAAATTGGAGGCCAATTGAGCATCTTTTTCCCTGTCCAAATCTAACACAATTTCTTTTTTATCGGAATAGTCATGACGGTTATATTTCAAGGATTTATAAACATTACTTCTCTTGGATGCTAGCTTTAGACTTATTGAATATTCAACTTCATTTTGTGTGATAATCAGGTCTACTCCATTTTTATAATCTTGTCTAATGGAATAAGTGACTTTGTCGAATAATTTGGATTCCGTACACATTAAAAAAAAATGATAGTCTCTAATCAGAGAGGGATATGTTCGAAGTGCACGGCCTTTTACGGCCTCGATATTAATCGGTTTGGAATCTGGACTCTGTAGGTTATAGTATTTGCCATTTTCCAATTTAAAGCCTACCCCAAAGTAGTGGTTAAGGAATTCTTTTTCTGACGGTATCCTTTTTGAGTTAAATACCAAGAAATAAAAGGAATATATAAATGGGGGTAGCTTGGTGTTTTCGACATCCTTGGACTTTGTTTTACCTTCACCCGAATATGACATGTTATCAAGTTGCTCCTCGACCATTTTAGAAGTGAGGTTCACCTGATTTAGGATATAGGCTTTTTTGCCTTGGAATTTTATGTCCAATACGGATTCGGGAAACATTAAGTGCTTTTACTTCAAGTTATCAATGATCTTCTGACAACAACTGTCGGGGTTTTTAATAATATCTTTTCCCCAAAAACGGAGTACCGTCCAACCCATTTCTTCTAGAGTTTCATTCACCTCACGGTCTCTTTCAATGTTTCTCTCGATTTTCGGCCACCAGAATTCTCTTTTACTTTTTATGTTATGTTTGGACTCTTTCCAATTCTTACCATGCCAGAATTCACTGTCACAAAATACAACAACCTTCTTACTTTTAAAAACAATGTCCGGTTTGCCGGGGAGAGAATTTACATTTTTGCGATACCGGTAACCTTTTGACCATAGGGTCTTACGCAACACCGTTTCAATCTTGGAATCCTTGTTTTTGATGGATTTCATGATTTCACTGCGTTTGTCTTTATCGAACCGATCCATAACAATTAATTCAATTTCAATGCTTCTTTTTCCAGTGTATCGGTATAAGATATGAATGAGGCAACCAACGCGCTAATGTCTTCGTTGTCCAATATAACTATTCTATAAGATTCAATATTTCTATTTTTTATCTGTTCAATCTTTTGTTCAATAACCCTCAATTCATCATTAATCGTTGTTCTTTTTTTTAATTCCTCCTGGATGTCTATTTCTGCTCTTTTGTGCTTTATGTCGACGTCCCTTAAATTCAAGTGTGATCGAGTATCAATCCAGCTAAGAAATTCCTTGTTCACTTTTTTACTTTGGATGTAACCATCATTATGAATGATATGATTTCTGAGTATAAAGAAATATTTCAAATCATTCCATATGAGATCATTCCCTATATCGAATGACATTTCTCTGATTAAAAATTGCTTGATTAGTTCAATTGTGCCCGGAGTTTCTTCGCGATTCTTTCTTTTGTCTTCGAGATACTTTTTTTTAAATAATTTGAAAGGAGAATTGCCCTTTGAGGCATAGTTTCTTTCAAAACTATTAACGAACTCCAAAAGGCAATATTCAATTTTCCCAATTACATACAATAGATCAGAATACCGCCGGAGATTAGGGTACTGCCCGCTAATAAAATCTTCCATTTCTTCTAGATTTATTTCAGAACCCTCATCGATATATATTTCTTTGTATTTATGGGTGGTTTCGTGAAATCCATATTCATATTCCTTTGTTTTGGATTGGATTTCATCCTTTCTGAATTGATCTTCGGAGTATTTGCTTAATCTTTCATTTTCCTTTAAGAAATATAATAATGGTTTAAAGCCGCGATCAATATCCGGATTAAACCAACCTTGATACCTGTGAAATTTCATATCATAGAGATTTAGAATTTGAGCAACAAACCTAGCAAGTTGACGCCTGCCAGGTTGCCAAGTTTTTAAATTAGAATGTTGAATTGAGTAAATCAAGGAAGTTTTCCCTTTAATTCCATGCGGTTTTCCTTAAATACCAAACAGTTATTCAATTATTATTGAGTTTATTTCAAGCGAGATGCGATGAATTTTTTTTAATATATCATTAGAGGTTTCATTATAATTTTTGTCTTTATAAAATTGAAACATTAACTCGATATATTGAATTTTTAAGAACTTATAACGTGATTGAGCCTTATTATTTAGGTTGACTCTTTTTTCCTTTTTAAGCCAGATCGAATATAGGTGGATTAAATCTTCAAAGTTCAGCATAGTAGAATATTTTCTACAAAGTAAATTTTTATTCTGAAGAATCAAAGAAGATTCTATTGATTTCCTGGCTAATCTTTCTTCTGACAACCTTACCGTAATACCCTTCCGTGATGTTAATACTAGAATGTCCCAATAATTCACTAACTATTTCCATTGTTACATTGTTGTAGAGTAAAACAGTCGAAGCGAAGGTCTTTCTGGCAGTATGGTGTGTCAGTCGCTTTTCTATTCCCAATATCGAGGCTATTTCTTTCAGATATGAGTTGAGCTTTTGGTTGCTTATTCGTGGAAATATGTATTCCTCCCTACTGGCATAACTCTGCAAAATTTCAAGGGAGGTTGGCAATAGTGGTATCGCAAGGTCCTTTTGTGTTTTCTCCCGATTAATCTCAATCCATAGATTATTGTCAAATCCTTTAAGAATATTACCCTTTCTAAGGTTCATTAATTCTCTGTAGGGAAGTCCGGTGTAGCAGCTAAAAATGAATAGGTCTTTCACGAAGTTTAATCGGGGTTGTTTGAAGTTGTGCTCTTCGAGCTTTTTCAGTTCCTCCCTATCCAGGAATACAACTGTTTTAAGGACTGTTTTGGGCTTGTGCTTCACGAAGGGATCTTTGTCCAATAATCCTTCATTACAGGCCTCCTTAATGGGTTTTCTGAGTCGTTGTATTTCCTTGTTGATGGTGACTTGCTTTTGATGCAGTACTATCTTTAAGTAGTATTCAAAATCCACCAAGAATTGATGTTTGAGTTTACTGAGAGGGAGGTCCTTTTGGTTGATTTTCCAATTGATGAATTGAGCAGTATGCTCTTTCACATAATGGTATTTGTTCCATGTTGCCTGCTTTAGGTCTATACCTATAAGTTTCTTTTGCTTGATCAGGTATTTTTCGAAATAGGCGATTAGTGTCTCTTCATGTTTGGTTTCTTTATAAAAATATCTGTCGATGATATCCTGGACAGTGAAACTTTCTTCTCTAACCGACAAACTTAAAAAGTGTCTATCCAGTTGTTGTCTTATTATGGCGAGGTTGCTATTGATAGCCTTGGAGGCCGTCAACTGCTTTTTAGCGTTCCATGATAAGGATTCAATGAATTTTCCCGTAGAGAATTGTTTTCTGCTTCCCTGGTAGGTGATTCTGCAGTAGATAGGAGATTGCCCTTTCTTGTTGATTCTGGAGGGTTGAATAAAGAATAAAATGTTTAGTGCGTCTTGTTGCATGACCAATGGATTTAAGGTGAAACAATGGGCATACAATTCGAATCAAAACATGTGGACCTTTTCCTTTTACAGTGGACCGAATAGTGGACCTTTTCTTTAAGAAAAGTTGTCAACCTGGCATTTCAGGGATTTTCATATAAATCTCCCAAAGTGCTATAAATACCAGTATAGATAGGCTATAAAATCAAAAAAGTCCAACTAATTAAAGTCGGACTTTCTGCTTGTTTGCTCCCCCTCTTGGGCTCGAACCAAGGACCCTCTGATTAACAGTCAGATGCTCTAACCAACTGAGCTAAGGAGGAGTGTTATTTTCTGAACTTTCGTTACATTTTTTCCTCTGGTGAGGCCCGCTGTAACTGGGGTTATCCCTTTTTTGCGGTTGCAAATATATATGTTTTTTTATTTACGCCAAACAAAAAATTAATTTTTTCTGTTATTCGAAAATGGCGCGGTAGATGTCATTCCCGTTGGCATACAAAAGTAAGCCAATTAAAATAAAGAAACCAACCATTTGCGCATATTCCATGAATTTGTCACTGGGCTTTCGTCCACTGATCATCTCGTACAGGAGGAACATCACATGCCCGCCGTCCAAAGCCGGGATGGGTAAGATGTTCATAAAAGCCAGAATGATCGAGATCAAAGCGGTGCTCATCCAGAATCCCTGCCAGTCCCAGGTCTCGGGGAACAGTTTGGCGATGGTTCCGAATCCGCCGATCTCCGTGGCTCCCTTTTTAGTGAACAAAAATTTAAGCGAAGCTACATAGTCGTGTAGGGTCCAGTATCCGTATTTGATTCCCGCAGGAATGGCCTCTGCAAAACTGTAATCCAGTTGTTGTATGCCTTCCGTATTCAATTTCGGGTATACCCACACCCCGATTACCTTGTCGTCGGTGATGGCCACATCCACCGTGTCCCGGTTTCCGTTTCGCTCATAGACCAGCTCTAAGGGCCCTTCGTTATTGCGTACTTCGTTCTTGAATTGGTCCCACCAGATGGCTTCATTGCCATTTATACTAAGGATCTTATCTCCCGTGCGCAGGCCGGCTGTTGCTGCAGGGAGGCCGGGTGAAACGCTGTCTATTACAGAGGGAGCTCTTGGGTCCAGCGGATTCGTGGCTCCGGATTTGTATAAATAAGTTCCCAGGCTATCCGGTAGTTGCAGTACTTCCGTCGTATTATCGGCATGCGTTACTTCCACCGATTCCAGTCCTCTGATGAGAAGGAGTCGGTTCACCTCAAGAATATTAACAGGAGTTTCTCCGTCGACCTTCAGGATATGGTCTCCATCCCTGAATCCGTATTGCTTAAGTTCCTGGGCAACGGCAAACCCGTTGGGGAACGTGTCCGATTTCACTTCCTCCCTTCCCCAAACGAAAAGGATCATGATATAGATAAAGAATCCCAGCAGGAGATTTACGGTAACCCCACCGATCATAATGATAAGGCGCTGCCAGGCGGGTTTCGATCGAAATTCCCATGGCTGGGCCGGTTGCGACATTTGCTCCTTGTCCATGCTCTCATCGATCATCCCCGAGATCTTTACATAGCCTCCAAGGGGCAACCACCCGATTCCGTAAACGGTTTCCCCGATCTTCTTCTTGAAGAGGGCGTATTTTACATCGAAGAACAGGAAGAACTTCTCTACCCGGGTCTTAAAGAGCTTTGCCGGGATAAAGTGACCTAATTCGTGTAAAACAATGAGTATGGATAAGCTTAAAAAAAGCTGAATGGTCTTTACTATAATAGGGCTCATAGGTGCTATTAGAATTCTTAGGGCACAAAAGTAAGCTTTTCCACCTTTTTGGCACAATCTAAAGCTTTGCTCTTCCGGTTTTTTAGCATGGTTTTATGAATATTACTCCAGTTCGCGTTCTATGGCTTAAATTTGCAATCGCTAATTTGCCGCTAGATCATGCTACAGTTTTTCAGTAAATACAAACCTTTCTTTTGGGTGATGCTCGCTTTAAGCGCAGTGATCGTATACCTTTTCTACACTGCCCTTAAGCCTGAGCCGGTACTTCCGGTATATCAGCCCTCCATGGTTAATGCAGAACTGGTAGATGAAGACCTTCAGTTTATACGAAAGTACCATACCATAGCGCCCTTTAATCTGGTCAACCAGAATGGAGATACCATTACAGAGAAGGATTATGAGGGAAAGATCTACATTGCGGATTTCTTCTTTACCACCTGTCCGACCATTTGCCCGGTAATGACCGATCATATGGTGGAGATCCAGGAACAGATTCTGGATGATCCTGAGGTAATGCTGCTTTCCCATACGGTAACTCCCGAGATCGATTCCGTGCCTCAGTTAAAGGCCTATGCCCGAAAGAAGGGCGTTGTTGATCAAAAATGGAACCTGGTGACCGGAGACAAGAAACAGATCTATGAACTCGCCCGGAAGAGTTACCTGGCAGCCAAGTCTACTGGTGACGGAGGTGCTTATGACATGATCCATACCGAGAATTTTGTGTTGGTGGACAAGGAAAAGCGAATCCGCGGATTTTACGACGGCACAAAACAAGAAGACATCGAAAAACTACTGGAAGATCTGGCCGTCCTGAAGGCCGAATACAGAAAGTAATCAGCATTGGGATAAGGTGTTGAAAATAGCGAGTAGAAAGACCTGTAAATTGGAGCCTTTTGAGTGCCAAAGGTCTTTATTATCTGTTTCTGACTCTTGACTCCTGATTCTTTGTTCCTGACTCTTTGTTCCTGACTCTTTGTTCCTGACTCATTATTCCCGGCGGAAATCGGACGCTGGCAGCGGTAGATCTCACTTTATCCTTCCTTCCCTTCATCACCTGCGCTCTTTTTACTATTTTTGCTTCTTTAAAATCAATCTAAATAAGGTTTTGAGGTATACCATTGCTGATTTGAAACGAGGGCAAAAGGCTGTGATCAAGCATGTAGACACGGATGAGCTGCCCATAAAACTCCTGGAGATGGGGTGTTTGCCCGGAAATGAAGTGGAATTGATACAGTTTGCTCCGTTCCAGGACCCCATGTACCTCAATATTAACGGTTCTTACCTGGCGATCAGACGCGAAACTGCCCTTCAGGTTGAAATACAACCCATAGAGCAAAATCCCGGCTTATGAGTAAACAGATCAATGTAGCCCTCATTGGAAATCCGAATACTGGAAAGACCTCTGTTTTTAATGCGCTGACCGGACTCAACCAAAAAGTTGGAAATTACCCCGGAATTACTGTGGAAAAAAAGGAAGGTATTTGCAAACTCCCCAGGGGGGTGAAGGCTCATATCCTCGATCTCCCCGGTACCTATAGCCTCAATGCGACCTCCCTTGATGAAAATGTGGTGATTGAGCTTTTGCTCAACAAGAACGATAAGGACTTTCCGGATGTGGCTGTTGTTGTGGCCGATGTGGAGAACCTCAAACGTAACCTGCTTCTGTTTACCCAGATAAAGGACCTGGGAATACCTACCATATTGGTGATCAACATGGCCGACAGGATGCGTCGTAAGGGAATCACCCTGGATGTTACTTTAATGGAAGAGCGCCTGAAGACCAGGATCGCTCTGGTAAGTACCCGGAAGGGAGAAGGCATTGACACGATCAAGGATCTGATCTGCGATTACAAGCATCTTTCTACCGAACCCTGTTTGAACGCCTCCCTGATTGATCCGGAATATTTCAACGGGTTAAGGCGGGCATTTCCAAATCATGATTTGTATAAATTATGGCTGGTCATCACCCAGGATGTGAATTTTGTCAATCTCGACAGGCAGTTGGTTGCCGATACGTCTTCCTTCAGTACCCACTCTAAATCGGCTCTTAAGCGTTTGCAGCAAAAGGAGACCATCATGCGGTATCAGTTTATCAACGGGGTGCTAAAGGAAGGATATGCCGTGGATATCAATGTGGCCAAAGGTTTTCGCGCCACCCTCGACCGGCTGCTCACCCATAAGGTATGGGGATACCTGATCTTTTTTATGATTCTGATGGTGATCTTCCAGGCGATCTATGACTGGAGCAGTTACCCCATGGATTTTATCGATGAAATGTTTGCCTCCCTTAGTGAATGGGTAAAAGCAACCCTGCCAGCAGGAGCCTTTACCAATCTGGTTGCCGAGGGTATAGTGCCCGGCCTGGGTGGGATCGTGATCTTTATTCCGCAGATCGCATTCCTTTTCCTCTTCATTGCCATCCTTGAAGAAACCGGCTATATGAGTCGTGTGGTTTTCTTGATGGACCGGGTGATGCGACGATTCGGTTTAAGCGGTAAGAGTGTAGTGCCGCTGATCTCGGGAACGGCCTGTGCCATACCGGCGGTCATGGCCACCAGGAATATTGAGAACTGGAAAGAGCGGCTGATCACCATTCTTGTTACTCCGTTTACCACCTGTTCTGCGCGATTGCCCGTATACCTGATTATTATTGCCCTGGTTATTCCCAATACCCGGGTATTGGGCATGAACCTGCAGGGGCTTACCCTGATGCTGCTCTACCTGCTCGGATTTGGCATGGCGGTGTTCTCGGCCTGGGTACTCAATAAGATCCTGAAGATAAAAAGTCGTTCATTCTTTGTTGTGGAGATGCCTAATTATAAGCTTCCCCTGTTTAAGAATGTGGCGATTACTGTAGTGGAAAAAACGAAAAGTTTTGTTTTTGGCGCAGGAAAGATCATCCTCGCTATATCTATCATCCTTTGGTTCCTGGCTTCCAACGGACCCTCTGATACCTTTGACGTGGCAGAAGAACGCGTAGCCGAACAGGTGGATGTGCAGGGCATGACCCCTGCTGAATTTTCCAATAAGGTCTCGGCCTATAAACTGCAGGAATCCTATATTGGAATCATGGGGAAGGCCATAGAACCCGTGATCCTGCCCCTGGGTTATGATTGGAAGATCGGGATCGCTGTGATCAGTTCTTTTGCCGCCCGGGAAGTCTTTGTAGGTACCCTGGCAACTATTTACAGCGTGGGAAGCGATGAGGAGGAGACCATCAAGAAAAGGATGCAGGCAGAGGTGAATCCCGTAACCGGGGAAGCGCTGTTTAACCTGGCCTCGGGTATTTCCCTGTTGCTGTTCTATGCCTTCGCCATGCAGTGTATGAGTACCCTCGCAGTGGTGAAAAAGGAAACGAATTCCTGGAAATGGCCGGTGATCCAGCTCGTCTTCATGTCGGTTTTCGCATATGTGGTAGCCTTGATCGCGTATCAGTTACTTAAATAGGTAAGGGCGCATATTTCAGGATTTTTGTAAATTCCACGTACAATAAATCTGTCTTTATGCCTGCTCCTACGAAGAAAAGTGTTGCCATGATCGTATTGGTAATGCTTACCTTTTTTCTGATTTCCTTTGCTACCAATATTCTTAATGCCATAATCACGGAGGTTAAAACGGCATATAGCCTTAGCCTTACCGCCACCGGGTTGTTACCCTTTTCCTTCTTTGTGGCCTATGGAATCATGTCGATACCCGCTGGTTACCTTGCTGATAGCTGGAGTTCCAAAAAGATCATTTCCCTTGCGCTGTTGGCCATTGGAATAGCTTCTGCCGGATTTGTGTTCTTGCCGGAATACAAATGGTTTTTGCTTACCCTGTTTCTCCTGGGGAGCAGTATGGCCGTGTTGCAGGTGGTTATCAATCCGCTGCTGCGTATTTCCGGGGGGAGTGAGCATTTTGCGTTTTATTCCCTTTTGGCGCAATTGGTTTTTGGGGGTGCCTCATTTTTAAGTCCCCTGGTGTACCAGAAGGTGGTTCATACCGAAACCACGGGAATTTGGGAGCTGCTCCGGTCTTTTGCTTCCCCCCAGGGCAGCTGGACGGCCATGTATCTGATCTTCTCTTTTATGGCCTTCGCCCTGTTTCTTTGGGTAAGAATACTGCGGTTTCCCGCCGTGGAATGCACGGGAGAGGAGAAGCAGGAAGGATGGGACAGCTTCAAAAAATTATTTCGCAATAAGTATACCTACCTGTTTTTCCTGGGCATTTTTGCCTATGTCGGGGTAGAGCAGGGTATTGGAAACTGGATCTCTCCGTTTTTACAGGAGTACCATGGTATAGACCCGCAGGGGTTGGGAGCAGAGACCGTTTCCATGTTCTGGGGTATGCTTACCCTTGGGTGTGTCCTGGGATTATTATTGGTTAAGATCATGGACAGCAGGGTGGTGCTCGCCATCTTTACCATGCTAAGCCTTTTAAGCCTGGTAACCGCCCTTCTGGGGAAACGCGACATGGCCCTGTACGCGTTTCCGGCATGTGGATTTTTTATTTCGGTGATGTGGTCTGTGATCTTTTCCCTGGGCCTTAACTCGGTAAAGGAATCGCATGGTTCCCTCTCCGGAATTCTGTGCACCGGGATCGCCGGCGGAGCTTTTGTGCCGCTTATCGTTGGAGTGCTGGGAGAAGGATTCGGCCTTCGGAACGGAATGTTCTTTTTGATCCTTCCCCTGCTGTATATCCTTTCTATCGGCTTCTGGGCCAATCCTCTTATCCGCAATAAGACCCTCGGCAGTTCGCGAAAATCAGGGGAGGCTCATGTGAGTCGGGAGGTGATTTCCGAATAAGGACTTCTGTTCGGTTTTCCTTATCTTTGCAGGTATGAATACCCTGATACAGGACATATTGGTATACCTCATTACCTTCAGTGCGCTGGCCTACCTGGCCTATAAATTCCTTGTGCCTTCGCGATTTAAAAGATCGCGGAATAAGAATGCCGGAGTTTGCGGCAAGGACGATTGTGGGTGTCATTAATTTCTTTCCCGGCCCTGGTATTTCTGAATAGGGCGTTAATTGCCTTTGAGCGTTGCAGTCATTTTCGTACTTTCATTTGCGATTAATCAATATGCAACACACTTTCATGAAAGTATTTCTATCCCTCAGCCTGATCATGATCAGCCTTTCAGGCTTTGGTCAGGGCACACAGCTTTTGCGTCAGCCTGCGATTTCTTCAGAATATATTGTTTTCGTTTATGCCAATGACCTATGGAGGGTAGGTATTAACGGGGGGGACGCCGTGCGACTTACTTCCGGGGAGGGGTACGAATCCCTTCCTCATTTTTCTCCCGACGGCAGCCAGATCGCATTCACTGCAGAATATGGCGGCAATATCGATGTTTACGTGATCCCTGCATCGGGTGGTAGTCCGAAGCGACTAACCTGGCACCCTGATGGCGATTATGTACAGGGATGGACACCCGACGGGAAAGTAATGTTTCGCTCGTCCCGGGAAGCATATCCAACACGATTAAACCGATTTTATACCGTAGCCGTAAATGGCGGCATGCCCGAGGTCCTGGATATTCCCAGGGCTGCCTTTGGGGAATTATCTCCCGACGGATCGATGGCCGCTTATATCCCGATAACCTTCTGGGATCCGGAATGGCGTAATTACCGAGGGGGGCAGGCCATGCCGGTTTGGATTCAGGATATGAAAACCGGGGCCCTCACAAGAGCGCCACAAACGACAGGGGAAAGACACCTGGATCCGGTGTGGTACGATGGAAAGGTATTTTATATATCAGAGCGTGATTATGCGGCCAATATCTGGTCTTTTGACCCGCAGTCTAAAACCGAAAAGCAACATACCTTCCATTCGCAATTTGATGTAAAGAGCCTGGATGCCGGGCCGGATGGTATTGTCTACGAACAGGGCGGGTATCTGCATCGGCTACATCCTGAAGACGACCGAACTGAGCCTCTGGAGATCCATGTTAACGGAGATATGAATTTCTCACGGGTACGCTGGGAGCAGGTCAGGCCTGCCTCGGTACGCAACGCCAACATCTCTCCTACCGGAAAAAGAGCGGTGTTTGAATATCGCGGGGAGATCATCACCGTGCCAAAAGAGAATGGCAGCGCACGCAATCTAACCAATTCTCCCGGAGCTGCAGACCGCGCTCCCGTGTGGTCTCCGGAGGGCGACCGGGTCGCCTGGTTCTCGGATAAAAGCGGGGAGTATCAGCTGGTGATCGCCGACCAGTTTGGGGAGGTACAACAAACAATTTCCTTTGATAAACCTACCTTTTACTTTGAGCCGGTTTGGGCTCCGGGCGGAGGGCATATCGCATTTACCGATACCGATTACAGGATCTGGATCGCCAATGTTGCCACCGGGAAGGTAAGCGCTGTAGATGCCGATCGTTATGCCCACCCGAACAGGAGTATGAACCCGGTCTGGTCGCCGGATGGGAAGTACATTGCTTATGCAAAACAGCTGGAAAGTCATTTCAAGGCGATCTTTGCCTATAGTTTGGATGCCGGGAAGGCCATGCAGCTTACCGACGGGATGGCCGATTGTATCTCCCCTGTCTGGGATGCCAATGGGAAGTATCTGTACTTTCTGGGGAGTACCGATTACGGTCTGAACACCGGTTGGCTCGATATGAGTTCCTAAGATCCCGATGTGAACAGAAACCTCTATTGTATTGTCCTCTCGGATAAGGATGGTTCCCCGGTGCCTTTGAAATCTGACGAAGAAGTTGCAGAAGAATCCGTCCCGGAAGAAAAACAGGGTAAGAAGCAGAAAGGGAAAAAGGACGCGGATAAAAAGGAGGAAGAGAATAAGGTGGTTGTAGATCTTAAGGAAGAAGGCCTGTGGAAACGCATCATTGCACTAAAACCGGAAAGTGGGGCCTATACTCAGCTGGAAGCCGGAGAATCCTTGAAATTACTTGTCGCGAAGGCATTGGATGAAGATGGCGGAGTAAAGGTCTTTGAGTATAAGGTCGATGAGGAAACTCTTGAAGATTTTGCGGATGGGGTGAATTATATGAGGGTATCTGCCGACAGAAAGAATGTCCTGATCAGACAAGGCGGGGTCTGGGGTATTTACAGTTCCTCAGGCAAGATTAATGGCGATAAGGAGGCTGCTCTTAATCTGAACACCAGTATTAAAGTAGATCCCCGGGCTGAGTATCATCAGATCTTCAGGGAAGGGTGGCGCTATATGCGGGATTTCCTTTATGTGGATAATGTACATGGGGCGCCATGGGATACTATTTATGAGTGGTATTCGCCTTGGATCGATCATGTTCGTCACCGCACCGATCTCAATTATGTGGTTGATATCATGAGCGGGGAGGTGTCGGTAGGGCATTCCTATGTCTCCGGTGGAGATTTGCCGGATATCGAACGCATTCCCGTCGGACTTTTAGGGTGTGACCTGGAAGTGACAGAGGGGAAATACCGGATCGGGAAAATATATAACGGCGAGTCCTGGAATCCCGGACTGGAAGCTCCGCTTTCGTCCCCGGGTCTCCAGGTGAAGGAGGGTGATTTTATTCTAAGTGTAAATGGCAGACCCCTGGAAGCTTCCATGAATCCATACCTGTTATTCGAGCAAACTGCCGGAGAGCTGGTAAGGCTGGAGGTGGCCGGGAGTTCAGATGGTAAGGGCAAAAGAGAGGTGCTGGTAAAGCCTGTGCGAAGCGATCGCGGACTCCGGACTGCCGACTGGATCGAGGCTAACCGAAGAAAGGTTGACGAGATGTCGGAGGGTAAGCTGGCGTATGTATATGTACCTAATACCGGAGGAGGCGGGTTTACCAGTTTTAACCGGTATTACTTTTCCCAGCAGGATAAGAAAGGGGTGATCATTGATGAACGCAATAACGGGGGAGGTTCTGCAGCCGACTATATGATCGATATTATGTCGCGTAAACTCTTTGGTTACTTTAACAGTAAAACCGGGGATCACCGTCCGTGGACCACCCCTATGGCCGGTATCTGGGGCCCTAAGGTGATGCTGATCAACGAGCGGGCCGGATCCGGAGGAGACCTGTTGCCGTATATGTTTAAAGCAGCAGACCTGGGACCTCTGGTAGGTACCCGAACCTGGGGTGGACTCGTAGGAACATGGGATACCCCACCCTTTATTGATGGTGGCCGGATGGTGGCGCCCCGCGGTGGATTTTACGATACAGATGGCAACTGGGCTGTAGAAGGAGAAGGCGTGGCTCCGGATATTGAAGTGATCCAGGAACCGGCAGCAGTCCTGGAAGGCCGGGACCCACAGCTGGAACGGGGCGTGGAGGAAGCGATGAAACTGCTTGAGAACAATGAATTTGAACTACAGCCTGAACCTGCGGCCCCGGTGCGTTGGAAGAGGCCGGCAAAGGATAAATAAGGATGTCAAAAAGATCTTTGAGTAAATACCTGAAAACCCTTGATGAAGACCAGCTAAGGGAACAGATCATGCATCTCTACGGGACCTTTAAGGATGTGAAGGTGTATTATGATTTCGTATTTAATCCGAAAGAAGATAAAATCGTACATGAGTGTAAGGAAAAGATCGCTAACGAATATTTCCCGGTAAAACGAAGGAAACCCAGAGCGAGACGATCGGTAGCGCAGAAATATATCAAGCATTTTATGACCCTGGGGGTTAACCCGGTGCAGGTAGCCGATGTGATGTGGTATAATCTTGAGATCGCTGCGACTTTCAATGCCGATAAGAACGTAAAACAGCAGGCCTTTTACACATCTATGGCCAAATCCTTTGACGAGGCCATTAAGTATACCCTTGTTCACGGTCTGTATGATCAGTTCGCCACAAGAATCAAAAAGTTGGTGGCAGAGATCAGCGAACAGGATTGGCCCAGCATGTATGCCATAGAACAGAGCATGGGGTTGTTAGAATAAGAATGAATCATTACAACAGATAAACATGAAATTTAAAGTTTTGATCCTCTGGCTTTTTTTGGGGCCCTTAACCCTGGTCAATGCCCAGGAATCCCTTAAGGAAAGCGATAAGAATGCCATTGAGGCTGTTTTGAAAATGCAGGAAGAGGCCTGGAACACGGCCGATATCGATGCCTTTATGGAAGGATACTGGAAATCGGAAGACCTCGCTTTTGTAGGTTCCGGGGGTGGGGTCTTTGGGTGGGAGGCCACCAAAGCGCGTTACCAAAAGAATTACCCTGATGCAGCAGCCATGGGGGAACTCAGGTTTGAGATCATTAAGATGCAACAGGTCAATGAAGGCGTAGCCCAGGTAATCGGGAAGTTTATCCTGGATCGGGAAAATGAAACCCTTAGTGGTTTTTTTACCCTGGTGTGGCGTAAGTTCGGAGATCAATGGCGTATCGTGAGCGATCACACCTCTTCTTCGGAGTAATCAAAAAAATAGTATAAGGACAAAGCCGGACCACTAAATTGGGTCCGGCTTTTTTAGTTTCCGGGATCATGTGTGGGTTTTCTCATAAAATTCATAAATATCTGAACATCAGTAAAATAAAACATGTAATTTATGTATCTTTGAAAGACGAGCCCTGTGCGTTTTTCCTTTCTTTTCCTTCTTGTGTTGGGTATATTTTTATTAATTCTTGTTTTTTAACCAATACAATAAACAATGGAACAGCAATCAACCAATCCCCGAAGAAACTTTCTCGGGTTACTGGCCATGGGGGCCACAGCCTCGGGCCTGTCTATGTTCGCTAATACTGCCATGGCTGTTGAAGCCCTTAATTTTGATGTGAAAGCCCTTCAGGATTCTGATGAATGGTTTAAAAAGATCAAAGGCAGTCACAGAGTGGTCTATGATGGTACAACGCCTCATGATGGTTTACCTGTGTTATGGACCTATGCTTTTTACGAGACCAATAACGCCACCGGAACTCCCGACGATGATATGACAGCCGTTTGTGTATTGCGCCATAACGCCATCCCTTTTGCCATGAAAGATTCCCTCTGGTATCAGTATAAACTTGGTGAATTTTTTGGCATCAATGATAACCAAACCGGAAAACCTTCCCTGAGAAACACCGTCTATGAACCCATTAATGGGGATTTCCCGATACCAGGAGTGCCCGGAATTAAGAAGATGCAGGAAAGAGGGGTCATGTTCTGCGTATGCGATCTCGCTCTGAAGGTCTATTCCGGGTTCATAGCCGAAAGCATGGATATCACAGATAAAGATCGGGTTTATGAAGAGTTCAAGGTGGGAATACTGCCCGATATTCAGATCGTTCCCTCCGGAGTCTGGGCCCTGGAACGCGCTCATCAAAACAATTGTGCCTACATTTTTGCAGGGAATTAATCTTTAATTGCAGCTGTCATGAAAAATATATGGAATTCTATAGTTGTCGCAATTCTGGTGGCCTCCTGTGCCATGGCACAGGAGCAGCCGGTAAAGATTCTCTTTGATGTAACCAGCAGCGATACCAAAGTCCAGGAAGCTGCAGTGCGCCATGTGGATATGATGTCTAAAACCTATACCGATTCGGAATTTGAAGTGGTCATGTACGGCGGGTCTTCACAGATGGCCCTCCAGGGAAAGTCTACTGTAGAAGACAAGGTAAGGGAACTGGTAGCCAGGGAGAATGTAAAGTTCGTAATGTGTGAAGGAACGCTGAGAAGGAAAGAAATAAAAAAATCAGAACTGATCCCCGGAGTAGGTACCGTGCCGGACGGGATCCTGGAGTTGGTAAACAAACAACAACAGGGTTGGGGCTATATCAAGGAAGGCGGATAGTGCTAAATAGTAAGGGTCAGAAATTGTTACCCGATTAATAATTGTTGCAGAAAAATCTCTTTAGCATGGTTTATAAGGTTAGCCTGAAGAGTTTTCATACTTGAATTAATTTGATTTAGCGATCATCAATTGTTGCAACGGTTGCCAAAGGGTAACAATTTCTTTTTTATCCCAGGGCCACATCCAGGGTCATCATGACCATAAATCCACCCATAAAGCCCATGGTGGCAATATCAGTGTACTTGTCCTGCTGTGTTTCCGGGATCACTTCCTCCACTACCACAAAGATCATGGCTCCGGCTGCAAAAGCCAGTGCATAGGGTAAAAGCGGAGTAAAAAAGGTCACAGCCAGGGCGCCGACCACTCCTGCTACCGGCTCTACGATTGCAGATAATTGTCCGTACCAAAAACTCTTTTTTCGACTCACTCCTTGCCTTCGTAAAGGCATGGATACCGCTATTCCTTCCGGAAAGTTCTGAATACCGATCCCTATGGCAAGGATCACCGCCCCGGCAATGGAAGCTTCCGGGATACCGGCGGCAACACCACCAAATAAAACCCCTACAGCCAGACCTTCGGGGATGTTGTGAAGGGTAATCGCCAATACCAGAAGGGCCGTTTTGTGAAGATTAGTCTCTACCCCTTCCTTTTCACTGGGCTTAAAGTTAATGTGAAGGTGAGGCAGAAATTTGTCGAGTACAAAAAGAAAAATGGCTCCAAATCCAAAACCTACAACCGCAGGGATGGTTTTGACAAAACCTTCTCCTTCGCTCATCTCAATGGCCGGTGCCAACAGACTCCAGAAACTGGCCGCTACCATTACGCCCCCTGTAAATCCAAGCATGCCATCCAGGACACTTCGTTTCATGGTCTTGAAAAAGAAAACCACAGATGCTCCCAAGGCAGTTACTATCCACGTAAAACTCGTTGCGATAAGTGCCCCGATCACCGGATCCAGTCCTTCAAAGAATTTTATAATGCTGTCAAACATAGATTTTAAATAATTTTTAAATAGATATTGTTAGCGGTCATCGCAGAAATATTGAATTTCCTGCCTTGTGTTTGTATCTCTACAGAGTTGTCGAAGGGTTCCCTTCGCACTATTCTGATTTCCTGCCCAAGTGCGATCTTCATCTTGTCGAGGTATTGAAGAAATTCGGAGGAGGAATTCTTCACCCCTACAACCAATCCGGTGTCTCCTTCCATGGCAGAGGCTATAGGAACCTTTTCCATGCTTTTGATTACTCCGTCCTTGTCTGGTATAGGGTCGCCGTGAGGATCAAAACGCGGATGATCCAGATAATCGTCCAGCTTTTCTATGAGTTTTTCGCTTTTGATGTGCTCGAGCTCCTCTGCAATATCATGTACTTCATCCCAAGGGAATTGCAGTTTTTCAACAAGAAATACCTCCCAAAGCCGGTGGCGTCTTACGATCCTGGCAGCCAGAAGCCTTCCCTTGGCGGTAAGTGCAGCACCCTGGTATTTCTTATAGGTTACAAGCCCCTTTTCTGAAAGTTTTTTTAGCATGTCGGTTACCGAGGAGGCCTTGGTTTCCATTCGGCCGGCAATGGCATTAGTGGCAACCTGCTCTTCCTTGTCGCGACTGAGATGAAATATGGCTTTCAGGTAATCTTCCTCTGATAAGGTCATTCAAAATTTAATTTAAAGCAAAAATACATTTTTAATCCTAAAAACAAATTTTTAGATTTGCCTAAAAATAAGTTTACTTGAGTATAATAAAGAGAGTCTTAACGGGAATTTTTACCATTGCTTTGGCAATGACGGCAGGTGCGCAGCAGGTTAACGTTTTGGTTAAGGATGCGGTGGGTGCTTTGCCCTATGCTAATGTATGGCTGGAAGAGCCGGGAAAGGGAGCGCCTTCAGGTAATGATGGGACGGCCATGATAGAAAATGTTCCGGAGGGAGAATATACCCTTGTCGTATCGTTTACAGGGTATATTCCTTATAAAGGAAAGATCGTGGTTGGGGCAGGTAGAAATGATTTCGAGGTAGTGCTCAAACCCGCTACCAGTCTGGATGAGGTTGTGGTTTCGGGAACGTTAAAACCCGTAAACAGGATGGAGACCCCGGTTCCGGTAGAGGTATATAACCCTGCCTATTTTAAAAAGAATCCCACTCCAAATATCTTTGAGGCCCTGCAGATCGTAAATGGGGTACGTCCACAGGTTAATTGTAACGTATGCAATACCGGGGATATTCATATCAACGGACTGGAAGGGCCGTATACCATGGTGCTTATTGATGGAATGCCACTGGTAAGCGGACTTTCAACTGTTTACGGGCTTTCCGGAATTCCCAATGCCCTTGTGGAGCGCATAGAAGTGGTTAAGGGGCCGGCTTCCTCCATATACGGCAGCCAGGCGGTGGGTGGTTTGATCAATGTAATTACCAAAGATGCTGAATTTGCGGATACCTTCAGTTTTGACAGCTTTTATACCGATTGGGGCGAATTAAATGTAGATCTGGGATACAGGGGGCAGATCAAAAATGTGGCCGATGTACTTACCGGGGTGAATTATTTCAATTACGATGAGCCTGTAGATAACAACGGGGATAATTTTACCGACCTGACGTTACAACACCGGGTTTCAGTATTTCAGAAATGGGATTTTAAAAGGCCTTCCGAAAGGATATTCTCCCTTGCAGGCCGGTTTTTTTATGAAGACCGGTGGGGCGGAGAAATGCAATGGACTCCCGAATACAGGGGCGGTGATGAGATCTATGGAGAGAGCATATACACCCGTCGTCTGGAAGTACTGGGTAAATACGAGCTTCCCTTTTCCAAAGGGTTGATGCTGAGTTTCTCTTATACCGACCACGATCAGAATTCGGTTTACGGAGACGTCCCTTTTCTGGGGCAACAACGCATAGGGTTTTCACAGCTTATCTGGGATACCACGGCGGGAGATCACAGTTTGCTTTTTGGAGCTGCGGTAAGGTATAATTATTACAACGATAATACTACGGCTACCGGCTCCGGTGTTCAGGATGAGCCGGATGAAGTGGTTATTCCCGGAATATTTATACAGGACGAGATTAGCCTGGGCGAAAAGGTTAAATGGCTGGTGGGCGGAAGGTATGATTACGACCGCAGGCATGGCTCGATTCTTACTCCTAGAACAGCCTTGAAGTGGTCGGTTTCAGACTTTGATATCCTGCGCCTTAATGCCGGTACTGGATTCAGGGTGGTCAATATATTTACCGAAGAACACGCCTCTCTTACCGGGGCAAGGGATGTGATCATAGCAGAATCGCTTAAGCCGGAACAGTCATGGAATGTCAACCTGAATTACCTCAAAAAGATCTATACGGCTAAGGGGCATTTTTTCGGACTGGAGCTGTCTGCCTGGTATACGCGTTTCAGTAACCTGATCCTGCCCGACTACGACACCGATCCAAACCAGATTATTTACCGAAACCTGGACGGCTATGCCATTACCACAGGGGTAAGTCTTAACGCAGATGTGGTCTTGAGAAACGGTTTAAAAATCCTTGCAGGGACCAGTATTATGGATGTGGCCAGGGTAGAGAATGGCCAGCGCAGCAGGCCGGTGCTTACCGAGCGATTTACGGCTACCTGGGGAATGAGCTACAGGATAGCGCCCTGGCATCTTAATATGGACTATACGGGTAATCTCTATGGACCTATGCGATTGCCTTTATTGGGAGAACTGGACCCGAGATCCCCGGAGTCGCCTTTGTACAGCATTCAGAACATTCAGTTCACCTATGACGGGTTTAAGAATTTTGAACTCTATGGAGGGGTAAAGAATCTCCTTAACTGGACGCCAGACCAGGGCAATCCTTTTCTTATTGCCCGGGCCGATGATCCTTTTGATCAGGGGGTGGAATACGATGCCCAGGGGAGTGTGATCCCAACCCCGGAGAATCCCTATGCCTTAACCTTTGATCCCTCATATGTTTACGGACCTAACCAGGGTATCCGGGCCTTCTTCGGTTTGCGGTATACCCTGGACTAGCTAAAGCGGAGTCCCTTTTTTTGAGGTAAACGTAAGAGTTTTATTGCTTATCTTCAGGGCATGAATACCCCAACTGCTGATTTTGATCTCGTAATTCTCGGAGCAGGTGCTTCCGGGCTTTTACTGGCAGATGCTTTACTTGCCGATGGGTGCTTTGATGATCACCGGATCTTACTGGTAGATCAGGCAAATAAGAATACCAACGACAGGACCTGGTGCTATTGGGAAGCAGGGCAGGGAGCGTATGACCATCTGCTGCTCAAAGAATGGGATAAGGCGGTTTTTAAATCCGCTTCGGGGGAACGAGAGTTTGCTCTGAATCCCTATACCTATAAGATGCTGCGCAGTGCGCCCTTTTATGAGGATGTACATCGGCGATTGTCCGAAAAGAAGGGTTTCGAGCTGCTGCAGGAGAAGGTGGTAGCTGTGGAGGACACCGGCGAGCTGGTTAAGATCACCCTGTCTCAGAGAGAGATCACCGCGGCCAAATGCTGCAGCAGTGTCAGGGACCTTGACTTTTTACATGACCGAAGAAAATATCCTTTGATCCAGCAGCATTTCGTAGGTTGGTTTGTCGAGACGGAAAGGCCGGTTTTTGATGAGAACAGGGTAACCCTCATGGATTTTTCCGTTCCCCAGGATGGAAATACCCGTTTTATGTACATACTTCCGGAGCGTCCGAACAGGGCGCTTTTGGAATATACCTTATTTTCTGCCGACCTGCTCCCCGAAGCGGAATACGAACAAGCCATTGCAGCCTACCTCTCTAAAATGGGCGTCAGCAAGTACCGTATCGTAGAAAAGGAAGCGGGAAACATCCCAATGAGTGCCTTTCCCCTACATTTAAAGAACACGAAGAACCTGATCTATATCGGTACTGCAGGAGGGTGGACCAAGGCCAGTACAGGGTATACCTTCCACAATTCCATGGTGAAGGTAAAGGAGTTGGTTCATTTTATGAAGACAAAAAGTGACTTCAGGATGTTTAAGACCCAGGATCGTTTTGACTTCTATGACCGGGTATTCCTTGAAGTGCTATATCATCATAACGAAATGGGAGCTGAAATATTCAGCAGAATGTTTCTGAAAAGTGACCCGGTAAATAACTTCCGGTTTTTGGATAATCAAACGAGGTTTACCCAGGAACTGTCGATCCTTCAGGTGATGCCAAAGGCTTTATTCCTTAAATACGCCATAAAGATTCTGGTCTGATCAGGTTGTTCTTTTCATCAGGCTGTGAGCGAACCCTTTCAGGATCGCCTTTTTCTCCTCGTCCTGCCCTAAGGTTGAAAGGATCTCCAGGGCTTTGTTGGTGTACGATGCTATGGCCTGCTGTGTGAGTTCAGCTGCACCACTGGATACCATCAGTTCTTTAACAGAATGTACCTTGTCGGTAGGGTCTTCCGGGTTTATCGAGTACAGGTGTTCCAGCTGGGTGGCGTCGTCCTTGCTTAGATTTTCAAGGGTTTTAAGATAGAGGTAGGTCTTTTTGTTCTCAATAATATCGCCCCCAACCTGTTTTCCGAAGGTCTCCTGGTCGCCAAAGGCATCCAGGTAATCGTCCATGATCTGAAAGGCAATCCCCAGGTGGATCCCGAAATCGTAAATGGACCGGGCCTCTTCTTCTTTGGCCCCGGCAATAATGGCACCCATCTTAAGGCTTGCTCCCAGAAGTACAGCCGTTTTATAGGTGATCATCTTCAGGTACTCCTCTATAGAGACATCATCCCTGTTTTCGAAGTCTACATCGTATTGCTGGCCTTCGCAAACCTCGATGGCGGTTTTACTGAAGAGACGGGCAAGGGCGCTGAAGGTTTCCGGTTCGTAATTCTCAAATAACTGGTAAGCAAGGATCAGCATGGCGTCTCCGGAAAGAATACCGGTGTTGATATCCCATTTCTCGTGCACCGTTTGCTTGCCCCTTCGCAGTGGTGCATCATCCATGATATCGTCATGCACCAAAGAAAAATTGTGAAATATCTCAACGGCAAGGGCAGCGTCCAGGGCTTCCTGGTGGTTACCCCCAAAGAGATCTGCCGTGACCAGGGTCAGGGTAGGTCGCAGACGTTTCCCGCCAAGCCCAAGGATGTATCGCATGGGTTCGTAAAGATTTACGGGTTCTTTCAGGTCTATTCGTGATTCAAGGTGGCGTAGAAAAATCTCGCGGTAGGCCTCGATACTTAGCATGCTCACAATTTTTCAGCTAAAATACCACAATTCATTATTTCAGCCTTAAACAATGCAATGTTAAATAATTGTAAAACGTTGGAAACTTTTTAAGTTTTTAAAGTTTCCTGAGTTAACTTTGCGTTCAATATGAGGGAAATTATTTTAAACAAAAGTGCTGAAATGTTCTTGCATTACGGATTCAAGAGCGTGACCATGGACGAGATTGCTGCCCAACTGGGCATTTCAAAAAAGACCATATATCAGCATTACAGAAACAAGACCGAGCTGGTGGAGGCATCGGTGTTCTATGTTTTCGAAACCATCTGTTCAGAAATTGACCGCGTTTGCGGTCAGGATAAGAGTCCGATCCGGGAATTGTACGAGATTAAAAAGGTGGTGCGTGAACATCTGAAGAATGAGAGTTCTTCGCCCTATAACCAGTTAAAGAAGTTTTACCCTAAACTTTTTACCCAATTGATACAGAAGCAGTATAACGTCATGATCGAAAGCGTGACCGAAAATCTGCATCGGGGTATCGCCATGGGGCTGTTCAGGGATGATATTGATGTTTTCTTTATTTCCAGGATTTACATTTCCGGGATGAACAGTATTAAGGATGAAGAGCTGTTTCCGAATGAAAATCACTCCATTCAGTATCTCACAACCCTGTTTCTGGAATATCACCTCAGGGCCATTGTAACCCCCAAGGGACTCCTCGAACTCAATCAATTTATAAACGAAGAAAAAACAATTCAGCAATGAAAAAATGCCTGATCATAGGTTTATTCATTTCGTTGTTCCAGGTGCAGGCACAACAAAAACAATACAGTTTCACCATGGAAGAGGCTATAAACTTTGCTTTAGACAGCAGTTATACGGCGTTGAATTCCCGAAGGGATGTCGCCAGGGCCTTAAAACAAAAATGGGAGACCACTGCTGCAGGTCTGCCTCAGATCGATGGTACAGTGGATTACCAAAATCAGTTAAAGCAACCTGTTTCACCTATTCCCGCAGAATTTTTTGGGGGAGAGCCCGGCGAGTTTATTCCGGTGGTTTTCGGGGTACGCCAGCAAATGAATGCCACAGCTACGTTAAGGCAATTGATATTCGACGGGTCATACCTTGTTGGTTTGGAAGCTGCATCCACCTTTCTGGATTACAACGAAAATGCAAATGAAAAGACACGGCTCGAGGTAAGAAAGGCGGTGATCAATGCCTATGGTAGTGTTTTGGTGACCCGGGAGCGGGTAGATATCCTGGAAAAGGACCGCGCAACCCTGGAAGAAAACCTGAGAGAAGCCACGGTAACCTTTGAAAATGGTTTGGCAGAAGAAGAAACGGTGGAGCAATTGCAGATCACCTTTTTACAGATCCAGACCGAATTAAGCAATTCTATCCGGATGCAGGGCATTGCAGAGGAGATGCTCAATATTACCCTAGGGATCCCCGTAGAGGCTGAGGTAGTCCTGGAAGACGACCTGGGTGTCCTGGCCATGCGAAATATGACGGCAGCGATTCTACAGGAAGATTTTAATCCGGAGTCTAATGTAGATTTCAAGATCGCAAAAAACCTGACCGAACAAAGGGAATTGGAGTTAAAACTGGAAAAAAGCAGGGCGCTGCCCAGTTTGAATGCCTTTGTGAATTATGGAACCACCGCCTTTGATCAGGATTTTATATTCCTGAATCGGGAAACACCATGGTATCAGAGTTCGGTCCTTGGGGTAAGCCTGAACATTCCCATATTCAGCTCCCTGATGCGAAGTGCCAGAACCCAGCAGGCAAAGATCGCCCTTGAACAGTCTAAAACCAGCTTTACCCAGGCTACCCAGCAGATTGAGCTGGAATATAACCGGGCCAGGAGTAATTTCAGATATGCGGTGGAGAAGTTTGATACCTCCAGGCAAAACCTGGACCTGGCCGAGCGCATCGAAGGAAAGAATCAGGTTAAGTTGAGGGAAGGTATAGGAAGTAGTTTTGAGCTTCGTCAGGCCCAAACCCAGTTATACCGTGCCCAGGAAGAATACATTATGTCCATGCTGGATGTGATCAATGCCAGGGCAGAGCTTGAAACTATTATCAATACTCCCGACTTAAGAATCGACAACTAAAAATTGCTTAAAAAACAGAAAAAGAAAAATGAAAAAACTAATAATACTCAGCGCTTTGATGGTACTGCTAACCGCCTGCGGCGGTGGTGGAAATTCGGTTGATGAGGTGATTTCTACCGGCGATCTCGATAAACTCAGGGCTAAAAAAGAGACGCTCCTGGCCGAACGGGATTCTTTAAATGGTCGGATAGCACGACTGGAACGTGCCATAGCTTCTGTGGATACGGTTCAGAAACTGGCCCTGGTCTCTGCCCTGGATGTTCAGGATACCGTATTTAGCCATTATGTGGAATTACAGGGTAATGTGGCTACCAGAAAGAATCTCGTGCTGAATGCTGAGTTTTCCGGTATTCTGAAGCAACTCCTTGTAAAAGAGGGGGAGCGCGTTGCCAAAGGTCAGGTACTTGCAGTTCTTGACGATGGAGGACTGGAGGCTCAGTTAGCACAATTAGAGGCCCAGGCCGATCTCGCAGAGACCACTTACCAACGCCAGAAAAGACTTTGGGATCAGAAGATCGGATCAGAGATTCAGTACCTCCAGGCAAAAACACAGTATGAAAGTGCAGCCAACGCTGTAACACAATTGCAGAACCAACTGGCCAAGACAAGGATTACCGCTCCATTTTCGGGTACGGTAGATGAGATCATCGCCGATCCGGGTACCAATCTTGCTCCGGGTATGCCGGTTATTCGCCTGGTGAGCCTGGAGGATATGTATGTAGAGGTGGAAGTACCAGAGATTTACCTCCCGCATATTAAAAGCGGAACCACAGTTAAGGTCTTTTTTCCGGTGTTGGGGAAAGAGGTGGAAACCAGTGTAAGGCAGGTAAGTGATTTTATAAAACCAACGAACCGAACCTTTAGAGTGGAGGTAGGAGTGCCTGCGCTTAACGGACTGGTGAAGCCAAACCTGACAGCCAGGGTGTATATTAACGACTACACCAATCCCGATGCTATTTTGATTCCGCAAAGCGTGATCACTGAGAATGCCGAAGGAGAGCAGTATGTGTATCTGGCTATCAACAGGGATCAACAAAACAGGGCTGTAGTTAAGCAGACCGTGGTGAAAGTGGGAAGAACGCAGGGTGATATGGTAGAGATCCTGGAAGGAATCGATGCCGGAGATGCTGTGATAGGCGAGGGAGCCAGGAGTTTGCTTCCTGATCAGAAAGTAAGGATTTTAAATTAAGGAAAACATGAGCAGGATAGAGAAGAATGCTGAGAAGGAGTTTGCACTCTCCTCCTGGGCGATTGAAAATAAAACCACTATTTATGTATTGATCGCACTGTTCCTGGTGCTGGGCCTTTCTGCATATTTTGGAATGCCAAGGGAGAACTTTCCGGAGGTTAAGGAAACAAAGATCTATATCAGTACGCTATATCCGGGGAATACCTCTGAAGATATCGAGAGGCTTATAACCGACCCGGTAGAAGAGGAACTCAAGAACGTGAGCAATGTGGTGGAGATTGTATCCACTTCCCAGGAAGACTATTCCATCATAACGGTGGAATTCGATGAGCACATCTCTGTAGAGACTGCCAAACAAAAGGTGAAGGATGAGGTCGATTCAAAAACGGCTAGTGAAGACTGGCCTGTTTTTAACGGGGCTAAAGTGGAGCCTAATGTTTTTGACCTGAACCTTTCGGAGGAAATCCCCATCCTCAATATCAACCTTAGCGGGAATTACCCGGTAGGGAAGCTGAAGGAATTTGCAGAATACCTGCAAGATAAGGTAGAGGAGCTTCCTGAGATCAAACAGGCCGATATACGTGGGGCACAGGATAAGGAGGTAGAGGTTGCTGTAGATATCTATAAGATGATGGCAGCCAAGGTGAGCTTTGATGATGTGCTTGCTGCCATTCGAAATGGAAATGTGACCATGTCTGCAGGGAATATGGTGAAGAGCGATCAACGCCGAACCATAAGGATCCTGGGAGAGATCGAAGATCCCTCAGAACTGGAAAACTTTGTGGTGAAATCTCAAAACGGGGCTGTGTATTTGCGCGATATCGCCTCGGTTCGGTTTAAGGAGGAAGATAAAACCACCTATGCCCGGGAATTCGGAGCGAGTGTTGTCATGCTCGATGTGAAAAAGCGGGCAGGAAAGAATATGATCGAAGCCGCAAATAAGATTGATGATCTTATTCGAAAGGCAGAATCAGAATATTTTCCGCGGGACCTCAAGGTGTCTATTGCGAATAACCAGTCTCAGAAAACATTAAACCAGGTAAACGACCTGGTAAATAACATTATTTTCGGGGTTATTCTTGTGGTCGGGGTACTGATGTTCTTCCTGGGGTTCCGGAATGCATTGTTCGTAGGGTTTGCCATCCCGATGTCTATGTTTATGAGTTTTATGATCCTCCAGGGATTGGGTTATACCCTGAACACCATGATCCTCTTCGGACTCATCATGGGGCTTGGAATGCTGGTGGATAACGGGATAGTGGTCGTTGAAAATGTATACCGGCTTATGGATGAAGAGGGCATGTCCAGAATGGAGGCTGCCAAAAAAGGAATCGGTGAGATCGCTGTTCCCATTATCATTTCTACTGCAACAACCGTAGCTGCTTTCGTACCTCTTGCCTTATGGCCCGGAGTAATGGGAGAATTCATGAAATTCTTCCCCATCACGCTTTCTGTCGTATTAGGGTCTTCTCTGTTTGTAGCGATCTTTATGAATTCTGCCCTGGTTTCTCAATTCATGCAAACCGGGGAAAAGGTGCTCACCAGAAAGCAATTGATCCTGTTAAGTATCATCCTGGGTGTACCGGGAATCTTTATTATGGTTTTTGGAGGTCCCGTTCGCGGTTTAGGCTCCCTGATGATCCTGACGGCTGTATTGTTCTGGTTGTACAGGTACTTTATTAAGGGTGCTGCAGATTGGTTCAGGAGGAAAGTGCTTTCTGCCATGGAATCATTTTACCAGCGCAGCCTTGCCTTTGCTCTCGACGGCTGGAAGCCCACAGCATTTGTTGGCGGTATCTTCGGGTTGCTTATCCTGGTCTTTGTTTTGTTTGGCTCGTCGCTTCAAAGTGGAAGAACCAAGGTGGAGTTTTTCCCGGATAACAGGCCAAACCAGATTATTGTATATATAGAATATCCCCAGGGTACGGATATTGAAAAGACCAACAAGCTCACCAAGGAGATCGAAGAACGCGTTTATGCCATCATTAATGATGAGGAGTACCTTGATAAGGGGTACAACTTCATGACCGAAAGTGCGGTTTCCCAGGTCGGAGAAGGGGCCGGCAACCCGATGACTGACGGAGGTTCTGTTGCAGAAATGCCGCATCGGGCCAAGATCAAGGCCACTATGCGTGAATTCAAGTTCAGACGCGGAAAGGATAGCGAAGGCCTGCGTGCAAAAATACAAGAAGACCTCAAAGGGATTTATCCCGGGGTGGCGATCTCTGTGGAAAAGGATGCGGTAGGTCCTCCGGCAGGATATCCGATCAACATAGAGCTCTCCGGAGATAATTATAACGAGCTCATTCAAACCGCAGAAGGTATGGTGAGCTTTCTCAATACCCGCAATATTGCCGGTGTGGAAGAGCTGAAGGTAGACGTGAATAAAGGGAAACCTTCCATGCAGGTAGAGGTCGACCGTCAGAAGGCCGGCGAACTTGGAGTGTCTGTGGGGCAGGTGGGTAATCAGCTCCGAAGATCCCTTTTCGGAGAAAAGGCCGGGATCTACAAGGAAGATGGAGAAGATTACGATATCTACATCCGCTTTAATCAGGACCTGCGGTACGACAAAAGTGCACTGTTCAACCAGAACATTATCTTCAGGGATCCGGCATCCGGACAAATCAAGGAGATCCCGGTTTCTGCAGTGGCATCACAGAAAAACACCTCTTCTTTTAGTGCGATCAAACACAACGACCTGAAAAGAGTGGTAACCGTATATTCCGGATTGCAACCCGGATTTACCGATGCACAGTCAGTAGTGAACAGGATCCGAAAAGAAATGCAGGGGTATGATGTTCCCGATAACGTTACTGTAGACTATACGGGGCAAATCGAAGAACAGAACAAGCAAATGCAGTTCCTGATGAGTGCTTTCTTTGCCGGGTTGGGACTTATTATGTTTCTGCTGGTCTTCCAGTTCAGCTCCATTTCAAAACCCACCATAATAATGCTCGCGATCTTCCTGAGCTTTATAGGAGTTTTTGGAGGATTGATGATCACCGGATGGCCCTTTGTTATAATGATGACCATGATGGGTATTATTTCCCTTGCCGGGATCGTGGTGAACAATGGGGTGGTGCTACTGGATTATACCCAGATCCTGATCGATCGTAAAAAAATACAACTTGGGATGGCGGAGGAAGCCTATCTTTCAACAGATGATCTGAAAGCGGTGATCCTGGAAGGGGGAAGAGCGAGATTACGTCCCGTGATCCTTACAGCGATAACCACCATCTTAGGGCTTATCCCGCTGGCCATTGGTTTGAACATTGATTTCTTTTCGCTGTTCACAACCCTTGATCCGCAGATATACATCGGAGGAGATAATGTGATTTTCTGGGGGCCTTTGGCCTGGACGGTGATTTTCGGATTGATCGTTGCTACCTTCCTTACCCTGATCATTGTTCCTGTGCTGTTCTATCTTTCATACAGGTTGAAAACGTGGATCTATGATTTGCGTAACGGAAAGCCTCAGGAAGAGGTAGAAGTGGAAAAGGAAGAAGCGGTATTGGTTTAAATATTTGTTTTTTAATTTAATTGTGGAAGGCTGCCGGATGTTTCCGGCAGCTTTTTTTTTAGAACAGACTTAACTGATCGCCCTCATTTCGTAAAAGGTGGGCTCTGCGCTCCTGAAAATCATCCTTATTCAGAACTACGGCCTTTTGATCTTTGAAGTACTTGTGCTGTGCCAGTTTAATAAGATGCTGTATCTGTGTGGCAATGACTCCTTCTCCTTTGTTTCTTGTCCCGAAGCGGGAATCGTTAAGCTGGCCGCCATGACATTCCTTGATCTGGGACAGGATCTTGGAAGCACGGTCTGGCATAGCCTTTTTTGCCCAGTCGGTAAACAGGGTTCCAAGAGCACCATTTAAGCGCACCACGGTATAGGCAATGCCGGTGGCACCTGCTTCTTTTGCTGCCCTGGCAAGCGGGAGGATCTCATGACTGTTTAATCCGGGTATTATCGGAGCGATCATAACCGTTACGGGAATCCCGGCATTGCGAAGCCTGGTAACCGTTTCCAGCCGCTTTTTAATGGTTGTGGTTCGCGGTTCCAGCAATCTTCTCGTTTTCTCTTCCAGGGTGGTTTTCGAAATATTTACGGTTATCAGATGGTTAGCGTTCAATTCCTCAAGCAGGTCCATGTCCCTTGTGATCAGGGAATTCTTCGTGATAATGCCTACGGGGTGTTGGTACTTCAGAAATACCTCCAGGCATTTACGGGTGAGCTGAAACTTCTTTTCGGCCGGCTGGTAACAGTCGGTATTTCCTGAGAGCACAATGGTTTCTGCTTTCCAGTTCCTTGCCCGTAGCTGATCCTCCAGAAGTTGAGGTGCCCTTCGCTTTACCAGGATGGTCCTTTCAAAGTCCAATCCTGCGTTCAGCCCCCAGTATTCATGAGAATTTCGCGCATAACAGTATATGCATCCGTGTTCACAACCCTGGTAAGGATTCAGGGAGTAAGACATGCCTACATCGGGACTGCTTACCTTATTGACAATTTTTTTCGGGTCCGTAAATAAATACCGTGTTTTATTATCGTCTGCAGAAACCCCTTCCTTCCGGCAATGTTCGAGATATTCGCCCTCCCATTCCTGGTGATGTTTTTCAAAACGGTTCGGATGATGTATCCGTGCACCCCTGCCTTGTGTATCAATTGTTTTGGACATAATCCAAAAATACGGAAATATTCCATAAAAAATAATTTTATTGGAGACGAGGTAATTTTCTTGTACCTTTTTTCTGTATTAAACTTGCTGTAAATCAATTATGAAAAGAAGAACCTTTGTAAAACGTGTGGCGGCTGGATCTGCCGGCTTGTATATTGTGCCCTCCCATGTATTGGGGGGCAAACATGTTCCACCGAGTGATACCGTGTATGTCGCTGCTTTTGGAGTGGGAGGGCGTGGAGCCCAGGTGATAGACGAGCTCGATAAAACCCGTAAAGTCAAATTTGTAGCCCTTTGCGATGTGGATGAAAAAAGGGCAGCAGCCACTTTTGAGAAGTTTGGAAAAGCAGCCCGCTACAAGGATTTCAGAAAAGTATATGACGAACGTCTGGGGGAGATCGATGCTGTAATGGTGGCTACACCCGATCATACCCATGCCACTATTGCCCTGCCCTATATGAATGCGGGAAAACATGCCTATGTAGAGAAGCCCCTTACTCATAATATAAGTGAAGCCCGCCTCATGCGTAAAGTGGCGGAAGAAAAGAACCTGGTTACCCAGATGGGAAATCAGGGAAGTTCAGGGGATGGTATCCGCACCCTTACCGAGTGGCTGGAATCCGGAGTATTGGGAAAGATATCCCGGGTAGATTGCTGGACGAATCGGCCGGTGTGGCCGCAGGGGTTTAAGGAGGTTACAACCGCGGAGCCTGTGCCCCAAACCCTGGATTGGGATCTGTGGTTGGGACCTGCCAAAAAGCGTCCCTATAACAGTGCCTATCTGCCGTTTCGCTGGAGAGGTTGGTGGGATTTTGGAACCGGAGCGCTTGGTGATATGGGGTGTCATATTCTGGAATCTCCCTTTAAAGGATTGGGTCTGGGCTATCCGCTGGAAGCTGAGGCGAGTTGTACCACCGTTTGGAGCGGCGATTTCGTGGAGTCGCCCCGAATGGATGCCTGTCCGCCTTCATCGGTGGTCCGGTTAAAGTTCAGAAATGAACGGGATGGTGATATTAAGGTGAATTGGTATGACGGGGGTATCATGCCCGAGATCCCGGCAGGATTGCAGGAGGGCGAAACCATTGGAACCAGTGGAGGCGGAAGCATATTTTACGGCGAAAAAGGCGTAATGGTAGTAGATACCTATTCGGCAAACCCAAGAATACTTAATATCTATAAAAACAATGTTGGGGAGCTGCCTAAGCCCTACCTGAAGCGCCAACGTGATAACCATGGTGAGAATTGGGTGAATGCTATTCTTAAGGGAGGTGAAACCTCTTCCCCGTTCTCCTATGGCGGGAAGCTTACCGAAGCTGTCTTGATGGGGAATCTGGCTATAAAAGCCTTCCAGTATAAGGTGATGGACGAAGATACTTCTCAATGGTTGCCCTATACCTATCCTGGCCGAAAAAAATTAATCTGGAACGGCGAAGATATGCGGGTGATGAATTTTGAAAAGGCGAATGAATGGATTAAGGGTGATTACAGACCTGGATGGGAGCTCAGTATCTGATAAGGTAGATCGGGATGGAACCCTGAACCATAGTTGAAAATAAAAAAGGCAGATCAATGATCTGCCTTTTTTGCCCCAAATCTTACCATGAACTTAACCTACTTATGCTATGGTGATATAAAAGTATGCGGTAGGAATATGCTTCAGAAATGAATCGGTTGAAATGTTGTTAAATTAGGTGAATGGAAGTT
>NZ_JAINZT010000013.1 GCF_020166515.1 Robertkochia flava | reverse complement strand
TGTACGTCCCTGATATAGGTTGACCACTTAAACGTGGAAAACTATGAAAGCAAGTCTTGGAAAGATCCGTAAGAGCCGTCATTATTCGGAGGATTTTAAAAAACAATTGGTCAGTGAATTCGAAAGTGGTAAATTCAGCGTATTGGAACTAAGCCGTTTGCACGGAATGCCGTTCCAGACCATCTATAAATGGATTTATAAATATTCACACTTCAACAAGCACGGCTACCGTGTTATCGAGATGAAAGACAGCAGTCAACAAAAGATCAAAGAGCTGGAGCAAAAGATAAAAATGCTCGAGCGTACCGTGGGTCAGAAACAGATCCTGATCGACTATCTGGAGAAGATGATGGAGATTGCTAAGGAGGAACTGGATATCGATATCAAAAAAAACTACAGCACCCCACGATCAGCTGGTTCCGGGAACACCCCAAAAAAGTAAGGTGTTCCATGAACAGGCTCTATGAGAGTATTGGGATCAGCAAGCAGGCTGTTCACCAGTACCACCATCGTCAGCTCTTGTTTGACAACAGGATCAGTCAGTTGCTTTTGGAAGCTGAAGAGCTTCGTCAGGAGCATCCTGGTTGTGGGGTGGAAAAGATGTATTATACGCTCAAACCTGATTTTATAGGCCGTGACCGCTTCATTGATGTGATGATGCAACTGGGCTTTAGGATCAAGCGTAAGAAGAACTATAAACGCACTACCATACCGACAAAGGAGTTTTATCCTAACCTGATCAAAGGCAAGAAGGTCAACGGTCCGGGACAGGTATGGCAATCGGATATCACTTACTTCCCTATTGGAGGTAAACATTATTACGGAGTATTTATTATCGATGTGTATACCAAGGAGATCGTAGGCTATCAGGTCTCTGATCATATGAGAGCTACCGCTAATATGAGGGCCTTGAATTTGGCTTTAAAGCAACATAACCCTCCTGAGATCCATCACTCAGACAGAGGAAGTCAGTATACTTATAAAGGCTATACCGAACACTTGGAAGCTCTGGGATGTAAACTTAGCATGGCCTTATCAGCCCAGGATAATGCTTATGCAGAACGTATTCATAGAACCCTCAAGGAAGAATACCTGGATCATTGGAAGCCTGAGAACTTTGAGCAACTAAAGCGTTGTGTAGTCAAGGCAGTGAAGAACTATAATCTAAAAAGAGTACACAACCACATTAACCGAACTCCTCCTTCTTTATTTAAACAGCAATGTCAACATACAAAGAAAGAAGAACGGGAAGTAATCACTATTTTTAATAATGAAAATTTAAGTCAAAAACCGGTCAACACTATTTAGGGATGTTCA
>NZ_JAINZT010000012.1 GCF_020166515.1 Robertkochia flava | reverse complement strand
TTATGAAAGAGGTTGCGCCCCCTGCCCTTTTGCGTGGCAGGGGACTACAGTACATAAGCTTACGGGTTATTAGTACTACTCGGCTATGACATTACTGCCTTTACACCTGTAGCCTATCAACGTGATCGTCTCTCACGACCCTTTAAAGAAATCTCATCTTGTGGCGGGTTTCGCGCTTATATGCTTTCAGCGCTTATCCCTTCCCAACATAGCTACGCTGCAATGCCCTTGGCAGAACAACAGCTACACCAGAGGTTGGTCCAACTCGGTCCTCTCGTACTAGAGTCAGGTCCACTCAAATTTCTAACGCCCACAGTAGATAGAGACCGAACTGTCTCACGACGTTCTGAACCCAGCTCGCGTGCCACTTTAATGGGCGAACAGCCCAACCCTTGGGACCTTCTCCAGCCCCAGGATGTGACGAGCCGACATCGAGGTGCCAAACCCCCCCGTCGATGTGAGCTCTTGGGGGAGATCAGCCTGTTATCCCCGGCGTACCTTTTATCCTTTGAGCGATGGCCCTTCCATACGGAACCACCGGATCACTATGCTCTACTTTCGTACCTGATCGACTTGTAGGTCTCTCAGTCAAGCTCCCTTATGCCATTGCACTCTACGCACGGTTACCAAGCGTGCTGAGGGAACCTTTAGAAGCCTCCGTTACTCTTTTGGAGGCGACCACCCCAGTCAAACTACCCACCACGCACTGTCCTTCTTGTTCAGAAGTTAGGCTTCAAATAAGTAAAGGGTGGTATTTCAACAATGACTCCACAACACCTGGCGATGCCGCTTCAAAGTCTCCCACCTATCCTACACATCACTTATCCAAAGTCAATACGAAGCTATAGTAAAGGTGCACGGGGTCTTTTCGTCCCACTGCGGGTAATCGGCATCTTCACCGATACTACAATTTCACCGAGCTCATGGCCGAGACAGTGTCCAGATCGTTACACCATTCGTGCAGGTCGGAACTTACCCGACAAGGAATTTCGCTACCTTAGGACCGTTATAGTTACGGCCGCCGTTTACTGGGGCTTCAGTTCAATGCGTCGCCGAAGCTAACATCTCCCCTTAACCTTCCAGCACCGGGCAGGTGTCAGGCCCTATACATCATCTTTCGATTTAGCAGAGCCCTGTGTTTTTGATAAACAGTCGCCTGGACCTTTTCACTGCGGCCTATCTTGCGATAGGCGACCTTTCTCCCGAAGTTACAGGTCTATTTTGCCTAGTTCCTTAGCCATGAATCTCTCGAGCGCCTTAGAATACTCATCCCAACCACCTGTGTCGGTTTACGGTACAGGCTGCATAACTCGCTTTTCTTGGAAGTCGATTCGCTGGATTATCACCGCAGCCGTAGCCTTAGTGTACTATCGGGGTGTTACCACTCCCTTCAACGTGCTATTCCGTCAGCACGCACCAACTATTCGCCTCCGTCACTTTTATTGTTATGCAGGTACAGGAATATTAACCTGTTGTCCATCCACTACCCCCTTCGGGTTCGCGTTAGGCCCTGACTAACCCTCAGCTGATTAGCATAGCTGAGGAATCCTTGGTTTTTCGGCGTGCGGGTTTCTCGCCCGCATTATCGTTACTTATGCCTACATTTTCTTTTCTATACGCTCCAGCAAACCTCGCAGTTCACCTTCAACGCCCATAGAATGCTCCCCTACCACTTCTTTACAGAAATCCATAGCTTCGGTGGTATACTTATGCCCGATTATTATCCATGCTCGATCGCTCGACTAGTGAGCTGTTACGCACTCTTTAAATGAATGGCTGCTTCCAAGCCAACATCCTAGCTGTCTAAGCAATCAAACCGCGTTTTTTCAACTTAGTATACACTTGGGGACCTTAGCTGATGGTCCGGGTTCTTTCCCTCTCGGACATGGACCTTAGCACCCATGCCCTCACTGCTGATCACCATTTTATAGCATTCGGAGTTTGTCAGGAATTGGTAGGCGGTGAAGCCCCCGCATCCAATCAGTAGCTCTACCTCTATAAAACTTGATCAACGCTGCACCTAAATGCATTTCGGGGAGTACGAGCTATTTCCGAGTTTGATTGGCCTTTCACCCCTACCCACAGGTCATCCGAAGACTTTTCAACGTCAACCGGTTCGGGCCTCCACTATGTGTTACCACAGCTTCACCCTGCCCATGGGTAGATCACACGGTTTCGCGTCTACCACTACTAACTATAGCGCCCTATTCAGACTCGCTTTCGCTACGGCTCCGTGACTGAATCACTTAACCTCGCTAGCAACGGTAACTCGTAGGCTCATTATGCAAAAGGCACGCCGTCACCCCAATGGGGCTCCGACCGCTTGTAAGCGTATGGTTTCAGGTTCTCTTTCACTCCCTTATTCAGGGTACTTTTCACCTTTCCCTCACGGTACTGGTTCACTATCGGTCTCTCAGGAGTATTTAGCCTTGGCGGATGGTCCCGCCAGTTTCACACAAGGTTTCACGTGCCCCGCGCTACTCAGGATACCACTACAAATAACCGCTCTTACTCGTACGGGACTATCACCCTCTTTGGTCACGCTTTCCAACGTGTTCTGATTCAATTGGCATTCGATATCGTGGTCCTACAACCCCAGTATTGCCGTAACAACACTGGTTTGGGCTTTTCCGGGTTCGCTCGCCACTACTACCGGAATCACTATTGTTTTCTTCTCCTCCGCCTACTTAGATGTTTCAGTTCAGCGGGTTCGCTCCTCTAAAAGAGGTGACATGTCTTCAACATGCCGGGTTGCCCCATTCGGAAATCCGCGGATCATAGTGTGTGTGCCACTCCCCGCAGCTTATCGCAGCTTATCACGTCCTTCTTCGCCTCTGAGAGCCTAGGCATCCCCCATACGCCCTTATTTAGCTTATTGTACTTTCTGCTCTTTTATTTCATAAATAACAAGCCGTAATGATTCGTGCAAATCATCACAACTAAATAAGATTCAAAAATTTTTACTTTTGTTTGCCGTTGTCTCCCGAAGGAAACAACAAACAAGCTTCTCGTATCTCTTTATCTCAATATGTCAATGAACGTTTCGGCTTCGCCCCGTGTTAACCCTCTCTCTTTGAGTGTAGTTGGCTTAACACATCAGCTACTTATAATCGCCGTCGTGGAGAATATCGGAGTCGAACCGATGACCTCCTGCGTGCAAGGCAGGCGCTCTAGCCAGCTGAGCTAATTCCCCATACTCTAGTGTTGAGTGATGAGTGATGAGTTATGAGTTCACCATACCTCATTATACCCGGCTCCTAGAATTTCCAATACATTTCAATCAATGAACGTGTTCTTTTTTT
>NZ_JAINZT010000011.1 GCF_020166515.1 Robertkochia flava | reverse complement strand
TTAATCTCCGTAGCTACTCCTTTTCGTGCGCCGTAACTACTTCTTTTAAAAAGTAGTCTCGGGCAGACTCGAACTGCCGACCTCTACATTATCAGTGTAGCGCTCTAACCAGCTGAGCTACGAGACTGTCTTTAAGTGATGTGAGATGCGCGAAGCGTCAACCGACTCTTGTCAAGCCTACTAACGACTCCCGACTCTCTACTCACTAAATAATATTGACAGCTTTAAGCAAATCCACTCCTTTTCTAACCTCTCAACAGGTCTAAGGTATAAGAACTTCTCTAGAAAGGAGGTGTTCCAGCCGCACCTTCCGGTACGGCTACCTTGTTACGACTTAGCCCCAGTTACTAGTTTTACCCTAGGCAGCTCCTTACGGTCACCGACTTCAGGTACCCCCAGCTTCCATGGCTTGACGGGCGGTGTGTACAAGGCCCGGGAACGTATTCACCGGATCATGGCTGATATCCGATTACTAGCGATTCCAGCTTCACGAAGTCGAGTTGCAGACTTCGATCCGAACTGAGACCGGTTTTTTAGATTCGCTCCTGCTCGCGCAGTGGCTGCTCATTGTACCGGCCATTGTAGCACGTGTGTGGCCCAGGACGTAAGGGCCGTGATGATTTGACGTCATCCCCACCTTCCTCTCGGTTTGCACCGGCAGTCCCGCTAGAGTCCCCATCATAACATGCTGGTAACTAACGGCAGGGGTTGCGCTCGTTATAGGACTTAACCTGACACCTCACGGCACGAGCTGACGACAACCATGCAGCACCTTGTAATCTGTCCGAAGAAAAGTCTATTTCTAGACCTGTCAGACTACATTTAAGCCCTGGTAAGGTTCCTCGCGTATCATCGAATTAAACCACATGCTCCACCGCTTGTGCGGGCCCCCGTCAATTCCTTTGAGTTTCATTCTTGCGAACGTACTCCCCAGGTGGGATACTTATCACTTTCGCTTAGCCGCTCAGACCGAAATCCAAACAGCTAGTATCCATCGTTTACGGCGTGGACTACCAGGGTATCTAATCCTGTTCGCTCCCCACGCTTTCGTCCATCAGCGTCAATGACGTGTTAGTGATCTGCCTTCGCAATCGGTATTCTGTGTAATATCTATGCATTTCACCGCTACACTACACATTCTAACCACTTCACACGTATTCAAGACCTACAGTATCAAAGGCAATTTTACCGTTAAGCGGCAAACTTTCACCCCTGACTTATAGATCCGCCTACGGACCCTTTAAACCCAATGATTCCGGATAACGCTTGCACCCTCCGTATTACCGCGGCTGCTGGCACGGAGTTAGCCGGTGCTTATTCGTACAGTACCGTCATCGCTCTACACGTAAAGCTTATTCTTCCTGTACAAAAGCAGTTTACAACCCATAGGGCCGTCTTCCTGCACGCGGCATGGCTGGATCAGTCTCTCGACCATTGTCCAATATTCCTCACTGCTGCCTCCCGTAGGAGTCTGGTCCGTGTCTCAGTACCAGTGTGGGGGATCTCCCTCTCAGGACCCCTACCTATCGTTGCCATGGGGTGCCGTTACCACTCCATCTAGCTAATAGGACGCATGCCCATCTTTTACCGCCGAAACTTTAATCATCAAACCAGGCGATTCGATGATACTATGGGGTATTAATCCGGATTTCTCCGGGCTATCCCCCTGTAAAAGGTAGGTTGCATACGCGTTACGCACCCGTGCGCCGGTCTCAAGATCAGCAAGCTGATCTCTACCCCTCGACTTGCATGTGTTAGGCCTGCCGCTAGCGTTCATCCTGAGCCAGGATCAAACTCTTCATCGTTGATCGTTAAATATGTTTGTCTTAACCTCTCAACCCTCCAAGTCAGTACTCAAAATGAATTTGCTTAAAATTTTTGCTGATTTTTATTCCTAAAAATCGTGCTGTCAACAATATATCAATGAACTTATAATTCTCTTCTTTTGTCATCCCGTCTTTGCCTCGTTTTCCTTGGCTCCGGCGGCGATGCTTCTCGTTAGAAGCGGCTGCAAAACTACAACCTTTTTTCATTCTGGCAAATCTTTTTTGAAGTTTTTTTCAAGCTTCCAAAACCGTTTCCGATTCCTTTTTTCTTACCAGCTTTTCAAGAACGTTTACTCTGTTTGATGTCTCTCTCAGAGCGGCTGCAAAACTACAACCTTTCTTGATTCCTGCAAGCTTTTTTTGAAAAAATTTCTGAAGCTTTTTGCAACTTTTAAAACTCGCTTTTTAATGAACGTTTGCCCTTCTGAAGTGTCCCTCTCAGAGCGGCTGCAAAACTACAACCTTTCTCCATTCCCGCAAGCTTTTTTTGAAAATATTTTTTCCAAGTTGCCCTTCGCGTTTTCAATGCCGTGTAAAAGAACTTTTTCGCTCCAAACTGCCCCTCTTACAAGGTGCCTTGTTGTTCAAAGCGGGTGCAAATATAAGACGGGTTTTT
>NZ_JAINZT010000010.1 GCF_020166515.1 Robertkochia flava | reverse complement strand
CTTTCGAATTCACTGACCAATTGTTTTTTAAAATCCTCCGAATAATGACGGCTCTTACGGATCTTTCCAAGACTTGCTTTCATAGTTTTCCACGTTTAAGTGGTCAACCTATATCAGGGACGTACAACCATTCACCATTCACAATTCACCATTCACAATTCGCCATTCATCATTTATATTTCCTGCTCATATGGCAGTACTGTCATCCTTGTGTCTGCATAAAAAAGGACAGGATTCCAGGTTTCTGATAAAGCCTGGATTCCTGTCCTTCTCCCTAAGTTTTACGTCTTAAATCTTGACTCTTTCTTCTTGACTCTTTCTTCTCTTTAAAAAACGTCCAGCGATACGCTCAGGATAAACTGATTAGGCCTGGTGTCCACACGGCCGCTGCCCAGTACATCATCAGCAAATTGGGCTTCGTTATTCGAGAGTCCGCGCTCGTAGCGCAGGTCTACTCCCAGCTTGTCTCCAAGGTTTAAGCCGACCCCGAAATTAAGGCCTACAGAGAAGTCGTTCTCTACGTCTTCATAGGTGACATTGTCCAGGTCTGAATTGAGGACGTATTGGAAGGCCGGTCCTCCGAAGATGTGCAGGGGACCGATAAGGCGTAGCCCGACTAATACGGGAAGATCGATCTTTTGCATGTCGAAATCTGCACTGAAAAAGCTTCCTTCGTATTTTGAGTTGATGTGGGTATAGACCAGTTCAGGGCGTATGTAGAAGTCATGGCCGAACTTTCCCCAGAATCCAATATGGTAACCGGCTTTGGTATCGGCGCTCAGGTTGATTTCGCCCAGGTCGAGATCTCCACTGTTATTAAAATTCAAACCGCCTTTGATCCCAAATCCGGAGTTGGATTGACCAAAGGCGGTTAGTCCTGCCAAAAGGCAAATAATAAAAACAACTTTTTTCATGTTCATGCTTTTTTGAGTTTTCTGTGCTAATATAAACCCAAAAGAAGCATGAATATTATTTTCTGGCCATCACTTTTTTGGCAGCGGCAACAATGCTGGCGCTGTTAAGACCGTACTTATCCATAAGTTGTGCAGGAGTTCCACTTTCTCCAAAGGTGTCTTTAGTGGCAACAAATTCCTGTGGTGCAGGGTGGTGGGTGCTCAGGGTTCTGGCAACGCTCTCTCCCAGTCCGCCAAGGAAATTGTGCTCCTCTGCAGTAACAACGCAACCGGTTTTCGCTACCGACTTCAGGATCGCTTCTTCATCCAGCGGTTTGATGGTGTGGATGTTGATGATCTCTGCAGAGATCCCTGCCTCGGCAAGCTGTTCTCCGGCTTCAATGGCCTCCCAAACCAGGTGTCCGGTGGCGATAATGGTAACATCGGTACCTTCGTTAAGCATCACTGCTTTCCCGATTTCAAATTTCTGGTCTGCCGGAGTAAAATTAGGTACTGCCGGACGCCCGAAGCGCAGGTAAACAGGCCCTTCGTGTTCGGCAATGGCAATGGTGGCAGCCTTTGTCTGGTTGTAATCGCAGGTGTTGATCACAGTCATTCCGGGAAGCATTTTCATCAGTCCGATATCTTCGAGGATCTGGTGAGTGGCTCCGTCTTCCCCCAGGGTTAATCCGGCGTGGGAAGCACAGATCTTCACGTTCTTTCCGGAGTAAGCGATGCTCTGTCGGATCTGGTCATAAACCCTTCCTGTAGAGAAGTTCGCAAAGGTTCCGGTGAACGGGATCTTCCCGCCAATGGTTAATCCGGCAGCAAGGCCCATCATGTTGGCCTCTGCAATACCTGTCTGAAAGAAACGCTCCGGATTTTCATCCTTGAATTCGTCCATTTTAAGCGATCCGGTAAGGTCGGCGCACAGGGCAACCACCTTGTCGTTTGTTCTTCCCAATTCGGCAAGTCCGGCTCCGAATCCGCTCCTGGTATCAATCTTTTTTTCGAATGTATATTTTTTCATCTGTACTATCGTATCTCGTGGTTCTCTTTTGGAGATGGTTAAACAATTTTAGTAATCACCAAGGGTTTCAGGGTTCTGCTCCAGGGCGATGGCCAGCTGCTCGTCATTCGGAGCTTTTCCGTGCCATGCATGGGTGTGCATCATAAAGTCAACCCCGTTCCCCATCACGGTATGCATAAGCACAGCCACAGGCTTTCCGTTTCCGGTTCTGGTTTTAGCTTCCTGTAGTCCGGCGATCACTGCCTCCAGGTCATTACCTTCTTCGATCTCGAGAACATCCCATCCAAAGGCTTCGAACTTCGCGCGAAGATCTCCCAGGGGTAAAACCTCATCTGTAGAACCGTCGATCTGCTGTTTGTTGTAATCTACGGTAGCGATGATATTGTCTACCTTATTTGCAGCGGCATACATAATAGCTTCCCAGTTCTGACCTTCCTGAAGCTCTCCGTCTCCGTGTAAGCTGTAGATCAGATGGTTGTCATTGTTGAGTTTCTTGGCCAGGGCAGCACCCAAGGCTACAGACATTCCCTGTCCGAGGGAACCACTGGCAATGCGAATGCCCGGAAGTCCTTCATGGGTAGTAGGGTGTCCCTGCAGTCTGGAATTGATCAGTCTGAAGGTGTTCAGTTCCTCCACCGGGAAATATCCCCTTCTGGCTAAAACACTGTAATACACAGGTGAGATATGACCGTTGGAAAGAAAAAAGATATCTTCCCCGATTCCGTCCATGTCAAACCCTTCATTGAGCTCCATGACCTCGTTGTAAAGGGCCACAAAAAATTCGGTACATCCCAGGGATCCTCCGGGGTGACCTGAATTTACCTTGTGTACCATTCTAACAATATCCCTGCGAACCTGGGTTGCTAAATCCTTTAATTGTTGTGTGTCTGGCATTTGTATACGATAAAATTTATTTGCGGCAAAAATAACCCTTTACTTCCCTATGGCAAAGCAATCTTTTATTCTTTTTTAACCGACTTATTCACCGCATTTTCAGGCCCGAAATGGAAACTTAGCAGAATTGTTGATTATCTTTGCCACCCAAGATTTTTTTCATGCAATTTAAACGTATCGCAAACGATGTGGCCTCCCGGGCGAGGGCAGGGGAGATCACCACAGACCACGGCACCATTGAAACTCCGATTTTCATGCCTGTTGGCACCGCCGGCACCGTAAAAGGAGTGCACCAGCGGGAACTTACGGACGATATCAATCCGGATATCATTCTGGGAAACACCTATCACCTCTACCTCAGGCCCAAAACGGATATCCTTGAAAAGGCCGGAGGACTGCATAAATTTATGAACTGGGATCGCAATATCCTCACCGATAGTGGGGGGTACCAGGTGTATTCACTCTCGGCCAACAGGAAGATCAAGGAAGAAGGGGTGAAGTTCAAGAGTCATATCGATGGTTCTTATCACGTATTTACTCCTGAAAATGTAATGGATATCCAGCGCACCATCGGAGCCGATATCATTATGGCCTTTGACGAGTGTACGCCCTATCCCTGCGATTATCATTACGCAAAACGCAGCATGCACATGACCCATCGCTGGCTCGATCGCTGTATCAAACGCTTTAATGACACCCCTTCAAAATACGGGTATCAGCAAACGTTGTTTCCCATTGTTCAGGGGTCTACCTATAAGGACCTAAGAAAGCAGTCTGCTGAATATATTGCCAATGCAGGAGCACTGGGTAACGCCATCGGAGGATTGTCTGTAGGGGAGCCTGCCGAGGAGATGTATGCCATGACCGAGGTGGTTTGTGATATCCTGCCGGAGGAAAAACCGCGATACCTGATGGGGGTGGGAACGCCTATCAATATCCTTGAAAACATTGCCCTTGGGGTGGATATGTTTGATTGCGTGATGCCTACCCGAAATGCGAGAAACGGGATGCTGTTTACCGCCCACGGGACCATCAACATCAAGAATAAAAAATGGGAAGACGACTTTTCTCCTATAGACGAAATGGGAATCACCTATGTAGATACATACTATTCCAAGGCATATCTGAGGCATTTGTTTGCGGCCAATGAATACCTGGGCAAGCAAATTGCCACCATACACAACCTTGGTTTTTATTTGTGGTTGGTTCGTGAAGCCAGAAAACATATCTTAGCCGGAGATTTTTATCAGTGGAAGAATACCATGGTAAAACAAATGGATAAGCGTCTCTGATCGTGAAAATAATAGACCGTTACATATTAAAAAGGTATCTCCTTACCTTCTTTACCATGATCCTGTTGTTTATTCCTATAGGCATCATGGTAGACGTTTCGGAGAAGGTCGATAAGATGATCGCCAACCAGGCACCTGCAGCTGAGATCCTGCAGTATTATATCGATTTTACCTTTTACTTTGCCAACCTGCTTTTCCCGATATTCCTTTTTCTTTCGATTATCTGGTTTACCTCTAAGCTGGCCAATAATACGGAGGTGATCGCCATTTTAAGTTCGGGGATTTCCTTTACTCGATTTCTGAAACCGTACTTTATAGGAGCATCCATTATTGCGGTTTTTGCCTTTATGATGAGTATGTTCATCGTGCCTAATGCCAGTGAGGGGTATAATGACTTTCGGATCAAGTATCTGAAGGGTGGTCGGGATAAAGACCGGGAAACCAATAACATTTTCAACCAGATCAGCGATAACGAATACGTTTATGTAAGCAGTTTCAGGCCGATCACCCAGACGGGTTATAATTTTACCCTGGAACACTTTGAGGGCACGGAACTTAAGTATAAGATCCAGGCCAGTAGTATTCGTTGGGTGGAAGACGACAGTGTATTCCGACTGGCCTCCTATAAAAAAAGGATCGTAGGCCCGGAGAACGATATTTTTGAGTCGAAGGCCCGTCACGATACCCTTTTCAATTTTAATCTCGACGACCTTACTCCGGTTTCCTATGTGGCAGAGACCAAGAACCTTTTTGAACTGAATAAGTTTATTGAGGAGGAACGAAAGAAGGGGTCGCCAAATATCAATCGTTACCTGGTGGTAAAATATAAACGTTGGAGTCTTCCGATCTCTGCTTTTATCCTTACCATTATTGCGGTAGCGGTTTCTTCAATGAAGCGCAGGGGGGGCATGGGAGTTAACCTGGCCCTGGGGATCGCCCTGGCCTTTATCTTTATCTTCTTTGATAAGGTTTTCGCCATAATGGCCGAGCAGTCGAATTTTTCTCCATTGCTGGCTGTGGCCCTGCCTAATATCATATTTGCCTTTATCGCATTTTATATGTTGCAGAATGCTAAACGATAAGCTTAAGAATTACCTCCACCTGCATCTCATTGTTTTTATCTGGGGGTTCACAGCGGTCCTGGGGGCCCTGATTTCTATTGATGCCATTCCACTGGTTTGGTACCGCATGGGCCTGGCGGTATTTTTCGTGAGCTTGTACATTGCCTGGAACCGTTTTGATATGCGGGTGCCGAGACGGGTCTTATGGACCATGATCTTTGCCGGTGGTACCATCGCCTTACACTGGATCACCTTTTTTATGGCCATTAAAGTATCTAATGTGTCGGTAACCCTGGCCACGGTATCCACCGGTGCCTTTTTTACAGCCATTCTGGAACCGCTGTGGTACCGAAGAAAATTTATCTGGTACGAACTGGTGTTTGGCTTGCTGGTCATCGCGGGGCTCGCAGTGATCTTCAGGGTAGAGACGCGCTATGTTAACGGAATACTACTGGCATTGGCCTCGGCCCTGCTCTCTTCGGTTTTCTCGCTGATCAATGGGAGACTGGCTCAGCAATACCGTCCCTCTGTGGTTTCATTTTACGAGTTGGGTAGTGGGGTAGGATTCATTAGCATTTACCTTTTGGCTACCGGTGCATTTAAAGCTTCTTTTTTTACCCTTAGCACCAACGACTGGATATTTCTGCTGATCCTTTCTAGCGTGTGCACCGCTTACGCATTTATCGTATCGGTTAAGGTGATGAAATACATAAGTCCGTATACCGTCATGTTAACCATTAATATGGAGCCCGTATACGGCATCCTGCTGGCCTTTTTTATTTTAGGAGCTGATGAACAGATGAGTCCGGCCTTTTACCTGGGTGCACTCATCATATTAAGTACGGTAGTGGCCAACGGAATTCTTAAGAATTCGATCAAAAGAAAAGCAGCGATAAAAGGGGCAGAATAACATAAAGTTTTATATTTGTAGCCCTGATAAACCTTCAAAACAGACTCATGGAGTATTTAGATTTTGAGTTACCAATCAAAGAACTCGAGGAACAACTTGAGAAATGTAAAGTACTGGGTGAAGAAAGTGAAGTAGATGTTACAGACACCTGTGCTCAGATCGAGAAGAAACTGGAAAAGACCAAAAAAGATATTTATAAAAACCTTTCTGCATGGCAGCGGGTGCAATTGTCTAGACACCCCTCCAGGCCTTATACCCTGGACTATGTGAGAGCCTTGTGCGGGGACACCTTCCTGGAGCTTCACGGCGATCGTAATGTGAAGGATGACAAGGCCATGATCGGAGGACTGGGGAAGATCGGAGATCAGACCTATATGTTCATCGGTCAGCAAAAGGGGTATAATACCAAAACCCGTCAATACCGGAATTTCGGAATGGCTAATCCTGAGGGATATCGCAAGGCCTTGCGGCTGATGAAAATGGCTGAGAAATTCGGTATTCCCGTAGTTTCGCTTATCGATACCCCCGGAGCGTATCCAGGCATTGAGGCAGAAGAGCGTGGCCAGGGAGAAGCTATTGCACGAAATATTCTGGAAATGACCAGACTTAAGGTGCCTATCATTGTGCTTATCATTGGTGAAGGTGCCTCCGGTGGAGCCCTGGGTATCGGGGTCGGAGACCGCGTACTGATGTTGGAGAATACCTGGTATTCTGTGATCTCTCCGGAATCCTGCTCTTCTATCCTTTGGAGAAGCTGGGAATATAAGGAGCAGGCAGCCGATGCGCTTAAGCTTACGGCTAAGGATATGAAAAAACTTCACCTTGTTGACGATATTATTAAAGAACCTCTCGGAGGGGCACATGCCGACAGGGAGACTACTTTTAAAACCGTTGAGAAGGAAATTTCCAAGGTCTACGAAGAATTAAAGAAATTAACACCCGAAGCGCTGGTGGAACAGCGAATGAATAAATATGCCACTATGGGGGTGTATAAAGGGTAGTCCTTTGTTTAAAAGATGTACTGGGAAAACCGAAGTCTTCACTTCGGTTTTTTTTACCTTTATTAACAAGAAAATCAAGTTATTAACAGTCAAATTGTTGATGAGCAGTGAACAAAGTAGCGTCTTGTTTTCTGCTCTGTTCCCCTTCAATTAATTACTTTCGTTGCTATGGAAAAAGTAAACCCAATCCCCGGTATGAAGGTTAATAAATCGAGTATTATTAACCTGGAAAAGGGCAAAATGCCGCCGCAGGCGCTTGATCTGGAGGAAGCTGTGATAGGGGCCATGATGATCGATAAGAAGGGAATCGACGAGGTGATCGATATCCTGCATCCGGATGTGTTTTACAAAGAGGCGCATCAGCATATCTTTGAGGCCATCGTGCAGTTGTTCGAATCGTCAGAGCCGATCGACTTATTAACAGTTTCAACACGATTAAAGCAAAACGGCAGGCTGGACCGGATTGGGGGCGATTTTTACCTGATCCAGCTTACCAAAAAAATATCGTCTTCGGCCCACATTGAGTACCACGCCAGGATCATCTTACAGAAATACATTCAAAGAAGCCTGATCAAGATCTCTAACGAGATCATCGAAGAGGCTTATGATGAAACCACAGATGTATTTGACCTGCTGGATGATGCAGAAGCCAAATTTTACGAGGTTACCCAGGGGAATATTAAAAAATCTGCAGAAACGGCTCAGAGCCTTGTAATGCAGGCGAAGAAAAAGATCGAGGAGATCTCTAACAAAGAGGGGTTAAGTGGTATCCCGACAGGTTTTGATAAACTCGATAAGCTCACCTCCGGTTGGCAACCTTCTGACCTTATTATCGTAGCGGCTCGTCCGGGTATGGGTAAAACCGCCCTGACCCTGTCTATGGCGAGAAATATTGCGGTGGATTCCAAAATTCCCGTCGCTTTCTTTTCCCTGGAGATGGCATCGGTGCAGTTGATCACCCGTTTGATCTCATCCGAAACCGGACTGTCTTCAGAAAAACTCAGAACAGGAAAGCTTGAAAAGCACGAATGGGAACAGTTGAATGTAAAGGTGAAAAACCTCGAGTCTGCTCCGCTTTTTATCGATGATACCCCCTCACTCTCCATCTTTGACCTCAGGGCAAAGGCCAGGCGTCTGGCTTCCCAGCATGGGATCCGGATGATCATTATTGACTACCTTCAGCTGATGACTGCCGGGGGGACCCAAAAAGGAGGGAACCGGGAACAGGAGATCTCGACCATTTCGCGGAACCTGAAGGCATTGGCCAAGGAACTTAACGTTCCGGTAATTGCCCTTTCTCAGCTTTCCAGGGCCGTAGAGACCAGGGGGGGGAGTAAGCGTCCGCTGCTTTCTGACCTTCGGGAATCGGGAGCGATCGAGCAGGATGCGGATATTGTATCCTTTATCTATCGTCCTGAATATTATAAGATCGAAGAGTGGGATGATGAAGAACGTAGCCCGACTGCAGGGCAGGCCGAGTTTATTGTGGCCAAGCACCGTAATGGTGGACTTGAAAATATTAGGTTAAAATTCCTTGGACACCTCGGTAAATTTGATAATTTAGAGGAGTTTGATACGCCTTTCGAATTCCAGTCTAAAATGAATTCTGGAGAAGAAAGCCCGTTCTCGACCAAAGACCTGCCGAGTGCAGATGAAGCCTTTGGGAGTTCTATGAATAATGAATTTAATCCGGATGACGACGTACCGTTCTAAAAATTACCTTCCAGAAGACTGCTTAACGGCAGGGAAGTGGATTTTTGGAGCAATTGTTCATCCGAACAAAAATAACAGAGGCACGATGTCTTCCCCCGGGAAAGACGATCGTGCCTTTTTCTTTTCATACCTGCGTTATTTTCTACTGGTAATTTTCCTGTGTGCTTTTACCCTGGCCAAAGCATCGTTCATATTAGTGCCCATGGATGCCGAAGGGCAGGAAAATCACCTGAAGGCCTATGGGATTACGTACTGGGTGCTGGAGAAGAACAATAAGGTAAAATGGCTGCTCAATTACAGGGGAGGTGCATTCTTGCTTCCTGATAAAGAGGAGATCCGAAGGGAGTGCCAGATTCGGGGGGTAACTTTTGAAGTACTGTCTGATGGAGCTGCTTCCGGTATCCTTGATGAAATTAGCAGTCCCAGCAGAAACCAGGATGCCGTAGTGCTGGAAAAGGCACCGAAGATAGCGGTGTATTCCCCCAAGGGTAACCAGCCCTGGGACGATGCGGTAACCATGGTGCTTACCTATGCTGAGATCCCATACGATGTGGTCTATGATAAGGAATTGCTTTCCGATGGATTGTTGTTATATGACTGGCTGCATTTGCATCATGAGGACTTTACCGGACAGTTCGGTAAATTCTACGGGGCATATCGAACCGCTCCCTGGTATATCGAAGACAAAAGACAGGCAGAAGAACTGGCTGCTTCTCTTGGGTATGATAAGGTGTCGGATGAGAAACTCGCCGTGGCCTTGAAGATCAGGGATTATGTTATAGGGGGAGGTTTTATGTTCGCCATGTGTTCGGCTACAGACAGTTTTGATATAGCCCTCTCTGCCGAAGGTGTGGATATTTGTGAACCTATGTTCGATGGGGATCCCTCAGATCCCGGGTATCAGAATAAACTCAATTTTGACAACACCTTCGCGTTTACCAACTTTACCCTGGAACGCAATCCAAATGCTTATGAATTCTCTTCCATAGATATGACCGCAAAGCGGCCTACTGTACAAAGGGAAACAGATTACTTTACCCTGATGGAGTTCTCCGCCAAATGGGACCCCGTACCCACCATGCTCTGCCAGAATCATACGGCCATTGTTAAAGGGTTTATGGGGCAAACCACCAGTTATGATCCGGCCAATATTAAACCAACCATCCTGGTACTTGCTGAAAACAAGGTTAACGGAGAGGCCCGGTATATTCACGGAATTAAAGGAAAGGGGTTCTTTACTTTTTACGGCGGGCATGACCCGGAAGACTATCAGCACCGGGTGGGGGATCCTAAAACAGAATTGGAATTGCATCCTACTTCTCCCGGCTACCGTTTGATCCTTAATAACGTGCTTTTTCCGGCAGCCCGGAAGAAGAAGCAAAAAACCTGATCCGGAAAACTTAACTCTTATTCAAACCATGAAACGAAATATATTCCCTCATCTTGCTTTGGCCTTTTTCACGCTTTTAACAAGTATTTCCTGTAAAAATCCTTATACAGATGTGGTCAATCATGAAAAGGATTACCGAATTGTTCCCCGTCCCGTAAAACTAACCCCTGCTTCAGGTCGGTTGGTTTTTAAAAATGAAGTGCTTATTGTGGCGGATGCGGAGGCCATGGCAGAGGCAGAATATCTCAGGGCACTGTTAGCAGAATTACTTCCAGGAACAGCGGTGAAGCTCAGGGCAACAGCAGATAACTCCCCGGGAACTATACTCCTGCGGATCCTGGAAGATCCGGATGGAGCAGAGGAAAGCTATAAATTACATGTAAATGCAGAATTTGCCGAGATCACTGCAAACACTTCAAAAGGTATATTTTACGGGATACAATCTCTACGTCAATTGTTAGCATTACCCGGAAGTATGGAGGAGATCCCCTATGCAAGTATTCCGGCGGTAAGCATGGAGGATACTCCCCGTTTTGCATATCGGGGCATGCATTTGGATGTGGCCCGTCATTTTCAACCGGTATCCTTTGTCAAAAAATATATCGATCTGCTGGCTATGCATAAGCTCAATACCTTTCACTGGCACTTAACCGAGGATCAGGGTTGGCGGATAGAGATCAAAAAATACCCGAAACTAACCGAAATCGGTGCCTGGCGTAATGGTACAGTAGAGGGGAAATTACCATGGACAAATAACGATAATGTACGTTACGGTGGATTCTATACCCAGGAGGAGGTCAGGGAAGTGGTTGCCTATGCTGCAGCACGGCATATCACCATAATTCCCGAGATCGAACTGCCGGGGCACAGTAGCGCAGCCATTGCATCTTACCCGCAATTAAGTTGTTTCCCGGAGGAGCCCACTACCCCGAATCGAGGGGTTTTATCAGAAAAAAGCAAGGAGCTGCAGGCAAACGGTCAGGTGAAATTGGTTTATGAAGAATGGGGGGTAACCGATGATGTGTATTGTGCAGGGAAGGAATCAACTTTTGAATTTATCACCGGAGTACTCGATGAGGTAGTGGAGTTGTTTCCTTCTGCCTATATCCATATCGGAGGAGATGAATGTCCGAAGGGCAACTGGGAAAGGTGTGCGCAGTGTCAGAACAGAATGAAAGAAGAGGGCTTGTCTGATGCGCATGAACTTCAGAGTTATTTTATTGAGAGGGTGGAAGCCTATCTCAACACAAAAGGCAGAAATATCATCGGATGGGATGAAATTCTGGAGGGCGGACTGGCTCCCAACGCGACAGTGATGTACTGGCGTTCCTGGGATGAGCATAAGGCTGTAATAACAGCAGCATCCGAAGGCCATGATGTGATCATGACGCCCAATTCCCATTTCTATTTTGATCATTACCAGGCTGACCCGGACACCGAACCGGATGCTATCTGTTGCCTGTCTTCGGTAGAAAAGGTGTATCACTATGATCCGGTACCGGAGGTGATCACAAAAATGGGACTCGAAGACCGGATCGTTGGGGCCCAGGCCAATGTGTGGACAGAATATATGAAATCGCTGGACTATGTGGAATATATGTTGCTACCCAGGCTATCCGCGCTTTCGGAAGTGCTTTGGACTCCGGAGTCTAAAAAGGATTATGAGAATTTTGTATTCAGGTTGGAGGCAATGAGGGAGTTGTACGACAAGCATGGATATCATTATGCCAAACATGTGTTTGAGACAACTTCAGTAAAAAGTGAATAAGAGCGACATGAAGATCATTCAGAAAGAATTAGTGTTACCCTCTTTTCCCAGGGGGTTTCATCTGATAACCCTGGATCTCCTTCAGGAATTACCGGAAATTAAACAGATTCGTACGGGAATACTCCATGTTTTCATCAAGCACACCTCTGCAAGTTTATGTATTAATGAAAATGCAGATCCTACGGTGCGTACAGATTTTGAATCGCATTTTAATGTCATGGTTCCCGAGGGTGCTCCCTATTATATTCATACTTATGAGGGGCCCGATGATATGCCGGCCCATATCAAGGCGGCACTATTGGGAAACGCCCTGAATATTCCGGTATCCGAAGGAAAACTTAACCTGGGGACCTGGCAGGGGGTATATCTCTGTGAGCATCGGAATTACGGGGGAGCCAGGCGTTTGGTATTAACCCTTCAGGGAATCTAGGCAGAGGTCTTTGCCTGGAGCAGCAGTTCCAGGATGGATTCCTCCCCTTCCTCATCATTGCTTTGGGTGGTATACCTGGCAATCTCTTTTACATTAGGGTGGGCATTTTGCATGGCATAACTAAAATAGCCCTGTTCCAGCATTTCCAGGTCATTGTTATAATCGCCGAAAACCATTGTTTCTTCCATGCCTATGCCCATATGGGCCTGGATAAGTTTTACGGCCCTGCCCTTATTGGCGTCGGGGTGGGAGATGTCTACCCAGTGCTTCCCTGAAACCTTTACCAGCAGGTCTCCGTTTAATTCCTCCACATGTGGATAGACGTGCTTTTCGGAATCTTCCTGATGGTAGATCGCCACTTTCATGATCTCGGAGGGATCTACCTGGCTCAGGTCTCTGGTGATCTCAAATTGATGATAATACTCCCTGAAGATGTCAATAAAATTCGGGTCATCGTTTTCAATGAAGGCACCGTTCTTACCGCATAATATGATTTCGGCGTTGTTAAGCGGACGCACCTTTTCAATGATTTTACTGAGGTGTTTTGCCGGCAATCCGGTAAAGAGGAGTTCTTCCTGAGCGTTTCGGGCCATGCCCCCGTTTTCGGCCACTATGGTGATCTGGTCTGAAATGCGTTCCAGTTTATGCCTGATACTGTGATACTGACGCCCGCTCGCGGCAACAAAATGGACATGATCTTTCAGGCCGTGATACAATTCAAAAAATCGTTCACTCACCTGGCCTCTGGAGTTAAGCAGGGTCCCGTCCATATCACTTACTACCAGTCTCACCTTATCTAATTGCATATTAAGCCGTATTTTTCTGCAAAAATAGGCAGGAGAAAGACGGAATTCGTTAATACTATGTTATTTTAACACCATGTAAACAGCATGGAAAATCCTGCTTTGATCCTAATAATGATATGGAAATTATTGATCTCAGTATGCCTTTATATGCGGGTATGCCTGTACATAAATCTCAACCTCCGGTACAAATAAGTGTTCACGCCACTCATGAGCAGTGGGATGGAGATGATGATGCTTCAACACGTACTCCTTCTTCGCTTCATTTATCCATGGGAGAGCATACCGGTACCCATGTAGACGCGATAAATCATATGGGTAGGGAATATGCTGACGCCAGTATAGACCGCATGAGCCTGGAGCGGTTTTACACCATGGGGTGTTGTTTAGACCTCTCGCATAAACCTGCCGGAACCTTAATTACCGAAGCAGACCTGGTGCTGGCCGAAAAGCGACTTCATTTCCCTATAGAAAAAGGGGAGACGGTGCTGATTTATACAGATCACTACAGAAGGCACTTTAGTAGTGAACAGTGGGCAAATGGTCCCGGGCTTAGTGTTGAGGCTACCCGTTGGCTTGGGAACCGGAAAATAGCAGCATTTGGAGTGGAGACCATGTCTCCGGGTATTCCGGGGTTATCCAATAAAGCGGTGCATCAGATCTGCGGAGAACTGGATTTCACCCATTATGAAAATCTGATCAATTTACATCTTTTAGCTACCCGTCAGCGGTTTCGGTTTATAGGGCTCCCCCTGCCCATCAAAGGGGGTACGGGTTCACCTGTCAGGGCAGTTGCGGTATTTGAAGATAATGGAAATTAAAAAAGGTCCGGAGAACCGGACCTTTTTTTATAAGCGCGAAAATATGTGGTTAAACGTTTACTTTACTTTCTCAACGATTGCTTTGAACGCCTCAGGGTGGTTCATGGCCAGATCGGCAAGAACCTTACGGTTCAGCTCGATATCATTGGCTTTAACTTTACCCATGAATTGTGAATAAGACATCCCGTGCAATCTGGCACCTGCATTAATACGGGTGATCCAAAGGGCTCTGAAGGATCTCTTTTTGTTTCTACGGTCTCTGTAAGCATAGGTCATTGCTTTTTCAACCGCATTCTTGGCAACCGTCCAAACGTTTTTACGTCTACCGTAGTAGCCTTTAGCTTGCTTCATCACCTTTTTTCTACGGGCTCTGGAAGCGACAGAATTTACTGATCTTGGCATAATTTTAAATTTTTTGTAGCAGGCGCTCAGATGAACTGAGACTTTTTATTTGGCCTGACTCCAGGGTTAAACAATTTAATGAACCGAAGGAACGGTTACTTCAAACGTAGTTGTTCCTTGATGTTTGACTCATCTGCCTTGTGAACAAGGGTGGTATGAGTAAGTGCAAGCTTACGCTTTTTAGACTTCTTGGTTAAGATGTGACTTTTAAAAGCGTGCTTTCTCTTAATTTTACCGGTACCGGTAAGCTTGAATCGCTTTTTGGCACTGGATTTAGTTTTCATTTTAGGCATAATTCCTAATATTTATCTATGATCGCGCTTATGCTGTGTTAATGGGATCCTTATTTGGTTTTCTTGGGAGCGATGAACATGGTCATTCGCTTTCCTTCCAATTTTGGCATCTGCTCCACCTTTCCTAAGTCTTCCAGTTCGGAAGCGAGTTTAAGCAGCAGGATCTCACCTTTATCCTTGTACACGATAGAACGTCCTTTGAAGAATACATAGGCCTTTAATTTGGAGCCTTCCTTCAGGAACTTCTCTGCGTGTTTTTTCTTGAAATCGTAATCGTGGTCATCTGTATTCGGGCCAAAACGGATCTCCTTTACAGTAACCTTGGAGGCTTTGGCCTTCATGGCTTTCTCCCGCTTCTTTTGTTCGTACAAGAATTTCTTGTAATCGAGAATTTTACAAACGGGTGGCTTGGCATTCGGTGAGATCTCCACAAGATCTAACCCCTGTTCCTCAGCCATGGCTAAAGCCTTTTTAGTAGGGTATACGTCCATTTCGACGTTGTCTCCTACCAATCGTACTTCGGGTACACGAATCTCCTTATTGATTCGATGTGGGTTCTTAATTTCTCTTCGTGGCGTATTTCGCCGGAATCTTTTAATTGCTATGGCTTAATAATTTTAGTTAAACTTTCTTTTAAAACGACTTTAATGTACGACTGATTTCTGAATTAATCAAATTGACAAATTCCTCCATCTTAATACTCCCAAGGTCTTCGCCTCCATGTTTACGAACAGCGATCGTACCTTCCTTCTCTTCATTCTCACCAACAATGATCATGTAAGGGATCTTGTTCATTTCCGCTTCCCGGATTTTCTTTCCAATCGTCTCGTTCCTGTTGTCGACAAGGGCGCGAATTTCGTTATTTTCTAATAAATTTAAAACTTTTTGAGCGTAATTTTCATATTTCTCACTGATAGACAGGATTATAGCCTGCTCTGGCATGAGCCAAAGTGGGAAATTCCCCGCGGTATGCTCTAAAAGGATGGCAACAAAACGCTCCATACTTCCAAAAGGGGCCCGGTGAATCATCACAGGGCGGTGGTGTTTATCATCGCTGCCTATATAGGAGAGGTCGAAGCGCTCAGGAAGGTTGTAATCTACCTGTATGGTTCCCAGCTGCCAGCTTCTGCCGAGTGCATCTTTCACCATAAAATCAAGTTTTGGGCCGTAAAATGCCGCTTCCCCGGTTTCTATAACGAAATTGAGTCCCTTTTCCTTTGCAGCATTGATGATCGCCTGTTCCGCTTTTTCCCAGTTTTCGGTGCTTCCGATATATTTATCCGGGTTTTCAGGATCTCTGAGGGATACCTGAGCAGTGAAATTTTCGAAGCCAAGAGATCCGAAAACATACAGTACAAGATCGATCACATTTTTAAATTCCTGGTCTAACTGATCCGGGGTACAGAAAATATGTGCGTCATCCTGGGTGAACCCTCTAACCCGGGTTAAACCATGCAGCTCTCCGCTTTGTTCGTAACGGAAAACGGTACCGAACTCGGCATATCGCTTGGGTAATTCCTTATAACTCCATGGTCGGGAGTTGAAGATCTCACAGTGGTGAGGACAGTTCATAGGCTTAAGCAGGAACTCTTCGTCTTCCTTAGGAGTGCGAATAGGCTGAAAGCTGTCTTCTCCGTATTTGGCGTAATGCCCGGAGGTTACATAAAGTTCCTTCTGTCCGATATGCGGGGATACTACCTGTTCGTATCCGGCTTTCTTTTGTGCTTTTTTGAGGAAGTTTTCCAGTCGCTCTCTGAGCGCGGCGCCCTTTGGCAGCCATAGCGGAAGGCCTTGGCCTACCTTTTGAGAAAAAGTGAATAATTCCAGTTCTTTCCCCAGCTTTCTGTGGTCGCGTTTTTTCGCCTCCTCCAGCAGTTCCAGGTATTCTTTAAGGTCTTTTTGTTTCGGGAATGAAATTCCATAAACCCTGGTAAGTTGGGGTTTGTTCTCATCCCCTCTCCAGTAAGCTCCCGCAACCGATAATAGTTTGACTGCTTTTACCACTCCGGTGTTCGGAAGGTGCCCCCCGCGACAGAGGTCGGTAAAGGTATCGTGGTCGCAAAAGGTGATCTCACCGTCTTCCAGGTTTTCTATAAGTTCAACCTTGAATGGGTTTTCTTGTTGCTTGTAAAAGTCAAGAGCGTCGGCCTTGCTCACTTCCCGCATTTTAAAATCGTGTTTTCCACGGGCGATCTCCAGCATTCGGGCTTCGATCTTTGGGAAATCCTTTTCAGAAATGCTGTGTTCTCCGAAATCCACATCGTAATAAAATCCGTTATCGATGGCCGGACCAATGGTCAGGTTCACGCCCGGGTAAAGTTCTTCCAGGGCCTGGGCCATAATGTGAGAAGTGGAGTGCCAGAAGGTTTTCTTTCCCTCGTCGTCATTCCAGGTATACAGTACCAGATCGCCGTCTGTGGTCAGTGGGGTGGATACTTCAACCTTTCTTCCATTGAAGTTTGCTGAAATAACGTTTCGGGCCAATCCCTGGCTTATGCTCATCGCAACATCCATGGGGGTGCTGTTCTTTTCGAACTCCTTCACTGAGCCATCTGGTAATGTGATCTTGATCATTTCTGTTACTGTATATTTAATATGGGTTGCAAAGATAATAGACTCTGCCTACGCGTACAATAGCAGACGGCTTAAATAGTTCGGTCTTTGAAGGTATATTCATGTTAATATTGTTTTATATTTAAGCCAGGTAATCATTCGGAATTCTGCAGCCTGCCGCGAAAGAGAAAGTGAACCCAGGAATTCCCGTAATAATAATGGATATGAAAAGAACCTCAAGCTATGTTTACGCCCTCTTTATGCTGCTGCTCTTTGTTGCATGCAGCAAGGACGAAGCAACTCCTGATGCGGATGCCGGCACGCCCCCGACCGAGAACCCGGGCGATGATACCGGTGGCGATAATGGAGGAACCGGCACCGATGAGACTTATGGTGTTCTGGTTAATGCGAAAAGTAAGCGGCAAGATGGCTACGTCCTGGTGAACGATCCAGGTAATAACCGTGTCTATATAATGGATAAGGATAATGGTACTGCTGCAGTAGAGTGGGAGCTGCCCTTTCATCTGGGTAATGATGCCAAGCTTTTGGAGAACGGAAGTCTGTTGGTATCTATGAGAGCACCCTCCCCGGCATTCAATTTCGGGGGCTTTGGCGGGAAGATCGCCCTTATTGACGCGAATAAGAGTCAGGTGTGGAATATTGACCTGGCATCTGAAGAACTGATCGCCCACCACGATGTAGTGCCCTTGCCTAATGGGAATGTACTGACCATGCTCTGGGAGAAAACGGGATCCGATCTGGCTGCTACCCTGGGGTATACCGGTCAACAACAGGCGGTATACACGGAGTCGCTTGTGGAGATAGATCCGGGAAGCGGGGAAGTTGTCTGGAAATGGGATTCAAGAGATCATCTTGTGCAGGATACAGATCCGGAGCTGCCGTATTACGGTGCCGTGGCGGAAGCTCCGGGGAAGATTGATATTAACTACCGGGACGAAGTGGTTACCACCAACCTGGATAACGGAGACCTTATGCACGCCAATGCTGTGGTTTATGATGCGGCGAATGACCTTATATATATGTCTGTAAATTATTTCAGCGAGGTTTGGGTGATCGACCATAGTACAACCTCACAGGAGGCTGCAGCTGCTTTGGGTGGAAATATGGGTAAGGGAGGAGACCTGGTGTACAGGTTCGGAAACCCTGAGGCTTACGATAATCCACAGGGCGATCGGCTTTTTTTTAATAATCACTCTCCCCGGTTTGTACCCGGCACCGACCATATGCTGGTTTTCGTGAATGGTAATCAGAACGGGGGTCCGTCTGTGGTCTATGAACTTGACCTGCCAAATGACCTGGCTTTGCAGCCCGGTACAGATAATGAACCCGCTGTAGTATGGGAGTTCTCTCATCCGGATATGTATTCGCCTAAGGTTTCTGGGGCGCAGCGGCTGCCGAACGGCAATACCCTGATCGCTATTGGTACCTATGGGTACTGGGAAGTGACTCCGGATAAGGAAGTGGTTTGGCAATTCAGGGAACAGGGATTCTTCTGGAGGGGGTATCATATTGATGTAAATGATCCTGCGCTGGATCTTCTTGGGGTGAATTAAGTGTTCAGGTCGGTAAAAGGTGTTTGCTGCGCTATGGCGGATAGGCCGATAGGTGAATAGGCAAATAGGTAAAGGTGTAAAGTCGTGAAGTTGTAAAGGAGTAGAGGAGCGAAGTAGCGAAGTAGCAAATTTACCTGCCGGTAGGCATGGGAGCAAAGTCGTGAACTACATTATAATGAGTAATCTCCCTTTTCCCGTCTCCCTTCTCCCGACTCCCTTCTCCCGCGTCTCGCATCACTCATCCCGCATCACTCATCTCGCATCACTCATCTCGCATCACTCATCTCGCATCACTCATCTCGCATCACTCATCTCGCATCACTTATCTCGCATCACTCATCTCGCCTCCCGACTCCCGACCTACCGTGCTTCGCACAGGCAGGCAAGCTCCCGACTCCCGCATCTCGAACTTATGGGTCTATTGGTGAATAGGTGAATAGGTAAATAGGTAAATGGGTAAATGGGTAAATGGGTAAATGGGTAAATGGGTAAATGGGTAAATGGGTAAATGGGTAAATGGGTAAATGGGTAAGGAGGTAAAGGAGCGAAGTAGCAAATTTACCTGCCGGTAGGCATGGGAGCAAAGTCTTGAACTAAACTATATGGAGTAATCTCCCTTTTCCCGTCTCCCTTCTCCCGACTCCCTTCTCCCGCGTCCCGCATCTCACATCACTCATCTCACATCCCGCATCACTCATCTCGCATCACTCATCTCGCCTCCCTGTCTCCCTGTCTCCCTGCCTCCCTGCCTCCCGACCTACCGTTCTTCGCACAGGCAGGCAAGCTCCCGACTTACGACTCCCTACTCCCTTCTCCCGACTCCCGTACCTCCGTACCTCCGTACCTCCGTACCCCTGCCTGCGGCAGGCAGGCTCGTAACCTCATAACCCCCAACCGCTTACCAAAAACTTTCAAAAATTAACATTCAAAAGCTTGGAGGGAAACAAAAACCCGTCTTATATTTGCACCCGCTTTGAACAACAAGGCACCTTGTAAGAGGGGCAGTTTGGAGCGAAA
>NZ_JAINZT010000001.1 GCF_020166515.1 Robertkochia flava | reverse complement strand
ATGATCTGCCTTTTTTGCCCCAAATCTTACCATGAACTTAACCTACTTATGCTATGGTGATATAAAAGTATGCGGTAGGAATACGCTTCAGAAATGAATCGGTTGAAATGTTGTTAAATTAGGTGAATGGAAGTTAGATGGTAAATGTCTTACGGTTTGTAAAGAAAAGGAAATCAAGGAGTTAGGTTATTTTTATGAGTAGTGTAAAATAAAAAAGGTAGATCAATGATCTTCCTTTTTTGCCCCAAATCTTACCATGAACTTAACCTACTTATGCTATGGTGATATAAAAGTATGCGGTAGGAATATGCTTCAGAAATGAATCGGTTGAAATGTTGTTAAATTAGGTGAATGGAAGTTAGATGGTAAATGTCTTACGGTTTATAAAGAAAAGGAAATCAAGTAGTTATACTATTTTTGGGAGTAGTGTAAAATAAAAAAGGCAGATCATTGATCTGCCTTTTTTGCCCCAAATCTTACCATGAACTTAACCTACTTATGCTATGGTGATATAAAAGTATGCGGTAGGAATACGCTTCAGAAATGAATCGGTTGAAATGTTGTTAAATTAGGTGAATGGAAGTTAGATGGTAAATGTCTTACGGTTTGTAAAGAAAAGGAAATCAAGGAGTTAGGCTATTTTTATGAGTAGTGTAAAATAAAAAAGGCAGATCAATGATCTGCCTTTTTTGCCCCAAATCTTACCATGAACTTAACCTACTTATGCTATGGTGATATAAAAGTATGCGGTAAGAATATGCCTAAGAAATGAATCGGTTGAAAGGAATCTTAATTAGTTGAAATACAGTGTGTAGCAGGTGTCTTTTATTTTTCAGGAAAGGCATGTGCCGTTTCTATGCGAAGAACAATCAATATCGGTCTCGTATTTTGGGATAAGGTTCAAGTTTGCGGCATGATTTTTTGTTTACCCAGGATAAAATATTGTGGGTAACCGCTTTTCAGAAGTGTTTTATATTACAAAATAATGCGCTCCTTTCTTTAGCGCAATCCTGGTGTTTCCGGTTATTCACCTAGAAGGGGACACGTATACCTGCTTATTTTTCTTCGGCAGGCAGTTCGTTGTTCCGGGCAAGGCGATCTTAAGGGGTGTCCAGGCTTTCGGGAAAGATAGGGAATGGCATTTCAGTTGGTGTCCGGGACCCGTTTATATATGCCGCATAAAACAGTTGCACAGGGAGGCGCTGTCGTGTTATCTGTATAAGGGGAAATGGATGAGGTGTTAATGCAATGGTATGAAAGGAAAAGTGGTTTGGATAGGGTGGATATAAAATAAAAAAGGTAGATCAATGATCTACCTTTTTTGCCCCAAATCTTACCATGAACTTAACCTACTTATGCTATGGTGATCTAAAGATACCTCCATGTAGTCGGATAAATATTATTAATCGGATGAAACGCATATTAACACGATGAAATGCAAATCGACTCCGATTCATGGTTTATTTTTTAATAAGCACGCTCTTTAATTCCTTCATAGAAATTGATAAATGCCCTGTTAACCACCCTGTTTCCTCCCGGGGTCGGATAATCACCTGTGAAATACCAGTCACCCAGGTTATGAGGGCAGGCTTCATGAAGCTTTTCTACCGATTGGTAAATAATTTTCACCTCGGCATTGATGCCTTCCGGAGCCAGGATCTCTGAAATCTTATCCGAGATCTCCTCGTCTGTAAAGGGTGCATAGACTTCTTTAACGGCATTGATCACATCTTTATCCTCATGATTTACCTGTGCGATACATTTTTCATACACCTCGTCTACCTTGTAGTAGGTATCTCGTTCCCGATGTAATTCGAGCGCTGCCCGGAAAGCTACCAGGTCTTCCAGTCTTGCCATGTCGATTCCGTAACAATCCGGATAGCGGATTTGCGGTGCGGAAGACACTACTACGATCTGTTTCGGATGCAGACGATCGAGGATGCGTAAAATACTTTTTTTCAGCGTGGTGCCTCTTACAATACTGTCGTCGATGATGACCAGGTTATCTGATGGTTTTACAGAGCCATAGGTTATGTCGTAAACATGGGCAACCAGGTCGTCACGACTACTGTCTTCTGTAATAAAGGTGCGGAGCTTTGCATCTTTTATGGCCACCTTTTCAATTCTTGGGCGCATGTTCAGGATGCGGTTCAATTCTTCCGGAGTAAGACTGTCCTTAGCTGCCAGTATTTTTTCTTCCTTCCTTTTGTTTAGATAATTCTGAGCCTCCTGGACCATTCCGTAAAAGGAGGTTTCCGCAGTATTGGGAATATAGGAAAACACGGTGTTCTCCAGGTCCTGGTCTACGCTCTCCAGGATCTTGGGGAAAAGAAGTTTCCCAAGGTCTTTGCGCTCCTGGTAAATCTCTGCATCTGATCCTCTGGAGAAATAGATGCGTTCAAAAGAACAGGCTTTGCGTTCCAGGGCTTCCAGGATTCTTTTGGTTTTAACCGAACCGTCTTTTTTGATAATGATGGCTTTTCCAGGGTCGAGTTCTTTGATGCTTTCAAATTCCACATCAAAGACCGTTTGAATTACAGGGCGCTCCGAGGCAACCACGACCACCTCGTCATCTTTGTAATAGTAAGCAGGACGTATCCCTGCAGGGTCCCGCAAGACAAAGGCGTCTCCGTGTCCGATCAGTCCGGCCATGGCGTATCCCCCATCCCAGTTTTTGGCGGCCTTTCTGAGGATCTTTGCTACATTAAGTCGCTCGGCGATAAGGTGGGAGGCCTCCATTTTTGAGAATCCTTCCTTTTTCACCTCTTTGTAGAGCTTGGCCACAGCATCATCGAGAAAGTGACCTATTTTTTCCATTACCGTTATCGTGTCTGCCTTTTCCTTAGGGTGCTGTCCCAGTCGGATCAGGTTGTCGAAAAGTTCATTAACATTCGTCATGTTAAAGTTTCCGGCCACAATAAGGTTTCTGTGCATCCAGTTGTTCTGGCGCAGGAAAGGATGTACGCTTTCTATGCTGTTCTTCCCAAAGGTACCATACCGCACGTGGCCGAGCATGAGTTCTCCAACATAGGGAACCTCCTTTTTCAGGGCTTCCACATCATCGCGATATTCCGGGTTTTCGGTCAGGATATCGTTAATTCGGGTGTTGATCTGTTTAAAGATGTCCTGAATGGGTTGCGACTGGTTAGATCGTACCCTGCTCATATAGCGTTCTCCGGGGTGCATGTTCATTTTGATGCTGGCAAAACCGGCTCCATCCTGTCCGCGGTTGTGCTGCTTTTCCATCATCAGGTACATCTTGTTGATCCCGTAGAATGCTGTCCCGTATTTTTCCTGGTAGTATTCCAGGGGTTTCAGAAGTCGTACGAGGGCGATCCCACATTCATGTTTTATAGCGTCACTCATTGTCCTAGTTTAAAAAAGCCTGTTGCAGAGCAATCAGGCCAATTTTATATCAAATTGCGTTAGGTCCTTAAATTGCTTTAAGCGGCTGTTGATCTCTTCTTTATCCAGATTTTCCATCCGCTCGGTTCCAAATTTCTCTACAGAGAAGGAAGCGAGATTAGAACCGTGGATAACGGCGTTTTTCATATTTTCAAAGGAGTAGTCTTCTGTCGCTGCAAGGAATCCGGCAAATCCTCCGGCAAATGTATCCCCGGCCCCGGTAGGGTCAAAGATCTCTCTCAGGGGAAGTGCGGGAGCAAAGAAGATGTTCTCCTTATGAAATAAAAGTGCTCCGTGCTCTCCTTTTTTTATTACAACATATTCCGGTCCCATCTGATGTATTTTCTCAGCGGCGTTTACCAGGGAATATTCTCCCGAAAGCTGCCTGGCCTCCTCATCATTTATGGTAATTACATCCACCTTTTTGATCACTGCGGCCAGTTCCTCAGGGGTGTTGTCCATCCAGAAATTCATGGTGTCCAAAATCGTAAGCGCCGGTTTTTTGTCCATTTGGTCAATAACGCTTAATTGGACGTTCGGATGAAGGTTTCCTAACATAAGAATTTCGGAAGTGTTGAAGGCTTCCGGGACAACCGGGTTGAAATCGGCCAGTACATTGAGCTGGGTGTCGAGGGTTTCCCGTACATTGAGGTCGTTCATGTATTTTCCTTTCCAGAAAAATGTTTTTCCTCCCTCGACGATCTCGATAGCAGAAATGTCGATCTTCCTATTGCTCAGCAGGTTGAGATGGTGGTCAGGAAAGTCGTCACCTACTACAGAGACGATGGCGGAATCAATTTCGAAGTTAGAGGCGGCTAAGCCTATGAAGGTAGCGGCCCCACCAAGGATCTTATCGGTTTTGCCAAAAGGAGTTTCAATGGCATCGAAGGCTACAGTACCTACGATCAATAATTTTCCCATGCATTTATTTTTTTGCAAATATAAGGCTAGTTTTCCAGTATTACTTTCAGATTCTCAAAAGAATGAAAGGGCACCGTGGTGAGGATGGAGTTGAGTAACCATCCCGGGATCATTCCATTAGGGTCGCCGTATAACTGCTGTACGATCTTCACCTTTCCATCCTTTAATTTCTCGATGTTCCAGTGTCCCTTAAATCGGGTGGTGCGTATGACCTCTTCATCGGGTTTCCGGAATGCATTGTCGGCAGGTTCAATGGTAACCAGGTATTCGTCGGTTTTTGGGGTTCTGACCTGGATCAGAGAGAGGTTTTCGCGGTCGCGGAAGGGCCAGGGCAGGTCGTTGTGCATCCAGATCACAAGAGTGCTGTCATTATAGCGGTGCAGGGTCTCACTGGCAGAGGTTTTGTGGTTCCACTCCCAAAGCCGGTCGCCGTCGCAGATCAGCCTCAGGGCCTTTTCCGGGGTGGTTCGGGCAATGAGTTCGGCCCGGTATTCGTTAAACGCCGTAGAATCGACCTGGCGGGTGTATACCCGGATATGATCACTCTCTTTTTTCAGTTCCCATTCCTGGGCAAACAGTACGCCGGGTAACAGGATAAGGGCAAAATATAAGGATGTGAAATTCATGGGTTGCGTTTTGAGGTAAAAATACGATCAATCCGCTATATTTCAGAATTTTAAAATAATCCCTCCCGCTCGAAGCCCGCATCGGTCTTCAGGTCTTTCTTCTGGGCAGCGTTTACGGCAAGGGCATCACAGAGTTCGTTCTGAGGGTGATTGCTGTGTCCCTTTATCCATTGTAAGGACACCTTGTGTTTTCGGTATTCCTTTAGGAAGTCGATCCACAGATCCGGATTTTTCTTGTCTTTAAACCCCTTGCGCTCCCAGTTGAACACCCATCCTTTATTGACGGCATCCACCACATACTTCGAATCGCTGAACACGGTTACGGCTGTATTGGGGTATTTGAGTTTCCTGAGCGCCTCGATCACCGCAAGCAGCTCCATTCTGTTGTTTGTGGTCTTTTTGAATCCTTCCGAGAATTCTTTCCGGTAGGGTTTGCCCACCCACTCCATGACGATGCCGTAGCCTCCCGGTCCCGGGTTGCCCTTCGAGGCGCCATCGGTGTAGATATGGACCTGGCTGTTATTGTTCATTAAGCAGGGTTTCTATAACGATGGGAAAATGCCGGTGCTCCAGTTCGTGTATTTTGGTGGCCAGGGTCTCCGGGGTATCGGCCTCCGTAACCGGGGTCGATGCCTGGAAGATAATGGCTCCTTCATCGTAATGTTCGTTTACGTAATGGATGGTGATACCACTCTTTTCTTTCCGGTCTTTGATCGCGGCCTGGTGTACGTGCATCCCGTACATTCCTTTCCCGCCGTATTCTGGTAATAGGGCAGGATGTATGTTGATGATCTTTCCCTTGAACTTCCGGGTGAGTTCCTCCGGGATCTTCCATAAGAAGCCGGCCAATACGATCAGGTCCGGGTTGAGGGCTTCGAGCAAAAGCGCCACCTTGCCTTCATTGAGGGCGGTACGGTTAAAGTACATCGCACTGGTGCCCAGGTCACGGGCGCGTACCAGCACCCGGGCGTCAGGTTTGTTGGAGAGCACCATCTCTACCCGGGCCAGTTGTCCGGCCTGGAAGTGACGGATGATATTTTCTGCATTGCTGCCTGAGCCGGAAGCGAAGATGACGATTCTTTTCATAGGGTTTGTACTCATATATATATGTAGGCAAAAAAAAGAATAATATTCCAGAAAGGGAAGTGCAGGGAGCTAATTCGTTGGTTTAAAAATTCTTATCTTTAAAGGTAACTTTTAGCAGGAAAACCTTTTTTTAATGCAAAGTTTTTTATTTTTGCCAACAATTAAATTTTAAAACAAAAAAATTATGTCAGACATTGCATCAAGAGTAAAAGCGATCATCGTAGACAAATTAGGTGTAGATGAGAATGAAGTAGTTGCAGAAGCAAGCTTCACCAACGATCTGGGAGCCGACTCTCTGGATACTGTTGAGCTTATCATGGAATTCGAGAAAGAATTCGACATTCAAATTCCTGATGATCAGGCGGAAAATATCGCTACTGTTGGTCAAGCGATCAAATATATCGAAGAAGCGAAATAAGAATTACCTATAAGGCATACTACCAAAAAATTTATTCATGCCACTGCATGGATAAATTTTTTTGGTAGTTTATTATTTGTTTTATTGCAATACAAAAACGTACTAAATGGAACTTAAGCGAGTTGTTGTAACTGGATTAGGAGCATTGACCCCCATTGGTAATAATATTGAAGAATATTGGAATGGGCTTATTAGTGGACAGAGTGGAGCTGCCCCTGTCACCCACTTTGATGCCTCAAAATTTAAAACACAATTCGCTTGTGAGATAAAGAATTTTGACCCTACAGATTTTATTGATCGCAAGGAGGTGAGGCGAATGGACCGCTTTGCTCAATATGCCATGGCCACTGCTAAGGAGGCTATGGACGATTCAAAACTGGATCTGGAAAAGATCGATAAACAACGCGTAGGGGTGATCTGGGGTGCCGGAATCGGAGGATTAGAGACCTTTCAGGATGAAGTAATGGCATATGCCAAAGGCGACGGAACCCCAAGGTTTAATCCGTTCTTTATCCCGAAAATGATTGCCGATATCGCACCGGGATTAATTTCTATTAAATACGGTTTTATGGGACCTAATTATACAACGGTCTCTGCCTGTGCCTCATCGGCCAATGCCATTATCGATGCGCTGAACTCTATCAGGCTCGGTCATACCGATGTGGTGATTACCGGAGGTTCGGAGGCTGCCGTTACCGAAGCGGGTATGGGTGGCTTTAACGCCATGCATGCCATGAGTACCCGGAACGACGACCCTAAAACCGCATCCAGACCTTTCGATGCAAATCGCGACGGATTTGTTTTGGGAGAAGGGTCAGGAGCACTTGTGTTGGAAGAATATGAGCACGCTAAAGCCAGAGGCGCTAAGATCTATGCCGAAGTTGTTGGTGGCGGTCTCTCTTCTGATGCCTACCATATGACAGCACCGCACCCGGAAGGAATCGGGGTGGTTGCCGTAATGGAGAACTGTTTGAGAAATGCCGGAATGAAACCCGAGGATGTGGATGCCATCAATACCCATGGTACCTCTACTCCCCTGGGAGATGTTGCTGAATTGAAAGCGATAGGTAAGGTTTTTGGCGAGCACGCCAAAACGTTGAACATCAACTCTACCAAATCCATGACCGGGCACCTCTTGGGTGCAGCTGGTGCAGTTGAAGCTATTGCCTCCATCCTTTCTTTAGAGCACGGAATTGTTCCTCCTACCATCAATCACGAAACGGTGGATGAGAACATTAATCCGGAACTCAACTTAACCCTTAATGAAGCTCAGAAGCGCGATGTGAAAGTCGTAATGAGCAACACCTTTGGGTTTGGAGGGCACAATGCCTGTGTCCTGTTTAAAAAAATGGACTAGTTTCAAGCAACTGAATGAAATTCATTCGTAAAATATTAAATTCCCGGTCTTCTCAAGGCGGGGATTTTTTTTTAGAGCTCACTAATATTCTTGGGTTTAAGCCGCGTTCTATTCGCTATTACAAAAAGGCATTTACGCACCGGTCCATGAATATCAAAGATGAAAAAGGCAATCCTGTAAACTACGAACGGCTGGAGTTTCTGGGGGATGCCATGCTGAGCTCGATAATATCCCACTTTCTCTTTGACGAAGCCCCTGCCGGGGATGAAGGGTACCTGACCAAAATGCGTTCCAAGGTAGTAAGCAGGGAGCACCTCAATGAACTGGGGAAAGATCTTGGACTGCTTAATTTCGTGGAAAGCAAGATCAATAAAGAGAACTTTGGGGAAAACATCCATGGCAACGTATTTGAAGCCCTGGTAGGAGCCATATTTCTGGACAGGGGATATGAGTTCTGTGAGCGGTTTATCCAAAGCCGGGTGATCACGCCTTATGTGGATATAGAACAGCTGGAAGGAAAGATCATTAGCTATAAAAGCCTGATCATAGAATATTGCCAGAAAGAGAAAAAGACATTTTTGTTTGATGTCTATGAAGATGAAGGCAAGGAAGATGTGAAATATTTCGCCGTTAAACTCTATATCGACAATAAACTTGTAGCCAAAGGCAGGGCAACTTCAAAGAAAAAAGCCGAAGAAAATGCGGCTAGAAGGGCGTATTATGCCTTGCAATCCAAGATTGATGATGTGATCTGACTCTAACGTTTGCGTAACTTTTTCGGATTACCGGAGTCTTAAAAGTTGTGAAGTCGTGTAATGAGCAGTATCTTTATAGATGATTGTATTATCAAAATATGACGGTCCACAAGTTAACGGAGGATTTTTACGAGGATACCTATACGCTAATCGCCATCCACAGTTCCCTGGATTCTTATCGATTAGCCTATTTTTTGAATGGGGTATTGAAAATAAAGCTTTCCCGTCTCCCTAAAGACCTGCTGCTTGGTGAAGGAGCTGCCTTTGCTGTGTATGAAAGCTATGATGAAACCACAGATCTCCTGTGGAATCTCGTTGCTAATAAAACCAATGTAGCGGTCCAGAAGCAAGATATAGCTCTGGATATGTTTGCCGCTCCCGTAGGGGTGGAGGCGCATTATGTGCTGCCTGAATATCCCAAGGTAGATCACCTCCTTAAAATTGATGACGGGGAAGGGAGCTTCAGTAAGGTGCTGGATGTGCTGAAACTGATCAAGAGAATGCCCCAGGTGATCACCGCTTACGAACTGGAAACCGATCAACTAAAGTCTAAAAGTAATTTAATTTTTCTAGCGAATGCCTAATAGGAAGAAAACGAAGATTGTTGCAACACTGGGACCTTCAACAAGTACCAAAGCGGTGTTGAAAGATATGATTGAAGCTGGAGTTAATGTATTTCGCATTAACTTTTCTCATGCAGATTATAACGATGTCAAAGAGCGTATCGGTCTTATCCGTCAACTCAATGAAGAGTACGGTTACAATACAGCCATCCTCGCCGACCTGCAGGGCCCCAAATTACGTGTCGGGGTCATGAAGGAGGATGTGATCGTTAATCCCGGAGATGAAATTACTTTTGAAACCGGAGAGCCCTTTGAGGGAACCGCAGACCGGGTTTATATGAATTACCAGGAGTTTCCGCGTGATGTGAATCCCGGGGAACGTATCCTGCTGGACGACGGGAAACTCATCTTTGAGGTAACGTCAACCGATAAGAATAAAAAGGTAAATGCCAAGGTGATCCAGGGCGGACCCCTTCGGTCTAAAAAGGGAGTAAACCTGCCTAACACCAGTATTTCCCTTCCGGCACTTACCAAAAAGGATATCCAGGATGCCATTTTCGCCGTAGAGCAGGAGGTAGATTGGATTGCCCTTTCTTTTGTGCGCCACTCCACAGATCTTATGGATCTTCAGAAACTCATTGAAGAGCATTCTGTGCACAAGATCCCGATCGTGGCTAAGATAGAAAAGCCTGAAGCGGTGGAAAATATTGACAAGATCGTGGCTTATTGCGATGGGCTTATGGTTGCACGGGGAGATATCGGAGTTGAAATTCCTGCTCATGAGGTGCCTTTGGTGCAAAAGCAGCTGGTGCTTAGGGCCAAAAAAGCCCGTATCCCGGTAATTATTGCCACCCAGATGATGGAAACTATGATCAATAGCCTCACGCCTACCCGGGCAGAGGTTAATGACGTGGCCAACTCGGTTATGGATGGTGCAGATGCCGTGATGCTGTCTGGTGAGACCTCCGTTGGGGCCTACCCGGTGCAGGTGATCCAGAAAATGTCAAGCATTATATCAAGCGTAGAGCACTCTCCTTTGATCCGTGTGCCTCAGGAGCCTCCGCATATCAAAACCAAACGATACATCACCAAATCCATATGTTATCACGCGGCCCTCATGGCCAATGAGATCAATGCCAAGGCCATATCCACACTTACCAATAGTGGGTATACTGCTTTCCAGATCTCTGCCTGGCGTCCGCAGTCGCATATTCTTGTGTTTACGTCCAACAAGCGTATCCTGACCCAGCTTAGTTTGCTTTGGGGGGTTAATGCTTATTATTACGATAAATTCGTGAGTACAGACCAGACCATAGAAGATGTGAACCAGATGTCGCGGGATAAGGGATTCCTGGAAAAAGGTGATATGATTGTGAGTCTTGCGGCCATGCCGATCAAGGCGAAAGGAATGGTAAATACACTGCGCGTAACAGAGATCTGATCTCGGGAAGACCGTTGCAGTATTCTGAATAAAAAAAGATCGGCCAAATGCCGATCTTTTTTTGTTTAGGGTTTTAGTTCTCTTATCCAGATATTCCTGTAACTCACCCCGCTGTTGTCGTTGTGGTCCTGAAGTACAAGAGGACCTTTTTCGTGGGGGTCATTTTTGGGCCAACCAATGTATTCTGTGGTTCCTTCTATAGTGACATGGTCCTGTATCAGGACGCCATTGTGCAGAACGGTTACGGTTGCAGATCGGGTCTTATTGCCTTCTGCGTCCCATTGAGGTGCACGGTAGATAATGTCGTAATACTGCCACTCCCCGGAGGGTTTGCTCGCATTGACCAGGGGTATATGCTGTTTATACACCGCACCGGCCTGTCCGTTCACATAAGTACTGTTGTCATAGCTGTCCAGAACCTGGATTTCATACCGTCCTTGCAAAAAGATTCCGCTGTTACCCCTGTTCTGACCATCGGCTCTTGGAGTTTCAGGGTTTTTCCACTCAATATGAAGTTGGATGTCGCCATACTCCTGTTTGGTTCTGATATTTCCGCTTCCGTCCTTAACCGTTATGCTTCCATCCGGGTTTACGGTCCACGGAGCGGGGTTTCCGGGATCCTTAACGCTTTCCCAGGCATCCATGTCGCCATCCTTTAGTAGGATGAAGGCGTCTCCGGGAGCTTCAGGGTAAATGCCTGTTTCTACCTTTTCCGGTATCGGCTCCCAAATTTCCGTGGCCTCAGGGTTTTTTGGTTCCTCCTGGGTACTGGTTTCACTCTTTACAAGATCTTTTTCAGCCTGCATATCAGAATTATTCTTCTCTTTACAGGAGAGGAAAAGGAATATGCAGAATCCTGCTAAAATTGGTTTTTTCAAAATGCTTATAATTTTTTAATTTTAATGTTTCTGTAGGCTACTACGTTAGAATGGTCCTGAAGGGCGATCTTGCCCCCGGCGTATTTCCCGAAATCTTCCCAGTCACTAAACTTGGAATCTGCCACCATGGTATCCCAGGCTTCTCCATGCAGGGGGAATTCGGTTACCAGCTCCCCGTTATGGGTTACGCTGCCCAGGTTGTTCTCCCGGTCAATGCGAATCAGGAAGGTGTTCCATTCACCAACAGGGCTGGTTACGTCCTTCGCGGGTTCAACCATATCGTATAATGCCCCGGCCTGGTGGGTTTTGCCTTTAACCCTGGCATCGGGATGTTTTTCGTTGTCGAGTACCTGGATTTCGGGCCCCGTGAAATACGGTTCGTTGTATTTTTCCATTTCCTGAACCCCCCACATGATCCCGCTGTTCCCGGCTTCAGAGATCTTCCACTCGATATGAAGCTCGAACGATTCGAAGGTATCATCGGTAACAATGTTGTGGGTCTCGTCTTCAGCGGGATAAAATACCAGGGCATCGCCCTCGATTTTCCAGCTTTCCGGGAAACTGTCCGTATCCTTTCCGTATTCATGCCAGGCTGCTGTAGAGGAGCCGTCAAAAAGTACGGTCCATTCGTCTTCCTGCGTTCCCTTTTGAGCCGGTTCGGAGGTGGTTTCAGTGGCTATGGCAGTGTCCTGCTTTTCCCCGGCCTGTTTGCAGGATATCAGCAAAGAAAGACACAGGGCAAAAACGCTTAATTTTTTCATTTCAGGTTGAGAATTCGTTTAAGTTGTTCCTTATCAATATCGGCCCCTGCAAAATCATCGAAAGCCTTTTCGGTGGCTTCAATGATATGACTCTGGATAAATGGCGCTCCTTCCCTGGCACCCTGTTCCGGGCTCTTGATGCAGCATTCCCATTCCATGACTGCCCAGACATCACAGCCGTACTGGGTAAGCTTGGAGAAAATGGTCTTAAAATCGATCTGGCCATCTCCCGGAGACCTGTACCTTCCGGCACGATCGCCCCAGTTGTTGTATCCTCCGAAGGCACCTTTTTTTCCTGTGGGGTTAAATTCGGAATCTTTTACATGAAAGGCCTTGATGAATTCATGGTAATGGTCAATGTACTCGATATAATCCAGTTGCTGAAGCACGAAATGCGATGGATCGTAGAGGATATTTACGCGTTTGTGGTTTCCGGTGGCCTCCAGGAAGCGCTCAAAAGTGTCGCCGTCATGGATATCTTCTCCGGGGTGCACTTCATAGCAAACGTCCACCCCTTGTTCGTCAAAGGTGTTCAGGATGGGCATCCAGCGTTTGGCCAGTTCTTCAAAACCCATTTCCACCAGTCCCGGCGGCCGCTGTGGCCAGGGGTGCCAGGTGTGCCATAATAGGGCTCCGGAGAATGTGGCGTGAACATCCAGGCCTAAATTACGACTGGCCAGGGCTGCTTTTTTTACCGTATCTATCGCCCATTCTGTCCTGGCTTTGGGATTATTCTTTAAATGGTCCGGTGCAAAATTGTCGAACATTATGTCGTACGCAGGATGCACGGCCACCAACTGGCCCTGTAAGTGGGTGGAGAGTTCGGTGATCTCCAGGCCGTAGCTGTTGATCCTGCCCTTGAGCTCGTCGCAATAGGTCTTGCTCTCTGCTGCCTTGTCCAGGTCGATCAGAAAGTTTTCCCAGGTGGGGATCTGTATGCCTTTATATCCAAGATCGGCAGCCCATTTACACATCCCGTCAAGGCTGTTAAATGGAGCTTTGTCGTCTACAAATTGTGCCAGGAATATGGCGGGTCCTTTTATCGTTTTCATGATTCAAATAATTATAATGATGTCCAGGCGGCATTGTTTCGATCGCTTTCCACGGCGGCATGTATGAACCTTACCCCCCGCAGTCCATCCTCTACCCCCGGGTAATCCTGTGCAGGAACAGAGGTGCCTTCAATCCGGCCGGTTAATTCTTTTCCAAAGTTACGATAAACCGTGGCAAAGGCCTCCAGGTAGCCTTCCGGGTGTCCGGAAGGGATGCGCGAGGTCATGGCTGCAGCATCATAAAGGTCATTACCTCCCGGGGTGAATATTTTCAGTGGCTGGTCGAGCCAGCGGGTGTAAAGCTTGTTCGGATTTTCCTGGTACCATTCCAGGCTTCCTTTTTCCCCGTATACTCTGATGCCGAGGTTGTTTTCTTCTCCTGTGGCGATCTGGGAAAAGGAGATACTGCCTTTGGCTCCATTGCTAAGCCGGACCAGCATATTGCCATCGTCGTCGAGGGTTCTGCCCGCACCGAAACGTCCCAGGTCGGCAGCCATTTCACTGATCTGTAGTCCGGTAATAAACTCCAGGAGGTTTTCGGCATGGGTTCCTATGTCCCCCAATGCACCACCTACTCCCGATTTACTGGGGTCTACTCTCCAGGAAGCCTGTTTGTTGTCTGTTTTTTCCACCTCAGTGGCCAGCCACCCCTGGAGGTACTGTACCTGTACCTTTCGGATCTTGCCCAGGTCGCCATTTGCGATCATGTCTCTGGCCTGCTTCACCATGGGATAACCGGTGTAATTATGGGTGAGGGCGAAAAGCAGTCCGGTCTTTTTTACCAGCTCCACCAGGATCTCAGATTCCTCTATAGTCAGGGTCATTGGCTTGTCGCACACCACATGAAACCCATTTTCCAAAGCCAGTTTGGCCGGCTCAAAGTGCATGTGGTTGGGGGTTACAATAGATACAAAATCCATGCGTTCCCCTTCGGGAAGTTCCTTTTCCTTCGCTATCATTTCGGCAAAGCTTCCGTAACACCTGTCTTCAGGAAGGTACAGGGCTTTTCCCGATGCGGCAGAACGTTCGGCACTACTACTGAAGGCTCCACAGACCAACTCGATCATCCCGTCTATGGCGGCTGCCTTGCGGTGAACGTCCCCTATAAAAGATCCTTTTCCACCGCCAATCATTCCCATTCTAAGTTTTCTCATATTCTATTCTTTGTATTCTACCTCTTCATTTTTAAATAATATAGCAAATAAGATCAGCACCACCAATGCGAAACCTGCAGGGTAGATCCAGATGGTTTCCCAGACATGGTTCCCGTCGGGCCTGGTAAATTCATCGGCGATCTTTCCGGCAACCCAGAACCCGATAAGCATACCCACCCCATAAGTTGCCAGCGTAATTAATCCCTGGGCAGCACTTTTGTGTTTTTCTCCTGCTTTGGAATCGGTGTAGATCTGGCCCGAAACAAAGAAGAAGTCATAGCAAATTCCGTGAAGGGCGATCCCCAGGATAAGCATAAAGGCCAGTTCTCCGGCATAGCCATAGGCAAAAAGCAGGTAGCGAACTGTCCAGGCCAGCATTCCGGCCAGGATGGTCTTTTTAAACCCGAACCGCTTAAAGAAAAATGGAAGCAGCAGCATGAACAGAACTTCCGAAGCCTGGCCGATGGTCATGATTCCGGTTGGGTTTTCCATGCCGATCTCTGCCAGGAACGGATTGGTATACTGGTAATAGAAGGCCAGCGGGATACAGATCAGGATGGAAGCGATAAAGAAGATCAGGAAATTCCTGTTCTTAAGAAGTTTTAAGGCTTCCAGTCCTAAAATATCAGAGATACTGATCTTCTCTCCCTTATCTACCTTTGGTGGGGTTTTCGGCAGGGTAAAGCTGAACAGCCCCAGAATTGCTGAAGCTATGGCTACCATCATAAAGGTGTTCTTTAACATGCCTTCTGCCCTCGACTCCGGAGAATCCCAGTAAAAAACATAGCTGATGGTAAGCCCGGCCACGATCCATCCGATGGTTCCGAATACCCGGACAAAGGAAAATTCCTTGGCGGGGTCTTTCATCTGGTTGAAGGAAACCGAATTTACCAGGGCCAGGGTTGGCATATAGGCGATCATATATCCCAGCACCAGCGGGTAGAAATTTGTAAAATCGGTACTCTGGTACATCATATACATTAAAACGGCTCCGGTGAGGTGCAGGAATCCCAGGATGCGTTCGGCATTAAAATAGCGGTCGGCAATCAGACCAATAATAAAGGGAGCAATAATAGCTCCCCAGGATTGGGTGGAAAAAGCCATGGCCGTTTCTGCCCCGGTGGCCTTCAGGTTATCACCCAAATAGGTTCCCAGGGTTACGAACCATCCTCCCCAGATAAAGAATTCAAGGAACATCATCAGGGAAAGTTGAAACTGTATCTTTTTATTCATAGTGTAGTTAGTTTAGCAAGTTCAGGGTTTAAAGCTGTTCAGCGGTGTTGATAAGTAAGTTCTTGGTGGCGAGAATGCCTTCTTCCTCAGAAAGGTCATTGCCTTCGTATTCCACGCCAATAAAACCTGTGTACCCTGCATCTTTCACAATGCCAAGCATTTTAGCGTAATCAATGGTGGTTTCTTCTCCTTTCTCATTAAAGGCGTACGACTTGGCGCTTACTCCCTTGGCGTATGGCATAAGCTCCATGGTGCCCTGGTAACGGTCGTACTCTTCAACACATGCTCCACCCCAGTTGCCTTCTCCGTCTCTTTTGGTGCAGAAGTTTCCGAAATCGGGTAGGGTTCCGCAATTGTCCATATTAACCTTTTCCATGACATCGGTAAGCAGGGCGGCATCAGAAGAAAGCCAGCCGTGGTTCTCTACGATCACGTTTACGTTCTGGTTTTTGGCGTATTCACAAAGATTGCTTAGAGATTCTACTGCGGCCGATGTCCAGAGTTCCTGGTCCCGGGTTCCAAACAGGTTTACCCTGGCGGAGTGACATCCCAGTCCCGAGGCGGCGTCGATCCACTTGTGGTGATTGGTAACTGCGGCCGCTCTGACCGAGCTTTCGGGATGGCACAAGGCACCTGCATCTTCCTGCAGGTCGATCATCATAATGAGGTTCTCCATCTCCTGGTCCTGACTTCTCTTGCTGAGCTCTTTTACCATAGCCTCGATTCCGGCGAGTTCCGTGTCATAGGCTTCCATGGATTTTGCATAGAGGTGGTTTACATATTCGAGTCCGCTGAATCCCCAGGCTTTGGCTTTTGCTGCAAAGTCATAAGGGTCCATCTGGCCTTCCCAGATCATGCGGTGTACTGACCACTGTGCCAGGGAGAGCTTAAAGAAGGGGTCCGCGGCTGCAGCCATTGCTTGTGATGTGTCCTGGGAGGTGTCTCCTGATTTGTTCTTACAGGAAGCCAGTCCAAGCAGTGCGAGAGCGAGGCCTGCCTGACTACTGTTCCTTACAAAGCGTCTTCTGTTCATGAGGGTAGTTTTAATATGGGTTTTGATTAATTCGTAAAATTAATACCTGTTAAATAAATTAATGTCAGGTTTTTTGCCCCCCTAATGTAGAAAATTAATTTCTATATTTGAAGAATTGCGATTCAAACCAAAAACATTAGATGAGTACATTTTATTACAATAAACCACAGGAAGAGTACGATGCAATAGTGGTTGGTACCGGAATCTCAGGAGGATGGGCTGCCAAGGAACTATGCGAAAAGGGACTGAAAACCCTGGTGCTCGAGAGAGGGAGAATGGTAAAGCATATTGAAGATTACCCCACCGCAAATCTTGATCCATGGGACCTGCCTAATGCAGGACGTCCAACAAAAGAAGTGCGGGAACGCAAGTATAAGCAGATGCGTACGGGATATACCACCAATATGGATACCCAGCACTTCTTTGTTGACGATGTTAAACACCCGTATAATGAAGACCGCCGTTTTGACTGGATGCGCGGTTATCATGTAGGAGGACGTTCCCTGATGTGGGGGCGGCAGAGTTACCGTATGGGGGATGTCGACTTTGAAGCGAATGCCAAGGATGGTATTGCAGTGGACTGGCCGGTTCGCTATGCAGAATTAAAACCCTGGTATGATTATGTAGAGGATTTTATCGGGGTGAGCGGGACCAACTTAGGGTTGCCTCAGTTGCCTGACGGGAATTTCCTGCCACCGATGGAGCTTAATTGTGTGGAAAAACACGTGCAAAGTGCCATAGCCGAAAAATATACAGACAGAGTATTGTCTATAGGACGTGTTGCCCACATTACCCAGGGTACCAAACCCGGGGCAGGCCGAAGCAATTGCCAGTACAGGAACCGTTGTGCCAGAGGTTGTCCTTTTGGGGCATACTTCAGCAGTAACTCCTCGACCCTTCCGGTTGCCGAGGCTACCGGAAACATGACCCTGAGGCCAAACTCCATTGTTCACGAAGTGATCTATGACGAGGAGACCCAAAGGGCAACGGGAGTAAGGGTGATCGATGCCGAAACCAAAGAAACAATAGAATTCAAGGCTAAGGTGATCTTCCTTTGTGCCTCAGCCATCGCCTCAACCTCTATCCTGCTTCAATCAAAATCAGATCGTTTTCCGGACGGAATGGGGAACGATAGCGGAGAATTGGGTCATAACCTGATGGATCACCACTTCCGCGTGGGGGCTTCAGGTACCTATGACGGATTTGAGGATATGTATTACAAAGGGCGAAGAGCCAATGGTATTTATGTACCGCGATTCCGTAACCTTGGAGGTGCTACCGACAGTAAAGATTTTATCCGTGGTTATGGATACCAGGGAGGAGGAAGCAGGGGAAGTAACTGGACAGAAAATGTTCAGGAGCTTTCTTTCGGAAGAGAATTCAAAGATGCCATGCTGAAACCTGGTCCTTGGACCATGGGACTTCTCGGCTTTGGAGAAACCCTTCCCGACCATTCCAACCGCTTGTATCTCGATTACGAAAAAACCGACGAGTGGGGGCTGCCTACCGTAACTTTTGATGCGGATTTTGGAGCGAATGAACTCGCCATGCGGAAGGATATGAAAAACCAGGCCGCAGAAATGCTCGAGGCAGCGGGATTAAGAGATGTGCATACCTATGATGATATCGGAGGTATGGGGCTGGGTATCCATGAAATGGGTACTGCCCGAATGGGAAGAGATGCCAAGACATCGGTGCTGAACAAATACAACCAGTTGCATGCCGTGAAGAACGTTTATGTAACAGATGGTTCGTTCATGACCTCTTCGGCTTGTCAGAATCCATCCTTAAGTTATATGGCCTTTACGGCACGTGCAGCGAATCACGCCGTGGAAGAACTCAAAAAGATGAACCTCTAAAAATAAATCGATGAACAGAAGAAAAGCTTTAAGAAATATTGGTTTATCCGCAGGGTTTATGGCAGCCTCTCCCGGGCTCCTGAGCTTACTGCAAAGCTGTACCTCTGAACAGGCTTCCTGGGTCCCGGAACATCTTACCGCCGATCAGGGAACGGTATTGCGGGCTTTGGTTGATGTGATCTTACCAAAATCAGACACCCCTTCTGCTACAGAAGTTAATGTGCCTGAATTTATGGATAAGTATATTGGCAATGCCCTGGAGGAGTCGGAGATGAAGTTTATGCAATGGACCATGGATGGTCTTGTAGGCAATCTTAAGGAAGCCTATGGTGATGATGTGTCCGATATCTCTACCGAGAATTATGTGGAATTTTTAAATGCCAACCTGCGTGAGGCATCCAAAGACGGAAGGATGCTCTCTGAAAAGGTTTCGAGTTATGCAGAGGCAATGGCAAAGGGTGAAGAGATTACCGGAGATGCAAAAGCGGTAAACTATGAAGCCCTTAAGAATATTAGAGAAATGGCAGTTTTTGCCTACAAAAACAGCGAAAAGGTAGGAGAGCAGGTGTTGGTATACGACCCTGTTCCCGGTGGTTACAACGGTTGTGGCTCCCTGCAGGAGCTCACCGGAGGTAAGGCCTGGTCGCTCTGATTTTACTGAATAAAAGTGTGCAATCCCTTCCGGTATTTGTTTTTAAAGACAACGGCCGGAAGGGTTTTTTTATGGCTTTTCCCTACTACACCTTCCTGCGCTTCTTACAAGCGGTATTTTACTTTCACCTTTGCTTCAATAACCGTATTTTTGCCCCTTAGTTTAAAGAATGAAGGCGGGTGTACTATCCTGCAACAGAAATAGTAAGCACAGTAATGAAATACAATTTCAACGAGATCGAGGCCAAATGGCAAAAGTATTGGGCAGAGAATCAAACATTCAAGGCAGAAAACCTGTCGGAAAAACCTAAGTTTTATGCTTTGGATATGTTTCCTTATCCCTCCGGAGCAGGTTTGCATGTGGGTCATCCCCTTGGGTATATAGCGTCAGATATTTATGCGCGTTATAAACGGCATAAAGGGTACAATGTGTTGCACCCTATGGGCTACGACAGTTTCGGATTGCCTGCCGAACAATACGCCATCCAGACCGGTCAGCATCCCGCTGTGACTACAGAGGCGAATATCAGCAGGTACAGGGAGCAACTGGATAAGATCGGGTTTTCCTTTGACTGGAGTCGGGAGGTGCGAACCTCAGACCCTTCCTTTTATAAATGGACCCAGTGGATCTTTATTCAGCTCTTTAATGCCTGGTACGATCACGATGCCGAAAAAAGCCGGCCTATCGTGGAGCTGGTCGCAATTTTTGAAAAGGAAGGAAATCAGACGCTCAATGCAGCATGTGATGATGATACTCCGGCATTCGGTGCCCAAGCCTGGAAGGAGATGTCTGAGGACGATAAGGAGCGGATGTTGCTTCACTATCGCCTGACCTATCTTGCAGATACCGAAGTGAACTGGTGTCCTGCCCTGGGTACGGTTCTCGCCAATGATGAGATCGTAAACGGAGTGTCTGAAAGAGGTGGCCATCCTGTGGTACGTAAAAAAATGACCCAATGGAGTATGCGTATTTCTGCTTTTGCAGAAAGATTGCTGCAGGGACTCGATGAGCTGGACTGGCCGGAGCCTTTAAAGGATATTCAGCGTAACTGGATCGGGAAATCGGTAGGGGCACAGGTAAGTTTCAAACTTAAAGGACACGAGGAGGAGATCTCTGTTTTTACCACCCGGCCTGATACCATCTTCGGGGTATCATTCATGACCCTGGCCCCCGAACACGAGTTGGTAAAAAAGATTACTACAGAAGCTCAGAAGGCTGAGGTGGAAGCTTATATTGAGGCTACTTCCAGACGCAGTGAGCGCGAGCGAATGGCTGATGTTAAAAATATTACCGGGGTCTTTACCGGGGCCTATGTGCTGCATCCATTTACCGGAGAGGAAATCCCGGTATGGATCGGAGACTATGTACTGGCCGGTTACGGTACAGGTGCTGTTATGGCGGTGCCTTGCGGAGATCAGCGGGACCACGATTTTGCCGGGCATTTCGGATTGCCTGTGCCAAATATTTTCGAAGGGGTGGACACCTCTGAAGAGGCTTTTGCCGATAAGGAGCATACCGTTATCGCCAATTCAGGTTTTATTTCCGGGATGGGATATAAGGAGGCCAGTGCTAAGGTGATCGCCGAGCTCGAGAAGATCGGACAAGGGCAAGGGAAGATCAATTATCGCCTTAGGGATGCGGTGTTCTCAAGACAACGCTATTGGGGAGAGCCTTTCCCGGTCTATTATGTGAACGGCTTGCCAAAGATGATTGATGCGGCACACCTGCCTGTGGAACTTCCCGAAGTGGAAAAGTACCTTCCTACTGAAACCGGGGAGCCACCACTGGGCAATGCCACCCGTTGGGCCTGGGATACTGTAAACCATACAGTGGTGGATAAGGCGAAGACAGACCATAAAACGATTTTCCCGCTGGAACTGAACACCATGCCCGGATGGGCAGGGAGTTCCTGGTATTTTAACCGCTATATGGATGCCGGAAATACGGCGGATTTTGCCGCCCAGGACGCCCTGAATTACTGGCAGGACGTCGATCTTTATATCGGGGGTAGCGAGCATGCCACCGGGCACCTGTTATACAGCCGCTTTTGGCAAAAGTTCCTGTTTGACTTCGGACTGGTTCCGGTGCAGGAATACGCCAGAAAACTTATCAATCAGGGAATGATACTGGGTACCAGTGCCTTTGTGTACAGGCTCGAGAACAGTAATGTTTTTGTGTCTAAAAACCTGGTTGGCGAAAGGGCGGTTCAGCCTATTCACGCCGATGTGAGTATGGTAAATGCTTCTGATGAGCTCGATATGGAAGCTTTCCGGAGCTGGAGGCCGGAATTTGCAGAGGCCGAATTTGAATTGGAAGATGGCAGGTATATTGTAGGCCGGGAAGTGGAGAAGATGTCAAAGTCAAAGTATAATGTGGTGAGCCCGGATGATATCTGCAGGGAATACGGTGCTGATACCCTGAGAATGTATGAAATGTTCCTCGGACCCCTGGAGCAGGCCAAACCCTGGAACACCGCCGGGATTACCGGGGTGCACAATTTCCTTAAGAAGCTTTGGAAACTCTATGTGGCACAGGACGGCTTATGCGTGACCCACGATAAAGCCACCGCAGATAACCTGAAATCCCTGCATAAGACCATCAAAAAGGTTGAGGAGGATATTGAGAATTTCTCGTTCAACACCTCGGTTTCTACCTTTATGATCTGTGTTAATGAGCTCAGTGCTCAGAAATGTCACAGCAGGGAAGTTCTGGAGCCACTGGTCGTTTTAATTGCGCCTTATGCTCCCCATATTGCGGAAGAGTTATGGGGTTTACTTGGGCATGAAAGTTCTGTGGCATATGCGCCTTTCCCTGTATTCGAAGAGAAATACCTCGTGGAAAGTACCAAGGAGTATCCGGTTTCCTTTAACGGGAAGATGCGTTTTACGCTTGAACTTTCCCTGGACCTAAGCAGGGAGGAGATCGAAAAAGCGGTGCTTGCCGATGACCGGACGCAAAAACAGCTGGAGGGTCGCACCCCTAAGAAGGTTATCGTAGTGCCCGGTAAAATTGTAAATATTGTGGGATAGATGGAACTTAATCTGATCGAAGGCCTGGGGCTTGTGGCAGCTTGCCTGACCACCGTATCTTTTGTGCCTCAATGCTGGCGGATCTGGAAAACGAGAAAAGTGGATGATATATCCCTGTCCATGTACCTCATCTTCTTTACCGGGGTAATCTTCTGGCTGATCTATGGCCTGCTCATAGAAAGCCTGGCCGTTACCCTCGCAAATTTGGTTACAGCGGTTCTAGTGGCAATAATTTTAGGGTTAAAATTAAAATACAGATCAAAATAGAATAAAGACCCCTTATTTTTAAGGGGTCTTTTCTTTTAAAATGATAATTTTTTATCGTTTGGTCGAGTTTTATTTTTTCTTTTTACGGAATGGGGCATCTTTAATAAAACCTTTTAAATGCAGCCACCATGATTATTGGAGTACCTAAGGAAATTAAAACCAATGAAAGCCGTGTCGGGATGACTCCTGCAGGGGTTTACGAACTCGTTAAGAACGGACACCAGGTCCTGGTTCAGGAATCTGCAGGTCTGGGCAGTGGATTTTCGGATAAGGATTACCTGAAGGCCGTAGCCAGCCTGGAGCCCACTATTGAGGATGTGTACCACAAGGCGAATATGATCGTAAAGGTAAAGGAGCCTATTGCTGCAGAATACGGGTTGGTTCAGAAAGACCAGGTGGTTTTCACCTATTTTCACTTTGCTTCCAGTGAGGTGCTCACCCGGGCGATGCTCGATAGCGGGGCAGTTTGTATTGCGTATGAAACCGTGGAAGATGAGGAGGGTAGTTTGCCTTTGCTTACCCCCATGTCGGAAGTGGCCGGACGTATGGCCATTCAGCAAGGTGCCAAGTATCTTGAAAAACCCATTAAGGGCCGGGGGGTGCTGTTAGGCGGTGTTCCCGGAGTGGCACCGGGCAAGGTGCTGGTGCTGGGGGCCGGAGTGGTTGGAATTCAGGCTGCAAAAATGGCGGCCGGATTGGGCGCTCACGTAACCATTCTGGATGTAAATATGAAAAGATTACGGTATGTGAATGACATTATGCCACCTCACGTGGTGACCGAATTCTCCAGTGAATACAATATCAGAAAACATATTAAATCCCACGACCTGATCGTGGGAGGGGTATTGATCCGCGGGGGTAAGGCGCCAAATCTGATTACCCGCGACATGTTAAAGGAAATGCATGCCGGGACGGTAATCGTGGATGTGGCCGTAGACCAGGGGGGGTGCGTAGAGACTTCACGGCCTACGACTCATGAAGATCCTACCTTTATTATTGATGACGTGGTGCATTACTGTGTGGCTAATATGCCGGGAGCTGTGCCTTATACTTCTACCGTGGCCCTTACCAATGTAACCCTTCCCTACGTTTTGAAGCTTGCCAACAGGGGCTGGGAGGCCGCCTGTGCTTCCGATCCCGGCCTGTCAAAAGGATTGAATATTGTAAACGGTCAGCTCACCTATGAGGGCATTGGTCAGGCTTTTGGCTGGAATGGCGCCCTGGCATAACCAAAAACTGTCAAAGCGACCTTTTGTGTTAATTTGGCTGGATATTTGCTGTTGTAGTGGTAATTTTACAGATAAAAATTACAGATTATGACATATTGGATATTGATAGGGCTGATCTCTCTGGTGAGTATGATAGTGAGTTCTACCCTGAAAAATAAATTTCGCCATTATTCCAAGGTACACCTTCAAAACGGGATGAGCGGGGCCGAAATAGCACGTAAGATGCTTCATGATCATGGGATTACCGATGTTCAGGTGATCTCAACCCCCGGGATGCTTACTGACCATTACAATCCGGCGAAGAAAACGGTAAACCTCAGTGAAGGGGTGTACAATCAGAGAAACGCCGCGGCTGCCGCAGTGGCTGCCCACGAGTGCGGGCATGCCGTGCAACACGCCAAAGGTTATGAATGGTTGCAAATGCGGTCAAAACTGGTGCCTGTGGTGAGTGTGGCCTCCGGAATGTCGGTTTGGGTGATCTTTGGCGGATTGGTGCTGGCGGCATCAACCGGCTTTGGATATACCATTGCCGTGATCGGCCTGGCGATGTTCGCTATGGGAACACTATTTAGTTTTATTACCCTGCCGGTGGAATACGACGCCAGTAACAGGGCTCTGGCCTGGTTGAAAAACAGAAATGTGATCACCCAGGGCGAATTAAAGGGGGCGGAAGACTCCCTTAAATGGGCAGCACGTACCTATGTGGTAGCTGCCGTAGGTTCCCTGGCCACCCTGCTTTATTTTGGACTGCAGGTTTTTGGCGGAAGAGACTAGAAATCAAAAAAACACGATATAAAAGTGAAGCCCGGGTTTACCGGGCTTTTTTTATAGGCTGATCTGTCTGTCGATCTGTTGGTTTAATGATATAAAGGTTTCTGTTCTGCTTACCCCCTCAATGGCCTGTATCTGCTGATTAAGCAGTTGCATAAGGTGTTCGTTGTCCCGGCATAACAATTTGATCAGGATGGACCAGTTTCCCGTGGTATAGTGGCATTCCAGTACCTCGGGAATTTTCTTAAGTTGTTTTACAGCCTCCGGGTTGCGCATGGCCTTGTCGAGGTAGATCCCGATAAATGCCATGGTGGTGTAGCCAAGGAGCCTGGGATTGATCATAAACTTGGAGCCGGTGATCAGGCCTGAGGCTTCCAGCTTGCGGAGTCTCTGGTGTATTGCCGCTCCTGAGATGCCGAGTTTCCGACCGATCTCCAGGATGGGTTTTCGGGCATCTTCCATCAGGTTTCTCAGGATCTCCTTATCAATACCGTCAATTTCTATCCGCTCTTCTTTAACTTTCATAAGGGTTATGGATTTAAATTAAAAGTACGGATAAAACATCAATCAGGAACCTAAACCGGAGTATATGCTTATACTTTTTTGAATTTATCCGGCCACATTATCAGGATTGTATCCCAGGTAAGGTTTTCTGACTTCCGTAAACTGAATGCCGTATTCTTTCAATTCCCTGAGAATCGGATCGTAGATCTCTTTGTGGATCGGGATACGAACCCCGGTAAGGTCAAAATTCCCTTTGAGTATGTTTATCGCTGCCATTCCAACGGGCAGGCCAACCGTTTTAGACATGGCGGTATACCGCTGGTCCTTTCCGGTGACCACCATATGTGCGTCCAGTTGTTTCTTTTCGCCATAGAGTTCGTACCCGAATTTATGATACATCACGATCATATCCTTATCCTCAGGATCCAGGCTCCATCGCTCTTCCAGGATCTTCTGCAGGGCCTGGGCCGGGGTGGCGTTTGCGATACCGATCTTCTTGTGTTTGCTGAACAGGTCGAGATCCATGAGCTTCTCCCACATAATATCGTCCTGGTCGATCTTCAGGTAGTGGCGTAACTTTAACTCGATGGTGTCTGTTGGGGAATAGGGCAGGAAAGCGTTTACAAACTCCCGATAGGTCATGTCTTCCGATCCTTCGAGTTCAAAACTGTCATCGGTCATGCCCAGTTGTACAAACATGTTCCATGCCTTGGAAAAGCCTACCCTTCTCATGGTTCCCCTGTAGAGGGTTAGGGCATCCTGAAGGCCGTAGGCCTCGCGGTATTTCAGGGAGTCTCTGTTGGCGTAGCCTTCAAAGCGACCGAATCCTTCGATCTCAAAGAATTCTGTCCTCCGGAACAATTTATGATAGGGGATGTATTTATACTTACCCTCCTGGATAAATTTGGCGACCCCTCCCTGGCCGGCAACAACTACGTTTCGAGGGTTCCAGGTGAATTTATAGTTCCAGAGGTTATTGTCGCTTTCCGGGGCAACAAGGCCTCCGGTAAAAGATTCGAACATGAGCATCTTACCGCCCTCTGCTCTGATCTCGTCAATGACCTGCATGGCGCTCATGTGGTCTATGCCCGGGTCTACTCCGATCTCGTTGAGAAAGAGCAGGCCTTTGGATTGCACATCCTTATGAAGGGCTTCCATTTCGTTGCTCACGTAGGAAGCGGTTACCATGTTCTTTCCTAAGGTGAGGCAATCCCTTGCAATATTGATATGTAGCCGTGCGGGGAGCATCGAAATGATCAGGTCGTGGGCAGCAATGGCATTATAGCGGTCTTCCTCATTAAAAATATCTAATTTTACGGCACTGCATTTGGTGTGGCCGTCGCATGCCCGTTCTGCCTGACTGAGGTTCAGGTCTGCGATGGTGATGCGCAGCTCTGCTTCACTGCTTTTTTCAAGTAGGTAGGGTATGAGGTAGGAGGTGGATTTTCCAGCTCCGAAGATTAAAATTTTATTCATGGCTAATGGTTAATTTAACACGAATGTATTAAAATGTTAAGTCTATAACAATTCTAAATATCAACAATTATGACCAGAACGATGCTTTTAACCGGGGCTGTTTTAGGCGGACTCGCTGTAATCCTCGGAGCTTTCGGGGCTCATGCCTTAAAAAACCTGATCGATGCCGAGGCGGTAAAGACTTTTGAGACCGGGGTGAAATACCAGATGTACCATGCCTTGTTGCTCATCGGGGTAGCCAATCTCCCTCATTTAACCGATCTGGCTAAAACAAGTGTATTTTATCTTGTGCTGTTCGGAGTGATTCTTTTTTCGGGGTCTGTTTACTTCCTGGCAACCAATAACTTGACCTCTTTTGACTTCAGGAAGATTGGATTTATCACTCCTATCGGGGGAACTCTGCTAATTATAGCCTGGGGGATACTGATTTATAACTTTTTTAGTTGGAAAAAATAGCTTTCGCAAACGTTGTAGTACTGTATATTTTACTACATTTGGGCCATAAATTAATCCAATAAACTGATAGTACTATGGGTGAAAAGGCCTTAGTAACGAAAAAGATTTCATTGAAGGAATACGGCATTGAAAATGCAAAAGTGAATTACCAGTTGGATCCGGAAGAATTGCATGCGATCACATTGGAGAAAAATATGGGTAAAGAGGCCTCTTCGGGGGCCCTTGCTGTTAATACCGGGGAGTTTACCGGTAGGTCGCCCCAGGATCGCTTCATTGTAAAGGATGAGATCACTGCAGACCGGGTTTGGTGGGGGAATATCAATATCCCGTTCGAACCTGCAAAATTCGATGCGCTCTATGATAAGGTGGTAGCCTATCTGGACAAAAAGGAGCTGTACGTAAGAGATTGTTATGCTTGCGCAGATGAGAATTACAAGACCAATATCAGGGTGGTAAATGAGTATCCCTGGAGTAACCTGTTTGCCTATAACATGTTCCTGCGTCCGGAGGCGGAGGACCTTAAGGATTTTGCACCGGACTGGACCGTGATCAATGCACCGGGTTTTATGGCAGACCCTGAGGTGGACGGAACGAGACAGCACAACTTTGCGATACTGAACTTTAAACGTAAGGTTGCTCTTATCGGAGGTACCGGGTATACCGGGGAAATTAAGAAAGGGATTTTCTCTGCGCTCAATTTCGAGCTTCCTGTGTTTAAGGATACCCTGCCGATGCACTGCAGTGCCAATGTAGGGGATAAGGGAGATACTTCCATCTTCTTTGGCCTTTCGGGTACAGGGAAAACGACGCTCTCTGCCGATCCTCAGCGAAAGCTCATAGGGGATGACGAGCACGGATGGACCAGTGAGAATACCGTCTTTAATTTTGAAGGTGGGTGTTATGCTAAAGTGATCAACTTGAGTGCAGAAAGTGAGCCTGAGATTTTCAATGCGATAAAGAAAGGGGCCATTCTGGAGAATGTGATCATGGACGATGAAGGTCATGTGGACTTTTCAGACACCTCCATCACCCAGAATACCAGGGTGAGTTACCCGATTTATCATATCGATAATATACAGCAGCCTTCTATTGGTAAGGATCCAAAGAATATATTTTTCCTGACGGCAGATGCCTTTGGTGTTTTGCCTCCCATTTCAAAACTGACTCCTGGTCAGGCAGCCTATCATTTTATCAGCGGATATACCGCCAAAGTAGCCGGTACAGAGGCTGGAGTGGATGAGCCTGTGCCTTCTTTTTCTGCCTGTTTCGGAGCGCCCTTTATGCCTTTGCATCCAACGCGATACGCAGAAATGCTTAGTGATAAGATGAGAGCGGCCGGAGTTAATGTTTGGCTTATCAATACCGGGTGGACCGGTGGTCCTTACGGGGTTGGCAGCCGAATGAAACTAAAATATACCAGGGCTATGATTACCGCAGCGATGAATGGAGAGCTCGGTAAGGAGATCACTAAAGAAGACTATCATATTCACTCTGTATTCGGGGTGGCCCAGCCAAGAACCTGTCCCGGAGTGCCAACAGAAGTATTGAGTTCGCGACAAACATGGAATAACGATGAGGCGTATTATGCCAAGGCTCATGAGCTGGCCAATGCCTTTAAGGCAAACTTTAAAAAGTTTGAAGACTATGCCAATGACGAGATTAAGGCCGGAGGCCCATTGGTGTAACTATTAACCAACCAATCGATGGGGATCTGCGAAGGTCCCCTCTTATATTTTTTCAGTTAGTTAGATAAAAAAACCTCCGGAGTTCCGGAGGTTTTTCTTTTTGTATATGTTGAGGTGTTATTTCTTGTTCACCTTTTCAATATATTTTTCGAGCGCCATGGTCATGGATGGAGATTCCGGGGTGGGAGCTTCAATATCGATCCTTAAGCCGGCTTCATTGGCAGCCTTTTGAGTTGTATTTCCAAAAACTGCGATTCTGGTATTGTTTTGTTCGAAATCAGGGAAATTTTTCAGGAGTGACTCAATTCCGGAAGGACTGAAGAACACCAGGATGTCGTAATATACATTACGAAGGTCTGAAAGGTCACTGATCACGGTTTTGTAAAGAATAGCCCTTTTCCAATTCACTTTTAGCTCGTCGAGGGTTTCGGGAACAATAGGTTTCAATACATCAGACGAAGGTAAAAGAAACTTTTCGTCCTTGTACTTCTTGATGATCGGAGCCAGGTCCTGAAAGGTTCGCTGACCTACATAGATTTTACGCTTTCTGTACACCACATATTTCTGCAGGTAGTAAGCTACGGCTTCCGACTGGCAAAAGTATTTCATGGTGTCCGGCACCTTGAATCGCATCTCTTCAGCAATTCTGAAAAAATGATCCACCGCATTTCTGCTGGTCAGAATAATGGCTGTGTAGTCCTTCAGATCAATCTTTTGTTGTCTTACCTCTTTGGCATCAACCCCTTCTACATGTATAAACGGCCTGAAATCAACTTTGATTTTTTGTTTTTCAACTAACCTTGAGTAAGGTGAATTCTCTACTTTAGGTTCGGGCTGGGAAACTAAGATCGTCTTAACTTTCATAGGTTGTTATTAGTTTAAGCCTTATCTAGGATCAACAGGTTAATCAGCATTAAATAAGGGGCTATTTCTAGCGCGCAAAGATACAAAATAAAATAAAACAAATGCCGGCTGATTGATTTTTGATGATTCGTCAATGTAAGCACCAATGAAATGACATTCAGTGAAATAAAAAGCCCTAGTATGGTGATAATCAAAATATTTTTCGGGAGATTCGAAAAGGTATAATAGGTTAAAAAGGGAATAAGCAGCATGGCGCTGTAATTCCTGTAGGTGAGCTTGTGAAACTGGAAGCTCTCGGTGAATTCGGTGATGTCGAAAATGGTGGAGATGATCTTCTCCAGGTAGTATTTAAAGAGGATAAAAAGGGTTAGAAAGCTAATAATAACAAGAATATTGGATCCTGTTGCCAGTTGGAAATACCCTATAGCTTCTTTAATGATAAGGGAGAATGTGATGAGCTGTGGAATAAACAGAAGCACATTGAACCAATGCTGTGTTTGATTTTTTTCCTTGCTGTAGACCTTGAGATAACGGTAGTTGAATAAGAGTGCCAGGTACGATTGAAATCGCTGTTCGTCCATTACCTTGGCCAGGGTAATACAAATAAGGCTCACGAGAAGCATGAGCGTCTCTGCAGTAAGATAATGGGTATTTCTAAGGATCTCGTTCAAGTGGATGTACCGTTACCATATTTCCTTCGAAGCCGGGCCTGAAACCGTAATGGCCGAGCCCGATGTGAAAGTACGAGACTTTTTCTCCTTTCTTCACTTCTCCGGTTTTCAGCCGGAGTTGGATACTTTTGCCTGCGGGCAACACCAAATCAGGGTCTCTCGCTTTCAACGCAAATGTATCTATAATTTTTCTGTTGTCATCATAGGTTACCCCTTCAATCCTTAATTTATTTAATGGAACCTGTTCGCTGTAAGGATTATGAAGCATTGCGGTAATTTCCGCAGGGACCCCGTTTGTAAATTCTTCCTGGTCAATTTTAAACCGGAGCTTGCTGTAGTTTTCGAATGAATCGATCACAACGCCGCTCCAGTCCTTGTGCTTAAATGGCCGGGTATAAGAGATGGTGGCGTTTTCCAGGGGGCGTTGACTTAGCAGCACAACCGGTTTGCCCCGGAGGGGTTTTTCTGAATGGTCGATATCAAATTGGTTCCTTCGAAATCCAACATCATTCAGCGAATACACCCTGGCTCCGCTGTAGTACGAATAAATAGCTGCATCCCGGTAGGAATTATGGAAGACAACAGGCAAACCATTGCTTTGGGTGTACAGGGATTCAGCCCACTTTTTGTTGCCGTGGGTTTCATAAGGAATAGGTGACAGCACGGGAAATACCAGGGCGAGTCGCACATAACACAATAATATTACGGAGACCACGCTCAGCCGATAGAGCCATTTTCGGTACTGGAGGTGATCCAGGGCATACCTGAAGGATAATATGATGAAAGGAATGTTGATTAGGTTGATCCACTGGATCTGGGTTTTCCTCGTAAAGCTGGAAAACAGAAAGAAGATCAGGAATCCGTAGAATATTACCTTTAGTGCCCTGTCAAACGAAGACCGGACAGGTGCTTTGAAAACTGCGTAATATACCAGGGGAAATACAAGTCCGCCAATGGCCAGGGCGTTGAGCAGGAAATGAAGGGTGAATTTTAACTGGTAGGCGCTGTTAGCCCTTTCTACCAGATGGTAGGAAATGGAGACAAAATCATTTCGGTACAACCAGTAGAGATGTGGCAGGTAGAGCAGGAACCCTGTGAGTATGGCCGCCCAGATCTTTCCGGATCTAAGGTTGGCAGGACGGGACAATATCACAAAAAGGATGAATAGGGCCCCGTGGTATTTGCTGTACATAATTGCTGCCATACAAATTCCCAGCCCCAGAGTGGTTGCAATTCCGGGAGCATGCAGGTGTTTCTTATATACCCAGAGCATCAGTACTGAAAAGAAGAAGAGCGGGGCATCCGGCAGGATAAAGAATCCGAATGCAGCCAATAGGCCAAGGCTTCCGGTAAACCAGAAGAACAACCACGGATGGTCTTTTTTCATGGGATGGTCTGTAATGTCCCATAGCAGGAGCAGGCTTGCTGAATACATGAAGGGAGTGAAGAACCGCACTCCCGCTTCTCCGGGGAGGATTTCAGTGCCTAAATGAATCAGGAAAGCCACCATGGGTGGATGGTCGAAATACCCCCAGGCCAGTTCCCGGGAGAAGTACCAGTAGTAAGCCTCATCCATGATAAGCTCGGTAAAAGCGATCTGTAACAGGTTGATGCCCGTTATGGCAAGGAGTAGGTATACAAGGATTTCAGAGCGCTGTCTGATGGCTCTCATGCGAAGGATGCTTTCGGCAAATTTAGTCAATCCTGCAGGGCCCCGGGGTATTTCTTTGGTTGAAAATCCTAAATATTAGTCCATTTACCTTACATAAATGTTATTTTTGTTCCAACAATTCCTAAAATCGGATGCGCGCAAACGGTCTTGTAATTATTCCTACATATAACGAAATTGAGAATGTGGCGGCTATAGTGACAGCAGTCTTCAATCTCAGGGAAACCTTCGATGTGCTTATCGTTGACGACAATTCTCCTGATGGTACTGCCGATGAGGTCAGAACCCTTCAGGAAGCGCATGCAGGGAGGTTGCATCTTCTGGTGCGACAGGAAAAGCAGGGACTGGGGAAGGCCTATATCAGCGGCTTTAAGTGGGCCCTGGAAAGGGAGTATACCTATATCTTTGAAATGGATGCCGATTTCTCCCATGATCCCAAGGACCTGGTGCGACTGTATAAAGCCTGCAGAAAGCCCGGCGTCGATGTAGCTATAGGTTCACGGTATGTTCAGGGGGTTAATGTAGTAAACTGGCCGTTAAAACGAGTGCTGCTTTCTTACGGAGCCTCTTTTTACGTGAAGATGGTTACCGGGATGCGCATTCATGACCCGACAGCAGGGTTTATCTGCTATAGCCGGAAGGTGATTGAAACCATTAACCTGGATGCGATCCAGTTTGTGGGTTATGCCTTCCAGATTGAGATGAAATTCAGGGCCTATAACCTGGGATTTAAACTGGTTGAGGTGCCCATCATTTTTAAAGACCGTGAACTGGGGCAGTCAAAGATGAGCGGTGCCATTATTCATGAAGCCGTATGGGGAGTGTTAAACATGAAATGGAAAAGCCTTTTTAATAAAAAAGAAAAGTCTTATGAACAGAATACTTATCAAGAATGCCAACATCGTAAATGAAGGTGCGATCAGGCAAGGTGACGTCCTTTTGGAGGAGTCGTTTATCATAGAAATCGGGGATTCCATCAGTGCGGAAAAAGCCAACCTGGTAGTGGATGCTGAAGGGAAGTATCTTTTGCCCGGGGTGATCGATGACCAGGTGCATTTTCGTGAGCCCGGACTAACCCATAAGGGTAATATTGCTTCGGAAAGCAGGGCGGCCATAGCCGGGGGTATTACTACCTTTATCGAGCAGCCTAATACCAACCCGCAAACCGTAACCATTGAGAAGCTGGAGGAAAAGATGGAGATCGCCCGGAAGACCTCTTTTGCGAATTATTCCTTCATGTTCGGAGGGACCAACGACAACCTTGAGGAACTCAAACGACTGGATCCGAAGGCCTGCGCCGGGGTGAAGCTTTTTCTGGGCTCGTCTACAGGAAATATGCTGGTGGATAATGAGGAGGTGCTGGAAAAGATCTTTCGCAGTACCGAAATGGTGATCTCTGCCCATTGCGAAGATGAGGCTACGATTCGGGAGAACCTGAGCAGGTTTAAGGAGAAGTTCGGGGATGATATTCCAATTGAAAATCACCCGTTGATTCGGAGTGAACAGGCTTGTTACCTTTCTTCGTCACGCGCAATTGCCCTGGCTAAAAGTACCGGAGCACGCCTTCACGTTTTTCATGTGTCTACCGGGAAGGAAACGGAACTGTTCACCAATGCTATTCCCTTAGAGGAAAAGAAGATCACTGCAGAAGTGTGTACGCATCACCTGTGGTTTTCTGACGCCGATTATGCGGAAAAGGGAACGCTCATTAAGTGGAATCCTGCCGTAAAAACTGCAGCCGACAGGGATGCCCTCTGGGAGGCCCTGCTCGACGACAGGATCGATATACTAGCCACAGACCACGCCCCCCATACCCTGGAAGAAAAGCAGCAGGTTTATACCAGTGCACCCTCCGGAGGACCCCTGGTACAACATGCCCTGGTGGCCATGTTAGAAAAGCATAAGGAAGGCAAGATAAGCCTGGAGAAAATGGTACAGAAAATGTGCCATAACCCGGCCATTTTGTTCGATATCGAGAAAAGAGGATATATACGGGAGGGATACTATGCAGATCTTGTTCTGGTAGATCCCGACCATGCCTGGACAGTGGAGAAGAGCAATCTCCTGTACAAGTGCAATTGGTCGCCATTTGAAGGAACCCGATTCAGCAGTGCCGTAACCCATACCTTTGTGAATGGAAACCTGGCTTACAATCAGGGGCAGTTTAGTGAAGGGAGAAGGGTGAAACGATTAACTTTTAACCGTTAATGAAAGGGATCGTAAAATTTCTGAGCTACAGCGTGCTGGCCCTTTGTTTTCTGGGTTGTACAGAACCCGTGGTGGAAAAGCCTGAACAGCTGATCCCGGAAGAGACCATGGTGAATATATACTTTGACGTGGCCCTCTTCAATGCATCAAGAAACAGTGGATACGACCAGTTTAGTGCCCATAATATAGACCGATGGAGCTATATCTATACCAAATACGGGATAGACAGTACGCAGCTGGCAAACAGTGGGTTGTATTATACCGCTAAGCCTGTGATCCATGAGCGTATCTATACCCGTGTGGAAGAGAAGCTGGATAGCCTGAAAAAGGTGTTTGATGAGGAGATCCGGGCCATGGGAGAAGAAGGTCGAAATATACTTTCAGACCGCGATAGCCTTGGCAATCCGGTCGATAGCCTTAAGCTGGCAGTTCCCGATTCAACAGATCGCAATCCGGCTGCAGATTCTTTGTCTACCCCGTTAAAACCGGGAGATTCCCTCTAACGGGATGCTGCGATCCTGGCGATCGTATCTTTTACCCTTTGGAATTTCATACCCAGGATAGTTTCGGCTTTTGTGTTGCTGTAATATTCCATTTGCATGGCAGAGCGTGCATTGACCCTTGTGAGTCGCCTGGAGGCACCGAACAGGTTGGCCCTTATCCAGTCCAACCTCCACAGTACTTCCATTTGCCAGGGTTTGATTTCCTTAACGGGAGGCCTCTCTTGAAGGGCCTCTGCGATAAGGTCAAAGAGATCTCTGTATGAGAGGTTTTCACTGACCAGGATGAAACGCTGATTCACAATATCGGTTTCCATAGCCCTGTGCATGGCTTTGACAACATCCCTGACATCGGTAAATCCGGTACCTCCGGTGGGGAAGTATCTCAATCCGTTTTCCACAGCTTGGAACAGTTTCCCGGTGCTGTTATCCCATATACCTTCGCCCAGAACCACTCCCGGATTCAGGATCACACAGTCCAGCCCTTCCTGGCTGCCTCTCCACACCTCCATTTCGGCCCCGTATTTGGTGATGGCATAGGCGTGATGAGGTTGATTGGGGTTCCATTTCGTCTCTTCGGTAATAGGGTCATTTCCGGAAGATTTTCCAATGGCTGCGATACTGCTTAGATGGCAAAGCTTTTGTACGCCCTTATATATACAGGCGTTAACCACATTGGCGGTACCTTCTATGTTAACCTTTCTCAACCTGCGGTATTTTGCAGGGTCAAAAGAGATCAGGGCAGCACAATGGTACACCTGGGAAGTGCCTTTTACGGCAGCATTGAGCAGGTCGATGTCAAGAATGTCTCCCAGATGCCAGTCAATGGCCGAGAGGTCCTCAGCGGATACGCCCCCGGATTTTAAAAATTCGAGGGTTCGCTCTTTTTTATCTTCGCTGCGGTACAATACCCGTACCGTCTTATGCTCCTTTATCAGGTGTAATAGCAGGTGAGATCCAATGAGTCCTGTTCCGCCGGTTATTAGAATCATGGTGGAAAAATACGAATTTATATGGCTATTTTATCCTGCGAATTTTGATAAGGGATCTGCCCTGTTCAAATTAACGGAATACTATATCTTTGCGGAAGTTTAAAATTTGAGATTTATGTCCACGAACTTAGTAGAAGAATTGCGATGGAGAGGCCTGGTACACGATATCATGCCCGGAACAGAAGAACATATGCAGGAAGGAATGACCACAGCCTATATTGGGTTTGATCCGACCTCGGATTCCCTTCATATTGGAAGCCTGGTACCGATAATCCTGTTGGTTCATCTCTATCGCTCAGGACATAAGCCGGTTGCATTGGTAGGCGGTGCCACCGGGATGATCGGGGATCCCAGCGGGAAGTCAGATGAACGCAATTTGCTGGATGAGGCTACCCTGGAAAGAAATGTGAAAGGAATAAAGAGTGTTCTTTCCAGATTCCTGGATTTTGATGCTGCAGAGGCCAATGCCCCGGTTATGGTGAATAATTATGACTGGATGAAGGATTTCACTTTTATCGACTTCGTGCGCGATGTTGGAAAGCGGATTACCGTAAACTATATGATGGCCAAGGACTCGGTGAAAAAGCGGCTTAGTGCCGACTCCGGAGTGGGGATGTCATTTACCGAATTCACCTACCAGTTAATTCAGGGGTACGACTTTTATCACCTGCATAAAACCCTCGGGTGTACCCTGCAGATGGGGGGTAGTGACCAATGGGGTAATATCACCACCGGTACTGAGCTTATCAGGAGAATGAATGTCGGGCAGGACGGAGAAGAAACGGCAAAGGCCTATGCGATGACCTGTCCGCTGATCACTAAGGCCGATGGTTCCAAGTTCGGAAAAAGTGAAGGGGGAAATGTATGGCTTGATGCCGACAAGACCTCGGTTTATAAATTTTATCAATTCTGGTTGAATACCTCGGATGAGGATGCAGAGAAATACATCAGGATATTTACCTTCCTGGATAAGGCAACCATAGAAAAACTTACCGAAGAACACCGTGAGGCCCCGCATCAGCGTATGCTGCAAAAGACCCTTGCAAAGGAGGTGACCAGTTTTGTGCACTCCGAAGAAGCCTATGAAAAGGCTGTGAAGGCCTCTTCGATTCTTTTTGGAAGAAGTACTTCTGAAGATCTTAAGGAGCTGGATGAGATCACTTTCCTGGAGGTGTTTGACGGAGTTCCCCAGGCGGAGGTGAGTCGCTCTGAGGTAGAAGAGGGATTGGATATGATCGCTGCGCTTTCTGCAAAATCAGGATTCCTAAAGTCCAATGGAGAAGCCAGGCGGGCACTTAAAGAGAACTCTATTGCGGTAAACCAGGAAAAGGTTCAGGAAGATTACACCATAAGCAAGAACGACCTGATCAACGGACAGTTCGTTTTACTGCAAAGAGGGAAAAAGAATTATTTTATCCTTAAGGCCGTATAAACGGGTTATACGATACCCATCTGATCCAAAAGGAAGGAGGCATTCATATTGGTGCATATTCCCGGCCGCAGGCGGTAATCAAAGCGTAATGCACTGTTTTCAATATAAGCGTCAAAAAAGTAATTTTTGACGCTTTTTATTTCTTTAGCCACTTCGCACAAACTCAGATCGTGGGTTGCGATGATCCCGGTTGACCCGGAACCGGCAAGCCGTTCCACAAATTTTCGCGAGCCCATAGCTTTATCCTTACTGTTGGTGCCTTTTAGGATCTCGTCAAGGATAATGAAGTATTCCCGCTCCTTAAGCGCATCCACGATAAAACGAAGCCGTTTCAGTTCAGCGTAAAAATAGGATGATTCTTCATTCAGGGAATCTGCCGTACGCATGCTGGTAATAAGTCTTATCGGCCTGTAAATGGCTTTTCCCGCACATACCGGAAACCCGGAATTACTCATTACGATAAACAATGCGGCTGTTCTCAGGAAGGTGCTCTTGCCTGCCATATTTGCTCCGGTAACCACCATAAATTCATGTGGCCCCATATGCACTGTATTTCGCACCAGTTTTTCCTCTGGAATGAGGGGATGGCCGAGATCTTCTGCCTGGATAACGCCGGAGTCTGAACCGGAATTGATCTCCGGGAAACAATATGCAGGATGGTTGAAGTGAAAATTGGCTTTTGTAATGGCAGCATCAAAAAAGGCGATCATTTCGAACCATTTTGGAACTTCTTCCCGGTGTTCCATTACCCATTTTTCTATTCTCAGTCCGTTATAAAGATCGGCAAGTCCCAAAGGATTGATAAGAACGGCCACCAGCAGGTTATTGCGCTGATCCAGGGCGTCTATCATTCGGGCCAGTTTTTTCAGGCTGACAGAGGCTGTAACCTCCCCTTCAGCGCCTTTTTGTTTTTGTTCTCTGAGATAATTCGACTTAAAATCCCGAGATTCGATAAATGCTATGAGTTTCTGGTATTGCTTAAAAGTGTCCTGGGATTTACTGATAAAGATACTTAACCTGCTTATCCTGGAAAGAAAGATCCCGCTTAGGATCAACCCGGAGACGAACCAGTAAATAAAAATGCCTGTACTGATCACTCCTGCAACTGCAAGGGTTGTAATAGCCAGACTGCAGAGGGTCCATGCCAGCGGGAGCCATTTCAGACGATGTGGAAGGGTGGGTTGAAAATTTCTGATCCACTTCAGGATCTCTTCTTCCGGGGTTTCTGTGGCGATAAGTGCTGCGTTGGCCATAAATTCCTGCCGCCAATCCGGAAGAGCCGACAGTTCTGCTGTAGCCTCTTGTTTTTCACCGATCCTCTCTATATCATTTCCGGATAACTCTGCGGCAAAATACCTTCTGCCCATGGAGGTAACGGTGCGGTTGCAGTATTGAAAAAAAGACCCTTCCCCGAAAAGGTCGATATCGTGGCTGAACGCATGTGTGCGGTCTTTCAGATCTTCACCTTTGTCGAGGTCTTTTGGAGAACCCTTCAGAACGTCGATCTCGGTTTGATTGATCCGGATCAGTTCGCGGAATGTGTTGCGGAGGTATTTCATTCGGACAGAATAGTTAACCAGGATGAGAAAAAGCAGGAGCCCGGGTATGCAAATAAGTGTGATCTGTCGGGAGGTATCGTGGTAAATGTATAAAAGGATACAGGCGGTCAAAAAAACAAGCAGCCTGAGCACACTGACCCAGGCCAGTTTCCCCCTGACTGCTTTATGTTTTTCCCGGAAGTTAGTTAACCGCTTCCGGTAATATGTTTCAGGTTGATGCATGCGCTAATACTTTAGCGTAAAACTAAAGAATTATTGCGTGTCATCAGGTGGGTTGATGCTTATATGCTATTCCTCCAGGTTTCTCAGGTATTCGGCCCGGTAAGCAGCTTTTTGTCGGGTTTGTCTTCTCTCTGCAGAAGGCTTGGTGTATTGTTTACGATCCCTGAGTTGCTGAAGAACTTTGGTTTTTTTGTATTTTCTCTTAAATCTTTTAAGGGCTCTTTCAATGCTTTCCCCTTCTTTTACCACGGTTTTTAACATAGAATAGTTTTAAAGTTAATCTCTTTTATTATAAAAAAAATATTGAAACAGCATGTTAAAAAAGTGAAAAAGACCGGAAGTTCCGGTCTTTTATGGGGTGTTAAACGCATAAAGTTTAGTTGGTCACACGTTTAGAGAGGTCGTGTACATAGGTGTATAGCAGGTCCTTGTGATGCCCCAGGAAGTACTTGCCCATTTTTTCGCCCATTGCCTTTCTTTCGGCTTCATCGGGTAAGCCTTCCTTCCAGAGCTCCTCCATACGGATTGCAGCTTTGTCTACATCTTCCATGGAGTCATACAACCAGGCGTCTACCATTTCCCGTCGATCCGAGCCCCAGGCGTGAATGTGGGGGTAGTATGCTTTTGCAAACTCATTCTTGTTCACCATGTTTTCGATGAACCAGGTGTACCCCTCCATAAACTCTTTTTCACTTCCGTTTTCGGGATAATCCATGTAGTTGATGCGCACATAGAGTATCATATCCTTATCTGCCGCTTGTGGCAGGTATTTTGCTCCCGGGAGCATCCGGTAGATCTCGTCTGAGTGCCAGGCGGAATAATGGGAGTCAAGATGGTTGAAAAAGGCATCCCGGTCGGCCTCATCGGGCCAGGCTTCCCGGATAAGCTCGTTGTTTCGATCCTGGGCCTTTTCAATATCTCCCCAGTTGTCGTACATCTGCACAAAAACCAGCTCCCTGCTGTCGGAAGTATACAGGTGGGTGTATACTGCTGTGGCTTTGATAAAATCGTTCTTGTTGATCACCTTTTCCCGGAATTCTTTTTCTGCAGCCTTCCAGGTGTCGTAGGTATTGTTTTCGTCACTTAAATCCCAATGCATGGTGGTAACGGTAATGTAGGGTTGGTTGTCCATCTGGGCAGTCAGGATGCCCGGGATCCATGCGAGTAACATCATCAGAATTCCCGGCGCAGAAATAAAACGCTTCATTTTGCTGTGGTTTTGGTTAGTAAAACAGCAGGGAATCCGCAATAAGATGGGGTTCCAAAGAATAAAGTGGAAAAGTTAAATAGGTTGTACCCGGGAGGAAGATGTCGGGATATACTCTTAAAGATACGGAATATTAAGACATGCCCTCCCAGGGGTGTTAAAATTTCCTGTCCGGCCGAAAGGGCGACAGATCCAGGCTTGGTTTCTTCCCTTCTACGATCTCAGAGATCAATTTTCCGGTAGCCGGCCCGAGGCTCCATCCCATCATGGCATGACCCGTGGCTACCGCCAGGTTGTTAAAGTTGCCGGCAAGCCCGATATAGGGAAGTCCGTCCGGGGTTACCGGTCTAAGTCCACAGGCAGCCTGCGATTTTTCGTCCGCTTCGATCTTCAGGTTACTGTAATATTCTTCCGCTCTGTTTGCAATGGCTTCCACCCGTTCTTTTCGGATGTGATGGTTGATCCCTGAAAATTCCATGGTACCCGCAAACCGGGTGAAGCCCCGCATGGGGGTCACCGCCACCTTGCCTTCACAGAGTACTGCGGGATAGTTGATACCTGTATGGCGCGCTACATTGATGCGATATCCTTTTCCGGCCTGCAGCGGGAGGTTAATATTGAGTTCGCGGGCAATTCCTGCACTCCAGGCTCCGGAACTCACCACAAAGAAATCCCCTTTGATGATCTCTTCCCCGCATTGTATGCCTTCTACCCTGTTATTTTTATAATGTACCCGGTCTGCGGTGGTGTTGGATCTTATAGTCACCCCATTTTCCTGTAGATAGGTCAGCAGCTTTTTCATGAACTCCCCGGGAGTGGTGTGGGCATCGCATTCAAAATGCACGGCCCCCAGTACCGACGGGTCTACTCCGGGCTCGATGTCTTGCAGTTCCGCTTTGTTTAAAACGGCTACCTCCAGGCCTTCTTTACGGGCAATTTCTGCCACTTCAATTTCATGCGCAGCCGCCTGTTCCGTTTTATAAAGCATGAGCAGGCCGCGTTTGTCCAGCTGGAAATCTCCCAGGATACCACTTTCGTGGATGTCGGTGTACAACTCCTTGCTCAGGAGATTGATATCCTTGATCACCGGGATGGCCCTGTTGACCTTTTCAGGAGTGCTGGAGCGATGAAAGTACCAGGCCCATTTCAAGAAATCCGGATCCAGACGGGGTTTCATGTAGAGTGGACTGGAGCTGTTAAACATCCATTTCAGACCTTTGGCCATTACGCCCGGAGCAGCCAGGGGAATTACATGGCTGGGGGTGAGGTAACCGGCATTCACAAAGGATGCCCCCTGGTCTATATTTCCTTTATCGATAACGGTAACCTCATGACCGTCCTTCAGAAGGTAATAGGCAGTACTAAGGCCTACGATTCCACCTCCAATAACAATAACCTTTTTTCCCATAAGTTAAATTACCTGGAACCCTTCTACATAAGGGTCTTCGGGGTCTAATATTAAATGATTGTAACCATAAACTCTGGCCCACCCTTTGATAACCGGGGTGATCGCGTCAAAAGATCCCACTTTTGCGGTTCCTTCGATCTGCCCCTCAAAAAGAGAACCTATAAAACTTTCGTGTATAAAGATATTGCCTTTTTTGAGAAGATCCTTTGCAAACCATTGCGCCATTCGTGCAGAGGTGCCTGTGCCGCAGGGAGAACGATCTATGGCCTTGTCTCCGTAAAAAACGGCATTTCTTGCGGTAGCCTCAGGCGAGATGGTTTTTCCTGTCCACAAGATATGGGAGACCTTGTTAATGGTCGGGTTTTGTGGGTGTACAAATTGATCCGCGTATTTTTCATTGATCAGCGCGCGGATCTCCTGGCTGTAGCGCACGAGTTGCGAGGCCGAATAATGTTCGATGCCTGTGAAATTTTCCTGGGGGTCGATAATGGCGTAGTAATTACCTCCATAAGCCACATCGAAAGCTATTTCACCCAGTTCATCAGAGGTAACCCTGAGGTTACTTGCTGCAAGAAAAGAGGGGACATTCTTTAATGCCACCCACTCCACCTTTCCATTGTTGAAGCCGTACTCGATCTCCACAAGACCGGCAGGAGCCTCCATCCTGATCTTTCCGGGGGTTTTAGGGGTGACCAGCCCCTCTTCAATAGCCACCGTAATGGTCCCGATAGTACCGTGACCGCACATAGGCAAACAACCGCTGGTTTCAATAAAGAGAATGCTGAAATCATTTTCAGGATCGATGGGCGGGTAGATGATGCTCCCGCTCATTTGGTCATGGCCCCGGGGTTCATACATTAATCCTTTTCGAATCCAGTCGTATTCTCTAATAAAATGTTGTCGCTTTTCACTCATGGTATCCCCGTGCAGAACAGGGGCTCCTGAAGCTACCACCCTTACCGGATTCCCGCAGGTATGGGCATCTATACAAAAGAATTTCTTTTTTGTGATCACCTTTAAATGGCAGCTCGATCTGCCTTGTTTTTGGTTATATATGCGTTAATGCGTTCTTCAAGGATGGGAAGGGTAACGGTGCCCTGTTCCAGGATCACCTCATGGAATTCCCGGATGTCAAAATCTTTGCCCAGTTCTTTTTCTGCCAGGGCCCGAAGTTCCCTGATCTTTAATTCTCCGATCTTGTAGGAGATGGCCTGACCCGGCCATGCAATATATCGGTCGGTTTCGGTGTTGATCTCGTGGATGGAAAGGGCAGTGTTCTTCGCCATATATTCCACCACTTCTTCCCGCGTCCATCCAAAAGCATGGATGCCGGTATCCACAACGAGTCTGCAGGCCCGCCACATCTCATAGGTGAGTTTTCCAAAACGTTCATATGGCGTGGTGTAAATGCCCATCTCTCCTGCCAGGGTTTCGGTGTAGAGTGCCCAGCCTTCGCCGTAGGCAGACAGGTAAAGATTTTTCCTGAATCCGGGAATGCTGTCGCCTAATTCGTTGTTCAGCGCGCCTTGTAAATGGTGACCCGGAACGGCTTCGTGAGCGGTTAATGAGGGCAATACGTATAAAGGCCGACTGTCCAGTTTATAAGTGTTCACGAGATAGTATCCGGGCTGTGTGGGTGCCCCCGGCGGACTATACCTTCCCCCGGTGTAAATGGGGGCAAGGGCATCGGGAACCTTTTTAACTCCGTAAGGCCGGCGGGGCAGGGTTTTGAAAAATGCCGGCAGCTGGGCATCAATGCGTTTGGCAATGTCCCGGGCCTGTTTTAGAAGCTCCTCCCCTGAGGTAGCGTAAAATTGAGGTTCCTTTCGCAGGTAATCCATGAATTCGTCAAGGGAGCCGCGGAAGCCTGTTTCCTCTAAAATGGCCAGCATCTCCTTCCTTATACGCGCAACCTCCTTCAGTCCTTTTTCATGTATATCCTTTGCCGTATAGCTGTCGGTAGTGGTGTAATAGTTGATTCGGTTCTGGTAGAATTCTGCCCCCTCCGGGGTGGTGGAAACCCCGATGGCTTCCCTGGTATTCGGGATGTATTCCCCTTCAAAAAATTCCCTGATCTTCAGGAAGGAAGGAATCACGCTGTCGCGAATCAGTTGACGTCCGGCAATTGCCATAGAGTCCCTCTTTAAGTCCGGGATGATCTCAGGGAGTTTGCTTAACGGACCAAAAAATAAACTGGAATCAACATCCTCCACAATATGCTGATTGTAAGTGGATGCATAATTCTTAAAGATGATCCTGGGCTGGGAAGTGCCAGACTCCAGGCTCTTCCTCAACAGTGAAATATGCTGGCGGGTGAATTCGGGAATAGCGCCAAGCATCTCCAGGTAAGCCTGTGCTTCCTTTATGTTCGTCAACGGACGTATGCGGTAATTCAGATTCAGGTGGAATCCCCCGTCAGAGGTGATGGGGTTCCAGTGCATGTTTTGCCTGTAATAATCCGATTGGTCCTGCAAAACAAATTTCAGCAGATCAAGAGATATTTTTTCAGTCTCAGAAAGAGTGCTCCGTTCCAGACCGGCAAGTTCCTCCAGTTTTTTCTCCGCAAATTCGGCTTCTGCACGAAAAACGGAGTCGGTATGCAACCCGAGGGGATAACGTCCCCGGTCAAAGGGTTTAAAAGAATCCACCTGTTGAATTACAGCTTTAAGCTGCCCCGAAGAAGAGGGCTGCTTTTCCGGCCCGCAGGATAAAATGCTTAAGACAGTTAGTATAAGTATAGCGTTCAGGTAAACTTTCATGAGGAAATACTTTTGTTGGTGATCGTTCCATTAACGGTTCTGAAGATCCCGAAAGGATTGCTGTTTTGAATTTCACCGGGTAACAGGGCCTCAGGGAAACTCTGGAAGGCTACCGGGCGAACCCATCTTCTTATGGCTCCGGTACCAACAGAGGTAAAGCGACTGTCTGTAGTGCTGGGATAGGGTCCTCCGTGTTGCATACTGGGACATACTTCGACGCCTGTAGGTACCCCGTTGATGATGACTCTGCCCGTGCGTTCCCTGGCCTGGTCGATGAGGTCTTTATGTTCAGACAGCTCCTTCTCGTTGCCTAATATACTAATGGTAAGCTGTCCCTTCATGTTGCTAATGACCTGGTTTTTTTCGTTCTCGTCAGCGCATCTTACCAAAATGGAGAAGGGCCCGAAAACTTCTTCCATAAGTTCTTCATCAGCCAGGAGATCCTTTGCCTGCACGGAGGCGAGAATAAGATTTCCATGATTGGCCGTTACGGTGGTATCATTGCCGGCGGCCATTTCTACCGTGGGTTTCGAAAGCAAGCGCTGGTAGCCCACCCGAAACCGTTCAAAAATATCGGGATGCAGCATGCATTGCGCAGGTTGTTGCGCAGCCGCTTTAGAGAGATGATCACAAAAGGCATCCAGTTCAGGACCTTCAGTGGCGATGATTACCCCCGGATTCGTGCAGAACTGACCCGCTCCCAGATTAATGGAACCGGCGAGTTGCCCGGCCCAGTATTCGGCATTTTCCCGAAGTGCAGAAGGCAGCAGGATCACCGGGTTTACACTACCCATTTCCGCAAAAACCGGAATAGGCTCCGGGCGTTGTTGTGCCAGCTGTGCAAGGGCGGTTCCTCCGGCGAAACTCCCTGTAAACCCAACAGCCCTGATGCCGGGGTGCCCGACCAGGTGCTCTCCTACTGTTTTATCCCGGCTGTTGAGGTTGGCAAAGACTCCCCTTGGAACATGGAGCTTATCCATGGCTTTTTTTATGGCTGTAGCTACCAATTCGCCGGTACCGGCGTGCAGCGGATGACTCTTAACGATCACCGGACAGCCGGCTGCCAGGGCACTCGCAGTATCGCCCCCCGCAGTGGAAAAAGCAAGTGGGAAATTGCTCGCTCCGAAAACGGCCACAGGCCCGATAGGCAAGAGCATCTTTCGGATATCCGGTTTGGGAACCGGGGTTCGTTCCGGTTGCGCTGTGTCGATACTGGCCTCTACCCAGGATCCCTCCTTTACCAGGGTGGCAAACATGAGCAGCTGGTTGATGGTTCTGCCCAACTCTCCGTTTGCCCTGCCTTCAGGAAGTCCGGTCTCCAGGCAGTAGGCATGTACGATCTCTTTTCTCAGGAATTCCAGTTCTTCGGAGATAGCCTCCAGAAAAGCGGCTTTTTTTGAACCTGAAAAATTTTTGTAGGTAGCAAATGCATGGGTTGCCGCATTCACTGCCTGGTCAATCTCTTCCGGGCTTGCTTCATAAAAGATCCACTCATTGGCACTATTCATACCGGGATTAAAGGTCTTAAAAACTGTTTTGCTTTCCGCGGTCCATTGTCCGTTAATCAGGTTCTTTCCATGCATCATAAGGCAGCTGTATTTAGATGGTACCGGGTTAGGTCAGGTCGGTTTTTTAATCCTTCCCTTATTATGTTTTCAACTCTTTTCCGTTCTTCGCCCTCCAGGGGAAGACGGGGTGGACGAACAAATTCGCTTCCGATTCCGGTGGCTTTTTCCGCCATCTTGATGTTTTGCACCAGTTGCGGGTTAATATCAAGTTCCAGCAGAGGAAGGAACCACCGGTAGATCTCAATAGCCTCTGCTATACGACCTTCCTGTACCAGCTCGTAGATGGCAACCGTTTCTGCCGGGAAGGCACAGACCAGTCCCGCAACCCATCCTTCGGCTCCCATGAGCATGCTCTCCAGGGCCAGGGTATCGACCCCGGAAAGGATCTTAAGGCGGTCTCCGAAGCGGTTTTTGATACGTGTGATATTGGAGATGTCCCGGGTCGATTCCTTTACCGCCTGGATATTTTCGTGTTTGAGAAGCTCCTCGAACATATCCAGGGTCACTTCGATCTGGTAATCTACCGGGTTGTTATAAACCATGATGGGAAGGGAGGTGCTCTGCGCAACCGCTTTGAAATAAACCATGGTTTCCCTGGAAGTGGCCTTGTAGCGCATCGGCGGGAGCATCATAAGGCCCGAAGCACCCAGCTTTTCTGCTTTTTGTGCACTTTCTATGGCTCCGGCCGTACTTTGCTCAGCAATATTGATGATCACCGGAACCCGGTTGTTGCAAAGCGCTATGGTTTCTTTTAATAGTGCATCTTTTTCCTGCGGGGTTAATGTACTGGCCTCCCCAAGGGTGCCGCCCAGAATGATGCCGTGAACTCCGGCCTCGAGTTGCGCTTTGATATTTACTGCGAACAGGTCCATATCCAGTTGGTCGTCGGGCGTAAATTTGGTGGTAACAGCGGGCATGACCCCCTTCCATTGAAAATTCATAATGATAGTGTTTTTGGTATTACAAAGTTAGACGGTGTCTTAAGGATACAGTGCTATCATTTTAGCTTATTTTGACTGTATATTACCCTGTTTAAATTAATTTAGCCAATAATTGGTATAATATAAGGGTTTTTAAGCGTGAAAGTATTTCCATTTAAAATTCCGAAACCTGCGAATGAAAACCTGGTGATCCAGGTAGACCGGGAACGGATCTTTTATGATAAGCTGCATCAGCATCAGGAGATACAGGTGAGTTACCTGGTGGAAGGGTATGGAAAGTTGCTTGTGAACGATAATGTATTCAGCTATCGCCCCGGCGATTTGTTCGTTATTGGAGGAGAGATGCCTCACCTGTTTCGTTCAGAGCCCAGAGGGCAGGAGGAGTCGCATATGATCTCATTTTTCCTTACCGAAGAGGCTTTCGGGCCTGATTTCTTCAGGAAAAAGGAAGTAGTGGGGCTTCGGCCGTTTTTTGCTAAAAGTGACCTGGGCGTGGTATTAAGGGCAGATCAGCACAGCCTTTCAAATGCCTTTCTGGCGCTTCCGGAGCTGGGTCAGTTCCGGCAGTTCCTTACCGTACTACAGATCATGAATAGTCTTGCTGAGGTCGAAGGGGAGGCCCTGAGCCGGTTTCGGTATAACAAAGGTATTTCTGATGCCGATGGGGAACGCTTACAGGTGGTGTTTGACCAGGTGATCCGGAATTTCAGGGACCCTATCGCCCTTAATGATATTGCCGGGATGGTGCATATGACCCCGAACGCCTTTTGCAGGTACTTTAAAACAAGGACCAATAAGACCTTTTTTGAGTATCTCATCGCTGTGCGTATCGAACACGCCTGTGAACTCCTCATTACCCGAAAGGAGCTGTCGGTTGCCGATGTGGCCTATGCCTGTGGCTTCAGGACGCTTTCTAATTTTAATCGTAAATTCAGGGAGCTCACTGGGATAACCCCGAAGGCTTATCAGGGTAATTACAGCATCTGAGGTCATAATTTTGAGCCTGGGCATTCTGAAATCTTATTGAGAAATCGCCTCATGGTCGTAGCTGATCACCCTTTTTAATTTCCAGTCCTCACCTTCCTTGACCCAAAGGTGAATGAATTTCCCATTACCTTCGAGGTCTCCACTTTCGGCCTGGTGATATTGATTGATGCCTCGCTGCAGGGCTCCGTAGAGTTTTTTTCCGTCGTAAAGCGGAAATGACTGAAGGGTCCCGGGTTTGAGTTTTCGTCTATAGTGATCTCCTATGGTTTGAAATCTTTGGATCATCATTTCTGAGGCAGCTCTTGAATTCCGGTCATCAAGTATTCCGGTACGATCATGGTAGAATTCAAAATCCTGGTGGATCATTTTCCGTGCCAGGGCAGTGTCTTTTTGATTGTAAGCCCGGGTATAGAAGAGGCTGTCCAGCAGGGCCATTTCTGCTTCAAAGGGACTAAGTTTAATTTCAGCTTCTCCAACCCGTTTAATCTCCGGTTTGATAGCCGGCGGGATGTCCGGGTTGGTTCTGGGAGGCCTTTGACCGGAAAGCCTTAAGCGGTTGGCGCTGTACTCGGAAGACGCATCTTCGCAGGAACAAACTGTTGTCAACAGGATAAGTATGCACAGGATTCTTTTCATCTCACCATATGTTTTTATTAAGGCAGGCAATTTCAAATCGCATTCAGCCTGATGCTTAAAGTTTACAGGGTGGGGGAAACTACCGGGGGAAAACAAACGGGAACCGGTGAGGTGGATTGCCTTTAATTCTAAATTCAAACGGTCTCCGAATGCGGTCAGGGGGAAGGTCTAAAGGGTTGGTAAACAACTACCTTAGTGGTCTAAAAATCGTAAATATTTTTGGAAGCGGCAATAATTTTAACTTTTACACGGGAGTTTGCCCACCTCTTGGGAGGGAGATTTTTCCTTACAGGAAGAAACTAAAAAGACAAGAAAAAGAGCTAAAATGGATATGCTATAGCACCTCATTTTATTTCGAATTTGTTTGATGCTTATGCTGATCTTTTATCAATAAATAATTATGGGAGATATAATCCAAAGCTAAACTGTCATGGTGGATCTGAATAAGAAAGGGTTTGTCTTCATGCTTCCAGGTATTTTCCCCCAAAAACATACTGAAGTCTTCGTTTTTTCCGCCTGCAGTTTCGTAAACAAGGCCATTCTCAGAGACTGTTATTTTTATGCATTCAGGTCCGTTCTCATGAGCGTTGCAATAGGTGCCATTAAGATCTTTAGGGTTTACGTCGAGGTCAACGCTTAGGTGTTTAGCGGTAGGGAGTACAGATCCCTGCAATTGTGTAACCAATTCTCCGGTATGTAGACTACCACGCGTATTAAGCAGTATGATGATATAAAGATCTTCGGTTGGCAAGTACCGCACACTGCTACTGTACCCTGGTATCCCTCCAAGATGTCCGATAGTTTGGTAGCCATTTACTTCAGTCAAATCCAGTCCTGCATTGTATTGGATATTTCTCCAACCGTGAAGCATGGTGGGAGTAATCATGATTTCATAAGCTGCTTTTGAAAGTACTTTTCCATTATGAAGTGCTTCCATCCAGATCAGCAGGTCTTCCGCAGTACTGCAGAGCGAACCGGCAGCATAAGGCCATGAATGATCTAACAACTCATGCTTTTGAAGTTTGCCGTCTTTATAATCATAACCATAAGCCTTATTGGGTTCTATGCGATCGTTCGAACAATAATTCGTGTTGTGCATTCCCAAAGGTGAGAAGAAGGTATCATCGAGGTAATCTTCATACGATTGACCGCTTAACTTTTCGATGATCATACCCAATATGAAATAAGCCGAATCATTGTAGAATTGAGCCTCCCCGGGAGGAAACATCATGCCTGCAGCTTCAGTCATGGTAAGAATGGAATCCTTGCTGAACGGGCGTTGTACGATATTCCAGAAATCAGGCAATAATTTTTGTTGAAAGATTCCTGAGGTATGATTTAGCAGATGATGAATGCGTACATCATAGCCTTGGGTATCAAAGTCGATATAATCAGTCATGGGATCATAGAGGGATAACTTCCCTTCTTCCACTAATTTTAAGATGGCTGCCGCGGTGAATTGTTTGGTGACAGAAGCGATCTCGTACATGGCATTTTCCGGCATGGGTACACCAAGTTCGATACTGGCTTTTCCATAGGTCTTTCGTAAGAGGGTGTCGCCGGCCTTGTATACCAATACTTCTCCCCCGGCCAGCAAAGAGCTGTCAATGGCAGTTTGAAAGAGGGAATCGGCCGTGCGTTCGAGTTTTGAGGTTTCCGGTGGATCGAGTTGGGCCAGTTTTTTAGTAGTTTCACTTTCCTTGCAGCCGGAAATAAGAGCTAGGATCGAGACCGCAAGAGTACCATATTTAAGTACATTCATTTTTACTTGGTTTTTGATTCTTCGTTAGCTGTTTTGTCCTTGATAAGGATATAATTACCCGCTCCATAATCGATCTCCAGGGTGTCACCACGAAACCTGACCCTTTCTCGCCATTCCGTATTCTCCCACGTATCATTCCCGCGATAATCAGTAAGTGAAATGGTGAAGTCATTTTTAGGGTAGGTTAGTCTAAGACCTTCATCAATTGATTTTAACTGTATTTTTTTTGGGCCTGCGTCCAGGCTACCCGTATACATGCCTTCAAATTTTTTTGAGAGAGGCTTGTGTCTTGGTTCTTCAACAACTGAAGGATCAAGAGCTGAAAAGGCAAGCTTCTTATATATCAAATTGAGTTCATCTGCTCCAATGCTATTGAGAAGGACAATAACATAGAGCTGGTGGTCGGGAAAAAAGTATGCTTCAGTAGAATATCCGGGAATTCCTCCACCATGACCAATAAGGGAGATGCCTCCGTCCTTTGATACATGGAGTCCATATGCATATCTTAGTTGTCTCCAGCCCTGGATTTCTTTAGGGCTGATCATTTTTTGATACATGGCTGGTGAAAATACTTTTCCGTTGTGCAGGGCCTTCATCCATAAAAGCAGGTCTTCTGCAGTACTGCAAAGAGAACCGGCGGAATAGGGCCAGGAATGGTCGACTCTCATATGCTTGATGAGTTTGCTGTCTTTGTAGTCGTAACCATAGACTTTATTGGGTTCAATACGATCGTTTGAACAATAGTTGGTGTTATCCATGCCAAGGGGAGTGAAGAAGGTATCATCGAGATAGTCTTCGTACGATTTTCCACTGATCTTTTCGATGATAAGACCTAAGATCTGATAGGCTGAATCGTTGTAAAATTGGGCCTCTCCGGACGGAAACATCATGCCTTGCTTTTCGATCATTGCAATGATCGAATCCTGGGTAAACGGGCGCTGGACGATATTCCAAAAATCCGGTAACATTTTCACCTGGAAGATCCCTGAAGTGTGGTTTAATAGGTGATGAATGCGCACATCATAGCCTTGAGTATCAAAATCGATATACTTGGTCATGGGGTCGTCCAGGGAGAGCTTTCCTTCCTCGGCCAATTTTAAGATTGCTGCCGCGGTGAACTGCTTGGTGACTGAAGCGATCTCGTAAACCGCATTTTTTGGCATAGGAACATCGAGTTCGATACTGGCCTTTCCATAGGTTTTCCTTAACAAGGTATCCCCGTCTTTGTAAACAAGGACTTCGCCACCGGCCAGCATAGAGCTGTCTATTGCGGTTTGAAAAAGGGAATCGGCCGTGCGTTCGAGTTCCGAGGTTTCCGGAAGATCCAACTCGGCCATAGTATTCCCGGAGGTGTTTTCTTTGCAGGCATAGCATGATAACAGGATAATGCCGGCGAATGCGATGCATTTGATAAGCGTTTTCATGTTGGTATGGTTCATTTGTGAAAGAAGGTTATTTATATGAAGGTTAGTTGTTTTGGTGAATTGGGTTCCGGCTCTGACCTATCCTGGACTTATAAGCCGAACACGATCAAAACTTATGTTAAAGTAGTCTGCCCGAATAGTATTTGAAAGGATGTATTCCGGGGTTTTAAAGGGATGAACAGGTGTTTTTTCCGAAGAGAGAAAAGGATGTGTCACGATTTCGGTAGCGAACTGGGGGGAGGTTCTCAGTTTGCTGAAAAGCGTCATGTCAGGTTGTTTTTTATTGGCATTCAGAGCTTTAATATAAGCACTTTATTTCGGAATACCATAAGAATTAACCTACATAAATCTAGTTTGGAGGGAGGTAGCATAGCCACAGGCCAGGTCTGAGTTTAAGTCAGTAATGATAACCCTTAGGTTTATGATGAAGCAGGCGATTTACTCAACGATCGCTTTATGGTCGTAACTGATAACCCTCTTCAATTTCCACTGATCGCCCTCTTTGATCCAAAGATGGATAAAATGCCCGGTGCCTTCCAGGTCGCCGGTTTTTACGTTGTGGTATTGGTTGACCCCGTTTTGTAAAGCCCCGTAAAGCGACTTGCCGTTATACATGGGAAAAGATCTGAGCGTTCCGGGCTTGAGCGTCCTTTTATACTTTTTGCCAATATCAAAAAATCTTCTGATCATAACCTCCGAGGCCTGAAGGCTGTCCTTGTCGGTGAGGGCCCCGATGCGATCGTGGTACAACTCAAAATCTTCATGGATCATTTTGCGGGCCAGGGCAGTGTCTTTTTGATTGTAAGCCCGGGTATAGAAGAGGCTGTCCAGCAGGGCCATTTCTGCTTCAAAGGGACTAAGTTTAATTTCAGCTTCCCCAACCCGGTTAATTTCCGGTTTGATAGCCGGCGGGATGTCCGGGTTGGTTCTGGGGGGCCTTTGATCTGAAAGCCTTAAGCGGTTGGCGCTGTACTCGAAAGACGCATCTTCGCAGGAACAAACTGTTGTCAACAGGATAAGTATGCACAGGATTCTTTTCATCTCACCATATGTTTTTATTAAGGCAGGCAATTTCAAATCGCATTCAGCCTGATGCTTAAAGTTTACAGGGTGGGGGAAACTACCGGGGGAAAACAAACGGGAACTGGTGAGGTGGATTGCCTTTAATTCTAAATTCAAACGGTCTCCGAATGCGGTCAGGGGGAAGGTCTAAAGGGTTGGTAAACAACTACCTTAGTGGTCTAAAAACCGTAAATATTTTTGGAAGCGGCAATAATTTTAACTTTTACACGGGAGTTTGCCCGGGGAGCGTAAGAAAAAAATGAAGGGAGGTATTCGAGACCGGGGGCAACAGTTCTACAGCCTGATCCCCTCTGGAATTCATTTCTTATCTAGGGCGTCCAGTTCTGCGCGTAACTTTTTGGTGAGTCCGGCAACAATCCGTTCATAGGAGTGGTCCACCAATTCCAGGAGGAGTTGTGGAGGAACATCCATATCTGCACGAACGGTATTCCAGTGCAGCTTATCCATATGGAATCCAGGGGTAATACCTGCGTATTCTTCCCGTAGCAAAGCGCTGCGTTCCGGATCACATTTCAGGTTAATACTGGGGTATCCGGCTTCCCATTTTTCCAGGGGGATAAGGGCAAACATCTTGCCCATGACCTTAAAGACCAGGGTGTGTTTGTCAAAAGGGAAGGATTCTGTGACCCCTTTTTTCTCAATGCAGTATTCCCGGAGTTGATCGATGTACATATCAGGATTCTACAGACTGTTTTTTGCTTTTCCTCCCGGAGAGTTTCAGGTCTTCTGTTGAACTTTCGATCTCCAGGGCGCTGTAGTCGAGTTTCCAGCCGATGGCCTGTACCATGCTTTCTATCATCAAAACGGCGTCCATCGCTTCTTTTTTGGCACTTTCCAGAAGTCCGCTTTCCGGAACCTTGCTCAGGATGTGCTGCCGGGCTTCCTGGTGTACTGCCGAAAGATCGTCTGTTTTAAACCAGTTAAACAATCCTTCCTTGATATCGTAATACTTAACGTCGGGCTCTATACTTAAAACTTCGGGCTGTGGGAACTCCTTCATGATGATCTTTTTGGAATGCTCGTCGGCTGCCAATTTGATCTTTTTCAGATCGAATCCCACCTGTACCCGGGCATTGATCACCAGCAAGGCTTTTTTCTTACTGCTCACCAGGCGTAAAAACAACTCTTTAACGTTTTCGTATTGATAGATTTCGGCAAATTCACCTTCCACCGTAACCAGTTTGCAGACATGGCGAATTTTTTCCAGCAGCACCACAGATTGGGAATGGGTGATCTCCCGGGATTTTCTGGAACGCCAGATGGTGAACATCCAGTACATACCCAGCCCGCCGAGTAAAAAGCCTATAAGTATTTCTGCCAGATCATTCATAGGAGTTAAAAACAGATAAAGATCTTACCTATAAACCTACGAAAAAAAGCGGAGATGTTAAGGGGCTATGGAGCAAAGTAGTATGTAAAGGACCGAAGGAGCAGCATTGTTCTGAAATTCCATATCCCAAGTCCCAAAATTCAGCCCTTCGTACCTTCGTACCCGCGTAACTCCGTACCTTTTGCCAATTCAAACCTGTCTGCCGACAGGCAGGCTCGTCACTCGAACGCTAACTTGTAAAGTACCGGTTTTGAGGGTGCTGCATCATTCTCGAACGATGCGATCTGAAGGTTTAACAGGTATAGTCCGTCTTCAGTTGCATCGGGTACGAAAATGAATTCGGTGATGGTGGTTCCCGGTCGTGGATCGTCGGGATAGTTCCAAAAGGCCTTGTGAGCCAATAGTTTCCCATCGTCCTTTTCCTTATCCACAGAAGGTAAATCCACAAGAAGGTGCTCAATGCCTTTTTCGGCTATCCATTTCGCAGCCTTTTCTTCCAGGTAGGGCGGATTGGAATGCGAATATTGTCGGGAGCGTTTGGAATGGTCATTGGGGAGGGTTCGGATCACAAGGGCCTCCGGGATATCCTCGTTTAAAGCAGATGACAGCATTTCCATGGTGATCACCCGGTCGTCTCCTTTCGTTTCAGGAGCCACAGTTACCAGGCGGGCCAGGAAAAAAAAGGTTTTCAGCTCCCGGTTTACAGAGCGGAATTCCTTGCTGATATGACCTACACATTCGGTATGGGTACCGTGGGCGTGAGGATTAAAAAAAATGTTATTAAAGTTGGTGGAAGCTCCCTCGGCAACGCTTCCGGTAAAATCCCCATCCTTTACGGGAATTATTGAAGGTGGGGGAACATACCATGCATTTACATTATCAGGGCCGTTTATTAAAGAAAGCGAAATATCTACAGGCTTTGATAGGTCGGCTCTGAAGGTTCCTTTTGGATGTTCGATCTGGATTTTCAAGGGATGGTGTATTAAGGTTCCTGTAAATTTATAAGAAAAAGGTCAGATGCCAGGCCGTCGGCCAGGAACTTTCCCTTCGGGGTGGTCTTCAGGATCTGTTCGCCATCCTCATCGGTAATGATCAGGAACCCGTCCCGCCTGTGGGCAGTACTTTGTTCCAGGAGGTAATCCATAAAAGACGGGCCAAAGTCACGGGAGATACGATCCAGAGAAACGCCCCATATGGTGCGCAATCCGGTCATCAGATATTCGTTATACCGGTCTTTTGAGGTCAGGGTTTCACGTTCTAAAGGCAGCTGCCTCGAGGCCAGGCTTTTGATGTATTTTGGGTTGCTGGCGATATTCCAGGATCGGGTAACCCCATCGTAACTATGGGCAGAGGGACCGATCCCAAGGTATTTTTTGCCCTGCCAGTAGGCGGAGTTATTGAGACTGAAGTACCCCGGTTTGCCAAAGTTGGAAAGTTCGTAATGAACAAACCCATGATCCTTTAAAGCTGCGGTCAGCAGTGCAAATTGTGCGGCAGCTTGCTCATCGCTCGGGTCTTCGATCACTCCTTTTTTGATAAAATGTTCCAGGGCAGTTTTGGGCTCAACCGTTAGGGCGTAACTCGAAATATGGGGTATATTGAAGGAAAGGGCGGTTTCAATGTTTTCTTTCCAGGCGGCATCGCTGAGCCCGGGAATGCCATAGATCAGATCTATGGAGATGTTGTCGAAATGTTTTGTAGCCACTTTCAGGCATTTTAATGCTTCTTTGGCGTTATGGGCCCGGTTCATAAGCCTGAGGTCCTCCTCCCGAAATGACTGTATACCAATGCTGAGTCGGTTAACACCGATGTTCTTGTATTCCTGTAACAAATTTTCAGTATCTGTCTCTACCAGGTCATCCGGGTTTACTTCGATGGTGAGCTCTATGCTTTCAGCTACCGGGAAATGCTCGTAAACTCCCGTGATCAGTCGATGCAGTTCTTTCGGCTGAAGTCTGCTGGGTGTGCCGCCTCCAAAGTAGATCGTTTCTACCGTTTCTCCCCCGAGCTCTTCCTTTCGCAATTCCAGTTCCGTGAGCAAAGCGGCGATCATCTCCTCCTTGTGTTTCATCGAAGTGGAGAAATGAAAGTCGCAGTAGTGACATGCCTGCCTGCAAAAAGGGATATGGATATAGATTCCGGCCATACGGGAGTTACGAGGTTACAAGGTTACGAAGGTACGAAGATTGGTTTAGTGAATGGTGAGTGGTGAGTCGGGAGTAGGGGGGAGATGTCTTTGAAGGACTTATAGTTCTTTTGGAAATCTAGGTCAAATCAGGGAGATCGCCACGCTCTCCCGAAGTATCGGGCTCGCTCGCGAAGACGACTTTATAAAACCCGTCCCTCGTCCCTGCAACTCGTTCCTGCTACCGGGAGATCGCCACGCTCCGCTATGGCGGAGCTCGCAAAGACGATCATCCATAATTAACCATTCATAATTCATAATCGATCCCGCTTGCGGGATCACCCATTCCCGACTCCTGCCTACCTGGCGGTATGGCAGGCAGGCCCGCCTAACTACTAACTACTCACCACTAACCAACACCACTTCCTCCGGGGTTACCGCAAAAACCCTATCGGTCTTATCCGGGCTCATAATGTATTTCCCGGTGAATTCCCCGAATGCGGGCAGGATCAGTTGTTTTTCTTTCTGGAAGAAGCAGGGGAGTTTCAGGGTTTGCCTGCCAGGGCCCTTCAGTCGGATACCGGGATGGATATGGCCGCAAATGTTAAAATAAGCAGTTTTCTCACAGGGTTCATGGGTGAGCAGAAAGGAACCGATACACCATTCGTCTTTGATGCTCACTCCAACAGCTTCCAGCTTGTGCTCCGGAATGATATCGTGGTTCCCGGTTACCAGTATCAGTTCAGGAGTTGCATTCCGGACCCATGTCTCAAAAAGTAACCATTCGTTGTTGATATAGCTGTGAAAAAGGTCCCCGAGGAAACAGAGGGTTTCCGGTTTAAAGCGTTCGCACACCGCTTCCAGTTTTTTATAGGGTTCAAACATGGTCTCTTCGGGGACGGCCATCCCGTTCTTTCGGAAATGGGTGGCTTTACCCAAATGCACATCGGCAATAAGCAGTGTGGAACGTTCCTTCCAATACGCTGCCCCATAAGGGTGGAGCTGGAATTCCTGGCCATGTATGTTAATTTCCCTGATGTGCATTTCTATGATCTGCTCGCTTTGGTATTATGTGGTTTCTTTTCGGGAAAAGAGGGATCGAAAAGGAGTTAAAATTAGACAATTCCCCGGAAGCCTTCTTATTTTTCAAGTTGTAGTTTCATTTTTCGGATCCTGTCGGCGAGCTTTTCTGAAGAGAGTTTTTCCCGAAGCCTGTCGGTAATGATAGGAAAGGAGAAAGGGGTAGGTCTTTCGCAATTTCGCCACACGATTTCCTGTTTGCCGATGCGTTCCAGGGCCTGTATGAGCCTTCCCTCTTCCAGGGAGTGTTCGAAGGTTTCCCTGAAGGCCTGCAGGTATAACAGGTTGTCTGGTTCGAAATCCCGAAACACATTAAAGAACAACTGGGAACTACTCTGCAGGTGTTTGCTTTTAAGTTGTTTGTCGGGGTAGCCCTGGAACACCAACCCGGAGATCACCGCAATATCCCTGAATTTTCGTCTTGCCATTTCTGTGGAATTCAGGCTTTTTTGCAGGTCTTCATGCACATAGGAGGTGCTGAAAAGGTTGTTGTCAAGTACTTGCTCTATATCCATGGCCTGGTCAGACAGCAATTCGAATCCATAGTCATTAAAAGCAAGCGAAAAACTTATGGGGTGAAGCAGGCTGATACGGTAGGCAAGCAGGCTGGCCATAGCCTCATGTACAAAGCGACCTTCGAACGGATAAAAAATGGTGTGATAGCCCTCCCTGGTCTTAAAGGTTTCGATCAGGAATTCCTGTGGGCCGGGCACTACCGATTCCTTTCGCTGACGCTCAAATACCGGGTGCAGCGCCTTTAGTTCTTCTGAAAGTGAAGGCTGTTCCGGTGCATTAATCCCGTAAAGCTCTTCCCTTAGCAAGGCGCTCATCTGGGAGGAAAAGCTCATCCGTCCTCCCATCCAGCTGGGTACCTTGGCCGTTTTCTTTTTAGAGCGTTTAACCAGTACCTGCATCTGTTTGATCCGGAAAAGTTCGAGGTTTCTTCCTGCGAAAGTAAATGTATCCCCCGGTTGAAGTTTGGAGATGAACCACTCTTCAATGTGTCCGAGATAGCCCCCTTTGAGGTATTTTACCGTAAGCATGGCATCACTTACAATGGTACCAATGGAAAGTCTGTGGCGCATGGCTACACCCCTGCTGTTTACCTTGAACAACCCATCATCCATGATCTCCACCTTCCGGTATTCATCGTATTCCCGGAGCGTCTGACTGCCCATAGTAATAAAGTTCAGTACCCACTGCCATGCTTCAGGGGTGAGTCCCTGGAAACAAAAGGTCGATGTGATTTCGGGATAGAGGGTTTCCGGATAAAACCCATCAGAGACGGCAAGGGAGGTCAGGTATTGTATCAGTACATCGTAACAGAGCAGGTAGGGGATGCGGTCTTCCACGGCTTTTTCCTTTACGGCTTTTTTCAGGGCAGAGGCCTCAATAAGCTCCATAGCATGGGTGGGCAGAAACCAGATCTTACTTTCTTTTCCCGGCTGGTGTCCGCTTCGCCCGGCACGTTGCAGAAAGCGCGCCACTCCCTTAGGTCCTCCGATCTGGATGATGGTCTCTACAGGGGCGAAATCCACACCCAGGTCAAGGCTTGAGGTACAGACCACAGCTTTGAGGCTGTCATTCCGGATGGCATTTTCTACCCATAACCTGGTTTTTTTGTCGATACTGCCATGGTGCATGGCGATCTCCCCGGCAAATTCAGGGTATTTGGAAAGAATGGCCTGGAACCAGATCTCACACTGCGACCGGGTGTTGGTAAAGAGCAGGGTCGATCTGCTTTCCCTGAGAATGGGAATGACCTCGTCCAGCAGGTGAATCCCCAGGTGGCCGCGCCAGGGGAACTTTTCCATTTTTTCGGGAAGGACAGATTTTACCTGGATACGTTTGTTCAGCCTTGCCATGATCAGGACCGAGTTTTTCAGATGGCCGGAATCGGGCCCCAGGAGCACTGCTCTTGCCTGCTCGAGGTTGCCAATGGTGGCAGAAATGCCCCATATGCGCATCTGCGGACAAAGTGTCTTTAATCTTGAGATTGCGAGTTCGGTTTGCACCCCTCTTTTACTGCCCATTAACTCATGCCATTCGTCGGCTACGATAGCCCTGCAATTTTTGAAATATTTGGCGTGATTCTTTGAAGCGAGAAGTAAATGCAGGCTTTCCGGAGTGGTGATGAGCAGGTCGGGCATTTTTTTTCGCTGAGCAGCCCGCTCCTTCTGGCTGGTGTCTCCCGTTCTTATTCCAACCTCCAGGCCAATGTCGAGGTGGTCGGCAAAGGCTTTGGCAGCCTGGGCGATCTCCAGGGAGAGGGCACGCAGGGGAGTGATCCAGATGGCTTTAACCCCGCCTTTCTCAGTGCCCGGTGTTTCCAGGTCGTGTTTCAAAGACATGGCTATGGGCACCCATAAAGCATAGGTCTTTCCGCTGCCCGTAGGGGCATTGAGAAGGCCGTTTTTACCTTTTAGGAAAGCCTCCCAGGTTTGTTTTTGAAACGGAAAGGGTTTCCATCCCCTTCTTTCAAACCAAAGGCCCGACGCAGCTATGATCTCTCCTGTGTTCATAAAAATGCTTTCAGGTCGTCAAGGGTGTTGGCCTCTTCAGGTTTTTTATCCTTTCTCCAGCGCAGCATCCGCGGAAAACGGACAGCCACCCCGCTCTTATGTCTGCTGCTTGGAGCAATGCCTTCAAAGGCGATCTCAAAAACCAGTTCGGGTTTTACCTGGCGTACCGGGCCGAACCTGTCGGTGGTGTTTTTCTTTACAAACCGATCCACTTCCCTGAATTCAGCATCGCTCAGGCCGGAATAGGCCTTGGCAAAGGTGGTTAGTTCCCCTTCATGCCAAAGGGCAAAGGTATAGTCGGTAAAGAGATTGGTGCGTCTTCCGTGACCGCGCATGGCGTAGGTGAGAACTGCATCGATGGTCAGCGGGTCTACCTTCCATTTCCACCAGTCCCCTTTTTTACGGCCCACCCCATAAGGGGCGCTTCGCCTTTTCAGCATCAGTCCTTCGCTTTGTTCTTCCCGGGCATGTGCCCTGTATTCGGAGACTTCTTTCCAGGTTTTAAAAGGTAAGAGCGGAGATAGTTCGAGACGTTCCGAATCCTGATGGTGAAGCGGGAAGAGGTGTTCCAGTTGGGATCTCCGTTCTTCCATGGATCTGTCCCGGATATCCTGACCTTTCCACTCCAGGAGGTCATAGGCCTTAATGAAAACAGGATTTTCAGTCAGTAATTTTTTGCTCACCGTTTTACGACCCAGACGCTTCTGTAGGTCGTTAAAACTGCCGATCTCCTTTCCTTTCCTCACCAGAAGTTCTCCGTCGATGACCGTCCCATCCGGGATACTTGCTGCCAGTTGTTCCAGTTCTGGAAATTTATCGGTAACCAGTTCTTCACCCCGACTCCAGACGAACACCTGTTGGTCTCTGCAAACGAGCTGGGCCCGGATCCCATCCCATTTGTACTCGGCAAACCAGGCTTTTGGATCGCCAAGCTCCTCCGGGGGATCTTCCAGGGGGTAGGCCAGGTAAAACGGGTAAGGTTTGCTTTTTTCGGCGGCCTCCTGTCCGGAATAAATGAGTTTTTCAAAAGTAGTGGTTGCCGGAGTCCAGCCCCCCATAAGCTGATAAGCGAGTACATCTTCTTCCTGCCCGGTGGCTTTGGCCAGGGCACGGGTCATTAGTTTCTGACTGATCCCGATCCGGAAACCTCCGGTAAGTAATTTGGTGAAGGCGAATCGTTCGTAATGGTCGAATTCCAGCCATGCGGTTTCCAGGTAGCTGCGTTGCTCTCGTTCCGGTTTTCCTCTCAGGGCCACCAGGTCCTGCATGCGCTGATGCAACGACTTCTTATTGGAGCTCTTCTCCTGTGGGATCACCAGGGCAATGGTCTCGGCCAGGTCCCCGACAATATGGTATGATTCCTCGAAAAGCCAAAGGGGTATCGAAGCGATGGCAGAAGCCCATTCCCGCAACCGGGTAGTGTTTACCGGGCGTTTTGGCCTGCGGTGAGACAAGAGCGCAATGGTCCAGAGCTTATCAGGGTCTTCCGCTTCCCGGAAATATGTACTTAACAGGGCTACCTTCCTGTTGGTACTGTTGGTGCTGTCTAGATTTTTTATGAGTTGCGCAAAGTCTCTCATCAGGCCGTTTCTTTATCTTCAGCAGAAGCATTCTCCTCCTGGTCTCCTTCGAATTCCGTATGCTGCGTATAAGCGTTGTACCCCAACTCTTCCCTCAGGTACCTGGAGAAGATCTCCGTATACCCATGGGTGGTGACCACCGTTTCACATTCTGTAGCCTTAACCGCCTTCAGTAAGCCGCTCCAGTCGGCGTGATCAGACAGTACAAAACCCCGGTCTACTGCCCTTCTTCTTCGCGCCCCTCGAAATGCCATCCATCCGCTTGCAGAAGCCGTAACAAAAGGAGCGAATTTGCGCAACCAGACACTTCCATGGGCACTTGGCGGTGCCAGGATGAGGTTGCCCCGGATTTCCGCTTTCGGAGTGTCTTTGTTTATGGGTATGGTGGGAGGCAGTTCCATGAAGGTTCTTAATACCGAGGTCATATTTTCGATGGCCCCGTGGGTATAAACCTTTCCTATGCTCTGATCGAGGTGTTTTAACAGGCGCTGGGCTTTTCCCAGGGAATAGGCAAATAAGACAGAAGTATTTCCTTCTTCCTTATTTTCCCGCCACCAGGTGTTAATGTCGTGAAATACCTCTTCCTGGGGACGCCAGTTAAAGGCCGGGATCCCGAAAGTGCATTCTGTGATAAACCCATGACATCTTATAGGTTCAAAGGGCTGGGAGATCCCGTCATCTTCCAGTTTATAGTCGCCGGTAAAAACCCATACTTCGCCCTTGTGTTCTACCCGGATCTGAGATGATCCCGGGATATGACCCGCAGGGTGAAAACTGAATTTCACATTGTTCACCAGCAGGGGCTCTCCCCAGGAAATACCTTTGGCAGAAATAGTTCCCAGGCGGGAGGTGATAATGGGCTTATTGTGATGATGGGTGATGTATTGGCGGTGACCCCATCGGGCATGATCGGAATGGCCATGAGTGATCAGCGCCTTGTCGACGGGCCTCCAGGGGTCGAGATATACCCCGGCCGGTTCACAAAAAATGCCTTTTTCGTCAAAGGCCAGTAAGGGTCTTTTCATAGCGGAAGGAAGTTACGAAAAAACATAAAAAAACCCGGGATATTTCCCGGGCTCTCGAGGTTATCTATTTAGGATCAGGATGCCATCTCATCGTACAGTTTCACTTTGTTGATGGAGTTTTGAATTGCATCCTTATGCTTTTTAAGCAACTCTACCGTACTTGGCGGCAGGGTGCGTTGTTCTTCGAGGATCTCATTGTATTCCTTGATAATCTCTTTCTCTCCTCTCAGGCATTCTTCAAGAACGACCTCTACCTTATTTTCAGATAGCAACGCTTTTAAATTCGTCCAGAATCTGTGGGTGTCTGCTTTAAGAGTTCCACTGTCTTCGGGGATTTCTCCATAGCTCAGAATCTCTCTTCTCAGGTCTCTGGCAAAATCGCCTCGCTGCTGGGCGGTTCGCTTAAAAAACATTTTTATTTCAGGTTGATCTATTCGTTGCATTGCGTTTAAATATCCTTTTTCGGCGTCGTACGCTTTTTCGAGCAGAACATTTAAACGGTCTGACATCATTTTGCTAAACTTCATTGGTATTCTGCTTTTAATTGGTTCAAATTCAAGGTTACTGTTTTTCAGTAACGCAACTATAACTTAACACATAATTACCTTATTATCAAATATTTAAGAGGGTTTATCATTAGTTTAACGGAAAGTGTTAAGAGTTGTTAAGGGATTTTCTTGTTAAAATGTTTTAGGGAGGTAGGGAAGCAGGGAGACGGGGAGAGAGGAAGATGGGGAGACAGGGAGACGGATGCATCAAAGGCGGGGGGGGTTAGGTCTGACGTAGTAATTTCTTAAATGGAGATTCGGAGGATATAGTTTTTCTGTTCTGTGAATTAAAAACTCCAACTCCAACTCCAACTCAAACTCATAACTGAGAATAAATCGCTCTACCTTGTTTTTAATGCTGTAAAGTATAAGAATAATAAGATTTTAGTTTATATTTGCACCCTCAAAAAATTAATAATAGGGGTCGTGAACCCCAACTAATTAATGTAATTATGCCTGTTAGAATCAGATTACAAAGACACGGTAGAAAAGGGAAGCCTTTTTACTGGATCGTCGCGGCTGACAGCCGTTCAAAAAGAGATGGTAAATTCCTTGAAAAACTGGGAACTTACAATCCTACTGCTAACCCTGCACAGATCGACCTTGATGTAGATGGATCTGTAAAGTGGTTAAGAAACGGGGCTCAGCCTACTGAAACTGCTAAAAGAATTCTTTCTTACAAAGGAGCTATGCTGAAGCATCACCTGCTTAAAGGTGTTGATAAAGGAGCTCTTTCTGAAGATGAGGCCATCAAGAAATTTGAAGCCTGGTTAGAAGAGAAGGACGCTAAGGTGTCTTCTAAGAAAGAGGATCTTGCTAAAGCTGAAGAAGAAGCTAAAGCAAAAGCTCTTGAAGCAGAGAAGGAAGTGAATGAGAAGCGTAAAGCTGCTGCTGCTGAGGCTGAGGCCGAACTGCATGCTGCTGAAACTGCTGCCGAGGAAACTACTGCTGAAGCTGAAGAACCAGCTGCAGAAGGTGGTGAAGAGACCAAAGAAGCTGAAGCATAATCTGTTTTATGAGAAAAGAAGATTGCTTCTATCTCGGTAAAATCGTTAGAAAATACAGCTTTAAAGGGGAAGTCTTAGCCAAGCTGGATACAGACGAACCCGAACTCTACAAAGATCTGGAATCAGTGTTTATTGCCATGGGCAATAACCTGGTTCCTTTTTTTATTGAACAGTCTTCGCTTCATAAGGGGACACTTCTTCGTATGAAACTGGAGGAAGTGGAAACGGAGGCCGAAGCCGATAAACTGATGCAGGCCGAACTTTACCTCCCGATGGCCATGTTGCCGGAACTCGGCGATAACCAGTTCTATTTTCACGAAGTTGTCGGTTTTGACATTGAAGATGAAAATTACGGACATGTGGGCGTAATCGAAGGCGTGAACGACAGTACCGCCCAGGCCCTTTTCGAGGTGAACCGGGATGGAAAACAGGTGCTTATCCCCCTTAATGACGAATTCATTGTGCGGGTCGACCGCAAGGCGAAAAAGATCATTGTCCGCACGCCGGAAGGCCTTATAGATCTCTATATTTAGTCTGACTTTCAGTTTACATTTTATGTCTGCTACCCCCTTTCGTTTCAAGCAATTTACTATCCACCAGGATCGTTGTGCAATGAAGGTAGGTACCGACGGGGTCTTGTTGGGCGCATGGGCAGTAACAGCGCATCGTCCGGGAGCAATTCTTGATATCGGTGCGGGTACCGGGCTGGTTGCGCTTATGCTGGCACAACGATCGGATGCCGGTCTTATTGATGCCCTCGAGGTGGACGACGATGCCTTTGAGCAATGTGTGCAGAATTTTGAAGCCTCGCCCTGGAACGATCGCTTGTTCTGTTATCACGCCGGTTGGGATGAATTTGTGGATGAGATGGATGATACTTACGACCTGATCGTATCCAATCCGCCTTTTTATTCATCAGAATATACAGCCGAAGAGGAAAACCGGGCAAGGGCCAGGTCCAATTTCGCCTTGCCGTTTGACGAACTCATTTCCGGGGTCCCGAAGTTTCTGAATCCGGGTGGCAGGTTTTGTATGGTGGCTCCCTATGCGGAAGAGGCAAATATACTGAACCTGGCGGCAGACCAGGGACTGTATCCCCATCGCTTACTCAGGGTCAGAGGGCATGCAGAGGCGCCCTTGAAACGTACCTTTTTTGATTTTTCCACAGTGAAACTCTCCACTCCTCAAACCGGGGAGCTCATCATTGAGATAGGCAGGCATGAATATACCGATGCCTATATTGCACTTACCAAAGATTTCTATCTAAAGATGTAGGGGTTCCTATGTCCTGTGTGCTGCACAGAGATCTTCATAGGACAAATTCGATGGCAAGCTGCAGTTGACTCATCGATTTTTCTTATTCGTATCCCATATTTTAGCAAAAAAAGTAGGATATTTTGGCTGAATTAATTCAATTGACCAGCCTATGTCTTTTCAAATTAAGAAGAATGCTTCTGTATACGACATCTGTATCGTAGGGTCAGGAGCCGGGGGCGGAATGGCCGCGAAGGTGCTTTCTGAAGCCGGATATAAGATTGCCCTGATGGAAGCCGGGCCACGCTTTGACCCTGCTAATCCCGAACAGCAAACCCAGTTAAAATGGTCGTATGAATCGCCCCGACGCGGTGCCGGAACCACCCGGGCCTTCGGAGACTTTGATATGGCCTATGGCGGTTGGGAGATCGATGGAGAACCTTATACCAGGAAAGACGATACGAAGTTCGACTGGTTCCGGTCCCGGATGCTGGGAGGCAGAACCAACCATTGGGGAAGGATTTCCCTTCGTTTCGGCCCCCTGGACTTTAAGCGGAAGGATTTTGACGGAAAGGGTGATAACTGGCCCATTGGATATGACGATGTAAAGCCCTGGTATGATAAGGTGGATAAGCTGATCGGGGTATTTGGTACCCGGGAAGGGTTGGCTAATGAGCCCGATGGGTATTTCCTGCCTCCGCCAAAACCCAGGTTGCATGAAATGTATCTGAAGAAATATGGAGAACAGATGGGGCTGCCTGTTATTCCTGCCCGATTGTCCATTTTAACCAAACGCATCGATACCCGTCGCGGAGCCTGTTTCTATTGTAACCAGTGTTCCCGTTCGTGCACCATTTACGGAGATTTTTCATCATCTTCGGTATTGGTGAAACCGGCCCTGGAGTATGATAATGTGGACCTGTTCGTGAATGCCATGGTTCGGGAAGTGCTTACCGATGAGAACGGAAAAGCCACAGGGGTGAGCTTTATCAATAAGACCGATATGGAAGAATACCAGGTAAAGGCTAAGGTGGTGATCCTTGCGGCCAGCGCCTGTGGTTCTGCCAGGATACTGCTCAATTCACGCTCAGAGAAATATCCTAACGGATTGGGGAATTCCAGCGGACTTATCGGTCGTTATCTTCACGATTCAACCGGAGCCGACAGGGCGGCCTTAATTCCATCGCTCATGGACAGGAAACGCTATAATGAAGATGGGGTGGGAGGCATGCACCTCTATGTGCCCTGGTGGATGAAAGATGCCAGTAAGCACGGATTCACCAGGGGGTACCATATCGAATTCTGGGGAGGCATGGGCATGCCGTCGTACGGTACCGGTTTTGGAATGGAGAACCTCAATGGCCTCGTTGCGGGAAAGGATGGAAATATGAAAAAGGCCGGTGGATACGGCGCATCCCTCAAAGATGATGTCAGGCGTTTTTACGGTGCCGTCGTAGGCATGTCAGGCAGGGGGGAAAGCATCCCTCAAAAGGATAATTACTGTGAACTGGACCCTGAGGTGGTAGACCAGTACGGAATACCGGTTTTGCGATTCCATTACAAATGGACCGATGACGAAAGGCAGCAGGCAAAGCATATGCAGGATACCTTTGAGGAGCTGCTTACCAATATGGGGGGAATCATGTTGGGGGATAAGCCGGGAGCCGATGAAGATCACGGACTGCATAACCCGGGCCGAATTATTCACGAAGTGGGAACCACCCGTATGGGTGACGATCCGAAGACTTCAGTAGTCAACAGGTACAACCAATTGCACGATGTTAAAAATGTATTTGTGATGGATGGCGGACCGTTCGTTTCCCAGGCCGATAAGAATCCGACCTGGACCATCCTGGCCCTGGCCTGGAGAGCCTCGGAATACCTGAACGAAGAGATCAAAAAAATGAACGTTTAAAGAAAGCAATTATGGACAGAAGAAAAAGTATAAAAGCCATGTTTGCCGGAACGGTAACCTCCGGGTTTATGTTCTCCGGGTGCCTTACCGATAAAGAGGCGGAATTGAAGAGTTCAGATATCGCGGAGGGTGAGATCGTTGCAGGAGGAGGCTACGGAAGAACGCCGGAAGAACTGGCCAGGGACCAACGCCTGGTGAGTGAGACTTTCTTTAACGAACATGAGATGGCGACCATAGCTGTATTGGCTGACCTTATCATCCCGGCCGATGAGAGCTCAGGCTCGGCTACCGATGCCGGAGTGCCTGAATTCATTGAATTCATCGTAAAAGACATGCCCTGGCATCAGACCCCGATGCGCGGCGGTCTCATGTGGTTGGATCACGAGAGTAACAGGAGGTATGATCTGGAGTTCATAAAAGCTTCGGAAGACCAGCAAAAGGCTATTCTTGACGATATCGCTTATCCCGATGAGGTAAAACCCCAGTTTGAACATGGGGCGCAATTCTTTTCCAGGATCCGGAACCTGGTGGCTACAGGGTTCTTTACCAGTAAGATGGGTATTGAAGACCTGGGATATCAAGGAAATGTGCCTAATGTATGGGATGGGGTGCCCAGGGATGTGCTTGAGAAACACGGCCTGGAATACGATGAAAAGATCCTTACCCAAAGCATTAAACCCGAAGAACGTAATGATGTGATGAGCTGGGATGATTACGAAGTGTAAATAATGGAAGTCCATTGTTAAAATTATAACATTTCGCTATTGTAATGTTATATTCCATTATTTACCTTTGGGGAACCTAATTATGAAAACTATGAAACCTGACCTCTTTGAAGCACCCGACTATTATCAGATAGACGACCTCTTATCTGATGAACATAAACTCGTTCGCGATGCGACCCGCCAATGGGTAAAACGCGAAGTTTCTCCCATTATAGAAGACTTTGCCCAACGTGCCGAATTTCCCAAACAATTGTTGGGTGGATTGGCAGAGATTGGGGCCTTCGGACCTTATATTCCTGAAGAATACGGAGGGGCTGGCCTGGATCAGATCAGCTACGGACTCATTATGCAGGAGATCGAGCGCGGTGACAGTGGGATCCGTTCTACCGCTTCCGTACAGTCGTCCCTGGTCATGTATCCTATCTTTACATACGGATCGGAGGCGCAGAAAAGGAAGTACCTGCCTAAACTGGCCTCCGGCGAGTTTATAGGATGTTTCGGGCTAACGGAACCCAATCACGGGTCTAATCCCGGGGGAATGGAAACCCGTTTTAAAGATATGGGCGACCATTACCTGCTGAACGGCGCCAAACTGTGGATCTCCAATTCGCCTTTTGCGGATATCGCGGTGGTATGGGCTAAAAATGAAGAGGGACGTATCCACGGACTCATCGTAGAGCGGGGTATGGAAGGTTTTTCTACTCCTGAAACCCACAACAAGTGGTCGTTAAGAGCCTCGGCCACCGGAGAGTTGATCTTTGACGATGTGAAGGTGCCTAAAGAAAACCTGTTGCCCGGGAAAAACGGATTGGGAGCACCCCTGGGGTGCCTGGATTCTGCCCGTTATGGGATTGCCTGGGGAGCTATCGGAGCAGCGATGGACTGTTACGATACGGCCCTGAGATATGCCAAGGAGCGCACCCAGTTCGGGAAGCCTATTGCCGGCTACCAGCTGCAACAAAAGAAACTGGCAGAAATGATCACCGAGATCACCAAGGCCCAGTTGCTGGCCCTGCGTTTGGGGCAGTTAAAGAACGAAGGAAAGGCTACTACCGCCCAGATCTCTATGGCCAAACGAAACAATGTGGACATGGCCATCAAGATCGCCAGGGAAGCCCGGCAGATCTTAGGAGGAATGGGAATCACCGGCGAGTACAGCATCATGCGCCATATGATGAACCTCGAAAGTGTGATCACCTACGAGGGTACCCACGATATTCACCTGCTCATTACCGGAGCCGATATCACCGGAATACAAGCCTTTAAATAGGGAGTCGGAAGTCGTTAGTCGTGAATAGAATAGATAAAAAAGCCGCTCTCCTGAGCGGCTTTTTTCGTTATGAGGTTATGAAGTGAATGTCATTGCGAGGCATGCGTAGCCTGCCGTGGCAATCTCCTTTTCGGGAAGTACGTCATTGCGAGCCTGCCTTTCGGCAGACAGGGCCATGTAATGGACGTGGAAATCTGCTGAACGTTAGTGTCACTTCATTTGAAATGTCCTGTCTTCGCGAGGGAGTGAAGCGACCGCGGCGATCTCCCAAATCTGGTAACACAGCCTGTTTGCCGATTTCCGACGTTACACCTCCTCATCCATGAATAATAAAATCCTGAGTCCTGGGTTGCAGGGTGAAGGATCTTCTCATATTACCTCCGTGCTGAATGAAGAGATCCTTTCCTAAAACTGCAGTGGTATAATCGGAAGATCGCTATGTCCCGTTCCCGAAAGCCTTCGGGAATCAGGACTCGTGAAGACAATAACATTTAAACTCTTGCCCTGTCTCCCTGTCTCCCTATATCCCTATATCCCCACCTCCCCACCTCCCCACCTCCCCATTTTAACAAAATCCCTGTACCATCCTATTGGAATAATTCCTAATTTTGGGAAAAATTCCAATCAAAATGGACCGAACCATTCTTCATCTCGACCTCGATACGTTTTATGTGTCGGTCGAACGACTTATAGACAGCAGGCTTAAAAAGCGTCCGCTGCTGGTGGGCGGTACCAGCGATCGCGGGGTGGTGGCGGCCTGTTCGTACGAGACCCGTGCCTTTGGGGTGCATTCGGGCATGCCCATGAAAATGGCCAAACAGCTGTGCCCGGAAGCGGTGGTGATCCGTGGCAATGCCGGGGTGTACAGCAAGTATTCCGATAACGTGACCGAGATCATCAAAGAGCAGGTGCCCCTTTTTGAGAAGTCGAGCATCGATGAGTTCTACGCCGACCTGTCGGGAATGGACCGTTTCTTTGGGTGCTATAAATACGCCTCCGAGCTCCGGCATTCCATCATTAAGGAAACCGGGCTGCCCATTTCCTTCGGGCTCTCCGTAAACAAGGTGGTCTCCAAGGTGGCTACCAATGAGGCCAAGCCCAATAACCAGCTCAAGATCGACTACGGATTTGAAAAACCTTTCCTAGCCCCGCTGTCCATCAGGAAGATCCCCATGGTGGGCGATAAAACCTACCAGACCCTGCGCAACCTGGGACTTAAGCAGGTGAAGACCATACAGGAGATGCCGAGGGATATGATGCATTCGGTACTGGGGATGAACGGCGTCACGATCTGGGACCGGGCCAATGGTATAGACACCTCCCCGGTAATTCCTTTTAATGAGCGGAAATCCATTTCCACCGAGCGCACCTTCGACCGGGATACCATAGATGTGGTTCGCCTCCGGGGTATCCTGATGGCCATGACCGAGAACCTGGCCTTTCAGCTTCGCCGCGGGGATAAGCTAACGGCCTGCGTGGCAGTGAAGATCCGCTACTCCGATTTCAATACCTATTCCAGGCAATTGCGTATTCCCTATACCAGTGCCGACCATGTGCTGATTCCCTCCATCCTTGACCTCTTTGAGAAGCTGTACAACAGGCGGTTGCTGGTGCGCCTTATCGGGGTGCGCTTCAGTCACCTGGTGGGAGGGAATTATCAGATCGATCTTTTTGACGATACCCAGGAGCGCCTCAGCCTCTATGACGCGATGGACAAAATCCGGGAACGTTTCGGGGAACGCAGCGTGCTCCGCGCCTCAGCTATGGATGCCAAAACCATCGGACGGATGTACAATCCCTTTAACGGGCAGCCGCCACCGGTGCTGGCACATAGGAAACAATAGGGAGTGGTGAGTCGGGCCTGCCTGCCATACCGCCAGGTAGACAGGAGTCGGGAGTGGGTAGAGAATGGGAATTATGAATTGTGAATGATGAATGAAGGTTTGATAAATAATGAGGCTCCTTCCCCTGGTCAGGGGAAGGTGGCATCGGGAAGCGATGACGGAAGGGGTTGATATGAATATTATTGTTTCAACCCACCCCGTCTCGAGGCTTTACCTCGATCCACCCCGCCCTGATCAGGGCGGGGAGCCCTCTATAATTAGAAAATCAATGAAATGACAGGAATGAAGAGCAGAAGGGTCCATAATCGGGATAGATCCAGGGATTTCAGGAAGTTTTTAAGAAGCCGGATGACTCCTGCTGAGACTTATTTATGGGGATTTCTGAAAAACAGAAAACTGGAAGGGAGAAAGTTTCGAAGACAGCATGGCATAGGTAGATATGTGGTGGATTTCTATTGTCCATCAGAGCGTTTGGTTATTGAATTGGACGGACAAATTCATTTTGGAGATGATGATGTGGCAAGCTATGATGAGAAAAGAGCGGCTTATTTTGAAAATCTTGGGATAGAGGTTCTTCGGTACGAGAATAAGTTTGTGTTCGATTATCCGAGATGGGTTTTAGAAGAGATAAAAGAAAAATTTAATAGAAGTAAATAAGAAGGTTTGATAAATAATAGGCTCCTTCCCCTGGTCAGGGGAAGGTGGCATCGGGAAGCGATGACGGAAGGGGTGGACCTGAGTAGGCTTTTGATACAACCCACTCCGTCTCAGGACATGGTCCTGATCCACCCCGCCCTGACCAGGGCGGGGAGCCCATTTTTGTTGTTTCAATTAACAACTACCCGTAACCCGTAACTTATAACCCATGTACCTCAACTGCCACACATATTACAGCCTTCGTTTCGGAACCTTTTCCGAGACCGACCTGCTGGCCCTAGCCCGGGAGATGGAGGCGGGGTGTATTGCCTTAACCGATATCAATAATACCTCGGCCTGTCTGAACTTTGTGCGCAAGGCCCCGGAGTATGGGGTGCGCCCCTTGCTGGGGGTCGATTTCCGCAACGGGGTGACCCAGGAATTCGTTGCCCTGGCAGCCAATAATGAGGGCTACCGGGAGCTTAACGACTTTCTGTCGGAACATCTCTATGACGGAAAACCTTTTGAAAAGAGAGCTCCGGAATTTCACAATGCCTTTGTGGTCTATCCTTTTGAGAAGGTGCTGGAGGAAGAGATGACCGGCTTCAGCGACCGGGAATTTATCGGGGTTTCGGTGGCCGACCTGCGAAAGCTCCCTTTTTCCTGCTATATCAAAAACTACCGCGACCGCCTGGTGGTACAGCAACCGGTGACCTTCAGGAACAAGCGGGACTTCAATGCCCACCGCCTGTTACGGGCCATCGATAACAACATCCTTTTAAGCAAGCTACCAAAAGATGAGGAAGGGTCAGAAGACGAACGGATGTACCCTATGGCCAATCTGGCAGCAGCCTTCAGGGAATTCGGTTTTATCCTGAAGAATACCCGGGATCTGATGGAGCAATGCAGTATTGTATTTGATTTTTCCGATGCCAAACCCATGCAAAACCAGCGCACTTATACGGGAGATGAAGCTAAGGACTGGGAGTTGCTGCAGGAGCTTTGTGAAAAAGGTCTGCCCTACCGCTATCCGGAGGCGGGGCCGGAGATCAGGGAACGCATCGATAAGGAGCTTACCGTGATCCGGCAGATGAACTTCGTCTCTTATTTCCTGATCAACTGGGATATTGTAGGATATGCAAAGGGGCAGGGATATTTTCATGTGGGAAGGGGTAGCGGTGCCAACAGTGTTGTGGCTTACCTGCTGGGCATTACCGATGTGGATCCTATGGAGCTCGACCTCTATTTCGAGCGTTTTATTAACCTCTACCGTACGAGTCCGCCCGACTTCGATATCGACTTTTCCTGGCGCGACCGCCAGGATGTTACCCGCTACATTTTTGAGCGTTTCCCTCATGTGGCCCTGCTGGGCGCCTATGTAACCTTTCAGTACCGGGGGGTGGTGAGGGAACTCGGGAAGGTGTTCGGACTGCCCAAGGAAGAGATCGACCGGCTGTGTGAAGAGCGGCTGGTGATGAAGGAACTCGATGAGACAGCCCGGCTGGTCATGAAGTACGGGGAGCTTATCCATGGGATGCCTAATTACGTGAGCATTCATTCCAGCGGGATCCTGATCAGTGAGCGGCCCCTGCACTGCTTTTCGGCCACCAATATGCCGCCCAAGGGGTTTCCAACCGTGCAGTTCGACATGCATATTGCCGAGGATGTGGGCTTGTACAAGTTCGATATCCTCGGGCAGCGCGGACTGGCCAAGATCAAGGAGGCTATCGCTATTGTCCGGGAGAATCAGCCGGAGGCAGCCAGCTTTGATATTCACGATATCCGGAAACTGAAGCAGGATGCAAGGATCAATGCCATGGTACGCCGGGCCCAGTGTATGGGGTGTTTCTATGTAGAGTCACCGGCCATGCGCATGCTGCTTCGAAAGCTGGAGGTCGATAATTACCTGAGCCTGGTAGCGGCCAGTTCCATTATCCGGCCCGGAGTCTCTAAAAGCGGAATGATGCGGGAGTACATCCTTCGGCACCGCGATCCGGAGAGACGCAAGGAAGCGCATCCCGTAATGCAGGCCATCATGCCCGATACCTACGGGGTTATGGTATACCAGGAAGACGTGATCAAGGTGGCTCACCATTTTGCCGGGCTTACCCTGGGGGAGGCCGATGTGCTGAGGCGGGGGATGAGCGGGAAGTACCGCTCCCGGGAAGAATTTAAAAGGGTGGAAGATAAGTTTGTGAGCAACTGCCGGGAAAAGGGGTACGACGAAAAGCTGGTACAGGAGGTATGGCACCAGGTGGCCAGCTTCGCCGGGTATGCCTTTGCCAAGGGGCATTCGGCTTCCTATGCAGTGGAAAGCTACCAGAGTCTTTTTCTGCGGGCCTATTTCCCACTGGAGTATATGGTGGCCGTACTCAATAACGGCGGCGGATTCTATCGTACCGAGACCTATGTGCACGAAACCCGGATGCTGGGCGGGGAGATCCGGCCTCCCTGTGTGAACAGTAGTGGGGCGCAGCACATCATTAGAGGAAAGGTGGTTTACCTGGGGCTGCTAACCCTGCAGGACCTGGAAGAACGGACCGCCCTCCAGATCTTAAAGGAAAGAGAGCGCGAAGGGATCTTTAAGTCGCTCGACGATTTTGTAGACCGGGTACGCATCGGGATCGATCAACTCTCGATCCTGATCAGGATCAATGCCTTCAGGTTTACCGGGGTCGATAAGTACGAACTCCTATGGCATGCCCACTTTAAGCTGGGGGTGCATAAGAAACCGGAACTGCAGCAGCGTCTGTTCCGGTTACCGCATCGCAACTTTGACATTCCCGTGCTGGAAACCACCGACCTGGAAGCGGCCTTTGACCAGATCGAACTGCTGGGATTCTGCCTTTGCAGTCCGTTTGAGTTGCTCCGGGAAGCCCCGTTAAATGATCATGGGGCGAAGGATATGGAGCGCTTCCTGAATTGCAACATCGATATCTACGGCTACCTGGTTACCGTAAAGCGCACTAAAACCCAGCACGGGAAAGAGATGAACTTCGCCACCTTTATCGACCAGGCCGGCGAGGTATTCGACTGTACCCTCTTTCCGCAGGTGGCCGCCAAATACTTTTTCCGGGGGAAGGGGATCTATCGCCTCTATGGCAAGGTGGTGAGTGAGTTCGGCTACCTGAGCATCGAACTCATCAAGATGCGCAAGGAAGAGTATGTGGAGGATCCGAGGTATAAATAATTAATCCCGAAGCACGGGATTAATTATTAATTATAAATTATGGATTGTGAATTTGTTGTCTTTGCGAGTCCTGCTTTGGCGGGACGTGGCAATCTCCTGATTAGAGCTCTGTATTTAGCAAGGAGAACTATGCCCTCCCAAAGGGAGAGGGGTATGATCCTTGGTAAGATTACAGGCAAATATCTTCATAATATGCCCCTTTCTCCCGCCCTTTAGGATGGGGAAAAGGAGATAGGGGGTTGTGGCGATCTCCTCAAAGAGGGATTAATTGTTAATTATAAATGATGAATTATGGATTGTGAATTTATTGTCTTTGCGAGTCCCGCTTTGGCGGGACGTGGCAATCTCCCGATTAGAGCTCTGTATTTAGCAAGGAGAACTATGCCCTCCCCATGTAAAGCTCTGGTTTTACTTTACCCTCCCAAAGGGAGAGGGGTATGATCCTTGGTAAGATTACAGGCAAATATCTTCATAATATGCCCCTTTCTCCCGCCCTTTAGGGTGGGGAAAAGGAGATAGGGGGTTGTGGCGATCTCTTCAAAGAGGGATTAATTATAAATGAAAGAAGAATCCATTCCTTAATATCAATTCACAATTCACCACTCACCACTCACCTTCATCACCTGTCACCCTCCAAGCGAAAAGATCTCCCCCTTATATTCCCAGACCTTCCAGATAAATATCCCGAGGTAGATCATGCAGATCAGGAATTTCAGAAAGGTGCCGGTAAGGAAGCCCAGGAACGACCCGAAGGCGGCCTTAAAGGCCTGTTTGTGTCCGGCCTTATTCAGGAATTCCCCGGCCAGGGCTCCTAAAAAGGGCCAGATAATAATGCCCAGCACCCCGAATATGGGAAACACCAGGGCAACCAGCAATCCGATCGTGGTTCCCCAGATCCCGGCCTTACTGCCTCCAAAACGTTTGGTGCCGGCCGCAGGAATAATATAGTCCAGGATCACCACCAGAATGGCCATGGCCAGGGTAACGCCCAGCATCCACCAGTTCATGGGCACGCTCTTGGTGAGGTAGAGCAGCAGCAGTCCGACCCAGCTCAGGGGTGGCCCGGGCAGGGCAGGAAGAAAACTTCCAAGGAGTCCGATCAGCAGCAAAAGCAATCCTAATAAAATAAGAAAGATGTCCATAGCGATTGATTATACAGGGTTAAGATAGTATTTAAATTTCACCTTTCATTCCAGAGATTAATTTCTATATTACATGCTCTTTTTCTAATATCCTGAATTTTCTTATATGAGCACTACCCCGATCTCTTGGTTATCCCGCTACTATTTAAACATGTTCGCCGGAGTTTTGGTAATCTTATTTTCAGCCTGCGGCACACTTCCGGAACATACGGTTTCAGGAACGCAACTGGTGCCGGAGGCACGAGATGCGGGCGCCATGCCCTTTGAAGCTGTTGCGGAGAAGCCCCGGTTTGAATACGACTGTGACAAGGATGAAGCCCAATGTTTTATGGATGTATTGGATGCCATTGTTCGCAATAACTTCGTATATCCTGAAGATGCGCTGCGTCGCAGAGTCGATGGCACGGTTATAATGACCATTGGTATCCGGGCAAATGGGGAGGTGACTGTAGTGGGGGTAGATGGTCCTGATCCGGTTCTTGAGCAGGCTTCTCTTGGCTATCTGAACGATATTCCTAATGTATATGCGGGGAAGGATGAATTTGGAAATCCTGTTCCTGTGGAATTCGAGTATCCAGTCAATTTTCTAATTCGATAATATATCCATCTAAGAGCGTCTTTTGGGATCTCTAAATCCCAATGCTGATTATTTTGAGATGACTGATTTTGCATTTTTATAACTAAAACTTTAGTTGAAACTAAATATTTAGTTATATTTGTTTTCACAGTATGAATAACTTAGCTATGAGGTCACAGGCAATTCATATCATTCTGGCTGCAATTTTAGCATTGTTTCCTTTGGGAGGAATAGCACAGCAACAGGATATCGTCTCCGCGGTACTGGCCGCCAACCGGGCAATGGAAGACGCGTTTAATACAAAAGAGTATGCTGCTGTAGCTGCCTTCTACACCGATGATGCAGTACTGATCACTGATGCTAATGAGGTGTCCGGTCGGGAGGCGATCGATGCCTATTGGTCAGGAATGGAAAGCCTGGGGATTTCCTGGGAATTGGAGAATACAGAGATCATTCCGGATCGGACTTCTGCAGTGCAACGCGGAATTTCACATTTGACATATCGAAACAAGGAAGGTCGGGAAGTCGTGTCCCGGGTAAAATTCACCCTGTTATGGGTGGAGCGCAACGGGGAATGGAAAATACGCATCGATCATTATTCAAGATTGTAATATGAAACAATTAACCAAGGCAGAAGAAGAGGTGATGCAGATCCTCTGGAAATTAAAGAAAGCCAATGTCAAGGCGGTTTTAAAGGAACTGCCGGATCCTAAACCGGCCTACAATACTGTGTCTACCATCATTCGTATTCTGGAAAGCAAGGGCTTTGCAGATCACGAGCCAAAGGGCAAAGGCTATCTCTATTTCCCTCTGGTGGCTAAAGAAGAATACAGCAACCAGTCGATCAATTCGGTGGTGGATAAATACTTTCAGGGCTCGTTCAAGAGCATGGTGTCCTTCTTTGTGAAAAAGAATGACCTGAGCCTGAAGGAGATGGAAGAGATCATGAAAGAAATTGAAAAAAACAAGGAATTATGATACGGTATCTGATCATTATGCTCACCTGTCAGGTTGTATTCCTGCTGGTATACGACCAGTTCCTTAAGAAAGAGACCTTTTTTAACTGGAATCGTATATACCTGTTGTTGACGCCTCTGGTATCCCTGCTCGTACCTTTTATTAAACTGGAGGCGTTGAAAACCACAGCGCCCGAACCGCTGTCTAATGCCTTTCCGGTGATCTTCCTGGAGCCGACACCTGCAGTTGTAGAAGCTGCTGCGGTCTCTTCAGGTTGGGAATTAACTCCCTGGCAATGGGTGGCCCTCTCCGGTAGCCTTGTTGCGATGCTTTTCTTTATCTATAAACTGGGACTGCTTTTCAGATTGCGGTATCATGCCACTATCAGACGATTCCGGGAATACCTGCAGGTGGAAGTGGAGCAGGGAGAAATGGCTTTTTCCTTCTTCAGGCAGATCTTCCTGGGAAGAAAAGTGTTGGAGCGCAAACACGATCACATCATCGAACACGAACTGGTGCATATCCGCGAAGGGCATACCTGGGACCTGATGTATTTCGAACTGCTGCGCATCCTGTTCTGGTTTAATCCGCTGGTCTATGTATACCAGGCCAGGATCACCGAGCTGCATGAATATATAGCCGATGCTCAAATGGCCGGATCGCATAAAAAGGAAACCTATCAATACTTACTGGAAGAGGTCTTCCAGACCCAAAAGATCTCATTCATCAATTCATTTTTCAATCATTCATTAATCAAAAAACGAATCGTTATGTTACATCAAAACCGATCGAAGACGATCAGAAAATTCAAGTATTTGCTCATGCTTCCTCTTTTGCTGGGAATGCTGATTTATACTTCCTGTGAGCAGGAGGTCAATAATCAGGAAGGAAGCGAACTGGTTATTGAAAACCCTCAGCTGCAGAAATACTATAATATGTACAAGGATGAGATTCATACCCAGCAGGAACTGAAGATGAAGTTATCGGAGATCTATCAGGAAAGCAAAAAGGAGGGAGTTCTTTCTGAGGAACAGTTCTATCGGCAGGCAGCCCTGTTTCTGATCAATGAGAAGATGTTTCAGGATGACATGGGCTTAACAGATCCCGATAACAATATTTCTTCTCAATATTTGAACGCTTCCTATGAAGAATATTTAAAAACATCTGGGAAGACTGGAGAGAAATCTGTCGGGACTCCCTTTACAGAGATCCCGGTAAAGCCGAGTTTTAAGACCCCATGTGAGGACGGGCAAGAGGCGTTTAAGTGTTTTACCGCGAAGCTTAATCAGCATGTCATCGAGAATTTCAGCTATCCGGAGGATGCCAGGATGAATGGTTACGAAGGCACCGCCTATGTGCTCATGAAGATCGATGTTCAGGGCGTGGTGCATGTGGAGCACGTAAAATCCAGTCATGAATCCCTTGCTGCAGAAGCAAGACGGATCATAGAAAGCCTTCCTGTTTTGAATCCGGGTGGAGATGAAGATGGCAACCCTGTTCCAGTAACCTTGGCTTACCCTATAGTATTTAAGTTGGCGGGAGATTCAATTGAGAATGTCGATACTCAAAAGTCCTCGTCAATTAAAGATGTCCCCTTTTTAGAAATCCCGGTAAAACCCAGTTTTAAATCGCCCTGTGCAGACGGACAGGAGGCCTTTGAATGTTTTAAGGAGAAACTCAATGCTCATGTCATGGAAAACTTCAGCTATCCTGAAGAGGCGAGAAGGCAAGGAATTCAAGGCCGGGTTTATATTAATTTCCGAATTAATGAGGATGGAAGCGTTCAGGTGATTAACTCCAGGGCTCCGCATAGCCTTCTGGATCAGGAAGCCCGGAGAATTATTGAATCCCTGCCTGATTTTAATCCCGGAGGCGACCTGGATGGCAACCCCGTTCCTGTAACCTTTGCTTACCCCATCGTATTTCAGCTTGACTGATTCAACGTATAGTAAATGTTGTAATCACCATAGATTTGGCCGGGGCGTTTTGCTCCGGCTTTTTATTTCAAAATAATCTCCTATTATTTTTATTCTTAGAATTAGAATATGTTTTGTAAAAGGCTTGTTGAAATTTCTGAAGTTTTGAAAGATATGGTCGGTGTCGATTCGTCAATAGGGCTCTGTAGGCCAGCAAAAATGAACAGTAAGCCATTCAAGGTTTTTTTAGACTGTTCAAGATGTAATGTCCTTTCCAAAAGATTCAGGTTTACTGTTGCTATTATAAGTTGTGTCTAATAGAGCAAAAAAGTAGCGAAGCTTGAATTTTATAGGATTATTGCGTTACGTTATGGGCAGGAGGTATAATTTAGTCAAGAACGTTTCAGGCTTTGTGATAGCTGGATGTGGTCTTATAATGATTAATCACAGTTCCCAATTCTTCAAAAAATCGTATTTTCCCCCCATAATTAACCTGCATGCATAAACTGGGGCTCTTACTCTGCTGTTGCTTATTGGTGTCCTGCGACTTTTTTACCAACAGGAAAGTATCGCGGGAAGAGATCGTGCGTGAGGAAATGAAAAGCATCAACTGGAACGATGTGGATCGCTACCCCCTTTTTGAATCCTGCGACGAAACCTCAAGTCGGGCCGAACAGCGCATCTGCTTTCAGAAGGAATTCGTAAATCATTTCTACAAGACGCTCAGTAACCATCAGTTGGTGGTAAGAAGGGATATTGAAGACACTGTAAAGGTGCATCTGTTGATAGACAATACCGGGAAAATATCCCTCATATCTGTCAATAAGAGCAAGGAAACCGAGCGGCAGTTACCGGCTTTAGACGGTCTGATGGAGCTCACAGTGAGTCGTCTGCCCAAGGTGTACCCCGCATTAAAAAGGGATATCCCGGTGAGTACACGAGTGGTAATGCCGGTGGTCTTACGGGTGAACTAATCCTCTGAATACGCAATAGAACGCCTTAGAGGTGTCCGGCCCGGTAATCAGTATTAATGGCTTAAATCTTTCTTATTTGGAAAAGGAACGTATCATATTAGGGGTCGACCCGGGAACCACCATCATGGGATTCGGACTTATCAAGTGTGTGGGGCAGAAAATGACGCTGATCCAGCTGGATGAACTCATATTAAAAAAGTATACCGACCACTACCTGAAGCTGCAAAAGATCTTTGAGCATACCATAGGCCTTATCGATGCCTATCATCCTGATGAGATCGCTCTGGAAGCGCCCTTTTTCGGGAAAAACGTGCAGTCTATGCTTAAGCTGGGCCGCGCCCAGGGGGTGGCCATGGCTGCCGGACTCTCCAGGCAGATTCCCGTTACGGAGTATTCTCCGCGAAAGATCAAGATGGCCATTACCGGAAAGGGAAGTGCCAGTAAGGAACAGGTGGCTAAAATGCTGCAAAGCCTGGTGGGCTTAAAGACACTGCCAAAGAACCTGGATGCCACCGATGGCCTGGCGGTGGCAGTATGCCATTTTTACAACAGTGGGAAGGCAGTGACCTCGAAAAGCTACAGCGGCTGGGAGGCCTTTGTAAAGCAAAATGAATCGAGAATTAAAAAATAAATAGTGTCATGGGAGGAGAAATGCAAAAGGTGGAGACGATACAGGAACTTCTTTCGGTGGCCGCTGCAGAGGACCTTTATACCAAGCTGGTGCTGCAGTTAAATAAAGACCTGGCCTATGCCAATGTGGAGTTGAGTTTCGAGGAAAAGACGACTCCGGAAGACCTTAAGGGGCAACTTCATGAAATGGTGTATCGCCTGGTGAACGACAGGTTTGCAGACTACCTGAACCTGCTTTATATTATCGATGTCTCAGAAGATAAGGTGCGGCAACTCGATGGATCGGACCTGGTCAGGCTTTCTGAACAGGTTACTTTTCTGATCCTCAAAAGGGAATGGCAAAAGGTGTGGTATAAGAATCGCTACTAGAAATACACCCGCACAAAGGGGATCCAGGCATTGCCATAGATACTCTTGTCTCTGTCATAAAGCACATCATAGCGTATTCCAACCGTTACGGGTCCCGTATTAAATCCTGCTCCCAGAAATAACGCCGGATACCAGTAATCCTGGTCGATAAAGGGCACATCCCTGTCAAAATTTCTCGAAACCCGGAGTTCCTCAAATTCTGCAGACAATTGTAGCTCCCGGATGGGACTGAACAGGGCGATAACGCTCCCTCCTAAAATAGTGGAGTCGTAAAAATCCTTTTCAGAAGCATAGCTGAAATTTAGTCCGACCCCGGTGGCGAAATACGGGTTTACCTGGTAGATCGCACTAGGTGCCAGGGTAGCCGAAAAGAAATTATTTCCGAACCCAAGTCCTATGGCACCTCCATAACGCATGCGGCTGGCAAAGCTTTGTGAGGTTGGGGTTGTATAGCTCTGACTGTAAGTGGTCAAGTGGGTCAGGGTGCAAAAAAACAGGGTGAAGAGGAATTTTAAGAAATGCGCTGATCGGATTCTCATAATTGTTTTGTTGTTCCTATAAATATATTAAAATTGAATGCTGTTTTTCGCAATTATTGTACTTTTGTCTGTAAAATTTTGCCCATAAGAAGGCGTTGATAAGATAACATGGATAAATATTCCTTTTTAAATGCGGCTCACACCGCTTTTTTTGCGGAGTTATACGACCAATATTTAATAAATCCCGATAGTGTGGAACCCAGTTGGAGGGCTTTCTTCCAGGGGTTTGATTTCGGTATGGAGAATGCATCTCCCGAGGAGTTGCAGTCGATGGCTCAGGGGGAAACTTTCACTGTGGAAGTGCCCGCTACCGGAGAAAAATATGAGATTTCACATGATGTTCACAAGGAGTTTCAGGTGATTCGTCTCATCGATGCCTACCGAGGCAGGGGGCATCTGTTTACCAAGACCAATCCGGTTCGGGATCGAAGAAAATATGCTCCTACGCTCGCCCTGGAAAACTTCGGTCTGTCTGATAACGATCTGGAGACCGTTTTTAACGCAGGGGACATCCTGGGGATAGGTCCTTCTACCCTGAAGGAAATAGTAGCTCACCTGGAGGCGATCTATTGCGATGCCATAGGGGTCGAGTACATGTATATTCGCCATCCCGAGATCCTGCAGTGGATCCAGGACTGGCTCAACGTAAACGATAATCACCCGAAGTTTAAAGACGAACAGAAGAAACACATCCTGCGAAAGCTCAGTGAGGCGGTAAGTTTTGAATCGTTTCTGCATACCAAGTATGTGGGTCAGAAACGCTTCTCCCTTGAGGGTAACGAATCGCTGATACCTGCCCTGGATGCCGTGGTGGAACAAGCCTCCGACATGGGCGTGGAGCAATTCGTTATGGGGATGGCACACCGGGGGCGTCTGAACGTCCTCACCAATATTTTTGGAAAAAGTGCCAGGGATATCTTCAGTGAGTTTGATGGAAAGGATTATGAGATCGACTCCTTCGATGGAGACGTAAAATACCACCTTGGGTGGACCAGTGACCGGGAGACCGACAATGGGAATAAGATCAATATGAATATTGCTCCCAACCCGTCTCACCTGGAAACCGTAGGTCCTGTGGTGCAGGGTATAGCCCGCGCCAAGCAGGATCATTACACCCCCGATGACCTCTCGAAGGTGCTGCCAATCGTGGTTCACGGAGATGCAGCGGTAGCCGGGCAGGGTGTAGTGTATGAAGTGGTGCAAATGGCCGGACTTGACGGGTATCGTACCGGGGGAACCATCCATATTGTGGTGAATAACCAGATCGGATTTACCACCAACTACCTCGATGCGCGTACCTCTACCTATTGTACCGATGTCGGAAAGGTAACCCTGAGTCCTGTACTGCATGTCAATGCCGATGATGCAGAGGCCGTGGTACATGCTTCCCGATTTGCGCTGGAATACCGTATGCGTTTTGGTCGGGATGTCTTTATCGACCTCCTCGGGTACAGGAAATACGGACACAATGAAGGGGATGAACCTCGTTTTACCCAGCCAAAATTGTACAAGGCTATCGCCAAGCACAAGAACCCCAGGGATATCTATGCTGAGAAGCTGATCGCTGAAGGAGTGATCACCGAAGATTATGTGAAAGATCTTGATAGTAAATACAAGGCCGTACTGGAGGAAGAACTGGAAGATTCCAGGAAGATTAGCCAGACGGTTATCAAACCGTTTATGCAGGATGAATGGAGTGGTTTTAACCGTGCCAGAAAAGAGGAGATGTGCGCCCCTGTGGATACGTCATACTCTCTTGAAAAACTGTCTGCTATAGCAAAGGCCATCACCACTTTGCCGGATGATAAGAAATTCATAAGAAAGATCGAGCGTTTGATTGGGGAACGGTATAAAATGTTCTTCGAAAATAATAAACTGGACTGGGCTATGGGTGAGCTTCTTGCCTATGGTTCATTGCTGGAAGAAGGATTTGGTGTAAGGATCACCGGTCAGGATGTGGAGCGGGGAACCTTTTCGCATCGTCATGCGGTGATCAAGGTGGAAGACTCGGAAGAAGAAGTGGTGTTGCTCAGTGATTTGGGAGAACATCAGAACGGGAAGTTCGACATTTATAACTCCTTGCTTTCGGAGTATGGAGTGGTTGGCTTTGACTACGGTTATGCCATGGCAAATCCGAACACCCTTGCTATCTGGGAGGCGCAATTCGGGGATTTCAGTAACGGAGCCCAGATCATGATCGACCAGTATATCAGCTCTGCAGAAGACAAATGGAAAATGCAGAACGGATTGGTGATGTTGTTGCCGCATGGATACGAGGGCCAGGGAGCCGAACACTCTTCGGCCCGTATGGAGCGTTACCTGCAGCTGTGCGCAAAGGATAATATGTATGTGGCCGATGTAACCACCCCGGCTAACTTCTTTCACCTGTTAAGAAGACAAATGAAGGCCGATTTCAGAAAGCCGCTCATCGTCTTTACTCCGAAAAGCCTCCTGAGGCATCCCAAGGTAGTCTCCACCAAAGAGGAGCTCGCCAACGGAAGTTTCCAGATGGTCATTGACGACAGTGAAGTGAAGAAAGATAAGGTGAAGTCGGTCGTGTTCTGTACCGGGAAGTTCTATTATGATCTGCTCGCCGCCCGTGAAGAAAAAGGAAAGACAGAAGATGTGGCTCTGGTGCGATTGGAGCAGTTATTCCCACTTCCGGAAAACGAGATCAAAGCGGTTATAGCAGGGTACAAGAACGCCGATGAGGTGGTATGGGCCCAGGAAGAACCCAGAAATATGGGGGCCTGGTCTTACCTGTTGCTACACATGCCTGAGGCAGCTAAGTTCCGTGTGGCGTCGAGACGATTCTATTCTGCTCCGGCAGCCGGAAGTGCTACCAGGTCCAGGATCCGTCGCCAGGAAGTGATCGATTATGTTTTCGATGCTGCAAAAGATAATATGCGAGATTAAAGACAACGGGATATTGGATATATTTGTATCGGACATCCTTTTAAGCCAAATACAAAACAAGAATTTAAAGACTAAATTAGGATACAGATGATTTTAGAAATGAAAGTCCCCTCGCCGGGAGAATCTATTACAGAAGTTGAGATTGCACAATGGCTGGTTGAAGATGGTGATTATGTGGAAAAGGACCAGGCTATTGCAGAAGTAGATTCAGATAAGGCAACCCTGGAGTTGCCGGCAGAGGCAAGCGGGACCATCACCCTGAAGGCAGAAGAAGGGGATGCTGTAGCTGTGGGCGAAGTGGTATGTCTTATCGATACCAGTGCCGAAAAGCCTGCCGGGGGATCATCCAAGGCCGAAGCGCCTAAGGAAGAGGCTCCTAAAGAAGAGAAAAAGGAAGAGGCGAAACCTGCCCCAGCCAAAGAAACATATGCCACGGGTACAGCCAGTCCTGCGGCTAAAAAGATCCTCTCTGAAAAGGGCATTGATGCCGGCGACGTGCAGGGTACAGGGAAAGATGGACGCGTAACCAAGGAGGACGCCGTTAAGGCGGTGCCGTCTATGGGAACTCCTTCCGGAGGAAATCGCGCCACAACCCGTTCCAAGCTCTCTATGCTGAGAAGAAAGGTAGCAGAACGACTGGTATCTGCCAAGAATGAGACGGCTATGCTGACCACCTTTAATGAGGTGGATATGAGTCCGATTTTTAAACTGCGTAGCGAGCACAAGGAAGCCTTTAAAGCTAAGCACGGTGTAAGCCTCGGGTTTATGAGTTTCTTTACCAAAGCTGTGGTAAGAGCGCTGCAAATGTATCCTGCGGTGAACTCCATGATCGATGGTAAGGAGATGATCTCATATGAATTCTGTGATATTTCTGTTGCGGTATCCGGACCAAAAGGACTTATGGTGCCGGTAATGAGAAATGCAGAGAACCTGAGTTTCCGCGGAGTGGAGCAGGAGATCAAAAGGCTGGCTATCAGAGCCCGTGACGGCCAGATAACGGTTGATGAAATGACCGGGGGTACCTTTACCATTTCTAATGGTGGGGTGTTTGGTTCTATGTTGTCTACCCCAATTATTAATCCTCCGCAGTCGGGGATCCTGGGTATGCACAATATCGTAGAGCGTCCGGTTGCTGTTGATGGAAAGGTAGAGATCAGACCGATCATGTATGTGGCCCTGTCTTACGACCACCGAATTATCGATGGAAAAGAGTCTGTAGGATTCCTGGTGGCTGTCAAAGAAGCCCTTGAAAATCCAACAGAATTATTAATGGATAACGATGTGAAAAAAGCGCTGGAGCTTTAAGTTGCAGACGATATAACGATATATTGGAAAAGGCCTCCTGGGAACAGGGGGCTTTTTTTGTTGGTAGCGAATGATGTGTCCTTAGCGGTTGTCTTGGCGAGCTCTGTTGGGAAGGTGTGAAACAGTCTGCCCTGTTAAGGATGCTGAACCGGTCATTCGTCATTCGTCACCCGTCACAAATAAAAAGCGGTACCACCACTTTTTATTTCAAATACAACGCCTTCTTCTCGTAGTCAATAACCGCCTTTCCTCGTTTTAGAATATCTGCTCCTATGATGCCGTTAACAGGTTTGGCGTCGTGATTGATAAGGGCCTGGTTTACATGGGCCAGGTCAAAGAGTACGATCTTGATCTTTTTTTGTGTCCAGTCTCCGATGCTGATGCTATTCTTTCTGGAGATCTCCGTTTGCATGTCAGAAGCTCCCGCTCCCGCGGCCTTTATGTCTGAAGCTTCAGAGATCAGCTGGAATTTTTCCACGCAGTCGATCCCGATACAGGTGCTGGAGGCTCCGGTGTCGAGAATAAAGGTGCCGTCTACCCCATTGATGCGCGCATCCATTTCGAAGTGATTGGTTTTGGTGCGGATGAGCTTGATCCGGGTGTATCCCTTTTCCCTGAGAAACTTTTTAAGACTGGTCATGATCTTCATGTAATTTTCGCAAATATAGCCGATTAAACTATTATTTTTGCGCCATGATTTTAACAGATACCCATACACACCTATATAGTGAGGCTTTTGATGAAGATCGTGATGCTGTGATGCAAAAAGCCATCGAGTCCGGAGTCGGGCGCTTTTTTATTCCGGCCATTGATGCATCTTATATTCCCTCCATGCTCAACCTGAAAGCATCCTATCCGGAGCGTGTTTTTCTGATGGCGGGACTCCATCCTACCCATGTTAAGGAGAATTATGCAGAAGAGCTGGAGCAGGCGCGGGAAATGCTGGAAACGCATAAGGTATATGGGATCGGGGAGACCGGGATCGATCTGTATTGGGACAAGACGTTTTTAAAAGAGCAGCAGGAGGCGTTCAGAACTCAGATCCGTTGGGCCAAAGAGTTGCAGCTTCCGGTGATTATTCATTGTCGCGATGCTTTCCAGGAAGTATTTGAGGTGCTTGAAAGTGAAAAGGACGATCGGTTATTCGGGATATTTCATTGTTTTACCGGTACTGCCGAAGATGCTCAGCGCGCTATCGATTGCAACCTGAAACTGGGTATCGGAGGAGTGGTGACCTTTAAGAACGGTAAGATCGATAAGTTCCTTGCCGATTTCCCGCTGGAACATATGGTTCTGGAAACCGATTCGCCTTACCTGGCACCTGTGCCCTACCGGGGAAAGCGAAACGAAAGTTCTTATTTGCTCCATGTGGCTGATAAAATGGCCGAAGTATACGGCATTTCTGTGGAGGAGGTAGCTGCTGTAACCACCGAAAATTCAAAGAAAATTTTCGGAATCTGAGATTTTACCCCGGGTTTTTTGATAATTTTTGTTGTTTTGTGCTATAAAAAACCGACCAATTGATTACAACCGACGATATCAGGCCATACCACGATGAGGAAGTGAATGAGGTGCTGCGGGATTATGCCCGCCATCCTATGGTCATGGCCCTGCTCCAGTTTACCTTTCCTGATACCCCTGTAGAGGAAGTACAGGCCATTCTCAAGGATTGCCATTCGATACGTGATTTTCAAACCCGTGTGATCTATCAGAGCATACAGCAGGTTTTGGAGCGAAGTTCCGAGGGGTTCACCACGGAAGGGTTTGACGATCTTGACCCGGGGACTCCTTATTTATATATATCCAATCACAGGGATATCATTCTCGATACCTCTCTCCTGAATGTGGCACTATATGATCACGGACTGGTCATGACCGCCTCTGCCATCGGGGATAACCTTGTAAAGAAGTCGTTTTTGCTGGCCTTATCCAGGCTCAATCGCAACTTCCTGATCAAAAGAGGTCTTGGGGCCAGGGAAATGCTGCAGAGTTCAAAGGTGGTGTCCGGATATATCCGTCAGCTGCTTTGTGAAGTGGGTCGTTCGGTATGGATCGCCCAGCGGGAAGGGCGTACCAAAGACGGAGACGATCGTACCCATCAGGGTGTGCTTAAAATGATAGCTTTGAGTAATGAGGGGGAAGGAGTGATGGAGTATTTGAAAAAGCTCAGGATCGTGCCTGTTTCCATTTCTTATGAATTTGACCCGACCGATATGCTTAAGATGCCGGAGCTTATGGCTAAGCATTACGATGTAGAGTACGTCAAGTCGGAAAACGAAGATTTCAACAGTATTTTAAAAGGGGCCACAGGGCAGAAGAAACGAATCCATATTGCCGCCTCTAAGCCTTTGAGTGCGGAGCTCGATGCCATCGCTGCTTCCGGTGCGCCGGTCAATAAGCAGTTTCAGATGCTGTCGGACCTTATCGATGAAAAAATTCACGGTCACTACAAACTATGGCCCTCGAATTATATTGCCTATGACCTGCTTTGCGGTTCCAAAAAGTTCGCAGATAAATATACGGAAAAGGAAGAGCGCCAATTTCAGAGGCGGATAAAACGCAGGGTAGATGAGGGAGATCCCCTGGAGTTGGCAAGTTTCCTGAAAATGTATGCCAACCCGGTGATCAATAAACTGGAATTGTCATGAAGCAAAAAAGCAGAATACTGCTAATCTATACCGGGGGTACCATCGGAATGATGAAGGATTTTAAAACCGGAGCTTTAAGAGCTTTCGATTTTGATAAGCTTCTGATGCGAATTCCGGAATTGTCGCACCTGGATTGTGAAATTGATACGTATTCGTTTGAAGAGCCGCTGGATTCCTCCAATATGGATCCGGGCCACTGGGTGCGTATTGCCACGCTGATTGAGGGCTGTTACCAGCAATATGACGGGTTTGTGGTGCTCCATGGAAGCGATACCATGAGCTATTCTGCATCTGCCCTTAGTTTTATGCTGGAGAATCTGGCCAAGCCGGTGATCTTTACAGGGTCTCAGCTTCCTATTGGGGATCTGCGAACCGATGCTAAAGAGAACCTGATCACGGCCATTGAGATGGCAGCACTTAAAAAGAATGGTAGGTCGGTGATCCGGGAGGTAGGACTGTATTTCGAATTCAAGCTCTACCGGGGTAACAGAACCACCAAGATCAATGCAGAGCATTTCGAGGCCTTTGCCTCGCTTAATTTTCCTCCTTTGGCCGAGAGTGGGGTGCACCTGAAGGTAAACCATCAAAACCTGCTGGATCCCGGCAGGAAGAAACTTAAGGTGCATAAGCACATGGATAACCGCATCGCACTGATGAAACTTTTCCCCGGCTTTTCCCCGGAGGTGGCTGCTGCCATATTGCTGAATCCTGCGGTCAGGGCGGTAATTCTGGAAACCTATGGTGCCGGAAATGCGCCTACTACTCCCTGGTTTACCAATCTGGTTGCCGAAGCTATAAATCAGGGGAAGCATATTGTAAACGTTACCCAGTGTTCCGGAGGAAGTGTGATGATGGGGCATTACGAGACCTCTTCCCACTTGAAAAAACTGGGAGTGATAAACGGAAAAGATATTACTACCGAAGCCGCAGTGACCAAGTTGATGTATCTGCTTGGAAACGAAGTGGGAGCAAAGGTTTTCAAGACAATTTTCGAAACTTCCCTGCGGGGGGAAATGGTTTAAAATTAACGGCATAAATTTTAAGAACTAAAAAAAAATTCGTTATTTGCCGCTCCAAATGCCTGCAGGCATGGTAAAGATTATTTAGAGAGGTGGCCGAGTGGTCGAAGGCGCACGCCTGGAAAGTGTGTATACGGCAAAACCGTATCGAGGGTTCGAATCCCTTCCTCTCTGCTGTGGATTTAATGTTTAATAACAATTTTTTTTTATCTTTAACCCTATTAACTAACAAATTTAAGTTTAGAAGAAATGAAAAGACTATTCTCTATTCTGGCCATCGCCGGATTATTGGCTTTTACTGCGACAACTGCCAACGCTAAGGATATGATTCCTGCCGTATCTGAAGGAATTTCAGAAATCGTTGCACTTGATGACGCTGCTGTTGCCCTTGTACAAGATGAGGCTGCTCCAGCTGAGGAGTCCAGAACTTTCCATCAAGAGCTTAAGAATCGTTTCATCGAGGGAGGTGCAGGATTCATGGGGATCGTACTTCTTTGTTTGATCCTTGGACTAGCAGTAGCTATCGAAAGAATTATCTTCCTTAATATGGCTACTACCAACACTAAGAAGCTGGCTCAGAAAGTAGAAGATGCCCTTGCCTCAGGAGGTGTTGAGGCCGCAAAAGAAGTTTGTCGTAACACTAAAGGCCCTGTTGCTTCTATCTATTACCAAGGTCTTGACCGTATGGACGAAGGTGTAGAAGCTGCAGAAAAAGCTGTAGTTGCCTACGGAGGTGTACAGATGGGTCAGCTGGAGAAGAACGTATCCTGGTTGTCTCTGTTCATCGCGATCGCTCCGATGCTTGGGTTCATGGGAACTGTAATTGGTATGATCCAGGCATTCGATAAGATTAGTGCCGCTGGTGGACTTGATGCATCACTTATTGCAGGTGATATTAAGGTAGCACTTCTTACCACCGTATTTGGTCTTATTGTGGCTATTATTCTTCAGATCTTTTACAACTACATCATCGCTAAGATCGATAGCATTGTAAACGAGATGGAAGATGCGTCTATCACTTTGGTAGATATGCTTGTAGACCACAAGAAGTAATTTGTATAACCAGACCAAATTAGATTAGAATATGTACAGAATAGCTAAAATATTAGCGATCATATTAGGAGTTGTAGGACTCGTGGTATGGGTGATGATCGCCCGTAACGACAATCCTTCACAATCCGGTATGGTTGATGTTATGATAAATCTGGGGTATTGGATGACCATTATTACTGCAGTCGTAACCTTTGCCTTTTCAATATGGCAATTATTGACGCACCCGGATAAATTGAAGAAAGCGTTGATTTCCCTGGGAGTTTTTGCCCTGGTATTGTTCATCAGCTACGCAGTGTTGTCTTCAGGTACAGATATTAACCTGGACAGACTTGCGCAAAGAGGTATTAACGTAACAGAAGGAACCTCTAAAATGGTAGGTGCCGGTCTTTGGGCCTTTTACCTACTCGCCATTATAGCTGTTGTTGCTATGGTGTTCTCAGGAATCAAAAAAATTATAAGTAATTAATATGGCAAGAAGAGGAGGAGCACCGGAAGTAAATGCTGGTTCGATGGCCGATATTGCGTTCCTACTCCTGATCTTTTTCCTGGTTACCACAACCATTGAAACTGATTCAGGTCTGGACCGTAAATTGCCGCCTGATGAACCACCACAGGATAATGTAATTATCAAGCAAAAGAACATTTTTACCGTAGAGGTAAATAAAAATAACCAACTGTTGGTTGAGGAAGAATTGTTGGAGCTTAAAGATCTTAGAGCTGCAGCTGTAAAATTCCTGGACAACGGTGGGGGTGAAGGTGAAAAAGGAGAGCGTTGCGATTACTGTCAGGGAGACAGGGATCCTGCATCTTCAGACCATCCGAACAAGGCGATTATTTCTCTAAGAAATGACCGTCAAACCAAATACAGCACGTACATCGCAGTACAGAACGAACTGGTAGCAGCTTACAACGAGCTGCGTAACAGGGAGTCAGAAAGATTGTACGGACGTCCGTTTACGACCATGGAGGCAGAATACCTGGATCCTAAGACGTCGGACGCTGTTAAGGATGAGCTAAAGCCTAAAATTGAAAGAATTCAGGAGATGTATCCGCAAAAGCTGTCGGAAGCAGAACCTAAGACTAACTAAAATTCATTAGAACAGTATGTCTAGATTTAAAAAGAAAAAAAGTGGAGAAGTACCTGCGGTGTCTACGGCGTCCCTGCCTGATATCGTATTCATGCTGCTCTTCTTCTTTATGACTGTAACGGTAATGAAGGATAGTTCCCTTATGGTTCAGAACGAATTGCCGTATGCAGATCAAATTCAAAAACTGGATAAGAAAGATCGTGTGATCTATATCTATGCAGGAAAACCTAGTCAGCGTTACCAGGATACCTATGGTACCTCCGCGAAAATTCAGCTGAATGACAAATTTGCTGATGTTTCTGACGTAGCTGCCTATATCCTTGCAGAAAGAGCTAAGAAACGTGAGGAGTTGCAAAATGTGCTTACCACGGCTCTTAAGGTAGACCAGGAAACCAATATGGGTCTTATCTCAGATATCAAACAGGAATTGCGTAAAGTAAATGCATTGAAGATCAATTATACAACCCGATCCGGAGATGCCTTCAGAAATATGCAATAATCCATTTCGATTAAACTTTTATTAGTTAGAATAACGCTTCTGCCATATCCTGGTTGGAAGCGTTTTTCTTTTTATTCCCTTCCTGCCACTATGAATAAATTTTTGTTCATCTTATTTTTCATCTGCGGGTTTACCCGGGTAAGTGGGCAATTGGATAGCCTCGCTGTGGAAATCAATGATTCATTGTATTTCGAAGATCAGTTTTATGTAGGGATGTTTTACAACGCGCTTACCCAGCAACCGGGGGAGACCGGTCAAAGCAAGTTGTCTTATGGCGCTATGGGTGGATTTATAAAGGACTTGCCAATTAACAGGGAGCGTTATATCGCTTTAGGTGTAGGGGTGGGGTTGGCATATCAAAGTATTAACAGTGATCTCAGGGCCAGGGAGCTCAGTACAGGGCGAATAGTATACAACCAGGTAGCTCCGGGGATAACCTACAGAAGGAATACCCTCTCTTTTGCCTCTGTGGAATTTCCTGTGGAATTCAGATGGCGGGGATCTACCCCGGTAAAGTACAGGTTCTGGAGGGTTTATGCCGGGGTAAAATTCAATTACAACCTTGGAGCACGATCCAGTTTTGTAACATCAGATTATAAAGAAGTGTTTTCCAATAGTGATGTAAACGACTGGATGTACGGCGCCTATTTCACCTTTGGTTATAATACATGGAACTTTTACTTCTATTACCAGTTGAATCCACTTTTTCGCGATGGAACCTTTACCGGGGCAGGAGAATCTATTCAATCGAGGTCCTTACAACTGGGGCTTATCTTCTATATCTTATAACCAATAATTAAACGTGATCAGCTGGGTGAAAAATCCGAGTACGATGCCGGTGATTACCTCGTGTGGCTGGTGTGCTTTCTGGTATAGCCTGGCGGTGGCTACCGCCCCCATGCTCAGGAAGAGCAGAGAAAGCGCAAGGATGATGTTCTTTTCATAGTGAAAGGAAAGTCCCAGCACAAAAGTAGTTAGCCCGCTTATCCCTATCATGTGCATGCTGGCCTTGTACCCGAAATACACCAGGAACAAACACGCAAGCAGGGCACCGAGTATTCCTGTAAAAAAGAAGTACAATTCTTCAGCATAGCTGGTAGGGATCACTCTGGCAATGACAATGTAGGTAAGAATGATATACAGGTAGAGCGGTATTTTGCGTTCCCTGATCTGTTGGAGGCCCGAAGAACTGATCCAACCGAGGTTCCTGAGCAGGAAAAAGAAAAGAATGGGTATGGCAACGGTCACGATAAAAACGGCCGTTAGAACGGCTCTCTGGTTGTCCGGGGGGCTGAACCTCGGAGTAACCATAAAATACGCCAGGGTGCCTCCAAATGGCATGAAAAGGGGGTTAAAAAGGAAGCTGATAAGTTTGGAGAAAAATTGCATTAAATCTCTTTTCTAAGTCGGGCTACAGGAAGGTTAAGTTGTTCCCTGTATTTTGCAACGGTTCGTCTCGCTATAGGATATCCTTTTTCCTTTAGCAGTTTGGCCAGTTTGTCGTCTGTAAGCGGTTTTCTCTTGTCCTCATCTTCGATCAGGGTTTCCAGGATCTTTTTAATTTCCCTGGTGGATACGTCCTCTCCTTCTTCATTTTTCATCGCTTCGGAGAACAAGTCTTTTATCAGCTTGGTGCCATAAGGGGTGTCCACATACTTGCTGTTTGCTACCCTGGACACAGTAGAAACATCCATATTGATCTTGTCTGCGATATCCTTAAGGATCATAGGTTTTAGCTTTCGCTCGTCTCCTGTCAGGAAAAATTCTTCCTGGTGGTGCATGATGGCATTCATGGTTACATACAGGGTTTCCTGGCGTTGGCGAATGGCTTCAATAAACCATTTTGCTGCGTCGAGTTTTTGCTTGATGAACATAACCGCATCCTTTTGGGATTTGGATTTCTCTTTAGAGTCCTTATAGCCTTTGAGCATGTTGTTGTATTCCCTTGAAACATGCAGTTCCGGGGCATTCCGGCCATTCAGGCTAAGGTCCAGTTCCCCGTCTATGATCCTGATCGTGAAATCCGGCACCACGTGTTCAACCATGCGGCTGTTTCCGGAGTAGGAACTCCCTGGTTTGGGGTTCAGCTTTTCGATCTCGTGAATGGCGTCCCGAAGTTGGTCTTCGTCAATATCGTGACGTTGGAGCAGTTTTTTATAATGCTTCTTGGTGAAGGCCTCAAAAGAACGCTCTAGGATGTCAATGGCAAGATCGACATCCGGTGCAGGTTCTTTACTTTTTAATTGAATAAGCAGGCACTCCTGCAGGTTTCTGGCGCCCACACCCGGGGGGTCCAGTTGCTGAACGACCTTAAGTACGCGCTCGACTTCGGCTTCTTCCGTATAGATATTCTGGGTGAAGGCGAGATCGTCTACAATATCGCGGAGATCTCTTCTGATGTATCCTGTTTCGTCAATACTTCCAACCAGGAATTCTGCGATCTCGAATTCCTGATCGCCCAGGGTGAACGTGTTCAGCTGGTTGAGCAAATGCTGGTGAAAGGAGGTTCCCGCAGCATAGGGTACCTGCTTTTCCTCATCGTCACTGCTGTAGTTGTTGGCCTGAAGCCTGTAGTCGGGAATCTCATCGTCACTGAGGTATTCATCAATATTGATATCCTCAGTATCTATCTGTTCATTATCGCTTTCATAGGGGTCGTCAAACCTGTCTTCATCCAGGTCGCCACTCTCTTCCTTTCCACTCTCCAGGGCTGGGTTCTCCTCCAGTTCCTGCTTCATACGCTGTTCAAATGCCTGGGTGGGCAATTGAATGAGCTTCATCAGCTGGATTTGCTGAGGCGATAGCTTTTGAGATAATTTAAACTGGAGATGTTGCTTTAACATGACTTAGGTGTGATGGGTATAAAAATAAAAAAAACTAGCCACAGCATTCCTGCTATCGGCTAGTTTTTACATACTTTCTTCTGAAATGCGGAATATTAGAATTCTGCGTTCTGAGGGGTTCTCGGGAATGGGATCACATCGCGGATATTGGTCATTCCTGTAGCGAACAATACCAGTCTTTCAAAGCCGAGTCCGAATCCACTGTGCACTGCTGTTCCGTATTTACGAAGGTCGAGATACCACCACAACTCTTTCTCGTCTATGCCCATTTCCTTTACTTTTTCCATCAGGACATCCAGGCGTTCTTCCCTTTGCGAACCTCCAACGATCTCTCCGATTCCCGGAAACAGAATGTCCATGGCTCTTACGGTTTTTCCGTCCTCGTTGAGTCGCATGTAAAATGCCTTGATCTTGGCCGGGTAATCAAACAGGATCACCGGAGCCTTAAAGTGCTTTTCTACCAGGAAACGCTCGTGTTCACTCTGCAGATCCGCCCCCCATTCTTCAATGAGGTATTGGAATTTTTTCTTTTTGTTCGGTTTGGAGTTCTTCAGGATCTCGATGGCCTCAGTATAGCTTACCCGTTTAAAGTTATTGTCGAGTACGAACCTGATCTTCTCTGTGAGGGTCATTTCGCTTCGTTCATCCTTAGGCTTTGACTTCTCTTCCTGCAACAAGCGATCTTCTAGGAATTTAAGGTCGTCCTCACAGTTTTCCAGTACATAACCGAGGACGTATTTGATAAAGTCTTCGGCGAGATCCATATTCCCGTCAAGGTCCATAAATGCAACTTCCGGCTCAATCATCCAGAACTCTGCCAGGTGTCTGGAGGTATTGGAGTTTTCTGCCCGGAAGGTGGGACCAAAGGTGTAAACCTTACCCAGCGCCATGGCATAGGTCTCGGCTTCCAACTGTCCGGATACGGTTAAATTGGTTTCCTTTCCGAAAAAATCTTCTTTATAATTCACCTCGCCCTCTTCGTTGAGCGGTGGATTTTTTGCATCCAGTGTGCTTACCCGGAACATCTCTCCCGCGCCTTCCGCATCAGAGCCGGTGATCACCGGAGTGTGTACGTAGTAAAATCCGTTCTGACGGAAATACTGGTGAATGGCAAACGAAAGGGCCGAGCGCACCCGCATTACGGCTCCAAAGGTATTGGTGCGTACCCTTAAATGTGCTTTTTCTCTAAGAAATTCAAGCGAGTGTTTCTTGGGTTGTATAGGGTAAGACTCCGGGTCGGAGTCCCCCAGGATTTCGATGTTCTTCACCTGGATCTCGAATTTCTGACCACGGCCCTGACTCTCCACCAGGGTTCCGGAAACAGAAATGGCAGCACCGGTGGTTAATCGGCGCAGCAAGTCTTCCGGGGTATTCTCAAAATCTACCACACATTGAATGTTGTGCAGGGTGGAACCGTCGTTCAGCGCTATAAACCGGTTAGAGCGAAAGGTTCTTATCCATCCTTTGGCAGTAACTTCCTGAAGTAATGCCTCTCCGTCTAATAATTGTTTTATGCTGTATACTTTTAATGCCATGTTCTCATGAGAATTTTGGTGCCCAAAGATAAAATATTTCCATCTATCCCCTGCATTTTGCAGGGGGAATTGATTTTACGGATTTCCTCATAGATGTGAACGTTTATAGTTATGTTGAAAATGACTTATTTTCGATAAAACAACGGATATAATCGATGAGTATTTTCTGTTTTGTAAGTAAAGACTTAATTAATTAATATATTTGAATCAATTTCAGTGTTTTTTTAGCAAACATGATAACCAAAAGGAACTGTAGTTCTCAAAAAATATAATGAAGATCCTTATCCATGGCTGTAAGGCTGTGAAAGGGTCTTTTTTTTAAAAGCATTTAAAGTGTAGGTTTGGGGGAACCTCGAAAGTCTGCTAGGGCATTTGTTTGTCCGGCAGGCTTTTTTTATTTCTCCGGTTGCTCTTCTTCCTCATCCTCTGCCAGTACATCGATGTAAGGTTTCTTAAGTACCTTTTTGTTGGCAATATTTCGCTCCAGGGCTAATAACAAAGACGGAAGCAGGATCAGGTTCGCCAGCATGGCAAAGAGCAGGGTCATGGATACCAATCCGCCAAGGGCTTTGGTTCCGCCGAAATTACTGATCATGAATACCGAGAATCCAAAGAAAAGAACAATGGAGGTATAAAACATACTTACCCCGGTTTCCCTTAGTGCATTGTACACTGATTTTCGGATGTGCCAGTGGTTTGCAGCGAGCTCCTGTCGATATTTGGCCAGGAAGTGAATGGTGTCGTCTACCGAAATACCAAAGGCAATACTGAATACCAGGATGGTCGAAGGTTTTATCGGGATACCCAGATACCCCATGACCCCTGCAGTAATAATGAGCGGCAGGAGGTTGGGAACCAGGGATACTATGATCATTTTAAAAGAACGGAACATATAGGCCATAAACAGGGAGATCAGTACAATGGCCAGAGACAGGGACATCACCAGGTTTTTTACCAGGTACTTGGTACCTTTCATAAATACGAGAGCCTTCCCGGTTACCGTTACATCGTACCGGTCTTCCGGCAGGGCTTTTCTGATCTTCTTATCCAGGTCTGCTTCTATTTCCTCCATTTTGTCTGTGCCGATATCTTTCATGAAGGTGGTGATCCTGGCAATCTGCCCTGTAGAATCGACAAAACTGCTCAGCAGGTTGGCATTTCCTTCAGATTTTTTGGCGTAGGAAAGGATAAAGGTGTTTTCCTGGCTGTTCGGTAGTTGATAATATGCAGGATTACCATTATAAAAAGCCTGTTTGGAATATTTTACCAGGTTGGTAACCGAAATGGGATCTGATAGTTCCGGGGTCTCCCGGATTACTTCTTCCACATCATCCATTCGCTTCAGGGTTGAAGGTTTCATCACCCCGTTTCGTCTCCGGGTATCTATCATGATCTCTACCGGCATTATACCGTCAAACTCTTCTTCAAAGAACCTGATATCGTCAAAAAAGGCCGCACCCTGGGGCATGTCCTCGATCAGGGATCCGGATATCCTGATCTGGTAAATTCCTATAATACTTGCTATAAGTGCAAAAAGGGAGACAATAAATACGGCAATACGATGGTTGCGAACCGTGTTTTCCATCCATCCGACAAAGCCACTGATCCACCTCTTGTTCAGGTGCTTCAGGTGTTTGGTTTTCGGGATAGACATGTAGCTGTAGATGATGGGGATAATGAGCAGCGACAGGATAAAGATAAAGATGATATTGAGGGATGCCACAATACCAAATTCGGTCAGTAGTTTACTGTTCGTAATGATAAACGTGGCAAAACCAGCTGCAGTGGTCATATTGGTCATCAGCGTGGCGTTCCCCACTTTGGAGATCACTCTTTGCAGGGATTTGGCCTGGTTCCCGTGTTTATTAAATTCCTGCTGGTATTTATTGATCAGGAAGATACAATTGGGTATTCCGATAACGATGATCAGCGGGGGGATAAGTGCCGTAAGCACGGTGATCTCATATTTGAGCAGCCCCAGGGTTCCAAAGGCCCACATCACTCCGATCATTACTACGATCATGGAAATCAGGGTGGCTCTGAACGATCTGAAAAAGAAGAAGAAGATCAGGGAGGTGACCAGTAAAGCCGCAGCGATAAAAGTACCGATCTCGTCAATGATATTCTGTGCGTTAAGGGTCCGGATATAAGGCATACCGGAGACTCTGAGGTCGATGCCTGTTTGCTTTTCAAAATCTTCGATAACCGGAATGAAATCGTTAAAGATAAAATCCTTCCTTACCGCGGTATTCACAATTTCCTTATCGAGGTAAACCGCAGTGCGAATAGTTCCGCTCTCCTTATTAAACAACAGGCTTTCGTAGAAAGGGAGCCGTTCGAAAAGTTCATTCTTAATACTGTCTACCTCTGCCTGTGTGGCTACCTTACCTTCGCTTAGCGGCTGCAGTTCAAATTCCTGTTTTTCGGTGTTTTTCACCAGTTTTTTAAGGTTGTCTGTAGAGACCACCAGGGAGACTTCGGGCTTAGCCTGAAGTTGTTTGCTGAGCTTGTTCCAGGCGTTGAAATTATCCGGGGTAAAGAGCGTACTGTCTTTAACAGCGATTACGATCAGGTTACCTTCTTCCCCGAAGACGTCAAGAAACTCGTTATAGGAAACATTAACAGGGTGGTCATCAGGCAAAAGGTTGGCCTCGGTAAATGTAAACCGCATGTGTTTCCACTGGGTTGCCATAAAAACGGTTACTCCTGCAAGAACCAATAGTATAAAGATTCGATTTCTTAAAATCAGGCGGGCAGTGTATTGCCAGAAAGTTCTTGTGATCCAGTCAGTCATCAGTGAAAATTTCGCTGCAAAAATAGAAAACTAAGTGCATTAACCCTAAATTCCCAAAGATAAATAGAAGGTAAACTTCAGAGAGAGATTGTCTTCAAAGCGCGGCAGGCTATACGGGCCGTACCGGTAGAGCGTGCTCAACCCGAAACCGGAAAATATGCTGTTAAATTCAACCCCGCTTTCATAGTAGCCGTTCTCAAGCGAGTTAAAAGGGATGCCCACGTGTTTTTCAATATTCCTGATGTCCCCTATGGCATACCGGGTGATAAAGATGACCTGGGGTTTGATCCTTTCGGAGATCTTGAAAACGGGCAGGAAATATTTCGCCTGCATACTGATATAGCGGTCGGAGAAGAACTCATCAAAATACATGGTCTCGAAGCTGTCTCGTCCGGCTACAGAAAAGCGTTGCAGCAGGGCGTCTTTTTTAGGCTGGTTAGGGGAGGCGTGATAGAGTTCCGTAATGGGAAGGTCGCCAAAGGCCATGCCGCCCGTTAAGTTCAGGCTGATGGTTCCTGCTCCGAAGGTGTTAATGTCATGTCGGATGCGTAACTGTGTTTTGGTAAAGCTGAAATCGCTTCCCATGATACCCTCAATGCCCTGGGTGACCTGAAAATTGAATTGCGGAAATCCGGGTTCGAGCAATGAGCTGCCTTCCTCTGAAACGAGGTAGCGGTTATTGGGGCCCCAGAAGAGGGAATAGGTCAGGGTACTGGTCTCCCACTGGGTAAAGTTAATCCCGTCATGTACATAGGTGTAGGGATAGGTAGGTTGGGTGTCGGCCTGTGTCCACTGAATTCTCATTCTGAGTGCAGGGTTAACCTCATGGGTCAGGAAGCTGCTGAAAGCTTTATTCCTGTGGAAGGAGGTGATATTGAAAAGCCGGGGTTCGAATACATAAAACGTTCTGCCTTCGGTGAGGAAGGCGGCGCTGCCGGTTTCGGTAAGGTCGTCCTTGTAATCCAGGGCAAACCATGTGTCTTTGGAAGGGAGTAATCTGTAGGAGGCGGTGAAACCGTATTTAAAATCTTTGTCTTTAGTTCCGTAAACCCCATAGGTTTTGAGCCGGAGTCTTTTAGAAAAGTTGTCGTTGGTAATAGAGCCCATTCCGAGACGGAACGCCTCATAGTCATTGTATTTGATCAGGTACTTCAGGTCGAAATCGATATACCGGGTGGAAACATACCCGGTAAAGAGTTTGTTGAGGAAGTCAAGACGTTCATTGATGTTATTGGCTGCGGCAATACTGTCGAGCTCCAGATATGTGTTCTCTTCCCGCTTTGACAGGGGTTGCTGACGGCGGGTTTCCCAAAAGGATTCGGATTGGGTTTCTGCAAGGGGTGCTACACGGATATCCTGCGTACGTCCGCTGAGTTGAACGGGTTCGTTGAAATGGATATCGGTATTGTACTGCCTGGTGGTAAACCGGATCAGTTTGTCGGGTTGCTCCGGGTTTGTATGTCTTTCGGTGCTGTCTGATGAACTTTTATTGACCTGGATCAGCATCCTGTCAAAGAGTTCCACAGGCCTGTTGCCTTCTCCTTTTTTCAAATCCAGCATGGCCCGTTCCGGAAACCAGATATCTTTTTCGGGATAGTATCGGTTTTCCTGCCTGGCATTGATCTCGAGGCTTCCGCGCAGTTGTGATACCCCTTTCTGAAGTGCCATGCTTACGGTGTCTATGTAGAGTACTCCCTGAAGCAGGGCCTTATTCGATTCGCGTTTGGGGTAATAATAGATCAGGTACCCCGGACGTCCCTGCTGGTTGGTGGTGTCGAGTATCCTGTAGCTGTAGGTGTTGAATGCCGTTTTGGAGAGCGGACTTTTATAAGTGGTGCCCAGAAGGCGGTAGGTTTCATTGTAAAAGGAAAAGGATTGTAATTGTACGCTTAATAACCGGTACAGGGGCTCGTCTAGGCCGGCCATTTTGCTGCCTATAATGGTTTCTTTTCTTCCTTCTCCCTTTTGGTAGGCCACGCGCATGGCAGTTTCTGTCATGTAGAGGTGGGTGCGGCTCAGTCGTTCCTTGAGTTTGTATGCGCTGCTGTCGGTCTCTTTAAAGAGCAGTTCGCCCTTTTTGGGGAGAAATACAGAATCAATGGTCCCGCTTATAGAATCGGGATTTGCCGTGATCAGGGATTTTTGATAAGACCTGAAGCTAAAGCTGTTGAGCATATTCTCGGGGTCGTTGGACGCTTTTCGCGAGATGGCTTCAGCGATGATACGCGCTGCTGCTCCAGTATTCGCATTTAGGCTTACCTCGTCCAGTAGCTGGGTGCTTTCTTCCAGTTGTACCAGGAGGTATTGTCCGGTGTCAGGGCGGATTTCCCTGGGTAGGTAGCCCAGGTAGCTGAATTTCAGGGTGTCTGTTCCTTCAGGCAATTCGATCTTAAAGCTGCCCTGGAGGTCTGTGATGGTCCCTGTGCCATCGGTAAGGGTGATGGTGGCGAAGGGGAGTATTTCTCCGGTTGATGCGCTGACTACCTTACCACTGATGACCTGCTGCCCGTAGCTTAGCCCTACGAACAACAAAAGAATGCTGAACAGGAAGGAGGTTTTTTTGATCACGCTTTCTCAATGCAGGTTGCAAAGGGTTAATGAATGCAAAAGCGATCCGGGGAGGATCGCTTTTTATAGAGACGGAGTGTTAAACCGTCATGATTTCTTTTTCTTTAATCGCGAGGATGTCATCCACTTTCTTTATGTGGATGTCGGTGAGTTCCTGAACATCGACCTCGGCATTGGCTTTCAGATCTTCAGAAGCATCCAGCCTTTTGATCTCCTTATTGGCATCCTGCCTGGCGTTACGTATAGATACCTTGGCATCTTCAGCTTCGCTTTTGGCTTGCTTTACAAGATCTCTCCGGCGCTCTTCGGTTAAGGGTGGTACACTTATGATCACCATCTCGCCGTTGTTCATCGGGTTAAAACCAATGTTCGCGAGCATGATACCCCTTTCGATCTCTTGTAGCATGGATTTTTCCCAGGGCTGAATGGCAATGGTTCGGGCATCCGGGGTGTTCACATTGGCTACCTGGTTAAGTGGGGTCTGAGAACCGTAATAGTCAACCATGACACTGCCAACCATGGCAGGACTGGCTTTTCCCGCTCGGATATTCACCAATTCTTTTTCCAGGTGCAAAAGGGCAGCATCCATAGACTCGCGGGCACTGTCCAGAATGAATTCAATTTCTTCGTTCATAACGATTTATGATTTAGATCAATATGGCTAAGGTTAGGTTAATTTACTCAAAGATTTACTTTTGTTCCAACTTTTTCGCCGGAAACTACTTTCAACAGGTTCCCTGATTTATTCATATCGAAAACAATAATGGGTAACTCATTTTCCTGGCTTAGGGTAAAAGCAGTGGTGTCCATGACCTTAAGACCTTTTTTAAGGACATCTTCAAAGGATATAAAGTCAAACTTGGTGGCATCCTTGTTTTTTTCAGGGTCTGAGGTGTAGATGCCGTCTACCCGGGTACCTTTCAGGATCACATCGGCGTTGATCTCAATGGCTCGCAATACGGCTGCAGAATCGGTAGTGAAGTACGGGTTGCCCGTTCCGCCACCGAAAATAACTACCCGTCCTTTTTCCATGTGTCTTACGGCTCTTCTGCGAATAAAAGGTTCCGCTACTTCATTGATCTTTATAGCCGACTGCAGGCGGGTTTCGATACCTTCATCCTCCAGGGCACTCTGTAGTGCCAGGCCGTTAATTACGGTGGCGAGCATCCCCATATGGTCTCCCTGAACGCGGTCCATTCCGTTGCTGGCTCCGGCGACCCCCCGGAAGATATTTCCGCCTCCAATAACGATGGCAACCTCCACTCCTTTGTCAACGATCGTTTTGATCTCTTCGGCATATTCCTTAAGTCTTTCAGGGTCGATACCGTATTGGCGCGTTCCCATAAGTGCTTCTCCGCTAAGTTTTAAAAGGATTCTCTTGTATTGCATGAATTGCGTGTTATTATTGGGCTGAATAAATTAAATCGCAGCAAAAATACGCAAAAATATTGAGTGTGATTAAGTGGGGTTGGGATATAAAAAAAGCCCCTTTTAAAAGGGGCCTTTCCTATGTGTTGATGCAAGCGGGATTATCCCAGAGCTACTCTTTCGAAAGCAGTAATGGTAAGATCTCCGTTTACAGATTTTACGTAAGCGGCAACACTTTGCTTGTTATCCTTGATGAAATCCTGGTTTACAAGAGTGTTGTCTTTAAAGAAACGCTTAAGTTTCCCTTTAGCGATGTTGTCAAGCATGGCTTCTGGTTTCCCTTCGGCTCTTAACTGATCTTTGGCGATCTCGATCTCTTTGTCGATAACAGACTGATCTACACCTTCCTCGTTAAGGGCTACAGGATTCATAGCAGCTGCCTGCATGGCCACATCCTTAGCTGCGATCTCGGCACCGTCTACATTGGCAGAAAGTCCTACCAGGGTAGCGATCTTGTTTCCGGCGTGGATGTATGACCCAACGAAAGGAGCTTCCAGTTTACGGAAATCTCCGATCTCGATCTTCTCTCCGATAACTCCGGTTTGTTCGATGAGTTTGTCAGAAACAGTGATTCCGTTAAAATCAGCTGCCAGAAACGCATCTTTAGAGTCGAAGTTAAGGGCCAGCTCGGTAAGGTCGTTAGCCAGTTGAACAAAAGAATCGTTCTTGGCAACGAAATCGGTCTCACAGTTCAGTGAAACGATTACTCCGGCAGACTTGTCGTCATTAACCTTGGCGATAACAGCACCTTCAGAAGATTCTCTGTCGGCTCTCTTAGCGGCAACTTTCTGACCTTTCTTACGAAGGATCTCTACGGCTTTGTCAAAATCTCCTTCTGCCTCAACCAATGCCTTTTTACAATCCATCATACCGGCTCCGGTAGATTTTCTTAGCTTATTTACTTCAGCGGCTGTGATTTTTGCCATTTCTCTTAAGATTTTTTGATTAAAGGCCGCTAACCGGAAACCGGATAGCGGCTTTTGGAAAATATTATTTATTCGTTGTCCTCAGACTTTACGGCTTTAGCCTCTTTTTCTGCTTTTGCAGGAGTATCGGCATCACCTTCGCTTTCTTTGCCCGCTTTTTCAGCGTCCTTGTCAGCCTTTCTTTCAGAAAGTCCTTCTGCAACAGCTGCAGTTACGTGAGAAAGCACTTTTTCGATCGATTTTGACGCATCGTCATTAGAAGGGATCACATAGTCTACCTCTCTTGGGTCAGAGTTGGTATCGACCATTGCGAAGATTGGAATGTTTAATTTCTGAGCTTCTTTTACTGCGATGTGCTCACGCATGGTGTCTACAATAAACAGCGCTCCCGGCAGACGGGTCATGTCCTGGATAGAACCAAGGTTCTTTTCCAGTTTTGCTCTTAAACGATCTATTTGTAATTTTTCTTTTTTAGAAAGGGTATCAAAAGTACCGTCTTTCTTCATTCTGTCGATAGCAGCCATTTTCTTTACCGCCTTACGGATGGTAACGAAGTTGGTAAGCATACCTCCTGGCCATCTTTCAGTGATGTAAGGCATATTTACTGCTCCGGCTTTTTCAGCTACGATGTCTTTAGCCTGCTTTTTGGTTGCTACGAAAAGAATTTTTCTTCCTGAAGCAGCGATCTTTTGAAGGGCTTCGTTAGCCTCTTCGATCTTGGCTGCAGTTTTGTACAGGTTGATAACGTGGATCCCGTTGCGCTCCATGTAGATGTAGGGCGCCATGTTTGGATTCCACTTTCTGGTAAGGTGTCCGAAGTGTACACCTGCCTCTAGTAAGTCTTTAACTTCTATGTTGTTTGCCATTTTCTTAATAGTTTACGTTCCGTTGTACAGTTAGCAATGAAAAAGTGGTCACCTCTTCAGAGGATTGTGCCTTCTTCATTTGGATGCTAAACTAGGCTCCGCAGGGCGGATCAACGACATGATTAATTTCAATATGATATGAACGAAAGTTCCCTTATGAAAAAAAGGATTAACGCTTAGAGAACTGGAATTTCTTACGGGCTTTCTTCTGACCGAATTTCTTACGCTCAACCATGCGTGGGTCTCTGGTAAGAAGTCCTTCCGGCTTCAGGGTACCTCTGTTCTCAGCATCTACTTCACAAAGAGCTCTTGAAATTGCCAAACGTACAGCTTCTGCCTGTCCGGTAGTTCCTCCACCGTAAACGTTTACCTTGATGTCAAAAGACTCTGCATTATCAGTAAGTGTAAGCGGCTGCTTCACCTTGTACTGAAGGGTAGGAGTCTTGAAGTAGCTTTCCATGTCTTTTTTGTTGATGGTGATGTTTCCTTTCCCTTCAGAAACATACACTCGTGCAACAGCAGTTTTTCTTCTGCCAATCTTGTGAATTACTTCCATTATTTAAAATCGTTTAGATTAATGGCAGCAGGCTTCTGAGCTTCGTGATCATGCTCGGTTCCTGCATACACTTTAAGATTTCGGAAAAGATCAGCCCCCAGCTTGTTCTTAGGAAGCATTCCTTTAACTGATTTTTCGATCAAACGCGCCGGATTCTTTGCGAAAAGATCTTCAGCAGTTTGAACTCTTTGTCCACCTGGGTACCCGGTGTAGCGAATGTATTCTTTCGCATTCCATTTCTTCCCGGTTAGGTTGATCTTCTCGGCATTGATAACAATTACGTTATCTCCACAATCAACGTGCGGGGTAAAGTTGGGCTTGTGCTTCCCTCTTAGCAGCTTGGCTACCTTAGAAGAAAGACGTCCCAGCGTCTGTCCTTCAGCATCAACAAGAACCCACTGCTTATCTGCAGTTGCCTTGTTCGCTGATACGGTTTTGTAGCTTAATGTATCCACACTAACTTATTTAAAATTAAACATTCCATTCCTGCCCGATTCAATATGGATCGGATTTACAGGGGTGCAAATGTACATATAATTCTTATAATTGCAAACGTGTACTTGCTTATATTTGAAAGGAATACAGAATGCGTTGGGGATTAATGTGTTTTGACGACCTTGGCTTTGTATTTTACAGGGTTCTGAAGTTGTAATGAGCAGGCGTATGTGGTTTATTTGGGTGTTCTTCGGTCAAAACGAAATATTTTAACTACTTCAAAATCCCAAAATCCAAATTCCAAAATCCGAAAGGGAACTTCTGAATTTATTTTAGGATAATTAATAAAGTTGTTAGGTGAAGAATATTGTTGTGATCGCTTGATAATGATAGTCGATATAATATTCCTCCATGCTCCGGCTTTCAAGAAAAAGAGACTGAATTGTCTCTGCTGGAGGTGCTTAACTCACAAAATGATTTTAGCCATAGTTCTGATTCCTTCGCTTCTTTCCTTGAAATTTTCATTCTGTACAACCTGTCCCTTACGCCTGGAGATTCATTTGCCTCTAAACAAATTGCGGTAACTGATCCGGATGATCTAATCAATTGTTTCCAGTCCTCCGGATGGTTTATATCGTAAAGAAGAACCTGAATAAGGGTCTGCAGTTTTTTGCAAACATTTAGGTACGCAGTTCCGGGGCATATGTTTTATCAATTAGACTGGATCAAAGAACTGTTGTCTGGCATATAAAAAGATCTGCACGTTTAGGTTTTGACCGTTTGTGATTAGGAATTTGAAAACTGTCTGTTTAGGTGTTAATGAGCCTCCAGCCAATTGCTTCCTGTTCCCAGTTCCACATCCAGGGGAACGCTCAGGGTGTAAGCATTCTCCATTTCATGCTTGATCATTTTTCCTACCTCTTCCAGTTCGTCCTTATGTGCGTCAAAAACGAGTTCATCATGTACCTGAAGCAGCATTCGGGTCTTGTAGTTGCCTTTTTTGAGCTTCTCCTGGATGCGCAGCATGGCGATCTTGATCACGTCGGCTGCACTTCCCTGTATGGGGGCATTCACGGCGTTGCGTTCTGCGGCTCCTTTTACGACCTGGTTTCTTGAGTTGATGTCTTTGAGGTATCTTCTCCTTCCCAGGATGGTTTCCACATAGCCGTTCTCCCGTGCAAAATCGATCTGGCTGCTGATGTAATTTCTCAGTTTCGGATAGGTCTTGTAATACGTGTCGATCAATTCTTTCGCTTCGGTTCGGTTCAGGGAGGTCTGGTTGGAAAGACCGAATGCCGATACTCCGTAGATGATTCCGAAATTTACGGTCTTGGCATTGCTTCGCTGCTCGCGGGTAACCTCTTCCAGGGGAATGTTAAATACCTTGGCGGCAGTAGAGGCATGAATGTCCTGGCCATCGCGGAACGCCTGGATCATGGTTTCTTCCTGGCTTAAGGCAGCGATAATACGCAATTCTATCTGGGAGTAGTCGGCAGCCAGTAGGGTGTAATCTTCATTTCGGGGGATAAATGCCTTTCTGACCTGGCGCCCGCGCGCGGTTCGTATAGGAATATTCTGAAGGTTTGGGTTGTTGGAACTCAGTCTTCCGGTGGCAGCCACGGCCTGCATGTATACCGTATGGATGCGCCCGTCATCCGGGTTCACATCCTCGGGAAGGGCATCTACATACGTGCTTTGAAGCTTTTTGAGTTGCCTCCATTCGAGAATGTCTGCAACGATCTTGTGTTCTTCGGCAAGGTCAGACAGTACATCTTCTGCCGTGGAGTATTGTCCTGTTTTTGTTTTTTTAGGTTTGTCTGCCAGTTTAAGCTTTTCAAACAGAATAGGACCCAGCTGTTTCGGGGAGGCCAGGTTAAATTCTTCTCCGGCCTGCTCATAAACAGCCGATTCCAGTTGGGCGATCTCCCCGGTCATTTCCTTTGACAACTCCCGTAGGTATTCACCATTCAGGTTGATCCCCTCAATTTCCATTTCGGCCAGCACTTTCACCAGGGGCGCTTCTATGTTCCTGAACAGGTCCTCTGCATTTCGCTTGGGCAGCTCCTTTTCAAAGAGGTGTTTCAGCTGCAGGGTGATGTCGGCATCCTCTACGGCGTAGGCCGTTTGTTCTTCCATCCCAACACTGCGCATGGATTTTTGATTCTTTCCTTTTTTGCCGATCAGCTTTTCAATGGGTACCGGGCTGTAATTGAGATAGGTCTCTGCGAGCACATCCATATTGTGGCGCATGTCCGGGTTGATCAGGTAATGCGCGATCATGGTGTCAAATACGGGGCCTTTCACTTCAATGCCGTAACGGGAAAGTACTTTGATGTCATACTTCAGGTTCTGACCGACCTTTTCGATCTCTTCATTTTCAAAAAATGCCCGGAAATTTTCCAGCAGCTCCCGGGTTTCCTCCTGGTCTTCCGGGAATGGAAGGTAATAGCCCTTGCCGGGTTCCCATGAAAATGCACAACCTACAAGTTCAGCTTCCAGGGCTTTCAGGCTGGTGGTTTCGGTGTCAAAACACACACTTTTCTGTAAGAGCAGTTTTTCCAGAAGTAAGGTCCTTGACTTCCCGGTATTTACCAACTGGTAGAAATGAGGGGTGTCGTCAATGGTTTTATATCCCGAGGGGCTGGTCTGGGTTGCCGAACCACCCTCTGCCGGGGTGCCGAAAAGATCGTATTGCACCTCGAGGCTGGCGTTAATGCCTTCCTGGGCGGTGCTTTCCTTTTTCTCAGTTTCCTCCACATGAAAGGTCTTGAGTAGGTTTTCTTCCATTCGCCTGAACTCCAGTTCATGAAAGATCTCTTTAACCTTGGGGAAATCCGGGGTGTTCAGCTCAAAATCTTCTTCGTGAAACTCCACCGGAACGTCAATCATAATGGTGGCTAGTTTTTTAGACAACCTTCCGAGTTCGGCGTTCTCGATCACCTTCTCCTTCATTTTTCCTTTAAGCGTATCGGCGTTTTCCAACAGGCCTTCCAGGCTTCCGAACTCCTTGATGAATTTCTTGGCAGTCTTATCTCCAACGCCAGGTAATCCCGGGATATTGTCTACGGCATCTCCCATCATACCCAGGTAATCGATCACCTGGTCGGGCCGTTCCACCTCAAATTTTTTCTGTACTTCCGGGATACCCCAGATCTCAATGCCATTTCCCATGCGGGAAGGGCGGTACATAAATATGTTTTCACTTACCAGTTGGGCGAAATCCTTGTCCGGGGTAACCATAAAGGTTTTATACCCTTCCTTCTCGGCTTGTTTGGCCAGGGTACCAATGATGTCATCGGCTTCATATCCTGGTTTTTCGATCACCGGGATGTGCATCGCTTTAAGAATTTCCTGGATATACGGTACCGCTATTTTGATCGCCTCAGGGGTTTCGTCCCGATTGGCCTTGTAGGCTTCGAACATTTCCAGCCGGTCTTTGCTCCCTTCCTTGTCGAAGGCTACGGCAAGGTGGTCGGGTTGTTCCCTTTTAATAACGTCTAATAAGGAATTCATAAAGCCCATGATGGCAGAGGTATCCATACCCTTGGAATTGATCCTTGGATTTTTAATAAAGGCGTAATAACCTCTGAAAATAAGGGCGTAGGCATCCAGTAAAAAAAGACGTTTTTGTTCCGGCATAATGGTGATCTGATATATGTTCTGCGTAAAAATAAGGAAGTTTTAAAGGAAATGCAGAAAACCTGTTTTATTAATTGAGAGTGCACTTTGTGTGCCGGTGCGCCTTGGGTTCAATGGCTAATTGGGAGTGTCGCGGTAATTTGCTGGCTAATGGTATCTTAAGGTAAGAGCTTTAGGCTTTAGTAGGGTGGAAAATAATCGGTACCTTTAAAGGAGTCGTATCCACACCTGACCCTGACCAAAATGATCACAGAAGTTTGCGCACCATCATTACTGTCTGCTGTAAATGCGGGAAAAGCCGGAGCCCACAGGGTAGAACTTTGTTCGGAGCTTGTACTCGGTGGGGTAACGCCTTCTTATGCCCTGATAAAAAAGGTAGTGGAGCTATTGGATATTCCGGTTTATGTGTTGATACGCCCTCGAAGCGGTGGGTTCACCTACAGCAGGGAAGAGTTGGAGGTCATGCGCAATGACGTGGCTATGTGTGCCGATCTGGGTTGTGCCGGGGTGGTTTGCGGGGTTTTAAAAAAGGATCACCGCATTGATACCGTGGCAACAGCCGGTCTGATGGAGGCAGCAGGTGAAATGGATTTCACCTTCCACAGAGCCTTTGACTGGGTGCCCGATCAGGAAGAAGGAATCGAAAGGTTATTACAGATTGGCTGCTCGAGAGTGCTTACCAGCGGAGCCCGGCCTACCGCAGAGGAAGGGCTCGATGCCCTTGTGACTTTAGAGCGGAAATACGGGGATGAAATCATTGTTATGCCGGGAGGCGGGGTCACTGAGAGGAATATCGGGAAATTCAAGACCAGGGGATTCAGGGAGATCCATTTTTCTGCTACCAGGCTTCAGCATCAGTCGCTGCCCCTTCCAAAGATCTCCTTTTACCCAAAAAGTCTGCCGGATGAAAGGGAGATCTATGTTTCCGATCCCGCAGTTATTAAAAGGATGGTAAACTTGGTTAAATAAAAATTAAAAGGTCCGGCTTCTGTCGGGAGAAGAATACTTTTGTGATACACAATCGTTTATAACGCATGTCTAGATTCTTTATTTTTCTCGGAATACTCTACCTGGTGGGCGCTTTTTATGGGTTTCAGGCCCTGCGCACCCTGGTGAAGAATCCCTGGTTACAAGGGATGTACCTCCTGGTGTTTCTCGTGGTGCTGGGCAATATCTATGTCCAGTTCAGTGGTTACGACCGTTCACAGGGAATGAGCAGTGCGATGAGTGTCTCCGTTGGGATATTCCTGGCTTTTATGGCGCTTGGGTTTATTTCGGGGGCGATCATGATGGTTGAGGATGTGATCCGGTTTTTTGGATGGGTGCTGAGAAAGATATTTAATTCGGGAACGGGAGCAAAGGTGCATTTTCCGGAACGAAGGCGTTTTGTAAGTCAGGTGGCCCTCCTTTTGGCTTCCATTCCTTTTGCTTCCCTGCTTTATGGGATGTATAAGGGGAAGTACGATTACCGGGTATTGCGGTATGTTCTGGAGTTTGATGACCTTCCGGATGCTTTTCATGGGTACACCATTACGCAGATCTCGGATATTCACAGCGGAAGTTTTGATGATCCTGAGAAGGTGTCCTATGCTGTAGACCTGGTAAATAAGCAGGATAGCGACGTGATCTTGTTTACCGGCGACCTGGTGAATAGTGTTGCACGGGAAATGCATCCCTGGATGGATGTTTTCTCCGAATTAAAGGCTCGGGACGGGGTGTTCTCGGTGCTGGGTAATCACGATTATGGCGATTACGCTGAATGGAATACTGAAGAAGATAAGGAAGAAAACCTCGAAGAACTCAAGCGTATACAGCAGCGAATTGGTTTCGATCTGCTGCTTAACGAAAGCAGGTTTCTGCAAAAGGGCGATCAGCGAATCGCGCTGGTAGGGGTCGAGAACTGGGGAGCCGGTGGATTTAAAAAAGCCGGAGATCTGGAGTTGGCTTTAAAGGATGTAAGCGAGAAGGATTTTAAGATCCTCATGAGCCATGATCCTTCGCACTGGGAACAGGAGGTATTGAGGCACCCCTGGCATGTACATCTTACCCTAAGCGGACATACCCACGGGATGCAGTTCGGGGTTGAAATTCCGGGATGGATCAAATGGAGTCCGGTAAAATACCGTTACAAATACTGGGCAGGCATCTACCAGGAGCTGGGGCAATATATCAATGTAAACCGCGGTTTCGGATTTATAGGTTACCCTGGACGGGTGGGGATCTGGCCGGAGGTTACCGTGATCGAACTTCGCAAGCGCTCTTCTGAGGTATAATGCAGCGCTTTGACTCAGTTTATTAGTTTTTTTATTACATTTGATTTGTCAAGCGCTTAAATTTCAATACTATATGTCAAAATTTGGCGAATTAATCGATGTTAAAGTACCGGTGCTCCTCGATTTTTACACAGAGTGGAATGATCAGTCTGTAGGGATGCACCCTGTGCTTCGCGATGTTGCTGCAGCCATGGGAGACAAGGTCAAGGTGATCAAGATCGATGTTGATAAGAACCGCGAGCTGGCCGAGGCCCTCAGGGTAAAAGGGTTGCCAACGCTTATGATCTATAAGAACGGGGAGATGGTCTGGCGCCAGAGTGGCGAACAGGACGCAGATACCCTTATAGGATTACTTCAGGAATACGTTTAAGTCCGGGTCAGAGGCTTTCCATTTCAAATCCATTTTCATTTAGGAATTTCAGGTATTCCGGCAAGATCACCTTTAGGTTTTCAAAGGCTTTCAGGCTGTCGTGAAATACAATGATACTTCCCGGCCGGGTGTGTTTTTTCAGGCTGGAAAGGCTTTTGGCTGTGTTCAGGGCAGGGTCGAAATCGGCACTTAGTAAACTCCACATGATCACCCGGTAGCCTTGGGCATGCAGTAGCCCGGTAATTTTTTTATTGATCTTTCCGTAAGGCGGCCGGAAAAGAGGGGTTTCTTTCTTCCCGGGACTCCCGGTTTCCAGTGCAATTCGCTCTTCAGTCTTTTCTACCTCCTTCATATAGATGTCGGGGGTGCTTTTGGAGGCGTTCAGGTGATTAAAGGTGTGATTCCCGATGCGGTGTCCCTTGGAAAGAAGTGTCCTGAACAACTCCGGGTGATGATCTATATTTTTTCCGATACAAAAGAAGGTGGCCCTGGCATGATAGGTTTCCAGTTGTTCCAGAACATAGGGTGTAACCACGGGGGTAGGGCCATCATCAAAGGTGAGGTATACGGTCTTTCTCGTCTTTTCTGCCTTCCATTCAAGGTCAGGGTAGAGTCGCTCCACCAGGGCAGGAGTTTTGAAAAGGTATGGCTTCATATAAAAAAAGGCCGGGTGCTTAAGCCCGGCCATTTGTTTTCTAATTTTCTCTCACGGTGTCTGAGCCCTCTTCCTCTGCGTTGGAGTCAGCTGCAGAATCTGCAGGAACAACCTCAGCAGGAAGTGCCTCCGGTTGCATGAGCTCTTCATTTCTGGAGCGCTGCGCCTCCCGGTATATAGAGAACATCGGCAGGTAGTCATTAAAGATCTGCGCCTGTTCCAGGCCATAATCTTCGCTGTCGTTCTGCACGACGATGTCGATCAGCCCCCGGTAACGTTCCATATTATTAATGATATCCTTGGTGTAGTTGAGTTGTTCCATATCATCCATAGACCCGTAATACTCGAGGTATTCCTGGTATTTTTTAGCGACCTGTTCGAAAAGCGCTCTGGCCTTTTCAGGTTCTCCTACCTGGTAATAACCATTTACAAATGGCTCGAGGAAGACGTAATAGCCGAAATAGCCGAACGGCATCTTCTCCATGGCCAGATCAATGATCTCCCTGGCTTTTTCGGTTTTACCTTCTGCGATGAGCTTTTCGGTTAGCCTGGCCAGGTTGCCCCGGAAAGAGATGCTGTTCTTCCGGGTTTCGGGATCGTGGTAGATCTCCGTGGATTGGGAGTTCCCCCATTTCCAGTCCATGACGATATTGTACATCAGGTCTTCATCTATTCGTCCCATTTCATACGGGTTCTTGGGGTCGATAGGCGTCTTGATAGGAACGAGCTTATACACCAGTCCGTCAAGCTGCAGGTAGTCTTTCATCCAGATGTATTCTGCGGCATCAAAACTACCACCGGTAAAGTAGATCGGACGCTCCCAGTTGTTGTTGGCCAGGATGTCCAGCATCATGATACGGTTCTTCGGTAGGGCGTCTTTTGGAAGATCGATATTGATATAATCTGCGATCAGGTGCGCATCTTCCGGTTTAACCAGTCCGCTTTTAAGAACATTCTCTTTATTGACAGGTACCCTGATCTTGTTGGTGGGGTAAATATGAAGGTTCCTGTAGCTTTCAGGATAACGGGAAGGATCGATCCCTTTGCGCTTCAGCACAAAATCCATGGTGTACTTGTCATTCGATACCCATTCCATAAAACGGTCGATATCCCAGCGTTCGTCAGTGAGTTCATGATAGTAGATCAGGTCTCTAACCCCGTAAACGTATTGGTCGTGGGTAAGCTGCGATGGGATCGGCTTACTTTCGTAGGCAGCGCGTTTCATCTGGTCGATATACCAATCGGTGGCAAACAAACTGGTGTTGATGGTTCTTACGTCGGTTCGGTACCCCTCAACTTCCTGGGCATACCATAAGGAGAAGGTATCGTTATCGCCTATGGTAAAGAGCATGGCTCCGGCATTCTCCTGAATGGATTCAAGATAGGATTTTGCGATCGATTGTGCAGTATATCGGTCAGACCGGTCGTGATCGTCCCAGTTTTCTGTAGCCAGAACAGCAGGTACGGCCAGGAGACAGATCACTGTAACCAGCGGGGCCAGGATCTTAGGAGCAAGGAATCGCTTAAACTCGTCGAAAAGGGCATAGACGCCCATTCCGATCCAGATCGCAAAAACATAAAAGGACCCCACAAGGGCATAATCCCGTTCCCGTGGTTCGAAGGGTCTTTCGTTCAAATAGACTTTTAAGGCAAGTCCTGTAAACATAAAGAGTACGAACAGGACCCAGAATTTCTGCTTGCTTGTTTTTAAGAGGAAGAGGAATCCGATCAAGCCTAGGATCATGGGCAGGAAGTAATAGGTGTTCCTTCCCTTATTGTTAAGGACATCAGAAGGGAGGTTGTCCTGAGAGCCAAGGCGCCACTCGTCGGCGAATTTTATGCCGCTAAGCCAGTTGCCATGGTTGTCGAGTTTACCCTGGATATCGTCCTGGCGTCCTGCAAAATTCCAGAAAAAGTACCTCCAGTACATGTATCCCATCTGGAAATCGAAGAGGTAATGCATGTTTTGCCAGAAAGTGGGTCGTTCCACCTCTATAAATTCACTGAACTGCTTGATGAACCGAACGTAATCCTCGGTATCGAGGCTGCCGTTTTCCAGATCACTACCCAGCCGGGCCACTGCCCCGGTGAGCTGTTGGTCGCCCCGGTATTCTCTCTTTACCCGGATATTAACCGGTCCGGTGATCTTCATATAATTTGCTGCGTGCTCACTGCTCCACATCCGTGGCAGGAAGCCCACATGATCGCCATGAGGGTTCGGTCGCGCATCCTTGTAATCGTTAACAATGACGTATTTGCCGTTTTCGTAATCTCTTTCATATTTAGGTTTGTCGTCCCGGAAAGGATCAACGGGATCCTGCCCTGCCCAGGCGTCAGTAAACATCGGGCCGTTAAACAGGTGGGTCTCCGGATACTGCTCCATATTATAGTAGGCCAGTAACTGCCTGGCATCGGTAGGGCTGTTCTCGTTTATTACCGTTCCTGCGTTGGCCCGGATCGGGATCATGAGCCAGGTGGAGAATCCGATCAGGATAAACATAGTGCTTAGCACCACACTGTTTAATATAGGGTATTGTTTTTGTCGGGTATAGTGCAACAGGTACCAGAAGGCTGCAATGACCAGGATGGCTGCAATAACGGTTCCCGAATTGAAAGGGAGCCCCATGCTGTTCACGAAAAATACTTCCAGGTAACCGAAAAAGCGCATCACATTAGGAAGCAGGAGTTTAAAAATAAACAACAGGATGGCTATTGAGACCAGGTTGGCCAGGATAAACCCTTTGGCAGTATGCTCCTTATAGTTTCTGAAGTAATAGATCATACCTATGGCCGGGATGGTGAGCAGGGCCATAAAGTGCACCCCGAACGAAAGTCCGGTGATCAGGGCGATCAGGATCAGCCAGCGATTGGCTCTTGAGGTATGCATTTCATCAGACCACTTTAGTCCGAGGTAAAACATGAGCGCCATCAGGAAGGTTGCCATAGCGTACACTTCGGCTTCCACTGCATTGAACCAGAAACTGTCGGTAAATGTAAACGCAAGGGCTCCGGTGAGTCCGCTTCCCAGTACAGCCACATATTTTGCCCCCGTCATCTCTCCCTGCATGCTGGCGAGCTTCAGGGTGAGGTTGGTGATGGTCCAGAACATAAAGAGAATGGTAAAGGCGCTGGAGAATACCGACATATGGTTAACGGTAACCGCAATGGTTTCGGGATTCGAAGAAAAATTAGCGAAAAAGGCACCTATCATTTGAAACAATGGAGCCCCTGGAGGGTGACCTACCTGTAGCTTGGAGGCTGTTGCGATATACTCCCCAGCATCCCAGAAACTGGAAGTAGGCTCAACGGTCAAATGATAAACGGTCAGGGCGATGGCGAAAACGACCCAGCCAAGGATCGTATCCCATTTTTTAAACTGTAATGCAGTCATGTACTTATTTTCTATTGGTGGCGAATTTAAGAATAAATATAAGACAGGGTAGCGCTTTTAATCAACCTTAACAGGAGAAAATAAAATTGAATGGAAATAAATTTTAAAAATGTTTGCGCAAATAAAAGTTTGTACTAAATTTGCAACCGCTTTCGAGGATGAGCGCATCCAACAGAGCACTGCTGATGGCCTATGGTGTAATTGGTAACACAGCTGATTTTGGTTCAGTCGTTCAAGGTTCGAGTCCTTGTAGGCCAACAAAAAAAGCTTCCCTGATCGGGAGGCTTTTTTTATTTTACGCTGTCTGAGCAAATTGCAATTTCCGGGCCTGTGAAAGGTTTAAAAAAAATTGTATATTTGCAGCGTTGAAAGAGATGATAATTGATTTCAGAGGGGACAGGTGTCCCCTCTTTTTATACCAATAACAAATGCTGAAAGAACGGGTTGAAGAACTTCTGAATGAAGTGTTTGAAGAGCGCGAAGACCTTTTTCTGATCGACCTCAAGGTGACTCCGGATAACAAGATCCTGGTAGTCATTGACGGGGATCAGGGGGTTAACCTAAAGGATTGTATCGAAGTGAGCCGTAAGGTAGAGCACAATCTGGACAGGGAGGAAGAGGATTTCTCTCTGGAGGTGAGTTCTCCTGGGGCTACAGAGCCACTGCTGCACAAGCGGCAGTACACCAAGAATATCGGGAGAAAACTTAAGGTGAAGCTGGCAGAGGAGACCCTGGAAGGGAACCTGGCCGGTGCGACCCCGACCCATATCCTTCTGGAGTGGAAGGCCAGAGAGCCTAAACCGGTTGGAAAAGGGAAAGTAACCGTTCAGAAAGAGAGAGAGGTTGCTATAGAAGATATTGTAGAAGCTAAAGTGATGATAACGTTTAATTAGACAATTACCATGGAAAATCTTGCATTGATCGATTCATTTTCAGAGTTTAAAGATGACAAGCTCATAGATCGTGTAACGTTAATGGCTATTTTGGAGGATGTTTTCCGAAATGCTCTGAAGAAAAAATACGGTTCAGATGATAATTTTGATATTATCATTAACCCGGACAAGGGTGACCTTGAGATCTGGAGAAACCGGGTTGTTGTCGCTGACGGAGAAGTAGAAGATGAGAATCAGGAGATCTCGCTGACAGAAGCCAGAAAGATCGAGCCTGACTTTGAAGTGGGAGAGGATGTTTCTGAAGAGGTGAAGCTTATTGACCTCGGGCGTCGTTCCATACTTGCACTGAGACAAAATCTGATCTCCAAGATACACGAGCATGATAATACCACCATATACAAGCAGTTTAAGGACCTCATTGGAGAGATCTATACTGCAGAGGTGCATCATATTCGTCATAAAGCTGTAATTTTACTCGATGATGAAGGGAATGAGATCATCCTTCCAAAGGAAAAACAGATCCCTTCCGACTTTTTCCGTAAAGGAGAGAATGTAAGAGGTATCATTGAAGGCGTGGAATTGAAGGGGAATAAGCCCATGATCATCATGTCAAGAACCGCTCCTGAGTTTCTGGAGAAGCTCTTTGAGCAGGAAATCCCCGAAGTTTTTGACGGACTGATCACGGTGAAGAAAGTGGTGCGTATCCCAGGAGAGAAGGCAAAAGTGGCTGTTGATTCCTATGACGATCGTATAGATCCTGTAGGAGCCTGTGTGGGGATGAAGGGTTCCCGTATTCACGGTATCGTTCGTGAATTGGGTAATGAGAATATCGATGTGATCAATTTCACCAACAACCCGCAGTTGTTTATCAGCAGGGCATTGAGTCCGGCTCGGGTAACTTCCGTAACTTTGAACGAAGAAACCAAGCATGCTGAAGTAACACTGAAGCCGGAGGAAGTTTCAAAGGCGATCGGGAAAGGAGGGTTTAACATCCGTCTGGCCGGGCGATTGACCGGGTACGAGATCGATGTGTTGAGAGAAGGTCTCGAAGAAGAGGATGTGGAGCTCACAGAATTTTCAGATGAGATCGAAGAGTGGATCATTTCCGAATTCAAGAGAATCGGACTGGATACCGCGAAAAGTGTTCTGGAGCAGGACCTGGCAGACCTGGTAAAAAGAACCGACCTCGAAGAGGAAACTATTTTAGAAGTTGTTAAAGTTCTGAAGGCAGAATTTGAAGACTAACAGCTTAAACGAAAAAATTAGAGGATAACAATTAATTTATGGCTGAAAACGCAAAATTGAGGCTAAATAAAGTTCTTAGAGAATTCAACATCTCCCTGGACAGGGCGGTAGAATATCTTGCATCTAAAGGTATAGAGATAGAAGCAAGGCCTACCACCAAGATCTCCGGGGATGTGTATGAGGTTCTTATGCAGGAATTTCAAACAGACAAGAGTAAAAAGGTGGCTTCTAAAGAAGTGGGCGAAGAGAAGCGCAAAGAGAAGGAGGCCATCCGCCAGGAGCTGGAGAAAGAGCAGGAGCTTAAGCGTCAGAAAGAGCAGGAGGTGATCAAGGCCAAGGCCAGCCTTAGCGGTCCTAAAACCGTAGGTAAGATCGATCTTGACGGAGGTAAAAAAGCGGAAACCGCTGAAATAGCCACTCCGGAACCTGCTGAGGAAGCACCTGTGAAGGAGCAGGTTTCCGAAACCAAGGCGCCTGTTGAAGAAAAGCCTCAGCAAGAAGTTGCGAAAGAAGAAAAGACCGTGGAGAAAGAAAAGCAGGAGGCTCCTGTGAAAAAGGAAGCGAAACCTGCTGCTCAACCGGAAGAGAAAAAGGAAAAAGAAGTGGTTAAGGCGGAAGCACCCGTTAAGGAAGAGAAGCCTGCGCCAGAGACCAAGGATGTGATGATTGACGACGAGGTGGTGAAGTCGGAAAAGATCGAAACCAATTATACGCGATTGTCAGGTCCTAACTTCACCGGTAAGAAGATCGATCTTTCCCAATTCGAGAAGCCGAAGAAAAAGAAAGAAGCCGCCAAGGCTCAGGATAAAACAGCTGACGACAAGAAAAAACGTCGTAAGCGAATTAGTAAGGATACCAATAAAGGACCGGCTCAGGGTGGAAGCCGTCGATTCCAGAAAGACACCAAAGGTCGTGGAAGAGGACGTAAGGCCCCGGTCGAAAAAGTGGAGCCTACTGAAGAAGAAGTACAAAAACAAGTACGGGAGACTCTTGAGAAATTACAGGGTAAAGCCAGTAAGTCAAGAGGAGCCAAATACAGAAGAGAGAAAAGAGACAGTCACAGGCAAAAAACCGAAGAGGAACTGGCACAGGCAGAAGCCGAGAGCAAAGTGCTCAAGGTAACCGAGTTTGTTACCGTTAGTGAGGTGGCAACCCTTATGGATGTGTCCGTAACCCAGGTGATCTCTGCGTGTATGTCATTGGGAATGATGGTAACCATGAACCAGCGTCTCGATGCAGAAACCCTCTCTATTATCGCGGAAGAATTCGGTTATAAGGTCGAGTTTATTACTGCCGATATCGAAGAATCAATTCCCGAAGAGGAAGATCAGCCGGAAGATCTGGAGACCAGAGCTCCGATCGTAACGGTAATGGGTCACGTAGACCACGGTAAAACTTCCCTGTTGGATTATATCCGTGAAGAGAACGTGATCGCAGGTGAGAGTGGGGGTATTACCCAGCACATCGGAGCCTATGCGGTTACCCTGAAAAACGGTCAGAAGATTACCTTCCTGGATACTCCGGGTCACGAAGCGTTTACCGCAATGCGTGCCAGGGGAGCTCAGGTGACTGACCTTGCGATCATCGTGATCGCTGCCGATGACGATGTGATGCCTCAGACCAAGGAGGCCATCTCTCACGCTCAGGCTGCAGGAGTGCCGATCGTTTTTGCAATTAACAAGGTGGATAAACCTACCGCAAATCCTGATAAGGTGAAGCAAAGCCTTGCGGGAATGGATCTTCTTGTTGAAGATTGGGGTGGTAAGATCCAGTCACACGATATTTCTGCCAAAACTGGCCAGGGCGTTCAGGAACTGCTTGAAAAAGTACTTCTGGAAGCCGAAATGCTCGAATTGAAAGCGAATCCTGATAAACATGCCAATGGTACGGTTGTGGAAGCCTTCCTGGATAAGGGTAGAGGTTATGTAGCTACGGTATTGGTTCAGGCGGGTACACTCCGGGTAGGAGATTATGTGCTGGCAGGAACGCATAGCGGTAAGGTGAAAGCCATGCAGGATGAGCGAGGTAAGACCATCGCTGAAGCAGGGCCCTCAACTCCGATCTCAGTATTAGGACTTGATGGAGCGCCACAGGCAGGAGATAAGTTCCATGTGTTCGAAGATGAGAAGGAAGCCAAGCAGATCGCTGCCAAACGTACGCAGTTGCTGAGAGAGCAGTCGGTAAGAACGCAGCGTCATATTACCCTTGATGAGATCGGTAGACGTATCGCACTGGGTGACTTTAAAGAACTTAATATTATCCTTAAAGGGGATGTGGACGGTTCTGTGGAAGCGCTAACAGATTCCTTCCAGAAACTGAGTACCGAAGAGATTCATATCAATATCATTCATAAGGCCGTTGGTCCGATCACCGAATCGGATGTACTTCTGGCTTCTGCGTCTGATGCAATTATTATCGGATTTAACGTTAGGCCGATGGGTAATGCCAGAACCATTGCAGATAAAGAAGAAATCGATATCCGTACGTACTCGATTATTTACGATGCGATCAACGATCTGAAAGATGCGATGGAAGGTATGCTTTCTCCGGAACTTAAAGAGGAGATTACCGGTACTGCAGAGATCAGGGAAACCTTTAAGATCTCCAAGGTGGGAACCATTGCAGGATGTATGGTGACTGATGGTAAGATCTACAGGAATTCCGGAATCCGTCTGATCAGAGACGGGGTGGTGATCTTCACCGGCGAACTGGCTTCATTAAAACGATTCAAAGACGATGTTAAGGAGGTGTCCAAAGGGTATGACTGTGGATTACAGGTCAAAGGCTACAACGACATCAAAGAAGGTGATATCGTGGAAGCTTACCAGGAGGTTCAGGTTAAGAAGAAGCTTAAGTAAGTTTTATATAACAGATAAAAAAGCCCTGCAGTTGCGGGGCTTTTTTTTTGGTGATAAGTCGGGAGTCGGGAGTGGGGAGTTGTGAAGAGTGTGTACGTCCCTGATATAGGTTGACCACTTAAACGTGGAAAACTATGAAAGCAAGTCTTGGAAAGATCCGTAAGAGCCGTCATTATTCGGAGGATTTTAAAAAACAATTGGTCAGTGAATTCGAAAGT